>NZ_VTVE01000009.1 GCF_010906925.1 Pseudobutyrivibrio xylanivorans | reverse complement strand
CTGTCATACTCATTTGTGATAGATGTAATTCCCTTTGGATTAATCACATCCTTTATTCTATTTTCACTATCGTATGTAAATCTTCTTGTAGCTTGATCTGGTTCTTTGATCTCTACAAGTCTTCTATCTTCATAGGCATAAAAAACAGACCGGCCTGTCTGGTCAGTCACCTTTTCTATAAGTCCTAGATTTTTTCCATCTTTAAAATAGGAGAATGTTAATGTATTTGAATTCTTTGCTACTACTTTTGATAAAAGTCTTTTTCCTTCAGACTTTTCATAGACTAAAGAAACATTTTCTCCATCATTATCCCCAAAGGCTATCAGATAGCCTCTTACATCATATCTTTCAAACTCTCCGCTATCCTGTCTTAATACATATCCATCTGTCAGCTTTTCAAGGATGCCTGGCTCACCATGCTCTTCCATGTATAGCTGCTTCTTTGCATTTATACATGCAAATGAACCACTACTTCCATCGGGATAATCTATTTTCAACTTGTCATTATCTTCGTATATACGTTTTTCAAAGGAGTGGGTCCAGCCTACTCCAAGGGACTTTTCTGAAATATCCAGTGCATTGTAAAAGCGCTTAAACTCAAGCTTGAATCTTCCGCCCAAAGATATGTCTGTATGCTCATTGATGTAATTACCATTACACATGTTTACAGGGTCATACTTATATACAGCACATCTTGGCTTTACGCCTCTAAGATATGCATCCATATCTGTTACATACTGAACATACTCTTCTAGAGCCTCTCCCTCCAATTCATTGGCTGGATATCTCCATGCAAGGCTCTCTCCTGTTTCATTGTAGGTGGTGATGTCGTAGTATTTACCATCCCCAAGTCCTGCCATGAAGGAGCTGATATTAGCTGTTATTGTGTCATAAATAGTCTTGTAATCACTAGAGGATATATCTGTTTTGTGGGCTGCATCAAAATCCTCTAGAGCCTTTTTTGTCTCAGGCACAAGTCCTGTAAGTCCATTTCTACTAGAGAGCTTTTCCATCTCGTCGTAGTATGGCTGATAGTCTGGCACTGTGTAGGTCCCTACCTCACTACAGGTCTCTGCCAGGCTCTCTGCTAGGCCTTTTATCTTGTCACCAACATCCTGTAAGTTATCTTCTAAACCTACAAAATCAAGCATTACCTGTCTCAGATGCGCTGTGCTTATCCTAGCGGCTGTAGAGGAATCTACATTTTCCTCAAAGGATGTCATTAGGTTTTCCTGTAAATCCTCTAGCTTTTGTATATCATCCACGATATCAATTAAAAGTGGTATCTGCTTTTCTGTAACAAAAGCCTTTGAACTGTCAGCCTCTGGTCCTGTATGCTCCTCGTCATTTGCATAGGATTCAAACGCCTTAATAAGTCCATCGGACATGGACAAAAAGCTATCATATGTTTCCTGACATTTATTAAAATACGAGCGAAGTCTTTGGGTATTCCACTGAATATCCACTTCTCCTCGCTCGATATTTCCACTCGCATCTGCTCGTGCCATAACAATTTCTCCTAACTCA
>NZ_VTVE01000007.1 GCF_010906925.1 Pseudobutyrivibrio xylanivorans | reverse complement strand
TTTCTTAAATATCAAGACATCCGAGAATTAACAAACCAAACAAGTTCTTATTGAACAAATTTAAAATGTAACGCTATACATTCGAGATTAAACAATCAAGAGCGCAGGGTGGATGCCTTGGCACTAAGAGCCGAAGAAAGACGTGATAAGCTGCGAAAAGCTTTGGGGAGCTGCAAATAAGCATTGATCCAGAGATATCTGAATGGGGAAACCCGGCTGGAAAGACTCCAGTCATCCATACGCCAATACATAACGTATGGAAGGGAACCCGGTGAACTGAAACATCTAAGTAGCCGGAGGAAGAGAAAGAAAAATCGATTTCCAAAGTAGCGGCGAGCGAAATGGAAAGAGGGCAAACCGAGATGCGTGCATTTCGGGGTTCGGACCGCATAATTGATTCAAGAGTTTTAGCAGAATGGTTTTGGGAAAGCCAGCCAAAGAGAGTGAAAGCCTCGTAAGCGAAAAGATAATTGACATGGCGGTATCCAGAGTAGGACGAGACACGTGAAACCTTGTCTGAACGCGCGGGGACCACCCCGTAACCCTAAATACTTCTTAGTGACCGATAGCGCATAGTACTGTGAAGGAAAGGTGAAAAGAACCCCGGGAGGGGAGTGAAAGAGAACCTGAAACCCTGTGTTTACAAGCTGTCGAACCTCTTTATATGAGGAACGGCGTACTTTTTGTAGAACGGTCCGGCGAGTTACGATTACTGGCAAGGTTAAGCACTAAAGGTGTGGAGCCGAAGGGATACCAAGTCTGAATAGGGCGAATAGTCAGTGATTGTAGACCCGAAACCGGGTGACCTATCCATGTCCAGGCTGAAGTTTCCGTAAAAGGAAATGGAGGGCCGAAGCCACATCCGTTGAAAAGGGTGGGCATGAGGTGTGGATAGCGGAGAAATTCCAATCGAACCCGGAGATAGCTGGTTCTCCTCGAAATAGCTTTAGGGCTAGCCTCGTATTAGACTACTGGAGGTAGAGCACTGAATTCTTAAGGGGGCGTCAAAGCTTACCAAGAGATATCAAACTCCGAATGCCAGATAGCCGATGTACGGGAGTCAGACTATACGAGATAAGTTGGATAGTCAAAAGGGAAACAGCCCAGACCTACAGCTAAGGTCCCAAAGTGTGTGTTAAGTGGTAAAGGATGTGGGATTTCATAGACAACTAGGATGTTGGCTCAGAAGCAGCCATACATTCAAAGAGTGCGTAACAGCTCACTAGTCGAGAGGTCCTGCGCCGAAAATGTCCGGGGCTAAAACACAACACCGAAGCTTAGGATTCATACCTAGTATGAGTGGTAGAGGAGCATTCTTGCAACCGACGAAGCTGTACTGTAAAGAGCAGTGGAGGAACAAGAAGAGAGAATGCCGGAATGAGTAGCGAGATGAAGGTGAGAATCCTTCAGGCCGAATATCTAAGGTTTCCAGAGTAAAGCTGATCTGCTCTGGGTAAGTCGGGGCCTAAGGCGAGGTCGAAAGACGTAGTCGATGGATAACAGGTTGAGATTCCTGTACTGCAATAAATCAGAACTGTGGGGACGCATGGACAAAGCTTAAGCCAGGAATGGAAATACTGGTGCAAGCGAGGTAGAGGATTAGTTGGCAAATCCGCTAATCAACTCAAAGACGTGATGCGGAGCGAAATTAAAGTAGCGAAGTAAGTAGAGTCTGTGCCGAGAAAAGCCGCTATTGTATTTATTGTACCCGTACCGTAAACCGACACAGGTGGATGAGGAGAGAATCCTAAGGCCGACGGAAGAAGCATTGTTAAGGAATTCGGCAAAATGACCCCGTAACTTCGGGAGAAGGGGTGCCTGATTAACGTCAGGCCGCAGAGAATAGGCTCAAGCAACTGTTTAGCAAAAACACAGGTCTATGCGAAACCGTAAGGTGATGTATATGGGCTGACGCCTGCCCGGTGCTGGAAGGTTAAGAGGAGAGGTTAGCGCAAGCGAAGCTTTGAATTTAAGCCCCAGTAAACGGCGGCCGTAACTATAACGGTCCTAAGGTAGCGAAATTCCTTGTCGGGTAAGTTCCGACCCGCACGAAAGGCGTAATGATTTGAGCACTGTCTCGACAATGCATCCGGTGAAATTGAAGTACCAGTGAAGATGCTGGTTACCCGCGCCAGGACGGAAAGACCCCATGGAGCTTTACTCCAGTTTGGTACTGGGATTCGGTACTGCATGTACAGGATAGGTGGGAGACTAAGATTATGGGACGCCAGTTTCATATGAGTCACTGTTGGGATACCACCCTTGTAGTATTGGATTTCTAACCAGCCGCCGTTATCCGGTGGTGGGACAATGCCAGGCGGGGAGTTTGACTGGGGCGGTCGCCTCCGAAAGGGTATCGGAGGCGCTCAAAGGTTCCCTCAGAATGGTCGGAAACCATTTGAAGAGTGCAAAGGCAGAAGGGAGCTTGACTGCGACACCGACGGGTGGAGCAGGTACGAAAGTAGGACTTAGTGATCCGGTGGTATAAAGTGGGATTGCCATCGCTCAACGGATAAAAGCTACCCTGGGGATAACAGGCTTATCACTCCCAAGAGTTCACATCGACGGAGTGGTTTGGCACCTCGATGTCGGCTCATCGCATCCTGGGGCTGTAGCAGGTCCCAAGGGTTGGGCTGTTCGCCCATTAAAGCGGTACGCGAGCTGGGTTCAGAACGTCGTGAGACAGTTCGGTCCCTATCCGGCGCGGGCGGAGGATATTTGAGAGGAGCTGCCCCTAGTACGAGAGGACCGGGGTGGACGGACCACTGGTGTATCAGCTGTCGACCAACGGCATAGCTGAGTAGCCAAGTCTGGACGGGATAAACGCTGAAGGCATCTAAGCGTGAAGCCCCCCTCAAGATGAGATATCCCCTCCTTCAAGGAGATAAGATCCCTTAAAGACGATAAGGTAGATAGGTTCAAGGTGTAAGTGTGGTAACACATTCAGCTGATGAATACTAATAGATCGAAGGTTTATTCTAAAA
>NZ_VTVE01000006.1 GCF_010906925.1 Pseudobutyrivibrio xylanivorans | reverse complement strand
ATAGAAGACTTGTAGAGATCAAAGAACCAGATCAAGCTACAAGAAGATTTACATACGATAGTGAAAATAGAATAAAGGATGTGATTAATCCAAAGGGAATTACATCTATCACAAATGAGTATGACAGTGAGGGACGAACTGTAAAGCAGAGCTTCCCTGATGAGACTGTTATGACTTATGAGTATGATGATGAAAAAAAGACCTGCACTGCTACAGAGCAGAATGGTAACAGGGTCATCTATACTCATGATGAGCTAGGTCGTCATACAAAGACTACCTACTATGATGGGGAGGAAAGATATACCTACAACAACAGAAATCAAAAGACTAGCTATACAGATAAAAGAGGAAATACAACAAGATTTTCTTATGATAATAAGGGCCATCTGACAAAGGTGGTAGATGCTTTAAGAAATAAAACAAGCATTACCTATAGAGCAGATGGTAAGCCACTTGCTGTAAAGGGAGCCAAGGGCGAGGAATACCACTATGAGTATGATTTAGATGGCAAGCTTTTTGAAATAAGAAATCCACTTAATGAGACCAATAGATTTATCTATAAAAATGGAAATCTTGCGAAGGCAAAGAATGCAAATGGGGCAGCCACTTTATTTTCTTATGATGAAAGAGGTAACGTAAATACGGTAGAAGACCCAGATGGTGTTAAGACATCATATGAGTATGATAAGCTTAATCGTGTCATCAAAACCGTAAGCCCTAGCGGAGAAGTAACTACCTTTGAGTATGATAGTGCAGATAGAATCACAAGGACAGTAGATGCCCTTGGTAATGAGCGTATTTATACATACGATGCTGCGAGTAAGGTCACATCAGTAACAGAGCCAGATAAGACCAAGAGGACTTTTGACATAAATGTCATGGGAAAAGTCTCTAGGGTAGTAGATCAGGCAGGTCGAGTTACTGAAATTAAATATAACGTAATGGGTAAGCAGGAAAAGGTATGCTTGCCTAATGGTGGTGTGATTCTTTATGAGTACGACCCACTTATGCGACTTACTAAAGTCACAGACCCAGAGGGAAGAACCAGGGGATATGACTATGATAAAAATGGAAATGTAGTAGCTGAATACATAGGTGATATAAGAGTAAGAGCTCTTGAGTATGACGTGATGAATCGTGTTACTAAGGAGACAGATGCCCTTGGTCACACTAGAAGCTTTACTTATGATGAGACTGGTCTTGTTACTTCAGTAACTGATGTATTGGGAAATAAGCGCACTAGAGAATACGACCTCCTTGGACGAGTGACAAAAGAGATAGACCCTCTAGGAAATGAGACAAGCTATACCTATACAAAGCTTGGAAATATAGAGACCATCACAGATGCAGCAAATAGAGTAAGAAGATTTGAGTACACAAGAGGCGGAAAGCTCACAGCTATTTATTTTTGCGATAAGCTAGAGCAAGAGCTTTCTTACGATGGTGCCGGAAGAGTTTCTAAAAGAACATTTGCTGATGGCTATGAAATCTCATATAGCTACGATGCTTTAAGTAGAATTGAAAAAGTAAATGGAACTGATGGAAGAGCGGTGTCATACGAGTATGATGCTATGGGAAGAGCAACAAAGGTCTCAGATTCAGA
This sequence comes from Pseudobutyrivibrio xylanivorans, assembly GCF_010906925.1. Classification (GTDB taxonomy): domain Bacteria; phylum Bacillota; class Clostridia; order Lachnospirales; family Lachnospiraceae; genus Pseudobutyrivibrio. Next base: position 94,555 of record NZ_VTVE01000006.1, on the reverse strand, counting down.
TAAAGATACTCTCTATACCTACACAGCTACAGGTCGCCTTAAAAGTGTAGTAGATGCTCTTTCAAATGAGACAGTTTATACATACGATTCACTGGATAACCTAAAGAGCATCCATCGAGTGGATGGACTTGCTGATGCCAGTGAGACTAAAGAGGATAGACTTCCAAAGGTAGGAGAAGATGGCCATGTGACAATCTACTCTTATAACTTGGCAGGCCAGCTTACAGAGGTAACAGACGCCTTAGGACAAAAGGAAACCTATGAATACGACCAGTACGGAAGACTTGTTACAAAAGTAGATAGAGATAATTATTCTACAGCTTATGGCTACAATGATTTGGGAAGAGTAACAAGAGTAGATTATGCCGATGGTAAGTCTGTAGCTTTATCTTATGATGAACTTGGAAGGTTAAATGAGTTTACTGATTGGCTCGGTACAACTTCTATTCAAAGAGATGTTCTTGGAAGAGTTTTATCTGTAAATGATTACAATAACAAATCAGTTTCTTATAATTATGGCAAGCTTAATGAAAGAACAGAGATAGTCTATCCAGATGGTAGAACAGTTGATTATATCTATGATGATGAAAGAAAGCTAAGAGAGCTTGTAAACGGAAATGAAAAGACAAGCTATGATTATGATGCGTATGGTAGATTGATTGAAAAGACTCTTCCAAATGGAAATGCTCAAAAGTTTGATTACTTTATAGGCGGTATGCTTAAGTCTCTTGAAATGTACGATTCAAATGGGCTTATGGATAGGTATACCTATGGCTATGACAGTAGGGGTAATCGAACCGAAGTAAATAGATTTAGAAGAGATTTAGAAAATATTTCTGGCGATTATAATTATGGATATGATTTGGAAAACAGGCTTACAGAGGTAAGTCTTGATGGTGAGCTCATCCGTAAATACGAATATGATGCTTTTGGAAATAGAACATCATTTACAGAAAATGGCATTCAAACAACTTATAACTACGATGAACTAGATAGACTTATAGAATCAGTTAATGACTCTAAGGCTATTTCATTTGAATATGATAAACGTGGAAACAGAATAGCTGAATATGAAAATGGTCTCTTAAATAAGACCTTTACTTTTGATGCTACAAATATGCTAGCAAAGGTAGTGGATAATACAAATGCTGAAGCGACTTATACTTACAATGGAATGGGAAAGCGAGTGGCTATAAGCAAGCCTGATGAGCAGATAGAATTCCTGCTTGATTTAACCAAAGACTACCACAACATGCTAGAGCGCTCTGTAAATGGTAAGACAGAATCCTACATATATGATAGCAATGTGGTTTCAATGTCTAAATCTGACGAAGACTATTTCTGTATGTTAGATGAACTAGGTTCAGGAATGTACATGACAGGCACTGATGGAGTTGTGGCTTCAGCTTATGCTTATGATGAGTTTGGAAGAAATCTAAATCCGCTAACAGGTATTCATGAAAAGCCAACATACATAAAGAAAGGCAACATCATCCAGCCACTTGCTTTCACAGGATATCAGCTTGATGAGATGACAGATAGCTATTTTGCTCAGGCGAGATACTATGATGATAAAACTGGCAGATTTGTAAGCGAGGATAAGGTTAGAGGTTATAAAGCTAAACCGGATTCTATAAATCACTATTTATATTGTTGGAATAGACCTATAAATTATGTGGATTGTAATGGAAAATATCCAACGTTGGCGGATAGTGGATTGATTTTAACGACAGAAAATTTTACAACATTTAACTATTTTGGCGATGGATTTGACAACTATATGCAGGAACGTGAGGAAAGACCGGGAATAACTTTGGAACAGATGCAGGAGGAAAATAAGGATAATCTATCAGATTTACCCGATTATACAGAGGAAGTTGATGCGTGGTTAGAAATACAAAAAGAGAAATTAGATAATGCATTTGACGTAAGCTATATAAATGGTGCTACTGTTTTTTACAATAAAGTAAAAACTGGCGGAGAAATGGATATAAAGCAAGAACGTAGATGGGAAGATGCGTTTGATGTGGAGTACTTAGGGGAAACAGAATATTTCCTGTATCATGGAGTAGTTATGAATGCATCTACTTTAGGAAACGTAACATATGCGTATATAGGAGCAAATTACTTTGATCCAGTGATGTTGTATGCGGGAGGAGGCGCTGTTCAGGTTAAAAGGCATGATCCGTGGCATTTACCAATGTTTATTATGCTTCCGTATTTAGGAGATGCTCCAGAAGATCATGAAGCGATAGCACTAGGAATAAAGTGGCACGAGGAAGGATTTTGCGATGAATAAGAGAAAAAATATTATTCTTTTTTTAGTAAGTGTTTTAGCAATTATAGGAATATTATCTTTTACAAGACGAATGTTAAAACCTGATTTAAAAGAGTTTGTCAATCAAAATAAGGAGAATCTCAGTAATATTTCAAACGAATTACTGGAAAGTGTGGATAATAAAATTGAAATATATGAGGGGAAGGGAGAACGCCCCAATATTCAAAATGTGGAATTGATTTATGATAATCTTTCATTACATGATATGGCAGTTGAAAAATATAAGGAGTTCTATGGTGAGGAATATGTTGATAGAGTAATTATATTTTTGAATGATAAACCTGATGATGAAGAGTATTTCCAGTGTGGAATTTATTATTCTCCAGAGGGTTGTGCAATTGATTATTATGGTCATCCAGTTGATGATACGGATGGAGTATATGTCTATGATGGGCGTCCTAAAAAAGTAAAAATAATGTATAGGTCTGAGAAAATCTGTGATAACTGGTATTACTTCGAGGATGCTGTTTGGTAAGGGAAAGCATGATAATAAAGGATAAGAGTAAAAAAGAGATAATAAATAGAATAATTGGTGGAGAGGCGAAAAACAGGGGATTCAATTGTGATTCAATAAGAAAAGGGCAGTTAACACATTATTTGGCGATATTTAACAGGAAAACTAGAGGGAAGGCTCAAAGGTTTGATATTTATGAAGATTTATTACATAAAGGGAAAATAAGTCTTGTATGTATGGGGGAGAAGATAGATACAGAGTATAGAGATGAATTATCATTTGAAACAGCAATGAAAAAGTTTGCTGAATATATGAATACTATTGGGTATAAAATAATGGACGATGCTCTAAATGTAAAAGATTTTCAAAGAGGAGATATAGAGCTTTTTTCTGACAATTACCAAAGATATGGGGACATTTTTTTCTTGGAAAACAGTGTAGATGCTAATGCTGATAGCAAAGATTTTTACAATTGTATAAAGAAGAATATGGAAATATTGTTTGATCGAGATTTTGATGAAATTAAAGACATATTAATGAAAATAGCGGGTGGAATAGTTTGTTTTTTTAAATCTAATGATAATGTAACAATTGAAAAAGGAAATGGTGGGATTGAGGTAGGAGTGAAAAAACAGACTAAAGATGGCCATGTTTTTTATAATGATTATGATGTTTTACATCTAGCATATATAAGCTATCAAAAGAAGACAATGGTTTTGATTGATAAATTTTTTAACGACATAGATTGTCATTGAATCTATAAATTATAGCATAGCCAAGCAAATGGACACATTTATAATGGAACACCAACCCCGTCCCTAGGTTCATTGGTCATAAAGCAATTGCTCATAGTGATTATTGGAATTATGTAGTAGATAATACTCCGGACTGGATGAATCTTTCATCAAGTGATGAATGGTATGAAAAGCAACTGCGTCATGATAGAGATACTAATGGAAAAGGTTATTCAGAATATGGTTCATTAAATTATCCGATAATGTCATCTTTGGCAGGGGACTTAGATGGAATATATGATTGGTCTGATAGAGGCTGGGTACAATTTGAGTGTGAAGAGTGATTATGAAAAAAATAGTAATAAGTTTTACATTAATAGCAATTATAGTAATCGTTTGGATTTTGCGAAGATACTATTTTTATTGCAATAGTAATCTATATTTCAAAGAATCGGTGGATTATCAACTAAGATATTACTATGGCGACAAAGAAATAGATTGCGGAAAAAGTGATGTCGAAAGAAGTAAACAAGGAGATTTATACTGTTTTATATATAGTGTTGAATTGGAATGCGATGATGTCAATTTTACAGCATATAACAAAATGTATGATAAAAGCATGCTTGGTGGTCATCTGAATAGAGATGATTATTTCGAGGTAAGAGATACATATATAAGAAATATAATTAATGCTAAAAACAGTGGTATAAAGAAATACGAAATACCGATAATGGAATCAATTTTGGACGATAAGCCTGATTATGTATTTGTGCTAGATAATAATATAGATGTGATTACTGGTTATATTAAAGATATTTTAGCTTTTGGAATTAATAACAATTATCGCTTGGATCTTTGGTTTGAAATTGTTGATAAGGATGGAAATAAACTTACAGATTCATATGCAATAATGAAAGCATGTCGGTCAGATAAAATTAACTATGAAGGTTTAGATTTGTTTTTGGATTCGTTATGGAATTAGCTAGTAACATAGTCATCAAGGAAATGGACCACAACCCCGTCCCTTTGGTTCATTATGAAGCGATAGCACTAGGAATAAAGTGGCACGAGGAAGGATTTTGTGATGAATAAAAAAAAGTCGATAGTTATAGTATTAATTCTTATTGTTATGTTTTTCTTTATCAAAGAAATTTTCTTAAAACCTAATCCTAAAGAATTTGTTATACATAATAGAGAAGAATTAACAACAATTGCGGATGAATTATTGGGTAATCTTAATGATAAAATTGATGTTTATAGAGAAAAAAGTGAATGTCCTAATGTTGATAATGTAGATAAATTGTATTTGTTATCGGTTAATCGGATAGCAGTAGAAAAATTAAAAGATTATTATGAGGAGGATTGTGTTGACAGGGTTGTTATATTTTTAAAAGATAAGCCAGAAGATGAAGAGTATTTTCAATGTGGAATTTATTATTCTCCAGAGGGTTGTGCAATTGATTATTATGGGCATCCTGTTGAGGATATAGAAGGGGTATACATTTATGATGGGCGTCCTAAAAAAGTAAAAATAATGTATAGGTCTGAGAAAATCTGTGATAACTGGTATTACTTCGAGGATGCTGTTTGGTAAGGGAAAGCATGATAATAAAGGATAAGAGTAAAAAAGAGATAATAAATAGAATAATTGGTGGAGAGGCGAAAAACAGGGGATTTAATTGTGATTCTTTAAGAAAAGGTCAGTTAACACATTATTTGGCAATATTTAGCAGGAAAACTAGAGGGAAGGCTCAAAGGTTTGATATTTTTGAAGACTTAATACATAAAGGGAAAATAAGTCTTGTATGTATGGGGGAGAAGATAGATACAGAGTATAGAGATGAATTATCATTTGAAACAGCAATGAAAAAGTTTGCTGAATATATGAATACTATTGGGTATAAAAAATGGATGATGCATTAAATGTAAAAGAGTTTCAAAAGGAAGAAGTGAAATAAAATGCGGAAAAATACAACAATAGCATTGATAATAACTGTTATTCTGACGCTGGTTATTGTAGGATGTTTTTCTTTTGGATATTTTGCAAAACAAAAAGAAAAATCTTTGAATAAGGTAGAACAGAAAAAAGAGAAATTGGATGACGAACAAGAAATTTTGTGGTCGAGTGATGGCGATACAAGTTATAAAACTGAGTTATATATACCTGAAATAGATGGGAAAATAGCGCTTAGCATTGATAAGAAATGGCCTGGCTATTTTTCAATTAGGAATGAAAGTAAAGATATCGATAAATCCCAAATTAAGCAAGTGGCAGACGATGCTAAAGAGCTTAATCCGGATGAATATGATGTTGGGGATATAATACAGTTTCCAGATGATGTACAAACAGATTTAGATAAACCAATTATGTTTGGGGTGAATTCTAATAATGAAAAATTTTTCTATATGATAAATGAAAATTTTTTTGATGAGAAGCTTGAGTTTGATATCCCACCTAAAACAATAACTGACATAAGAACGTGTAAAATTGGAGATGATAATTATACAGATATAGTTATCACTGGAACTAATGAAAAGGACAAAAAGCAAGTTTGGTTTGTTCACGGAGAATTATTTAGCACCTTTTTTTCAAGAGAGTATGATGTTGAAAAGCAGGAGTCTAAATATATAGACATAAATAACATCTATTCTTTGTTTGTAGATGAGGAGACTTCCCGCGAAATAACGCGCCAATTAGATAATTATTCCACTATTAAAGAAGCATTGGACAATTATCGCAAATATGATAATTATAGGGATGCTTTTGTCGATATGATTAATTTTAATGAAGAAGACACATCGACTGATTGTAAATATGATTTCATTGATTTTGATGGTGAAGGTTGCCTGGAATTATTGGTCGACTATGGGGACAGTCGTTTTGACATATACACATATAAAGATGGCCGCCTCTCCATTACAATCAAGGGGTCTTATGGTGGCGCTGGCGGAACGAAAGGTGGCTTATATGCTCCAGGTCACAGCTGCATGTATTATGCTGACTCTGATATGGGTGGGGCGATTAATTATGTCTCATATGAGCGCCTAGAGGGTGACGAATGGGTAAACTATGAGGAAGAGTACTATAACATCGACGAAGAAGATGGGGATATCGATGATGATGGTGAAATCGACGAGTATGAGCTGAAGTTAAAAGAACTGGCTGGTACAAGAACATATTCCAGCAGTAACAGTAATCTTTCAGAGAAAGAAATAGAAGAAATATTTAAAGAATGTGATTCTTATGAATACAAATTTGCTGGTGCGCAATTGAGTGCCAAACAGGCGCTAAAAGAACTAGAAGTGCAAGACTAAAGAAAAAAGTTATATCAAAGACTTACAATGAAAATACTAAAAAACTATTGCATTAAACGTGGCTTGCGCATATAATACAGGAAAATTAGAAATGCAGAGTAGACTGTAAAGCGTTAAGTGCTGTGTGAACAGGGAGTTGTCACGCAGACGAAGGGTAACCCGCGGTTTTATGGTCGCATCCCGCTGCTACATAGCGAGGTTTATATACACCTTCATTGTAGACAAAAGGAACTGCAAAGGAGGTGTATTTTTTATGAAAAAATTATCTAACACTAAAACACTCACACTTGCAGCAATGCTTACAGCAATCGGTATTGTACTTGGTTATTTTAAATTTCCAATCAATCAGTTTATTGAAATCCGATTTGCTTTTGTGCCACTTTGCTTGGCAGGTCTTTTGCTTGGACCTGGTATCGCTGGAGTTATGGGAATACTTGTGGATGTAGGAGGATTTTTGATGTATCCTACTGGCCCATTTTTCCCTGGATTTACATTCAGTAGCATGATGACTGGTGTGATTTTTGGACTTTTCCTTTACAAGAAGAGAGTAACACTTCAGCGCATGATTGTGACTATGGTTACATACACAGTGGTTGTAGGTGTTCTGCTTAACAGTATCTGGCTCAACATGCTTTATCTAAAGCTTGGATATTTCAACACTATTCTCTACCGTCTTCCTAAGGAAGCAATTATGCTTGTAGTTAACACAGCTATTATTTACACATTGTTAAAGGCGTTTGAGAGCGTAAAACTTTATGAAAAAATATAGTTATCAAGAGGCAATTTCTTTTTTTGAGGAATTGCCTCATTTTAAACCACCAAAAATTACAGGGACACCTGTGAAGGATATGTTTTCCCTTGATGCAGAGCTGGCCCTTCTAGAACAACTAAATAATCCACACATGGATTTGGAGTATATTCATGTGGCAGGCACCAATGGAAAAGGCTCTACTGTGGCTTATATTTCGTCTATTTTAAATCAGGCGAAACTGAAAATAGGCACTTTTGCTTCGCCTTTTTTACACAGATACAATGAGCTTTTTGTAGTAAATGGAAAAGAGATTTCAGACGAAGATTTTGCTGCTGTTTTTACAGAGGTAAAGCCTGCCTACGACAAGCTTGCAAAAAAAGGCATCCACCCTAGCGAGTATGAGATTCTCACAGTAATGGGATTTTTATATTTCAAAAAACGTAAATGCGATGTGGTTGTTTTGGAGGTAAGCATGGGTGGCAGAGTTGACACTACCAATGTCATCCCCGCGCCCATAGTGACGGTTATAGCGCCAATCAGCTACGATCATATGTCGATTCTGGGGAATACTTTGACGGAGATAGCCACAGAGAAGGCTGGCATAATTAAGCCTGGCACCAAGGTGGTATCTGCAATTCAAGAGGCGGAAGTAAAAAAGGTGCTAAGTCAGACATGCAAAAAGCAAAAGGTTCACATAGATTACATTAAAAAGCCTAAATTAATCAGGCAAAATCTTAGAGGCCAGACTTTTGAAATAGACCGTATTTACGAAACTTCACTTCTTGGAACGTATCAGATTGAAAATGCTGCACTTGCTATTCTTGCTATCAAAAAGTTTAACGAGTGCTTTAATAGCAAGAAATTCCATATTTCAGAAGAGATGATAGAGGATGGAATAAAGGATACTAGATGGTTTGGTAGATTTACTCTTGTAAGCAGGCAGCCATATGTAATTGTGGATGGAGGTCACAATAGACAGGGGGCTAGGGTACTTAGAGAATCATTGCAACAGTATTTCCCTGATAAGAAGATTACCTTTTTAATGGGAATACTAAAGGATAAAGAGGTGGATATTATCCTTGATGAATTGCTGCCAGTAGCGAAAAAATGCTACACCATGGCGGTGCCAAATGACAGGACCATGCCGCCTGGAGAATTAGCTGAAAAAATAAAAGAAAAAGGTGTTGAAGCTCAGGTAATTTCAGCTGCGGATACAGACAGATTAGATGTGGATAAGCTAGTAGAAAAAGACGATGTTTTGTGCATATGTGGTTCATTATATTTACTAAGTTTTTTCACATTTTAATGCTACAATCAACAAAAATAGGTTGACTGTGTCTTAAAGGCCGGGGGGTAGCTATGAGTGACAATTACTACATTACAGATATGAGTGGGCGTTTGCCAGTTGGTTTACCAGGTGGATTTTTCATATATGAAGCAGGCGGAAATGAGCAAATACTCTTTGCAGATGAGAATGTAATTAGGCTCTTTGGTTGCAAAACTTTTGATGAATTTTTAGAGTACGTGGATGGCACATTTAAGGGGATGGTTCATCCTGATGATTTTCACAAGATTGAAAATCAGATAGAAGCTCAAACTATCTACGCTGAGAAGCGCCACGATTATGTGAGATATAGAATTATTCCTAAGAATGGCGATGTCAGATATATAGAGGACTTTGGACATCTTTTACACTGGCCAAATGGCCGAAGCTTTTACTATGTATTCATAGTGGATGTTGAGGAGAATGAGTACGCCAACAATGCTAGCAACTCGTTTGCTGAGGCAGAAGTACTTGCCGCCAACCGTGAGACCGATGAGCTGACCGGCTTGCTTACCATGGCATTTTTCTATAACAAGGTTCAGGTGCTTCTGAATTCACCGGATTTTAGACGTCAGGATGTGGCCTTTATTCATTTTGATATTCCAAATTTCAAACTTTACAACGAGCGCCATGGATTTATCATGGGTGACGAAATCCTAAAGGACTTGGGAAAGACAATCAGGACAGTTTTTAGCGGCGCTACTGTAGCCAGATTCTCTGATGACCACTTTGTTGTATTTACAACCACTCCAAAGGATGAGGTAATTGAAAATGTAGAAGAAATCTACAGAAAGATGCTTCTTACAGAGGATGTAAATAAAAAGGTAAAGGTCAAGGCTGGTATTTATTTCATGGAGGACCCTCACGCTGAGGTGGGTTTAGCATGTGATCATGCTCGCCTGGCTTGTAACAGTATAAAGAATCGTCATGATGTAAATTATTGTATTTACGATGACATAATCCGTGATGGCTTGCGCCGACAACAGTTTGTTGTTGACCATATTGATGAGGCTATTGCCAATGACTATATAAAGGTATTCTACCAGCCTATTATTCGTGTGGAGACTGGTAAAATATGCGGATACGAGGCTCTTGTTAGATGGATTGATCCAAATGATGGAATGCTTCCTCCTAGCTATTTCGTGGAAACACTGGAGAAATTCCACTTGATTCATTTTGTAGATGAATTCGTGGTAAAAAAAGTATGTCAGGATATCAGGAGGCTTGCCGACCAGGGGGAGGAGCTGGTTCCAGTTTCTATCAATGTGTCAAGACTTGATTTTGAAGTCTGTGATGTGTTTAAGCTGCTTTCTGATTTCTGTGAGATATATCAGATTCCGCATAATATGCTTGAGGTGGAAATTACTGAGAGCGCATTTAATGATAATACAGGTATTATCAAGGATGCCACTAAGAAGATTAGAGAAGCCGACTTTGATGTTTGGATTGATGATTTTGGAAGTGGCTACTCGTCACTTAACACTATTGCTGAGTATGAGTTCGATGTACTAAAGCTTGATATGGTATTTTTAAGAGGTTACGAGAAAAATCCAAAATCAAAGCCTCTTATGAAATACATTGTAAGTGCTACCAATGCCATGGGAATTCTTCCGCTTTGCGAGGGCGTTGAGACTGAGGAAAGCTATGAATTCTTAAAGGAAATCGGATGCAACATGGCTCAGGGATACTATTTTTCAAAGCCAATGCCACTGGATGCGTTAATTGATTCTATGTACGCTAAGGGGTATGAATGGGAAGAGTTAGGATAACTGATTTTTAATGGAGTCTGGAGAAATCCAGGCTCCTTTTTTTCCGGCTTTCGTACTTTATTTTCAACATGAAAAAAATTATAATAATTTCATGAGATTATCACAGTTATTAGAATTCGAAAATATAATAGTTCAGTGCCACAACAATCCTGATGCAGATGCTTTGGCTTCTGGTTATGCAGTAGTCAAATACCTCAAGTCAAAAGGGAAAAATGTCAGGTTTATTTACGGCGGCAATTTTGAGATTTCCAAGAGCAACCTAAAGCTGATGGTTTCTGATTTGTCCATTAAAGTTCATTATGTGCGCTATCAGGAGCAGCTCAATGAATTGCTTAATATAGAAAAAGACATTCTTCCAGATGTGATTGTCACAGTGGACAGTCAGTATGGAGAGGGCAATATTCAAAAGTTCGAAGCGAAAAATATTGCCATCATTGATCATCATCAGGTTTCTCGAGTTTTACCAGAGCTTTCAGAGGTGCGTTCTTATCAGGCTAGTTGTGCGACGGTTGTTTGGGATATGCTTCGTCAAGAGGAGTTTCCGGTAAATGATGATATTCTATTGGCAACTGCCTTGTATTATGGATTAATGACAGATAGCAACAATTTCTCAGAGGTACACCATCCTCTGGATATGGATATGCGAGACGAATTAAAATATAGCGTATCTATCATTACCAAATTTAAAAATTCCAATATATCTCAGGATGAGCTGAGAATAGCAGGTATTGCTCTGCTTGGCTCTGAGTATTACAGGGATTACCATTATACGATAGTAAAAACTGACCCTTGTGACCCTAATGTCCTTGGTATCATTTCTGATATGTTGCTTGAGGTGGAGGATGTGGACTGTTGTCTTGTCTACTCTATTCACGAGGGTGGTATCAAAATATCAGTACGAAGCTGCGTCAGAGAGGTAAAGGCTGACGAGCTAGCTAAGTTTATCTGCAACGGTGTTGGAGATGGTGGTGGACACAGAGTAAAGGCTGGTGGTTCTATCAGACGTGCGCTATTAGAGCTTCAGGAAATGGACTATGCCGCTCCTACTATTCAACAGTTCTTCAGAAGCCGTATGCATTCTTACTTTAGAAATACTGAGATTATCTATGCTGACAGCTATAAGGCAGATACTTCTAGTATGCAGTCATATCGCAAGAAGCGAATTAAGGTGGGCTATGTGAAGGCCACAGATGTGGTGCCTGCAGGTACTCGCAGCATTATTCGTACCCTTGAGGGTGACGTGGATATGCCAGTTACTGACGATACTGTTATTGCTATTGGTATTCAGGGTGAGATTTATCCTATGAAATGGGATGATTTCATTAAAAAGTATGAGCCTACATCAGAGCCTTACAATTATCCGGGCGAGTATGCGCCTACCATCAAGGCTGTGGAGACTGGTGATAGCGAGAATCTATTGCCATTTGCTCATTCATGTATTTCCCTTGGCACCGGTGAGATTTATGCCAAAGAAATCAAGATACGTACAAAGGTATTTACTCGCTGGGACCCAGATAGCTATTACCTTGGCAAGCCGGGAGATTTTATGGCAGTATCAAAGACCGATACTTCAGATGTTTACATCATAGAGCGAGATATTTTCAGCAAGACATACGAAATAATAGAATAAATAGAGTTTTGCATTGCAAAAAAATGGGCTTTGGGATCCAACTAAACTGGGAGGTACCAAAGCCCTTTATAATTTAGCGCCAATGGCGCATTTTACATTCAAATATTAATTAAAAAGAAACAATAGAAAAACCGTCTTTTAGGCCCTTGACCTGCAGATAGGATTTTACATTGATAACTCGTTTTGTCAGCTTGTGGCCTGTCTGGGTAAATCCATCAGATTCTACTTCATTGAAAATAATGTCATTACCTTCTTCGATGCCACGTCTGTCTGTAATATGGTATTTTACAAGGCCAGTTGCAATACCTGCAAATTCTTCCTTAGACACTAAAACACTGACTTCAGTATTGCCACCTGCGGCACCAGTTCTAAGGGTGTTGGTGTCTGCGAAAAACTGACGGCCCAGTTCATCTTCTTTAGAGCCATTCATTGCTTGACTTAATCCTTTTATCAGGTCTTCTCTGCTATCCATGAGCCATCCTCCTGTAGGTGAAATATTTGAGTTTCAGTACCTATAGAATACAATGTATGTTTGAATAAACTGTGATAAAAACATGAAATCTGATACAATAAAAATCGAGGGCAAATGGCCTATTAGGATTTGGAATAATAGTGTATGAGAAGAATTAACGAAGATATTAAAAATGAAAAATTTAGAAATTTATATTTGCTCTACGGAGACGAGGAATACCTGAAGCAGCAGTTTAAGGACAAGCTGATTAAGGCTCTTGTCAACGAGGGAGATACTATGAATTTCTCCAAATATCATGGCAAGGATATCAGTGATAGAGAGATTATCGATTTGGCTGAGACCATGCCTTTTTTTGCCAAGCCTGTAGGTGCTGATGGCACTCAGTATAGAGTTATTCTTTTAGAGAGATGCAATCTGGCTAGCAGATCTGCTACCGCTAAGAAAAAAGATGAGCCGGATTTAATAGAGTATTTTGCAGCATTGCCACCTCATGTTATTTTCATCGTACTTGAGGATGCTGGAATTGGCCGCAGCAAGCTATTTAAGATAGCAAGCTCAGCTGGACTTGCAGTTGAGTTTACCATGCTAAATGATGCGGACTTAGCTAAATGGATTGGCGCCAAGCTTAAGGCGGAGGGCAAGATGATGAAGCAGGATGCTTTTCAGCTTTTCCTTAAGATGACCCATGCCAACATGAGCAACATGGATACAGAGCTTGAAAAGCTCATTAGTTACGTGGGCGACAGAGAGCAGATTCTATCTGAGGATGTGTCTGCTATATGTGTTGCCGGCGTAGAGTCCAAGGTATTTGATTTGGTTAATTCCATTTCAGAGAAAAATTTGAGACAGACCATGGACATTTACCAAAAGCATTTGGCTCTTGATACTAATCCAAGAGAGATTTTAGGTGCTTTGATTGCTGAGTTTAGACGCATGCGTGTAATCAAAGAATTGTACGATGCAGGTGATGATTATCGCACCATTGCAAATAAAATGGGAGCGAAAAGTGAGTACGGTATCAAGATGACAATCCCTAGAGCCAAGCTTATGACTATATCAGAGATTGACGGTATTTTGAATGATTCAGCCCAGTATCTACAGCAGATTAATACTGGACTTTTAAATGATAAAATGGCTATTGAACTGCTTATTATGAAATATGCAGGCAAGGCTTCTTAAGCTAGAAAGGAAAGTGTATGAGTTTTGTACATCTGCACACCCATACAGAATATTCACTGTTAGATGGTTCAAATAAAATAAAATCCTATGTAAAAAAGTGTGTGGATATGGGCATGACTGCTGCGGCAATCACTGACCATGGAAATATGTATGGTGTAGTTGATTTTTATAAAGAATGTAAAAATGCAGGCATTAATCCTGTTATTGGCTGCGAGGTGTATGTGGCACCTGGCTCTAGATTTGACCGTGAGCGTGTCCAGGGTGAGGATAGATATTATCACCTTATTTTATTGGCGGAGAATAATGCAGGTTATCAGAATCTGATTAAGATAGTTTCAGCGGGATATGTGGATGGTTATTATTACAAGCCACGTGTGGATTTTGAGATTCTCGAGAAGTACCACGAGGGTATTATCTGTCTGTCTGCTTGCTTGGCAGGTGAGGTGGCAAGAGCTCTCAATCGTCAGCAGTATGATGAGGCAAAAGCAGTTGCTCATAAATATTTAGAGCTTTTCGGTGAGGGCAACTATTATCTTGAAATGCAGGACCATGGTATTCCCGAGCAGCAGACTGTTAATCAGGGGCTTATGCGACTTTCTCGTGAGACAGGCATTCCTCTTGTTGTTACCAATGACTGCCATTATACAAATAGAGAGGATGCAGACAGCCATGATGTACTGCTTTGTATTCAGACAGGCAAAAAGCTTAACGACGAGGATCGAATGAGATTTGAGACTCAGGAGTTTTATGTTAAGTCTGAGGAGGAGATGCTTGAGCTTTTCCCTTACGCCAAGGAAGCAGTTGCTCGCACTCAGGAGATTGCTGATAGATGTCACGTGGAGTTTGAATTTGGCGTGACCAAACTTCCTCATTTTGAGGTGCCTGAGGGATATGATTCATGGACTTATCTTAATAAGCTCTGCTACGAGGGACTTGATAGACGCTATGGCGATAGAGCAGAGGAGCTAAAGCCTCGTCTTGAGTATGAGCTTGATGTTATTAAAAATATGGGATACGTTGATTATTTCCTTATAGTATGGGATTTCATCAACTATGCCCGTACCCATGGAATTCCTGTTGGACCAGGTCGTGGTTCTGCGGCGGGAGCATTGGTTAGTTACACAACAGGTATTACTAATATTGATCCAATCAAATATTCACTTGTGTTTGAGCGTTTCCTTAATCCGGAGCGTGTCAGCATGCCTGATATAGATATTGATTTTTGCTTTGAGCGACGCAGCGAGGTTATTGACTATGTAGTTCGTAAATACGGTAAGGACTGCGTGACTCAGATTGTTACCTTCGGTACTTTGAAGGCTCGTGGTGTTATTCGTGACGTAGGTCGAGTTATGGATTTACCTTATGGATATGTGGATTCCGTAGCCAAGATGATTCCTACCGATTTAGGTGTTACCTTGGACAAGGCTCTTTCCATGAATCCTGAGTTGAAGGCTCTCTACGAGGCTGATGATCAGGTGAGAAATCTCATCGATGTTGCCCGAACACTTGAGGGTCTGCCTAGAAATACTGGTATGCATGCTGCCGGTGTTGTTATTGCCGGCAAGCCAATGGATGAGTATGTCCCACTTTCTCGCGGCGGTGATGGTACCATTGTTACCCAGTTTGTTATGACTACAATCGAAGAGCTTGGCCTTTTGAAGATGGACTTCCTTGGCCTTAGAACTCTCACTGTTATAAATGATGCTGTTAAGCTTGTGGAGAAAAACTACGGCAAGAAGCTTAACATGGATGAGATTGATTACAATGACCAGGCTGTTATGGATATGATTTCTGCAGGTAAATGCGAGGGCGTTTTCCAGCTGGAATCTACCGGCATGAAGAACTTCATGAAAGAGCTTAAGCCTCATTCTATCGAGGATGTTATCGCTGGTATTTCCCTTTACCGTCCAGGTCCTATGGATTTCATTCCAGATTACATTAAGGGAAAGAACTCAGGTGAGGAGATTACCTACGACTGTCCTCAGCTTGAGCCGATTCTTGCTCCGACCTACGGATGTATTGTTTATCAGGAGCAGGTTATGCAGATAGTTCAGCAGCTTGCAGGTTATTCTCTTGGTGGCGCTGATGAAATTCGTCGTGCCATGAGTAAGAAAAAGCAATATGTCATCGAAGAGAATCGTGAGATTTTCGTTAACGGTGGACAGATTGAAAATCACATCACAGGCAAAATTACTAAGATTCCTGGCTGCGTGGCCAATGGCATCTCGGCAGAGGTTGCCAACAAGATTTACGACCACATGGTTGATTTTGCCAAGTATGCATTTAACAAGAGTCATGCAGCAGCCTATGCGGTTGTTGCCATCCAGACAGCTTACCTCAAGAGATACTACCCACTTGAGTTCATGGCTGCCCTTATGACATCTGTTATCGATAACAATGGCAAGGTTTCTGAGTACATTGCAGTCTGCAGAACCAACGGAATCGATGTGTTGCCTCCTGATGTAAATAGCGGAAGCGGCAGATTCTCTGTTGATGATGGCAAGATTCGATATGGCCTTTACGCTATCAAATCTGTTGGTCGCAATACTATAGATGCTATTATTTACGACAGAGAGAAAAATGGTCCATTCAGAGATTTGGAGGACTTCATCAATCGCGTTAGCAACTACGACGCCAACAAGCGTACTATTGAGAATCTGATTAAATCAGGCGCTCTTGATTCTATGGAAGGAAATCGTCGTCAGAAATGTTTGATTTTCCCTTCTATATTAGATTCAGTTAACAGTGGCAAGAAAAATAACATTCAGGGGCAGATGTCACTTTTTGATTTTGCAAATGATGAGCAAAAAGAAGATTTGAAAATAGCCCTTCCTGAGGCAGAGGAATTTGACAAGGAAATCAAGCTTGCCCTTGAAAAAGAGCTGATGGGTGTATATGTAAGTGGACATCCTCTTGATGATTATATTGGATTGCTTGAGAAAAATATTACTGCAAAGGCTTCCCAGTTTATGGTGGATGATGAGACAGGTCAGGCAGCGGTAGAAGATGATAGTGTGGTTGTAATTGGCGGCATGATTAGTGGCGTTACTATTAAATACACCAAGCAGAGCAAGGCCATGGCATTTATCAACTTGGAGGATTTGACCGGCACAGTAGAGGTGGTTATTTTCCCTAACAGCTATGAGAAGGCTCGCTCTCTAATTTCAGAGGGTAATAAGGTATTCATTCAGGGTCGAGTTCAGGTTGAGGAAGAAAAGGATGCCAAGCTGATTTGTCAGGATATCAAATCTTTTGATGATTGTGGAAGAGAAGTTTGGATTCGTTTTGCCAATAAAGATGCTTATGAAGCTGCAGAGGGCCAGTTGACTGAGATTATCAGACAGATGGATGGAAGCGATGGACTGGCTATTTACCTTACAGAAGAGAAGGCGATAAAGCGTATGGGTCCTAACTGGACGCTGGCTGCTTCCCTAGAAAATCTTGAGGTTCTATACCAAAACTTTGGACAGGAAAATGTCCAGGTGGTGGAAAAGAAGATAAAATTCGACAGTGGAAAGCGTAGATACTAGCAAATAATTGATAAAATGCCTATTGAAAACGTTTACAAAAGAGTATAAAATTACAAGGAATTGTTTTGAAGCGGGATATTAGGAGGAATAATCAAAATGGCAGATAAAGTAAAAACTATCGGTGTTCTTACTTCAGGTGGTGATGCCCCTGGTATGAATGCGGCTATCCGTGCCGTTGTTCGTCAGGCTATTGCCAGAGGAAAGACAGTTAAGGGAATCAGAAGAGGTTATGCGGGACTTCTTTCTGGTGAAATTATAGATATGAATGCACACAGCGTTTCTGAGACTATTCAGCGTGGTGGTACTATTCTTCAGACAGCACGTTGTTTAGAGATGCTTGATCCTGAGTATCAGGAGAAGGCAGCTAAGAATGCAATCGCAGCTGGTATCGACGGTCTTGTTGTTATCGGTGGTGACGGTTCTTTCAAGGGTGCTCAGAAGATTTCTAAGTTCGGAATTAACACAATCGGTCTTCCAGGTACTATCGATCTTGATATTGCTTGTACAGAGTACACAATCGGTTTCGATACAGCTGTTAACACAGCTATGGAAGCTATCGATAAGGTTCGTGATACATCTACATCTCATGAGCGTTGCTCTATTATCGAGGTTATGGGACGTGGCGCTGGTTATATCGCTCTTTGGTGCGGTATTGCTAACGGTGCTGAGGATGTTCTCCTTCCAGAGAGATATGATTACGATGAGCAGAAGCTTGTTAATCACATCATCGAGGGACGTAAGAAGGGTAAGCAGCACCACATCATTATCAATGCTGAGGGTATCGGTCATTCTACTTCTATGGCTAAGCGTATCGAGGCAGCTACAGGTATTGAGACACGTGCTACTATTCTTGGTCACATGCAGCGTGGTGGTTCACCTACATGTAAGGACCGTGTATATGCATCTACAATGGGTGCTATGGCAGTTGACCTTCTTTGCGAGGGCAAGACTAACCGTGTAGTTGGTTACAGACACGGTGAGTTCATCGACTTTGATATCGATGAGGCACTTGCTATGAAGAAGGATGTTGATGAGTATCAGTATCAGATTTGCAAGTCTTTGAACAATGATTACAAGTACTAATAACAATCAGATTAAAAACATAATTGCACTTAACAAAAAAGCCAGAGAGCGTCGCGCTCAAAGGCTTTTTGTGGTTGAGGGGATTCGCGCGGTAGCTGAGGTGCCGGGCGACCTTTTGCATGCCATCTATTATATAGAGGGCTTTGGCGACTCTGCCGATGGCAAAGAATTTTTGGCTGAGATTAAGGCAAAAGCTTCTGATGTTCCTTGTGAAGAGGTGGCAAAGTCAGTATTCAACTCAATGTGTGATACAGTTACACCACAGGGAGTGCTGGCATTAGTTAAGATGCAGGATTTCTCTTTGGAGGATATTTTAGGAGCCACTTCAGGAAGGCCAGCGCATATTATTATCCTGGAGTCATTGCAGGATCCTGGTAACATGGGCACTATTGTCCGTACAGCTGAGGGTGCAGGCGCCACTGGCATTATCATGAACAACACTACCGTAGATATCTATTCTCCAAAGGTGGTGCGCTCTACTATGGGTAGCATTTTTAGGGTGCCACATTTGATAGTCTCTGATTTGGGAGATACCATCAAGACACTTGAGGATAAATACGGTGTGGCTGTATATGCAGCACACCTTAAGGGAGACAAGTTCTATACCGAGCTTGATTTTAAGGGGCCTACTGCATTTATGATAGGTAACGAAGGCAACGGACTTACAGATGAGATGGCAGACTTGGCTACCTCATATCTTAAAATACCTATGGAGGGACAGCTCGAGTCTCTCAATGCATCAGTTGCCGCCAGTCTACTTATGTACGAAACACATCGTCAAAGATATTAATTACTAGAGAGGTTTTATGCGTATTTGGTTTAAATCATGGAAAGACAATCATATGCTTCAGGATTATGTGTGGGAGGATTACTCTGAGGAGACTCGCACACACAAAATTTTTGCAGCAGTAGATAAGGCAAGCTACGAGTTCGACACCAGCAAGCCAGTATGGCTAGACTCTACCATCCGCGAGTTCAAGCGCCACGGCAAGGCCCGATTCACTCGCGACAACTTCGTAGACGAAATCCCTTTCGACTACCTGGAAATCCACATCCTTGATGAAGACTAAATATTTCCCATCCATTGTATGTGGAAAACAGACATATATATTTTTATACATAGCTTCCAAGGCAAGATTAGGAATAATGGCGTGATTTTGGAGTGAGCCAATTATCCTAATTCTTGAGTGGAAGCTATTTTAGATATCGTTCATGTCTGTCTTCCGCAAACTATAGTGTTAGAATTGCGAAATTGTTTGTGCCATGGGATGCGGGGCTGTGCCTTATTTTTTGGAGCGGCTAGGGATTTTCTGGGCGGATGGGAGATATTTAATAAAGTATTAATAAAAATTAAGGGGGATTTATGGTAATATATAAGTGGGAGCCTAGATGGGAGGTGGAGAATTGTGGACATGAATATGTTTCAGGATGATGGCGTGAATTCTTGGAATACCGTCATGCTTTTGTATGAATCCGCGATTAAGAAATTCCGTACCAAGGTTGAGATTTTAAATGATGAGTTTCAGCAGGTACATCAATATAATCCAATTGAATATATTAAGACTAGAGTTAAGACTCCTGAGAGTATTGTTAAGAAGCTTAAGAAGAATGGCTATGATGTTTCGATTCCTAGTATGATTGAGCATTGTAATGATATTGCAGGTGTTAGAATTGTATGTTCCTTTACATCAGATATTTATGAGATAGCAGAGATGATTGGTCGTCAGACTGATGTTACTGTTATTTCGATTAAGGATTATATCAAGAATCCTAAGCCTTCGGGTTATAAGAGCTATCATATGCTCGTTAAGATTCCGATTTATTTGTCAGATAAGACAGTAGATACAAAGGTGGAGATTCAGATACGTACAATCGGTATGGATTTCTGGGCCAGCCTTGAGCACAAGATTTACTATAAGTTCGAGGGTAATGCGCCTGATTACATCAGTAGAGATTTGAGAGAGTGTTCTGAGATTGTATCTATGATGGATACCAAGATGCTTCAGCTTAACGAGGCAATTATGCAGACCAAGTTAGAAGAGGCTGAGCGTCAACGTGAGGAGAAGCGCCATACTAATGGATGGCAGGGGAAAGTTGTAGAGGGTAATACCCTATAACATTTTCTTATACAATTGAATATGATATGATAAACACTGTTGGGATTTCCCGACAGTGTTTTTTCTAATTAATAAGACACAATAACCTCCTAACAGCTTGTAGCGGTAACTAGGAGGTGTTAATGGAGGATAGTGGAATGTTAGAAATTATAAAAGCTATTTTGTTTGGTATCGTAGAGGGAATTACAGAGTGGCTTCCTATTAGTAGTACTGGACATATGATTCTTTTGGATGAGATTGTAAAGCTTGATGTTTCAGAGGAGTTTTACAGCATGTTCCAGGTGGTTATTCAGCTTGGTGCCATTTTGGCGGTAGTGATTATTTTCTGGAATAAGATTTGGCCATTTGGTAAGAAGACAAATGTGGCTCCACTTAGTAAATCAGGTGTGGGCGCTTGGATTAAAAAAGATATTTTTGTACTTTGGTTTCATATCTTATTGTCATGTATTCCAGCGGCTGTTGTAGGAGTGCTTTGGGATGATTTGTTTGAAGAGCTTTTCTATCACCCAATTCCAGTGGCACTTGCTCTTATTGTTTTTGGTGTGGCATTTATTATTGTTGAAAATATGAATGCAGGTAAAAATGCTAAGATTACTGCTGTTGCAGATATTTCTTATATGACAGCTTTTCTTATAGGTATGTTTCAGCTTATAGCTGCTATTTTCCCTGGCACATCTCGTTCGGGAGCTACAATTGTTGGTGCTTTGATTATCGGCGTATCAAGAACTGTTGCGGCTGAGTATACATTCTATTTGGCAATTCCTGTTATGTTGGGAGCTAGCTTACTTAAGATAGTAAAGTTTGGCCTTGATTTTACAGGAATGGAAGCAGCCATCCTCTTGGTGGGAATGGTTGTAGCATTTGTAGTTTCAATGTTTGTAATTAAGTTTTTAATGGGCTACATCAAGAAGCATGATTTTAAGGTGTTCGGATGGTACAGAATTGCACTTGGAATCATAGTAGTTGCCTGTGGCGCCATTGGATTAATTCAGTAAAATACGCATAGTAAAAGCCCCGTTGTGCATGCGCATAGCGGGGCTTATTTTAATGAGCTAGTAGTTCACAAGCTCTTAGTTCTCTCATGGTAATCGTGTTAGATTAGCGGAGAGAATCTAAGGCTTGTGAACGTAACTAGCGGATTATAGATTATAATTCTGATGTACAGTGTGGGCAACGAGTTGCCTTAATATCAATTTTGCTGAAGCAGTATGGGCACTCCTTTTCTGTAGGAGCAGCAGCCTCAGCATCTTCTTTATTTTTCTTTACAAGAGCAGCAGCCTTTTCCGATGCCTTGTTGATTGATTTGATAATGATGAAAATAACAAAAGCAGTAATAAGGAAATTAATAACTGCTGTAATGAAATTTCCATAAAGAAGAGTAGGTGCATTTTCGCCAGAGCCAAGTGTTACTTTTAACTCAGAGAAATCTGTTCCACCAAAGATACCAAGGATTGGTGTAAGGATATCCTCATTCAAAGAAGTAACGATAGCTGTGAATGCGCCACCTACGATAACACCGACAGCCATGTCCATAACATTACCGCGAAGAATAAACTCTTTAAATTCTCCAATAAAACCTTTCTTTCCGCTCATAGATTACCTCCCTTTCTAAGCTGAAGTGTCAATTAATTGTCAGAATTATTATAGCAGTATATTTATAGAAGAAAAAGCCCTAGAGCTGTGTAAAATCTGAATAAAAATAAAAACTACAATATTTATTTAAGATATGCTAATCTAATATTTAAGTGTGAAAACACTAATTATTTTTTAATAAGCGGAGGTTTATGATGGAAAAATCAAATTTAGGTATTGCTAAGGAGCTATTGGCAGCAGGAATTTTTGTAGGAGCTCTTGCTGGAGGCTATGTTTTCGCTGGACTCATGGTACTTTATGTACTATTGAAAGAGGATGATCAGTGGCTTAAGGAGATGGCGGTCAAGGCTATCGCTACACTTATGGTCTTTAGTTTCTTTATAAATGCAATTAATCTTTTGCCAACTGTTGTTAGATGGTTTGGTGATTTAACAAGTATTCTTGATGCAGGTTGGGACTCATACAAGCTTGTGACTGGGCTTGGTTTGATTACTAACGCAATTGATATTGTGAGAATTATCTTTTTCTTGGTATTAGCTGTAAAGGCTTTAAAGCACCAAACTATCAATGTTCCTATTGTCGATGACTTAATCAAAAAGTATTTATAAAATAATTACTTGATATTATTTTACGAATATGTAATAATGAATTCAGCGTAATTTTATTTAGATTAAGGGAGGAAATAATATGGCATTTTGTAAATATTGCGGAAGTCAAATTCCAGAAGGACAGGTATGCAATTGTCCTGAGGCGCAGGCAGCAAGAGCAACAGCGGCACCACAGCCACAGGCAGCACCACAGCCACAGGTAGCGCCACAGCCACAGGCAGCGCCACAGCCACAGGCAGCACCACAGCCACAGGCAGCGCCACAGCCACAGGCAGCACCACAGCCACAGGTTGCGCCACAGCCTCAGGTTACAGTTTCTGCTCAGCCTTCACAGGCGTCAGCTATTGCTAGTAATATAGGTCCTCAGATGGGCAGCCTTATTAAAAAGTTCTTTACAGCACCACTTGCTGGTGTTGAGGAGGCTTATGCAGCTACAACACATGCTGCACAGTTTATTTATGGTGGAATCTTTATTGTTCTTTCACTTCTTTGTTTTAGCTTATGTTTCAAGGATTTTGTGAGAGCTCTTGAAATTACATTAGTAATTCTTGGTATTAAACTTTTCCTTGCAGTGATTGCATTCTTGACAAAGACTGTAGAGGGCAGTTTCTTAAATTCTCTTGCAGTTTTTAGTTACACAACACTTACATCTAGTTTATTTACAATTATTATTAGTATTGTATTTGCTCTTAATGGTTACCTTTTTGGTATAGCATTAATTTTTGCTTGGATTGTAGTTGGTGCAGTTCATACAGCTTATGTATTCCATGTAATGCATACAGGTTCAGAGAATAAGGGTGCTATTGTATATCTTGTTACCCTTGGTATTGTTACTACAATTGTAGTATTAATCATTTTCAAGGTTACAGGTATTTCTGATGCATTAGATTCTGCATTAAGTATTATGGATGATATGAGTGAATACATGGGAATGTTTAATTAACGATTATATTAGCATTTGATGAAAATTAGTTGTTAATATGTTTATTGAGAGGAAATTATTATGTTTTGTGAAAAATGCGGTACAAAGTTAGAAGAAGGTGCATTGTTCTGTACTAATTGTGGTGCAAAACAGGATGTTCCAGAAGTGGCACCAGAATTCGCACCAGAGGCTCCAGCTGCAGCAGAAGTAGTTTCTGATGTAACTGAGGAATTGGCACAAGAAGTAGTTTCAGAGCCACAAGTAGCACCAGAGCCACAGGTAGCACCAGAGCCACAGGTAGCACCAGAGCCACAGGTAGCACCAGAGCCACAGGTAGCACCAGAGCCACAGGTAGCACCACAGCCACAGGTAGCACCAGAGCCACAGGTAGCACCACAGCCACAGGTAGCACCACAGCCACAAGTTGCTCCACAGCCACAGGCTGCAGCACCAAAGAAGCCTAGCATCTTTAAAAAGATTCCTGTATGGGGATATATTGTTGGAGCAGTTCTTCTTGTAGCTCTTATTGTTGGTGGTGTGTTCTTGGCGAGATTTGTTCATGATAAGAGACACACTGTAAAGGTTGCAGACTATATTACGGTTAAATTTGATGGTTATAATACTGTAGGCAAGGCTACAGTAGAACTTGATGATGAGTTCTGGGCAGAAGTTTATGATAGAGCAAGCTTCAAAGAAAAGACAAAATATGAGAAAGATGACCATTTCTCATCTGCTAAAAAAGCAGGCGAATATATGGAAGATGAAGTTGGCGCATTGTTCTCTTATTCACTAGACAAGTCTTCTAAGCTTTCAAATGGTGATGAAGTAAAACTTGAGTACAAGGTTAAGGCTGATAGAATCCAGAAAAAATATGATGTAATCATTGTTGCTGAAACTCAGAAGTTTAAGGTAGATGGCCTTAAGGAATGTGATACATTCAATCCATTTGATGATATCGAGGTTGTTTTCACTGGTGTAACAGGGGAAGCCGATGCTGATGTAGAAATCGTAAATGACAAAGAGATATATGATGATCTTTCATTCACCTTTGATTCTGATTCTTATCTAGAAGAGGGTGAGGTAATTACACTTACATTTGGCGATAAGGAAGAGGATGAGCTTCTTGAGTATTGCGCAGATAAATATGGATGTATTCCTACTGAGTTTGAGAAGGAGTACACTGTAGAGGGACTTGGTTCTTATGTTACAGATGCAAATGACCTTAATGAGTCGAATTTATCTGATTTAATTGATATATCTATAACAGAAATTGAGGATGATATTTCCTACGCAACTGGCAGTGAGGTTAAGGCAACTGATATACAATTTGCTGGTGCAACTGTAGTTGATACTGGAAGAGGAAATTATCTTCTGTTGGTGTTCTCAACACAGGTTACTGATGGCAGAAACTCAGTTGAGGCATATCCAGTTGTTGAGTTCTCAGATGCTGTAATTAGTGCTGATAAGCAGACTGTTACAGCAGACGACACTTATGGAATTTTCGATGTATATCAAAGCTTGAATGCTATTAAAGACGATTTTAGTTACTTCGAAAGTGTTTATGATGTAACATACAGCTTCTAAAAATTAAATAAATTTAATAATTATTAAATCTTTGCCATCCGGCCCATTTCGGGCTGGATGGTGTTTTTTTTTACCCCAAGATAGACTATAATGTTAGGGATTACTAAATTAAGGAGAGTTTTTGTTATGGGTTTATTTGACAAGAGGAAAAAGGAGCAATCAGCTGAAAAATCAGAAGAGAAGCTCACATTAGAAAATACAGAGATTACTGATGTGGATGGCGCAGAGCGTTTTTCTATATTAGTAGAAAATGTCACCACTATGCTAGATGGCGAGGGACGAGTTGTTATTGGTGCACTAAATGGTAAGATTTCAAAGGATGAGACAGTATTTGTTTATCAGCCAGGTGTGGCGCCTGTTAGTACCAAAATCCTCGCAATTGAAGCAAAGATAGATGATAGAACTGCTATTGTTGATGAGGCAGAGGATACTACAGTTTCCCTTCAGCTTGAACTTGATTCTGATGTTGAGATTAAAAAGTTTGCAGTGCTTACAAACTTGGGACCTGAGGGCGATGCTGATGCTAAGACATTTGCAGAAAATGCAGCATTAGCGGGTGTTATTACAGGTATGGCTAAATACGGCAAGGACAATAGTTATCACGCTGTATTATCTTATTGGGTTAGCCATGCTCACTATATTACACCTATCAAGCTTGATATTGAGCCAAAGCTTAATGACAAGGGAATAGCTCAGATAGACAAGAACACTAAGGTGGCATTTTATATGCTCAAATCTGGAGTTAAGCTTACAGGTACACCTGAGGGTAAGGATAGCATGGTGCTTCCATTATTTACAGATTGGCAGTCTCTTCGTAGATGGGAGGGACTTTCTAAGGATGGTCAAAAAGTCCATACACAGATACTTAGTTTTCAGCAGCTTTACGGCATGCTAAAACGCGGCGATGTATATGCAGGTATCGCTATCAATCCATTTAACAAGGTACCTTGCACACTTCCAATTCCATACCTTGATACAATCACAAATACCCCTGGATATAAGCATGAATTTGGAGAAAATCAGGGCGAGATGATTCACGAGGAGAAGCAGAAGGCAGGTCAGAAGATTCTTCTTGGTCTTCCAAAGGAGACAGAGGAGATTACCGCTATTCGCCAGCAGCTTGTTGAATATGGAACAGGCCATGAAGATATTTTATCTATTGCCTTCCTTACAAAGGTTGAGGAGTCTACAAAAGTAGTTCGTCATTTGATTGTGCTTGAGTTCCCTGAAGAATACACACCAGAGCAGATGAAGCCACATATGGAGGCGATTTTCAAAGAGATTAATCCACTTACACAGGAGATTAAGCAAATTGAGTATGCTGTTAAGGGCAAAATCAAGGCAATTGACGACATTGTTGCTCAGCATAAGGACAAGATGGTTATTTATAGTAAGTAGTTAGTTAGGAGTTATTTATGTCAAATCAGGATTTTAGAGAGTTTGACCCAGACGAAAATGCAGTAGATATTTCAGATGAAGTTATAGAAGAAGTAACTGGCCATGAGGATGGTAAGAATGGCAATACTGATAAAAAGGATGATAAGCCTATTGAGTTTTGCTACATGTGTCACAGACCAGATACTATCACAGGCCCACTTATTAAGATGGCGCCAGGTATGAGTATTTGCAAGGATTGCATGCAGCGTACCTTTGATACAATGGGAAGCTTTGGATTTGGCGGTGGAGACAATTCAAAGAATAATGTAGACATGAATAAGATGCCAAATATCAGCTTCTTAAATCTCGGCTCTCTCTTTGGTGAGGGACCTAAAATTAAAAATGCACATGGATATGGAGAGGCCAAGAATAAAGAAGATAGACCAGCTCCTGCCATTGATATCAACAATATCATTCCACCTCACAAGATTAAGGCAATGCTTGATGAATATGTTGTGGGACAGGATTATGCTAAAAAGGTTATGTCTGTAGCTGTTTACAATCACTACAAGCGTGTAGCTACTGGCACAATGGATGATATTGAAATTGAGAAATCAAATATGCTTATGCTTGGACCTACAGGTTCCGGCAAGACATATTTAGTTCGTACATTAGCAAGACTTCTTGATGTACCTCTTGCTATCACTGATGCCACATCTCTTACAGAGGCAGGCTATATCGGTGACGATATTGAATCAGTTGTCAGCAAGCTTTTAGCTGCATCAGGTAATGATGTGGAGAGGTGTCAGCAGGGTATCATTTTCATCGATGAGATTGATAAGCTTGCTAAAAAGAAAAATACAAATCAGCGTGATGTAAGTGGTGAATCTGTTCAACAGGGTATGTTAAAACTCTTAGAGGGAGCAGATGTGGAAGTGCCAATTGGTGCGTCTAGCAAAAATGCAATGGTACCTACTACCACAATAAATACTAGAAACATTCTCTTTATCTGTGGCGGTGCATTCCCTGCTATGGACGAGATTATAAAGGCTAGATTGAATAAGCATTCTTCAATGGGATTTATGGCAGATCTCAAGGACAAATACGATGAGGATAAGAACATTCTTCAAAAGGTTACTGTAGAGGACTTGAGAGAGTTCGGTATGATTCCAGAGTTTATCGGACGTCTTCCTATTGTCTTTGCAACAGAGATGTTGGATGAGGACATGTTGGTTCGTATTTTAAGAGAGCCAAAGAATGCGATTATAAAGCAATATCAAAAGCTGCTTGAACTAGACGAGGTAAAGCTTGAATTTGATGATGGCGCCCTTCATGCTATTGCTAGAAAGGCACTTGATAAGAAACTGGGAGCGAGAGGACTTCGTTCAATCATTGAGGAGTTCATGCTAGATATCATGTATGAGATTCCTAAGGATGATAATATTGGACAAGTAATAATTACAGAGGACTACATAGAGAAAAAGGGTGGTCCAAAGATATTAGTTAGAACGACTGGCATTTTGCCCGAAAAAGCGGCTGCTCAGTAAAGTGATTTTTACCAAGTGACCAAACTCCAATATGTAATAAGTAACGAAATTTGAAATTTGTTCAAAATATTCGGACATTTTCTTTACTTTGAAAAAGTGTTCTGTTAAACTAAATTTAGTCGAGCAAAGCTCGGCAAGTAATATATTGGAGGTACTTTAGCATGAGCAAAGGTACAGTTAAGTGGTTCAACAATTCAAAGGGCTACGGATTTATCTCAGATGAAGCTGGCAACGATGTATTCGTTCACTTCAGCGGCATCAACTCAGAGGGTTTCAAGACTCTTGAAGAGGGTGCTACAGTTGAGTATGAAGTAACTGATGGGGCAAAGGGACCACAGGCTGTTAACGTAACTGTTGTACGTTAATCAAGTTTTCATTAATCATATGTTTTGGGATACCTTTGGTTATGTTATGAAAAACAAGCTTTAGGCAATACAAAGAATGATTAAGGGGGAGAGGCAGCGTTAGAGATAACGCTGCCACTTTTTTTACTTAATAGGAAATTACTTTGTAATATCCTATTAAGCAAAAAACAAGCTGCGCTTGAAAGATGTGTCTCGCTGGCAGATGAATTTAATTGCTTACAGCAATTGCCAGCTCGCACTGCTGGAGTTTTGCAAAGCAAAACTCTATTTTATAGAGAGGTATGTTATTGAAGAGATTTATACTAGTTCTACTTAGAACGCTATCCACCTTTATGATAATTGCGGGTTTACTCATAGGTGGAAAAGCATTATTAGATAAGAAAATAAATAATGACAAAACTGTAGAATATAATCTTCCAGAGCCAATTACAGTGCCTAGTGTATCCTACGATAGGTATGCATATCAACATATTTCTGAAGAGGCACAGAAAACTTATGATCAGATTTACAATTGTATAATTAATTACAATAAAAGCGTTGTGCTCACCACTACAAATGAAGATGTGCTTGCTACTGCCTATGAGGCTATGATGGCAGACTATGGCAGTCTATTTTGGATTAATGGTTATCAGTACAATTCATATACTACTGGGGAAAAAGTTGAGAACTTGGAATTTTTGCCTAGATATACTATGACTGAGCAACAAAAGGAGGCATATCAGAATAGTGTGGATGAGGCTGTATCACAGTGGCTGTCTGGAATCAGCACAGATGCAAGTGATTTTGACAAGGCGCTTTATGTATTTGAGACTTTAATTGAAAAGGTTGATTACAAAGAAAACAGCAAGGAAAACCAAAATATTCTCAGCGTATTTTTATATAACGAGACTGTCTGTCAGGGATATGCGGATGCTGCATGGTATTTATTAGATGAGCTTGGTATTAGGAGTACGATAATCAGTGGTACTGCCAATAATGAAAATCATGCATGGAATCTTGTTTTTCTAGATGATGCATATTATTTCATGGATGTGACCTGGGGCAACAGCAAGTATCTTGATCTTAATCAAGATACTACAAAGCGTGTAAATTACGCATATATGGCTATGACAACTGAAGAGATAAGTCAAAATCACGTGATTAATAGTAGCTTCGAGATTCCTGAATGTCTATCAAATGCAGATAATTATTATGTTCATCAAGGACTATATTATGATTGGTTTGGTACAGATTCTATAGGTACTAGACTGGCTGAATCTTACCGAGCTGGAGACAAGGAGTTTTCGTTAAAGTTTAGTAGTTCCGATTTATATAATCGAGTTATTGCATATTTCTTTGATGATAAGCATGTATCTGATTATGTTCCAGAGATTGATTCTATTTATTATCTTTTGGATGAGGACGCTAATGTACTGACAATTCAATGGAAATAATTCTGAAAATAGATAATAGACGCATGTGGTTTTGAAAACTACATGATAGATTAATAAAAACTATTTACGTGGTATTCTTTTGGTGGTAAGATATACCTGTTAAGAAATCCGGAGGAATACTATGTATAAAATTATTGTAGACAGCTGTGGCGAGCTCACAGAGGAAATGAAGAAAGACGGACATTTTGTAAATGTGCCTTTGACCCTCGAGATTGATGGTGAGCATATTATAGATGATGAGACTTTTGATCAGGCTTATTTTATAGATAAGGTGGCTAAGAGCCCTAATGCTCCTAAATCTGCCTGTCCATCACCTAATGCATTTATGGAGGAGATGGAGTGCGATGCTGATAATATTTATGTTGTAACACTTTCAGCAGAGCTTTCAGGTTCATACAACAGTGCATGCCTTGGTAGAGACTTATTTGAGGAAGAGGATGAGTCAAAGAACATCCACATTTTCAATTCAAAATCTGCTTCTATTGGAGAGACTCTTATTGCTCTTAAAATTGCAGAGTGTGAGAATGCAGGCATGTCTTTTGAAGAGGTTATAGCTGCAGTTGATAAATATATTGCAGAGCAGCATACTTTCTTCGTGCTTGAGACTCTTGAGACTTTTAGAAAGTCTGGACGTTTATCTGGACTTAAGGCAGTGCTTGCTGATACATTAAATATCAAGCCGGTTATGGGTTCTACAGATGATGGATATATCCAGCAGCTTTCAAAGGGCCGCGGCATGAACAATGCAATTGATAAGATGACAAAGTGCGTAATGGATGTTACTACTAATTGCGAAGAGAAGATTCTTGCAATTTCTCATTGCAACTGCCCAGAGCGTGCTCTATCATTAAAGAAAAAAATGGAGTCGATGGCCAAATTCAAAGACATCTTAGTTGTAAATATGAGAGGTGTCAGCACTATGTATGCTAGCGATGGTGGAGTTATTTTGGTCGTCTAGTTACGAGTGATGACATACGAACAGGTAGTTAATACAATTGATAATAAACGCCGATTTGGTAAGGCATGTGGAAGGGATGTTACCAGAGAGTTTATGACTGCTTTGGGCCATCCTGATAGGGGGATGCATTTCATCCACATTGCTGGGACCAATGGCAAGGGATCAGTGGCAGCTTTTGTGAGTAGTATCTTGCAGGCTGCTTCTTTTGCGTCTGAAAAATCATTTAAGGTGGGACTTTTTACATCCCCTCATTTAATAGATTATACAGAGCGTATTCAGATTGATGGGGCCCAGATTCCTAGGGAAGAGGTGACGCGAATCGGTGAATCACTTCTTGGAATGGAGCTTAAGCTTGAGCCTACCATGTTTGATTATTGGCTTGCTATGGCCATAATTTATTTTAAAGAACAGCAGGTTGATTATGTTGTGCTTGAGACAGGACTTGGGGGCACCAAGGACTCTACCAATGGACTTAGTCAACTGCCAGATGTGAGCGTCATCACGTCCATTGGCCTGGAGCATACTCAGTATCTTGGAAATACACTTGCTGAGATAGCAGGAGAAAAGGCGGGAATCATTAAGCCTGGCGTGCCTGTAGTTATTGGTCAGATGGATGATGAGGCAGCTGCAGTCATAGAGGCTCGTGCTCAGGAACTGGGGTGTATACTTCATCGAGCTGGTACTGTGGATAAAGATGTAAAATTAGGACTATTTGGTGGATACCAAAGAAAGAATGCAGCAGTTGCAATAGAAACAATAAGATGTCTATCACTTCCTGTGGATAATCAGACGATTGCCACTGGTCTTGCAAATGCCAGATGGCCAGGCAGGATGGATATCATTAGTGAGGATCCATTTATTTTGATTGATGGCGCCCACAATCCTTCTGGTGTAAGGGCTCTGGTAGACAGTCTAGTGGGAGAATTTCCAAATATTAAATTTTCATTTATAATGGCAGTAATGGCAGATAAAGATTACGTTGAGATGGCGCAAATAATTTCGCCTATAGCAGAGCGTATTTTTACTGTAACAATCGATTACTCTAGAGCATTGCAAGCAGAGACGTTGGCAGATGACTTGAAAGAGATAGGTATGGAGGCTACTGCCTGCAAGGATTATAAGGATGCTATTAACAGGGCATCTGCACAGGATAATCCGATAATTGTTATGGGGTCATTGTATTTTATTGGAGAGGTTTTAAATGATAAGGACCAGGCATGAGGCGTGTTTAGCTCTAGGACTTAGCGATGGAGCGACGATTACTCAGATAAAAGCAGCATACAAGGATTTGGTCAAAAGGTGTCATCCCGATGCCACAGGCAATCACGATGCTACAATTTATAATAGAATAACTGAGGCATATCAATTTTTGATGACAGAGCACAAGGGCAAGGCCTTGACCCACACAAAAGTAGTGGGAGGGGCGAAGTCATCTACAAAGTATGGGCGTACCGCCAGCAATGCTGATTACGCAGCTTTTCAAAAGAAGGCCCAGAAGGCCAAAAATAAAAAAGCTGAAGAATTTGAACAAAAACAAAAGGATTTTTCTGCAAAGATAAAAAAGCAGGAAGCTGATTATAAAAGAGCTATGGAAGCTATAGATGCAATACGTGTTGCCAGGGCTATCGAATCCATGGTTTGGGCAAATGGATTAGGAAAAGAGAATCTTAATGATAAAGACAAAGACTGGTGAAAATATATTTTGGGCAGTGGTAACTGTGGCCCTTCCTACTATGCTAGAACAGATTTTATCTGTTCTTATGCAGTATGTAGATACTGCCATGGTTGGAAGACTTGGCGCTGATGCCACAGCTGCTGTATCTACATCTACCACCATTACATGGCTGATTGGAAGTATGCCTTACGCTTTTGGTGTGGCGGCAATGACACTTATTGCCCAGGCAATAGGTGCAGGTGAAGAGCATCAGATAAAGGATGTGGCAAAGCAGAGTCTTTTGTTTGCTATTGGCGTCGGTGTAGTACTTGAGGTTATATGTCTTGCGCTGAGCCCATTTGTTGCTACATGGATGGGAGCGGAAGAGGCTATTCGCCCTGCGGCTACTAGATATTTCTTCTGGATATCAGTGCCAATTATTTTTAAATCAATCCAGTATATTTTGGCGTCGGCTATCAGAGCTACAAAAGATACCAAAACACCTATGTTTATCAGCATCATAATAAATGGAATCAACTTGGTGCTTGACTATATATTTATTTATATATTTGGATGGGGAGTAGATGGTGCAGCATACGCTACATGTATTTCTGCAATTCTAGGTGGAGTATTTACTCTAATTGTATTCTTTAGGAATCCGTATTTACGTTTTAGAGGTCATTTGTTAAATACAGATAGAGAGGTCACTAGGAAAATGTGGAATCTATCTCTGCCTGTACTTCTTATAAATATAGCGTCCACATCTGGATATGTGGTTTTTGCAGGTCTTGTATCTCACATGGGAACTATTATATTTGCTGCCCATAGTATAGCTGTTGGGGCAGAGGAGCTGTTTTATATTGGCGGATATGGATTTAAGTCAGCTGCCACCACTATGGTAGGAATATCATTTGGCGAGCAGAATCACGAAAAATACCGCAAGGTTTGTACTAGCAGTGTGATAAGCACATTGGCTGTTATGACACTTAGTGGAGTGCTTTTGTTTATATTTGCTGAGCCTCTCATGTCCTTCTTTACAAAGGATGCAGATGTAATTGCCCTTGGAACCAAGGTCCTCAAGATGGTAGCTTTCAATGAGCCTTTCTTTGGCTTATATATAATTTCCGAGGGTATCTATTATGGATTGGGACGTACCAAATATCCATTTATAATTGAGACAGTTGGAATGTGGCTAGTACGCATTTTATCTACTTATATCGGTATCCATTTCTTTGGAATGGGCCTGATAGGCGTTTGGTGTTGTATGATAGCCGACAATGTGCTGAAGGCTATTTTCCTTACAGCTCCGGTTGGATTGCTGTGGAATAAATCAGTAAATAATGGAAAAGTATAGCAAAAAAGAAGTGGTCACTTTTGAAGTGGCCACTTCTTTTTGGTTTACAATATTATGCTTTCCAAAGTCCGTGTAAATTGCAGTATGCATAAACGCCTACAACTGAATCACCCTCAGCAAGGAAAAATTCTGTGCAAGGCTTATCGCCTGGCTGTAATACATTGCGCTGGCAACCTTTCTTGGTCTCAATAGCAATCCACTCGATGAAATGCTCTGGAGCCATTGGGTGTTCAACTGAGCCTACAGTGACAGTAACTTTGCTGCCATCAACTGTATAAACTGGCACATGCTTTTCTACAGCGCCATCAGATGTACCAGGCACAAGTTCTGTCATCTTTTGACCACAGCAGGTCATAGGTGCACCGGATTCCTTGACCATCTCTACAAAGTTTCCACATACCTTGCATACAAAAAATTTCATACTCAACCTCCTAATAAATTATTAGACCCCATAGTTCTTTATTCCTAAACGATAAGCTACATATGCCAGTATATTTATATAAATGTAGATTATTCGTTATTAGGTAATTCTACCTGGAAGAAGCGGATATTTTCTGTGAGCTGTTCAGCAATATTTTGAAGCTCCTCAGCCTGTGTTACAACAGCTTCCATGTTGCTATCAAGCTGGGTTAAGCTAGCGCTTGTCTCTTGGGTTGATGCAGCATTTTCCTGAGAAATGCTTGAAAGGGAATCAACAGAGCTTAATATGCTGTTCTTATCTAAGTTAACTGATTTAACAAGCTCAACAATCTGCTTATTTCCAACCTCAGTCTCCTGAAGAAGTTTTATCATTTCATCAAATGTCTCACTCATATCTGAAAGAGCTACAGCCTCATTAGAAGTTGCCTCCTTGATATCCTCTGCCAGTTTTTTGTTTGTGTCAGAATAATGAGTGATAGTAGCAAGCATGCCTGTGATTTCCCCGGCAAGGTTGTTGGTTTCCTCTGCCAGGTTTTTAATATTGTCAGCAACAACGGCAAATCCCTTGCCTGCTTCACCTGCTCTGGCAGCCTCTATAGAAGCATTGAGCGCAAGCAAGTTTGTCTGGCTTGAAATATTGATGATACCCTCGGCTGCTTCTGTGATTTGAGCAACAACAGTTGCTGTTTCACCAACAGAGCTTGCAACTTGCGATGCAATGGCATCAGTCTTTTGATCTTGAATCTTAATCTGCTCTAATTTTTCTTTGATTCTAGTAGATTCGTCAAATACCTGCTGGCCCTTATCCAAGTTGCCATTTGCAGAATATAAAACATTTTCTACAGAATCACCGATGCTAGCTGTGATAGTAGATGTCTGAGAAACATCCTGAGCCATAGCTGTTGCACCTTCGGCAATGTCATAAACTGCTGAACTGATATCGTTTGTTGTGTGCTGAGAAGCGGCGATATTGTCCTTTGTTTCCTCAGCTTTATTATTAACGCTTGTAGCGTAATCAATGACTCTTACTAAAGCATTTCTCAAATCATGTCTCATAGATTCAAGAGAAAAACCTATTTCGGCAAAGTCAGTGATAATTGTTCTTGGCTTGATTTTTGTAACAAAATCACCTTCAGAAATACGACGAACTGCATTTCTAATACCCTTCATATTTCTTGAAATATTCATAAGAATGATAATAGTAAATATGAAGAGAATCACAGCTATAGCTGCGAATACTATAGAAGAAATTAAAATTGTATTTTGAATCTTAGCATCAGTTGCACGATTTTCATTTTGCGCCCATGTGGTTACGATAGAATCCATGATAATGAGCTGATTTCGGCTGGCTGTATAGCTTTGCGTCCATGGCTCAGCAGTAGCGGCAGAGGTAGTTTTAGCGTAATCCTCTTTCCATTTAGCATAGGATGTAGTGAAGTTATCGTAAGCTGTGGCGAAGTTGATGCCATCTTCAGTTGTAAGCTTTGACCAAAGTTTATCGTTGGTTTTGGCCATTGTGATTGCCTGATCAAGTTCCGAATCAATGTTATCAACCATTGTCTGCCAATCGGCATCCATTGCCTCTAAAACTGATTGAACTACGAATTCTTTATAGGCAAGTTTCTGTGTTCCAAGAAGCTGAGCCTGTGTAAAATCACGCTCTGCTTTTATTAGATTAGAACTGATGCCATAAAGCATGTTGTAGTAGGTCTCTTCTGTAGTTTTCTTGATTCTGTAGGTGTTGAATGCGTTAAATACATTGCAGATGATTAGTGCTGCAATAAGTGGAATTGCGATTATTAGAATTAAAATATTCAGACTAACCTTTGCTTTTTTCTCTTTTCTGTCTTTCATTTGTGCCCCTCTCCTTACCCCTATTGTTATAAAAAATCAAAAGCATTCAATTGATGTGTATATATTTTACAATAAAAATCTGACAAAATGAATAGATTGATAAAAAAATGATTCTATTACTGTGTATTAATAGATAGTTCAAATTATTGAAGTTTATATTGGAACATTTTTGGCAAGAAGTGCGTTATAATGGCAAATTCTATTGAAAAATAGTGTTGACATATAACGAAAATCGTGATAAAGTGCTATTGTTTTGTGGATATTATTGGTTTTGCACAGTTTCGAGAGGTGAAATATGGAACTTACAACACTTAATAAAGAATACAAATTATTACGTGCCGACAGCGGCGATAAGTTCGTTAAGATGAGCATGATCGACCCAAAGGTTAATTTGGTTGAGGAGTATTGGATTACATCAGACCATACTCTTGGTAATAGTCGAGCATATTTTGATTCATATGAGATGAGTATTGAGTACGCTCTTGATAGAGTTGATTACAGAATGACACTTAATGCAGATGGACAGAAGCCATTCATTATTCTTGTCAATGGCAAGGCTATCAATACTTATGGTCAGCTTGAGAACTTCTTAAATGGAGAGTTCACAATCAAGGCGACTAATATTATCGAGAGCAACGTAAAGAAGCTATATTCATAATTTTTATTTCACTTATTGCTTCAGTAGATTATTCTACTGGAGCCTTTTTTGTTTTGTAAAGTAAAACTCTATTTTTGGTAGTTATATAGTGAAAAAACTGTGTCCGATTGGACAAGTTGTATAATTTTTGTCATTTTTAGCAAAGGGTCTATAATATTTGCTATAATTACCGATAAATAACGTGTTGGACAACGTTTATGGAGGGAATAATAATGGGAGAAAAATTTCATTATGCGGAAAGAAGTGAGCAGGTAAAGCGAATCAATCGTCTAATGATTCTTACATTTGCGGTATATTTTACCTTGCTTACAACAGTTGTAGTTATAGCTTATTTAAGAGAATTTAGATCTCTAGGCTATTTGCTTACAATATGCGGTTTAGAGGTGGCTACTCTTTTAACACTCTCTATTATTTATGTGAAGAAACAGGATTCAGTGGCTATTAGGTGGGTATCACTTGCATTTTTGGCTGCGATTGGTCTCCTCAGTACTTATGGTTTTATAAGCTATTATGTGCGATTTGCCATGGTGGTGCCAATGGTTCCATTTATCCTATATTATGATAAGAAATTTATTAGAATTTCTGCACTTGTATTGGCATTGGTAGAGCTTGGAACCTATGCTATGCATTTTATGGAGCCAGCAATGTACACTTCCGATGAGGCAATAGATAATGCTGCAGCAATAGGTTGTTCTTTTGCAGCTGTTGTCCTTTGCGTTTGTATAGAGAATATGTTTGAGACCTTTGAAAGAGATGTTGTTGGTCTCATGCAATATCAGGCAAAGAAACAATCAGATATGATGTCTGAAGTGATAGATGTGGCATCAAGGGTTAATGAAGGTGTTAGCCAGGCAATGGATAATATGAACAAGCTTGATGTTACAACTGCTACTGTTAGCGGTGCTATGGATGATATTTCAAACAGTACCCTTTCAAATGCTGAGCACATTCAGGAACAGACAATTATGACTCAGAATATTCAGGACCTTATCGAAGAGACTGTTGCCCGTTCTGAGGAGATGGTTGCTGTGGCAAGCGAGGCTAGCAACATCAACAACGAGAACTATGAGATGATGAAAGAGCTCAAGGAGAAATCTGAGACTATCGGTCAGATCAATAGCAATCTTGGTGATGCTATGACAGTGCTTGTTAAAAAGGGCGATGAGATGAAGTCTATCACTGAGGTTATTTTGGATATCAGCACCAGAACTAATTTGCTTGCCCTTAACGCTTCTATTGAGGCTGCTCGTGCAGGCGAATATGGTAAGGGATTTGCAGTTGTTGCCAACGAAATTCGAGATCTTGCTGAGAAGACAAAAAATGCTACTGAAGATATTACTCGTATGATTGATGAGTTTGGCAATAATGCTCAGCAGGCTGAGTCAGCTGTACTTCAGGCATGCGCTGCATCTGAATTACAGGGTGAGTTGATTGAACGTTCGGCTGCAAGCTTCATTCATTTGAATGAGGATGTAAACAATCTTACAGCTAATATAGAGGGCGTTGAAAAGATGATTGAGAATCTTGCTGTTTCTAACAACAAGATTGTTGAAAATATTTCACAGCTTTCTGCTATAACAGAAGAGGTTACTGCAGCAGCTACACAGGCGGCAGAGCTTTCTAATGACAATAAGAATCTATCTAATGAAGCAAGAGAATTGCTTGTTAGTGTACAAAATACAGCAGCGGCTCTTGATAAATATAACAAGGATAAAAAAGCTAGTAGCCAGGAACAGGCTGCCAGTGAAGAGAAGATAAAAAAAGAGCCTAGAGCAGTGCAGGCTGCTAGAGAAATTAGAGAGTCAAAAGAGTTTCAGGTTGAAACCACAAGAGAGCGAAAAGAACCAAGAGCAGTTAAAGCTGCAAGAGAAATACAAGAAGCTAGGGAAGCTCGAGAAGCTGCAACAAAAACTAACGCTGTAAAGGCTGTTGAGTCTCCTACAAGACCTGCTAGGGCTGGTGCTAATAGCGAAGCTTTGTCAGTAGACAATACAGTAAAGACAAGCGTACGTAGTGCTTCAACAGAAGTATCTGTAGATGCTTCTGTCGAGGTAAATAAAGATAAAGGCTTAAATTTAGCTTAGTAATTGAATTATATAATTGATAAATTGGCCCCCATAAGTGGATGTGTAATCTGCTTACGGTGGCTATTTTTATTGGTTTTTAAAATGTAACAATTTTGAAATAATTTCCAAAATATGTTAGAGTGTTTGGATACAAAGAAAGGAGGCAATGAGTTATGAAAAATAGATTTATTACTATGTGTTTAATAGGTTCTGTATCCATGGCATTTATAGCTTGCGGGAATCAGAAGGGCGATACTGTTGAAGAGACAGCTCCTGTAGCTGTAGAGGAGACAGTTGATGAAGGTGCGCTAATAGAAAACCTAAATGAAGAGGTTGAGTCTGAGGATAATCAGCCTGAAGAAGTTGACTATGAAGTGTTCACTAGCAAGGGCTCAGAAGCCGTAGAAGAATATGCCAAAGAAATAAAGGATGCAGCTCTTGACGAGGACTGGGACACTATCGGAGATATGATTGCTTATCCCATTGGTTCAAAAGAAGATGGGACTCTTTGTGAGAACAAGGAGGATTTTATTGACTATGCTACAAATGTAGGATTTGACCAGAGCTACTATGATTCTCTAGAGGAGTGGTCTTTGGAAGATTTATGGGCTAATTACCAAGGTGCTATGCTGGATAATGGAAATATCTGGTTCGCAGATGTATATGTGGATGATACCAATTGCCAGTTGAAAATTATTAGTTTTTGGGGATTGCACAATAGTTAAAGCGATAATATACATAAAAATCCAAGGTCTATATGACCTTGGATTTTTGTGTATATGATTTTGTTGTAATTCTAAGAGTTCATCTGCTTGATTCTAGCTTTTTGAAATAGAATCAGTGAACCTGCAATAAGGACTCCTACAAATGGTAAAAATCTATTGAAATTACCGTATAGAACACCAGGAAATGCAATTAAGAATATCGCATATACGATAATCTCTGATGCGAGAATTCCATAGGCCATTTTTATGCTGCTTGGCTCATCGCATCGGTCAGCAAAAAGAATGCAGGTACAGGTCGCAGCTATAAGGATAAATCTTGCCAAATATCCTGCAACAGCTGGAACATTTTCAGTATGTAAAAGAGAAGCTCTCAAAGCCTCTAATACAGCGTAGGAATAGATAGTCCACTTGAAGTGCTTGGTGGTGCTCTTCTTCAGATGACAGACGAAATAGAAAATAAATAGTGCGCAGGTTACAGCTTGACCAATATAAATAATCAACCTGTTTACATCTCTTGATTTAACAATGGCTACGATTGTTAAAACTAGTGCAACTACTAAAAGCAGTACCTGCAAAAATAGACCAACCCCGATTTTCTTATTAACCCCAGTACTTTCGTTATTCATAAAAAACCTCCCTTAAATTTATAATTTAATTGTCTTTAGTATAACTGATATTTATGTGGAATTGTTGAAAATTGAATCCTAAGATTCTCCTAAGCAACCTATTTTTGTCTTAAGAATTGTTTTTCTTTGCAACTAAATGTAACAAGAATTGTACAAAATGTATGGTTTGGTTGGTGGATTACTGAAAGCAAGGTAGATATAATAATGTTAACAATAGTTGCGAATGTTATATTTTTATTACAAGGTGGAAATATATGAATAACGATAAAAAAACAGTTAGAAAGGATTATTTGGATAATATCCGCTGGATTACGGTTGTGATTGTTGTTTTATACCATGTATTATATATGTACAATGCTGAGGGTGTGTTAGGGGGAGTTGGTCAGATTACAAAATTATCAACTCAGCCTTACGATATCTTCCAGTATCTGGTATATCCATGGTTTATGCCGGTGCTCTTCATTGTGGCTGGTATAAGTTCAAGACTGTATCTGGAGAAGCATACAAACAAGGAATTCATAAAAAGTAGAACTACTAAGCTCCTTGTTCCTTCTACAATAGGACTATTCGTATTCCAGTTCATTCAGGGATATGTAAGTATGCATCTGGCAGATGGAGCAAAAGAGCTTGCAGCCATAGGAGTTCCAAAGTTTGTTATCTATCTGATTATGGTTGCGTCAGGAAGTGGAGTACTCTGGTTTGTTCATCTACTTTGGATATATAGTGTGGTGCTTGTACTTTTGAGAAAGATAGAAAAAGGAAAGCTTATCGAGGTCTGTTCAAAGACACAGATATGGCTGATGGTTCTTTTCTTCTTCCCAATCTGGGGAGCTGCACAGATACTTAATACACCAATCGTTCAAGTCTATAGATTCGCTTTCTATTTTGTATTCTTCATTATGGGTTATTATGTATTTTCTAATGAAGAAGTAATGGATAAAGTAAAGAAATACGCAGTAGTATTTATAGTAATCGGAGTAGCACTCTGCATTACATTTGCGGTAGTTAATTTTGTTATCCTTGGTGGAACAAATTATGCCGATAAGCCGGTTAATAGAGGTCCCCTATACGTGGCATGCGCATACTTTGGTTCCCTGGCAATGCTTTCCGGTATGGCAAGATTCGGAGACTTCAGTAATGATTTCACAAAGTGGATGAGTAGTCATAGCTTTGGGTTATATGTATTCCATTATCTTGGAATATCCACAGTTGCACTTGTTTTCGCAAAGAATGCACTCCTTCCGGCGCCTCTTTGCTACCTACTTAGTTTAGTAGCAGGATTCTTATTTGGATATGGACTTTATGCCATTATCAGTAGGATTCCATTCTTCAGATGGGCAGTTCTTGGAATTAGTAAGAAAAAGGTTAAGAATACGAGCCAGTAGGCGAGACGGGACTCGAATCGCATTCCTTATCCTAAAATACTGATAGAAAGGGGATTTTAGCACCGCTATTTGCTTAGGGAACACCTGAGGGGTCACCTAAATATATAATATCGCAAATTACTACAGATGAGGAAAATCCACAGAATAGACCAAATTGACTATAATTTAGATTAAATGCTAATATATTGATTGTAGTGTTATTATTACATCACCGGAGGACATAATTAATGAAAAAAAAGATTATTATATTAACTATTTCTACTGCATTGTTAATTTCAGCATGCAACCATGCAAAAAATGCTGATTCTAATCAATCAATTGGAAACACCTACTCTTTAGAAATACAAGAAAACCCAAACGGTGAAACTACTAATGATTCTTCCTTTCCTGAATCTAATACTGAAAACTATAATAACTATTCTGGTATATATACTGATGATAGTAAAGATAATGCTTCTTTATCTGTTTCAATAGATAATAAGAATCACCTTACTGGAAACATATTCCATGCACCCAATGGCCATGAATCAGAAATAGATTTTGATACTTATATAGAGAATGATACGGCTAAATATTCATACACAGAAGATGGCTGGGGCGGAAAGGGCACATTGGTATTTGAATTTTTAGATAACCAGATTGATATCAAAGTAGAAGACCATATCACAGCTGAAAACAATTCCATTGGATACGGAATACAAGGTGAATATACTTTTCGAATAATTGATCCTAGATTGGTGCAGTATTCATCACTTGATAAATACGATTCCTCATGGTCTGAAGATCAAATTATAGACGAAACATACAAGCGAAGCAAATATATAGATAACTGTAATTTTTGGAATGAAGTTGTAAATTATTGGGAAAATACACGCGAAGTTCGAGATATAGCTAATATATACACTTATCTTTTCCATTCTGACACAATTAAATATACAAAATCTGATTTAGAAAACGAACCTAAACTGATTCTAAATCTTGGAAAAAATGAAATCTATGCAAGACATGGTTATATTTTTAAAGATGAAAACATTGAAAACTACTTTTTAGGACAAATTTGGTATGTACCTACAACATTCCCTGAAGATTTCGATGATAGTAGTTTATCTGAAATCGAAAAAGAAAATTTAGTATTATTTTCTGAACTGAGCCAATAAAGGGGCTGTTAAAAAACTTCCATACGATAGCTAAACTGGATGCTATGTGTTCGACACCTCAGGGAACACCTGGGTGTCACCCCAAAATCGTTCCTTTCGCAAAAAAAGAAAGCCCAGAAACCTTGAATACTCAAGCTTTCTAGACTTCCTAACGTCGAGCGCGAGACGGGGTGCGGGTGTCCAGTGGACACCTCTGCGAAGCAGAAGCACCGACCGAGCCGGCAGGCGAGACCTCGAACATTCGAGGCCCGTAAGGGCCTACGCGCTCGACGGAATAAGGAAACATCACGATTTCTCATCGCAAGCTCGATAAATCTAACGGGAAGACGCAGCATTGAAAGTGTGCTATGCACGGCTGCGTCGTGGCATCACGGAAATTCGCCGGATCCGTCGATTTCCATGATGCTTTTCGTCCCGCCTCGATTAAAGTGCTCTTTAATGCAAAAATGAGGCCATCCACATGGATGACCTCATTTTTGCATTAAAAGAGCGCGAGACGGGACTCGAACCCGCGACCCCCACCTTGGCAAGGTGGTGCTCCACCAACTGAGCCACTCGCGCTTAGTGCCGGCTTTTTCGAGCTTGCGAAGAAAAAACGGTGCAA
The DNA here is from genome assembly GCF_010906925.1 of Pseudobutyrivibrio xylanivorans. Lineage (GTDB taxonomy): Bacteria > Bacillota > Clostridia > Lachnospirales > Lachnospiraceae > Pseudobutyrivibrio. Next base: position 50,969 of record NZ_VTVE01000006.1, on the reverse strand, counting down.
ATCTCAGCCAACTAAAAATATTCACTGTTCTTGCGAACAATGGTTATTCTATAGGAATATTAGCCATAAGTCAAGGGATTTTCTAAAGTTGCAAAGCTTTGGAAAATCCCTTTGATTTTCTGACAATTATTCTTAGTTCTTAGGGCTATCGTATTCGATAGAAATAAGGCTTTCTCCATCGAAAATAAATACGAGACCCATACCATCTTTTTCATACTTCATAGAGCCTGTTTCCTCTGATGTTGGCTCACCATATGCAGCGATAATGTCATCTCTAGAGCTTGAAAGGTCAATACCTTCAGCTGTGGCTACATTATCTGTTCTAAGCTGAACATAGAGGACTAAATCCTTGTCACCATCTGGGTATGTCTGGATTTCAAAGTCATTATATGTATATAAATGACCATCACCCTGACCTGCACAACTTGGTGATGTGAATTCATCCTTTGGTTCGCCAAGAGCATCTAAGATAGGAGCAACATCTGCGTCTACAGGAATTGCTGTTCCATTATACGTAAATACGTATCCAGCTGAGGCTGTAGAACTGCTTTGACCTGCCTGTGCAGAACCGTTTGATTCAATTACTTTTGTGTCGCTAGAGCTACCGCAGGCAACCATTGAAAGGGCCATTGCAGCAGTAAGAGCTAATACTAAAAATTTGTTTTTCATTACATTACCTCCTTGGGGTTATTGAATTGTTGGATATTTGCTAGGGTCATAATTGTGGGTGTTGCCGTGGGCATTTGAATAGGCCCATAGGTCGGCATCATGCCAATAGAATATAAGTGTGCCATCAAGCTGCAAGTTAGGATCATAGTGATACCAACCCTCACCTACGTCTATCAATAACCAATAATGACCACGTGTATCGCGGATTTTTTCAATTTCCATATTTTTAATGCCTAGTCTGTTGAGAAGAACTTCGGCAGTCTTTTGCTTTACAGTACAATCACCAACATGATAATACATGCCCTTGTATGCGGCTGAAAGTAAATCATCAATACCGGCTGATTCTGAGTATGTAATATTGTTTACAACCCAGTTGAATACAGCTCTGGCCTGAGCTTTTTGGTCCATTCCATCAGTAATAATCTGAGCAAGGATATCATCTGCTAAGGCATATACAGTTTCTTCTGTAGCTGCAGCAATTTTCGCTGAAACTATTCTAACGGTAGTTGTTTTTTCTGTGACATTTCCCGCATCGTCAGTTGCAATATATCTGACGGTGTAGACGCCACGCTTGTCGACATTTACCTCAGAACTGTCCACCTCAAGGGTAGGATTTGGATCTAGATTGTCAGTGACTTCTATATTTTTCTTGTAGGAAACTGTGTCGCCCTGTGCAATTTCAATTGGCGCGATGCCAGTGATTTCTGGAGGAGTGATGTCCTCGACAACAGTGCATGGCACAGTGATTTCGGTAGCATTATTTGAAGTGTCAGTTACAACAACAGTTATATCAAATGAACTTTCAGAAGAAAAATCATAGGCTTCTTTGTAATCGATTGAGCAGTTTGTTATATCGCTAACTGACTCAACCAAGTCTGCTGCAGTTGGTGCTGGAGCAGTGGTGTACATTTGAATGGATTCAGTTGTAAGCGTAACTTCTGGAGCGGTAGTATCCTGTACATGCAAAACTGTATCATATGTCTGTTCTCCGAAAACAGGCATTTTCCACTTGATTTGCAATTTGTAATCGCCAGGAACATTTGCATCAAAAGTAGACTCTTTGGTAAAAGCAGCTCCTTTTACATCTCGCTTTAAAAATTCTTTAACATCACATGTTGATGTGCCAGCCTCCACATAAACCTCAGAATAAACCAAATCTGAATTGATGTTATAGTAAGCAATTGTGCCAATGATTGCAGCCAAAATTATCAATGCAATTGGCAAAATAATAATTATTAATTTTTTCCGTTTCATATTTTTCTCGCCATCTAATAGAATTTAACTACAAAATTATATCATATTATTAGAAGAGAAAAATATATCTTTTGTTTTTATAAAATACAAGGCAAATCCCGGGAAATAGTTTAATTGAGAAAAAAGTACAGGAAGTATATCTTTAAAATAATAAATATTTCCTGTATTCTTATATGTGAGTAAAATTTAGGATTAGAGGGATGAAGAAGGGGTTAATATTTCATGAATAGGATTTTTGTTAATCAAGTAGGGTTTTTACCAAATGCTTCAAAAAAGGCAGTGCTGAATTTTTCTTGTGAGAATTTTAGTGTTTTAGACACTGATAATAATGTGGTTTTACAGGGGAGGCCAGTACGTTTTGGCGGCGATGATATATCAGGTGAAGATGTTTTTGTTGCTGATTTTAGCCAGCTTACTAAATCAGGTAAATATATAATTGAGGCAGAGAAAAATAAAAGCGCAACATTTGAAATATCACAAAATGTATTCGATAAACTTACCCATGACGTGTGCAAATGTTTCTATTATCTCAGATGCGGTCATGGATTAGATAAAAAATATGCAGGTAAATATTTCCACAGCCCATGTCATTTGACCAAGGCCACTGTATATGGGGAAGATGTTGAGTCTGTTGATGTAAGTGGCGGCTGGCACGATGCAGGAGACTATGGAAGGTATTCCACTGCTGGAGCTGTTGCTGTGGCGCATCTTTTGTATTCAGTCAGATTGTTTGAGAATTTCATTAATCTAAAAATAGACATCCCAGAAGAAAATTGTGATAAAGGGATTTTACCTTCAATTCTTTCAGAGGTGAAGGTTGAGCTTGATTTTCTCGTGAAGATGCAAAGAAAAGATGGCTCTGTTTGGCATAAAGTTACTACATTTAATCATGCCCCTTTTATTATGCCTGAAGAAGATAAGGAAGAGCTGTTTTTGTTTAGCGTTTCTTCTCTTGCTACTGCAGATATAGCGGCAGTTTTTGCTTTGGCATATACAGTGTATAAAAATTTCGATATCGCATATGCGGATTTGTTATTGGAAAAATCTCTTAAAGCGTATGAATGGCTGGAGAATAATCCGGAACCTTTATTATTTAAAAATGCTGAGGGTTCAAATACCGGAGAGTATCCAGAGCCTGAGGATTATTCCAATAGATTCTGGGCGGCTTGTGCATTGTACGAGGCCACAGGTAATAAGAAGTATTATGAGGTAGCACTTGGCCTGAAGGACAAGCTAGTAAAATACGATGAGAATGCAACCGACAAGGGCTATCAAGGCAATGTTTTTACTTGCTTTGGCTGGGCTGATGTTGCAGGACTTGGCTCTCTTTCTTTGATTTTGAAAGATGAAAATAGCGATTTAGAAAACTTTGTTAGAGATTGTTTTGGCAGTGAAGCTGATAGACTATTGAACAATGCTAAGGAAAATGGATTTGGTCTTTGCATGACCAAGGAAGATTTTATCTGGGGCAGTAACATGGAGCTGCTGAAATACATGATGGTACTGTGCGTTGCTGACACTATAAATCACAAGGCGGAGTATGAAAATGTCATAACTTCTGGGCTTGATTATTTGCTGGGATGCAACAGCATGAATGTGAGCTATGTTACTGGAAATGGGGAAAATGCATTTAAAAATCCACATCTTAGACCGACAGCAGTAGATAATATAGATGAGCCATGGCCGGGACTGGTTTCGGGCGGTCCTAATGTAGGACTTCAGGATGAGTTGGCTATGAGTATTCCAAAAGACACAGCTCCAATGAAGTGCTTTCTTGATAAAGTAGAATGTTATTCATTGAATGAAATAACTATCTACTGGAACTCGGCATTAGCTTTTGTTATAGCTTCTTTTTATAATTGAAATAGTTGATTTTAAAGGCAGATATGATACAATTCGATTGTTCGCAATCGTTTGATAACTAGAATAATTTTTATATAGGAGGACAATTATGGAATTTCAACAGGTAATTGACGCTAGACAGAGCGTTAGATCATTCAATGGTAAGCAGGTTTCAGAAGAAATTTTGCGTGAGATGGTATCAGCTGCACAGGCTGCACCTTCATGGAAAAACACACAGACATCTAGATACTACTGCATTTCTACTCCTGAGCAGGTAAGCAAGTTCAGAGAGACTGTACTTCCTGAGTTCAATCAGAATAGTACAAAGGATGCAACAGCATATGTTGTTACAACATTTAGAAAGAACATTTCTGGCTTCAACAAGGCAACTGGTGAGGCTGACAATGAAGTCGGAAACGGCTGGGGAGCATATGACCTTGGATTACACGATATGTTGCTTTGCGCAAAGGCTGTAGAGCTTGGTGTTGATACACTTATCATGGGTCTTAGAGATGCTAGCGTTGTTGCAGATTTCTGCGGAATCCCAGAGGACGAGCAGGTTATGAGCATCATTGCAGTTGGTTACAGAAGCGAATCTGTAAGCAACAAGCCACCTCGCAAGAGCGTAGATGATGTAGCAAAGTTTATTTGATCATTGTGGGAAAAGAGCCTGCCATAGGTGTGGCATTATATTTTCGACATCAAGGAGATATCCATTTGGGTATCTTCTTTTTTCTATACCCTTATATAGTGATGGGCGGGTTTTTATAACTAGATGTAGATGTATACAGATGTTATTCTGGGATTTATAATTAACTTACAATCTGTTTTCTTCGACGAGATTTTGGGGAGAGTTTTCTTATGAAATAATAGTAACTGTTGTTATTTTATTTTTGAGAAAAAGAGGTTTTTATGAGAAGAAGATTTTGGTTAAAAGTTTTTGGGATGACATTATCCTTAACGTTGGCCCTTTGCCAGCCAATGATGGCCTATGCTTTGGAGGAAATTGAGGACACTGGTGCTCCAGCGCCGGAGCAAGTCCTTGTTCTTGAGGTAGTTGTTCAAGAAGACATTAGTTCCGATAAGCCAGTAGAAGGTTCTGAAGTAGTAGTTTCAGAAGAAGCTGATTTAAATAATCCTATAGAAGAAGTACCTGACGTCCCGGAAGGTCAAAATCAGCTTGAGAATATTGTTTCAGATGAGTCTAATCCAGAAGATGAGATAACCGCTGGGGTAGGAAATTCTTCTGAGGAAAATGTTACTGCTGAAACTTTAGAGTTCCCATATGCACACATATCTGAAGAAGGCGATGATGTAGTGGATGCTGAAAAATATTCTTTGTATGTGGAGGGGTATGATAGGCTGTTATGCTGGGCTGGCACAGCTTCCAATATGCTTTGGATGGCAGGATATGCGCAGAATGCCATTAATCCACTTACTGGTGAAACGTTTAAGAGTGAAGATGAGGTTTTTGATTATTATAGAACTTATTTTACTGATGATGCTGGCGATGAATTGGCTGGTATCGTTTATTTTATTAATGGAGTATATACAGAACAAGGTATTCCGGGGCCAAGTCAGTTAAAGGGCGATGCGCCACAGGACGGATTTTTCCCGTCACTTAATGCTTACGATGTGGTTCAAGAAGTTTTGCAGGATTCAGTGAGTGGTGTAGATGTATTGGAAACATATGATTCTTTGCAAGATGAGAGTGCGGGCTGTGCTGGTCTTGGAATTTATTTTTGGAACATACATGAGGAAAAAATAAAAGGAGGTCATGCGATTACCTTACTTTCGATAGAAAAGGATGAGGATGGCAGATATATAGGTATATGGTTTGTTGATTCGGATGATTCAACTCCATATTCTAGCGGATTGACTGGGGATACACCTGAAGAAAGGGCTGCACTCGCGGCTGATGCACCAAATGTTCGCCAGTATTACACCATTTCTTATGAAGAATTTGATGGCGAATATATATGGATGATTAATGATTATGTCCCAAGTGAATATAAAACACTTATATTAATGTTATCATACCTTATGCAGTATGATCCTGATTGGTTCAAAACAAGTGGTGGCGGAACACCTTCATCATCGGTTGGCGCTGAAGCTTATGATGCGATTAAGGATATGATGATTGAAGAAGGCTGGGCAGTATTTTCACCTACTGGTGATATTTATGATTCGGCTAACGACACGGGCTACAGTATGTTTGTATGCCGACTAGCAAACGATTTGTTAAATGTTTACGTAGACGGAAACAGACTAAGCTTTGGTTCAGGCGAATATAAGATTTACAGAAGTAATAATGGAATATTTACAATTACATTTGGAACAGAGGTTATGCAGAACTTAGAGGTTGGAGAGCATACAATCACATTGGATTTTGGAAATAGTGAAGATGTTGAAACTATAGTGACAGTTAAATAGTTATTTTCTGCATTAAAAGAGCGCGAGACGGGGTGCGGGTGTCCGGTGGACACCTCTGCGGAGCAGAAGCACCGACCGAGCCGGCAGGCGAGACCTCGAACCTTCGAGGCCCGTATGGGCCTCGTTAATTAAAAAAGGACATATCCATTAGGATATGTCCTTTTAATTAATAAGAGCGCGAGACGGGACTCGAACCCGCGACCCCCACCTTGGCAAGGTGGTGCTCCACCAACTGAGCCACTCGCGCAATGTACCGATTTGTCAAGCATCGCGAAGGCAAATCGCGTGCGTTTTGAAAAATGCAAAGCATTTTTTGAAACAAATCTCAGCCAACTAGATTATTCAACAAATCTCAGCCAACTAAATATTCACTGTTCTTGCGAACAATCGTTATTCTATAGGAACAATCGCCTTGTGTCAAGAATAATTTTAATTTTATTGTCCATTTTTTTATATAATGCTAACATTTACTTATATTTGGAGATGGGAGTAATGCAATGGAGAGGATTTCACTTCAAAATGAATATGTAAGTGTAATTAGAGCAGGTGAGCCAGATGGCTCTTGCGGGGGCAATCAAAACTGGTTTAGAAACACACCCCTTGAGTATGCTGCCAATCAGGGCTGCGGAATGATTGCAGCAGTTGATGTTGCAAATTTTATGCAGAATAGAGGCAGGATTTCCTACGATGAATATGAAAAATGTATTGTTAGTTTCATAAAGCAGCATCCTTTTACTAAACTTTTTTTACATGAGTTCAGGAGAAGGAATAAATCCGTATTTGCGATAGGAATACTTCCAAATCAGATTAGTAGATTTTTAAATAAAGGCAGCAAGAAAGCAGGGGTTCCTGTTAGATTTAAATGGAATGGTTTTCATGGCCACAAAAATATGTACCAAAAGATAAAAGCAATGATAAATGCAAATATTCCTGTGGTGTGGGCAATATATAGCAGAAAGGGCAGACTGAATCTCTATAGATTTAATCAGGCCACTAGCAAATATGAGGTGATTGCATCAACCAACAATCATTTTGTGACGGCTATCGCGGTGGAAGAATCCCACGAAGGTCAAAAGTTAAGAAGAATGATAGAAGTATCTAGCTGGGGAAAAGGATTTTACATTGATTACGATGAGTATCTAGAATTTGTAGGCAGCAGCCTGATAAACAAATACTGCTCAAATATTATGGTGAGAAGATAAAAAAAGGCGCCGAGGAAATCTCGACGCCTGTAATTTTATTCTTGAAGTGAACCCAAATATTCCTGAAGTGCACTAGAATCGATTTCGTAAAATTGCGATGTGGTATTTGCCTCTTTTGAATTCTCGACTTTAGTGTAAACTGAAAAACCAATCCAAGCTACAATACCAACAGCGATAACGCAAACACATGCGATGCTTAAAAACTCCTCAAGCTTCTTCTTTCTAAGAAGTGATCTACGGTGAGTTTTCTCAAATTTCTTTTTATCAACTTTTTCCTGACTCATTTCTTCTCCTTAGCTAGTATCGTATATTTTCCAAAGAATGATCTAGCCATAAACAACTACAAAATATAGTAACCTAATGGGACTCATTTTTCAAGGTGAAATCCATACTGGAGAATATTTACTAACAATAGGAAAAAATCTATTCAAAACCCAAGATATTGTGGTAGAATTTAGTTTGAAAAGTTATAGCATAGAATACTTATGGCTATCTTTAGATTATAAGGAGAGGATAATGAGTAAAGCAGATATTATTTTCAAAAATATGTGCCGTGACATTTTGGAAAATGGCACAGATACAAAAGATGAAATCGTGCGACCAACTTGGCAGGATACAGGCGAAAAGGCCTACACTATCAAGCAATTTGGCGTTGTAAATAAATATGATTTGAGAGAGGAGTTTCCAGCTCTCACTCTCAGAAAGACAGCCCTTAAGTCATGCATGGATGAGGTGCTTTGGATTTATCAGCGCAAGTCTAACAATATCCATGATTTAAAGCCTCATGTATGGGATGAATGGGCCGATGAAAATGGTTCAATCGGCACTGCCTACGGCTATGTTGTAGGTGAGAAATTTGAATATAAGGGAGAGCAGATTGATCAGATGGATTATGTGCTCAAGCAGCTTAAGGAGACACCATATTCTCGCCGTATCATGACCAATCTATATCAGTTCCATGATTTGGCTACCGGTCATTTGGATCCATGCTGCTATTCGGCTACCTACAATGTCACCAAGGACAGGGAGTCAGGTAAGCTTGTTCTTAACATGGTTTTAAATCAGCGTTCTCAGGATATTCTTGCTGCTAATAACTGGAATGTATGCCAGTATGCAATTCTTCTTATGATGGTTGCTCAGGTTAACGATATGATTCCAGGTCAGCTGATTCACGTTATTGCTGATGCTCATATATATGACAGACATGTGGATGCAATTAAGGAGCTTCTTAGTCGACCAGAGCTTCCAGCTCCAAAGGTTCGTCTCAACCCAGAGGTGAAGAACTTCTACGACTTTACAACGGACGATCTTATTGTAGAGGGTTACGAAGCCGGCGAGCAGATACGTAACATACCTATAGCTGTTTAAAATCGCTGCATAGACTAGGCGAGCGAGAGTAGGATGGCCTCCAGGGATTGATAAAGTAGAATGGCTGATTGGAGGAGAATAATGAATTTAATTGTTGCAGTAGATAAAAACTGGGCCATAGGCAAGGACAATAAATTGCTTGTGAGCATTCCAGATGATATGAAATTTTTCCGCGAGACTACCAGCGGCAAGGTGGTGGTGATGGGAAGAAAGACTCTAGAGAGTTTCCCAAATGGCAAGCCTCTTAAGAATAGAGTTAATATAGTTTTGACAAGAGATGAAAATTATCAGGTCAAGGACGCTATCGTAGTTCATTCTAAGGAAGAGCTGGATAAGGAGCTTGCAAAGTACAATTCCGATGATATTTTTGTTATCGGTGGCGAGAGTATTTACAGAATGCTTCTCGATGATTGCAACACAGCATTTGTCACTTATATTGACTACGCTTACGATGCTGATACATTCTTCCCTAATCTGGATGAAAAGCCAGAGTGGAAATTGGCGGAGGAGTCAGAGGAACAGACATATTACGACATAGAATTTTATTTCAGAACATATACAAAATAGTAACCATTAACAAGCACTAGATAAGGACGTAAATAATGGCACTTAATATTACAGGACGAAAGTTATTTGTTAAAGCTTTGAAGGAAGAGGGAGTAGACACAATATTTGCCTACCCAGGCGGCATGATTACTGATATTGTGGATGAGTTATACAAGACCGAGGGCATTCGAGTCATTCTCGGTCGTCATGAGCAGGCTCTAGTTCACGAGGCTGAGGGCTACGCTCGCGCCACAGGTAAGACAGCAGTAGTTTTGGTGACTTCAGGTCCTGGTGCCACTAATACAATCACAGGTATCGCAGATGCATATTATGACAGCATCCCTATGGTTATCTTTACTGGTCAGGTTCCACTTCATCTGATTGGAAACGATGCTTTCCAGGAAGTTGACATTGTAGGTATGACCCGCTCTATTACAAAATATGGCGTGACTGTCCGCAATCGTGATGATATGGGACGCCTTATTAAAATGGGATTCCAAATTGCCTCAACTGGCAAGCCAGGTCCAGTTCTTATTGATATTCCAAAGGATATCCAGACTACTAGTGGAGCTCCAGAGTATCCATCTCAGGTTGATATTCGTGGATATCATCCAAATGAGACAGTTCACATCGGTCAGTTGAAGAAGGCGTATAGACTTTTGAAAAATGCTAAGCGTCCACTTATCTTAGCAGGTGGTGGTGTGAGAATTGCAGGTGCTCAAAAGAAGCTTTTGGAATTTGCTTCAAAGATGAATGTGCCAGTTACCACAACAGTTATGGGAAAGGGCGTTATGCCAGAGGACAATCCTTTGTTCATCGGCAATTGCGGAATGCACGGTAGATATGCTGCCAACAAAGCAGTCACAGAATGCGATGTGCTCTTCTCAATTGGTACACGTTTTAATGATAGAATTACAGGTGAGTTGGATGAGTTTGCGCCAAAAGCTCAGATAGTTCACGTTGATATAGCTTCTGCATCTATTTCAAGAAATGTAGTGGTAGATGTTCCGGTTACAGCAGACGCTAAGATCGCGCTTGAGCGATTGGTGGAATATGCTGAGCCAATGAAGACAGATAAATGGATTGCTAAAATCGGTGAGTGGGAGCAGGAACATCCACTTACCATGCCAAATACTAAAATTGGCAATTGCCCTCAGGATATTTGCGAAGGAATCAATGAGGTCTTTCCAGATGCTAACATTGTTACTGACGTTGGTCAGCATCAGATGTGGGCTAGTCAGTTTATTAGACTTCATAAGGGCCAGGAGTTCATTACTTCTGGAGGCCTTGGTACTATGGGATTTGGATTCCCAGCTGCTATCGGTGCATCTGTTGGCGCCCCTAAAAAGCCTACAGTCCTCATTACAGGTGATGGTGGTTTTCAGATGAATATGCAGGAGATGGCTACTGCAATGTCTGAAGAAATCCCAGTTGTTATATGTATATTTAATAATTCTAATCTCGGTATGGTTCGCCAGATGCAACAGCTATTCTATGGCAAGAGATACGAGATTACCGATTTATCTGCTAAAGACGGCGGCTATTATCCAGACTTTTTGAAATGGGCTGAGAGCTATAGTTGCAAGGCGATTAGGGTTACTTCCTCAGAGGAGATAATTCCAGCACTTAAGGCTGCTAGAGCTAATAAAGGCAAGCCAACAGTAATTGACTTTTTAGTTTCACCAGATGATCTGGTACTTCCTATGGTAAAAAGTGGTACACCACTTAGCGAGATGATTTTGAAATAGCCGTTGATTGAGGTGAATATACGATGAAAAATAGATGGATTGCATTATATGTTGAAAATCAGGTAGGTGTTTTGGCAAAGGTTTCTGGATTGTTTTCTGCAAAATCATACAATCTTCAGACCCTTACAGTAGGCACAACTGAGCGTGATGATGTTTCTAGAATGACTATCTCTGTTATGGCAGATGATGTGACATTTGAGCAGATTAAAAAGCAGCTTAATGCCATGGTAGAGGTAATTAAAGTCATAGATTTAACTACTATTCCTATCCACATGAAGGAAATTCTTTACGCCAAGGTAAAGGGATTGGACGCTGCTGGTAAGACAGAGGCCTTCCAGATAGCAGAGGTTTTCAACACTGGGGGAATGGTTAGAATTACAGATATAGGTACAGATAGCGTTTTGTTTGAATGTACCTTGACAGAACGCAAAAACAATGATTTAATATCACTTCTTAAAACACGCTTTAAGAAAATAGAAGTGGTTAGAGGCGGAGCGGTTGCAGTAGAATCTATTTCAAGCTCCTGCCGATAGGAGAAGGTATGAAAAAACTTCGAGGATGTTTGGCTATCCTACTACTTGCTTCAATGTGTCTGATGGACACATCTGTTAAGGCATCCCAGTCTGAGGTTGATAGACTTCACGATGAATCTGAAAATGCTTCTCATGCTGTAGATGACCTAAACAATCAAGTTCAGCAGGTGCAAAATACTGTTAATGAATTGGAGGGGCAGGCCAACACATTATCAGGACAAATTAATAGCTTAAATACTCAGATTACAACTGTTGCAGGGGAGATATCTGATACTGAGGAAAATATTGCCCTTGTACAGGCTGATATTGACGTGTTAAATGAGCAGTTAGAGACAACTCAGCAGGATTTGGATTCTCAGCGAGAGGCTATGAAGACCCGTATCCAGTATATGTATGAGAATAGCTCTACTAACACACTTGTCAATTACCTTGAGAGTGGCTCCATGTCTGGCTTTTTACAGCGCTTAGAGTACATGTCTGAGATCGTTTCTTATGACCAGATGGCCATTAAGAAATTCGAGGAGACTCAGCAGGCTCTTGAAGAGACAAAATCCCAGATAGAGGAGAAAAATACAGAGCTTACTGCGTACCAAGGCACACTTGAGTCCAAGAAATCTGAACTTGGTACACTGGTTAATTCCACAGCGTCAGCTCTTGATACTACCAATGGTCAGATTGCAGACAGTCAGGCTGCTCTACAACAGCTTAAACAACAGTTGGAAGAGGCTAAGGCGTACGAACAGCGTATACAACAGCAGTATCAGGCGGCTCAGGCAGCTCTTGCTGAAAAGCTAGCAGGTGAGCATGGTGGATACAGTGGTGGATATAGTACCACAGATGAGGAGACCTTGCTTTTGGCTGCTCTTATCCAGGCGGAGGCGGATAATCAGGGTACTTCGGGACGATTAGCGGTAGGTTCGGTAGTTATGAATCGAGTTGCCAGTCCGAAATTCCCTAACTCGGTATCTGGAGTTATATATGCTTCTGGTCAATTTGCGCCTGTTACTTCAGGACGTGTGGCCCTTATTCTTGCACAGGGACCAAACAGTGGCTGTCAAAAGGCAGCGGCTGATGCAATAGCGGGCAATATCAACACAGACGCTTTATTCTTCTGTACATATTCATATGCACAGAATTTACATAACACTCAGGTTGCAGCAGCCGCTGAGGCGGGGGCTCCTACTGACGGTGTAGGTTTCTTAGATAGAACATCGGGTACAGTAATTAATGCCCATTACTTCTATAACTATAATTAATAAGGAGGAAAATAATTATGGCAACACCACATAACGAAGCCAAAAAGGGTGATTTTGCAAAGACAGTTCTTATGCCAGGTGATCCACTTCGCGCAAAATTTGTCGCTGAAAATTTCTTGGAGGATGTAAAGTGTGTCAATACAGTCCGTAACTGCCTTGGTTTTACAGGTACTTATAAGGGTGTACCTGTATCAGTAATGGCCAGTGGTATGGGTATGCCTTCAATCGGCATTTACTCATATGAGCTTTTTGCATTCTATGATGTAGAAAATATTATTCGTATTGGTTCTGCTGGAAGCTACACAGATAAGCTTAATGTTCTTGATGTAGTAATTGCAGAAAGTGCCTTTTCAAATAGTACATTTGCTAAGTATACAAACGGTGTGGAGGAGACAACTCTTTACCCAAGCAAAAAGATAAATGACGTAGCAATAGCAAAGGCTAAGGAGCTTGGCATCGATGCTAAGCTTGCAAAGGTTCATTCTTCTGATCAGTTCTATACAGCGCCAGAAATGGGCGGTTGGAAGGCTGTTAAGGAGCGCTGCGGTTGTGACTGTGTTGAGATGGAGAGCTTTGCTCTTTTCAACAATGCTAATATGCTAGGTAAAAATGCAACATGTATGCTTACTATTTCTGATTCATTTGTAACTTCTGAGGAGATTCCTGCAGAGGATAGACAGAAATCGTTTACGGAAATGATGAAGCTTGCTCTTGAAACAGCAATTGCCCTATAAAGCCTTTAAAATCAACGATTATACAGCCATTCTTATTTGATTAAATTAACTCCCAGTAAAGAGCATTAATCAATAGGAATGGCTGTTTTTTATTGAAAAAATGCCGTTAAACAACTTATAGATACCGTTCATGGACTTAAACGTTTAATCGTGGTTTTTCACGTTATAATCATATCATCGTAGAGCTCTAGAAATTTTTAAAATGCAAGGGGGTTACATTATGGATTCATGGGGACAGCAAATATTTGAATGGATGCGTGGATAAGTAAGGGGGACGTCTTATGAGCAAGATTCAAATTGTATTCAACAGATATGAGAAAAAATATTTGTTGGATGAAAAAACATATCATATGTTCAAAAAAGAGTTGGAAGAATATATGGAAATGGATGTATATGGGCTTCACACTATTAGGAACATATATTATGACACGAAGAGTAATGAGCTCATTAGGACATCCATAGAAGGTCCAAAGTACAAGGAGAAGTTTAGGGTTCGTTGCTATGGGGAGCCGGACTATGACAGTATGTGCTTTTTAGAGATTAAAAAGAAATACAAAGGTCTGGTTAACAAACGGAGAGTTGCAGTTCCAATGGAGGAAGCCGAAAGGTTTTTGATCGATGGAATTTTGCCATCCAAACCAAATCAAATATTTAAAGAAATTGATTACTTGTTTAATCATTATGACTTGGAACCAAAACGCTATATTGCGTATGACAGAATAGCTATGTTTGGCAAAGAGGATCCTGATTTTAGAGTCACATTTGACAAGGATATACGCAGCCGCGTATTTGATTTGACTTTATACAAGGATGATGAAAATGATTACCTTTTGCCACCTGGTTACAGGTTAATGGAAGTAAAAATTGCGGATTCTATGCCAATTTGGTTTGCTAAGCTTCTATCAAAATATGAGATTTACTCAATTTCGTTTTCCAAATACGGAAATTTTTACAAGAAGCAACTACTTACCGAAGCGGACGGTATAGTTGCTAGAGGCGCAGAAGCTAAGAGCATTCTAGGAGGCGCAGTAATCTAATAATTTGCAAAAGGGAGAAGGACTAATGGAATCATTTTTTTCTGCATTTGTGTCATCAGGCACAGATACTAGTTTATCAATTTGGGGAGCTATCGGGTATGCTTTGGTGGCTTGTGTTTTAGGAATTATCATTTCTGTTACATATATGCGAACAGGAGTGACATCAAAGAATTTTGCGAGAACACTTATTGTCTTGCCAGTTCTAGTATGCGTAGTCATGCTTGCGGTTAATGGAAATCTGGGAACAGGACTTGGTGTTGTAGGCGCGTTTTCGTTGGTAAGATTTAGATCGTTGCAGGGAAGTTCACGCGACATTGGATTTGTATTCTTTGCAATGGCAATTGGAATTGTTTGTGCCATAGGCGAGTTGCTTTTGGCAGGAATATTTACAGTATTAATCTGTGTTATTCATATTATCTTATCAGTCTGCAAATTTGCGGAAGCAGATTCAAATGAAAAGGATCTTAGAATAACAATTCCAGAGAATCTTGATTATAGTGAAATCTTTGATGATTTATTCGCTAAGTACACTAAAACACATCTTTTATTATCAGTTCGCACCACCAACATGGGCTCGATGTATGAGATCGAATATAGAATTAAGCTGAAAAATGACTTGGAGGAAAAGAAGTTATTGGACGACATTCGAATGAGAAATGGCAATCTTACTGTTATTTGCGGTAGATGCGATATGAGTGATGTTGGTCAGCTTTAAAACTACAAAGGGGCGCTGTTGCGCCTCTTTTTTTTATTAATTGTTGCTAAAAATGCCCGAAAAAGTTGATTTCGAAACTTTTTCTTAGTACCATACTTATACCGTAAATGAAATATTGGTTTGTATTTTCTAGGGGGTATTTGTCTATGGGAAGAACGACAATAGGGATTTGCGATGATGAGCTTGAAATTTGTAATGCTACAAAGAAGATGATTTTGTCCTTGCTGACAAAGTTATATGGAGATGATGATGAATACTTTGCTTTAAAGATTTATGATTCTGCAGCAGGCTTATTGCACGATATAGAAGATATAGATATAGCTTTCCTTGATGTGGAAATGCCTGTAATGGACGGAATGGGTGCTGGAAATCGTATCTATAAAGTAAATCCGAATTGTAAAATTATAATCGCCACAAGTAATGATAAGCGCTACAGTGAAGCGTTTAAATTTAATGCCCATAGATATTTAAATAAACCTTTACGAGAGAGCGAGGTAGAGGAGGCAATTGTTTCTGCTATCAATAAAACTGTTGGAAATTCTAACCTAGAGCTATTTCGAAATCGAATAAAATATAATGTTAAGCAGAGTGACATTTTATATATCAAATCTTTCAATGGCTCTGTTGAGGTATATACGGCAAATAACGTTTTTACCAAGAGTGTCTCATTAGACCAAATAGAAAATGAATTGGATGAAAGGATTTTTTATAGAATACATAGACAATATATCGTTGGTTTTAAGAATATCAAAAGCGTGTCAAAAAACATTATAGAATTGACCAATGGAGAGAAATTGACAATATCTAGAAGAAAGCTACTTAGCTTTGAAAAGGCGTACATAGAATATGACTTGAATTTTGGAGGCTGATATGAATTTTTTTATGTCCTTGATTGAGTTTGCTTTTTTGCTTACAGAAGCAATATGGATAATTAAATGTGCAAATTTGCAGATGAAAAACAAGCGCTTTATTGCGTTTGGATTTTTAGCTGCAATAGCAACAAGCGGATTTTTACAGGACAAGATATCATACGGCTCTCTATGCCTAATAGAGCTATTTTTAGTATATATAATTGTATTTTTGATAATAGACAGTAGCATTGTATCGAAAATAGAATCTACTGTTTTAGTGCTTCTTATTAATAACTGTATAATTCTTTCTATAAAAGCATTTTTCCCAGATGGAGCTTATTTTCATATAGGAAATAAGTGCGTTGATGTATGTTTAAATAATCTGGTGGAGCTTTCTATTGTATTGATCTTTGGCTTTTTGACAAAGAGATTTTTAGAATCCCTTATTAATGAAAGAAGAAGGAAAGTCGGTAAATTTTTAGATTATGTAATAACAATCGGCTGCCTGGATATTTTTATATGTATATTTAGCATTTACAACTTGATACAGATATCATATTTCAAAGGGATTTTTGCAAGAGTTGTTACTTCCATTGCCGCCTTGTCTTTGTTGCTTTTAGAAATCAATATCTTGTATAAAAAGTGGCTGGTTGAAAAGGTGCAGGAATATGCTAAGGCCGAGCGAGAATTATACGAGACTCAGAAAAATTATTATATATCGTTACTGGATAAGGAAGCGGAGACAAAAAAATATCGTCACGATATGAATAATCATATGATCTGCCTAAAGAGTCTAATGGATGACGGTAATTATGATGAGCTGAAGCAGTATATCGAGAAGCTGTATGATAAGACCAGCGTTTTGGTGAGCAAAGGATATAGTATCGGAAATACGATAATCGATGCTCTGACTAATTATTATGCGGAGCATTTAGATAAGGATATAGAGCTAAGGCTAGAGGGAAGGTTGATGAGGCCTATCCTCATTGATGAGATTGCTCTTTCTTCTATTTATTCAAATATGATTGTAAACGCCATTGAGGCGCAAAAGCACATTGCTGAGGACAGGAAAAAATATATACATATTCATTTAAGGGAAGGCAATAAATATGCTCAGTTGACTGTGAGAAATTCTATGGCGAACGAAAGAATAGATGATATTGATGCTATAGAGACTACAAAGTTAGACAAAGAAAATCATGGTTTTGGGATTAATAATATAAGAAAGAATGTTAATGATAACCATGGCGATCTTACAATAGAAGCAAAAGATTACGAATTCTGTGTGAAGGTCACGCTACCTTTAAACACTAAGAATACAGATGGAGCAACTGTCAGTTAACGGCAGTTGTTCTTTTTTGTTGCAAAAAACTTGAATATTCAAGGTTTGTAGGGATTTGGCGTGTATGAATTTAATTAAAATTTTCACGCTGATAGACACAATTTAGAAACTGATTTTTGTGGGAAAAGTTTCCATTTAAACGAAAAATCAAGGTTTCTTGATAATTTTTTAACGAGCAGAGTGTGAGAATTGGCTAAAAGGAAGAAGAATATTCAGAAAAAAGTCATTGTCTATACAATAATGACAAAATTTTTGATTGTAATTTAAAGTCACTTATGTTAATATTTTCACAACGGCGGCGTACTGAGGTCTATTTTTTTTGAGAAATGTTCGTTAAAAAATTAACAGATTTTCGCAAAGCAATTTGTTTAATTTGTACAACGTAATTTTGAAGAATTATTAGATGTTAGTCACCGGAAACAAAAAAGTATTTCTTAAAAAGGAGAAAGAAACATGGGAAAAAAAGTAGTTATTGCTAGTGCATGTAGAACAGCAATCGGCACTATGGGTGGATCACTCAGTGCAATTCCAGCAGTTGACTTAGGTGCTACAGTAATTAAGGAAGCAGTTAAGAGAGCTGGTATCAAGCCAGAGGACGTAGAGCACGTATACATGGGTTGCGTTATCCAGGCAGGTTTAGGACAGAACGTTGCTCGTCAGGCAGCTATCAAGGCTGGTCTTCCAAACGAGACAACAGCAGTTACAACAAACGTTGTTTGTGGTTCTGGTCTTAACTGTGTTAACCAGGCAGCACAGATGATCATCGCTGGTGATGCTGATGTAGTTGTAGCAGGTGGTATGGAGAACATGTCACTCGCTCCATTTGCACTTCCAAACGGACGTTATGGTTATAGAATGACTTGGCCATCAAACAGCCAGGGCGCTTTAGTAGATACAATGGTTAAGGATGCTCTTTGGGATGCATATAATGACTATCACATGATTAAGACAGCTGATAATGTAGCTGAGCAGTGGAAGCTTACAAGAGAAGAGCTTGATGAGTTCGCAGTTAACTCTCAGAACAAGGCTTGCGCAGCTATCGAGTCTGGTGCATTCAAGGATGAGATCGTTCCTATCGAAATCAAGAAGAAGAAAGAGACAGTTATCTTCGATACAGACGAAGGCCCAAGACCTGGTACAACAATGGAAGGTCTTGCAAAGCTTAAGGCTTTATATCCAGACGGAGTTGTTACAGCTGGTAATGCTTCTGGTATCAACGATGGTGCAGCTGCACTTGTTGTTATGTCAGAGGAGAAGGCTAAGGAGCTTGGTGTTAAGCCACTCGCTACTTTCGTAGCTGGTGCACTTGGCGGATGTGCTCCAGAGATCATGGGTGTTGGTCCTGTTCCAGCAACAAAGAAGGCTCTTGCTAAGGCTGGTCTTACAATTGATGATCTTGATGTATATGAGGCTAACGAGGCATTTGCTGCACAGTCAGTTGCAGTAGGTAAGGATCTTGGCTTCGATCTTAAGAAGCTTAATCCAAACGGTGGTGCTATCGCTCTTGGACATC
This sequence comes from Pseudobutyrivibrio xylanivorans, assembly GCF_010906925.1. Taxonomy (GTDB): domain Bacteria; phylum Bacillota; class Clostridia; order Lachnospirales; family Lachnospiraceae; genus Pseudobutyrivibrio. The sequence goes on along the minus strand of NZ_VTVE01000006.1, from coordinate 31,926 downwards.
CAGTTGGAGCTTCAGGTGCTCGTATCCTCGTAACACTTATCTACGATATGATTCACAATCCAGAGTACAAGAAGGGTCTTGCTACACTCTGCATCGGTGGTGGTATGGGTTGTGCTACAATCATCGAGAAGTACGAAGGCTAATCGTTAAGACGATAAGCGACTTTTGAATATTTATATTATTCAACAAACTAAAAAATTTAAGTGAGCGACAGTGAATATATGCATATTCAATAGCCTGTAGGCATCAAGCTCTGATATTTCTTTAGCGAGACGTGCTGTCGAGCGGAGAAATCATCAGGCTTGTAGCCGTGACAGGCAATGTGAAAGCATAGATTAACTGGAGCGTACTAAAAATATTAGGAGGAATAAAAATGAAAGTAGGCGTAATTGGCGCAGGTACAATGGGCCAGGGTATTGCTAAGGCATTTGCTCAGGTTGATGGTTATGAAGTAGCTCTTTGCGATATTAAGCAGGAGTGGGCTGAAGGCGGAAAAGACAAGATTGCTAAGGGTTATGCAAGACTTGTTGAGAAAGGTAAAATGGAGCAGGCAGCTGTAGATGCTATCTTAGCTAAGATTACTCCAGGCCTTAAGGAAAACCTTTGCAAGGATTGTGACCTTATCGTTGAGGCTGCATTCGAGAACATGGAAGTTAAGAAGACTACATTCAAGGAGCTTGATGAGATCGCTAAGGCTGATTGCATCTTCGCTTCAAACACATCTTCACTTTCAATTACTGAGATTGGTAACGGTCTTAACCGTCCAATGATCGGTATGCACTTCTTCAACCCAGCTGACAGAATGAAGCTTGTTGAGGTAATTGCAGGCGTTAACACTCCACAGGAGACAGTTGACAAGATCGTTAAGATTTCTGAGGAGATCGGAAAGACTCCAGTACAGGTTAACGAGGCTGCTGGTTTCGTAGTTAACCGTATCCTTATCCCAATGATTAACGAAGCTGCTTTCATCAAGATGGAAGGTGTTTCTGATATCGCTGGTATCGATGCTGCTATGAAGCTTGGTGCTAACCACCCAATGGGACCACTTGAGCTTGGTGATTTCATCGGTCTTGATATCTGCCTTGCTATCATGGATGTTCTTTACAACGAGACAGGCGACAGCAAGTATCGTGCTTGCCCACTTCTTCGTAAGATGGTTCGCGGTGGCAACCTTGGTTGCAAGTCTGGTAAGGGATTCTACGTATACAACGCAGATCGCACAAAGACAGCAGTAGATGCACAGTAATTTAATTCGTTACGTTAATAAGCCAGATGAGGCTTTAAATTGTTTATATAGATCCATTGCTCAAAGAGCTTAAATAGCCTGTAAGAAACAAGCTCTAATATTTCTCAAGCGAGACATGTAGTCGAGCGGAGAAATCATTAGGCTTGTTGCTGTAACGGGCGGGCGATTAACTAAGGGCAATGGATTGTTAATAAAATTAAGGAGATTCAGATCATGGATTTTACATTAGACAAAAAGCATGAGATGGCTAGACAGTTGTTCAGAGAGTTTGCTCAGAACGAAGTAAAGCCACTTGCTCAGGAAATTGATGAGACAGAGCAGTTCCCTCGTGAAAACGTTGAGAAGATGATGAAGTACGGTTTCATGGGTATTCCAATTCCAAAGGAGTACGGTGGACAGGGCTGTGATGTTCTTACATACGTTATGTGTGTAGAAGAGCTTTCAAAGGTTTGCGGTACAACAGGTGTTATCGTTTCAGCACATACATCTCTTTGCTGCGATCCTATTCTTACATACGGTACAGAAGAGCAGAAGCAGAAGTTCTTAGTTCCACTTGCTAGTGGTAAGAAGCTTGGTGCTTTCGCACTTACAGAGCCAGGTGCTGGTACAGATGCACAGGGTGCTCAGTGTAAGGCTGTAGAGGATGGAGATTCTTGGGTACTTAACGGTTCTAAGTGCTTCATCACAAACGGTAAGGAAGCTGATATCTACATCGTATTCGCTGTAACAGATATCGTTGAGGATGCTAAGGGACGTAAGTCTAAGAAGTTCTCAGCTTTCATCGTTGAGAAGGATACACCAGGATTTACATTCGGTACAAAGGAGAAGAAGATGGGTATCCGTGCTTCTTCTACATACGAGCTTATCTTCCAGGATTGCCGTATTCCAAAGGATAACATCCTTGGACCAAGAGGTAAGGGATTTGGTATCGCTATGCACACACTTGATGGTGGACGTATTGGTATCGCTGCTCAGGCTCTTGGTATTGGCGAGGGCTCAATCGATGCAACAATCGATTTCGTAAAGGAAAGAAAGCAGTTTGGTCGTCCAATCGCTGCATTCCAGAACACAGCATTCCAGCTTGCTGATATGAAGGCTCGTATGGATGCTGCTAAGTATCTTGTATACAATGCTGCATGCACAAAGGACATTTATACACAGGATCACAGAACAAGCTACTCTATCGAGGCAGCTGAGGCTAAGCTTTTCGCAGCTGAGGCAGCTATGGCTGTTACTACAAAGGCTGTACAGCTTCACGGTGGTTACGGTTATACAAGAGAGTACGATGTTGAGCGTATGATGCGTGATGCTAAGATCACAGAAATTTACGAAGGAACATCTGAGGTTCAGAGACTTGTTATCTCTGGCGCAATGCTCAAGTAATTAACACTTTTTTAGTTAAAGGAGATTAAATACATGAATATCGTAGTATGTATTAAACAGGTTCCTGATACAAAGGGCGGCGTAAAGTTTAACCCAGATGGAACTCTTGATAGAGCTTCAATGCTCGCAATTATGAATCCAGATGACAAGGCAGGTCTTGAGGCTGCTCTTCGTCTTAAGGATGAGACAGGTGCAAAGGTAACAGTTGTAACAATGGGTCTTCCAAAGGCTGATGATATGCTTCGTGAGGCTCTTGCTATGGGTGCTGATGAGGCAGTTCTTATCACAGATAGACGCCTTGGTGGTGCTGATACATGGGCAACTTCTTCTACAATTGCAGCTGGTCTTAAGAAGCTTGATTACGATCTTATTATCACAGGTCGTCAGGCTATCGATGGTGATACAGCACAGGTTGGTCCTCAGATCGCTGAGCACCTTGGCCTTCCTGTAATCTCTTATGCTGAGGCTATCAAAGTTGAGGGTAACAGCGTTATCGTTCAGCGTCAGTATGAGGATAGATATCATGAGATCAAGGCACAGATGCCTTGTCTTATTACAGCTCTTGCAGAGCTCAACGAGCCACGTTACATGACTCCAGGCGGAATTTTCGATGCATTCGATAAGGAAGTAACAGTTTGGGGTAGAGATGATCTTACAGATCTTGATGATGCTAACATCGGTCTTGCTGGTTCTCCAACAAAGATTGCTAAGGCATCTGATAAGGTACGTAAGGGCGCAGGCGAGAAGGTAGCTCTTGACCCTAAGGAGTCAGTAGAGTACATCGTTAGCAAGCTTAAAGAAAAGCATGTAATTTAATAAGAGGAGGCAAATAGAATGTCATTAGAAGAATACAAGGGCGTAGCTATATTCGCTCAGCAGGTTGATAATAAACTTAGCTCAATTGCCTTCGAACTTATCGGCAAGGCACACGAGCTTGCAGCAGATTTAGGAACAGACGTAACAGCAGTAGTACTTGGTAAGGGTATCGCAAACCTTGCAGATGAGCTTGGTGAGTACGGTGCAGACAAGGTTGTTGTTATCGATGATCCAGCACTTGAGACATATCGTACAGAGCCATATGCACAGGCTCTTACAGCTTATATTAATGAGTACAAGCCAGAGATCATGCTTGTTGGTGCAACAGCAATCGGTCGTGATCTTGGTCCTACAGTTTCAGCTAGAGTTCAGACAGGTCTTACAGCTGACTGTACATCACTTGAGATTGGTGATTTCCCACTTCAGGCTAGAGAAGGTCAGGAGCAGAAGCACAATCAGCTTCTTATGACTCGTCCAGCATTCGGTGGTAACACAATCGCTACAATCGCATGCCCAGACAACCGTCCACAGATGGCTACAGTTCGTCCTGGTGTTATGCAGAAGCTTGATAAGGTTGCTGGCCGCAAGGCAGAAGTTATCAACTTCAACCCAGAAATCAAAGAGAACAACAGATTCGTTGAGATTCTTAATATTGTAAAGAACGTTGCAACAACAGTTGATATCATGGATGCAAAGATTCTTGTATCTGGTGGTCGTGGTGTTGGTTCTGCAGAGAACTTCAAGCTTCTTGATGATCTTGCAGAGGTTCTTGGTGCTACAGTATCTTGCTCACGTGCCGTTGTAGATTCAGGCTGGAAGCCAAAGGATCTTCAGGTAGGTCAGACAGGTAAGACTGTACGTCCTAACGTATATTTTGCAATCGGTATCTCTGGTGCTATTCAGCATACAGCAGGTATGGAAGAGTCAGATATTATCATCGCTATCAACAAGGATGAGACAGCTCCTATCTTTGACGTAGCTGATTACGGTATCGTTGGTGATCTTAACAAGATTGTTCCAGCTCTTACTGAGGCACTTAAGGCTGAGTTAGCTAACAAGTAATTCGGTCCAATTAAAATGGGGCAATATCTACTCTTTCCGAAGATTAGATTTTTCCTATAATTTCTTTCTTTAATTTTATTAAAGGCGAGTCCAGATGGGCTCGCCTTTAAGTATTATAGAGTTGATTTTCATTGAAAGTTTGCCATTTACACTTTTTTTAGCCACAAATATATATTAATATATATTTATTATCATAGGTTTACTATGGGGTAGTGTGAATGGAAAAGAGGCATATCTTTACAATTCTATTTTCAATTATAGTAACTGTAATGGTTGCTTTTATTGTTATGCCTATAACTAGTAATGCCAAAACCCTCACTCAAGCTGAAGATATGACAAGAGTTAAATATCGAACTCTTAGCGAAGATGAGGTTAACATATTAAAAGTATTTTTTGATTATGATTTTTATAAAAGGAATAATAGTGATGTAGTAGATGAATATGGCGATAGTTATGAGGCTTTGCTTAATCACTTTATTAATTATGGTGTTTTTGAAGGTAGAGACTGCTGCCCATTTTTTAACCCTTCAGCATATCGAGCTTTGAATACGGATTTATATATTGAATTTGGAAATAATCCAGTTAAATATTATGAGCATTATCTTATTTATTTTGATAGTGAAGATAGAATTGAGCCTACATTAGAGGCATGTGCTAATAGAAATATTACTGTTGTTTCATTAGCTGATTCTTCTATTATAATTACACCAGCAGTATATTTTGCTGCAAAGTTATTTGGTACTGATAGCTTTTATGAAGTAGCTGAGGTGGTTTATGGAAAGAGGCTTGAAGTAACTTCAGTGGAGACTCCAGGTCCACCACCAAGTTCAGCTCCAGCGCCTACTCCAGCGCCTGCTCCAGCGCCTGCTCCAGCGCCTGCTCCAGCGCCTAATCCAGCACCTAATCCAGCACCAGTGCCAGACCCAGCGCCAGACCCAGCGCCAAGTCCAAATCCAACGCCTGATCCTGCACCAACTCCTTCAGGGCCAATAGTTGTACAAATGGTGTCTGGAGATACAGTATATTATTATATTTTACATAGTGAAAATGATCAGTCAGTATATGGGGCATATCAAGGAGTTGGAGACCGATTTAATTTGACATTAGTGTGGACATCTTCTGATGAATATAGTGTTTCGGGAGAGTATGAACCAACAGCTGAACATGCACCAGAAAGATGTCCGAACACGGTTGCATCATTAATTTATGATTTCCCAACACAGGTAGGAAATGAAGAGAAGGTACAATATATTGCAGGATATCAATCATCGTCAACTATTGAGGAAAATGTGGAAAATAGTGAAGATGTAACTGTTGGAGATGTGTTAGGTGTGCCAATGGGAGGAACTGCAAAAGCAAATGTGCATGAAGGAACATTTCATAATGCAGGGGATTCATTTTCCGTAGAGGCAACCACAGAGTTTACTGTCAGTGATGAAGGAAATATATGCGTTGATACGGTGATTTCAAATAGTGATAATTCTGACCAATTTGTTAGTGTAGAATTGGAAGTTAAGTGATAAAATCATTACTATGAATACAAGTAGAAGACTAGACATGACCCACGGCCCACTATTGGGCAAATTGATAATTTTCACAATTCCAATAATCCTTTCTGGAGTATTACAGCTTCTGTTTAACGCAGCTGATGTAATTGTTGTGGGTAGATTTGCGGGGCAAGCAAGTCTTAGTGCTGTGGGTTCCACTTCATCTCTTATAAATCTAATGACAAATCTTTTTATAGGAATGTCTGTTGGTGCTAATGTGTGTGCAGCTCAATACTATGGCGCTAATAATGAAGTTGATGTTAAGAAAACAATTCATACAAGCACAGCCTTTTCCCTTATATGCGGAATAGTATTAATATTTGTTGGTGTTTTTGGAGCCCGCCCAATGCTTTTACTTATGGGGTCTCCTACCAATGTTATTAATTTAGCTGTTCTTTATGTGCAGATATATTTTATTGCTATGCCAGCAATAATGCTTTATAACTTTTTAGCTGCTATATTAAGAGCATCTGGGGATACAGCACACCCACTTTTCTTTTTAACAATAGCAGGCATAGTGAATGTATTATTAAATCTAGTTTTAGTAATCAGATTTAGGCTAGGAGTAGCAGGCGTTGCCATTGCAACTGTTACATCAAACTACATTTCCTGTGGAATGCTTGTGGTCTTTTTGATGAGAAAAGGTGACTCCCTTAAGCTCGATATTACTAAGATATCTATAGACGGCAAGATTCTTAAGAAGATAGTTACCATGGGATTGCCTGCAGGTATTCAAGGCTCCTTATTTTCACTATCTAACGTAGTTATTCAATCTGCAATTAATTCTTTCGGAGAAGCCGTTATGGCAGGCTCTGCAGCGGCATCTTCCATAGAGGGATTTGTATATATTTCTATGAACTCAGTATCTCAGACCACTGTGACATTTGTTGGTCAAAACTATGGCGCAGGCGATGAGAAGAGAGTTAAGAGAGTTATTTTTGATACCTTAGCAATTGTTAGTGTTGTAGGTCTCACTATGGGAAATCTTGCATATCATTTTGCGCCTCAATTGTTGCCGATTTATATGGACAGCAATGAGGATATTACAAGAGCGGTAGCTGCAGGTACCGTGAGACTGCTTTGGGTATGTTGCCCTTATCTTTTGTGCGGAATAATGGATACACTTTGTGGTGGACTTAGAGGCTTGGGCCATTCTACAGTTCCTATGGTTGTATCATTGCTTGGCGCCTGTGTTACAAGACTTATTTGGATTGCTACATATTTTCAGAGTCATCATACAGAAGCTGTACTGTTTTTCAGCTATCCAGGTAGCTGGTTCTTGACGTTGACAGTACATAGTATCTGCTTAATTATAGTGTATAAAGCTTGGGTTAAGAGGAAAAATAGCGAAATTAGAATTTAGCTGGGGAGGATTACATGGACTTCAAATCTATGCTACATGCTATTAGCAGACCGAGGAAAAATGCCGTTTCCTATGATCTGTCTACAGACTTTAAATATACTGGGTTACAGGAATATCCTAGGCCACAATTGCAGCGTAAATCTTACATTAACTTGAATGGTAAATGGGATTATAGGATTTTGAGCGGTCAGGGGCAGGTTATTTGTAGCGGACCAATTGAGGTGCCATTTTCGCCTGAGACTAGCCTTTCTGGCACTGTTCAACATGTACTTCTTCCAGAGGAGACTTTGGAATATACAAAGGTATTTACATTAGAAAAGGTCAAAAAGTCTAAAAATCTTATTTTGCATTTTGGGGCGGTGGATCAGGTCGCTCATGTGTCTGTTAATGGTATATCACTGGGCACACATGAGGGAGGTTATACCTCATTTTCATTTGATATAACTGAATATGTGGTAGGAGGTTCTAACGAAATCAAAGTAAAAGTCCGTGATTATACAGATAAGGTAGGCTACGCTAGAGGTAAGCAATGCTTGGATCCTCACGGTATGTGGTATACAGCACAAAGCGGTATCTGGCAGACTGTTTGGATGGAGTGGGTTCCAAAGGCTTATGTTACCAATATGAGAATAACTCCTGATATAAATAGAAATAGGGTGGATTTCATATTTAAGGTCTCTGAAATGAAGGGACAGATAGTTGTCAGTTCCTCTAATCAGGATTTAATTAAAAGATATAGTGTCGATAAAATCAGCGATGATCATATCTATGCACATATAGAGCTAGATAAATATAAGCTTTGGACTCCTGAGGAGCCTAATATATATTTTGTAAATGTGGAATATGGCAAAGATAGTTTTTCAACATATTTTACTATGCGCCATTTTGGAGTTGATGTAGATGAGAATGGCATTCCACGATTGACGCTTAACCACAAGCCATACTTTATGAATGGTGTTTTGGATCAAGGGTATTATCCTGAGAGCCTTATGACTCCACCAAGTGATGATGCCATGATTTTTGACATAGAGACCATTAAAAGCTTGGGCTTTAACATGATTAGAAAACATTGCAAGCTTGAGCCAATGCGTTGGTATTTTCACTGCGATAGAATCGGCATGATTGTATGGCAGGATATTGTAAATGGTGGTACTGAGTACAATATGAATATGATTTGCAATATTCCTACTCTTGTGCGACCTTTTGGAAATACAAAGGACAAGAACAAGATTTTCCTAAAATATACAGGTCGAAATACAGAGAAATCCAAGGAATTATGGCGTATGGAATGCAGGGATATTATGAAACAGCTTTACAGTGTCCCATGTATTGGTCAATGGTGCTTGTTTAATGAGGGCTGGGGACAGTTTGATGCAAAGGGTAACCTAGAATTTGCTAAAAAATTCGATACAACAAGACCATTTGATGCTGCTTCTGGCTGGTTCCATGAAGGCTGTGGAGATGTATATTCTGAGCATCTATATTTCGAAGAACTTCGAGTGAAAAAAGGAGCCCGTCCTTACGTAATATCTGAGTATGGTGGACCTTCCCTTAAGGTGGGAGGACATGTAAAAAAGGATTTTCTCTATGGTTATAAGAGATTTTCTCAGCCAAAAGATTTGCAGGCTTATTATGATAAACTTATGGCAAAAATAAAGTCCCTCAAAGAAGAGGGACTTGCAGGAGCTGTCTATACTCAAGCCACCGATGTGGAAGAGGAGGTTAATGGTCTTATTACTTACGATCGTAAGGTGCAAAAGCTTTATTAAACCAGCTCTGTGGGAAGGCCATACCGAATATAATTCCCATAACAATTGCGCCGGCTGTCTTTATTGTGGACAGGCCGTAGCTTGAAAACATGCTCATATCATTTGTAATTAAATAATAAGAAGTGTAATAGATTCCGGCACCAGGTACCAGAGGGAATATTCCTGCGATTAGGTACACGGTGACGGGATTTTTGCGTTTTGCGGCAAAAGTTCTTGAAAAAACTGTAAGTAAAAATGAGCCTACAACATTTCCAAGAGTAGGAGCGCCAAGTGCCTCCATAATTATGAAATAGAAAATCCATCCTATGCCACCGGAAATACCACAGTATAAGAGCTCTGATTTTGGTGCAGAAAATACTATGGCAAATGCTAAAGTAGCAATCATGGCTATTACAAACTGAATAATATAATTAACTATCATTAGATGTATGCACCTCCTCCTATTAAGTGTGCGATGGTGATTACAATACCAACACCTACGGCTATACAGAAGGCAGTAAGCAATGCATCGATTAATCTGATAGAACCAGATAAATAATCACTGTTGATGAAATCTCTGATACTGTTGGTAAGTGGTATTCCTGGAACCAGCGGCATTATGCCACCGATTATTATCTTATCGTAATGGACTGGTAAGCCTACAGCATACAAAAGTATTGCGGTAAGGGAAACCACTATACTGCCAAATACGTTTGTCATTGTTTTTGAATAGGTCTTCTTCTGGAACATAAGAAATACTCTCAGTACCATTCCTACTAAAATTGCCATTATTGAATCGAGTGGTGTTCCTCCATATAAATATGCAAATCCACCGCAGCCGATTCCAGTTGCTATTAATAATGCAAGTGGACTGTATCCAGGGAGTGTTTTGCATTCTCCCAATTTTGTCCATGCATCTTCTATTGAAATATTATGTGCACATACTTCTCTGCATAAATGATTTAGGGCTGCTATGCGACCTAAGTGCATTGGGTACATAGGCACATGTCTGATCATGGAACTGGCATGTTCTGTCACCTCGTCTGCGCTAGCAAATATTCCATTGCTGAGTACGTATACGTCACAGTCGGTGATATCGTATGAATTTAAAATTGCCAGTACGCTATCCTCTACTCGATACACCTCTGCTCCGTTTCTGAGCAAGATGTCTCCTAATTCAACTGCAAAGGATAGTACCTTTTTTGTGTCTGTCATGTTAACTCCTTATATCTTGATTTATCTATTTTTGATTATCCAATATTCACATTACTTTTTCAACCAAATCATATTTATTTACAATTGTGGATAACATTGTGGGTAAAAATTAGTTGTTGATTGAAGTGTCACTATTGTGGAAAACTGTCATAAAGCCTTTAAAATAAAGGAATTTCAAAAATGACGAAAAATAGATTTCCACAGCAAAAATTGAAAAAGTGAAGTTATCCTCAACCTAAAAAATATGATTGTGGATATTGTGGATAAGTCGGCCAATAGGTTGATATAGAAGTCAACAAGATAAAAGAGGATAAAATGGATGCTATTAGACGTGGAATTTTAAAACTATCAAACAGTGAAAATGTTTGATACCGGAATTATATTATGTGTGATATAATTGAGCTCGTATGATAATCAATGGAGGTAAAGAAATTGGCAGACAGTAGTTCATGTTCATCAGCTAGCTCATGCAGTCGAGGCTCATGTGAAGGATGCCCATCTGCTTCAGCAGCTAAAAAGGGTGTTAGAAATACAGCGTTTCTTGAGGCGCCTAATAAGAATTCAAATATAAAGCATGTTATCGGAGTTGTATCAGGTAAGGGTGGCGTTGGAAAGTCACTTGTTACATCATCACTTGCAGGTATTATGGCTCGCGCAGGATATTCTGTTGGTGTATTGGACGCCGATATTACCGGTCCATCTATTCCAAAGATGTTTGGTGTTCATGGTCCAGCTACAGGCAATGATGAGGGGACATTCCCAGAGGTTGCTGAGGACGGCACAAAGATAATGTCTATAAACCTTATGCTTGATGATGAGGAATCACCAGTTGTTTGGAGAGGTCCTGTTATCGCAGGTGTAGTTAAACAGTTCTGGACAGATGTTCAGTGGGGCGACGTAGATTATCTGTTTGTAGATATGCCACCTGGAACAGGCGATGTGCCACTTACATGCTTCCAGTCACTTCCAGTAGACGGTATTATCATTGTTACCAGTCCACAGGAATTGGTTCAGATGATAGTTAAGAAGGCATACAACATGGCTGAGATGATGCACATCCCAGTTCTTGGCCTTGTGGAGAATTATTCATATATATCATGTCCAGATTGTGGCAAGAAAATTGAGATATTTGGCGAGAGCCATATTGACGAAGTGGCAGCAAGCCTTAATGTTCCTGTACTTGGCAAGATGCCAATGGACAGAAGCTTTGCTACAGCAGCAGACGCAGGCCGAATTTATGACTTAGACAATACGTATCTGTCAGAGGCAAAGTTGGTATTAGAAAAATTATAAAAATGAATATGACCAACGGAGTAGTTTAAACTGGAATTAATTAATGAAAAAGCCTGTAGTTATCAAGCTATTGGTGTTGCTTAGCGAGATGTGTTAATCGAGCGGTGCAATATCCAAGGCTTGAGAACGTAACAGGCGTAGGTAAGAAATAAGGAGATTAAATTATGGCACAGAACCCTATTGTTACAATTGAAATGGAAAATGGAGACATCATCAAGGCAGAGCTCTATCCTGAGGTTGCTCCAAACACAGTTAACAACTTCATTAGTCTTATTAATCATGACTTTTACAATGGAGTTATCTTCCACAGAGTTATTAAGGGCTTTATGTTACAGGGGGGAGATCCAGATGGAACAGGTATGGGCGGCCCTGGATACTCAATAAAGGGAGAGTTCTCAAGCAATGGATTTAAGAATGACTTAAAGCATGAGCCAGGTGTTCTTTCTATGGCTCGTACAATGTTCCCTGACTCAGCAGGAAGTCAGTTCTTTATTATGCATAAGAATAGTCCACATCTTGATGGGGATTATGCAGCATTCGGTAAGGTTATCGAGGGCATGGATATTGTAAATAAAATTGCAGAGGTTGATACTGACTGGTCAGATAGACCTTTGACAGAGCAGAAGATGAAGAAGGTTACAGTAGAGACATTCGGTGTGGATTATCCAGAGCCTGAAAAGCAATAGTTTTTTAGCTATGCTAAAATAACTATCGCCACCATCAGCGCTATTTCAGGAGGAAATTATAAATGCGCTGATGTTCCCGTTCTAGTTGAAATATTAGAATTGTTATGTTACTATTACGGCACGTCTTTGGCGTGTCGTTTTTCTTATTATTTATTTTCTTATTTATACCCATATAAAATGAAATTTAAATTTAATAATATTGCTGCTAGCTTTATACTCTGGGGACTAGTTGAATTTTGCTCGATTATTTATTGTGCTCTGAGAAGGCGCAGAGAACAAAAGAAAAGAGCTATAAAAGAGCTGTATATTAAACGCGTTCTTAAATTGTTACCTAAGTGCGCTGATAGTATAGAGCTTCTTAGAGAGCTTTACTATAGCTTTGGAAATAATAGATATCTTAGGAGTATATTGATCAGAGCAATAAGGTATCAGGAGAAGCAGGCTGATAACAGAGTGTATGTGTCTGCAGGATTTTCTTATATTGAAAGAAAATTAGGTTGCAAACCTATTAACTATATGCACAGATATCTTTCAGAAAATGAACTTGAAGTTGGTAATTACAGTCTTGTAGACTTGCATGAATTGGAAGTTCTAACACAGGAGAGATTTTCTTTGTGGAAAACTGAAAATGATAGATTTCTAACTTATATGAAAAAGCAGAGGACAAAACTGTTATTTGAGAAATCTGTCTTATTATTCTGCAATTTATTAATTTACCTCAAATATAGTAACGATATTACCCTGTTAATATTTGTAGTTGTAAACACAATTGGCCTAGTGAGTTTTATTATTCTGGATTATGATTGCTGTGCTGTAGATGAGAAAAAGCATGAAGGAAATCTTGCAAGAAAAAATAAAGGCAAAAAAAGAGCCCTTGCCAAAGATAAAAGACTACGTGAAATCTTTCAAATAGCTGGTGGCATGGGCTTAATTGTAAATATTACTTTGTTTGCGATTCGTCTGTTGGAACAGGAAGCTTTATTCTAAGCTTGGTTATTCGTTTCTTTTCAACGGCCAGTACTCTTACTATAATGCCTTCTTCTGAAACATAGGTCTCGCCAACATTTGGGAAGTGGTCAAATGCTCCTACAATGTAACCGCCAATGGTGTCATAGTCCTCGCTAGAGAATCCAAGAGGGATGATATCACACAAATCCTCTAAGTTCATTGAGCCAAGTACCTGGTACTCTCTGTCGCTGATGCGAACAACAGGATCTTCCTCATCTTCATCGTATTCATCACGGATTTCTCCAACGATTTCTTCCAATAAATCCTCTAGAGTAATCATACCGGATAAATCACCGTATTCATCCAAAACGATGGAGAGGGAAGCAGCTTCCTTTCGCATTTCATCGAAAAGATCTGATACGTTTTTCATCTCGTAGGTGAAATAAGCATCTCTCAAATAGTTCTTAATAGAAAAATCAGAAGTAGGAGTAAGTCCAAGGAAATCCTTCATATTGACTATTCCGATGACTTTGTGAGTGTCTGGCTCACAAACCGGAAGTCTTGTGTACATGTCTTCTTTGAAAACCTCGATTAACTCCTGGTAGGAAATATCGGCATCTACCATGGTCATATCGATTCGAGGAATCATAACTTCTTTTGCTGTGGCATCAGAAAAATCAAATACCTTGTGAATCATAGTACGCTCATCACTTTCGATTTCACCTGTTTCGTGGCTGACATCAACCATTGTGCGGATTTCTTCCTCCGTAATTGTATTGTCCTTGAAATCAGGGTCGATGCCAAAAAGTCTGATGAATAATCCCGATAGGAAATTGACTATTGCAATCACAGGTGTAAATAGCCACATGGTGCCGCCTATTATAGGGGCAAAATGTAGGCTGAGCCTGGTGGAATAGCTTGTAGCAAGTGACTTAGGTGTGATTTCTCCGAAAATCAATATTAATAAGGTGAGAATACCTGTTGCGATGCCGGCGCCCTTGTTTCCTAGCAAATCAATTGCAAGGGTAGTGGCCAAAGAAGATGCTGACAGGTTCACGATATTGTTTCCTATGAGAATAGCTGAAAGCATTTTCTTAGGACGGTTGATAACCTTTAAAACCCTAGCAGCTTTTTTGTCACCGTCATCAGCCATGGTTTTGATTTTTATTTTATTAACTGTTGTAAGGGCTGTCTCTGCTGATGAGAAAAAAGCAGATAGTGCCAACAAAATGAAAAGAATTACAAAACGAACTGTCGTATGCGAATCCAAATAAAAACCTCCCGTATATACATATTAAATATTAGCTTTGATTATAGCATTTATATAATAAAATTGAAAATAGTACTAAAAGGTGGTACCATGAATAATAAAGATAAAAAAATATTGAGAGAGATATTCTCTAACCCTATTAAATCCAATATTAAGTGGATTGATATAGAAAGCCTTTTTATTTCTCTTGGAGCGAATATCTCAGAAGGAAATGGCTCTCGTGTGAGAGTGGAATTAAACAATGAAAGAGCTGTATTTCACAGGCCTCATCCAGAAAATACTACAGATAAAGGTGCGGTGAGGTCAGTGAGAAGATTTCTAGAAAATGCAGGGGTGATAATATGATGAATTATAAAGGATATATTGGAAAAGTTGATTTTGATGATGAACAACATATTTTTACAGGAGAAGTTATTAATACTAGAGCGGTAATTACATTTCAAGGTTCTTCTGTTAAAGAGCTAGAAGATGAGTTTAAAAATTCGGTTGATGATTATATTGAATGGTGTAATAAAGATGGAGTAGAGCCGGAGAAACCATATTCTGGGAAATTTAATGTAAGAATTTACCCACAACTTCATCAAAGAGCAGCAGTAGGAGCTAGAATCCTTGGGATGTCATTAAATTCATTTATGATAAAATCTCTAGAAGATGAACTTGAATTAATGCACATTTAGTGTGGCAATTTAGGTTGACTTGCTTTAAAGTAAATAGGTAAGTGAGTTATTCATCGAGGGGATGTGGTGTTAGTAACTCTAATACTTATAGTTAGGAAATGATTTATGAAAAAGAAACTTCTTGTTATAGGATTATCTCTATATATTGCGGCAACAATGGTGGCTTGTGGCGGACATAGTCAAAAGGAAATTGACTTGCGTGACCAGGGAGTAGAGGCCCTTGATGCAGGTGATTATGAGACTGCTATCAAGTTATTTGATAAGGCTTTGAGTTGTTCCATTGGAAAAGTCACTGATTTGGAAATAGACATTAATTACTACAAAGCGGCAGCTCAGTTTAAATCTGGTGATTTTGAAGGGGCGGCAGCTACCTACGAGGCATTGATTAAATATGATGGCGATAATTATGAGCCTTACTTTTTAAGAGGAAGTATTTATGCTTCTGAAGGTGAGGTAGGGAAGGCCATTTTGGATTATGATAAGGCTGTTGAAGTAGATAAAAAGAATTATCTTCTTTATATAGAAATATACGAGAATCTTGATTCTCTTGGATATACAGATCAGGGCAAGGTATATTTAAATAATGCGCTACAGATTTCAGATAAATCTGCGGAGGCTGGCTATTATAAGGGCCGAATCAACTATATGCTTGGTCAGACTTCTCAAGCCCAGGAGTTATTGCAGAAGGCGGTAGACAAGGATATCGTTGAGGCTAGACTTTATCTTGCCAAGATATATCAGGATCAGGGTGATTATGATAAGGCCCAGAAATTGCTAGAGGAGTACGCAAAATCCGAAGATGTCACAAGCGAGGCGCTTGCTACTTTAGGTGACATTGAGATGGCTAATGGAAATTATGAGAATGCTTTGGGGTACTATGAAGCTGGGTTGAGTCTTAAATCAATAGACAATATGCCTGACCTATTGAAGGGACAGGTTTCAGCTCTTGAACATCTAGGTAGGTTCACCGAAGCATGCGATGCATTGACACAATATCTTGAATCTTACCCTAATGATGAGGTTGCAAAAAAGGAGCTAATATTCCTACAAACGCGATAGAAATGCTAAAGACACGCTACAATATGTAGTGTGTCTTTTTTATGTTTAAATACCAAATATTGTGTGTGTTGAATCGTAATTCTACCTAGAAAATATTCAAAAGTGAAATGGGATTTTAGGTAATAATGACGAAAAGCACAATATATAGTGATTAAACATTGACCCCTCACCCTATATTTTGATAACATATATTCAAGTCGAAAGTACCTTAATGCAACACTTAGCTGGCAAAGCAAAAAGGTTACAGGGGGAGTCCTTTTTTGACATGTTTTAAGGATACTAGAGAAAGGAAATTGGTGAGGAAAATTGTTTGACGTAGTAAAAAGAGATGGTGAAATAGCAGAGTTTAATTTGGGGAAGATTAACGATGCGATCGCAAAGGCCTTCGAGGCAACTGGAAAGGAATACAATGACGATATAATCGGTTTATTATCGCTTCGTGTTTCGGCTGATTTCCAGTCAAAAATTAAAGAGAGCAAAATCACTGTAGAGGACATTCAGGATTCTGTAGAAAATGTACTTGAGCAGACTGGATATACAGATGTTGCAAAAGCATACATTTTATATAGAAAGCAGCGCGAGAAGATGCGCAACATGAAGTCTACAGTTTTGGATTATAAAAATGTAGTAGATAGCTATGTTAAGGTAGAGGATTGGAGAGTTAAGGAGAACTCTACAGTTACATATTCTGTAGGTGGTCTCATCCTTTCTAACTCTGGTGCAATCACTGCAAATTACTGGCTTTCAGAGATTTATGATGAGGAGATTGCAAATGCACACCGCAGCGCAGATATCCACATTCACGATCTTTCAATGCTCACAGGTTACTGTGCAGGATGGTCATTAAAGCAGCTTATCCAGGAGGGACTTGGTGGTATTACTGGCAAGATCACTTCAGCTCCTGCTAAGCACCTTTCAGTACTTTGCAACCAGATGGTAAACTTCCTCGGTATCATGCAGAATGAATGGGCTGGCGCTCAGGCATTCTCATCATTTGATACATACCTTGCACCATTTATTAAGACTGATAATCTTTCATACGAAGAAGTTAAAAAGTGCCTTGAGGCATTTATATATGGTGTTAACACACCTTCTCGTTGGGGAACACAGGCACCATTTTCTAATATCACATTAGATTGGACAGTACCTAATGACTTGGCAGAGCTTCCAGCTATCGTTGGTGGCAAGGAAATGGATTTCAAATACAAGGACTGCAAGAAGGAAATGGATATGGTCAACAAGGCATTCCTTGAGATTATGATTGAGGGTGATGCTAATGGCCGTGGATTCCAGTATCCTATCCCTACATATTCTATTACTCGTGATTTTGATTGGTCAGATACTGAGAACAACAGACTCTTATTTGAGATGACTGCAAAATATGGTACTCCATATTTCAGCAACTATATCAACTCAGATATGGAGCCAAGCGATGTTCGCTCTATGTGCTGCCGTCTTCGTCTTGACCTTAGAGAGCTTCGCAAGAAGTCAGGCGGTTTCTTTGGCTCAGGCGAGAGCACAGGATCTGTTGGTGTTGTTACTATCAACATGCCACGTATTGCATACCAGGCTAAGGACGAGGCAGATTTCTATGCTCGTTTAGATAGACTTATGGATATTAGTGCTCGTTCACTTAAAATCAAGAGAGGCGTTATTACAAAGCTTCTTGATGAGGGATTATATCCATATACTAAGAGATATCTTGGTACATTTAACAACCACTTCTCTACAATCGGACTTATCGGTATGAATGAAGTTGGTCTTAATGCTAACTGGCTTCGTGCTGATATGACAGATAAGAGAGTACAGGAATTTACAAAAGACGTTCTCAATCACATGCGTGAGAGACTCTCTGATTATCAGGAGATGTACGGTGACCTCTACAATCTTGAGGCTACACCTGCTGAGTCTACAACATACAGATTTGCAAAGCATGATAGAGAGCAGTTCCCAGATATCATCACAGCAGGCAAAGAAGGAGATACTCCTTTCTATACAAACAGCTCACATATGCCAGTTGAGTATACATCAGATATATTTGATGCTCTTGAGGTTCAGGATGAGCTCCAGACACTTTATACATCTGGTACAGTATTCCATGCGTTTATCGGTGAGAAGCTTCCTACATGGGAGTCAGCTGCCAATCTTGTTCGCAAGATTGCTGAGAACTATAGATTGCCATACTATACACTTTCTCCAACATACTCAGTATGTAAGGAGCATGGCTACATAGCAGGTGAGCATTACACATGTCCACACTGCGGCAAGACAGCTGAGGTATACAGCCGAATCACTGGTTACTATCGTCCAGTTCAGAACTGGAACGAGGGCAAGACTCAGGAATACAAGAATCGCAAGCTTTACGATATAGCAGGTTCTGTATGCAGACGTGCTGGTGAGAAGACTGCAGCAGCAAAGCAGCCACAGGTTAATCTTGAGATTGTTTCTGAGGAAAAGGAAACTGGTGTAAAATATCTTTTCACAACAAAGACATGTCCTAACTGCGCTAGAGCAAAAGAGATTCTCGAGGATGAGGATTACATCCTTGTAGATGCAGAGGAGCAGCAGGATTTGACTAAAAAATATGGTGTTATGCAGGCGCCTACTCTTGTAGTTGTTAATGGAGACGAGGTTACTCGTTATGCCAATGCCAGCAACATCCAAAAATATGCGGATGAGAATCTTTAATTAAAAATACTAGGGCCACTCGTGCAAAATGTACGGGTGGCTCTTTTTCTTTTTGTACGAAAACACAACGAAAAAATTTCGCCGGCTAATATAGGATTTGTTATAATACTCATATAAGACTTTGGTGGTAAAAATTATGAGAAGGGGGACTAGTTTTATGGCTACTAGAGTATACCAGTGCCTAAAAGAAATAGGCGACAAAATAATGGCCAACAAGGATTTCCTGACTGACTTAGACAGAGAAATCGGCGATGCAGACCATGGGGTAAATATGGCTCGTGGATTTGCAGCTGTAGTGGAGAAAGTACCTGAAGACGAGGGCGATATTGGGGCCGCTCTCAAGAAAACAGGTATGACACTTTTATCTACCGTTGGTGGAGCATCCGGACCACTTTACGGTACAGCTTATATGGAGGCAGCCAAAGTGTTCGCGGGAAAAACTGCCGTTTCCCCAGAGGACTTTAAGGCCGCTCTCGAAGCAGCAATCGCTGGTATCCAAAAGCGAGGCAAAGCTGTAAAAGGCGAAAAGACAATGCTTGATGCACTTATGCCAGCTTACGATGCTTTCTCTGAAAAGGTTGATGCAGGAGCTGATTTAAACGAAGCTCTAGATGCCGCTTGTGCAGCAGCTGCTGAGGGTGTGGAGTACACCAAAACAATTGCGGCCACAAAGGGACGCGCAAGTTACCTTGGACAAAGAAGCGTTGGTCACCAGGATCCAGGCGCTACTTCAGCTACATTGACTTTGGAAACTATCAGAGATTTTTTGAAAGGATAATGTGGCGGAAAGGGGGATTTAATGGTTGGATTAGTTCTTGTGTCCCATAGCTGGAAGATTGCTGAGGGGCTAAAGGATTTGACTAGTGAGATTGCACCGACCCACAAGGGAATCGTATGCGCAGCTGGCCTGGAGGACAAAACCATAGGCACAGATGCGATTCGTATTTCCGAAGCAATTAAAGAGGCTAATGACGGTGATGGGGTTATAGTTTTAGCTGATTTGGGTAGCGGTGTTATGAGTTCTGAGACAGCAATTGAGCTTATTGAAGATGAGGGTATTGATGTAAGACTTGCAGATGCGCCAATCGTAGAGGGCACAATTGCAGCAGCGGTTAGTGCTATGTGCGGAAGTAATATTGACGCAGTTTTGAAAGCTGCAGAGGATACCCGCGGCGCGCATAAAGTTTTATAAGATTTTCGTTGTGGACAGCCTGATAGTGCAACAGGCGAGATATAGGAGGAGGTAATATTTTATGAAAAAACTTATTAACGAAGTTGATAATATAGTTGATGAGATGCTTGACGGTATGGTGGCAGCTTACCCACAGTATATACGCCGCCTCGATGGACTTGATGTAGTAGTGAGAGCTGGAGGCTCAAAGGGAAAAGTTGCCTTAGTGTCTGGCGGTGGTAGCGGACATGAGCCAGCTCATGGAGGATATGTAGGAAAGGGTATGCTGGATGGAGCTATTGCTGGTGCAGTATTTACATCCCCTACACCTGACCAGGTATATGAAGCAATCAAGGCAGCAGATGGCGGCAAGGGAGTATTGCTTGTTATCAAGAATTACACAGGTGATGTAATGAACTTTGAGATGGCTGCTGATATGGCAAGAGATGAGGGAATCGAAGTCGACCAGGTTATCACAGCTGATGATGTGGCGGTTGAAAATAGTACTTGGACAACAGGCCGCCGCGGAATCGCAGGTACTATTTTTGTACACAAGATTGCTGGCGCATGCGCTGAGGCAGGAGGAAGCCTTGCTGATGTAAAGCGTGTTGCTGAAAAAGTAATTGCAAATGTACGCTCAATGGGTATGGCTGTTGACGCATGTACAGTTCCTGCTGCTGGCAAACCAAGCTTTGACTTGGCAGAGGATGAAATCGAAATCGGTATCGGAATTCATGGCGAGCCAGGCGTTAACCGTGAAAAGATTGGCACAGTAAATGAAATCTCCGACAAGCTTCTCGATAGGATTTTCGCCGAGGGCATTTACAATTCTGGCGATGAAGTGGCTGTAATGGTCAACGGAATGGGCGGCACACCTTTGATGGAGCTCTTTGTGGCAAACAAGCACATTAAGGAAGTTTTGGATGCCAAGGGAATCAAAGTTGCAAAGACTCTTGTTGGCAACTATATGACATCTCTTGATATGGAAGGCTTTTCTATTACACTTCTCAAAGTAGATGATGAGCTAAAGAAGTTGCTTGCAGCACCAGCTGATACACCAGCTTTTGTGCAGGCATAGGAAAATTATACGTAAAATCACATGGAGCCATTCGCACCTAGCGTGCGGATGGCTTTTTTGCTGGAAAATTACATGATAAAACTCTCGACACAGAATGTTCATATAAATGATTTTGATGCCTGATTGTATGTGCTAAATTTTCCATGTTTAACTGTGATATTTATTAGTGGAAATATTAGAAAAATATCACTGGAAAAATCATAATTAGACCCAATAAATAAAGGATTTATCGCCTGAATTTGATAGCTATAAACACCTGATTTAATAAGAGGAAAATGCTATGAAAATATAATTAAAAAAATGTGTTGACAGAAGTGCGTGAGGGTATTATGATACTACCTGTAACATCCTAATGCTAACTAGCTTAGGAAACTGAATTTTTTGTGGCATATTACACAGATATTCCGGCAAAATGTAGTAATTATGCCGAATGCAGTCGATGCAAGATGTTTAAAACACTGTACATAACTCGGGAAGGCTGAAAAAAATTGATTGGGAACAAAAATCTTTGAGTGTGAATAAAAGACAGTGGAGTGCGTTTTAAATGTGACATAAGTGTGAAAAGCTTTATGTGCATTTAGGGAGTTAATGAAAAGAGGAAACCATATGAGAAAAATTAAACACCGCAAAGTTACAAAAAGAATTGTAGCATTGACAATGATGACCGCATTGATGTATAGCAATGCGGTATTTTTCGTGTCTGCAGATGAGCCAGAGGACAACAATGTTTCTCAGAGCACAGATGCTACAGCTGCTTCTTCTGACAATCAATCAGGAGATTCTTCTAATGTAGGAGGTTCGACAACTACAGATAATACTGTGGCTGGAGATGACCAAAACATAGATGGAAATAATACAGCTGGAGGCCAAGATACTACTGGTACAGATAATGGAGTAGACAGCCAAAATACAACAGACGGCCAAAACGCAACAGAGGGCACTGGGGCTGACAGCCAGAATGGCACAGGTGATGCAGCAGTAGGTGACCAACAGCCAACAAATGGTACTGATGGTACAAATGTAGTAGATGGTCAAGTTTATGTGTCATATCCTGTGATGACAATGGATACAAGCGTGTTTGGAACTACTGCCAAGTACGTACTTAATAGTGGCAGCTTCACGCTTATGGGCGGCAATCAGACTACAGATCCAGAAGAGACTCACTATATATATGATGAAAATTCTAGTGAGGAGCCTATTCCTGTTGGTACATTTACAGTAGATTCAGAGGGACAAAAAGTATTTAAAATCTATAAGACAGATGAAAACGGTGAATTGGTACAGGATGAGGAAGGCAACTATGTTATAGACGAGGATGCTACTTATACTGAGGATGAGGAAGGATACTTGTGTATAAATGGCATTCGCATGGTTGATGAGAATGGAGAACCAATCTTAGTTGCTGAAATTTCTATCCCAGCTATACCATGGCATCCACACTGCTTTGGAGAGTATCATTATATAGGTGAAAATGAGGATGGCGTTCCTCAGCACGAGGCTACATGCACTTATCCAGGATGTAATGAAAAAGATGTAAGAGACTGCGAGAAGGAGACAGTCCTTATTGATGGTTATGAAGTTACACGCTGCAAGGTGTGTGGGCATGAATTCTCAAGCCTAGATCCTAAGCCTGAAATAGAGGCTATAGAGTTTAGCACTGATGCTGAAAAGAATTTTAATAATATTGACTTATACAAATCAGATGTAACAGTTACAGTGAAGGCTCGTTGCAAGGCTAAAGGTGGTGCAACATATACATTAGAGGGATTTGATGAGAATGCGTCAGAGGATGTATCTTTTGAATTAACTCAAGATGGTGACCCAGATGATGAAGGCTTTATTAAGTATTCATATACTTTCTCTGGAAGCGAGCTCTACTATAGCATAGATAAAGTGAAGGGCTGCACAAATGATTATGACGGCTCTATATATGTAGAGAGAGCATGTCAGTTCGAGGTCAATACTACTAATATGAAAGTTAAAGGACCTGTGGCTTATATCGAAGCTTCTAATGAAGCAGGAGACCGAGTATGGATTTATGATGATGACAAGTTCTATTTTGATAACTGGTATTCATCATCAATAGAAGGATATCCAGATACATTAGAGCTGACATTTGCAGCTGTTACAAGAAACTATGATGTAAGTTATTTCACTGTTTATGATAATGGAAAAGAACTTCCAGCAGAAGCCATACATAATCTTACAGAGGATGTAAAGGGCAAGCTTAAAAATGTCGAACCTGTGTGGGATGGAAACGAAGTTGATTATGAATATGAATATAATAAAAAAGGTAGAGCCAAGGATAAACAGTTTTACAAGATAAAATACACATGCCAAATACCTACAACAGTAGAAGGCGAGCATACATATGAGATAGTATATGGTAAGGATTCGTACCATACAGAGTCTTATGAGATCACAATTTATGTAGATAACACAGTACCAGTTATTGATTCAATCTCATACAATGGCAATTCAACTCCAGTAGGTTCTTCAGGTGCTAATACAGGCTACTACAATGAGGACGTGGAAGTAGAAGTAGTTGTTACAGAAGAGAATTTAGTTAATGAAGAAAAACTTGATGACTTAAGACTTGTAGAAGAAGGCGGCGGAAGCAAGGCTCTTACATTTAAAGAAAAGCGTGGAGATAAATACGTTTTTTCTGCAGTAGCTTCTTCAGAAGGTAAATACCATGTAGAGGGCTTGGTTATGGACAAGGCTGACAATATTAGAAAGCTTGCAGATCAAGAATCCTTTATAATTGATAAGACAAATCCAGAGGTTACCGTAGAGTTTGACAATACTGAAGCTAAGAACGGCAAGTACTACAATGCTGCTAGAGTAGCAACAATCACAGTAAAAGATGCCAACTTTGAGCCAGATGATAAGTACATCACATTAAACATCAGCGAAAAAGATGGTAAGGCTGCTCCAGGTGGCTGGGAAAAGTCTAGTGAGGGTAGCTACATCAAGAGAATTAACTTTGATGCAGACGGTGTATATAGCTTTACAGTTTCTTGCAAGGATAAGGCAGCAAATGCTAGTTCAACTGCATCAGCAGAAGAGTTTGTAATTGATACAACAGTACCTACTATAGATGTTAGCTTTGATAATAATTCATCTTCAAATGAGTACTACTTTAAGGATGCTAGACATGCAACTATCGTAGTTGAGGATGCTAACTTTGATTCAAAGCTTGTGGTAATCGAAAAGACAGGTGAGGACGGAGCTGGTTCTTTACCAGGCGTTAGCGGATTCTCTGATGCTGATAAAAAGCATTCAGCGTCAATGAGCTTTGAAAAAGATGGCAAATACGCATTTAGAGTTACTTGCCAGGATTTGGCTGGTAATGTAGCAGATACATATACAAGCAGCGTATTTGTTATTGATACACTTGCTCCAGAATTAAATATTACAGGTGTAGCTGATATGTCAGCTAACAACGGTGTTGTTCAGCCTATCATCACAACTAAGGATGAGAACTTAAAGGCTGAGAATGTGGTAGTTACACTTACAGGTGCCAACAAAGGTACTATCTCAACTGTAGGTTCTACAACACAGTCAAATGGTGGATATGTAGTTGAGATTTCTGATTTACCACATGTAAAATCAAATGATGACCTTTACATTTTAAAGGCAGAAATCACTGATTTAGCTGGTAATGTAACAGAAAAAGAAATCAAGTATTCAGTAAACAGATTTGGTTCAGTATATGTTCTTGGAGATGGAACTTTGGGCATGATAGATAGCTATTATGTTACAAAGCCACAGAATGTTGTTATTACTGAAATCAATGTAGATGAGTTGACATACAAGGAAGTTTCAATTACTTACGACGGAAGTGTAAAGGACCTTTCTAGCGGAAAGGATTACACTACAACAGATACAGTCAACAAGAATTCATGGCATTCAATTAGCTACACAATTAATGCTTCAAACTTTAGAAATGATGGTCTTTATTCTGTTTCTGTTTACTCAGAGGACAAGGCATCTAATACACAGAGTAACAAGTCAAAGGATGCTAATATCGAATTCCTTGTGGATTCTACAGCACCAAGTGTTATCGTTTCAGGTGTAGAAAGCGATGGAGTATACCAAGAGGCTGAACATAATTTCTCAGTAAATGCCACTGATACAATTGGTATTGCTGGATTAAAGGTATACTTAAACAATGATATCCTTGCAGAGTATTCTGCACAGGAACTTCAGGAAAATGGTGGTACAGAAGTTATCACAATTCCTGGAAAGGATGATTATCAGCAGCTTGAAATTATTTGTTCAGATGTAGCAGGTAATGAGACAAAGCTCAGCTGCAACAATGTCCTTGTTTCAGAAAAAGCAGAGGATTTAATCGACAATGACATTATTCAGAAGATAGATGTAGTTCCTGAGGAAATAGTGCCAGTTGCAGGATTCTTTAAGAAACCTATTGTTTGGGTTGTATTTGCATCAGCAGCTTCAGTGTTAACTGCCGCAGGCGTATTTATTTTCAAGAAGAAAAGATTAAAGTAATTAACGAAAAGGGAGATTGCTAAAATGAAGGGATTGAGAAATCTTTGCATTAATTTACTAGTTATAGTTTCACTGTTGCTACCATGCAATGTGGCTCAAGCGGCAGCTAAAGAACAGAAGGCAGAAGATGCAAAGAATGGTGTGGTTCAAGTAAATACCGTATTTACGGATGATGCAGATCAAAAGCATATCGTCTATGGTGGAACTGGCTTTTTGGTTGGAGATGCAGAAGATACAGAGTACGTTATTACATGCAACCACATCGTCAATCCATCAGATGAAATTAAAGTAGCAGCTTTTGAGTTCTTGGAGATTCCTGTAGAAGAGGATACTCTGAGCAATACTAGATATGAAACAGAGGTTGTTCTTGAGGGAGATGTAGTTGTAAGTGCCACTATTGTAAATACAAGTGACGAGTTGGATTTGGCTGTGTTACAACTTTCTCAGCCTATATACACAAGAGAACCTTTGACTATTTTGACATCAAAGAATTATGACACCAACTCTTTACCTTACAGCACCACAGACAAGATTTACACAATGGGTTATCCAGATGAAATCAGATTTGACTCTCCTGTGCAGTACTATTCTGATTCACAGGTGATTATGACGGCTGGTAGCATTGTTAATCTTTTGAGCCTTAATGGTGTACAGGTAATTGAAAGCGATACTTCAATAGGTGCGAATAATTGCGGTGGCCCTATTGTAAATGAATATGGTTATGTAATAGGTATGAATCTTTTGGCAAAGGATGGCATGTATAGTTGTTCTTTGGATTCAACCAAGATCGTAAAAGTTCTTGATGGCCTAGGTGTCAATTACACAAAGGTAAATGAGAATCCAAAAACAGAAGAAGTAAAAGAGCCAACCACAAAAATAGAGACAAAAGAGACAATTCCTCTATACCTAATAATCATTCTTTGTGTTGGTGCAGTTGTAATAATTGCCTTAATTATCACTATTATTGTCTTGAAAGTATCAAGCAATAGAAATAGAGAGATTCAATCGAAAAAAGAAATAAAGCAGGCAGAAAGCCAGGCGATAGAGCAATTTGTCAACAGACCTAATATGGCAGTGCGTGAGATGCAGCACAAGGAGGTGGCCAGCAAGTCAGTTGATACAAATGTATTATCAAATGACGGTGGAGAAACTAGTATTCTAGGAAAATCTGAATCATTTTCAGGTCAGATTAATCTTGGAAAGCTCATTAGAGTTAAAACTAATGAAAAAATAGCCATGAATAAAGCGTATTTTTCTATAGGTAAAGATACTTTACATGTAGATTATTCAATTAGGGATAATGGCACTATTAGTAGACAGCACGCTGCCATTAGAAAAATGGGTGATGGCATTTATTTGGAAGATTGCAACTCGACAAATGGTACTTGGGTAAACAACGTGAGATTAAATAAAGGCAGTCGAGTGAAATTAGCAAACGGGGATATGGTAAAGATATCTAATGAAGAATTTAAATATGAGTTATAAAACAGATGCCTTTAGTTTTATAGGGGTGAAAAAGAAAGTTAATCAAGATGCGCTAATCATTAAGCAGGCTAAGACTGCTGACGGGGGTAATGTATGCATGGCGTGTTTGTGTGATGGAATGGGTGGTTTATCTCAAGGGGAAGTTGCCAGCGCTACTTTTGTAAAGCGTATGGATGAGTGGTTTAAAAATGAACTTCCACGAGTATTGATGCCTAGCGACATCACAGAAGATTTGACACAAGAGATGGATGCATATAGTCACTATTGGGGCCAAATCAAAGCCCAGTGGCAAGGAATCATCCAAAAAACAAATGAACGATTAATGCGTTATGGAGAAGACAGAGGAATTGAATTGGGGACGACGGTTGTTGCCATAATCATTATAAATGATGAGTACATGGTAATGAACGTAGGAGACTCACGAGCTTATGAATTAGACGAGAGGCGTATAAAGCTATTAACTCACGATCATAGTTATGTTCAAAGAGAAATGGACTTAGGAAACATGACGCTAGAAGAGGCTCAGAATAGCAATAAAAAAAGTCTTCTTCTACAGTGTGTTGGTGCCTCTGAGGTAGTAATTCCTGATTTTTATCAGGGATATGCCAATACTCCACATAAATTTCTTTTATGTTCAGATGGCTTCTGGCGCAAGCTAGAAGATGATGAAATGATTGAAGTTTGTAAACAGCAAAATGGATTGGAGAAACTGACAGACGCAGTTGTTGCAAGAGGCGAGACAGACAATATATCAAGTTTATTGATATCAGTTTAAAAGATATGTTAAAAATAGGTTCAGTTGTAGATAACAAATATAAAATACTTAATGAAATAGGCCACGGTGGAATGAGCACAGTTTATTTGGCGATGAATGAAAGAGCCAATAAACAGTGGGCTATAAAAGAGATTCGAAAAGAAAAGTTTGCAAATGAAGATATTGTTTACGATAGCATTAGAAGTGAAACAGAGCTTCTGAAAAATCTATCGCATCCCAATTTGCCGAGCATAATCGATATTATCGATTATGAAGGTAGTATTCTAATTGTAATGGACTACATTGAAGGCAATACCCTAAGAAAAGCCTTGGAAGAGTATGGTCCACAGCCACAGGAATATGTTATTCAGTGGGCAAAGCAATTGTGCGATGTTTTGGGATATTTGCATTCACAGAATCCACCAATTATTTATAGAGATTTAAAGCCTAGCAATATTATGTTAAAGCCAGACGGCACAATAGTATTGATAGATTTTGGAACTGCAAGACGTTTTAATACTGAAAACAACGAAGACACTACATGTCTAGGTACAAGAGGATATGCAGCGCCAGAGCAGTTTGGTGGATATGGTCAGACAGATGGCAGGACAGATATTTACTGCTTAGGCACTACAATCTACCATTTGTTAACAGGGAAAAATCCTAGCGAGCCACCATACGAAATATATCCAATTAGATATTGGGACGAATCCTTCTCTCAAGGATTAGAAAAGATAATTATAAAATGTACCCAGGCAGATCCAAATCGAAGATATCAAAATGCCTATTCTCTACTATATGATTTAGAGCATTATGATGAATTGGACAGCGAGTACAGAAGAAAAGAGAAGATAAAGCTTATTAGTTTTATCCTAGTAGTAGTTCTTTGTATCGCCAATGCAGTTGGTGCTGCTACATGTCACTTCTATGGAAAGCATGTTCAGACCAATGCTTATGAGACGTATCTGGTTGATGCTGAAAAGGGTCAATCATTAGACGATATGCGAGAAGCATATATAGAAACTATTTCAATAAATCCTGAGGAAGCGGATGCATATATCCGTCTAATTGAAAGAGTTTATTTGGAGGACAATATTTTCTCTGAGGATGAGGCGTCGGAGATTAGAGGAATCCTAATCAACCAGAGCAATGGCCATACATATGAGGAATTATTGCAGAAAAATAAATTAGGCTATCAAATGTTTTCCTACCAGTTGGGAATGGCATATTTCTATAATTATGAGGGCACAGGTAACAAGCAGCTTTCGGCTTATTGGTTAAAAAAGGCAGCTGAAGGAGAATTGCCTGAGAGTCAGACAGCCAGAGCAGAGAGATTAGGCGCAATAGCAGATTATTACACATCCTTAGGTATGATAGACAAGACCGGAGATAGCAAGGTATCTTTCAAGGATTATTGGGCAGATTTGATTAGTGTATCAGAGGGCAATATTGTCAAAGATGATAATGCTAATACAGCTTTGGTAATATATAAAGAAGTGGCTTCTCAGATATGCGTTTATGCAGATCGATTCAACAAGGATGGAGTTTCCTACGGTGAAATGGAATTAGCCTTAATGGAAATTGAAAACCATGTGCAAGATGACATCGAGAAAGCTAAAGTAGAAAAAACTGATAGAATAGTTGAATTAGAAGAAGAACTAGAAAAAAATATTGAAAAAGCAAGGCAAGTTATTTCTCTTAATAAACAGGAGACAAGTAAATGATAGAAGTATTACATCAGAAAGAAATATTAGACTTGTTGACAACTGGAATGATTGTATTGTCGATTTCCTTTGGAATACTAGCCATAGTGCTATGGTTTGTATTTAAAATACCACACTCCATAAAGGTTCTTACCAAAATTGGAGCATCAAAGGATATTCAGTCTTTTGGTAATGTTAACATTAGAAGAACATCCAATGCGGTATTGACTTGGAATACTTCTGAAATGCTAGATAAAAATCCAGAAGAGAGTAAAGTAGAGGCATACGATGACGAGGCTACAATTCTACTAGAGGAAGAAACAGCATTGCTTCAAGTAGAAAGCCCGGAAGATGTTGAAACCGGAGCGGAAAAAGAAACAGGACTTGAGTTCCCAAAAGAAAGTGATAAGGGATTTGAAATCCAAGAAGAGATAATCATTACTGGAACAGAAAACGACTTGCCAGAAATATAGTATTATCAACCATTTATCTAGCAATATAGAGTTTGGTTTTTAATAGGGATATATTAATTATATTTTAAGGAGGATTATGAAAATGGCAAAAGCAGGTATGGAAACAGATATTGTAAGTGATAAGCTTAGAGACTTAGTGACAAAAGCTGGTAATTTAGATGACATTTCGACAGGGGTAAATAATTTAGCAGCACCATTGTCGGAAGCTTGGGGCGGTGCTGATGCAGCAGCTGCTGTAGATTATATAAATGCACTCTCAACAAAGATGGCATCTATGTCAGAAGAAATCATGAAGATTCATGGTTGGGCAGAGACTACAATGAACAACTATATTGATGAAGCTAACAAGGGTGCAAATGCATACGAGTAAGGAGGATTTAAAATGAGTGATGTAAATACACATATCTTTGGTGAAGTTGATGAGATGGCTGTTACCAGTAACAGCCTTACATCTTTTAGTGATAGCTTAAGGGATGAGTTAGATGCTATTCAGGCCGTAGTTAACGATGTAGCAGGAGCAACATTTGGAGAAGCATCTCCACAGCTATTAGATGTATATAATCAGTTAGATAAAGATTTAAGAGCATATGTTGAAGAGTTAGCTACTATTGGTTCAAATGTTGAAGTCTCAGCATCAAACTTGGCTGAGATTGACCAGATGGCGCAGCAGTCAATTCAGTACGAGTTGGGCTAAGATGTTTATAATCTGTGTGGCGGCGAGGCTTATCTTCGCCGCTATACGTGGATTATTTGGAGGATTTATAGATGAGTTCGGAAGAACGCGCGCGTAGGGAAAGAGAAAGAAGAGCTGCTATAGAAAGAGCGATAAATGCTAAGCAGCAGGAGCTGGATGGAGTAAATGCGGAAATAGCAAAGTACGAGGCTATTCTAAATGCATTGACAGAATCCCAGACTACTCTCGCCAGTTATAAGGCTGATTTAGAAACAGATATAAATGATGTTATCGTTAATTATGATGTAAAAGATGGAAGTACATGGGCAGGTCTTCAGGCCACAAAAGCATGGCGCGAAATGGATTTCCTTAAAAATAAAAAAGACAATTATGTGACTGAGGTTGAGCAATTAGATTCTGATATATCAACTGCGATAGACAAAACCAATTCGATTTTACAAGAGCTGTATAGTCGACGAGATAGTCTTAATGAAGATATAAGAAATTTAAGAGCACAATTATAAAATAAGAGGATAGTTATGTCGACGACAAATAGTAGTTCAAATACCATAGGTGGAGCGGCAATAGGGGCGGTAAATACTGCTGTCGCTGCTTCCGCAAAAGCGGCAAGAGTTGCTTTAGATATTGATGTATTTGAAGAAAGTGTTAAAGATATTGAGACACAGAGAGACCTTATAATCGAAGATAGTTTGACTTATGCAGAAATTGATGCAGAGACAAATAATAATGCTACAGTACCAACTTTTGTTACAGCCAATGAAAATATTGATGACATGCTTAAAAGTTTAAAGCAGCAGGTGACTCAGGTAACTGAGACCATGCATAACGTATTGAGCAACTATGTAGCTGTAGATGAGGACGCAACTCGTAGCGTTAATTACGATGATACTAAAGTAAAATATACAGGTCATACTGTTTAGGATAGTGAGTTAGGAGAAATTGTTATGGCACGAGCAGATGCGAGTGGAAATATCGAGCGAGGAGAAGTGGATATTCAGTGGAATACCCAAAGACTTCGCTCGTATTTTAATAAATGTCAGGAAACATATGAT
>NZ_VTVE01000005.1 GCF_010906925.1 Pseudobutyrivibrio xylanivorans | reverse complement strand
CACCCGTCCGCCACTCAGTCAATAATCCGTCACCCCGAAGGGATCGTAGAAAATTGCTTCGTTCGACTTGCATGTGTTAAGCACGCCGCCAGCGTTCATCCTGAGCCAGGATCAAACTCTCATGTTAAAAAGTTTAATTCCGAATCAGTATAAAACTGACTTGTTTACTAATAAAGGTTTTGTTTCGTCTTAGAAACTAAATGAATTTCAAGGATACATGTTTTAAAAACTTGTATTAATTCAAGGTTTGTTTCACTGTTCAGTTATCAATCTTCGCTTTGTTGTTGCCCTCAGCAGCAACTCGTTTATACTATCATGTCGCCAGCCGTTTGTCAACAACTTTTTTATTTATTTTTGAAACTTTTTAAGAAATTAAAATTGTATGAACAATTTTCTCAATTTCCTGATTCGTTTCAGCACTTTGTTTCCCTCAGTGCTCGATTATAATAGCACCAAGATTCACTAGTGTCAACAGATTTTCTGTGATTTTTTAAAGTAAATCTATTTGCCCGATTCGGTTAAAATTGTGTGAATTGTAGCAATTATTTTTACAATAATAAATGAGACCCCAAGATGTTGCCTTGAGGTCTCATTCTCTTAACGAGATATAGCATCAACCGCTTCTTTTACATTGGCCACTCCAACCACTTCTATTCCTTTTATATTAGAAACCGATGACAAATTAGAATACGGAATAATGGCTTTTTCAAATCCAAGCTTTTTTGCCTCGCTTACACGCTGCTCCGCCATGCTTACAGAACGTACCTCTCCAGATAGTCCTATCTCTCCAAATATTATAGTCTTAGCATCTACTGCGATTTCCTTCTCGCTGCTATATATTGCCATGGCAATGGCAAGGTCAACCGCAGGTTCATTTATTCTAATACCACCAGCTATGTTTACATATATATCTGATCGTCCAAGAAAGATACCGCAGGACCTATTAGCCTTGGCATCACGCATTCTCTCTAAAACAGCAACAAGTAGATTAACTCGATTGTAATCACATCCAGTAGCCATACGCCTAGGGATTTCAAAAGCAGTCTTGCTAACAAGAGACTGTATCTCCACTAGGATTGGACGAGTTCCTTCCATAGAACATGTAACAATAGAACCTGTGGCATTCTCAGGTCTTCCATCCAGCATAACAGCCGATGGATTCTTTACCTCCATAAGTCCCACATCTCGCATTTCAAAAACACCTATCTCATTTGTGGAACCAAATCTGTTCTTAACACCTCGAAGTATTCTATAGGAAGCGTGTCTATCACCCTCAAAATACAAAACTGTATCTACCATATGTTCAAGAACTCTAGGTCCAGCCACTGTACCTTCTTTTGTTACATGGCCAACTATAAATACAGCTATCCCCTGAACCTTGGCAATCTCCATAAGGACACTTGTGGATTCTCTAACCTGAGACACAGAACCTGGAGCAGATGTAACAGATTCATTGTACATAGTCTGAATAGAGTCAATAATCAAAACCGTAGGCTTCTCTCGTTCTACCACAGCCTTAATTGTATCTAGATTGGTCTCACATAAAAGATCTAGCTTGTCATTGAACTTTCCTATTCTATCTGCACGAATCTTAATCTGCTGTAGAGACTCCTCTCCGGATACATACATAACATCTACGCCAGCTAAGCAAAGCTCTCGGCAAGTCTGCAAAAGCAATGTAGATTTACCAATTCCCGGATCACCACCAACTAAAACCATAGAACCAGGAACAATTCCTCCACCAAGTACTCTATCAAACTCTTCTATATTAGTAGTGATTCTATTTTCATTTGACGCTGTAACATCAATTATCTTTGTAGGCTTGACATCTGAAACCTTTGCACGTGTCTTAATAGTCGTTTTATCGACCACCTCTTCTACAAGAGTATTCCACGCGCCACAAGCAGGACACTGCCCTGACCACTTAGATGTCTCGTTACCACATTCCTGACAAAAGAATACTGATACATTCTTTTTTGCCATATTACGCTCCTCTCATTTTTAACCATATTATATAGAAAAATCTCCCCATATTGCTATGGGAAGATTATAAATCATCTGCAGTATTAAACTCTCTTGACTGTTACATTGACTGCTACACCTGGGTCAAGCTCAACTGAAATATTAAGCTTACCACCTACATTGGTCTTCATCTGACCTGCGCTAGCGCCATCAACTGTAATCTCGTAATCTGTCTCTGGCTCAAGCTCCAATGTAACCATAGCATCTTCCTTACCCTCAACGGTAAAGGATACCTGCTCTGAAGTACAATTAAAATTAGCAACTGCTGTGCCAGGCACTGACTCATATACAAACATACCATTGCGCTCTAGCTTAGTAATGTCTGCAAAGGTCTTAACCTTGTATAAATCCCCTTCATGCTTGTAATTATCAAGCTTTTTCTTATCAGTAAGTGTGTAGTCACCAAAGCTGATAGTTCCATCTGCTTCACTGCGAATCAATTCGCTAATTACAGCCATCTCAAATCCTCCTGTATTGCTGCCATGAACGGCTTTTCATAGTCCGATTATAACAAAGGAAATTGTTTTTAACAACAATCATCGAACATAAAAATTAGCATTTTTCAAAAACAATTTCATCCTTTTTAATCTTAGCCTTAACTGAGTCAAAGGACTTGATTTTACCTGCCAAAATGTCTTCTGCCATAACATCCTCAAGTGCAGTCTGAATCTTTCTTCGAATAGGTCTAGCACCATATTTAGGATCAAACGCCTTCTCCACAATCCATGTCTTGACTGAAGCTGGAATAGATACAGTAATATCCATCTGCTCCTTGCAGCGAGAAATGAACTGATTAACCTGAAGAGCTGCAATTTTCTTCATATCATCCTTTGTGAGAGCTCTAAATACAATAGTCTCATCTATTCGATTCAAGAACTCTGGCTTGAATATACGCTTAACCTCTTCCATAACGCCATTTTTCATGAACTCGTAGTCCTTGCTTGCGTCTTCTTTGGAAGCAAATCCAAGCTTCTTCGGCTCAACAATAGCCTGAGCTCCAGCATTACTTGTCATAATAATGATAGTATTCTTGAAGTCTACCTTGCGTCCCTGCGAATCTGTAACATGACCATCATCAAGAATCTGCAAAAGCACATTAAATACATCTGGATGAGCCTTTTCAATCTCATCAAATAGGATAACTGAGTAAGGATTGCGACGAACTTTCTCAGAAAGCTGTCCACCCTCTTCGTATCCTACATATCCTGGAGGCGAACCAATCATCTTAGACACAGAGTGTTTCTCCATGTACTCACTCATATCTACACGAATCATAGATGACTCATTGCCAAACACTGCCTCAGCAAGTGCCTTTGAAATCTCAGTCTTACCAACGCCGGTAGGTCCTAAGAATAAGAATGAACCAATAGGTCTTCCCTTTTCCTTGAGGCCAACTCTGCCTCGTCTAACAGCACGAGCAACTGCAGAAACTGCCTCCTCTTGTCCAATAACTCTCTTATGTAAAATACTCTCGATTTTTCTAAGTCTAACTGATTCCTGCTCTGTAAGCTTAGCAACAGGTATCTTTGTCCAAAGGGCAACAACCGCTGCTACATCATTTTCAGTAAGGATTGCCTTTTTAGCCTGCTTCTTGCGAGAAGCCTTTTTCTCAGCTGCAAGCTTCTGCTCAAGAAGATTATCCTTTTCTTGCTTTAACTGACTAGCAAGGGCGATATCACCTGCAATAATAGCCTCTTCCATCTCCTCAGCCAAAACTGCAATACGGTCGTCAAGACCATCGTCCTTAACAGTCTTTTTGACGGTAGAAAGCTTTAGTGAAGCAGCTGCCTCATCCATTAAATCTATAGCCTTGTCAGGAAGGAATCTGTCTGCAATGTATCTCTCTGAAAGATTAACACAAGCTTCCACTGCCTCATCTGGAATAACTATTCCATGATGCTCCTCATAAAGATATCTAACGCCCTTAAGAATAGCGATAGTCTCCTCTGTAGATGGCTCTTCCACAACAACTGGCTGGAAACGACGCTCTAAGGCCGCATCCTTTTCCACATATTTACGATACTCAGTAATAGTTGTAGCACCGAGAATCTGAATCTCACCTCTAGCCATAGCTGGCTTTAAAATATTAGAAGCGTCTATAGCTCCCTCGGCTCCACCAGCGCCGATAAGTGTATGAATCTCGTCTATAAATAGAAGGATATTGCCTTCTTCGATTACCTCTGCAATAACACGCTTGATTCGCTCTTCGAACTCACCACGATACTTAGAGCCGGCAACCATGCCAGATAAATCAAGAGAGAGAACTCTTATGTCCTTAACAGAATCAGGAACGCTTCCCTCCACAATCCTCTCAGCAAGGCCCTCTACTATAGCTGTCTTACCAACTCCAGGCTCGCCAATAAGACATGGATTATTTTTTCCACGTCTAGATAAAATCTGTATTACTCGCTGAATCTCAGCGTCTCTTCCAACTATTGGGTCAAGCTCTCCATCCTCTGCCATCTGAGTCAGGTCTCTAGAGAATTGATCCAAATATGAAACATCATTTTTCTTGCGGCCACTGTTAATAGCCTGCATCTCTTCCTTATATACTGCGCCCTCTGCGCCCATGCCTGCTACTAGCTCCGAAAAAAGCTTGTGTGGATTAACATCAAGAGAGTTGAGAAGTCTAGCTCCTGAACAATCCTGCATGCGTATCATAGCAAGAAGTAAGTGTTCTGTACCTATAGTCTTTGAATTGCATTTGTCTGCTTCATCCGCAGCATGATCTAATAGCTGTTCCATCTTTGGTGTGTATCCATCACGCTCCTGAACAGCAACCTCTCCACCTGGAGATATGAGCTCTTCTACCAATTTAAGTAGATTGTCTCTATTAACACCATTTGAATTCAAAACCTTTGCAGCAAGAGAATTTTCCTGGTCAATAATAGAAATAAGCAAATGCTCTGTGCCAACATAACTGTGCTGCAAAGACTTTGATAACTTTGATGCACCAGTAATGGCTCTTTTAGCCTGTTTTGAATATTCCATATTTAGCTCCTTTGCCAAATTAGATTAAAGATCATTAAGATCCATCATATTGAGACTAGCATCACGGCGCTCCTCAAAAGAGCCTTCGCTAGTGCTGAAGTCGTCGTAATCGTCGTATTCCTCTTCTTCGTCCTCGAAAATATCCTCTTCCTCATCCTCTTCTTCCTCTTCAGGATTAGTGAATACGATTGAACGAGGTAATTTCTTAGATGTCTTAACTGGAGACTTAGCAAAAACATCTCCATCAAAATCATCGTCATCTCCACGAGACTTGAGAATCTTATTGATTGTAATAAACAGAAGGATAACGCAAAGAACAATAAGTCCCATTATTATCTTTCTATATAATCCAAGCTTTTCCTTGTAAACACTATTATCAACTGCCTCAGTCTGAGTGGTCTCTGCATCATCGTCAGAAGAATCTGCACTTGCAGAAAGAGCAGCTGTATCAACACGTGATACAGTGCCATAAGTCTGGTCGTAAACAAACCATCCCTCTACCTGATCCTGATTCTGTCCGTAAACATAGAAGAATTCTGCACCATCAATAGTAAATGCAGGTACATCAACTCCATTTACATTGACAACTGTCTGTGAAAATCCGCTACCAGGTGCATCCGCTGCATCCTTAACAAGAACATATTTGTCAGCATCACCTAATAATACGAAATTAGAAACTGTACCAGCAGCCTCATCATAAATATAGAAAACACCAGAACCCTGTGTGTTATCAGCAGGCTTTAAATATAGAAGTGTAATTGCACCATTTGTAAGCTCGCTGTATGTGCCATCAGCGATTTGGATAGTGGTCTTTTCAAAACCAGCTGGGATTTCGTTATCCTTATATCTCTCAGAAACTACATACGCTACCCCACCGATATCAAATCCGCCATCAGCATTTAAGGTACCAACCGCCGAACCTGATGGTGCTGCAGGGGCTGTAGCCTCTGGCTGTTCTGCTGGCTCTGCAGGCTCTTCTGCTGCTGGTTCTTCTGCTGCTGGCTCTGGCTCAGCTGGTGCCTCAGCTGCCGCTGCAGAACCACCACCTATAGTAAGAGTAGTACTACTTCCCGAACAACTAGATGATGATACTATAATAGAAGCTGTACCCTCAGCTGCTGCTGAAAATACTACATCTCCTGTCTTACCATCGAAAGAAACTGAATTCCCCTGAGAACTATATCCTGAAACTGAACAACTACTGAGGGTCAACATACTAGATGTGTATTTAACAGTAACAGTTCCACTCTCTGTAGCTGTAATGGAAACTGTAATAGAATCCCCCACTGAAGCAGAGCTCTTTGAAACAGCAATGGTGGTCGTGCCCTGAGCAAGAGCAACCATGTTCATTGCAAAAACCATAATCCCTATAGCAATAATATTTATAGTCCTTTTAAACAATTTATTCATAATCAATTACCTTCCGCTTTCTGTGGCTATCAATACTAGAATTAGCACTTTAGAACAAAAACCACACTACATATAGATAATTTAATTATAGAAAAAGCACTATACATAGTCAACAATTTCTCAGAAGTAATATAAGCCAAATTCCACCTGAAAGTCCTGAATATGAGCCAACTACGCTGGTCATATTTTCTGTTATATCAATATCAAAAATAAATAATACAAAAAACAGAATCCCAACCGCAAACAACAATGCCAGAGTACCAAATGAAACAATCAATTCCTTATCTAAGCCTCTCTTTTTCATATCATATAACCTCCGTGATTTATTAACTGTGTAAATAATAAACCAGGGAAGTGTCCCTAAATAATCCCATCAAAAAAGAGCGTACTGCAAAATGCAATACGCTCTTAAATCAACTAATGTTATTAAGCTTAAACTGCTAAGAAGAACTTAATAAGGAAAAGAAGTGAAATCACATATGTAAGTGCAGATACTTCCTTAGCCTTACCTGTAAATACCTTGATGATTGTGTAAG
Source organism: Pseudobutyrivibrio xylanivorans (assembly GCF_010906925.1). Lineage (GTDB taxonomy): Bacteria > Bacillota > Clostridia > Lachnospirales > Lachnospiraceae > Pseudobutyrivibrio. Next base: position 125,456 of record NZ_VTVE01000005.1, on the reverse strand, counting down.
AAATCATAGCAAGACCGATACCATGTCCGATTGAACCAGAGATTGGCATAGCGATAAGCATGATTGTAACTGGTACACAAACTGAAAGATCATCAAAGTTAACCTTCTTAAGACCTGTCATCATAAGAACACCTACATAAATAAGTGCTGCTGATGTTGCTGCTGCAGGAATAATTGCTGCAATTGGAGCAAGGAAAATACAAGCTGCAAAAGCAATACCACAAGTAAGTGCTGTAAGACCTGTACGTCCACCTGCCTCTACACCTGATGCAGACTCGATAAATGTAGTAACTGTTGATGTACCTGTGCAAGAACCAACGATTGTACCAATTGAATCTGAAAGAAGTGCCTCTTTCATGTTAGGCATGTTACCCTCGCGGTCAACCATACCTGCACGTGAAGCTGTACCTACAAGTGTTCCGATTGTATCGAACATATCGATGATACAGAAAGTAATAACAAGTGTGATAGCTGTGAACCAACCCATCTGAGCAAGTCCAGCAAAATTAAACTTGAATAATGTAGTAGAAGCCATATCTCCAAATGCTGGAACAAATGAAGCTGTCTCAAGTGATGCAAATGGATTGTTACCAAGTACTGCAAAATCGCAAATCCAGTAAAGGATTGATGCAGCAAACATACCGAGAATAACTGCAGACTTAACACCCTTAGATGCAAGTACAACAATTACAAAAAGACCTACAAACATTGTGATAGCAGAAAGAACCATAATTGGATAAGCATCTGTCATTGTGTCCCTAGCATATCCAGCTGTAAGTGCTCCAAAGAAATCCTTCATAACGAAGAACTGATTGAAGTTGGAATCTGCAATGTATACATTTGAGCCAAAACCAATGTTAAGAAGCATAAGACCAATAGCTGGTGAAATACCAAGTCTGATGCCAAGTGGAATAGCCTCAACAATTTTCTCTCTGACATTGAGAAGTGAAAGGATTAAGAATACAACACCTTCGATAAGGATAATGCAAAGCATTGACTGGAATGACTCAACATATCCCATACCTGTCATAGCAACTAAGTTACCGATAACAATTGCCATGAATGAGTTAAGACCCATACCTGGAGCAAGACAGAATGGCTTATTTGCAAGAAATGCCATAACAAACATAGCAACTGCTGATGAAAGACATGTAGCAAGGAATATACCATTCCAAAGCTCATCTCCACCTGCACGGTAGCCTGTAAGGATGTTTGGATTCAATGCAATGATGTATGCCATTGTCATGAATGTTGTGAGTCCAGCGATAATCTCTGTTTTAACAGTAGTATTGTTTTCGCTGAGTTTGAATCTTTTTTCTAACATATTTTCCTCCCATCAAATAAGATTTGTTAGATTCTTGAGGTAATTTTACCTCTACATACGTCTCTATTTTAATCGGAAACACTTAGTTTTGTACAGTACTAATTTAAACTTGCTTTTATAAATGCAGCAAACAAAGGATGTGGCTTGTTAGGACGACTCTTAAACTCTGGATGGAACTGAACTCCTACATGGAATTTGTTTGAAGATACCTCTATAGCCTCAACCACCTCGTCATTAGGTGATGTACCAGAAATAGTAAGTCCCTTCTCTGTCATTACATCTCTATATGAATTGTTAAACTCAAATCTGTGTCTATGACGCTCTGAAATATTGTCTGAACCATAAGCTTCATAAAGCTTAGTACCCTTTCGAACTGCACATGGATATGCGCCAAGTCTCATGGTGCCACCCTTTCTAAGAACAGCCATCTGCTCTTCCATAAGGTCGATTACACAATTTGTGCCATTGTTATTGAACTCACGAGAATTGGCATCTTCAATACCACATACATTTCTTGCAAATTCAATTGCAGCAACCTGCATACCAAGGCAAATTCCAAGATATGGCACGTCCTTTTCTCTTGCATATCGACAAGCTTCAATTTTGCCTTCAACACCTCTATCTCCAAATCCGCCTGGAACAAGGATACCATCACAATCTCCAAGATACTCCTCAACATTATCTTTTGTGATTTCTTCTGAATCAACCCATTTAATATCAACATGGGCGCTATCTGCATAACCGCCATGATATAGAGCTTCTCTAACAGAAAGATAAGCATCATGAAGAGCAACATATTTACCTACAATTGCAATCTTAGTTGTCTTCTTAAGGCCCTTGATGTTCTCAACCATCTTCTCCCATTCTTCGATTTGAGGAGGATTATTCTCAAGACCAAGCTCACGACAAACCACATCATCAAGCCCATACTTGTGCATCATAAGAGGTGCCTCGTAAAGACAATCAAGTGTGTCATTTTCAATTACGCAATCCTTTTTAACATTGCAGAAAAGTGAAATCTTGTCCTTAATAGACTGCTCAAGTGGGTGGTCAACACGGCAAACAATAATATTGGGTGAAATACCAAGGGACTGAAGTTCCTTAACAGAATGCTGAGTTGGTTTAGATTTGTGTTCCTCAGAACCAGAAAGCCATGGAACAAGAGTCACATGGATAAAGAGGCAATTTTCTCTGCCCTGCTCTAAAGAAACCTGTCTGATTGCCTCTAAAAATGGCTGGGACTCAATATCACCTGTAGTTCCACCGATTTCAGTGATAAGTACATCACAGTCAGAAGTCTTGGCACCCATGTAAATGAAGCGTTTGATTTCCTCTGTAATATGAGGAATCACCTGAACTGTCTGGCCAAGATACTCTCCCTTTCTCTCTCGGTTAAGAACATTCCAATATACCTTTCCAGATGTAAGGTTCGAGTATTTATTAAGGCTCTCATCGATAAATCTCTCATAGTGACCTAAATCCAAATCTGTCTCTGCACCATCATCAGTAACAAAAACTTCGCCGTGCTGATAAGGACTCATTGTTCCAGGATCAACATTCATATATGGATCCAATTTCTGTGATGCTACCTTATATCCTCTCATTTTAAGTAAGCGTCCAAGTGAGGCTGCTGTAATACCCTTACCTAATCCTGATACTACACCACCTGTAACAAATACATGCTTTGTCATCTTAATCTCCTTCATATTCTCTTATTATTTCTTTTGCTACTTCAACCCTGGATAACCGGGAATCCATCGCTTGTTTTTCAATAATCTTATGTGCTTCTTCTTCGGAAACATCTCTGTTGATTATAAGAAGCAATTTTGCTCTGGAAATGATTTTCAAATCATTAAGCTTTTTCTCTAGCTTTGCACTCTCTTTATGCGCCATATTTATACGGCTTTGGGCAACACGAGCAAGCTTAAGCGCCTGCCAGAAAAGCTGCTTATTGATAGGCTTGGAAACGGTAATTACACCGAAATCTTCTACCTTTGATGCTATTTCCTCAGCATACTCTGCCTTGATAAATAAAATTACCTGGCAGATATTTTTCTCTGCTATATCAATGGAAAGCTCCTCTCCACTAGAACCACCAATAGGACCATTTATCAAACAAATATCAAAATCATAATCCGAAATGATGCGCTTAGCTTCTGGAGCATTCTCAGCAACAATCATATCTACAAATCCGTTTTCTTTTAGAAAGGATTTATAAAAAGAAGTGCCTTTTTCATTGTCGCAGACAATCAAAGCCCTTTCCATATTTAACTCCTTTAGGAAACTAATTAGTAGATTTGATTTTCTCTATATAATGAGTGGCAACAGCTGCAAAATCTGAGTTCTTAATGAACTGACTATTTTGAGCACACTCAATAGCCTCATCCAGTGATAGTGGCAACATCTCTAAATTTGATGAAATCTCATCTGTCATTTGACGAGAATTAACCTCAAGAGCTGGTGGAAGCTTTTCCTTATTATTAACACCTGCAAGACCTGCCTGAATAATAATCGCACTTGCCAAATATGGATTGATACAAGAGTCAGGTGAACGAAGGATAAAATGATCTCGCTTACCCTTAAACTCTGGAACTCTAAATAATCGAGAATTATTTTGCTCCGACCAGGTAATATATTTTGGAGCCTCGTTCATACCAAATCTGTCATAAGAATCCTTACGGCAGTTTAAGAACAAAGTAATGTCCCTCATTCTGTTAATAATTCCTGCCATGAAACCTTCTGAGAATTCCTTGTCCTCATTCTGAAGATTTACTCCACCTCGATAATTTGCCATTTTGATATGAAGTCCATTACCTGGAGCTCCTGGCAATGGAAGTGGATCAAAGGAAGCCCACACTCCATTTCGAGCTGCAATGTTTTCAACAACATTTTTATATGTAACAAGATTGTCTGCTGTAGTGAGCACATCGCCAGACATGAAATCAATCTCGTTTTGTCCTGGACCGCGCTCATGATGAGAAGACTGTGGGCTAATACCCATTTCTTCCAATGTAAGACAGATTTCTCTTCTGATATTCTCTCCCTTGTCATTTGGAGCCACATCAAAATATCCGCCATTATCAAATGGCTCGTTTGTAGGATTTCCATCCTCATCTGTCTTAAATAAGTAAAACTCTGACTTAAGACCCATTCTTGTAGAAATACCTAACTGGCCACATTTTAAAAGTGTCTCCTTCAGGAAATGGCGATAGTCATACTTGTATGGACTACCGTCTGAAAGTACAACATCACAGTAAAAACGAATAACTCGTCCAGACTGTGGTCGCCATGGCAAAACATGCATGGTATCTGGGTCAGGCTTAAGGAATAAATCCTCTCCCTGCTCATCGTCGTACCCTAAAATAAGAAAAGAGTCGAAATTAACACCTTCTTCAAAGGCGTGTTTCAACTCTTGTGGCATGATTGAAATATTCTTTTGTTTACCGTAGAGGTCACAAAATGCTAGACGTATGAATTTTACGTCATTCTCCTCTACAAAATCGATGATATCACTGACTGATAGCTGAGACATAAATTCCTCCTATAAAAACAAAAAAAAGGCGTTTTTTTTTACAAGAGTCACCTCTCGTAAAAAAAAGTACGCCTTTGTACTCAGAAAGTGTACAACAAGCGTACTTATTTGTAAAGAGAAAATTTAATTTTTATTCAACATCTTGCAAAGCTGCAAAATCCTCTTCGCCTGTACGGATCTTAACAACCTGCTCTACGTCGTATACAAAGATCTTACCATCGCCGATGTGACCTGTGTAAAGAACCTTCTTAGCTGTATCAATTACCTGCTGAACTGGTACCTTACATACGACTACGTCTACACGAATCTTAGGAAGAAGTGCTGGCTCTAAAGCTACACCTCTGTAGTACTCTGGTGCACCCTTCTGTACGCCACAACCCATTACGTGTGAAACAGTCATACCTGTAATACCAAGCTTTAACAACGCATTCTTAAGCTTCTCAAGGTTGCGCTCCTTGCAAAGGATTTCAACCTTTGTCATACGAGGCTTGCCAGCTGATGTAATCTGTGAAGGAGCGTACTCAACTTCAATAGCCTCATCAGGAGTAGCAAGGCCTGCTGCCTCAAGAGTCTCTGTAATAAGACTTGCTGTCTCCTCATCATAATCATCTGTATCGAAATCATCCTCAAGCATGTTAAATCCTGAATATGCTGATGGAAGACCATGCTCTGTTCTATCAAGACCTACGATTTCTTCCTCTGCTGATGCACGAAGACCGATTGTAGCCTTAATTACTGAAAATGCGATTGTGATAGTTACTGCTGCCCAAGCACCTACTGAAAGGATGCCAAGAAGCTGTATGCCTAATAATTTAAAACCGCCCCCATAGAAAAGACCTGCAAGCTCACTGTATGGAGCTGACTTTGTTGCAAAAAGACCAACTGCAATTGTTCCCCAAATACCGTTCATCATATGAACTGCTACTGCACCAACTGGATCATCAATATGAAGCTTATAATCAAGAAGCCATACACCAAATACTACAAGGAATCCTGAGACAATACCAATGATTGCTGCTCCAAGTGCATCTGTTACGTCGCATGGGGCTGTAATAGCTACAAGACCTGCAAGTGATGCATTAAGTGACATAGATACATCAGGCTTACCAAATTTAATCCATGTATATGCCATTGTTGTGCATGTAGCTACTGCTGGTGCAATTGTTGTTGTTACGAAAATTGAAGCCAACTGCTCAAGGGATGTTGCTGCTGCTCCGTTAAATCCATACCAGCCAAGCCAGAGGATAAATACGCCAAGGGCGCCAAGTGCAATGTTGTGACCAGGAAAAGCATTTACTTTAACAATTTTACCCTTGCTGTCGCGAGAGAACTTTCCAATACGAGGTCCAAGGATTTTAGCTCCGATAAGTGCACATATACCACCTACCATGTGGATTGCTGCACTACCTGCAAAATCATGAAAACCGAGCTGTGAAAGCCAGCCGCCACCCCAAATCCAGTGAGCCTCGATTGGGTAAATAACAAGAGAAATAACTCCTGAATAAATACAGTAGCTGATGAACTTTGTACGCTCTGCCATAGCACCAGAAACAATTGTAGCTGTTGTAGCACAGAATACTAAGTTAAATACAAAGTTGCTCCAGTCAAAGCTGGCATAGTTTGTAAAAATCTGAAGTGAAGGCTTTCCTATAAGACCAAAAAATGTGTCTTCACCAAACATAAGACCAAAGCCTAACAAAACAAACATTACTGTACCAATACAAAAATCCATAAGATTTTTCATAATAATATTGCCGGTGTTTTTGGCTCTGGTAAAACCAGCCTCCACCATAGCAAATCCTGCCTGCATCCAGAATACTAATGCAGCGCCAATTAGGAACCACACTCCAAATAGTATACTTGTGTACTCTTCCATAATATTTTCCTCCTAATTATTACTTTATTAAAAAAGCGCACATGTCTCAGGAATTTATCCTGAGTCATGTACGCCTTTGTACAAAATGTAAATTATTCCTGCTCACAAAGTGAGCATAAATGATTTGCCACGACACATCTCATTTGCCGAAGGCAAATCCTGGATGATGTGTCTTCCCGCTTACTGGGATATTTATATTTTACTTTACTGAATAAAGAATCTCTCCATATGTAGGATATGGCCAGATGTCACTTGGGATAACTGTCTCAAGCTCATCTACAACCTCGCGAAGCTCATTCATATCAGCAAAGATTACATCATGATGGAACTTAGCAAGCTCATATGTCTCTGAAAGCTCTTTTGCCTTTTCAATATCTGCCTCAAGCTTCTCAAGTCTTTCATCCATTTCGAATGCAAGCTTAGAAGCCTTTTCAAGATGCTTCTTTTCAACAGTTGAATCAACTGAAAGTCCTGTAGCCGCCTTAGCATTAAGTGTCTCAGCAAGTGTAAACTGATAATCACTAGCTGCAGCAACGATATCTTTCTTAACCATTGAATCAAATGTAAGTGCCTCGATATCGATTACCTTATAGTAATTCTCAAGAAGAATATCGTAACGGCTGTAAAGCTCATCCTTAGTAAATACATTATGCTTTGTAAATACATCAATAGACTTATCTGCGATGAATGCAGGAAGTGCATCTACTGTAGACTTAAGATTAGCAAGTCCTCTTCTTTCAGCTTCCTTAACCCACTCTTCTGAGTAACCATTTCCATTGAAGATGATTCTCTTATGAGCTGTAAGCTCTCTCTTTAAAAGTTCTCCAAGTGCCTTATCAAAATCAGCCTTGCCCTCAAGCTCATCTGCGAACTTATCAAGCTCTTCTGCAACAATTGTGTTAAGTACAATGTTTGGACCAGAAATTGAAGCAGTTGAACCAAGAGAACGGAACTCAAATTTATTTCCTGTAAATGCAAATGGCGATGTTCTATTTCTGTCTGTTGTATCCTTTGAAATGCTTGGAATTACCTCAGAACCAACTGACATCTTTTGTTTCTTAATGTCTTTGTAATCTGTTCCATCGATGATTGACTCTACAATAGCCTCAAGCTCATCTCCAAGGAACATAGAAATGATTGCTGGTGGTGCCTCGTTTGCGCCAAGTCTGTGATCATTTCCTGCAGAAGCAACAGATACTCGGAGTAACTCCTGATATTCGTCAACAGCCTTGATAACAGCTGTGAGGAATAATAAGAACTGAGCATTCTGGGAAGGAGTAGCGCCAGGTTCTAACAGGTTTACTCCAGTATCAGTTGATATAGACCAGTTGTTGTGTTTACCTGAGCCATTTACACCAGCGAATGGTTTCTCATGGAGGAGGCAAGTCATGCCATGTCTGCCTGCCACCACCTTCATCATCTCCATGGTGAGCTGGTTATGATCGGTTGCTATATTAGTGGTCGAGAAAACTGGTGCCAACTCGTGCTGTGCTGGAGCAACTTCATTGTGCTTAGTCTTAGCAAGTACTCCCAGCTTCCACAACTCCTCGTCTAACTCTTTCATATAAGCAGAAACTCTTGGCTTGATTGTTCCAAAATAGTGATCCTCAAGTTCCTGTCCCTTTGGAGGCTTTGCTCCAAAAAGTGTACGTCCACAGTAGATTAAATCTGGACGCTTGTTGTACATTTCCGAATCAATAAGGAAATATTCCTGCTCTGGTCCAACTGTAGTAATAACTCTCTTAACATCATCATGACCGAAAAGCTTAAGAACTCTAACAGCTGATTTATCAAGTGTCTCCATTGAACGAAGGAGTGGAGTCTTCTTATCAAGTGCCTCACCTGAGTATGAGCAAAATGCAGTTGGAATACAAAGTGTATCATCCTTGATGAATGCATAAGATGTTGGGTCCCATGCTGTATATCCTCTTGCCTCGAATGTAGCTCTAAGTCCACCAGAAGGGAATGAAGATGCATCAGGCTCGCCCTTAATAAGCTCCTTGCCTGAGAAAGTCATAATAACCTTTCCACCTTCCTCTGGCTGAATAAATGAATCATGCTTTTCAGCTGTAACACCTGTCATTGGCTGGAACCAATGTGTGAAATGTGTTGCACCAAGTTCGATTGCCCATTCTTTCATTGCATGAGCGATAACATTTGCAAGATCTCTGTCGAGAGGTCTGCCCTCCTCTACTGTATTCCTAAGGGCCTTGTAGGCATCCTTAGGAAGACGCTCCTTCATGGTTTCATCATTAAAAACCTTGCTTCCAAATATTTCTGTAACTTTACTCATAATATATCCTCCTTTTAGTCCGGTCGTTACGCTAACAATCCTACAATACTCTTCCCATCACTAATGTGATTGTCCAGAGTATGTAGAGATTGTTATCTACGACCTCATAAAAAACCATTTGATTGCTTTGCGGTTAGATTCCGCTTGCTCCGTAGTTGGAAAGGACGCGGGCTGATGGGTCATCCACGTTGCAGCCTTCCCAGTTTTTGTTTGGCATCCAGAAGTCTGCTATCATTTGGGCCTGTCCTTTATAATATTTTTCAAACAAATCTCTATAGAGAAGAGATTCCTTTGTAAATGGAGCTCTGAATTCGTATTTACGTTTTGCATTTTCCAAATCCTCATCAGAATAGAGGCTGTTTGCATATTCCTTCAGGTAGTAAACCATCGAATGACCTACCGCATCTGAAAAAGCTGCCTTTTCTCTAAATAGAATGTCATAAGGTAAATAGTCATCCCCTTCAAATGCATGTCTCAGTAAATACTTGCCCTTGTTGTATTTATTCATCTTTATTTCTGGATTTATACCCATTACATAATCTACAAAAGCTAAATCTCCAAATGGAACTCGTGCCTCCATAGAGTGAACTGAAATACATCTATCAGCTCTAAGCACGTCATACATATAAAGCTCTCTCAGTCGCTTTTCTGCTTCCTTTTGGAACTCCTCAGCATTTGGTGCAAAATCAGTGTATTTATATCCGAAAATCTCATCTGAAATCTCACCAGTAAGAAGAACTCTAATATCTGGGAATTCTTTTTTAATGCCTTTACAAATCAAGTACATTCCCATGCTAGCTCTTATAGTTGTAATATCATAAGTTCCAAGCGCTGCCACAACTTCTTCTAAGCTTTCAAGAACTATGTCCTTGTTGATGATTATTTCGTGATGCTCACTGCCGATGTAATCTGCAACTTCTTTTGCATATTTCAAATCGATGGCATCTTCGTTCATTCCTATGGCGAATGTCTTTATTGGCTTATCCATCATCTTCTGTGCTATTGCACATACAAGTGATGAATCAAGTCCACCTGAAAGAAGGAATCCAACTGGTGCATCAGCATCAAGTCTTTTCTCAACACCCTTAACAAGAAGCTCTTTTATCTTTGGTGCTGTTTCCTCTACGCCGTCCTTGCTGTAAGGCTTGCGCTTTGACAAATCTCTGTAGCAAATGAACTGACCTGCTTTGTAATAATGTCCTGGTGGAAATGGTTTTACTTCATCAGTTAGACCAACAAGATTCTTTGCCTCTGAAGCAAACATGATAGAGCCTTCACTGTCATAACCATAAAACAAAGGTCTGATTCCTATTGGATCTCTTGCTGCTAGCAAATCATCTGCATCCTTGTCGTAAATAACCATTGCATATTCTGCATCAAGCATATTAAACATTTCTGTTCCGTATTTACGATACATTGGTAAAATGATTTCGCAGTCGCTATCGCTGAAGAATTTATAGCCATCTGCTTTCAACTCTTCTCTCACCTTTTTGAATCCATACAACTCACCATTGCATATGGCATAATTGCCATCCAATTCAAAAGGCTGCATTCCAGCTTCAGTCAATCCCATAATTGACAATCTTTGAAATCCAAGAACCGAATCACTCACCTGAATGACCTTTTGCATATCCGGCCCTCTAGAAACTGTCTTAGAAAATGCCTCTTCAAATTCCTTCATGGAAATGTGGCATTTACTTAACGCCATTATTGAACACATACTTCTTTTTCCTTCCCAGTTTTTTTATAAAACAAAAAAGGCGTCGAAAACGATACTTTGTAGTATCATTTCCGACGCCTTTGTCGTTCCATTGATTAATATTTGTCTAGAATAATATTCCTTTGACAATTCCTTGTCAACTACTTTTTTAAAATTTTTAATTTCACGTTTTTTTGTTACGCTAACAATCCTACAATACTCTTCCCATCACTAATGTGATTGTCCAGAGTATGTAGAGATTGTTAGCTACAAAAAAATACTTATCAAAATAGCCACAAAATATTTACGCCAAATAAGCCACAATGGGGGTTTATAGATTGGTGTAACCCATTAAATATTCATCCACCTCGCGGGCGCAGTCGCGGCCCTGGCGAATAGCTTTTACAACAAGGGACTGACCTGTATGCATATCTCCTGCAGTAAATACCTTTTTCACGTTTGTAGCAAATGAATCCCCGCTTATGGATGCCACATTAGTACGAGCATCAAGACCTACCTTGAAAGCATCTGTGACATATTTCTGTGAGCCTAAAAATCCTGCTGCAATTAGACAAAGCTGGCATGGCACTTCCTTCTCTGTACCCTCTACTGGCACCATCATTCTACGTCCACTCTTCTTGTCTACCTTTGACTCAAGAGATACAAGTACAGCTGATTTTAAGTTGCCATTTTTATCTGTCTTAAATTCCTTGGCTGTAGTTGTGTATACACGTGGGTCGTGACCAAATTTGGCAATAGCCTCCTCCTGACCATAGTCTGTCTTGCAGACAAGTGGCCACTGAGGCCATGGATTAGTCTCAGCTCTTACATCTGGAGCCTTCGGCATCATCTCAAGCTGTGTTACAGACTTACAGCCGTGACGAATGGATGTACCAACACAGTCATTTCCTGTGTCACCACCACCAATGATAATTACATCCTTACCCTTGGCTGAAATATACTGGCCATCTACAAGCTGCATATCATTAGCCCAGAGGCATTTTGTTGTAGAGGTAAGGAAATCCACAGCAAAGTAAATATCCTTGGCTTCCTTTCTTCCTACAGCGTCAATATCACGAGGATTTGAAGAACCACAGCACAATACTACTGCATCATACTTCTTTACCAAATCAGCTGCCTTCACATCTGCTCCAACATCCGCATTTACGATAAAGCTAACGCCTTCCTCCTCCATGATTTTGATCTTACGGTCTATAATCTGCTTTTCAAGCTTCATGTTTGGAATGCCATAGCGAAGCAATCCGCCTACCTTGTCATTTCTCTCATAGACAGTAACCTGGTGTCCACGGCGGTTAAGCTGGTCAGCTACAGCAAGACCAGAAGGGCCAGAACCAATAACTGCAACAGTTTTTCCAGTTCTTACCTTTGGTGGCTTTGCATCTGCTAAACCATTTGCATAAGCATACTCAATAATTGCTTTTTCATTTTCCTTTGTGGATACTGCATCACCATTAAGACCACATGTACAAGCCTTCTCACAGAGAGCTGGACATACTCTACATGTGAATTCAGGGAAGTTGCTAGTCTTATGAAGACGCTTATAAGCCAAGTCATAATTTCCCTGATAAACAAGCTCATTCCACTCAGGAATAAGGTTGTTCAGCGGGCAACCTGATGTCATGCCCTTTATTGTCATACCTGACTGACAGAATGGTACGCCACAGTCCATGCAGCGGGCACCCTGTCTTTTTTGCTCCTCCTCACTGAGAGGAAGATGAAATTCATTAAAGTTTTTAATTCTCTCAAGAGGGCTGAATGCCTCAGCCTCTACACGGTCATATTCTAAAAATCCAGTTGCTTTTCCCATGACTATCTCCTTCCCATCAAAAGATTAAACGCTTCAATCTGTGCCTGCTCTGATGACAATCCCTTTTCCTCCATTTGGACAATGGTCTGCATCATTAACTTGTAATCAAATGGCACTATTCGCTTAAACTTAGGCAGATAATCACTGAAATTATCATAGATTTCCTTGCCCTTTACAGAGCCAGTTGCTGCCACGTGCTCTGCAATAATGCTCTTAAGCTCAAGAACATCATATTTGTCTGTAACAGTTTCAAGGCTAACCATAGACTTATTGAGTCTCTTGTACAAAGTGGCATCCTCATCAAGTACATAGGCGATACCACCTGACATACCTGCAGCAAAGTTCTTGCCGGTTGTACCAAGAACAACAACTCTACCACCTGTCATATACTCGCAACCATGGTCACCACAGCCTTCTACTACTGCTGTTGCTCCGGAATTACGAACTGCAAAACGCTCGCCTGCCACACCATTTATAAACGCCTTTCCTGATGTAGCTCCATAGAGAGCAACATTACCGATGATGATATTCTCATCCTGCTTGTATGTGGCATCCTTAGAAGGGTAAACTACAAGCTTTCCACCTGAAAGTCCCTTACCGAAGTAGTCGTTAGAATCACCCTCAAGCTTAAGTGTAAGTCCCTTAGGTACAAAAGCACCAAATGACTGACCACCTGCACCATGGCAATTTACAACATAGCTATCCTCCTCAAGAGTCTCACCATACTGACGGGTAAGCTGTGCACCTAAAAGTGTTCCAAGGGATCTGTCCACATTTGAAACCTGAACGTCAACCTCACCCTTAGCACCTGATGAAATAGCCTTTTTAAGCTCTTTTAAAAGAACCTTCTCATCTACTGTCTTCTCTAATTCAAAGTTGAATACATTTTTCTTGTTGTACTCAATCTTCTCATATGGATGTGGATTAGATACAACTGCAGACAAATCAACCTTGCCCATGCGCTTGCTTTCATCAACATCCTTAAGCTTCAGAAGGTCATATCTACCGCAAAGCTCATCTACAGTCTTGCAGCCAAGCTCTGCCATGTATTCTCTAAGCTCCTGAGCGATAAATCTCATAAAGTTAACTACATACTCTGGCTTACCAGCAAAACGCTTTCTAAGCTCTGGATTCTGAGTAGCTACGCCTACAGGACATGTATCAAGATTACATACACGCATCATTACACAGCCCATAGTTACAAGTGGAGCTGTAGCAAATCCAAATTCCTCTGCACCAAGTGCGCAGGCAATAGCCACGTCTCGTCCGCTCATAAGCTTACCGTCTGTTTCGATAACAACCTTATTTCTAAGTCCATTCATGGCAAGTGTCTGATGAGCCTCAGCAAGTCCTAACTCCCATGGAAGGCCTGCATTGTGAATAGATGACTTAGGAGCTGCACCAGTTCCTCCATCGTAGCCTGAAATAAGAATTACCTGAGCACCTGCTTTTGCAACACCAGAGGCAATAGTTCCAACACCTGCTTCTGATACAAGCTTTACAGAAATACGAGCATCCTTATTTGCATTTTTAAGGTCGTAAATAAGCTCTGCCAAATCCTCAATAGAGTAGATATCGTGATGAGGTGGTGGAGAAATAAGAGCTACACCTGGAGTTGAAAGTCTAGTCTTTGCAATCCATGGATATACCTTCTTTCCTGGAAGATGACCACCCTCACCTGGCTTTGCACCCTGAGCCATCTTAATCTGGATTTCCTTTGCGCTAACCAAATATCTGCTAGTAACACCAAATCGACCTGATGCTACCTGCTTGATTGCAGAACAACGATTAAGTCCGTCTGGGCCAACTGTATAGCGGCTTTCCTCCTCGCCACCTTCACCAGAGTTAGACTTACCCTGAAGAATATTCATGGCAATTGCCATAGTCTCATGAGCCTCTTTTGAGATAGAACCATAACTCATGGCACCTGTTTTAAATCTCTTTACAATTGAGTCAACAGACTCAACTTCATCAATACTTATGCCCTTCTTTGGATATTTAAAGTCGATTAATCCACGAAGATTTCTCACAGCATCCTCTTTATTCACAAGGGCTGTGTATTCCTTAAATGTATTGTAGTCACCTGTTCTAGTAGAAAGCTGAAGCAGGTGAATTGTAGCTGGATTGTATAGATGCTCCTCTGCACCTGAGCGCATCTTGTGCTGACCTCTAGAATCAAGTGTCTCATCCACAGATAATCCAAGTGGATCAAATGCCTTTGAATGCTGCATCTCCACATCAGCCTGAATATCCTCTATTGTGATTCCACCGATACGGCTGATTGTGCCAGTAAAATATTTATCAATAACATCTGAGCTAATACCGATAGCCTCAAAAATCTTGGCACCCTGATAAGACTGTACTGTTGAAATACCCATCTTAGATGCAATCTTGATGATACCAGAAATAACTGCCTCATTGTATGCATCAATAGCTGCGTGAACATCCTTTTTAAGCTGCCCCTTTTCAATGAGCTCGCCAATTGTCTCCTGAGCTAAATATGGATTGATAGCAGATGCACCATAGCCTAAAAGAGTTGCAAAGTGATGAACTTCACGTGGCTCACCTGACTCCAAAATCACTGAAAGGCTAGTTCTCTTTTTGGTCTGTACCAAATGGTGCTGAACTGCAGCAACAGCAAGAAGTGATGGAATTGCAACATGATTTTCATCTACACCTCTATCAGAAAGGATGATGATGTTGGCTCCCTCACGATTCACTCTATCTACCTCTACAAAAAGATGGTCGATAGCCTTCTCAAGAGAAGTGTTCTTGTAATATGTGATAGGTACTGTTTCTGCATGGATACCTGGAACATTCATTGACTTGATTTTCATCAAATCAGTTACTGTAAGGATAGGATTATTAATCTGTAACATATTACAGTTTTCTTCCTTTTCCTCTAATACATTTCCAGCTGTACCAAGATATATAGTTGTAGCTGTAACAATCTCCTCACGAATAGAGTCGATTGGTGGATTTGTTACCTGGGCAAAAAGCTGCTTAAAGTAGTTAAATAGTGGCTGGTGATTCTCTGAAAGAACAGCAAGAGGTACATCGATACCCATTGCGCCAGTATTTTCACCACCATTTAATGCCATTGGAAGGATTGAATCTTTGATTTCCTCATAAGAATATCCAAAGGCCTTTTGAAGTCTGTCTCTCTCCTCTGGAGAATATTTTGGAACAGACTCATTAGGAATCTTAATATCTGCCAAATGAGCAAGATTAGCATCAAGCCACTGACCGTAAGGCTGTCTAGCTGCATATGTAGCCTTTAACTCATTGTCATCAATAAGTCTACCCTCAACTGTATCAACAAGAAGCATCTTGCCTGGCTTTAATCTATCCTTTAATTTAATTCTGCTCTCAGGAATTGGAAGCACACCAACCTCTGAAGAAAGGATAAGATAGTCGTCATTTGTAATGTAATATCTAGATGGACGAAGTCCGTTTCTATCAAGGACTGCACCCATAATATCGCCGTCAGAGAAAAGAATAGATGCTGGTCCATCCCATGGCTCCATCATTGTTGAGTAGTACTGATAGAAGTCACGTCTAGCTTGATCCATTGCCTTATTTTTTACCCATGGTTCAGGAATAGTAATCATAACTGCAAGAGGAAGTGGCATGCCATTCATTACTAAGAACTCCAGGGCATTATCAAGCATGGCTGAATCGGAACCAGCCTGATTGCATACTGGTGTAATTTTTGACATCTCTGGCTCAAGAACCTGAGAAACCATTGTCTCCTCACGAGAGAGCATCTTATCAGCATTACCCTTAATTGTATTAATCTCACCGTTATGTACAATAAAGCGGTTTGGATGGGCTCTCTCCCATGATGGATTTGTATTAGTAGAAAAACGAGAATGTACTGTAGCAATAGCTGACTCGTAATCCTCATCATGTAAGTCTGCAAAGAAAAGTCTAAGCTGATTTACAAGGAACATTCCTTTATATACGATAGTTCTGCTTGAAAGAGAAGCTACATAGGTATCCTCTGCTGTTTGCTCAAATACACGACGAGCCACATAAAGCTTTCTATCGAAATCAAGTCCCTTACTACAATTTGCAGGTCTTTTAATAAAAGCCTGATATATTGTTGGCATGCAATCAACAGCCGCCTTACCTAAAATCTCTGGCTTTGTAGGAACCTGTCTCCAACCTAAGAACTGAAGATTCTCCTTTTCCACGATGATTTCAAACATCTTCATGGCCTGTTTTCTCTTCAACTCCTCACCAGGGAAGAAAAACATACCAACGCCGTAATCTCTCTCACCACCAATGGAAATTCCAATTTCCTTAGTTACCTTAGAAAAGAATTTATGGGAAATCTGAAGTAAAATACCTACTCCATCTCCAGTCTCACCAAGAGCATCTTTACCAGCTCTATGCTCAAGGTTCTCTACAATTTTCAGAGCATCAGAAACTGTCTGGTGAGTCTTGATTCCTTTGATGGAAACCACGGCTCCGATACCACAGTTGTCGTGCTCAAACTCGGGACTATACAATCCCATCTGTTGATTATCCATGTTTGCTACTCCTTCCACTTAAATGTATCTCTAAACGGCATATTTATATGCACGAAAAAAGGCGCCTAAAGAAACTCCCACTTCGGGAATTTCTTTAGACGCCTTTGTCTTGTGAAAAACTATACAACTATTTACATAATTATGCAAGCCCAATCTTAACAAATTTAATATTTTGTTTATTGTTATTTTCCTACAGTACATTTATAATACGTAAAGTTGGAAAAATGTATTTAATAAGGAAAGAATAATCACAATTATGAAAAACAATTTATTCAAACTCGGAATCGACATCGGATCAACAACTGTTAAAATAGCTGTTTTAGATGATGACAACAAAATTTTATTCTCAGATTATCAGAGACACTTTGCCAACATCCAGCAGACTCTTACAGACCTGTTGACACAGGCAAAATCAAAACTTGGCACAATAGATGTCAAGCCTATGATTACCGGTTCAGGTGGTCTTACACTTGCTAAGCATCTTGGAGTTGAGTTTGTTCAGGAAGTTATAGCAGTTTCCACATCACTTACTTTCTACGCACCACAGACAGATGTAGCTATTGAGCTAGGTGGTGAGGATGCAAAGATTATATATTTTGAAAATGGTAATGTAGAGCAGAGAATGAATGGTATCTGTGCAGGTGGTACAGGTTCATTTATCGATCAGATGGCCTCTTTGCTTCAGACAGATGCACCTGGTCTTAATACATATGCCAAGGACTACAAGGCTATTTATCCTATCGCTGCTCGTTGCGGTGTATTTGCCAAGACTGATATTCAGCCACTTATCAACGAGGGAGCTTCTAAGGAAGACCTTTCAGCTTCTATTTTCCAGGCTGTTGTTAACCAGACTATTTCTGGTCTTGCCTGTGGTAAGCCTATCAGAGGTCACGTAGCTTTCTTAGGTGGTCCACTTCATTTCCTTGACCAGCTTAGAGAGGCATTCATTCGCACTCTTAAGTTAGATGATGAGCACGCAATCTTGCTTGACAACTCTCATCTTTTCGCTGCAATCGGTTCTGCTCTTAATTCAAAAGAAGAATCAACAATGCCTATGGATCAGCTTATCGACAAGCTCTCTGAGGGTATTAAGATGGACTTTGAGGTTGCCAGACTTGAGCCACTTTTCGAGTCTGAGGAAGACTTCAGACAGTTCAAGGATAGACATGCTAAGGCTCAGGTAGAAAAGGGTGACTTAGCTAATTATCACGGTAATGTATATCTTGGAATCGACGCCGGTTCTACAACTACAAAACTTGCAGTTGTAGGTGACGATGGCAAGCTATTATATTCATTCTACTCTAGCAATAATGGTAGTCCACTTGCCACATCTCTTAAGGCACTCAAGGAAATCTACTCTATTATGCCAGAGGATACTCACATCGTTCACTCATGCTCAACAGGCTACGGCGAGGCACTTTTAAAGGCCGCCCTTCAGCTTGATGACGGTGAGGTAGAGACTATTGCCCACTACTATGCAGCTGCATTCTTCAATCCAGATGTTGACTGTATTCTTGATATCGGTGGTCAGGATATGAAGTGTATCCGCATCAAAAACGGAGTAGTTGACAGTGTACAGCTTAACGAAGCATGTTCTTCAGGTTGTGGTTCCTTCATCGAGACATTTGCAAAATCTCTTGATTTTAGTGTTCAGGATTTTGCAGAAGAAGCGCTTTTTGCACTTAATCCAATCGATCTTGGTACACGCTGTACTGTATTTATGAATTCAAAAGTTAAGCAGGCTCAAAAGGAAGGCGCATCAGTTGCTGATATCTCATCTGGTCTTGCTTACTCTGTTATTAAAAATGCATTATTTAAGGTAATCAAGCTTTCTGATGCTTCAGAGCTTGGTAAGAATATCGTTGTTCAGGGTGGTACATTCTACAATGATGCGGTACTTCGCTCCCTTGAAAAGGTAGCAGGTGTCGACGTAGTTCGTCCTGATATTGCAGGTATCATGGGTGCCTTCGGTTGTGCTCTTATTGCTAAGGAGCGCTACGAGGAGAATCCTACAACTACAACACTTGGAATCGATGAGATTAACAATCTTACATTTGATACTAAGCTCACTCGTTGCCAGGGATGTGTTAACCACTGTCTCCTTACAATTAACAGATTCTCAGGCGGACGTTCATTCATCACTGGAAACCGTTGTGAAAAGGGTGCAGGTGGAGTTAAAAACAAAGAGAATATTCCTAATCTTTACGATTACAAATACAATAGATTATTTGAGTACGAGCCACTTTCAGAAGAGGAATGCACTCGTGGTACTGTAGGTATCCCTAGAGTATTGAATCTCTATGAGAATTATCCTTATTGGGCTACATTCTTTAAGAAACTTGGATTCAGAGTTGTTCTCTCTCCTCGTTCTAACCGCAAGGTATATGAGCTTGGAATCGAGTCTATCCCATCTGAGTCAGAGTGTTACCCAGCTAAGATGGCTCACGGTCATGTACAGTGGCTTATTAATGAAGGGAATGTAGATTTCATTTTCTACCCATGTGTTCCATACGAGAGAAATGAATTTCCTGATTCAAACAACCACTACAACTGCCCTATCGTTACTTCATACGCTGAAAATATTAAAAACAATGTGGATGAGATTACATCAGGAAAGGTTCGTTTCCTTAATCCATTTATGGCATTTTCAAGTGAGGATATTCTTACAAATCAGCTTGTAAAGGTATTTGCTGATGAGTTTAATATCGGTGCTATTGAGGTTAGAAATGCTGCTCACGCCGCTTGGTTAGAGCAGGAGAATTTCAGAAATGATATGTATGCTAAGGGTCAGGAAGTTCTCAAATATCTGGAGGAGACTGGAAAGCACGGTATTGTACTTGCCGGTCGTCCATACCACGTAGACCCTGAGATCAATCATGGTATTCCTGAGCTTATAAATAGCTATGGTATTGCAGTTTTAACTGAGGATTCTATCTCAAATCTTGGAGAAGTAGAAAGACCTCTTATCGTAATGGATCAGTGGATGTTCCATTCACGTATGTATGCTGCTGCTAACTACGTTAAAAAGCATGACAACCTTGATTTAATCCAGCTCAATTCATTTGGTTGCGGACTTGATGCTGTTACAACTGATCAGGTTGCTGATATTCTTACAAACTCAGGCAAGATTTACACCTGCCTTAAAATCGACGAGGTTAACAACTTAGGTGCTGCTCGTATCCGTATCCGTTCTCTTCTTGCTGCACTTCGCGTCAAGAAAAAGAAAAAGGATACTCGCGAAATCGTACCTGCAAGCTATGACCGCGTTATATTTACAGAGGAGATGAAGGAGAAATACACAATTCTCTGTCCACAGATGTCTCCTATCCACTTTGATTTGATTGAGCCAGCATTTAACGCTGCCGGTTACAATCTAGTGGTACCAAATATTCCTACACGTACATGTGTAGACGAGGGACTTAAGTACGTTAACAACGATGCTTGCTATCCTTCACTTATGGTAATTGGTCAGCTTATGGCTGCTATTAATACAGGCAAGTTCGATATGAAGCACACTGCTCTTATGATTTCTCAGACAGGTGGTGGATGTCGTGCTTCCAACTACATTGGATTCATCCGTCGTGCACTTGCCAAGGCAGGATATCCAGATGTACCTGTTATCTCTCTCAACCTTAGCGGTTTAGAGAAGAACCCAGGATTTAAGCTTTCATTTAGCCTTTTACAGCATGGTTTCTATGCTCTAATCTTTGGAGATATCCTCCTTAGATGTGTATACAGAATCCGTCCATACGAGGCAGTTCCAGGCTCTACAAATGAGCTTCATGATAAGTGGAGAAAGAAAGTTACCGAATTTGTTTCTAATAAAAAGATGCTTTCTCATAGAAAGTTTAAGAAGCTTTGCCGTGAAATGATTAGAGATTTTGATAATCTTCCAATCATCGAGGGCCTTGTTAAGCCAAGAGTAGGTATTGTTGGAGAGATTCTTGTTAAGTTCCTTCCAGCTGCCAACAACAACTTAGCTGAGCTTCTTGAGCAGGAAGGTGCTGAGGCTGTTGTTCCAGATTTAACAGACTTCCTTCTTTACAGTTTCTACAACGCTAACTTCAAGGAAGAGAATCTTGGTTCAAGCAAGAAAACTAAGTTCTTGTGCAACATGGGAATCAAATTCTTTGAGTGGCTTAGAAGTGCTGCAAGAGACGAGTTCAACAAATCAAAGAGATTTACTGCTCCAGCTTACATTACCAATACTGCAGATGCCGCAAAGGAAATCGTATCTATTGGTAACCAGACTGGTGAGGGTTGGTTCCTTACAGGCGAGATGCTAGAGCTTATCGAAAATGGTGCTAGCAACATCGTATGTATCCAGCCATTTGGATGCTTACCTAACCACGTTGTTGGCAAGGGTGTAATCAAGCGTATCCGCCATGAGCATCCAGATGCTAATATCGTAGCAATCGACTATGATCCAGGTGCATCAGAGGTAAATCAGCTTAACCGTATCAAGCTTATGCTTTCTACAGCCAACAAAAATCTTAAAGAAGCATAGGCGATTATCAAATTCATAGTAAAAAATAAGCTCTGTTAGGCGTGTTGCTTAACAGAGCATTTATTTTGTTTAAATATTTGATGCTATTATGCGGAATTCATAAGGCTTTAGGAAGAATGGCTCCGCACTGTCTAAATCATAAGTACTGAAAACTATTCTATCTCCATAGAATTCTACCTGTCTCCTTGATGGAGTAAGATTGCAATAGACATAGAGTCTCTCTTCTTTTGCCTCACGGGTAAAAATCAAAACATCATAAGGTGCAGCAACTCTATGGTATACTCCTTCGGATAAAGCTTTTGAATTCTTTCTAAATTCAATCATCTTAGATGTGAAAGTGTATAAACTAGTAGGGTCTTCTTCCACCTTTGGGTCTCTACAATATTCGCCATCATTAATAAACGGAATCCCCACTAGGGAAAGATGCATTCCTGTATATACCTTAGCGAAATTCAAACAGTTTACCTTGTCATTGCCAAAGTACTTGGCAAAGCTGGTAGAATCTCCTGTTTCAACGTAATTAATAGGCGTCTCAAGAGTATGCTGACCCTTGTCTACTAACTTAATAAGCTTTCTATTATTTCGACGAGCCTGAAGCTTTTGAACCTTTTTGCTTTCTGAGTCTATTCGACCGCAGAAGAATATTGCATCAAGACCATCCTCACAGAAGTGTTTCGAATCATCTGGGAATATAGATGTTCCCTCGCCAATAACAAAACATTTATATTTTGACCAAACATCCTTATTTAATCTCTTAATTATATCTCGACAGCCCTTGGTATAAAGATAGTGCTCTCCACCCTTAACAAATATATTAAATCCGCCATCAGCCATTGAATTCTTGTAGATAATATTCATAGTATCAAGCCTAAAGCCTGCAATACCCTTATCTAGCCAAAATCGCATAGCATCAGCAATTTCTTCATACACATCAGGATTGCTCCAATTCAAATCAGGCTGATTCTTTCCCATTATGCTAAGATACCACTGACCATTTTCAGCTTTATTCCATGCACTGCGACTCCTAAGACCTCGCCAATTATTTCTCTTATATGCGCTTAAATAGTAATAATTTATATATTTTTCATCGCCTTCTAAAGCCTTCTTGAACCACCAATGCTCGTCAGAAGTGCTGGCAATGCACATATCCATCATTACCTTTATTCCGACTCTCTTAGCACGGCTAAGCAGTCTCTCTAAATCTTCCATTGTGCCTAAATCTGGATCAATCGCCCTGAAATCTGATGTATCATAACCACTGTCATGACGTGGGCTTGGAAAAATCGGACCCAATGCAATTACATCGACTCCTAATTCTTTTAGATAATGTAATTTTGAAATTATACCTGGAATATCACCAATATTATCACCATTGCTATCGCAGAAGGTTCTGGGATAGATTTGGTAAATTATAGCGTTCTTCCACCACTTCTTTGCACTAGATGCAGCCATAAATTTCCCCACTTTCGTCTCCCCGTATTAGCAATAATTCCCCACTGAGAAACTACCACCACTTCTAATATATAGCATTAAACATACTTTTACAACAATTATTTCACAATTTATACACATATAGGGGAAATATTCTGCACAATATCAAGTTATCCACAAAATAATAAAACAACGGCAGACAATTACGTCTGCCGCTGTGTAAAGTTGCAAGTTTGCTTTCATGCATTATTTAGCTAATAACATCATTATTTTATTAGAACGAGCAACAAATTCTGTCATTGCCTCTGGAGAAAGTGGCGCATTGGCAATCTTTGCTAAATCATAAAGCTGAGCTGCAAATACATCTACATTCTCACCATCCTTATTGTTAAGGATGTACTGGACTAAATCATTGTTAGCATTTAAAACAAGTGTCTCTGAAGCTGAGCCAAACATGCTCATATCCATGCCACCCATAGCATACATCTTCATCATATCCTGCATACGGCGGCTCTCTTCTGAAACAGTAATCATAGATGAAAGGTCCTTATTTTTGAACTTTTCTACCTTGACCTCAAGTCCCTGGTTATTAAGTGCCTTTCTAAATACCTCAGTAAGAGTCTCTGTCTCTGACTTAAGTTCATCCTCTGCAGTCTCTTCAACCATAGAATCTGTTACATCAGCATCGATACGGCAGAACTTGTAGTTCTCATTGCGCTGCTCAAGCTGAGTGATGAATGAAGTATCAATAGCATGGTCAAGGATAACGGCATTCATGCCCTGCTCCTTGAACATATTAATATACTGGCCCTGCTGAGCAACATCAGTTACATAGTAAACTGTCTTTCTCTTGTCCTCCGGCTCATTATTAGCCGCATCTGCATCCTTGTTGTCATCCACAACCTCTGCATCAACAGCCTCGCCATTCTCATCAGTAGCTTTCTCCTCTTCCTCAACAAGAAGCTCTGGAAGTGTAGTGTACTTATCATTAATATCCTTGAATAAGATGTAATCGTTCATCTTATCGCAGAACTTTGTATCCTTTAAGCAACCAAACTTGATGAATGGAGCAATGTCATCCCAATATTTCTCATATGACTCTTTCTCAGTCTTGCACATACCAGTAAGCTTGTCAGCTACCTTCTTAGTGATGTACTCAGAAATCTTTGTAACGAATCCATCATTCTGAAGTGCAGAACGTGATACGTTAAGAGGAAGGTCTGGACAATCGATAACTCCCTTAAGAAGCATCAAGAACTCAGGGATAACTTCCTTGATATTGTCAGCGATGAATACCTGATTGTTATAGAGCTTGATTGTACCTTCGATAGAATCATACTCTGTATTAATCTTAGGGAAATATAAGATACCCTTGAGATTGAATGGATAATCCATGTTAAGGTGAATCCAGAAAAGTGGCTCCTTATAGTCATGGAATACATCTCTGTAAAATGCCTTGTAATCATCATCTGTACACTCAGATGGATTCTTAGTCCAAAGTGGATGTGTCTCATTGAGAGGAACTGGACGCTTAACAATCTTGAGCTTGTCCTTGGCAGGAGAAACCTCTACCTGCTCCTTCTCACCATTTTCATTTTCCTTCTCCTCGAACTTAGCTTCCTCGTGAATCTCCTCGATTACCTTGTCAGTGTCTCTCTTGTCAGCTACGTCGATTGTCTCGTATTCTTCTGGAGCATCCTTCTTAGAAAGGAAAATCTCAGTAGGCATAAATGAGCAGTACTTTGTGATAACCTCACGAGCTCTGTACTCGTTAGCAAACTCAAGGCAATCCTCATTTAAGAATAATGTGATCTTGGTACCAACCTGGTCCCACTCGCCATCGCTCATCTCGAACTCTGTACCGCCATCACACTCCCAGTGAACTGCTGTAGCTCCATCCTTGTATGAAAGTGTATCGATGTGAACCTCGTCAGCTACCATAAATGCTGAGTAGAATCCAAGACCAAAGTGACCAATAATCTGGTCGCTGTCTGCCTTGTCCTTGTACTTCTCAAGGAAGTCTGTTGCACCAGAGAATGCAATCTGGTTAATGTACTCATCTACCTCGTCAGCTGTCATACCAAGACCATTATCAATGAATGTAAGTGTCTTATCCTCAGGGCTGACAACTACCTGAATCTTTGCCTTATAGTCAAGTGGAAGTGAATACTCTCCCATCATATCAAGCTTCTTAAGCTTTGTAATAGCATCGCAACCATTGGAGATAAGCTCTCTATAGAAAATGTCGTGATCAGAGTATAACCATTTCTTAATCACTGGAAAAATATTTTCGCTTGTAATAGATAAACTACCTTTTTTGTTTCCCATTATATGTCACTCCTTTGATATTAGCTGTTATGCTGACAATCCTAATATTTCTCCGCTCGCCTAAAATGATTGGCTTAAGAATTATTAGAGCTTGTTATCTACAGCTTTTATTCTCACTGAAATATATGATAATACTGCAAAAATAAGAAGTCAATAAAAAATTAGCACTCTTTTAACAAGAGTGCTAACAACGATTATTTTTATTATAAATTTGCTGCCTCGATGGCATCCTCATTATCTGCAAGAGGAGTGTAATCAAACATTACATTTTTCTCTTCCAATTTTTCTGCTGCTTCTATCTCTTCATCTGTCGCAGCCTCATACTCCTCACCGTCGTATGTTTTATACCATACGCCATCCTCATTTTCATAGTAATCACACTTATATCCAAATTGATAAATCATTTCAGTTGAATTGGACTCTAGATTGTATATGCCTATACCATATAAACCAGCGCCACCTGACCATACATTAGAAATAAAATGATTATCAAAATTGTAATATCTATTTCTAGCTGTGCCGCTAACTACAAGAGCAGGTTTATTGTCTACGATTGTATAGATATCATAGATTGCTCCCGGCAATTCATCATCGTCATAGATTATGCCTACAAAAAGCTCATCCACACCATCTATATTAATGTCTTTATACGCATATCCGATATGCTCAAGTGGATTGTCCATTTCATGTATCGCATATGCGAATTCAGGACTCATTTTTTTTTCTTCAAGCTTTGTAGCATCCCATTTGTCATTAACTGCTTTTACATACTCAGATAATACTGTGTTGTATAAGTCCTCACCTTTTGTACCAGCTTCATAGGTATATGTATATCCATTAATTCCTTCTAAGGATTCTACTACTGAATCTGCAGCATCGTAGAGCTTAGCAAAGCCCTCTGGCATATCAGGCTCATTATAATCCCACTGAACCTCTGTGGCATAGCCCTTTACAACATTGTATATATCGCCATTTTCGCTAGATAGTTCGCCCACTTTTTCATATGGCCCACCTGCATAATCGCTAGGACTACCAGCAGCCCATACCATAAATGCTAATCCGGAAAATCCAGCATCTTTTGCCTCTTTATAATAAATGTACATCTTGTCAGAATCTGTCTCTACCTCTGCAAGGTCTGCTAGTTCAGTTGGCAACGTGATTTTAAACAGGTCATTTGAATACTCTACTACATCACCTGTCGCATCCTCTGGCTTTGCCCCATCGGACTGAGACTCACCAGATTGGCTCTCACTAGGCTGAGATGAATCCCCAGTAGGATTTGTATTACCACATCCTGCAAGAACTAAAGCACATGCTAAAAGAATACCTAAAATTTTTCTACTCATCTAACTCTCCTTTTCTATATAATATTTTACTCAGAAACACAGTAATAATTAAATGTACCGCGACTAACTAGCTCACCACTATCATCAGTCACATCCACATCTACGACGCAAAACTTTCTAGTTCTTTTTATGACATTTCCCTTTGCAGTAATTCTACCTGATTTTGCACCTTTAAGAAAATAAAAGTTGGATTGCTGAGTAACATACTCTCTTCCATCTGCCCTTGATGAATAACCAGCACAGGTATCTGCCAGAGAAAAATGTGCACCACCGTGAGCTATTCCCAAAACATTTAATGTCTCAGGCACAATATCTATATGAGCTGTAGCTCCTGATACTTCTATATCATCAATCACGATGTGATTGTACTTAACAAACTCATTAGCCTCATAAGAACGGCGAAGCTTTTCTAATAATTCCTTACTCATAAAAAATCCTTCCAATTAAAAATCTCTTTTTATTATAAACGATTCTACAAGGAAGTGAATTATTTTTCATTAATAGGATATTACAAAGTTCCTATTAAGAAAAAAAGAGCTATACCGCATATACGGTATAGCTCTGCGCTACGACATTTAAAATTAATACCCTAAATAAATTTTAAAGATCTGCAGATCCAACGCAATCTTTGTTAGCTACATAATAAATCTTGCGCTCCTCTGGCTTGATGTAAATGTTAAGCTCTTCAAGAGTCTTTCCCTTATAATCCTTCTTGAAGGCTGACTGTGCTTTCTTTAAGCACTCTGCCTCAGAGAACTCAAGTCCCTGATACTGAACAACTGCTGTAGTAGCTACTTTCTTTTTAGCTGTAGTTTTTTTAGCTGTAGCTTTCTTAACAGTTTTCTTAGCTGCTGTAGCTTTCTTTGTAGCTGTAGCCTTAGCTTTTGCCGCTGTCTTTGTAGCAGCCTTTTTAGCTGTTGCAGCTTCCTTCTTAACCTCTGCTGCTGCAGACTTAACTGCTGATGCTGCAGAAGCAGCTGACTTCTTAACGTCGTCAACTGTAATTTTTGCACTAGTAACCATTTCTAATACCCTCCTATTTTTTGAAACAAAATAAATAATTTTGTACAAAACTTATTATAGTCATTTAGTTCGACTATTTCTAGTCTATTGTGGTAATTTTCTACCAATTAACTAATATTTGTAGGATATATTAATGGTTTATTGTAAAAATAATATTAAATTAGGTTAATTTTTCAGATATTTATTTAGTGTTTCAAAGAAGGCTCCACTGGTTAATTCCGATGCATCTTCTGGGAAAGAAATACCATCCCATAATTTTGTATTCATGTCAGAAAAATATTTTTCTTCTAGATCAGAAACAATATCATCCAATACTTTTTGTCTTCTTTTTTCGATGATTACTTCTTTATTTTCTTCTGATAATTCTTCATTGTATTTATCCAAACACTGGAAGAAATAGAAGCCATTATCAGCAGCAATTGCGCCAGATACTTCTTCTGTATCAAGATTAAAAACTACCTTGTCTACTTCTTCAGGATACTCGCCTCTTGCAAATGTAACCTGATATGTATCAAGCTCAGTGTAAGTTGATGCTAGACGTTCAAAGGTATATCCGTAATCTATCATGCCCTGGATTTCTTTCGCCTTTGACTCATCGGAAACAAAAAGTACAAAAGCTTCCATAACACGAGCTTCATCTTCCGATACTTCCTCATCAACAGAATCCATCAATTCGTTGTAAACTTTTGTTGCCAGAGCATATCGTATATACATATTTTTGATATCTTTTTTCTTGGCTCCAGTAAATGATTTTTCTGCACGAGAAAGGGAGTCATAATACTCAGCTGCTGCATCTTCACAAGCCTTGTTCTCATCATCAGTAAGTACTATCTCATGTTCCTGGGCATAAAGATTAAGAACGTAAACCTTTGTGAGATGCTCCAAAGTCAAATCCTTGATAGAGTCTGTCATAGTCTCAGTATCAAAATCCTCAGTCCAAAGATTGACCCCATCAACTGAACCATAGATGTTTTTTTCATTTAAAAGATATACAAGAGCCTCCTTTTTAGAGCACTTCATATCTCCAATTTTAAACACAGTACTGCGTCCACTTGATGTATCAAAATAAATTGTAGTGTCCTTATATGCGCATCCGGAAAAACTAACAGCAAGACATATCGTAAATACGAATGCGGTAATTCTTTTTATAAATTTCATAACTAACCCTCTACGATGAGATATCTACCATCGCCGATGGCAAAAACTTCTTCAGATGAAAGAATTTCATCCTCTGTCATCCCTGTAACATCCATCTCATCTTCAAGATACTCAATAACCTCTTTTTTATTTTTGCAAACAACTGCACATACATCCTCTAAAAACTCTGCAGCCTCCTCTTCTGTATCAACTACTGTCTCAGGAAAAAGCTGAAGCTGATTTTTGAGAAATGCTTCCACTGTCTTCTTGTCGTACATAACTAAACTCCTATCGTTTTCTCCAATGCAAAGGAATATAACAACACTTCCTTCACTGGTATATTATATGCTTTTTCAATGGCAGCCTTATATAGCTGCAATTGCTTTTCATATCTTAGCACTAATTGACTATCCTCGTCCACTCTATCAGTCTTATAATCAAGAAGTACTATTCCGTCATCTTCTTCGAAAAATACGTCGATGATACCCTGCACTAAAAGCATTTCATCTGTTGATGATTCATCTCCAAATAGCTCCTTGCCGTTGCTTCCGTACACAAAAGGCTTTTCCTTATAGAGCTTGCCATTTAATGCAGCTTTACTCATCCTATTTGCAATGTCATCATTTAAAAATCCCTGTAGCTTTTTATAATTAATTCTTTTTTGCTCATCCTCAGACAGACTATGAACATTTGTCATGTATGATAACTGCTCTTTAAATGAGAATGCAAAATCTTCTCTAGCAAAATCAAAGCACTCCATAAATCTGTGCATAGCTGTACCATAAAGGGCACCTGCCGGAACCTTGTCCCCTGCATCAATAGAAGTATCTGTAAGTTCCTTCATCATAAACTGTGGCACATACGCTTCATCTTCAGTATGTATAAATGCAGGAGCTGCATCTGCATTAAATTCAAAAGCCATCTCCATAGCCTGATGTTTAATCTCTGAAACGGAGTATTTGTTCTTGTATTTGCTATCGGCACTTCCTTCGTAATCAAACGAAACCGTATTTACGATAGGATTATCCTCTTCTAAATTTTTGGATTTTATTTCTTCAATTAATCTGCGAGCCTGTTCCTTCACAAGAGATTTTTCAACCTCCTGCACAAACAGCTGACTGCAATCTACAATTGTTCTATTGTAGTCTGCTGCCGAGGCATTCAGCGCTCTAATAATAAGCTCAATTGATGACTGAGCCTTTTCCTTTGTATAGTAATCAAGGATTGTATCATTTGCTGTATAGTCAGCTATAATATCAGGCACACTCTTTTTTGAAGTAGGCTTGATGGATGCAGTAATTATAAGCTTGTCCACCGGACGAGTAAGGGCTACATATAATATTCTCAAAAGCTCACCCTTGCTGCTTGCACTAACTTTTTTCTTTATCAGATTGTAAAAGCTGGTTTTAAAAGTAATGCGTTCCTTTGGGTCTCTATAATTAAGAGCAAGTCCCAAGGAATTATCATAAGCAAATGTGCCAGACTCATCCTTGAATCCTCTTCCCATTCCAGAAACAAAGCAAACTGGGAACTCAAGGCCCTTACTCTTATGAATAGTCATAATACGGACTGCATTGTCATTTTCGCCTACAGTTTTGGCTACTCCCAAATCCTCATCATAGCTCTTGAGCCCTTCTATATAGCTAACAAATCTAGACAGCCCCTTAAAGCTGGTACTCTCGAATGCTACCGCCTCGTCTATAAGCTTATCAAGATTTGCTCTAGCCATCTTGCCAAGAGGTAGTGCACTGACATACAAACCATAGCCTGTATCCGCAAGGACTCTTTCTATCATCTTATGAATAGGTGTATCCACAGCTGCATTTCTATGCTTTTCAAGAGAATCAAGGAAATATCTCACATCATCTGCAGAATGTTTCTCACAAAATTCTTTTAGGCATGTATATAGAGGAGACTTGCCATCTGTAGCTCTAATCTGCGCCAATCTGTTTGATGAAAATCCAAACATAGGAGAATGCAAAACTGCCGCAAGAGGAATATCATCAAATGGATTGTCAATGATTTTAAGCATAGATAAAACTGTCTCTATCTCCTCTCGCTCAAAGAATCCTTTTTCTTCTGCAACATATGCTGGAATTCCACTGTCTTTTAATACACTAATATATTTGTCTGCGTGGCCTGTTGTAGCACGCATCAAAATAACCACATCCGATAGTTTCATTGGACGCAATGTACGGCCATCTGCTCCCTTGTCACTTACCTGAAATCCTTCAGCTATAAGTCTTTTAATTCGAGAGGCAACCACTCTAGCTTCTAGCTCATCTGCATTATCGATGTCCATGCTAGCCATGTCTTCAGAATTCTGTGTGGCTATAATAATCTCTGGCTCATATGTTTTTGAGTCCCCTTTGAAAGTATCATCACCAACTTTAAGGGCGGCTTTTTCATCATAAATAACACCACCCATATCAGGTTGCATAAGTGGTCTAAACACCTGATTACAAAAATGTAAAACCTCACCTCTACTTCTAAAATTACTGTCCAAATCAATTCGAACTGAATCAGATGAATCATCCTGAGGATAGGTGCTTAATTTATCTATAAAAAGCTGTGGACTAGCCTGTCTAAATGCATAGATAGACTGCTTGACATCACCAACAGTAAAATAATTATTGTCAGAAGAAACAGCAGTAAGAATCTGCTCCTGCAATTCATTGGAGTCCTGATACTCATCTACCATTACTTCCTTGAAATGATGGCAAAGCTCTAGTGCTACTGGGCGCTTTTCATGGTCTTTTGATTCCTTATTTCTAAGAATCTCAAGGGCCATATGCTCCACGTCATTGAAATCAAAAATATTCTTTTTTCTTTTTTCTGCCATCAAAGAATCTGAATAATCTCTGGCAAAATCTATGAGAGCTACTGCCTGTCTTTTCACAAATATTAGGCTGTCAAATAGCTCTTCAACAGACAAATTGAAAAAATCTGCCTTCAAGCTTTCAATCAACTTTCTATATGAATCTCTAAAATCTTTTGCCTGCTGTGCTTCATATTCATTAAGAGATGTGTTTTTGCTAGACCATCTTTCTGGATCAAATCCATCAAATAAAACTCTCTTTTCTTCGTAGGTAGCTGCGTCATAAATAGCAGTAAAGTATGATAGTTCATTTGAAAAAATGGTCTTGTCCTTCGAGTCACAGTCCACTGTATATAAGCTTAAAAATCTTTTGATTCTTCCGATGATAGAATCCAAGCTCATATTAGTGTAGTCAAGTAAAGCCTTCATAAAGTCAGATTCCTGAAGAGCTTCTATAGAATCAATATCGTATATACGAAGCGCATTATCGTACCATTCATCCACCCATGCAAAACTAGTAGCCTTTGCATGAAGCTCAAAAATCATATTTTTTAGAGTGTCTACATTGCGCCCTACTATATAGGCATCAGCTAACAGTCTAAAGTCAGCTTCATTTTCCTGAAGTCGCTTTGAAAGCAACTCAGAAAACACCTCATCAGAAAGCATCTTAAGCTCTCCTGCGGTCCCGACTCTGAAAGATGGATCCATATTTATCTCGTAGAAATAATTCTTAACCACCCAGTTACAGAAGCTATCTATAGTACGAATCTGGGCATTGTGAATAAGTGTTGCCTGAGAGCGAATCCTGCCATTGTCTGCCTTTTCAGCCACAGCCTTGTCAATGGCCACCCGAATCCTGTCCTTCATTTCAGCAGCAGCGGCTGTAGTAAATGTAACCACAAGAATACGGTCTACATCAATGCCATTTTTCTCATCAAGTATCTCTGAGATAATGCGCTCTACCAGCACAAATGTCTTTCCACTTCCAGCAGCAGCGCTTACTAACATATTCTTTTTTCTTGTATCACGAACTTTAATCTGTTCTTCAGTTAACGCCACTTTTACTCTCCTTCTTCCATCTTTTCCTTCATTAGTCTAATGACTTCGTCTCTATCCTCTAGCTTTGCAAAAGTTCTAACTTCATATCCCTGCTCATTTTCATTGAAATGGCAGACGCTCCTATATCTACAGAAACGACATGCATCTATTGACCCTAGTCTAGCGGGTGTGCAATCAAATTTACCGGCGATTATATCTTTAGCCGCCTGCTGGGCTGTATATGCTCCGTATTTAATAACAGTCTCCATATCCTCTCGACTAACGGCATTAGTGGTCTTAGCAAGATCACCATCCTTTTTAATTGCATAAGGAACAATGGACGACTTATCTGTCTGTCCCTCTAGCGTACCAACAGTAGAATCATTGGCATACAAATCATCCTTATCAGAGGATAAAAGTCCTTCCATCTTACTAAGCTTAAGTCTATCCTCTTCTCTAGTGGAAGCATTTTTAGATGACTCTAAATATTTGTTGGCCATCTCATAGTAAAGCATAGCTGATGAGTGCAGCTTGGAATCTGGATAACGCTCCTTTAACTTTTCAAGAACAACTCCCATATAGATAGGCAGCTGCATAGAAAGTCCATAGTAGCATTCGTTCAAATCCAACTTGTGGCCGCTAGACTTATAGTCAATAATTCTAACCGCCTTATCCTCATCACCTGCTATATCAATTCTGTCTACCTTGCCTTTTAAATTGGCGATAGTCTCTCCACTTACATCATCTGTAATAGATGTTTGAATTGGCTCCTCAAAAAATGCTGGCTCAAACTCTCCTCTTTTTATCTGTGTAGTGATGACCTCCACCGTATATCTTAAGGTGTCCTTCATAGATTCTACTATGTATCGCTGGGTAGAATCCTCAAGAGTGTTTACCTTTGCCATAGCTTCAAATGTCTGATTTATAGCCATGTCAATATAAGCTTCTCGCTCTTCTTTTGAAACAGACTTAAAGCTCTTACCATCCGCCTTTAGGCTATCAGAATAGCGCTCAATAGCCTCATGGTAAAAGTTACCCATGTCAATACTAGATAGCTCAAATTCTTCTCTTTCCTTAAGGTTCAAAACATAGGTGAGAAAATATTTGTAGCCGCATTCATTGTATTCTTCAAATTTTGATACAGAGCCAGAAACTGTCTCGTCCTCATTAAATGCCTCGTTGACTGCCAGCATTATATCCTCATCTACCTTTTCAGGTGAATGCTCATAAAAGGCTGCTTTTAGGCATGTATCAAAATCAACAGACTCCTCATTTTTCGCCCAGTCGATTAAGTAAACAAATACTTCTTTTTCTCTATCGTCTAGACTCTCAATTCCGTATGTGCTGATACGATTGATAAGCTCTATCAAAAGCTTAAGGCTACTTTTTTTCGCAAGAGTCCTATCCGCAATGTCAAAGTCCTCTACTTCCCTAAGGCTTACTGCAGGGAAAAGTTTGGTAATCACATCCACTAGATATGATGGATTAACGCCCTTGCCTGCACCATCTACTCGAGGCATAGTAAGGAAAAGCTTTTCATTTGGCTTTGTAAGCATCAAATAAAGATAGAATCGCTGTCTAAATGACTTTTGCCTATCAGAAGGCGCAAGTTCAAATCCTAAATCAAGTAGCTGCTCTCTCTCTAGCTGAGAAAGGATACCGCCATTCTCCACCTTTTTAGGAATGGAATCATCAGATGCTCCCAGGCAAAATAGCACCTTGATATTTGATAATCTGGTTCTTTCTATATCACCCAAAATAACACTGTCGGCAGCTGGAGGTATAACGCCTATAGATGCTGCAGAAAGGCCAGCCTCATAGATGTCATGGAACTCTTCCATGTCCATTACATCATCACCTAATATAGAGACCATTTTGTCTAATATATCAATGATTACAGGATAAATCTGGCTGTACTCTTTTGATTTGACAGCATCAGTTTCCTCGTATAGTTTGCCTCTGGCATTTATCTTTTTTTCCACATCATAGGCAAGGAAAAATCTATATAGGGCCTTTGCTATATCCTGGACAGTTGCCTCTTTTCCCACAGCCCCTTCAAAATCTACAAAAGGTTTTATAAACTTTTCTCGAATTTCATTTACTTTTAGTAAATCCTCATCTTCTTTATATGAATTGGATCTAATTGCAAATGGGTGAAAATATTTATTTTTTCCACGAATGCCAGTTGCAATAATGTAGTTTTCCAGATAATCAATCTCCTGGAATGATAAATCTGTTAGGCCAGTTCTTAAAAATCTAAATACATCTTCGCATCTGAAATTTCTGCTGATTATGTCAAAAAGAGAATCTACCATTTCTGACATTGGATGGAACAAAATCTCAGTTTTGGCATCAATAAAGTAAGGGATATTGTAATCTGACCAAATCCCTGAAACAAGATATCTATACTGCTCCAAATCAGGAGCCACAACAGCTATATCCTTGTAATGCATCCCTGCTCTTACAAGTCTGCTGATATTAATCGCAACAAATTCTAATTCTTCTCTGGCGTTTTTTAGACTAACAAGATTAATAGCGTCATTTACATCCCCCTCATAGACCTTCGTCTTGTTTCTAAAAATATTATTCTCCAGGTGACTAAGGACAGGATTGGTGCTAAGCCAGCCATTATCCTCTGAAATGTAACATGGTTCATTAATTTCTACGCCAGCTCTTTTTGAAATGGTACTTAGCTTACGAACAAATTCTGATGACATAGAAAACAATTCATCATCAGCCAAATCTTCAAAGAGAGGTGTACTCTCATCTGCTGTAATAGTAACTGCCACCTCCGAGCAGATCTTAAGCATATGCTCCACCAGCTGATACTGAATTGGAGTAAATCCAGTAAATCCATCTAACACCACAGTGGAATCGCAGACTATATCAGAGTCATCTATCATAGAATTTAAAGTGGATAGAATTGACTCTGTGGTGACGTATTTGCCATCTATAAAATCAAGAAAAGCGCTATATAATACAGATAAATCCGTAGCCTTTCTTTTAAAGCTCTCTGACATTGTAGGAGAATCAATCATTGCCTTTAGCTTTTCTGGCGTAATGTTGTATTGAGTCATCTCTGAAATCAATGATTTAACCTGAGTGATATAACTGACTCTGGTAATGTTATTTTTCAAAACACTAAGGTCATTTAAATGATTTTCAACAAGCTTTCTAATTACAAGGGATTTGCCTGTATCATCCAAAACCGCATGAACAGCCGCCCCAAGCTCCTCAAAAACACGATATGCCAGTCGGTTAAATGAAAGCACATCAATATTCATAATACATTTATTAGGATGCATTGAAACTAGAAGTCTCTGGGTAGACATGGTGTATTGTTCTGGTACAATCACCAGGAAATTTTTGTCCTTGTGTTCCATAGACTCTTTGATGATTCGAGTATAGATGCTTGTAGATTTTCCACTGCCGGAATTTCCAATAATAAGGGAAAGTGACATATTATTCTCCTATAAAATGGAGTTTTGCTTTGCAAAACTCCTGTTATTTCCTAATTAAGAAATAAAGGCGCTCCTTCAATATAAAAGGGGCGCCTCATAAATACAAATCATATTATTGTGGGAACATACCTCTTAACATAGTGGCCATAGAGCCCATTCTCGAACGCTGATATGGCTTGCCCTTAAGATACATATCTACCACGTTGATATTCTTAATCTCATCCACAGGTACATCAAATGGATTAGCATCAAGAATAGTTAAATCGCAGCTCTTACCCATTTCTAGAGAACCCCTCTCCTTTTCATCGAAAAGAGAAAATGCTCCGTTATATGTGGCCATTCTAAGTGCCTCATATACAGTAACTGACTGAGATTTATTTTTGT
This sequence comes from Pseudobutyrivibrio xylanivorans, assembly GCF_010906925.1. GTDB lineage: Bacteria > Bacillota > Clostridia > Lachnospirales > Lachnospiraceae > Pseudobutyrivibrio. The sequence continues at coordinate 88,896 of NZ_VTVE01000005.1, read as the reverse complement.
TGTTGCATGCATCATGTATCCAAAGAATTGGGTCTGGATCTGATGCTGGTGCATCTGAATTAAAGCACACTTTTATGCCTAAATCCTCAATAGTTCTAAGAGGATTAATTCTAGAAAGTCGCTCCTTGCCTATCATGCTCTCAAGGAACTCCTCCGCTCCGTCAGTATGAGATAACATGGAAGGCTTCATAGATATCATTATCTTGTATTTTGCACAGGTCTTTAGTGCCTGCTCAGTAGGTAAACTACCATGAAGTATCACATGGCGATGATCATATCTAGGATAATCCTCCAAAGCCATTGCGATGGCATTGACAGCCTGCTCGAAGGCAGCATCACCAACAGCATGCAGTGCAATCTGGTAGCCAGCTCTGTTAGCATTTATACAAAATTTCTGAACATCTACATCTTGGAAATAAGATAATCCCTTATTATTAATAGTCTCATAATTGTCGATTAGGGCTGCATCCATATTTGAGAAAGTGCCGTCCAAATTGGCAAACACAACTCGAGTCATGTCCTTTTTGGCAATCTTATCCATGTTGGCTGTCTGGTATGCTGCACGTATCTGCATGCCATTATCAAGTCCCTTGGCAACAGATCGCTCCATATCAAAATCGTAGTCCCTGATAAAGCCAAGTCCACTGGCTGAGCAAATAAGTCCTATACCCTTGCTAGCAAGGAAGTCAGCTGTCTCCACCATAGAGTCTATGACCTTTTTGGTAGAAAGACCGTGAGTAATGAACTCACAAGCTGCCATAAAGGCCTCCTGTCTCAATTCGCCAGTATCTGGATTATATCCTCTTAAATTAGCTATTTTAGATTGAATGGCATTTAAAAACAAAGTGTTAGCAACACCTGAGTGGGCATCGTGCTTGATAATGAATGCAGGCTTGTCGTTGCAAGCCAAATCAAGCTGCTCCTTAAGGATAAGATGTCCCTCGGTAACCGCATACTCAGTAGCGCCAAATCCAACTACTATATTTTCTCGGGTATTTGCAGAGTATTCTTTTAACTGCTCCAAAATATTTGCATTGGAATCTGTATCACTAATTGGAAACATCCTATGCAAAACGGAAAAACCTGAATAATGCAAATGAGTATCAACAAAAGCTGGTATCATAACATTATTTCCCAATTCAATTGGTGGTACAACCTCGTACTGTGTAGGTAGCGTCTCTCCGATATAGGCAATTCTGCCTTCTCGTTCTACCAGATAGTTCGCTACAGTATTTTTCTCGTCACAAGTGAGAATTGTTCCATGAAATACCTGCATTTATAACCCCTCCCAAAATAAAACTATTAATTAGATTTCTTAGTTGGTCTATATATATGTCTTGGTATACCATCAACCATGATTGGTGATACATCGCCTTGAATCAATGGTCTTACATATGTGATGAAAGCCTCTGTAACATAAGTTCCATCATGTGTAATCCAATTACGTGGAACAAGCTTTTCATCGTTTGCTATCTTATGTACATCCTTGACCTCAGTACCACACTGATATGGGTCATCAGAATGACGGATAAGTGTAACCATCTTGCCAGTATCGCCCTCATCAGCGGCAAGGACAGCTGCACCACCTACCTGATATGCCTCTAAGATATCAACTCGAGATGCAAGATGTGAACCAGCTCTCTGTAAAGTAGAAAGCTCGATGGCTCTAGTCTTGCAGCCAAGCTCTGCGCCTATGTAATTGCAAAGATATGCTGCTGTACCAGTAAGCTGCTTGTGGTTAAATGCATCAACGAACTCAACATTGTTGCCAAGCTCACAGACGTACTTGCCGTCCTTAGTGTGGATACCCTCTGAAATACAGATAACTACAGAAGACTGGGTCTTCAATAGCTTTTCAACTCTCTGCTTAAATTTCTCAATATCAAAAGCTACCTCTGGTAAGTAAATCAAATCAGGGCCCTCGCAATCCTCTCCTTTTGCAAGGATAGATGCGCCAGTAAGCCAGCCTGCATTACGTCCCATTATCTCTACAATAGTAACAAGACCCTTGCCATACTCAAGGCAATAGCTATCTCTGATGATTTCTTTTACAGAAGTACCGATGTATTTAGCTGCACTACCATATCCAGGTGTGTGATCAGTAAGAGCCAGATCGTTATCGATTGTCTTAGGACATCCCACGAATCTGATATCTGATCCTGTAAGAATAGCATAATCAGAAAGCTTTTTAATGGTGTCCATGGAATCATTTCCACCAATGTATATAAGCGCTTCGATTTCTAGCTTATTGAGGATTTCAAAAATCTTCTCGTAAGTTTTCATATCCTCGTGAATCTCTGGTAACTTGAAACGGCATGACCCCAAATATGCCGCTGGTGTACGCTTTAGAAGCTCAACATCCAAATCATTTTTGATGTAATCGGAAAGATCAATGTACTGTTCATCCATTAATCCTTTGATGCCGTGGAGCATACCGAATACTTTTTTAGCACCACGGTCCTTAGCTGTTCTGATAACTCCCGCTAATGAAGAGTTAATTGCGGCGGTCGGTCCGCCTGATTGTCCCACAATTACGTTCCCTGTCATTACATCTTACCTCCCAATAAATACTTTTGTTTATTAATTCTCTATCTAGTCATCGGTAGGCAAGTCCCTAAAGTAGCTTGCAATAATGTCGCAAATAATCCATATTGCTCCTCCAACTGTGGATGCGACAAAAATCTTGATGACATTGATAAGTAGAATCCCCGCTGTAAGAGTACCGCCAGTAAAACTGGTAACCAGCCAGTATACCGGACGAACAAATAACCAGTATCCACCAATGTATATGCCAAGTACTGTACCAAGAACGCTGAAGAAAACAGCTAGCGCCCTTTTTACGTTCTTTTTCATTAGTAATTCTCCTGTTCCCTCTTATTTAGAAGAACTATCTCCAATATTTACTTATACTTAATTAAAATGGTAGCATAAGAAGTCCAAAAACGCCACCCAAAATACCATAACAAATGATGGAAATAATAATTGCGATACTTGCACCTGCCACAACGTCCTTAATAAAATGAACGCCGCCCACTACCCTAATGATAGCAAGGCAGATTCCAAGCACAGAAATTACAACAGCCATAAGAACTGATGACTGAAGAAATGTCATAGAAATCATAAATATAGAAAACACATGTCGGCTAGGAAAGCTCTTGCCAACAGTGTCTTTATCTAAAGCTGGAACAAAACCAAAGACCTCATAAGGTCTAGGTGCGCTGATTGCCTTTCTGAAAAGAGAAACAGCTACAAAAGAAACTCCCGGCACCAAAATGCTCCTATAAAGAAGCACTCCGCCATCTCCTGGAATCCATTTGTAGCAGAAATATAAGAAATAAAGATAAAATATAATTGTAATATAAGTAATGGCCTTGTCCATCACTTTTAAAGCTGTAACAAGACCATTATTATTTTTTATGCTATTAGTTACTCTAGTATAAGGAAAATTCATTAATTATGCCCCTATCAAAACTGAATCAGCTGTATGAGCCTTAAGAGTACTCTCAAACAAATCCTGAGCATAAGTAATATCCTTGCCCATAGAAAATGCCATTTCCTCGTAAAGCTTTCTTCCTGCAACATTAAGAGTCTTCTCATCTAATGCCATAACTTTCTTGCCAGACTGAATACGCTGCCATTTTCTAAGAAGAACTGTCTTAACTACAGATGCCATAGCCTCTGGTGTAAACTCCGCCATAACCTCTTTGAAGCGCTCCTGAAGAGCTCTGTCATTAGGCTCCTCCAGACACTGAATGTCGTCGATGTTCTCAAGAATTCTAGTAAAAGTCTCAGCCTCTGCTACTGGACGAAGTCTAACAGTAGACCCAACTGTAGGTGTGAATACCTTTGCTCCTGCCTTAAATACAGGGGCCATACAATAATAAGTTTTGCGAGAACCTTTGCCCATAAGCTCCATGTCATCAATATCCTCAATCTGACATACTCCACTTCCCTCATGAACTAAATAATCGCCTACGTGATATTCCATTATTACACCATCCTTTTAAAACACAACAACAAAGTACCTCCACAACTACATTCTCCCGCATAAACTACAATAATTATAGCACGATTCAAGGATTTAAGACACAAAAATTTCACATTTGTAAATAATTCCCACTGTCGAGGCAATTTTTCGTCATCCTTTAGTAATTATCACAATATATTCAGAAAATACTAGCAGTGAATAGTATCTATTCAGCCACCCATTCGCAAAATCGCGCTAACAGTCTGGCTAGAAAAAATTAAGAGACATGTAACTATCAAGCTCTAAGTGTTATCGCAGGTGACGTGTTAGTCACCGGAGATAATATCTTAGGCTTGAGAGTGTAACATGTCTCGTAAAATAAGAAAGGCCCGACTGTGAGCCGGGTTATGTCTTTTAAAGTAGTCATCTATCTAGGGCCACTGTCGCCAGTGGTCTCAAGCGTTCAACCTAGCGCTGGCGGGCCGCGTACGCGCTTTTTAGAACTTGCTTCGGATGGGGTTTACATGGCTATCGCTGTTACCAGCGATACGGTGGTCTCTTACACCGCCTTTCCACCCTTACCAGTTTCACGATTTCAAGCTTAACGCAGGAAATCGTGAAACTGGCGGTATCTCTCTGTTGCACTATCCTTGGAGTCACCTCCACCAGCCGTTAGCTGGCATCCTTGCCCTGTGAAGCCCGGACTTTCCTCTCCTCTACCATTACAGTAAAGCAGCGACTACTCATCGGACCTTTATTAACTTTTTAATTGAGGCTGCTATAGGATACAGCTGCCTCCGATGAACTCTCTAACAAGAGAATTGTTTGGAATAACATCCGGTGACATAGGTAAGAAGTAATCCAAAAGCTTAATGAGTCTCTTGGCCTCTGCATACATCGGATGATCTGGTTCAATAGCATAAAGCTGTGGATCGACGTATAATTTTAGCACAGCCATCTCATAAATTAAAGCTGTATTAAATAAATAGTCGGCATGTTCCTGGAATGGGAAAATGTATTTTTCCTCACCACGTCTAACTGAATCCCACATTGCTATTGTCTCTGCAGCTGATGTGGCACGTGTACGAGAATCTCTGACGATTCTACGGATAAGACGTCCATCTGCTGTAGAAAGCGGGTTGTGCTCATCTATTGAAAGCTGAGTTAAAGCTGATAAGTAAATTTTATATTTGCTCTCTGCTGGAAGAGATGCACTCATTCTGTCGTTAAGACCGTGGATACCCTCAATAACAAGAATATCATTTGGACCAAGCTGCATATAGTGGTCATTGTACTCTCTCTTGCCAGTTTTAAAATTGAAGTTTGGCAAAAGAACACGCTCACCATTTAAAAGCTTTACCATGCATTCGTTGAAATATGAAATATCAAGTCCCTCGATGGACTCAAAATCCTTTTCACCGTACTCATCTATCGGCATCTGATCTCTATTTAAGTAGAAATCATCTAGAGGCACTGGATGAGGCACACAACCTAAGGCTCTCAAATGAGCTGAAAGCTTGTGTGAAAATGTGGTCTTACCAGATGAGGAAGGACCTGCCATCATAACAAACTTAACATCGTGGTTGGATGCAATTGTGCGAGCTAAATCGCCTATATTGCGCTCCATTATCGCTTCTTGGGATAATACGATGTCCTTGATTCTGCCAGTGGCAATCGCTTCATTTAAAGCACCAACTGTAGGCACGCCCATTGTGCGACCGAACTCAGAAGATGCCTGCTGAACACTAAATAGCTTGATTGGGTTAGTAAACTCAGCCACCTTTCTAGTGTCACCAACTAACTTGTCCCCATTCGGGAACATAAGCATAAATCCATTTTCGAATTTTAGCAAGTCAAAATATCTAAGATATTTGGTGGATGGTACCATGTATCCATAAAAATAGTCGATACATCCATCCAAATCGTAAACGTTAATGTTAGAACTTGTTCTATATTTCAGAAGCTGTTCCTTGTCCTTCATGTTGAAGCTGTGGAACATCTCCTTAGCCTGAGTGGTCTTGATGGAGTATTTCTTCAACGGAATATCCTGCTCAACCAAATCAAGCATAACAGATTTTAATTCCTGTAATTTGTCTTCTGTAATATCTCCAACACCTTCGATTGTACAGAAATCTCCCTGTCCAAGAGAATGCTCTACTCTAAGGTATGGATTGTCTGGCAATGGGTAAACATCCATAAGAGCACGCTGAAGCAAGAAAACCACACTTCGCCTGTAGGCTCTACGTCCATCCTTGTCTGCAGTAGTAAGAAACTCTAGAGTCCCTACTCCATTAATCACTTTGTGTAGCTCTGTAAGACTGCCTTTGTACTTTGCAAGCACAATATCGTCTTTGTACTCATCCTGATGAATGGCTGCAATATCAACTAAACGAATGCCATCCTCATAAGTCTCTTCTCTGTCGTTAATGATTACTTTTGCCATAGCCCCACTCCTCCTAGATTGTATTTCGCACCTGAGCAATCAAATCAAGCTCATGTCTTAGCTGCTTCATTCTAGATAAAATTGCATCGCTTTTGCCGGTCTTTTTAGCTTCCAAAGACTCAAGGATAGAAGAATATTCCTTCTCATTTTTATCTAAAAGCTTAATCAAAAGCTTAGGCACCTTTTTTATAATCACAGGGCCGTATTCAAGCTCCGCCTCACTCAAATGAGTACGCTTGCCCTCATCCGGCTCGTAATATAACTTTATTATAGGATATATCTTGTTCTCTTCGCAGGTCAAATCCTCGTCAATGATTACAAACCCCATTTCCATAAGAGTCTTCCTTAAGGAATAGTAATCGGACTGAGGCTCGATGATAAGGGTCTCGGCCGATTTGGCCACCCTTTCCTCTGCTACTATTATTTTACCAATAAGTGTGCCACCCATGCCACAAATACATATAACATCTGCTTCATTTTCTTCAAGCTTCTGTAATCCGTTAGAAATCCTAAGAGAAGCCCTAGATGAAAGTCCTGCTGCAGTGATATTCTCCTGAGCCTTTTTTAGGGGGCCTGCATTAATATCCATAGCTATGGCAGAATCTGCTACACCATTTTCCAAAAGAGAAATAGTCAAATAGCCATGATCACATCCCACATCAGCCACAGTTCCGCAGCGAGGAACCATATCGTATACAATTTGTAATCTTGGTGACAATTTAATCATTATAATATGTTAACTCTGTTGTAATAATATCCAAGGAAGAACTGCATTTAAGATTGCCTTCGGCAATGGGCAGTTCTTGAGCATAACATAATTCCTCACTATTGTTCGGATTATATTATGCATTTACTGATCTAAATAATCCTTTAACTTTCTACTGCGGCTAGGGTGACGAAGCTTTCTAAGTGCCTTAGCCTCAATCTGACGAATACGCTCACGAGTAACGTTGAATTCCTTACCTACTTCCTCAAGTGTGCGAGCCTTGCCATCCTCAAGACCAAATCTAAGGATAAGCACTCTCTGCTCACGTTCTGTAAGTGTATCAAGTACCTCATGGAGCTGCTCCTTAAGAAGTGTAAATGTAGCTGCCTCAGCTGGTACAGGAACATTTTCGTCTGGAAGGAAATCTCCAAGGTGGCTATCTTCCTCCTCACCGATTGGAGTCTCAAGTGAAACTGGCTCCTGAGAAATCTTAAGAATCTCGTGTACACGGTCAACTGTGATGCCCATAGCTGTAGCGATTTCTTCTGGAGATGGCTCACGGCCGTACTCCTGAAGTAACTGTCTAGAAACTCTGATGAGCTTGTTGATAGTCTCAACCATATGTACTGGAATACGAATTGTACGGGCCTGGTCAGCGATAGCACGTGTGATAGCCTGACGAATCCACCATGTAGCATATGTAGAGAACTTGTATCCCTTGTGATAATCGAACTTTTCAACAGCCTTCATAAGACCAAGGTTACCTTCCTGAATAAGGTCAAGGAAAAGCATACCACGTCCTACGTAACGCTTTGCAATGGAAACAACAAGACGAAGGTTAGCCTCTGCAAGCTTGTTCTTAGCCTCCTGATCACCGTCTTCCATTCTCTGAGCAAGCTCAACCTCTTCCTCAGCTGAAAGAAGTGGTACCTTACCAATCTCCTTAAGGTACATACGAACTGGATCTTCAATGCTGACTGAATCAGGCACTGACATATCAATATCTTCAAGATCCTCATCATCGCTTGCAAGTAAAAGTGCATCAGATGGGCCTGATGAGAAGTTAACATCGATACCCTTTTTATCTAAGTATGTAAGGATACGCTCCATCTGCTTTGCATCTATTTTATAATCCTTTAAGAACTCTGAAATCTCATAGTCCTCGATAATGCTCTTCTGAGCCTTAGCAATCTTGATAAGCTCAGCTACCTTTGAATCAAGCTCATCACTACCGAATGAATCGCCATCATCATCGTCCTCATCATCGTCATCCATGAGCATTGATGTCTTTGCTCCTACTGAAGCCAAGAATTCATCAACATCATCGTCATCTTCCTTCTCATCGATGTTGTCAAAATCATGCTCATTAAACTCAAGATCTTCTGCCGAAATCTCCTCGATATCGCCAAAATCTACATCTTTGTCATCTGTGTCTTCATCTACCTCATCGACTTCTTCTGCTTCTGCCTGAGCTAAAAACTCATCAGCAGCAGCCTTTAAATCTCCGTTTTCGATTAACTCATCAACTTTCTTCTTTGCCATTGTTATTCCTTTCTTAAAGTGAAATATTGGTACGCTCAAGTTTCTTTAAGCTGTCATTAGTCTGTTTGAATCTAGCAAAATCGGCATTGTTTGCCTTTAACAGCGCGAGCGAATTTTTCTTTATTCTAAGCAACGTCTCTTTTAAGGCCTTGCTCAAATCAGCATTGTCCGTAAGTTCTCCTACAGTGGTATTAAAAAGTGCCGCAACTGTCTTGCGTTCCTCTTCGTCCATAAACATATCCACCACTCTGGCAGTGTCCACGGATTTCTTGTCCTCGCAGTTTTTGAAAACCTCTTCGGCAACTTTTTTATATACACCATCCTCGAAATCATCAGGTCCTACAAAAGGCTGAATCTTAGGAAAAATGGATGGGTCCTCAACTAGCCATGTAATAAGCAGACGCTGTGAGAATTTCATCCCATCATCCTTTGCCTTGTGGGCCTTGGCCCTGCCTTCAAATCCCTGATTTTCAGGCTTGGCTGTAATCCCCGATGCTCCCAGCTCAATAATGTATTTAGCCAAGGCATCCTTTGGAATGTTAAATGTAGCAGCTACAGCATCTGTATAATTCTCCCTCTCTAGCTGAGTAGGAAACTCTAGCACTATCATCTCCGCTGCCTTTTTCTGGAAGTCTGATTTCTTCTCAGGGTCTGTCATATCGTAATTGTTTTGAAGCATGCGTATCTGATACATAAAGCTGTTCTCTGCATTCAAAATACGCTTTTCATATTCCTCTGCTCCAAGGGCCTTGATAAACTCATCAGGGTCTTTGTAAGGAGTCATATTTATGATGCGGCAAGAAATACCTGCTCGCTTCAATATCGGAATAGCTCTAAGGGCTGCCTTTTGACCGGCTCCGTCGGAATCATAGCTCAAATATACGTCCTTGACATAGCGCTTCAGCATACCTGCATGACCCTCTGTAAGGGCAGTTCCAAGAGATGCTACTGCATTGTCAAATCCCGCCTGGTGCAAGGATATAACATCCATATATCCCTCGCATAAAATAAACTGCTCACGGCGAGTCTTTCTAGCAAAATATAATCCAAACAATGTACGAGATTTGTTGAAAATCTCAGTCTCTGGAGAATTCAGATATTTAGGCTCACCATCACCCATTACTCGACCACCGAAGGCAACTACCTTGCCATTGGCATCAAATATAGGAAACATAGCTCTGTTCCAGAACTTGTCATGGCCGCCACGCTTCTCATCGATAGTGATAAGACCGCAATCCTTAAGGATATTGTCATCATATCCCTTTTCCCTCAGATATTTATAAAGGGAATCAGAATACTTGCTGGTACAGCCTAATCCAAATTTATGAAGCGTCTCCTGAGATAAACCTCTCTTCGTGAAATAGGCCATGGCCTGCTCTCCTGCTGGAGAACGAAGTAGCTTGTAGTAATAAGCCGCTGCCTCTTTATTAATCTCAAAGAGACGACTGCGCTTGTCGGCATGCTGTCTCTCCTGATAGGTCATCTCCCTCTGAGGCAAAGTAACTCCACATTGACCTGCAAGCTCCTCAACTGCTTCCTTGAAGGTCATGTTCTCGTAGTTCATCAGAAAACTAAAAACATTGCCTCCAGCACCACAACCAAAGCAATAGTACATCTGCTTTTGTGGGCTAACGGAAAAAGAGCCTGTCTTCTCATTATGAAAGGGACATAGTCCAAAATACTGGCTGCCCTTTTTTTGTAAGTTAACATACTTTGAAATGACGTCTACAATGTCAGTCCTGGAACGGACCTCCTCAACGACGTCCTCTGAATAATAAGGCATTTATTCTCCCGTATATTTATTAAAATCCATCTACTACCCATGCCTTTGGCATGAAGTATTCGTTAAATTTAGTAATGCAATACTGGTCTGTCATACCAGAAATATAATCGCAAATGATGCGCTCTTCACTCTCGCCCTCATCTTCCATAGCGCGATAACGGTCTGGGAGCTCATCAAAATGGACTGTGTAATACTCGTATAATTCTCGAATCATACGCTTAGCCTTGACCTCTTCCACCTTTGCCACTGAATCCTTGTAGACATTGGCAAACATAAAGCGGCGAAGCTCTGCCATGGCCTCCTCTATCTCAGGCGACATCTTGATAACAGGGCTATCCTGGCTGCTAATGATTACATCATGAATAAGTGTATCAAGTCTAACAGCTGATGACATACCAAGAGTCTTTCTGATTTCAAGAGGAATATCCTCCTCTGTAAGAATCTGCGCTCTGATGGCATCATCTATATCACTATTAACATATGCTATCTTGTCAGATAGTCTGACAATCTGTCCCTCAGGTGTGGCTGGATGTCCACTGGTCTGATGATTTCTTATACCATCTATAACCTCCCATGTGAGATTAAGACCCTGGCCGCCCTTTTCCAATTTCTCAACAATGCGCACACTCTGCTCTGAATGGATAAATCCAGTAGAGCACATGGCATTAAGCTGTGCCTCACCTGCATGACCAAAAGGTGTATGTCCCAAGTCATGACCAAGAGCAATTGCCTCAACCAAATCCTCATTAAGTCTGAGGGCCTTAGCAATAGTCCTTGCATTCTGTGAAACTTCTAATGTGTGAGATAATCTCGTCCTGTAGTGATCACCCTGAGGAGTAAGAAATACTTGCGTTTTATTTTTAAGTCTACGAAAGGCCTTACTGTGTAAGATTCTATCCCTATCTCTCTGAAAAAGAGGTCTGATATCACACTGTGGCTCGTCTTTAGCTCGCCCTTTTGAATTCTCATTGAGCGTAGCATAACAACTAAGAGTCTCCCTCTCCATCTGCTCAATCATTTCTCTTATTGTGCCCATTTTAGCCTCCAAATTTTGCTTAACACGAACCTCTATAATACAAATTACGCAGAAAAAAAGGATATCCTTTTTTCTGCGTAATTTTTTTTAAATTTATTTAATTATCAGGAATATACATCAAAACTTCTGTGGTATTTTCCCAAATTTTCATAATTATGTCTCCGCCTAAGGCCTTGACAATTGACTTTGCCTCATATAATCCAATGCCGCTGCCCTCATGATTATATGAATTAGAACCTCTATAATAACAGTTGAAAACGTATGGAATCTCCCTACTATCAATAGTTACTCCGTTGTTAATCACACTGTAAAACATCATATCATCTTGTCTAAAGCATTTTAATCTTATGCCTGTTCCATCCCCATACTTAATGGCATTTTCAATAAACTGAGTCAGGCACTTTATGACTAAATTAATGTCACTATTTACAAGAGGATTCCCACTTAGCTCTATTGCAAATGGAATATTGTTCACATTGCACCTATTTTGAAAATCTTCTGCAACACGGCTTCTTATTTCATCTAAATAAAAATTCTCAATTTCAGGAGAATACTTACTCTGAAGGGAACCAGGATCATCTAATATTTTCCCTGCAAGTTCTGCTATATCATCAGCATTCTTTTTAATTTTAGCAGCTATCTCGCTGTCTTTTGGATCCGGATTACCATCCCGATACAAGCCTGTTTCTATTGCCTCAGAATATAGTTTTATATTAGATACAGGAGTCTTTATTCCATGGGCCAAAGTTGAAATGAACTGTTTTCTATCGAAGAGGAGCCTATCAATCTCCCGTTTGTCCTCATCGATTTTGTCGCCAAGCATATTCATGCCCCAAACATATCTGCCAAACAATCGGCTTTTTGTCTCAGGTAAGCCATCGGACACCAGCCCCTTTGAAAGCTTTTCTGGATAATCAGAAAATTCTTGAAAAGGTCCCAAAATCTTTTTGTTAATCATAAACACCGCTATAAATATAGGAATAAAGAAAACAAAAGCTGATATCTCCGCCAAAAACAGCATGTTTTTTGTCACTGTAGATTTGTATTTATAAACAACAAATCCCTCAACCGCTCCATCTTTATCCTTAAGTGGGAACAAATAAGTATTATCTTCCCCACCAACATTTTTCAGGTTGCCATCTTTTTCATAAAAAACTTCTATTTTTTCAGGTATGTCCTTGTCAGAAAAATCACGCAGCAAAGGGGTTACATCCGCGTTAGATGTTATACTAATCTGGTTGGTCATCCTATTCATAAATGCCATTCGATTTCCAGTCTCACTGACAGATAACTTTTTCCATAAGGAAAAAATAATCAGTCCCCAGCAGATATAATATAAAAATAGAAAAATCCAATATTTATAATATCTTCTCATAAATTATTCTCCAAACTTATATCCCTTTCCCCAGACTGTTTTTATAAAAATGGGTTCTTTAGGGTCATCTTCAATTTTCTCCCTAAGCCATCTGATATATACATTTAACGAACTCATTTCAGTATCGCTATAATATCCCCACACTTCATCAAAAAGTTCATTTTTATCCACAACCTGTCCTGGCTTTTTCATGAGGCACACAAGAATGTCAAATTCTTTTCCTGAAACATCTACACTCTGGCCGCTTTTCATAACAGTGCGTGCCCCAATATCAACTTTGATATTTTTATAAATCATTATATTCGATTCCTGATTAGGGTATGACCGTCTAAGGAGAGCCCTAATTTTAGATAAAAGAACAGGAATGGAAAAGGGCTTTTCGATGTAATCATCGGCCCCTGTTTCCATTCCAAGAATTTTACTTTCATCATCAGTCCTGGCGCTCATCATAAGCACCGGCATATTATAATTTTTCCGAATACAGGCAAGAGCGCTAAAACCATCCTGGCCTGGAAGCATTACATCTAATAAAAGTAGTCTGTAATTAGTATTTTCAATCTCCTGTAAAGCCTCCTCTGCCGATTGTACCCATGAGACTGTGTATTCGGTAGTACTAATAAAATCGAATATTAGCTGTCCCAGCTCTTTATTATCCTCTATAAGTAAAATATCCATAGCGCCTCACCATTATTTAAACTTCTCCACCTGATAAAAAACAGGCTTATCCTCCACACCGTCAAGCCCAGTAAATACAACCTGTACGCTACCCTGATGATAGTCTATGAGAATCATCTGTGTCAAATCGTCCTTGTGGACATTATAGATAACTGGAGAACCATAAAGATCCGTCTCTACCTGCTCCTGAGTCATTGTATTCTTAAGTTCTACCACATCAAACTTATCGGTGTTTTTTACCCACTCATTGTATTTTACAAATCTAGCCACATTAGGTAAAAAGCCCGACATAATGTCATAGTTATTCTCAGTCACAAAGGAATTAATAATGCAGAAGCTATCAGGGCTTTCCCATTTTACATCCTTCATCATAGGGGTTTTGTTGTCTCTTAAAACAGAATATCCCTTTCCCTTTTCTTTTATTTTTAAAACAGCATCTTCTGCACAGTAGGATTCATTTCCATCTGTAATCATAATGTTGTGGCTATAGGTGAATCTATCACTGTTAGATACCATGTATTCCCCAACATCCTTGGCAGTATTGTATTCCTCCAATGCCTTTCTTAACGAATAGGTATAACAGGTCTTTCCTTCAAAATCATATTCTTGACCAGTATCTACATCTAAAATAGCTCCAAATACGCCATCATTATTTATACCTGAAATCACCTCAAGCAATCCTAAAAACCCTATTGAAGCGATACTTTTTTCTCCATTTTTCAAGTGAAGGACAGAGTGAATTTTACACATAGTATTATCACTTCCCAATTGCCACTCTATGCATCTAACAGCTAGCATATCACCAGTGATAGTCTTCTCTCCCCACAGTGACAATCCTGAGCAGGCTGTCTGCCTCAATGCATCCGGAAGCATCTGGCCTGCCAAAAACTCCTGCCTACTCAATATTCCATCCTTTTTGATACCTTGATTTTTAAGACCTAGTCCATCGGCAAGTCCCTTTATTTCCTGTTGATAGTCACCATTTATAGAATTAAAAAGTCTATCTAGTCGCTTTGTTACAGGAGAAAAATCATCCTTAACATTCGGAAAAGCATATCTAATATTTTCGTGAATATAGGGTTCAAAATCAGCGCAATAACTGGGATAAACCTCTTTTATAGCCCTTCCATAAGCTAGTCCCGCCTGGTAAGGTGTGGCTTTTTCTTCATCCAAAGTAACATCATAATATGCCTCTGTCACTTTTATGGTGCATATCCCATCTGGTGTAGTGTATTCAAATAATACATCTGCTTCTATGCCATCTTCAGTGTATACCGCAGTTTCTTTTGTATCATAATTTGCCACCGGCTTTACAGGCTCACTTTGTCTCACCATAGCGTCACTCTTAGGTGTTCTCGCACCCAGCAAAAGCAAACCGCCTACTATTGCTATAGCTATTATCCTTTTCATAAATATTACCATCCCATCTCATCAAGCCAGTTTTTGAGTTTTCTTTCTCGCACCAAGCCATCACTATCATCCACTTGTTTTCCAAGATATAGCTCCCCTTTTATATTTCCATCTACCAGAAAAACCACTCTCTCTGAACTAGCTGCCACCTTTTCACTGTGAGTTACCATTAGAATGGTCATACCATCACTGTTAGCTTTTCTCAGCTCTTTCATAACCTCTGTAGCCGCTTTTGAATTTAACGCTCCAGTAGGCTCGTCTGCAAACAGAATTTTCGGGGAGTTAATTAACGCTCTGCACAGACAAGCCCGTTGAAGCTGGCCACCTGACACTTCATATATTTCATTCTGAGCAATGCTTTCTATGCCCAAATTGTGCATAAGCTTTCTTGCTCTGTCGTTAACCTCAGTTTTACTTGCTTTAGATGTCTGATATCCCGGCAAAATGATATTATCCAAAATGCATAGCTTTTTAAGCATATACATCTGCTGAAAAACAAATCCCATTTCATTCAGTCGTAGGTTGCTAAGCTGCTTATGATTCATTATAGAAATGTCTTTTCCATCAAACAAAACACTTCCTGAGGTAACTTCATCCATACCGCTTAAGGTGTACAAAAGTGTTGATTTACCTGAACCAGAAGGCCCCATAATAGCTGTAAACTCACCTTCATTAAGCTTGAAATCAACATTTCTCAGGACATTATTACTGTATTTATCAACAATATATGTCTTGCACAATTCCTTTGCTTCTAAAACTGTTTTACCCATCTTTTCCTCCAACTATATTTCATTAAATGTCACGAATTTTTGATATCTCCATATCATCAACTCTCTTTAGGGTTAGATATGTGATAAAGTCGATAATGACTGTAATCAAAATAGGAAGTACTATATAAAACCTAAAGACATCTTGATTTGAATGGTAGTTCAATATATATCCCAAATTAAAGAACAATTTTTTTAATCCAAAAGCAATCGCTGTGTTTACCAATAAGATGGCTAGTATGGATGAACCAATAGATATCATAGTACTTCTAATCAGCTGCCAAGCTTTAACGTTACCATTTGTAAAACCACCACATTTTAATAGAGCAATATCTGGCGTCTCATCTACCATATTCACTGATTGATACAACATTGTGACCATAATCATCAAAATCAATATCATTGGTATAAACAACATAAGAATCGTTGAGTACACAGCACCATATCCACTGAGAGAATAATCAATTTCTTCAATCTTATTTCTGATACTACTTTGACCATACATTTCTCTCATTTGTTCTATATATTCATCTTTCATACTATCAGGGGCATCTATTTTAGATCCAACAATCATTCGTCCTGCCTCGGCAGCTCCTTCAAACATATCACTGGTGTAAATACTTAGCTGTCCCTCCGCAACATCTACCAGACCTACAACTATAAACTCTTCCTCTACCTCTTTGTAAGTAAGTCCATCATCATTGTATTTGTAGTACTTTACACTTATGGAATCGCCAACCTCTATGCCACTTTTTTTTGCATCAATAGCGTCCATTAAAACCTCATTCCTTAACTTTGGATGCACTCCCTCATACAGCTCAAAGTCAGATATATAATCGCAGTCGAAGTACATGCCGGCCATATGGATTTCATTATTATGTGTAAGCTCTATATCACGAACATAACTGCAATAACCTACTGTTGCCGGGATATTAGCCCCTTTTAGTTCTTCATTCACAATATCTATGGCACCACCTAGACTTCCACCCCGTTGAATATACTCATCAGACATTTCCCTTGACATATCTAACACAAAATCAAACTCTGGTCGTCCCCACATTCTTTCAATCCAATATGAAGAATAGACTGTATTATATATTTCGAGAAGAGTGATAATTATTGCTATTCCAAAGGTATATGCAAATATAAGAAATTTATATCGCTTTATTCGATTCGTTAAGTCAGTAAGCGCCAAATAAAAAGGAACATTAATTTTCTTCATCTTATGGAGAAACAATCCCGGATGCTTACCAAACCGCTCTCCTCTATTCTCACCTGTAATTACGTCAATTATGCTGATTCGCTTCATTCGCCTTAAGCTAATAGCAACGAAAACTACTATAATAACAAAGGACATTAATGATGTTATTACTGCTACAGGTAGAATATTTCCAAGCTCAGGTTCTAGATATCCAAAAGTAAGATACTTTATTTCAAGCCTTGAAAAATAAATTCCTCCAAAGAGTCCAACTATGCTTGAAAATAATGAAATAGCTATATATTTTGCTGCAAAAAGCCAATTAAAGGACATTGATTCTATTCCCAGAGCTTTTAGCATTCCCAATTCTTTTTCTTCATTTTTTATTGCAGATTTTATAGTGAAACTAATGGTCATAAAAACCATAAGAATTAATAACACGGAAAATACAATCATCAAAGCTGTAAGCGTTGATGAAACTTCCTGGTCCGTATATGAATCATCTAGTTTGTATCCTCTGATATATTCAGCCTCTGATTCCTTCATCTCAGAAAAATCGTTAACCAAACTACTTTGGTCTAGATATGTATTCCCTTCGAAAAGCTTCACCATATATACATCTTCTATTATTGGGCTATCTTTCTTTAGTACTTCATAATCCTCTTCATTAAAAAAAAGTCTAAGATGTCCATTCATGCCCGGATCTTTAGTTATAACTGTGACCTTAAACTCATATATATTTCCTAGCTGAGTTGTAATTCTCACCGTATCACCAATATTTACGCCAGCATATTTGTGAATAATCTGAGGCACAGCAATTGTGCCATAATCCAAATCAAAGAATTGGCTGTTCATATCAGTAACTCGATTGTGTTTCATGTTCAGGTCATATGCAAAATACTTGGCATCTTTCAAAAGAGCCTGTGAGTCTTCTTCATATCCCTCAAAATCTATAGCATTTTGTATAAATGAAATTGTTTCACCTAACTCTAACTCAGTAACTCCATCTCTATTTAGAAACCACTCTGATAACCTTTTTTGTTTTTCCTCAATGCCCCCTAAATCCCTGCTATTGATTATTACTACATCCGCTGCATTGACTTTCTCTCTATCTTCTTTTATCCCTAATGTATTGGCATATAACATTATTGCGCTACATACTGTTAAAATGGATGCCATGCACATAAATATTAAAAGGATAATATTCAACCGCTTTTTATCTGCTAAATCTTTTTTCAACATCCTGAAAAACATCCGAAATAATCCTCCAAATTATCATTGTGATGACATGTTAACAAAATAATTCTTAAAAAATCTTTAAAGATAAATTTATATTTTCAAACCTGCACTTCTTAAATATTTATACAATAAAGCGACCTATTCCCGCATCACCAAGAGGGTCCGGGATAATATAAAAGCAGCCCATCGGAATGAGCCTACCTGCCCATACCAAAAGGCTGCATATTTGTTGCATTTTCCACTCAAATTTATATATCTTACATAATCTAAGATAGTCATTTTTCTTTATTGAAACCATCTCAAAACTAAGTTATTCATGTTCTATCAATTCCCTACATTTCTTGGAAAGCTCTCTGTCTCCAAGTTTTTCAAGGATTTTTATTATACTGTCACAAGCAGAGGCTCCGAACATATCGTATATTAAAAAATAAGTATCCTCTGTATATCGAAGTATATTTGTGCTGTAGTTTGGATTGGAATCAAATTTCTTGGCAATCTTAACAGCTTTTTCAAGCGAGAGGTCAGATTCCTTAATCCTTCCTTTTTTTCTTTCTATAAAAGACATTGCGGCAAGTAACTCTGAGTAAGCTCTGTCTATAGAATCCCCTTGGGGTCCCGATTTCATCCCAGAAAGGACATCTATTCCATAATTTGTTATCTCCAGTGCCTTATTCCAGTTTTTATTCGAGCAATAAACAAAAATGTATCCGGTAATTGCTGTCACTAATTCTGAAAAAGCTTTTACCATCCCTTCTGACAAAAAAGGTGCTGCTTCATCTGTTCTATTCATTTGAATAGACAAATATGCCCCAATCTCAGTGCTATACATCGAATCCGCATTGTTTTCTTTCAGTTTTTCCAGTCCCTTTTCAAATTCTCCCAGTGAAAAATACAAATACGCAATATTTCCTTGTATGGTCACTGTGCTTATACGAGGATTTGTGTTTTGCGAAATCAGCATGTTGGCTTTTTCAAAGAGTTCTAAAGATTTGTTCATTAATGAACGATTATTAGAACTCATTCCATAAACACTGTATATTTCTGCGCATTCATATACCATCATGAAGGAATTAGGGTATTTTACAAGGGCTTTTTCTGCCTCGTTTATAGCCTTTGGATCGAAAGTTGTTGCCAGATTTCTTATATTATTCAGGATTGTTTCAATGCGCTTATCCTTGACTCTATATCCCAAAAGCACATCAATCGATGTGTCAAATAAATCCGCCATTTCAACAATGAGACTCAATTCGGGTGTCGACAGTCCTGATTCCCATTTGTATACAGCACCTACTGTTACACCAAGGGCTTCCGCAAGTTTTTCCTGCGTCATTTTTCTGTCTTTTCTAAATCTTCGTATATTCTCAGAAAGTGTTATTTTCATATTCGTGCTCCTTGTGACAAATGCGATTATAAATTAGTCATCTATTTAAGAACAGATACCACCAATACTATTTGTATATTAAAAATTATACCATCAGTATGTGTTTACAAAAAGTAAAGATTCTCCTTAACAATTACAAATGACGGAACTTTATGTTTAAACAAAAAAAGCCCAGACACAAATGTGTCTAGGCTAAATGCAGGAAATGGGACTTGAACCCACACGATATTGCTACCACAGGCACCTGAAGCCTGCGCGTCTGCCAATTCCGCCATTCCTGCAAACATTTAGTATTCTAAGGAATTTAGCGCCTTTAGTCAAGGTGTTTCGACCTATAATTTCTCCTGTATTTTCTACTATATATACACAACAAACGGGCGACACCAACTCGAAACCACTTGATTCCTAGCTGATGCCGCCCCTGAAAATCGATCCCAATGGACTAATACCTCACATTCTGTTTTATTTTTTCATGTCACTGTCCATTTGAAAGCTTTTTTATCAGTGATGGACCTCATCATGAAATTGTCGCGTGTTTTTTAATGTTAATTCTCTGGTGGACTGTACCTCCAATCACTAGATTTTAACATTGTAACTTGGTTTTAAAATTTAATCCTCTGGTGGACCGTACCTCCATTCTCTGAATTTTAATACCAACTTAAAATAAAAAATAATAATCTACTCTCTCTTGAACAATACCTCCCTTTCTGAAACCATTTTTTCTGCTGTTAAGTATATTATAGCTTGGTTTTGTTAAATTGCAAGATAATTTCACAATTTACATCATATTTGTCAGATAGCTCAATGTTCGATTATTTGTTTTGTAAACATTTACAATTGTAAATTTAGGAAGCCGCTTGGCACTAGGTTTGGCAAAAAATGCCCCCTATTTACTGCCTATACACTCTATTGTGTTGTCTGATTTTACCTGTAGTGTGAGGTCAGCTTCTTTGCTATATTTCAGGCATGTCTTCACATTGACCATGTCGCTATAGTCTACAAAGGCTGTGGCTTTTTCTATAGAATTACCGCTGAGAGCCTTTCTTTCAATAAGACGATTTCTCAGCTGATTTTCATCCGCCACAATAGAAATAGTGTAATCAGCATATTTTGAAATCTCATCCCAGCCCGGCTGATTTAGCAATAGATAGTTTCCCTCTAGAAGTACAATATCCGATTCTACCTCAATAGCGTTGTCCACTGGATTATGGAGAGTCCTATCATATATAGGCCAGCCCAAAGAATTTTCCCTTGTAATTGATTGGATGCGGCTTTTCATTAAATCTAGGTCAAAGGTCTCTGGCGCCCCCTTTATCTCAACCATCTTAATCTCTTTACCATCTCTAATGGTAGTGTGGCAGGTCAAATACTCCTGTCTGCGATGGAACCCATCCATGCCAATAGCCTGAAGGGGAGTAACTCCATCCGTCTCTTTTGAAAGCTTCTCTAGAAAGGAGCAAAGAGTGCTTTTGCCTGCTCCTGGAGGTGCAGCTAGCATAACAAGTATTCTTCTATTTTTCTGTCGCTGTAACTCCGTCAATCTCTTCAGCAATGGAATAAAAATATTCTCAATACATTCCTCGGAGTAAAAAGCATCCACCGCCAAGCCGTTTATCAATACCTTATAGTCTATCATTGTCTTTCCTCGAATTTATTTATAATCCAAAAATGAACCACTAACCCCGTCCCCCTGGACCATTTTCCTATTTGTTTCTTGTGAAATCTGTTTCACCACCATTATGTATCTGGTAGATATCATAGTTCCCATCTGCCCAATATGAACCATTTTCAAGACTTAAGCTTTCTTCAAAATCATCAGGCAGATATTCATCTGGAATCTTTTTAAGACTTCCCAATGTGTTTTTAAATGCAGTATAGATATAGACAATGCTATTATCACCAAGATCCATGGCATATTCGTAGGAAAAGGAATGATGATCTATAGCTATATATGTTGGATAATTAAATCTATCGGAATTATCAAAAATAACCTTCTTGTCATTCTTAAACTCATTCTTAATTCTGTCTAATTCGGCTTTATAATCATCCTCCGAATAAGTGCATTTTAAGTATACTTCACAGGTAGGATCATCAATGGTATCCTGATAGGAATAATAAAAATCAGGCTTTTCCTTTTGCTCAAATGCACTTTCAGGGATAGTTTCTGGGAAAATAAAAAATCCTGTTCTTACTGGATTTTTACTACCAGCTTCGGCGGTGTATTTGTACATAGTTTTCTCATATTTGTTGACGTTTTTGGTGACTTTAGGCGGTCCACCAAAGAAAAACAACATCAACAGAATATACAAAATCGCTAATACTGTGATAATACCTATTATCACACCACCAACTATTCCTATTGTAATTTTCGCCCCTTTTTTCTGCAACATAATCCTCATCTCCTCAGTTGTTTATAATCACAAGTCCAACTACCCACAATACAAATATCAAAAATAGTCCTATTGGAATGCCTGCTCCTATTGCTAGTCCTATCAAATAATGCTTATATCTTCTGATACCACTTATAAATGCAGCATCCCTTTTTGCTGAATCACTCTTAGCATCATCCATCATAGTTTCCAGTTCATGTAATTTTTTTCTGCAGTCTTCACAATTATTCAAATGGAGTTCTACAGCATCATTAACACTATCTGTCAAAATTCCATCTTTATATGACGGAAGTAAATCTTCAATGATTTTGCAAGAAATATTGTTTTTTTCCATCAAATCACCCCGTTTAATAAAATGTATGAAAAAATAAATAATGCGATAATTATCACCACAAAATATCCAAGAACTATCAATGCCATCTTCATTATTCCATTTAATCTAAAGCGCCTTTTAATAGGTGACTGTTTGGCATCTACCGCAACATCTGCTATCATCGCCTCGTAGAGTTCTTTACAGTCTTGACAGTCATTTATATGTTCTTCGATAAATCGATTTGATTCCTCCGATGTCTTTTTATCTATATACCTAGGTAGAAGATCAGTCACCAAATCACATTCAAATTTAGTCATAATCACGTATCTCCTTTCCTAATTTTGCCTTTCCTCTATAAAAAGTCACTCGAGCCCAGTTTTCAGTCTTATTCAGTAGCTCTCCTATTTCCTTGAATGACAACTCACCAGTCAGCCTTAACAACATAACTTCTTTTGTGGAGCTATCCAGATTTTCAATACTCTTGTATAGAGTTCTATTGGTTTCTTCTCTGATGTAGATTTCCTCAATCAGCTCACCTGTAGATATATTCATTATCTCATCAATAGGAACCTGTTTGTATTTATTAGCCTTTTCAATGTGTTGCCATAAAGTGTATTTAGCAATCTGACAAAGCCAAGTAGAAACCTTGGATTCTCCCTTAAAGTTCTTGCTATTTTTTATAGCCCTAAGAAATGTTTCCTGTGTAAGGTCTTCTGCCAAATCCCTATTTCCATTAGTCAAGGTGAGTAGATACCCCAGTACTAGCGGGTAAAATTCCTCGCATATTTTTTTCAAGTTCAACCTAGGGTATCCTCCTTTCTTTTGTTCTAATAGATTAGTCCGTTTTTCTTATAATTCGTTACAACTATTTTAAAAATTTTTAGTCAAATAATAAATATAAAAAAAGAGTAACCTGTTACTTGGTTACTCGCTTTTAACGAACCGCTAACTCCGTCCCCTATGAATAGTCCAATAATCTTTATAGGCATAGTGGTCCATTGTTCCTACCATCAACTTATCTGATTTTTTAAAACCATATTCTAAAAAAGCCTGTGCACGGTCTATAGCATACAGTGGAACCTTAGAGATTATTTCATCACATTCAAATAAATCAAAGGCCGGTGGAATTATTAAAGATAGTATTTCCTTGATAGCCTCAACGTTCTCATAGTCACTTCTTAAATCTAAGCGAAGAACTCCCACATGATTAAAATCATCCTCTGCCTCTCTGTGAAACAGTTCAATGGTACCAATAGCTTTAGAAAGCTTCTTATCAATTATCGCCCAGCGAACAAAAAATTTCTCGTTATAGGAATAAAGCCAAAAATCTATAGCCTTTTCCATTGCTTCCTTGGTTGGATAATAGAAATTATCACCGTGACAATTGTCGCTGTTAAAGAATGGCAATGCATGCTTATCGCTATAGACCTCCAGCAGGTCTTTTGCATCCTCTTCTGTCACGAACCTCAAAAAATATGAAGCATCTTCAAATGTCGGACAAACCGAATAAACATCTCCCATAAATAAATCCCCCTTTTTTATTCTCTTTTGGACCACTAACCCCGTCCCCTAGGACCATTAAACTGCTCTGTAGAAACGCGGTCCTTCTTCACCATTAATTCCTAAAGGCGAAAACCCACATTTCTCAAGCACTCTCTGTGACTTCTTATTATCCCTCTCTGTTTCGGCTTCCACTTGGCGAACTCCTGATTGGTTCAATGCCCAAGTTATAACTGCCTCAACAGCTTCTGTCGCATATCCTTTTCCCTGATTTTCTTCTGTGATTCCATAACCGATTTCAATAGAACCATCTTCATTCAAGCCCTTAAAGCACAAATCACCAATATGCGTTCCATCTTTTTGCTCTATCGCCCATGTTGCATACCACTCCCAGGCATCACGGTGATCAAGAGATTCTTGCAACATTTCACTGTATGCTTTTATTAACTCTTTATCCGTCTGCTTTTCAATTAAACAACGCATCTCACTTTCTGACATTGTATGAATTGTTAAGCGTTCTGTTTCAATAATCATTTCATTCTCCCTACAAATTTGAAGTTGTCGATGTCTTTTAACACTACAAATTCATTCCAACTAAGAATAAACCTGATATTACCAAAAGAACTATAACTATCTTTTTTACAATTCTTTCATCCAAGACTTTTGAACTCTCCATTCCAGCAAACAATCCAATAATCATGAACGGAATAAGGGTTGCTGCTTGTTTCAATGAAACAAGCGTAAATACTCCAAGCAAATAATATGTAAAAATTCTTACTGTATTTTCAACAATAAAAACCGCGCTTATATTGGCTTTAAATTCATCCGTTGTAGTAGTCACTCGCCCAACATAGGCAGCAAGCAACGCTCCTATCCCAAACACTCCACATAAGATGCCAGATAGTACGCCAATGATGCACAATATAATATTTGAATCCTTTGCATTTGTACATTGATATTCTCTAAAAAATATTTCAACAGCAATAAAAATAACAACGATTCCAAAGAACACTTTTAAATATTTAACATCAACACTCTTTAAAAGTATTGCCCCAGGGATACTACCACCTAGAACCAACAATGCTAAAGGAATATAGACTTTTTTATCAAGTTTTTTACGATTATTCCAAGTCAATATTAGATTTGTCGGGTATCCAAGTAATAATTCCACTGGAGATATATTAACGTTTGCCACTCCAAATCCTAAAATAGATGTAAAGACTAGTGTATTTGCAAAACCACAAAGTCCCTTTATAAAAAAAGCACATAGCGTGGCAATTATCCAAAAAGTCAAACAATAATCCCCCTAATAAACCAAATCTATAATTCCTTTGCTTCTGCGTAACGTTCCTTGCCCCACCAGTTCGGCATCAATTCCATCAAGGTGATGGTCTCTCTTGTTTCATAATCAACCATGATTTCCATATCCTCGTTGGCCTCATTCAGCTGATACAGAAACTCTCTGCAAGCGCCACAAGGCATACCGCTGCCACCTCCACTTGGGGCCCCATCGCGAAATGCAATCAGTCGTTTCACTCTAGTCTGGCCGCTACTCAAATACATATTCAGAGCAGCCACTCGCTCCGCACATAGATTCATCACACCACTACAACTCTCGATGCAGAAACCTGTGTAAATCTCGCCATTCTCGGCTTCAATCGCACACACAACATGATGTGCATATAAAAAAGGTGATACCTCCTCTGGATGATATTCCACCTTTGCTTTTTCATATAACTTTTCCCAAATATCCATATTTACCTCTTTACTCGCATGTATATCCCGGCTTGTTTCACCTATATTCCTCTTCGATAGAATTCCTCCAACAGCTTCGGTTGAATCAGCGGATACGTCCACTGATCTGGCAGGTCGTCGAACAAAAATACTTTCTCTATTTCACTGTGCAGTTCTGTTTCTAGTTCCTGAATGTCTGCATAGAAAAGCCCGCCAAAAGTCTCTACTCCATCAAAATTGTCCGGTGCAGTTACAGAATAAACGCATATCGGCTTTATCGAATACTTGATAGCACCTGTTTCCTCGTACAATTCTCTCTTAGCTGTATCCATAATTGTTTCTCCTGGCTCTCTATGTCCGCCAGGCACTTCATATGTATTGCGGTCTCTATGCTTGCAGAGCACCCACTTTCCATCCTTCTTTGCGATAATCACTGCAAACTTTAATAGTGAATCCTCTACGGAATCATAAAACTTTACTTCTGTTGTCTGTCTCTCCATGTTGTCTACCCTCTACAAATTTGAAGTTGTGCGATTAACTTCAAATTTATCGTTCTATCCCATTTTTCCATTTTGAAAATCCATTCTGATAAATGCCTTTCCGTTAGGAAGTGGGATCCTTGCCTGGAGTATGTCCTTATATCCTATCTCCTGCATTTTTGTTAAAAGTGAATCCTCGTCCATCTGATGATGTACCTCATCCAGTCCGTCAAACGCATGCAAATAGGGAGAATCTGATACCCACTGCTTATCATCCACATTGATCTGAATCAAACAAGAAACATATTCAGGATTCACTTTACAAACCACTCTCTGAAATGCATCATACCCAATATACTCTATAAGAAGGTTTGCTATCAGCAACTGCGCTCCAGGAAGCTGATCAGCATCGTTGATCAGATTTATCTTCAAGCATTTCAGTACATCAGACAAATGTGCATATCGTTCCGAAACTATTCGAAGATAATCTTCATTGATATCCACTCCATAAACAGTCCGGTACTTATCCCGGCTTACATGCTCCAAGCCATTTCCACCAGCGACTCCAAGGACCATAGCCGTTGAAACCGGATAATCTTCAAACTGCTCCTTCATTATTGAATTCATGATTTGGAGTTGTTTAACAAAATCAAGGCTCATATGATTCTCATAATCATTCAAACTGATTTCTTCCCACGGATTACTCATAATTCTCCTCGATTATACTGTAATATAATTTGCCTCTAAAAATTCCGATTTATCGAATAGCTTTTCCTATACCTAGTTCTCTTCTCCAGACTGGCGCTTCACCATCATCGGACCAATACTCATCCATTTCCACAATTTTATCGTTTTTCATTTTAATAAAGCTTGTTACATGACATGATATTTTCGCATCTTCAGATTGGACTCTTCCAACAAAGATTACCTGAGAATCGAACTCTTCAATTCTTTCAATCTCGCCTTGCCATCTACCAGGATAGTCGCAATTAGCTTGAACATATTCTTCAACTGTAAATTGCTCATTCGTACAATGCCAACGAATAACTGCATCTTTACAGAAATAGGAAGATAAAGAACCTCTATTTTGAGTTATTA
The DNA here is from genome assembly GCF_010906925.1 of Pseudobutyrivibrio xylanivorans. Taxonomy (GTDB): domain Bacteria; phylum Bacillota; class Clostridia; order Lachnospirales; family Lachnospiraceae; genus Pseudobutyrivibrio. Next base: position 61,860 of record NZ_VTVE01000005.1, on the reverse strand, counting down.
TGTCATTCCAAAACAATTTAATATCCATATAATAATTCCCTTACAAATCCCGCTTTGTTTAATGAACCACTAACCCCGTCCCCCTGGTCCATTACTTACCATCACACCGAATATCCCAAGTTGATATCAAATGGTGCGATCAGCAATTTTTGTAGCTCTTTATTGTAATTGTCGAAAAAGATTTTTATGGCCTTGCCATAGTTTTCTTTAGTGTCAAATTCCCAGTATGAATAATACTTAACACACTTTACTATCTTGGTTAACTTCCTCGGAGGCTCGCCAAGTTCGATTCCATCTATTGTGAAAAATCTCTTGAAATACTTAAGTGATATGCAACCATCACATTTAAGCTGTTTTATGGTCATTTCCTCAATCTTAGTTTCAAATTGTTCGAGCTTATCAGGTTTTACCTGAAAGAGTTTCATCTCGATAAAGGTCTTATCCATTACGTGTCCCTCACTGTACTTGGTCAATTATGTTGTAAGATATTATCTCTTAACGGCAAAATTCATAATCCCGTTGATGGTATGAATCACAAAAAATGGAACCGCCGTCCCTGCCAACAGGTAATTTCTCTGCCAAAGTCCTAAAAACAAATAGTACAACGGAACAACGGCAAACTGAGTGATTATGATTAGCCATCCATACTGGTGACCCATATAGTACAGTATCCATCCAATAAAGTTGATCAGGATCATCAGCATCATAATAAAAAGGAATATCTTTTCTTTTATTGTTTCTTTCGGAATAAGATTAACATCATCCCTTACGATCAACATCAGCAGAATCATAGACAAAATACCAAATATTGCCTGTACTGTACCAATCCATTTAATCTCATTCGACATATTCATGATTGGATTTGATGCAGATTTTATCAATGGCATAACGATATATGGAATCTCTTGTATCACAAATGCTGCTATACCTATAAACGATATTCCCAAGTAATAGTTCTTGAACAAATGTAAAAACTTTATCATATTCCCCGTCCTCGTTAAAACTGAAATACAATTTACCTCTATAAATGCCGATTTTTATGATTCAATTTCAATATTAAATACTACAGTCTCACCGCAATCAGTACATTGATAAGGTCCATTTTTTAAATTGCCTCCTCTTCTAAAAGCATAAATGAACGGATATATTGCCTGCATTGCAACCATGCAAACATTATCACTATTATCTTTATCAAGGTCACTACCTATAAAATGAATAACATCTCCAACTTTGTACTTTGGACAATGACTTTCTACTACTGTAACCCTTACCTTGTTGTCTGTATAACCCACTTCAAACCTCCTTCAAATCCCGCTTTGTTTAATGTACCACTAACCCTGTCCCCTAGGTCCATTACCGTTTTATAATCATATTACATCTGCCCCAAGACTCATCTTTATACTTGAATGCGTCAGAAGTATTTTGTCTTTCTGTAAATCCGACGCCCTCATAGCATCTCTTGGCTCTTGCATTCTCAGGAAACACATTAAGCTGTACAGCCAAAACCTCCGAATCGGAAAAGGCATTTTGCACGGCTAGCTTAATCATTTCTTTCCCGATTCCTTTACCACGAACGGATGCATCAACCATAACAAATTTAAGCATCCCTTCATGAGTCTCTTGATTAAGCGAATAGCAATAGAATCCAACAACATGTCCTTCATCATCTACTGCAACGAAAGGAGTGTCCCCGAATTTTCCCGCTATTTCCGACAAAAAACTCCTAAGTTTTTCTTTTTCAAGCGGGTACGGAACTAGATTAGCGCACCACATCATATATGTTCTTTCATCTGTGATCCATGTCTTTACCACATCAAAATCATCGTCAATATTAAATAATCTAATTTTCATTTTACCTATCCTTATATCCTATAATGGACCACTAACCCCGTCCCCCTGGTCCATTTAAGCATACATCATTATACTCAAAAATCCAAATATGACTTTAATTTATTTATGTAAATGGAAATCGTGCAGAAGGCGTGGTGAGGTGGACTCTTCGACACATAAAAAAATAACCAGAGCTTTACGCTCTGGTTACTTTTTTATGATGCGGAAGGCGGGACTTGAACAGTTCTCTACCTTCAAAAACTACTATAGAATAAGGTGTCTATATATTTGATTATTTAACGTAATCAGCAGCTGAATCCAACAAAAATGTATCTTTAACGCTAAATGCATTTGATTACTTGGTTACATATCTAGTTACACAATCCAATTTAATAGAAGCGGAACCATCATCTGTGCTTATTATAAAATTATTAATTGTGTCACAGTACGAATTATAATAAATATAGTTCTTGCCTTCTGCTAACATAAAATGTGTTGTAGCCTGGCCAAGCTTCGCCATACCAGCTGCAGTTTCTTCCGGACTATCGAGTGAAAACCATATTTGTGAATAATCAATAGGGGCATTATTGTAAAAATCACTTGTGCAAATATTTAATACCCATTTATCTACTCCTTTTACATGAGCCGCAGCATATTTAAACTCACTATGGACAGAAATACATTGATTTAAATCAGTAGGGCAAAACAATAATGTATTTGGCAAAAAGATTTCACCATCTGTTCTTACTGTATTTTGCTGTATTTCTATTAGACATGGCTTGCTTGCAGTAATTTCAAAACATGGAATACTCTGCTCTATTTTTCTGTAACTGCAAGAATATGCATCATACCTAGCTTCATAAACATACTTAGTTTGCTTATTCATTTCGGAAACGACATTCTCTAACACTATTTGATTTGTATATTCGCTCTGAGGAACATAATTGGGGTCCACACTAGCCTTTGCTGTTCTATGATTAGGATCTACCATTAAACCTTTATCATATACTGGCATTGTCCCTTTTTTTATTTCCTCTAAAAGGATATTCCTTCCTGATTCCCAGGTTGGTTCACCCGGGGTTGCATAATAAACAAATGCAAAATCTCCAGCCTCTAAATCGTTACCATTTCCCACACAAATATATGAGTCAGAATCAAGATAGCAATACATATCATGAGCTTCATTCCATTTCATAGAATCATACCAGCCCAACCCCTCAGGCTTTTCATCAAAAGCATGCATAGCTTGAGCTGGAGATTGCTCATGACGCGCATAAATACCGCCCGCCAGACTATATATACTAGTGTAGTTAATTGTGGATACTATAACCGCTAAGGCCACACCAAAATTTAAAATATTAATCTTTTTCATTTAATTCCTCAACAAAATCTTAACAGTCGTTTCACTCCTTTGATACTTCATTAATAGTTAAATATTTCTGCCTTTATAGCCTCATACTCAGATACAGAAATTTGATCATTATTGAAATAGCAAGTAGCAGCTTCATCTAAATATCCCGAATCCTCTTCAATCTAATTTATGCTATTCCGAAACATTCCAATCGTAGTTGTACTCTGCAGCATTAGCATCAATAATCGCAGATTTAAGAGCTGTTAGTGAATCATATCCTTTAATAGAATAATAATTATAAACATTAAAATTATTAGAAGTAGTGCTATAATTCAATGCACTAATATCTGATTTTCCATCGCTATCAACCAAGATATCTTCATATGCCACATAATAGTAAGTTACGATATTATTCATTTTATTCATGTTCTCATATTGAAAAGTTAATTTATAGATAAACCCATAAACATTAACAGGGTCTGTTGAATTACCTTTAGAACAAATTGTAAAATCGCCCAAATAAACATTATCCTGAAGAGAAAACTTACCATCATAACTTGCAACAAAAGATGTGATAACGTCATCCGCTTGTCCCTTTAATTGCGATTTAATCTCAGAACTAATATCATCAACATTTTCCGCGTATCTATTAGGACATTCTACTGTATATGTCTTTGATGTTTCAGTGGGAATAACGCCATATGAGTTTGCTACTTCTTGTGTATCTACATCTAAAGTAACTGTAATTGTATCTCCATCTTTAAGAGCCTCATACTTATCACAGTAAAAATCACCGTTATTAAAATATTCACCATCGTAATCTAAAGCAATACTTGCCGATGGACTTGCCCCAACATAATTAATGGTTAAATGTTCAAATGCGTCATATTTATCTATTTCTTCAAGACCTTCAACAGTAACTTTTTCATTACTGTACTCAAACTCTAAATCAAAGTATTTTTCTAATTTCTTTTTATTAACATCCCAAGAATATTTAACAGTATCGCCATTTGAAAGATTAGTTTGCTTGCTTACATCAACATTTATACAAAAATAAATTAATATAGATTCTGGATCAAGATCTAAGTAGTCATAATACTCTCTCTCATAATAATCTAGTTTCTCCATATCACGAGAAATTTTATCTTCCTTAATCTTATCGCCATAATCATCGACAATGCTGTCATAATCAATTGAAACCTCTGCTGTACCATAACCATCAAAGCCTTCAAATGACACTTCAACATAGTCATTTAAATTTACTGTATGGGCGCGTTTGTTTAAAATCACCGCACCTATAATCAAAGCAATAAGCGCTACAACGCATAGCCCAATTATTGTAATAGTTTTTTTAGACATTTTTTTTGGCTGCTTGCTTGGCATAATGGCATTAGCCGCATAAGCAGTTGGTTTTAACTCATCCTCAAATTTTGCTCCGCATTTTGGGCAGAATTTTGCATTCTCTTCAATAACATTTCCACACTTTGTACAAAACATAAACTAGCTTCCTCCTAACAATTTTAAGCAACAATCAAAATAGGACAAAAAAATAGCCCTTATTAAATAAGGGCTAGCAAATTACAACTATTAAGCAACTGACTACCATTTCAAAGGCTCTAGAGTTTTGCGTCCCATGCTTTCGCATGGTTTGCCCTATATATTTAATAACTGGGCGACATAATATCATATTTCCCCAATCTACGCAAGTGCGTATACGCGAAATCGTAAAAATTTTTAGAATATTTCTTGCGAGGGTTGGAGTATGAATGTAAAAGACGCAACCGTAATTCGGTTCAAAGAGATATTAAAAGAACGTAATATTGCCATTAATGAATTGGCTACGATGTCAGGTGTGACACCATCAACAGCATATAGCATGTTTGATTCATCAAGAAGGGACATTTCATTGATAACAGTTAAAAAATTTTGTGATGGTTTGGGAATTACTTTAGAAGAATTCTTTAATTCAAAAATATTCACTGAACTAGAACCAGAAATAAAATAGATATAAATCCATGCGGGAAGCTTTAGCTTCCCGCTTCCTTTTTTCGGAAGGCGGGGTGAGGAGGTAAAAGAAAAAGGTCCGGTGGACCTTTTTCCCTCCGAACCGACCGACGATGCCACTTGTGGCGAGGAGACCTTGGACCCAGGGTTCAAGGGACTCTTCGGCACAAAAAAATAGAGCAAGCACCTTTTGGTGTTTGCTCTATTTTTCTGATGCGGAAGGCGGGACTTGAACCCGCACGCTCGCAATGAGCACAAGATCCTTAGTCTTGCTCGTCTGCCAGTTCCGACACTTCCGCGTGTCTTAACGACAAGAAGTATAATAGCAAAGGAACCGCTAATAGTCAACGATTTTTAGCAAATTAAAGTGTCTTTCTTTAGCGCACTAAATCAGAAAATTCAGACTATTGCATGCCCCAGTAAATATTGGTGCCATGGCTCATAATAAGCCCCCTTCAAATGCACTCCATCCGAGGTCCATTCAGAGTTCAAATTACCCTCTTCATCATCCACTGCCTCGTTAATATTAATATAGAAAATCTTCTTTTCATCAGCCAGTTTTTTGATGGCCTCATTTCTAGCTTCTATATTTGTATTGTTGTAAAGCTCGTCATTGTCATTTTTTTCTTTATTAACATGCATGATGCTGTTAATGTAAACAATGGCATTAGGCTGACTGGCCATTATTCCATCCACAACTTCCTTATAAGCTGCTCCAAATGACTCTGGATCACCAATGCCTATCTCATTGATGCCTACCATTATATAAATTTTGGTAAACTGCTGTCCCTCAAGGGCTTCCCAGAGGGTAATTTTCCTCCCATCTTCGCTCTGAATCCATTCCTTATCACGGATATCGTAGATGGTAAGTGACTTCTTGGCATAGAAAGTAGCCCTAGTGTCAAGAGCCTCACAGTACTCAGAAAGTCCCACCATACGAGAATCACCTATAAACAGTGCATCCTCAAAATAACTATCATCCACAGTGGTAAACTTTTTCCTGTCATCCTTTGGCGTATCAGGTTTATTATGGCCGCTCTCAGGCTTAGATGTATTGTTGTTAATATTGTTTTCCTTTTCAACCTGCGCATCAGCCTGAGGCTTCTTAACAGGTGAATCTGGACTCCAAGGATAAACACCATTTGCAGCTGCTGTAAGAACAGTTGATAAAATAGGTCTATCCAAGATACTGCCCCAATAAGGCGAGTACATCCCGTCCTTTGAGTAGAAAGCCGTCACAGACAATCCTATGGAGCTTATAATTATTAAGCTAATCAGAAAAAATCCTTTTATTTTCATATATTTCCCCAAACTAGAATCTAAGATACATAAATGGATTGCCAGAGGAATTTGCAAGACTAAAAATAGCTACCCAGAACAATCCAAACAATCCTAGTACTATCAGAAAATTATCCTTATGTTTCTTATAAATATTAGTAACAAATGGCATACTGAAGAATAGGCCAAGTGCTAAAAATGGCCAATAACTCTTCAAGCACTTGATATAGTCACTTCCATTTACCGCAATACTGATATCCCAAATTGGAAATAGTCTAAGAAGGTAAATTCGCAAATCCTTGAATGAGTGAATAGCAAATATCACCCAAGTAACAGGGATAATAACCAAAACATTAATGCGTCCAATTATCATGTAAAGCCACTTTACGTGGGATAACACGAACTTCTCTATCATAATGATAAGGCAAATCACGCCTGCCCAAATCAGAAAGTTTAAAGTAATTCCATGCCAAATGCCAGTGAAAATCCACACTACGATAAGATTAAAAGCTGTGCGTAACCAACCCTTGCGATTGCCTCCAAGTGGGAAATACACATAGTCTCTAAACCATGTTCCAAGCGTACTGTGCCATCTTCTATAAAAATCTGAAATAGAAGAAGCAAAATAAGGCTGATCAAAGTTCCTAATAAATGGGAATCCAAGCATGATGCCCACACCTGCTGCCATAAGAGAATATCCCCAGAAATCAAAATATAAATCAAGGGAATATGTATATGCCCCAAGCCATGCAAGTGGAGTAGAGATACTTTCATATCCTATAGTCTTGATATCATTCCAAAGAATAGCCAGGTGGTCTGCAATAATAACCTTGAAGAATAAACCAATAACAAAATACTTAAGGCCATCCTCTATCCTGCTAATTACTTTATAAAATCTGGCGCCAAATTTATCCTGTCCCTTACGCCAGAAGTCATTCTCAATTATGTAGTTAAATCTAGCAATTGGACCTGAAATAATCTGAGGGAACATCAAAAGATAATTAGCCAAATCGATAAAGCTAGTGCCACTTATCATGCCTCTAAAAGAATCAACCTGATATGAAATCAACTTGAATACAAAATAACTAAGTCCGATAGGAATAATAATGCCAAGCTTCAGCACTCCACACGCCTTAAAAAAGCCTAGCAAGGACACATCAAGAATAATCCCAAGAGCCAAAAGCCACTTCCATCTCCTGTAGATGTTAATCTTGGCGAAACACCAAGTCACAAAAGTCCCCGCAACTAAAACAACAATGAGAATAGGTTCATTGATGTAATAGAAAACAAGGCTCTCTGCCAACAAGGTCCATGGTCTGAATTTGGCCGGTGTAAGATAATATATTATTAAAAAGATTGGCAACAATCTAAAAATAAAATTCAAATCTGAAAAGGTCATTTTCATTCTCCCATACAATAACTCACATTTAGTATACCTTAAATCTCAAATATTTTACATATTTGAGCAACAATCCGTTTAATCTTGGCAATTATCGCTAGTTTTGCCACCTATGCTGGACTCTTTTCGATAATCTTGCAAAAAATTAAAAAAATTACCATTTATCCCTTGACGCAGCATAGATGGTTTGTTATTATAATCAAGTCGCGCGGAAGTGTCGGAACTGGCAGACGAGCAAGACTAAGGATCTTGTGCTCATTGCGAGCGTGCGGGTTCAAGTCCCGCCTTCCGCATCCTTTAAAAGAGAGTAACCAAGTAATTGGTTGCTCTTTTTTGTTATACCACCTCACCCCGTTTTCCGCAGGAAGGGCCCATAATATATGCGTCTTCCTCGTGTGCCTTCGTCAATCATATTTTTTTCACATTAGCTTACATTTTACTTCACTATTTCTACACAGGGTTTGATGTATAGTTTTAATTACACACCACTTAAGTTACTAGTTTCATTTAGGGGGATTAATGTTTTCACAGTTTCATAGTCTTAAAAGAGGAGGTAACTGCTATGAATGAAGAAAACATTAAGCGAATGGAATCACGTCTTGCAAGAGCTTACAAAGAGGGACACTATAAAGAGGACTTGGAAAAGATGCTTGAAGAGAAGCATGGTATTTTACATAATATTGCAGAAGCAATATCTTCTATTTTTAGCTAAGCAAAAGCGCTAACCCAGTTATATGGGCTAGCGCTTATTTTTAATCAACTTGTACTATTGGAAGCTCAAACCAGAATGTTGCTCCTTTACCTCTAATAGAAGAAACTCCATATTTGGCTCCGTGAAGCTCTAAGACATTTTTAACAATCGAAAGACCAAGACCTGTACCCTGAAGCGCTCTCTTATGAGTGGTCTTGTCCTTGTAGTATCTATCCCAAACATAAGGTATGTCCTCTTGCTTTACTCCATTTCCTGTATCAATAACTTCGATTCGAAGGATTCCATCCGTCACTTTCTGATGGACCGTTACTTTTTTGTCCTCACCGGTGTAGTTGATAGCGTTGTTTACCAGATTGTAAATAACCTGATACATCTTTTGCTCGTCAGCCTCCACATATATCTCATCATCATAGATGAAATCAATAGTGTAACCATCCACCTCTCTAAGCTTGTTATATCTCTCAAGGACATGTTTAATGCTTTCAGTAATATTGTAAACTGCAGGTTTGATGGTGATAGTGCCTGCCTTTAGCTTTGAAATATCAAGCATATCATTAACGAGTCCTGTCAGACGCTCCGTCTCTTCTATTATAGCCTGAACATTTTCTGGAGTATTTTCTCCTGGAATATCTCTCATAACCTCTGCATATCCCTTAATCATAGTAAGAGGCGTTCTCAGGTCATGGGACACATTTGCAATCAACTCTTTTTGGAGCGCATCTGCTTTCCCCAATTCCTTAGCCGCGTAATTAAGGGTGTCTGATAATTCGGCCACCTCCATATAGTCGCCTGAATCAAATGTAACAGAATAATCTCCCTGGGCAAGTTTTTTGGCACCATCATTAAGACTGATAATAGACCTAGACACACTTTTTGAATTAACCACAGCAAGAACAAAAGCAAACACAACCATGATAATTGAAATCATCTTCAGCTGTGCTTCGAGAGTGGTAACAGTGGCATCAATAGGAGTAAGCACTGAGTTAATCATTACTACAGTCTGCCTGTGGTCGTTTTCAACTATGCTGACATAGATAACAGACTCAGCTCTATCATCACCTATATTTTGTCTAAACTCAGATATAGTTGTATTCTCTCGTCCAGAAATGGTGTACCCAACTCTGCCTTCACCTTGATTAATCTCACCATTCTCCGACTCTGGTGTGGCACCAGAAATAATCTCAACGCTTTCTTGGTTACCAATCAACTGCTGAATAAGGAAGCCCTCTTGGCTATCTTTTTGCATCTCGCTTCCCTTGTACTCAACAACAGCTTTGCCCCCATTAGCCACGGCTGTATCATAAAAAAGTCCAAAAATATATCTAGGCATGCCCGCTATATGAGAATTTGGAATGTAATCTGCATTGTACAAAGTGTTTCCAAATCTATCAGTAATAAATATGCCCAGGTTGTGACTGGCAGCAATTTCTTCTATGGTGTCGCTATCATCCTCTTTGTTGCGGACCAACTCTTCAATCTGACTGAGAACAGTCTCCGTCTCTCTTCTTTTAATTATTTTGTAGAAATCATTTAGATATACTATCTGAAAAAGCCACAGCACTCCTAAAAGTACTATGGCAAAAATTAAGAATATGCAAAATGTCTTCCATCTAATACTAAAGCGACTATTATTCAAAGGAATCCTCCAAAACCAAACTATGTCTCAAAACGATATCCAATACCCCTAAGTGTCACCAGCAATTTTCTATATTCCCCCAAACTATTTCGCAATAGCTTAATATGAGTATCTAGAGTCCTATCGTCTCCATAATAATCATAGCCCCAGACCTGAGTAATGATTTGATCTCTTTGAAGGGCAATATTTTTATTCTTCGCAAGATAAAAAAGTAATTCATATTCTTTTGGTGACATCTCGATTCGCTTGCCATCGATAGATACAGTCCTTGCAGTAAAATTAATCTCAAGTCCCTCGTATTCGAATATGTCAGCCTGTCCCTCAGTTGTCCTGACACGACTAGTAACTACCTTCACTCGCATCATAAGTTCCTTAGGAGAAAATGGCTTGACCACATAATCATCTACTCCTGCTTCAAACCCGTGGATTCTATCATACTCCTCGCCTCTAGCAGAAAGCATAATAACAGGAATATCCTTTATCTTTTTTATCTCTGTACAGGCAGAAAAACCATCCAACTCAGGCATCATAACATCCATAATAATAACATCATAGTTGCTATTTTCTCTGACCTTTTGGATGGCATCCATACCATCAGTAGCTTCTTCAATTAAATAGCCTTCAAACTCACCGTATTTGCGGATAATTGAACGAATCTTTTCCTCATCGTCAACTACCAATATTTTTTTCATATACGCCTCCTATATGCTATCACATCAAGCATTTTCGCTCCTCAATGTGAATTCTAGGTGATGTAAAATAAATTTTTTAGTGAATATATGTCTTTTTAGCCTTGCGAATTACATAGGAAAAAATAATCCAAACAACTACAAAGGCAAGTAAGAATGCAGCATTGACAGCCTTTGGAAATACCACCTTCTGTGAATCGCTTAATACGCCCTGAATACCAAACACAACGCAAAATGCGCCAAAAATTGCTGACTTTGGCATGAGATATTTTGACAATCCCTGAATATCTGAAACTCTAGCTCTCTCCTCTGCTGTAATAAGCATATTATCCACATCGCCCTTCTTGTAATATCTGATTCCAGAAAAAACAAGATACGCTCCAAGAGCTAAAACCACGATATCAATAATCAACATAAAATTCATTCCCATAACACATAAAACCTCTCAATTATTTTTTAGTTAATTATAGCTTTTTTCCTATGCTAATTCTATAAAAAACAACTATCTAAATGTCTTTTGTAAATTTCCATTCAATTCATTAATTATTCACAAGTTATCAGCAAATTCGTTTGAATTAAACCTATTGTTATTGTATTATTAATTTATACTTTGTAGGAGGGTAGGCTTATGGACATCACCAATAAGAAAATATTAATTTGCGACGATTCAGTTCTTGCTAGAAAACAGCTTATGGATGCCGTAAAGGAAATTGCAGACGGCGCTATTTTCCTGGAAGGCAGGAATGGTACCGAAGCCATCGAACTTTACAAGAAAGAGAAACCCGACATTGTTTTTATGGATATAGTTATGCCGGAGAAAGATGGCAACGAAGCACTTTCAGAAATTAAGGCATTTGATCAAGATGCGGTAATCATCATCGTATCTTCTGTAGGTACACAAGATCAGCTAAAAAAGGCTATTCAACTAGGCGCGAAGGATTTCATCCAGAAGCCTTTTGAAAAAAACCAAATTAGCGAAATTATTGAACTGCGTCTTGGAGGAAAATAATTTATGTTTACACAATTCTTAGGGAATTATTTGCTACAAAAGGGCATAGTCACACGAGACCAGCTCTTTAATGCAATGGCTCGTCTTTCACAGTCACACATCAAGCTTGGTACGATTGCAATCCACGAAGGTCTGATGACTGCTAATGAAGTTGACGAGTGTCTCTATATTCAAACTCGTGAAGATAAACGATTTGGAGAAATTGCTGTAGCACGTGGATATTTATCCGAAGAAAATGTCTCAGATTTGCTATCTAAGCAAACTCCAGACTATATTCTATTGGGCCAGAATCTCGTAGAAGATGGAATTATCAGCTATGAGGATTTGGAACGAATAATTTTCGACTATAAAGCTGACAATGAATTATATGATTTGGAGCTTGATGTCGAAAATAGCGGAATAGTTCAATCCATAATTGAAAAGTTTTTCCTCATGGCAGAAATGCCTGCTAACGATTTAAACGTAATGTACTTGGAGCTTATGTTTAACAGTTTGATTCGCTTTATTGGCGAGGATTTCTCTCCTCTCACACCAATGATTGTGGACGAGTATCCAATTACATTTGGAGTATCGCAAGCTGTGATCGGAGACAGAGATTACATCACACATATTGACTGTGATAGAGAAACTGCCATCGCTTTCGCATCAAGATATGCAAAAGAGGATTTCAGCGAATTCAATGAATATGTAATTGCAGCCCTTGAGGATTTCCTAAATCTACACAACGGTCTGTATATTGTAAATGTATCAAACCAGCAATCTAAAAATATAGAACTGGCACCACCAGAGATTACCGAAGAAGGTGTACTAATGGGAGTTAACAAATGTGTGGACTTCCCTGTCGCGTATCCATTTGGAATTGTTCATTTAATTGTTTCGTACTAAAAAAAGAGCCCTAAGGGCTCTTTTTTTAATATTATTAAATTCCGAGGAATCTCTTAACCTCTGAGCACATATCAGCAACTTCTACTACTGTATCGTGAAGTACTGCAGCGCTTCTGATTTCTTCGATTGCATTAGGAACATCTACCTTAGCAAGCTCAGAAAGCTTGTCAACAAGTACAAAATCCTCTTCCTTCTCGTATGCAGAATCGATAGCTCCCATTACCGCACGTGTGAACTTGAATGGGCTAGCTGTTGAAGCAATGACTGTTGTCTTGCCATCTGAAGCTTCGCTCTCGTACTTATTGTAAACACATGAAGCAACTGCTGTATGTGTATCGATAACATATCCTGTCTTGTCGTAAAGATTCTTGATAGTCTCGCCTGTCTCCTGCTCTGATGCATAATTGCCATAGAAAGAATCAAGCTTAGCCTTCATGTCTGCTGTAATCTCGTACTTGCCTGTTGTCTTGAGACTCTCCATAAGCTGTGCATTCTTAGCAGCGTCATCTCCTGCAATGTGATAGATAAGTCTCTCTAAGTTGCTAGAGATGAGAATATCCATTGATGGAGAATTAGTAAGGATAAAGTCACGGTTCTTATCATACTCACCTGTAGTGAAGAAATCGTAAAGAACCTTGTTCTCGTTAGATGCGCAGATAAGCTTTGCAATTGGAAGACCCATATTCTTAGCATAGTATGCAGCAAGAATATTACCAAAGTTTCCAGTAGGAACAACTACATTAATCTGCTCGCCGTTCTTGATCTTCTCCTCACCAAGAAGCTTAGCATACGCATATACGTAGTAAGCAATCTGAGGAACAAGACGACCGATGTTGATTGAGTTAGCAGATGAGAACTGGAATCCAGCTCCATCAAGCTCCTTAGCAAGTGCCTTATCATTGAACATCTGCTTAACACCAGTCTGAGCCTGATCGAAGTTACCCTTGATACCAACTACATGAGTGTTAGCACCCTTCTGTGTAACCATCTGACGCTCCTGGATAGCAGAAACACCATTCTTTGGATAGAAAACTACAATACGTGTACCCTCAACATCTGCAAAACCTGCAAGTGCAGCCTTACCTGTATCACCAGATGTAGCTGTAAGGATAACGATATCATTTTTAATATTATTTTTACGAGCGGAAGTAATCATAAGATGTGGCAAAATTGAAAGTGCCATATCCTTGAATGCAATTGTTGCACCGTGGAAAAGCTCAAGATAGTATGCGCCATCAGCATAAACAAGTGGAGCAATCTCCTCTGTGTCAAACTTGCTGTCGTATGCGCTATTGATACAATGCTTTAACTCATCCTCTGTGAAATCGCTTAAGAAAAGCTTTAATACTTCGTATGCTACCTGCTGATATGACATCTCAGCAAGCTTATCTAAAGAAACATCAAGCTGAGGGATAGATGTAGGAACAAATAATCCGCCATCATCTGCAAGACCCTTTAAAATAGCCTGTGATGCTGTAATCTCCTGCTTATTTACATCTCTTGTACTAACATATTTAACTGCCATGATTCTTCCTCTCCATGATTATTAATTTTCTCACAATACTTTAACATACTAAAGAATTAAAATCTACATTTATTCTTTGCAGGCCTTGATTTTCGTCCTATTCAGCATTTTTAGGATTGGAATGCAAGTTTTTTTGTAACATTTAGTGAAAATTAATTGTGATAAAGCTTGTTTCCTTCGTAACGAGGCTCACATGTAAGCTGTACGCCAAGCTGCTTAAATACACCTACATCCACTGAAGAAAGAATAACTGAAGAATGAACCTCAGCACCATCTAATGCAGGAAGGCAATCGTAAGCCTTTTTAGCATTCTCACTGCTGATAGCTTCCATTGAAAGTGCAATAAGGAGCTCATTCAAATGAAGGTGTGGGTTGTTATCTCCTAAATAATTAGTCTTAAGGTTCATAATAGGTGTAAGAACTTCTGGTGAAATAAGCTTTACCTCATCAGGAATCTCTGCCACGTATTTAAGAGCATTTAAAATCATAGCTGATGAAGCGCCAAGCATTTCAGATGTCTTACCTGTGATAATTTTGCCATCTGAAAGTTCCATAGCAGCACATGGTACACCTGTCTGATCTGCTTTGATATTGGCTGCTGCAACTACCGGTCTATCAGACACAGAAATGCCTGCCTTTTCCATAAGAAGCTCAAGCTTCTGAATTGCAGAATCGCTTCCATCGCCCTTTCTTCTAGCAACAGTAGCCTCGTAATAGCGGCGGATAATCTCCTGCTTTGAAGCACTCTGACATGCCTCATCGTCAATAATTGCATTGCCTGCCATATTAACGCCCATATCTGTAGGTGACTTGTAAGGTGACTCGCCAGAAATCTTCTCAAACATAGCCTTGAGAACTGGGAATACCTCTACATCACGGTTGTAGTTAACAACAGTCTCACCATAAGCTTCCAAATGGAATGGGTCAATCATATTTACATCATTTAAGTCAGCTGTGGCAGCCTCGTAAGCCAAATTCACTGGATGGTTAAGTGGTAAATTCCAAATAGGGAATGTCTCGAACTTAGCATATCCAGCCTTAACGCCACGCTTAGATTCATGATAAAGCTGAGAAAGGCATGTAGCCATCTTTCCTGAACCAGGTCCTGGAGCTGTAACTACTACAAGTGGTCTGGTTGTTTCAATATAATCATTTTTACCAAAGCCCTCATCAGATACAATAAATGGAATGTTTGATGGGTAGCCTGGAATAATATAGTGTCTGAATACCTTTAAGCCCAAAGCCTTGAGCTTTTTCTCGTATGCTACTGCTGAAGGCTGTTCAGCAAATTGAGTAAGAACTACAGAACCCACATAGAGCCCATAGCTTGTAAATGCATCAATAAGTCTAAGAAGATCCATATCGTATGTAATACCGATATCTCCACGGACCTTGTTTTTCTCAATATCACCAGCCTTGATAGCAATTACAATCTCAGTCTTGTCAGCAAGCTCCTTAAGCATTGTAATCTTTGCATCAGGCTTGAATCCTGGAAGAACTCGAGAAGCGTGATAATCATCAAAAAGCTTACCTCCGAATTCAAGATAAAGCTTACCTCCAAATTGATCGATGCGCTCCCTGATTCTCTTTGATTGCATCTCAGTATACTTTTCGTTACTAAATCCTATGTTTCTCATACACTCTTCTTTCTCAACTATTATTTTTTATAGGTTCAAAATGCTCAAAATATCTCATTAAGCAATTGACTTTATAATCTTACCATATAACTTTTTCGAATCAACTACCAATTGCTTAAATTTCACATTATAACTCTTATATTTTAACGTAACCTTTTATCGGAAAAAAGCCCTTAAATAAGCCGACGCAAAAAACGAGTCTCCAAATCAATATTGGGGACTCGTTTTACATTTTACAATATTTACTTTTCTTCCTATGCCGTCATCCATTTTTTCTCAAATGCCTCCCAGCCCTCTGATTCTCTTACAAACTTATAAGTATCGTCCTCGCTGAAATGCTTAAGGGTATTAACACGCAAAGTCTGAAATATAGTAGGATTAACTTCCTGGAATGTCATATGCTCAAATAGCTTTGACTTTGTATAATCCATAACAGTATTAGTGGTTGATAAAAGGCAATCCAGTAGTCTTAATGTCTCTTTTGAATCTTTTAGAGCAACGGCTAACTCTAATTTTCCTGCATTTTTATGGTACTCACCCATTTCAAAAAGCTCTGCTAAAGCACTTTCTTTTTCAATAATCACCTGAGCTTTTTCAAAATTTTCAGTTTTCACTGCTACCATGAATATCTCAAGAAGCATAACCGACATAGTCTGATAGTTAGCTAGCACCTCTGCTTCTAGTGTTTTATATGCCTCTTCATATTGGCCTTTGCCATAGTAAATAGTCGCTAACTTTCTCTTTCTATCAGGGTCCTTAGCTGAAAAATATCTCAAACATCTCTCAGCATCCTCATACATTTCCTTTCTAATATATAAAGCATAGAGACCATCAGCTGCTCCTACTCGTATTTCTTCATCATGGCTAAATAATAGATTCTGATAGCTTCCTTGAATCCACTTATCATATTCTTCATTTTTATCCACGCCTAGAATGACACACCTACTATTAAAAATACCAATAAGAGAAAGCAGCAGCGACTCAGCATTAGGATATTCCTTAGTAACTTCTATGATTCTCTGATACACAGTCTCAATTGGCTCGGTATCAAACATCTCGTATATCTCTTTTATAATACTTGATACCTCAATTTCCGACAGCTCCTCTTTGAATGAAAGAAGCTCATCCAATGAGACATTCAGCAATCTGGCAATGGGGGCTAGTAGGGAAATATCCGGCATTGAAGCACCGCTCTCCCATTTATTTACTGCTGGAGCAGTAACTCCCAGCCTATTTGCCATCTCTTCCTGAGTCATATTCTTTTCTTTCCTGTGTTTTCGAATTACTTCATTTATTTTCATAAATACCTCCATTCGACTCCTCGTAATTAACAGTTACATACACATTATAGCCGTATCTGTTGCTAAACTGTAGTGAATAGCTTTTAGCTTTTGTTTTATTTTTTTAACCACTAGTTACATTTTGTTACATTATATCAAAAATGGCAGCAGCAAAAAGGCAGCGGACCATAGTCCACTGCCTTTCTAATTATCATCTTATTTCACTGCGCTAGCTATCAAAGATATAATTCCTACGATAATCAGTATTGGGAATGCGATGTAGAGGAGACCTCCAAATACCATAGCCACTAACATCAAAGGGAGAAATACGATAAAAAGCCCTATTTTTAGAATTCCCCATGTAGCTCTAAATGCAAATCCAATCATCTTGCCAAATATCATGAAAAACAGGATAAAAAATAGAATACCCATATCTATACCTCCTTAATTAACAACGTCTATTGGGCTATCATCCATAATAAGCGCTGCGATTATGTAAATGATGATACCGCTTCCTCCAGCAAGTGTAAATGCTGCCCAAATTAATCTTACTATCGTTGGATCAATATTAAAATACTCTGCTACACCTGCACATACACCACAGATTTTCTTGTTATTGCTCTTGTATAATTTCTTACCATTCATAATGTTTACCTCACCTTTCCTTATAAACGGTTGTTTTCGTTTTTCTTAAGTAAATAATACAATCCTATGAACCATTAAAAAATCACTATTTAGGTAAATAAATATAGTCTATTTTTCTTTTTTAGCAAAATAGATATAATAATTTTAATAGGAGGATTTTACCATGGGAAGAAAATCAATCAAAGAAGATAAAAGTGTATATTTCAAAGCTCGCGAAGAGGCCGGTCTTACTAGGGCTCAAGCCAGCGAATTGATTGGCTCTATAACAGAAAGCCGCCTTGAAAAAATTGAAACTGGCAAGGTATCCATTTATCCTGAAGATGTAGTTGATTTGGCTAACGCTTATAAACGTCAGGATTTATGTAATTACTACTGCACCCATGAGTGCCGTATTGGTCAGGAGACCGTCCCAGAGGTAAAGACATCCTCTCTTCCTGAGATTGTACTTGGCATGCTTTCTGCCCTAAATTCTCTCAACAATCAGAAGGATAGACTTATTGATATCACAGCCGATGGCATCATTTCCGATGATGAAATCGAAGACTTCGTTGCAATACAAAAACAGCTTGAGCAAATCGACCGAACTGTCGAATCACTCAAGCTATGGGTTTCTAATATGATTTCAGAGGGCAAAATAGATAAGAATAAATTATTGTCCAACTGAATGTAATTTTTTGCGGATAGCAAAGATATATACAATCTGAATCACTAGCACCACGATAAGTGCGATAACAAATATAATAAGCAGATTGAGCTCTTTCTTCTCAGTCTTTTCTATCTCTGCTGCAGCTTCGCTATCGTACATTACTACATAGATAGAAAACTTTCCTGTAGAAACGGTAATTGTATTTGGATCATCATCATTGTCGCTGAATAAAGTAGTCTGTCCATCGTGCAGACGAAGCAAATAGTAATTATCTGACAAGCCTCTCATGCTCTCTGGCACAGTGACAACCAATTCTACTGGCTTGTTTGTGTTGCTTACATAACTCCAGTCCTCATCATCCATCTGGAGATAAATAGATATATCTAAATAACCTGCAATATTAAGACCAGGCTTATCTTTTTTATATTCTTCTACACCCTTTTGGATGCTATCAGAATCCTCAGCTGACAAATCTGAAGCTTTAACAATATTTGCAGAAATCTTTAAATTAACAGTAGCACCTTCTGCTACTCTCTTTAACTGCTCCTCTGTGAGAATGTTTTTCAAGAGTGTCTCATCATCAGTGATTGTGGCAGTTACTTCCGAAGAATTGTCATTTTGAATATTGATAACTGCCTTTCCCTTACCTACAGAAATCTCTGATTTTGTCTCTGTCTTGCTAGTTACAGCTACAGGGATGTCATCAGTAGACTCCTCCTTTTCCGGGGCTGGTGTCTGCTCTACTACGATAGATGCCTCAGTTGTCTGCTCCTCTACCTTTGGTGTAGCGAATGCACTATGACTACTGCTGCTACTGCTACTATGACCAGTATTTGTGCTAGCTGTTTGCTGTGTAGAACTCTCAGCTGCTGGTGTAGTAGTCTGGGCTGGAGTAGCACTTGTAGCCGGTGTCTCAGTAGCTGGTGTCTCCGTAGCTGGGTTTGTACTATTTGAACTATTATTAGATGAACCGTTGCTAGTGTTGTTTGAACCATTATTAGATGAACCGCTGCTAGTGTTGTTTGAACCATTATTAGATGAACCAGATGGCTGTTCTGCTGCAGGTGCTGGAGTAGGCTTCTCCTGCTGCTCAGGAGTAGTCTCTTCTGGCTCCTCCACAGGAGTCTCTTCTGGCTTCCCTTCTGGAGCTGGCTGCTCTGGCGTGTTAACTTCAGGCTCTTCCACTGCTGGATTTTCTTTCTCCTCTGGTACCTCCACTGGAATTGGCTCAGTCAACTGAACATTTATAGTTGGATAAATACTGTTTCCAACAATATATTTAGTAGAATCTGTAGTCTGTGCTTTGAATGTATATACTCCCGGTTCCTCAGAATCAAAATTTGAACATACCCAAGTCACTGGAACAGATACATCTACGTCATATTCCATACTAGTTGCAGGACCTGTAGCTACTCCGCCAGAGCTACTAGCGCTCCCTTCCTCAACAGTATATTTCTCTGCTTTTGCTCCCAAAGCACTAGGCAATCGACTAGCAATCTCCCCATCTGATGTGCCAACGTCAAATTCTGTCTGTCCAACCTTAAAATCCAAAAAAGATGTGACTGTGTAGGTAACAACTGTCTCTGCTGACGCCGACAAATCCAAGGATAAGAATAAAAGCACTGATGCTAGCATTATTGAAAATAATCGACACAATTTGTTATTAGATTTCATTTATACGCCCTCAATAATCTGTGAATTTATATCTGATTCTCAAATCGATTGATGTTAGCATATATTTTCAGATTATGCAACCTTAAGTTGGAATAATCATCCATAAGATATATAATATACTTATGACAAAATCGACTATTCAAAAAATTTTAATAATAACATTTATTATAGTGACAGCATTAATCCTTGCTCAGTCTATATATTACGCCAAAAATTTCTTTGACAGACAGACTAATCATGAAAAAGTAACAGAATTGCTTGCCAACAATAATCGCCTCTCTGGTGTTTCACTTGAGGACGAAGTCGAAAATATCAATGACATGATTACAAAGGGCGTATATGATGACACTGATTTAGGTCTGTTATATGAACAGGCTGGTCTCATCTACAATCAGATGGGAGAGGAAATGACCTATTACCGTTACTTAGGTTATGCCCTATACTACCTAGAGCAGTCTGATGAGAAAGATTACACGGTCAACATTTACCTGGATTTGGCAGCTCTTCATATTAGCAATCATGCTTATCCAGCTGCAGAGGAAATGCTCAGCCGCGCCAGAGACATTGAGCCTTTTGAGGAAATATCCAATGTTTCCATAAAAAGCTATGCTTATCGAGTACTTGCTTTACTAGACGCGGATAAAAAGAATTTTACTCAGGCCATTGAATACCTTAACAAATCTCAAGGATACGTGGATAGCATCATCGGCTCAGACCCAAACGCCGATGACTACACTAGAAATAATCAGATTACTCTTGCCAATATATATGTTCGCCAAGGATTATTAGACGAATGTGCTGCTATATTAGATCAATATAGCGATTCGGATATTACAGAAGCCAAAAAAGAACCTATTTATCTTCGCAATTTTGTAATTCCTTATTATCAGACTCGCTGTCTTTTAGCGCTAGCACAGCATCCCGACTCAGCTTCAGTTGATACAAAAACATCGGTGGATGATTTCGTTAAGCTATGCCAAAACAGTGGCTATGACAAGGTTGCTCTAGACACCCTTTTATTAATGCAGGAGTCCTGCCAACCTGATAATATTGAGATGCAGAAATTTCTCACTATTCGCATCCAAAATCTCAGTACGCTAATCATTGAAAACCAGAGTCAGACTTACTCTAGTATTCTTAATAGTCAGGTAAATGATTCTCGACTTTCAATTGCCAAGGCCGCAGAGATTGCCCAAAACACAAAGAACCGTACAGCACTTACAGTTTTATCCATCATCATAACCTGCTTAATTATTTTGTTCTTTATTATTATCATTTTAAATAGTAGACGTGATGGATTGACTTTCCTCTATAACAGAAGGTCATTTAACTACGATATTGAGCGTATCAAGCGTTCCATGCTGCCATACTCTGTAATTATGCTTGATATTGATAACTTCAAAAATATCAACGACACCTATGGTCATCCAGAGGGAGACAAAGTACTACAAAAGGTGGGCCAGTTCATCAACGCTGAGGTCAAGGCCAACTCTGATGTGCGAGGTTACCGTTACGGTGGTGAGGAGTTTGCTCTTATCATCAGCAAGAACTCCTACCCTCATACCATGGAGATAGCCGAAACTTTACGCCGCAACATGGCCGCCACAACCTGGTCTTTTGCTCCTGATCTAGTTATCACAGTCAGCCTAGGTGTGGCCTCCGGAAGCTTCTCAGAGGATGTTGTTAAAAAGGCTGACGACAATCTATACTTCTCTAAGCAGCACGGCAAAAATCAAATATACACAGATTAAAAAAGAGCTCCGAGTTTTATCCCGGAGCTCTTGATTTATGTCTTACATACAATCTCTATTTATTATTTAGCATCAGTTACTATGTTGTAGTATACATTTGATGTTACCTTGTAAACTACAGCGTAGAATATTGCAAATGCAATGAAACAAATTACAGTTGTCATCATAAATAATCCTGTATTAAAAAGTCCAAATAAATTCAAAATCTTTGAAATCATAGGGAAGGCAAATGCAAGGTGTAACCCCGCGAAAACCAATGGTATAAAGAACACCACAAGTAACTGTGAATTAATGCTTCTCTTGATTTCTTTTTTACTCATTCCCACCTTTTTCATAACCTCAAAGCGACCGGCATCCTCGTAACCTTCAGAAATCTGCTTGTAATAAATGATAAGTACAGCAGCTAAAATAAATACTATACTTAAAACTATTCCGATAAAGAACACGCTTCCATTTAATGCTACATATTCCAATGCCTCATACTCTCGCTCTTCATAATAATACCAGCAATTCTCACTAAGCTCAGACTTTTCCTCTAAAGCATTCGAAACTGCTTCCTTAAGACCTTTGGCATACTCCGCTGCAGTCATGGAAGAATCATTTAAATCAAAACTATACTTCCATGTAAACATATTATACCAACGGTCATTCGCTGATGCCTCAAAAAACTTCATAGTATCACTATAGTCACTGACAACAACACTAATCATAGGAATAATGTTTCCAAGGTAATAATCTGAAAAAATCTCTTCTGTTCCTGGGTTTACACACTTATAAGTTCTAGATTTTCCATCCACAGTCAAGTTAATTGTATCGTATTCTTTTGCTCCCTTAGATGAAAAAACAAGTGCCTCACCATCATCTAATGCTATATTCTGATTAGTCGCTTCATTATATGTTTGCATAGGGATAAAACAAACCTCTCGCATACTGCTCACATTAAAAGCATCAATATCAGACTTATCAAAATTTATAGTATTATTATCCTCTTCTGAGCCTGACATTTCCATATAAGGAAGATCTATAACAGTTGTAGTTGTTGAATCGTTCTCAGCACGATAGTCTTCAAAAGCCTGTCTTAAGTAAGCCATATTTTCTTCAGTCATTAACTCACTTTTATCAAATCTGAAAACAAAATTAATATCAGCTGGATATCTATCATCAATCATATCCTGACTTCCAAACCACATGCATGATGCAGTAGAAATCATAACAAGCACCATAGTAGCTATGATTGCTATAGACGCAAGACCCGCACCATTTCTCTTCATTCTATATACAAGAGAAGATACAGATACAAAATGCTTTGGATTGTAATAGTATTTTTTATTTTTCTGAAGTATGCGGCACAGCAAAACACTTCCAGCAATCATTAATAGATATGTAGCTATGATAACCATAATAACAGCTACAAAAAATACCATAATAGCATCAAGAGGACTGACAATTGATACCGCCTTATAGTATGCAATCGCAAGAATTACTGCTCCACCTAGGCCTAAAAGCCAGTTAGCTTTAGGGGCCTTTTCACCTGCTTTTTCACTCTTTAAAAGTGATACCGCACTGCTGACACCAACTCTAATTATAGACGAAAACCAAATGACAGCAAAAATCACTAGATAAAATAATACTGTGATATACACGCTCTTCCATTCAATACGAATATCGTAGCTTATTTGACCTCCAAGCATTTTCACTAGACCAAGCTCCGCCAGCTTTGAAATAACTATACCTACTAAAATACCTACAACAATAGAAATTCCAGATGTAATCAGTGTCTCAAAGGTAATAATCTTAGCAAGATTTCTCTTGCCCATTCCAAGTACATTATATAATCCAAATTCTCCCGCTCTTCTTCGAATCAAAAAAGAGTTAGTATAATAAAGAAAGATTACTGAAAATACCGCAATAACAAAACTTCCAAGAATCATAACCTGCATGGCTGTGGTGCCGCCTCGTGGTAACAGCTCTCCTGTTGAAGGAGATCCAAGGAACAGGAGAATATAAAACATAGATATCATGCAAATGCATGTCAGCATATAAGGAAATACTAGTCTCCTGTTTTTCCTTATGCCATCCCATGCAAGCTTAGGATAAAATAAGGTTTTCATTATTGGTTACCTCCTTGTGTAAGAAGTGTAAGAGTCTCTGTGATTTTCTGATAGAAACTCTGATTTGTGCTGTCACCTCTGTAAATCTGGTGGAACACCTCACCATCCTTAATGAAAAGAACTCTTCCTGCGCAGCTAGCTGCTTTCGCAGAATGGGTAACCATAAGAATTGTTTGACCTAATTCATTTACCTCTCCAAAAAGTCTAAGTAGCTCATCTGAAGCCTTGGAATCAAGAGCACCTGTAGGTTCATCTGCAAGGATAATCTTTGGATCAGTGATAAGAGCTCTGGCAACTGCTGCTCTTTGCTTCTGACCACCTGACACCTCGTAAGGATATTTCTTTAAAATCTCGGAAATACCTAACCTTGCTGCTATAGGCTTTAGCTTTTCGCTCATTTGACTATATTTTTTCCCCGAAAGAACTAATGGAAGGAAAATGTTGTCTTCGATGGAAAATGTATCTAGAAGATTAAACTCCTGAAATACAAATCCTAAATTGTCGCGTCGGAAGTTGGCAATTTTCTTTTCAGCTAATCCTGAAAGCTCCATGCCCTGCAAAGCAACACGTCCCGCTGTGGCCTTGTCAAGAGCTGCAAGAATATTAAGAAGTGTAGTCTTGCCTGAACCGGATTCACCCATGATGGCAACATACTCACCTTCCTCAACTGCGAAATTCACATCACGAAGGGCCTCTACTTCCTGACCGCCAAAACGTGTTTTATAAACTTTTTTTAAATTATTAACTTCAAGTAAACTCATAATTTTCAAACCTCCATTTCGTTTTCGGTTTGATTATAAATAAAAAAAGCCGATCCTCTCCATTGAATCGGCTTACAATCCGGCCCGAAAAACTTACAAATCTGTCACAATCGAATTTATTCTATAATAGTCCGCTTAGTTTCCAGGTTAATTTTGATTTTTGTACCACGTCCAACCTGTGACTCAGCACTTATTTCATGATTGAGATTCTTGCAAATCCTACTACATAAATATAATCCTAATCCACTAGCTTTTTTGTCAGCACGTCCTCTTACACCAGTATAGTTTCTCTCGAATATACGAGGCAAATCCTCAGGAGAAATGCCCATGCCAGTATCCTCTATACAAAGGGTAAGTGGTTCCTCCACATATATGGAAATCTCTCCCTGCTTTGTATATTTAAGCGCATTGGACATGACCTGATCTATTACAAATGAAAGCCATTTCTCATCGGTAAGCACCTTTTTTTCTACTGGACTATAACGAAGCTTTATCTTTCGTAGAATGAAATCACCGGCAAACTTTTTAACAACACCGCCAATGATTGAATCCAAATCATATTCCTTGAAAATATAATCGCTGCCAGCTCCCTCTAATCTCAGATATGTAAGGACCATTTCTACATAGCGCTCAATACGCCCCAAATCCGAAAGGAGACTCCTAGATAGCTCACTATCCTCTTTCTGAAGTCTAAGTCTCATGGAAGCGATTGGCGTCTTAATCTGATGAACCCAAAGAGTGTAATAATCCATCAGTTTGTCAGTCTCATCCTTAATAAGCTCCATGTCTTTTCGCTTTTGAGCCAACAGATTTTCTATTACCTCACAATAGTCCTCATCAAGTATCCTGTAGGAATTAGGAAGAAATTCTATAAGCTCTGCAGCTGATTTCTTAAGTTCAGATATTTCTTTGTAACGCTTGTAAGTAACATAATATCTGTAAATCAGATACAACAATCCTATAAGTGCGCACAGCAACATAGGATAAACCACCGCCATTAACGGAAGCTCGTAAAGGGCAAATGATAAAACAAGCAAACCGAAGAATCCTAAAAAGAGGCAAACACCACCGATTATGCTTTTAATGTAAGAATAAAACAGCTTCATTATCTACCCCACTTTGTATCCCACACCAGATTTGGTGGTAATGAAATTCTTAAGTCCTGCATTTTCCAGCTTCTTTCTAAGCCTTCCTACATTTACAGTAAGAGTGTTTTCGTCGATAAAATCTCCACTCTCCCAGAGGGCTTCCATAAGCTTTTCTCGGCTTACAATTTTCCCTTTGTTCTGCATCAGTGTAAGAAGCAGGCGATATTCATTTTTAGTTAAATCGATTTTAGCATCCTGATAGGTAAGGGTGTTATCTCCAGTATTCAACAATGCACCCTCGTGCTCGATAATTGGAGATGACACGCCAAAGTCGTAGGTGCGTCTCAAAAGAGCCTGTACCTTTGCTGTAAGCACATTTTGATCAAATGGCTTTGCAATAAAATCATCAGCACCCATGTTTACCGCCATTACGATATTCATATTGTCCGAAGCAGAAGAAACAAAAATGACAGGAACCGAGGAAACCTTCCTAATCTCGCTGCACCAGTGATAGCCACTCATAAAAGGAAGTGAAATGTCCATAAGAACAAGATGGGGCTGATATTCTGCGAATTCTCCCATCACATTGTGAAAGTCTAATACTGGCTTTGCCTCTAGCCCCCACTGCTCCATCTGTTCAGTAATGCCCTCAGCAATACCTCTGTCATCTTCTACTATAAATATTCTATAATCCATACCAATATACCATTTTTGTCCATAAATTACCGTTTCATTATAGCATTACAGGTTTTGCATATAAAGGATTATCTACAGTTATAAAGTTTAAATTGACGAATAGGAAAGCCCTTGCTAAGATATCACTTATGAAATACAGAGCTATAGCATTAGATTTAGATGGAACTCTTTTAAACAGTAATAAAGAGATTAGTAAGAAAAACAAAGAAATAATAATGAAAGCCGCAAAGGCTGGAGTAAAAATAATACTTGCATCAGGAAGACCCGTTCCTGGAATCAAGAAAATTGCAAAGCAGCTTCATTTGGAAGAAGTTGGAGGATATATTCTGGCATACAACGGAGGCATGATTATCGACTGCAAAACAGGAGAAGTCATTCGCAGAGAAGTCATCCCTACTGAATATTATGCCGATATTGTTCACTGTGCCAATAAGCTAGAAGTTACCACCTTGACATATGATTCAGAGGGTATCATCACTAATGACGAAAATGATGAGTACGTGCACTTCGAATCCCGCATTAACAATATACCTATTCGACAGGTATTTCATCTAGAGGAAGAGGCTCAGCTGGACCCTCCTGTTAAATTTCTCTGTGTTGGCGACCACAAGATTCTTCAGCAACTTCAATCTAAGCTTGATGACAAGCTAAAGGGCGCGGTAAACATATTCTTTTCAGAACCATTCTTTTTGGAGATTACCCCACAGGGAATTGAGAAAGCATCCTCGCTGGAGATATTGTTAGAAAAGCTGGGCATTGATAGGAAATCTCTGATTGCCTGCGGCGATGGCTACAATGATATCCCTATGATGAGATACGCTGGACTTGCCGTAGCTATGGAAAACGCTCAAGTAGAGACAAAGGAATGGGCTGATTTCATTGCCCCTTCCAATGACGCAGATGGCGTAGCTGCTGCAATCGAAAAATTTATTCTTTTAGCATAAAGATATCACACTGACATCCTCATGCGGATTGACTTTTGCCAAACCGATTTTCACAATCTTGGCCTTGATGCTCTTAAAATCCTGCATGACCTTTACAGCATCTAGCATCTGTTCCCTAGTCAATGTCTTTGCAAGTGTTATATGTGGCAGCCAGGAAAGAGGCTTATAGTAATTGCTCACTGTAGTCTCAGGAATACCTGCTAGACAATCAAAAACACTCTGCTCTAAAGTTGAGAGATAATCATTTAAATAGGGAGCTGCATAAATCACCTGAGGCATCAACTGGCCCACTGTGATTATGGATATTTCTCCCTGCTTGATTTCTCCTGCCAGAGAATCAAATGCTGGCAGCAACACATCCACACCTCGGGCTTCTATAGCCGACAATGTCAAATGTGGTGGCACATTATTCTTAACCATAAAATCATTGCCTGTAGCCGCCGCTATTTTATTAATATACCCCTGCAGTATTTTATTCGTTTCATTGTCAAAATATGCCGAAACCAGATACATAGTCTACCTCGATTGTAAATCCTTTTTCATGACGGAAACTTTGGATTTTTTATCACCCCATGTTAATTCATCATGTCTTTTTGTTTCAAATCCCATTTTTTTCCAAAAAGGAATTACATTATTCTCATAGTCATCCACAACATCAATTCTAATAGTATTTGCTCCGTAATTACGAACCATGTTTTCAAATGAACTATAAACTTTCTTGCCAAGTCCCTTCTTCTGATTCTCCCTTGATAACATCAGCAGCGAAAGGTAAACATAGCCTTCATCATTTAATAAATAATCTATGATACCGACTGGCTCATCTTCTATAGATACAATATTAGATGTGAATCCATGAGCCAGCATCTCATCAATTTCATTGATAAGAAATTCCTCATCAACACGCTCTTTTCCTATATGATGTATCAAAAAATCTTTGTTTGAATTATAAATATGAAGGGCTTGTTCTAATTCTGTTTCTTTTATTTTTCTTAATTCTATATTTTCTGTCATCGTCAAAAGTTCTCTTTTTAAATTATGTTTTCGTCATTGTATTCCTTTAAAAAGTTTTCCATGTATTCATGCCGCATTACAGCAATCTTAATTGCAGCCCCAGTATTCATCTCATCTTTTAACAGAAGCAACTTATCATAAAAATGCTGTATTGAATCATCAAGAGATCTACCGGATCTTCCTCCATAGGCAAAAGTTCTGGCAATACCTATAGCTCCAATAGCATCAAGTCTGTCCGCATCCTGAACAATTTGACCTTCAAGTGTTCTAGGTGTCTTCCCCTTATTCTTACTAAAAGAAACAGAATTTATTACCTCACAAATTTCATCTATTAATTCTCTTGATAATCCATTCTCTTTCAAAAAGGTTCTTGCATTAAAATTATTCTCAGTTTTAAAAAGTTTATGATCATCCACATCAGGTAATAATGCAGACAATAATGAAATAAAAGAGTCGGCTTCAGGATATGATTTTAATAATAACTGGACATTCTTGTATACACGAAGAGTATGCTGCACATCATGTCCATCTGAATTACCCTTAAATAACGTGCTAACATATTCTATAGCTCTATCAATTATTTCATCTTGAATTGATACACCCATTATATTCCATACCTCTCTATAAACTATTTCCTAAATCATACTGAATATAATTACTACAACACGGAAACTAGTCTTCTAGTTTTGCCTCAGCCAGCTTTTTATAGTCTTAAGGATTTATCTATTGCAGAATTCTAATACTTTATTATAAAAATCCTTGTCTTCCTCAAAAAGGCCATGTCCAAGGCCTTTAAAAATCTGCATTTCACTTCCAGCAATTGCTTCATGTAACTCATAAGGAGCGTCATTTCCCACTGTGTTATCGCAGTCGCCCGACAAAATATATGTTGGACATTTTATTTGAGATAGTACATTTCTCGCATCAAAATCCAATATCGCATATGCGTTTTTGCGGAATCTATCGTAATTTTTAGGCTTAGTGAATCGGGCTACAAGAGGAAGAAAACTCTTATTCTTTTCATTGAATTCTTTTGTGTAAACCTTCTCAGCAGTATCTAGCATTAATTCTGTATGAGAAGCTGTAGTTGTCATATCTATCCATTTTGAGACAACAGTTTTTATTGTTTCATTTGCATAGGGTGCAGTCACAACAAGAATTAGTTTTTCAACAAGCTCAGGGTGATTTGCTGCCAGAAATTGCGCTATCATTCCGCCCTGAGATACTCCCATCACCATAGCTTTATCAATTCCTATGTTTCTCATTGCCTGTGCCTGGTCATCTGCCATATCTTCAATAGAATAGCCTTCTGGAATATGATTTTTTCTGCTAAACATATAAACCGTATAGTCGGTAAAAAACTTTTTATATGAGCCTGCTAAAAGCCATGCCTTTCCTTTTACAGTCCACAAGCCATCTGATAATCCAGGTAAAACTACCAGATTCTTTTTTCCTTCCCCAAAAGCTACATAATACATTTCTGTATCACCAACTTTTACGCATCCATTCTTATGCATTAGTGTCCCCCATATTATCTTATATTAAATAACTACTCCGTTTTCTTTGTAGACTACCTCAAATTCCTCACAAACCAATTCCATATTTTCATCAAACTCTTGATTTAACGACTTAAGCTCTTCTGTAAAAAATTCCTTATGCACTTTTCTCCAATATTCCAAAGAACGGTCACCTTCGCCCTCTTTATATGCATGTTCTTCTGAAACAGCATTGAACCTAGTGATATATACATTTATTGTTTTAATAATGCAAACTGCATTCTCATTAGAATCAAGAATAATATTATAATCTCCCTTTTGGGGTAAATCTTCATCTTCTATTTCATAAAATACATAGGCAGAACAGGTAGCAGTTTTTATCCCATTTTTTACTAATTTTGCAAGTGTATCAGCATCATCACCGAATCCCCATGCTATATATTCACCATCAATGCCAGATGCTCTCCACATTTCTTCAGCTGTCATAATTACTATATATCCTTTACACTATCTATTTTTATAATTATACCGAAAATGCGAATTTCAAAAAAGTAAATTCTATACCGCCCTTTATTTTGCCTAAAAAATAACGCCTAATCTACTTAATTAGACGCTATTGTATGTACATCTATTTTAACTTGTTATAATCTTCAGCAGAAACTGCCTCAAGCCATTCATTGCTTGTATTCTCTCCATCTATTTCAATAGCCAGATGTGAGAACCATGAATCCTTAGCTGCCCCATGCCAATGCTTTACATTAGCAGGTATATTTACTACATCTCCTGGATGAAGCTCTATTGCCTCTTTTCCTTCTTCCTGATAATAGCCTCTTCCGCCGACACATATAAGCATCTGTCCGCCACCACTGGTCGCATGATGAACATGCCAGTGATTTCTACAGCCCGGTTCAAATGTCACATTAAATATAGATATTTGCTCCTTAGAAACTGGAGCTAAATAACTCTGACCATCAAAATACTGAGCATAAGCATCGTTTGGCGCACCTATTGGGAAGAAAATTGTATTCTGATAACGGTCCTTGTCGGTAATTTCTGGAATTTGCTCATTATATACTTCCTTAGCTAGATTAAACACCGCCCATGCTTTTGGCCATCCAGCATAAAAAGCCACATGAGTAATTACCGCCGCCATTTCTTTTTGAGTAACTCCATGATTTTTAGCATTTGCGATATGATATTTAAGACTGCTGTCTGTGATTCCTTGAGACATAAGGGCAACTACAGTGATAATACTTCTAGTCTTTACATCGATGTCCTGATTATTCCAATTTTCTCCAAAAAGAATATCATCATTGAAATGTGCAAACTCTGGAGCAAATTCTCCTAGTTGTTGACGCCCTGCTGTCTGTACTATTTTTTCGCTCATTTTCTCTCCTTATTTTAAATACTCGTTAAAAAAGCTCTCCAACTTGTCAAATGGGATATAATCCTTTTCTCCGCCATCATAAAGATCAGTATGTACTGCATCTGGAATTATCATAAGTTCCTTATTATCTACATACTTGCTGTCCTTAATCATGTCCGCATATGCATCCTTTGAAAAGTAGCAAGAATGAGCCTTCTCTCCATGCACAAGGAGAACTGCACTTCTAATCTCATTACTGTATTGGAGAATAGGCTGATTTACAAAAGACTCACAGCCAATCATATTCCATCCATCATTGGAATTAAGGGAACGATTATGATATCCTCGACTAGTTTTGTAATAATCAAAATAATCCTTTACAAAAAATGGTGCATCCTCTGGAAGCGGGTCCACAACACCGCCTGCTCTTAAATATTCTCCAGCCTTTAGATCCTCAAGACGTCTAGCACACAAAGCTTTTTTTGCTTCATATCGCTTTTCTTCACTATCTTCAGAATCAAAATACCCCTTAGCATTAACTCTTGTCATGTCATACATAGTCATGGCAGCTGTTGCTTTGATTCTTGTATCAAGTGCAGCAGTGTTTATAGCCATGCCGCCCCAGCCGCATATTCCTATAATTCCAATTCTATTAGAATCTACTTTATCATTTAGCGAAAGAAAATCAACGGCAGCCATAAAATCTTCTGTATTAATATCAGGCGACGCCATATATCTTACATTTCCCCCACTTTCACCTGTAAATGATGGGTCAAATGCTATTGTGAGAAATCCTCTCTCCGCCATTGTCTGCGCGTATAGTCCTGAGCATTGTTCTTTGACTGCTCCAAAAGGTCCAGACACTGCAATAGCTGCAAGCTTGCCTTCTGCATTTTTAGGCACATACATATCTGTAGCAAGCGTAATCCCATAGCGATTCACAAATGTCACCTTGCTATGTTCTACTTTTTCACTTTTTGGAAAAGTCTTATCCCACTCTGTCACTAAATTAAGTTCTTCTTTTCTAATCATCACTTGAACCCTCCTAAATTATTGATTAATTTCTTTTTCAATTTTTCTAATCATGAAATCCATGCAATCTACTTTCCTTACACTTTCATGATATTCATCCATGACGTGGCATCTCTCTTTTTTCAGCAGATTTAGAAGTTCCTTAACATTGCCCGAATTTAATCGATTCAATATTTTTTCCATAACCTCATCATCACATCCCACATCAATAAGCATCTGTTTTAAACATTCTTTATCCATGAGTTTTCCTCATTAACTAATTGTTCTCTTGTTTACAGTTAAATTGTATTTGCTTGTGGACTTTTTCGCTAATGGTTATAATGAATAATATGATATTCCTTTTGTGCATATCATATAGCAATAAGTTTTTTATCCAGGATATACTATAGGAGAAATCACATGGAAATCAGAACCTTACGATATTTCCTTGCTGTAGCAAGAGAAGAAAATATGAGTAGAGCTGCTGAGCTTTTACATGTAACTCAGCCCACTTTATCAAAACAACTGAAATCACTTGAGGAGGAGCTTGGGAAAAAACTTTTTACTAGACACAGCTTTAGTATAAAACTGACAGAGGAAGGAATCCTTCTTCGCAATCGAGCCGAAGATCTCGTCCGCATGGCCGACAAAATTGAGCAGGAATTCGTATCTCTTGACGACATAAATGGAGGCGAACTGTATCTTGGACTTGCAGAATCATATCAGCTAAGATATCTTGCAAAATCCATCAAAGCATTTAAAGAAAGCTATCCAAATCTCCACTACCACATCACAAGCGGTGATACAGAACAGCTTTCTGAAAAAATAGATAAGGGACTGTTGGATTTTGTAGTTTTTGTTGAACAGCCTGATGTTCGTAAATACGAATATATAGAATTTCCCCGAGCAGATATTTGGGGCCTTATTATTCCTGAAAATGATCACCTTGCAAAGAAAAAAGCCATCCGTTTGGATGACCTTATTGGTTTGCCACTGTTCTGTTCAGACCAAGCATGGAATGGAGATATAAAGAACTGGGCTGGAAGCAGATTTTCAGAGCTTCAACTGGAGGGTTCCTTCCGCCTTTCTTATAATGGCTCCATTTTCACTATGGAAGGTCTTGGGTACCTCTTAACATATAAACATCTTATTAATACATCAAAAGACAGCGGCCTTGTATTTAGACCACTGTCTCCAAAGCTTGAAAACAAAATATATATAGCATGGAATCGCTATCAAACATTTACACCTATAGCCGAAAGATTCCTTTCTCACATAAAAGAATCCTTTAGCTAGCTATAGTCTTTAAAATATTCCGCCTGGAATATATACAGCTACAACAGCAAATATCAATCCAGGAAGCATGTTTGCAACTCGCACTGTTTTCCCCCATACGAGATTTACACCAACACAAAAAATAAGTATAGATCCAATAAGTGACAGATAAGCTATTGCCATATCAGTCATAATTGGTGAAATCAGTTTGGCAAGCAAAGTTATGGAACCCTCAAACAAGAAAATAGGGATTGCCGAAAAAGCACTGCCCTTTCCTAATGATGAAGTCATAACTGCAACTACGATAAAATCAAGCACAGATTTTACAGCCAATGTGGAATAGTCTCCCAAGATTCCATCCTGAATAGCACCAACTATCGCCATAGCTCCAATACAAACTGTTAGGGACGCTGTTACAAACGCATTTACGAATTCCTTATCACCACTATTTCCCGATTTTACCTTGAGCCATTCTCCAAAGCGCTCAAAACCATTTTCTATTCCAATTAATTCGCCAATTATAGTTCCAAACACAATGCAAAGGACAACAAGCATTGATTTTCCACTGACAAGATTTTTACCATCAATAGCCATCATTCCCTGCATAGCACCAGCTATAGCAATAAACAAAACGCTGATTCCGCAAGCCTTAGTTATTGCATGTTGCTGATCTTCTTTAAACAATTTACCAGTAAAATTGCCAATTAATCCTCCAAAAATAATAGCTACTGTGTTAATTAAAGTCCCTAATCCTATCATTCTATTACACCTACATTTTCATTATTCTCTTTATTAAATATTGGGCCGCGGAAAATCTATTCCAAGTCTTCAACTCTAACTTCTAATAAACTTTTTATCTGCCTCATATTCGTCGCTTACAAATCTCTCAACAGTCATGTGAAGATCATACTTTTCTCGTAATTCAGCAAGCTGCTTCATCATAGGCGATGCATGATGGGCATCTATTGCAGCCTGGTCAGCCCATGAATCAATGAGCAAAACTGTTTCCAGGTCATTGATAGGCTGAAAATATTCATAGCGAAGATTTCCTGCCTCTGCTCTAATTGCATCTGCAATACCGGATGCTTCCATTTCATCAGCGAATGCGCGAGCGCTTCCATTTGTCCCCTTATAATATAAATTTACCGTTATCATAGTCCCCTCCTTAAAAATAAAAACCTAATCCTCAGATCAGGTTTTTATAAATTACAATACTTCTACAAGCTCAATTGCAAAATTGAGCTCTTTGCCGGCCATCTCGTGATTTGCATCGAGAGTGATATTATTCTCATCCTTGGCAACAACTTTTACAGGGAATGGTCTTCCGTATGGATCCTGTAAATATACCTGCTGGCCTACCTCTAGCTCCTCAGAGCCTGGAAGCTGTGCTATCTCTACTGTAAAAATAGCGTCCTCATCAGGCTGTCCGTATGCTTCCTCTGGCATAAGATGAATATCTACCTTTTCGCCAACTTCCATATTTGCAACAGCTTTATCAAATCCCTTGATCATCATACCGGCTCCACAAACGAATTCAAGTGGCTCGCCTCTATCATATGATGAATCAAACTGTGTTCCATCGTTAAATGTACCTCTGTAATGTGTGCGGCATGTCTTGCCAACATTCTTACCTGTGATTTCCTGCTCAGAATGGCATCCGCCACAACCAGAATGTCCGCCACAGTTATGACCATCTTCATGGTCGCCACATGTATGACCTTCACCGTGGTGATTGCAATTTACTCCTGAGGTAATAAGCTCGCCCTTAAGGTATGCCTCAACTGCAGCATCAACATCACCTGATGCTCCTGCACAAAGCTCAATCCCCTGTTCGCTAAGAGCTGCTTGGGCTCCACCACCAATACCACCACAAATAAGTACATCAATTGACTTATTGCTAAGAAGTCCTGCCAAAGCTCCGTGTCCCTGTCCATCTGAACCAATAATCTCAGAAGACACCACTTTGCCCTCCTCTACCTCATATACTTTAAATTGCTCTGTATGTCCAAAGTGCTGAAACACCTGACCATTTTCATATGTAACTGCTATTCTCATTTTTAACTCCTTTAAATCGAAACTTTTCTTATTATAGCTTCTATAAGTTTTTTAGGCAAATCATCTTTATTGCCTCATCAACAGAAATGCAACTTGCAAATCTTTTTGGCCACATCATCTCGTTGTAATATCTATAAGTGGTTTCACCGTCCATGTAATCATTATCAAAAGTAGAATTTGTTCCCTGAGGAACTATCACATTGAAACCTCTTTCAAAAGCCGATTTAACAGTCGCATCAATACAAAAATTTGTCTGCAATCCAACTATCATCAAATCTTTCTCTCCGGAGTTCTTAAGATAATCTACGAAATCAGAATTGCCAAAGCAACTGTTTATGGTCTTAAAGTATATTTTCTCATTTTCTTTTGGCGCCACCTGATCTGCAATCTCAAAATCTCTATCGCCAATAGAAAAACCTGAGCCCGGTCCATCATCATGCTGCACATAAATAACCTCAACGTTATTTTTTCTTGCCGCATCAATGATATTTGTCACATTCTTTATAAAGCCCTCAAAATCATATAATCTTTCGTCGGTTATTCCTTTTTGTATGTCTACAACTATAAGCTTCATAAATATTCTCCATTTCCATTTTCTACTGTACATTCCAGTCAACCGTTTTATATGCTTTTTCCAAGGAAGCGGTTGCGTTTCCACTTTAGCAATCATTAGTCTCTGTAATTGCAGACTGTAGCCATCAATTCCTTGTTTCTCTCAAGCAAATCATAGATAGCATCTTCTGATAAAACGCCACGCTTTAACTCCTTTGGAAGCTTTCCCTTCTCATCCAAGGAAAAATCACGCTTCCATTCCTCACCGGAATAGTAGGCTTCTAACTTTTTAATATCGTCCTGCATCTTGTATAGATTATCTATTTTCTGCTCCAACTCATCCATTGCAGCTGTCGCCTGTTCCAAAATGGCTTCCATCTTGGTAATACGTTCTATGCTAGTCATCATATCGTCCCCTTTAACTCATTTACATTGCATTGCTTCCCATTCTGAACGAGTAATAGCGTAGGCATAAGAAATCGTATTTTTAGGATCAGGATATTCTTTTACTTTCTTCATACCATTGGCTACAGCAGTGGAATATGAACCTACATTTGTATACTTCATGTATGAATAGATTGTATCATACTGTGTATTTTGAAAAACCCAGTCACGCACAGCCCTTGCAGCTTCTTTTGCGAATCCACGTCTCCAATATTTCTTATGAATGTGATACCCGATCTCCGGGAGCATTTCCCCATCGATATTTTGTATGGTAATTCCACAGTCTCCGATAAACTCACCTGTTTCCTTTAGCACAACAGCCCAAAGTCCAAACCCATACTTCTCATAATTTTCCAAATTCCATGTAATCCAGCCCTTTGTCCTATCCTCATCAAAAGGCGACGGATAATGCTGCATCGTCTCAGCATCAGACATTATTTCGTAAAGGGCATCAAAATCATCCATCCTATACTCTCTCAGCAATAAACGCTCTGTTTCAATCATATTATCCTCCAAAATGAACCACTAACCCCGTTCCCCAGGGCCATTTCACCAAACCTACGGGTTTATTTTCATTCTTCAAAATTATACCGTAAAATTTTCGAAAAATCTCGCCTAGTGTGTATTATCTCGGCTTGATTAGGGGACAGATTTTGGATCATGGGTGGCAACTGTCAATCATATCGACCGAGCACTATCAAAAGCAGCATTTTCCTACGGGTGAAAACGCATTTTTTTAATTATACCCGTAGGTTTTGAAATCCGGCACAAAAGTTATGCCACACAGCAAGATTTTTTTTAGAAAAGATATTGACCCTGACGTTACGTCGTAGTTTATTGTATAATTACCACGGAGGGAAAAGCTATGATGACAGTAAATGAAGTAAGCAAATTAGCAGGGGTGAGTATACGCACACTGCAATACTATGATTCGATTGGACTACTGAAGCCGGCTGGGTACACCGAGTCAGGGTATAGGCTGTATGACGATGCAGCAATGGAACGCTTACAACAGATACTATTATTTAGGGAGCTTGAATTCCCATTAAAGGAAATTAAGGAAATAGTTACGCGGCCAAACTTTGACAAGCAAAAGGCCGTGGAACAACAGATAGAGCTTCTTACTATGAAAAAAGAACATCTGGAAAACCTTATAGAATTTGCCCGTGGAATACAAAACGGAGGTAAAAATTTTATGGATTTTACAGCATTTGATACTAGTAAGTTAGATGAATATACAAAAAAAGCAAAGGAGCACTGGGGTGAAACCGATGCATTTGCGGAATATGAAACCAAAGCTTCTTCTCGCACAAAGGATGATGAGAAAAAACTATGGCGTGAATTCATGAAGCTATTCGAGAAATGTGGGGCGATTAAGGATTCTGAGCCTAAATCTGCTGAAGCTCAAGCTATGGTAAAGGAAATCCAAGACTACATCACACAGAACTTCTACGAATGCACCGATGAAATTCTTGCAGGCCTTGGCAAGATGTATGTAGCCAATGCAGAATTCCAGGCGAATATTGATAACGCCGGCGGAACTGGTACTGCTGAATTTGTTAGCCGTGCAATTGAAGAATATGTAAAATAAAACATAGCAGGAGGCACTGAAGTGTCTCCTGCTATTATCATATAGATTAATGTAATCGGCTCCTATGATCCCAATGCAATAAAAACAAGCACATACATGATGATAATTGCTACTGTCGCTAGTATATCCAATATGCCTAGTACCCTAACTATTTTTTCTTCCTTTGCAATCCTTCTACCGATAAAAGAAAATACAAATCCAAAGAAGCCAAGCAAAGTAAATACACCTATAAGGCTTCTAATTACTTGCGAATCTACACTTGAATAAATAAATATAATTGCAAGTGGAGCTGATATTATTGGGATTAGCTCTAATGCTACAGCTAATGCTTTTTTATTCATCTAAAAAACATCCTCCTATAATAAAATGAAAGTTATAAAATAGTGTATCCTTCTGCAGACAATACACTTAAAGCTCTGTCAAAATTTTCTGCCTTTACAAGAATATAATCTGTATTGAAAGTTGATACGGCAAAAATTCCAATACTATTATCTGCAAGTATGCCTGATATTTTTGATAAGATTCCTATTAGCGAAAAATCAAGAACACCTTGAATGCGGAACCCTTTCCACCCATCATCTCGTTCTATTGTTTCTCCAGGTGTATCGGCCGTCTTACAAACCAAAGATATTTCTTCATCTGTTTTACCTATAAAGAAAAAATCAGATGTCATATCAATTTCCTCAATCAATTCAACCTTGCATACGGTCAAATCATATTCCAATGCCTTTAGTTCCATGTACTCCTCCAACAATTCTAGATTAGTTTAAAAATGGACCACTAACCCCGTCCCCTAGGACCAAAAAAGAGAGAGTCGATTGACTCTCTCTAAAAAAGATTGCTCTTTATTATTTGTTAGCTATAGCTGCCTGTGCTGCAGCAAGTCTAGCGATTGGTACTCTGAATGGAGAGCATGATACATAGTCAAGACCAATCTTGTGGCAGAACTCTACTGAAGATGGGTCACCACCGTGCTCACCGCAGATACCTACGTGAAGGTTTGGATTTACTGGCTTACCGAGCTTGATAGCTGTCTCCATAAGCTTACCAACACCTGTCTGATCAAGCTTAGCAAATGGATCGTTCTCGAAGATCTTTGTGTCATAGTAAGCATTTAAGAACTTACCAGCATCATCACGAGAGAATCCAAATGTCATCTGTGTAAGGTCGTTTGTACCGAAGCAGAAGAAGTCTGCCTCTGCTGCGATCTCATCAGCTGTAAGAGCAGCTCTTGGGATCTCGATCATTGTACCAACCTCGTACTCAAGCTTAGCACCAGCAGCAGCGATTTCAGCGTCAGCTGTCTCTACAACTACCTGCTTAACGTACTTAAGCTCCTTAACCTCACATACAAGTGGGATCATGATTTCAGGCTTAACATTCCAATCTGGATGAGCCTTCTGTACTTCAAGTGCTGCACGGATAACAGCCTTTGTCTGCATCTTAGCAATTGAAGGATATGTAACTGCAAGACGGCATCCTCTGTGACCCATCATTGGGTTGAACTCGTGGAGTGACTCGCAGATGTTCTTGATTTCTTCTACTGACTTATTCTTAGCCTTTGCAAGCTTCTCGATATCAGCATCCTCTGTAGGAACGAACTCGTGAAGTGGTGGATCAAGGAATCTGATTGTAACTGGGCATCCCTCAAGAGCCTCATAAAGAGCCTTGAAGTCTCCCTGCTGGTAAGGAAGAATCTTATCAAGAGCAACTTCTCTCTCTTCCTCTGTATCTGAGCAGATCATCTCACGGAATGCTGCAATTCTGTCAGCCTCGAAGAACATGTGCTCTGTACGGCAAAGACCGATACCTTCTGCACCAAGCTCTCTAGCCTTCTTAGCATCAGCTGGAGTATCTGCGTTTGTACGAACCTTAAGTCTTCTGAACTCATCAGCCCAAGCCATAACACGACCGAACTCGCCAGCGATTACAGCGTCAACTGTTGGGATGATACCAGCGTAGATGTTACCTGTTGTACCATCGATTGAGATTTCAGAACCCTCTGTAAATGTTGTGCCTGCAAGAGTGAACTTCTTGTTCTCCTCATCCATGTTAATGTCGCCGCAACCAGATACACAGCATGTACCCATACCACGAGCAACAACGGCAGCGTGTGATGTCATACCACCACGAACTGTAAGGATACCCTGAGCAGCCTTCATACCTGTGATATCTTCTGGAGATGTCTCAAGACGTACAAGAACTACCTTCTCTCCTCTAGCAGCCCAAGCCTCTGCGTCATCAGCTGTAAATACAACCTTACCGCAAGCAGCACCTGGAGATGCGCCAAGACCCTTACCAAGTGGAGTTGCAGCCTTAAGAGCAGCAGCCTCGAACTGTGGGTGAAGAAGTGTATCAAGGTTACGTGGGTCGATCATTGCTACAGCCTCTTCTGGAGTCTTGTGTCCCTCATCAACGAGGTCGCAAGCAATCTTAAGAGCAGCTGGAGCTGTTCTCTTACCGTTACGGCACTGGAGCATGTAAAGCTTCTTGTTCTCTACTGTGAACTCCATATCCTGCATATCATGGTAGTGATTCTCAAGAGTCTCACATACCTTGATGAACTCTGCGTATGCCTCTGGGAACTCCTTCTCCATCTGAGCGATTGGCATTGGTGTACGAACACCAGCAACTACGTCCTCGCCCTGTGCGTTGATAAGGAACTCACCCATAAGCTTGTTCTCGCCTGTAGCTGGGTCACGAGTAAATGCAACACCAGTACCAGACTCATTATTTAAGTTACCGAATACCATAGGCATTACGTTAACTGCTGTACCCCATGAATAAGGGATATCATTGTCTCTTCTGTAAACGTTTGCACGAGGGTTATCCCATGAACGGAATACAGCCTCGATAGCGAGCTTTAACTGCTCTACTGGATCTGAAGGGAAGTCAGAACCAAGCTGATTCTTGTACTCAGCCTTGAACTGCTCAGCAAGCTCCTTAAGATCTGCTGCTGTAAGGTCTACGTCAAACTTAACACCCTTCTTTTCCTTCATCTCATCGATGAGCTGCTCGAAGTACTTCTTACCTACTTCCATAACTACATCTGAGAACATCTGAATAAATCTTCTGTATGAATCGTATACGAAACGCTCGAAAGCTGGATCTGGATTACCAGCGATCATAGCTGCTACTACTTCATCATTAAGACCAAGGTTAAGGATTGTATCCATCATACCTGGCATAGATGCACGTGCACCTGAACGAACTGAAACGAGAAGTGGATTCTTAAGGTCACCGAACTTCTTGCCGTTAATCTCCTCCATCTTCTTAACGCCGTCCATAGCCTGAGCCATGATCTCGTCGTTAATCTTTCGGCCATCCTCGTAGTACTGTGTACAAGCCTCTGTTGTGATTGTGAAACCCTGTGGAACTGGTAACCCAATACTTGTCATCTCTGCAAGGTTAGCGCCCTTACCACCGAGAAGATTACGCATTGTCATGTCACCTTCGCTAAACATATAAACCCATTTGTTAGCCATTACAAAATCCTCCTAAAAATATAAATAACGATACTGAAACCGCCTGTTTTTAAACGGGGTCGCAGACGGTCCTTTTCTATTGAAACACAAATTGTACCCCACTTCAAACAATTTTGTCTGTAAAAATAGCAGAAAAACAGCAGCGATTTTTGTGCAATATTTTCACACTATTCGCTGCTGTTTACTGTCATTTAAAAAATATAGTCGCTTTTTTCTGCCGCAAGCCCCTGTTCATGCTGTTTTCTGACTGCTTTATCCAATGCTTCTTTGCTGTCTAGTAAGCTTTTAATGTGCCCCGCTAATTGTTTATAATCGTTAGACAAATAAACGTTTTCGTCGGCTATGTATTCAGAGGAATGAATTGTCTCTTTAAAGGCAAAAATAATCTGATTGTTAAAAAACGCTCTTCTTGTGGCCTCAACTATTTCCCCTTCATGATTGATATCTAGGAAAAAGTCGCATTCGGTAAATAATCTATCCAGAGTAACCATCTTAACATTTGGATACATGATTACATTTTCATATTGCTCATGAGAAAGAAGCTTTGCAGACATTTCTGTCAAGGCTGTCACATGGAACTTGACCATTGGAAGCTCTTCAAGAAGCTCCCTCAGCTTCTCAACATTTTCTGTATTGGTGCAGATAAGTGCCGATGGTCTACCAAGGTTTTCTCTCTTAAAACTATAGATAAATCCCATTTCTGAGATCATATCCTTCGGAGCCTTTAGGTCTTTCAACCGCTTGAAGGCTTGCCTATTCTGAACTATTACCCTCTGACATCGGCTTGTTTTTTTATCAAATATAACCTGCATATTTCCAGGAATCTCAGCTCCCACATTTTCCTGCCAAAACAGAATGTCTCCCCTGTCGCCACTTACATCCTCCAGTGCATTGGAAACAAAGAAAGGTACAGACAAGGAGTTGAAGAAAATCCTATTGCCCTGCCAATTCTGGCTGCAAATAAAATATTTTACAAACTCTGTTCGATTCTTAAATATCAAAATCTTTCCATCAATGTTTAGAACTATGTCGTTTGTCACGTAGTTTTCCGTGATTACCTCTCGGCCCTCAACATCGAAATAAGATTTATTAACCTTCTGGGATTTCTTGTTGAAAGTGGTCAGGGCATACTTGCATCCATATTTGTTGTAATGCTCAGAGAGACGCACATTGCCAGCTTCATCAAGCCAATCCACCACCTTCACAAAGCGCTTGTTCTTTGGCTCTGCATAAAAAATACGCCCACGCTCTCTGCTCTTGTCATGGATGGAGCCGCTGGTATTATTGCCGCTTACCTCCCAAAAATCAGGCACCTCAATTTGATTAAAATAACGCGGCTTTTGATTTTTCTCAGAAAAATCTCCCAGGTAAAATTCGAAGACATTTATAACATCATCTGGCAAAAATCCCTCATCGTTAATCACAACGGCCTGAAAATTAAGTCCTGCATTCTTGAAGGAATCCACCAAATCCTGGCTGCCCTTATTAAAATAATCCATGAGAAGTATTATTTTTTGTTCACTACTTCTTTCCACTTAGACTCCACCTCACTAGTCAAATATGCCTTAGCCTTTTTGTATGAATGCTCAGAAAATGCCTCCATATCGCTGTCTATAAATAGCTTTTTAATAGCCTCCACAAGCTTCTTCTGCCGTCTGGTGCTCTCCATACCAATAGAATATGGAATGCGAAAACCATTTTTCCCATCATCTATAAATGCTTTATTACCATATCGCACATCGAATCCTATTATTGGAAGTCCAGAGCCAACTGCCTCCATAAGAGTTAGGCCAAAGCCCTCGCTGGTAGATGCAGAAAAATATGCCTGATACTTGATGTACACATCATCCAAATTGTGCTGGC
Source organism: Pseudobutyrivibrio xylanivorans (assembly GCF_010906925.1). Taxonomy (GTDB): domain Bacteria; phylum Bacillota; class Clostridia; order Lachnospirales; family Lachnospiraceae; genus Pseudobutyrivibrio. The sequence continues at coordinate 18,160 of NZ_VTVE01000005.1, read as the reverse complement.
CCATAAGATGTATATAATCCTGAGCGCCAAGCTTCTTAATCTGAGCCTCCAAGTCTGTCGATGCGGCACCTTTTCCGTATATATCAAGGGAAATATCCGGAATATCTTTTCTAGCCTCAGCCACTGCTGCAACCAGCCAATCCACATGCTTTTCTGTGGCAAGTCGAGATGCTGTAATAGCAGAATGACTCTTTCTAGGTGCAGAAGGCTTTTTAAGCTCATCCAAACTGCCCACAGGAATAGTGTAAACTGTAGGCTTCACCCCTACATATTTTTCGAACTGCTGAATCAGAAGCTTCCTCTGATTCTCTGTGGCAGTCACATAAAAGTCAATGTGCCTGTTCATGGAAAATGTATACTCGTAATAATTATTCCAAAGAATATTGTCCTCGTCTGTGGCCCCCTCGCTAAAATGATCAGCATGGATAACCACGCCAACCTTTGCCTGGCCCTTGTTCTCAAGGATGGCCTGAGCCTGTCCTGTGGCTCTATCTATTATGACAATGTCCTCAGAAGAAAGCTGCAAACGAGAAGTCATATAGCCAATCAGCTCCTCCTTTGAGCAAATAATCCTATCTGGAAACTTGTACATCACTACATCATCATCAATGATTTCCTCGTAAGCTACCGAGCCATCTCGATTAAAATATCTCCTGTGGTAAAGATGAGCCTTGCCATCTAAAGGTCCGTAGTATTCGCTAAAAATACGACCTGATGTAAAATAATCCTTTCGAATCAAGCAACCTGCAGAGACCATCTCCACTCTATGAACAAGCTCCTGCTTTTCATCTGTAAAATAGACTCTGTAGAAATTACCCTGGCCTTCAAAAATCAATCTACCAATATTGCCTTCCCGCTCATAGGTATAGCTTCTTCCATCCAATGTAGCCTTCAAATCATCCAAGGTAAATGTCACCGGCTCTGGCACATAATCAGAAAAAAATGTATAAAGCCAAATGATTTCCTCGTCAAGAAAACCGATATTCCTAGTCATATCGATTAGATTATCCCGTGAAAACATGTCGGTAAATATGAACTTTGCCTCAGCGCCGATTTTCCTAAAAATCTTCGCTCTGTAGGCCTGAGCATACTCAACACCTGATGAAGCCCAACCTATTCCTAAGTTGAAATTGTAAATCATGTAAGCCTCCGTTATGGCAATAAAATGTGTAGCTTATTTTTCTTATCTAGACGCACTTCTGACAGAAGTACATTTCGAATAATGTTTTTCTTGACTGTGGCCTCCATTTTTCTGAAGGACTCTAGGGCCTCCGCATGATATTCATACATGAGATTTCTCTGGGCAGAGCTTCGTCCGGAAACTGCCGCCTGCAACTGCTGCAAATAGTCAACCTGCTCAATCCATGCATCGTCAATAGCAGAAAGTGCAGAGATACGTACAAAATCATCCATGGCATTCTTAGAGTTGAGGGTAGCTACCTTTTCCTGGAAAGATTTCTCCACCCTAGCCATAATGTAGGCTCTAACTCTGGCCTTGTTTTTGTAGTCCATTACATTAACTTCCCTATCCATGCTGTAGGAAATGTTATCAAGCAAAAATCTATTTAATGTAGGTCCATCTAAATTAGGATTGTCCTTGAGGAATGCATCCACATTATCCTCGGCTATGGCAATAAGCCTATCCTTTTCAAGGGTACCACCATCCAAAAGCATATCTCTGGTGTCGTACATAAGCTTTCGCTCAAGCTGCAGAACAATATCGTAATCCTTGGCTGTCTTTCTATTGTTACTGCCCACCTCTTCATTTATGCGCTGGGCATTGTTAACTATTCTCTTTACTCTTCTGTCGCTGATTTTTCGCTTGCCGTCTATATATTTTTTCAACTTTTCAGGGTCTGTACCCTTTTCAACAATGTCGTCCTCCAATGACACGATAAATCGGCTATAGCCAGGGTCACCCTGTCTGCCTGCTCGACCTCTAGCCTGACGCTCATCTCGAATGTTAAGCATACGACCTACACCGATAACAGCAAGACCACCAAGTTCCTTAACACCAGCCCCAAGCTTAATATCTGTGCCACGGCCTGCCATAGACGTAGCTACTGTCATAGCTCCCATCTGGCCAGCCTCCTTAATAATCTCAGCCTCCCAGAATGCATTGTTGGCATTGAGTACAGAATGAGGAATACCCTTTTCAACCAAAAGATGGGAAATGATTTCTGTATCGGAAATCATAGTGGTCACTATAAGCACAGGCTGACCTGTGTCATGCTTCCTAAGAGCGAGCCTAATTGCTGCCTCAAATTGCTTTTTCGAATCACTAAAATACCAGTCTGGACAATCCACACGCTGTATAGGATTGTTAGTAGGGATAACCACTACCTTTTTACCGTACACATCATATAGCTCGTCCTTGGCATCGTAGATAGTACCACTCATGCCTGACATCTTAGGAAACATTGAGAAGAAATTCTGATATGTGATGGAGGCCATAGAACGGTTCTCCTGAGTAATCTCCACCTGCTCCTTGCACTCGATAGCCTGGTGCTGGCCGCCTCTTAGCTTAACACCCTTAAGCATACGACCGGAGCTGGCATCAATAAGAGCCACTTCGCCTGACTCTGAAATCATGTACTCAGTACCCTTTTCAATAATCATATGGGCTCTAAGAGCAAGCACCAGATGACGATAAATTTCAAAGTACTCTGGCGCAAAAATATTATCTATTCCAAAATAACTCTCTGCATACTCCAGTCCCTTTTCAGTGAACCAAACATTTTTCTCCTCCACCTCATAGTCCTCATCCTCCTTAAGGGTACGGATGAAGAAATCGGCAGTCTCGTATAGATTAGACTGAACACGAGGAGCACCAGAAATAACAAGCGGTGTGCTGGCACTATCAAGAAGTACCGAATCCGCCTCATCGATAATTATGTAATTGAACTCACGCAAAAATCTCTCTTTTGCAGACTTCACCAAATTGTTAATCAGATAATCAAATCCCAATGCTGAGTGAGTGGTATATACGATATCGCAGGCATAGATTTCTTTTTTCTCATCGTTTTCGAATTTCTCCGACTCATCACGCTTAACACCTGCTGCAATTGTAAGTCCCATAAACTCATAGGCTGGTCCCATCTCCTCAGCATCACGAAGAGCCAAGTACTCATTATTGGTAACAAGGATTGCCCCCTTGCCCTCTAGACCATTTAGATACATTGGAAGTGTGGCTGTAAGAGTCTTGCCCTCACCTGTGTTCATCTCAGCCAGATATCCCTTGTGAAGAGCAATGCCAGCCATAATCTGAACATCAAACGGGTACATTTTAAGCACACGTAAGTCAGCTTCGCACATAGCAGCAAAAGCCTCCGGCATAATGTCATCAAGAGTCTTGCCATCTGCAAGTTTCTGCTTAAACTCCTTAGTCTTTGCCTGAAGCTGCTCATCAGTAAGAGCTGCCATCTGTTCCTTGTAGCTTTTAACCTTTTTCAGTTCTCTTTGAAGTTTTTTTACTATTGACCTAGTCTTTTTAATTTTCATCTTATATTTCTTCTATGGTTACTGAATGGTAAACAAATTCTTTCATACCTGCATTTATCAACTGCATTTTGTAACTGTAGGTTTTAAGAGGACAAGAAAACTCAGCCTCCGTACCTCTAATAGTAAAATCTCCTGCCTCGCGCTCATATCTGTCCAGAAATACCAGTCTCACCAGGCAGCCTTTGCCATCCTTGGTGTCTATATTTATCTTAATTCTATAGCGGCTCTCACCATCTATAATAGGCAGCGATGGCTCAATTCTTTGAGCCTGATAATTGGTCAGAGAATACCATTGCTTGATAACTGTGCCTGGTGGCATCAGCTCATTTTTAAACCTGACACAATTTCTCGCCTCATAATCAATTTTCGAGCCATAGAGATATGTATCAGAACTATATTCATTCCAATAAATTGTCCAAATCGCTTTTTCCATTTATTTCTCCAATGAATCCATTACATCTTTCCATTTGCCTAGAAGCTTTTTAGTGGTAAATCTCTGGGCAATATCATAGGAATACACCTTGGCCTGATTCCAGTTGTAAAGAGAATCCAAGAAATACTCAAGTGCTGCTGGAATCTGTTCAAAATCAGTAACTACAAATCCGTTGTACATATTTTGCATGTACTGAGTCTCTCGCCTAATAATCTGTGGAATAGCACTACTGATACAGTTTATCTGCAAAAAGAGATCCGGATTGTGGCGCATATCAACCATAATACGCTGCTCTCTGATGCATCTACTAACAGAAAGCTCATCCACACACTGCTCCACGAAAAATCTCACAGGCACCTGCTCTTCTTCAATCTCCTGCTCGTTTTCAGCAGTGTCATCCTCAACCTGATCTGGAATAACCATCCGCCTGTCAAAACCAGCAGCCTCTAATATCTCTGCAATTCTGGCTAAAAGTCTGTCTGGCAAATCATATTCTGCGTTTCTAGTGAAAATATGAACCATGGCATTTTCATTTGTCATGATGTAGTTAGCAAGCTGAACCATCAATGTGATAAATCTATCCTCCGACAGATTGTCTACTGGAACGAGAATCTTCTGTACCGTAAGCTGCTGACTGATACCAAAATCCATTCGTGAATCATACGGCGAAATGTCGATGACTTTTGTCAATTCCTCATCCATATCTCTAAGTAGGTATCTGGTAGTAGCCTCAGAATCCGTAACTACGTATCCCGCCTTTTTCACCATATCCTTATTATCTAGATGATCCCTCATTCGATAGCGATCACCGTAAAATGACAATATCAGCTTTCTTTTTTCTACAAACTCTTTCATTACCTGCACATTTAATTCGTGCATGGCTACACAGAATACATCATCCTCATCTCTGGCTTCTAGATTGGCAGTCATAACTTCCATTATGACATCTTTCATGCTGTCATAGGTGAGCTGTTTGAATTCTCTGCGCTCTGAGCCACCATCTTTTGAGAGAAGGAAAGTATTTGACTTTTCATTTATCTCAACTCGACCAGTGGCTGCATATTCTCTAAGCTTTATGTTGCCCTTTTCTGTGAGGTAATCCGTATATGCGATAATACCGTTATCGTAAACTTCTGTAGAAGAAACAAATCCTCTGTCATCATAAATATTTCTACGGCTCAATGAGCCAGCATTATACATACTAACTTCAATAGGGTTGCCAGCTTCACCAAAATTAATCTCTGCGTATTTAACATTTTCAAGATATGCAACCACCACAAATGGTGTATAGACAAACTCTATATTGTCCGGCCAGCTTAAGTTATGGAAAGAAAATACCGCTGCCTTTCTTCTCTCCACCTCCTGAATGGCATCAAAACAAGACCAGTATGGAGCATGGAAAACTCCCTGGCGATGGAGAAAATGACGGAAATTCGGAGTGTGACTCAAAAGCAAAATCTTGAAATCACGCATACCGTTACGGTAGAACATCTGCACCTGCTTTACTGTATCGTCAAACTCAGTGTGCATTCTTCGGGTATGCCAACTCTGCTCAGACTCGCGCCATTTATTCTGTTGATACCAAGCTGGAATAAAATAAAGCATAATGTCTCCTATATCTACTGGAAAGCACAGCATTGATATTTGCCTTTGCAAAGGCTGTGCTGCAAAAACTATTTTTTAAATAAACGGTACATAGGCATCGTAGTCACGAACCGCTCTAAACTCTCTATAAAGATTACAGTTGATACTAGCCATAGCGATGATAATAGATGGCAAACTGATAAGGGATGCATCTATAAATCCTCTAATATGAAGCCCCAGTGGAAGCCCTAGGAAAATACTCATGAAAAATGCTGAAAATATAGCTATCGAGAATACTCTATTGCTAATAAATCTGCGAGTCTTCTTACCTGCCTTAAGTCCAGTGATACTATCTCCAGATTTTTGTAAATTCTCAGCTAGATTCTTTGGACTGATGAAAATAAATGAAAAAACCACCGTAATGAAATAAAGTACAGCAATATAAACACCTAGACCTAGCGGATGAGTTGTATCCATATTGTCACTAACCCACGCTATGGTAGCATTGTCAGGAAATACCATTGCTAAAAACTGGCATGAATAAACTGGCAGCATAAAAAATGCTGATGAAAACATAACAGGCATCATACCTATTGGATTTAATTTAATTGGAATATAGTTTTTGTCTGAATAAATACTGTGGATAGAAATACGCTGCATAGGAATGCGGTACTCACTGTTTTCGAAAATAATAGTGATAAGCAGAGCTACTACACAGATGGCTCCTACCACATGAAGCTCCTTAATAGGCGCTCCCTTAACAGTATTTACCACGCTATCCAAAATATTCACATAGATAAGTACAGTCTGACCGCCGATTCCGTATTTACCATTTCTAGTAGCCAGCCACAGAATTACAAATGAACCTGTAATCATCTGCACTGCAGCCACTATTTTGGCAGCAATCAGCTGTAGTCCTCCTTCGTATATAAAAAGAGTGGATTGAACTGTGAGCACAGCCTGAATTAATGCCCAAATAAGCATTAAAATAAGAGTCGCCCTAGTGGTTTTCCTTGGTGAGGTGTGTGCCTTGCTATCTGCTTTCTTAAACGAAACAACCACCTGCACAAAAAGCATTGAAAACATAAAAGGCGATATACCTAGAGCAAAAATACTAGTTCTGTATCTATCACCACCGATAGTCTGCATAATCAAATCTTCTGCATCGTTTCTAAATGCAGCATAGGCCTCCAAGTCCACACCATATAGTGGAAGCTCACGGCCTATCAAATATACAGTCATGATAATCAGGGTGAATATTAACTTTTGAATAAGTGTTTTTGGAAAAAATCGTTTTTTCAATTTCCCCGCCCCATAGTGTATTGTATATGTTCTATTATAATTCACTACGCAGGCATATTCTATATTTTAACAGAAAAATGCCAATTAATACTAGAAACAAAAAACTCCGGCACCCCTCAATCTCTAGCTCCCCCTCAAGTGAAGGGGAGTTTAGATTGAGAGCGTAACCGGAGTATCTCAGTCTATTTTATTGAATTAGTATGCAATACCCTGAGCCATCATAGCCTCTGCAACCTTCTCGAAGCCTGCGATGTTAGCACCAGCAACATAGTTGCCTTCCATGCCGTACTTCTTAGAAGCGTCATCACATGCGTGGAAGATACCTTCCATGATGCCCTTAAGCTTAGAATCAACTTCCTCGAATGTCCAGTGAAGTCTCTCAGAGTTCTGTGACATCTCAAGAGCTGATGTAGCAACACCACCTGCGTTAGCAGCCTTAGCTGGTCCAAAGAGAACGCCAGCCTTTAAGAATGCCTCTACAGCCTCTGGAGTTGAAGGCATGTTAGCACCCTCAGATACAGCAAGAACGCCGTTGTCGATAAGCATCTTAGCATCGTTCTCATCGAGCTCGTTCTGTGTAGCACATGGAAGAGCGATGTCTACCTTGTACTGCCATACACCGTGCTCACCATTCTTCTTCTCATGGTACTCAGCAGAAGGTCTAGCTGCAGCGTACTCAGAAAGACGTGCTCTCTTAACCTCCTTAACTTCCTTAAGAAGATCTACATCGATTCCCTCTGGATCATAAATCCAACCTGTAGAATCTGAACATGTAACAGGCTTAGCACCAAGCTGATAAGCCTTCTGGATAGCATAGATAGCTACGTTACCAGCACCTGAGACAGCTACTGTCTTGCCCTCGAATGATGTATTCTTAGCAGACTTAAGCATCTCCTGTGTGAAGTAGCAAACACCATAACCTGTAGCCTCTGTACGAGCAAGTGAACCACCGTATGTAAGTCCCTTACCTGTAAGAACGCCTGTGAACTCGTTACGAAGTCTCTTGTACTGACCGTACATGAAACCGATCTCACGTCCGCCTACACCGATATCACCAGCTGGAACGTCAGTATCAGCACCGATGTGCTTAGCAAGCTCTGTCATGAATGACTGACAGAATCTCATGATTTCCATGTCTGACTTACCCTTAGGATCGAAATCAGAACCACCCTTACCACCACCGATTGGAAGTGTTGTAAGTGAGTTCTTAAAGATCTGCTCGAAACCTAAGAACTTGATAACTGAAAGATTTACTGAAGGGTGAAGTCTAAGACCTCCCTTGTATGGTCCAATTGCTGAATTGAACTGAACTCTGTAACCGCGATTTACCTGAACCTTACCCTGGTCATCAACCCAAGAAACTCTAAACTGGATAATACGCTCTGGCTCAACGATACGCTCGATAACGCCAAGTTCCTCAAGTTTTGGATTTGCAGCAACAACTGGCTCTAATGACTCAAGAACCTCTCTAACTGCCTGTAAGAATTCTTTCTGCTCTGCGTTTCTTGACTCAAGACCGTCATAAACGCGCTGTAAATAACTGCTCTTAAAATTCATGTTTTTATATTCTCCTTCCATGATAAACGTTCAGTAGGCGCGGACATTTGTCTTTCCTGCGCAACCTAGAGACGATTGTACATCATTTAACACTTTAGTGCAATAAATTTTTTTAAAAAATCCACCTATTCTTTCAATAGGTGGATAAATATCCTCTATAAATACTTCTTTTGTTCCGTAAAACCGCGACCTTTTACCTCTGAAACACGACTGATAATAATGAATGCTTCTGGGTCAATATCATGGACAATTCGCTCTGTTCTAGCGAGCTCTCTGGTAGAAACTATAGAAAGGGTAATCTCTGTATCTTTGGCAAGATAACCTGTACGTCCATACATAACCGTAACGCCACGGTCTATGTCCTGAAGAATTGCTCTTCTAATTTCATCATGTTTTTTGCTGACGATTTTAATCTGCCTCTTTGATTTACCAAGAATAAGTGTCTTGTCTAATGTAAGAGTGTATATAATCACAAGCATTATTCCGTAAAGAACTTTGGTCTTGTCGGTAAAAAGAGCCTGAACTCCTAATATACATAAATCACATGCCCACATAACTCCAGAAATAGGAAGACCTAAGTACTTATTTAATAGAATAGGCGGAATATCCATACCACCTGTTGACGCGCCAGTTCTAATAACGATTCCAAGGCTAGCGCCTATCATAAGACCGCCAAAGACAGTGCAAAGCACAATATCATCTATAGGCGAATAATTGGCTGCAATCATCTCTGCTATATGAATCTCAACTGGTAAACAAAATGTGGAAAGTAATGTATTGGCTGCAAATCGATGTCCCATCAATCGCCAGCCAATCAGAAATAGAATAGTATTAATGATAAATACTACATAAGATGTACGAAATCCAAAAGTGTGATGAAAGAACAAAGCAAGACCGGTACCACCGCCAGTAATGAGCCCAGATGGCTCAATGAAGAATGCTACCGCTAAAGCATAAACAAAATTTCCCAATACTACAATCAATGCTGTTTTTATTATCTGCCTCATCACAACACCGCTTTCATTAATTATTTCAAACAGCTGTGATTGTACACCAATTGCGGACATTTGTCAGCACAGCACGGTAACGCGTTAGCAGACTAAAGTAAAAACCTATAGACCGAGAAAATGCATACGGCCGTCATCCCTCTTCTTAGGGGCATTCTTTGGCTTCTCTCCCACATCAGGATTGAAATATATACCCTTAAGGCTGTTAGTACGGTTGCGAATGCAGTCAGGGCAAAAGCGACCATAGCGGATACTGCATCCACATTTTTCACATTCTATGTAAACTACGCTTCCCTCAGGGATTTCAAGTCTCCCCTCTTTGAGCATAGCGTTAATCATATCCACAGGTACTCCTGTGTTCTCAGAAATAACTATAGCAGGACTGGCCCCATTTTCGTCAATGTAATCCTTAACCTTACCAAAGTCATCTACTTCCTGATGACCGCAATCATAGCACTCATAATGACCGCCGCCTATGTATTTGATGCGTCCCTTACACTCAGAGCATCTGGTAGGCTTGCGCTCCATGAACTCTTTAACAAATTTCTCTTTTTCAGGGTCTTTACCTGCCATAAAAATCCTCACTATAAATCAAATTCATCTGTAATACTCTCGTCGAGAGGAGGCATCTCACTTGCATTGCCCTCTAATCCCTCGCGAATTAATTTCCAGTTCTTAAGGAACCAGACTGTCTGAGCTGGATGCTTGTAAAGTGAAAGCATCTGCGCTCCCTCATATTTATGTGGATACACAAGAGGAATATTAGTCGAACGTGATGTGGTAAAGTAAATCACGTGAGTAAAGTCATTGTTTTCTAAATACTCCGGTGTAACACAATAGTATATATACTCGCCGTAGTCAGTCATATAATAGAAAGTCATCTCAGTCTGCTCGACCTCCATAGGCTCCATCTCAGTGACCTTGAACTCATCTACGCGAATAGATTTTACCTCTTCATCCTCAGCATCATCCGAGGTAGACTTCTCTACTGACTTTTTCCATCGCTTGGCCTCCATTGGATCCATCAGACCTGCAAAGAAACGGTCTTCCTGTTCAACAGTCTCAGAATCCTCCTCATTTTCAGAAGGGTCCTTGCCTGTCTTAAGCCAAAAATTAATGATGTTAAGGTTTTTATTAAGCTGTCTTGTGTGTTGGGCGTATAGCTTGTCATCTTTTTCCATTTTAGAAATATATGACTCATACTCGGCCTCTACTGCTCGTCTTGTATTTTTCTGTTTGAAATAGACAGGCATCAGAAACAAAAGCATCACGCCTATTGCACAGATAAATATATTAATTGTCAGCCAATCCATAGTATAAACTCCAATAATCTAGAAAAAGATTGAATAACTCAATAATCCTATCAAACACAATAGTAACAATGTATTAATTGCTGTAAACGCAGAAAAAATCCTAATGTCTCTCTGCTGTTTTTTTACTCCGTCGTGGTTGTAGACTGATTCTAAATTAAGCTCAAATTCCTTAATCAGATTGTCCATCTGTGCCTTGACTGGCTTGGTGTAGTCAAGGGCATCCTGCAGATTTTGGACCTTGGTCTCTACACTTCTACAGAGCTTTTCATTGGTGGTCTGAGACTCATAGATTTTCTGTTTTATTTCTCCATTTTCAATAGCATAGAGCTGTAAAAGCTGCTGCAATTCAAACACTTCGCCTTGAAGTCTATCTATTTCTTGACGAATATCATCCTCAGCCATGCCTATGTATCTATGCTTAAAAATAGATTTTCCAGAAAATTCTCCCTTCATAAGCATCCTCCCGTCAAAAAATTCATAGAGTATAGCATCCTATACCTACTTAGATATTATCACTTTTCACTATTATTTGTATAGTGGATTTGTAAATTATACAAAATATAGTGCTTATTCAAAGTTACTATTCACAGTTATAAATATTTAAGGATTAATTCTTGTCAAGCTTGCTTGTAAAAGAATAATCTTTAAATATTTGTAAACTGGAATCAGTGACTTTGAATATTAACTATTCACATACACCAAAAAGCCAGGCCTCAAATAGGCCTGGCTAAAAAAACTATTAATTAACTTTCTTCAGTCCCTTTTTCTTTTCTGCGCTTTGCTGCTACAAATAATCCTGTGAGACCTCCAATTATTGGAAGTGATGCTCCAGCCCATCCATTAGGACCAAGTTCACCATATCTAGCTACCTGATCATCATCGATGCCTGTGATTACATCTACATTTGCAGGTGCATCTACAATGTCATCATCAAGAATCTCCTGATCAAGTACTGCAAGTGGAACTCTTGCATCATTATCTATAGGTGTAATTACTGCTGCCTGTCTATATGTGTTGCCTGCTGCTACATTTGTATCAACACGGCCTGCAGCATCGCTGATATACTCTGTTGCCGCATTAGAAATTGTAATGCTCTCTGAACCCTCAATTGCTTCTGATGCGCTAACTGATGCACTTGCAGATGCTGCTTCTGAAGCGCTTGTTGATGCTGATGTAGAGCCACTCTGTGATGAAGCTACAGATGCTGACTCTGAAGCACTTACAGATGAGCTTGTGCTAGTTGATGTGCTTATTGAAGTGCTCTCTGAAGTACTTGTGCTTGTTGACTCGCTTGAAGCAACTGATGCTGATTCAGATGCGCTTATTGAAGCTGCTTCTGAAGCTGATGTAGATAATGAAGCTGCTGTCTCTGATTCAGCCTTTGCTGTACTAGCCATCTCACTATCAGATGTAGATGCTGATAAGCTTTCACTCTTGTATGTGCTAAGGCTCTGAGAATTCGCTTTTAACTGACTTGCAAAATCTGCAATCGCCTGAGATAACTGTACAAATCCTGATGTACTACCAGCTACACTTGTTGAGAATGCATTTGCATCCTCACTGAACTGCTCAGCTGCACTAGCAAGAGAGTTCATGTTTTTAATCATTTCGCTGCGCTCTGATGCCTGTGAATGGTATGTTCCTTCGGTGTACCAATCGCCACCTTTGAGCATTTTGCCTTCATCATCTAATGTATAGTCAAACTCATATCTTGTGCTTACTATTTTAGCAATAACTGAGCCATCAGGCATCACTACGTTCTTAAATGTTTCTTTTTTAGGACTTACAGTATCTGTAACTGCATAAGCCTTTTGTACTACATTGATACCATATACTCCAGGAGCATAGTCTTCATGTGGAATTCCATTGATATCAGTCTGGTGAGTCTCATCTTTATAAAGAGAATTACCAAATTCATCTACAGTAACGTAGTCAAAGTATTCTTCATTATAATTTCCATCTAAATCAATCCACTTAACAACGTATCTCTTGTCATAATAGGTACTTCCATACCATCCAGTATGTAAGTTACCATTTTGAATATTAGCGTATAAAATCTTGCCCTCAACAAGCAATTTATACTCAATCATAGCCTCTGCTAAAGGACGACCATAAGGTATATAATACTCATTCAAAGATAGAGCAGGCTTTCTCTGTAAAGCAATTGCCTCTCTTTGAGCTTTCTCTTCAATTTCTAATTGAGCAATTTTCTGCTGAGTTTCTGCTACACCAGCATTATCATATCCGTTTGTAATAAATGTCTCTGATGTTGCTATATATTCGCTAGCTGCCTCGCTTTCAGCTACAGACATGCTATCAATAGCCTCTGACTGGCTTGCAGAAGTAGACTCTGATGTAAATAAGAGTTCAGATTCCGCATCAGATACAGATGCACTTTCAGAACTAATTGTTTCCTCAAGTTCCTCGGTACTACTTGTAGTTGCAGCTGGTGCTGCCTGTGCTGCTGATTCTGGAGCTGCCTGAGGTGCTGACGCTGCCATAAGAGTTGGAGCTGCCTGAGGTGCTGGTGCCGCCATGAGCTTCGGAGCCGCCTTACGTGTTACTGCAACTGGTGCTTCCTGTGCCTCTGGCGCTGCTGCCTGTGCCTCTGGCGCTGCTTCCTGTACTTCCGGTGCTGCTACCTGTACTTCTGGTGCTGCTGCCTGTGCCTCTGGTGCTGCTGCCTGTGCCTCTGGTGCTGCTGCCTGTACTTCTGGCGCTGCTGCCTGTACTTCTGGTGCTGCTGCCTGTGCTTCTGGCGCTGCTGGTGCTTCTGGTGTTACCTCTGCTTCTGGCGCTGCTGGTGCTTCTGGTGTTACCTCTGCTTCTGGCGCTGCTGCTGGTGCCTCCGGTGTTACCTCTGCTGTAACTGTTGGCTCTTGTGAAGCTGTCTCAGCAGGTGCCTCTTGTGCTGCTTCAGGTGCAGAATCATATACTACTTCTTCGCCTGTAGTTTCTATTTCATGCGCATAAGCTAAGCCCATATTAGAAAAAACGCTGGCGCCCCCAACTGCTGTGCCAGTGATTACGATTCCTTTTACGAGATCTTGTACTTTCTTACCCATACTACTATCTCCTTTACTCGCCCTATCTTGTTCTCTTATAAGGTATATCGGTCGACTATTATCTTTTCTGTAAAGGTATTATAGAAATTAAGTATGAAAAAACAATGTACAAATTGTATACATTCTGCCAAATTTAAAGCGTTCTTGCCATAAGCCACAGAGCACTATTCTCGGTAAAAATCTTCCTTCAAAACCCTTTCGTATTGGCCCTTAAACCACGCACCAATACCAGCAGTATTATCATTATGACGGCCATGAAGACCTTTTCCATATACTTGAACACCGGCGGAATTTAACTCTGACAATAAAGTCTCATAAGCGGTGTCATCATAGTCATCTTCAAACATGTAAGAGACAATGAACTTGGTGTGACTGAAATCAGTGTTTCGAATTTTACTCCACACCCTCTCATTTAATGACTCCACACCTGCCATTGACATGTCCCCAGAAAACTTCTGGAGCAAATCAAGTGATGTAGGAAAGCCACCAGGTCTTTTAAGTCTCTCATTCTGCGCTATATTTCCAAGGCTAGCTAGAGGCTTACCCAATATAAGCGCATGTGGCTTCAAATCACATCCATAGTACATAGAACCGATGGTTCCCATGGAGATTCCTGATAGAATCAAATCGCCTGGGTAAAATCCTAGCTTACTTAAATATTTATCTATTATCTTAACCATGGTGCGCTCAAATTCAGGCGAACCCATATAAAATCCGCCACCCTCAAAACGCTGCTCAGCTAATAATAGGAAAGGACATCCCATTTTTCTCATCATGTAATATCCCTCAAAACCCTCCATGGTTTTGTAACCAGAAAAATAAACAGCCAACGGCGGTTTCAAATCGCCTGGATCAAAATATGCAAATATTTCTTCTCTCTCTGAGGTAACATACCTCTCTCCACCTACCATAAATTCTCCTACATCCCATCTGGAGATTCTATCGTGGAGTCCAACTATCTCAAGATGCCCACTACCTCTAGCTCTTAAAGAGACAAAAATAGTTCCAGCACCATTTCTTCCTTCTATACGCACTTCATTTTGTAAATCCTCTTCGGAGAACTCCCAGGAATCCAACACATCCGAAAGGCTTCCTGAAACAAATTGTTTGATTGAAAGGGAAATCTCTACTCCCTCATCCTTTTTATATTCCAGCCAAAAGTCGATAGCTTGGCCTTCTTCCATAGGAATATTGCCCCTCCAAAAAGCTATCTGTTTCATGTCATAACCGTAATCGCCATCTAGACTGACGCTATACTGGCCATTCCATTTTACCTGCCCCTTGAAACCATTAGCTATTCCTACAGAACCAGGATTAAACTTTTCTCCATAAGGCTTGCTAAAATATTTTTTTGCTTCATTATTAATAAAATCCTGAATGTTATATGATGGCAAAAGTTTTCCCATTCTCTGTTCAAATAGAACACCATTGTTCTCATCTAGTTCAAAGCTATCCACAGCAAAAAGACAGTAGGAATATGACATATCCTTCACTGCCTTTATCTCCTCTGGCTCTAGATTTCTCTCTAGAACAACTATTTCATAGATTTCCTTTTTATATTTCACTTCGCCATCAGCAAAGATGTGCTTTATATATGAAGGGAAACTATACTTATTTTTCCAATCTTCAGTTCCAATTTGTAGTATTCGTATTTTCTCCATAATGCACTATTAGCCTAGCCAGCATACGCCAGCTAGGCCCCTTTTTGTTGTTTTTAATATTCTCTTTCCTCTACTTTTAGTCCCAGTGCCTTGTCAATAAGTGAGAATACGCCAGCAATTGGAACTATATATACAGCCTTTGAAAGCTGTAAGAATGTGCTTAAGTTGTCGCCCTGAATTGCAATTACAACAAATGTCAAAATTGTAAATCCAATCCAGAAACAATATGTAAGGAATTTTTCTCCCAGGAATACTTTTACAATTGTAACTACAACAAGTACTGCCAAAAGAATAATCCATGGACTTCCACAAATAATCTTCATGCCCTCAGCAAATCCTCCAATGTTGTTCATGTTGTAAACCACAACATGCTGGAAGAATTCTTTTGCATTCTTAAAGTACCACAGATAAAGTCCCATAGGCACTCCAACTGTTATTAATCCCTCAAATACTGATACATAATAAGCTCTGTATTCTTTGCCCTTCAGACCGTCTGCTTTGAATTTGATAGCAAAGAAAATAAGCAATACAACCCAGATAAAAATATATCCTGGCTGCAAGAAAAATACTAGCCCTAAATCAATTGTAAGTAAGTATGTGTGATATGACAAGAATCCCTGCTGAAGCTGTCTTGCAACGTGATAGCATGTTAATGTAAGGATGAAGAACATCATTTCTTCTGCACCTGCATGAGTAAGGGCACCCCACTCAAAAACAGTTAAAAGACCAGCAGAAATCATAGCGAAAACTTCAGATGTAAATAGCTTCGCTGTTTTGTACTGGAATAACACAAGGAAAAAGATTCCAACTGTTTCCATTATAAATTGAACAATATGAGTGTCTGTTGGTAGATATCCTAGACCATAGAACTCGTAGAGCACTGGGCCATAATTTCCATCTACCTCCACGTAAGCTAAAAATCCATCGCGAATCTGATGGGCAATATCAAGAATCCCCTCCTGCATTGATGTAAATACATTATTCATCCATGGATTTAGTGGGCTGGATAACGAAATAACAAATGTAATCGCTAGAACCCCCAAAAATTCTAAACATCTTTTAAGCTTTTTATTCATTCCCATATCCTCCATAAAATAATTTAGAGAGTGACAAAGTATATCACTCTCTAATTATAATTCACTTTTAACTACATTCTGTAAAGAAACTGTGAATTATTTCTCATTTTCTGCCCTTACGGCCTCAGTCTTAGCTTCCTTCTTATCTTTTGCTCTCTTTCCAGCTAATGCACTGATGATGATGAGAATCCAATACCACCATACTCTTCCAGCAAGACCACTCTTTGAAATAGCAAGAGGTGTCTCTTCGTCTTCGATTGTAGTAAGGTCTTCATCTCCAAAATTTGCTGCTGTGTGATCATCATCAAGAACTACAGCAAGTGGTACCTGCTCGTCTGCAATTCCCTGAAGCTCATCACCTTCAAGCTCATTGAAGTTAGAAACTCTTGAAACTGTATTATTTGTAACCTCATTAAATGAAGTTGTAATTGTGTTATCTGTTGTGCTTCCTGCTACACCATTATTCTCAGATGCAGAACCATTTGAACCAGCACCACTGCCTGAATTGTCATTTGCTGTGCTTGCTGCAGCAGAGTTGCTTGCACTAGTTGAAGCAGACTCTGAAGCTGAAGTACTTGCAGCTGTGCTTTCTGATGTAGATGCACTCTCACTTGTTGATGTGCTAGTTGAAGCGCTTTCAGAAGCTGATGTACTCATGCTTGTTGAAGCACTTGTTGATGCGCTCTCTGATGCTGATGCGCTCTCGCTTGCACTTACTGATGCTGACTCAGACTGGCTAAGTGAAGCTGATGTGCTAGCTGACTCTGATGCACTAAGGCTAGCTGAAGCTGACTGTCTCTCAGAGTTACTAATACTCATACTCTCTGAAAGGCTTAAGCTTACAGAAAGTGACATACTCTGGGAAATAGAAGTACTTGTGCTCTCAGAAAGTGAAGCGCTTGTTGATTCAGACTCACTTAATGAAGCAGATGTACTTGCGCTAAGTGATGCACTTGTGCTTTCTGATTCTGACAAGCTTGCCGATGTTGATGCACTCAATGAAGCTGATTCACTTTCGCTTAGTGAAGCACTAGTAGATGCTGACTGGCTTTCTGATGCTGAGGTACTTGCACTTGTTGAAGCGCTTTCACTTGCGCTGGCTGATTCAGATAAGCTAATACTCATTGAAACACTCTGGCTCTCAAGTTCACTTATTCTTGCAGAGGCACTTGCTGACTCTGACTCTCTTATACTCTCAGAGATACTTGCTGACTCTGATAAACTTGATGATGTTGATGCGCTCTCGCTCGCTGAAGTGCTTGCACTTGTTGATGCACTTGTGCTTGCTGACTCACTTGCTGATGCTGAAGTACTTGCGCTTGTTGAAGCGCTTGTGCTTGCTGAAGTTGACTCAGAAGCCGATGCACTGTTGCTTAGTGAAGCTGATGTTGATGCAGATTCACTAGCTGATGTGCTTGCACTTGTTGACGCGCTTGTGCTTGCTGACTGGCTCTCTGATGCACTAGTTGAAGCAGAAGTGCTAGCTGATGTCGATGCACTTTCGCTTGCGCTAGCTGATTCAGATAAGCTTATGCTCATTGAAACACTCTGGCTCTCAAGTTCACTTATTCTTGCAGAGGCACTTGCTGACTCTGACTCTCTTATACTCTCAGAGATACTTGCTGACTCTGATAAACTTGCTGATGTTGATGCGCTCTCAC
>NZ_VTVE01000004.1 GCF_010906925.1 Pseudobutyrivibrio xylanivorans | reverse complement strand
TTGACGCACTTGTACTTGCTGACTCACTTGCTGACGCTGAGCTGCTCTGGCTTGCTGATGTTGACTCAGAAGCTGATGCACTGTTGCTTAGTGAAGCTGATGTTGATGCAGATTCACTAGCTGATGTACTCGCACTTGTCGATGCACTTTCACTTGCTGATGTGCTTGCACTTGTACTTGCAGATGTCGATGCACTCTCACTTGCCGAAGTGCTTGCACTTGTCGATGCACTCTCGCTTGCTGATGTACTTGCACTTGTCGATGCGCTTGTGCTTGCTGACTCACTTGCTGATGCTGAGCTGCTCTGACTTGCTGATGTTGACTCAGAAGCTGATGTACTTGCGCTTATTGATGCACTCTCACTTGCTGACGCTGAGCTGCTCTGGCTTGCTGATGTTGACTCAGAAGCTGATGCACTGTTGCTTAGTGAAGCTGATGTTGATGCAGATTCACTAGCTGAAGTACTTGCACTTGTTGATGCACTTGTACTTGCTGATGTGCTTGCACTTGCTGAAGTGCTTGCGCTTGTTGAGGCGCTTGTGCTTGCTGACTCACTTGCTGATGCTGAGCTGCTCTGGCTTGCTGATGTTGACTCAGAAGCTGATGCACTGTTGCTTAGTGAAGCTGATGTTGATGCAGATTCACTAGCTGATGTGCTTGCACTTGTTGACGCACTTTCACTTGCTGAGATGCTTGCGCTTGTGCTTGCAGATAATGATGCACTCTGGCTTGCTGAAATACTCTCACTGATGTACTGTGAAAGGCTTGCGCTAAGTGACTCGCTTATACTCTGGCTCATTGACGCGCTTGCTGAATTAGAAGCACTCACTGACTCAGATCTTGAAAGAGATGCGCTTTCAGATGCTTTAGCGCTCTCTGATAATGACTGGCTACGTGACTCAGAAGTCTGGGCTGAAGCAGATGCACTCTCTGATAATGATTCACTTCTTGACTGAGATGACTGATTAGATGCAGATGCACTTTCAGACATTGACTCACTTCTTGAAGCTGATGAACTCTCAGATGCCTTCGCGCTCTCGCTGATTGATTCTGTCCAAGAATCAGACTCAGAAGAAACTTCAGATACAGTCTCACTTACAGAATCTGAAACCGAAGTAAACTCACTTCTCTCATGAGCGTAATCATCTTTTCCCTTATCAAAATCATTGATTGAGAAATATGTATATCCCTTAACTCCAAAGTTGCCGTCTTTTGCCTGACCAGCATTGTTGAAGTATACGTCTGTGTCTTCCTTAGCTTTTGCTACAAAGCTATCCTTAAAATTAACACTGTAGCTTGTTGAGCTAGCTGATGTATATAAAGTAACAGTCTGTGTCCAATTACTTGCACCATGATCATCTATAGTAGCTGTAAATGTATATGTGCCATTTCCATTGTTAACAATTCTAGAATTTCTATAGAAATAAGTCTTACCACCAATCTTGATTCTCTGATTGTTGTAAGAAACTGTATTTCCATTACCATCTTTAAGTGTTGAGTATGTTCCAACGCCCTGTGAATTAGAAACGACTACACCAAGGGTATTGTCTGCAGAGTTTCTGCAAACACCTGAAAGCTGTCCATTCCAAATATTATCTGCAGATGTATAGCTACCTAAATCATGATAGATAACCTGTCCATCTTCTGAATAATAAATGTTTGACCATGGATTATTATTCTGAGCTACAACATTTTTTGTAGTTCCATTATATGAATTCCAAGAAAGAGTAAATGAATCATCTTCCTTGATTGTAACCTTTACATCGTCAGCTATTTGCTGGCCATTTACATAGTAACGACATACTGTTGACTCAGTACCATCAGCAGCTGTCTCTGTTTCATACTTCCATGTGAGCACATTGCCATTAGCATCCGTATACTGGTTTGTCTTCTTAACAACCATGATTCCAGATACTACATTTGGATTGTCATGCTCTTTGCCCTGAGAAGGGCTATCATAGAATCCTGGAACTAATGCATTTCCTGCTTTATCTACTGTTACATAATCAAAATACGCATATTTTGTCTCGCCTGCTGCATCGATGTAAGTAACCTTTACACCGTTAGTATTGTAGTTGCTGAAATCCCAATCACTATAAAGGATTTCTCCAACGTAACCTTCCTGATAGAAAGAATACTGAATAAGAAGGTTCGCAAGCTTATCACCATAACCATAGTAGTTATTTGATCTATCATCATGGTTAAGATACTGACCATTTCTTATAGCTCTTCTCTGTACTGCCTCAAGCTCAGCTCTTGCTTCTTCGATTTCCTTAATAAGATTTTCAAGATAATCATCTTCTGCACCTTCTGAGAAAGAAGTTGAAGCTGAATCATATGAAGACTCTGCCTCAGACATAGCCTCAGAAAGACTCTCGCTCTCAGAATTCATTTTTTCAGATGCTGACTCTGATGTGCTAGCAAGTGACTCATTCTCAGATGTTAAAGACTCTGCTGCTGACTCTGATGTGCTGGCAAGAGACTCGTTCTCTGATGCTAAAGACTCTGCTGCTGACTCTGATGTACTAGCGATTGACTCGTTTTCTGATGTTAATGATTCGGCTGCTGAATTTGATGTCGAAGAAATCTGTGACTCTTCTGTAGAAAAAGAAGTGCTAGCTGCTTCAGATTGAGCTATTACTTCTGAAGAAACATCATCCCCCATTGTTCCTTGAGCTTCTACGTTTTCCCCCTCGGCATTTACCGCTGTCGCCTGAGCTGTTAGGTCAACCTCTTCAAGTTCCGTAGCCGTCTCCTCGACCACAGTCTCTTGGGTTGTCTCCTCCTGTACGCTCTCGACAGTAGTTTCAACAACTTCTCGCGCCTGCTCTTGAGTAACCTCTACTGTAATTACCCCTCCAGCATTGGCGGCCGCCTGCTCCTCTCCAAGCTCGGCAGCATATGCTAAATTTGCGTCCCCGAATACAGAAGCACCTCCAACTGTTGCACCTGTAATGGCAACTCCTTTTAATAAATTTTCAACTTTTTTCTTTGACATAATGTATAACCTCTCTCGTTTATACAAAAAATTAAATCTAACCTCAATGTATGAGTTATTGTATCACGTTGATTTTATTTTAAAAGAGCTTTTCGTAACTGTTCTTGCCAAATAATGGACGTTTTTGCCAAATAATTATGTAACACACCTTTTTCACTGTTTTCATTATTTAATATAACGCTCTTTTAAAGTAAAAAAAAGGGGACAAAGTAACCAATGTTACCCTGTCCCTATATGTCTATTTTAGATAATCAATAGGTCTCACAAAGGTAGCCATGCACTGTGAATCTCCTCCCCGATGTTGAACAAGTAGAAAGTGTGGTCACCTTATCTTTAGAAGTTAGGTCCTTTCCTATTTCAATATCTTTATACGAATGATTTAATAGCTCACTGATATAATCACCAAACTCGTCGGAATCCGAGTAAGGCACACCATATACCCAAGAAGCGGCATCCGTATCAAAATATGAGAATATCTCATATCTATACTTTTTATCTGCAGTGATAATCTGGAAATACTTATGCTCCTGCAGATAGTTATCATCTGTTTTATAGAACTTCAAGCTGCCAAACATTGAAAGATTTCTCATGTTGTGGCCATAAATTACATTATGACTGTCAGCGAAATTAGGGAGATTATATCCCTCCAGAAAAATACTACCTGCCGTAGCACTCTCACCATCCATAGTCATACGCAAATATTTGTCATCATCCCCTGAATATAATATAGGATAGCTTATATCTGTTCCCTCAACATATAGCCAGCCTATTACATCAGGATTAATCGCCTGAAGCGACGAAACATCGACATCCATCATATCATACCATTGCTGATTAGTCTCGGATAAATTTACATATTTTTCATTTAAATTGTTATATAAATCATTAGACTTCTGATATCCCATGTAAATAAAAAGGAAACCAGCAACAGAGCCAAATACAATTACAAGTCCAGTGAACAAAATAATTTTAGGATTTAAACCTGATTTCTTTTTCTTTTCAGGCTCATCCTCATCTGCCTTTTTCTTTTTTGATTTCTCTCCAACGCTAGATAATATAGCCCCAACAAGCACCATAACAATGGCTACTATCTTTCCTACTGGCTCCGATATAAAAGCGGCCACATTTCCCATTATAGGAAAATATTTCTCTGCCTTTCCTAAGACATTGGTATAAGCCACTGGTGTGAAATCAGCGGTTTCATTGGCATCACCCTTCGTAGTAATGAGCATCTGACTCTCGTCGATAGACTCCACTCTATGAGTGACTACGCTGGCACCTGCCTCAAATGAAATAATATCTCCCTCTGAGATCTCAGAAAAATCCACCGGCTTAACATAAACTATGGATCCAACCGGAATAGTCGGCTCCATCGAACCTGATATGACATTATAGCTCTGGTATCCTAGCAACTTAGGAAACACTATAGGCACAAATGCCACAATCACCATTATTAATAATATCTTCCCTATTACTCTTAATATTTTCTCCATAGGCCAATTATAGCACAAAAAAGCGCCCAACCGAAGTTGGGCGCCATGTTTTACAAATTATTCTTTTGCATCCTTTTTCTCTTCTACCTTGGCAATTACAGCCTTGCGCTTTTTGTTTGCAACAAGTAGTGCGATAAGGATTATAACTACTGCGATAATAGCAATTAAGATTCCAATAATCATATTGCGTCTGAAATTATCTTTTGCAGTCTCGCCGTGCTTTGCAGTATCTGGGTCGTCGATGTCAATCACATCAAGTGGTGTCTGCTCATCCTCGATAGTGGTCTCATCAGCACCGGCACCATCATTTCCATCACCAGCTTCAGCATTATCTTCACCGGCGTTTGCATCTGCATTTGCTGCACCATTTCCACCGCCAGCAGCTGGACGAGTAGTTCTTCCACCATCTGCTGTTCTAGTGCCACGATTTACATACTGGTACTCGTAAACTGGCTCACCATAGACTGTGTCAGATGAGTATGTTGTCTCATCGATATATACTACTCTTCCGTTGTTCTTAGTGTACTGGAATGTAAATACTGTATTCTCTTTAAGACCTGAAGATGTTGTGCGATAAAGTGCATCTGGATAATAATTATCGATATGTCTTGCTGGAACTAAAACAATCTCACCTAGTGTACCCCAGTAAATATCATCTGGAGCAAGTGCATTACCATCAGCATCCACGTATTTGACTGTATAAGGAATGGTAGAACCTACGCCATAAGCTACAACGTAATCCTCGTCTCCCTCAACAGTTCCATTTAAATTCACTGCTCTGTTACCATCTGCATCTTTTGTTGCCTGTGTAACAATTGTATCCCCGCCGGAAACTCTAAGTCCGCTAAGATAATACTTTGTATTTCCTGTCTTAGCATTTGGACTAATCTGAATCAACTGATCTACGCGAATATCTATTTCTTCGCCATATTTAAGCTCATCGATTTTAAGCACATCATCTTTTACAGACACACGCTCGTCACCGTATTTAGCTTTAAGTGAATCAACACCCTCGCTAATAAATGAGGCATCCTCATTATTGCCTATTAAAATTTTAACCTGGTATGTATAGCTTTCAGCCTTTGCTACATTAGGGTTAAGATTTGCAAGTGTAAGTACAAAGACAAATGTAAGGATGAGGCCAAGTAATTTCTTTGCTTTTTTCATCTAGGCCACCTCCTCTTCTTTCCTGTCTCTTGTAATGATGAAATACCATAAAATCATCAAAAGACCTGCAAAAAGAGCGATTCCACACATAACAAGAGGGAAAAGTGAATCGCCAGTAAGTGGATTACCGCCATCAAGAGGAATAGAATCATCCTCGATAACTACCACTTCTGTGCCACCATCAAGAGTATTAACAACTCTCTTTACCACTGTGTTGTGACGTTCTTCTTTATCACCTTCCCGAGCTGAGTCAGTTGGTTCTGCACCAAATTTAATCTCAAGCTCAGCAAGTGTAGACATATAATTGTTAGTCTGTGAGTTACCGTCAAGAGTAACTGTAACTGTCACCTGACCAGATTTACCAACTTCTAATGAACCAAGAGAAAAATATGAGCCCTCGTTGCCATTAACCTGATTAAGACCTACAACTGCTGAAGCATTCTCATCACCACCGATTGTCTCACTGTCAAATAGTGGCTCCTCCATTTCAGAACATGTAATCTTATATGTATAAGATCCGCCTGTTGCTATAGATCCCTCTTCCAAAGTCTTAATAACATCTGCACTCATATAGAATGTAGCATCTGATTTTGAATCATTAATATAGTTTACAGTGTATTCGATAGTATCCCCTGGCATAGTATCCTTAATAACTGCCTTTGCTGGGTCATAATTAGATTTCATTGATGAACCTGTATATGTAACATCCCATGGTTCAATTTTAAGTGTCTCTGCATGCGCTGTCGTTCCTGCAAAAGTGAAGCCTGCGGTCATCACTATGAGAGCAAGAACTATATTCAAATGTAACTTTTTCATTATTCTCTCCTATTAGTTAACTGCTGCTCCATTTATTGAAGTAATAACACCATTATCATCAACTTCTGCATGAACTCCCCATGCTCCACGTATTGCATCCGTAGCGTTGTGTGTCTGGACGGCATCTACCATAATTTCAACATAAAATGTCTTGCCGTTGTACTGATACTCGTCAACGACAACACCAGTCTTGTCACCATCTACTGTCTTCACATAAGTAAGGACCTCGTTGCCGATTGTGACTGATTTAATAAAGTCGTGAGACTCATTGTAAGCAAGAGGCTTCGCTAAATAATAAACTTTGCGCTCTAGGGTCTCTGCTGTCTTATCTTCATACCATCCATTAGCTACCTCTAGATCAATAAGCTTAGGATCAAGAAATGTATCCTTGTTCTTTCCATCCTTCCAGTATTTATATACAGATACTCTCACGTACTCATCATAGCCACCTTCAGAAGTATTGACCACTCTCACATTTTCATCATATTTCTTGCCAACAGTGAAAGGAATGTCATTAGACTTATCCGAATCATTGGTCTTCATTGCCTCAGCGATAGCTGGAAATGTAAGGGAATCCTCATCACTAACTACCGCATAATCATCCCCCTGCTTTTCTTGAAGCTCCACCTGAAGCTTGGCTGTTGAAAAATTAACCTGATCTGCTTTGTTGGAATATGAAATAGCTGCTCTTGTAGCTCCAACAGAGCTTGCTGCCACAATAAGCACTCCAACTGCAAGTATTACAAGAGGATTTTTTACTATCTTTTTCATTAGTTATCACCCTCCCCTTGTCCGTTATCTGTATCAGTAGACTGATTTTGCTGCTCTATTGTTCCATCTACCTGAGTAGGAAACTTTGCATCATAGTCTTGACGACTCATAACAGTCTTACTCCAATCAGCCGAAACCTTGTCACCATCGTAAATGGCAAGTGTAGCCTCCTGAACGATTACTACATTAAAGCTATTTTCTATAGCTGTGTTATCCTTAACCTTGATCTGAAGCTGTAATTCTGGTGCAGTCTCGTGAGCCTTAACTACATCCTTGTAATAGTAGTAGCCATCATCCTTAAGCTCCCAACCAACTGATGTATTATCAACAACAGATGCATCATAATTGCTCCCATATACAGCCTTTACTCTTATGAAAACATCATAGTTACCTGTGTTTTCAATAGTAATATGCTTAACAAGGCCTTCAACTGTCTCATGTGGAGTAAGTCTAGAATCTCCAAGAGAAAGTGTCACTCCACCAGTTGTCTCCTTATGGTCTGTAAAATAAGCCATTGTAGTTTTGACTGACGCCAAACTCACAAGCGCTAGAGCTGCGGCAATCATAAGATACTTTTTAAACTTCATACTTTAATTGCCTCCCTCTATATTGTTTCCTGTATAGTTATATTTTACAGTTTCAAGTCCATCAGTTGTGGTCTCTACTTTTTCAAATGTATTTACTACGCTAATACCGCCCTCTTTAAGATGCTCATCGTAGTCATTTGTAAATTCTACTGTTCCAGTTTCACCAGCCTTTAAATCCTCAATTGTCTGAGTCTTGTTCTCCTCAACATCTATCTGGTAGCTAGCCCCTGAATACACTTCTGTAACAGTGATTGTTGTTCCTGCTGGAACCTTGTCAATAGTAATTGATTTTGTAAAAGCTCCGTCTACATAATTGTCATTTTTATCAAATGTAAGTGTGTAAACATTGCTGAAAACAGTCTTTGAATCTCTTGTTGCCTCTACATCAAATATGAAGCTTGCTGTTCCAAGAGAATCATTAAATGTCTTTAGATTCTTAGTAATAATTACATTGCCATATTTTGGCTTTGCCTCTGATTTAAGCAAAAAGTTTACATCATACTTCCATTCATCGCTGCCTGAACCAAGTGTTATATAGTCACTTGTTGGGGCATATAAAATGTATGATGTAAATGTATAGTTAAAATCAGCATCAGAACAATCCTGTGGAACAAAAAGGTAAATACCTGCGCCATTTGCTATAGTAGCTGTAGCATTTGTAAGGCCATCCTTTGTCTTAGTAGCTTTAATTGTATCAGTAGGCTTAACTGCATCTGATTGTGCAACTGGCTTTACCTTTTCTACTATCTCAGTTTTAACTTCCTTTTCAGAAGTCTTATTTGTTAAAACTGAAAGGTCTGCGCCACTGTTTGCAAAGTCAGCAGTCAATCCCTTGATATTGCCGCTTTCATCAAGCTCTGCGATTTTATATAAATCAATGACTATCTCGCCCTCATAGCTTGTGGCAAACTGAGAAGTATCTCCCGCTCCAATAGCAGCAGAAATATTTACATCTGCAGTCAAATCAATATGACCAGCAGCATTTACACTGTAGGCTCCAAATGAAGCCGCAAGCGTAACTACTGTTGCAGCGATCGCTATAAGTTTTTTCCTACTAAACCCTAAATTTTTCACTGAGCTCTCCCTTCAGCTTTCTTATTACTCTTTTTGAATAACTTTCGAATTATAAGAATAAGAATAATTGCTACGATTAAACCAGCTATACCGATAATCACGTAATAATTCTTAACAGTTTCTACAACGGCCTCGGCACCCTTTGGAGGTTCATCCTCTCCCAGGTACTCAACTCTTGTACCTCTCACTAAAAGTCTGTGAGTGTTAACACCATATGGTGTACATGTAAACAAAGTAACGTAATCTTTGCCAGGCTCCACTTTCATTGCTTCAGCAAGAGTATTAATATCCTCCGCTGGTATAGCATCCGAAATCTCATCTACCTGATAAGCAAGTGTTTCATCTAAAACATGGATGTAAAACTTGTCGCCAACCTGAAGCTGGTCAATATTGGTAAAAAGTTCTGCACTAGGCAAACCTCTGTGACCAACAATAACTGAATGTGTACTCTCACCTCCGATAGGAAGTGCTGTACCATTCATGTGTCCAACTGCCGTCTGAATGTACTCATCAAAAGTACCATGCATAATGGACAGCTTCACTTTTATCTTTGGAATGGACAAATAGCCCATAACTCCATCACCATTAATATTTAAAACTGAATAGTACTCTGAATTTAAGAACTCTTCAGTTGGTGTAACTGCATTTCCATCAGCTGCTGCGCCAAATGCATCTGTGCCAATGGCGTTTTCAGTAATATTTGCATTAAATGCCCTAGCGGCTTCCCAGTAAGCGGAATAATCTTCATCTGTCATCTGGCTGAGAGAATCCTCATACTGACGGATTACTGTGCTCTGCACATAGTTGTTCCATTCATTTGAAATGGTAGGATAAGCTAAAAATCCAACTCCAACTATGAATAATAAAATTACTAAAAACCTAACTAATTTCTGTTTCACGCTTGTTCCTTTTTCGTGCGCTTTCTGTCATACAAATAAAGTAAAAGTATAAATGCACCTACAATTCCAAGTCCTACGATTACCCATAAAAGATAATTAGTATGAAGACTTACGGCTCCAAATGTAGGAGTCTTGGCATCTGCAAGAAGTGTTGGTGTGTACTTTACCCTGTGTCCTGTAACCATAAGTCTCTCAGTATTTACACCGTATGGTGTACATGTAATAAGAGTACATAGGTCCTTGCCTGGCTGAACTGCAAGTAGGCTAGTATCATCAGGCTCAACCACATCAATATTATCAACCTCGTATGCATAGTACTCATCCATGATGATAATGAAGAAATCATCTCCAATCTCTACCTTATCAAGGTCTGTAAAAAGTGTGGCACTTGGCAAACCTCTATGAGCACTAAGTACTGAATGTGTGTCAGGCCCACCTATTGGAAGTGAACTTCCCTCAAGATGTCCTACACCAATTTGAAGTACATCATCATTTGTTGTATGGAAAATAGGAAGCTTTACATTGATACTAGGTATCTGAATGTATCCCATAACTCCATCGCCATTTGCATTTAAAATGCTCATGTAATTGCTATCTACACCATTTGCCTCTGCCTCTGCAAAGGAATCTGGCAAAATACTTGGAAGTAATTCCTCGTTGTATACAGTCGCTTTATCAAGTTCTGCTTGTACATCAAGTGTTCCTTCCTGGATGGCTGCCTCAACTGTCGCCTCATAATCCTTAACTATTGTAGATTGAACGTGATTGTTCCAAGTGTTGGCAACAAGTGGGTACACCAACAAGGACAAACCAGCAAGCATGAGAGCGCCGATGGCTATTGTCTTATAATATTTTAGAAAAAATGCCTTCATTATTGCTGTCCTCTCCTTGGTGCTGTACACCCTGGCTTACGCCAGGGTTGCACCAATTATATTTATATCTAAGTACCAGTTAGATTAAATATCAATTCTAATTACTTAGAAGCCTTTCTCTTTGTAGCAAAGAAAAGTGCTGCTGCAATAGCCATGATAGCTACACCGAGTACTGTAAAGATTGTTGTACCCATACCACCTGTGAATGGAAGCTGTACAAGCTTAGAATCGATGAACTGTGCCTCGCCTACGAACTCCTCATCTGCTGAAGCCTGATCAAGTGATACTGTGCCGTTGAAAGCTGCTTCCTTAATCTGTGGATTGATTGTCCATGTCTCTGGAGCCTTTGTCTCCTTGAAGAAGTATGTGTTCATAACGAGCTGTCCATTTACTTCGTCAGCTACATCGAAACCAAATGCAGAAGCTGTTGCCTTACCATTAGCATCCTTTGCTGTAACGATAGGAGTAGCCTTTGTCTCATCATCTGTCCAACCTGTAAGCTTGTTGTTTGAATCAAGTACAGCATACTCATACTTGTCTTCGCCAACCTTCTTTAAGATAACGAACTCAGCACCCTCAAGTGGATTCTCCTCGTCATCTAACTTCTCTACTACAAGCTTTCCTGTGTATGAATATACTCTTGTTGTATCGAAGTCATCACCTGGCTGATGGCTTGGTGTAATTGTGTAAGCATCGTTGTAAATCTTTACATCTAAAGCGATAGCCTTGTATGTAAATGTGATTACTTCGTTTGCATGAGCGTTATCCTCAACGAGGTAGTTAAGGTCTAACTCAAATCCGTTGTCAACAACGTCTACTGACTTTGTCTCTGATACATCGCCATAAGCAACTGTAATATCAAGCTTTCCATCAGCATTTACAGAATATGCGCCGCCTGTGATGTGATCAACAAGTGCAAACTTCTTTGTAACGATCTCATTAGACTTTACATATGGAATTGTTGTCTCAACTGTATAAGTAATTTCCTTTTCGTTAACTGTTGAAGCATACTTGTCATCCTCAGTCTTCTTTACCTTCTTTGGCTCACTCTTAGCTGAAAGAGACTCTGTAGACTTAGCAACATAGTTACCATTAGCATCCTTTACTACAGTTACAGCAACCATAGCGTTGAACTCAAGATCTCCATCAAAGTTAGCAACCTTGAAGAAGTAAGCACCAGCCTTAAGGCCTGAGAATGTAGCAACACCATTTGTGATTGTTGCAGAAGCATCAACTGTAGTATCAGCCTTGAATGCTGCAGCTAAAGCCTTAGCATCTGCTGCTGTCATCTCAATAGGTGTTGTGTCATCATCTGTAGGAACTGCCTTGTAAGCATCCTTTGCCCAATCAACTACCTGAATCTGGTTGTTCTCGTCTACAGAAGCAATCTGATATGCGTTTACAGTATAACCATTAGCTACTGTAGGGAAATTGTTGATAGTAAGTGTTGTTGTGTTGTTCTCTGCGGCAAAAGCAGTAATGCTCATTGCCATCATCATTACTGTCGCAAGCGCAAGAGCAACGATTTTTCTGATTCTTTTCATTTTTTCTCTCCTTTTTTATTTGTTGTTTTTATTGTTTTTCTTTGATTTATATAACAACAGCGCCGCCCCCATCATTAACAGAACTCCGCCGATTGTATATACATAGACTCCCCTTCCACCTGTCTCAGGTAGAGTATATGCAACAACATCATAGAAACTATATTCGTATGTTTTGATGTTGCCTGCATTATTTACGGTAGCGTGTACTACCTTGTTTGAAGACCTAATCTTTACAGATACGCCCTCATACTTTTCATATTTGACAATCCACTCTTCGTTGCTAAGTGCAAAACTCTTTGGTGCTTTTGTCTCTCTAAGTACGTATGTGCCATCCTTAACTGTCTGAGGCTTTGAATTTGCAGCGTCTGGATTTTCTACTTCCCAAAGACTGTTGAACCAAATTATTTCGCCTTCACTATTTGTCACACCGTAAAATACTGTGAATGTATCATCTTCGTTTCTCAACTCAAACTGTGCTCCAGCAAGAGTCTCATATGTATTAGCATTTCTCTTGATTATCTTAAATTCATAAGACTGCTTAAGTTCGTTAACAACCTTTACTTGGCTGTCCTTTCCACTCTCTACATTAACTGATGTAGTTCTTTCTATAAGAGAAAGTGCTTGCTCAGCTCCATCTACAACCTGATACATTGTAGTTTCGTATCGTTCTAAGTCAGCCTTCTCGTATTCACCATTTGCATTCTTGTCGTAAACATAGCACTCTGTAACTCTATATTCACCTGGAAGCAAATCGATGATTGTAAGTGACTGGTCAGCAAAAATATTAAATGCATCATTGCTGTAGCCAACACCAAGTAATCTATTTCCGTTGTAGTAAGAAATGATATTTGTTTGAGCCACTCCATCTACAATTGGACTAACAACTTCTGTTGTGCCATCCTCAAGAACTCTCTCTACTCTGATTCCATACATTGTATCTGTAGAAGCAACTGCGGAATTACCAGTGAGTTTCTTTTCGATTGTAAGAGAACCCATTACATTTTTATTTGTAAATGTATGTGTCTCGTTTCCAAGCTTTTCAACAGAAACCTGAGCAATTGTCTTTGGTGAAAGAATAAAATCAAGTCCTGTTCTGTCATAACCGTAATTGCTTGAGTAGTAGTTACCCTTTGAATTACTAATTGTGACTGGGCACTCAACCTTTGCCGTTGTGAAAAGGTTTGCACCGCTTAAATCAACATAATCATTTCTTGGGTTATATGAACCTGTATAGTACATAGCCACATTTCTATATGGCTCATGTTCTCCACCTACCTTTTCGGTCGATGGCTTATAGTATCTAGAATCTTCTGGATAGTATGAATTGCTGTCGATAATAACAAGCTTTGTATCATTTGAACCTTCATATCTAACCTTGAAGGCTAAAACTGAATTCTGACCAAGCTTCTGTGAATCAGCTCTCCACTCATAGCCATTTTGCTTAGTCATCTGAACACTCTTTGAATCAGCAACCCATCTGTAGTTGTCATCGTAGTATCCGATGAGTGTTATTCTTCCACTATTTCCATCTAAATCGTAGATGTTAGTGATTTTTCTGCCAGAATCCTCTCCATCTGAAACAGCATCTACTTCAATATCTAAATGGCTGTATCGCTCCCCGCCATCAGTAGCTGGGGTAGGAATCAAGATTTCTTCTGTAATATTAGTATTCTCTGTATAAGTAACATCATAATCTGTCAGCTCATATCCAACGATCTCTCTCTCCTCAACATTCCAGCTGATAATCTGTGTACAATCCTCATCAGCGAAAATCTTGAGATTTTCAATAGTTCTAGTCCAATTGTCATTCTTTGTTACAATTACAGGAGTAATAGCAGCTTCTTTGCTACCACAGACTGTTCCATCAAGTTTGATGTACTTTACGCCAGAATCATCTGCATATGTACCATATACATCAAATGTGATGCCGTCTGGTCTGCTGCTTGAATTATTGTCATCCCATTCCTTCTTGATTGTAAGGCTCTTCTTGTAATTCTCATTCTTGAAGTTCTTAATTGTTGTAATGTCTTTCTTATTCTGATCATCCTTTTTGTAAATCTTGAAGGAACCCTGTGACTTTGATTTAACTGAACCTTCTACAATTGAAGAAGTACCATTTACAACTTCTACTACGTAGATAGTCTTGCTTACTCGGTAACCCTTTGGAGCTGTCATCTCCTTCATATAGTAGGTACCAGCCTCTACAGCTGAGAATAAAACCTTACCATTTGAATCAGATGTAGCTGTGTAAAGTGCTGTGCCCTTACACTCTGTATCAGCCTCACCATAGAGACCAAACTGTGCGCCAGCTAATGCACGTCCTGCGCCATCAGCCTTGTTGAAATATACATCTGTAGGAACAGCGATATTTTGATTTTTAAAGTTAAAAGTAATCTTGCAGTTTGATAAAGAAGCGCCACGCTCAAGGTAGAAGAATGTAAGTGTATGTCCGCCCTTTGCCAAAGCCTTGCGTCCTTCTTCAACTGTCTTATAACCTAAAACATTTGTATAAAGGTTTGTTCTGCTCTGTGAACCATTGTTAACTACAGATCTTGCTGCAGAATCAACGATGCAATCACCTGTTGCAAAATTGATGCGTCCTGATACAACGCCGTGGATACCACCAATATCAAGTGCTAACTTGTTATCAATGAATACCCAAACATCATCATCGCCAGAGAATTCAAAGACTGTGTCTTTTCCATTGTCATCCTTGCCATTTTCTGCGATGTTGAAGTTAACCTGTAAATTCATACCGAAATGTGGCTCGTCCTTTGTTCCAGAGAATGGCCAGAACTGACCCTCACTATCATTTCTCTGGGTACGAGTCATTCGGTTATTTGGCTCATCAAATCTATAATCGTTTACCTTAGAATCAAATGTGTAATAACCATTTTCAAAATAGAAAGGAATAGCTACATTTTTGTATGCTAAAATATCATCTTTTCTATCCCAAGAGGTATTAGCTCCAGTTCTAGATGAGAAAAGCCAAGAATCTGGATCAAAAAGTGGTGCTACAGCATAGTTAAATGTAGGCATGTTGTTTGATAATGTATTACCTACGATTCCCTGGAATGCTGTTGGATTATCTGTTGATGAATTAGTATTACATCTGTTCCATGGCTGATAGTATGCAGAACCATTTGTGATAATGTCTCCGCCATCATGGAAAATTAATGCATTGTTAGCATTTCCTGTTCTAAGTGAAGCATTGTTAATTGAGTCCTTGCTATAATTGAAAAGGTTTGCTGAGAAATACTTGTCATCAGCAATCTCTCTATTGTCCTGATATACAAAGAAAACATTTACAGATGTTCTCTGATTTTCTCTGTTTGCTCCATTTGCGATATACTGCCAGTTATTCTCGCCCTGTCCGTAGATTGTAGCCGCCCAATATACGCGGCCTGGCTCATATTTATAACTAATATTTGTAAGCTCTCTCTTATCATTAAGATAAGCGCCTCTATATGTATATCCCTCTACAGAAATTTCTCTAGCAAGAGTTGTAAAGTAATTATTGTATGTTGCCGATATACGAGAGGACAAACTTTCATTTGTTGCAATGTTCTCGTATTTAATCTCTCCAGTTGCACTCTCAATTGGGTCACCATACTGATTTACAACATAGAGATTAACTGTCTGAGTAGTTCTTGCATGGTCCCCATCCTTCCAAATAATGGTTCCCACTTTTTTATCTGTGCTAGCAGTTGTCCACTTGATTGCGAAAACTGAAAAGCTTTCTGTCTCAAAAGAAACATCAACTGTAGCAATGTCATCACCAGTCTCAACTGATGTTGTAGACTCCTCTGTCAAATCAACAGCCTCTGTAGAATCGCTCTTCTCCTCAAAGTGAACGATACCTACATCTGTGCCATCAAGCTCCTCATCTGTCTCAGGTGCCTTTAAGCTAACGATGTTGACAGAAACACTTCCGTCCTTTGGCTCAACCTTGCCATCATCATTCATAAGAGAAATGTCATAAGCTAAAAATGCCTTCAGCTCCTTGCCAGCTTCCTCAGCATCTTCTGTAAGTGAATTGGCAACTTCCTCTAACTGGTCTTCATCAGTTACTTTTTCAGCTTTAACTGATGTAGCTCCATTTAAGACGCTCTTCATTGCTGTAACGGTAACGATTACTTCATCATTTTCAAACTCAAGAGTGATTTCCTTGTCTTCCTCTTCGATTTCTTCTCTGTATCCACAGTAGATACAAATTCCATCCTCATCGAACTCACACTCCTCAGCCTCTTCGATGACTTCACCGCATTCCTTGCAGCGCTTGATATGAGTTCCATCGTAATTTGACTCGTACTCGAACTCTTCGTGCTTGCATTCCTTTTCGTCCTCAAGCTCCTCAAGTTCCTCGTCCTCAAGCTCCTCATCTTCAAGCTTATCATCTTCAGCCTCCTCATCAGTAGCCTCAGCCTCATTGGCTACTGACTCGTCCTCTGACCCATTATTAATTTGTTCCTCATGGGAATCATTTGATGTAGCATCTCCATCTAGATCATCAGAAGTTGCATCACCAGAAATGGATGCGTCCTCCTCGGAGCTGCTAGTGGCATCATCTTCTGCTCTCCCTGCATCAGAAGATGAGACCTCTTCAGAATTATTATTAACTGAGTACTCAGCAGCAACGGCTTCGTTATCACCCTCCGCATAGGCTACTATCGGTGACGATAAAGCGAGCGCTGTTGCAAGTCCCAAAGACAGTATTCTATTAAGCATAGTCAACTTTTTCATAGACATTGTTACTCCCTCTTCTCAAACACATCTTTCTACATTCAAGTCTGTCTTACAGAAATATGTGCTCAACATGTGTCCGAATAGTATATTACGGCACATTTTTTTCATTTAAAAGATGTCTGGCAATAAGTGTCATTTTTTGGCAAAAAATAACTCCAGGAAGCTTTCCTGGAGTAATATGTGCCAATTTAGACTATGCTGTTTAGTGAATTATATACTATAACTATCTACCTAATCTTGATGATTAGTTGAATCTTGGGTTTAATTAAACCCAACCACCTTCTGTGCAATCTTGTAGGCTGAGACAGAAATAAGACGTCCTGTGTGGCCTGGAAGATTGGTAGTGCCGCAGAGGATTCCGTAGCGAAGCTTCTTATAAATGAACTCATCCTTTGACTTGATGTAGCTCCATAGGTCATGACGCTTCTGCTGGTGTTCCTTCGTACCACTCTTCATAAGAAGTACTGTAGAGATAACAGTAATCATCTCAAGATAGTTAAACATGTATTTTTTAACATGCTCATTTTCTATATTCTTGTAATCAAATGACTCAAGCATAAGCTTGTTTACTTTAATCTGCTGATCGATACGGCTAATCATAACCTTTTCATTTACTGACTGATCCTCGCGACCAATATAGTAACGATAGAACTCCACATCCAGATAGTACATTGTCTTAACGTAAGGAAGTGGATAGAATACGTAAAGATTGTCCACATAGAATGTGTGCTTTGGAAGCTCTAATCCACAATCTCTTAGAAGTTCTGTACGATATATTACTGAATGCATGAGAATGTACTGTCCCTTTTTGAAGCGACCAGTCTCAT
Source organism: Pseudobutyrivibrio xylanivorans (assembly GCF_010906925.1). Classification (GTDB taxonomy): domain Bacteria; phylum Bacillota; class Clostridia; order Lachnospirales; family Lachnospiraceae; genus Pseudobutyrivibrio. Next base: position 267,075 of record NZ_VTVE01000004.1, on the reverse strand, counting down.
CCCAGGTAAAGTATCTATCTTTTGGAAGGTTTGAGTAAGACATAACCTTTTTATGGATAGCCCCTTCCTTTTCATATACATAATTAGAAATAAGCATATCAAGCTCTTTTTCCTCATCAACTGTGCGACGAAGTACATCGAGAATCTTGTCATAAGCTTTTTCATCTACCCAGTCATCTGAGTCAACTACCTTGAAGTAACGACCAGTAGCATTTTTAAGACCAGTATTTACTGCCTGACCATGTCCACCATTTTCCTGATGGACAGCCTTGATAATAGAAGGATGCTCTGCTGCAAGTCTGTCTGCTATCTCAGCAGTGTTATCCTTTTGACTACCATCATCCACAATGATAATCTCTACTTCCTCGCCACCATGTAAAAGAGTCTCAACACAGTGCTCCATATATGCAGCCGAATTGTAACATGGTACTGCAAAAGATAATAACTTCATAAAAATCTCCTCGTAAAACTAAATTACATCTAAAATGCGATGTAGTAACATCTCAATGCTAACGCCCCAAAGAAGTAATGCGCCAGCCACATAAGCAATCGTCTTAATCTCAAATCCGTAGTGAAGGCCTGTGTAGAAACCACATATAACCATCACAATAGAAATAACTAATATAATGATAATAACCTGCCAAACTGTAACGCCTACAAGTCCACACACGCAACCAGCTGCTGCAGTGTAGATACTAGACATAACAACCAGTCTAATGTAATCCCAGACTCTAATTGTATCACGTCTGCGCTCCTGAATAAACTTGCGTTGAACAGCCTTGACTATAAGCCGCATTCCAACTAGAGCAAGAACTATTGCTGCAACCGCCTCGCCATAGTAGATTGGATTAGGTATATATCCATTAGCGGATAATCCCCAGCAGATTAAATATCCAACCAAATAGAATACCAACTCCACTGCTGCCACAACCACACAGGCAATTATTAATGTCTTCTTTTTTATATTGGCAAGCATCGCTCCCTGTATCTCCATAGCGGCAAATACATCAAGCAATATTCCAGCCATAATTAGCATATTTTCCAACCAGCTCATATACAAATACGCTCCAATCAATTTCAAAGATATCTATATTATAATGTATATATTTTCTCCAAAAATATTCAATCATTAAAAGTAGTGTTAAGACAAGCTACAAAAATAAGCTTTTGTATTCTACTTGTCACTATTGGAAATAACCTGAATAATAGGGCTATGGAAAATCTTAACATACACATCAGCAAGCTCATCTACTGGTGTATCCATGCCTCTCATAATCCACTGAATAGTCACCCATGAAATAGTGTGAGCCAAAAATTCCGAAACAAGCTTTTCATTCAACCACTCATAATTAGCAATGCTAAGCAACCCATCAATATCAATGTATTTTTTAACCAGGTTAGCCACACATCTGTTGAAAATTTCGTTGAAGGAATTCTGTCCCTCAAGCTTGGCAGCTCTTTTGTAGAAATCCTTGCCCTTGAAAATAGTTGTCAAAAGAAATGTGATAGCCTCTCTAAGCATTCCATTTGCAAGAAGGGGCTCGATTGGCGCAAACAGCTCATTGACTGTAATCCATTCTAAAAGCTCATACTTATCCTGAAAATGATTATAAAAAGTAGGACGAATAACGCCTGCTTTGTTGGTTATTTCTTTTATTGTAATCTTATCAATTGGCTTGGTGGCCGCAAGCTCCTTTAAGCTCTCAGCCAACACAATATCAATTGCGTTTTGGGTTTGGTTATTCATTAATGCTCCTTAAGAATCCTGATATTCCACTGATACATAGAATCCCTTTGGGGTTTCTTTTATATCTACTACCTTCCCTTCCTTTGCTGAGATGCGCTGAAGGGTAGTATAGTTGCCCGACATGGCATAAGACCTGCCTAATACATAGTAATAAGAATTAGGTAGCTCATATTCTGTAATAGAAAGCACATCTCCCACTTCAAGAAGTCCTGTGCGCTCCATCTTAAATTCCATCTGTCCCATTAGACATCTTCCTCTTTTGTCTCTTCGTCCTTAACTTCTTCTACAACTTCCTCTTCTACGATTGTAGAATCAACAATTACTGCTGAAGTAGACTTTCTAACCTTGTGTACAAAGAAAATATCTGTCACGCCGTCAAATACCATCATAAGTCCAATAAGCCAAACAATAGTAGTGATAATATCAAACGCCATGGCAATACATAAGAGGCCAAGAACTATATTTACAATTGCTCCTATAAATAATAGAAGTGAGCCGCCCTGTTTTGTCTTAAGGACCTCAAATGCCATCCCTAAATCTTGAACACCATGTACCACTAAGATAACACCAATAGCAATAGGAATTATATTAAAGAAAATATTATCCTTTGGTGACATAAACATCCAAATTCCTAGAATAGCAAGTATTGCACCTACTACAATCCCCATAACATTTTTAGAGTTTTCAAAAATCTGACTAATTATAATAGCAACACCAGCTAAAATAATAATACCAGCAATGATACGGCTCAATATCTCTGTAGTCTCTGTAGGAAATATCATTAAAAGCATGCCGATGATAATGCTAATCACTGCTGAAATTGTAATATTAAGTCGTAGTCCTTTGATCTTCTCTTTCATCCCTCTACCTCCAATGAAGAAAAGTGTTGAGTCCTTTGACCCAACACTTTGTTATTAATGTTCTTTTTTGCTGCCCCAGAAACCAATAGCAACTGTACCTGGGCCTGTATGTGCACCAATTGTAGGTCCTATATCGAAAATACGAATCTTCTCTTTCATCTTAGGGAACTCTGCCTCAATCATATCAGCAATCTCCCTTGCATCCTCATAGCAAACTGAGTGAGTGATGAATATATTCTCATCGTAGTCAGCGCCATTGTCGATGCGCTCCTTAATAGCAGAAAGCGCAGCCTTCTTAACCATCTTCTTGCCGCGGCACTTCTGACGTGGAATTAACTTACCCTCGTCATTGATATTCATAAGTGGGCAAACATTAAGAGCAGTACCAAACCATCCAGAAAGCTTTGACACTCTACCGCCTCTAATAAGGAATGTTAAATCAGTTGTAAAGAACCATGTATTTTGATTCTGAACATGCTCTGCAGCCCAACTACAAAGATCATCGAAGCTATATCCCTCATCACGAAGGCTTGCAAGCTTGTCCATGAGAAGTCCATAACCAGATGAAGCTGTCAAACTATCTATAACTACAACCTTTCGGTCTGGGAACTCTTCCTTCATCTCCTCTGCTGCAATACGAGCAGAATTTAAAACTCCTGAGATACCACTAGAAAGTGTCAAATGAATTACATCCTTGCCCTGTGAAAGGAATCCTCTAAAATACTCTGTAAATGCATCTGCATTAACCTGTGAAGTCTTAGTCATAGCTCCATCAACCATTGCCTGATAGAAATCCTGAACTGACATAGACTTAAATAAATCATCAACATATTCTTTTCCATCTAAATAATAATGAAAGCAAATATATTCGATATTTTTCTCTTTAAGATACTCAGCTGTCACGTCCGCAGTCGAACAGCAACTAATAATGTAATCTCCCATTTTTATACCTGTTCCTTTGTTACTAAATCTATAGCCTGTTTGAGTATACCCCATCTTAATATTAAAATGCAACCTTGATACGACTACAAATCATACCTGAAAGTATACCAATTATCACACCTGAAACAGTTCCAATCACTATAAGTATTGGAAGATAGAAAACTAATTCCCTAGTCTCCATCAGCACCATAGCCACCATTATCTGTCCAATATTGTGAAAAACACCACCTAGAACACTAACTCCTGTAATAGATAACTTCTTAGTAGACTTACCAATTAGCATTGCAATAAATGAAAGCAAAGCGCCTGCTGCACTGTACATAGCCATTGCCATATTGGAAAAAGTAAGAGCCACCAATAGAACTCTGATAAGAGATAATGCAAAGGCTCTCTTATATCCTATTTTGTAAATAGCAACCAAAGTTACTATATTGGCAAGTCCTATTTTCGCCCCTGGTATACCTATGTTAATTGGAAGCAGGTACTCCACGTAGGAGAGTACAAATGCCAGGGCTATTAATAGTCCAAGAATAGCAATATCTTTCGTCTTCATAATTCTCTCCTATCAATTAGTGGAGGCATCGATTTCATCCTCCTGCCCACCTACAACTGTAACAGTCAGCTTATGTGGTAAGCAAACCACCGAATCACCTGAATAGTGAATGGCCCTGTGATTAACGCATATCTTGTCTGGGCAGTTGGCCTCCTCAATGGATGCCTTGCCATCTGAAATCACTAGAATATTATATCCGCCATCTGCAGACTCTATACGCTCTCTTATATCCTCATCCAAAGGATATGTGCCATATATCTCTCCGTCTATTTTAACCTCCACATAGGCGCTGTCATCAGTATGACTCTTTTGCCATAAATGCATCCCACCATAGAAAAATAGTGACAGTATTAAAATTCCAAAGATTAAAATCAAATCATTCTTTTTCATGTTATTTATTTAATAGAGCATAAGCTCTAAGAATCTCACCAACAGACCAAGCCTGAGCGAAACATCCTCTGCCAGCATGTGGCTCATCACCATCGAATATTTCAGAAACAGAACCGATGCAGTTGCTAAATAGATGTTGCTCTATTGGCTCAAACATAGCTCTTGCCTCCTCTATAGACTGAGCACTTCCTCCGCCTACTTTTAAATAGCTTTCGATAAATGCTCCAAGCAAAAATCCCCAGGCTGTACCCTGATGGTATGCATGGTCTCTCTTCTCTAGGCTACCCTGGTAAGTACCCTGATAGTTCTCATCCTCTGTATCAAGGGAGCGAAGACCCACACCCACGTATAATCTATCCTTAAGGACTCTTACGATTGATTTTTCCTTTTCGATATCAAGCATTGTAAATGGAAGACTTACTGCAAATATCTGATTAGGACGAAGTGTGGCATCCTTGAAATCCTCACCGATTACATCGTAGAGATAGCCACCCTCCTCGTACCAGAACTCCTCGTTGAATGCTTCCTTAACCCACATAGCGAGCTGACTGCAGCCGCCTGCGTATGCAAGATAGTTTTCTGGCTTGTCATGGGTACGTCTTGCGATACCTCTTGAGATTTCCTCCATAGTCATAAGGGCGTTGTACCAAAGAGCATTAATCTCAACTGGCTTGCCATGTCTAGGAGTCACCACCTCATCACCGATACGTACATCCATCCATGTAACCTGATCAAGGCCTGAGCCAGCATTCATTAGCGCGTCGTCATCCATGCCAATTGAAAACTGGGTGCCCTTTCGATAAGCAGCCATAATCTCCTGAAGGCTTGAATAGATATAATCCTCCACAAATTTCCAAGCCTCATCCGTATCTACGTATTTCAGGTAATTGTACACTGCGTAAAAATACCACAGTGAAGCATCTGCTGTATTGTAAAGAGGCTCCTTGCCATTGTCTGGGAACATGTTAGGAACCAGTCCATTTTTAATGCATTTAGAAAATGAAAGTAAAATAGATTTGGCGTCCTCATATCGACCTGTTTCAAGGCATAGCCCGGTGAAGGCTATCATAGTATCTCTGCCCCAGTCTGTAAACCATGGATAACCTGCCATGATTGTCTTCTTGCCTGTAGACAATCTATCAACAATAAACTGGTCCGCTGCGACAGTAAGAATCTGCCCCAACTCTTCCTCATCAGAAAAGCCAGACTTTTCAATTAAGTCGGCCACTCGATTCTTAGCCTTTTCTATTTCTATAAATGCTGTGTCTATCTCAACTTCTGGAATATCTGACCACTCGATTTTCTTTCTTCCTACCTGGTCACGGACATCAACTGTGCAGACAAAAGATGCCCTTGAAACTCCACCAGCATCAACTTCCATTACAAAATCATATGGCTTGAGATGGCAATCAAGTGCCTCCGCGTCATTATCAAGCTCATACTGAAGCTCCATGTTTTCATCGTAGATGTTGTTGCGCTTTACCATCTCGCAACCTGCGCTGACAAGTGATACTCTCACATTTTTATTGCTAACTGGAGAATAATAAAATCCTGTATTACCTGTTGCCTCATCTCTAATCTCACCGAAGGCACTATCTGGAAGCTCGTACTTAAGGCTCTCCACAGTCATATGCTCACCGTGGTCTCTATAGTTCATGAGAGGAGTGATAACCACACCTGCTGCAGGTCCATTATTCTCTAACGTATATGCGATAACGCATTGGTTCTTTCCCTGCACCAAAGCTATTGTCTTAGTGAGGCGCATACCACCTGCTTCGTATACAAAATTAACAGTGCCATCATAAGTAAAACTCTTAAGATGCATGTTGCCCTGATTAAATTCACTAGCGTATGGTCCCTTGTGCTGAGCAGTGGTCAAATCATAGATTCTGCTGCCGCATACAAGACGCTCATTTGTTTTGGAAAAAACCAAGAATCGCTCCACAGGAGGATGAATACTTGCGATGAGATAGCCCTGCTGTGTTCTCATATGAGAACCTATAATACTGCTGCCTGCATAACTGCCTAGGCCATTAGTCAAAAGCCACTCTCTATAGATATTATTTTTATAGTTGGTTAACTTATCAAAAACAAATTCGTATTTCATTATTTATTCTCCACTAATCACATCACAACTCAACTATTCATTATATATAAAAAAGCCTTTCTTGTGTAGACAAAAATGAGAGCCCCAACATATAGTGTTGGGGCATTGTTATTTAAATAACATTATTCAACTGAATTAATAAGAGCAAATATCTCTTCTTTAATAGAAGCGTTTACTTTTAATGCATTCTCTCTTGAGTCCTGATTTGAATAGAAGTAGAACTTAATCTTTGGCTCTGTACCTGATGGTCTAATTGCAAACCATGAACCATTCTCAAGGAAAATACGAATTGCATTCTGAGGTGGAATATCCTCGTATCCATTAATATAATCGATCACCTTTTCAACCTTTGAGCCAGCAACCTCTGTAGGAATATTATCCCTAAACCACTTCATCATACGCTGAATTCTCTGAGCTCCTGGAATTCCTTCTAATATGATATTTGGCTCATCCTCTGCAAAGAATCCATATTTAGCATATATCTCCTGAAGTACATCCCAGAGAGTCTTGCCTTGCTTTCTATAGTAAGCAGCTGCCTCTGCAACCATCATACCGGCTGAGATACCATCCTTATCTCTGATATCTTCACAAATAGCATATCCCACTGACTCTTCATAGCCGAAGAGATATGTATATCCATTATCGTGGAGATATGGAATCTTACCACATATATTTTTAAATCCTGTAAGTGTCTCAAACATTTCCACACCATAGGCCTTGGCCATGATTGTAGAAAGTGTAGAGGTAACGATGGATTTGACCATAGCTCCCTTTGCAGGAAGTGTACCGGCGTCCTTGTGACCCTCAAGTACATAGTTAACAAGTAAGTATCCTGTCTGGTTGCCATTGAGAGGTACATAGTTACCCTGGCTATCGCGAATCTCAATAGCAAATCTATCTGCATCTGGGTCTGTGGCCATAAGAAGCTCTGCGCCGAACTTGCGACCATACTCCTCTGAAAGCTTAAATGCCTTAGGGTCCTCAGGATTAGGATAACCAACTGTAGTGAAATCAGGGTCTGGGTTCTCCTGCTCTGGTACTATAGTCCAGTTAGAGAAACCTCTGTCATTTAACATCTGTCTAAATGGAATAGAGCCACATCCATTAAGTGGTGTGTAAACGAGAGGAATTGTAAGGTCAAGCTCATCTCCCTCATGGATAGCAAGTGATTCTATCTTATCAAGATACTCTCTATCAAACTCCTCACCAAGAACGATAATCTTGCCAGATTTTACTCCCTCTTCAAAATCAGATTTTTTAACACCTGACCAAATATCAACTGCCTTGATGCGCTCATACATTCCATCAGCTATCTCTGAAGACACCTGACATCCGTCGTCCCAATATGCCTTGTAGCCATTGTACTCCTTAGGGTTGTGACTTGCTGTAATATTGATACCTGATACAGTTCCAAGTCTTCTGATCATAAACGCAAGCTCTGGAGTAGGTCTAAGATCAGGGAAAACATATACCTTTATTCCATTTGCAGCAAAAATACCTGCTGCAAGCTGTGAGAATTCCTTGGAGAAATGTCTAGGGTCGTGAGCGATAACTACGCCCTTTTCCATAGCCTCTGTACCCTTTGATACGATAAAATCAGCAACACCCTGTGTAGCCTTGCCTACTGTAAAGAAATTCATACGATTAGTACCAGCACCTACCTTACCGCGAAGGCCAGCAGTACCAAATGACAAATCCTGATAGAAACGATCTTCCTTATCCTTTTCGTCATCTTTTATTGAAAGCAATTCCGCCTTGAGAGGGTCCGAATCTAAAAGATGCTCAAGCCACTCATTATATCTAGAATTGTAATCCATATTTTTCCTCCTATATAAATAGAAAAATTCAGGGCTCAATAAGTTGAAGCCCTGAATTAATATTATCATATATTGATTGTTTAAACTAGATTTAGTCTATACTGCATTTGAAGAACCAAGTACTGTTGCATCTGTCTCGTACTCGTTGCCATATACATCATAGACAGTGTAGTAACCAATAGTAGAGTACTGGTTGAAATCAATTTCTGTGAATGTCAGACTAAGTGTACTAGCCTGGAATGGATCCCCTGCTTCTGTATAAGTCAGATCTCCTGAGGAAGTTAATTCATAGTATACCAAATCGATTTCATCATCCGCACGTAGGTCATACATATATGAGCCTTCGGTATCTGTGTCATAGTCATATGTTGTATATCCCTGAATTGTACCCTCTGGATGCGCTTCATCGTAGTATACGTAAAGTAATGCACCCTCACCATTTACTGTAATAGGAATGTATCCCAATTGTGACCATTCATCAGTATCTGGATTATTATAGAATTCTACACAAAAATATCCTGCAATATTACCATTTACAAATGTCCATGCCTCTGGATTTACAAGAGCAAGTCTTCCCGCTGAATCAGTCTGATATGTATAATCCTGTCCAAGAAGAAGATATGAATCACCTTCCTCTACCGCAATTGTAAGGGCAACATGGTCTATTACTTCCCAATCGGAATCATCAAGCTCTACCGCCTCATAAGAACCCATATCAACTAAAGCTAAGCTACTGCTACTTACATTACCGCCTGAATTAACACTATCTGCGTATGCTGTTGTATACCAATCTCCACCGTAATTGCTAACATAACTCTGGCCTAGAAGAGAGAGCTCAGCGGAAACCATTTTGTCGTAGAAGCCAGTAATCTCCTCATCGTAATTTAATTCAACAAATGCCTGGCGTCCCGAATTGTATGCTTCACAATATTCAAATGGGCAATAAACCATAAGGCCATGGCCATAAGCAAAATCGCTTTCTGTATATGTTACTGCATTTACAGCAGAATTGATAAGTGTTGCTGCACTTGTTGTATCATAAGCTGTAGCTAGAGCAATTAAATCTACTGAGTCAATATGCTCATAGGAACCGCAGTTACCTCGAGCCTTTACATAAGCTGCAAATCCACCTCTTTCTACATCGCTGGCAACATCTCTTACGTAATCTACATAAGCAGAATATACATCATCGATGTAATCAAGACGAATAACTGACATAGAACCAATCAATCCATCAGCATTAATATCTTCCATGTAATCCTGAACAATCTTTTCGGAAAATGTCTGTGCATCACCGTCAAGCATCTCCAACCAGTTTGTATAATATATACCCTTATTATTTACGTAACTCTCAGCACCTACCATGTATTGAGCGTGCTCTTTGAGAGATAATCCCATCTCAAGTGTGCATACGTTACATGCATCAAAAATAATAGCATCAAAATCTACGCCCGCAGTATCAAGCTCATTTCTGATTTCATAGTCATAGAGTAACTTGTTTGGATTCTTGTTAAGCTCATCCATACCAAAACCAACAGGAATTCCGCCGCCGTGATCCCAAAGAACTAAAGAATAATTCTCAGCTGGGTAATTATCCTTACAGTATGTAATAAACTGTGAAAGATCTCCTTTTTCATTCATTGTAGTCTTGCCAAGACTCTTTTCCTTGTTTAACTTGCCATTTCGAACTGAGAAAATGGTAACTTCACCATCAGGAATATCCTTATTCTCCCATTTCTTGGCACCGCCGCACTGAAGTACCACGTTGCAGTTATCCGGAATATTTGCCTTAAGTATCTCCTTGATATCTCGAGAAGCCGCTCCACCATATTGGCCTGACTCAAGGTCACTTCCTATGATATAAATCATAAGAGTTCTAACCGCATCATCTGCAGCTGTTGACTCAACCTTTTCTTCAGTTTCTTCTTCATCCCTATATCTCTTATGTGAAGAACCACCACCAGATAACAATCCACCTAAAATGGCAACAATGAGAAGAAATGCTCCAATTACAATAGCAATTGTCTTGCCATTTCCTCCCTTTTTATTAGTCTGTGGAGTAACCGGAACAGATTGAACAGGTCTAGGCTGCACCTGAACTGTAGGTTGTGGTGTGACAGTAGACTGTGGTGCTACTGTAGGTTGTGGTGTCACCTTAGGCTGTACCTTTACCTCTGGCTGTGGTGCTGCTGTAGGCTGTGGTGTCACCTTAGGCTGTACCTTTACCTCTGGCTGTGGTGCTGCTGTAGGTTGTGGTGTCACTGTAGGCTGTGGTGTCACTGTAGGCTGTGGTGTCACTGTAGGCTGTGGTGTCACTGTAGGCTGTGGTGTCACTGTAGGCTGTGGTGTCACTTTTGGCTGCACTCTAACTTCTGGCTGTGGCTGCTGAACTGGGCGACTAACTGGTGTACCGCAGTTCTTGCAAAAGCTTACGCCATCATTAAGTTGCGCTCCGCATTTCTTACAAAACATCATTTTTCTCCAATCAATATTCTTATTATTGTCATTATATAGTAGTAGTGTAATACTTATACTTTTTTCTGTCAACACATCTACATAAAAAAACCAGCAGTTTTTCAACTACTGGTTAATTAGCTAATCACTGAGATCAACATCCATGTTCACACTAAATGTATATTCAGGATATTTTTCTTTTAATGCCTCTACTATTTTGCGATAAGTAGCATCCCTGTCTGGGGAATCAAATGTAATTACAACATCAAAACTCAATAGTTTTTGATTAGGATCATAGTAGAATCCATGAATCTGCTTTACATAATCGAAAGTCTTAACATATTTCGATATTTCTCTTTGAATCAAATCAGCCTCAGAATCCTTTTTATTTTTGCTATAGATTCCAATGCCCTCCAATGTGACTCCCGTCTCTTTGAATACCACGTATGCTATCTGGCGCTGCAACTGGTCCAATCTAGTCATGGTCATATCCTCATCTACCTCGATGTGGATAGAGCCCACATATCTATCTGGACCATAATTGTGAAGGCTCAAATCGTATGCACCTGAAACCTCATCAAAGGAAACTACTATTCTCTTAACTTGATGAGAAAGCTCTATTTCAACACGCTCACCAAGAATATGGGAAATGGTTTCAGAAATCATATCGTATCCAGCCTTGATGATAACAATGGAAATGATAGCACCAAGGTAAGCCTCAAGGCTCACACCAAACTGAATAAATATAATAGCTGCCACCAAAGTGGAAGTAGAGATAACAGCATCTAGCTTGGCATCCTCACCTGAAGCTACTAAAGACTCAGACTTAACTGACTCTCCCACCTTTTTTACGTAGGTTCCAAGGATGATTTTTACAAAAACTGCTACTGCCACAATAAGAAGTGTCACAGTAGTATATTTTGGCAACTGTGGGTTCATTATTTTTTTAATAGACTCCACAAGGGAAGTAATACCAGCATAGCAAATGATAATAGCAATAACTGCCGTGCTGATATACTCAACTCTTCCGTGTCCAAGTGGATGCTTTCTATCTGGCGCCTTGTTGGCAAGCTTGGTACCAACAATGGTAATAACTGAAGAAAGGGCATCACTTAAATTGTTGACCGCATCTAAAACGATGGCGATTGAGCCAGATAACAGCCCTATAAATGCCTTAAAAGCTGCCAACAAACAGTTGGCAGCTATTCCTATAATACTTGTTTGAATGATTTTTTTATTTCTGTCCATTAGCTTATTTCAATCCTTTAACAAAGGTATTTAACTTCTCTTTTGACTTCTTGCTAAGCTTTTCCATCTTTTTCAGAACAGCGTATTCGCTAGTCCCCTGGCTAGCAATAAGGAAATCAACTTCCCCTGCTCCCTTAGAAGGAATGGTATCCTGAAGTAGCTCGAATGGCGATACATCAAGTGCATCACAAATAGTCATAATCTTGTCAGCAGTAGGATTGGTCTTCTTGCGCTTCCAATCGCTGACTGTACTCTGGGCAATGCCTGTTGCATTAGAAAACTGCAACTGATTCATCCCCTTGTCTTCCATGATTTTAAAAATTCTCTCACTAATTATCATACTACACCCCCCATACTTAATCTGTATATACGATAATTATTATAATCCTTTATGCATCATCAGACAAGAAATAGTCAATTAATTTTCTCTTATTTGGCTAAATGTCAAAATATTTATTCTTCTTCTGTCTCTTCAAAGAACTCATCTACATTGTAAAGCTCGCCCTCAACCTTTTCTGTGTAGATGTGTCCATCAAGGTGATCTATCTCATGAAGAAGGGCTCTTGCCATAAGCTCCTCACCCTCAACGATGATTTCTTCCATGTTTTCATTTAAGGCCTTAACCTTAGCGTAGTTAGGACGTGTAACAATACCTGTCTTACCAGGAACTGAAAGACATCCCTCGCTTCCTGTCTGCTCACCTGATGTCTCAAGTACCTCTGGATTAATGAGGGTAACAGGGCCCTCACCTATATCGATTACACAGATACGACGAAGCACGCCAACCTGAGGAGCTGCAAGTCCAACTCCATCTGCATCGTACATTGTGTCATACATATCTTCAATTAAAGTCTTAAGTCTAGGTGTTAAAATCTTAACCGGCTTGCAAACCTTAAGAAGAACATCGTCCTTACCATATTCCCTAATTTCTAATAATGCCATTTTATTTCCTTTCTAATGCCACCACTATAATGTATTAATCGGATCAAAATCGAACCATGTGGTGGTGTTTCTATATTGTTTTTGCTCTAATAAAAATGAGTCAATGCTATCTTTAATCTTAACTAGTCTATCATAATCCTGGTCTTTTACATAGATAACTCTTCTAAAAACATCTTTGAGTTTGCCTATGTAGGCATCCTGTGGTCCCATAATTATAACCTGAGGGTCCACTTTTCTAATGAGATTGGCCAAAATATCTGCCTGAGAGGCTGCATCCCTCTCGCTCTCACTGCTAACCTGAATTCCCAAAATGTGAGAACATGGCGGATAACCAAGGAGTCCTCTATATGCTATCTCCTGCTCATAGAAGCCATTATAGTCCTGAGCCGCAGAGGTAACCACCGCGTAATTTTCCGGCTGATAAGTCTGGATGATAGCAATTCCAGGCTCACTTCCACGGCCTGCTCTACCCACTGCCTGAGTGAGGAGCTGGAATGTACGCTCTCCGCTGTGGTAATCAGATTCATTGAGGGAAATGTCGGCAGCCACAATACCTACCAAGGTAACATTGGCAAAATCATGTCCCTTTACAATCATCTGTGTGCCTATAAGCACATCAGCCTCATGAGCTGCAAAAGCAGATAATATCTCCTCGTGTCCATCCTTGCCTTTTGTGGTATCAGCATCCATTCTAAGTACTCTAGCACTAGGAAATGCTTCTTTAACCATCTCCTCTAAGCGCTGGGTCCCTGCCTTGAAACTGCCGATGTACTTGCTTCCACAGCTAGGGCAAGTTTTGGTAGCTCTAGTAGTGAATCCGCAGTAATGGCACTTCATGGTGCCATCCTTGTGAAGGTGAAGAGCCACATCGCAGTGTGGACACTTCAGTACCTTACCACAGGCTCTGCAGGAAACAAAGCCCATAAGTCCTCTTCTATTTAAGAAAAGCATAATCTGCTGCTTTTTGTTAAGTCTGTCTGCCATGAGCTCTAGCAGACGATGGCTAAGCATTGAGCGATTGCCTCTTTTTAACTCTTCTCGCAGGTCAACAATCTCAACAGCAGCCATATCCTGGCCCTTGGCACGGTTGTTTAATGTGATAAGCTCATATTCACCTGACTGAGCCCTGCTATATGCCTCAAGGCTAGGTGTAGCAGACCCCAGAATAACTGTAGCCCCCGAAAGATGAGCTCTATATACAGCTGTCTCTCTAGCGTGATATCTCGGAATCACCTCAGACTTGTAGCTAGGCTCATGCTCCTCGTCAATGATTATAAGTCCTAAATTTGCAAAAGGTGTGAAAAGTGCCGAACGAGGTCCCACCATTATACTGATATCACCTGACTTTGCCCTCTCAAACTGGTCAAAGCGCTCTCCTGGAGACATGCGGCTATTAAGAATGCTGACCCTATCCCCGAAGCGACTGTAAAATCTCATAACAGTCTGGTAGGTAAGAGCAATCTCTGGAATCAACACGATAACCTGCTGTCCCATATTAATAACATGCTCCATCACATCCATATAGACCTCAGTCTTGCCTGAGCCTGTGACACCATGGATAAGATATGTCTTGCGGCGACCTGTATCAATATCTGCCTTTATCCGCTCTGCTGCAGCCTCCTGCTCATCATTTAACACAATGTGCTTTGATTCGGATTTGTGCATGTGAGGGTTTCTAAAAGTACGTACTGACTCAACTCTTATGATTCCCTTTTTCTCCAAATCTCGGATGTTGCCAGATGGTACCTGCAACTTTTTAGTAGCCAGCTCCCAATCAAGCACATCCACATCTAAAAGTTCCTTCAGCAGACGCTCCTTGCCTACTGCATGATTTTTCTTAGTAAGAAGCTCCGTCAACTCGATTTTAGCCTGCTCCAAAGAAATATTAAGGCTAATCTCTTTTTTTAATTTTTCGTTTTCCTTTTTCTTGATAGGAATAACAGTTTTAAGAGCCTGGTTCATAGTGGAACCGTAATTGCGTTTTAAAAATGCAGCCAAAGAAATAAGCTGTGACTCAATCGCAATGCTGTCTCTCATAACACGTGCTATAGGTTTTAGTTTTGTAACATCAAACTCTGGCTTGTCGTGTAGCCCAACCACATATCCTGTAATTGCACGATTCCCCTGTCCAAAAGGGATAACCACCTGCACGCCTTCTGCGACTTGATTCTCCAGCTCATCAGGCACTATATATTCAAATGTTTTATCCAATCTCTCATGAGATATATCAATGATAATATCTGCGTATTTCATGAAAAATATTTTAGCATAAAGTCTTTTAATTTGAAATCAAACTCGCTATAATAAAGTGATTTATAATTAGCTTTCTATGAAGGGAGAATCCTATGCGTCATCTAATGAGCCCTCTGGATTTCACCAGAGAGGAACTAGAGCAGCTTATGGACTTGGCAGATGATATTAAGAATCATCCGGACAAATACTCCGAAAAATGCCACGGCAAAAAGCTTGCCACTTGTTTCTACGAGCCTAGCACTCGTACCCGTTTATCTTTCGAGGCTGCCATGCTTAATCTTGGTGGTTCTGTCCTTGGTTTTTCTTCAGCTGATTCATCTTCAGCAGCCAAAGGCGAAAGTGTTTCCGATACTATTCGTGTTATTTCTTCTTACGCAGATATCTGCGCTATGCGTCATCCAAAAGAAGGCGCTCCTTTAGTCGCTTCTTCGCGATCTCTTATTCCAGTAATTAATGCAGGTGATGGTGGTCACCAACATCCAACTCAAACACTCACTGATTTATTTACAATTCGTTCATTGCGTGGTGAAATCAAAGACCTTACTATTGGACTTTGTGGTGATTTGAAATTTGGTCGTACAGTTCACTCTCTTATCAATGCACTTGTACGCTACCCTGGAATAAAATTTGTCCTTATTTCTCCTGAGGAGCTTCGAGTTCCTGAGTACATTCGAGAGGATGTTCTTGAGAAAAATGGATATGAGTACAAAGAAGTTGATACTCTTGATGATGTCATGGGTGAGCTTGATATCCTCTACATGACACGAGTTCAAAGAGAGCGTTTCTTCAACGAAGAGGATTACATCCGTTTGAAGGACTTCTTCATTCTCACACCAGAGAAAATGAACTTAGCTAAAAAAGACATGATGGTTCTTCATCCACTTCCTCGTGTAAATGAAATTGCAGTTGATGTTGACGATGACCCACGTGCAATGTACTTTACACAGGCTAAATACGGTGTCTTTATCAGAATGGCTCTCATATTGACACTGCTTGAAATTCCATGCTAATTCTTTAGTATCGTCTGGCATTTATGCTAGAAAATAGTTCGAAAGGAGAACAACCTATGCTAAACATAAGCGGAATCCATCAGGGATTTGTTCTTGACCATATTAAGGCTGGCGAATCCATGACAATATATAACAACTTACATCTTGCAAATCTTGGTAGCGATTGCACAGTTGCCATGATTATGAATGCTAAGTCCAACAAAATGGGAAGAAAGGACATCATCAAAATCGAATGTCCAATTGAGCGAGTTGATTTAGATATTCTCGGTTTTATCGACCACAATATCACTTGCAATATCATTAAAGATGACGCAATCGTAGAGAAGAGACAGCTTTCCCTTCCAAAAGAGATAAAAAATGTAATCTCTTGCAAAAACCCACGTTGCATCAGCACTGTGGAGCAAGAGCTTGATCAGATTTTCATTCTCACAGACCCTGAGAATGAAGTATATCGTTGCAAGTATTGCGAAGAGAAATACACAGGAACTAAATAAATAAAAAAGGCAGCATCCTCTGATGCTGCTTTTTTAATCTCTTGTTTCCATTACAATCAGGTAACCATCTTCTAGCCAAATCTGGCCTTCATCAGCAGTCACCTCATTACTAACAGTAAGTGTATTGAAGCCCTCAAGTGTGGCATCCTTCAAAGGATACTTAAAACCTGTCATATTAACTCCATGACATGGGCCCATATATGGAAATACTGAAACAAAATGACCTGGAGCTTTATCAACTAAATATAAATCTCCTGGCTTAATCATCTGAACAAAATTATGAGAATCCATTAGGATAACAGGTCGATTATTCTTAGCTCCCATACCAAGAAGTGCGAGATTGCCGATGGTATGATCAAGGCGGCCACCTGTTCCACCTAAAATAAAAATCGAATCCTCTTCATCTGTCTGCTGAAATGCAAAAAGAAGTGCTGCTTCAATATCTGTATCATCCTTTACAGGATTAAGTCTTTTTACTGGAATACCAGCAGCCTCAACTCGCTCCAAGGCTCCATCCGAAGCCGAATCAAAATCACCTATTACGATATTAGGAACAATCCCTAGCCTTTCACAGGCTTCATATCCCTTATCACAAGCGATGATATACTTTTCTCTTTTAAATTCTGATATCCAATTTTTAGTAAATTCAATATCAATAGCACCGCCGCCTATGATAATGTGTTTCATTTATCCTTCTCCACAAGATATCTAAAGATTTATTTATTCCATTTTTGCTAAAAGAGCTTCTGTATTAGACTTAATATCACCATTAAACACAGCCGAACCAGCAACGATAATATTGGCTCCTGCCTCTAATACATCCTCGATAGTATCCATGTTGATTCCGCCATCTACCTCGATGTCAGTCTTAAGCTTCTTCTGACGAGCAAGTACTGAAAGCTCTCTAACTTTATCTAAAGTGTATGGAATCAAACTCTGACCACCAAAGCCTGGATTAACAGTCATCACAAGAACCATATCTACCTTTTCAAGAACATGTGTAATCTCTGAAATAGGAGTAGCTGGATTAATAGCAACTCCAGCCATCACTCCACAGCTTTTAATTAAATCAATTGTAGCATCTAGATGCTTGCATGCTTCTGCATGAACTGTGATAATATCTGCCCCAGCCTCGGCAAATTCCTTAACATAGTTCTCTGGATTAACAATCATAAGATGCACATCAAAAAGTCTGTCAGTGTATTTACGAATAGTTCTAAGTACTGGAAGTCCAAAGCTGATGCTTGGGACAAATACTCCATCCATTACATCAAAGTGAACATATTGAGCTCCAGCCTCATCAATAATCTCTAACTGTTCCTTAAGTATTCCAAAATCTGCCGATAAAATTGATGGCGCTAAACATTTTTCCATATGATTCTCTCCTAATAATTTGGAATTATCCCTACTATTCTCCTAATAATTATAACATCTTACAGGACTAGACTTAAGCAAATCTCTGTAAGTAATTATCTATATTTTGAATTCTGCTGCTGTACCATTTCAGAATATATCTGCAAATAGTTCTCATATCGACTAGCAGCTATCTCACCTTTCTCAACAGCCTCTTTTACCCCGCAGCCTGGCTCCTTGTAGTGAACACAACCGCCAAATCGGCAGTGCTGCTCCGGCTCAATAAACTCTGGAAACAATGAATAAAGCTCTACCGGATCACACTTAGGTACAAATAATGATGAAAAGCCTGGTGTGTCCATGATGTAGGTGTCATCTCCAAGATATAAAAGTTCTGAATGTCTAGTGGTGTGCTTGCCTCTACCAATTTTGGCAGAGACCTCACCAGTCTCCATAGAATGTCCCTCAGTGAGAAGATTAACTATAGAGCTCTTCCCAACGCCTGATGGTCCAGCAACGGTAGATGTCTTTCCTTTGAGAACCTCTTTAATTTTATCGATTCCCTCTTCATTTTTCGCAGAGGTGAAAATCACCTTGTAGCCAGCTCGCTCATAGGTATCACGAATCTGCTTCTGAAAATCATCATCAACCAAATCATCCTTATTAAAGCAAATCACTACAGGTACATCCTGCTCTTCCATCATACATAAAAATCTATCAAGAAGATTGAGATTTGGCTCAGGATTCTTAGTCGCAAAAATGAGCAATGCTTGATCCACATTAGCCACCGCAGGTCTAATAAGCTCAGACTTGCGTGGACCAATGCTAATAACATTGCCCGTCTTCTCCTCCTCAGAGATGATGTCTATCTCAACATCATCTCCTACTAGAGGCTTAATCTTATCTTTTCTAAATGCGCCCTTGGCTTTGCATTCGTATACACCAGAATCCACTACATAAACATAGTAGAAACCAGCGATACCTTTAATAATTTTACCCTGCATTAATTTGGTGTTCCCTGTACAGTTTGTGTTGATGTTTCCTTCTTGTCATCAAGAGTGATTGTATTACCATCTTCTGTAGTAAAGGTAGGTGTATAAGTCAGAGTAATTGTAAGCTCTGAACGTGTTACGTCAGAAATATTGATTGCACCATTCTTTGGAATAGTACCTGATTTATTAAGCTCAACTATCGAGTATGTACACTCTCCATCGTATGGATTAGCAATACTATAGCTGTATGTAGTCTCCTTCTTACCCTTGCTGATTACAAGTGTAATCTTTGAATGAGCCTCAACATTCTCACCTGCCTCAATAGACTGGCTGATAACGTGGCCCTCAGCCACATCATCTGAGTACTCCTGAGAAGTGCTTGTAACCACAATACCGATAGTTGTAAGCTGCTCTGTAGCCTCAGCCTGTGTCAATCCAACTACACTAGGAACTGTAACTTCCTCTCCATCGGTAGTCTCCTCTGGCTGTGTCTGCGCTGGCTGAGATGAACCACCTGACTCTCCTGACTCACCAGAATCTCCTGATGACTCCTGTCCAGCAACTGTAAGTCTAAGTGTATCCTTAAGTGAGAACTCTTCGCCCTCTTTTGTAGACTGTTCAAGGACTGTGCCGTCTTCCTCTGAGCTAGAGTCGTAGATGACCTTGATATTGTCCTCGTCAAGACCAAGCTCTGCAAGCTTACCAACAGCCTCCTCATACTGAGTTCCCTCGACATTAATCATTTTTACCTTTTTAGCTCCGAAATTAAATAAGCCAAAAACGTTGCCGAGAATTGCAACTAATATAGCTACAATGGCGATACCTGCAATGATACCAGAGATGGTAAGAATCTTGTCCATCTTAGACTCATCCTCTTCCTCATCATCGTAGTACTCATCATCGTCGTAGTACTCGTCATCGTCGTAGTACTCGTCATCATCATCGTACTCATCATTGAATGTAAGGGCCTCAGCTGCCTTCTTAGCGATAGTCTCCTCAGGCTCTAGATTAACCTTTGACATAACCTGAGTCTTACCAAGCTCTGAGGATTCCATGATAGTAACGAAATTCTCATCAGGGCTAACAAGTGCCTTCTTTAAATCCATAAGAAGATCAGAGATAGTATTGTAACGTCTATCTGGGCTCTTCATTGTTGCCTTCATAATGATTCTCTCAAGAGAAATAGGTAGGTCTGGAGCGTAAGCTGAAGGTGCAACCATCTCCTCCTGAAGATGCTGAATAGCGATTGCTACAGTGTTGTCTCCGTCAAATGGAACACGGCCTGTAACCATCTCATACATAACGATACCAAGAGAATATATATCACTCTTGCCATCTACAAAACCATTTCTAGCCTGCTCTGGTGATGAATAATGAACAGAACCCATCACATCAGCATGGATAGTATTAGAGCTTGCAGCTCTAGCAATACCAAAGTCTGTAACCTTAACCTTACCTTCTGTAGAAATAATGATATTCTGTGGCTTGATATCACGGTGAATAATGCCCTTCTGATGAGCTGCCTCGATACCACGGCCAACCTGAATCGCAATAGAGATAGCCTCCTTGAAATTAAGCTGTCCCTTCTTCTCGATATATGTCTTTAAAGTAATACCCTCGACGTATTCCATAACAATGAAATACATACCGTTTTCAGAACCTACATCGTAAATGTTGACGATGTTTGGATGCTCTAAACCTGCAGCTGACTGAGCCTCAGTTCTAAACTTTGCTACGAAAGTAGCATCCTCCGAAAACTCCTGCTTTAATATCTTAATAGCTACTTCTCTTCCGAGAATGTGATCCTTGGCACGATAGACATCAGACATACCGCCTGATCCAACTCTATCTATTACCTCATATCTGTCTGCTATAAAAACGCCTTGTGTAATCATGTATTCTCCTTTTTGTAAGATTATTCAACAATAATAACTGAGATATTGTCCTTGCCACCGTAGCTATTTGCCAGTTCCACTAAACGAGTGGCACGGTCTTCAATACTGTCCGCTGATTTGAGTATTGAAAGAATCTCTTTGTCTGAAACCATATTTGTAAGACCGTCTGAACACAGTAAAATATGCTCACGGCCCTTAAGAGCAACATCAAAATAATCTGCAGCAATAGCGCTCTCAGCACCAACTGCTCTTGTAATCATATTTTTACGCTTGTCAGTGCGAGCATCATCTTCATCAAGCTCACCTGTACGAACAAGCTCTGCAACAACCGAGTGATCCTTGGTCACTTGCAATACCTTGGATGAGTTGGCAACATACAGTCTGCTGTCACCTACATTTGCCACGAATAAATGACCATCTATAATGGTGGCCATAACAAGTGTAGTGCCCATACCTGCCTTGCCAGGGTCTGATTTAGACTCAGCGTAAATCAGATTGTTAGCAGTCTGAATTGCCTCTTCAAGAATTCTAACAGGCTCTGTCTCTTTTGACTTCTTTATGCAATTAATAATTGTCTCGACGCATTTTGCAGAAGCATAATCGCCTGCCAGTTCTCCTCCCATGCCATCGGCAACCAAATACAAATTAGGTAACTTGCCGACAGCTGTGTCTGAATAAAAGATGGCATCCTGATTAACCTTACGCTTAATACCTACATCAGTTTTTGCACAACTTATCATTAAATAGTCCCTTTCGAAGCGTCCATTTTGCGCTTTCTCAACTGTCCACAGGCCCCGTCAATATCCCGGCCCATTTCCCTTCTAATAGTAGCATTATTGACATATTTTTCAATCTTTTTTTGGAACGCATAGGCTCTGTCCATACTAGGACTAACGAAATCTCGTTCCTTGATTGGGTTGACTGGAATCAGATTAACATGGCAATTAAGATGGCCAATTAACTCTCCTAATTCCTTTGCGTCTTCATCACGATCATTGACTCCACCCACAAGTGAATATTCAAATGTGATGCGCCTTCCAGTCTTCTCAAAGTAATACTGACATGCATCTATAAGCTCGTGGATATCGTATTTGTTAGCGATAGGCATAAGCTCAGCTCTCTTAGCTTGATTAGGTGCATGGAGAGAAATTGCAAGAGTGATTGTTAAATCCTCCTCTGCCAACTGTTTGATTTTAGGAACAATGCCACAAGTGGACACTGTAATATTTCTCTGAGAAATGTTCAGTCCATTCTCATCAGATAATAGTCTAACAAATTTTACTATATTATCATAGTTGTCCATAGGCTCGCCTGTGCCCATGACAACAACATTAGAAACTCTCTCACCAGTATCTCTTTGGATAGCATATATCTGGCCAAGCATCTCTGAAGGTGTCAGATTTCTCACCCAACCATCCAAAGTAGATGCGCAAAAGCGACAGCCCATTTTACATCCCACCTGAGATGAAATGCACACAGAATTGCCGTGTTTGTAGCTCATCCACACACTCTCTACCATCTCGCCATCGTATAATCTAAATAGATATTTTCTAGTGGCATCGATTTTAGAAATCTGCAAATCTATCTGCTCAAGATTATGATAATTGCATTTAGCCAGTAGCTTTTCCTTAAGGGACTTTGGAATATTTTTCATCTCATCATAGTCTAATGCCAGATGTTGATGCATCCACTCATAGAGCTGCTTTGCTCTAAATTTTGGCTCACCTAAATCCCCTGTAACATAATCTGTAAGCTCTATTAAATTAAAGGATCTAATATCAACTAATTCTTTTTCATTACACATATAAAAAATCCATCATGTTCTCTGTCAGGTAAAAGCTGAGTCATCTCTTCCATCTTAAAATCCTTATGTGATGATAAGAAGTGCTCTACCTGATTTTCATTTTCATCTTTATTGATGGTGCATGTGCTATAGCACAAAACTCCACCATCCTTAACATACTCACAAACAGTATCAAGTATCTGTCCCTGGAGAGCAACAAGCTCGGCAAGGGTATCTTCTGTCTGATTGTATTTTATATCTGGCTTTTTCTTAATAATTCCTAATCCAGAACAAGGTAAATCCGCAATTACGATATCGTATTTACGAACTGCATCTTCATCAAGAACTGTGGCATCCCATTTGACTGCAGTCACATTAGTAGCACCAGTTCTATTAATATTCTCCTGAATAAGTGATACCTTAGCGTCTGTTAAATCTCTGGCAACAACCAGTCCATCACTTGCCAATTCTCCACAGTGGAGAGCCTTGCCTCCAGGAGCAGAGCATACATCAATAATATGGTCTGTAGCCTTAACACCTGCAAGCTTTGGCACTAGCTGGGATGAATAATCCTGAACGTAAAACAGACCCTTTTTAAATGCATCTAGGGATGCCAATGAATCGTAGCCTGATATATACAAAGCGCTGTCAAGTGAATCGCATATACGAACTTTAACCCCAGATTCCTCTAAGTTCTTTACTAAATCTTCTCTAGTAATCTTAGATGTATTAACTCTTACGCAAAGATCCTGTGGCTCCAAAAAGCCAGCCATAATGGCCTCGGCCTCATCTACCCCGTAGTCTTTTGTCCATTTATCTACTAGCCACTGAGGTATTGAGTATTTGACGCATAGCTCTTTAAATTCTATTTTGTTTTTATTTCTAGAAATATTTCTAAGAACACCATTTACAAATCCTGAAAGACCTGCAAATCCTCTCTTTTTTGCCAGCTTAACATACTCATTACAAGTGGCAGAATCAGGAACTGCATCCATATAAAATATCTCATAAACTCCCATTCGCATAATGGTACGAATGAGAGGTTTCATCTTTTTTGCTTTTGTTTTAGAAAAACTGTCGATAATGTAATCCAGCTGGATTTTCCTCTCAACAGTGCCATTTACCAGGCGATTGATAAAGGCCCTCTCGTTTTTATCCAGAAAAGAATATTTATCAAGGACAGCCTTTAGGTAAATATGAGAAAACTGACCATGCTCCAATATTTCAATCAAAGTCTCAAGGGCGATTTCTCTATTGCTAATTCCTGCCATTTAATAACCTCGTTTACTTCATAACTCTGGATTAACATCCAAAGTAATAGCTATTATTCTCTATTTGAAGAGAATGTTGCTCCCGCTTCAAGTGCATTACCTCTAAGGAAATCACCTGCATTCATACGCTTCTTGCCCTCAAGCTGAAGCTCATTTATCTCAAGAGCCTGCTTGCCACATGCTACCGTAAATACGTTTTTATCTACAGAAATAATAGTACCTGGAGCACCAGTTTTATCTACCACTGTGGCCTTCCAGATTTTTACCTGCTTGCCATTTAAAAATGTAAATGCTGATGGCCATGGATTGAGGCCTCTAATAAGGCGCTCTATTTCTTCCGCTGGCTTGCTCCAGTCAATATTTCCCATTTCCTTTTTAATCATGCCAACGTGTGTGGCCTGTGATTCATCCTGAGGAACAGGAGTAATCTCACCTCTTTCAAGAGCCTCGATAGTTTTAACTGCAAGCTTGCCACCATCAAGTGCCAATTTATCAAATAAGCTGCCGCCTGTCTCGTCAGCTGCAAGCTCTACCTCTGACTTAAGAAGCATATCTCCATCATCAAGTCCTGGCCCCATAAGCATAGTTGTATTACCAGATACTTTCTCGCCATTTATAACTGCCCACTGAATTGGAGCGGCGCCGCGATACTTAGGAAGAAGTGAGCCATGGACATTTACACATCCAAGACGTGGCATATCAAGAATTACCTTTGGTAAAATCTGGCCAAATGCAGCTACAACAAACACATCCGCCTCATATTGCTTCAGATACTCCACTGATTCCTCAGCTCTGATTTTAACTGGCTGATATACTGGAATATCATGTTCCATAGCAAACTCCTTAACCGGAGTAGGCTGAAGCTTACCGCTACGTCCCTTTGGCTTATCTGGCTGACTAACTACAAGTATTACCTCATGACCAGCCTCATATATTGCCTTTAATGTCTCCACCGCAAAATCTGGTGTACCCATGAAAACTACTTTCATCTATATCGAGTCCTTTCAAAAAGCCTACTGTAAATTACACTGTAAAACTCAATCAGTGCAAAAAGCAAAAAAATAAACGTCCTAAACAGACACAATAAGTGTACCATTTTAGGACGTTTTTGTACAATCTGCCGGCTTTTTAGACTGCTGCTGCCCCTAAAACAGGCATCAACTATTATTCCACAACCACTGTAAAATCAACTATAGATGCATCAAAATACTCATCTGCAAGCTGGTTGTATTTCTCATCATTTTCTAAAGTCTCTTCTTCACCATCACCTTCTTGATAGTAGTATGTCTCGCTTCCATCTACTCCATAATCAACACCAGCTGTAGCCACATGAACAAGCTCACTGTTTTCTATAGTGTACTTGCTGATTGAGTGACCTCTTCCTACATACAAAACGCCATCCTCTACCGCAATAGGATAAGCTGTTCCTGCAGCAACCACACTTCCAATCTCTACAGGCACACCATCAATATAACAAAAGATTATGGAATCTATAGATGCCGTATGGCCTTCTTGATCATCATAAGTCATATCACACACAAGAAGAACATCCTCATCACCAATTTTCTCGTTGGCATAGCCCATTCCAGGCTCAAGCTTTTTATCTACTATCTGAGTGAAAGTATCGCAACCAGAAATATCAATTTCTGGAAGTACTGGCTCTTCCTCATCAGTGCTGTCCACTTCTTCTACAGCCTCAGTCTGCTCCTGAGAAGCTGCTGATTCTATAGCATCTTCAACTGCCTGCTGCTCTTCTTCAGGTGCTACAGCCTCTTCAGTCTTTCCACATCCAAACACTAATACCATAGATGCAACAATAGGTACTATTGCTAATCTCTTTTTCATAAAATTACCTCCGAAATCCCGTCTAAACATGTAATAGCTTCTGGTACACAAAAATCATACCAATTATAAATATAACACTTTTCAGTAAAAATGCGAAAAAGACGCCCACAAATTATAGTAGACGCCTCCCTCGCTTTATTATGGAGAATACTGATTATAAGTTGTTTATATGTTTATATGATTATACTTAGAATAAATATGGCTTATCCCAAAGATTAAGCTTTGTACCAATTCCAAGCTCCAATGCTTTTTCATAGCACTTCTTGCCCCAAGCAACATCCTCAACAGGCATGCCACCTACTGAATAAATGATAATTTCATCATCTGATGTTCTGCCCTCTTCCTTGCCGGCAAGAATTGCACCGAGGTTGATAATCTTGTCCTTTGAAAGCTTTCCATCGTGAACAAGATCAAGCCACAAACATCCTGGAATATAAATCTGATTATATGTTGGATAAGGATACTCCTCAGCCCAAGCCTCGTATAGTTTAATATTATCGCATACAAGCTTCGCCTTGCCGCTACAGATAAATTCATCTGAAAAATCACAAGAACCTGGGACACAGAATAATGCGCCTGGTTTAATCCATTCTTCTTTAACAAATGGATACTGGCTTCTATCCATACCCATTGCAGTTGATGTAGCAAAACTTAAGATATCTGAATCTCTTACACATTCCTCCAAAGTGTCAACCACCTTAATTGTCTTAAACTGTGGAAGATTTTCCTTTACAAATTCAATACATCTATCGATTGAAGCCTTACCTCTACCTTTAATCTTTAATGTATCAAGTGTTGGTCGAAGGGCTGCAAATGTTTCTATAGCTGTGATATTGATTACGCCTGGTCCTACGATACCAAGTACCTTTGCATCCTTAACCGCCAAATTCTTTACGCCAGCACCTGGGATACCAGATGTTCTATAAGCAGATAAAAGGTTTGCTGACATAAGTGAAAGTGGAGCTCCTGTATCCTTATCATTTAGCATTACCATAAGAATAGATCTAGGAAGACCTTTTTCTCTATTTTCAACATTTGAGCCGTACCATTTCATACCTGCCATATCTGTCTCGCCACCAACGTATGCTGGCATGGCCATAAATCTTCTATCAGGACCACTCTTTGGCATGTTTGGGAAAATTGGATTGTCAGGGAAAGTAATCATTGTTCCGTGAGAGTTTCCATTTTCACCACCCATTAAATAATCACCTTTATCAAGTGTTACAAGCAACTCTTCCATACAAGAAGTGCAAGCTTTAACATCATTAACACCAGCCTTAATCATATCCGGCTCACTTAAATAAAGTAAATCAATCTTTGTATCCTGAAAATCCTTTGTCATTACATCTGCCATAACATATTCCTCCTTTATACTTAACCTACTTTTTTATGAAACTTTGAATATAAATCACTTTCCATGGCCATCACCTCTTTAATAGCATATGGCTGAAATAATGGTCTTTTTACCTTTATCTTTACCCAAAAGAACGAATAAATAGAAAGAGCAACAATGGTGATTCCTACAACTTTATAAATCAAAAGCTTTACCTCTACACTTGGATCAATGCTATAAATCATATAGCCCGAACCTAAAATTCCAAGTATCGGAAGTAAATTTCCAAATGGCACCTTAAAATTTCTAGGTGCATTTGGCAAACGTCTTCTAAGAAGTAGCACATCAAGATTTGATACCATATAGCTTATGAGCCATAAAATAGCAAGAACCGCAATCATAAAGGAAATTGAATCAGTGGATGATAATCCTGTAATATTCACTACCAAGAAAAATGTTGCCACTATTACTATTCCTATATATGGAGCTCCCTTTTTATTTGTCTTTTGAAAAAACGCTGGTAAAAGTTCAATCTTTGACATACCCATCAATATGTATGAAAGAGAACTCATTATCGTATTTACGGAACTAATTGCTGCAAGCAGTGTAACTACAAGCATCCAATATCTACCAATTGGTCCTAACAACATCTTGCCATATAGAATCTGTGGTGTAGTACTTGCAGAAAGTTCATCCCACTGAGTGTAGTTTTTAAAACCTAGTACCATAAAAATCTGCATAGCAAGGATAATTAACATACTAAGAATCATTCCAAGGGGAATATCTCTTTTTGCATTTCTGCAATTTTTTGTAAGAGGAATTACATATTCACCACCTACGAAAAGGAAAAATGCCAATCCACAAATTCCGGTAACGCTCTTAAAATCCGATGCAAGTACTGCAGGTTGATTCACCACTTCTCCGGTTCCAATTCCAAGAGTTCCTAAAACTCCCATAATTACAAGAGACGCTATTAGTGCATAGGCAACAAAATCCTGAACTTTAATAAATACATCAACACCATTTAGATTAGTAATCAACAAGAATCCAATAAGAACCGCTGTAAACACCCAGGGTGGAATACTACCACCAAACATTGAAGAAAATGTATTTCCAAATACAGCTCCCTCAACTGAGCCAGCCAAGGAGTTACAGAGTAAATAGCCTCCAACCATACAAATAATTGTGATAAAAGGTCCGACGCCAGCAAGGGAAAACTGAGCAAGTCCCCCTGTAAGATTTGGCATAAGTGCATTTAATTCTGCAACTGATAAAAGTGTTAAGATGTTTACAACACAGGCAATTGCCATGGTAATTATAAATGGTGTACCAATCCCTCCAGCTCCTATTCCAAGTGATAATAAGCAACTGCTTGCCACTACAAGTCCTACGCCGGTAGCAATTACGCTTCCCAGTCCAATCTTCTTTTCACCCATAGAACTCCCTCCTTAATCAAGTGTGCCTTCTTTTAGTGCATCCATTCCTTCCTCACCAGTACGAACTCTAATGGCATTTGTAACTGGTGTAACAAAGATTTTTCCATCACCTATGTGACCTGTATAGAGGGATTTCTCTACAAAATCAAGAAAGCTATCCACTTCTCTTGTAGGAAGTACCACCATAACCACTTGCTTTGAAAGTAGTCTTAACGAATCACTTTTTTCATTCTCATATTCTTGAGTGCCAAGCTGAACTCCACACCCCAAGGCGTTATAAATTGTCATTCCAGTAATACCAAATCGAGAGGCATTTTCTGTAAGCTCTGAAACTTTTGCTTCCCTTGTAATAATTTCTACTTTTGATAACTCTTCAATCGCTACTCTCATAAGCATATCCTCCTATGGTTTATTTCTTATAAACTGATTCTAGATTTTGGCTTTAAAACGGCCATATCTTAAACCAGAAATATCAACTGTGGTTGCCCCATCAATAATAAGTCTTGCAAGCTGCTCTCCTACCGCTGGTGCTATACCAAATCCATGTCCTGAAAAAGCACAAGCAACAACTAGTCCTGGCACCTCGTTAACAAATCCAAGAACAGGTACACCATCCTGACAAATATCAAGATAACCAGCCCATGTTCTAACAATCTTTGCATTTGCAAGAGCTGGGAAATACTTCATAATTCCTCGGCAAATACAAGGGGATGTGATTGATGCATTACTTGGAGAATTCTTTGGACCTGTATTTTTATTATTAAGTTCAAGTCCTGACATTCCACCGAATACAAATGAGCCATGATCTGACTGATGTCCATAAAAATCTGCTTCTGCAGTTCCAAGCATCTGGTCAAACATATGAGGCTCAGCCTCAGTTACAAGACATTCACAAAGTTCTTGATGCATTGGAACATCTACTCCAACAGTTTCAAGAATTTCTCTTGATTCATATCCTGCTGCAACTACAACATAATCGCCTTCATATAGGTTTTCTTCTGTATATACTTCTCTAAGTTTTCCTTTTATTTTTCTAAGTCTTGTTACCTTTTCGCCAGTGATAAATCTAACTCCCTGTTCCCTTGCTTTTTTGTAAAATGCAAGTGTTGTAACCATTGGATTTGCATGACCATCTGTTGGACACCAACTAGCGCATGTTACTTCATCTGAAAGATAAGGATTAATTTCTTTAATCTCGTCGGCGTCAATCATTCTTACATCTAAGCCACAAGCAACTGCTCTATCTGTAAGCCCCTGGAGTATTTCTTTATGCTTCTCGTTTTTTCCAAGTCGTAAATTGCCATCTTTGTGATATTCACAATCAACTCCAAGTTCCTTAGAAAGCTCTGGCCAAAGTTCTTTGATTCCATACATCGCAAGTGGAAGTTCTCTGGGGTCTCTACCTGATTGTCTTACACCGCCACCGTTTCTTGAGGAACCGCCATTTCCAATATTTTCACTAGCCTCCAGAACGATTACTGATTTACCTCTCTTACTAAGGTAGTAAGCTGTTGCACATCCTATAATTCCACCACCAACAACCACTACATCCGCTTTGTTTTTGTTTTCCATATCAGCTCACCTCCTTGCCAAGAACCTTCATCTCCGTTGGTCTCATAGGAGAACGAGCTGTTGCCGGCTCAAGCTCCGCTGGACTTACTCCAAGTTCTCTTGCAACAATTCCTTTTACAAGTCTTGAACAAGTTTGCCCTTGGCAAAGTCCCATTCCTGTGCGAAGATATCTTCTTATTTCTGTCATTGTCCACATACCTGCATGAACTGCTTTTCGAATCTCTCCTTTTGTGATTTCTTCGCATCTGCAAATAAGCATGTCATCATCTGGCTGAGGAACAAATCCACCAATATCAACTGATCTATCAATTACACTCATCTGATTACCTCCTAACTGCATTTGAAAAATCTTGCTTTCATTGCATATTCCTTTGGAACTTTCATAGTGACAAGATTTGTATGATCAAAAGCCTTCACGCTCTTAACTGATACAATTTCAGCGTCACAAATCTTCTCTCCATTTCTAGAAAGTCCATAGCCTTTATCCCCAACCTCCGGTAAAGGTAAGAATTCATAAGGAAGTGTCACAGTTGCTGTACCGTCGCCGCAATCCTCATCAACAAGGAAAATTGCCTGACCAGAACAACTAGCTACGCACATTCCGCAGTTAATGCAATTGCTATCCTCTTTAATAAATGGAAGGCAAGTAATGTTATTCCCAATTGAAATACATCCTTTGCTGCAAGCATCCTGACATGGGTTACAAGGAATATTCTGAGTACACTCCATAACTGGATGAACACCTACCTTGTGAACAACACCTGGGAATCTTTCAATTTCGTCATCAGCTACATAGCCTTTCTTTAAAAGATTCATTGAAATATCAATTCCCTCTTCAGTCTTCTCAATAAGCTTTCCTCTATTTTTAGGAGCAAACATTCCTTGTCTTAGGCTTTCCAAATCCTTTTCAAGTTTTAATAGTTCTGCGTCCTTTTCCTCATCTGTGATGTAGCCTAAGTATCCGCAAACACAAACACCAGCCATCTTACCTTCGATCATTGCCGAAGATGCTTCTTCGATTCCGGAAACATCTCCTGCTGCAAATACACCTGAAACAGAAGTTTCTCCATATTCATCAACGATAGGTACCTGTCCGCCTCTTTTTGGATTATCCTCCATTTCACAACCAGCCATCTTAAGAAGCTGAGACATTGGGGAAAGACCAACAGCCATACAAATTGTATCTACCTCAAAATATTTTTCTGTTCCTTCAATAGGTCTAAATTTTTCATCAACCTCATTGATAGTGACACCAGTTAGCTGATCTGTTCCATGAGCTTCCTTGATGGTGTGAGAAAGATAAAATGGTACTCCGCATCTTGCCACCTTAGCAGCATGAACACCATATCCACCAATCTTTGGAGCTGCATCTACAAGTGCAACCACCTCACATCCTGCCTGAAGCAGCTGGAAGGAAACTACAAGTCCTACATTTCCTGAACCAAGCATTAAAATCTTTTTACCAGGCTGAATTCCATGGATGTTCATCATTGTCTGAGCTGCACCAGCTCCAATAACTCCAGGAAGAGTCCAACCTGGGAATGTAACCATATTCTCTGCTGCTCCAGTAGCTACAATTACTGTATCGCCCTTGTAATGCTTGATTTCTTCACCGATTCGTACACTTACTTCTTTATCTGAATATAATCCGATTACCGTCGCCCCAAGTACTACCTCTACACCTACTTCTGCAGCTTCTGCTAAAAGTTCTTCTCCTATATGAAATCCTCTGATTTTTGCATGATGTTCTTTTGAACCAAAGAACTTATGAATTTGCTTAAAAAGTTGTCCACCTGGCTTATCATTTTCATCAAATACGATTACATTAAGTCCTCGTTTAGCTGCCTCAATTGCTGCTGATAGTCCAGAAGGGCCAGCTCCTACAACTATCACTTCATATCTATCCATCTAACACACCTCCCGTTTTACTATAATTTCTTTCTGCCTCTTACATTGCCTTGACCCCGTCCTGTGTCTGTACGGTCATGCCTTCCTTCAGAGGTGTCACACAAGTTCTGATATTTGGTTCTCCATCTACTACCATTACGCAGTCTGTACATCTTCCGATTGCACAAAACAAACCTCTTGGTTTATGTTCCTTTTTCGTATATCTATGAATCATTACTCCATTTGCTTTAAGTGCAATTGCAATTGGCTCGCCTTCATATCCCTGCAAGTCTTTGCCATCGAATGTGAAAGATACCAGTTTCTTTTCTTCCTTTACTCCAAGTATTGGATGTTCAGTTATTCTACTCATCTTGGCCTCCTTGCTTTATTCTGTAAGCATTGCTTCCATTTCAATCTCAACAAATTGTGTCTCACGATTTAGTCTTGATATTTCAACCATTGTGTTTAAAGGTTTTACTTCTTTAAAGAATTCTGAATAAGCTTCGCATATTTCTTTTCCTTGGCTAATATCAGTTGTGTAAATAAAAACTGAGAATACATCCTCTTTCTTAGCTCCTGCCTGTTCCAAA
The DNA here is from genome assembly GCF_010906925.1 of Pseudobutyrivibrio xylanivorans. GTDB lineage: Bacteria > Bacillota > Clostridia > Lachnospirales > Lachnospiraceae > Pseudobutyrivibrio. The sequence continues at coordinate 234,301 of NZ_VTVE01000004.1, read as the reverse complement.
AGCTTTATCTGTTTATCAAGTACATATTTTGTCTGCTCATATGCATCAACTCCATAAACTGTTCCATCAGGCTGAACTGATGTTGTTCCTCCTATTTTTATATAAGGTCCAACCTTTACCATTCTCGAATAACCAACCTTCTCTTCAAGTGGTGCGCCTGAGCTATAATTTGTTCTAGTCAATTCCATAACACTTACCTCACTTTCTTATTCTCATATAACAAAGGCGCTCACACATTTTGTGTGAACGCCTTTGTTCGTCAGTGTTAATAACGTTGATTGATTGTTGTTGAGTAATTTATATCATTATCAGACAAATTGTTAAAGCACTAATTTTATTTATCTGCTAAACCATTTGGTTAAAGTAACTTGACTTTATGCTACCTATAGATATAATAAATCTAACAAATGCAAAGGCGCACGGTTTCTAATCGTGCGCCTTATTTTTTTGTAAGGGGGATTAAATTATGAATCAGCGTCAGCTTAAATATTTTCTTGAAGTATATTCAACAAAAAGTATTTCAAAAGCAGCAACAAATCTTTTTGTAACACCTCAGGGAATCAGCAAAACTATTGCTGCCTTAGAAAAGGAACTTGGTGTAAACCTTTTTGAGCATCACCATAATAGAATAGTTCCTACAAAAGATGCTGCTCGTTTGTCAATTCATGCTCGTAACATTCTCGATGAATACGATTTAGTTTCTGATAGATTATTCAAAAGTCATAGTACTATTAAAACAGTTTCTATCTATTGTTCATATGATGTACCCCAGCTAATTCCAGCTAAATTTTTCAAGAAATTCAATGATAGCTTTCCGGAAATACGAATCAATATGAAAGAATTCACTGATGATTATATCTTCGATAAGATAAAAAATAATAAGGTTGAATTAGCCATAGTACCTGGCCCATTCAACCCTCATTACTTTGATTATGAACAATTATGTACTGAACCATTTTGTCTGGTTGTTAATAAAAAACATCCTCTTGCCCAAAATGATACCGTGTCTTTTTCTGAATTAACAGGTGAATCTATTGTAGTAAAAGATGCCAAGTCATCTACTAGCATAAATCAGCTTTATAATTTTGATCACCCAGTGGAATTTCCCAATATAATTCTTGAAACCTCGGACGTTCACTTGATTCACAAAATGGCTGAAGAAAATTATGCCCTTGGAATGAGTCTTTTATATCTAGCCAAAAAGAATACTTCCGACAAAATTAAAGTGCTGAGATTCAAAGAAGACACTCTTGTAAAAAAACTATATATTGTCAGCAGCAAGGGCAACATATTAAGTGCAGAAGCTAATGCATTGAAGGGTGCCCTAGTAGATTATTTTAAAAATGCTTAAAGACATTCTAACTCCTTTAGCCACATAGCTGCGCTGGCATCTGATGGCATTCTAAGGTCTCCCCTTGGCGATACTGCAACCGAGCCCACCTTAGGGCCATCTGGAAGACAGCTTCTCTTAAAGTGTTGTGCAAAAAATCTCTTACAAAAAATCTTTTCCCATTTTAATATTTCTTCATCCGAATACTGATTCGTAAATGCGATTTTTGCCAAACGATATATCTTAGCGGGACTCTGCTGAAGTCTAAGCATATGGTAAATGAAGAAATCATGCAGTTCGTATGGTCCCACCAAATCTTCTGTTTTCTGGGATATTTCTCCTTTGGTTGGAGGTAATAGTTCTGGAGACACAGGTGTATCCAACACATCATAGAGAGTTTTACTTAAAACATCTTTTTCACAAGTATCTGCATAGTATTGAACTAAATATCTAACTAGAGTCTTTGGAATGGAAACATTTACAGCATACATAGACATATGGTCACCATTATATGTTGCCCATCCAAGTGCAAGCTCCGACAAATCACCTGTACCAATTACAATGCCATTTTCTTTGTTAGCTATATCCATCAAAATCTGAGTACGCTCTCTAGCCTGACTATTTTCATAAGTTACATCGTGATTATTTGGGTCCTGTTCTATATCATTAAAGTGCTGCTCTACCGCATTTACGATACTAACTTCCTTAAATGTAGCTCCAATCTCTTTTATCAATCTGACTGCGTTGTCATAGGTTCTGTCTGTGGTTCCAAATCCAGGCATAGTCACAGCAACTATTCCTTTTCTATCGAGACCTAAATAGTCAAAAGCTTTTGCAGTAACAAGTAGTGCAAGTGTAGAATCAAGTCCGCCAGAAATACCTATTACTGCTGTCTTACATCCTATATGCTCTAGTCTCTTTTTTAGCCCCATTGCCTGAATAGTAAGAATTTCATTGCTTCGCAATTCACGCTCCGCTATCATTGAAGGAACAAATGGCTTCGGTTCTATGATTCGTGTCAAATTCGTCTCAATTATTTCTAGAGTGAAATTCGTATATACGTATCTATTTTCATTATTCTGCGAAGTCTGATAAGTCGTCATTTTCCTCCGCTCCGCTTCTAGATATTTAGTATCAATTTCTGAAACAGTCATTTCTTCCCCCAAAAGCTTTGATTCCGAAAGAATTTTACCATTTTCAGATATGATATTATGTCCGGAATAGACTACATCCTGAGTAGATTCACTAGGACCTGCTGATGTATATATATATCCACACACAAGCCGCGCTGACTGGCTATTAACGAGATTTCTTCTATATCTGGCCTTTCCTATAATCTGATCAGAAGCAGATAAATTTACAATTACATTTGCCCCTTCTAAACAATGATTAACACTAGGTGGATTTGGCACCCACAAATCCTCGCATAGCTCTACTGCGATTCTAAGAGATGGCATATCCTCACAAGTGAAAATTTGATTTGTTCCAAAAGGTATTTCTTCCCCATCTATTACTATTGTGGTTTGAATATCTTTTCCTGACATAAAATGCCTTGCTTCATAAAATTCACTGTAGTTAGGCAAATATATTTTAGGCACTATTCCCTGTATTTTCCCCCTAGAGATTGCTGCTGCAACATTGTAAAGCTTTCCATTAAAATCTAATGGCAAGCCCACAAATATTATTCCATCAATATTCCTACTATAATTTTTTATAGTCTTTAAGCCACATTTTGCTGCTTCAAGCAAAGCATCCTGCAAAAACAAATCCTGACAAGTATAGCCTGTAATGCTAAGTTCTGGAAACACCATTACCTTAGCATCCTTTTCCGCTGCCTCTTGTATTCTCTTCACTATTTCCTGGCAGTTATAATCCACGTCAGCAACTTTAACATTAGGAGTTATTGCTGCCACTTTTATGAAACCGTCTTTCAATTCTATTTCTCCTTTTTAATAACTTTTTAGCAAACAAAAAAGCAGACAATGAGTCCCTTTTAGACTTCATTGTCTGCTTGCTATTATATTATCACTATCTAGCAGCAAATTACAATAAACCAACTCTCCTATGCATGTAAATAAACTGGTTTCATCTGCTCATTTTGGGGATTGATTTTCACTTCCTCTCTAACTGGTTCGAAAAATCTTTCATACCAGATTAAAAATACATATATGCACCAGATATATCTCCAGTAATCTCCCTTATTAGACACATGCTTTTCTAACATACGCACTAACATCTTGCTGTTAAAAAATTTCTTTGCAGTCTGGCTTTCAAATGCATCTTTTATTTTCTGATGATAAGGTTCCTCCTTTATCCAGTCTCTAATAGGTACAGGGAAACCCTTCTTCATTCTATTTGCCGCCTCATCACCTACTACCTTTTCAGCGCATTTTCTGAAAGCAATTTTTGTAGCTTCTTTATTAGCTCTATATGAAACAGGCAAACGACTAGCTACATCAAAAACTTCCTTATCCAAAAATGGAACTCTAACCTCAAGACTATGGGCCATGCTCATTTTGTCTGCCTTTAACAGAATGTCTCCAACTAACCATTGAGTTAAATCAGTCTTCTGCATGTAGTTTATATCATCCTCAACAGATTCTGTGGAATGAACTGATAAAGAGACTTTTTTCTTTTCTACTCCAATGTAATTTTTAAGAAGTTTTCTTTTTTCCTTTTCAGAAAACAAACATGTAGGTCCAATATATCTGTCCTTTACAGAGCTAGCATGTCGTACAACAAAATTTCTGCCTGGCATTGAAGGCAATAATTCTGCAATGGCACCTATTCCCTTTCTTATAATAGGATTTATTTTGTTATACCCCTGCCACATAAATGGCTCTTTATAGACATTGTATCCGCCAAACAGCTCATCTGCCCCCTCTCCCGAAAGGCATACTTTTACATGTTTTGCTGCCTCTTCATCTATAAAGTAAAGAGCTATACTAGCTGCATCTGCCAGCGGCTCATCCATGTAATACTGAACCTCTCCAACCCTATCGAAAAATTCTGTTTTTCCAAGAATCCTTGAATAATTCTTGTAATCCTCTGATTTTGGAAAACTTTTAACCTTAGATGATTCATCATATCTTTCTTCATCATATCCAAGGGTAAAGGTCTTGTCCACCTTAGAAATTGCAGATAAATAAGTAGAATCCACTCCAGAGGAAAGAAAACTTCCAACCTCTACATCACTTATCTTGTGAGCCTTAACAGAATCTTCCATAATCTCGCTTATCTTATTTGCGAATTCATCAATGGAAGTCTCTTTATCTTCATTTCGAACTGGATACCAATACTGCACCAATTCCATTTTTTCACCGCGTCTAACCAGATAGTGGGCTGGTGGCAACTTGTAAACATTTTTAAAAAATGTCTCATCTCCTGGCGAATACTGATAAGTTAAATAGCGTTCTAATTGCTTCATATTTAGCTCTTTTTCAAAATCTGGATGTTCAAGAAAGCTCTTTATCTCACTTCCAAACATGAAATTTCCATCTTTTAAATAATAGTAAAATGGCTTGATTCCAAAATTATCTCGTGCACAGAAAAGTTCTTTATTTTTTGCATCCCAAATAACAAAGGAGAACATTCCCCTGAGTTTTTTAGGCAATTCATAGCCCCATTCCTCATAGCCATGAATTAAAACCTCTGTATCACAATTTGTTTTAAATTCATGTCCTATAGCAATTAAATATATCCTTAACTCTTTGTAATTATAAATTTCTCCATTAAAGGCACATACTATGGATTGGTCTTCATTTTTCATAGGCTGCTCGCCACCATCCACATCAATAATTGCCAATCTTCTATGTCCTATTGCAATATTCGCATCATAATAAAGCCCACTTCCATCCGGTCCTCTATGGGCAATTCTATCCATCATTTTTTCTAAAACTGATACATGAACCATTTTATTCTGCTTCTGTGTATAACCAACTATTCCACACATAAAATAGCACCTCCTTACTCATCTAACATGATAATAAAGAGGTGCATCTATATTTGTTCGTTAATGCATCAAAATTGCATCATTCGAAAGTATCTATTCCCGGAGTGACATTAAACCCATAATCTGTTAAGTAGAAATTCAGACAAAATCTACCATATGCTGTTTCTTTATAGTATTGCTTAGTATTTCTGTTGTAAATTGAACCCTCATCATAATAATCGTCAAACTTGATTCCAACAGCATCAGAATAAGTCTCAAATAGCTTTTCATGATACGTTTCCAAATCAGCCACATCGTATGTTGATTCTTCAGTGACATAGGTTATTAAAAGAATTTTCCCTGTCTCATCATCTATTGTCAAAAACAAATAGTTTTTGGGAAATGATTGGGTTTGCATATCTATTACCCAATAGGCTCCCGAAATATTAGAATCACTATCGCTATATACTCTATAGCTCCAATATTCTCTTATACTATAATCATCAAAATCCTCTGTAATTAAGCCATTCTCATAATATGAAGAAAGACTGTCCTTTATTGTAGACCTTAAGTTATCAGCTTCCAGATTCATTTCACTTTCTGGTGTTTCCATACGTATTCCATTAATAATCAGGTATATTAAAGATTCCGTATCAATCTTTTTCCCAAATTCGATGGTTTTTATATCTGATGTATAAATCTTGCCATCTGATATTGCATCACTCGATTTTAAAACTATAACAGGGAGACTAAAAAAGAATGCCATGATTACAAGAGAACACACTATTATAAGAGATGTTTTTTTATTTTTCATAATCCACCTCCTGGCTCATGTTACCAAATAGCTGTACCACTACACGGCTTCCACTTCCTGGCTTGCTGGTAAAGACCATATTTCCATTGTGAAGATCAACTATTCGCTTACAAAGTGTAAGTCCAAGACCTGCTCCTCCCTGGGCTCTTGAACGAGATTTATCTACACGGTAGAAGGCCTCGGTAATCTTTGCTAATTCCTTGTTTTCCATACCACATCCCGTATCAGAAATATCAAACTCACAGCCGCCTTTTATACCTCTTGCTATAACCTTAACCTTACCATTTTCAGGAGTAGCTTTAATGGCATTATCAATAAGATTATAAAGAAGAGATTTGGCCAAGTCTGGCTCTATAAAAATATATACATCATCACTTGATACTACAAGATTAACGTTTTTCTTTCTAGCAAGAGGATATGTAGTAGTAAGAATCTGCTCCATAAAAGCCCTCATGCTGATTTTTCTTAATGTAAAAGTATCCTTTTCCATTAAAAGCAAATCTAATATCTTATGAGAAAGCTTTTCTAGACGCTGTCCTTCTGAATAAATATAATTAGCGGCGGTTAATCTATCGTCCGACTCTAGGGCTCCCTGCCTCATCAAATCTGCATATCCGATAATTGAGGTAAGTGGAGTTTTTAACTCATGGGCAACAGCACCCATAAAGTTTTCTTTACGCTGAACATCCTCTTTCAGCTGCTGAATATTCTCCTGTAACTGATCTGCCATAATATCAAAATCTCGAGATAGCTGTTCAAACTCATCGCCTGTCCTAAGACCAGTTCTCATAGATAAGTTTCCACCAGCTATTTCTTTTGTAGCATTTGTCAAACTCTGCAAACGTTTTGTAAGAATATTTGCAAACAGTATTGCCACTGCCACACCTAAAATTACCACCATAACATATATAGCCCAAAACATTCTCAATTGGCTCTTCCATTGCTTATATGATGTAGAAAGATCAAATGAAGCACGCAGGTCTAATACATCATTTTTGGTACTCATCTTGCTATAAAGTAGCAATCGTCGGCTGCTTCCCTCATTGATATGAACATAAGAATAGGTCCCTTCTTTTGTACTATTTACATAGTTTAAAATAAGGGACTGGTCACCACTTTCCAAAATAGTCTCTCCTGATGATTTTATGGAAAGAGCCTGCCAATGGGCCATATTTCTTTCAACCATTTGATCAATCAATTCCTGCATATTTTGTGCAGAACTAGCTGAAGAAAAATGATTAATCATCATAAGATTATTCTGTAATGTCTCATATTCATTTATAATTGCACTTTCCTCTTCTCCTAAAAGAGAGTAGTAAGATGAAGAAATAAGCAAAGTTCCACCTATACCAAAAGCAAGAGAAATCAAAAGTGCAAAAGATACAATGAGCTTCAGCCTATAGTTCATCAGTTCACCACCAATCTATAACCTACCGTATAAACAGGCTTGATCTTGTCTGTCCACCCAAGTTTCTTTTTCAGTCTTTGAATATGTAACTCTACTGTTCTTGTATTTTCTGGATATTCTCCACCCCAAACCTGCTCGTAAATGGTCTGCTTATAGAGAACAATCCCAGGATTTCTGGCAAAGATTAAAAGGAGGTCATATTCCTTTTTTGTCAAATTAATCTCCTGTCCATCTTGCTGTACTGTCATGGCAGAAGTATTGATTACCAACGAATCTATATTAATAGTATCTTGAAGCTTGCCATGACGTCGCAAAATACCCTCAACTCTAGCAGCCACCTCAAGCATCTCAAAAGGCTTAACTATGTAGTCCTCTGCACCTAGACGCAGGCCCTTTAATTTGTCATCCAAAGCACATTTTGCTGTCAAAAAGACAACAGGAATATTCATGTCTCTTATATATTCCATCAGCTCAAAACCATCAACGCCTGGCATCATCACATCAAGTAAAATTAAATCAAATAGATGCTTTTCAATTTTCTCTAGTGCATCATTTCCATCATAGGCACAAACACAATTATATCCAGCCTTAGTCATGCCCATTTTGAGTAAGTCAGCGATAGGTTTTTCATCGTCTACAATAAGTATGTTAATCATAGCAATTCTCCCAAAGAATCTATCATTCTACAATAATCCTACTTTATAAATGTATCATAAATGCATCAAAGCCGTTACCATTTGCAGTTTTAAATATTTACCAATCAGAATCCCAGTCTGTACCTCCTGAATCCCAGTCATCCCAATCAGAATCCCAAGAGCTATCACTATCCCAATCGCTATCGTCGTCATCGCTTCCTGCATCATACCAGGAAGAATCTTCAAATTGAGAACCATCATGATCGTATATACGGTAATCTCTATAAGTATCTGAATTAATTGTAGAATTCAGCTCACTTTCATCCCAAACAGAATCCCAGGAGTCCGTGGCCAAATCATATATATACCAATCATTATCCTGATAGTAGTAATCATTCCCCTTATATCTGTAATATCCCTCATTTGGCGATTTATCAAAAATAGCCACAACGGAAGAAATTATAATAATTAAAACCACAGTGAAGATAACAAGAAATATTGATACATCTGAGCTAGTTCTGCTACTTCTGTTCAGATTACATGAATAACCCGAAGATGATCTACTTCTTCCTCTACTGTGTTCCTTTTGGTCAGCTATCTCAGCACGAAGTCTCTGATAAAGCTCATTTACAGCATATCCCTCATCACTACCTTCATAGCGAACAGTTCGCTCACCAGACGCTTTGTTTTTATATACAACAAAATCACCCTTGCTATTTTTGTAAATTCCAAAGGCCTTTGGTTCTTTGATATCTTTGCCTATAAAAAATCTTGTAGTCTCCTCTGGTGGAAGATTGTGAGCAACATACCATTGCTTTAGCTCTTCGATTGTCTTTGGCTCACCACTTGCCATACGATTGACAGCAGAAATCGATGCCCCACAATTAGGACACCTATCAAGGCCCTCATCAATCATCTGACCACAATAGTCGCACTTTATTTTCATATTTATACCTCTTAATTATTTATAAATCCCCTATTTATAATTCATAGAAAATAGCATCTAGTCTACAAATCAAATATACTCATCTGAGAATACTTTTCTGGCAATTCATTCATGTAAGAAAAGCATTCCTCTGGAGTTGATAAAATGCCATTTTCCTTACATATCTTTTTAAGTATATTTCTTAATTCTCTTGCGTTAGGGCTTGGCAGTTCGTAGGTATTCCCATAGGTTTCGATATATTTCTCCTTTAAGCCAGGAAAATACTTATCAAGAGCCTGATAGTAATATTCTCTATCGCCTTCTCTAAGGGTTAGTCCCATTCCAAAATCAATTATTCCCTTAACTCCTACACGGGCACACTCATTTAAAATTGAAGTAATATTTTCCTCGGTGTCATTTATAAAAGGAAGAATTGGTGTAATCCAAACTACAGTTGGAATCCCCCGCTTTTGCATTTCTTCTAAAACTTCTATGCGTCGTTTTGTGTTGCAGACATTAGGCTCTATTATTTTGCACAACTCATCATCATAGGTTGTGAGTGTCATCTGCACCACACACTTTGCAGAACGATTAATCTCATCTAAAAGATCTATATCACGAAGAATTCGGTCTGATTTTGTAATCATCGTAACACCAAATTCGTATTTACGAATAATCTCAAGACACTTTCTTGTAAGCTGCAGCTGTTCCTCACAATGCATATAAGGATCAGACATAGAGCCGGTTCCTATCATACACTTTTTCTTTTTGGATTTTAGGGCCTGTTCCAACAATTCCGGCGCATTCTGCTTTACCTCTATGTCCTCAAATGGATGGTCAAACTGATAACATCTACTCCTACTATCGCAATAAATACATCCATGGGAACATCCCCTGTATATATTCATTCCATAGTGGCTACTGTTTCCATTGAGTATCCCTTTGGCATCAACAAAATGCATCGTTTGCTCCCCCATCGCTTCTTAATGGTCCACTATCCCCGTCCCCTAGGGCCATTACTGTCTCTCTATTTTTGCCACTGTCTCTACATGGTAAGTGCCTGGGAACATATCCACGCATGCAAGGCGAGTTACCTTGTAGCCTCGGGCGAGGAATACCTCTAGGTCGCGGGCAAGGCTTGTTGGCTTGCATGAGATGTACACGAGCGAATCTACCCCGTAGTCGATAATCTTATCGAGAGCCTTTGGATGGATTCCATCTCGTGGTGGGTCTAGGATAATGTAATCTGGCTTTTCAGTGATATCATCGAGAACCTTCAGTACGTCTCCTGCTATGAAATCGCAGTTATCAAGGTTGTTAAGCTTAGCATTTTCTTTTGCAGCCTCTACTGCCTCTGCAATTATCTCAACACCTGTTACGTGCTTAGCTGCAGGTGCAATAACCTGCGCAATAGTACCTGTGCCAGAATAGAGGTCGTATACTTCTGCGCCATCTGCCCCTGCTGCAATGAAGTCTCTAGCTGTGCTATAGAGAACCTCTGCACCAAGTGAATTAGTTTGGAAAAATGAAAATGGTGTAATTGTAAATGAAAGTCCAAGAATCTCTTCCTTGAAAGAAGTATGGCCGTATAAAATCTCTGTGCCCTCATCTGCAACCACATCTGCTTGTCTATCATTTTTAGTATGAAGAATACCTGCAATCTGTCCCGTCCATGTTGCAGCTAAAAGCTCCTGCTTCCATCCCTCTAAAAGTGCAATCTCATACAGGGATGAAATCTGAGTGCTAGTAACCAAGTCAACAAGAATCTCGCCTGTCTTAGCTGCTTTTCTAACTAGAAGATGACGCAGATATCCCTCATGTGTATTCTTGCGATAGTATGGCTGATTAGATCTAGCAAAATAATCTAAAGTGATGGTGAGAACCTGTCTCATATCAGAGTCGATAATCTGGCAACCGTCAACTGTCACAACATCATAGAAGCTGCCCTTTTTATGCATGCCAAGAGTAAGAGGTCCATCCTTGACCTCATCTCCAAATGAAAATTCCATTTTATTTCTGTATTCAAATTGATTTGGACTGGCCTTGATACCCTCGTATGTATCATTCCAAACATCTTCACCAATCACAGGAACCATGAGATCATGTATCATGTCCTCTTTTATTTTAAGCTGGTTCTCATAGGAAAGAGACTGGTATGTACACCCACCACATCTGCCAAAATGAACACATGCAGGGGCGTCCATCTCAAGTGGAGATGGTGCATCTACAGAAAGCAAATTGCCCTGGGCCTTTTCCTTTGATGACTTTTTGACTCTCACAGACACAGTCTGACCTGGAAGTACTCCCTTAACCCTAAGGCGGTCTCCCTCGGCTGTCTCTATTATTCCCTTGTTAGGAAAAGAAACCTTAACTACTTTTCCCTGAACTATATCTCCACGCTTCATATATACCTCTATCTAAATCTTTTTTAATTTAGCAAAGGATGCGAACATCTTCTTCACGCCCGCACCATCGAACTCTACCGTAACCTCGTAGTCGCGGCCCTCATCGATGATATCCTTTACTGTACCTTCTTTAAATTTAATATGGCTGACACGATCTCCAATGCCGTAGTCAAGCTCAGCTTTTTCTATCTTAGTGCCATTTTTATTGGCAACTGCAGTAGTAGAGCTGCCAACAGAAAATCTGCTAGCGCTGTAGCTACCCTTGCCAGTGGATGCAGTAGAGCCTGCGCTGCCATAGCTTGTAGATGCAGCAAATGGCTTACCAAATCCTGTTGGCTTCTGATATACCGAGTACTCACCAATAGGAGTGCTAGAATAATCATCCATAGGCTTTGGCTCCCAAAGATTGCCCTGTACAAGGCTCTCTGGAATCTCTTTTACAAATCGAGAAATCTTGTGGAAAGATGTCTCGCCTCTAATCATCCTCATGCGGGCTGCTGTCATAGTAAGATGCTCTCTGGCACGAGTGATTCCTACATAGGCAAGGCGTCGCTCTTCTTCAAGCTCAGAATCTGCTCCGCCGCCATCGAAAATAGCCCCCTGACCAGGGAACAATCCATCCTCCATGCCTGCCATATATACTCTAGGGAACTCAAGTCCCTTAGCGCCATGGAGAGTCATAAGCACAACATAGTTGTCACTCTCCTCATAGCTATCAATATCTGCAACGAGAGCCACGTCCTCTAAGAATCCAGAAAGTGTAGGCTCACCACCATCATCTCTAGTATCCTTTTCATAGGCTACTGCCTTAGTAAGCAACTCGTCGATATTTTCAATACGTGCCTTAGCCTCGTCTGTGCCCTCAGCTCTAAGTTCAGCAACATAATCAGTCTGATCTAAAATCTCCTCCACAAGAGCAGATACAGACTCCTCTGCGGCTATCTTGCGAAGCTTTTCAATGAGGCTGGTAAATCCCTGAATCTTAGTGGCTGCCTTCCCAATAGATGGAATATCCTCGCAGTGAACTAATGCCTCATAGAAATTAAGTCCATGCTCTCTTGCAAAATCAGATACCTTTGCAATAGTTGTAGCACCAATTCCACGCTTTGGAATATTGATAATACGCTGAACAGAAATATCATCACTGCCGTTATCAACTGTCTTCAAATAAGCCAGTACGTCCTTGATTTCCTTACGGCTATAGAAATTAACGCCACCTACAATTTTATAAGGGATGCCCTCATAAATCATCTTTTCCTCTATAAGACGTGACTGAGCGTTAGTACGATATAAAACAGCACAATCTCTGTAATCTGCCTCGCCTTTTCTAACTAGACCGCCAATATTACCAGCTATATAGCTAGCCTCCTCGTATGCACTGTCAAACTGCTGGAATGTAATCTTGTCTCCGGATTCTGCCTCTGTCCAAAGTGCCTTTTCCTTACGTCCCTCATTGTTGGCAATAACAGAATTAGCCGCCTCCAAAATATTGCCTGTAGAACGGTAATTCTGCTCAAGCTTTATTACATGAGCCCCAGGAAAATGCTCCTCAAAGTTGAGAATATTGTAAATGTCAGCGCCACGGAATTTGTAAATAGACTGGTCATCATCACCAACCACACAGATATTCTGAGCGGCTCCAGTAAGCAAACGCACAAGCTCAAACTGAGCTGCATTGGTATCCTGATACTCGTCTACCATGATGTATTTGAACTTGTCATTGTAGTAAGCTCTCACATCTCCATCAAGCTTGAGAAGCTCTACTGTCTTCATAATCAAATCATCAAAATCAAATGCATTATTCTGACGAAGTCTAGCCTGGTACTCTCTATAGACTGTAGCCTGACGGGACATATTATAATCTCCCATTGCACGATTAGTGAATTCCTCTGGCCCAATCAATTTATTCTTCGCATCGGAAATCACATTTAAAAAAGTACGCTCCTTGAACTGCTTAGTATCAATCTGAAGATACTTGCATACCTCCTTCATAAGGGTCTTGCAATCATCTGTATCGTAAATTGTAAAATTGCTAGAGTATCCCTGTCCAAGATTCTCGCAGAAACGACGGAGAATGCGAACACAAGAAGCATGGAATGTGGCTACCCATACACCATCTGAACCAAATCCTACTATATTATCAATACGCTCTCTCATCTCACGGGCTGCTTTATTAGTGAAAGTAATGGCCATGATGTTGTATGGCATCACTCCCTGCTCAATCAAATAAGCAACTCGATGTGTCAAAACCCTAGTCTTTCCTGAGCCGGCGCCAGCCAAAATAAGAACTGGGCCCTCAGTAGTCTCAACACCTTCTCGTTGCCTATCATTTAACATACTTAAATCCATAACTAATTATTATCCTTACTAAAAAAGTATTGAACCATCTCCACTGTAAGCTCCCCAGAGATGGCAAATCTACCATAGAACCCATGGCAGATTTTCGAAAATTTGTTCTATTATTGTAACATAGAATTAAATCTCATGCTACCTTTATAATGCTTTGTATAAAGAACAATTTATTTCTGTGATTCCTCTGTCTTAGCTTCACTGTCCTCAGATTTATCCGCCTGCTCCTCTTCCTCTTTCCTGCGGTCAGAAATATACTGCTCTATCATCATCTTCTTTACGAACACGTCAAATGAAAGAAGGCAGATAAATGTAAAGTCCTGTAAAATATCCTTGCTCTCTTCATCCTCCTCCTCAAACACCGCACGGCTGAAATTATATTTTTTAATAATATCCTTTGTAACTTCCTTGGCAACAGTGTGCTCGTAGCCTACCATATTGCAGTAGATGTCAAAGAAATCAACGCCCTCACTATCACCGTAATATTTGGCATTTATTGGGTCTAATATACTCTTGATATCCTTGAGCCCAAGGAAATTCTTGAAATAATAGATAAAAATCAAATTGAGCATATGCTCCCTAGAATATTTCTTTTTCTCAGGTGGTGGCAGAATCTGATTCTTGGTGTAGTTGTTAATCATGGTCTTGGTCATAGCCTTGTCCTCATTAACCTCTCGGACAGTACCAAGCTCCTGATTCAAAAATGTCAGCACCTGATCCATGTATAAATCAATATTAGGAATATCCTCAGGATGCACATAATCTATCTCTGCCAGCTGACGCAATATATCATTAAGTCTCTTTTTTGAATTATCCATTTCCCACCTCACCATAAGATACTTAGTCAAAAAAATAAGATGTAGTTACCAAAACCACATCTTAGATTTTATCATAATTGACACGTGGAAAATAGGATTAAATCTCTATCCTATTCTCTTCCATCACTATTTAATTATGCCATAAGGAAGTTTTCTAACATCTGCTTGCCATTTGGAGTCAAAATAGACTCTGGATGAAACTGTAATCCATATACTTCGTAATCCTTGTGTTTTACAGCCATCACATCATTGTCATCAGATAATGCAACCACCTGTAGATTGCCTGGAAGTGTGTTAGTATCTGCTGCAAGAGAATGATATCTAGCTACCTTTATCTCATCTGGAAGACCTCTAAATACCTTGCACTCCTTGTCTATCTTTACCCTAGACTGCTTGCCATGCTTAAGCTCCTTAGCATAGGTAATCTCGGCACCAAATGTCTCGCAGATAGCCTGATGGCCAAGACACACACCGAGAATAGGAATCTTGCCTGCAAAATGAGCTATTACCTCCTCGCATATTCCAGCATCAATTGGACGACCTGGCCCTGGGGAAATGATAATCTGGCTAGGATTCAGCTTTTCAATGTCCTGTATACTGAGTTCATCATTTCTCACAACTCTCACATCAGGCTCGATGTCACCTATCAATTGATACAAGTTATATGAAAAACTATCATAGTTATCAATTAATAAAATCATTCTAATCCTCCCTCGGCCTGCTCCACAGCCTTCACTACAGCCTTGGCCTTGTTAATGCATTCTTCAGCTTCCTTTTCTGGTACAGAATCAAATACGATACCAGCTCCTGAGCGAATGCATATACTATCATTTTTCTTATAAACAAGTCTTATGGCGATACACACATCTAGATTTCCTGAGAAATCAATGTATCCAAGCGCTCCACCATAGATGCCTCGCTTGCTTTGCTCCAGCTCCTCGATAATCTCACAGGCTCTAAATTTAGGCGCACCAGAAAGTGTACCAGCTGGAAGGATGGCATCTACCGCATCGATTACATCCTTGTCCTCGGCCAGCTCTCCAACAACTGTTGAACCTATATGCATTACATGAGAATATCGCTCAATCCCCATGTACTTTTCAACATTTACAGAGCCAATTCGACTGATTTTTCCAATATCGTTACGACCTAAATCCACAAGCATATTGTGCTCTGCTCGCTCTTTTTCATCTGCAAGAAGCTCTGCCTCCAGTGCCTCATCCTCAGCCTGATTTTTTCCTCTTGGTCTTGTACCAGCAAGAGGGAAAGTGCTTACCTTTCGCTGCTCCACCTTGACAAGTGTCTCAGGTGATGCTCCTGCTATTTCAATGTCATCACTTGAAAAATAGAACATATATGGCGATGGATTGCTAGCTCTAAGAAGTCTGTACACATCAAATAGACTTCCACTTGCTTTTGCAGTAAGTGGATTAGAAAGAACCACCTGGAAAATATCACCTTCCTTAATATAGTTCTTGGCCTTCTCCACCATATTTCCATACTCAGCCTTTGTAAACTTTGGCTGGATTTGTGAGTCTAGCTTAAGAGGCTCAAATTCTTTTTTCTTTCCCTTTGTGAGAATATCCTTAAGAGCCTCAAGTCTATGATTCGCATCCTCGTATTCAGAAGCGATATCGCTTTCCTTATCTGAAACTCCATCAAGGGAAATACCTGTAATTAAATATATTTTCTGTCTGAAATTATCAAAGGCTATTACATCATCAAAGAGCATCAAATCCATGTCCTTGAATTCATCCTCACCATGATTCTCAAGAACTAGCTTTGGCTCACTATATTTGATGTAATCATAAGAAAAATATCCTACCAGACCGCCTGTAAATGTAGGAAGTCCCTGGATTGTAGGAGACTTATATTTCTTGATGACCTCTCGTAAAATCTCTCCTGGGTGAGCCACTTTTCTCTCTTCGATTAGTGTCTTGCTGTTACCACTATTCTCCTTGATAGAGACAACTCCATCCTGGCAGGTAATTTCCATTTTAGGATTGAATCCTAAGAATGAATATCTTCCCCAGGTCTCTGTCTGACTAGCACTTTCAAGAAGATAGCACTGATGACTTGCATTTCTTAAAATGCGCACTGCCTCAATAGTGGTAAGGCTATCTGAAAGCATCTCTATAGCAACTGGAATTCTTTTGTATTCTTTTGTCTTTGCAAGTCGTACTACTTCTTCGATACTAGGAAACATGATAAGCCTCTTTCATTGATTTTACGAACTTTCCTACCTGTTGTGGTGCTTCTTTGCCATACTCAGCTACCACTTTCACAATGGCAGAACCAACAATTGCACCATCTGCAATATCAGCCATCTCTGCAGCCTGTTCTGGTGTAGAAATACCAAATCCTACTGCACAAGGTACATCTGTATTCTTGCGAACTCGCTCAACTACTGCCTTGATGTTGCTATTGATTTTAGAACGCTCACCTGTAACTCCAAGGCTTGAAACGATATAAATAAATCCCTTGGCATCTGCAGAAATCTTGTCGATTCTGTCCTCAGAAGTAGGAGCAACCATTGAGATAAACTCTACTCCATACTCTGCTGCAGCATCCTCAAACTCTGCCTTTTCCTCAAATGGTACGTCAGGTAAAATGATTCCGCAGATTCCTGTGTCCTGACATCTCTCGAAGAATCTGTCGATTCCATAAGAGTAAACCACATTGGCATATGTCATAAATACAAGTGGTGTAGAAACAGTAGGGCTTACTTCCGCTACCATTTCAAATACATCATCTGTAGTAATGTTGTTTTTAAGAGCTCTGATATTGGCCTCCATAATTACTGGTCCCTCAGCTGTTGGGTCAGAAAATGGTATGCCAAGCTCAATTAAATCAGCGCCATTTGCAGCCAATTCTTTTATGATTTCTTTTGTTGTATCTAAATCTGGATCTCCGCATGTGATAAATGGGATAAATGCTTTTTTGTTGAATGCTTCTGTAATCTTACTCATAGATGTCCTCCCCTCTATAGCGGGCAATTGCTGCGCAGTCCTTATCACCGCGGCCTGAAACTGTAACAATAATAATCTGGTCCTTGTCCATTGTAGGAGCAAGCTTTCTAGCATATGCAATAGCATGAGAACTCTCGATAGCTGCAATGATTCCTTCTGTCTTTGCAATGTATTCAAAAGCCTCTACAGCCTCTACGTCTGTAACTGGCACATACTCTGCTCTATGAATATCATGAAGATAAGCATGCTCTGGTCCAACACCAGGATAATCAAGACCTGCTGAAATAGAGTAAACTGGAGCAATCTGACCATATTTATCCTGACAGAAATATGACTTCATACCATGGAAAATACCTACCTTACCAGTATTAACCGTTGCCGCTGTCTCAAATGTATCAATACCTCTACCTGCAGCCTCACATCCGATGAGCTTAACTCCCTCATCACCGATGTAGTGATAGAAGCTTCCCATAGCATTGCTACCACCACCAACGCAAGCGATAACTGCATCAGGAAGTCTACCCTCTACCTCTAAAATCTGCTGTCTGCTTTCCTTTGAAATAACAGCCTGGAAATCTCTAACGATTGTAGGGAATGGATGTGGTCCCATAACAGAGCCAAGGCAATAATGTGTATCATCGATTCTTGTAGTCCACTCACGCATGCACTCTGAAACCGCATCTTTAAGTGTAGCTGTACCGCTAGTTACTGGCACTACATCTGCACCTAAAAGCTTCATTCTATATACGTTAAGTGCCTGGCGCTTAGTATCTTCCTCTCCCATGAAAATGACACATTCCATTCCAAGGAGAGCTGCTGCTGTTGCAGTTGCAACACCGTGCTGACCTGCACCTGTCTCTGCAATAAGTCTTGTCTTACCCATCTTCTTTGCAAGAAGAGCCTGACCTAATACATTGTTAATCTTGTGAGAACCTGTGTGATTTAAATCCTCTCTCTTAAGATAAATCTTGGCTCCACCAAGATCCTTTGTCATCTTTTCTGCATAATATAGAAGGCTTGGACGGCCTGCATAATTGTCAAGTAAGTCCTTGAGCTCACGATTGAACTCTGGGTCATCTTTATAATGATTGTATGCTTCTTCAAGCTCATTTACTGCATTCATCAGTGTCTCAGGAATATACTGTCCACCGTGGATACCAAATCTGCCCTTGCTTTTCACCACTTTTGCATCCTCTCTTACCGCATTTACGAATTCTTTCATCTTCTGTCCATCTTTTAATTTATCAGTTTCAATACCTGTGCTGACATCAACAGCATAAGGATTGGTTGCCTTTATAGCCTTTGCTACATTTTCCTGATTGAGGCCACCAGCTAAAATAAATGGTCGCTCTACATATGTAAGAAGGTTCCAGTTTAAAGTATTGCCCTCGCCCTTGCCTGCATCAAACATAACCATGTCCGCGCTGGATTTTTCTGCCTTAAGCAATTCTTCAGGAGAATCACCCTTAAACATCTTGATTACTGGAATGCTCTTATCCTGAAGCTCCTTGATATATTCCTCATCCTCATTTCCATGAAGCTGAGCCACATCAATGATCTTCTCCTGGAATAAATCCTCGATTTCCACTGGATTAGCATCCACAAAAACACCTACTGTTTTGATTTCAGGATTAAGCATTGCTCTAAATTTCTTAGCCTGGTCCTTTGATACTTTTCTTCTACTTTTCTCGTAGAAAACAAATCCGACATATTCTGGCTTTACTTCATTTGCCTTTTTAATGTCTTCTTCTCTTGTAAGTCCACATAATTTAATTGCTGTCATATCAATTCCCTCTTAATTCCTTTAGCTTAGCGGCCTTATCCTGGGCCTTCATCAATGTCTCACCAATTAAAACTGCATCTACTTTAGCTTCATTTAAAAGCTCTATATCGCTAGCGTCCTTGATTCCACTTTCTGAAACAAAAACTACATCCTCAGGTATCATCTGTCTCAAGCGTCTGCTGTTTGAAGTATCAACTGAAAAATCCTTGAGATTTCTGTTATTCACTCCAATCACTCTAGCTCCTGCGTGGACAGCTATCTGAATCTCTGCCTCATCATGAGCTTCAACCAAAGCGCTTATTCCAAGTGTATCGCATATACGAATATACTCTCTTATCTGCTCCTCTGTCAGGATTGCGCAAATGAGAAGTACTGCCTTGGCACCAAGTAGCTTAGCCTCGTAAATCATGTATTCATCTACTGTAAAATCCTTTCGGATAACAGGAATGCTAACTGCGTCTGTGATTTCCTGTAGATACTGATCACTTCCTAAGAACCACTTTGGCTCTGTCAAAACTGAAATGCAATCAGCTCCAGCGGCCTCATAATCCTTTGCAATTGTAAGATAATCAAATTCCTCGGCTATTATTCCCTTTGATGGAGATGCCTTTTTGCATTCGCATATGAAACTCATTCCATCTTTTTTCAGGGCTTTTTCAAATTCAAAATCACCCTTTGGTTTTGATAATGCCTCGGTCTTAACTACATCAAGTGGTCTAATCTCTTTGGCCTCTTTTACTCGTACCTTTGCATATTCTGCCAGCTCATCAAGTATATTCATAAACATCTCCTAAACTGCACTTGTCTTTGCTTCGCTAGCTGAAGAATCTTCCTTGATTTCATTGCTAACTATAATAAACTTCTCTAATGTCTCAAGAGCCTTACCTGAATCGATGATGCTTGCTGCAAGCTCAATTCCTTCTTTAAATGAATCTGCCTTGCCTCCGATGTAAAGTGAAGCACCTGCATTCATAAGAACTGCATCTCTCTTAGGTCCCTTTGCACCATTTAAAATCTCTCTTGTGATTTTTGCATTTTCCTCTGGTGTACCGCCCTTTAACTCATCCTTTGTGCACTTTGAAAAACCAAAATCCTCAGGCTCGATAATGTATGTCTTGTACCATCCGTCCTTAATCTCACAAACCTTTGTCGGAGCACTCATTGAAATCTCATCAAGCTTATCCATACCATATACAACCATGCCGCGCTTTACGCCAAGGTTAATAAGTACCTGAGCTAGTGGCTCTACTAAATACTCATCATAAACACCTAAAAGCTGCATGGATGGAGTAGCTGGATTGGTAAGTGGTCCTAAAATATTAAATACTGTTCTAAAACCAAGTTCCTTTCTGATAGCACCAACGTACTTCATTGATGTGTGATATTTCTGAGCAAAGAAAAAGCACATTCCTACCTTATCAAGAAGCTCTACACACTTGTCTGGGTCCTGAGCAATGTTAACCCCAAGAGCCTCAAGACAATCAGCTGTTCCGCAAAGAGATGAAGCTGCTCTGTTGCCGTGCTTTGCAACCTTCATTCCGCCGGCTGCTGCTACAAGAGCTGATGTAGTAGAAATATTAAAGCTGTGTGCATTGTCTCCGCCTGTTCCAACGATTTCAAACACTTCCATGCCTGTGTTAACCTTTACTGCATGCTCTCTCATGGCTGCTGCACAACCTGCAATTTCCTCTGTTGTCTCAGCCTTAGCACTCTTAGTAGAAAGGGCTGATAAAAATGCTGCATTCTGAGTCTGGCTTGTCTCACCATCCATAATCTCATTCATAACAGCGTACGCTTCATCATATGTTAAATCTCCCTTGTTAACGATTTTAACGATTGCTTCTTTGATCATTTTTTCTCCTCCTTTGTAATTGCTGCAAGCAGCTTTTCAAGATAAGATTTACTTGGCTCTGAATAGAAACAAAAAAAGTCCTTGATAGAAACCTTTAGTTTCTATCAAGGACGAATAATCTAATCCGCGGTGCCACCTTGAATTCATGGGCTATGCCATGCTCTTACAGGATACTAACATATCCATGACAACTAACGTATGTCCTACGTCGTGCAATACTCTAACAAAACTGTTATTTCCTCACGCCCTCAGGAGTCCATTCCCAAATCACTATCCTACTGCATCCCACCATCGCAGCTCTCTCTTAGACATCATGAAGAGGTACTCTTCTCCCTCATCGGTTTAATACTTTATTGTGTTGAAGTAATATTAGCACCATCACACCCCTATGTCAACAAATATTTAGTTTATTTTTAGATTTAACTATTTAGATAAAGAATTTTCACACACTAATGCTACTATAAACCCATAACAGTAAATAGTGAGGTATATATGGCAGATCACAACACAGACAATTTCATAAGTGATTCCGGCGTAATCCAAAGCAATAAAACCAAGCAGGCGAGACGCTTTGTTTTCTTGTGCAATATTATAACTGCTGCTCTTGCCATTCTTGGTCTGATAGCTTTTTACAAAGGATTTTTCTAGGAGACTACTATGTACGATTTTAAACGACGCATATACGAAGTAATTGAAGTATCCAGCATAGGTGATATATCCAGCCGCGCCTACGACAGGCTTATGACAACAGCAATCATCGTAGGTCTACTTCCACTGACCGTAAAAGAAATGAACAGTTATCTTGTGACAATAGATATCTTTGTCAGCATACTTTTCATCTTTGACTACGCTGCCAGAGTCTACACTGCCGACTACAAAATGGGATATCAAAACTACAGGGCCTATATAGCATATATTTTTACACCCCTGGCAATTTTTGATTTCTTATCTATTATTCCTATCATCTATCTTTTTGTACCTGTATCAGGGTTCATTTCTCTTCTTAGATTGTTCAGAGTCTTTCGAATGCTAAAACTAGTTCGCTACTCTAAGACAATGATTATCATCAGAAATGTAATAAGAAAAGTTAAGTCCCAGCTTATGGCTGTTTTGTTCCTTATTATTATTTACATATTTGGTGCGGCAATGCTCATCTTCCAGCTTGAGCCAAATCTGTTTAACAACTTTTTTGATGCCCTTTACTGGGCTACTATTTCCATTACAACCATCGGCTACGGTGACATCTATCCAGTTACCACAGTGGGTCGACTGATTACTATGATATCAGCTCTCGTTGGCATGGCAGTCATCGCTCTTCCAACTGGTATCATCACCGCCGCCTACATGGCAGAAATAACGAAAAAGAAATCTAAATACGAACTCTAAAGATATAACAAAGTGATTTCCTATTAAGTAAAAAAAGACCAGGCATAAAGCCTGGTCATATTATTGTCAATTAATCGTTACTGATTCTGTTGAGAACTAAATCATAGCCATCATTGCCATAATTCAATGCGCGATTAACACGACTGATAGTAGCTGAACTAGCACCAGTCTCATCTGCGATGTCCTGATATGTGCGCTCCTCACGAAGCATCTTAGCCACCTCAAAGCGCTGCTTCATGGCAACCATCTCGTTAACAGTACATAAATCCTCAAAGAACTCGTATGCTTCTTCAACTGTCTCAAGACTAAGTATTGCGCGAAGAAGCTCATCCATTTCTGCTGTCTCAAGTTTTTTATTCATTAATCATATACTCCTATTTAACTAAAATAAATAACCCACCCAGAATTTCCAAAACTAACTAAATTGCTGCATATTATTATGCTTGCGACAAACTATAAACTCCATGAAAACCACGGAAATATCATTACATAACAAAAGTGGACACCGTATGCCCACGACGCACAAAACTACTGTGCTTGTTTTCCTATAGTTTAGCACAGTAAAGTTTTAAAGTAAATATGTTTTTATAAAAAACAGAGAATTAGCCCCTTTCGGGGCCAACTCAAATTATAAAATGATTACGCCTCTTTCGCCTGCGTAAGCAATATCTTTCTCTGGCCAGAAAGAACACTGAACCTCTCCTATATGACACTTGCGAAGGAAGAACATACAGATACGGCTCTGACCAATACCACCGCCAATTGTATATGGCAATTTCTTCTCAAGTACAGCCTTCTGGAATGGAAGCTCTGCTCTCTCAGGACATCCAGCCTTGTCAAGCTGTGCCTTGAGACTATCCTCGTCTACTCTGATACCCATTGATGAAAGCTCAAGTGAAATATCATCAACTGGGTAGTAAACAATGATATCTCCATTTAACTGCCAATCATCATAGTCAGGTGCACGACCGTCATGCTTCTTGCCTGAAGCAAGTAAATCACCAATCTTCATAAGGAAGATTGCGCCGTATTCCTTGGCTGCCTCATACTCACGCTCACTAGATGAAAGCTCTGGCCATCTGTCCTCAAGCTCCTGTGTAGTGATAAAGTGAATCTCCTCAGGAAGAATACACTCAACATAATCGTAAGAATTCGCAATGTATTTCTCTGTGACTCTAAGTGCTGCATAGACACTCTTAACATACTTTTTAAGAGTCTCCTCGTTACGAGCCGACTTATCTATTATACACTCCCAATCCCATTGGTCAACATAAATCGAATGAATATTATCTGTATCCTCATCTCGACGGATAGCATTCATATCTGTGTAAAGACCTTCACCTACATTGAATTTATATCTGCCAAGAGCCATTCTCTTCCATTTTGCAAGAGAATGAACAACCTCTACTTCCTTGTCGCCCTGCTCCTTAACACCGAAAGCAACAGGTCTCTCAACGCCATTCAAATTGTCGTTAAGACCAGATTCTGGCTCTACAAAAAGTGGAGCTGTTACACGATGAAGGTTAAGCTCTGCTGTAAGCTGCGCCTGGAAGAAATCCTTTACCTTCTTAATCGCAATCTGTGTCTCTTTAAGGTCCAACGCCGAAGCGTACCCATCCGGGATGTATATCTTACTCATAACTAATGTATCCTCCTATATTTAGATGAGTAATCTCAACGGCAGACATACATGTCTTTCTAAAGACCTTAAAGTGCCGTCCCTACTTAGATGGTGCAAAGCAGCATCTTATGTAGGGCAACGAGCACGACAAGAGCGAAAGCGTGTCGTAGAAAGATATGTATGCTCTGTCGATGATGATTACGGATTATAAATCACAATTACCTACAGTTCTTGGGAATGGAATTACGTCACGGATGTTCCCCATTCCTGTGAGGTACATTACGCAACGCTCAAATCCAAGTCCGAAACCTGCATGACGAGATGAACCGTATTTACGAAGGTCAAGGTAGAATCCGTAGTCTTCTTCCTTAAGTCCACACTCCTGCATTCTCTTAAGAAGTACATCGTAGTCATCCTCACGCTGTGAGCCGCCGATGATTTCTCCGATGCCAGGTACGAGACAGTCCATAGCTGCAACAGTCTTGCCGTCCTCGTTAAGTTTCATGTAGAATGCCTTTATTTCCTTTGGATAATCTGTAACGAATACAGGCTTTCCAAATATTTTCTCTGTTAAGTATCTCTCGTGCTCTGTCTGAAGGTCACAGCCCCAAGATACCTTGTAATCAAACTCGTCGTTGTGCTTCTCAAGCTCTGCAACTGCATCTGTGTATGTGATGCGGCCAAAGTCTGATGTAGCTACATGATGAAGTCTATCAAGAAGTCCCTTGTCGATAAAGTTGTTGAAGAACTCCATCTCCTCTGGAGCATGCTCTAATACATAGTTGATGATGAACTTAATCATCTCCTCAGCAAGCTGCATATCATCCTCAAGATCTGCAAATGAAATCTCTGGCTCAATCATCCAGAACTCTGCTGCATGACGAGTTGTGTTAGAGTTCTCTGCACGGAATGTAGGACCAAATGTATAGATGTTCTTAAATGCCTGTGCGTAAGTCTCACCATTTAACTGTCCTGAAACTGTAAGGTTGGTAGCATGGCCAAAGAAATCCTGTGAGAAATCAACTGCTCCATCCTCTGTCTTAGGGATGTTGTTAAGGTCCATTGTAGTAACCTGGAACATCTCACCTGCACCCTCACAGTCAGAACCTGTAATAAGTGGAGTATGAACATATACGAAATCACGCTCCTGGAAGAACTTGTGGATTGCATAAGCACAAAGTGAACGAACTCTAAATACTGCCTGGAATGTATTTGTACGTGGACGAAGATGTGTCTGTGTACGAAGGTATTCCATTGTATGTCTCTTAGGCTGGATTGGATAGTCAGGTGTTGATTTGCCCTCTACCTCAATTTTTGTAGCCTGAATCTCGAATGGCTGCTTAGCTTCTGGTGTAAGTGTAACAATACCAGTAACATATACTGCGGCGCCAACATTAAGACGTCTAACCTCATCGAAATTGTCGATATTATCCTGATTAAATACTACCTGCACTGGATTGAAGAAAGTACCATCAGCAAGTACCAAGAAACCGAATGTTTTAGAATCACGCATGTTGCGAACCCATCCAGCAACAGTAACTTCCTTGTCCCCATAATCTTTGAAATTTCTCGAAAGTGTTCTTACGTCTGTGGTTTTAACGCTCATTGTTTTTCTCCTCATTTTTGATTAATGAAGAACTGCCATTAATAATTGCCTCTGGCAATTGGCAGTTCTGTGTATCAAGGAATCTTCCCTAAAGGGCCCCTCCTTGACACAATAAAAGCCTCATCAAACTCTAGCTTGATGAGGCTCTCTAATTCATGTTTATCTGGAACATTCAAATCTCATCAATACAATAAAATTAAACTCCCTGATTATTATTCACGGAATTATTATTGTTATTATTGAGATTATTAAGCATAGATGTAAATGCCATGACTGTTCCCCTTCTTTATTTGACTAAAGTATAGTTATTTAAGCATTTGATGTCAAGCACTTATAACTAATCCAACTAGTTATTTTTATCCAGCTCATAAACCTTGTTTGCAATCTTGTCCATAAGGTCCACAAAGTTGTTTACAACAGATACTGTTGAAGAACTATTGTTAGAAGCATTCTCGCAGTTTGCAGAGATCTCTTCTGTTGTAGCAGAAAGGTTTGTAACCTCCTCAACTATCTTGTTGTTGTTATCCTTAAGCTCGTTGACGTTTCTATTTACTTCGTCTACGTTGCTGTTAAGCTTGTCGAAGCCATCGTGGATAATAGAGAACTTATCTCTTGTAATCTCGATGTATTCAACCTGCTCGTTTGAGATTTCAACAGTCTCGTTAATCTTTTCAGATACAAGCTCTGTGTCGTTTGATAATTCGTCAAGGATAGATGAAATATTCTCTGTAGAATCCTTTGTCTGCTCTGCCAATGCTCTGATTTCATCTGCAACAACGGCAAAGCCCTTGCCTGCCTCACCAGCTCTAGCAGCCTCAATAGATGCATTAAGAGCAAGCAAATTAGTCTGAGCACTGATTCCCTGGATGATGCTAATAATATCTCTAACAGCTGAGGCTCTATCCATCATCTCGCCTGCAGCTACCTTCATCTCCTCACTAGAAGACTTAGATTTCTCGGTGCTAGTCTGCAAATACTCTACAGCATCTGCACCCTCTTTAATCTCAGTCATGCATTCCTTAGCAATATCTACAAGCTCCTGAATCTGAGTGTAAATACCATCTATAAGTTCCTGAATATCAACAACTCTGCTAGACTGGCTCTCGATAGCCTCTGCTGCACCAGTTGTTCCAAGAGAAATCTCATTAAGGGCTCGGCTGATAGCCTCAACTTCCTTCTGTACTGACTGGATGCTATCCTGGCTTTCCTTCATTAAATCAGAAACCACTCTGGAAGTATCTCTTGTTTTGCCAATGAGCCTGTCACTCTTTTCAACCTGAAGCTGAATCTCTCCTGTATTTTCATCAAGAAGCATCTTCAAATGCTTGATTCCGTTTAAGGCGCCAACTGTTGCGCAGATAGATACGATTATCTCAATCATAACTACATCTGCTACCGCTGTTGGTTCAGCAGCTGTAGCAAACATGGACATACCTCTAATAACATTTACAACCAATCCCCAAATTGCTGCCAGCTTTACAAATGGTGCGTCAAGCATAATTAAGATTACCATTAAAACTGGAATATAGAATGGGAATGGTGAATTGCCCTGTCCCAACATAAGACAAGCTGTATATGTTAAGAAAAACCAGCCCGTGCCAATTCTCTCAAGTCTAAGAGATTCCTTATTAGAAAAATACAAGACAATATAACATACTATTCCTATTACGCACATTATAATAGGAAGGATGCTTCGATATGGAGCGAAATCTACCGCAAATTGTAGCTGCGAGAAATTGCCCACAATAAGCAAGAAGCTCGATACCAATAAAACAATTAGTAAAATCTTGTTAGCTCTTTTAATTTGTACCCCGTTCATTATTTGCTCCTCCAAATAAAAAATTATATTTTATACAACAATAATAAACCATTTGTTTTTTATAATCAATTTCACTCTTGAACTACTTTTCACAAGTCCATATAATTGAAGTTGATCGTTTAAAATATGTGCAAATCATAAGCCGAATTTGACACATATATCCTATATACGAGAATAATATATTTTTTTGAAGAAAGCGTGAAAAAATTGAATAAAAAAGAAATTAACGAGATAAAAAGACGTTTTAAAAAGGATAATTGTAACTTTGACAAAATGGTAGGTTGCTATGTAGATGCCAACAAGGAAATGGTCCTCACTTTCAAGGAGACTTTTCTTAATCTTGAAGATGAAGAATTCCACAAGTATCTTGAAATTGCTAACAAATCCCTTTCAGGAACAGTTGGTAACAATCTTCTTGAGCTTCCATTTGACCCTAGTGAGGAAATCGAAGGTAGCGGACATGATTTATTAATGAGACTTCGCGAGAGCCGTCTTCAGGATGAGAAGCTTCTCATTGAATACTACAACAGAATTATCGAGTCATATGATTTTGTAGGTAATTTCCTTATTCTTCTTTACCACGATACCTATGATATTCCAGTTAAGACAACAGATGATTTGATGCTTGATGAGTCTGAGGAAGTATACGACTATATCATCTGCGCTATCTGCCCAGTACAGCTTTCAAAGCCAGGTCTTGGATACCGCGAGGACGAAAATAGAATCGGTGCTCGTATCAGAGACTGGGTTGTAGGACCTGTTGATACCGCCTTTACTTTCCCTTGCTTCACAGAGCGCTCTACTGATTTACATGCATGCCTTGCTTACACTAAAAACACAAAGGAGCCTCACGTAGAGTTCTGGGAAAACTGCATCGGCTGTGGCACTAAAAAGACTTCTACTCAGAAAAAGAACGCATTCAACAATATGCTTGATCAGGCTCTTGGCGAGGAAACAGAAGAAACAATCGAAAAGAAATTAGATATTCAGCAGAATCTTTCAGATTTTATTACAGTAGAAACTGAGCGACTTGGCGAGGATGAGCCAATCATCTTAGAGCCTCAGGATGTTGCAAACATCCTTACTGACTCAGGACTTTCTGATATGAAGGTCGAAAAGATTCAGGCCAACTTTGAAAACTATTTTGAGACTGCTCTTCCACTTGCAGATGAACTTTTAGATGAAAAAGCTCTTAAAAACAATGAGCTTCGCCTTGAGAAAAACGTCCTTAAGGAGCGCGTTGTAGACCTTACTCAGCAACTTAAGGAAGCCACAGGAGTTACTTCTGAGGGAAAGCTTCCTGACATCGTAGTTAAGGTTTCCGATGACAAGGCTGCCTCTGTAACCACTGCCATTGTAGACGGCAAGAAATGTGTCTGCGTACCTATCGAACCAGATGAGACATTCATGCTCAACGGCGAAGAAATATAATAATATAAAAACACGAAGTCTACCAGCTATGACTGGTAGACTTCTCTTTTAATTAAAATGCTTGTTTTGTACAGCTTTTAAAGTATTCCTTAATGAATCATAATTCTTAATCCCATATAAACGAGTAAACACTTGTATATTCTTTAAGAAATCATATTCTTTATTACTAAAATTATATTTATTTTGTAGTTCCTCTAGGTTCATAAAACCACCCAAATAATCAGCATCTCCCGCCTTAGGAAGTGATAAGGAAATTGTTAATTCATCTACCAAATCACCACTCCATATTCTCGAGGGACAATGTATCATTAAACCATCTGTCATATTATCAGCTCTTGACATATCTTTAAATAAAAATTTAAATCCTTTAGGTGGCTCTATGTCCGTATCTAATAAAGACGCCACCTGTTTTCCTAAAGCAGCATCAAAATTCCACTGTAAATTAAATCCATTATCCGGATATTTTTTACTATGTTTTATAATATTGATTTCATATCCTAGTACATCATCAACAACCTTGTTAGCCGAAGAAGTTAATTTTTGGGATAATTGCTTCCAATTATAATAAACATCTGCATCATAATACACATAATTGGTATCATTCGATTCATATTGTTTATTTAGTTCATTCCCTAGTTTTGAACAATAAGCAACCCCCTGTACTGTATTCCGGAAGGAGAACAACGAATAAATCGCCCCAACAATCTCTTCCTTGTCCGAATCTGATAATGTATTTTCGGGAGTTACGTAAGTTTGATATTCAATCATTAAATCACAGCACTCAGACATGAATTTTTCAACATCTTCAGCCGTCTTCTCTCCCTCAAAATATTCTTGGATAATTTTTGAAGAATCCTCAAAAATTCTATCTCCCAAGGAATTTGCCATAACAGCAGGTCCTCTATTTACTACTATATTCCAATCATTATAATTATTATATAAATCAACATTGAAAATAGCATTTCGTTCCGCCTCTGAATAATCATTCTTATATATATCTAATGATTTTACTTCCTCTGAACTGGTCTTAGTAATATATTTTGACGATGTACTATAACTAATGGATTCAATATTATTCATGATTTAATCTCCATATTCATAATAATAATAAATAGTATAGTATGGTGATATTGTATTTATTCTTGATGTTTTAGATGCTAAAAAAGATACATTCCATCTACCATGTACTGACGAATTAAATAATGAACCATGTGAATAATAAATGTTAATTCCAGGTTCATACGACTTACTTGATGTCCATGAACTTTCATCCGGTGACATCACCCTCCAGTACTGTATACTTGAACCCACTGCTCCACTATAAGTAATTTTAGTAGCCTTAGCAGTTGTTGGAATAGAACTATCAGTTACATCAAATGAAGTTTGTACATATCTTTGTGAATTAATATTAATAGTATTCCATGGCATTACAGTGGTACTCCCACTGCACATCATAGGATCACCGTAAGCAATTAAATAATAATCTTTAATCAACGTATTTTCATTAGATGGTTTTAGATTATATAATCCTATATAATACGGACCTGAACCATTAAATACGTGTGTTAAATCTTCTTTTTCTGCGCATTTCCAAGAGTGCCCAACAAAGTCAGTTCTATGAATGCTTTCTGTTAGATTGGGATTATTAGAATCCTGCAAAAGAACTCCATTTGAATCATACACTCTAAATCTTATATCGTCAGTCTTAAATAAAATAGTTAGAATGCTTGATGAAGAATTTGTAACTTTATAAAAGCATTCGTAATTATTTGGCAAATATTCATTTCTTACAAAATTTAAGTATGGCTCATAGTATTTATCTAATTCTACTGCATTTTCCATTCCGCTCATCATTTTTTCTGCGTCAACTTGATTTCCAATCATCAATTTAAACGATGCGGTTTTTCTTTTGCTATAATCAACTGGCTTAACTTTTATAGTGTATCTTTCTATCGCTTCTTCAGAATTATTAGTCAAATTTACCCATTTTCGACCATAATTAGCACTCGTTTCAACGTTATATAATTTATTCCCATTTTCATCAAAAATAGTTATAGCTGAATTAACTAGACCAGTTCTTACCAAACAAACAGTAGCCTTTTCCATATTTGAATAATCAATTTCAAACTCATAAGTATACTCTTCATTAGAATCAGACCACGTTTCTCCGTAAGAAAGATAATTATCCACATCTACTAATGGAAAATCTTCTTCAGCCTCAACTTCGTTTTTTTCTTCAGAAAAATCCTCTTCAGAATTATCAGTCTCTTCAAATTCATCACTATTATCTATATTATTGCTAACAGATGTCTCCGCCTCATTTATAGTACTATTATCATCAATAGCAGAGACCTCATCCACAGAAACTTCTGTTAATTCAATTTCTTCCGCATAACTATAAATAATTTGCGATAAGAAAAATACCGTGGTTAAAACTATTGACACAACCACTCTTTGCATAATCCTTTTCAAACTTCTAGTCCTCCAATTTTTATATTTTACCCTACAAAACAAGCAAATATATTATCGCTCATTTATAATAACCAGTCAATATATTTAGAGGTTTAATCATCGATAATGTGTTTTGTGTTTATATTATAAAGAAGCCCCTAAGTAGCTATCAAGCTACATAGGGGCTTTTCAAATATTTATATTTATTTACCTCTGTGTGAAATAGCTGTCTACGCCAGCGGCGATTCCGTCAGCAAGTTCCTGCTGATAATCAACATTAAGTAATTTCTCTTCTTCGTCTTCATTGGCAAGGGAGCCAATTTCAACTACTGTGCTAGGAGCTTGGCACCAGTTCATTACTGCCATATCATCATCTTCTACTATTCGAGCTCTAGAACCGGCTGCCTTTACAGAACCAAGTATTGTATCTGACAAAAGTCTGCCATCTTCGTAATTTCCGTAATTATAAGGATTGTCCTCTGACTGGCAAACAACCTGAACGCCAGATGAACCATTTCCATCTTCCTTTGCACTTACCACTATAAATAAATCAGCTTCAAACATATTTGCTATCATAGCACGTCCGCTATTGCTGATATTTACATCGTTAGATGAACGTGTGAGAATTACTTCATAGCCTGCATTCTCAAGATCTGCCTTAAGCTTTAATGCCACCTGAAGTGTCAACTCATACTCAGGATATCCTGTTGTTGCTCCAACATTACCTGAACTTGCCTCATCACTAGTTCTAAAAGCACCTGGACCTACAGGTTCCTTGGAATCATCAGCCACTTCCTGAAATGCAGGATCAATAACAATAACTCTTGGAGACGACTTTGCCATTACTTTAAAAGCGCCACCAAACCAAGTGAACACTAGGAGTAATAGTACAAGATATGTCTGTATTAACTTTTTAGTACGTCCTTTCATGTAATCCACTCCTTTCATTGGGAAAACCCTCTAATGATATTATCGTCCACTATTGTGAAATTATTATGATAATTAAGTATATTATCCCACTTTTTCTGAATATTTCTACTATTATTTTTTACTTTTTCTGTCAAATTATTGTTCTTTTCAAATTCCAAATCCTAGCAAGCTCGTTTTCATTTCATATTAGGAATATCCTATTAAATAAAAAAGGCCCACAGGAAACCTGCAGGCCAAATATAAGAGAACAAAATGAAGAAAATAAACTAGTTATTACTTTGTAGCGTTCTTCTTATTATTAAGGATTTCGAATACTACTGCACCGAGAAGTACAACACCCTTAACAATCTTTTGCCAGTTTGCATCGATGTTCATAAGGAACATACCAATGTTGATTACACCGATAAGAGTAGCACCGATAATCATACCGAAAATAGTACCGCTTCCACCGTATGCACTAACACCACCAACTACACAAGCTGAGATAGCATCCATCTCGTAGTTCTGACCAGCTGTTGAATTAGCTGACTTATAACGAGCCATTGTAATGAATGCAGAGATTACTGTAAGTACAGCCATGTTCATGTAAGCTAAGAACATGATTCTCTTTGTATCGATACCAGAAAGACGAGTTGCCTCTGAGTTTCCACCGATTGTGTAGAAGTAACGTCCAATATCAGTCTTAGATGTAATGAAATTGTAGATAAGTACAATTACAGCCACCCAGATAAGTGGATAAGGAACGCCACCTGCAAGTGAGTACTTGTAACCGAAAAGTAAGATTACGAAGCAAACAAGTACAAGTCTAACAACTAATGATGTGAAACTTGAAACCTCATATCCCTTAGCAAGCTTGTTTTTACGCTCTCTTAAAGTTAAAAGTACAAATATAACTGCTGCTGCAACAGCAATCACAATACTTGTGAGATTGTACTGAACTCCACCGATTCTTGGACCACCGAAGAAGTCGTTGAGCTTTCCTGTGAAGAGTACACAGAAGTTCTCTGGAAGGTTACTGATACTAGAAGCACCATCCATCAATGCAACACCGAGACCTCTAAGAGCAAGGAAACCTGCAAGGGTTGCAATCCAAGGTGGAATGTTCATGTATGCGATAACGTATCCTAAAATACATCCATAAATAACACCAATAAGAAGCATTGCTGGAATACCGATGATTGTTGCTACAAGTGGATCCATGCCACCAGCCATAAGGCTTGTCATAATCTTTGCACCTACAACACCTACGAAACATACGAAAGAACCGCAGGAAAGATCGATATTACCACCAGTAAGCATACACATGAGCATACCAGTTGCAAGAACATAAACGTATGCGTTCTGTGTAATTAAAGCATTGAACTGACTAGGCTGGAGCATTTTGCCGCCTGTTGAAATATTAAAGAAGAGAACAACTATGATCAGTACAATGAGCATTGTATTATTCTTGATTACATTTAAAATTTTGTCTGCCACTTTTTGTTCCTCCCTTCCTACTTATTCTCTCTCTTAGACATTACGTCAAAGATAACAGCAACTAAAAGTACAAGACCCTTTACTACGTTCTGGTAGTTAGCATCTACACCCATGATAGACATACCCTGGTTGATAACACCCATAAGAAGGGCACCAACGATTGCTCCAAATACAGAACCAGTTCCGCCGTAAGCTGAAGCACCACCGATGAAGCAAGCACCGATTGCGTCCATCTCGAAATACATACCGTATGTAGGCTGTGCATTTGTGTAACGAGCAACTGTAAGGATACCAGCAACTGCTGTTAAGAATCCCATGTTTGTGTAAGCAAAGAAGTAAACCTTCTTTGTGTTGATACCAGAAAGCTGTGTAGCCTTCTCATTACCACCTACTGCGTATAGGTAACGACCCATTGTAGTTCTAGTTGTAAAGTAGTGATAAGCAAGAACAACAACAACAATCCAAATAAGTGATGTAGGAATACCCTTGTATCCTGCAAGCTTATAGCTTAAGAAAAGGATTACAGCTGAGATAAGTACAATTTTTGCAGCAAAACCGCCAATGCTTGTTGTCTCATAGCCTTTTCTTGTAGCTGAAATTCTTGAACGGAACTCATTTAATACAAATATTGCTGTAGCGATAACACCAATAATCATACATGTTGTGTTAAACTCGCCACCGCCAAGGAAATCTGGAACGTAGCAATCAGCACCACCACCAAATACATTTAAGTATGTCTGGTTTGCAATGGCAACAACCTTACCATTAAGTACTACGTTTGAAAGACCTCTGAAGGCGTACATACCAGCAAGTGTAGCGATAAATGGTGGAACATTTATATATGCTACCCAGAAGGCCTGCCATGCACCAACTGCAACACCAACAAGTAACATGATGATAACAGCAACTACCATGTTAACGCCTTTGCTCATAAGTAATGCGCCAACACCACCGATGAAACAAACAACCGAACCAACTGAAAGATCGATGTTACCACCGGTTAAGATACACATCAACATACCTGTTGCAAGCACGAATACGTATGCATTCTGTGAAAGAAGGTTGTTAATGTTCTGTGGAAAAAGAATCTTTCCACCTGTTCCTATTGTAAATACTCCAATGATTACCACGAGGGCGATTACCATGGAATATTTCTTTATGATTTGTCCAAAACTAAGTGAACCCATGTTTTCTCTCCCTTCTATGACTTCAAGATGCAAGACATGATGCTCTCCTGAGATGCCTCAGCACCTTCCATTTCACCAACCATCTTGCCCTCATTCATTACATAAATTCTATCAGACATACCAAGTACCTCTGGAAGTTCTGAAGAAATCATGATAACTGATTTTCCAGCTGCAACAAGGTCATTGATAATGCAGTAAATCTCATACTTAGCACCAACATCGATACCACGTGTAGGCTCGTCGAGAATAAGTACATCTGGATTAGCATACATCCACTTTGCAAGAAGTACCTTCTGCTGGTTACCACCTGAAAGATTACCTACATTCTGATCAACAGTAGGACACTTTGTTTTAAGCTTGCCTCTATACTCCTCAGCAACCTGATACTCTTTATCCTTATCGATAACTCTTCTAGTACAAAGCTCTGAAAGGTTTGCAAGAGAAGTATTAACTCTGATTGGGTTAGAAAGAACAAGTCCGTTACCCTTTCTATCCTCAGTAACATATGCAAGTCTGTGCTTGATAGCATCCTTAATATTCTTAAGGTGAACTTCCTCTCCATTAAGGAAAAGCTGACCTGAAATATTAGAGCCATAAGCCTTTCCGAAAATACTCATAGCAAGCTCAGTACGTCCAGCACCCATAAGACCTGCGATACCAACTACCTCACCCTTACGTACGTTAATTGATACATCATCAACTACCTTACGCTCTGTGAACTGTGGATGGTAAACTGTCCAGTTCTTAACTTCCATAGCAACATCGCCAATCTTAACATCATGACGCTTTGGGAAACGGTCTGTCATCTCACGACCAACCATGCCCTTGATAATTCTATCTTCAGAAATATCATCTGTTGCCTTATCAAGTGTTTCAATTGTAGAACCATCACGGATAACTGTGATTTTATCTGCTACGTAAGAAACCTCATTAAGCTTATGAGAAATGATAATAGATGTCATTCCCTGCTTTTTGAATTCAAGAAGTAAATCAAGAAGAGCTCTTGAATCTGTCTCATTAAGAGAAGATGTAGGCTCATCAAGAATAAGAAGTTTTGCGTGTTTAGCAAGAGCCTTTGCAATCTCTACAAGCTGCTGCTTACCAACACCGATATCTTTGATAAGAACACGGCTGCTCTCTGAAAGACCAACCATCTTCAAGTACTTGTCTGCCTCAGAATATGTCTTGTTCCAATCAATTGCCGATTTCTTTCCCTGCTCATTTCCAAGGAACATGTTCTCACCAATTGACATATATGGAATTAATGCTAATTCCTGATGGATAATAACGATTCCTTTTTCCTCTGAGTCCTTAATCTTTTGGAACTTACAAACCTCACCGTTATATACGATGTCACCTGTGTAAGAACCAAATGGATAAATACCACTTAAAACATTCATCAAAGTAGACTTACCAGCACCATTCTCACCTACAAGAGCGTGAATTTCGCCTTCTTCTACTTTAAGATTAACGTTATCAAGGGCCTTTACTCCTGGGAACTCTTTTGTGATGTTCTTCATCTCAAGTATTGTATTTCCCACTTGATATACCTCCCTTTTTTGTTTCAATAAGAATTTTCATTCTCTTCAAATCATTCTCTTTAAAATAGGGCGAGCTAAGCTCGCCCTATAAAGTTTACAACTAATGTTCCCATCTTACGGGACGGGAAGAACCGCTTATTGTATACGTCGCTTCGCGCCGTGGAAGCGGTTCGTGGTAAACATTTTTCCGTCGCGTAGCTAGGAAAAATATTTACTATTACTGTAACTGATCCTCTGTATAGTAACCAGAATCGATGAGGAGCTCCTTGTAGTTGTTAACATCTGCGAATACAGGCTCGCAAAGGAATGACTCAACTACCTTGTTACCATTGTTGTATGTTTCCTTATCGTTAACATCAACTGTCTCACCATTAAGGATCTGGCCTACCATCTTAACAACCTGTGAAGCAAGTGTACGTGTATCCTTGAATACTGACATAGACTGCTTACCAGCGATCATGTTCTTTGTGTTCTCAATATCGCAATCCTGACCTGTTACGATTGGGTACTCACCCTTGTAGTTAGCTGCAAGTGCGTTCTCAACACCAAGTGCTGTAGAGTCGTTTGAGCAGAGGCAGATGTCAAGGTTTGTTCCATCAGCATAGTATGTTGAAAGGATGTTCTCCATTCTTGACTGAGCCTTCTCTGTTGCCCACTGAGCTGTAGCTACATCAGCGAATTCCTGCTGACCTGACTTGATTTCGATGATACCAGCATCGATGTAGTCATCAAGAAGATCCATAGCACCGCTGTAGAAGAAGTTAGCATTGTTATCACCTGGATCACCAGCTGTAACTTCCATTGTGTATGTCTTAGAAGTATCGTTTACATCAAGACCAAGTGTATCGATGATGTACTGTCCCTGAACCTGACCTACTTTGTAGTTATCAAATGTAGCGTAGTAAGAAACAGCATCTGTGTTCATGATAAGACGGTCATAAGCGATAACTGGAATGTTCTGCTCAGCTGCCATATCCATAGCCTCACCAAGTGAAGAAGCCTCGATAGCTGCAATAACAAGAACATCACATCCGTCATTGATCATTGTCTCAATCTGAGAGATCTGTGTCTGTGTGTCGTTTGAAGCATACTGAAGTTCAACTTCGTAACCAGCTGCCTCAAGCTCTTTCTGCATGTTCTCGCCGTCCTGATTCCATCTCTGGAGATCCTTTGTAGGCATTGCTACACCAACCTTCTTGCCAGTAGCAGCTGCAGCCCCACCGTCTGTCGACTCTGTAGCTGTGTCTGTTGAAGCTGGTGCAGAGTTGTCTGTTGTCTCTGTGCTAGTACCGCAACCTACGAACATTGAAGCTGCCATAGCACCTGTCAAAAGTACACTTAATAATTTCTTTTTCATCTCTGTGAAAACCTCCCTTTCATTAGGTGTTTTTTGTATCTGTAAAAAAGATACCATTAACCCTTCTAAAAATGGTTGTCACTTTCTTCACATTTTTGTCTAAAACAATCCAACCACCAAAAAAGGACTAGCACTTTTTTGTGCTAGTCCTAATCCAATTTGCAAATATGTGCTATCCACCACCGCCAACCCCGCCACAGCCAAGGCTTCTCGGCCACCAAGTAGCAGGCCCTCTCTCCTCTATTTACTGGCTCCCATGCCCAGCGCCGGCCCCCAAGGCCCCCTGGTGTATCAACGCATGAATATTTTGTTTTTCTACTGCGCAAATTGTCGCCATACATTTCATGTGTCTTTCTCAAGCCTTTACAGTTTTCAAAAAAGTAGCTTATGTGTGGACACCCGGCGCACTTTGATGGCAGTTTTAAAATGGTTCTGAGGGTGTTATGGGCGATTTTGGAATGAGCTTAGAAAAATAAAAAAGAGTTTTGTAATTTATTGGCACGAGCCGCCACGGACGGCGGCGAGAGTGCGTAAGCAACAGGACGTTGCATGGAGCACGGCGCCAATATATACAAAACTCTTTTTTTAATTTTTCTTAGTGAATGTATCATGAGCCCATAGCACCCTCTTTAGAATCATTTTGCAAAACTGCCATTGATACTAAATGGTGTCCACACAGCAAAGCTACATTTTTGAAAACAGTTCATTCTTAGAAAGACACATGGCTGTCGCCAATTTTTGCGCGTGAAAAACTAAAAATATTCGCGTAATCGATACACCAGGGGGCCTTGGGGGCCGGCGCTGGGCATGGGAGGCAGAAGGACTACAAATAGGGCCTGCTACTTGGCTACGTTTAGGTAGACGTCCTCTCGGCTGTGGAATCCTCCTTCGATGATGACTTCATCCATGTTGGCGGCGTCAACGGCAACTGGCTCTACGGCCACGTATGGTATGGTGGTTGTGCCGTCGTCGATAAATTCGGTTGTTTGTATCGCCTTTCCCTTAGCCAGCTGTACGGATAGTTCAGCAGCCTGTTCTGCAAGCTTGTTAACTGGCTTGTAAACAGTCATGTTCTGAGTGCCCTCTACTATGTGCTGGCAGGCGGTCAAATCTGCGTCTTGGCCTACCACTGGAATGACGCCAGCTAGCTGGCTAACTGCAAGGGCTCTGATGACTGCAGTGGCTATATCGTCATTGCCACACATGATGCCATCGGCCTGTTTGATAAGGTCTATGTTCTCATAGACGTAGGAACTGCCCAGCTCTGCTTTCCAACCTTCGCAGTTGTACATATCTAATATTTCGATGCCTTTTTCTTCCATTACTGATTTAAAGCCACTTTCAACCATTGGCACATTGTTGTCAGTATTTGGACCACATATCATTACAACTTTTTTAGAGCCCTGCTTTGCAAGTGCATCTCCAAGCATTCGGCCTACCATTTCGTTGTCGAATGAAATGTATAGGTCCGCGTTAACGTCACGTATCAATCTGTCGTAACAAACAACTGGGATGTTTTTTGCCTTGGCTTTGTTTACAACCTCGGTAAGTGCACCGCCATCAATTGGAATGATTACAAGGCAGTCAACACCCTTGTCAATAAAATACTGTATCTGTTCAATCTGCTTGGATACATCTCCATTGGCATTTTGAACATTCACTGTGGCTCCTAGGGATGAGGCAGTATCAACAAATACGTCTCTGTCCTTTTGCCATCTTTCAATTACGAATGAGTCAAAACACATTCCTATCTCAAGTGTGTTTGAATCCTCAGCCTCACTGCTGTCATTTGTCATGGCCTCCCCACATCCTGACAAAACCATTGCGGACATAATTGCCACCGCAATAAATTTTCTCCTTAACCGTTTCATTACTTCCCTCCAATATTACCCCTTCGCATAATCTGTTGGCGTTTTTCCAGTGTACTTCTTAAAGTTTCTAGAAAAATAATTAGGGTCTGAATATCCTACCTCAGCCGAAATCTCCTTCATAGATTTATTGGTAGTTTTAAGCAGCTTTTTGGCTGCTTCTATTCTAAGTTTTGTAAGATAATCAATGAAGTTTTCTCCTGTTTCTTCCTTGAATACCTTTGAAAAATAGTAGGAACTTATATTTACTACTCTAGATACATCATCTAGGGTGAGTTCCTTCATATAATTGTTGTCAATGTACTGTTTTGCCTTGTTGATGGCACTCATAGTCTGCTCTTCCTGGCGGTTTGAAACCCAGAAGGTAGCTGACTTTATTTTCTCTACAAACCACATCCTTACCTCTTCATGGGTAGGATAATTTAAAAGCTCTGATAGGTAGTTTTGCCTGCTTTTAAATTCGTATTTACGACCTGTCTTCTCATAGGCTAGATGCTCAGCCCATAATACAAACTCTAGACATTTCAGTCTAACGCTATCGCTGTCGCTAGCATAGTTTTCCTCCATCCAATCGAAGAATGCCTGGGCAACTGATGCCGATTCATTGGTGTTGCCTAGCTCGATTTCATCAAAAAGCCTCTTTTCCATCTCCATTGGATAGTTGTCCTCATAGGAAACCTTTGTAGGCATATCATCAATGTGTGCTACGTGGCTGGTGGTTGAGATAAGGACTGAATTAGCCTCCTCGTATGACTCTGCCATCTTATCAAGCGGCTTCACCGAGCCAAATCCCACTCTGAAATTCATATCGAATCTATCAGATAGCTTGCGGCAAAGGGCTCTTGCCTTCTCCACAATTTCATTTCGCTCATTGTACGAAAGAGTGTCACCCTCGCAAGGAATCAGCATAGGGATTTTGTTAGACATAACCGCACCCATAATTCCCTTAATGTAATCCTCTGTTATGGTGTGAATCTCACGATAGGCCTTTTGTGCTTGGATGGAAACAGCAACGGCGCTGGTCATGTAGTTACCCACCTGCTCTCTACCGAAGACCATGCAGGCCATATATCCATACTGTGAATCAATACCAAGAAGTGTCTTGTAATTATCAATATCTTCCTGGAAATATTCCTTGAAAAGCAAGTCTTGAATCAGACCATTTTCAATGATAGGAACTACAGTCTCAAGCTTTTCACGAACCCGCAAATCGTTGCGGCGCTTGGTCCTCTCACCATCGATATTGCTCATGGCCTTTTTCAGCACGGCAACTATTGTTTCCTTGCTGACTGGCTTATTGAGATAATCAAGCACTCCCAGGGAGATAGCCTCCTTGGCATAGTCAAACTTGTCGTAGGCTGTCATTACAACAAAAACTACATGGCTGTTGAACTTCCTAATCTCTCGCATGGCCTCGATACCGTTGATTCCTGGCATCTGAATATCCATGAAAGCAATATCTGGCTGAAATTCTTCAGCCAACTCGATAACCTGTCTACCGGTTTTGGCTGTTCTTATCTCACAGCGACTGCCAAATTCTTTTTCTATTATGAATTTAAGTGAGTCAATGACGATTCCCTCATCGTCAGCTAGCATTATTTTGTACATTACTTAATACCCTTAATCTGTTTTGGAAAGGTAGAGAATTGTCTCTGTACCCTTGTTTTTCCCCTCTGAAATAATATCTAGGACATCGTCTCTCTCATAGAAAATATTGAGACGCTCAATACAATTGTCAAGGCCAACGCCATTGGATTCAGACTTGCTTGGATCCCTAGTGTATCCACCCTCAAGTATTTCCTCGATGGTCTTGGAATCCATTCCTATTCCGTTGTCCTTTATACTAACACAAATATAATCCTCTAGAGAATATACAGAAAGCTTAATTTTCTTGGCCCAATCTACATTTCTCACGCCGTAGTTAATACTGTTTTCTACGATAGGCTGGATAATCATTCGAGGAATTTTAACATCTAAAAGGCTCTCATCTATATCCTTTGTAAAAAGAATCTCTCCAGCAAATCGCACATTTATAATGTAAATGTAAATATCTACAAGCTCGATTTCTTCCTTAAGTGTAACAATGTCCTTGTTCTTCTTTATATTATATCTAAAGAAATCAGCAACCCTCTGGAGATAATTGCTAGTCCTCTCTGCCCCCTCCATCATAGAAAGCTGGGCACCGGCATTTAAAGTGTTAAATAGAAAATGTGGGTTGATCTGGGCCTGCAAATATCTCAGCTCAGCGTCCTTAATATGATTCTCCATAATAAGCTCATTTTCCTTCAGTCGGCGCTCTACTTCCATGGACTCACGAAGCTTAACGATGTACTCTCTAATGGAAATGACCATCTTGTTGAATGCGTTAGTAACAACACCTACCTCATCATTTGAATGAACGGTAAGCAATTCAATATCAAAATCTCCCTTTGAAACTCTATTGGCAGAGTTGGAAAGCTTAATCAAAGGCTCAGTGATAGTAGATGCAATAAGTACTACGAATGAAAGGTTAGCAACTCCAATAATAATGAGAGTAAATAAGTTCAACTGCTCAAGTGTCTGCAGTGCTGACATCATTGCTGCATAAGACATAGAGTTGTTGACGAACTGCTTGTTATTTAAGCTATTGATACTCTTTGAAATATAGCCGTGAAGTCTTGTGGCCTCATCGTAGTTGGTCTTGTATTTTTCAACATTACCGCCACGCTTACTCTCTATGGCCTGATTGGTAAGCTCCAAATAGTTAAGGGACATATTTCTAATATTTTTTTCCATGACACGATTCTCATTGTCATCATTGGTATTAGAAAGAGTCATAACCAGATTATTGTAATCCTGCTCGTAGGTATAGTACTGCTCCAAGGCGTCTGATGTCTTGGTGTCCAAATACCCAGTGGTAGCACTCTGGACTCTATCAAGGCAATCACTCAACTCGTTAAGAGAAGTATTGCTGGCGAATACCGCATCAAGAGAATCAATCATTCTGGCTGTTCCAAAGTAAAGCATCATATTTACAAGGAACAGTAAAATGGCTGGTGTACAAAATGCCAGAATCATTTTCTTTCTAAGGGAAAGGGTGACTTTAAGCTTTTTACTCATCGCTACCCTCCTCTAGATACTCATCCACGTTGGACAAATCAATAATCTGTGTATCCACATTGATATAGTCTGAAACATAGCCTGTATCTCTATATTCTATAAATGCCTTAGTAGCAGCACTTCCCATGCTCTCTGCATCAATACTTACAGTGCTTTTAATAACGCCGTGCTGAATACCAGTAAGGATTGTAGGTGTTTTATAATTGCCATAGAGATGAATCTGACCTACCTTGTTGTAGTCAATCATAGCCTGATAAAA
Source organism: Pseudobutyrivibrio xylanivorans (assembly GCF_010906925.1). Classification (GTDB taxonomy): domain Bacteria; phylum Bacillota; class Clostridia; order Lachnospirales; family Lachnospiraceae; genus Pseudobutyrivibrio. The sequence goes on along the minus strand of NZ_VTVE01000004.1, from coordinate 191,051 downwards.
ACTGGTGGTTGTATCCTCATCGAGACAGATAACAAAAGGTGCTAAATCATTGTTCATAAAGAGATTCTGGATGTACTCTTCTGAAGCAAACTGCTCTTCATCCTCTATAATTCGTAAATCAAAATCGATTTTCTCCCCTGGCATCTCACTGGAGATTGCCTCCTGCAAGTTGTTGATTAGGCTGGTGGTGCTTGAATCCTCAGCACTTGAATTGCCAATAATCATAACCGATGAATTCTCTACTAAATCTGGAGCGATTGATTTGGCATATAAATTAGCAATAGTATAGCTGTTAACACCAATAAAGCTGACTCTGTCTGCAGGGTCCACGTCAGTCTCTAAAGTAATTACAGAAATCCCTGCCTTTTTGGCCTTTTGAAAAAGCTCCTGAGGAATCTCTGCAGAGTCTCCCTCTATAAAAATGCCATCACAACCTGAGGCTATCGCCATCTCCATCAGCTCAGCTCTAGTATAATCATCATCTACTGACTGAGATAAGAGATCCACATAAACTCTATTTTCATCACCGTATTCTTTTGCGGCCTCATATACCTGCTTCCAAAAATCAGAATCATCATCTGAAGAAATCATTACAACATAGGAATCGTACTGCTTGTACTCAGCCTCTCTTAAAAGCTCAGAAGCCTGTTCCATTCTATTCTTATATATAACAACACTGACAATGGTAGCAATAAACATAAAAGCAACAGCAACACCTGCTGCAATAGCAAGTGCACTGTTGCCTTTTACTTTAATTTTACGCCCACCAAATTTCATGATAATAATAATTCTCCGCCCTAACTCCTAAATTCACTAGAAATTATTATAAATAATCCATCCCTTTAAATCAACGGACAGGCACACTATTTGATTCATCAAAGTTCATGACGATTTTACGTTTTCTATATAGAGTGTAGGTTTGATAAATAATCAATGCATAAAGCGCAATCGGAAGCAACAAACTTATAATAGAAGAATAGGTGTTATCTGACACCATGACCCAGCGCTGACCCTCAGGCAGTGAATTATTAAGTCTTGCAAAGCTGATTATATCGTAACATTCAATCAAGTTTCTAATTATCTTAACTAAGGATATAAATGTAATTACCAATGGCCAAATAATCTGATTCTTCTTTCCAATAAATAATAAAAGAACTGCTGTGATCAAAAGTATGCTAAAAATACAATCTGACCAAATTTCCCATGTACTCATGGAGGTTCCATCTAAATAAAATCCTTCAGCTAATTCTATAAAGAAATACAACACCTTTAGTCCTAAGAAAGCAACTATAACTATTCCCATCTTCTTAGGTGATAACATTCCTCTAATAGCAGTAACAAGTCCATATCCAAAAACTACTATCTTTAATACAGACATTGCAATGCCCCAATTCCATATATATTTATCAGGTTCCACATACAAAGATAAAAGCTCATGCACAGCATCAACAGAATAATATAGTACGACAATTGCATATAAAGCTATCATTATATTATTTGCCACTTTATTTTCAATTACAGGATTTCTTTCAACTACTTTTGCCATCTCTTTTCCTGACATAAGATCGTCAAGGCTCACATCAAGAATCTCTGATAATTTCTTAGTAGTAATAAGATCCGGATAACGGTCTCCACATTCCCATCTGGAAACTGACTGTCTGCTAACAAATAGTTGTTCTGCCAAAGTCTGCTGAGTCATTCCCTTTTCTTCCCTTGCTCTTCTTAACTGCTCGCCAAACTCGACCATTAGTCTCTCCTTTCATCTCAAAGTTCGTTAAAAAATCACCTGCAGATGTTAGCTTTAGTATCTCGTAACAATCATAAAAACTCAAGCACCACCTAAAAAAACGGCGCACCAAAACGGTGCACCGCGTTAAGTAGCCTATTTTTTAATTATTTCAAGCATCATATCAAAAACCTGATTCAAAAAATCCTCTTTATTTTGCTTAAATTGACACTCAATATACTGAGACTTTTTATTTCCAAACATGATGACTCCAGAAAGCATCATCCAATAAATAAAGCTTAATTTTTCTGCCTTGTCATCAAGCTTGAAAATATTATTTGTCTCTCCCGTTTTCAAAAACTCAGCGATCTTCTCATTAATATCCTCACCAACCTGGTAGATATCATCTAAAAGAGGTACCTTTAGGCGCTCCTCTTTTTTCATTTCGATAGTCTCCATCATATGAGAAAAAATGAAAGGCGATTTGTCATACAAGGAAACTAAAACCTGACATATCTGATAGTACTTATCCTCATCAGACTTATCCTTGCTATCTATGATTTCTGAAATGCCATTTTTGATTTCAGTCATGCCCTTTAACACAAGGTATAAGACGATCTCTTCCTTGTTTTTAAAATAGACATATATAGTAGATTTACTATAATCCGCCTCTTTTGCAATCTGATCCATAGATGTCTTTTCTATTCCATTAATAGAAAATAATCTCTCTGCTGTATCTGCGATATTATCCCTATGGAATAATTCCATTTTTTCTGCTTTTGTCATTATTAATCACTCCCATTTATCATCCATTTACTAATATAATGGATTATTGAACTCCCTGCAATAAAGCATTTTTCACAGCAGTTTTAATGACTTTGCTGGAGTTTGTTGCCCCACTTACTCCATCAACATCTACCCTTTGGTCAGCTACCATATCATCAACTATAACTTCTGCAGGCTCTCCTCTTTCATTGACATGCTTAATTAAATCAACTCGAATTAACTGATGATTCCTGACCTCTACCTCAACAACAGCCTTTATATATCCCACATCACTTTCGCCTGTGTACACTCCATCTGAAACAGTGTCTAAATCAACATCCCAGTCCTTCATCATAGCCACCTGCTCCTGATACTTTTCATTGCAAACCATCTCAGTAATTCCATAGGCGGCCAAAAGAACAACTGCCACCATAACGAACTTTTTAAAATATCTTTCGTTGCCATTTCTAAGACTCACCAACAGCAAAAGCAAAAGCCCTAAAATGGAGATTCCTAAAGTTATGAAAATAATAGGTGGTCTATGACCAATAAGCTGTAAAGTCCTAGCTCCATATATAAGTCCACCTAAAAACACAATTAAACAAGTTATTGATTTGAATGTTATTTTATCTTTCATTGTTTTCTCCAAAATATTTATGATGCACTCTTTAATGAATTCTCTATAGCCTTAAGCATTACCTTGCAACTATTTGACGCGCCAGCAATCATTCCTACATTGAATTTCTTTTCCTGATTAATCCATTCAATCATTTTTTCTGCTGCAGCACCTCGTTCATTAACATGTTCAATTAGCTCTACACTCTTAATCCTGTGATTTTCTATGATTGTTCTAACTCTTGCTTTTATCAGCAAAGCATCACAGGCTCCATCATATATACCATCATCTATGGTGTATAAATCCGGAATATCCACAATCATCCCTTTTACCATCTTCTTATACCTAAGTAAATCAAATAAATACATACCTAACTCCTCCATATCATTATTAAATAAATTGTTTAGCACTCTCACTTGCTAACACATCACCATTTTTTAAAATAAAAATCGCAGCTATATGATTTTTATTGCATTCTTCCATAGCAGAATTACCTCTCACATAAAAATCAGTAGCCCTACAATCACATAAAAAACTATCATCGCCAATCACCGTCACGCTACAAAAAGGAGAATCAGCTGGATACCCAGTATTCATATCAATAATATGGTGATAAAGCTTTCCATCTCTTCTAAAATTCTGGATATAATCTCCTGATGTCACAATCGAAATATTTTTAATTTTCTCCAGCAAAATATCCTGATTTGTTATAGGATTTATTATCTTGATATCTGATGTGCTTTCATCCCTGGAGTAGGTGATGATGTTTCCACCTAGATTCAAAAATAAGCTATGCAAGTAACTTAAATTTTCAAACTTATCTTTTATGTACTGGGCAATGTATCCCTTAGCACAACCTCCCAAATCAATCAAATCGTTGTCATTGGGCTTTACTAGTCTCCATTTAAAAATGAGATTCGCATTTTTTTGCTTTCCAATTAAATTCTTAATCACCTGATCATCAGGTAGTTTTTCATTAAGAATGGCATCCTTCCAAACACTTGCGTAAACTCCTGAGAAGAGACTAAAATTTCCTTTGGAATTTAAAGAGTATTCACAGCTTTTCTTCAATAAATCAAAGGTGTCTTTTTCTATGAGCATCCATCTATCTTTGCTACGATTCAACCTAGATACTACACTGCCCTTTTCAAAGCAGCTCCATTTCCTTTCAAACTTTCCAACAGTTTTTATTATTTGAAATATCAAATCATCTGCCTGAGCCTGTTTATCACAATCAACATAGACATACATCACACTGTTCATGCTGTAAAAGCATTGTTGCGCCTCCATTTTGTACCCCCTTTCTATTAATCGTACTTCTAGTACGATTAATATACCATAGGTATTCTACATCTTCAATAGCTATTTTCTAAATAAAAAAGAAAACCCCTGCACTAAACGTGCAAGGATTTTCTATATGTCACTTAGTTTTAAATTTTACGTGGCAAAGTCTACGTGTTGAACTCCACCTGCATGTCCATCGCTTTCATGCAAAAACATTCCTGACTTTCTAACTGCTGCCGTGGCATGGTTGTCATCATCATGGTGTACAAATTCACTATCAATTCGTCCCAGGAATATTGCTCCCACATCTGATTGTCTTAATCCGTAGGTTTCCTTTTCGCCCTTTTCGTTGATGGTCAAAATTTTTAGCTTGGCAAATATGCTATCATTTTCATCTATCCAGCCATTGCCATCCTCATCAAATACCGATAATTCTCTGAAACCATCTCCAGTTCTAGCTCCAAACAGCTCAATTCCGTCATTGATTTCTCCATCCTCATTTCTATCAAGAGCCAAAAAGCCTGAACCTTTTTTGATGTTGTGGATTTCATCAAGTTCTCCATCAGCATCCAAATCAAATAGAAATGTCTGGGGAGAAATAGAGGTTGGATTGTCATCAAGATTGATAACAAGTGGGTCTGCATACTCTCTCAAATGAATATGTGTCACATCATATTTTTCTACGAATGATTCTGACATTGCAAAGCTGTAGTCAAAGCTCAGCTTTCTTCCATCTGCGGTTATTGCTGTTCCCGTTGATGAGAACTCGACACTTTGATTTTGCCAGTAAGCATAAGACACCTTGGTGGTCTCAACAAACATTTGGCCAGGCATTTCTGTTAATGTACCTGCAGGAGATGTATCACACATTTCCTCTCCAAACATTTTTGCAAATGAGCTGTCCTCATTCCACAATCCACCAAGAAGCAGCATCCTAAGCAAATACTCCATAGTATGAAGTTTAATTTTCCTACTTGAAGCTGGACTTAAGACAGGGTTTGATTCACCCACTTCCTGAACCGTTCCCTTTGCAGATTTAGCATAGTTTAGTGAGGACAAAAAGTCATCGTCCCCTCCTAATACCTGTACTTCCTCCAAATTGAAAACGGGTCTTGATTCTGACTGAATAGACAGTCTGGTTCCACTAGCGAAGCTAGCTTTTGAGGTCATAGAAACCTCTGAGTTTTGAATTACCATGTTCTTTCCTCCTATAAATAAAAGATTTATAAAGGAAAGTCCCTTTTCCTAGATCATAGGTGCTTTTGAATAAAATCAAAAACCAGGAAAACCCGAAGGCCTTCCTGGTCCTATGATAAACTTCCGTGCAAATTATATATCGGATGAAACATCCACATTGTTAACCTTTGCAGAAGCTCTTCTTAATAAAACAATTGCAAAATAGCCAACAATTAAAGATCCTAAAAACCAAGCAAAATAGGAAACAGCTGTACTACCACCCTTAGGCAATAATTCAGATAAATATGTACCAAAAATATTGTATACCATGTGAATCAAAATCGTAACAAGCAAATCATCATAAAGATACATCACATATCCCAAGGCCAAACCAAAAACAAATGTATAGCAACCCTGAATTGTATTCTGATGATAAGCTCCAAACATTACTGCCTGAAGAATAATTGCTATAGATACTGGAAAAGCTTTCAGCGCAGCCGATAAAGTAACTCCTCTGAAAATCAACTCTTCACATATAGGTCCAAGGATCACAGCATATATAGCCATAGGAATACTTAAGGATGAATCAAGCCCTGCTTCTTTCAGTAACTCTGCATATTCTAAATACCACTTTGGAAAAGCTACAACAAGTGATAATAATACGTATACACAAATGTACTGTAATGCCAATGTAAGTATCGCCATTCCACAAATTGTCATGGATGGATTGAGCGATGTGTTAAATGGTTTATATTTTTGATTTGATCTAAACATCTTTTTATAGATGTATCCAAATACAAGGATAGCAACTATAGAGTATGTAACCAAAAAAAGGTTGTGATATTCATGGCCAAGAAACCTGCCCATGACTTCTTGGTTAAAATCTGAAAATGAGCCGCCTTTAAAACTAGCCATTACATATACCATTATGCCTTGCAATCCCATTAGCTCAAGTGCTAGTTGAATGATAAAAGCTAATATTAGTGGTAGAAATACCCAAGTTACATACTTACCTTTGTTACTGTTACTTTGATTCATTAATTATCTCCAATTACTTAAGTTCTAGCTTATCAAGATGCCAAATATCATCCACATATTCTTGAATTGTTCTGTCAGAAGAGAACTTGCCAACATGAGCTACATTTGAAAGTGCCATCTTTGCCCATTTCTCTCTGTCCTTGTAAGCCGCCTGTATCTTCTCATGTGCCTCACAATATGAGGCAAAATCCTTCAGAACGAAATACATATCTGCTCTTTCAGTACACTGGGTATTCAAAAGTGAATTGTAGATTGGTCTAAATAACTCAGGATTATCAATGCTATAGTAGCCATTAATAAGCTGACCTAAAACCTTTTGAATATGAGGATTATTGTTCATCTCATCCACTGGATTGTAGTCATGATTCTTCTCATGAGCGATAACCTCATCAGAACTCATACCAAAGATGAAAATATTCTCTCCATCTAGCTCATTGTACATCTCAACATTGGCACCATCCATTGTACCAATTGTGACAGCACCATTAAGCATGAACTTCATATTACCTGTACCTGATGCCTCTTTTGATGCAGTAGAAATCTGCTCAGAAACATCTGCTGCTGCAAAAATCCACTCAGCATTAGATACGCGATAGTCTTCTATAAATACAACTTTTAGCTTGTTATCAATGGACTTGTCGTTATTGATAACAGCAGCCACATTATTAATAAGCTTTATTATGAGCTTAGCATTCTCGTAACCTGCAGATGCCTTAGCTCCAAAAATAAATGTGGTTGGATAGAAATCCATATCTGGATTCTCTTTTATTTGATTGTAAAGGTACATTACATGCAAAATATTAAGAAGCTGACGCTTATATTCATGTAATCGCTTAACCTGTACATCAAAAATTGAATTTGGATCTACATTTACCTTGTTGTGGTCCCAAATGTACTTAGCAAGACGCTTTTTATTCTCAAGCTTTATCTCCATAAATTCATCTAGGGACTTTTTATCATCAAGATAATTCTCAAGCTTTTCCATGTTGGAAAGGTCTGTAATCCAACTTCTGCCTATCTTGGAAATAACCCAATCAGACAATTTATAATTACCATGCATCAAGAAACGACGCTGGGTAATACCATTAGTTTTGTTGTTGAACTTCTCTGGATACATCTCATAGAAGTCGTGTAGAGAAACATTCTTAAGAATCTCTGTATGTAGGGCAGCAACACCGTTGACACTAAAGCTGGCAGCGATAGCCATGTGAGCCATCTTAACCTGTCCATCAGCTAAAATAGCCATACGATGAATTCTCTGCTCATCACCTGGAAACTTCGCTCTGATCTCCTCGCAGAAACGACGATTAATCTCCTCAACTATCATGTAAATACGAGGAAGCAATCCCTTAAAGATTTCCTCTGGCCATTTTTCAAGGGCCTCAGCCATGATGGTGTGGTTGGTGTATGCCACACAGTGAGTTGTAACTTCCCATGCATCATCCCAGCCAAGTCCATGCTCATCCATAAGAAGACGCATAAGCTCAGCTACCGTAAGGGTTGGATGGGTATCATTCATCTGAAATACTACCTTTTCAGGAAGCTTCATAATGTCATGATGATAGCGGAAATATTTGTTGAGAGCTCTCTGCAACGAAGCAGAAACAAAGAAATACTGCTGCTTTAAACGAAGCTCCTTGCCCTGAACATGATTGTCATTTGGATACAACACCTCAGTAAGGTTTCTAGCCAAATTCATGTCCTCAACCGCCTTGTTATAATCGCCACGCTCAAATGAAGCAAGTCTAAATACTTCCTTTGGCTTAGCATCCCAAATCATAAGGGTATTAACCATACCATTATCAAAGCCAGTAACTGGCATATCGTAAGGTGTGGCAATTACAGAATTGTAGCCCTCATGTATATATTTTGTAGTTCCGTCTGGCTGGCTTTCATAGCGCACCCAACCACCGAACTTAACTTCAAATTCGTACTCTGGACGCTCAAGCTCAAATGGATATCTGGTCTGAAGCCAATCATCAGGAACCTCCTTCTGATAGCCATCCTCAATCTTTTGCTTGAACATACCATAGTGATATCTAATACCACAGCCATAGGCAGGGTATCTAAGGGTAGCAAGAGAATCCAAGAAACATGCTGCCAATCGACCTAAACCACCATTACCAAGAGCTGGATCCGGCTCCTGATCCTCGATTTCATTGATATCTATACCCAATGCATCGAGAGCATCCATAACCTCTGTGTAGCCACGCATATTAATCATGTTGTTACCAAGAAGTCTACCAATAAGAAACTCCATCGACATGTAATATACGCACTTAGGATCCTGCTTGTTGAATTCCTTCTGAGTGGTGAGCCAGTTATCAATGACTACGTCGTTGACAACTTCTGCGCAAGCCCTATAGATTTCCTCCTTAGTGGCTTCCTCAAAGTCCTTCCTAAACATAGACTTCACACGATCCTGAATCTCGCGCTCAATCTCCTTAGTACTTGGCATTTGTCTCTTCATTTCTCAACCCCCTGTCCCTCGCCCACGCTTAGACTTTCTGCACTCTTGAGTGGGCTTAATATACATCTTACAAATCTCGCTCGTAATCTAGATTGTATCTCGCTGGTTACGTCTACAAGCCTGAGTATCTCTCCGCTCATCTAACACGATTCGCTTGAGAGATCTCAGAGCTTGATGCCTACCAGCTATTTGTAAACTTTATTACGAGCTACTTATACGTAGCGTAACGAGCGAGCCAAAATACACTATAGATAGCTCGTAGCTATCAAGCTCTTAGTGTTGCCGCAGGAGACATGTAGTCGACGCAGGCAATATCTAAGGCTTGAGAGCGTAACGAGCGAGCCATAGTATCGTGTGTACCACAGACCAATGGCTAGCGACGTGTTACGCTAAGTGTTACCTTCTCTCCGTTGATGTTCCATTCTTTAGTGTGTGTTCCACTCACACCACAGACGATTTCGTCGGCGAGAACTTCACCAGCGATAACATCTTTGTTAGCTTCGAATACGTCTTTAATCTTAGCAGAAGATTCGTAAGAAACTGTGATTCGATCCATAACTTCGAAATCTGCTTCCTTACGCATTGTCTGAATCTTAGAAACGATTTCTCTAACGAATCCCTCCTCAAGAAGCTCTGGTGTAAGATTTGTATCAAGAACTACTGTTACGTAGTTGTCTCCATCTGCTACAAAGCCCTCTGTCTGAGCCATAGAGATAAGTAAGTCTTCCTCTGCAAGCTCGATAGATGCATCAACCTCAGGCAATTTAATAACCCCATTTGCCTTAAGTTCTGCGTAAGCTGCATTGCCATCAAGACTAGCGAGAGCCTTCTGGATACCACCAAGGAACTTGCCATACTTAGGTCCTACTGTACGAAGCTGTGGCTTGAAGCTGTATGATGTGAATGATGAAACATCCTCTGTAAATGTAGCCTTCTTAACATTAAGCTCATCCTCGATAATGCTTACATACATATCATCAAGCTCATGCTCAGCCTTGATGTACATCTGACCGATTGGCTGACGGTTCTTGATGTTAGCTGTATTTCTACATGCACGACCGTGTACAACAATCTTGAGAAGCTCATCCATGTCATCCTCAAGCTTCTTGTCAATGAATGCCTCATTAACAGCAGGGAAATCACAAAGGTGAATTGATTCTGGAGCAGTCTTATCAACTGAGCGAACCATATTCTGGTAAATCTCCTCTGTCATAAATGGAATCATTGGAGCTGATGCAAGTGCAATATCCTTAAGGCAAGTGTAAAGAGTCATGTAAGCATTGATCTTGTCCTGCTCCATTCCCTTTGCCCAGAATCTATCACGGCAACGACGAACATACCAGTTAGATAATTCGTCTACGAACTCATCAAGAGCACGTGCTGCCTCTGGAATCTTGTATGAACCAAGGTTCTCATCAACAGCCTTGATTGCTGAGTTAAGACGAGAAAGAATCCACTTATCCATAACTGCAAGCTTGCTGAAATCAAACTCGTACTTAGTAGGATCAAACTCATCAATATTTGCATATAAGATATAGAAAGCGTATGTATTCCAAAGTGTTCCAAGGAACTTTCTCTGGCCTTCCATAACTGCATTCTCACCAAATCTCTTTGGAATCCATGGTGCTGAAGATGTGTAGAAGTACCATCTGATTGCATCTGCGCCCATCTTCTCAAGAGCATCAAATGGGTCAACTGCATTGCCCTTAGACTTTGACATCTTCTGTCCATTCTCATCCTGAACGTGGCCAAGAACGATAACGTTCTCATATGGAGCCTTGTTGAATAAAAGTGTAGACTCAGCCATAAGTGAGTAGAACCATCCACGTGTCTGGTCAACAGCCTCTGAAATGAACTTAGCAGGGAACTGCTGCTCAAATACCTCTTTGTTTTCAAATGGATAGTGATGCTGAGCAAATGGCATAGCACCTGAATCGAACCAGCAGTCAATAACCTCTGGTACACGCTTCATTGTGCCACCGCAATCAGGACATTTACATGTAACTTCATCAATGTATGGACGGTGAAGCTCAATAGACTCTGCATCAGGTCTACCTGAAAGCTCTGCAAGCTCCTTGCGGCTACCGATTGAGATCTGCTTACCACAGTCTGGACACTCCCAGATATTAAGAGGAGTTCCCCAATATCTGTTACGAGAAATACCCCAGTCCTGAACATTCTCAAGCCAATCGCCGAAACGTCCCTTACCGATTGAATCTGGAATCCAATTAACAGTGTTGTTATTTTTAATCAGGTCATCCTTAACCTCAGTCATCTTGATGAACCATGATTCTCTAGCATAGTAGATAAGTGGAGTATCGCATCTCCAGCAGTGTGGATACTCATGCTCAAACTTAGGAGCCTCGAAAAGCTGTCCCTTAGCGTCCAAGTCCTTAAGGACGTTAGGATCTGCATCCTTAACAAACTGACCAGCGTAAGGAGTCTCTTCTGTAAGCTCACCCTTGCCGTCTACGAACTGAACGAAAGGAAGGTCATATTTGCGGCCTACCTTAGCATCGTCCTCACCAAATGCAGGAGCAATATGTACGATACCAGTACCGTCTGACATAGTAACGTAATCATCGCATACTACGAAGTGAGCCTTCTTGTGCTGCTTTTCAGCTGCAACGCCTGCGCACTCGAAAAGTGGCTCATATTCCTTATATTCAAGGTCTGTACCCTTGTATGTCTCAAGAACCTCGTATGCCTTCTCGCCCTCTTCCTTAGCAAGCTTGCCAAGTACCTTGTCAGCAAGTGCCTCCGCGAGAATGTATGTGTAACCATCTGCTGCCTTAACTCTGATGTATGTCTCTACTGGATTAACACAGAGTGCAAGGTTGGATGGAAGTGTCCAAGGTGTAGTTGTCCAAGCAAGGAAGTATGCATCCTCACCCTTGATTTTGAAACGAGCGATTGCTGAGCGCTCCTTAACAGTCTTGTAGCCCTGAGCAACCTCCTGTGCTGAAAGCGGAGTACCGCAACGTGGGCAATATGGAACGATTTTGAATCCCTTGTAAAGAAGCTTCTTGTCCCAGATTGTCTTAAGTGCCCACCACTCAGACTCGATGAAATTGTCATCATATGTGATGTAAGGATTGTCCATATCAGCCCAGAAACCAACTGTGCCTGAGAAATCCTCCCACATTCCCTTATATTTCCAAACAGATTCCTTACATTTCTTAATGAAAGGCTCCATTCCGTACTCTTCAATCTGCTCTTTGCCATTGAGACCAAGAAGCTTTTCTACCTCAAGCTCTACTGGAAGACCGTGTGTATCCCAACCAGCCTTACGAGGAACAAATTTGCCCTTCATTGTCTGGTATCTTGGAATCATATCCTTGATGGCTCTTGTTTCAACATGACCAATATGTGGCTTACCATTGGCTGTTGGTGGGCCATCATAAAATGTATATGTCTCTCCCTCTTTTCTTGAATCCATTGACTTCTGGAAGATGTCATTCTCTTCCCAGAATTTCAGCACCTGTTTCTCCCTTTCTACGAAGTTCAGGCTTGCGTCGACTTTGTTGTACATAAAACCTAAATTCCTTTCTATAACGTATCCTCTACGTATAATTCATTATTATATCTATATTATCTGCAACGAATGCATCGAATTATTCTTCTTACAGCATCATGTATTCTAATAATACACCGCTTAAATTGTCTATATTGGCACCAATCAGAATAAGGGAAACCACCAGCAAAACTATGCTAAGTATCCCGCAAATCAACCCAATAATCGCCAGTAGCTTTCCTTCCTTACCTTTATAAAACACCAGATAAACAATCGAAAGAATAATGGCCGCTATTCCAGTCAGAATATTAAACATAAATAAGAAACATATCAATGAAATAACACCTAAGACAAAAGCTGCAACAGCCAGTCCTTTCTTTGTCTCTGGAGGTCCTACTGGGACGTAAGAAGATGTGGGTTCAGGTGGTACTTTTACCTCATCTTCCTCCTCGAAAATGTAATCCTCGTTCATATTCTCTCCTAAAATTATTTATAATTATCCAATCTTATTTATCTTACCCTTTTACCCTTAATTTTACAAGAAAAAACCACCAGCATAAGAATGAATTCTTATTACTAGTGGTATCACAGTTTATTTCAAAGTAAAATCTATGGCTATATTGGTATCAGCCGTAACAGTAGCATATGCTCCAGAGATAATTGGCATAGCTGGTGCCAGATGTCCCACGTCAGCATCCATTACTATAGGCTTGCCATATTTGCCAAGAATTGCCGTCACCGCCTTGTACTGGTCAAGCCCCATAAGATCCTGCTTCCATGCCGCAAGAGGACGGCCAATAATAAATCCAGCAGCATTCTTAAACCAACCTGCTCTATCTAGATTCCATAGAGCCCTTCGAATGGACATTGTATTCAAATCACAGGCCTCCACAAACCAGATGACTTCCTTATATTTTTCATTAAAAGCAGCAACATTGTCATATTTGGTGCCAACTAAATTAGCCAGACAATCCAGACAGCCGCCGGTGATAATTCCCTTAAACTCCGGAAGACGATTGACTTCAGACTCGCCCATAAAAAGTCTAAGTTCCTTTTTCTCCGTAAGATTGTATGGAACAAAAGGATGCTCCTCATCTTTTAGAGATTCAATTTCAAAGGAATCATAGCCTGTGACCCTCTGCTTTTTTCCGGTAAAAACATCAATTGTATCTACCAAGGCCTGATGCAAATTCTCCTGTCCAAAGGCACCGATACTTGGTCCATAGATGGATGCTGTATCGCAAATGGTATTTAATAAAAATGTAAAATTGGTATTGTCGGAGTAGCCCATATACCACTTAGGGTTTGCTGATTTTATAGCATCAAAATCCACATAGTCTAGAGTCTCACACATGAGCTCTCCACCACCACATGCTATAAGCATGTCATTGTCCGAACTCACATAGTAATCTGTCAGCTCCTTGCCACAGTTTTCAGGTGTAGAGCTAATTCCTATACCATCATTTTTTCTACAGTTAGGTCCTTCTACAAGCTTGTAGCCCATATTTTTAAAACGTAAAACAGCTGCATCCATACAGCTTTTGTATGGCTCATCTGAACATCCAAAGGATGGTGCCACAAGTCCTATAGTTCCATTTTCTTTCAAAAAAGCTGGAAATTGCATTTATTATTCTCCTTGTATGCCTAATTGGACTTATTGTACCATATCCTCCACGATATCATCAGGCAAATATTTTCTAATTGTCTTTTCAAGCAACTGACCATCTATAGGCTTTGAAAAATATCCGGTAAATCCCTTTGATAGGTAGAACTCCTCGCCTCCAGCTTCTGTATTAGCTGTGATTGCAAACACCGGCAAATCCGGATATCTATCCCTGATTTTAGCCATAGTTTCAACACCATCCATGCCTTCCATAAAGTGATCAAGTAACACCACATTGAAGTTGGTAGATTTTAATTTGTCTAGACATTCCTCACCTGAGCGAGCTGTGGATATAAACATTTTAGTCGATGTCAAAAGTCCCTTGATTACAGCAAGATTCATGGAATTATCGTCAACCACCAGAACTGCTCCATCCGGTGCAATAAATTGTGGCTTGTAAGAACCAGTCTTATATTCTTCCTTTTGTTCAACAAATCTACCGATTGGTGTGGCATCCACAACCTTCTGATAAACAATAAGTGTAAACTCAGAGCCTTCGCCATAGACACTGGTACATTTCAAGTCACCTTTCATAAGCTTTGTAAACTGGCGTGATATATCAAGGCCAAGACCTGCTCCTTGTATTCCACTATTTTCTTCCTCGTCCAGTCGCTCAAAGGCCTCGAATACCTTGGAAATATCCTCCTTTTTAATTCCAATTCCAGTATCCTTTACGGCAAATTTAATGATGCAGCTATCTCCATCCAAATCCTCAAGTCCCACCTTAAAGGTAACACTTCCCTTTTTAGTGTACTTTACAGCATTAGAAAGGAGGTTTAAATTAATCTGTTTTAATTTCCCAATATCTCCATACAAGCCTCTTGGCAACCTATCATCTACATCAATATTGAAAAGCAGTCCCTTCTGATCGCACCTTGTACGTATCATTTTTATCATGTTACGAATTTCCTCTTCCAGATTGTAATCCTGTTCAACAAGATGTATCTTTCCAGATTCGATTCGTGACATATCAAGTACATCATCGATTAACTTCAAAAGCGATTCTGAGGCTGACTTAATACCAGAAGCATAATTCATCATGGCCTTGTGATAAGATTGGGGTATTTCACTAGCATCCTCACGCATCATCATTTCATCCATACCCATAATGGTATTTATAGGTGTTCTAATTTCATGAGACATATTGGCAAGGAATCGTGACTTTACAGAGTTGGCCTTCTCCACCTCTGCCTTGGCAGCCTGAATTTCTCGGTACTGTCTACGAATAACGGTTCCAGTCATGATTCTCCATACAAATACGCCTACCACTATTGCAATAAGAGCAACTATAAGGACCCTAAACACCATTAGCTCTGTAAGTTTCGGCTGTTTCTCAATCAAAAATACTTCATCCTGATATAAAGTGCCGTTGCTTTCATCTAGAACCTGAATATGAAGCTTGTAATCTCCGTATTTAAGGCCTGTATACTCAAGAGCTGACATATCTGATTGATTGGCCGTAATACCTGAATCCTCATCACCCTCAAGATACATATGAATCAATGGGTTGGACAGATTGTAATTAACAATGGATGCATTAATCTGAATACGCCCACTTGTGGAAGGAATCACATAGGTACCATTTTCATCCGGTTTAATCTCCTGATCATCCACCACTATACTTTTTACTGCCACTTTAATTCTTCCAGTATGACGGGAGAAGTTATTAATGTATACTTTGTTTACGCCACTTCGACCTGCTATATACAGATTTCCAGCATCCAACTCACTAAATGAATTTCCTGTTGGGACACTTGTAAGACCTGTGTCACTATTGTAGAATTGATATTCAAAAGTTTCCTTCTGAATCATGTCATTTGCATTAGCGCAATATATTCCGTTTGAGGCTAAAACCCACGCATTATCCTCTAAATCTAAATAAATATCAAAGTTGTTTGAGTAAGGGAAATTCTTGATTTCGTATACAACTCCATCCTTCATATATTGAATTGAATTTGAAGTAATAATCCAATATATGTCTCGCTTCTCATCCCTTTTTATTCTAAGAATTACATCTGAAGTAAGACCATCTTCTCTGGTTATCTTTTTTGCCTTACCATCAACCACACTATACATGCCACCGCCATCGGTGCCCACAAGTATTTCTCCATCGAATCCCTCTTCAACTGTGAGAATAACGATATTGTCCATACCGTTTTCCTCTGTTATGGTCTTCTCCAGCTGACCCATTCTCATAATTGCAACACCCTTGTTGGTGCCAACTATAACTCGCCCGTCAGCCGCCAGAGTTCCACATCGAACTCCATCACTAATAAAGCCATTTTCTTCATTGAAATTTGTAATGACTCCATCTTTGGAATAATGAACTAGTCCCTTTGCATTGTTATAGCAACAAATCCAAAGGTCATCCCAATAATCTCTTAAAATACAGCGAATTCTTGTATCTCCAATATACTCAGTCAGCTCATTTTCCACTGGCTCCATTCGTTTGATATCAATTATTCGAAGTCCCTTGTCTGTGCCAACATATAGGTTATCCCTGTATAAGCATGTGGCGTTAACAACCTCCGGTTCAAAGCCTGCCATATCAGTTATGTCTTGGAAATTGTTTGTTACAATCTTAGCCACACCCTGCCTTGTGGATACTAGCCAAAGATTGCCCTGATAGTCAGACTCCACCATCTCAATGGAACTGTCTATTGGCAAATGTTCCACTAATCTGTACTTGCCTCTTGGATCAAAATACCCTACCTTGTCATCAGCAATTGCCCAAATAGTCTCACATTCTCTAGAAATCCAACTTACATTAAGAGCAGGTGAAACATCCAGCTCTGTGTTAATATCAAAAATAGTTCCATCTGTGCTGAAATCGCCAGCATATACTTTTCCCTGGTCGTTACCTACGTATATAAAATCCTCAGCATTATCATCCGCATAGACAGAGGTAACCTTTCCTACTCCAAGACTTTCTCCATCTTTAAATGCGACCAGTTTTTTATCTCTAATTAAGAACAGCTCTCCGTTTTTTGTAGCTCCAACAATCTGGCCTTGTCTAGTGCAGTAAATTCTATTGATATAGCAATTCTTAAAGGCTTCATCCTCCATCACATTGAGAGTGCCATCCTCTTGTAGGTAGCAGATTCCGCCAGTTGTTGCTATATATATGGTCCCATTTTTATCCTCTGCAAAACCACGAATTGAAGATGAAGGAAGTCCCTCTTTATAGGTGTAACGTTTAGTATCTTCCCCATCTATTACAACCACACCGTTATCATTTGTTCCAACCCAAATTTTACCTGACTTATCTTCAAAAAGAATCTTGCCACTGGTTAGACCCTTTGAAGAATCCATTCTAACGAAATTGGTTCCATCATATCTGATAATTCCGCTATAACTTCCTATCCAAATATAGCCATCTTTATCTGCCAAAATGCAGCTGGCATCTGATGTAGGCATTCCATTGTTTGCATCATATAGCTGTGCTGTATAACCTTCCCCAAATATTTGCTTAGATGCCGCATATCCGCCTCCATCTCGTGCCACCTCCACAGTCTCAGGGGTGTCATCAGCAAAAGCAACAAAGCTGCCCATGGTTAGTCCCATGGCCAGCGTTAATGCCCCGATATATTTAGCAAACTTTTTGTTCATCATATGAATCCCCCTTTAGTCCCTCTTATGTCAGTCCTCTTGATATCTTCTAAGTACTAACCTAATCTCTTCCTCTGCCTCTGCAAATACTTCTACACACTTTGGATCAAAATGAGTCCCTGATTCCTGCTTGATGATATCGATAGCCTCTTCAAAAGACATTGCTTCCTTGTATATACGCTTTGAAGTAAGAGCATCGAACACATCTGCCACAGCCATTACTCTGGCAGAAAGGGGAATCACCTGTCCCTTTAGCCCTTCTGGATATCCATTTCCATCCCACCACTCATGGTGATATGCAGCCATGTTCCTAGCCTCTTTTAGGTAGTTTTCACCCTTAACTGTATTAATCGCCTTCTCCATAATGTTCTTGCCAGCTGTAGTGTGAGTCTTCATAATCTCATACTCCTCAGGAGTAAGCTTACCCGGCTTATTTAATATAGTGTCTGAGATGTTAATCTTGCCAATATCATGAAGTGGGGCAGACATTACCACATCACTCATAAATTTCGGAGTGAGCTTACCTTCATAGTAGCCCTTTTTCTTAAGTCCCTCTAGGATAATCCTTACGTAGTCTGCAGTCTTTTGAATATGATAACCAGTATCAGCATCACGATTTTCCACCATGTCTGCCATAGTCACAATAAGACCATTTTGCATCTGGTTAATAGTCTGGTTTTGATAGCGAATATCATTGACCTGCTCGGCAGTATCCTCCGTCATCTTGCAGAGAGCATTATAAAGATTTTCAAGCTCGTCATCTGTTTTAATCTTAAGTCTCTTGATTTTCTTAACATTGTCCTGAAGAACAGCCTGATTATCCATTTCATACATAAAACTATTGGTACAATCAACCATAGCATTAATAGGATGAACAAGATAATATCTGGAAACCCATAGACCAATAGCCAATATTACAGCTAAATAGCCAGTAAAAATCAGCACAATCCTAATCAAGTACTCCTTAATGAAATCGGAAATAATATCCATGGAAACATCTGCTCTCACATAACATCTTGTGACTCCGTCAGCATCTTCCACTGGATGCATGATAGTATTTTGCCATCCAAATGTATGACCGGACTGGATATCCTGAATTTCCTCTCCTGCCAAAAGCCTATCAATATATGGAACAAATGCCTCTTCAAAAGGAATCACTTTTCCAAAGGAATCCTCAGTTTCTTCCAAATCATTTACATCAAATACAACCTGTAATCCATCTTCCCTAATAATGTAGACGTATAGATGCTCAATTCCTGGATAGTTGTTTTTAACGGCAGTAAGGCGAAGTTTTGCCTCCTCATAGCCCTTAGCTTCCTGTCCACGCTTAGAGAATTCTTCGATTCTGTGTACATCTATTTCAGTTGCCGCTAGACGTACAGCTCCGTGAGCATTTAGAGTATATTCCTTTTTAGTATGCTCAAAATAAATGCTCATACTAATTAATACCATGACAATAGTGATAGCTACCGCTGCTCCCACAAGAAGTCTTGTGAATCTTCTCTGAAGCTTTCCGCTTTTCTTGCTTAAAGCTCCATATTTTCTCATTGTCTCCCTAGAAAGAGGTCTCTGCTTCCAACCGAGATTTCTAAGTGTGTTTACTTTTTTAGCCGGAAGAAATTTGACTATTGAAAGTACCACAAAAACAGCAATACCCTTGTCCACAATATTCAGTCCTGAATTCAAAAGGAAAAAGTTGAAATAGTAATTAGTCCCAATAGAAGAAGTAAGCAGATCACATGCATCTGAAACTGATGCAAACTCAGGCTCACCAAGAAGCAATAATTGAATACTTGCTCCAAGAACGCCTCCAAGAAGACCAATTAGAAATGTAAATTTGATTATGTTAGAAATTTTTTTATTATCTCTATCTGTACTATAGTATGAAGAAATAATAGCTATAAACATGCTAATTAAGGTATAGTACATAGCCATACCATCAAAAATGCCGCAAAAAAGATTTGTAAACACTGCCACAATCAAAGCTGGTAGAGCGCCTGCTGTAAAGGCAACTCCAATAGTCCCTATAACATCTAAATAAATGGGAAAATTGAGTCTAGAAGCCAAGAATGCAAAAACAACGTTTACAAGAATACCACCTGCAATGGTGGCAATCATCATAAGCCTAGCCTTTGAAATTTTACTCATTATTTATAGCCCCTACTATTTAATCATATAAATTATAGCAAACCCCTTGCCATCAATTGTGAATAAACAGTTACTATTCATAATTATGGCCTGCCATAATCTATTGTATTCTCACAACAAAATTGTAATTGCAATGCACACATCCCTATTATATCAAAAAAAGACGACCAGTTAACCGGTCGTCTAAAAATTTTTTAATTTTTAAATGAATGGATTGGAGCTGGAATACGTCCCTCTCTGTTAACAAAGTCGGCGCAAGAGAACTTATTAACTGGCATGATTGGTGCATAGCCAAATAATCCACCAAACTCTACTGTATCACCAACAGTCTTGCCAATTACTGGAATAAGTCTTGCAGCTGTAGTCTTCTGATTAACCATACCAAGTGCCATCTCATCAGCAATCATACCTGAAATTGTAGTTGCTGGAGTATCACCAGGAATAGCAATCATATCAAGTCCTACTGAGCAAACACAAGTCATAGCCTCAAGCTTCTCAAGTGTGATTGCACCAGCCTCAACAGAATTAATCATACCCTGATCTTCTGAAACAGGAATGAAAGCACCTGAAAGACCACCTACATAAGAGCTAGCCATAACGCCGCCCTTCTTAACCTGATCATTAAGCATAGCAAGAGCAGCTGTAGTACCTGGAGCACCTGCATACTCAAGACCGATTTCACATAAAATATCTGCTACCGAATCTCCGATTGCTGGAGTAGGTGCAAGGGAAAGATCAATAATACCAAATGGAATACCAAGACGCTTAGATGCTTCCTGAGCAACAAGCTGTCCAACACGTGTTACCTTGAAAGCAGTCTTCTTGATTGTCTCACAGAGAACCTCAAAATTCTCTCCTCTAACCTTTTCAAGAGCCTTCTTAACAACACCTGGGCCTGAAACACCGACGTTAATAATAGCATCTGCTTCAGTAACACCGTGGAATGCACCAGCCATAAATGGATTGTCGTCTGGAGCATTACAGAATACAACAAGCTTCATACAGTCAACAGAATCTCTGTCCTTTGAACGGTCTGCAACCTGAAGAAGAATATCTCCCATAAGACGAACAGCATCCATGTTGATACCTGTCTTAGTAGAAGCTAAATTAACTGAACTACAAACTCTCTCAGTCTCGCAAAGAGCCTGTGGAATTGAACGAATAAGCATCTCATCTGCTGTAGTCATACCCTTTGAAACAAGAGCAGAATAACCACCGATAAGATTAGCTCCAACAGCCTCAGCTGCCTTATCAAGAGTATGGGCAAGTGTAACGAAATCCTCCGGCTTCTTGCAAGCAGCACCACCGATAAGAGCAATAGGAGTAACTGAAATACGGCGGTTAACAATAGGAATACCGTAGTCTCTTTCGATTTCCTTAGCTACCTTATCCAAATCCTTAGCTACAGTAGTGATGCGGTTATATACATTTTCATTAACCTTCTTAAGATCTGAGTCAATGCACTCAAGAAGGCTTATACCAATGGTGATTGTGCGGACATCAAGAGTCTGCTCCTCCACCATCTTATTAGTCTCAATTACCTCTTTTAAAGTTACCATGAAAATTTACTCCTTATAGTGAATACGGGAAAGTTGCACCCATGTAAATTAAATACGGTGCATTTCGTCGAAGATTGCCTGCTTCTGTGCCTTTACCTGAACTCCGATTTCGTTGCCAAGGCTCTCTAAATCCTTCTGAATATCACCAAAGTTCTTTGTAGCTTTTTCAATATCAACAATCATCATCATGTTGAAGAATCCCTGAACAATTGTCTGTGTGATATCAAGTACATTCACACCATTTTCAGCCAAATAAGTACAAATACGAGCAATGATACCTACAGTATCCTTACCAACTACAGTAATAATAACTTTGTTTTCCATTTTTTTCCCTTTCTATACTACGTTGGTTACGATAACAAGCCTTGACCTACTTGTCAGTTACGGCAACAAGCCTTAGTATTTCTCCGGTCATCTAAAACGATTCCCTTGAGAAATCTAAGAGCTTGCTACCTACTGACGAGGTCAACAATTGTTATCTACCAACTTACTCACATAGTTACATATTATACGATTACGCGTTCGGATACCTCCGAGCGGGAAGCCACAGTAATGTCGAAATCTGAGCCTGAATATGGTGTCGCCTTGTCCATGGTAACCTCAAGGCGAACTGTCTCATAAGCTAAATCAGGGTAATTATTTTCATGGCTGAGATGCCCTAAAAATATATGCTTAATATTGTCATGAAGCACCTGACTAAGCAACTGACCACTGGCTTCATTTGAAAGATGTCCGTATTTTCCAAGGATTCGTTGCTTGAGCGGATATGGGTAAGCCCCCACCTCAAGCATATGAATATCGTGATTTGCTTCCAAAAGCATAGCATCCAGATTTGTTAAATTTTCAACAATATAGCCATCATAATAACCTAAGTCAGTGCAGACTGCAACCTTAGATTTAGTATTTTCTATACGATATGCAACTGGATCTGCAGCATCATGGCTAATCTTAAAAGGGTGAATATTTAGACTACCTATAGAGAAATCCTCATCAGCCTTGATAACATGAAAAAGTGTGTCATCAATAGCTCCGAGGCTTTTCATAGAACGTATTGCCCTAATGGTACCAGCAGTTGCATAGATTGGGATGTGATATTTTCTGGAAATCACTCCAAGCCCTGCCACATGGTCAGAGTGCTCATGGGTGACAAGTAGCCCCGCCATATCAGCTGTGGTGTAATCATATTGATTCATACCTGCCTCAATGCGCTTTCCAGAAATTCCAGCGTCTATCATTACATGAGTGCTGTCATCTCCAACACAAATACAATTTCCGCTGCTACCACTTGCAATACTAAAAAAATCCATTACCTAAAATCCTTTGTTTTATAAAGAAGACCATCTGATTTCCACTTCGTCATTTTCCTGAAGTGTGTCAGAGTATCCACATTTTTGTCCATTAATCATAGTGATTAGTGAACGACCATTGCTTTCGCTTGGGTCAAAATCAATTACATTATATATATCTACGAAGATGTACTCCTTTTTGCCCTTAAGAGTTACCTTTTTGCCGTTGATTGTAACAGGCATATCAAGAAGCTCATCTTTCATCTTAGTATGTACGTCTGAGACAGTCTCAGGCTCTGTTGGAACAAAGTCCTCTGGAAGGCCCTCACCTTCTTCTGCCTCATAGTCTCCAAAGGCAACTGGAGTAGTTGTTGTCCAATCGATAACAAAATTCTCGTATACAAGAGAATCCAAGCTAGATGGGCGGTTGTTAACCAAAATCTCGTAACGCTCATCTACATTAACATCCATAAACTCAGCCAACTGGCCTACTGTATAGAATGGACGAGTCTCAATAACATCTCCCTCTTTTACAGAGTATGTAGGTGGCTCCATAGAACCATTAACCTCAACAAACTTAGGACACTTAACTCTGTGACCGCACACTGTAAAGTAGAGATACTCAGTTGTGAACTCAGCCAAATCAGCTATTGTTCCATTGCCTCCTGCTCCAACAGTAGATGGAGTAAGCTCAATATCACAATTGAACTCAAGAGGTGTATTGATGCCAACTGGCTTGCCATTCATCTTGACAACTGCTGACTCCCCTTCTGTACCGCGAATCATTCGAGATACGCCATTGACTGTGAAATTAATCTCTCGACCACGACGTGGGAAAAGCTGTTCAGCAGAAAATCCTGCCTGCATAGCAGCATCCACAATTGTAAGCTGTCCATTATCATAGAGCTTCATCATCTCTCCATTGAAGTGAATCATGATGAAGTTGTTCTTGGTCTCATAGTAATTCAAGCAGATTCCGATTGGTGTAACAAGAAGAGAATCCTTTTTAATATCATCCTGCTCAAAAATGATATTTTTCATAACCTCTTCTCCTCGAAGAGCCACACGCTCGCTAACTATCTTAAGCTCATCAGCAAGAGCATCTGTAAATCCATGAATCTTGCCGCCACCGCCTACTACGAATGCTGCTGAAACTGACTTGTCGCCATTGAGCTCCTTAATTTTAGCAGCAACCTCTGCAGCAATCTTTTTCATGATTGGGTCTGTAAGCTTCCAAACATCCTCTGACTTAATAGTGTGAGAAATGCCCATGATATCCTCATAAGTAATATCTCCACCCTCAGTTGATGCACGCTTTATTGTCTCCGCTGTGGCGAAGTCAACAAGGAACTCGTGCACAAGCACCTCGGTAAGTTCGTCTCCAGCCATAGGAATCATACCATAAGCAATAATGCTGCCGTCCTTAGTCACACAGATATCAGATGTACCTGCTCCCACATCAATAAGAGCAATATTAAGCATTCTGAAATTCTGTGGAATAGCCACATTAATAGCTGCAATAGGCTCCAGTGTAAGGTTGGCAACTGAAAGTCCAGCCTTGCCAACTGCAGAATAAAGACCATCTACAACATCCTCAGGAAGGAAGGTAACAATAATATCCTCTCCGATAACGTCAGCCTTGTGGTCCTCAAGAGATGAAAATGGGTCTCCATTTAAATAGTATTTAACTGTAGAATATCCTACGCAGAAAAACTTGTATTTATTGTCTTCATCGCCCTTAATCTCCTTGCCTGCCTGCTCAATGCCAAGCATATCAAGGGTATGCAAATCCTCTCCAGTAACAACTGTCTCTTCAGGAAACTCAAGTTCCACGTGAGTTGTAATTGTACGAAGTACACGACCAGCGGCAGCTATACATACTTCTGAAAGAGTAAGACCTGTCTGCTCCTGAAGCTCCTTTTTAACCTCTTCACAAGTGGCTCCTACTCTGCCGATATCATGAATCT
Source organism: Pseudobutyrivibrio xylanivorans (assembly GCF_010906925.1). Taxonomy (GTDB): domain Bacteria; phylum Bacillota; class Clostridia; order Lachnospirales; family Lachnospiraceae; genus Pseudobutyrivibrio. Next base: position 166,230 of record NZ_VTVE01000004.1, on the reverse strand, counting down.
GACCATCAAGCATAGCTCTGGTATCATGTTCTTTAAGATTCTGGGCAATTACGTGAAATTCCTCGCCATCTAAATATCCTACAGTACCAATAACATTTCTAGTACCAATATCTAGACCAAAAACGATATCTTTCTTCTCCATAAACTTAGTCCCCTTTAGACTTAATATATTTTCTAAGCTGCTCTAATGTCTCCTGTGGGCTACCACTATTGTCGATGACAAAATCGCAATTAGCTCTAAAACTCTCATCGCTTCGCTGACACGCAATCATATTTGCAATGCGTTCCTTAGAGTACCCTCTGGATTCCATAAGACGCTTTTCTCTGATTTCAACGGTGGCAAAAACATACCACATCTCATCCACAAGTTTACCATAACCACATTCTATGAGCAATGCAGCCTCAAAGAAAAAGTACTCTATATTGTGCCTGTGCCGCTCACATTCTACCTGATTTAGTACTTCAGCCTCCACTGCGGGATGAACAATAGAATTGACCTGCTGTCTTAAGTCATTATCCTCAAACATAAACCTAGCCATCTTAGGTCTGTCTATTTGACCCTGAGCATCTAAAATGCTCTCCGGCCAGCCCAGTGCCACAACTCTGTCAAAGCACTGGTGTCCTGGTGTCATAAGCTGGGCCGCAACCTCATCAGCCAGCAGTACCTTGCAGTTGAAATTTTCCTTAAGAAGGGTAAGCACTGTGCTCTTGCCAGCACCTACGCCTCCGGTTATACCTATAAAATACATACATTACTCCTGCATACGGGAAAGCTAGGCCCATGCAAATTGCCTGCGGCAATGGGCCTGCTGTGGCAAGCGTTTCTGCAATCAAGTTGCAGAAATCACTTGCTTTTAATGAGCCTCCAGCCAGTTAGAGCCTTCATTCATATCTATCTCTAATTTAACAGAAAGCTCAGCTGCATTTTCCATCTCTTCTCTAATAACAGATTCCACTTTTTCCTGCTCGTCGATATATGTTTCAACTAGAAGTTCATCGTGAACCTGAAGCAAGAGCTTGGACTTAAGTCCCTCTGCCAAAAGTCTGTCATGAACCTTGACCATGGCGATTTTGATAATGTCAGCTGCAGTTCCCTGTATAGGAGAATTCATAGCCACTCTCTCACCAAACTGTCTGTTCATAAAATTAGATGAGTTAAGTTCTGGAACCGGACGACGTCTTCCATAAAGTGTGACTGCATAGCCCTTTTCCTTGGCACTTGACTTGAGTCCTTCAAGGAATGTATGCATCTTAGGGTATGCCTTAAGATAATTATCTATATATTCCTGTGCCTCTTTGCGTCCAACTCCAATATCCTTAGCAAGACCAAATGCGCTGATACCGTACACTATTCCAAAATTAACAGCCTTGGCGCTGCGGCGCTGTAAGTCAGTAACCTGATCAAATGGAGTGTTAAATACAAGTGATGCAGTGGAACGATGAATATCCTGTCCTGCCTTAAAAGCTCCGATAAGATTGTCATCCCCTGACATATGCGCAAGCACTCTCAGCTCAATCTGAGAATAATCCGCATCTAAGAACACACATCCATCCTTTGGATAAAATACTCTTCTGATTTCCTTGCCAAGCTCCATTCTAATAGGAATATTTTGAAGGTTTGGCTCGATAGAACTGATGCGTCCTGTGGCAGTAACTGTCTGCATGAAAGTAGAGTGAACTCTGCCATCTTCGCCAACACATGGCTGCAATCCATCTGCATATGTACTCTTAAGCTTTGCAAGCTGTCTATACTCTAGGATGCTACCAATGATTGGGTTGGCAGGAGCCAGCTCCTCAAGCACATCTGCTGCAGTAGAATAACCAGTCTTGGTCTTCTTGCCTCCCTCTATTCCCATTTTCTCAAACAAAATCACACCAAGCTGCTTAGGAGAATTGATGTTAAATTCCTCACCAGCCTGGGCGTATATATCCTTTTCAAGCTCCTCTATTCTGGTGGAAAGCTTCTGACTGAACTGAGCCAATGCTTCCTTGTCCATGGCGATGCCCTGAATCTCCATATCAAAAAGAGTATAGAGAAGTGGCATCTCAATATCTGTAAATATATGACCCATGCCAGCTGCTTCGATCTCTGCCATCACCTTTTCAAAGGCCCCATATGCAACGTAAGCCTCGTAGCAAGCATAGGTGGTAACAGCCTCAAGTAAGCTATCATCTAAAAGAGCGTCCTTCAGCTTTTTCTTGCCAAATAAATCAGCTGCTGCTGGAATGATAATTCCAAGCATCTCATTTGCTACATCATCAGCTGTGTATTCCTTTTTAGTAGGATTAAGAAGGTAAGCTGCAACTGAAACATCCACTGCGTTAGGGAAAATCTGGGACTTGCCGCCCTTTTCCATTACTGCCTTTTTCTCATCATCTGACAAAATATTAGTAATCAGGTGCATTACATTTTTCAAATCCCAAAAGCACAGTCTCACACCAGCCTTGCAAATTTCCATTAACTTGTGGCACAGATAATCTGCAGAAATAAATCCCTGACATTCTACGTAAACAGTGCTCTCTCCGTCAGAAAGTGCTGCTCCGCGAATCACCTTATCATCCCCTGCCATAATGCTGGCACCAATAAAGGCCTTACCTGTCTTTTTAATATCCTCAAAGAATGTCTCTACTTCTGAGAAATCATTGACACGCTTAAAGCTATCAGCAGTGTTGTCTGTAACACTTGCTGTATCTGTATTTTCAAATCTAGGAAGAAGCTTTTTAAGCTCATATCTCTTACAGAGCAAATATGCCTCTTCGGTAAATAGATTGCCAAGCTTTGTAGAGCCCTCTTCTAATTCTATTGGCGCGTTGAGATTGATAGTGGCAAGCTCCTTGGAAAGAACTGCTGTATCCCACTGCTCTATAAAATTATCAACTACCTTAGCCTTTTTCATCTCTGAAACATGAGCGTGGCACTCTTCGATAGAACCATACTGAGCAATCCACTTAAAGGCTGTCTTCTCACCAATACCTGCAACTCCTGGAATATTATCAGATGAATCTCCCATAAGAGCCTTTACGTCTATGTATTGTTTTGGAGTAACTCCGTAAGCTTGCTCAAAATCCTTAGCAAAATAGTTCTCTATTTCTGTACCTGTCTTTTTGGTCTTTGGGATAGAAATCTTTATTTTATCTGTGGCAAGCTGGAGCAAGTCTCTATCTCCAGAGACAATTGTCACATCCATACCTTTTTCCTGGCCTATGCGAGAAAGTGTACCTAGGATGTCATCAGCCTCCCAGCCTTCCATTGTGATTACAGGAACTCCCATAGCCTTGAGAATCTCCTGAATACGAGGCACCTGCTCCCTAAGCTCAGGGTCCATAGGCTTTCTCGTTCCCTTGTAAGCGTCATACATCTTGTGTCTAAATGTAGGCGCATGTACATCAAAGGCAACAGCAAAATTATCTGGCTGCTCATCCTCGATAAATTTAAACATCATATTAAGAAAACCAAAAATGGCGCCGGTGTGTTCTCCGGCGCTATTTGTTAAGTCTGGTAATCCATAATAAGCTCTATTTAAGATGCTGTGACCATCCATTAAAAGTAACTTCATATCATCATCCTCTATAAACCATGTTCGTTACAGCTAAAAGCTGCTTTATATATCTCTAGTCTCACTAACCAACCATGCATATTCCTCATCAGTAAGGTATGGCTTAAGAGTATCACGAACCATGGCATGGTAATCGTTGAGAGTCTTCTTCTCTGCCTCTGTCATCATCTCAGGTATAACTGGGTCAAGATCGATTGGGCAATATGTGATTGCCTCAAAGTGACGGAAGTCGCCGTACTCTGTAGTCTCACCAGCTACGCAAAGAAGCTCATTTTCAATTCGGATGCCAAATCCATCCTCTATATAAAGACCTGGCTCATCTGTTGTAATCATACCTGGCACAAGCTCTGCAGCATTCTGTCCCTTTGGTACTCTCCAACGGAAATTATTAGGTCCCTCGTGAACATTTAAAATATGTCCAACACCATGACCTGTACCACAGCGATAATCAAGTCCCATATCCCAAACAGGTCCACGTGAAAGCACATCTAAGTTGGCTCCTGTAACACCCTTAGGGAAATTAGCAGCAAGAAGTCTCAAATGGCAACGAAGCACTACAGTATAGTACTCCTTCATCTGCTGAGTAAGTGGTCCAAGAGCAATTGTACGAGTGATATCAGTAGTACCCTCAAGGTAGTGTGCTCCTGAATCAACAAGTAAGAATCCCTCTGGCTTAAGAGTAGCCTCTGAACCCGGCTTAGCGCTATAGTGCATCATAGCAGCATTGCCGCCATAGGCAGAGATTGTACCAAATGAAAGATCCAGGAAATTCTCCTGCTCTCTTCTTCTAGCTTCATAATAATCAGAAGCAGTAATCTCTGTCATTGGCACCTTGCCAATATTTTCCTTGATGTATTTAATTGCCTTTGTGCAGGCAACGCCATCCTTAATATGAGCTATTTTAGTATTCTTAATCTCTGTCTCATTCTTAATAGCACGCATAAGCTCAGATGGGTTCTTACCATCGATGATTTTAGCTGAGCCCTTAAGTTCCTTGACAATGTTGTAATTAATAAGGCTCTCATCAAGAAGAACTCTTCTGTCAGCCATATCAGCACTCTGCATATAGTGATATACCATATTGTAAGGATAGAGCTTGACGCTATTGTCATTGAGATAACTCATAACCTCCTCAGGCCAGTTAGTTGTGTCTGTAAATAGAATTACACTATCGTCTGTAATAAGAAGGAAAGACAAAAATACAGGAACATTTTCAATGTCATTTCCTCTGATATTTAAAATGTATGCTATATCATAAAGGCTTGAAATAAGGTGTGCATCAGCCTTTTTCTTTTTCATCTTGTCTCGGATGCGGTATATCTTAGCCTGCATGCTCTCTCCTGAGTACTCATCCTCAAGCACCCAAGTAGTAGCCTTTGGAAGCTCTGGTCTATCCTCCCAAATGATATTTACCAAATCCTCTGTTGTAAAAAGTGTACCCTGCTTTTCAGTTGCAATATCATAATACTTAGCAGCGTTTTTAGCAGAAACACATCTGCCGTCAAATCCAAGGCAACCTGCCTCTTCAAAATGTTTTTCGATGAATTCATCTATTTCTGGAACACCTGGCTCACCGATTCTCTCAAGAATAATCTCTGAATCAGCTATCTGCTTGGCAGCCTGAACGAAATAGCGTCCATCAACCCAAAGGTGTGCCTCTGTCTTAGTTATAATTGCTGTGCCAGCAGAACCTGTAAATCCTGTAATAAAGCTGCGAGCCTTAAAATGTTCTCCAACATATTCTGAAGAATGGAAGTCATCTGTAGGGATAAGATACATATCAATCCCTCTTCCACTCATTAATTCTCTGAGCTTTGCAATTTTCTCGTTAGTTGTCATTTCCTGTTTTGTTCCCCTCTGAAAGTTTGTCGAAGAAATACTTGCCCTCATCTGAAAGGTCCTCGTATTTCCAATCTAATGTACTCTGGCAATCTGCGCTAATGAGAGCTGAGCCCTCATCCTTGTTGGAAAGATTCCAGATACATGATGATAATTTATACTCGTCTATAAGGTCATACCATTTTTTTGCTTCCTTAGTGTCAACACTTCCGTTGCCATCTGCAGACACAAGTCCATACTCGGAAATGAACACTGGAAGGCCTGCCTCAAGGGCGCTCTCAAGCTCCGCTCTAGCGTCATCCTTGTGGCTTGCTGCATAGAAATGATATGTATACATGATATTTTTGAAATTAAGCGGATCATCCTGAACTGACTCTAAGTCACTAGACCACTCAGGTGTGCCCACCAAAATAACAGCATCAGAATCTACGTTTCTGATTACTGGGATAACTTCCTTAGCGTATGATTTAATATCTGACCATGTAGTATCACCATTAGGCTCGTTGCAGATTTCGTATATTACATTGTCATTACCCTTATATTTGCGAACCATCTCGCCAAAGAACTGTATAGACTCTGCCTTGTATGTGTTAGGATTCTCATCGTTTAATGTATGCCAATCAATGATTACATACATATCATTCTCTGTAGCAGCATCAACTGCGCTACAAATTTTATCCATCAAATCCTTTTGATTGTCACTGCCACCAACACAGTATCCGTTGTAATCGCTAGTATACATAGCAAGACGGATAACATTGATTCCAAAATTGTTTCTAAGGCTTGCAATAGTCTCAGGTGCAGCAAACTCAGGGAACCAATTGATTCCGTGGGTACTGATACCAGTAAGCTGTACTTCCTTGCCATGTGAGTCTACAAGCTTGCCATCTGATACAGAAAGTGCACCGTAATAGTCCAGTTTCACACCAGTATTAGCAATGCCATCCTCTGAAAGCAATGAATTAAAATCAACATCCTGTTCTTCTTCAGTGGTCTCTGGCTCCTCTACAGTAGTCTCAGGCTCTGGCTTAGTCTCCTCTGTCTCTACACTAGGCTTAACCTCTGGCTTCTCCTCCACTACTACTTCCTCTGGTTCTGAAACTGTCTCTTCCTTAGAGAAAGCGATGGTATTATCAGCAGAGGTAACATTCTTAATCTGCCAAGGATATGAAACTATCCCCTTGTAATAACAAACTCCAAAAATGCCACCTACTATAGCTATAGAAAAAATCACTGCAAATATAAATGCACCAAATTTCTTTTTCTTAGAAACCATAACAACCTCCACATCAAATGATTCAAGTCAAAATTTTAGTCGAAAGTAATCTCAGCCTCTCCGCCGTGTGAATACTGAATGTAATCGTAAAGTCTAGAACTTGTAAGTAAGTCAATAGCCTCAAGATCAAAATCATAATCTGCAAAATCAACTTCTTCTATAAACTTATCTAACTCCTCGTTGCTGAGGGAATTAACATAATCTTTGATTTCTACAATTGTTTTTCCTGTTAAATCGTACATATTAAAACCTCTTTCTATTTAAAAAATTAAAAAATATCTCAGTAAAGATTATAGTACATTCCACCTATTAAAAAAAGGATGTTTTTGTTGTGAATACTATTGTCTTGTGTTATCATATATGATAACTTAATAATATAAAACTGAGGTATGCCATGAAGAATCGATATTCAGATGGAGTTGTCACGCCCCAGGCTTTAGCGGCTCGTAATTCCATCGCTAAGGAGCTTCGTGACACCCGCCACCAGCTTAATATGACTCAGTCAGCACTGGCTGACATAGCCGGCACCAAAAAGTCCAACATATCCCGTATGGAGAGCGGCAAATACAATCCATCCCTGGATTTTCTGGTGAAGGTTGCCAATTCAATGGGGAAAAAAATAGACATTCATTTAAACTAAAGGACAGGACATATGAATAAAAAGCCAAAACTTTCAAAGAATATCGGAAATGATGTGGTCCTTTGTAGAACCACTAATAGAATCGTATCTAACAGAACCTCTGAGCTGCTTTTAGAGCAGTCAGTTGCTTTCACTAAGTCATGGCGCAGGGTTCCTTTCTTTAGACGCAGAATTTACAATGGAGCCAACAAGGTATGCATTATCTCCATCAACAGAACTCAGTACTCTAGAGCCCGTCGCATTTTAGACCTTCTTGAGGAGCGAGACTACAACAGACTTAAGCTCAACGTAATTTAATACTAGCATAAGTAAAAAAGAGTGATGTTTCCATCACTCTTTTTCTTTAGGCTATGCTTAATGATTTCTTTTGCAATACAGTAATATTTGATGAACCCAATTTATCTGAAGCTGGCATGCTTACGATCTTGAGAGTGTTTCGCGCAACAAACACTGTCTTGATACCACTCAGAAGCAAGTCCTCAGCTTTTCTGTACAAATCTTCTGGTCCTGTGCAAGTAATGATCTCACCTACTGTCATTCTCGTGCCTCCCCTATTCAATTAATAAGCCCTACTTTTGTTACATGTCCGTCTAAGACGACTTTTTACCCTACATTTATTATGTCGTCACGAACATGTTTTATATTACCCTCTAGGCCCTGAAAAGTCCACTTTTTAATTGTGAACTTTTCGTGATTTTTTCGCGGGTTTGAGTCATATTTCTCAAATGTGAATTTAAGTTTTGCTTTAGCGCTTTAATACATCAAATTGCAAACACTTTAAAGTGTCGGTATAATTTAAACCGATATTTAAAAATAAAGGAGAGTATATGACATGAATGAGGAATTCAAACCTTATATTCCTGCCAGTGAAATAACACCAGAGATGACACCTACATCTATAATCATGGGTATCCTCTTAGCCGTTATCTTCGGTGCAGCGAATGCTTATTTGGGACTTCGTGTAGGTATGACAGTATCTGCATCTATCCCAGCAGCCGTTATTTCAATGGCAGTTATCCGTGTTATCATGAGAAAGGATTCAATCCTTGAGAGTAACATGGTACAGACAGTCGGTTCAGCCGGCGAGTCACTTGCAGCTGGTGCAATCTTTACAATGCCAGCACTTTTCATTTGGGCAAAGGAAGGTGTAATGGACACTCCTTCACTTGTTACTATTACAGTAATCGCCCTCTTCGGTGGTTTACTTGGAGTATTCTTCATGGTACCACTTCGTAGCGCACTTATTGTACAGGAGCACGGTGTTCTTCCTTATCCAGAAGGAACAGCTTGTGCAGAGGTTCTTCTTGCCGGTGAGGAAGGTGGTTCTTCTGCTAAGGCAGTATTCCTTGGTATGGGAATCGGTGCTATTGTTAAATTCGTAGTTGATGGTCTCGTTGCTATCCAGAGCGTATTCACAGTTAAGCTTGAGGCACTTAAAACAGAATTCTCAGCAGAGGTTTATCCTGCTCTTGTTTCTGTAGGTTATATCTGCGGACCTAAGATTTCTGCTTACATGTTTGCCGGTGGTGTTCTTGGATGGTTCGTACTTATCCCAGCAATCGTTACATTCGGTGGTGACATCGTTATGTATCCTGCAAGCGTTTCAGTAGCTGAGCTTTATGCTACAAGCGGTGCTGCAGCAATCTGGTCTAACTACATCAAGTACATCGGTGCTGGTGCCGTTGCTTCAGCTGGTATCATCAGCTTGATCAAGACACTTCCACTTATTGTTAGAACTTTCGTAGCTTCTATCAAGAGCATCAAGACAGCTGGTCAGACTTCTAGCGAGCGTACAGCTCTTGATTTAGATATCCGCGTAGTACTTGGCGGAATCCTTTTACTTATCCTTGCAATCTGGCTTGTACCTGCAGTACCTGTTACATTAGTTGGTGCAATCATCATCGTAATCTTCGGTTTCTTCTTCAGTGCCGTAAGCTCACGTATGGTTGGTCTTGTAGGTAGCTCAAACAACCCAGTTTCAGGTATGACAATCGCTACTATCCTTATTGCAACAATCATCCTTAAGGTTCTTGGCGACACAGGCGTACACGGTATGCAGGGTGCTATCGCAATCGGTTCTGTTATCTGTATCGCAGCATGTATGGCTGGTGATACTTCACAGGATTTAAAAACAGGTTACATCCTTGGTGCTACACCTAAGAAGCAGCAGATCGGTGAGATCTTCGGTACTATCGCAGCAGCTCTTGCTATCGGTGGTGTTATGATTCTTCTTGATTCAGCATATGGCTTTGGTTCAGATGCTCTTGCAGCTCCACAGGCTACAATGATGAAGATGATCATCGAAGGTGTTATGAACGGCAAGCTTCCATGGGCACTTATTTTCATCGGTGCATTTATTTCAATCGTTGTTGAAATCCTTGGTATTGCAGCACTTCCTGTTTCAATCGGTCTCTACCTTCCACTTGAGCTTTCTTCAACAATCATGATTGGTGGTCTCATCAGAAAGTTTGCTGACAAGAAGTTCGGTGCTCAGAACGATGAGTCAGGAAAGGGTATCCTCTTCTGCTCAGGTCTTATCGCTGGTGAGGGTATCGTAGGTGTATTACTTGCTATCCTTACAGTAACAGGCATTACTAATGTGATTAATATTTCTAGATTTACACTTGAGCCATATACAAACTTATCTCATAATATTGCAACAGCTATCGCTTCACCATTCGGCGGAAGTGGAGTATATAATTTTGTAAATGGTCTTTTAGTAAACCTTCCAGCTATCATTGTGTTAGTAGGCATAACAGCTGCTATTTATAAGTCAGCAACAAAGAAAACAAATGAAAAATAATAACTATCTTGATTATGTTTATATGATAAAAGAAGACTTGTCCTGGACTTTAAATGAATCCGGACAGGTAGTTGTAGAAATGGAAAATAAGGGCTTTACCAATCGTATAGCTCAGAAGTTTTTCAAAAAGCCGGCTGTTAGCCATATCACTTTAGAAGGACTTGGAAGTTTTATCTTCTCTTCTATCGATGGCAAGCGCAGCATCTATGACATAGGCCTTCTAGTCCACGATAAATTCGGTGATGAAGCAGAGCCTCTTTACGAGCGCCTCAGCACCTATATGAAGCGACTAGACCAACTTAATTTCATACACAAAGTTGAATAGTTAAATAGGTAAGACCCTAGCAAGCGCTAGGGTCTTATTTTTAATAGTTGTTCACACAATATTAATTAATGAGCGTTAATCATGTTTATTCCTGCTTTCAAGCGTTCTAGTCCATCCATAAGAGTAGCTTTTGGACAGGCAACATTCATTCTAAGGAAGTATCTGCCGGCCTCACCATATTCAATACCCTCGGTGATATATAATCCTGTTTCCTTTCTGATGAAATGAGCCACCTCATCGCTTGATTTGCCAAGTGATTTAATATCAATCCAAACTAGGTATGTAGCATCCCCCTTAACAACAGAAATACCAGGGATCTCCTTTGCCACATAATCCTCGACTATCTTTCTATTTTCAAATACATACTGACGCATCTCATCAAGCCAATCTGCCCCCTTAGTAAAGGCAGCAATTGTAGCAGCCTGAGCAAATACATTTGGCTCTGCAACCTCATCAGTATTAAGTGCTCTCCAAACCTTGTGTCTAAGGAAAGGATTAGCAGAAAAAACAGCTGATGTCTGCAGTCCAGCAATATTAAATGCCTTAGTAGGTGCAATGCAGGTAATGCTGTTCATCGCGCAATCCTCAGATACTGATGCAAATGGAATATACTCAGTACCAGGGGCTGTAATATCGCAGTGAATCTCGTCTGAAACAACAACTACCCCGTATTTCTTGGCAAGCTCACCCACCTTTGCCAAAGTCTCTCTATCCCAGATTTTAGATGCTGGGTTCTGTGGGTTACACAAAAACATAAGAGTAGCCTGTGGATTAGCCATCTTTTCCTCTAGGTCCTCAAAGTTCATTGAATACTCTCCATTCTCATATTTCAATGGATTCTCAAGAGGCTTACAGCCGTTATTTACAATGCTGTTAAAGAAAATATTGTAAACCGGCGTCTGTAGGATAACCTTTTCATTTGGTGTAGTAAGCTTTCTAACAATCGAAGAAAGAGATGGAATTACACCTGTGGAGAAAACCAGCCAATCCTTTTGGATTGTAAAATTATGGCGATTCTTCCACCAATTTTGATAAGCACTATACCACTCTGGAACTAAATCAGAATAGCCAAAAACACCGTGCTCTATTTTTGCACTAAGAGCCTCTCTAATCTCAGGAGCAGCCTGAAAATCCATATCAGCCACCCACATAGGAAGCTCGTTTTCAGCCACATCCCACTTTAAAGAACCGCTGCCTCGTCTATCAATCTGCTTATCAAAATCGTATTTTCCCATATATGCCTCCAATTCTAGTTAGTTCGTCTCCATTCAACCACATCCTGCTTCTCGCCGATTGCATCACATGTAATCTTAGTATTAGATGGGTCTACCTGATCCTTTTCAACAATAAGTGTCTTAATCTCTGCTGCCTTAATCTCTCCGCTTTCTGGATTAAATACACTGTCGATTTTATTTGTTATCTCTGCATCAATATTCTTAGCATATTCAAATGCTAAAGTTGTATTAATCATCTTGCAGTTTTTCATTGTAATAGTATCAATATAGCAAAGTCCCTGGAGACTCTCGATTGTACAATTTACAAATGTAAGATTCTTTGAATTCCAGCCTAAGTACTCACCACAGATATAAGAATCGTAAACAGTTACATTCTCTGCATTCCAGAATGAATCCTTAGAAAGTAAAACTGAATTTCTGATAGTGATATTTTTAGCACCATCAAAAGAATAATTACCGTCAAGTCTGAGGCCATCAACCTGAATATTCTCAGAGTTCATTGCAAAATAATGACCCTTGGCATTAACATTTTTAAGGGTAATATTTTTGCAATTCCAAAATGTTTCCTCAGCATTTGTAAGAGAAACATTGTCAAGTGTTACTCCGTCACATCTACGGAAATTCTTTGGTGCTGTAATAAGAGAGTCCTTAACTGTAATATTGTTGGTGTACCAAACGCCAGAACGCCCCATCTCAAGCCAATTACAGTTTTGAATCAGAACATTGTTAGAATACCAAACTGGGTATTTATATTTGAACTGTGAATTATATATCTCTACATTTTTGCTCTCCTTTAGTGGTGACTCACCCTCGTCAAAAATGCAGTCATATATCTTGGCGCCATCTACTGCAAAAAGCGCTCTTTCACCCTTAAAAAACTCTTCTCTATACTCTTTCATTTTTTTAATATAACCTCCAAAAAAGCTGTCTGGCCATGCCAGATTCCTGTGGACTGTTCCCTAAATAATTCCACATGAAGTCAGAGATATTGTAACACCTATTTTCGGTTTTGTAAAATTAAATTTCGTAAAACTATTATCAAGTTTACAATTCCGTCAACCAGAAAAACTACTGCAAGGAAAGTCATATACCAAGTAAGTGTATCCTTTGGCGCCACAAAAATAAAGGCACTTAAAATAATCAAAACAACTATTTCTACAATTAATTTTATCTTTTCCAGTCGCTGGTCCTTTTTCTCAGTGTTGGCGCACAAATTCTTATAAGCTATGGCGTTTCTATATGCCCAGAACAAAAATGCCACACCAATAGCCACACTTCCTATAAAGAAAAGTGCATCCTCTTTTACAAGAAGCATTGCGTATACGCCTATCATTACAATGCACACATAGACTCGCCCCGATTCTTCTTGCAGGTTCCAGCCTGCCTTGTGCAAGTGTCTGATAGTAACACCTATTTCAAAAAGAATTACAGCAAGTAATACTAGGCTAATGCCCACCTGAAGAGTATATTCAGGAACCAAAAAAAGAATAGCGCTAAGCAATATCATGCATATTGATGATAACCACTCTTTTTTCTTAACCTTTTTTCGAATAATATTGACCTTTTCTGAATCTGGCGCCCTATCTAAAGCTGCTGTAACAGGCAGCTTCATAAGAGTTCTAACAGTCTTTTTATCAAGGGATAAAAGCTCAATAAGAATCTTCTCAATGGCAAAAGGTCCCTTTTCCATAATCTCAGTAGTGGTAGTATATCCACTATTCTCGATGGCGTTAAATAAGTTGTTAACAAAACCCACTCGTCTTTCGTTGTTAACACTTTCAATCCACTGATCTAAAATCTGATTTATAAAAATACTTCCTGGAGAATGGCTATCACTATAATCTGGCTTGCCGTGATCTACTCCCCAGCTGACACAATCATGCTGAGCTACACCCTCGAAACTACTTTTTACTATCTTTCCAGGAATCTGTGTCTCCTCAAACAGCTTTCCAAAGACAGAATACTCCGGCATAATTCTCAATGCTTTATCCTTGATACGAGCTACACATGTATTGTCGCAAACCTCAGGACAAAGGCCTGGTCCATCATTGATATAAACGAACTTAAGTTGCTTTTGAAGTTCCTCATCCTCCAGATGAACTGATGAGTAAAGGGCTAAATTGCCGCCCTTGCTGTGACCACCTACATACACATCGTGAACTCCATCAAAACTGTTTTTCAAATACTCTAAAGATTCCTTCTGAGCCTCAGTCTCCGTAAAGCTTATCATGAAATCTTCTTTCCAACCTAACAAAGTCTCATCAGTGCCGCGAAAAGCCACGAATCTCACATCATCTGTCAAATCAAGTGTCATTGCTGCAAACTGAGCAGAAATACTCTCATCATATATATCCTTGTAATTGCTGATATACATTTCTCCAAATCGCTTTGAATCAGCAGCATCAATTACTATCTGCTCGTTGCCATAAAAACATCCATGAATGCCAGTTGTGGCTTGAAGCTTTTTCACCACATCCTTAAATTTATAAGGATGGTCGAACTCAATCCCTTCTATGATTAAGTATGAAATTCTTGAAAGAATAATATTATCTACTTCAGTAAGTGGCTTTTCTTCAAATGAAAACTCACCATACCATTTTATATAATCATATAAACTATCCATAACTTTCCCTTCTTATCTACAACTGTATAAGAAAATAGTACCTATCTTAATTATTAAATACAATAAACTTTTTCTTAAATTTCTGTGATAGCATTGATATCAGCCACATAATTCAATATTATGGTAAATAGGTTTTTTAATGGAGAATGAGTCTATGAAAGCAGATACAAATAAAGCTACAACACTTAGAATGATCATCATGGTGCTATTGGCACTTGGTTTCAATTGCATCACATATTACGGCACACGCCTTATAACAAATGGATTCCATCACTATAATATGTCAACTAGACTTGACTGTATTATTCCTCTTATTCCATGGACAATAATCATTTATCTAGGTTGCTACATCTATTGGATAACAAACTACGCTCTTGGTACTATTCAGGCAGAAGACGAAGCTGCCGCTTTTTTATGTGCAGACCTTTGTGCAAAAGTAGTATGTTTCATTCTGTTTGTTGCATTTCCTACTACAATTGTGCGCCCTGAGATAGCTGACACAGGCCTTATGAATAAAGCAATGCTATTTCTCTATTCTATAGATACGCCTGACAATCTTTTCCCATCAATCCACTGTCTTACAAGCTGGTTCTGTGTGATTGCTGTCAGAAAGCAAAAGGCTGTGCCTAACTGGTACAAGGTACTTTCTGTTATTATCGCACTTGCCATTTGCGTCTCTACTTTGACTACAAAACAGCATGTGATAGTAGATACATTTACAGGCATTGCTCTTGCAGAGCTTGCTTATTTATTCGTGAAAAAAAGCGGCATACTAGGTCCTTATAAAAGACTAGTAGCCGCTATAGAATCATTTATTGTTTCGATTTGCAAAGGGCGCAAGCAGTAGGTGTTGTGGCGCAACCACCTTTTGCCGTCTCTCTGAATTCAACAGGTAGACGCTTGCCCACGTTATACATACATTCAAGCATTTCATCAAGAGGAATCATCTGGGTGATGCCTGCAAGGGCCATCTCAGCAGCAATGAGAGCATTGGCTGCACCAGATGCATTTCTATTCTGACATGGATATTCCACAAGTCCAAGCACCGGATCACATATCAATCCAAGCATATTCATAAGGACCGTAGATGCTGCATAGGTACACTGAAGTGGTGTACCTCCCATAAGCTCTGTTGCCGCGCTGGCAGCCATTGCTGCAGCCACGCCAATCTCAGCCTGACATCCACCTACAGCTCCTGCTATTGTTGCGTTTTGCATCGCAAGATAGCCAATAGCACTAGCATTGAAAAGTCCATCTATAATCCTGTCATCTGGGATATCGTACTCCTCCTGAAGGGCCAGCATAACTCCTGGCAATACACCGGCAGAGCCGGCAGTTGGTGAAGCCACAATAAGGCCCATTGATGTATTTACCTCTAAAACAGCCATTGAATAGGCGATTGCCTTGTTTACCACATCACCAAGTATGCTCTTTTGATCCAAACGATGGTCTGTCAGTTTTTTGGCCTCTCCACCAATAAGCCCGCCCATTGATTTCATGGCTTTGGTAGTAGGCTCCTTGGAAGAGTCCTTCATAATCTGCCAGGCATGTTCCATTCTGGCTATTATCTCTTCCTCAGTAGTCTCAAACACATGGCACTCACGCTGTTTCATTACCTGAGATATTGTTAAATTTTTGCTATCACAAAGTGCTAGCATTTCTACTGCTTTTTTAAAATCCATACAAAGCCTCTTTATAACTAAATTTGTACAATCATTACGTCTTCAACGTACTGATTTTCTAGGATTGCATCTTTTAAATCCTCAGGCAGTGTGCCATCTGTCTCCACAATAGTGTAGGCTCTCTCGTGCTTGCCCTCCCTGAAAAGTCGCATAAATGCAATGTTAATATCTCTGTCGCTAACTGCGCTGGCAATGTGCTTGATTACTCCAGGCATATCCTTTTGAACTACAATGGCAGCGCTGTACTCACCGGTAAAATCAACGGGAACTCCGTCAATTCTCACTATACGACATTTGCCGCCTCCCACTGATTCTCCTCTTATATCAAGAGCTCTGCCCTCTTCTGTCTCAATAAAAATATCAACTGTATTAGGATGAATGTCCGTCTCTGTTTCATTTATCTCAAATGTAAACTCAACGCCTCTCTCTTCTGCAATGGCAAAGGAATCTCTAATCCTAGTATCATCGGTTTTGAATCCTAGAATACCACCTAACAGTGCTTTGTCAGTACCATGTCCCTTATAAGTCTCTGCAAAAGAACCGTAGAGAATAAACTTCACCTTTTTTATATTGCCGCCAGCCATCTTCCATGCCAAATAAGCAATAGAACTAGCACCAGCTGTATGGGAACTAGATGGTCCAATCATATTAGGGCCTAATACATCAAATGCACTAATTAAAGCCATATTCATCTCCAATAATTATCTTGTTAATGTATTTGTGCCTAAGATTTCCTCGTATGTAAATTCAAAATACTGGAATCCATCGGCATAGCTTGCCAAATCATAAGGATAGAAGTAGCAAATTACCTTGTCCTCTTGGAAAATTATATTAGGGCTATCCAAGTGTGTATATTCATATGCTGTGTCATATATCTCCTCCGCACTCTCTGCAAAGTAATAAGGAGAATTACCACCAGCAGACTGACGCTCGTAATCTTCTTTTACCTTTGTGGCTACGAGATTTTTAAATTCCTCTTCTGTTCCTGAATAAAAATCTGCAAATGTAAGCTCTTCGCCAGTAGTCAAATCAAAAATGTACTCACACATACCTGGCATACCATGGGCGCCACCACCATACCAATAAGAGTCCATATCAATAATCAAATACTGATCATTCATAATTCTAACATCAGAAACACTCTCATCATCTGTCTCGCAATAAGACTCGTCCTGATGATACTCGCACTCATCGCTATTTACCTCAGGAGTATAAGCCATAGCGCTATCTAGCTTTTCCTTAAGAGCCGCATTTATCTGCTCAGCATAAGGAGAATATTTTGAATCTAATACAAAAGCCTCACCATATGTCTTATATAAAATCGCATCACAATATACACATTTAACCTGATTGCAATCGCTAATTACAGAACCATATTTATATGCGCTGTAAGTTTTAATTGGGCAATCTATATCCTTTAGAGAATTCTTGTTGTCAACTTTATAAATCCTAAGCTCCGATCCTTCCATTTTTGCAAGCAAAATAGTATTTCCCACTAACTGTGTATATGTGGAAAGCTCTCCAACACCTGGAACAGATTTTACAGTACTAATTAATTCAGATGAATCAGATTCTAAATTATATCCATAAAGCTTAAAATCAGAATTCTTTGATGCATAATGATCTGGTCCTTGCTGATAATAGAGGATGCCATCCTTTAATCCTATTATTGAGTACTCTACAGGAATATCTATTTTTTTCGTTTCCCCTGTGGATAGGTTATACACCTCATAGCCAGTTGTAGAATAGGATTCCTCATCAAAAACCCCGTACACAAAGTAATCTTTGTCATAGCACTCTGCCGAGAAATTATTCTTTTTAAAGCCCTCTACCTTTTCAACTTTTCCGTCCTGTGTACACTTGCCGATTCCAGTTCTTTTTCCATCACTATATATGCTCACAAGGGCAAATCCATAATCATCAACCAATCTGTTTACAATCACAGGTCTGCCATCCTTATTAGACAATAAATCATAATCCTTAAGCTCAAGAGCCTCATCCTCTACCTCTTTGAAGGTCAGACTGTCTGCATCCTTTTCATAGGCCCTCTCTGTGTAAACATTATTGTCATAATCAAAGTCATGAATATAGATCAATCCATTGTAGCTACATTTTGATACAAGGCTTACCTCATCCATGTTAATATCAATACTTGTAACTTCACCAGTTTTTGAATCCAATGCAAGTACTTCATAAACATCATTAGCATAATCATCGTAATCAATCAGTAAAATGTCACCGTTAACACACGAAATTGATGCATTTTCTGGATCATAGCCTGCTTTAGACAAATAACTTTTATATTTGTTTACAAAAATATTCTCTACTTTCTGTCCATCGTCATCAACCACATAGATTTTGTCTGGGTCAACGTAGCTATATACAATGTATTCCTGTCCCTTCACTTCACTACTTTCCTCAGTAGTCTCATCGTTTTCCTCGTCTTCTTTTTTCTCAGAAACCTGTGTGGTTTCATCTTTTTCTTGTTTCTCCGTGTTCTTGCATGCCACTAGTCCGCATATACAACTTGTGGCAAGAATCAAACTTAAAAATCTTTTTTTCATAATTACTCTCCTTTGTACTTCCCCTCTATAAATATAGTATGCATTTAACAAACTTTAAGCAACCTTATCCTTTCCTGTTTTACATCAAAAACAAAGAAACCTGTACTCCAGTTACTATTTACAGTCCTCCACCCGCAATAGAAACAGAAAATTCATAATCATATAGTAAAATACTCCAAGACAGCTAATTCAAGGGCATAAGTATTGGGAGGAAAGATGATTAACGGGAAAACGATTATAGCCTTATGCGAATATCGTGTTTACGATTCACAGGAATTCAAATTTGTCACTGAGCTTAATGAACTTTTAAAGGCTCACGATTGTCGCATGTTCATTTATGCTATAAACAATGAGATTGGCAATAGTGGCGATAATCTTGCAGAGACAAAAGTATTTGACTTGATTCCCTATGATAAAGTTGATGTTATTGTGATTAGAGATGAAAAAATCAAGAGTCGTAGCACCGTTCAAAATATCATAAACAAAGCCAACGAAGCCGAGGTACCAACCATTATCGTAGATGGAGAATACGAAAATGTTTCCTTGGTTCGATATGATTATAAAACGGGTTTTGAAAAAGTTGTCCGCCATATAATCGAGGACCATCATGTCACTCGCCCTCATTTTATGGCCGGAAAGCGTTTTAGCGAGTTCTCAAATGATAGAATTGAAGTCTTTAAAAAGGTCATTGCAGAAAACGGAATACAGTACGATGACTCTATGCTAAGCTATGGTGACTTTTGGTCAGTGCCTTCTCGTGAGGCTGCCTATGAGCTTCTGAAGCGTGACACCTTGCCTGAGGCAGTTATCTGTGCCAACGACATAATGGCCATCAATGTCTGCGATGTATTCCAAAGTGCAGGAGTTAAAATTCCAGAACAGGTTATTGTAAGTGGCTTCGACGGAATCGACGAGGCCTTTTGGTCTATGCCTGGAATTACCACCGCAATAACTGATAGTGCAGACCTTGCAAGCACTATTATGGATACCATTTTATCTCTGATCGATGGCAATAGAAATTTGGATAAATGGATTGAGCCAAAATTTATTCCCAATGAATCCTGTGGTTGTCCTCGATGCACCCAGGATTTGCTTTCTGCCATAAGCGGACTTAACAACAGATTTTATCACCACCAGGATGACATCCACATCATGCAGGTCATCACCGCAAAAGTTATGGCCAGCCAGACCCTAAACGAATGCATTCACTATCTGAGAAACCCTATGACTGAGTGCGTCTGTTGTGTAATTGAAAAGTCATGCCTTGATCTTGAAAACAATTTCTTCCTGGAAGATGTAGAACCTGGGGAAAAGGTAATATTCTACGATGCCTACGATTCTAAGGAGGGAATCAAACCATACAATCCAGAGGATATCATTCCAAATCTTGATCAAATTTTAGAGCTTGGCTATCCTCTAATCTACAACAGCCTTGATTATATGGGTAAATCCCCTGGATTTGTCTGCTATACATATCCTCGATACCAGATGATAGAATACGCCAAAACACCTAGCATAACCAACAGCCTAAGCATGGGTATCGGTGGCTACGTCAGCATGCGCTATCAGCACTATCTGAGAAACAAGCTTCAGGAAATCTACCAGCATGATGCCCTCACCGGCCTCTACAACAGACTGGCTTTCCTAGAGCAATTTGAAAAATTAAAACGTGCTCCAGAGCACGACGGCCGAAAAGCAACTGTCATCATGTCTGATTTAAATGGCCTGAAACAAATCAATGATAATCTAGGACACAGTGCAGGAGACGCCGCAATTTCTGCTGTGGCTGAATCTCTAAAAGAAGCCTGTCCTAAGGGTGCTCTCTGTGCCAGATTTGGCGGCGATGAAATGCTTGCCTTCATACTGGGCGACTGCGATGTCAATCTTATAAAAACTATGATTTATGAAATCCTAAAAGATAAAAGCAATCTCTTAGGATTTACCGTCTCAGCCAGCATAGGATTTTACGAAACCACTATGCACGAGTCATTGGATTTGGACAAAGTCATCTCTATTGCCGACAGCAAAATGTACGAAGAAAAGAGAATCTACAAGAAAAACAAAAAATAAGGGCACAGACCGTGTCCTTATTTTTTGCTTAAAACTGTATATCCCTAATATCTTCAAATCCAATATCCGTAGTAACTACAGTCAAATATCCCGCCTGTGGATTTATCTTTGTAACCATGCCAGTCTTTTTAACGTAGGCATCATCCTCGTAATATACCACGGTAACTCTATCTCCTACCCGCAGCTTACTAATCTGAAAATCCAAGTATTCTAGGGCGTCCTCGGAAAGCTCTACCTTGGGCACAATTATCTTTTCTTTGGCAGCCAGGGCCTCTTCAAATCCCTTTAGTGCCGCAAATGGCATAAACTGGCTTGCTCTATCTGCTCTAGGCATTCTCATCCCTCCCGTTTGCAAGGTGACCACCGATTTGCATATTGCGCTCCATCTGAGTAGCCTCCTCCAGCAAATCAATCCCCTTTAATATGGCATTCTTGCCAAATTTATTTTTAAGCATATTTGCCGACCTAGTAATCTGCCTATCCTTTTCCATAACAACAGGGTCAACAAAAAAGCTATACTGCTCGTAACACTCATCCACGATTCCATTGGCCGATATATTAAATCTCCTAATCAACCCATCTGGCTGGGCAAATTTCTTATACAGCTGCACAAAAGCATCCTGCATAATACGGATTGAATTGGTCCTGACCTGAATGGTCGTGCCCCCTCCCGTAGACATATAAGAATCATAGGAATATCCAATATAAAGTGAAAATGAATTGCTAACCACCTGATTGGCCACCATATCGGAAGACAACTCTCCCACCATCTCCTTTAAAACCGTAATGGCCTCATCATAGGTATAATCCCTCATCAACACCTGCCCACAAGAAAGTGAATGTGACTTATTAGTGTAGTGCTTAATATCGTAAATAGTACAGGATTCCCTACCCCAAGCATGGTCAATCAAAAACTCTGAATTGACACCAAAATGCTTGAGTAGCAGCTTCTCTGGTGCCTTAGCAATATCCTCCTGTGTAAAAAGTCCAAGTGTAGCCAAATGCCTCATAGTCCCTGGACCTATCCTCCAAAAATCAGTCAATGGCTTATGCTTCCAAAGCCGCCTCTTAAAGCTCTCCTCATCAAGCTCAGCTATAAAATCCGGCGAATGCTTAGCCAAAATATCAAGTGCCACCTTGGCCAAATACATATTAGTGCCTATACCACAAGTAGCTCTAATCTTGAGCTTTTCTTTTATCTCATCCATGATTTTAATGGCCAAATCATGGGCACTCATCCCGTACAAATCCAGATACGCCGTAACATCTAAAAACGCCTCATCTATGGAATATACATGTATATCCTCCTTTGAAATATAGGACAGATATATCTCATAAATCTCCACCGACACATCAATATAGCGCTGCATCCTAGGCACTGCCGCAATATACTCTATAGACTTTGGAATCTCAAATATCCGGCACCTATTTTTCACTCCAAGAGCCTTCATCGCCGGCGTAATCGCAAGACAAATAGTGCCCCGACTCCTGGCCACATCCGCCACCACCAGATTGTCCTTCATGGGATCCAGCCCTCTGTCCGCGCACTCCACCGAAGCATAAAAACTCTTTAAATCTATAACCATATACTGCTTCATAAACCAAAAAACTACTCCACTCTCGCCAAAATCGAATAACTGTTCCGAAACTACGTTCGAAACACCTACCTAAATAATACACCCACTTTCCAATTTAATCAATCACAAACCGTCACCGCCTACCATAATCTACATGGCCCCTCCACCGGCCCCGCCCCAAGGCTCTTTGGATATCAACGCATGAATATTTTGTTTTTCTACTGCGCAAATTGTCGCCATACATTTCATGTGTCTTTCTCAAGCCTTTACAGTTTTCAAAAAGGTAGCTTATGTGTGGACACTCGGTACACTATGGTGGCAGTTTAAAAATGGTTCTGAGGGTGTTATGGGCGATTTTGGAATGAGCTTAGAAAAATAAAAAAGAGTTTTGTAATATATTGGCACGAGCCGCCAAGGACGGCGGCGAGAGTGCGTAAGCAACACGACGTTGCATGGAGCACGGCGCCAATATATACAAAACTCTTTTTTTAATTTTTCTTAGTGAATGTATCATGAGCCCATAACACCCTCTTTAGAATCATTTTGCAAAACTGCCATTTATGCAAAATAGGTGTCCACACAGCAAAGCTACATTTTTGAAAACAGTTCATAAGAAATGATTAAGCATCAGGCTTAATCATTTCTGTACTAGCAGCACATTTTTAAATGTGCTGTCCTCCGAAGGAGGATTAAAATGCAGCTTTCATTGGCTGCATTTTAACCCCTTAGAAAGACACATGGCTGTCGCCAATTTTTGCGCGTGAAAAACTAAAAATATTCGCGTAATCGATATCCTAAGAGCCTTGGGGGCGGGGGCCGGTGGAGGGGCCATGAAAAAAATATGCGGTGACGATTTAGTTGCTAGATTAAAGTGGAATCTAGCATTGTTAGGTAGGTGTTTCCATTTTCCTGGTAGGTGGTGAAGGTGCCCTTGATGGTGATTTCGTCACCTACTTTTGGGTAGTCGTCTTCGGTATATGTATTTTCGTCTAGGACGAACTCTAGGCCTTGGGAGCAGCACTGGGTGGCGTCCTGTACGATGCAGGCGTAGTATTTTTTGCCTGTGTCAGGGTCCTGGTACATGTTGCAGGTGCCTTCCATTTTTACAGTTTTGCCTTCGTAGTCTGCTGGGGTTGTAACCATGTTGAAGACTTCAGAGTAAATGAGTGTAGACGAAAGTACTGTTAAGTCCACGTCTACGCTTGGGTCACCGGCTACAGTTTGTACTTCTTCCATTTCCTCTTCCTGTAGTTGGATATCATCTACTGCAGTGATGTCATCTGATATGTCTGCTGAATCATATGTATTAGTTTGTGAGTCCTCTTTTGAGACATTCTCCTCTGATGAGTTTCCGCAGGCCACTAGGCTATATGCCAAAAGCGCGCTTAGAATTATTACATTAATTTTTCTCATAAGTACTCCTATCCCTTGATTTTACCGACTATGTAACAGATTATGAACATTATGGCATCAACAGCAACAATGGTTGAGCCTACTGGTGTGCCCTGTAAAATGGAAACCAAGAATCCAATCAGTGCACATGTGACAGAAATGATAGCTGAAAAAATTGTTACTGCTTTAAAGCTTTTTAGTATGCTCATTGCTGAAAGGGCCGGAAAAATTATTAAGGCCGATATGAGCAGCGAGCCAACTAGGTTCATTGCAAGTACGATAATTACAGCTGTTATTGTTGCTATGAGTAGATTGTAAACACTTACCTTTGTACCCACTGCACGGGCAAAGTCCTCATCAAATGTAACTGCAAATATCCTGTTGTATAAAAAGATAAATGCGACCACTACTAGGATAGATAGGATTCCACTTACCCATACCTCTGAGCTTGTAAGTGTCAGAAGTGAGGTGGAGCCAAATAGTGTGGAGCATACATCTCCTGATACATTTCCCGATGCAGGAAATAAATTCATAAGTAAATATCCAAAGGCTAATGCACCTACAGATAACATGGCTATAACGGCATCCCCCTTTACCTTGGAGTTGTTTCCATTCTTCAATATTAGTATTGCGGTAAGTATGGTAATCGGAAGAATGATAATCATTCTGTTGGTAAAATTAAGGACTGTGGCTATGGCTAGGGCGCCAAAGGCCACATGTGATAGTCCATCACCAATATATGAAAATCTTTTAAGTACAAGTATTACGCCAAGCAGTGAGGAGCATAAAGCAATTAACGTACCTACAATCAAGGCGTATCTAACATATGGAAAAGTCATATACAAAGTTAATTTTTCTAGCATGCTCCCACCTCCTTGCTTGACTGAATTTCATCTGATGTTTTTATGACATCTAATTTATTTACATCAAAAATCGCTGTGGCATATTTTTTAACATTCTCCAAATCATGACTAATCATGATGACAGTAAGGCCCTGGGAATTCAGCTGACCAATTAATTCATACATTTCCTTTGTTACGTTAGGGTCTAGACCTGCCACAGGCTCGTCTAAAAGCAGCACTTTGGTGGTAGCGCAAAGAGCTCTAGCTAATAGAACTCTCTGCTGCTGTCCACCTGATAGTTGCCTGTAGCACTTGTTTTTCAAATGAGATATTCCCATTCTTTCGATATTCTCAAGAGCCATTTTCTTTTGGGCCTTGCTGTAAAAAAATCCCTTTAGACTATTCTGGCAGCCTGAGAGAACTATCTCATATACTGTAGCAGGAAAATCTCGCTGCACATCAGACTGCTGCGGTAAATATCCAATCTGATTTTTCATAAGTCCCTGCCCCACTTCAATAGAGCCTTCCACTGGAGGCAAAAGACCAAGAATGGTCTTCATAAGGGTTGTTTTACCAGAACCATTTTCTCCTACAATACAAAAATAATCTCCTGATTCAATTTTAAAATTAATATCTTTCAGAACCGGCTGTTTTTCATAACCAACCGCCAGATTCTTAGCTGTTAGAATAGCCATAATATCTCCTTTTTACTTCAAAGCTTCTGTAAGAACCTTTAAGTTTTCTTCCATTACACCAAGATATGTAACACCATTTGCAACATCTTCACTTGTTGTAGTTTGCATAGAATCCATTGCCAAAATCTGAGCATCCTTATTTTTTGTATTAGAAATAATAGTCTCAGCTATTTTTTGATCTGAATTCTCAATAGTAAGCACTGTCTTTAAGCCAAGCTCATCAACTTTTTCTGAAAGGAAATTGATTGTCTCAAAGCTTGCCTCAGTCTCGGCTGAACAGCCTACAAATGCTGCATAGTAATTCAATCCATAGTCGTCTACAAGATATCTAAATGGGAATCTGTCACCAAATAGAATTGTGTCTGCGTTTCCTTCGCTAACTGCAGTCGCATACTTTTCGTCTAAAGCTGTAAGCTCAGTTACATAATTTGCAGCATTTGTCTTGTATGTATCTACGTTATCTGCATCAATCTCCGCAAGATTGTTTGCAATTTCATCTACAAGAATCTCAGCGTTCTTAAGAGAAAGCCAAACATGCTCGTCATATTCTACTTCTTCCTCTTCACCTTCTTCGCCTTCTTCTTCCTCTTCTTCCTCAGCTTCCATTCCCTCTACGACTTCTTCCTCCTGGACCTTGTCGCCTAAAGTTTCTAAGAGATTGATTACCTTCATATCAGGATTTGTTGACTCCGCAAGTGCATCCTCAACCCACTCATCGGATTCGCCACCAACATAAATAAACAAGTCACATGAAGCAATCTTCATAATATCCTCAGCTGTTGGCTGATAGCTGTGAAGATCAACTCCATTGTCAAGAAGCATAGTAATCTCTACATTCGAATTAGAGCCAACCACCTGACGCACCCAGTCATATTCAGGGAAAATAGTAGTTACAACCGAAATAGTCTTTCCATCCTCTGAAACCTGTGCTGCCTCAGTTGCTTCTCCTGCATCAGCTGGTGTTACCTCACCCTTTGCTCCACAACCTACAAGCATTAAACAACTGCAAAGTACTGCCAATATTAAATTTTTCTTCTTCATCCTTAAATCCTTTCATGCATGCAAAAATTTGTACTAAAACATAGAGTTTTGCTTAGCAAAACTCCTGTACTATAAGCCGGTCATTGCATGAATTTAAGAATCTAGTCTTACCTTTTGGGAAACAAGTGTAGTCTGAACAGACTGATATTTATAATTAGAAACTGTAACAGCAGCCACGAAAAATACCATGGCTGCTACAGCTACCATAATCAAACCTGAGCCAACAGTGTTGATGTTCTTCTCACACTGAAGTATCAATGAACAAATTGGACAGTCAGCCTCTCCGTGGCAATGATGATTAACATTTTCAGAAATCATCATGTTTGAAATAAGCACAACAAAAACAGTAGCAAGAAGTGCTACCAGAGAAATTATTCTATTTCTCGTTGTTTTTCCTGTCATTTTAATTTCAACCTCACAAGGTGCCTGT
The DNA here is from genome assembly GCF_010906925.1 of Pseudobutyrivibrio xylanivorans. Classification (GTDB taxonomy): domain Bacteria; phylum Bacillota; class Clostridia; order Lachnospirales; family Lachnospiraceae; genus Pseudobutyrivibrio. The sequence continues at coordinate 139,639 of NZ_VTVE01000004.1, read as the reverse complement.
CATTTCTGATTAAAATTTATAACATAAATCGATTTATAAATCCAATATTTCTAAATCAATTTCCTCTTCATCGTCATCTTCCAGATATTCATCTCTATGTTTTTTATTTCCGCCCTTGCCCTTCTTCTTGTTTTTAAAAAGAATTTCAGGAATGAAATGCAAGAAGAATATGGCAACTATTATAAACAAGTGAACAAAGAAAATATTGGTGATAACACCATTGTGCTTGAGCAAATATCCTGTACTGTAACCGTAGAAACACATGATGCCAAGATAGGCAAGTCCCATAATCATAATAGGTATATTGGCTGCTGCAAGCTTGACACAGTTAAGGAAATCCTTGAAGCTGGCATCAAAATAAACAAAACGACCAATCATCAGCGTCAAGAAATATGCGATGAACATATCATAGTTGTTATCCTCATAGATAAACTTTATATATCCAAAAATCAAAATCATATAAAGCATTCCAATAAGTCTAATGGATGCCATTTCATCCCTGTGAATTCTCTTAAGTCTTATTAACACATGGTCCAAAAATGAATTAAATACAATCGAGATTATCATAAACACAAGCAGTAGATAATCACTGTATTTATCCCAGAATTCAAAAAATGCACCTGAATGATTAAAGAAGTCCAGATAAAAATATACAGCCATGAAACCGATTATGCTTCCGCCTGAAAAAATCAATTCATAGAATCTCTCTGAGAGAAAGAAAAACTCCTCCTTTGCTCTCTGTGGATTTTTGTATTTTCCCTTTGAATAAGTATAAAAAATAGTATAAATAGCTACTAGTAATCCAAATGCAATTAATAAGAAAATAGTAAAATCACTTGGCTCAAAATAGTGTGCCACGTAATCTTGAAAACTCATATTCATAATAACAACCTCCGCTGTCATATTATACTCGTTTATTTATATTTGTCATTCTTTCTATATAAAACTTGAATTTCCTTAACAGTGATTTTTTCTCACAAAAAAGCCTGAACCCATTAATGAGCTCAGGCTAATTCATTTATTTTACTCAACAATTCTTTTAAAGGCTGGAATAATCTGTGCTACAACAACTGCCTTAACCAAATCCAACGGAATGAATGGAATAAATCCTGTTAAGAATGCAGTCTTCAAATCATATCCCAAGCTAGATTTAAGCCAAAACATACCAATTAAATCAATAATAAGAACACCTATGATGCCACAAATTGTATACCAGACTCTGTTGTATTTTTTACCTCTAATCAAAGGAAGAACAACAAGAACAATAGGAAATGCCCAAGTATATGCTCCATAAGGTGCAATCAAATATCCTATTCCACTGCCTCCACCGATGAATACTGGCAAACCAACAATTCCAAGTAAAAACCATACAAGTCCAATCAAAAAAGACTCTGTCACTGGGAAAAGTAGTGCAATGAGGAAAATCATAAAATTCATCATTGTAATCTTAGGTGCCATAGGAAGTGGAGTTGGGATGCTAAGATATGCTGAAATACAAAGTATCGCCGCGAACAATCCACATAATACAAGTCTCTTTGTAGAAATTAAGCTTTTTGAGTTAGTTGAAATATTTGTGTTATCCATAGTAAGTCTCCTAAATTGTTTTTTACAACAAGTAAATATTAATGGAAGCCCCTCTTATTGTCAACCATTATATTGTTAATAGTTGACAATTTGTCTTTTGGATTATGATTATGCATGAGTCTCCTATCATTGACAGGAACTTTTTTATTAATTCTTATGATTGTATAAAATCAAAGTTATATTTATACTAGGCTTATTGAATATAGGTTTTGAAAGGAATGCTATGATTAAAACTATCATTTTTGACATTGGCGGTGTTCTAATCGGCTATAACTGGCTTGATTTTTTGACCCAGCTTTTTAATGGCGATGAGGACTTAGCCAAAAGACTTAAAGAACAAATCTTTAAGAACTGGGCCGAGGTGGATAGAGGTGTTTTGTCTGACAAAGAGCTCATTGATCTCTTTTCAAAAGATGCCCCAGAACTTAGAAAAGAAATTGAATATTTCTGGGAACATGTTGGAGAGGCTTTGTGGCAGTTTGATTTCACCAAGGACTGGCTCAAAGAGTTAAAGGCAAGAGGCTATCAGCTTCTTTATCTTTCAAACTGGTCACAGCATGTGAGAGACTGTGCCGAAAAGCAGCTTGATTTTCTCCCACTCATGGATGGAGGAGTATTCTCCTACAAGGTAAAGCTCATCAAGCCAGACCACGCTATCTACCAGGAGATTATCAAGAAATATAATCTTACCCCAAGTGAATGCGTTTTCTTAGATGACAAATTAGAAAACTGTGAGGCCGCTAGAGAATGTGGACTTCACGCCGTACAGGTGGTTGACCACAATCACGATATCGCCCTTGCAGGTCTTGAGGCATTGCTTGAAAAATAGTTGTAACGGGACGCTTATTCTACTCCCTGAAGTAATATCATTATTGTACACTGACTCTAATAATCGGACTTTAGGAGACATAACATGTTAGCAAATTATCACACACATACCCCTCGCTGCATGCATGCAGTAGGTGACGAACGCAGCTACATTGAAAACGCCATTAATAATGGATTTAAGGTTCTTGGTTTTTCAGACCATACACCACAGCCCTATCCTAGCGACTATACTTCCAATATACGAATGGGCATGGACGAGCTTGATAACTACGTAACCACTCTTCTTTCTTTACGAGAAGAATACAAAGACGATTTACAAATTCTCATCGGATTTGAGGTAGAGTACACCAGAAAGTATTTTGACAAGCTGATTAATGAGCTTAGAAATTATCCTGTAGACTATATTATCCAAGGTCAACATTTTATTCCCGATGAAATAGAAGGATTCTACTCAGGTGCACTTACATACGACGAGAAGAACCTTATCGATTATGTTGATTATACAATCGAGGGCATGGAGACAGGACTTTTTTCTTACCTTGCCCACCCAGATTTAATTAACTTCTATGGTGATGACGATGTATTTAAAAAGCACATGTCACGCATTGTTGAAGCATCAATCAATTTGCATATCCCACTTGAAGTGAATATGCTGGGATTTCAGGACAACAGAAATTATCCTTGTGATCCATTCTTTAGTTTGGCATCTGAAATGGGTGCAGACTTTATCCTTGGTTGTGATGCTCACTCACCAGACAAAGTAATTCAGCCTGAGAGTCTTCCTGAATTCATGGAATTCCTTGCAACACACCATATTAAAATCGGTGACAATATTTGTAAGCTAAGACCTATCAAATAGTTATCACCAAAGAAATATAGAAAGATTAGAGATTTATTTATGAGATTATTATTTATCAGACACGGTGACCCCGACTACGAAAACGACACTCTTACAGAAAAGGGCCACATTGAAGCAAAGCTTCTCTCTCAGTACATCAAGAACTATCACATTGACGAGGCTTTTGTTTCTCCTCTAGGTCGCGCTAGAGACACTGCCAAGTATTCACTTGATGCCCTTGGAATGACAGCTACTACTCTTGATTGGCTTAGAGAATTTCCAGGTCAGGTTGACCCAAATGTATCTGATACTGTTAAAAAGGCTTACGAAACAGCCCTTATTTATGACGAAGAATCTGACAAATACAAGACACGTATAATGTGGGATATATTACCATCATTTTTCAATGACCACCCAGAGCTCTTTGATAAAGAAGCTTGGAGAACTTCTCCTCTTCTTGAGGGCAGCGATGTTTTACCACTTTACGACAATGTTATAAAAGAATTTGATGCATTACTTGCAAGAAATGGCTACGTTAGAGATGGCATCACATATAAAGTAGAGCAGAACAATGAAAAGACTATCGCATTTTTCTGCCACTATGGACTCACATGCGTCTTACTTTCTCGACTTTGGAATGTAGCACCATTTGTTCCAATGCAATTTACAGCCCTCGCACCTACTTCTGTAACTGAAGTAGTCACTGAGGAGAGACAAAAGGGTATTGCAGTATTTAGAACACTTAAAGCAGGCGATGTAAGCCACTTGGCAGTAGGTGGCGAGGAGCCATCATTCTCCGCTAGATTCTGCGAACGATTCGAAAATCACGACCAGCGACACTAATATTTATGGGGTAAATCATATATAATATTACTTAACGGAGGAGATATACTATGGAAGAAAAAGTAACACTAACTATTGGGGAACAAAAGAATATCGCACTCATCGCCCACGATGGCAAAAAGCCAGTTCTAATTCAATGGTGCGAGGATAACAAGGCAATTTTGAAGAATCATAATCTATGCGGAACTGGTACCACCGCCCGTATGATTTCGGACAAGACCGGACTTACTGTAAAGGGTTACAACTCAGGTCCACTAGGTGGCGACCAGCAGATTGGTGCCAAAATCGTAGAAGGCAGAATTGATTTGATTATATTCTTTTCTGACCCACTTACAGCTCAGCCTCATGATCCAGATGTTAAGGCGCTTATTAGAATTGCTCAGGTATATGATATTCCAATCGCTGTAAACAAAGCATCTGCAGATTTCATAATCAAATCTGATTTCATGAATAAAAGTTATAACCACGATGTCATTAACTTTCAGAAGAATATTGAGCAGAGAGCTAATACACTGTAAAACAAAAGCACCATCTTTTGAGGTCCTAAACTCCTGGTTTAGGAGCCTCATAAGATTAGGTGCTTTTAAATTTCTTTATTTCCATGGACGCTTGTTTTCAGTCCATCCTTTTTCATCCCAATATTGTTTATCTCTAGGGAAAAAACCTTTGCGCTGTACCAAATGCATCCCCCAAAATAGGAACCTAGTCCTAAAGGTCGGCTTAATCTTGCCATTTCTTCTCTTTATCTTTGCTGCAAGCTTAGCAATCTTTTTATCAATAACAGCCTTCTTTCTTGGCGCAATCTGATCCCAGCTAACGGCTGCCACTGCAAAGCCAAGGCCATATCTTCTTGCAACTCCCCAGAAAAACAGACTGTGCTTCATATCCATAATTGTAGACTTTATGCCTGCTCCTGCTGCAGTTGCAATACACACACCCTGCTTTTTAAACATAGCCTCATGTGGTCGATGAATCATCCATCTATATGCATAATGATCTAGAAAGGCCTTCATTGCTCCTGTTGCATGATATACATAAACAGGACTTTCTAGCACTATTAAGTCAGCCTCATCTATAGCCCTTGTAATGGGCTCCAATTTCTCATAATGAGGACACTTATCCTCTCCCTCCATAAAACACTTTGTACAACCAATACAAAATTCGCCAAAATCCCTTGGCAGGAAAAACTCCTTAATTTCCCCTCCAACTTCTTCTGCAAGCTTCCTTGCAACGTGGTAAGTAGACCCTTTATGGGACTGCCCGTGAATAATAACTGTTTTCATTTTCCATCTCCTTTTACTATCTCATCATAGCATATACCCTTTCTCTATTTCTATTATTCACTTGATTATTTTATGCTTATCTCATTCTTCATTAATCCAATCCGATTGCCGTTCCTATCTGCCCCCTCACCTAGCCCCTGTGGTGCTATATGAGCTTGCTCTATGGTCCATTCTCTGGTTTACTTTTTGATTTACACTATGTTCTGCATTCTGATTTGCTATATATGATGTTCTATGGCTTGTCCTCCAGGGTGCTTTGTGGCCTGCTCTCTTATTTTTTTCCTTGCTTGCCCTAGTTTACTCTCTATTCTTGCCCAATTCAGCTTCTATGGGGCTTGATTTACGGGTATTATACGAAAATTGAAATTATCACCGTAGGATTGCAAAATTGAAATTTTTCAGAATAGAAAACCTACGGGTATTTTTCAACTTTTGGAATTTGTACCGTAGCCATTTTTCGACCTCTACGGTACATATTAAATTTTTCTATTTATACCCGTAACTCGCGACACTTTGAATTCCTTGGATTACGGGGATTTTGAGGAAAATCACAAAAACGCCGTAACCAGAAATTTTTCAGTGCAAAATCCTACGGTGCAAATTTAGAAATTCCAAAAATACCCGTAGGTTTCCCGTTCTCACCCTTCATACAGGGTGGGTCATCCCACATTGTCAGCGATCTGTGGCATTACTCCAGCATTTACTCTAGCATTACTGCAACACCCCCGGCTTGGCCAAGCAAAAATGGGTAGGGCTGTGCCTGGTGGGATTAGTATGATAGAATTATTCCTATGAAAAAACTATATCCAGATTATTATGAAAAGTTCAAATGTATTGCAGACAAGTGTCCTAAGACTTGCTGCGGAGGTTGGCAGATAGAGATTGACGAGGAATCTCTGGCAGCCTATAAATCCATGGGTATTGATAATGTGGATTATGAAAACGAAATCTTCAATTATGATGAGGATAAAATGTGCCGCAACTTAAGGGAGGATGGTCTTTGCAAGCTTATTCTTAAACATGGCGAGGGGATTTTGTGCCGCACATGCGCCACTTTTCCTAGGCATATAGAAGAGTTTCAAAATGTCAGAGAGTATTCCCTGAGCATATCCTGTCCAGAAGTGGCAAGAATTATACTTAATAGGCAAGATTCCATATCCTTTTATGAAGAAGATGATGAAGAAAAAGATTTGGAGGACTATGATGCAGGGGAGCAAGAGGTCTACAAATACTTACAGGTTTTGAGAAAAAAGTTTGTGGATGTTATTCAGAATAGAAACTTAAGCCTGAAGGATAGAGGTGGCCTTATCCTCTGTATTGCCGATACCTTCCAAAATGCCTACGATAATATCATCTTCGAGGATGGTGATTTAGATCAGCTTGATATAGATAGCATTTTAAATACAGATTATGCTTCTCTCAATCTCACATTTAAAAATAGAAAGGCTATGTTTGATGTGATGAAAGGCTGGGAGTTTACAACTTCTGAGTTTAGTGACCTTCTATCAGTTACAGAGGAGACTATTTACACAAAAGATACTGTCTCCAAAGAAAAGGCTGCCATGTGCAAATGTCTTGCAGGTCACGGTGTTGAATTATCTGTAGTTTTAGAGCAGATTCTTTTGTATTTTATCTACGCGTACTTCTGTGGTTCTGCTTATGATGAGTTTTATTTTGGGCAGGCCCAGCTGGCTGTTTGCACATGCCTTCATATACAGGATCTGGCCCTAGCCCATTTTATGAGAACTGGTGACATTACACTTGATGATTTAATTAGACTGACATATCTATATGCTAGAGAGCTAGAACACTCTATTCCTAATATCTTATACACTGAAGAATATATGGATGAGAATCCACTTGTTTAAATAAAAATCCGCGATGCCAATATAAGGCTATCGCGGATTCTTTTTATCTTTCTATCAACACTGCAAGGGCATCAAATGATTCCTTAAAGGAAACAACCATATTATTTCCTTCTATTGATACTCCATGATCACCGGCTTCATAAATATCGCATATACGATATTTGCCATCTAGAGGAATCTGTATCTGTTGCACACCCTCATGCTCAAATGAATGAACTAAAACTAATGCTTTATTCTCGAAATATCTAACAGATGCCTGGTAATCTTTTAGGGCCCTGTTGGAATTTTGGAATGGACCAAATCTTTTTGTGATGCCACTTACGATTATAGGTGATACCTTTTTATAAAAGCTAACCCCATCAATTGCAAGCTTCCACTTCTCCTTTGATAAGCCCTCAACATCGCCTGAGATACAAAGCACTCCATACATTCCTGCACATACAGAATAAGCTATACGTTTTGGCTCATCATCCTTGCGAAGCACTGCCCAGATTTGGCTTTTTTGAGCAAGTATCAGATTCTGTAAATCAGCTGCTATAACAGGTATTTCCCTCTCCTCATGGGCATCGGAAAATGATAGAAAATCTCCTAGTTCCATAAAGCTAGGCTCTAGTCTGTGTCCACCTGAAGAGCATATTTCTATAGCGATATCCGGTACGCATTTACGTATTTTTCTAAAGAATGTTTTGGTAGCCTCCACACATTGGCGCAAGCCTTCTCCGTAGCTTTCAGCTCCATCACAGCCCATGCCAATGGTGTCGTTGTAATCAATCTTGATATATTTAAAGCCATTGTCATTTAAAAAGTTGATGACCTTTTCAGTAAGGTAGTCTTCTACCCAAGTCTGTCTCATATCCCAGAAACGTCTAGTTCCAGAAATAACCACCTTACCATCACGGGTTAAAAGATGAGGAGTGTCATCCACCATGTTAGAATCCTTACCAACAGTCTCCAGCTCAAACCAGATTCCTGCCGCCATGCCAGCCTGATTTATCATTTCAACAACAGGCTTCATACCATTTGGAAACAAATCCTTGGCCACATTCCAGTCACCCATATTGTCCTGCCAGCCTGTTATCTCATCAGCATACCATCCGGCATCTATGACAAAATACTTAAAGTCCGAACCCTTTATAACAGATAAAAGTTCCTTGATTTGCTGTTCACTAGGCTCGCCCCAAGTGGTGCAGTACTCGTTGAAAATAGCTGGAAGTTCACTTACCCTCTGATGGGAAAGAAGCTTGCTTCTTTGCACATCAAGAAGCCTATCACACGCCTTATCAATGAGCTTTGTTTCTACACTTTCAACATCTGCAAGACTCCCAGCAACAGCAGTTATATAGGCCTCTGGAGATGTAAATACCTCTCCAGGTCTTAGTTCCTTTCTCCAATGGCCAAACTCAAAATCAGCAAGGCCACAGGTGAGATTAAGGTTACTATCTGAGCGAGTTATCTCAAACTGCCATGAAGATGAGCAAGCTAGAGAAATGGCCCACATCACATTAGCTCCTACATCTTCTATTGCTGCAAATGGGAAAAATCCTCTTATTGGCATAGAGCCAAGGCAGCCAAACTTCTCGCATCTAAATCCAAAATTAGCCCAAGATGGCTCCAGTAAAAGTTCCTCTATAGTACGTGTCTCATGACGGCCCTCTGCGCTCCATCTGCTTCTGTATCTGTGAAGAACAAGCCTATCCCTTGCCGCATCATCGGTGTATGGAGTGATGCCTGTAATATTTACTGATGAAAGGGCCTCTATCATTACAGGCTCCTTGCCTTCATTTAACACCTCTGTGTGGACTCTAACTCCGCGACTACCCTGAGTAAATTTCACAACATGCCTTGCAACCAAACCATTATCAGACTTTGTTACAGTGGTGACTGTTTTTTCATCACCATCTTCTTTTACATCTATGGATTCATATTTCATATCCATAGTTAGTCCACTGTTGTGTCTAGTTTCTCCTGCGCTGAATCCCAAACCAGAAGAATCCCCTGTGCATGAAATCTGCACTAGGGGATCCTCATTAATTTTATCTAGGGACAGCGCATCTTCATTGTTAGGAAGGATGGAGAATGAAACCCTTCCCTCTTCTGAAATTATGTAAATTCCATTCATGTCACCTAATGGAATTATCTGCTGTCTTTTATCCACTTGGGTCCTCCTTTAAAGCTTTCCGCCTGATGTAGCAATACCCTCGATAAACTGCTTCTGGAAGATAATATAAAGAATTATCATTGGCACACATGAAATAAGTGCCGCCATCATAAGCTCAGGGTATTTCTGCTGATATTGACCATTCATTTTTGCAAGAGCACTTGCAAGTGTTGTAGCTCTGTTATCAGGCGCTACAATCATTGGCCACATCAAATCCTTGTAAGCAAATACAGCTGTGAAAATACCAAGGGCTACCATTGCTGACCTGGTAAGAGGTGCCATGATATACATAAATGTCTGTGGAATATTGCATCCATCAAGTCGAGCTGCCTCTTCCAAATCTCTAGGAAGCTGTAAAAATGCCTGTCTAAGCAAGAATGTTCCAAAAGCAGAAACGATACCGGGGAAAACAAGTCCCATAATTGAGTTTGTAAGGTGAAGATTACTTACCATTACATACTGTGGGATAATGAAAAGCTGAACCGGTATCATCATCTGGAAAAGTACAAGGGCAAACATTACATTCTTACCCTTGAAGTTAAGGCGGGCAAATGCATATCCACTAAGGGAAGCTGTAACCACTGCAAATAAGATTCTAAGGCCTACCATACCAAGTGTATTGGCATATAGTCTTACAAAATCCATTGCCTTGATAACATTCTCAAAATTCTGAACCTGCCACACCTTTGGAATAATTACAAATGGGTCAATCTGCATTGTTTCTGAAACTGTTTTAAATGCTGTCAAAAACATCCAAACAAAAGGAACAAGCATTGTGATAGACACCAGTATTAAAATTATATACATAATAAAATTGCTAATTGTCTTTTTCATATACATGCTCCTATTCGTAGTGAACCCATTTCTTCTGTCCAATGAGCTGAATTACTGTGAGTATCATAATTACAACGAGTAAAACTACAACAACAGTAGCTCCATATCCCTTTTTATTCTGCTCAAATGAGTACTTATAGAAAAGGAATACAAGGGACTCTGTCTTTTTCCATGCTGGGTTATTTAAATCAATCATCATATAGATAAGATCGAATACCTGCATAGCACCAATAATTCTTGTAACAAGTACAAAGAAAATTGTTGGCGAAATAAGAGGAACTGTAATATGAATAAGCTGGTTAAATCCATTTGCTCCATCAAGGGCTGCCGCCTCATAGTAATCCTTTGGCACCTCTTGAAGACCAGCTAAAAACAATACCATGTTGTATCCAAGCACTGACCAAATACCAATTATTGCCAGTGAGTAAATAGCAAGATTTGGATTAGAAAGCCAATTTACCTTTATATGGAATATATTATTGATAAGTCCGAAGTTGGAGTTGTAGAGCCATTTCCAAACCATGGCAATTGCAGCTGGTGCCACAACCATTGGAAGGAAAAATATTGTTCTAAACATACTTCGTCCTTTAATTTTCTTATTTAGTAATACTGCTAAAAGCAAGGCTATTACAACTGAAAATGGAACTTCTATAATTGCATACTTAATTGTGTTCCAAAGAGCCTGCCAAACTTCCGAATCACCTAAAACCTTTTTGTAGTTATCTAAACCTACGAATTGACTACCTCTACCGAAATCACCCATCTTGCAGAAGCTTTGCTTGATGGTGTCAATCATAGGATAAATATTTAATACTATAAGTCCAAGCATTGTAGGAAGAATGAATATCCATCCCCAGAAGAATTCGCTTTTTTCTCTAGCTGTTATTTTCTTCTTCACGTGAGTCTCCTTTTAAAACAAATCTTTTTAAATATGAGGGTGCCAAAACGCACCCTCATATTCACATAACTCTAATATTATTCTTCTGCTAAAGCTGCATTCATCTCTTCTGCAATTTCCTTGCAAACATCCTCTACAGGAGTTGCGCCAGTCCATGCATCCTGGAGCTTTTCAATCATCATGTCTTCCCATACTGTTGTATCTCTAGAGTATGGTCTAAATACAAGCTTTGCATCAAGCATATCCATGTATGCCTGAAGATTGAAGCAATCAACACTATTTACCCAAGCATCAGATGTACCAATGTATGCTGACATTGTAACACCGTTCTCAGCCTGCTTTGTCTGACCTTCTTTTGAACCAAGGTACTCGATAAGTGACCATGCTGCATCTGTGTTTTTGCCGTTTGCTGATGCTGCCCATCCAAGTCCATTGTAGATAGATACGCGGTCATCTGGAGTGTTTGTGTATGGAAGAACTGCGATGTCGCAGTTTGCTGCTGCATACTCATTGTCTCTGTAACCTGCAAGCATCCATGAACCATTGATAGCCATAGCTGTCTTTCCAGCGCAAAGAAGCTCGTTAGGGTCTGTCTCAGAAACTGTTGCAAGATCTGGGCAAGAACCTGCTGCAATCATGTCTGTAAAGAGCTTTACGCCCTTGATTGAATTAGGATCATCCATACCAGATGTCTTCTTGTCATCACTGATTACATATCCACCCATTGAGTAGATTGTGTTGTAGTAACCTTCCTGGTTGTTACCTGGAGCTAATGCAAATCCCCAGTGCTCATCATTTGTAAGCTTAGCTGCTGCATCTGCAAAATCATCCCATGTCCATGTGTCATCAGGATAAGCTACACCCATCTCATCAAAGATTGTCTTGTTGTACCAAAGAGCGATTGTATCGATATCCTTTGGAACAGCGTACTGCTTACCATTTGACTGATACAAGTTTACGATACCCTCATAATAATTGCTCATGTCAATCTTGTCGCTCTCAGCAATCTTGTCTGTAAGATCAAGGAGAAGATCATTCTCCATGTACTTCTGAGCTACATTCGAATGCATCCAGAATACATCAGGAAGCTCACCGCCTGTTGCTCCTGCTTCGAGAAGTGTCCAGTAGTTATTCCAATCAACAACCTGAATTGTTGCCTTAACACCTGACTGCTCACTCCACTCATCAACGATTTTCTGAAGACCAGGTCTTTGACCCTCATCCCAGATTGCAATTGAAAGTTCGCCTTCAACGCTACCGCCAAGACTTTCAGCGCCGTCTCCCCCGGCTGCTGGTGCATCTGAGCTGCCACCACATCCAATCATGGATAGGGCTGTAACTGCACTAAGTAAGATAGCAATGACTTTTTTCTTCATAAACATAACCTCCTTTAGTAAATACTACCTCTCTCTTATTCCCTCAATACTTAGTTATTACTATAGTTAAATCATAGTTTATATAGCTTCCTTTAGGCATGGTATTTCGTGTTCTTTTGATGTCATTTTGTGATATTACTTTTTAGCTTCCAAGACCTCCACATAAGATATAAAGTCTTGCCCTGTACTTAAACCATTATTACTGAGTTTCGTTAGGGTGACTCCAAGATTCATCAACTCATCTCCAAAATATTCCTCATCATTAAGAACGTATACCTTGTCTGCCGAAAGACCATCTAACTTTAAGAATCCTGGAAGCATGGTCACATTTGATCTCATGCAATAGAATCCAAAAATAGCTTTTTCTTTATCTTCTGAAACCACAATCCATGCTGCCTGATCAGCTTCAAAAGGAGATCTCAATCTGTAGAAAGTACCAAACTGAAATAGCTGTCTGTATTCTTTCATAAATTGAACCTGACTCTTTACCAGTTCAAACTCCTCATGGCTTACGTGGTTCAAATCCAATTCATAGCCAAATGTTCCAAAGTAGGCCACATTGGCACGAGTCTCAATTGATGTAGTTCTGCCTGTCTGTTGATTTGGCACAGCTGACACATGAGCACCTATTGATGAAACTGGATATCCATAAGAGGTTCCATACTGAATCCTGATTCTATCAATGGCGTCTGTGTTGTCTGAACACCACGCTTGTGGTGCATAGTACAGCATACCTGCATCAAATCTATTTCCACCTGATGAACATGACTCAAATAAAATATCTGGGAAGTCATTTCTCAATCTCTCGTACAAGCTGTAAACGCCCATAACATAGCGATGATAAACCATCCCCTGCTGCTCAGCAGGAATGTCTGCGCTGTAAACTTCTGTAAGTGATCTGTTCATATCCCACTTAATATAGCTAATTGGGGCATTTGAAATAATCTTGTGAAGCATTCCGTATATGTAATCCACAACCTCTGGTCGAGAATAATCAAGTACCATCTGATGTCTTCCAAGAGATGCTTTTCTTCCCGGTGTAGAAAGTGCCCACTCAGGATGCTTTCTATATAGATTGCTGTCTGGGTTCACCATCTCAGGCTCAATCCAGAAACCAAATTTCATTCCCAAAGATTCTATTTTACGTGCAAGTCCAGGGATTCCCTGTGGCAACTTCTTTGGATTTTCAACCCAATCTCCTAAGCCTGCAAAATCATCATCTCTTTCACCGAACCAGCCATCATCTAGGACAAATAGCTCAATCCCTGCTTCCTTTGCCTTGCTGGCAATCTTAAGGATTTTTTCTTCATCAAAGTCCATGAATGTTGCTTCCCAGTTGTTAATGAGAATAGGCCTTGGAGTGTTCTTCCATTTTCCCCTTACCAGGTTGTTATTATATAGGCTGTGATAGGTCTGGCTAAGGTAGTTGAGTCCTGAATCACTATAGGCGATTACCACCTCAGGAGTCTCAAATGACTGCCCATTTTCAAGGATCCATGTAAATCTATCTGGGTTGATTCCCATTAGTACTCTCATGCGGCCAAATGTATCCCCTTCGGCCTGTGCCAGGAAATTACCGCTGTACACAAATGAAAATCCTATTGCCTCACCTATAAAATCATCAGTGTTAGGTCTTTTTATTATTATAAATGGATTCTGGTTGGCACTTGAAATACCTCTCTTACTTTCTATTGAAACAGAACCAGGTCCAAGATTTTTTACTATTGGTGTTCGCTCTCTAGCCCAAGCTCCAGAAAACTGCATCCACTGATAGTTTTGATCCGGTAAGTCAAGACATGCACTTAGCGCTTTTGTTAACTTTACTTTGGAGGGACCAATATTAGTAAACTTTGCATGCCTTGTTACTACCGGATATCTATTGAATAGAGTGTAGGAAAGAGCAAGTGTTGTTTTGGCAACCACATCTTCCAAATAAATCTCAAGAGTCATGGCCTCACTATCATCAGCATAAGTAGCTGGAAGGCCCTCTAGTGGCTGCTTTCCCTTATAAATCTTGTGGTCTTTGTACACAAAAGAACTGACTTTTGAGCCATTTGAAATCTCTACCTCAAATGCTGAAGTACCAAAATCAGTAGTTCCAAAAGATGGGTACTCCTGACGATTCAACTCCATTGAGTAGCTCTCTGTATCCGCATCAACTGGTACATTAGGTAGAGAAAATCTATTGACCACATAGGACATATCTTCCTTGTCGTGAATAGCTTTTCCAAAATAAATATTTCCAAGCTCACCTATCGGAGAAACCCCAATAATGTAGCTTAACTCATCGTTAAACAAATGAAATTGCTTACTTTTTTCATGCCAAATAATGTTCATCTGCTAAACCTTTCCCTTTCGCTTATGTCTATACCTTTTTACTTCCTAGAAGTTATGTTTAGTGTAACTTAAAAACAAAAAGTCACTAATGGTATAATTTGATAAAACAATGTCAAAATGTGATATAATATTCCTACACATGTAAAAGGGGGAATAATTATATGGGGTTAAAGGCGAACGGATGTGACTTCCGTAAGTTTGTCAACTACGAAGATTCTGACGATTTATATCTCTACGAGGTAGGCCGTAACAAGTGCACACCTCTTTATTCTTACGAGCATCTTGTTAAAAATCGTATCATTATTCACATTATTAAAAAGGGCAAGGGAATACTTCGAATCAATAACAAGCAATATGACATCCACAAGGACCAGATTTTTCTCATTCCAGAAAACTACCGCTGCTTTTACCAGGCGGACAAGGATGATCCATGGGAGTATATATGGTTTATTATTGGAGGACCTAAGATACCACTTATGCTTAAAGAGGCTGGACTGACTCCGGAACATCCAGTATACACTCCTGTCTCAGATTCTCGAGTTATTACAGAGCTGGCACTTGATACTCTGAAAAATTACAAAAGACAATACTACTGTATAGGAAACCTATATCGTATATGCGATTATATGATTGAGAATTCTTCTAGAAAAGAAGAAATAACAGTAAGTAATTCTCTGCGATATGTTAAAAATGCCATTTCCTACATACAGCTAAAATATTCTGAGCCAGTAAAAATCGAGCAGGTGGCATCAGCCTTAGGACTCAACAGGAGCTACCTTACCCGTCTCTTTAAAGACGCAACAGGCTATTCACTTCAGGAGTATCTGCTTACCTACCGCATGAAGATGGCTGTTAAGCTTCTTTCAGACAAGTCCTTAAGCGTGGCAGAGATTGCTAAAAATGTAGGCTACAACGACACATTCACATTTTCAAAGGCCTTCAAACGCCACTATGGCAAGGCCCCTTCTGACTACCGCAGTGTAGAAATAAAAGTAAGCACCGGCACCATTACCAATGTCTAGACACAAAACAAGGCTTTGCACCAATTGATGCAAAGCCTTTTCTTATATGACATATTCAAGTTTATCTGCAAAATGTCCTAAGAACTTGATGGTTCTCTCATCCTTTGGACTTTTTAATACTTCTTTTGCAGTACCTTTTTCAACTACTTCCCCATCAGCAATAAATACCACCTTGTCAGCCACATCAAGAGCAAACTCAAGCTCATGAGTTACGATTACAGATGTAATGCGTTCCTTAGAGATTTCCTTTATTATCTCAAGGACTCCCTGAACTCGCTCCGGATCCAGAGCACTAGTCGGCTCATCAAAGAGAATCACCTCTGGCTTTAGAGCTAGGGCTCTTGCTATACCAACTCTCTGCTGCTGTCCACCAGATAGCTGCGCTGGGTAGTGATCCTTCCAGTCCTTAAGTCCAACCTTATCAAGATACTCAAGGGCTGTCTTTTCTGCCTCATGCTTCCCATACCCCTTAGCCTTGATAAGAGGCAGGGTAATATTTTGAAGAGCTGTCTTATTTTCATAAAGACTAAAGTTCTGGAAAACCATAGCTGTAGTCCTTCTGATTTCTGTTATCTGGTGCTTTGTCAGCTTGTTAAAATCATAGGTGTTTTTGCCTATAGTAAGCTCACCCTGGTCAGGTCTTTCCAAAAGATTAATGCACCTTAGTGTTGTGGACTTTCCTGAGCCAGATGGGCCAATAATAGCAACTGTCTCTCCCTCTGCCACATCTAAATCTATGTTTTTTAAAATTACTTTGTCGCCAAATGACTTTTGTAAATTTTGAATCTTAATCATAATATTCTCCAGTCTATGCGGGACTTACTGAACTATTTTTACTAAGCTTCTTCTCAGTGTATTTCTGGAAATATGTAAGTCCTGTGCTAAATAACAAATAAACTGCTGCAACTTCAATATATAAAGCCAAAGGCTCATATGTAACTGCAACTATTCGCTGAGTTGCCATAAACATCTCTGTGATAGTTATGTTTGCTGCAAGTGATGTATCTTTCACAAGTGATATGAAAGAGTTAAAAAGTGCAGGGATGCAGTTCTTTATGGCCTGAGGTAAAACAATGTGAATCATTGTCTGCCATATTGTAAGACCACAAGCAACTGCCCCCTCTGTCTGGCTCTTTGGAATAGATAAGATAGAGCCTCTTATTGTTTCAGAGGCATAGGCTCCAATATTTAAGGAAAAAGCTATAATAGCTGAGGGAAATGCATCAATATTGAAACCTATATTAGGCAAGCCGTAGAAAATAATGAACAGCTGTACCAGCATTGGTGTGCCTCTAAAAACCCATACATAAAACTGAAAGAACTGTGATAATACCTTGATTTTCATTACTCGTGTCACTGCCACAAGTATGGCAATCACTATTCCTATAGTAAAAGAAATGAGAGTAAGTGGAATAGTGTAGGCTATGCCTGGCAATAATATTTTAGGTAATGAACCAACAAGTATTTCCAATAATCTTGAATTCATATATCTCTCCCAAACTGAAGACTAGTTAGGACTTGTAATATCCTCGCCAAAGTACTTCTCTGAAATGCTCTTTAATGTGCCGTCGTCTCTAAGCTCTTTTAAAGCGTCATTGATAGCTGCCTGTAAATCATCATCTCCCTGTCTAATAAGGATTGCTGACTCTGTTGCCTCATCTGATGTGGCTACAATCTTTACATCTGCATCTGGCTGATTTGCCTTGAAGTCAAGGAATGTAACATTGTCGTTTACTGTTGCATCTGCACGGCCCTGGATTACAAGCTGAATTGACTCTGAGAATCCACTTGTTGAAACGATTGTTCCACCATAGCTTTCTGCAACCTCTGCCCAGTTACTTGTAACTGTAAGAGCTACATCCTTGCCGTCCAAGTCCTCAAAGCTTGAGATGCTGTCATTGTCTCCCTTTACAACTACTGCACCATAAGCGTATGTATATGGCTCAGAGAATAAATACTTCTGCTGTCTTTCCTCTGTGATACTTACCTGATTTGCAATGGCATCATACTTTTTAGCATCAAGACCTGCGATGATACCATCCCACTGTGTCTCTGTAAATCTAGCCTCAACACCAAGCTTCTCTGCAACTGCCTGAGCAACCTCTACATCAAATCCAACAAGCTTGTCATCCTCATCATGGTATGAGTAAGGTGCGTATGTACCTTCTGTTGCAAATGTAATGTAGCCATTAGCCTTGATCTCATCAAATGTTGTAGCCTCTGCTGATGCACCCTCACCCTCTGTTGATGCCGTCTGGGCACCCTCTGCTGGCTTTGCAGAATCTGAGCTGCCGCATCCTACAAGTGTTCCTACTGAAAGTGCTGATATTAAAAGTAATGCTGTTAATTTTTTCATAATATTTTCTCCTTTTCTACTTTCTTGAATAATTAAATGCATCATCCAAATCCTTTATTAAATCCTCTACATCTTCTATTCCAACTGAGAGTCTAATAAGATTTGATGTAATTCCTATTTTCTCCTGAAGCTCCTTTGCGTATGACTCATGGGTCATGGTGCTTGGTCTACAGATAAGTGACTCAACGCCCCCAAGACTTACTGCAAATGAGAATAGCTTTAACTTAGAGACAAACTTATCTAAATCGTAGCTGTTTTCATTAAACTTAAATGAGATAACTGCGCCAGCACCATTTGCCTGCTTCTTCTGTAACTCATATCCCTTGTGGCTCTTAAGACCTGGATAGTAAACTTCTTCAGTTGCATCGATGCCTTCTAAGTACTCTGCAATCTTCTGAGCATTTGAAAGATGTCTATCAAGTCTTACACCCAGTGTCTTGATTCCTCGCTGAAGCAAGAATGAATCGATTGGTGAAAGGATTCCACCTAATGTATTGTTGATGAATTTTAATCTTGTAAATAATTCATCATCATTTAAAATCACAAGACCTGCTAATATGTCTGAATGTCCACCGTAATATTTTGTAGCGGAATACTCTACGATATCTGCACCAAGGTCTAGTGGCTTCTGCAAATATGCTGTCATGAATGTGTTGTCAACTACTACAAGTATTCCCTTTTTATGAGCTGCATCTGCAACCTTTCTAATATCAGTAACTTCAAGTAGTGGATTTGATGGTGTCTCAATGAATACCATCTTTACATTCTCATCTACCTTGTCAAAATCATAATCGTTGAAGTTGTTTACGATTTCGTATTCAACACCTCTCTTTTCAAAAAGGTTTGAAACAAATCTCCATGTTCCGCCGTAGACATTGTCATTTATTAAAACTTTCTCACCTTTGTTTAAAAGTTCGAATACAAGGCTTGTAGCTGCCATACCTGAGGAAGTAGCTATGCCGTGTTTTGCTCCCTCGATATCAGCTGCAAGTTTTTCAACTGATGCTCGAGTTGGATTGTTGCCTCGGCTGTAACAATATTCTCCCTCGTGCTCAACATCCGGCTGAGCGAATGTTGATGACAAATAAATTGGATAGTTTACTGCCTTCTTTTCCTGGTCAATAAATCCGCCGTGAATTGCTGTAGTATTAAATCCCATTGCTTTTCCCTCTGCTTTCATTTAACATGCTGTTATAATACACATACCTGCCTATCGGGTCAATAGGTTTATATATTGCAGAAATTAATAGAGGGCTATCAATAGAATTGATAGCCCTGCTCTTTACTATATATTAAATTGTCTTGCGGCCGCTTTCGATAAGCTCTTTTTCGAAGGCCTCAGGATTCTTGAGATAGTAGTCCTGATGTTCCTCCTCTGCTGGATAGAATGACTTGAATGGCTCTAGTTTCACCTGGACCTTCTGCCCTGACTCTGCCTCGAGAGCACTGATTCTACTAGCAGCTATCTCTCGCTCTTCTTCTGTCTGATAGTAGATGGCGAGTGTGTATGAAAATCCCTTGTCGATATACTGGCCCTCTCCGTCAAATGGGTCCACGTTGGCAAAATAAATATCAAGTAACTTATCAAATGTGACATTCTCTGGCTCATAAGTGAGCTCGATAGTCTCTCTGTGGCCAGTCTTCTGTGCCTTAACATCCTCATATGTAGGAGCAACCTCGTCTCCTCCAGAGTATCCACATACAACAGAATCCACTCCATATATTTTATAAATTGGTGTGACGCACCAAAAGCATCCGCCTGCAAAATATGCCTTCATAACAATTACCTCTTATTAATATTGAGTGATGAAACCCCTCTCATCATCATCTACAGGAATCCGCTCTTTTGCAATGTCCATAATGTCTATGATTCTGTCATTTGCAAGTTCTTTTATTAGCATATAGATTTCCTGCTCCGTCCCCTGTACTTCCATGGAAACAGAACCATCATATTCGTTCTTCACGTAGCCTGTCAAGCGATACTTGTCCGCAATATAGCTTGCCTTATATCTAAATCCAACACCCTGAACTCGGCCGTTAAATATCATCTTGTAGCGCACTAATTCTCTCATCCAAATGGTACTCCTGTAGCTTATTTCTAGAGACAATTCTACTAAGAATCAGCCCACATTTCTACCCTTATTATTTAAGAAGCGTGACCTGCTATTAAAATATATCAAGTGAGCTATCTAAATATATTTCCTCACGAACTTTAAGCTGATACTCAGGACGTATCATGTAATATAAGAGGAACTCTAAAATAATAGCGCTGCCAAGGCTTCGACCCTCGATTTTAAAATGCGAAAATCCCTTTTTTGCGTACATCTTTTGAATATCTTCTATTCCTATAAAGCCTGGATTTGTCATGGCATCTGAGAATCTGTAACATCTCATGGATTCCGGCGCCACACAAATATGGTCATCGCATTCTTCGTCTAGATTTTTCCTGCTGACATTCTCGTAGCATCTCTTTCTATCAAAGCAATCGTACCAGCAGCACTCGTTACATAAAAACTCCACCTTATTCTTTTGAGCCTCTGTCAAAGAATCAAGCTTATCAAATTCCTTATTCAGTCTAAAATCAGGCACAACAAATTTAAAATCCTCTCGATTCAGCTCATCTACAAACTGATTAAAATCTGTTAGCACCTTTGTTGTGGATGACACAAAGTAGAAGTTTGGATACTTTTCTTTAATATAATCAATAAGCAAGTCTGAGTGAACTATAATTCCACTTTGAGCGGATCCATTGTGTTCAAACAGACTGCAAAGCTGATTACATTTTTTATCCGAAAGATGCTCTTTTTCGAGCAAAGAATTACTAAAAGTAAGGCGCGCACTTACGCCATATTTTTCCATTAAGCGAGCTACTGCCTTAGGATCTGCATCACCAAAACCCACACGGCCTCCGCCCCACAAACATTCCTGTGGAGCGCCGTAAATAGAGCATATTTCGCACCAATCATAGAAATATTCTCTATGATTAAAGAACAATGGCAAAAAGACTTTGTATAACTCATAAAATTCAAATAACCCAGGCAGGTGATAAAATACCATTTATAAATGTTTCTCCATTTCCACAATGGCGTTTTCAATCAATGCACCAATCTTATCAATGTCAGTCTCGTTCGCAAGTCTAAAATCCATATCTAGCCCTCCATGTAAGCAATTATACTATTATTGTATTTCATGTAAATCCTCTATTTTCTGTTTGCCTCAATCCATTTAACAGCATAGTCAACAAGCTCTCGCTGCTTCATAAATCTAAGAGTTGCATTTCCAAGAGTAGCCTTTTTTACCGGATGCTCCTTTTCAAATGCTGCTCCTATATCCACAAAATCCTCGCCATCCACAAATAGCGTCTCATATGCTTTCCAAACTCGTTTACCATTTTCCATGATGGCACTGTGCTCAACACAGTTGTGCTTGCTTGGATAATCAGCTCTCACATCTGCAAGATTAAGGGATGTATTCTTATCATAATCCACGCCAATTAATAACACATCACCATACATTCATCAGATGCTTTAAAACCAAGACTCTCGTATAAAGGTCTACCCGATTCAGTCGCATCTAAACTGATTTCTGTAGCATGCTTTTCTTTAGCATCTTCAATCAGCAACTCGACCATTTTTTTCGCTATACCCTGTCTTCTATATTCCTTCCTGGTATAGACATTCATCAAGTGAGCTCTTTTGCCAGTTGGATGAGAAAAAGTAGGCATTACCTCAAAATAAGAAATGCTTGCACATCCAATCGCTTCATTTCCATCAAAAGCTAAACATGTAACCTGATTTCCCTCTAAAAAATATCTTTTACTACAGGAAATAAGTTCTTCAGTGAAACACCTACTATTTCTCATCGCTTAACGTATTCAAACAAGTCAAATCTCGTGACTCCAAGTTCCTTCAGACGATTAACACTATTTTGCTGTGCATCTTTTGTGTTATATTCCGGAATGAGAGGTACTCGAACTACAACTCTTTCAGGGCCTGCTTTTTCTATAAGGAATTGTAAATTTAACTCCATGAGAGATTGGTCCCCACCGGTATAAGAATGATATATTTCAGGATTCATATCCTTACAATCCACGATAAACTCATCGATTGATTGCTCAGCCAATTCTACCAGTGAGCGTGGCACGGCAAGGCTTGTCTCAGCACATAGCCGCCACGAATCACCACATATTTCACGGAAGGGCTCAAAAAAAGCAGCCTGCAGCAAAGATTCCCCTCCGCCGAAGGTAACCCCACCGCCGGTTGCCTGATAATACAAATCATCAATCTTCACACGGTCATATAATTCCTCAGGGCTTATCAATTCTACTTCATTTTTCTTTAATATCTCTTTATTAAGACACCATTTGCAATGTAGCGGACAAGAAGCCCCTGCCACAAGCGTTGTTACACCCTGCCCATCAATTCCCAAACGATGGCGAGCTATACGTAACAACGGAAATAAGTATTTTTGAACATTCATAACAATCTCTATCTATAGCAAGGTGTAAATTCACCTTCTACAGTTGTTTCTTCATCAGTGAAAAGCTCTACAGCGCCAATTTCCTCAGACTCAGAATTTGAGCATAAAGTTTCAGGGGCGGAATCAACTATGTGATAGATATGTCCTTCCTGTAAAGTGATATCTGGGAAAATATCCCAATACACATTTTGAGCGCCCTCTTCATCTCTAGAGGTAGCCTTCCAGGTTCCCAATAACTCATCCTCGCCATAAGTAACATCATAGATACGTATATAACCTGGAACCGTACCGTTGCCTTCATTCAAATTGTGTGTTGTCAGCGCGCACAACTTAATATCCTTATCTGGCATAAACATTGAACAGTATCTAGCAATTCGACAAACCTCGTCACCATTAACAGTACTTGCAAAAGTATGGAGGTTATCAAAAGCTCCATCAGCAGTCTTTTGAATCTCTCCTTCTGTAGAATTGCTCTCACAGTCACTCCAGTCTTCAGCTTCGCCTGCCAACTCCGGTATATATTGAGTGTCTCCTGCCAGTTCGTAATCATCTCCTGGATCCGCCATTAAACCTCCGGCATAATCATCGTCTGGAGCCACAGTCACATCACCTGAATAATCTCCACCATGTTCCTGCCCCGGTATTGAACAAGCCACAGTTCCAAAACTAATTCCTGTACAAAGTGCAGTTACAGCAACTGTTTTTCCAAGTTTTTTACGAGCTTCTAATTCCTGCTCGAGATAACGAAGTTCACTCTCACAACGTGGACATGTTCCAGAGCAATCACCCTGATAGGTGCATTCTCTTGTCACATACGGAATATCATTTTCATCTGCGATCTTCTGTCTAATCTCTTTTAAAATTTTACATTTTGCTTTCCCCAACATAGCTCTTCTCCTCAGTTAAATACTTATATCCATTCTAACTGTTCCAATCCCCAAAAGCCACAAAATCAATGACTTTACTACAACTTAATAATCTCTGTAGCAATCTTTTCCTGGAATCGGGCATCATGCTCAACAATAAGCATAGCAGGACAGGCATCTAGAATCAGTTTTTCTATCTGCATTCTAGAAAACACATCAATATAGTTTAATGGTTCATCCCAAATGTATAGATGTGCAGGAGTTATTAGGCTAGCTGCTATTAGTACTTTTTTCTTCTGCCCCTCTGAGAAGTCTTCCATATTTTTGCCAAACTGCTCTCTGTTAAAATCAAGCTGCCTTAAGATGGCTAAAAACAAACTCTTATCCAAGCCTCTATACTGGCAAAAATCTTCGAGTGTTCCTCTCAAAAATGAGGTGTCCTGATTTATGTATGAGATAACCAAACCAGTAGTCACGGTCAATATTCCATCTACTATTTCTAAATTATCTAGTCCACCAAACTCTCTAGCATTATTGGCCTTCAAAATAGCTTTTATAATGCTTGATTTACCGCAGCCATTCTCGCCTGAAATAACAATTCGATCCCCTTGTTTAATCTGAAAAGTCAGGTTGTTAAATAATGGCGTCGAATCTTTATAAGAAAGTGAAAGCTTATGAGCATCCACCAGAATATTCTTATGAAACTCCAGTGGCATGACCTTTAAATCCACAACGTTTTCTATATCCTGAAGCAATCCTTCCTTCTCTTCAATTTCCCGGTCCACTCTCTTTTCATATGCTTTGACTCGCGCCTGCATCTTCTTTGTCTTACCACCGATATAAGAACGACTCGATATACTTCTATCGGTTTCTTTTATAGGATCATAACCGATTTTTGACCCTTCACTTTTATCTGCCCATCTGCCAGTTCTGTCGGCTATTGCCTTAAGCTTTCCAATTTCCTTAAGATGCTTTTCATTTTCCGCCTTGGCAAAGGCATCACTTTTTTCTTTATTCTCCCACCAGGTCGAAAAGTTTCCTATCTGCACCTCTATGGTGCTTCTATTCATAACCAAAACATGATCACAAACAGCATCCAATAAATCTCTGTCGTGAGACACGAGAATGAAGCCCTTCTTGCTAGCCAAATAGTTTTTTACAATATCTCTGGCTGCCTGGTCTAGATGATTTGTTGGCTCATCAATTAATAGAAATTCATTTTCAGCGGCAAACAATACCGCAAGCATAACTCTGGTTCGCTCGCCATGGCTTAGC
This sequence comes from Pseudobutyrivibrio xylanivorans, assembly GCF_010906925.1. GTDB lineage: Bacteria > Bacillota > Clostridia > Lachnospirales > Lachnospiraceae > Pseudobutyrivibrio. The sequence goes on along the minus strand of NZ_VTVE01000004.1, from coordinate 114,794 downwards.
GTTTTAATTGGCCTGTATAAACATTCAGCATCTATCTGAATCTGATTCATCTGAATTAAAACCTCCCACTCTTCGACCCCAGGTTTCCACTTTTCTATCAGCTCACTGGCTGTCTTTTCCACATCCTCCCCCGAAACATAGTATGGAAAATAATCAAAATACGTGCTGGCAGTTATACTCCCCTGATATTTATAATCCCCCATAAGAAGTCGAAGAAGTGTAGTTTTTCCTTTACCGTTGCGGCCAATAAAACCTAACTTCCAATTTGTATCTATGTTGAATGAAACATTTTCTAAAACATCATCTGCACTTCCCTCATAGGAAAAAGTGAGATTGCTAACTTGTATTTGTGCCATAAACATCGCCCCTGTCTAAAAATAAGCACAAAAAAATCTGCTTTATACCTAAAGCAGATTAACGTACATATTTGAAATACACGCTATTATCACGTAGATATTTACCACGTGTCAAAAGCTTCAAAAATGAAAACGATAATCTAATTAGGCACACACAAACAGACCCTTTTGGGCCATAAATCTTCATTTGCATTTACCGAATTAAACTATCTAATTATCATTCCTCCACCTTCGCTACACATAGCGCCTTTCTTGAGTATAAACTCATATTAGCATCTTATTTAAAATTGTCAATAACTTCTAAACCAAATTTTAATAATTTGATAAAGAAAAAGTAACCGCCCGAACTGATATGTACCCCTTTTTCTCCTTTCAAGGGTGGTAAATCTCATATTTCAAACCTGTGGTCTCGCCACAGCCTTTGCAATCGATACTCCAATTGCTTCATTATAAGGAATCAATGTCGCCTGAAGTGCATGGTATATGTCAGACTTGCCTGGCCATACTGTGGTAAGGAGCTTGTTGTTTTGATCAAGCTGATGGAACCATGAACCATTTACATGGTCTACAACATAGGTATCTAAGTACTCCATGAATGCAGCATAATCATTCAGATATTTATCATTCCAAGTCACCCTATAAAGTACCGCCGAGGTGTTAATCGCCTCTGCAAGTGTCCAATGCATTCTGTCATGAACAATAGGCTTGCCATCCCAGCCAGTAGTATAGCAAATGCCTGGTGCCCCGTCTGCATTCCACGCATCAGAAATAGCTCTGTTATAGAGGCATTCTGCTGCTTCAATGTAGTCTGCAAATTTCCCCTCTGGAATAGCTTTTGATGTGCCCCCTATAGCATCTGTTTCATCATCTGGCTGTCCAAAACTTGATACTGCCCATTGGGTAATAAGTCTAGCCCACTCTATTCCATGGCCCGGTGTAGCTCCATAAGGCTTGAACTGATCATCAGGCTTTTCCTTATTACACTCTAAATCAGGAGTCCAATCACTGAGATAGTGCTCAGGAATTCTCCAGTCATTGTCCCTAGCCCATCCAAGGACGTGGTCTATTATCCTGCCTGCTCTGACTCTATATTTTTCATCACCTGTAGCATCTGCTGCAGCAAGAAAAGCCTCAACTGTATGCATATTAGCGTTGAGGCCTCTGTAGGAATCAAGTTCAGTAAACTGGGTATTCCATGTGTCTACAGAAAGTCCCAGCTTTTCATCCCAAAAATATTTATCGTATATACGAAGTGCATCTTGAAGCAGCTCCTTGCCCCCAGAAATACCGGCAAGCATGGCAGATGAGCCTGCTAAAATAACAAATGCATGGGCATAGCAAGCCTTGTTAGGAAGCACCTGACCCTCAGCAGTCAGTCCTGCGTACCAGCCACCATTTTCATGGTCATGAAGCTCTCCCATAAGCCCCTTAAGTGCAGCCGCAGCAAGAGCCCCACTGCCCTCATGGCCAAGCATAGCTCCCATACTGTACACATGGCACATTCTACTGGTAATCCATGTTTCCCTAGGTCTATCTGTCCAAGGTGTGCCGTCATCTCCCAGGTAGTAGGAACCGCCACCAGGGGATGGAAACCTATGTCCAAAGGAAAGTAGGTTGTCCCTCAATCCTAAAAGAAATTCTCTGTTTTCTGCTGAGTCTAATTCATACTTCCCCATGTAATATCCTCCCATACATTATATGTCTCTATTCAACAAGTCCTATCTTCTTTAATCCATAGTATATTCCATCTGACTCATTGCTTAAAGTTATATTCTCTATTTTCGCCTTTAATTCCTCTGGCCCATTTTCCATAATAAATGGCATGGCCACAGTTTCAAGCATATCTAAATCGTTGTAATGATCCCCAAATCCAACTGTTTTATCCAGTCCGATATTCCATTCATCACAAAGAAATCTTATGCTGCCCCCTTTAGATATACCCTTATTCATTATTTCTATTAAAATATCTGAAGACCTTACAATTGATAGGCATGGAAATTTTGCCTTAAGTGCATTCTCAATTGCCCCCGTTTGCTTTGGATTACACATACACAAAATCTTGCCTACATTGGCCCCAGCTGGTAAATCTGAAATATCCCCCTCTGTGGCCTCAACCTCCACAATAGACTCTTCCCTCTTTACTCGCGGATCATTTTTGTTATTTACAATCCACATATTCATGGAATAAATATTCCACGTACAATCAAACTGCTCTGCCTCAATAAAATGAATAACAGTTGCTGCTGTCTTTCTTGAAAATCCATTAGACTGTAAAACATTGCCCTGCTCATCCATAACTAGTGCGCCGCTATAACACGCCATTGGGCATGTAAAATTATATCTTTTGAAAATAGGATAAATCCCTGATGGCCCCCTTGCAGTAACAATTACAAAAGGAATATCCTTTGCTTTTAACTGCTTTATTGCCTGTATGGTGCTATCTAGCATCCTATGTTCATTATTTAGCAATGTACCATCTACATCACAAAAAACTATTTCATAATCCATTTAATCACCTTGTTTTTACAAGAGCCTCCACATCCTCTAGCTGTGGCATCACTCTAAGGGCGCCCTTTACTCTCGTGATTAAAGATGCTGCTGCATTGGCAACAGTAAGCATTGATTGAAGCTTTTTCTCATCCCAGTCCTCAAGTCCATTCTGAAGCAAATGATGGAGAACGCTTGCGCAAAATGTATCTCCTGCTCCAGTTGTCTCGATTGTATCTTCCGAAAGGAAAGGTGCTACCTCTACTATATGTTCAACACCTGTCTTTTTATTTAAATAGTATGCTCGGCTTCCATCCTTACCCATTGAAACGGTAATAAGTGGAATATCAAACTGAGCTCTAATTTTATTTACACCAGCTGTAAAATCCTCTTCTCCTGTAAGCCACTGGATTTCATTGTCGGAAATCTTAAGATAGTCACAGTACTCAAGGCCCTTTACAACCTGCTCCTTAGCCTCATCTAAACTATTCCAAAGAGGCTCTCTTAGATTTGGATCAAAAGTGATAATTGCACCACTTTTCTTTGCTATCTCTAACGCATATACGGTAGCCTCTCTTGGCATTTCATGTGTCATAGAAAGTGTACCGAAATGGAAAATCTTTGCCTGTTCAATAAGTGATGGATTCACTTCGTCTTTACGAAGCATCATATCTGCTCCAGGATTTCTATAGAAAGAAAAATCTCTGTCCCCATCTGCAAACGTCTTCACGAATGCAAGTGTTGTACGTACATCCTTATCCATCAAAAGATTTTCTGTGCTAATACCAACTTCGTCCAAAGTGTCCTTAAGCTTGCGGCCAAATATATCGTCCCCAACCTTTCCAATGAAGCTAACACTATGTCCAAATCGTTTTAACATTGCAAGCACATTGCAAGGTGCTCCTCCAGGATTTGCCTCAAATAAATCGTTATTGCTTGCTGAAACACCATTGTTTGTCATGTCGATTAGAAGCTCACCTAATGCCACAACGTCAATCTTCTTTTCCAAAATAAAACCTCCCTTTGTTACCTAATTATTATTTAAGGGCAGTGGAATTACTCACTGCCCTTTTATTATAAGAGATAATGAAGAAATTGTTTACTTTAATAATTCAAGTCTTGAAGGATCATTTGCAAAAACTTCTTTAGCATTCTCTTTTGTAACAACTACTGGTGGAAGCTCATATACTGGAACATCGATAACACCATTGTTTGCTGTTACATCTGTTGCTGGCATACCATTGCCTGCCTGAAGTGAATCAATGATTTCAATTGTCTTAGCTACAAGGTCCTCTGTTGGCTTAGCAACTGTAGAGTACTGCTTGCCAGCCCATACCCACTCAACTGACTCATTCTCAGCATCAAGACCAGATACTACAGGGATATCCTGACCAGCGTTTTCGCAAGCTGTGATACATGCACGTGCGATACCATCGTTAGGGCAAAGGACACCATGGATTTCCTTGTCTGAATAGAATCCAGAAAGAAGTGTATCCATTCTAGCCTGTGCCTTTGAGTTGTCCCAGTCAACTGTTGCACACTCTGTAAAGTCTGTCTGACCAGAAACGATTGTTACTGTGCCATCATCAATGTATGGCTGAAGTACTGACATAGCACCCTTGAAGAAGTTTGGTGCATTTGGATCAGCAGGACCACCACCGAAAAGCTCGATGTTGTAAGGGCCCTCACCCTTCTTTTCCTTAAGACCATCTAAAAGTGCCTGAGCCTGGAGCTCACCTGTCTTTACTGAACCGAACTGTACAACGCCGTCAACACCTGTTGTGTTCTCAAGAAGTCTATCGTAACCGATTACATATACGCCAGCTTCCTTAGCCTGCTCAAGTACAGAACCAAGCTGTGAGCCATCAACTGGACCAACAACGATAACCTTTGCACCGTTCTCAATCATAGACTCAATCTGCTGTTGCTGCTGTGTTACCTTATTATCAGCTGCCTGAACAAGTGGAGTATATCCAGCTGCCTCAAGCTGCTCTGTGAACATTTCCTCAGCTTCCTTCCAGTTCTGTGTTCCAAGCCATGGAAGAGAAATACCGATTGTTGCCCCCTTTTCAAATCCTGGAAGTTCTCCAGTTGTTGCCTCTGCTGTCTGCTCAGTAGAAGCTGATGTGTCTGTTGAAGCTGCATCCCCAGCACCTTCACGGCCGCCCCCGCAACCAACGAAGGTGGACATCATCATTGTTGCCGCCATCGCCATTGACAAAAGTGTTCTTTTTTTCATTTTCCTTCCTCCTTTAGTGAAAGTTATTTATTTGCGAAAAGTCTACCTATGATAGAACTCTTTCCACTCTTTTTGTTGTAGACATCAAATGCTACCGCTGCTAAAAGAACGAAGCCCTTGATAACCTGTGTACGGTCAGCTCCAACACCCATGAGCATAAGACCGTTGTTAAGTACTGCCATTACAAGACCACCGACGATAGTAGCAAGGATTGTACCAACACCACCTGATACTGCAGCACCACCGATGAATACTGATGCGATAGCATCCATTTCCCAGGAAGTTCCATCCGCAGGTCCTGCAGCTGTGGCACGACCTACGAAAAGAATACCTGCAACAGCTGATAGGAAAGACATATTCATCATTGTAAGGAAATATGTTCTTTTTACATTTACACCTGAAAGTGCAGCTGCTGCTTTATTACCACCCACAGCATACACATGACGTCCGAATTTGGTTCGCTGTGTAATGATGTGATAGATAATAGTGAGAACTAAAAGGATAAGTCCTGGAACAGGGAAGGAGGTTCCAACTCGTCCTGAGCCAAATAACCATGTAAAGTAACCAATAATTGCTGACATAAGCACAATTCTTACAACAAGAGCCCATACTGGATCTTTCACGCCTGTTGCATCACCTGAGTGCTTATGCTTTTTAATCTGAGCGAAAATGTAGCAAGCGATTCCGATAATTCCAAGCAAAAGAGTTGAATTGTTCATGCCTGTAAAGGATGGTCCCCATTCTGGTAAGTAACCAGAACCAAACCACTTAAGCTCCTGTGGAGCAGGCACTGAAATTGAACGTGAAATCCAAATAACACCGCCTCTGAAAATCATCATGCCACCAAGAGTTGTAATGAATCCTGGAATTCCAAGCTGTGATAAGAAAAATCCATGCCATGCACCAGCAAGTACGCCGATTGCAAGAGCTACTAAAACTGCAGCCCACCATGGTATGCTGTAATTTTTCGCTACAAGTGCCATTACCATTCCAGCAAAACCTGCAACTGAACCAACTGACAAATCAATCTGACCAATTACAATTACCATCAACATTCCAAGAGCAAGAATCAATACGTATGCATTTCCAGATAAAAGATTCTGGAAGTTAGAAGATGTAAGCATTCTTCCACCAGAAATAATATTAAAAATAATAATCAACAAGCCTAACGCTAAAACCATTGTGTACTGGCGAAGATCACCGCCCAATACTTGTTTAATGTATTTCATTCCCTTTTCCATCCTTTCATATATAGACATCCCTAGTTAGATGTTATGGTCATACGCTTCATAAGTCCTTCCTGACTTGCCTCACTGCTACCAATCTCACCAGTGATTGTTCCCTCGAAAATGGTATAGATTCTATCTGCCATTCCAAGAAGCTCAGGCAACTCAGAAGATACAAGAATAACTGCTTTACCTTCGTCAGCCAACTGATGGATAAGCTTGTAAATCTCGTACTTAGCGCCAACGTCAATACCTCGTGTAGGTTCATCAAGAATCAAAATATCTGGCTCTGTGAACATCCACTTTGAAAGTACTACCTTTTGCTGATTACCACCTGAAAGAGTAGTTACCCCTCTATCTACACTAGAAGTCTTAATCTTAAGTGAAGTTCTGTATTCCTCAGCTGCTTTTTTCTCATCATTTAAATCAAGAAGTCCCTTTTTAGTTATCTTGTCTAAATTAGCTGCGACAACTGTTTTTCTAATGGAATCCAAAAGATTAAGTCCTAAATTCTTTCTATCCTCCGGTACGTAAGCTATACCGTTTTTAATTGCTGACTCAACTGATGTGAGCTTTACTTCTCTACCCTTTATCTTGATTGTGCCCTTATGATAGATACCGTAGTTGCGACCAAATATAGAGCGCATAAGCTCGGTTCTACCTGCACCCATCAGACCAGCGAATCCAACGATTTCTCCTGCTCTTACATTGAAGCTGGCATTTTTACATACCATTCTGCCTTCAACGTCTGGGTCCTCTACGCACCAATCATCCACCTCAAAAATGACCTCTCCAGGATTTGATTTATGCTCTGGATAACGATTCTCAATTGAACGACCAACCATTGCCTTAATGATTTTGTCCTCATCTACTTTTCCTGCTTCAACATCGTAGCTTTCAACTGTATGTCCATCTCTAATTACAGTAACTGCATCTGATACAGCTGCTATTTCGTTGAGCTTGTGAGAAATCATAATACATGTAATACCCTTATTCTTAAGGTCAAGCATCAAGTCCAAAAGATTTTCTGAATCAGCCTCATTAAGGGCTGATGTAGGCTCATCTAAAATCAAAAGCTTTACATTTTTAGAAAGTGCCTTTGCGATTTCTACCAATTGCTGCTGACCTACACCTAAATGTTTGATTAAGATGTCTGGGTTGATTGACAATCCAACCTTCTTTAAAATCTCATAGGTTCTTCTCTTTTCCTCGGCCCAATCCACCATGCCATGCTTGATTATTTCGTTACCCATGAAGATGTTTTCTGTAATGGATAACTCAGGTATCATGGTCAATTCCTGGTGAATAATGGCAATTCCTGCATGCTCAGATTCTTTGATATTTCTGAATTTCATTTCCTGGCCGCCAAAGATGATTTCCCCATCGTAAGTGCCATATGGATAAACACCAGATAAAACCTTCATCAGTGTAGATTTTCCAGCACCATTTTCACCGCATATAGCATGAATCGTGCCTGTCTTCACTGAGAGATTTACATCATCAAGTGCTTTAACACCTGGAAATTCTTTTGTTATACCTTTCATCTGAAGGATAAAAGAATTGTTCTCCATATATCTAATACCTCCCTATTTATGTACCACTGAGATCTAATCCTTGTTCAAAGTTAAATACTCACTTGGTTTCCTAAGTACTCTATCTGTAGCTATTGCCGCAGCCCCATAGAGGGTTGGGTCAATTTTAAGCTTTGAAATCTCTATTCTTACATTGCTGCTGATTGCCTTAAGGGTTCTCTCTTCAACTATCTTTTTAATAGTTGGAAGAAGTAGCTCATCACCCTGAGCTATGCTATCGCCAATCACAATAATCTCTGGGTCGTATGCATTTATAAGTGTGACGCATCCGAATCCTAAATACTCAGCAATTTCATTTACAAGTTTGATTGCCTTTTTGTTGCCAGCTCTTGCAGCATCAAATATTCTTGCGCATGCTTCTGCTCTGTTTTCATATGGCTTTTCAAAAAGCTCAGGCAAATCCTTTTCAGCCTTTTTAAGGAGTGCCATGGTTGAGCAGTAAAGCTCTAGACAACCTCTATTACCGCACTCGCAAACAGGTCCCTTATAGTCGATGCTGATATGACCAACCTCACTTGCTATTCCTAAGTTGCCAAGGAGAAGTCGGTCGTGATCTACTATTCCAGAACCAACACCTTCACCTATAAGAAAATATGCTAACGAATTAAGTGGTCTATCGTGATTGCCAAACCACCACTCTGCCAAGGCTCCGGCATTAGCATCCTGTTCTATAAACACTGGCTTATCAAACTCATGCTTGAACTCATCAATAAAGTTGACTGTTCTCCAATTTGGCATTCGAGTTACCATAGCAATGCGTCCCTCACCTCTTAGATAAGGTCCCGGAACTGCAAGTCCGATTGCCACAACATTTTTATATTTTTTAAGAAGCTTATGAATCTGCTCTTTCATTGAGGCGATTACATCCTCAGCAAAATCATTAAGGCTATATTCCGTCTCCTGCTGTGTGTATAGCTTTCCAGAGATATCAAATACTCCTATTGCAAACACATGTCGTGAGAACTTTACGCCTATCACCAGATTCTTTTCTGCATTTAGTCTCAGTCCAATGGAACGTCTATTTCCATTACCCTTAACTATTCCTACTTCTGAGACAATTCCCATATCTATAAGTGCGCCAACGAGCTTTGTTATAGACGCCTGGGTCAGTCCCATCATTTTAGCTACCTCAGCTCTGGAGCATATCTCCTTTTGCTGTAGGATTCTAACAATAGCTGAGCGATTCATCTCTGATAAATCGCTGGTGTTATTACCTGCAACTTCCTTAAATTTTTTCATTTTTTATCCTCGCTAGCGGTTGCTTTCAAGTGTTAATGACTTAACACTGTTAACACATTATCTCTTTTATTTTTCCTGGTCAATATGATTGACCCAACTTCGGCGATGTAAATAAATGACTCTGCATATTTTTTGTAAAAACCCGACAAATCCCATAAAATCAACGTTTTTAGCCTTTTCAATCATTAACTTAATCATCCAAATAATCAAAAATTGACACTTTTATGCTTCAAGTAATCAAGTCCTATGATTACTTTCAAATCACCCAATCAGTAACCCAATCAAAGGGCATGTGATTTTGCACAATAAATGCAAAAAGGAACTGTGCAATTTTAGACAGTTCCTCTTTCACCTATTTTATATCCAATTTTTACTATACCTCTTCTACATAACTTACATAATCCAAATCACTGATCATGTTAATAACCTCTTGATGAGAGCGACGACGATCAAAATCTATATCGATAATTAGCGCTATGTCTGTGGATTGGATTGTTTTCTCACGGCTTTTAATCATGCTGCTTATTTCAAATCCAGCATCCGATATGGCCTTTAGAAGTTTGGACACGCCTCGGCTTTTGCTGACTTCGATGTAGACACTCATATGTCTACTATTTTCCTCAACTCGTGAGCTAAGTCTATAGAGGACGATGTTGGCAAGGAGTACAAGTAAGAAACATGCACAACCAACTATCATATAGCCAGCTCCTATTGCCATTCCCATGCAGGATGCAACCCAGAGGGACGCTGCAGTGGAAAGGCCCTTAATCTGTTGACGTCCTGTAACAAGAATGGTACCTGCTCCAAGGAAACCAATTCCGCTTACAACACCTGCTGGAATACGGCTTACATCAGCATTAAGTCCTGGTATCATAGCCAGATAAAGATTTAATACTGTAGCCACTGCCGAGCCTAGACTAACCAGCGCAAAGGTCTTAATACCAGCGCTGTGATGTCTTACGAGACGCTCCCAGCCAATAAGACTTCCAAACAATGTGGCAACCGTAAGTCGTATAACTACTGCAACTTCTGACATCGACTGTAATTCATTAAGTAATTGCATAAGCACAAACCTCGTATTCTATTTCTATAATGCATAAAGTGTGTTTTCTTCAAAATTCAAGAATACCTTATCACCTACATTATATATCTTTTTGTTCTTAGGATTATACTCCTGAATCTTTACAAGATTATGTCCTACTCTCACATGGTAATCCTGATATGCTCCCATGAAGCAAGAATACTCAACTAGGCCTGATAAATCACCTTCATCCGCAAGGAATGCTCCCTCTGGTCTAAGGACGATGTCGCAACAACTGCCTGTAGAAAGTGTGCCTGTTGTACATTTGAGATTAACTCCATCCACCTGAACCATATCCTGTGCAACAACAGTTGCCTCTATAAAGTTAGCCTCGCCAATGAAGTCTGCAACAAATTCATTCTTTGGATAATAGTATGCCTCATGAGGTGTGGCAACCTGCTCTACTATACCCTTGTTCATAATGATGACCTTGTCTGAAATAGCCATAGCCTCTGACTGGTCGTGAGTAACATATACTGCAGTAATACCAGCTTCCTGCTGGATTCTTCTAATTTCAGTTCTCATAGAAACGCGAAGCTTTGCATCCAAGTTTGAAAGTGGCTCATCAAAAAGCAATACCCCTGGCTCAATTACAAGGGCTCTTGCAAGAGCAACTCTCTGCTGCTGACCTCCTGAAAGCTGATTAGTCATTCGGTTTTCCATGCCCTCAAGTCCTACAAGGGCAAGGATGTCTGCAACCTTTGACTTGATTACCTCTGGGTCCATTTTTCTAAGCTTTAATCCGTAGGCAACATTATCAAAAATGTTGTAGTGAGGAAGCAATGCGTAAGATTGGAACACCATTGCTGTGTCTCTTTTATTTGGTGTCAGCGCATTAATTGGCTCTCCTCCCAGATAAATCTCACCTTCATCTGGACTTTCAAATCCAGCTATCATACGAAGTGTAGTTGTCTTACCGCATCCAGATGGTCCAAGCAATGTGACAAAGCTGCCTGGCTCGATTTCTAGATTTGTATCCTGCACTGCATAAAAATCTTTTCCTGATTTAGGATCTTTATATATTTTTGAAATATGTTCTAAGCGAACTCCTTTTTTCTCTTTTGCCATTTTATTCACCCTTCCAAATTATTCATCAAACTTTACTTTTTTACTTGTTCCAAAATACTTCATCAATAGATTCATAATCAAAACTGAGCCATAGGTAATCATGATAAGAATTGTGGCAAATGCACAGGCGATTCCGTATGAACCCTTTTCTGCAAACTCATTAATCTGAACTGTGATAAGTAAGTATGATGGTGTGACAAGTAAAATGATAGCTGAGATAGCTGTAATACTACGTACAAACGAAGTAATGAAACCACTTAAGAAGCTATCTTTTATCAATGGAAGTGTCACTGTCATAAACACTCTAAAACTATCTGCCCCCATGTCGTAGGCTGATTCTTCAATGCTCTTATCAATCTGCCTCAGGGCTGAAATACCGCTTCTGGTTCCTGTAGGAAGGCTTCGAACTACAAAAACAATTACAAGAATTGCTCCAGTTCCGTAAAGGCTTTGAAGAATGCCTGTTCCAAATATTCCTCCTGCAAAACCTCTGATATAACCTATACCAAGAACTGTTCCAGGCACCGCCATAGCAAGCATTGAAACCGCTTCTATAAATCCCTTTGCCTTGAACTTTCTCTTAACAACAAGGTAAGAGATAATCATTGAAAGAAGGGCTGTTATTGGTGCTGAAATCAGTGATAAAACAAAACTGTCCTTAAATGTCTTTAGTCCCTTGTATCTGACAAATACCTGCTCAAACCACTTGGTTGTCAAATGGAAATCATATCCCCAGGTCTTGAACAACGCCCCAAATGGAACACAGATATACATTACGATTACAAAGATTGCCAGAGCGGAACATGCAATAGTCAGGGGAACAGTTACGCTCTTGTCTGTGATAAGCATTCTCTCTCTTGATGCTTTTCCAGAAAGGGTTGCAGTTGATTTTGCTTCCAAATAATATTTCTGAACCATAAACATCAAAAGTGTAATACCAAGGAGGACTACAGCCATGGCTGCTGCACCTTGCTTATCATAGGCACCTGTAATCTGCAGGTAAATGGTGGTGGCCAATGTGTCGTAGGAGCCACCGATAATCATAGGGTTGGCGAAATCTGCGATTGATTCTATAAAGGTTACCAAAAAGGCATTGCCTAAACCTGGCAAAATAAGTGGGAAGGTAACTGTCATAAAAACCTTCAGTCTAGATGCACCCATGTCTCTTGCTGCTTCTTCTAGAGATGGGTCGATATTTTTAAGCAGTCCCTTCAGCATCATGTAGCATACTGGGAAAAATGTAAGGGTTTGAACAATTGCAATTCCCCAGAATCCATAGACGCTGTTGTCATATATTTTAAGAAGAAAACGTGTGATTATTCCTGCTTTACCAAAAAGCATAATCATGGAAAGAGATAATACAAATGGTGGTGATACTACAGGAAGCATTGAAACCAATTTGAATAATCCCTCGATAAATCTGGTTCTAAGTTTTACATACACCTCAACATAGGCAAATAACAGACCTATCAATGTGGAGATGATACCCACTAAAAACCCTACCTTTAAAGTGTTTGTAATGGCTCTCCTAAAATTGGAAAGGCCCATTACCCTTTTGAAAATATCAGTTGTAATTCCATTATCTGAAACGAAGCTGTCTACCAGCAAAATTGCAAGCGGATACAGAATGAAAACTGTTAAGAATACAACAAGAAGCACTATTGTTGTACAAAGAATTGGATCCGCTAGAAGCTTCTTTCTTTCAAGACTGGCACTTTGACTCTTTGCCATCTTTTATTCCTCCCTCTTAATATATAAGGCGGATGAAAAACACCCGCCTTAAAAGTGATACGTGACTTATTCTGTCTGGAAACGATCGTCAGCTGCGCTACCTAATGCACTCATTACATCCTCAACATACTGAGCTGTATTTTCTTTTGCATCCTCGAAGTCATAATCCATTACATTGTCTGGATCAAGACCATATTCTGTAGCAACTTCTGGCTGTGTTGCATTATCAAGTAATAAGAACTGGTATGAACCGTTCTGTGCTGCAAGCTCTACGCAGTCTGGACTAAGAGCATACTCAATCCAAAGCTTTGCTGCGTTTGGATGTGCGCATCCCTTGAAGATTGCTGTAGCACCGATTTCATAAGATGTGCCTGATGATGGAATGATAAGATTGATATTCTCATATCCATTGTCAACAATCTGAGCCAATGCATCATGTAAGAAACCTACACCTACTACACACTCGCCAGTTCCCACATTCTTAGATGGGCCAGAACCTGACTTTGTATAAACTTCTACATTCTTGTCCAAGTCAACAAGGTAATTGATACCCTCGTCATGTCCGTATTTTTGAACCATTGTGTTGATGATGAGCTTTGCTGTACCAGCTGTGTTGTAGTTTGACATCCAAACCAATCCCTTGTACTGATCATCTGTCAAATCTTCCCAATCTGCTGGAGCCTCAATTCCCATACGTTCAAGCTCATCTGTATTTACCATAAATCCAAGAATTCCTTTGTAAATTCCGTACCAATATCCATCAGCATCCTTGTATTCATCACTCATTAAATGTGTTGCATTCATTGCATCGTATGACTCTAAAAGTCCCTCTGCTGCTGCAACATTGTAAGGGTCTGTTGTGCCACCAAACCAAACATCACCTGATGGATTTCCATTTTCCTCCTCAATCTTGCTTTGAACTTCACCAGTAGATAATCTTTGGTACTGAACTTCAATTCCATAGAGTCTCTCAAAATTCTCACATGCTGCTGCAAGGTATTCCTCCTCGCAAGAACCATATACAACAAGAGTGCCCTCTTCCTTAGCTGCGTCAATTAATTTCTGGAATTCGTCTACATTCTCCTCAGCAACAATGGATGTTGCCTCCTCAGAAGTAGCTGCCTCCTTTCCATCATTCCCCCCACAACCAACAAGGCTACATGCCATTAATCCGGCAAAAAATAAAGCTAACCTTTTTTTCATGTTTTCTTCTCCTTTCGGTTAATTGATAATTACATGATAAAAAAGTTAGCTTTTTATAAATACCCAGTTTTCTGTTTTATTATCCGATTTTCTGAACTAGGTTTATTGTTTATTAATTCTATTTAACTGATCTCTCTCTAAAACAATAAGTAACTCATTGTCTGCCTCAAGTGGCTCCGCTGGATCAATAGTCTTCCAATGACCAGTTTTGTGATTCATATATGCGATAACGTTAATCTTGTAGTTTTTACGAAGATTAAGCTCTATCATATTTTTGCCTACCCACTTTGGTATAGGAAGCATCTCTACCATACACAGGTTTTCATCTACCTTAAAGTAATCTAAGAATGTATCAGAAGCTAGAATTCTTGCTGACTGCTCTCCGCCGTACTCTTCAGGAACAATAACCTTGTTAGCACCTATTTTTTTGAGAATCGATGTCATTCTATCAGATGAACTCTTGGCAACAATAAGTGGCACCTTTAGTTCCTTTGCTACTGCCACTGACATAATGCTGGCTGATAAATTGCCACCCATTGCAATGGCAACAATATCCATGTTTTTAAGTCCAAGCATCTCTACCTCATCCTCGTTGGTAAGGTCGGCGCAAACAGCTGCTGTACAGTAGCCGTCCATATCCTTGAGCTTATCTCTATTGTTATCTACTACCAAAACGTCAGCGCCCATTTCATACATGCTTTTAGCAAGGCTGATTCCGTATTTTCCTAATCCTAAAACTGCTATTGTCTTTTTCATTTTATTCTCCTTATCCTACAAAGAAATCCCCTTCTAAATATCTACATTTGCTCTTATGATGACCTCTGCCAGCAAAAAAGATTGCCAGGGAAATAGGTCCTATTCGTCCCAAATACATGGCAACGATAATTATTATCTGACCGATTGAATCCAGGCTAGATGTAAGTCCTCGGGACAATCCTACGGTAGCTGATGCGCTTATGACCTCGTAAAGTTCATCCTGCATATTTACCTTGTTAGTAACTATAAGTAAAAGAGTAAGCACTACAATTGCAAATGCTGCAACTGATACGATAACTGTGGCCTTTCGCATGCTTTCGTCTGTAACTCGTCTATTGAAAATAATACTTTGATCATCATCATGAATGTATGAAATCACGTTAAGTAAAGCAAGGAAAATGGTAACTGTTTTAACACCACCAGCTGTTCCGATAGGAGAACCACCAATAAACATCAAAATATATGACATTACGCAAGAAAAATCAGTCATATTTTCCTGTGGAAAAGAGCTGAACCCTGCGGTCCTAAGAGTGATTGACTCAAAAAAGCTGTTAATGGTCTTATCAAACAATGATAGATTTCCAATGGTCCCTGCATTTTTAAATTC
The DNA here is from genome assembly GCF_010906925.1 of Pseudobutyrivibrio xylanivorans. Taxonomy (GTDB): domain Bacteria; phylum Bacillota; class Clostridia; order Lachnospirales; family Lachnospiraceae; genus Pseudobutyrivibrio. The sequence continues at coordinate 99,209 of NZ_VTVE01000004.1, read as the reverse complement.
TGCAATAAAGAAGAATAATGCACCTGAAACAATAAGTGTTACTGTTACTGTGACAACAAGCTTGGTATGCTCTTCAAATCTTTTGAAAATCTGTACTGGGGTAAATCGCTTTTTTATGCCAGCCTTAATTTTCTCCGACATATCAAACCAAACTACGTAACCAAGTCCGCCAAGAACAATAAGAATCATTGTTGTACACATCACCAGCGGATTGGACTTGTAGTCCATAAGGCTTCTGTCACCAATAATATCTATCCCCGCATTACAAAAGGCTGAAACTGAGTGGAATATGGAGTACCAAATTCCCCTTGCCACGCCAAACTCAGGAATAAATGATATGGAATATAAAACTGCCCCGAATAACTCAACCTTAAATACATCCTTGAAAATTCTAATCAAAAGCCTAAGTATTCCCACATCTGTATCCAAGTTCAGGGATTCCTGAAGCATTTTTCTATCACCTAAAGAAAATTTCTTTTGAGTGATAAGCATTACCATGGATATAACTGTGATGATTCCCAGGCCACCTACCTGTATGAGACATAGAATAATAATATGACCGAATGTACTAAAGTAACTGTAAGTGTCTACAACTACAAGGCCTGTAACACAAGTGGAAGTAGTTGAAGTAAAAAACGCCACGAGTGGATTGGTCCACTGACCTGCCGCCGAAGAAATCGGAAGCATTAAAATGAGCCCTCCTATGGCTATAGCAATAAGAAAGCTCAGTGGTATCAATTGAACTGATGAAATTTTCTTCTTTTCCATAAAATATCTCCGTAAGGGTCTCCCCTACAAAACCCGAGTGATATATCATCACTAAGATGAAATAATAGTATAAATACTCCCTATTGTAAACAAATTCAATTATAGCTTTGAGTTCCCACTCCACTTGTATTAAAATTTGTACTAATAAGGATAATTATTTTGATTACATTAAGAGAATACTGGAGGATGGTTATGATTAAAATTCTAGCTGATAGTACATGCGATTTATCACCAGAATTGGTGGAGAAATATAATATTGGAATAATCCCTCTTTACGTTAGACTTGGGGATGAGGAGTACAAAGATGGCATGAATATTGCCCCACAGGATTTATATGCCTGGTCAGATGAGCATGGCCAGACTCCTAAGACTGCTGCACCTAGTGTTGAGGATGTGGAACAGTTTCTTTCTAAAGACAGCGATGATGAGTATATCGTATTTGCGATTTCATCGTCTATGTCTGCAAGCTTTAATAACTGTAGACTGGCAGCAGAGGATTTAGAGATTTCCGATAGAGTTCATGTAATCGACTCAGCTAATCTATCAACTGGCATAGGTCTTCAGGTATTATATGCAGCTGAGCTTGCAGCAAAGGGAATGAGCGCCAGTGTGGTTGTGGATGAGGTTATGGCAATCAGAGACAAGGTCCGTGCCAGCTTTGTAATAGATACTCTTATTTACCTACATCGCGGCGGCAGATGCTCTGGACTTGCTGCTTTAGTAGGCGGTGCACTAAAGCTCCATCCTCGTATTGCAGTATCAGATGGTGCCATGCATCCTGAGAAGAAATACCGTGGCAAAGATGTAAAATATGTTATGGATTATGTAAAAGATATGGAAAATGACCTTCTTTCTGCAAGACCTGAGAGAGTTTTCATCACCCACTCAGGCTGCAAAAAAGAAATAGTAGATTCTGTTTACAATTATCTAAATGGACTGAACCACTTTAATGAGATTCTTGAGACTAATGCAGGCGCAGTGGTTTCGTCCCACTGCGGCCCTGGCACTTTAGGTGTTTTATTTATAGCAGAATAAAAATTACATCAGGCAGTGTTTCTATTTGACAAATTCAGATGGAGCGCTGCCTGTATATCTTTTAAAAACAGAATTAAAATGCTTGTAGTCGGAAAATCCTGTCATATCAGAGACCTGGTACACCTTGTATTTGCCTGTCTCTAGCAGCTTAATAGCCTTCTGCACTCTGTATTTATTTAAGAAATCTAGATAAGTAGAGCCGGTAGCTTCCTTGAATTTTCTAGATAAGTAACTGGCAGACACTCCCAGTTCCTCTGAGAAGCTCTCTATGCTTATTTTTTCTGAATATCTAGACTCAGTGGCGCTTAAAATATGCTGCACATAGTCATTATCAGCATCAGTTTTTACATAGACTGTCTTCTTCTCTGAAATCTGCTTAAGCTGATTATCCTTTTCAATTTCCTGGATGATTTTTTCCACATTTTTCTTGAGCTCATCCTCATCCACAGGCTTCATCAAATATGCCGATACCCCTAAATCAATTGCCTGCTTGGCATACTCAAAATCTGCATAGCTAGTCATGATAATGGTTTTAAAATCTGACTCTGTGCCTGCAGTTTTTACCATTTCAATTCCGTCTACTATAGGCATTTTTATGTCAGCCAAAACTATGTCTGGTCGCAGCTCTTCTATCTTTTCTATGCCTTCTTTTCCATTTGCTGCCTCACCTACAATGGTGCATCCCATAGATACCCAGTCCATTGTGTAGGCAATTCCCTTTCGGATGATGTCCTCATCCTCTGCAATTAACACTCTATACATAACTATTCCCTATCTGTGCTTTGGTATTGTAACCCTAACTGTAGTTCCCCTGTCCTTCACGCTTTCGATATTCAATCCATAGTCTCCCTTGTACATCAATTGAATCCTGCGATGAATATTGTATAGCCCTAGGTGTGATGACTCATTTTTCTCTCCCTCCAGCTGTTGCTTAAGCTCAGCTAAAAGGGATTCATCCATTCCAGCGCCATCGTCCTCGCATACAAAGACAATATTGTCCTGATGCTGTGTCCCTCTTATTTTTACATCAAGAGTCTCTCTTCCCTCAAATCCATATTTTATGGCATTCTCAATAAGTGGCTGAATGACTAACTTTGGAATAAGGCAGTCATAGATTTCTTCAGACACATCTATACTGTAGGAGAATCTCTTGTTAAATCTGATTTGTAAAATATTAAGATACAACTGGAGATTGTGCAAATCCTCTCTCACAGTCACCTCATCTCTTGTCTCTCTGATACTGTAGCGAAGCAGTCCAGATAGAGAAACAATCATTTTATCTGCTGCCTTGGCGTCAATCTTTGCCATGAATCTGATGTTATCCAAGGTGTTAAACAAAAAGTGTGGGTTAAACTGACTCTCAAGCTGCTTTACCTGGGAGAATGCGGCGTTTTCTGCCAGCTCTTGATTTTGAGCGATCTCCTCCTTCAGTCCCTCAAGCATCTGGTTAAAGTCTCGACCTATAGTCTGAAACTCCTTGCTACTGTCAATATCTAAGCTAACATCCAAATCTCCCTGCTGAACTGACTCAAATGCCTGCTCGATTTTTTTAACGTCTCTTGTATATTCCTTTGAACTGTTGTCTGCGTTTCTATAGGAAATCAAGATAATTCCAATGAATATTACAATGATAATAACTAAAATAGTCTCTACCGTCCGAATGCTCCTATGTATATCAGATATCGTATATACGGATATTCCCATATCGCTATCATTTCTATAGCTATAGAAGATATGACCATCGATGGTAGTGTATCCATAGGTGTTTTCAAGCTGAGGCTCCACTCTCCCCAAATCATCCATCAGTACCTTGTTGTTGTATAAATAAACCCAGCCAAGGTTATCGGTGATGAATACTGTTTTATCCTCACCCTTAAACTGATTTCTGATTACCTCTGGAGGCACTATGTAAAAAATACCGTATTGCAATTTATCATTTTCATATACACTTCTAACAACAAAAAGCTTGCCTTCAAAGAGAATAGTCCTGGTCTGATTTGGATTGTTTTTCGCCAACTTCCAAACGCCCCAGTTTGTCATGCCTCTTTTTGTCAAAAAAGGATAGGTGCCATCACTGCTGGAGAAAATCTGATTGTTAGCTCCGTCTAAAATAACCATTTCACCTAGCTCATCATAGTCGGAGGTTGCCTCGTACATTGCTGAAAATATATCATCTCTTTTGTTGTTGGAATCAGAATCAACCATTACTGCACTTACATCATCAACCATTGAATAATAGTCATTCATAACATTTTCAATGCGTTTTGTTATGCCTTCATTATCATCTCTGGTGGATTCCCTAAGACTAATTCCCCAGGCGGCAATAAAGATGATAAAAGCTGTAATGACAATTACAATAACCGGTGTCAGTGAGTACCAGATAAATGTCTTTCTGATGTTTTCCTGGAAGGATTTTATTTCGCCAGCCATACTAATCCCTCCTCTTTTCTGCTATATTGCTAAATTCTTCTAGCCATTTTTCTCTGCTATTTATAACTAGGCTTCTGTCCACTTGGATTATATTGATTTGAGCCTTGGCAAGGACCTCTGACGAGTTGGACACATCTGTCCTAACAGAGCGTCTGCCTAAATACTGGGCAACATAAACCTGGGTGTCATAGCTTAGCATAAAGTCTACAAAAGCCTTGGCCTCATCAGCTCGCTTGGTATTTTTATTTATATAAATTCCATCGGGAGTAGACACTACTCCCTCTTTCATATAGACAATGCGCACGTGCTTACCAGCAGATAGCATAGTAAGGGCTGCCTCCTCAAAGGTGAGGCCCACCACATATTTTCCATTTGCAACACCTTGGTACACATCGGATGAACTATCAAGAAGATTGCCATCTAACTGATCTAGTAACGCATTTACGTATTCAAATCCTTTTTCTGAATCAACGGATGGAGTATCACTCTTGGCATTTCCATTAGAATCATCTGAGCCCATGGCATAAAGCATATTTACAAGATGCTCATAGGAAGATGAGGACTTTGTAGGATCTGCAAATGCGATTTTCCCCTTCAATTCTGGCTGTAGCAAATCCTCATAACCTGTGATTTTAATATCTCCAATCAAATCAGTGTTAATCATTAGCACACTAGGTACATCAGTAAAACAATTTGTGTTAAATGAATTGTCCTTGAACTGAGTGTAAATACAATCTGATGCAGTACTCCTATAGGGCAGGAAATCATCCTTGTATGGACCAACTGTAAGAACAGAACCGCCCCACATCAAGTCCACATTTTCATCCTCTTCAATCATTTGGATAGCCTCGGTGGTACCGCAGCTTTTTACCTCCACCTGAATTCCGGTTTCGATTTCAAATTCATTTATAAGAGGCTCCATAAAGCTGACAGGATGAGGTGAAACCACAACAAGCTTGTCATTTACACGATTTTTATTTGCCCACAAATTGCCGCCAATAGCTGCAACAATTCCTATAATAAAAAAAGAAACAAGGCAGACTGCTAGCACAATGTAGACTTTACCTTGTTTCTTTGAATTCAATTGATTTAACTTCCCCAACATATCATTCTCCCTAAGTGATAGACACTATAGTATAGAACTAGCTGGGATTTGTCAAAGCTGTATATTTACTTTTTATTCTGGAACATACTCGTCGAAATCATACTTGATTACGCCAAAGTCAGTCTTCTGCTCACGGATAGCGATTGACTTAGACATCTTCTTGATTTCATCAGCTGTTACTGAACGACCAAGCTCATTTGAAAGAACAACACCTTCTGAAAGGAATGCTGTCTGCATAGCGATGTATGGTGAGTCAATTCTTGTCTCATCTGTAAGATCGCCGCGAAGGTATGAATACCAATGAAGCTGGTTGTCATTGTACATTACCATCTCTGGGTGAAGTGCAAGCTCCTGCTGGCCTGTAATGTCGCCGATTGCACAATCAAGCTTTGTTGCAAATAAATTGCCATCCTCATCAACGCCGAAGTGCTCAAGCTTTGGAGTCTGAAGGTGTCCACCACCTACAATTCCGCCACCCTCTGGAACAGCCATAGGGCCACCTGTTGAGTCAACATCGATAAACTTGATACCACCATTCTTACCTGCGATGAAGCTTGTTCCGATTTCATCCATGTGAATAGCCCAGTCCTCATAGATATCCATTGAAAGACCGCCCTTGAACTTAGCGATACCAATTCCAAGGTCCTCTACTGGAGCCTTGCGGTTTGTCTGTGCATCGATTGTTGGATGTGTCCAATAGTCGCATGACTGAACACCGTATACGCTCTCAAGCTCTGGCATACCAAGTACATAGAGCATCTGAGCAAGGTGATAAATACCAAGATCAAATAATGGTCCGTGTACACCAATCTCTGGATCGATGAAGTCCTTTGAGAAGAACTGCATATCATAGCCTGGACGGCCCTGACGTCTGTGACCTACTGAACGAGCGTGGTAAACTTTTCCAAGCTTTCCTTCCTCGATCATCTTCTTAGCAATACGTGTCTGTGGATTGTAGATTGAGCTAATCTGAACAGCAAGCTTCTGGCCATACTTTTTCTGTGCATCATAGAGAATCTTAGCATCAGCATATGAGCAAGCCATTGGCTTCTCTGAGTAGCAAGGGAAGCCTGCTGCCATAACTGCTGTTGCAACTGATGTGTGAAGGTTGTTGTGGACACAAACTTCAACTTCATCAATATCATCTCTCTTAAGCATTTCGCGGAAGTCCTGATAAAGGTCCTTCTCATCAATGCCATACTGCTTGCCCCAAGCTAAAAGCCTGTCCTTGTCGATTTCTGCAGCAGCTACAACTCTTAAATTCTCTCCTCTCTTATTGAGGTTCTCAATAACTGTCATGTGACGATGTGAAATCATACCACATCCAATAATCGCAATTCTAATTTCCTTTTTCATGTTTTCCTCCTAATTTATCGTGGCAGTACTTCAGTACTACGTGCTCCCGCAGGGCACCCTTCATACTCGGGCACGGGCCCCACCCGCCCGGTGTAGGTCCCTCCCATGCCCGGCATGACGCTTCCCTGCTCGCGCTCGCCAAGACTATGAGCTGCCACTATTAAATGAGCTGGTAGACATCAAGCTCTTAGGTCTCTCAAGCGAGACATGTCGTCGAGCGGAGAGACTCTAAGGCTTGTAGGCGTAACCAGCGGATTAACGTTTTTTACCAGCCAAGGATACGTAGGTATTCGCGGCTGCGGCGAGCGCACTCAAGTGGCTCAAGCTCGTAGTGCTCGTCCTGCTCTACGATGACCCATTGTGCGTTGGCTTCCATAGCTGCAGCGAGAACTGGCTCCCAAATCATCTGGCCGAATCCAACTGGGCGGAATCCAAAGTATCCTGTGTCGCCAGCAGATTCCTCCTCATCGATTCCGATGAGCTTGTACATATTCTTAACCTCACCCTTTTTGATGTAGTCCTTAAGGTGAACTACTGGGATGCGGTCAGTGTATTTCTTGATGAACTCAGGTGCCTCACCTGTTGCCACATCGCACCAGCAAGTATCAAGCTCTGACTGAAGGTTCTCAGCTGGGATTGCATCAAACATCTCGTCATATCCCCATTTGCCATTTTCAAGCTTTACAAACTCGAAATCATGGTTGTGATAAAGGAAAGTCATACCTGCCTTATGAATCTTCTCACCTACTTCATTAAGAAGTGGAAGGAACTCCTTGAATCCTGCTGGATTAGCTGGACGATATTCCTCAGCCATGTATGGCATAACAAGGTACTTAACACCGATTACTGAATAGTCAGCAATAACCTTGTCGATGTCATCCATCATCTCCTGGAATGCTACGTGAGCTGAAATTGGTGTAAGTCCAACTTCATCAAGAGTCTTCTTAACAAACTCTGGCTCAAGTCCATAAAGACCAGCAAGCTCAACTCCGTCATACCCCATTTCTTTTACTTTTGTCATAACACTTTTGAAATTTTCTGGTGTGTTTTCAAGTAAGTCTCTAAGACCGTAAACCTGAATACCAACTGGAAGCTTTTTTTCCATTTTCTTCTCCTTTTCTTATGTTAATATTTCTCTTTTTGTCATCTAGGATTCTCTTGTCTTTGACTAGCTTTATTCTATGAAAAAAAGAAGACGGCCACTTTAGAAATTTTTTTGATTTTAATTCAATATTTGCATAATTGGATTTTAATTAAATTTGCCTTGCAACAGATTTATGTCATTTCTTGCACAGAACCTTTTTTCAGAAACAGTGGCCTTTATCAGTTCTGCCCGACAATTTTTTGACTCTATTTAGTTAATTATTTATAGGAAGTAAAAAAACATAAGCTGTATAATTTTATTCAAGAAAAAGTGGGACTTCTTGCCAAATAAAAGAGAAGGCATCTGGCAAGATTCTGGCATTCCCATGGTATCTATGGGACTAGTCCGACGATACGTAAAAGGAGGATATGATGAAAATTTATAATGTAACAGATCCAGAGTTTACTAACTATGGAAGAATCATTGAGGGGTATGAGGCTGAAAAGAAGGCAATCGTAGATGCACTTAGAGACAAGACTCCTATTCCAGCAGGCACAGATTATGTTGCAGAGGAGCAGGCACTTCAGTCACTTGCTGCTGCAGACAAGATTACAAATTCTTTATTTGGTGGTTCACCAATGCAGTTTGGATGGTGCAACGGTCACAACACAAAGCTTAACTGCCTTGAGTATCACCGTTCAAGCGAGATTAATTTAGGCGCTACAGATTTCATTTTACTTCTTGCAAAGAGAGAGGAAATCGTTGATTTCAAGCTTGATTCTAGCAAGGTAAAAGCATTCTTCTGCCCAGCTGGCACAATGATAGAAGTATATGCAACAGCTCTTCACTATGCTCCATGTCAGGCTCACAAGGATTCTGGTTTCCAGGTACTTGTTGGTCTTCCAAAGGGAACAAATGTGGGCTGCCCAGACTTCCCAAGACTTAACACAGAGGACAAGCTCCTTACAGCTACTAACAAATGGCTTCTTGCACATGCAGAGGCATCTGAAGCAAAGGATGGCGCATGGGTAGGCATCACAGGAGAAAATATCGATATTGCAAATGATATTCAGTAATTAAAAAGAAAAAGCCTCGCTAGAATTTAGAATCTCCTTCTATCTTCTAGTGAGGCTTATTTTATTGATTATTATTTAGGGTCAGAGCTTATTTTTCTTCTTTACAAAAAATCCAAAAACATTTCTAACAAATGGGCCTGCAAAGAAAATCTGCCAACAGAGGGCTACTAGAAAATTCATAGCTGTAGTCTGAAGCCATACAGCCACAATCTCAGTTCCAGCATTCTTAAAAAGAATTGTTGCTGTCAAACTCATAAGCGGACACATGAGGCAAACTGACATTGTAGAAATTGCAAGAATCATCATTATAATTGGGTCTTTGCCTGGTGTGACTAATCTAAATGCAAGCTTTTGTGCCAGCTTTCCAACAAAAAGCAATTCTAGCACTACCGCAATAGGCCACATGACTATCATCTCCTTAAATGCAGCGAGAAAAACAAAATTCTTTAATCCTCCAACATTAAGTGAGATATTGTAGCAAATCATTGCATACACCATGACAAAAGCCATAAACATTGTAAAAATAACTTCTTGAAACTTATTCTGTGGTAACACGTTGTTTCTCCTTTCATAAAACCAGAGAAGACTTCAGCGTGTTGTTCGTTATCACCACAAGGGTGTGCGTTTCCAATGATACCTGCGTACATCTTCTATATTTTTAACACAAGTTGGGATTATAGCAGAATTTTTTTGTCTGTGTAAGTTTTTTATTTCTCAGGGTTTTCATAGTAAATATGCACCTCGAAGCAATCCTCATAGTCATGGTATTCACCATTGACGTTCTCAATTTCATATACCACACTCATCTCTGAATTAATTTTTCTCTTTATCCATCCCTTTTCTTCTTTTCTTATATCTTCTACTATAGTATCTTCTATTTTTGTCTCTTCAAAATATTCCTTATCTTTTATTAGACCAGCATCATAGAATAGTTCTAATAGTTTACTCATATCATCAACATACTTTTTTGCATCAGCTAAATTACTTGAATCTGACAACTCTTTATCAAAGTAAAAATTATATGAGCAAAATGTAACGTCCCCTTCAAGATCCATTGTGATATAAATGTTATTTCCACTCCAATTACGATAATCCTCATAATCATTTGTAATCATAATACTATAGTCATCATATTCCTCAGAATAAAAGAAATCTAATACCTGATACCCATTTTCCTCCGCTATACTCTCCATCTCCGTCATTAATTCTTTTATCTTTTCATCTTCTATATTTGTATACTCAAATGGATCATATGTGGATTCGCTATCTTCTACATCATCAACTGCCACCTCATGGTAATCAGTTAATTCCGGTTTCTCGTCTAACTCTTCAGTATTGATAGTATCTTCTGTCACCTCTTCCACTTCAACTTCTGGCTCTGGCATTTTAAATTCGTAATCCTCAAGAGCATTCTGAAGGGCTGAAAAAATGATAAAAGGAATAATAGGCAGTAGCATACCTATAAAAAGCTTTGGTAAAACAATATTATTCTTGCGTGCTATCTCAGTAATAAATAATCTTTTATCTTCTATACTATCTGTATCTATCGTTATCAGGTCATCCCAGGCAGAATCATTTTTGCTAGAAGAATACAATCCAATACCGGCAATTATTAAAACCAAAAACGCACCTGCTGCAATGTAAAATGCGTATGCAATATTTAAATCTTCATAACTAAACTCAAACGCTTCAAAATCAAATGCTCCGCCCAATAACACAAGCGCAGTCAAAATCACCAAACATATGAAGCTAATTATAGCCAGAATAATCCCTTTATATGCTCTTACAACAATCTTATTTTTATCGCTCATTTATTATCCTTATCTACTCCTAGACTTTATTCCCTCATATATTTTTTGCTCGATTTCCTCCGGGTTCATAGAGTAATATTCATACTCACTGAAGGCGATAACTACATCTCCCACTTCAGTTTCAGCAATAACGCAGTCGCTTTCCTCCTGGAAATAAATCTTATATTTCTTTGCTGCCAGCAATTTTTTAAATTCACGTTCTTCAAGAAATTCTTTATTCATAATTAGCCCCCTTTATTTAAATTTTGCATCAATTTTCCTTAGCTTATTATGACATTTTTAGTAGTAACATTCTAGTCCGCAAACTGTATTATTTGACATAATACAGTATTTGGCATATTATTGTACAAACAATTAATGTTTTAAAACGGAGGTAGTTATGAAAAGAGAATTAAATTTATTAATATCACTTTCATTGTCTGCAGCTATGCTTACTTCTTGTGGGGAAAACAAACCAGACAACACAGAGGTGGCAGGAAATACACCAGCGCAGACCACAACTGAAACTGCTACATCAACTGATGAAGAAGATTCAGATGATAGTGACACCACAGACCAAGACTTCTTTTCTCTTCAATTAGAGGAAAATAGCCCTAAAGAGATAGATATTGATTCTGATGGTCAAATGGATGAAATCACTTTTGAATCTAATTATTTAGAGGATGAAGACAAATACTACTATGACATTCAGATTAAGGATCAAACTATATCCGTCGTAGATGAGAATACAGATCCAGACATCGAATTTGCATCGGCATACTATTCTCAAGCTGAAGATGGCAATTATGTAATTGCCTCTCTTAGTGGAATTTGTTGTACCTATCAGACTATCTTGTACAGATGGGAAGATGGCGAGCTTAAGGAAATCGACTCTTTAGATGGATATAAGGTTTATGAATTTACCGATAATAATCTCTTATTAGGAGAGGTTGTAGACGTCTTTGGTACATGGATAACTTCTAATCAATTTTATTATGATAAGACCGGCCTTTGGACTGCCGAAAAACATCCTAAAATCACAAACCCAACCGGACTTGAACTGAAACAGGATATTACATTTTACGATGAATCCGGTGAGGAGCCAAAATCAGCAAAGGCAGGAGATAAAATTTATCCTTGTATTCTAGGACAAAATTGCATCGGTTTTTCTGATGAGAATGATGAGTTTTTAGGATACCTCATCTACAGTTCTAAGGAGGAAGATGGTATTGAAGTGTTCTATGTAGACGGTGTAAGTGAGTATGATTTGTTTACCAATGTAGCATACGCAAGTTAGATGTATCTGCGAATATATGTTAGGAGGTAATGTTATGAAATTTGGTTTAAACAGAGCTCAATTGAAAAATATTGCGCTAGTATTTATGGTTCTTGATAATTTATGGCTACGCTGTAATGGCATAATAAGTTCGGCTATACATCCAATAACACGATTTGTTTCACCACTATTTGCTTGGCTTATGGTTGATGGATTTTTCCACACTAAATCCAGAGGCAAATATTGTGCTCGACTTTGGATTGCTGCAATCCTCATGCAAATAGGTAGTGTTATTTCATATGCAATTTTCAATGGTAAAGGTATTCCTGATAATATTTTCCTAACACTTGCTTTTGGATTTACCATCATATGGCTTTTTGAAATTGCAAAGAATACTGAGGAGACTGGAAAAAAACTTTTACTAAGAGGCGCAGCAATTCTCATAACTTTAGTTGCTCTCGTCTTATTTATTCCTTTACCATTTGGTGCCTATATATATCTAGAAGGTGGAATCCAACTGATTCCATTCATCTTGTTTGCTTACTTCTTCCATGATAGTAAGGCTAAGCAAGCCATTGCAATTACCATCTACAGCTTTCTTATGTTCTTTGCCGTATACGGTGGATTTGCAGGAATACAAAACAGCTTCCAAATGTTCTGTTTTAACAGTGATTGGATGACTTTATTGGTGGTTCCTTTCATCTTTCTATATAACGGCCAAGAAGGCAGAAAAACTGCATTTAGCAAATGGTTCTTCTATGTTTTCTATCCTCTTCACCTATGGGTGATTGCAATAATAGATGTTGTTTTTAAATTGTCTTAAGTTTACTAAAAACATCCCCTAGTTAATCATTTTATCCTGATTAACTAGGGGTTTTATTTTGCATTTAGATTCTAATTAATTGTCCTTCTTTGCATTTAACAAGTAAGAACCCACACCAATTATCGTAATTACGATACCCACGAATAAAAATTTATTTTGGATTCCTTCTCCCATAAATCCTGTACAAGCATTAACCACAATAGGAGAAATTGCAGCACCAAAATTTATCAATGCCAAATATACCGATACCGTAAATGCGTTAGTCTCTGGTCTGGTATTGTAAGAAAGCAAATATGAACCGGCTGCATTAAAAATGGCGAATCCATAACCAATCAAAAAACTGCCTGCAAAAAATGCTACGGTACTAGGAATAAAAAATGTAATAAAAAATCCCACCGCTATTACTGCTAGAGTAATTGTCTCGATTTGGCTCTTTGCCCTATATGCAATACGGCTAAAGCTCATTCCTCCAATGATGCCTCCTATTGTGTTAATCATAGTAACTAGGCTTGCCATAGCCGCATCCTTTCCCAATACATTTATCACATATGCGGATGAATTGGTGTTAAATGCATTCTGTACTACAAAATAAATAAATCCAATTACAAATAATCCCAATATATATAGATTCATTTCAAAAGCACTAGCTTTTCCAGCTTTCTCGCTGCCCTCAGCCCTCTGAGGCTCCCCATTTGGAAGACAAATACCTGCTACTGCAATTATGCCAATCACAAGTGCAAATGCAAGATAAGTATATCTCCATCCAAATTTAGATAACTGCCCGCCTATAAATATAAATGTAAGGGCTCCAAGAGCTGTAAATATGGCGTTCATTCCCATAAGTGGTGCCCTGTCATTTTTATCAAAATATTGGACTATAAAACCATTGATAAGTGGCATCAAAAGACCTGTGCCTACACCTATTATCAAGCTTCCCACTAAAAGTAACCATATACTGGAATTGAAAAAGAATGGAAAAAGTCCACCTACCAAATAACAGCTTAGGGAAAACAAGGCTATGGTCTTTTTATTTATATAACTCATAGCAATTCCACTTAGAGGTGAGCCGATGATAAACAAAAGGCTAGGTAGTGTAAAGACCATTTGCACCAGAGTCTCATCAACCCCTGTAAAATCTGCTCCAATGCTTGCTATAATTGGCGACAAGGCCATATATGATAAAGCCACTGAACAAAGTGACATTATTCCAATTTTTATTTTTAGTTTATTCATAGTTACTCCTCCTACTTCATTTATTACTATGACAATTTTAATTGGAATGGCCCATATAGAATACTTAAATGATTTCTGTAACCTTATCTTTTATTGCAATAAAAAAGCAGGTCATCTAATTGATAACCTGCTTTTTGCAATCATTATACTATTATCTTTTCAAAGCTAGCCTAGCTTCCTCTTCTTTTACAAAACCAGGTTTGCAGACAAGAAGATAAATCAATAATCCCACAAGCATAAGAATTCCACCACAGATGTATGGAATTCTATAGCTTCCTGTAAGGCCATAGAAAAGCGCGAAGAAAGCTGGTCCTACAGCTCCCACACACTGAATCATTGGCTGAATAATTCCGTATCCATTTGCAAAGCTTTCACCAAACTCCTCTACACAAAGTGATGCTGGCCAGTTAGCTGCTCCACCTACAACCATACCAATGCAAACAAGTGAAATCCATACGCCTACAGTTGTGCCTGTAAGATTTGCCGCCATTGCAATCATTCCAAATACATATGAAGTAATTGCAGCTTTTCTTGCGCCAATTTTTGAGTCAATAACACCACATAAATAAGAGCCTGGAAGAGCAAGCAAACCGGAGGCAAGCATCATCACACCGGCTGTACCTGGGTCAAATCCAATCTCAAGAAGTCGTGGAAACAGTTGCACCATAAGTCCCGATGCAAATAATAACTGAAAACCTAAAGCAATGCTGTGTGCCCATACTTGTGGAGTCTTTAGAAGTTTTGATGTAGTCCAGATACTTTCCACATTCACTTTCTGCTCTGATTCTCCCTCAACTTCCACACCATTATCAGGAGTATAGCCTGCATCAGCAGGATTTTCCTTTATAAATAGACAAAGTAACAGACAGGCAACTATCGCAATTGCGATAAATGGCATGAAACCGCCAAGTGAACCTCCTGCCTCATATCCTCTCTGATAGATCATTGTGGCAACACCAGCGCAAAGTGGAATTCCCATTGTAACTATTCCCATGACAATTCCCTTTCTCTTAGGAAACCACTTTGAAAACATTACTGGTCCAAGTTGATAACCAATACCACAGGAAATACCATTTGCAAGAATGAGACAAATAGCAAACACAGCTAAATTTGTAGTTAGGCCTAAACCTACCATTACTACAACATAGATTACAAAACAAATGATGCTAAGTGTTTTTGCTGAACGCCTTGCTGCAAGTTTTCCAAGCACGAAGCAAGCAACAATATTTGCTAAGCTTCCCAGAGAAATCAAACTTGTCAGAACCGCTGCCTGCCAGCCTCTTAGCTCCGCAAGAGTTCCTGCGGCTGCATTCATGGCACTACCTACTGCTGTCGCTGTGAAATATCCTAAAAACCCGTAGATAATCAACAGCCAGCCTTTTCCAAATCCTTTCTTTTTCTCCATAACAAAAAAACCCTCCATGTTATTTTATTTAAGAAATGCCACCTAGAATTACTTCTTTAGTGGCATTACTTATCAATTAATAATATGGGAAAAGTTTCAGCCGGTTATCCCCTTCCCTGTTAGGACGCTCAAGTGTTACTTTTCCTGATGTAGCCCATTCAGTTCCACGGACAAGCATAGTGATAAAGTTAAATCTATCAAGTGCCTCCCAATGTCCGATAGATGAAACAAAAACTCGACCCTTTCCATATTCATTAGTCCAAATTACTGGAGTATATTCATTTACACCTGGCATATTCTCAAGTTTTCCATCAGGTATATCTACTGGATGATGCTTTGGTGGCCAACCTGGAACTTTATAGTTCTCCACATCATCAAAAATCGATGCTAATACATGCATTTTTGCCTCTGGATGCACAATCACCTGTGTAAATAAATCATCAAAAACATTCATCCATTTAGCATCAATGTCCTTAGTAATAGGGCTATTCTTATCCATGATTTCAACAAAGTGATCATCCTTTGGAACACGTCTGCAGCCCTTATCCATAGCACAGTATCCACCAAGGAGTTTTCTCCACTCATCAGGCCAATCTGGGTCCACCCAAATTGTAGAGTGATAAAACACAACGCCCTTTCCCTTTGATACAAAATCATACACAGCAGCCTCACTCTGCTCCCCAAAACGTCTAGCATGTTCGGTTGGCCAGAGCTTACCATCATAATTAATAAATAGAGCATCGTAAGGTTCTAAATACTCATGAGTAATGTTTCTAAATTCCTCAGTAATAACTACATTAAATCTTCCAGTAGCCTCAAGGAGCTCTCTAATCCTACTAGCAATAGCACGGCCCTGATGCTCCGCTGTAACAAGACCTGTCACAAATAAAATATTTAACTTTTCCATAAATACCTCATATCTTATCTGCTACACTAACAAGCCTGTTTATTTATCAGCAAAAATATCAGAGCTTGTTAGCTACAGACATGTTCTTATTTGTTCCACACGTATGGCAACGCTGCACCAGCCAAATACGCATTTACGTTTTCAGCCATCTTGCGACCTGACCATCCGTCTACATCTGTTGTAAGACCAGCAAAATGAGGTGAACAGAGTACATTTTTCATCTTAAGAAGTGGGTGATTTGCTGGAACAGGCTCCTGCCAATATACATCCACTGCCGCACCTGCAATAGTCTTGTTTTCAAGGGCCTCCACAAAATCCTTTTGGTCAATGACAGCAGCACGTGCTGTATTAATCACAAATGCAGTAGGCTTCATTTTATTGAACCAGTCTTTGTTTACTATTCCCCTTGTTGAAGGCACAACAGGAAGATGGATGCTGACAATATCTGCCTGAGCAAGCATTGTATCTAAGTCAACTGCTTTTGCTCCTGTCTCCTCAATTACCTTTGCATCAAGATAAGGATCGTATGCTAATATTTCCATGCCAAATGCCATTGCTCTCTTTGCAACTTCTCGGCCAATTGCGCCATATCCTGCAAGGCCCAGCTTCTTTCCATAAAGCTCAAATCCAATACCATAATCTGTGTATGGGTGATTCTCATCAAGTGGTCCCCATATTACATTTTTTACATCAGGAACATTGTAAATATCATCTACAGCTGGTCCTAAATGCTCTCCCATCAAAAGACCTGCTACAGCTCTTGTCATGAAACGTGTTGATGCAATCATCATGCCTATGCAATACTCTGCAACTGCAACTGCATTTCTTCCTGGTGTATATGTAAGAGGAATTCCTGCTGCCTTAAGGGCATCATTGTCCACAGTAACTGGTGTGCCTTTTGCTACACCGATAAATTTCATACCAGACTCAATCCATGCGTTAATAGTGTCTGTACCTGCAACTTCATCACCAAGAACTACGATTTCTGCTCCCATACATTCTTCGCGAGTCATTTCCTCTGTAACATTACCTTTACCGTGTTTTAATTCACCGCAAATGGTAACCTCACACTCTTTTTTGATTTTTTCAAGCTCCCCTTCAGGAAGGGAAGTACATAAAGCTAATTTTTTCATTATAAAATCTCCTAATATCCTATTTTTTCTACGCTCCACGGGGAAACCCAGACATCCAGGATTGCTTTTTAAACAGCCTTATCTGCGGCAATTAAATCCTGCATTGCCTTTTCTGCTTCTTTTGACATTGGCTCGTATGTTCCAAGTGTATTTGCAATAACTGTTGTCTGCGCCATTTCCTCTGTGTAAATTGTTGCATGCATTGCCTGCTTCATGTTCTCACCGCATGAGAACATACCATGATTCTTAATGAGACAAACAAGTCCATTGTCACCAAGGGTATTTGCCACCTTGTCTGCCACTTCGTTTGAACCTGGCATCGTAAAGCTTACAATTCCAACTGGTGTAAATTCACACTGTGGAGGTGTAATTGGGCGAAGCTCTGGGTTTTCACCCATAGCGCAAATTGTTGCATACATGCTGTGTGTATGAACTGTTGCATTAATTTCTGGGCGTCTTCTAAGGACAGCTGTGTGCATTGGAAGCTCAGATGATGGCTTGAAATTTCCTTCAATCCACTCATTTTTTCCATCCTCATGCATCTTTACAACCGCTATATCCTCAGCAGTCATTCCTGTGTAGGAAATTCCAGATGGTGTTATGCAACAAATAGTTTTGTCTTCAGGAGTTCTCATGCAAATGTTTCCTGATGTACCATTAATAAGTCCCTTTTCAACAGCCTCTAAAATCGCCTCTAAAACTGTCTGTCTAGTCTTTTCATAATTCATAATTTTTACCTTCCTTTTCTATTAATTGAAAACAGTCACCTAATATGCCTGCTTTAAAATCGAGATAATATCATCCTTTGTAATTCCCTGACGTGGATTGAAATTTAATACTGGCTCCTTCAAAACATCTTCTGCCAACATATCAAAATCGCTTTCTTTTATGCCCTGTTCTGAAAGTGTCTTGATTCCAAGAGCCTTTGTCATGTTAAGAAGCTCCTTTGATAACGCCAGAATATCCTCCTCCTCATTTCCAGTCATTGGTATGTCAATTGCCTTAGCAAGCTCAATCATTTCTGCCTTGCAGCAAGGGGCATTGTATGCCATTACATATGGCAGCACGCATGCATTTGCCATTCCGTGTGGTAAGCCAAAATGCGCGCTTAAGGTATGGGCGATTCCATGAACAAATCCTAGATTTGCATTTGAAAATCCAAAGCCTGTTATAATGCATCCCAGCATCATCTGCTCTCTAGCTTCCATATCATCACCATTTTCCACAGCCTTTTTAAGATTCCTATGGAAAATCTTTAATCCCTGCAGTGAATTGTATTTTGTAAGTGGATTTGACATATTGGAAATATATGATTCTACTGCGTGAGTGATAGCATCCATTCCAGTTGCCGCCGTAACTGACTTTGGCATTGTTCGTGTAAATTCTGGATCCGCAATTACGTATTTAGGTGTAATCTTGTTGTCGATTACTACGTATTTACAAACTGCCTTTGTGTCTGTTAGTGCAGTAACATTAGTGATTTCGCTGGAGGTTCCTGCTGTAGTTGGAATTGCAATTAGAGGTAAAACAGTGTTATTTACCATGCCAATTCCACCATACTGACCAATAGGTCCCTCATTTGTCATAAGTACATTTACTGCCTTTGCCGAATCAATGGGTGAACCACCACCAATTGCTACAAAGCCCTGAACCTCTTCTGCCTTAGCTATTCCATATATTTTCTCTACTAGCTCATTAGATGGATTTGGCTCCACTCCATCAAAAACAGTAACTGTAAGACCTGATAATTTATTAAGTTCTTGAAGAACCTTCTTGGCAATTCCCGCTGCCTTTACTCCGGCATCGTAAATTACCATTACTCTTTTTAGTCCTTCCCTTTCTACAATCTTTGGTAATGTCTGAACTGCATCTTTACCAAAGGTAAGATCTGTATGCACAAAAAAACTGTAAGCCATTTATTTCTCCTCCCGATATATCTTGCCTGTCGGCTTTCTATGTCCACATTACCCTTAGGAGGTATCTCCCATCAATTTTCTTTTTTCCGCCAATTAACGGAAATCTACGAAATTGAATAGTCAATTTTCTTTTTACATAATTTAGGAAAAGAAAGATTATAGGAGAATTTTTATGTTATGGGAGGTTTCTATGAGAGAAGATAAAGCCTATCTCCTTGGCATTGATTTAGGAACAACAAATGTCAAAGGAAACATTATGGATGCTGAGGGCAATCTAATTGCCACAGCGTCAAGAAGCCTTGGAAAAATTTTTCCAGGACAAAACATGATAGAGCAAGATCCATCTGCTTGGTGGACAAGCACAATAGCTATTCTAAAATATATGACAGCCCTTGCAGGTGATGATGTTGTATCAAATATAAAAGGTATTTCAATCAGTTCCCAATGCCCTACACTTCTTCCACTAGATGAGCAGGGTAATCCCATCCACAACGCAATCATCTATGCCGATGGACGAAGCGTAAAGGAAACAAACGAAATCACAGAAAAAATTGGTTTCGATAAATTTGTTAGCATAGTTGGTGGCCAGCCAAGTGTTGCATTTTTACCTGGCAAGCTTCTTTGGTTAAAGAGAAATATGCCTGAGGTTTTCGAAAATACTGCTACAATCATGCAGGCAAATAGCTATCTCAACTATAGACTTACTGGACAGCTTACTATCGATATTGATACAGCAAGCCGCACCCAACTTATGAATCTTTCCACCTTAGAATGGGCAGATGAAATTGGCGATGTTATCGGGATAACGCTTTCTGATATTATGCCACCAGTAAAAAAATGCACCGACATCATCGGTTACGTTACAAAGGAAGCGGCCGCTCAAACAGGTCTTTGGGAAGGCACACCTGTTGTTGCCGGATGCTCAGATGCCATGGCCTCCATGTATGCAATAGGCCTCAGTAAGCTAGGAGATGCAGGAGAAAGTGCTGGAACTTCATCACTTATATTTGCTAGTGCCCCACAGGCTAGTGCCTGTGATGTGCCAGTTGTAACCCGCCCGGTCGGACTTGAAACAATGCCATTTGTATATGATGGCCCTATTGGCACCACCGGTGCTGCAATCAGATGGTATGTGGAACAAATGGGCGAAGCAGATATAGCAAGTTCCATCGAAGCCGGGAAAAACATTTATGACTACATGAACAAAGTTGCCATGAAAATTAATCCTGGTGCCGACGGATTATTTTTCTTTCCTTACATGGCAGGCGGCGAGCGTGCTCCCCTTTGGAATTCCCACGCTAGAGGTATGTTTATTGGACTGAATCTGACAACAGATAGAGCTCACATAATTCGCTCAATTTTCGAGGGAACAGCATTTGCCCTACGACATGTTATGGACGCAATAAAGGATGCCGGTGGTATTGCTGAAAATTTAAGGATCACTGGTGGTGGCTCAAAAAGTAAAACCTGGAACAAAATAAAAGCATCCATGCTTCACATGCCAGTTTACGTGCTAGACGACATATCTGGTGATGTGCCATTTGGTGACATTCTTCTAGCAGGTCATGCAGTTGGAATATACCCTGATTTATCAGAAGCAGTCAGAAAAATGGTGAAAATAAAAGAGGTCATAGAACCTGTCCCTGAATGGGAAAAAGCCTACGACCAGCTATATCCATACTACAAGAAAATATATCAGGATTTGGATGGAGATTTAGCTAACCTACAGCAAACCATCGCTAAATTATAATAAACCCATAAAAAACAGACCCTCATCTAAATTGATTTGGGTCTGTTTTTACTTTGTATAAACCTATTCACTTATTCATAAAGAGAAAACTATTTTATCAAATATTCCTTTTTGAAATCTTCCAAGTATCTATTGATATTACCTTCATCTATTTCTGTTAATAAGGGCGAAATCACTAGGGATGGTACATGAAACAAATCACTAAATCCATCGATTTTCACCGTGGTCAAAATGAATTTCACATCCGATTCTATTAGCTCTTTATTGTACTGAGCGTATGGTCCATAAAATTTAAAATATCCTCCATATTTTTGTTTCAAGGTCTCCATTAAATAATGGGTGATGCTCTCATTATAGTGACTAATAACAGCCACTTGAATTCCCTGGCCTCGACGTCTTCTGTACAAGGCCTCCTCAGATAAAACTAAAAATGGAAGCAGATAATCTTCCTCTTCTATTCCTAGCTCTATCTCACATTTTTTCGATAATTTCTTTCGCATAAAGCTTGCTATATCTGCCAAAATAGCATGCTTCTTTCTCAGCTCATATCCAAACAAATGATTCTGAGTGTGTGGTGCCACAATTCCACTAATCAACGCCTGTACATGTCTTGTCAAATCAATAAACAGTTTGTCATCTTCTGTGAAATCCATTCCAAACTCATCAAAAATATTTTGCAATAAATCATTTACAATCATGTGACAAACAACATTTGTATTAGTCAAAACATAATTCTTTGAGTATGTTTTTAAACATAGAAACTCCAGCTGATTTTTAATCTGGGATATGTAAATATATTCGCCAATATCAAATGCCGTATCTCCAATATCCGCTAATTGATCTAAAATACATCTAATGTCCTCGTCAATTTTATAATCATCTGAAATAATATCATCTGCGGGTGAATCCTTTGAACTATTTAGTAAATCCGTATTTACGGTATATCCAGATTTTACTCTAAAAAACATAACTGAAATTGCAATAGTTAAATAGATGAAAGCAAAATCATCTAGGTGTACCCCAGACTCATTTAATCTCTGTTTCACCAGCTGCTGGACTTCCACTAACAAACTATTACCAAATTCCATTTCCTTAAAAACTATGCCATCTTTTGAATCGTAATCCCAGTTTTTAGCATAGAATCTAGTCAAAAGATCCCTCTTTTTTCTCTCATCATCCTCTAAGCGTATCTTGTTGTCTTTTCTTAATATTTGAATATGAGGATGCTGCTCAGAAATTTGCCTTTTGAGGGCCTTTATATCCTTCTCCAGAGTAGTGCTGCTGACAAACATTTCATCCTCTAGATTTCCTAAATCAAACCAGCCATCACTTCGAAGAAGCTTCAACAGTAAGGTACTTATTCTATCTTCCTTTGTGATGTAGCTTTGCTCCTGAGAAAAGATGCCAACAAGGGCTACACGGTCTTTTACACTAAGCCTGTAGCCCTTTCTGTGGACAGCATCTATCTTTATTTCAAATAGCTCCAAAAGCGAGTTAATATCGCTTATGTCACTTCGAATAGTTCTTTCGCTGACACTGAGCTTTGTAGATAGCTCCTTGCCTGTAACTATTCCATGTGTAGAGTTTAAAAGGGAAAGAATTTTCTTTTCTCTAGAGGATAAGTTCATCATTTCTCTTCCTCACCTGCTCTAAGCGTCAATGCCAACATAATAGTAATCAAAAGTAATATCGCAAATACGATATATGAAAATCTAACCTCACCGAATGCCCGGATACATGCAGCTATCACTATAAATGCTGCCTGTCCTGACATACAGGCGATAGGAAAAATCATTCCGTTAACTTTTTTAAAATTGTCCCTACCAAAAACTGTTATTTCAAATGCAGGCATAAATATTTGGAAAAGTGTAATGCACATTCCAAACATAGGAACTGATATGTACATAAGTGGAAGTATGTTTGAGACATTTAAAATAAATGCTGTAGCAAAAACAGCTGCCAGAACAGCATAGGCCTTTTTTGTTCCAAGCTTGTTTTCCACATAACCTGCAAATATGCTTCCAAATATACCTACAATTGCGCAAATAGACATAAGAGTCGCAGCTTTTGCCTCAGGAAATCCGCTGCTTGTATATCTCACAAGCCACTGCGCCATAAGCCCTGTAAGACACATATTACTGATGCTAACTATAAATAGAATAGCCCAAAAATCCCTATTTTTAAGAATCTCTCCAGTTGTTAAAACTGTCTTATTACTATCGTCGCTAATATTTATCTTATCTTTTTCATTAACAACTGTTTTTTCCACAGGCAAATTGTCCGGTGTACATCCCACCTCTTCCGGTGTGTTTTTGATTGTGAGAACACATACTATTGCCATTACTAACAATGCTATGCAAATGGTATAGATTCCACCATTTACACCATTTTTATTGATTATCATATTCAAGACTGAAACCATCACAATTGTGGATGTAGGTGGACCTACTGTGACAAATCCCATGGCAAGACCTTTTTTTGTAGGAAACCAATTTGCAATAATTGAATTGGCTCCAAAAAAAGATATGGACTGACCGCAGCAAATAGTACCGATTAATCCTATAACAAATACAGGCAGGCTCTTTGATGTTCCATATAAAAATACGAAAAAAGCTGATGCAATTATTCCGAATAGAATGGAAAATTTACCACCACGCTTTTCGCATAATTTTCCTAATAATAAATTGCCCACAACTGTGCTTACGCCAGCTACAGTAGCTAGCGTAAGTACAACACTGTAATCCCAGTTGTTTTGTGCTGCAAGCTTTGGAAGAATAACATTCTCAGAATCTGTGGTAACTGCCGTAGCAATCATAAATAGCAGATAGCAAAGAAATATTATCCCCCAATGTTTTTTACTAAAATTGTATTTATTGCTCTTCATAATATCCTTCTAGTCTATACCCTTCTAGCAGCGTGATAGCCTGCGTCCATTGCTTGATAAATCATAGCTACGCGATTGCAATCACCGATTATGTAGTACTCATCTACTTTCTCGCAGAGCTCATCCACTTCTTTTGTCTTTGGTCTAAATCCTAGAGCGCATACCACCGAATCGGCTTCAACTAAAAAGCTGCCATCAGCATTTTCTACCATAACGCCCTTTTCTGTTATCTCTGTTACCTTCGTATTTACGAATATCTCAGCACTTTCTTGTACATGTGGCATCAGACCTCCTCTGTAGAAGGAGTTGACCTCCATTGCCACATCTGGTTTCATCTCAATGATTGAAACTTCATGACCTTCTTTTGCAAATGAACAAGCTGCCTCTGCACCTACTAATCCGCCACCCATAATTGCCACTTTTTTACCTAGCTTTTCTGGTTGGAGCTCAGCATCGATGGCCATAATTACATTGTCACCATCGATTCCCTTAATTGGAGGCCTAAGCTCATTTGAACCAATTGCCACAAAAAGTGCATCAGGCGCAAATCCCTCTACATAATATTGGTCCACCTCAGTGTTAAGAATCACCTTGACTCCCGCTTTTTCAACACGTCTCTCGAGACACTGGCAAAGCTTTTTAATATCTTCCTTAAAATAAGCTGCACCAGCTGGATGAAGATTTCCACCTAAACGATTTTCTTTTTCAACAAGAGTTACATCGTGACCGCGATTCGCCGCTGTTATTGCAGCTTCCATTCCTGCAGGGCCACCGCCTACAACCAAGATTTTCTTTTTGAATTCTGGGGCAGGTACACCGTATTTTTCTTCTAGCTGCTGACCTTGAGTTGGGTTCACAGTACATTTAATCATCTCAAGCTGTCCCGTTGCACCAAAGCATTCATAGCATCTTAAGCAAGGACTGATGTCATCTGCTCTTCCCTCAAGTGCCTTCTTTGGTAAATATGGATCAGCCACAAGAGCTCTACCAATTTCAACCATGTCTGCCTGTCCTGTGGCAATTATTTCTTCCATCTGTGCAGGGTCATTAAGTGAGCCTACACAGGCCACTGGCTTATTTACATGCTTTTTAATTTCTGCAGAAAGATAAACATTTACACCTCTTGGGAAAAATGAACTAGGATGTGTTCTGCAAAACATCGCTGGGTCCTCATGATTTCCGCAAGAGATGTTGAACATATCAACTTTATCCTCAACCATCTTTGCTATTTCCACATAATCTGAAAGGGTAAGTCCCCCCTCCTGGAAATCATCTCCATTCATACGAAGCTCTATGGCCACAGTTGGCCCAACATTTTTTCTAACCTCATCAAGGGTAAGGGATAGAAATCTCACCCTATTTTCAAGGGAACCACCAAATTCGTCTGTTCTGTGGTTGAAAAGTGGTGACATAAACTGATTAAAAAGCCAGCCATGGGCTGCATGGACTTGAACCATGTCGTAGCCCACATCCTTACACAGTTTTGCTGCCTTACCGTAGGACTCTATAATCTCGTATATTAATTCCTTAGGCATCTCATAGACATGACCTGCCGGCATATCCATCTCGCTAGGTCCATAGGCCTTTCCATCTTTTCCTATGTCTCCACCAACTGATGCAAGTCCTCCATACATACCACCGTGAGAAAGCTGAATATTAGCAAGACCTCCCGCATTGTGAATCATTCGGGAAGACTCTGTCAGTCCCTGACGCACACCAAAAGCATCAAGCTGAAGCTGTTTGTTATGGCTCTTACCTGTTTTAGAATGTGGGATAGCCTCGCCGTACGTTACCACAGCGCAGCCACCCAATGCTTTTTCCTCTAAATACGCAGCCATCTCAGGTGTAAACAATCCCTCTGTTGTAATCATGCTAGGGCTTGTAGGGGCCGCAATTATTCTATTCTTTAATTTTAAATTTCCAATTCGTATAGACGAAAACAAATTTGGATATAAATCTTTTCCTGGAAATCTTTTTGACATAAGCTACACCATCCTATTCATCAATCTCAAAGAAAAGTGTTGTATATCTTCCCATATCAAAAAATACTGGCTTTACAGGAAGTGGAAGTTTTGACTCAATCTCTCTTCCCTTTTTCTTTGATACGCCAAGAATTACTGCATTAATAGCTGGACCTTCCTCCAGCTGAACCTCTCCACAAACATACTTTAATCCTCTGTCTTCAAGCTCGAGACGGGCATTTAGTATACCTGTGAAAACAAAGCTTTTTAACATTCCTTTTCCGCTAAGCTGTGTCCACTCTGTCTCATGATATCCACATTCGTTACATGCAAGGTGTGGAGGAAATTCTATTGCACCACACTCCTTGCATTTTCTTCCATATATTTTCCCCTCAGCAAGACCATTCCAGAATTTTTCAACTATATGCTCAGGATTCCAGAAGTCTTCTGTTTTAATTGTGTTGTTGTTATCCATGGTAAACCTCCTTAAAATCCTGCTCTAAGAATTGAACATCTAACATTTTGTGCTCCACCAAATCCACGTAAGAATACATGCTTTGGAAGTTTCTTTACCTGACGAAGTCCTGCCTCGCCACGCATCTGAGTAACAGCCTCAAATACATCTGCCATACCAGATGCACCAAAGGCATGACCATATGAAGTACGACCACCATTTGTATTTATAGGCTTATCGCCATCAAAAGCTGTGCGGCCATCTAATACATATTTCCAGCCCTCACCCTTTGGAAGATATCCAATTTCCTCTGCTGCAAGGAATGCTGACGAGCCGATGAAGTCATTTACCATTACAAGATCCATGTCATCTGCTGTAAGTCCAGTTGCCTCAAATACCTGACGAGCTGCCTCTGCTGTAGCCTTTTTCTCAAGATGAGGAACAATAGCATCCAAAACTGATGCACCTGTTGCAAGTACTTCAACTGGCTTGTCTGTAAATTCATGTGCAATCTCAGTAGGAACAACTATACATGCTGCTGCACCATCTGCAACACATGAGTCTGAGCTTGTTCTTAAATACTGAGTCATCTTTGGATTGTGAGGGCTCTTCATGTACTCCCAAACATCATCATATCCAGCCTCTTTTGCCATCTCATCGAATGTAGTTCTGCGAACTGCTCTTGGGCAAAGTGCGCCAGCACGTCTCATGTGATAAGACTGATGATTGAGAACATCATCCACCTGATCTGGTGTCAAGTTGTTCTCATGAGCATATAGGTTAATCCAGTCATCATGGTTCATTCCTGGACCACCACCTAAATAGCGTCCATATGCTCTATCAAAAATCGAATCCAAATCTGGAAAGAGAACCTCTGTCGAAAGCTCCACTCTCATGTGATCAGGTGTATTGCCGTCTGGCATACCTGTACCCATATCGCAAGCGCCTGAAAGTACAATATCGTATGCGCCAGATGCTACTGCAAATACAGCTTCTTCTAGTGCAATATATCCTGTACAGCATCCTTCTGAATGAGAAAGTGAACCCTTTCCTCTCATTCCAAACCAATCTGCCACCTGCACATTTGGTGTGATGCAGTTGTTAAGTACATGTGGATTTGCTGAGCCATGGAAGAAATACTGAACATCCCTTGGCTCAATATGGGCATCTTTCATTGCATCCAAAGCTGCATGTCCAAAAAGTTCACCATTAGTAAGTCCATGATAAGTATCATTTTTTATAAGATTCATAAAAGGAGTAGCACCGATTCCTACTATGGAAACACTCCTTAAATTTTTACCTAATTTTACATTGTTAACCATTAATCTATTCCCTTCAGATAATTTGCCAAAGGCCTCTGGCCTTACAATTTTTACATCAATCGATTTGAAATATTACTCCGCCTCTTCCATTACGAAATCAGCAAGCTTTCCAATTGTTTCAAACTGACCAAATCTTGCAACTGGAATCATTACATCGTACTCATTTTCAATTGATGCAGACATAGCTACACGCTGAACTGAGGATGTACCAAGCTCATTAAGATTTGTATCCTCAGAAAGTGTCGATGCGTCTACCTTGAATGCAAGTGATGCATAATTAATTAAATTTGCTACTAATTCCTCTCGTGTCATAATAAAACCTCCTCTAATTAGTTAAGTTATTTTCTATCTATAATTTTATATTTCACTCCACCGCTCTTCTAATACCTATACTGGTTTTGATATAACAAAAATGTTATAATAACCATATATAATTTTCCTAACATTGACGGAATTATCATGTACCACAACACAGCCTTGCCGCAGGCAATTTAAAGTGGCTGTGTTTTTACGCTGTAAGTGGAGGCAAATATGACAATACAAGACTTAACATGCTTTCTTAAGCTAGCAGAAAACCTAAACTATACCAAAACCGCAGAGGAGCTTTTCATATCACAACCTGCGGTTACTCGTCATATAAATTCATTGGAAGATGAGCTGAATGTAAAGCTCTTTGATCGTTCTGTTAAGAAAAATATCACCCTTACAGAAGCTGGTGCTATTTACTATAAGGGTTTAAAGAAATGCAAAAGTGTATATGAGGATACTATGAATTCCATTTCCTCAAAGATAATCTCAAGTCCTCTTATTATTAATTTTGCCAGAGGAACTAGCATTCCTGACGAATACGTAGATGCCACAGCATCTTTTATGGACTTCCATCCTAATTTTCATCACTTCACCAACTTCATAGAACCATCTGATTTTTCAAACGTTCTAGATAATGGAGAAGTGCTTATTTGTCGAGCCGAAGAGGCACAAAAACATTCTGGTTGTAAGACGATGCAACTAACCCAAAATCCAATTTCTTATTATCTCGTTGCAAATAAAAAGCACCCAGGTTTTAAAAACCCAGATGCTCCTAATTTTGATTCAATTAGAAATACCACTCTTTTCTTGCCTAAAAATTTACCAGACAAGCTAAAGAATACTTTCTTTGGCAATATAAAAAAACTACTAGGCGAAATGCCAGTTGAAGTAATGTATCTAGACAGCATGGACTCCGTAGGATTATTCCTCAGATCCGGACGCTGCTTTTCTGTAGCAAACGGATGGCAATCAATACTTGATTCCAAAAATCATGTATCTTATAAAATGGATTTTGGTTCCCATTTTGTAGCAATCTGGAACCCATCCAAATGCACCCATCCACAAGTGAAAGCATACCTAGATACTCTGAAGGCCCTTGCCATATAAGACCCGCTAAGCTATCTAGCTTCACCCAAATCATCTATCTACACCAAGTAAAGATATGCAGCACTATTGAACTACAACTGCTGTTCCTGATGCAGTAACCATAAGCATGCCGTTGTCAGAACCTAATACCTCGTAATCAATATCTACACCAACAACAGCATTGGCTCCTAACTGTGCTGCTCTCTGCTCCATCTCAGCAAGCGCCGATTGTCTTGCCTGAATCAATTCATCCTCGTATGTAGTTGAACGACCACCAAAGAAGTTAGATAACCCAGCAGCAAAATCCTTTATAACATTTACTCCAGCTACCACTTCTCCAAATACAATTCCCTTGTACTCAATAATTGTCTTGCCTTCAATAGAAGGTGTTGTTGTAGATATCATAGTTTGCCCTCCAATTTATTATTCTTTTTAATACAATTATTCTACCCCAGAATTAGACTACATTAAAGTGAGTCTTTTCTCTTTCCTTTTACTTTAGACATCTTTCCAATTATTTTCTCCCTCAAAGCACAATTTTCAGCCCCTAAAAATTTCCAGAATCAAAAACCTACGGGTATATTTACGTTTTCGTAATCATACCCGTAGGTTTTCTCTCCTTAAAATTTTAGTTTACGGTGTTTTTCTATTTTTTCTAGAAATCCCCGTAAGCTAGCTTCGCCCTACACCACATTTCAGGATTCAAGAGTAATATTTTAGCTTCACTTCCAGATGAATCCCGAAATCCTACGGTGCAAATTGAAAAATCCCAATAATACCCGTAGGTTTTCAATTCCAAAAATTTTCTAAAATTGAAACCTACGGGTGTAATCCATATTTTTTAATATTTACCGTAAAACATATAAATATTTTAGGCCTTCCGTCAACCCATTCATATTTCTTATCTCTCTACCACTCCCCCCACAATCAAAACCATCTGCCTCAGACTAAACTATGCCATATCCTCTAGTCTGCCGTGCTTCTCGTAGCATGTGATGCGCTTTGTAGCATTGTTGTCATCTACAAAAACTACGCTAGGCTTGTGGTCCTTTGCTTCACTAGCATCAATGCTGCAATAGCACATGATGATTACATGGTCTCCCACCTGAACGCAGCGTGCAGCTGCTCCGTTTAAACAGATTACTCCACTTCCACGCTCACCTGCGATAGTGTATGTTTCAAAACGATTGCCATTTTCTACATCAACAATCTGAACCATCTCATATTCAAGAATCCCAGCAGCATCAAGCAAGTCCTCATCAATTGTGATACTTCCCACATAATCAAGGGCTGCCTGTGTGACTGTAGCTCTGTGAATCTTACCTTTAAGCATTGTTAAATTCATAATATCCTCATTTCTCTGAATCGTTCTATAGCAGCAAATTTCTTATTAATCAAAATTAAAATCAGCTATTAAACTATCTATTTCCTAATATCTATTTATCGCTATTCAACGATGAAGTTATCAATCAATCTTACATTGTCTATGTAAACAGCTACCGCTGTAAGGATTGGTCCATCAATAACATCGCACTGCTGGAGTTCTCCTAAATCAACAACCTCTACATAATCAATTTTTGCAAGAGGCTCTGATTCGATGATGTTTGTGATTTCTGTGCGGACTTTTATAGCATCAGTCTCGCCAGCTCTTACCATCTCTTCGCCCTTTGTCAGTGCCTTGTGAAGGATAGTTGCCTTTGCTCTAGCATCATCTGATAAGTATGTGTTTCTAGAACTCTTAGCAAGTCCATCTTCCTCACGGATGATTGGGCAACCAACTATTTCAATGTTGAAATTAAGATCTCTAACCATGCGCTTTACGATAGCAAGCTGCTGCGCATCCTTCTGTCCAAAGTATGCCTTGTCAGCTTCTGTAATATTAAAAAGCTTGCTAACTACTGTACATACACCATTGAAATGGATTGGTCTGCTCTTTCCACAAAGTCCAGCTGATAATGTATTAACACCTACATACGAATGAAAATCTGGGCTGTACATTTCACTTGGTTCTGGATGGAAAATCAAATCAGCTCCAAGGCCCTCACATAATTTGCAATCTGCATCAAAATCTCTTGGATATGTTGCAAGGTCCTCCTTGGGACCAAATTGAATTGGATTAACAAAATCCGAAACGATTACTTTATCACACTCCCCACGTGCACGCGATATTAGGCTTGCATGCCCCTCATGTAAATATCCCATAGTTGGTACTAAACCAATTTTAAGACCATCCTTCTTCCACTGTCTTACATTTGCTTTTACTTCTTCAATTGTTGTTGCTACTAACATTTTCTCTCCTTTATTACACTGTCTCAGTTTCAAATTCTACTCTAAATTCTGCGTTACCCTGTGCTGCCTTGACCGCTTTCATTACATCAGCATCAATAGCAAAATTATGCTCAGCAGCTGGGAAAGTCTTTGCCTTAACCTCAGCATCATAAGCCTTAAATGCATTCTTCATTTCCTCGCCAATATTTGCATAATGCTTTACAAACTTTGGCTTGAATCCAGAAAACATTCCCAGCATATCCTGATATACAAGGACCTGCCCGTCGCAGCCTGCGCCAGCTCCAATACCGATTGTAGGAATAGTAAGCTCCTCTGATATAAGTGTTGCAAGCTCCTCTGGCACACACTCTAAAGTAACCATAAATGCACCTGCTGCCTCAACAGCCTTGGCATCCTCTACTATCTGAAGTGCACGCTCTACATTTTTACCCTGAACCTTAAATCCACCAAATGCATTAATTGACTGAGGTGTTAATCCAATGTGAGCCACAACTGGAATATCCGCATTTACGATAGCCTGAATTTGCTGGCAAACAGAAGCTCCACCTTCAAGCTTTACTGCCTGAGCATGTCCTTCTTTTACAAGTCTACCTGCATTTTTCACTGCATCATAAACAGATGTCTGATAAGACATAAATGGCATATCTGCCACAAGAAATGTATCTTTTAATCCACGAGATACACTTGCACAATGATGAATGATATCATCCACTGTCACAGGAAGAGTATCACTATATCCCATCATAGTCATTCCAAGTGAATCACCTATTAAAATTGCATTAATTCCTGCATCCTCCATAAGGCATGCAGTTGTGTAGTCATAGCATGTGAGCATGCTGATTTTTTCACCCTTTCTCTTCATTTCCTGAAGAGTTGTAACTGTGTTTTTCATTTCGTTCTCCATCCTTTTTAAGAAGATAATAATTGTTCCATTGCTTTATAATCTGAATCTGGATGCTTATCCATTGCTATTTCCAGTGCCTTTCTGGAGAGAATTCTGTAAACATCATGATTATTTCCTTCGAAGGTATTTAAGTGCTTTTTCACTGTTCCCACATCATTTCTTTCAATAGGACCTGTCAGTGCATCTTTTGTGCCAACAGAAAGCACCTTGTTCACATTGCCCACTATTAAAGGGGTTATTGCATCTGCCACCTGCTCGTCAGAAAATCCGCATATACGAAGTTCCTCCTGTGCAGATTGAATCAGACCTACAACAAGATTAGATGCAAAAACTGCTGCTCCATGGTAGCGAGTTTTCATCGCTGCACTTATACGTGCTGTTGACAAATTGCATGACTTTAATAAGCCTTCAATTTCATCAATGTGTTTTTCATTTCCTTCGATAGTAAATAAAGCTTTTGGAAGTTCCTGGTATGATTTGTATCTATCCGATACCGCCAGTAATGGATGGACTGAGAAACCGAATGCGCCAGTTTCTTCTATATCCTTAAAGATTTCTGAAGATAAAGATCCGCTGCAATGACATATCATTTTGCCAGTAATAGACATGTGCTTAATCTGCTCCCACACAATAGAAATCGCATCATCTGGAACAGTGATAAACACTGCATCACTATCTTTAATTAATGTCTCTAAATCTTGAAAATAAGTTGATTTGGTAAAATCAGCTGCATCAATAGCTGATGATGAATGTCGGCTATAATAGCCCAATAGATTGTGCTGACAGTCATTAAATAGCTTTCCTAAGGAATAGCCTACTTTGCCAGCGCCTACAAATCCAACCTTCAATGGCAACACCTCCTTTATTCGCAAGGTGATACAGTCTCGTTCAAAGTGATACGAGCATGCCACGGGTCTTTTATTTTTAAAATTTAGAAATTATAAGGGTATAGTTTCTTGTCGAATACCATCCATGGGACACTATAACAAATGTGAGGTCCAATGTAAATGAAGATTTTGAAATCATTTTTGTGTTTTATGTAAAACAGAAAAAAGGGCAGGAATTAATCCTGCCCTTCTTTTGGGAAAAATAGTAATTATTAAATTAGTTAAAGTAACGATCTAAGAATCCCTTGAGTGCCTTACCATGTCTAGCCTCGTCACGAGCCATCTCATGAACTGTGTCATGGATAGCGTCAAGGTTGTTCTTCTTAGCACATGTAGCAAGGTCTACCTTACCCTGTGTAGCACCGAACTCGCAATCTACTCTCCATGCAAGATTCTTCTTAGTAGAATTTGTCATGTTAGCCTCGAGATCTGAACCAAGCAACTCTGCGAACTTAGCTGCATGCTCAGCCTCTTCAAAAGCTGCCTTTTCCCAATATAATCCGATTTCTGGATATCCCTCTCTATGAGCAACACGAGCCATGCAAAGGTACATACCAACCTCAGAGCACTCTCCTTCAAAATTAGCCTTGAGCTGTTCGAAGATGTATTTCTTGTCCTCATCAGAAATATCAGGGTTATTCTTAACTGTAGATGCATAAACACCGAACTCATGCTCTGCAGCAAGTGTAAGCTCACCCTCTACCTTCTTAAACTTGTCACCAGAAACGTGACATACAGGACACTCCTCAGGTGGATTATCCCCCTCATGAATATAACCACAAACCGGACATACGTACTTTGCCATAATTAGACTCCTTTCATTTTTAAACATTATTTACCATTATCCATGCAGTCTTTACAAACACCTGTAAAGAGTAATGATGCTTGCTCAACTGTCCCTAGCCCCGTGCTAGATGCTGCGAGAATTTGATCTACGCTAGGTGTAATCTCAACATCCATAATTCTGTGGCAACATCTGCAATAGTAGTGACTATGTGCTGATGTGTCCGCATCATAGTGCTCAGTGCCATCGCCAGTGGAAATCTTTTTCACCTCTCCTAACTCCACAAGAAGAGTAAGATTTCTATATACGGTACCAAGACTAATTTTAGGATATTCTTCCCTAACATTCTGATAAATAACCTCAGCTGTAGGGTGCTCTTTGGTAGACATCAAATATTCTTTTATGTATTCTCTCTGTCTACTGTAATTCATATAACACCTGCTTTCTTCAAATAACCTCGATAAGCAAAATCAATAATGATTATCTATATAATATCATTTATTATAGCTTTGTCAATATAAAATTAGTAATTATTATCATTTTATAGTCAATCACAATCTTTGCCACAAAAAAAGTAGCCTTGCGGCTACTCTCTTTTTATCAGCTGGGCAATTGCTATAACATAATCACCCTGATTAGAAATGGAAACCAAAACATCCTCGGCACCGATTGTTTTAAATATATTGAGGAGTTCTATATTGGCAGAAAATTTTGGTGCTCCGTTAGGCTGTTTTATAGTTTCCACATTTCTAAAATCAAAATTAACGTCAGGGAAGCTGCTGCAAATAGCTTTGTAAACAGCCTCCTTGACAGCAAATCTACCGGCGAGAAACTCATAGTAATCAGACGCCCCCACAGCATCCTCACGTTCCTTGCTAGTATATGTCCGCTGGACAAAAGCACCTTTGGTCCTCTCGTCCAAATCACGAATTTCGCTTATTGAAACTAGGTCGATTCCGACCCCTAAAACGTTTCCCATAGTTAAGATTTGCTCCTATTAAAATCTACTGCTAAATCTTAGCAGTCCCTCTTTGCGCCAAGAGCACGAACAGCAGAGATAATAACATTTCCCTTAATCTCTGAAACAGGTGCCCCTCTAGAGCAATCACAAACAATGCTGTTGAATCCCTGAAGCATTGGTCCGTATGCATCAGCATGTCCAAATTGCTGAATGAGCTTTACAGCAGTATTTCCTACATTAAGATCTGGCCAGATAAGTACATTTGCCTTACCTGCAACCTTGCTTTCTCGATTGACTTTCTTTGCTGCCACAGCTGGAACAATTGCTGCATCAAGCTGGAATTCGCCATCAATATCAAGGTCTGGACGCTTTTCATTTGCAATTGCAAGAGCCTCCTTCACCTTGTCAATTAGCTCACCCTGGCCAGAGCCAAGTGTTGAGTAACATACCATTGCACATCTTGGCTGCCAGTCTAGAAGCCCCTTTACTGTATCGCAGGCAGAAATTGCAATATCAGCAAGCTGCTCGGCAGATGGATTTGTGCATACCGCACTATCTCCAACAGCCAGAAGCTGTCCTTCGCTTCCCTCAAATCCAGGAATATCACAGAGTCCAATAGATGAAACTGTGCTGATTCCCTCCTTTAGACCGATTATCATCTGACCAGCCAGAAGTACATCTCCTGTTGTATTGTCGATTCCAGCAAATGTAACGTCTGCCTCGCCCACAGCCTGCATTGCCATTGCATAATAAAGTGGGTTTTCCATTCGACGTCCCAATGCCTTTTCCTTAAGAACAGTCTGTGGAAGTGCAACATATTTTGCAATAATATCGTTTTTGTAATCCTCATTTCCAATATCAATTATCGTAAATACGGATTCCTCGTAGCCTCTTTCAGCTATTAATTCTCTAATCTTTGAAGCATCGCCTACCAAAATAGGGACAATATATCCCTCTTGTCCGCATTCGTAAGCGGCTTGCATCATTTTTTCATTTTCAGCCTCTGGAAAAGCAACCTTTTGTGGATTAGCTTTAGCCTTTTCGTAAATATTATCAAGTACGCTCATTTTTTCTCCTTCGTATATACGAATTATTACAATTCCTCTTCAACCTTATCTACAAGCTCTCCGATAGTTGCACATGCAGCTGCATCCTGAAGTGCAATCATTGCATCTAATTCATTTTCAATCTCAGAAACAAGTCCTACCATGAGAACTGATGCTCCTTTTAAGTCATCCTTAAATGTAGTCTCCATTGAAAGATTAGCGGCATCCACGCTGTAGCACTTCGCCACCATCTCAATTATTTGAGACTCTAATTCTTTTCTGTCCATTACTTTACTTCCTTTCTATAATAGCCCTATCCCAGTTTCTCATGCTCCCGCAGGGCCCCCTCCGCACTCTCGTGTGGGTCCTTCTGCCGGCGTAGGTCCTCCCACACTCGGCACGGTATCCCCTGCTCGCGCTTACCTAGTATATGTAAGGGCTTAGTTATCAAAATACTTAGAATCCAAATCAAATACCACAGTCTTGTAACCGTCACGCTGGTAAATGGCAGCGTGGACGTCCAGTGGAAGCTTATCTAAGAGTTCCTTTCTGGTCTTTTTAGAAATGCCACGGACTACTGCATTAAGTCTAGCCCCTTCTTCTAGCTCTATCTCGCCATATGCAAACTTTCCTAGAGCCTTGTACTCAGGCTTGCTTGAAAGTGCAGCCGGCATAACGATCGAATGCATCTTGGCATTACCAGATATTTCATACCACTCCGTCTCTAAATTTCCGCAAGAGTTGCAAGCATAAACTGGTGGGAATTCTACAGCCCCACACTTAGGACATTTTCTACCACATATTTTTCCTTCTTCAAGTCTATCGTAGAAACCTTGAACAACCTTTTCTAACTTAATTGCCATCTGTCACACCTCCCATTAATCAATTGTCCTGATGATGTACGAGCAGATATTTTGAGCACCGCCATAACCACGTAACATAGCAGTCTTAGGAAGTTTCTTAACCTGTCTCTCTCCGCACTCACCACGCATCTGCTTTACACATTCATATAAATCAGCTAGACCAGATGCAGCATGGGCGTGGCCAAATGAAGTACGACCGCCATTTGTATTAATTGGCTTGTCGCCATCATAGGCAGTTCTGCCTTCACAGATGTATTTCCAACCCTCACCATAAGGCAAATATCCAGCAATCTCAGCTGATACCAAATGGGAAGTAATAATAAAGTCATTTGCAAAGAAAATATCTATATCCTCTGGCGTTACTTCTGTCACCTCATATACTTGACGAATTGCCTCTTCAGTAGCTCTTACTTCGAAGTGTGGTGTTGTAGCCTCACAAGCTGCACAGCCCACACCTAAAACCTCAATAGGCTTGTGATTTTTATTACCCATGTATTTATCTACCATGTCAGTAGCACAAACAATCACAGCTGCTGCACCGTCGCACTTCAGCTCAATACCACTCATTCTTAGGAAATCACCATTCTTTGGATTGTATGGGCTTCGCATGTAGTCCATTACATCGTCAAAGCCAGCCTCTTTGGCAATCTGCTCATATGTGCGTCTCTCAATTGCAAGTTCATCCATGGAAGCATTTTTTCTATTGTTTATTGACATATGGTTGATTGTATCGTCCATCTGCTCATCTGTAAGTCCTCTAGTTCTCTTGTACCATTCTGCTGCATCATCATAAATAAGCTCCTGTCCTGCCATAAGAGAACGGGTGTAAGTTCTGTCATAGAGCCAAGCTGTCGTCTGGAGGAACTTCTCCATTGAAAGCTTCTCTCTCTTATATGGATGATTTGGCACTGCTGCACTATCACCAAACTCCACACAACCTGAAAGTACACAATTGTATTTGCCCGAAGCTACCGCATTTACGGCCTGCTCGATAGCATAATATCCTGTACAGCAAGCCTCCGAATGATGAATAGAAGCCTTGCCTTTCATACCAAACCAATTTGCGATCTGCACATTTGGGGTAAGGTAATTTGACTGGTGAAGAGGCGAAGCCTCACCATGAAAATAGAAATCAATATCCTGTGGATTCACACCAGCATCTTCCATTGCCTTTAAAGCGGCGTAGCCAAATAGCTCCCCCTCTGTAAGACCATCAGTCTCTGGATTGTCCACCGTATACATAAATGGAGTACAGCCTACGCCGATTATTGAAACGCTGCGGCTATACTTATTAACCTTAGTCTGATTCATACTATATTCTCCTCTCTTACTATAGTCCGCTAGTTACATTGACAAGCCTTAGATATTGCTTTCGTCGACTACATGTCTCCTTCAGCAACACTAAGAGCTTGTCAACTACTAGCTCTTCTAATAATCTAGTTGGGTTATTCCGCTAGTTCGTTAGGCGTCCAGCAAGGGACCCCCGTATATTCCTTAACCGCTTCGACGCCATCGAGGACGCGGATGGCCCCGGCAGCCATTGCCTCAAGCTCAAACTCACCTGGGTAGGCACTGACAGGTGCAATCCATGAGCAGGCTTCTGTGATGTCTGCAACTAGTTTTTTATTGTGAACCATTCCACCACCTAAAAGAATGCCATCTACCTGGCCATGTAATACTGTGGCCATTGCGCCAATATAGCGAACAATCTGATATGTCATTGTGTCCCAAATAAGCTTGGCTTCCTTGTCACCTGCCTCTGCTCTATTGAATACATCAAGGGCATCGGCTGTACCTAGATGACTTACAAATCCACCTGTCTTCGTGGTAAGTGCAAGTGTTTCTTTTTTGTCTGGATGGTCATATGCATATCTAATCATCTGAGCAGCTGGCACTGAACCACAGCGAGTTGGTGCCATTGGACCATCTCCTGTAACAATATCATTGCCATCAATCATCTTGCCCTTTCGATGAGCTGAAATAGATACTCCTCCACCAATGTGGCATACAATATAATTCGCATCTTCGTATTTAACTCCATTTAGCTGACTATGACGAATAGCAGTCTCCTTTAGATTTAATGCATGAAGATGAGACTGACGGTAAACACCTTTGATACCAGTCATTCTAGCCTCAATAATAAATTCGTCTGTGTCTGGTGGATTTACCACAAATGCAGGCTTTCCATATTTTTTAGCAAACTCATTAGCAAGCTGTGAGCCAAGCTGCGCCGGATGCTGAATTCCATTTGCTCCTCTTTTTGCATGGTCTAAAAGCACCTGGCCAACTTCGTAAGTGCCTCCTTCTACAGCAAGAAGTCCACCACCTCGGCCTACGTACGCATCAACTGTAGCTAGGTCTATTCCAGCTTTTTCAAGCTCCGAAAGGATTACTTCCTTTCTATATGGAAGCTGATCACTAACACTGGCAAACTCCGCAAGCTTTTCTGCATCATGAGATACATTTACAGAAAACTCCGGCTTTTCACCATTGAAGAGCCCTACTTTTGTCGATGTAGAACCAGGGTTAATTGTCAAAATTCTATAACTCATTTTTATTCTCCTGTCCTGATATTTGAGTTCATTATATTATTGAAAAAACAGAAATCATTTTCTTTAGTCCCATTTATCTAAACTAATTATTGCAACAGGAATAACCATAAATAGTATAGGTGCAACAATCTTATCAAGACCGTTGCACCTAGATTTCGGCTCTACGTGATTGATTCAAAATTACTTTTTTACATTCCCACATGCATTTTCATCTACTGGCCATACCCCAGGATTGAACTCTGCATAAGGCTGCTTAAGTTCCTTAAGATTTTTTATTGTTCCTGCTGGCTGAGCCTGAGTTTTAATCTCTGTAGAATGCTCAAGCTTGCCACCCCAGCGAAGACGTGAGCGATTCAATTCCTCATCGGTATAATGCATAGTAAATTTTCCGTCCACAATATCAAAAGTACCAAGGCTACCGCACACTAGGCAGGAAGCAGTCTTTTTATCGTGAGAAAATTGGATGAGGCGTGTATGACAAATCGGGCATGTTCCCTCTTCATCACCTCGATACTTAATACGCTCATCCTCGTCACCAGCATTAATTGACTCCACAATATTTTTACCAACACGGGTCATTCTCTTCATCATCTCAGGATTGCCAGCCACATTTTCACAAGCCATAGCACCGTAGTATTCAACTGTATCCACAACATCTATTCCCATTGGGAAGGTAAACTCATACATCATCGGAAGTGTAAGTGCAATCCACTCCTCTGTCATGGCACCGCCAACAGAAATGAGGGCTGCTGAGCGCTTCTTAAATGCTCGAGCATCTGGTAGCTGCTCCTCAGGAACTCCCGCTTCTTTGCCCTCTTCATATCTTGCTTTTCTAAATGTAATATCGTGGCTTGGTCCAATCCTGTCACAGATAGTCTTGAAACGACCTGTAACAGAAGTCTCATATGTTGGACATGCAAGAATTACTGCATCCGACTGCATAATTGCCTCATCAAGAATGTCAAAATCATCATGCTTTACACAATATCCTCGACCTCGGCCTGACATCATTCCAATAACACAAGCGATACAACCGGTACAATTATTAATCTCTAAATCATCTGCTCTGATAAACGCCACATCACAGCCTTCTCGCTGGCACTCCATAAGTGCTTCCTTAACCATGACATCGCAGTTTGACATCTTTCGACCAAATGAAATACCAAGTACTTTTTTCTTCTCCATTTTTTTACCTCCGTTTTTCTCCTTTTATACTGATACTATAAATGAAGAATCCCGGTGGCTCTTTAAAAATGTTGGGCTCTATTTTGTCAAATATTGCACCCCTTTTTCGGCATTCCCAAAAGCGCAATAGTCCCTTATTATTTATTGCATTAAAAAAATATCCGTATTAACTGCCTGTTCCTGTTATAACCACAACATTAATAAAACATATTGCTTTAAAGGCGCACTCAGCTACAACAATAATTCATAAGCGACCTCTTAACTCAGTCTCAAATATTGTTGGAATCGAAAAACTACGGGTTTATAATCATTTCTTAATTTTTACCCGTAGTATTTCTTGCAGAAAAATTTCTGATTACGTGTTTTTTCATCTTTTCTCAAAAATACCCGTATTCACCATTTCTGTTATGCCGCGATAATTGATTTATGAGTTGTTACTTTGCCAATTTTCTAGATAAAGCTCTTAATCCTACGGTAGAATTTTATTTATTGCAAAAAAACCCGTAGGTTTTCAAATCCAAAAATTTTTGAGATATGAAACCTACGGGTGAAATCCTATTTTTTCGAAAATTACCGTAATGTTCCCATGATTCACGGGTAGAATTCATATATAATTAAGTGCATACAATATTTCCAACAATCAATATAGAACTTCCTTACACTTATCCTCTATAAGCCCATAATATATCGACACTGGTAAATAGAAATCTCCCCAAAATCCCTAGGCAACTCAATTCCACAATTTTCCTATTACAAAAAAAGGAGTCAGGAACCCCATTCCTGACCCCAAGTAAAAGGATGTTTATATTAGTTTCTAGAAAAGTAATCTTATTCTGCTGAACGAGCCTTATTTCTCTCTGTAAGACCGTCTCTAACCTTATCCATGTATCCTGGCTTATCAAGGTTGTAGATAAGAAGTGGAATGATTCCAAGAAGGAATACAATACCTGGAAGAAGGTTTGCACACATGTTGATACCAAACTCTGTGTGTGCAATCTGCTGTGTAAGGCTAGCAATTACTCCTGGATCTGTAGCTTCTGCTAACTGCTCTCTTACACCAAATAAGCTATCATATCCAAAGTATCCCATGATAAGAAGGAAGATAGAGTTTGCAAGAGCTGTACCCATCTTTGTAGCCATTCCTGAGAATGAGAATGCCATACCATCATTTCTGTAACCATACTTAAGATCAAAATCATCGATAGCATCAACAACCATACCTGCTCCTGAAGGACCAGCAATGTATCCAAATCCGTAGATAACCATCATTACGAAGTTGAATGGAATACTCTTTGATGGACCAAAGAAAATGATAATAAGTGCAAGACCCTGAATGAGCATTGAAACAATACCGATGTTTCTCTTACCATACTTAAGGCAAAGCTTTGGAGCGAGTGGCATTACAAGTGTACCAACAATCATCTGCATCATCATAAAAATTGTGATGTATTCAAAATTCTGTACAACGTGCATGTAGAAGAATACTGCTACAGAGATACGTCCAAGCATACCAAACATGTTCATTAAGCTATAAAGAAGTGCACATACAAGGTTTCTATTCTTAGCGATGAGCTTGAGACCTTCAAGAATGCTTCCCTGCTCACTCTTCTTAACATCAATTCTCTCCTTTGAAAGAGCTGCAACTGCCCAGAACATTGGAAGTGCTACAAGTGCAAGAAGAATAGCTGTTGACTGATAACCTGCAGCCTGATTTCCTTTACCAAACCAAACAACGAGACGAAGCACAAAAAGGTTAAGGATAATCTGACCAATTGTCATACCCATCATCTGAGCTGCGTTAAGTCTGTTGATTTCCTTTGGATCACGTGTCATAACAACAGGCATTGCAAGGTAAGGTACGTTTGTCATTGTGTATGACATACCAAGACCGATGTATGTGATGTAAGCATAAGCGAGCTTAGCTGGACCACCAAATCCTGGTACAGTAAATGTAAGGATTGTAAAGATTACAAGGAATATTGCACCTACTACAATGTAAGGACGGAAGCGACCATGCTTTGTGTGAGTACGCTCCATGATTGTTCCCATCATTGGATCATTAATAGCATCCCAAACCTTAGCGATAAACATAAGGAGTGCAACTGCACCAGTTCCAAGACCAAATACATCAGTATAGAAAATTGAAAGGTAAGTGCTTACCATTGTCCATGAAAGCTGAGAAGCAAAATTACCCATACCATAGACAAAATAATTAATTGGCTTCAAAGGAGCCATACCGTACTGGTTTAACTTTGTAACACCAGACTTTGCAGAGCTACCTGCTAAATTTGTTGCGTCCATTTTCTTTTCCCCCATAAATATCATACATATACAAATATCTAACTATCGAACAAGTGCCATATAATGACACTATTACCAATGCAAATCGAAATTCTTATATTTCTCCATCATCTTAGGAAGTGTGTCCTTGTTTGCCATAAGCTTTGGCACACAAACTGTAATCATGTTCTGAATTTCGTTGTAGTGCTCATAGATTCCAATTGGAGTGTTACGAGCTCTGTTCTTCTCCTCCTCAGAGAACTCAACTGTTACCTTGTCTCCATCAACAGAGAGCTTTCCGTAGATACCGCAAATAGGGCATTCAACAGTTGTTGTTCCGTTCATTGAGAGAAGTGGATTGTGACATACTGGGCAAACACCCTCATCGCCTACCCATGTGTCAACCTCATCGTAAGGCTTGCCAAGTGATTCAGCTACTGCTGTACCAAGCTCAGCACACTTCTTCATAAGATCCTTGTCAAATAAAGGATGTCCTGTGCGGCCCTGGTCGTAAGCATCTACATGACCAACACATTTCATGCAGAATGAGAATGAGAATAAGTCAAGCATTGGAAGACCAAGTGAAACCCAGTTGTGTGTCTGCGCACCGCCAACTGAAATGTAACCTACATATCTGTCTTTGAAATAACGTTCATCAAGAAGTGGCTTTCCTGCTTCTTCTCTCTTCTTGTTCTCCTCCAAAAGTGCTGCTCTATCATGAGATGGACCAAATCTATCAACAAAGTTCTTAAACTGGCCAACAATACCTACCGCATAAACAGGTGCTGCGATGATAATACCATCTGCATCAAGACACTTCTCTTCGAGGATTGAGTAGTCGTCTTTCATACAGCAGTGAATTTCAACATCTCCCTTATCACGGCAACGACTGCAATAATCACATGCTCGGCAATGACCAATATTAAGTCTGACTGTGTTGATAAATTCCACCTCCGCGCCAGCTTCTTTTGCTGCAAAGAGAGCTTCCTTTACCATAACATCGCTTCTTTGATCTATACGACCAAAAGAAATACCTAATACTTTCATTCCTTTCTCCTTTCACATCTTGAATGAATATGTGAATATTTTATGTCCTATTGCCGTTTTCGACTTTTCTGTATTTGGCAATTTTCATTATCTGAATTAGCTCTAAAATATCCCCCGAAAAAATGGAGAACAAAAATCATAGTACAATTTTTGCTCTCCAAAAATCTTGCTACTCATATTTGAACTGATATTTAATCTCTATGAATCTTATCTCTGTAGCCTTTAGGTTAAATTCAACCTCCAACCTGTTGTCGGATACCTCCACCTGCTGCATCTCCATGTTTGGATTGGCATGTTTCTTAATAAATTGAATCTCTTCACTCTCCATGGATTCTGCAAGGCCTAGTCGCTTCCACATATCCTGAACACTGCCGTACTCTGGGTTGATGTAGTATGTCTTAATCTGGTAGTTGCCATTTTGAACATTGTTCAAAACGCATTTCATTCCCAAATCCTCAGTGTCTTGTATGTAGTGCTCAATGTCTTTTATCTGAATCAAATCCTCTTCGATGTCCAGATAGCTTTCCGATAATGGCTTGAAATTGTGACATACAATAGAGTAACTACCGCGACCATTGGTAGAAATAATCCCATTATCATTTCTACAAATCTCATTACAATAACTGCGATTCAAAAACTCCACTGCGTAAAATGATGGCTTCTTGATCCCATCTCTTGAAATCAATCCCGCATCACCACTAAGCAATGAATTGGTGTCATAGTACTCTGCATACAAATCAAGTCCGTGCCAATAGCACATCACATCCACATTGCCTATCATGTCGATATAATTTTTCATGATGTAGGCTGCATGCTCGCAACTATCACTGATGACATTTCTATTGGATACCGTGTAATTCCATTCGTCTAAATGGAACTCTTTTACATTAAATCCAATGTCTGCCATGGACTGTTTCATGACTGAAACCTGATTTTTAACATAATCCTTGTCCAAGGATTTCTTGCCGTAAATAAATTGTCCATCTGCAAATGATATGTACTGAAATGAACCAAAGGAAATAAAGTCAGGCCAAATTTCTCGCTTTTTCCAAATAGCAAAAAC
This sequence comes from Pseudobutyrivibrio xylanivorans, assembly GCF_010906925.1. Taxonomy (GTDB): domain Bacteria; phylum Bacillota; class Clostridia; order Lachnospirales; family Lachnospiraceae; genus Pseudobutyrivibrio. The sequence continues at coordinate 54,245 of NZ_VTVE01000004.1, read as the reverse complement.
CCTTTCAGCCAATGCCTTTTCATATCCTAAAACAAGTCCCGGACCACCGATATTGATATCCTGACTTATGTTTTTAAATGTCTTGTATATCAAATCGAAGTATCTATAGTACTCTCCAGTTTCCTCTCCAATTTTTAAAAGTGGATTGTTCCAAAACTCGAAGTACCACTTTTCAATTTCCTCAATGCCATATCTGTTAACCAGATGAATGCTCAAATCTTTGATTAGCTTTTTATAAAAATCATATTCAAATAATTTGATTTCCTTGGAATCTGGATTAATGTAGCGCTCAGGAGCATACATTAGAAGAGTTGGCTTTTGTCCCAGTTCCATGTAAAGTTTAATGTCATTGTCCACAAGAAAATCCAGCACATTATCCAGCTTATGAAAACTGTATGTGTCGTTTTCTCTAATGCATGTGTTTGATGCGAAAACATTCCACACCCTCACATGGGTGATTCCCAGCTTGTCCTTCAGCTCAAGAAGCTGTTCCTGAGCCTCCTGCTGAAGCAACATATAAATGCTGCCTATATTAATCACCCGTGTCTCATCCACGTATTTCTTCTTGTAATTGGAAGCATCAACCTCTACAAGCAATTGAGTTGATTTACCGCTCTTAAGCTTGTTGCTTTCATTTTCTATAAAAGAAATGATTTCCTGCTTTCCGATTTCATCTTCATTTGCCACTTTCTCGACGCATTTTTCAGCAGACTTTCTGTATTCACCTGGTGACATATTGAAAACTTTTTTGAAGGATTTATTAAGGGCTGCAGAAGTGCAAAAACCATTATCCATAGCAATATGAGTCAGGCTTTTATTTGTGTAAACCAGCTCATCCACTGCATGGAAAAGTCGAATGTTGTTGAGATAATCTATGAATGTCATTCCAAATTTCTTTTTGATGTATTTGGAAAGATATGCTGGTGTAAGGTACATTTGCTCCGCCAAATCATTTAGGCTGATTGGCGACTGGTAATGTCCCTGGATATAACTTTGAATTTCGCTGATGCGCTCTTTGTCTGAGTTATGATCAAAGAGGACCTTGGCCTCCTCAGTCTTTACCATGAAATTTGCAATCAGCACATGGAGCATCTGATAGTAGAGAGCCTGAAGATAACATTTATCTCCCTTGGTCTCAGTATAGTAGTATCTGATAATCTCCTTTATCTGATGGCGCAGCTTGTCGTAGGCTGAGTTTTTATCCACTGCAGAATTGCAGAGGAAAAGCATCTGAGTAGTGCCAACAGTCTGGGACAACAGATAATAATCGATTGCAAATCTGATAGCCAAAAGATTGCCTGAGTTTTCGAACTTATGACGCTTGTTGGAATTGATTAAAATCATATCCTCCTCTTTAAGGTGATATTCCTTGTCATCAATCACCACGTCGACAGAGCCAGAAAGAACATATAGCATATCAAGATTCTGATGATAATGCTGTTCTCTAGGCTCGCTGTTATTTTCATGAATAATATTAAATTGCACTATTTCCCTTATATTTTCCATGTCAAAAATTATATATGACGCCACTTAATATTGCTTGATTAAAACCCATCACTGGCTTTCATTTTTTTGCAGATTTTTACTTAAACGTATCAGGAGTAACAACGTTTTGGGGTAAATTGTTGCACTAAAAAAGTTGGCCGACCACAAACCCTTTTAGCTATGTAAAATGCCTCAAGTTTGTGGTCAAAACCAACTTAATGTCTACTATTCAAAATCAATTGATTTGCCTGTGCGAGCTGACTCCCTAGCAGCCTCCATAAGTCTGAGAACTCTTCTTGTCTCAGGAATTTTTACAAGGAATTCTTCTTGGCCATCAAATGCCTTACGATAGTTCTCAAAGTAATCCTCATGAGTTGTGTCTGCAAGTGGAAGTGGCTCAGTTACAAGCTTGCCCTCTGGTGGTGGACCAAATGAACGAGTTGGGCCCGCTGCTGTCATAGTACGCTGACCGCCTACATTCTGTAGAAGTCCATTGGTGCGAACGATAGCACCCTGTGGGTCAAATCCATCAAGGTAAGCCGTACCCTTGTTTCCACCCATAATCCAGTGGCGTTCAAACCACTTGTTGTCCATCTTGTCAGTAAGGAAATATGTGCCAAGCTCTACCTCTGCCATAATTCCATTATCAAATTTCATAAGAATCTTGAAATAGTCATCAACCTCAAAGTTGATTACATTTCTTACATCCGCAAATACGGATTTAATCTTTGCACCAGGCATCATCCAAAGCATCTGATCAATAAGGTGAACACCCCAGTCAAATAGCATTCCGCCGCCCTCTGCAATGTAAACATGCCAATCGTGCATATTTCCGTTGAAGCCGTATAAGCTGCTCTTGATTGAATAAACATCACCAAGAGTCTCGCTGTCAAATACATTTTTCATTGTACGGAAATCCTTGTCATAGCGTCTCTGATGATGAACTGTGAAATTAACACCACACTCATCTACAACCTTTACCATGTCATCAAGCTCTGCAAGATTCATAGCTACCGGCTTTTCGCAGATAATATCCTTTCCGGCTTTTGCCGCCTGAATAACAAGGTCATGATGCTGATTGTTGTTTGCAGCAATGATAACCACATCAACTTCAGGATCATTAAACATCTCCTCATTGTTAGCATATCTTTTTATGCCCTCTTTAACGTCTTCAAGCTGCTTTGGGTCGATATCTGAAATACCAACTACCTTGTAGCCATCAAGGCGTGTGAGCATTGACTCATGCTCATGGCCCATGAAACCATGGCCTATGATACCAATTCTGATAGTTTCCATATGTCTCTCCTTTATAAATATAAATAAAAAAAGTCGATATCTTTTATCTACATAAAATATACCGACTTTCTTATTTATATTCTCTTATTAGCTTTTCAATATTTTATTATCTGTTGCAAAGACAATTATTTTGGAAAAAATCACCGCAATCAAATATAGTATTTTATTGCAAGTGGGGCCCTCCCCTCTGCTTTTAGTATTCCGGAAGAACGTGGAGCATGCAAAATTCCTGTGGCTCTAACTCCAGTTCAAGTGTAAGCATGTGGCCCTTGGACTGTACCTTTGTCCTAGAAAGCTGTGGAACACACATCTCCTGAAGATATTTAATCTCAGTCCTCTCAAGCTTCTCATCGTTGTCAAACTTGCCCCATTCGTCAATGATAGAACCCTGGTTGCTATTAACACTTCTTCGCTTTACATAGTAGCCACTATTCTCGCTGACTCCCGAAAGCTTTATAACTATCTTTTTCTTGGTGCTGCTCTGGTCAAAATATGCTTTGGCCTCGGCAACTGTAGCCTGATTTTCAGCATTGATAAAATAGCTGGAATTATACCAATTCAAATTGAAGCATACAATCTGGAACTCATCTGCTGCCAGCTTAGTAACCATGAAATTCTCTCCTCTGGCCACCACCTGACTACCTAAATGATTAATCATTTTGATGGCGTAGAAAATAGGCTTTCTAATGGTATCTTTTGAGAGCAGTCCTCCGCCTCCATTAATAACATTTCTGGCTGAATATGAATTGCACTGCCAATCTGAGGCAAACCAAAGTCCCCACACATCAATATCCGCAGCAAATTTAACTATGTTTCTGATAAATAGACAAGCCCTAAATGTACTGTCATTGAGATAGTTGCGATTAGAACATGTAAGGTTCCACTCAGAAATAACAATTTTATTTCTAGGAATACCTAGCTTATCAAAGGCTTTGCCAATACGCTCTAGCTCATTGCCCTCGAAGTCACGATCCTGAGAGCGCACAAACTGAGCCTTGCCCCCATTTAATCCCGACACTGTCTTTGGAATATATGGGAATAATATTACCGAGATAAAGTCCGGCTGTACTTTGCAATCTCTAAGCTTGGTAAGAATAGTGTCAAACGACACCTGTCCCTCAATACCAGGGCCTGCGGAATAACCTACCTGGGCAGCTGGAACCAGCTTTTTAACAGTCTGGGCAATAAACTCATATACGTCTATAAAATCATATCCATCAAGGATATAGAAAGTATCATAATCGGAATGGAATCCCTCTAAGCCAATTTCAAATCTCCACTTAGAGACTTCCTTTTCTCCGTATCTACGAACTAGCATTTTGAAAAACTGCTTGTATAAATTCTCCCAAACTCTCTTGTCCTTGTAGACAATGCGAATGTCCTCAAACCAAGCAGATTCCTCCGAATTGGTCACATTGGCATATGGTCGATTAGTAAAATCAAGCCAAGGAGTGATGTGATGGTCAACTAGAAAATCAAGGGCCTCGAATATCATGTCGAAGTTGTAATTACCTACAGTAACTCCATCAGAAACCATAGTCTTTGAGTTAAATACCATCCAGATTCTGGCATAGGTAAATCCCAACTCCTTGTGGAGATACTCAATGTGATACTGAGTATTAGCCCTGAGAACATCATGGATAAAGCCAACATTTATAAGCTTGTTCCAGCAGCGCTTCAGCTCAGTTGTGTTCTGTACATCAACAACCGTTTCAACTGGAGCCACTTGATACTCGTCCTCTTCTGGGCGCTTAAACTCAGCCTGAATTTTTTCCTTGATATCCTCATCCACCTGGACTTCGTCTTTCACATTGCCCTTCATCTTTTGACGATATTCAGTTGGTGCCATGTTGTAGATTTCTCTGAATACCTTGGTAAATGCACTGGCATTTGAGAAGCCACAATCCATGGCTATTTTAGTCATATTTTTTTCTGTATATAAAAGCTCATCTATTGCATAACGAGTGCGAACCTGATTTACATACTCTGCAAAATAGGTCCCTGTCTGCTTTTTAAACAATCGAGAAAGCGTAGATGTAGATGTGTACATCTGCTTTGCCAAATCAGAAAGACTTATGCCGTCCTGATAATTGGTGTGAACATAATGAATAATAATCTGAAGCTTTTCATCAGCATCATGATTCTCGGAAATCTCTGAATTAGTATCATCAACCATGTGATGCTCAACAAGCTCATCAAGCAATTTGTAGAGCATACTATACATCAAACTGTCTGTCTTTTTAATAGATGCAACATGCTGATAAACTACATCACGACATAGTCTAATTATCTCGTTGTAGCTTTTGGACTTGTCCACAGAACTATTGCACATAAAAAAGCTATTAGGCTTTTTAAGGATGTGAACCAAAATCTGATAATCATACATAATAGAGCAGACAATACTCTTCTCCACTGTCTCAATACTATGCTGAATACTTGAGTTGATAACAAAAACATCATCTCGTTTTAGGGTGAAAACTGCATCTTTAATCTTGATGTTGATACTACCCTCAACGACATACAATAACTCAACATCTGTATGCAGATGCTGGGACTCAGACATATCTCTGTATATGTTAACTTTGAATTGATTAAAACTATTCATAGTATCTCCTATCTTTAGGACAACATTATACAACAGAAATAAGGGAGAAGTAAATTACTTCCCCCTCTAATCAATCACCTCGAAGCCTTGTATTTGTGGCATTCTAGGCAATTATTAAATACTGGTTTGAATTATTTTCCTATGTACTTTTTCATGGCTGCCTGATGACGACGTACCTGCTCAATACTGTCAACATCTAAATCAGCTCTAAGGTGTTCTCCACCTTCATACTCAGAACTTAAGAATCCTGTGTAACCAGCTTTCTTGTAAGCCTCGATTACCTCTGGAAGAGCAACAGCTGTCTCTTCAAGGTCCTCGTGCACATTGTAGAACTTAGCATGTGTATGGAAAATATAATCGATGTTGTCGATAATATCCTGTGGCTCTGACCAAGAATATGTAAATGAAGAACCTGCATACTCTAAATCCGCTGGGCCACCACCTGCAGCCTTTACAGCATCCATCATTTCTGCCATTCCATTTGCCATACGGTATTCCATATTTGCCTTACCAAGGTTAAGGTCATACTTAATCTTTGTAAATCCGTTAGCTACACGCTTTGCATATGCATCATCAACAATCTTGATGCACTCTTCCTTTGCGCCGTGACGACGAGCCTTGTCACGGACAACATCAGGAATATTCTTGCAGAAGATACCCATATCTGGAACAAATCCAAAGAACTTTGTGCCTGTTCTTTTAATCATTTCCATGTATCCATCTGCCCAGCCTGAATTAAGCGAGAATGGTGCATGTACTTCAAGACCGATTTTTACACCCATCTCCTCTGCATAAGGCAAGCTTCCTTCGATCACATCCATTGGAGTCGAAACCAATGTACGAAGCACTGGAAATCCAAGAAGTGAAGCAAGACGAATATCTCTATTCATCATGTTAACCTGCTCTTTTAAAGTGAGAGTACGGTTGTCATAAATATGGTTCTCCAAAAATGCATCATAACATGCTGGTGTAAGATTATATTTTTTCATCCACTCAAACCACTGGTCTCTGAAATCTTTAGTTTCAATTGGAAGTGGAAATTTTCTAATCATTTGCTCTGCAAGAAGCTCTACACCTGTTGCTCCTGTTGCAGCTGTCTCCCTCAAGCATCCCTCTAAATCAAGCTTTCCAAGATAGAACTCGTCCTGATAGCTATATAGAGACACACATCTTTTAATATCGCTCATTTATCTGTCCTCCTGACTATATTTCGAATTCTGTGTTACATGGAGCCTCAATCACGAATGGCATATATGAAGGAGCAATTTTCTGTACTGCTTCGATGTAATGCTTACCCTTTGAAAGGCCGCCCTCTTTTAATACTGTAACTGTTGCGTACTCACCAAATTCCCATCTATACTCTGGATCAACCACTGTTCTACATTCCTCAAGTGTAAATGTAGCCCCGTTTACTGTAATACTAATATCGTCTCTGTTATATTCCTGACCATCTACTTTAATTACCAAATCTCTTAAAATTGAAAGGGTAAAAGAACGATAGTACTGGGCTTTCCAATCAAATGAAAAACCAACTACATTGCCGTCGCGCTCTACATTCTTAAAGCTGGATGGTCTATATATAGGTCTTCCTGCCATTTTTATTTCCTCCCTAATAGTCCGCTTGTTACATTCACAATCCTGAGTATCTCTTTCAGTGACTAAATGTCACTTGCAGAGATCTCAGAGATTGTGAACTACAAGCTCATCAATACGCTATATTCACTGGTAGGCATCAAGCTCTTTGTTCTCTCAAGCGAGACGTGTTGTCGAGCAGAGAGAATCAAAGGCTTGTGGCCGTAACCAGTGTTCTCAGCTTTCGTTATTAATCTTCAATATACTCTGCAGCTTCCATACCTGCGATACGTCCTGTGTTGACTGCGTATCCCATTGAGTTACCTGGAAGCAAGAACATGTAACTGTCATCGTAAATGTTGCATGAATCAGCACCGCAAGCATAAAGTCCTGGAATAGGCATAAAGTCCTTATCGCAGCATTCGCAATTTTCGTTTATACGAATTCCACCTACTGTTCCGTATCCGCCTGGATGGAAAGCACCTGCGTAGAATGGCCCCTTCTTTAACTTGCGAAGGAATCTGTAGTTCTTGAAGAACTCTTCATCTCTGCCTTCGCAGTAATCATTGTAATCATCAACTGTCTCTGCAAGAACCTCTGGGTCAATGCCAATCTGCTCAGCAAGCTCCTCAATAGTATCTGCCTTGAAGAAGTTCTTTGAACCCTTTGCAAGAAGCTCCTCCATTCCCTCATTGAAATCAGATACATCTGGATCTGGAGTAACAAGGCTAGTTACATCTACGCCATTTTTGATGTATGACTTAACAATTGAAGAATCTACGATAGAGTAAATTGTCTTGTCCTTCTGGTGCATAGCAACATTTGAAAGGTATGTTGTATTCTGCATGAACTCTTCATTCATGATTCTCTTACCAAACTTGTTAACGAGAAGGTTTGGCTGTCTAAGCACGTTTTTAACTGATGCAGAAGCTTCCTCGCCGCCACCTACATCACATGCCTGCTCAATTCTAACTGGAAGGTGATCAGCACCTGCCTCCCAAGCCATCTTAAGGCCATCGCCCATAAGACCAGGAATAGCAAAGTTAAATACATCCTTGCCAAACTCTAAGCCGATTTCCTCTTTTATAAGCTCTGGATTGTTACCAGCACCACCTGTTGCGATGATTGCTGCCTGACATTCAATTGTGAATTCCTCACCATCTTTGTTAACTGCAACAACGCCGCATACCTTGCCTTCATCATCCTTCAAAATCTTCTTACCAGCTGTCTCAAGAAGAACCTTTACGCCAAGCTCCTGAGCCTTGTTAAGAAGAGCCTTATTCATATGACCAGCTGCACGTGGTCCGATTTTATTTCCTGTTTTTACAATGTGCCATGTAGCCTCTGACTGTGGGAAATATTTGAAAGCGCCTTCAAACTCAACGCCCATATCTTCTAACCACTCAATTGTCTCGCCAGACTGCTCGAAATATCGCTTGATGAGTCGTGCATCAACATTGTAATGTGTGTAATCCATAAACATGTTAAATGCCTTCTCAACAGTGATATCAATCATCTGCTCCTGCTGATATTTTGTTCCAATACCAAGTGGGCCCATACCCATGTTAGCTGCACCACCTGTGATGTTTGCCTTTTCAATTACAATGACCTCTGCTCCATCTTCAGCTGCCTGAACCGCTGCCGACATACCAGATGGACCACCTGCAATGACAACTATCTGTGTTTTCAAGTTTTCCATTTTCTTCTCCTTTAAAACGATCTTTCTAATTCTCATTCACAAGCAAAATCACTAGTTTACCCAAGCATTTTGCTCGTGCATGGTTCTTATTTTCTTGCTATTAATGTATCATCACAGGCTACATACAACTTCTATCAAGTTCCTGAATCTTTATCTATTATTGCATTCAAAAAAAGGACAGAAAAAACCCGTGCAATAAAAGACAAGCTTTCGTTGCACGGGTTTCCTTTCACCATTTACCGCATTTTGTTTTTTTCTTTGGAAGCTTAGGAAGCTTTGTGGCTGTTTTAATGCAGCCTTCGTCGCATGCTGATACGCACTTGCCGCATTGCTCGCAAAGATCCTGGTCAATTATATGGATAAATCCATCTTTTCCTTCGATTGCATCCTCTGGGCAGGCATCAATACACTCACCACATCCGATACACTCGTCTGGATCAATATAGTAAAGCTCTGCTTGCTTGTAGCACTTGCCACATTTGCAGGACTTTTTCTTGATGTGTTCCTCAAACTCATCTGCAAAAAGTTCCATTGCTGACGTAAGAGGCTTTGTCATGCTCTGGCCAAATGGGCAATATGCTCCGATTGAAATAAGCTCTGATACCTCTTTGATAAGGTCCAAATCAGACATCTTCGCCTTGCCGGTTGTCATCTCTGTCACAATCTGCTTGAACTGTGATGTGCCCTCACGGCATAAAACACATTTGCCACAGGACATTTCGTATGCTTTATTCATCAGCTGAACACATGCATCCACAATACATTCGCTCTCATCATAAATTGTTATAGAGCTGAATTTTTCTGTCTCATCAATTTTAAGCTTTGCAGCCTCAGAGCCTGAAACAAACTTACCTTTTAAACCGCCAAAAAGTACTGCCTTGGCACCATCAACAGCCGCTAATTCTCCAACTGGCTGGCCTACATTTACCTTCTTGATTTCAGTATTCTCACCCTTGTTTATGGCAACGAACTTTTCCTCAAATCCCTTAGTCATACCGTATGCCGCCTCAGGTGTAATAACGGATACCGCCTTGCCATCGTACACTGCCACATAGTCATCCTGAATCATAGGACGAGGCAAATTGCCTGATAAAACCTGAGCAACTGAGTATGGGTTATTAAGAGTTGGAGAAATCTGGCTTGTATGAACAATCTCTCCATTCAAGCCTGAAACATCTTCGCCTTCTGGAAGAAGATAGATTGTTTCAGCGTCAAACTCCTTTGAATATTTGTCAACACCTGTCACAACATCAGCTGTAAAATTCTTCAGTATATACATTGAAAGAGGTGCTTTTACATCATCACTTACGCAACTAACAACTAATAAATTCTTCATTACTGCTGACCTCCTTCCTCTGCCAAAAAATCACTCCAGAATTTCTGTGGAGAAATCTGTACTCGAAGGTCACACTGTAGGCAACGACTTGCCTCGCAACCTGCCTTGTTGCAATCAAATCCCAAATCCATAGGCTCAAAGTTACATTTTCTAGCATCGACTTCTGTAACTGTTGGCTCATTTCTATGAGTCTTTGTCAGGTTCTCATTTTTTCCAATGCAAGGATTAGCTATCTGCTCTGGCGCAAGTTTTTCTTCAATATTTCCATCACCGCCAAGGAACTTATCTATTTCAGAAACAGCCTCTCTAGCCTCTGCAATAGCTGCAATAACTGAACGTGTTCCTGTAACAGCATCACCTGCTGCATAAATGCCTTCCACCGATGTCTTATGACCATCATTTGTAGCAATACGTCCTCTGTTAAGCTCTAGACCAAATTCCTCTGTAATGTCAGGATGCTGGCCAACAGCAAAAATAACTGTATCGGCAGGGAAAGTAACTGTGGAATCTGGGATTCGTGTAAACTCAGGTCCCTTAGGGCCAAATTTAAGTCCCTCTATTCCAGTAACAGTAAGGCCTGTCACCTTGCCATTTTCTGACTCTATTGCATCGAATGTACGTGAATTTTCAACTATGATTCCATCTTCCTTGGCCCATGTAACTTCCTCTTCAGAAGCAGTCATCTTATCTGGAGCCTCAAGACATGTCATAACTACATGCTTAGCACCAAGTCGTAGTGCCGACTCAGCACAGTCTATTGCTACATTTCCGCCACCGAGAACAACTACATTCTCACCTACTTCAAATGGCTTTCCTAGGTTGATAGAACGGAGGAAATCTGCATTGAGATAAACACCTGGTAAATCATTGCCCTCAAGTGGAAGTCTGTTACCGGCATGAGTTCCAACTGACACGAATACTGCATCGTAGCCCTGAGCCTTAAGTTCGGCTGCCGACTTAACATCCTGATTGCACTTGATTTCCACTCCGATTGACTCTATTTCAGCGATTTCTCTATCAAGAACCTCTCTAGGAAGTCTATAAGAAGGAATGCCATATCTCATCTGTCCACCTGCCTGTGGGAGCTTTTCAAAAATGGTTACCTCATGGCCAAGCTTCTTAAGATAGTATCCTGCTGTAAGTCCTGCAGGACCTGCGCCGATTACAGCCACCTTCTTGCCTGTAGATTCCTTCATGAAAGCATTTGCTTTCCAGCTACCATCATCCTGACTAGCTGCAAATCTCTTTAGATTTCTGATAGAAAGTGGGCCATCAAGATGATTTCTCTTACACTGAAGCTCGCATGAATGAACACATATGTATCCAAGTGACTCTGGAAATGGCGCCTTTTCACGAACTGTTGCTGCTGCAGCTGGGAAGTTGCCTTCCTTAATAAATCTAATGTATTTAGGCACATTGATATGTGCAGGGCATCCCTCGCTACAAGGAACAAGTGTCATTTCACGGCTGAGGCCTGGGTCATCTTTGAATACACCAACCTTGTCACGGATTGAACCAGTAGGACATACCTCAACGCAAGCTCCACAGAACTGGCAGCCTGCATCCTCAAGGCTCTTACCGTTAATAACAACCTTCATTCTGCCATCAACTTTTTCAAATTTAAGGGCCCCCACGCCGCGAAGCTCAGAACATGCTCGCACGCATCTACCGCAGAGAATGCATCGATACATTTCGTGAAGCATCAATGGATTTTCTTCATTTTCAATAAGAGGTAACTTTTGCTGACGTAGGTCTCTGCCAGAATCACCTACATACTGTGAGATAGATGCCAGCTGGCACTTGCCATACTTTGGGCAACCTACACATTCACTTGGATGAGTCTTAAACATCAAGTCCACTGAAAGCTTTCTAACCTTTTCAGCTGTCTCATCTTTTGTTGTAATCACCATACCCTCTTTTACCTTGGTTGAGCATGAAGTAATCACACCGTCTACTCCGTCCTGTTTCACCACACAGAGACGGCATCCACCATTTGGATGTAAATCATCATGATGACATAGATGAGGGATGTAGATTCCATTATCAAGAGCTGCCTCAAGGACAGTCTTTGACTCATCTGCCACAATAGCTTTGCCATCAATGATTAAATTGACTTTTCCCATAATTTTAGACTCCTTTAAAAACTATTAGAAAATAAGAACTTTATTAATCAATCTTCATTTTGACAAATACTATTCTATTTAATGCTTGGGGCTGTATCTTTTAATTTTTTTCTGTATTTTTAACAAAAAATTGCACGGTAGATTACCTTAATAATCCACCGTGCAACATAGGCTTGTATTTTATTGCAACATATTTATCTAGTTACGAATACTGGAAGTCCATCTCTGTACTCCACATCTGGGAGACCAATTACAAGCGGTCTAAGGTACATTAACATGTCCTTTGTAACACCGTTGTGCTCTGGATTAATCCAATCCTGAGGTACTTCCTTAGCCTCATTTGCAATGTCATGAATCTTTGCATAATCAAACTTTATCTCATAAGGTGCATTGCTGATACGCTCCATTGTAACCATTGCGCCAGTAACACCTTCCTCAGCAATATCTACAGCCTTTTTGCCAATTGCCTCTGACTCATTGATGTCTGTAAGGCTGGACATATGAGCTGCTGCTCTCTGAAGAACATTTACCTCGATTGAACGAACCTTAACGCCAAGCTTGTCCTTTACAAGATACTCTAATGTCTTGCCAGCACCTGAAAGCTGAGCATGACCAAAATTATCAAGTGTGCCTGTTGATGCAGAAATATACTCACCCTGAGCATCTCTTATTCCCTCAGAAACTGCAACAACAACATTGGTCTTTTCTCCGAGAATTGATTTAACATCCTGGATGAACTTTTCCTTATCAAATGCAACCTCTGGAAGATAGATAAGATCAGGACCATCGCAACACTCTGTCTTTGCAAGGGATGTTGCAGCTGTAAGCCATCCGGCATCGCGTCCCATTACCTCGATAATAGTAACACTTGGGTTGTCGTAAATCTGTGCATCGAAAATAACTTCCATTGTAGAAGTTGCAATGTATTTTGCAGCTGAACCAAAACCTGGTGTGTGGTCTGTTACACAAAGGTCATTATCAACTGTCTTTGGCACGCCAACGAATCTAATATCAGAGCCAATCTGTGCTGCATATGCAGAAAGCTTGTCTACTGTATCCATAGAGTCATTGCCGCCAATATAGAAAAATGCCTCTATTTGGTATTTGTTAAATTGTTCAAATAATGTATTATAGATAGGGTCACCAGAGTCAATGGCTGGAAGTTTAAAACGACATGAACCTAGATACATAGCTGGAGTTGTCTTTAAACGCTTTAAGAAATGAGGGTCTGAAGCCACGATAGCAGATAAATCAATTATATTGTCATCTCGAATACCCAAGATGCCATTAATCGATCCATAGATTTTATCGTAGTTTGAACCAATTGTACCTTCAATTACACCAGCAAGACTGGCATTGATAGCCACAGTCGGGCCACCTGATTGTGCTACTATTACGTTACCCATAATAAATATCCTCCCTATGAAATTAGAGTATCTGTTGGGATGATTGTAACACAGGAGAGACATTTTATGAACAATTTTTTATATGGCATTATTGACATAATTACTTACTTCCATACGTACTTTTTGTCCTTAAACGATTCATACGAGGCAAATTTCACTGACAAGCAGCTTCATTTCATTGTAATCGGTGTAATTGGCATGATTATGATTTTTATCGTGCACCCACTCTTTACTCTTTTGGCAAAGAGCGGTCATGTTCTTGCCATCAGCTGGATTTATGTTTTCACACTTATTATCCTGCTTACATTTGCCATTGAAATCGGTCAAAAAGTTACCCACACAGGCGTCATGGACTTCAACGACATTGTATTCGGTGTCTGGGGCTTCATGCTCATGTTCCTAATCTTCGCCGTAGTCCGTGGCATCATCAAGGGAATCATTAAGTTAATAAAGAATCGATAAAATACATCATTTTAGTAATTACGTCCCCCAAAACTTTTTCTTTGGGGGACTTTTTCTTCTATCCATTCCAGTCGTTTCCGTCGACAGCTCTATTCCTGCTATTTTTCGTCAGTCACAGACAATTTCATTTGCATTCTCTCTGTTTTTGTCCGTCATCTCGCGATATGCCTTGATTTCTCGCCAGTCACGGACAATTTCATTTGCATTCTCCCTGTTTTTGTCCGCCGCCTGTCGATACGTCTTGATTTCTCTTTTTCCACAGACATAATTTTCTTAAAATCGCGTTTTTTTGTCCGTGACTAACTTAAAAATAAGCTTTACACTCGTTGCGCGGACAAAAACCACTTCTTCTCTCCAAAAATTGTCCGTGGCTAACGCAAACAATAGCTTTCTGCAGAATCCACAGACAAAGGGACAAAGCTCCGCTCCATAAATGCAATCCAGTGTTCAACAACTATCCTCTCAATAAAAACATTTCCTAAAACTCTCCTACCAAACGCCAAACATCTACCATATTCACTAGGATTCTCATCACAGTCCATACTGGACCAGTGCCGCCATCGCATCATTAAAAGTAAATGGCCTATCCTTTGTTTCAAAAGTGATGATGAGGTTTTTCCCAGGTATAATCCCTGCAGAATGATATAGCTTCATTTTAGCCATAGCTTTATTGGCATAATCTGCATCGTCCATTTTTCCAAAATGCTCCCAATAAATTATTTCTTTTGTCAAAGGATGTATTAATGTGAAATCCGGGTAGAATTCTCTATCTCCGATTAAAAGTTTGCATTCATATCGGTATGGAATAGATTTCTGATGCAGAGCCATATCGATAAACACCTCAGATTTAGATCTCACTACATTTCCTGATGGACATGTAAATGTCAGTTGGCTCTTATAATTTGGATTAGTCTCGTAACTTTGTTTGTTCCAATTGTTTATTTGTTTATTTTGAGGGATTGTTGATTGAAGTAAAGCAGAAAAACGACTTGATGAGATAAATTCATCTAGTTTTATCTTTGAATCTAGACAAGCATCGATTATGTGATTAATTGAATATAATTGATCTAATAAATAATTTTTACGAAGAAGTAAGTATTGCTTTCTAGCAAGTAATCTTGCTACATTAAATTCCTTTTTAGGAAGGTATTTCGTCTGACCATTTTTCTCATGGTACCAACGATAATATTTTTTATTTACATGTACTTGCAGGGAGCCTTCAGGCAGTCTTCTGATTTCTCGCTCGATTTCTTTTATTTCTTTTAAGATTTTTCTCCTATGAATTTCTAAATATGTTTGAATAACAAAACCTCCTTTATTTAAAATTATTCGATATATAGATAAATACTACGCTATTTTATAATGCAATTAATTTTCCCTAAATAGCAATATTAACTTAGCCAACTATTTTTCATAAAAACAAGTGGGATGTAAATTCGAAAAACCGAAAAAAGATAAAAATTGAAATGTAAAAAGACTTTAATTTTATATCATTACTTCACTAATTCTGTCAAGATTAAGCAAATAAAAACATGTGGCTGCTTTTGAAAAATGAGGGATTCAAAAGACTATGCCACATGTTTTTTGTATAAGTAAATATGGAGAAATTCTATTTGTATTACAACTGGAAACACTTTCTATTGAAAATGTTAAATTATGGCCTGTATTAAACAGGCAGGTGTGGTATTACATGAGGCTTGCTACGCACTCCTCAACCTTCTTCATGTCAGCTGTTGGCTCGAAGCGTGCAACTACGTTGCCTTCGCGGTCAATAACAAACTTTGTGAAGTTCCACTTGATATCAGGATTGTTCTTGTAATCCTTGTCAATCTTCTTAAGCATTACGCCCATTGCAAGAGCTGCAGGGCCCTTTCCAAATCCTTCAAATCCCTTCTGAGACTTAAGATACTTGAATAACTCGATGGCATTGTCACCGTTAACATCAGCCTTCTTCATCTGAGGGAACTGTGTGTTGTAGTTGAGCTGGCAGAACTCATGAATCTCTTCATCGTTGCCTGGTGTCTGACCTGCGAACTGGTTGCAAGGTACATCAACTACCTCAAATCCCTGCTCATGATACTTCTCATACATCTTTTCGATTGGCTCGTACTGTGGTGTAAATCCACAACCTGTAGCTGTGTTAACTACTAAAACTACCTTGCCTTTTAAGTCAGCCATTGAAAGCTGTGTGCCATCTGACTTCTCAACTGATAAATCATAAAATCCCATTGTCTTGTCCTCCTTAAAATAATCATTAATACTCTCTAATTGTTTAATTCGATTGTGCGCAATTGATTTTATGAATAGATTGTACGCAATCGAATTTCATTTGTCAACACTTTTCTAAATTTTTTTTGCCAAGCTTATTTTCCAATAAAAAATGGCACTGGAATAATCCAAGTGCCATTTAAAAAAGTCATATTTAAATCTGAGATAAAACATTTACGCAATCATCGCTTATAAGATCTCCATGCTCTAATAGAAATGCTCCATCAAAGCTCTCTGTAAACATCTGACTTGCGAACTCAGCAATAACAAGAATCACTGCTGAAATCTGGCGACGTGTTAGCTGGAAGTTAAGCTTGATATAGTAATCATCGCCATAACGGTAAAGCGAGCTCTTAATTCCCTCATACTTTGGAACATGCTTGCACAATTCGATAGCAGCATCCAAATCTGGAAGAATAGCCCACAACGGTGTATCAAGATACTGATCTGTAACCTCGTCTCTCTCGTCCTTAAGTACTGTTGCGTTCTGCACCGGTACATCAGCTGTGCTGGCTGAAATAGGAGGTGGATTCTTAGTCGTAGAAAGTGTCTCCTGTAAACCTGTTAAATGTTTCTTCAATTCCTCAATTGCAGTTGCCAGTCCTGAACTTGAATCTGGGGATATAAGTAATGCAACATCGCCCTGTGGCATAACTGTCATCTGAACACTATAAGCCTTGGCGTGAGTCTCCATACCTAAAGTCTCGCATGCCTCAGCTAAAATATCCCTGATAAAGCTTTGGGTCTTTTCCTGGTCACTGACGAAATCTCCAAGCTCCATGCCGTTCTGTTCCATTTCTTCTTTGGTGATGACGCAGCGTATTTTATCCTCGCCTATTCTCTTGAACTTCATCAGCTCCCCCTCCTTTCACATAGTGTGTCGATGTAATAAAAGTTTAGCAAATCGATTTAAATGTGTCACGGAAATTTCTGAGTATATTGTCTGATTTTTCTGTGAACATCGGGATAAGTGTCAATCAATTCTATTTTACAATTCCTATTATATCATTTATATCATCGATTTTCTTGCGAACCATATAATCTTTCATTCCTGAGAGAATATCAAGTGTCGCTGTTGGATTGTAAAAATTAGCTGTCCCTACAGATACAGCTGTTGCACCAGCAAGCATCATTTCCACTGCATCCTGCCAAGTTGAAATGCCTCCCATTCCTATAATAGGGATGTTTACTGCATTTGCACACTCATATACCATTCTAACTGCAATTGGATGAACTGCTGGACCTGACATACCGCCAGTCTTATTAGCTAAGACAAAGCTCTGACGTTCCACATCGATTTTCATACCTGTAAGAGTATTGATAAGTGATATGGCATCTGCTCCACCTGCCTCTGCAGCTTTTGCCATTACCTTTATATCAGTAACATTTGGCGAAAGCTTCATAATGATAGGCTGCTTTGCATGGGCCTTGACCAACTTTGTAATCTCCTCAACCGCCTTTGGATCCTGTCCAAATGCAATTCCGCCCTCTTTAACATTAGGGCAAGAAATGTTGATTTCAAGCATATCTACTCGAGATTCACCAGCCAATCTGTCTACCACTTCAATATATTCTTCGGCTGAATGTCCGCAAACATTAACCACCACTCTGGCATCTTTAAACTGCTCAAGGAATTTTAAATCTCTCTCGCAGAATACCTCAACACCTGGATTCTGCAAGCCAATAGCATTAAGCATTCCTGAGCTAACCTCAGCTATACGAGGTGTTGGATTGCCTGGCCATGGCACGTTGGCAACACCCTTTGTTACAACAGCGCCAAGCTTATTTAAGTCTACAAATTCTGAGTACTCCATTCCTGAACCGAAGGTGCCTGAAGCCTCCATAATAGGATTCTGAAACTCAACTCCTGCAATGGTAACTTTTGTATTCATTACAACACCACCTCCGTAGAAAGAAATACTGGTCCATCCTTGCAAACCCTTTTATTGTTAACATGGCTGTGGTCGTCTTTTTCAGTAGACTGGCATACACATCCTAAACATGCGCCTACTCCGCAAGCCATGCGCTCTTCCATTGATACATAGCACTTGATTCCACGCTCAGCCGCATACTCAGCCACGCCTCTTAGCATAGGCTTTGGGCCGCAAGCATAGATAACATCTGCATCCAAATCATTTTCTTTCATGGCATCAACCACAGTACCATGTACTCCTACTGAGCCATCATCTGTGGCAATAATAAGCTCCGCTGCCACATCTGTAAATTCCTCTGTAAGGAACATGTCGTCATTTCTATAGCCCATAACTGCTGTTACGCTGCCTGAAAGCTGCTTTGCAAGCTCAAGCATTGGAGGCACACCGATTCCACCGCCAACAACTACAGTCTTTTCTCCCTCAAGTGGGAATCCATTGCCAAGGGGTCCCATAACCTCTACCTGATCTCCTGCAGTTAACTGTGAAAACTCAGCTGTTCCCTCGCCTACTACACGATAAACTACGCGTAGTGTACCTGCATTTTTATCAATCTCGCAGATACTGATTGGGCGTGGAAGAAGCTTGCTTCCATTGTTGCTGTATATACTTATGAACTGACCTGGGACAGCATACTCAGCAGCTGTAGTCTTAAGCTTCAAGCTGTATACTCCCTCAGCCAGCTTCATTTGTTCTAAAACCTGGGCTTTTTCTTTTACTTTCATTGATTCCATGACTCCTAAAAATTTTCTTTACCACTCACAACCGGATTTCCTCTTTTGGGGTGGTAAAATTCTCTTCTTTTACCTCTCAAAACCGCTTCCTCTTCGGTATGAGGTAATTACTAGTTAAGCGCTCCTCTGATATCAGCGAGCATATCCTCTACAGCTGCGCGGCTTGCTTCTGCAAAATTAGCCTCGCCATATTTAGCGTACTTCTCCTGCTGGTATGCAGCGATGATTCCACGGCTTGAGTTTACAATTGCGCCAAGGCCATCTTCGTTGAAGAAGTTTACAAGGTCTGCGCCCTTTCCGCCCTGAGCACCGTATCCAGGAACGAGAATATATGTATGAGGCATAAGCTTACGAAGCTTTGCGCCCATCTCAGGATATGTAGCACCTACAACTGCACCTACATTTGAGTAGTCACCCTCACGTGTGTCTGCGCCCCACTCCTCGATTTTCTCTGCCATATGCTCATAAAGTGGTCTGCCATCGATAAGTCTGTCCTGGAACTCACCAGAAGATGGATTAGATGTCTTGCAAAGAACAAAGATACCCTTGTCCTCCTCCTTGCAAACATCAACAAATGGCTTGACTCCGTCTGTTCCAAGATAAGGATTAACAGTAGCCATATCAGCATCAAATCCCTGATACTTGTAATCGCCAACCTGAACTGAACCAAGGTGGCCAAGAGCATAAGCTGTAGATGTAGAACCAATGTCTCCACGCTTGATATCAGCAATAACTACGAGGCCAAGCTCCTTAGCATAATCAACTGTCTTCTTGTATGCAATCATGCCTGGAATGCCATAGCTTTCATACATGGCAATCTGTGGCTTAACTGCTGGAATCAAATCAGCACAAGCGTCCATAATCTGCTTGTTGTAATCAAACATTGCCTCGCCCACAGCCTCAAGTGTCTGGCCATGTTCAGCAATGTGCTTGTCCACAAGGCTCTTTGGCATGAGCTTCATTGTAGGGTCAAGACCTACAACTATTGGAGCATCCTTCTCTTTAATTTGGCTAATTAATTTCTGTATCATAACTTTATCCTTTCTATTAACTAGTCGGTTACGCCTACAAGCCTTATATCTCTCCGCTCGACAACACGTCTCCCTTGAGAGATATAAGAGCTTGATGTCTACCGACTATAAAAAATTTCTCTTCACTGAATTAATCGCGTACAGGCTCATATAATTATATATTGTCACTCAATCCCGCAAGTTACGCTCTCAAGCCTTAGATATTGCTTCACTCAACTACATGTTTCGCTACGCAACACTAAGAGCTTGATAGCTACTTGCTCATCTAATTACCATAAACTACGCGACCACCAAAGATAGTCTTGACCACCTTGCCCTGGACCTTGCGGCCTTCGAATGGCATATTCTTTGATTTGCCTACAAAGTCTGCTGCATGAATCTCATATTCTATGCTTGGGTCAAAAATTGTGATATCGGCTACCTTGCCTGGTGCAATATTTCCAAGGTCATCGCGACCGATGATTCTAGCTGGATTAGAGCTCATGTATGCCGCCATTGTAAGTGGTGTGATGAGACCTGAAAGTACCAGCTCTGTATATGTAAGGCTTGCAGAAGTCTCAAGACCTACGATACCAAATGGCGATGCAAAGCCCTTTGCCTTTTCCTCTGCTGTATGAGGAGCATGGTCTGTAGAAATAACCTCAAACACCCCCTCAGCTAAGCCTCGTCTAAGAAAATCTCTGTCCTCTGCTGTACGGACAGGAGGATTCATTTTGTAATTGCCATCACCTGGCACGATGTCGTCCTCTGTAAGTGTGAAGTGATGTGGGCAAACCTCTCCAGAAACTTTCACGCCTCTGGCCTTAGCCTCTTTGACAATGTCATAGCTCTCCTTTGTAGAGCAGTGGCAAAGATGAAGTGTTGCACCTGTTTCCTCAGCAAGCATAATATCGCGAACTTCGATAATATTCTCAACAGCATTGCTGATTCCCTTTTCTCCCATGCTGTCTGATTTGGCGCCCATGTTCATAACGCCACCCTGAACCAGATTAATGTCCTCGCAGTGAGCAAGCACTGGAACATCGGCTGCCGCTACGATTTTCATTGCCTCACGGTATATACCCGAGTCCATAACGGATTTGCCATCCTCTGAGATAGCAGGAATGCCTGCATCAATCATGCCCTTCAAATCAGAAATCTCCTTGCCTTCCATTCCCTTAGTCACGGAGCCAACCTGGAGAACTCTTGTCAATCCAACTGACTCTGCCTTGTCATGGACATAATTTACAAGCTCAGGATTATCTACAACTGGCTTTGTATTTGGCATGGCAAGCACTGTTGTAACTCCTCCTCTTGCTGCTGCCCTAGAGCCAGTCTCGATATCCTCCTTAGCAGTCTGACCGGGATCTCTGAAGTGCACATGCATGTCTATAAGTCCAGGCATGACATAGCATCCTTTCGCATCAATCACCGTATCAGAAAAAACGGGAACAATATCAGCCTCAACAGCTGAGATAATGTTCCCGTCTATCTTAATATCTAATATTTCATCTGTGTCTGTAGGTGGGTTTAATACCCTGCCGTTTTTAATAATAAGGCTCATGCTATACCCTCACTTTTCTAACAAATAAACCTTGAATAGTATAACATACCATTTGGACAAAAACCACATTTTACAAGCTACAAATACAGCTTATTCTTTCATCCACAAAAGCTTGGCTAGAATTTGACTATCACTTACTCTTGTTATACAAATGCAGCAAGTACTTTTTAAGAGTCTTAGCTAAATGCTTGTAAGAGGCTAATTCATAGGCACCTAAATATTTATGATATTCAGCTGCCGTAATAATCCGCTTTGCAAGCTCTGGGAAATTTGGATCTTTGAACTCTAGTAAGATTGCTTTTCTCGCTTCATCCTTTTCTATTTTAGTGGCAGCGGCATCAATAGCTTTTCCAACAGTTCCTGCTGATTTGATAAAGCGTCTGCCATTTTCTTCATGGGCAATAGCCTTCTTAGAGCCCACAAGATAAATCCTACCTAAGTATTTAGCAATACAGCTAGTTGAAACCATGTAGTCATATGTTTTACCAAGGAGCCAGAAAAATACTCCTATCCAAAAAAGGACAACAAATCCCGCTATTTTCCAATAGTAAATGCTCGTTCCCTTTTCACTTTGCATGCCAGAAGATAAAGCGTCAAATTGGGTCACATAGTTATACATTAAAAAGGCAGATGCAATCATTATCCCTATCCCTACAAATATGGCAACGTAGAGTTCAATAAATGGACCTTTGAAAAATACTATTTCAATAGCTTCGTCCTCGCCATGTACGTGGGATAATCTAGCTGCACGGGCTTGTTCATCCTCATACTGACGTCCTCCCCCCTGGTCACCCTGTAGGCTCACTCTCTTGAGATTTTCCTGCCTCTCCTTTTCCATCTCCTTCTCAAATGCTGCAGTTCTCTCTGCAGCAAGTCTAATTCTCTCAGCTTGCAGTTTCTGAGCTTCAGACTCAGCCTTCTGTTCTTTCAGCACCTTAGCTTTTTGCCTCTTTTCAATATCTCGATCATTTGGCAAAAGATGATGGTACAATTTGATAGCTCCAACTAGCAAAAGTACTCCAATAATAATTGCTCCAATAAAAATAGGTACTATATCTAAAAGATAAGGATTGTGGAACATCAAATAATTCTTCCTTAGCAAAAGCAACTGATAAATGCTTCCCAACACAAGCACAATACCCACAAAAGAAATCAGACATACCAATACTCTGTATAAACCCGCCTTATTCTCATTACGCTCTTCCATCTTTCCCCTTTCATACATAACACATCTCTCTTAATTATTTTGTCTTTCCAATGAAAAACTTATTAAAAATCCTTCAATTCCATAGAATATTGCTGCTATTCTCTTTAGAATTATGTCCTGCTGATTGACTGTAGATGTTACATGCTCAAAAATAGTCGAAGGGACCGTGTTTGGCACATTTTCAATAACATAATGTACAGCAAATAAATATACCGCCACACCGACAACTAATAAGGCTATAACAGACTTTTTTATCTCTTTTCCATCCTCATCAAAATAATGATTAAATGCTAATACACTACCTAAACATAACAGATTCTGAATACCGTACCAGGCACCACCCACAGTAAAAAATCCCATATTTAACAGTCTATTCAACACAAAATCCATCCCAGTCTCAATAGCGCCCCATATCACCGTGTAGACAATCGCCATTTTTATGGCATGTCTTATCTCTCTAGTGTAAGTATAATCCACCATGGAAAACACATACACCCACAAAGCAACAACACAGATAGTCCTACCACTAAAAGAAAAAACAGACATACTCCCGTAGGATGTCATCAAAAGAAACACAATAGCCTGCACTATCACTGCAGTTGATATTAAAGGTACTCTTTCTTCTTGCATTTTAACTCTCCTTTAATTCGGCCAACTTAACTAACTTCCCTGCTGAATTGACCCATTGACCATTTTTTGATAAACAAATCTAACATGCAAACTGATTGATAATAATAACCACGTCAAAATAGAACAAGGAAAATTTGAAAAATACGTCGTTACCTTTTCTTTCCAAGGATCATATGAAAACCAATCGAAACTGCAAAGAAAGAAAATCACAGGTAATAGATAAATGTTATATATCCAAAATAGGTTAGTCTTATTCTTCTTCAATAGGTATAGTAAAATAAAAGCATATAAAAAAGGAAGCTCTAATAATCTTATCAAAACGCTAAATGAACCTCTAATCATAGGCTCACTGTTAAAATCCCAGCACTCATACACTACAGGTAATCCCAATGCAGCAAAACTATATACTGCAGTTATAAGCATTAGTATTGTCACAATCAAAGAAATCCTTCTTTTTCTAGTAAAATCCAAAAATAAAAATAGTAATAGAATAAATTCATTCAGATAAAAAAATATATATTGAAAAATATTTATGTGTTCTACTCTCCCTTGATATACATCCCCTATCTGTCTAAAAAAAAATCTGTGAATATAAATAGTCATAAACACGCCTAAAACAGCTATAACAATGTTTACTATTTTAAATGTAAAAAGTTTCTTACCAAACATTACTTTCATCATCCTCGCCATTATTTATATATAGTAGTTATATACTACTTACATTAATAATGCAACCCCATTTTCATAAAAAAATAAGCTGCATCAGCAGATGCAGCTAAATCTTTATATTCGTGAATTAAAGCTTTGTAGTTACGAAAATATCATAGATAGCCTTAACAGCTGTCTCAAAGTCCTGATTCTCAACACCGATGATGATGTTAAGCTCTGAAGAACCCTGATCAATCATGCGGACATTAACATGTGCATGGCTGAGGGCTGAGAAGATACGACCAGCAGTACCACGTGTGCTCTTCATGCCACGTCCAACGACTGCGATAAGTGCAAGGTCTGACTCAATCTCGATAGAATCAGGAGCACAATTGCGATGAATAGCAGAAACAACAGCCTGCTCCTTGTTGATGAACTCATCCTCATGAACAACAACTGTCATTGTGTCGATACCTGAAGGCATGTGCTCAATGCTGATACCATTGTCCTCGAATGCCTGAAGGGCCTTTCTACAGAAACCTACCTCAGAGTTCATAAGTGACTTAGTAATGAGGACTGTACAGAATCCCTTCTTACCAGCGATACCTGTGATAACGTACTCATTTCTCTGGCCTGTGCTCTCTACAATCCATGTACCGTCATCCTCTGGTCTGTTAGTATTCTTGATATTGATAGGAATACCAGCAGAACGAACTGGGAAAATAGCATCCTCGTGAAGAACTGATGCGCCCATGTATGAAAGCTCGCGAAGCTCTCTGTATGTAATAGTCTGCATACCAACTGGATTCTTAACGATGCGAGGATCGCAAATCAAAAATCCTGATACGTCAGTCCAGTTCTCATATACGTCAACCTTGGCAGCGCCGGCAACGATAGAGCCTGTTACGTCAGAACCACCACGTGAGAATGTCTTAACACGGCCGTCCTTATCACAACCATAGAATCCAGGAATAACAGCATGAGGATGCTCCTCCAGTGCCTGTCCAAGGACCTTCATTGTCTTGTATGAATTAAGATGTCCCTCTTCGTTAAAGAAGATTACATCCTTAGCATCGATGAAATCATAGCCTAAATACTCAGCCATAATCTTACCATTAAGGAACTCTCCACGGCTTGCAAGATAATCAAGTGATAAATCTGCCTTGATATCCTCAGCAATCTTCTTGAAATCATCCTCAAGGCTAAATCCCTTGAGATTAAGACCATCAATAATCTCGTCATAACGAGCCTTGATAGCTACAAGATTCTCAGATACGTCCTTGCCTGCCTTAGCATCCTCGTAGGTCTTAATCAGCATATCTGTAACCTTTGTGTCCTTGCTATTGCGCTTACCAGGCGCAGAAGGAACTACAAATACTCTATTCTCATCAGCGCGAATGATATCGCCAACTTTCATGAACTGCTTAGCGTCTGCTAATGAGCTACCGCCAAATTTTACAACCTTTTTCATCGAATATATCCTCTTCCTATTTTTTAATCGTCGGCCCACGGCCGTCTGATATCATATTGCTCACGATTCGCAATTACATAATACTATACAACAATGCTTTACTAAATTAAAGTACTAAATTACCCAAAAGTTTAGGATAAAAGCACTCTATCATTATCTAATTCCTCTCCAGCACCTACCTTAAACTTCTCAAGTAAGTCTGCAACCGATAGCTTTGCCCTCTCCTCACCTGCTGTATCAAAGACAATTTTGCCGGCATTCATCATGAGGGTCCTATTGCCAACCTCAAGGGCCTGATGCATATTGTGAGTGACCATAAGACATGTGATTCCTCGCTCAGCAACAATTGATTTGGTAAGTTCCAAAACTTTTTCAGCTGTGGCTGGATCCAAGGCTGCTGTGTGCTCATCCAAAAGCAAAAGCTTTGGTGTAACAAATGTAGCCATAAGAAGTGTAAGCGCCTGACGCTGTCCACCTGAAAGAAGACCTACTGGCTGCTTCATTCTATCCTCAAGACCCATCCCAAGAAGAGCTAGCTGCTCTCTGAAACGAGATTTGTCCTTTGCTCCAATACGAGAAAATAAATGACTAGATGCGTGAGAAGCTCTCAAAAATGCAAGGGCCATATTTTCCTCTATAGTCATATTTGGAGCAGTACCCTTAAGTGGGTCCTGGAAAAGATGTCCAATAACACGGCTACGGACATGCTCCTTTTTAAATGTAATATCCTCTCCGTCCAAATAAATATTGCCTTCGTCTACGATAAATGTGCCTGCGATGGCATTGAACATAGTGGACTTGCCTGCTCCGTTAGAGCCTACGATTGTAGCAAAATCGCCATCTGCTAAATCTAAGCTGAGATTAGTGAGGGCCGCCTTTTCATTTACAGTGCCAGGATTGAAGGTCTTTGAAATATTATCAAGTTTAAGCATTTTCCTTTACCTCCTGACTGCGCTGTCCTCTATAATTAGCAAACTCTCTCTTCTTAAGAGCTGCCTTTTTGCGTACATAAGGTGCAGCAATAGCAACTGCAACGATGATTGCAGAAACAAGCTTAAGAGCCTCTGCTGGCACAGACATTCTAAGGGCTATGGCCACAATTACTCTGTATAAAACGGAACCTAAAATAGTGCCGACAATTCGTCTGAGCATGCTTCCCTTATTTCCAATAAGTGTCTGACCAATGATCAGTGAAGCAAGGGCGATTGTAACCATACCTGTACCGATATTGATATCAGCTGACTTCTGATACTGGGCAATAAGTGCACCAGATAAAGCTGTAAGGGAATTGGCAAGACAAAGTCCTACAGTAATTGTAAATGTAGGATTGATTGAAGATGACTTGACCATATCAGCGTTGTCGCCTGTGGCTCTGATAGACATACCAAGTGTGGTACCAAGGAACCACCATAAAAATACAGCAATAAGTGCAACAATAGCTCCTACAATCAGTAGCTTGTACCAATCACCAATGACTCCACTTCCAATTGTGTCCTTGCCGATGGAAAAAATGGTGTCACATCCGAAGAGATTAGTAAGAGACGAAAATCCCATCACCGCAATATTGATGGTGTACAAACCGGTATTAACTATAATTCCTGCAAGAATTGATTCAACTCCCAGCTTGGTCTGTAAAAATGCTGTGCAAAATCCAGCCAAAACACCAGATATAAGCGCTGCAAAAAAAGCAAGGAATGGATGACCTGCAAGGGTAACCATAGCACCAACTGCGCACCCCAATGTGAAGCAACCGTCAGTGGTCAAATCCGCAATATTTAAAATGGTAAATGAAATAAAAAGTGCTAAAGCAACTAGGGCGTATATACACCCTAGTTCTAAAGCACTCTGAAAAATCGAAATTGAGAAAAGTGAAGACATTACTCAAACTCCTCTGCTGTCTGAATTTCTACGAATCCATCACACAAATCTCTAAGTTTTTCGTAGTCTAAACCAAGAGCCTCTGCTGTGTCAGTGTTGACTGTTGCAGTACCATTGTCGAGAACCTTAACTGGAAGTGTAGCTGGGTCCTTGCCATCAACTAAAATCTCAGCAACCATGTTAGCTGTCTCTGTACCAAGTGTTGCGTAGTTAACACCATATCCAAGATAAGCGCCATTTAATGCAAATGAGTCAGCGCCACAATAATGTGGGATGCCTGCCTCAATGAACTTCTCGTAGATACCAAGCTCTGCTGTCATGATTGTGTTGTCAGTAGGTGTGAAAACTGCCTCTACATCTGCTGCAATAAGGGCATCTGCTGCAAGCATAACCTCGTCATTTGTAGTACCTGTTTTTTCTACATAATCGATTCCCTTAGCATCAAGATATTCCTTAGCCGCTGCAATAGGAGCTGCTGAAGCATCCTGGCTCTTGTCGTACAAAAGGCCTACCTTGCTAAGGTCTCTATCCTGCTCAATCATCAAATCAAGTACTGCCTCTGTGTTAAGGGCATCAGAAGTACCAGTAACATTTGAACCAGGAGCATCATTGCTAGCAACAAGACCAGCACCCTCTGGATCTGAAACTGCTGCAAATACAACAGGAATCTGATTGTCCTCTGTAGCTGACTGACAAATCATAGCTGTAGGAGTTGCGATTGGTACTAAAATATCAACCTCATCATTGATAAGCTCTGACACCATCTGATTGATTGTTGTAGAATCAGCCTGACCATTGCAGTAGTAGTCCTCGTACTCAAATGTAACGCCCTTTTCCTCAGCCAGGACATCAAGCTGCTTTTCCAAGCTGTCAACAATCTGATTTAATGAAGCATCATCAACATACTGGATGATACCTACCTTATATGTCTGACCATCTGATGCAACCTCTGTCTTAGCGTCCTTGCCATCAGTAGTCTTATCTCCACATCCAATCATCATAGCTCCTGCCATAAGAGAAACCATGAACATAGAAAATAATCTCTTTTTCATATTAAATCCTCCTAAAACCCTCAGTTATCTAAGAATATCAGACTTAATTGTAGCACAACACTTTAGCAAGTTAAAGTATAATATTTAAATTTAACGTTACTATTCACAGGTATAAATATTTAAAGATTAATTCTTGTCAAGCTTGCTTGTAAAAAATAGGCAAGAAAAAAGGACGATGTTACTCGTCCTAAATACGCTTATCATTTAAATCCTTTTGAATAGACTATGGAGCCATCTTGCATTACCCACATAGCCTCAACACCTGGGTGGTTTGAAATGAATTCCTGGCCCTCTTCAAGGGTCATATTAAAAACTGCTGTTGAAAAGGCATCTGCCTTTCCGGAGTCATCAGTGACGATAGACACCTGCCTAAACTCTGTGGCAGGGAAATATGTATCAGGGTCAATGATATGGCAATATCTAGTCCCTTCCACTTCGTAATATCGCTGGTAATCACCACTTGATACAACACAAACTCCATTTGAAATCGAAACCTTCTCTATGTAGAGCTCATCGCTCTCTAGATCCGGATTCTGGATACCTATATTGAAATCTCCCTTGTTCCCCTTAGTACCTATACAGGAAATGTTACCGCCAACATTTAAAAGCAAATGGTCAATCCCATGCTCTTTACCCTCTTGTACTACTCTTTCAACTGCGTATCCCTTTGCAATGCCTCCCACGTCAAGTGACATCTTGGCATCTGCTAGAAAAACTGTACCGGCCACCTCATCAATCACCACGTCCTCAATATCGGTATGTTTCGCCGCCTCCTGCAACTCCTCCGTAGAAGGTAGGCTAGCAGTCTTTGGACTGTCGATTCCTGCCTGTCTATACTCATGCCAAATGGAAAGTAGCGAACCCATGGCGATGTTGACCTGACCGTCAGTTTCATAATATATATCTTTACCAAATTTTATTAGCTCAATAATATCTTCACTCACCCGTACTGGCTGGACGCCAGCATTCTCATTAATATCACGGATATTATTAAGCCCTTCATAACTGTTATAAATATCATATAGCTGGTTGTAATAAGTAAGTCTCTCTTTTATATAAGCGGCATTTTCCGCAAAAGATTCTTCATCAACATCATAACCTGTAATCTCTGTACGGGTATCAAATAAATCAATATAAACAATTGAATATTTGTCCGGCACCCCATCAGAAACAAGTCCTGACATAGCTTTAATGACTATCAATACAATCAGTATACAAATTGCCCCTATCGAAATTAGTTTCCTTGTGTTCATATTTCAGATTTTATCATATCTTTAAATCTGAAAAAACAAAACTAATGACGATTATTCTGATTATTTGGACGCTTACTAACTGGCTTGCCAGGCTTAATATCATGAATCACGCTTGGCTTCTTAGCTTTGTCCACGCGGTTAAGACGAGCCTTGTGATTTCCCTCTACCTTATGATTATTATCTCCGGAAACCACGCCTCTGTGCATAGTGGAAACAGTCTCTTCTGTAGAAGTCTGCTCTACGATTGTTGTAGAAATCTGACCCTCTACCTTTGGAGTTCCTTTTGCGAGATACGCTCCACACATTAAAGAAACACCGCATAATGCTATTAATAAAATTCTGTTTACCACCTTTGACATTCCAATATCCTCCTTGTTTAGATTAGCGTATTTTTTCTTTCTGAGTAGTATACTAATACTAACAATATCTCATGTCAAGACTTTTTTGAAAATTTTTTCAAAAAAATTAGGCTCTCGGTTATAAAACCGAAAGCCTAAGTAAAATCAGCTATTCTACTCCGTAATCTAATTTTTCCAAATCAGTTAACTCATCATCGCCATACTTCTCATTTGCCATCTTAAGAAGCTCATCTACTTCTTTGAATTTAAAGCCATATATATAATTGTTATAGGCACATACTACAGTATTATTCTTTGGTAAATATACCAATCCATGATCGATAGAACTGAGTACACCCATCTGGTTAAGATCTATAATTGACATACCCATGAAATTCGATACTACCAATCTATTATTCTTTTCATCGTACTGGCAATAATCCAATTCATTGGTCTGGCCCTTAAACTTGAAGACATATCTCTTTTCATTAAGGTCGTAAATTTTGAAATATAAATCGGCACCTTGCAAATACAATTGACTATTATCACTAGAGAATTTAATCAAACCACTGAATGACTTGGCATAGAATTCTATTTCATCCAGACATTCCATTGTTTTTACATCGTAAATTCTCAATTTACCATCTTTGCCAGCTACAGCAAGCAATGAGTTGTCATCACTTAATGCACATTTATCAACTTGATAATCTTCTATAATTGGAGTTGCCTTGTCCTTTGCAACACTATACTTATATAGACTATTCTGCTTGGTAGACGAAATATAATATATAGTCTTACCATTGTTAGCTAAGATTACACTATCGTACGAGCCCATATAAGCGTCATAATTGCTAGCCTGATATTTTATCTCTAAATCAGGAAGGCTAAGTACTATTTTATCTGCACTACCAGTATATAACATGTATTTACCATTTGCTGAATAGCTTGTTACTGCAGTATAGGTATTCTCCATCAAACGCCTTGGTTCAAGCTTGCCACTGGAAATAGTGAATACATAAATATAACCATCTGTCGCAGGTACAACTATATTGTCATCATCTAAATATCTAGCATCTTGGTTGCTAGCACTTGACACTGTAAATGTCCCCTTTATTTCACCTGTCTTAGAATCAATTACATTAAACTCATAAGATGAATAATCGTCCCCATTTCTTAAAGTACTAGATGATAAATATGAAGATTCATCTGGCGAAACTGACACAATCTTTCCGATTTCTCTTTCGCACTCAGTCTCATAAAGACAAGATTCATCATTTGAATACCTCATTACGATGAGATTAGCACCTCTATATGAGCTAGCCACAACAGTACTATTACACATAAACCAATCTATCATAGTGTTATCCATAACCTCTGTAACACCATTAGTTATTGTAATTCCTGGTTTGGTTGAGTAGATGGTTAATCTTCCATCGTTGGTTCCCACATATATATAGCTTCCTGATGAATTAAATCCAATTCGCTGGATTGAAGCATCTGTAGTAATAGTATTAACTAATTCGCCAGTATATAAATCTAAAACGGCGACGGACCTACTAGTATTAAAGACTAATCGGCCACATTCTTCTCCATCAATATCTGTAATAGTGCTTGAAAGGCGAGTGTAGCTTGTATCCATAGCTGCGCGAGTATCATCCATCATTGCCTTCCATAGCTCCTGACCTGTTGCAACGTCAAACTTTTGACAGTACATAGGAGCATCGTTAGCCGACAAAAGGTCATCGTAATCCATGGATGCAACAGCTAATTGACCATCGACGGTGAATTTAGCCTCTAACGCACAGTCATCAGCTAATTTACAATCCACATATTCATCAGTCTCTAAATTGTAAACTGTAAAGAAATTATCCTGATCAGCATCTACATTACGGTCAACAGCTACATATTTTCCATTATAATCTATTGCAAAAGTATAGCCGTAGCTCATATCTAGATGGTCATCGTACTTTTTGATAACCTCACCAGTCTTTGTATCTATAACAACAAAAGTTCTTGTTGTTACATACTCATCATCGACTAATCCATCAAAGCGCTCTACAATAACTGCTTTGTTGGCCATCTGATTAATAGCACCATTACTAACTCCACCCTCAGGTACATATTGATAGAGAATCTCTCCCTTTTCATCGTAACCTGTAACAGAATTAGTACTAATGACTACAACTGCATTATCTGAGAAGCC
Source organism: Pseudobutyrivibrio xylanivorans (assembly GCF_010906925.1). Lineage (GTDB taxonomy): Bacteria > Bacillota > Clostridia > Lachnospirales > Lachnospiraceae > Pseudobutyrivibrio. The sequence continues at coordinate 22,074 of NZ_VTVE01000004.1, read as the reverse complement.
TACAGCTTTTATAGATACCACATCTACTGACCCATAATCTAGATAATTGTACTCTGGTGGCAATTCAAATAGCTTTTCACCTGTATCAAGATCCCATAGGTAAACATATTGTGAAGTATCGTAGCTGACAACTCTAGTTCCATCAAGACTCTCTACAAACTCATCTACCTGCATATTATGAGGAAGGATTTTATCGTAATGTAGCTCTGCGCCTATATCGTAACAGTCAAGGGCATTTGACAGAGCATACACTGACTCAGGAACCAATGGTCTATCATTTTCCTCTGTTGGAAGACCTTCCATTGCCAAGAGCGCTGACACCCTTCTATTGCCTACTTCCAAAGCATCGTCTGATTTTTGCGCTAATACTTTAGATTCGTTAATCAGCTTTTGCTGATACTCTGCATTTATCTTGTCCAGATTGTATGCATTGTACAAACCAAAGGCTACTGCAAGAGCAGTAATAACAGTTGCAATACTAATAGCTCCAGCGAGGAACTTATGCATCTGTCGTTCCTTGTTACGCTGCTTCAAATCATCATAATCAACCTGCAATATAGCTGCTGCAAGACGAAGACTTTCTGTTTTAAGCTTGCGCTTAATGTCTCTTTTTTTATCTCCTCGCACATCTGCAGCCAAAGGCTCAACAGGATTGCCCGCTTCATCAGTGAGAATCTGTGGTGGGAAAGAATCTCCCGGCTCCCCGTCAACCAAAACTGCAAGAATATTTTCTCGGCCATGCATGGAAATAAAAGTATCTATCTCTTTCATTACCCAATATGAGTTTTTGGTCTCAGGAGAACAGATTACTACCAAATATTTTGCCTCACTAAGAGCCGCCTCTATATTGCTGCCCAAGTCACTTCCGATAGGAAGTTCCTCCTGGTCTCTGAAAACTCTGTCGATTTTCTTTCTACCGATTTCTTTTTGTATCTTTCTAGGAATCTTTGCAGTTTCAAGTGCTCTATGAACTCTTTTTGCTACGTACATATCCTTCTCAAGATGTCTGTAGCTTATAAAAGCATCGTATTTCATACCTTTTATCTCCCTAATGCATTAATAACTAGTTGTTAATCATTTTCAATTCCAAAAATCAATCGCTGTTCTTCAGACAACTGCGAATCACCGTATCGTTTTCGAGCCTCTTTTTTCAGCTCCTCCGCATCCATATAATTGAACACATAAATGTTACTATTGCTTCCAGTAATGATTTGATTGGTTCCGTTTATATAGAATCTGCCAGAAGGTACATATGCCAGCAAACCTACTGATTTCATATCAAGCAAATACATATCAGCAACTGTAGACACTGCCAGCACTCCCGTTTCCTCATTAAACGAGATACGTCTTATTTTGGAATCGATGGCATCAGTCAAAAGGACAATAGTGCCCTTTTCTATATCGTATATACGGAAAAAATTGTTGGAAGACTGAGCAAATACATATTTTCCATCTGGCGAAGTTTTTAGATAGCCCTCACGATTAGCTACAAAATCAAAAGCAACTTTTTCTTTTTTGCTCTTAGCATCTAACACTCTTAATTTATTGTCATCGCAATTAATAATCAATTTGCTGTCATCAGGACTGATTGCCAGCTCAAGCACGCCATAACCTAGGTCAAAAAGCTCATCCTCGCCTGTCTTAGTATCTATCTTATGTACGCGATATTCATCGTCAAATAAATAGAAATAATCTCCAGCCGAAGTAATAGTACAAGCAGAAATATCGTAATCAAAATCCTTGTGTAATACTTTTTTTCTTGTAGTTAAATCGTAAACATCTGCAAACTTATAACTAAATAACACAAAGTATTTTTTATTGTCCGATACATTCATTCCAAAATCTTTGGCATCTATATCACTTTTTATAACTTCTTTTTTGTCCTCTGATATAGAATAAAAAATCAATTCCAAATCATAGGTAGGCACAAAAATGGTGTCGTTGTCTATAAACTGAACGCCGCTATAATATGCATAATCCGCCCTAAATTCACCTACTTTTTTATGGTTGCTTGATTTACAAACTGTAAAAATCCTTCCAGAAGAATTGTTTTCTTCCTCAGAAGCGATATAGTAATATTTTCCATCTGGACTACTCATTCCGTCATTACTATATCCATCCACCGTATAGGTTTTATCAAAATACTGGGTATTATTAGAGTAATATATTCTGGCGCTAGGGCTTGTCCCGTCTATGGTTATAAATTTCGTATCGGTCATACCGATTTGGGCAATATTGCTAGCCAGCTTGCGCTCAAAAAACGGATTTTTGACTCCTTCTGAATATATATAAAATCTAAGGAAACCTGCCTCTGTAGATACTGCAAAAATATCACCACCAACAATTGTGTCACTAAATAGCGAATCCGACTTAATCTGATCAACTATCTCTCCTGTAGCGTTATCCACTATATAAATAGATCGGCCAGCGGTAATCAGAGACTTCTCAAATGGCTTTCCATCACCCAAGATTTCTATTTGATAATCCAGTTTGTTTGAATACTGTATGTAATAGTCAACTGTAGTATTCCAAGTTCTGTTATCATAAGCCAAACTATAATATTGCAAATCAACTGATATCTCTCTGCCATCTCCAATGGTCTCATATGGAGCAGATGCAATTATTACTCCAACGTCATCTGCGGTAAAAGCAAATCCTGCAGAAATTGTCGTATCATTTTTTATTAATAAATTTTTATTGTTGAATTCTTCATGGGCGGTATCGTAAACAGATACATAGTTTTCCTCTCCATCCATCTGCATATGCCCAACAATAACCATAGAACCTGTATTGATAAAATCAATTACATCTGAATAAGGCGCAGGGCAGTCATTGTGGTAGACGCCAAGCTCCTTACCATCTTCAGGAGAAATAACTGCCACAGTATCTGGGTAATAGTCGACGCCATTTTCAGCATATTCTATTGCAAGACAATTATTATACTCAGAAACCTTGCCCTCTAATATTGGTTGCTCTAGTGTATATTCATAAACCATGGAACCTGACAAATCATAGCCCCTGACACCATTTTGGGATACTACCACCAAGGTGGAGCTTTCCTCTGTAATCCCTATGTCAAAAACAGGAACCAAAATGCCGTTAACGTATTCTGCCTGAATCTCATATAGCATCTCACCGGCTTTCAAATCCCATACGTAAACATTGCCATTGTCATCTAATATGCCCACTATATCGTTAGTTGCATTGTTGCAAAATTTCTTGATTGAATAATCTGCATTAATAACCGTCTCACTAGATAAGACTGTATTATAATCATAAACTCCAAGAGCCTTTGATAAAGCATACAGAGACTCTGGAACCAGAGGTCTCTCACCACTTTCTGGGATGCCCTCCATAGCTATAAGAGCTGCAGTCTTTCTATCGCCAGTCTCAAGAACATCTGCTGATTTGGCCGCAAGTACCTTGGACTCATTAACAAGCTTTTGCTGATACTCTTCGTTTATTCGTGCCAAATTGTAAACGCTAAATCCACCGAATACAAAAGCAAATGCAGCAACACCAAGGGCAAGAATCATATTGCGTCTGGTTTTGCGTTCTTTTTGACGCTGCTTTAAATCATCAAAATCAATGCCTAAAATAGCTGCTGCAAGTCGCACCAACTCTGTCTTAGCCTTTTTATTTATTTCTTTTCTTGTAGTACCACGAAAATCTGCTGCAAATGGCTCTACCGCATTGCCTTCTTCATCTTTGAGCAACTGCTCAGGAAAAGATTCATAAGGCTCCCCCTCTGCAAGAACAACAAGAACTTTGTCTCGTCCATGCATTCGCACAAAATTTTCAACTTCCTGATTGCACCAATAGCTCTCCTTTGTCTTAGGTGAACTGATAACAATCAGATACTCTGACTCCTCTAAAGCAGCCATAATATTGGCTCCCAGATCACTACCTACTGGAAGCTCTTCCATATCTCTAAAGACTCTATTGATCCTAGATTTCCCAATTTCTTTTTGTATCTTTTTAGGAATCCTAAGAGTCTCCAAACCCTTGTGTACTTTCTTAGCTACATACTCATCTGGCATCAAATGCCTATAGCTAATAAATGCATCATACTTCATCTTATTAAGCTGTACTCCCTAATGCATAAAACTCAAAACTAATACCAATTGAACTATTAACAGAATTCACAATTATTTCATATTTTATTATAAATTAGGGATATTTACAATTCTAAAGGACGCTAAAACCCGCAAAAAAAATGTTATTCGGCCTAAGCCAAATAACATTTCTTAACTATCTTAAATATACAGAACTACCATTTCTAAGCCCTAGCTCTGAAATTTCAATATTACCCTTGATTAAGGCTAATGGATTCTCGGAGCGCAGGAAACACTCCGATTCATTAGACTCATCGATGCCTAGATTAAAGCCTACATTTAATCCATGAATTAATTCATTTGCTGTTATACTGCTTGGAATTTCCACATCTATAGATTTTCCGCCACAGTGAAACATAATTATTATTTTATCTGTCATAGAAAATCCCTCTACTTCCACTCCATAGTCTTTGTTTTAATAAGCTTGTTACCCTTGGCGTAATAAGCATCGCCCTTTCCATTTTTCTTCTTTACCTGATTAACAATACTATTTGGTATAGATATAAATTTAATGTTTACCATGTCTTCGAAGAAAATTAGATTTGCACTATTTCTAATCATCATATATACCTTGCCTGATAATGGAGTAAGTGCAACATTTGGAACATTGGCAAATATAAAGGATACCTTACACTTGCTATAGAGTGTTACCAGCTCATTAAATGCATTCTTTGCAGTCTCATGTTTTTCTAATATCTCTGCAGCTTTGGCATCGTTTAAAACCACAACAATCAACGGCTCATCGTCAATGCTTTCACCTCGTTGCATTTTTTCATTTCGATTGGCAGCTATATCACGTATGTCATTTACTGCATCAACAACCTCCATGATACTGTTGGTATATTCCTTGACAGCTGGATTGTCGCTAAAGCGCTCCATTGCTCCCTCGCTAGAATCAAATACATGCAATTCCACAGGACAGTTTTTAGCACTAGCCAACAATTTCTCAACAACATAGTTCACATATTTGCCTCGACCCAAATCTTCGCGACCAAATATAGCTGTTATGTTGTCCGACAACAGATCATTGTAAACTGGCTCAATATTTGAATATGCCAGTCCAACAAGCATCTTAAAATCAGTCATCTTGGCTGTTCCAAATCTGCTTTCAATATAGTCATCATCCAAATGTGGAGGAATATACTTAACAGATTCAGCCACCTTTCCTGGATACCTTGCATTGGTAGATTCTATAAACTCATTAATCTTTGAAAGACGTTCAACCTCTTTGCCTTTTGAAAAAGCAAGATAGCTTTGGAATTCTAAAATATCACCATCGATATTTAAAAGACCTCGACCTGGGAATTCGTCTGGTTGAATCTTGCATCTATCAAGCAGAGCAGAATACTGAGCTCTTTCATTGCAATTCATAGCAATTTTAACTGCAAAATTAGTCAACAGTTTAAAGCCCAAACCTGACATTTGCTGGTTGGTGACTACAACGGAAATGCCAAGAGCAACACCATCTCTGCAAATCTTTATAAATTGCTCTTCCAACCTAGGATATGTCTCTCTAAAAGCTGTATAGTTTTCAAGGAAGATAACGATCTGAGGTAAATCTTTGTTTCCGCCTTCCTTGTAAGCGCCAAATGAACTCAGACCAACAGTTGATAGTACTTCTCTTCTATCGTTAATGATTTTCTGCATGAGCTCAATAAAATTGTTCAGCTTCTCATCTTCGGCTAGATTTATAAATGCTCCCACATGATTGAGCTTTTCAAAACTCTTGAGGACCATTGATGCAAAATCAAGGATATAAATATTCACTTCATCTGGCGAATATTTTGACGCCAAACCATATATCATTGACTGAAGAAGATATGTCTTTCCTGCAAGTGAAGAGCCCAAAATAAATGTATGATTCTGAGTAAAGTTTGTCTGTAAAATTCTCTGTGCCTGTCTTGTAGGGTCGTCATATACACCTATTGGAACAATTACATCAGTGCCATTTGATTCAAAATCATTTGGATACTCAATTATTTCAGGCAATGGTGGCAAGCAGATTTCCTGCAGCTTTTCTATCTTTTCCTTCTGACAATACTCGTTTACATATTCAACTATTGCGTCAAGCTCTGTAACCGTATTATCATTTTGCGCTGGCTCTTGAGAATATACAGTGCTTCTTCTTCCTGCTAAATCTACTGTAGATATCTCGTATTTTTTAACAGCCTTTGCTTTGCCATCTGTAATGTAAGTTCCACTATATGCGGACTGAAACAGCTCGAATATTTCATTATTTCCAACCTGGAAATATGCTCTACCTGGCTCTCTAATTTCTGCTGCAAGAGGTGATTTGATTACTTCCTTACTATCGGATTTGTCCTGCACCTTCAAGCAAAGCTTGAATTTTGAGTTACTCCAAATCTGATTATTTACAACGCCAGCTGGCTTTTGTGTTGCCAAAATCAAATGCACACCAAGGCTTCGACCGATACGTGCTGCACTGATTAGCTCTTTCATGAACTCTGGCTGCTCGCTTTTCAACTCTGCGAACTCATCCACTATCAATATCAAATGTGGTAATGGAATCTCAGCCACTCCATCTTTATATAGCTTGATATAATCATCAATTCTATTTACATCATACTTGGCAAAAAGCTCCTGTCTCTTAACAAGCTCTGCCTTTATAGACATCAATGAGCGATTGATTTGTTTACCATCAATATTTGTTATCGCTCCATTTAAATGAGGTAAATCTCTAAACTGATTTGCCATTCCACCGCCCTTAAAGTCGATGATAATAAAGCTAACTTCATATGGATGGAAAAGTGTAGCCATTGACAATATGTATGTTTGAAGAATCTCTGATTTACCTGAACCTGTTGTTCCTGCAACCAGTCCATGAGGTCCATGATATTTTTCATGAATATCCAAATAGACCATCTCCCCTCCTGTTTTAACACCAAGAGGAGCAGCCATGCTGTCGTATACTTTTGAAGAACTCCATCTATCGGATAATTCCAATTCGTCCACAGAATTAATATTCAAAAGCTCATACAAAGAAATATTTTTTCTAAGATTGTTTTCAAGAGATGGTTCCCTTATATAAACCGGAGCCAATTTCTTAGAACAACTCTCAGCAGTGGCCTTGCTGACATGAGAATAAGTAAAATTCTGCACAATAGTACCATCAGCTATATCCTGAATATATCCGCTATAAAGGTCATCATCAAGGAACACGCCTAATTCGCATGATTTATGTAAGAACTCTTCTTTTTCCTCGAAAAACAGGAATGTAAATCCTAGCTTTCGAGCTTCCTCAAAATATTTGCTTACAGGATGCTCTGACAATCTTTCAGATCTAAAAGCAAATACCACATAATCTGGCAACTCATCTATCTGCTCTTTCTTAAGACCATCTCTGCTAGATATTTCCGAATACAAATACTCCAAAACACCCTTGCTACTAGCATCATCATACATGACAAATCGCATGCCAGTATTTTCATCGTATGTGTTTGGAAGCCATCTCACCCATTCCATATATGGAGCATATACTTCATCCAAAAGGAACATCATTTTTACATCAGTAAAAGATTCCTGGCCTGCAATGGTGAGAACCATATTTTTCATAATCTGATATAGCTTTGTTCTATTTCCTACAAAACCCACTGCATTTTTCTGACCGAGTGGCAATGTGACAGGCATATCATTTATGTACTCGTATTTATCATGTAAGAATTCTGGATATTTAATCAGCTCATCATATACATGGAGATACTCTTGTTTTTTATATTCAACTTGAACTTGAGATTTAACACTTCCAGTACCAATTCTTACATCCAAATAATCCTCTTGACCTTTTTGCTTTTCAAAAAGATTTGGAGAAAATGACTCTATTCTGTCTACGGTCTCCTCCACAGAAGGATTTCGCTTTGTAAAAATTAATTTTTCCTCGTCGCGGAGTTTCTGAATTTCCTCTTCTTTTTTGCTTATGTAGTCAGCATATACCTGGATACGCTCTTTGCTCTTTTTCCTAAAATCCTTTCCACTCTCAAAATATGTCCAAACTGACATCAATCCGCCAACAATCATAGTGCCTGCAAAATAAAGCACATACATCATACCGCCATGCATCATTCTAGATCTGACAAATATCATCAGCGCCAGCGAAACAAGTAGTGGAGTCAGTGTCATCAAAAGATTGTTCTTTGGCTTTTGTGGAGGATTCTCCGGATTAAGCACCTCTAGTTTATCCTCTGGCAATTCATATAAATAACGGACATTACGATAAAACTCAGGATAAACCATAGCTTTTCCTGATTCAGATAAATCCTTAAAATTAAAGGTAGTCTTTAGCTTAAATGACATGGATGTTTTTATTGCATGTTCCTCAAAATAGAAAGGAATACCATCAATAGATAGAAAAGTCCCCGGTGCAAAAAAACTATCCTCTTTTTGGACCAAGGTACCATTGATGAAAACAGGAATCTCTTCATCATCACAAGTCACTTCAAATCCATCATTTATTCTATTTATAGTAACTGCAAAGCTCTTGCTTTGACTTTCAGTTATACAAATATCATCATGTGGTCTATTTCCTATGACAATAGAATTAACACCTACTGTGCTAATTTCCATATCATAGCTAACCTGTAAATTTTTGAATTTAATATTGTTTTTCATATACTAAGAACTCCATTTCTCACGTTGTCTCCTAGAGAAATACACCATTGATACAACTAAAACGAAACTATAAAACGCAACTACTAACACCTTTATAATAAGGTCCTTTTTCTTTTCATATTCATCAGCATAATACGCATCTATATCAAAATTTTTTGGTTCGTCGATTATTTTTATGTTCTCAAACTCAACACCTGTCCATTCGCTCCTAGTCTCTTCTTCGATTCCAGTTTTAAAAAAATAAAAATCAAACGCTACATAATCCTGTATATCAAATGATATATCATCATATATTCCACTATACTGGCAAATTCTTTTCCCATCTAAAACTCTGATTACTACCTCATTTCCATTTATCTCTTTAACAATCCCCTGAAACTCTTGGTGCTTATGTCCTGTATATGGTTCCGTTGTCTCCATCACAGAATCCTCAATAACATAAGACGAATCTTCATATTTTTTATAGAATTCTTCCCGCTGCTCATCCGACAAATTGTATAAAAGTATCCTTGAATCTCCATAATAATCAGTCACTAAACTCTGCTGTTCAAGAAATATATCATTTATTTTTTTCGCTTCATCTAGCGAAATATTAAAATATGATTTTCCTAATTCACGCTCTGTAATTTCAGAAAATGTTTCTTCTATATTATCAGGCTTCATCAAAGCAAATACAGAAATGTAATTATCAAATAACTCGTTTCTGCTAAAATATGACTCTTCCAAATCTTCCAAGGAAGCATCAGAGTTTGTATATAAGTTATAACCAGATAAATACATCAGCAATCCAGGCTCATAAAATATAACATCATCCCCTTCTTTATGAGCATAGAATTGATACAAATATTCTTTTTGATATACTTCCTTTTTATTGTTTCTACTGAAGAAAAAACAACAACCTCCAATAACAATCGCCGCAATAAGTAATCCAACTATAAGTTTTCTATTCATAAAAAGCTATACCTATATCTATTCATCCTGATAAGTTATCTCCGAAGCTGCTACTTCAGTCTTCTCTCGCCACTCTTTTTCCTCTTCTTCAGTCATTGTTCTGAATTTCAGATTATTCTCTTTACAGTATTCTTCTACATATGAACCTGCTGGAGCCACAAACAATCCTGCAAAATATTGATAGTCATCTATAGCCCTAAAGTTTATTGCCTCGTCTCCAAAATACGCAACAACATTCTTCGGTATATATAAATATGCATCCGTAACTGTTTCTGGATAATATACATAACAAGTTTCTTTATCTTCAAAATATAAGTGACTACATTGCCTTATCCCTTTAGGAATAACAATGCAATCCTGTGGCCCATTATAAAAAAGTAAAATTCCATCTCCCACTATGTAATACTTATTATCAGCATGTTGCGTTTCAAAATTCGTATTATAAAATGCATCTAATCCTATATATTTAACTGATGTTGGTATCTTTACATCACTTACATTTTTACAAGACGCAAATGCATACACGCCTATTTCTGTTACTGATTCAGGTATAATAACTTTCTCTAAATTATAACACTTTTTAAATCTAGTATTAATTGAAGTAATACCCTGTTCAAATTCTACTTCATGTAAATTTGAACAATTATCAAATACGTATCCCTCCGACAATCCCATGGGAACAAAAATCTTTTTTATAATTGAATTATTATCATACACTCCACTCGTTAAACTCACGTTAAATGGACCTAAATGTGTCGGTACTTCTACATATTCATCTTCACCATGATATCCATCAATAACTATCCTAGTTTCTTCAAGGCTAAATCTGTAATGATAATCATCATGCCAAAACCCAATTGACAGTATCTTTATAAACAAAAGGCATACCACAGTTATCAGAAATAATACAATAAAAATCTTTTGTTTCCTTGATGTCTTAATCATCCTAATCCTCTTAAAATCATAATCATCTGTATGTGAACCAGGGGACGGGGTTAACCAATCATTTTCTATAATTATTCTTTGCGTTTTTTGACCATATCACTTGATCATTTAATAATTCAATTTTATCAGGGCAATTAATTATAGATATTTCCACCAAATCACCTATTTTCTTATCATAATCACCAGAAGCTTTATTTACTTTTGTGACTTTCATTGCACATGCGTAATAGTCCATATAATTAGGATCATCCTCATCTAAACAATTACAGCTTTCATACACCGTATCGATAGTCCCAATTAATTCTAATGATTGTTTTTCCCAGAAGATTTTTAGACTTGTCCCATTGGGATAAGACATAATACTTTTTATCATTTCATCTATCATTTTTTCTTAGCCAATCTTGTCTATGCGGTTACTTTTATTCAAAATAACCTTGTAAAATATTTATAAGTTCCAAAATCTCATCCCTATCCTTTTTCATGGAATCAGAATCAACTATTGATTCTAAAAACACCATTAATTCTCCAAAATATTCTGAACTGGTAGTGTATTTATTTGTGCTAAACCAGGTAAAATCCTTGTATAAACACTCATCTATCTCGTTTTTATCTCGTAGAAAAAGCAAAAAACTTGTTATATCCTTTATGTTGTCAAACTGCATATCTTCATCTCCCCAGTAAAATCAACTCGCTAAGTTCCTTGCTATTTTCGACAATAAAATCATCTATCCCTTGCTCTGTTATATCTATAATAATATTGTCTTCTATTATGCATTTAAAAGAATGTGTCAACACATCAACAAAACATATAGTGCTACCTTCATCACTTATATCATTAGCAACTTCAAATATTAGTTCTTTATTTATAAAATCTGCCCTATACGATTTAATATATATTTATCATGCATTGTCATAATCCCCCATGCCCGTCATAAATCTTGAGCGTTTCTATTTGATAATCCTTCAGAGGAAAACTCCTCATGTAATGCAGCTCTTGACTATACTGCCATATCTAATTATAAAAAATAATAAGCGATTTCCTTTAATAGTTCTAAATCACTTGTTTCATAATTCTGATTTTTATTTCTGTCAATTTCCGCTAGGATATATTTAACACTATCGTTGTCTTCATTAATCAATTTTATTAAATCAGATCTTTCAGGGATATATTTTTCAACTAACAAGGTCATCTTCCCTGCTAATTCCTCGTAATTCATTTGCATTATTTCTCCGATTATTATGAACCAAGGGGACGGGGGTAGTGGTCCATTAATACTATGTGCCTTTTAACTATCGGCTCTTTACTATGTGTGTTTCTTGTGAAGCCTAATCGTATATACGATAATAATAACAAGGCATATAAACCATATAACAAAGAATATAAATTCAAATGCTATATAACTGAGTAGTACATCTACAAATGCATTAAAACCATAAATCTTTTCATCACTGTTGAATCCATGATATGTTCCATTAAAAAATGCACTTATGCAATTCTTCATTACATAGGCCGCTGGGACAATCGTAACAATCCACAGTAAACCTTGAATTATTGTTTGAATTTTATTTTTCACTATTCCACCCCATCACTGTCATTTTTCTTCCAAAATATAATCTAAAAAGTTTTCTCTACATTCCTCAACTGTTTTTGGTTGCCCGTAATGAACCAAGGGGACGGAGTTATTGGTCCATTATTCTTCTTTATCGCATTTTTCCACGACGGCACATTTGGAATGCTCTAACCAAGTCACTTTCACATAATCGCCTTTTGAAATCCCTTTGTAGCTTTTAAGTGCATTTAACTCCAAAACAGTCTCCTCTGTTTCAACATCAATATATTTAGTCAAGCCAAATGGCGCACCACTAGTTACATTATTCACAATACTGCCATAACTGACATTATAAGTTTCCTCATTAATACTCTTTTTATCACGCAAGTTGGGCATTATTAATAAAACAAACGTCACAATTGTAAATACTATAAACCCAACTCTATATCCTATTATAATCTGATCTTTGTATTTACTATTACGGATTTTTTCATACCTATCAAACTCTGCTTTACTAGCGCATAAAATAATCGTTAGAAATAATATGCAGATAAAGCCCAATATACACAAGTAAAAATAAGTATTAAAAACATTTTGATAATCCATACTAATAGCCCTTAGCTTCACCCTCTATTTGTAGTAACAGTTATCTTTGTTCTCTTCTTCTATATTCTTTATTTTTACAACCACAAAAGAATATATATACACTGTAAATATCATAAATGCAATAGCAGCTATCAGGTCAATATGCGCAAACTGTTCTGGGCTTGAACCTTTCAAATGTTTTCTACTAAACAACAATGTAGCAGCTGCTACCGTCGAAATAATAGAGGTTTGAGTCGCGGTTGCGTTTTGTATGTTCTTTTTTGCATTGGATTTATTATATTTAAAAGATATAATCCATACGATGATTATAATAGGAAATATTAAGAATGAAAAAAGCCATGACTTCCCCATGACAAACAACTGACGTACAATATTACTATAGTAGCCAATAAAAGCAATCACCGTGGCTATCATTAATATAATCTGTAGCTTTTTCAAATCAAGTTTTGCCTTCTCTGTATATACTATCAGCACACACAGTAATGTCATGAGACCACACTGAATTGTCGGTAACACCTGATTCATATACAATTCCTCAACCTTATCTAATACTATTGACATAATAATATCCGGTACACATACAATAGCTAGCATTATGGTATATGCCTTTATTATTCCAACGTGTTTTCTTAAATCAGAATCAATCATTTAATCAAACTATCCTTTTACCCAATCTATTCCGTCAGAAACAACAGATTCTACTTTCTCCGCATTATCATAAACAAAATCTTTTGCATGCTGTCTAATAGTTTAATGAACCAAGGGGACGGGGTTAGTGATCCATTATTCCTCTTTATCGCATTTTTCCACGACTGCACTTTTGGAATGCTCTAACCAAGTCACTTTAACATCATCGCCTTCTAAAATTCCCTTATCTCTTTTTATTACATCAACTTCTAAAGTTTCTCCGTCAATTTCAATACGAAATAGTTTCTTCAATCCAAATGGTCCTTTATCTTCCGATATGTAAACTACCTCACCATAATCAACATTATACGTTTTATTATTAATACTTTTTTTATCACTCCCTAGTGGAACTACTGCTGTAAATAACCCCATTAATGTAACTGCGGTAAAGACAAGTCTATAACCCATAATAATCTGTTTTTTATACTTGCTGTTTCGGATCTTTTCGTACTTATCATAGCCTGATTTGCTTATCCACATAACAATTGTTGCTATTAACATTCCAAAGAATCCAACTATATTAAAATAAAAATAAAAATTAAAAATACTTTGATAATCCATACTAATACCCCTTAGCTTCACCATCTATTTGTGGTATTAGTTATCTTTATTCTCTTCTTCTATATTCTTTATTTTTACAACCACAAAAGAATAAAACCACACCATCATTAACATAAGAAAAATAGTACCAATCATCCAAATACATGCAAATTTTTCTGGACTTGAGTCTACAATATACTTTCTACCAAATAAAAATGACGCTGCTGCTATTGTTGAAATAATAGATGTTTGAGTTACTGTCGTTCCTTGAGTCGTTCCTTTTCTAGTGGAACGATTATATTTATAACATATAATCCAAGCAATAATTACGATTGGAAATGTTAATAATGAAAAAAGCAATGATATCCCCATAACAAATAACTGTCGAACAACAACAATATAGCTACCCGAAAAAACAATTACTGTAGCTACTGCTAAGATAATTTGTATTTTATTCACATCAAGTTTGCTCTTCTCAGCATATACCGAAAGCACACATAATAATGTCAAAAGTCCACATTGGACCATAGATATCTCTTGGTTTTTGTTCGACATTATTGACATGAAAATATCAGGTACACTTACAACAGCTAGCATAAAAATGTATAGCTTAATTAATCCCGCATATTTTTTTAAGCCTGAATCTATCATCTAATCAAACCATCCTTAGAAGCTACTGAAGTTAAGCAGTCCTTTATTGCCCCGTATTTTTCACGAGATATGTCGCATTCCAATTTCAAATATTGCAAAAAAGAAAACAGACATGCCTTCAAAAAACAGTGTCAACAATATTAATATCAAAGAAAACGAATCATCTTTAATGAACCAAGGGGACGGGGTTAGTGGTCCATTATTCCTCTTTATCGCATTTTTCCACGACTGCCTCTTTAGAATTTTCTAGCCAAGTTACTTTCACGTAATCACCTTTTAAAATTTTCTTATCTCGTTTTAATACATCAACTTCTAATATTTTCCCGTCAGTTTCGATACGAAATAGTTTTGTTAATCCATATGGTCCTCTATCTTTCGATATATAAACTACCTGACCATAATCAATATTATAAGTTTTATTATTAATACTTTTTTTATCACTCACTAAAGGAACTACTACTGTAAATAGCGCTATTATTGTAACTGCTGTAAAGACAAGTCTATAACCCAAAATAATCTGCTCTTTATACTTGCTATTTCGAATCTTTTCGTACTTGTCAAAGTCTGATTTGCTTTTCCACAAAACAATTGTTACTGTTAGCATCCCTAGGAAACCAACTAAAATCAAATAAAAATATAAATTAAAAATACTTTGATAATCCATACTAATATCCTCAACTTAAAATATTCGCTAATCATCTGAACATATTTCATCGGTAATCGAATTTAATATATTCATTCCTATATCGCTACTTCCATTCAGCCCAAATACCGCTCTTCCTATGTCATCCAATATATTTCCAATAGTCTGGCCGCCTGCATTTGAAGAATAATAAAGAGGATTAAAAATAGAGTTTATTCCATACTTTATTGAAGCAGGTGAGATTTCTAATCCAAGGTTTAGACCATCAAACATACCCCCAATAACTCCTGATCGAATAACATCAAATATCGAAATCCTTTCTCCCGAAAGAATGTTATTAGTTAATCCAGCTGCCATGCCTCCAAGTGCATTCGCGCCCTTCACATCAATATTCCCCACTGAACCTCCAACAGCTGCTGCTACATATACTTCTGGTGAAGATATTTTATTGTTAATAAAGACATCAGCTGCAAATTGTCCACCAAGTCCCATTGCAGTTCCTGCGGGATTAAGATATCCGGCTGTCAAACCTACTGATGTAAGCATCATTCCTTGCGCAAAAGCATCTTGTTTATCTCCTTCAGTAGTATATGCATTCACTGCTCCACAGGTCACGCTAGCTCCTGCAACAAATAATGCAGCTCCTGCGCCGCCTGTTGCAAGCGTTACACCCACAGCTGCTGCTGTAATAGCGATTTCCTTAGGATGTTCATATACAAATTTTCCTACTGCTTTTACTCCGTTTACTGTATCTTCTGCAAAATCTCCAATCGCTTTTTTGGCGCCACTTGCAGCATCACTAATCGCTTTTCCGGCATCACTTGCAGCATCACTAATCGCTTTTCCGGCATCACTTGCTTTATCGGCTACCCAGTCACAAGCGTTTTCTAACAATTCTGGCCAGTTGCCATCTCTATCTACTAATCCAAGTGGATTATTGAAACAGTAGCTATAGTTATTAAGGGTAAATGGAGCATGTGTGAATCCCTTTACCTTATCTCTAGACTCAAATCTACCTACCCTTGCATCATAGAATCTAGCCTGGGCAAACTTAAGGCCTGAGAATTCATCCTCCTGGTAGCCTGTGAAGGCAAATGGCTGAATGATGTTGCCATCTTTGGTATAGCCATGCTTTTGCTTGCCTGTTCTTGGGTCTATGTTTCTTCCAAAGTCATCAAAGGCATATGAGGATACTGCTACTCCATCTGTACCTGTTAGATACATTGGGCTTCCAAGCTCATCCTGAAGGTAGTAGAAGTTGCTTCCTTTCTTTGACATTGAAATTACATTTTTATCATAGACAAAGCTTTCTTTTTCTCCATTTACTGTGCGCTCTAAAAGGTTAAAGTAATCCTTTGATAAATCGCAGAGATATTCGATATGCTCTTCAGGTCTTGTTGTTTCTACTCTAAATCCAAGTCCATTATAAAGATCTTCCTGCTGACCTTTTACTGCATCAGTTACCTTTGACATCATTCCTGTTGCATCAAAAGTAAAGGTCTTATTTAAAACACCATCTACATACTCATTTGTCTGATTGCCTCTCTTATCATAGTCGTAGGTTTTGACAACAGACTGGTTGTTATTTAGTTCATTTACCTCAAGAAGTCTATCAAGCACATCGTAGCTATAAGTTGTACTTGTGTTTCCTTCTGTAAGAGATGTTCTATTTCCAAATGCATCGTACTGATACTCTGCCTTTATGGCACCATCAAGTGTGGACTTTATTAAGCGACCTATTGCATCATAGCTATACTCATATTTTCCTGATACAGCATCAAGCGCTCTTCTGTTTCTATTAATCTCAGAGATGTATCCGCTGTTATCGTATGTATAGAAGTATTTATCAAGTACACCTTCCTTATCTATACTTGTCATGCTTGCTATATTTCCACCTGGATCCATGGGGACGGGGTTAGTGGTCCATTATAGATTTGTCCATTTACTTGACTATGCTGCAATAGAGTCAATCACTGCGCTTCTTTTTGCTTGGCTACTATTTTTTAAAATACCCAAGAAATATATCAAGTAAACTAATATCTTTCCTATCATAGATTCCTTTAATAGTATTCAATGGATTAAAATATCTCTCCATAACTCTTCCGTATGAAGTGGTACTTATATGAACCAACAAGAGATCATTATCAGCCTCCTTTAAAGTTGCATTAGAATATATCCTTGCTATATATGTTGCAAAAGCTGCAGTAATTAATAATAAGTCCTCTTTTACCTCTTCAAAATCATAATTGAATGTTTCCGTAAGATATTGCCTAACCTCTTCCAGATACCCATCGTCATTCAAATTCCCACATTTTTCATTAAAATGCTGTGCCATAATTACGTACTCATCACGTAATCTGATTCTATCTGGAGTTTCAAATCGAGGAGCTACCGCATTTGCATCTAAATCTTCATATCCATGATTGTTTAAATAATCAGCGTAATACTTCATTGCAATTTCAAAAGATTCTTCATCATGATAAGTTGTCTCTATTTTTTTACCCATGATAAGCATCGTTAAATTGCCTTCCTTAATCACGTTTTCATATATATCAAATCCTTGAGCAACGCCATTCTTCTTTCTTCCGAATATAGCCAAATACTTTATCCCTAAACCACCTCTTATACTTTTGCATGTAAATCCATGTTTTTTGGCATCTTCTACTACTATCTTTTCAATTATCTTCTTTTTAGCCGAATTATTCATAGTGAATCTCCTTTTTCTTTTCTCACTATAGCACTGGAACAGGCATCATCCCATCCATAGGTAAACCCAAAAAGAACGAATCAAGAAAGTCTTGCGTCGGAGTGTTGTGCAACTCATAAGTATAGGTATATTCACCGTCCTCACAATAAAGCAAATCCTGCCCTGCATATGTCGACGATGCATCAGATGCTGTATTTATTCTATTCCATGCTACTAATGCTTGAATTAAAACTGTTGCAAACTTAACTTGTTTTACACGTTTCTCTAATTTTGATTCTAGCTCTTCTGACATAACTATTTGCTGATAATTATCTGGAATCTTCTCTTTTTCTACATATCTATAGAGAATAAGACCATCTCCATCAGCATAATACTGTATATACATTCCTGGATGAACTACAGATGGTGCATACATATTCTCAAAACTACAATCATAGCTTATTCCTGGAATAGCTCCTTCTACTCCCAATCGTAATTTATTATCATACGCATCATTATTTATTGCATTTACATAAGTCTCTATTTGGATCATCGCTAGCGCTCTTCTACTTCCATTAGCATATGTTACTGGTTTTATCTCATATACCTCAGCATCTAATCCATTCACCAAAATTATATCAGCCCTTCCAAATAGACCTGTGCCACAGAAAGAAGCTCCATCTATCCTATATTCAGTATATGCCCCCAACGTCTCACAAGCATATTCTTCGATTATCAAATGGGCTTCCGTGCCTTCCAATGGCGTATATATTATATTTCCTGTTGGATCAATATAGTTTAACGGTCTATTCTCTGAATATGAATATAAATTTTCTGTTTTACTATTATAGATATATATGAATCTCTCTTTATCTCTAGAAACAAACCTACCCACCTCAGCATCATAGTATCTTGCCTGAGCATAATAATTGCCAGTCATCTCATCCTGCTGATATCCTGTGAATGCTAGCGGCTGGATGATATTTCCACTTTTAGTGTAAGCAATTCCTTCATGCTTTCCACTTCCTGGATTAACAGTTCTACCGAATTCATCGTATGCAAAAGTTGAAACAGCGGCTCCGTCTGTTCCAGTCAGATACATACCAGTTCCAAGCTCATCTAACATGTAGAAATAGTCTTCTCCCGATTTTGACATTGATACTATATTGCTATCATATATGTATGATTCCGCCTCACCATTTACAGAACGCTCTAGCATGTTGTGGTAGTCCTTTGTTAAATCAAGGAGATACTCTATCTGCTCATCTGGCTTGCTTATAGCCACGCGTTTTCCCATACCGTTGTAGCTATAAATAGCCTCAACTTCTTTGCCACTTTCAACCTTTGAAAGCATATTCGTGGCATCAAATAAAAACCTCTTTTCTAATATTCCATTTTCAAATTCGGCTACCCTATTTCCTCTTCTATCATATTCATAAGAAATAGTCTTTGAGCTGTTTACTGTTTTAAGAAGCCTATCTATATTATCATAGCTATAGGTTGTTTCTTCTTCATCATCTATATATCTGCTTCGATTTCCAAATGCATCATATTCGTACTTACGAATAAGCTTGCCATCAAGACTTACATCTGTAAGCCTGTTTTCTAAATCATATCCATAAATATATTCGCCAGAAACATTCTCTAAATCTCTTCTAAATCGATTTACCTTAGTTCGATTACCTTTGTTGTCATATCCATAGGTATATCTATCCATAAGCCCATTTGAATCATACATTTCAAGAGACTTAAGAAGTCCTCCTACAAAGTAATCAAAGGTCTGTGCATTTCCATTTGGAAGAGTCTTTTTAATTAATCTACCATACGCATCATAATTATAGCTTGTCTTATCATCACCTGATACAAGCTCTGTGAGTCTAAGTTTATCATCATACCTGTAATCTACCTTTTTACCATCTGGGTAGACTATTGCTGTTCTTTCATTTAAACTACCGTAACCATAAGATACGGTCTTGTCATTATAGTCACTTACAGAAATAACTCTACCTAAGATATCTCTTTCAATTGAAGTCGTACCAAGCCAATCTGTAAACTCATCTAATCTGCCAAGTTCATCATAAGATAAAGCCACAGACTTTCCATCTGCATAGTCTACTCTTGTTACTCTTCCCAAATCATTGTAGCTATAGGCTGTAGAATAATTGTCTCTATCTACCTTTGTAACAAGTCTTCCATACTGGTCGTACTCATAGGTTTCCTTCTGACCTAAGGCGTCTGTTACCTCTGTAAGCTGGCCTGCTAGGTTATAAGAGTAGATTGTCACATGACCATCTTCTCCTACCTTTGGAAGTCTATCCTCTTTAGTCTCACTGGCATCAGCAAGTCCATCCACTCGATGGATACTCTTTAGATTATCAAGTGCATCGTATGTATAAACTGTCTCATTTGAAAGAGCATCTACTACACTTTTAAGGCGACCTGTAGCTGTGTAGGTATAGAGAGTATCTTTATCTGAATCTGATACCTTTGTTGCTCTTCCCATGGCATCATACTCGTATGATACCGCTCTTCCATCAGTTCCATTTACTTTTTCAATTCTACTTAAAGCATCGTAGCTATATGAGATTTCATAGCCATCAGCAAACGTTCTTTTAGAAACTCTCCCGGCAACATCGTAAGAAAGCTCTTGCTCTAGCTTGTCGCAAAAATAAATAGCTGTAAGCTTTCCGCCCCTTGTGTACTCAAATCTTCTTACTCTACTTGCTGCATCAGTGATTGTCTCTACATTTCCAAGCTTTGTATAGGTATAGCTTGTCTCATTTCCTAGAGGGTCTATCTCTTTTGTTACTCGTCCAAGGAGGTCGTATTCTCTAGTACTCTTATTTCCCAAAGTATCAGTTACTGAAGTAATAAGACCTGCCTCATCGTAAGTAAAGCTTCTAGTATGACCAAGGGCATCTGTCTCCTTTGTCACTCGATTCATCACATCATACTCAAGGGCTCTTACTTTTATATCCCCTATGTACTCAGCAACTACATTTCCATTTTTATCATAGTCATATCCCCTGGTTCTTCCCTCTGGGTCTGTGACTTTAGTAAGTCGCATAAGTGGGTCGTACTCATAAAGAATCACACCACCATTAGGCAAGCATACCTTTTCCTGCTTACCCATTACGTTATATTTAATTTCTGTAACTCGCCCTGCCTGATCTACTACTCTAGAGACTTTTCCCATGACATTTATGTCAAAAGTCCTCTTAGTCATATCTGGCTCTGTTACTGATGTGACCTTCCCCGCAGCATCGTATGTATAGATTCGCTCATTACCGAGAGCATCTACTGTCCTTGTGATTCTATCAGCACTATCGTACTCAAAGGTAGTTACTTCTCCACTAGGGCTTACTGTTTTGATGACACGATTAAGCTCATCATACTCATATGATGTCTTAACACCATCTGGGTCTTCTACCGTATTTACGTTACCTCTTTCATCATAAGAAAATAAAGTGGCTGCCCCATTTGCATTTTTTGCCTTCGCAAGGTTTCCATTTTTATAGATAAATCTATTAGTCTCATTAAGAGGATTTCTTATTTCAAAAAGCTTTCCATCTAAATCGTACTCATAGTGATACTCCTCGCCCTTGGCTCCCTTTACAGCAAGTGGCTTACCATCTGCTCTATAAGTAATACTGGTTTTATTTCTTAAAGCATCTACCACCTTTGTCAGATGGCCCTTATTATCATAAGAAAATCTTGTTGTATTTCCTCTTTTATCTGTATAGCTTGTCTTTTGATTTCTGTTGTTGTAAGTATATCTTTCCTCACCATCATAGTAGGTAGTCTTTGTATGACGACCTAGCTCATCATGGGTATAGATGACCTTATTTCCATTCTGCTCTGTAGCAGTGCAGGTCTTTTTTTCATCATCATACTCATAAGTCATAACAGTCTCATCAGGGAAGCTCTGCTTTACAGTACGTCCCTCGCTGTCATACTCATTTGTGATAGATGTAATTCCCTTTGGATTAATCACATCCTTTATTCTATTTTCACTATCGTATGTAAATCTTCTTGTAGCTTGATCTGGTTCTTTGATCTCTACAAGTCTTCTAT
>NZ_VTVE01000003.1 GCF_010906925.1 Pseudobutyrivibrio xylanivorans | reverse complement strand
ATCATATGTTTCCTGACATTTATTAAAATACGAGCGAAGTCTTTGGGTATTCCACTGAATATCCACTTCTCCTCGCTCGATATTTCCACTCGCATCTGCTCGTGCCATAACAATTTCTCCTAACTCATTAAATCTATTTAAGCCGTATAAATCAGCTCTTTTAAAGAATTTCCCCACAGTATCTACATATAGATTTAATTGTAGCATTTCGCGTCTAGGTTGTCTATGACTACGCAGCAAATATTTTTTCACTATCAAATTACATTTTCTATTATTCTAAATTCCTTTTTCTAGCATTAACATTTATGACCACATACTCTGACCTAGTTCCTGTTTTGAACTTGATAGCCCAGTCGGAAATGCCTGAGGATACGATGAAATTTGTATTATTATGTTCCTCTAATCCGTAGGTACTGTCGTCTATCCCTGACCATACTCCAAATTTTGTGATAGGAATCATCTGTCCGCCGTGGGTGTGACCGCACAGTACCAGGTCAGCAGCAGACTGGGCCTCCGCAACATAATCGGCAGGCTCATGGTCCATAACTATTATGTATTTGCTGGTGTCTAAATCCTGTAAGAGCTCGTCCATTGTCAATCGGTCAGGATTATATCCCTTATCAGCTCGTCCCACTAGATAAAATCTATCGTCAATCAATACGGATTCATCTTCAAGAATGTGGATTCCATTTTCTAGAAGTATATTTTCCAAATCCTCTGCTGTGAAATCTCTATGATTAAAGTAACCCCTGTCGTGATTGCCGTATGCAAACCATGCACCATACTTTAAATCCATCTCACCTATAGTCTTACAAGCGACCTCCAAATCCTCTTTTTTAGAGCTATCATCCACAAAGTCTCCCACTATAAGCAATATATCTGGTGACTGTGCCTCAATAGTCTTTAGATGCTTGGCAAACCCTTCTCCATCAAATGTAGTGCCAATATGAGAGTCGGATAGCATTGCTATTTTTATATCTCCAGTATCTTTTTCTGTAGTCAAGTTATAGTCTTTTTCCACCACACTTGCGCACAGGTAATAGCCAGTACCTAGAAACAAAACAGATGACAAAATAGCGCAAAGTCCTTGCCAATGCACTTTAAATTCTTTTTTTGAAAAACGCCTTACGATTCTTCCAAGTAACCCAAAAATCAAGAAGAAGCCCGTGGTATAGATTGTGATGGTAAGGGCATTTATCCATTCCAAAGTAAATGTAAATATCATAAATAAAGCCACCAAAATCAAAAACGCCACAAGTTTATTTTTAATAACTTTAAACTTTGCAATGGAATTTGTCATATAGATGATTCCTAGAATTGAAGCTACTGCCGCTCCAACAAACATCAACATCCAAATCATAAAAATACCTTTCTTAATGTCTATATATAAAAAAACTAAAACCCCTCTTCACCAATTATCTGGTAAAGAGGGGTTAAATTAACCTTTTATAAAATGGACCATGAACCCCGTCCCCCTGGTCCACTAGTGATCCTTTAACGCATATGCGATATTGATAGCGTGGTCAGCACATCGCTCAAGGTCAGTAACCATGTCAGAGAAAATAACTCCGGCGATAGGCTCACATTTGTTGTCCATAAGTCGCTCTACATGATGATTGATAAGCTGCTTCTCCTGCTTATCTACCTTAGCCTCTAATTTTTCTATCTTAGGCAAGCTCTCGTAATTCTCTGAAGTGAAAATCTCAAGTGCAAGCTCAACTTCTTCCATTGAATTCTCAGCCATATCCTTAAGTTCTTTGGCTGCCTTCTTAGAAAGCTTGGTCTTTTTATTCTTCATACGAGTAGCGTACTCGATAATATTCTCAGCGTGGTCAGAAATACGCTCCATATCAGTTACAGCGATTGTAATAGCTGATATCTTACGGAGGTTCTCAGGTGTAAGATTGAGAGCCTGAAGCTTGACCATAGCATCCTGGATAGCATGATTGAGGATATTAACTGTCTCCTCACGCTCCTCAACATCCTCTACCTTTTCTGGCGAGTAGTCAAAGAAGCAATCGATTGCCTTTTCAAAGTTCTCAGCTGCAATAGCACCCATTCTGGCTGCCTCAAGCTGTGCCTGGTGAATAGCCATATGAGGTGGTACGTTTGTCACCTGCGACATAAATACAAGCTGTCTGTCCTCTGCTGCACGAGTCTCCTCTGGAAGCTCTGGGATAAACATGTATGTAAGCTTGATTATATAATCTGTAAATGGGAAGATAATGCACACTGCAATCAACGCAAAGATTGTATGTGTATTAGCTATCTGACGTCCTGGGTCAGCTGATGTAGACTGAATCCATGACAAAAGTGGTGTTACATTTATAACCACAATAATTACAAGAGCTCTTATAACATTGAATAACAAATTCAAAATAGCAGAACGCTTACCATTTCTATTGGCTGTAAGTGATGCTAAAAGGTTTGGTGTAACAGAACCGATAGCAGCACCGATTACCAAATATACTGCAACATCATAATCAAGAATTCCCTGGACTACAAAAGCCTGGAAGATAACTGTTGAAGATGATGAGCTCTGAAGTAATGCAGTAAATGCAATACCGAAAAGCAATGCTAAAAATGGATTCTTAAGTGTTGTAAGGAAATTAACAAACAGCGCCGACTGTGAAAGTGGTGCAATAGCAGTCTTCATGATTGTGATACCCTGAAAGAGCATACCAAATCCCATGATAACTGAACCAATATGTTTGGTAAGATTATTCTTAATGAAAAGATACATTACAGCACCAATGAAAAGTAAGAATGGTGTGAATGTAGCGATATTAAAAGCTGTGATCTGTGCTGTGATTGTAGTACCAATATTGGCACCAAGGATAACTCCAATAGCCTGTGAAAGAGCCATCATGCCTGAATTAACGAAGCCGATAACCATAACATCTGTGGCTGAAGAGCTCTGAACGAGAACCGTCATAGCGATTCCCACAAGAACAGCTACTAGCTTGTTTGTAGTAGCTTTCTCCAAGATTATCTGAAGATTGTCACCGCAACTATTTTTCAGTCCAGTGGACATGATTGACATTCCAAAAAGGAACAAGCCCACTCCACCTAGCAGTGATAAGAATTGTGCAATTGTCATTTCTTTCTCCTTCTACCGTATTTCTCCTTCACGAGAAATAAATAATTAAACCTTTTCTTATTTGTCCGAAGATAGTTTAACATGACTAGTAAAGAATGTCTAAGTATTTCGTAAAATTCTTTTAAAATTATATATATGCTTTGATAAAAATTCCGTCTTCACGATATTCTTCTGAAATAAGCTCTCCATTTTCTCTTATTTTCGCAATACTGCCAGCCTCTGAATATGGAACCAATTTCTCAACATACTCTTTTCCATCTCGGAGAAGTTCAGCCAGAATCTCTCTTACTCTATCAAGGCCCTTACCAGTTTTCACAGATGTGTGTACCGTGTAATCCGCCCTTAAATCATGATAGTCGTGCTCGTCTAGCACCTTGTCAACCTTGTTAAATATGGTAATAACAGGCTTGTCATTAACACCGAGCTTATCAAGAGTCTCGTACACAATCTCCATCTGTCTATCCATCTGTGGATTACTCACATCTACAACATGGATAATGTAGTCAGCATATTTTGCCTCCTCAAGTGTACTCTTGAATGCATCAACCAAATGATGTGGAAGCTTTCTAATGAAACCAACAGTGTCAGTAAGGAGCACCTTTTGGTCATTGTCTAAAAACAACTCTCTAGTAGTAGGATCAAGAGTGGCAAACAACGCATCCCACTCCAAAATATTTGCATCAGTAAGTTTATTCAAAAGAGATGATTTGCCTGCATTGGTATAGCCTACAATAGCAGCCACTGGGACACCATTTTTCTGTCTCTTAGCACGAGTGAGCTCGCGGTGACTTACCACATCAGCAAGCTCTTTTTTAAGCTGAGAAATACGACCTGCAATAAGACGCTTATCCATCTCCAGCTTTTTCTCACCAGGTCCACGAGTACCGATGGCTCCACCGCCACCTGCTGCAGTACCACCAACTCGAGACATGTTTTTACCGAATCCTGTAAGACGGGTCATCTCATATCTAAGCTGTGCCAGCTCTACCTGAATCTTACCCTCGGCTGTACCTGCTCGAGCTGCAAAAATATCAAGGATAATAAGGGTTCTATCCATAACTTTTGTATCAAGAGCATCTGCCAAATTTCTCATCTGGGCCGGTGTAAGCTCATCGTCACACACAATACCAGTAGCCCCAGTCTCCCAGATTAAGTCTGCAATCTCCTCAACCTTACCAGTGCCTACATAGGTACCTGGATTTCTGCGCTCAAGATTTTGCATAATCTGACCAACCACCTGAGCTCCTGCAGTCTCGCAAAGCTCTGCCAACTCATCTATAGAATCCTTAGCCTCTACCTCATCACCCTCGCAGACTGCAACTAATATTACTTTTTCAATTATCTTTTCTGTATTTATCATTGACCTAATTCCTATTTATAAATGGATGGGCCATCCCACCTCTTCCATAATAACATTTTTCGGATGATAAGGTCTATTATTCCTTTTCTTAAAAATGCTCTAATTTCTCGGCGCCTTTTTTCAACCCTTAAAGGCTTTCTACTAAGTCTGTAATGTCAGTAAATTCTAATGAGTTGCCAACATATTTAGCTCTTATTCTCTCATATTCTTCATCTGAGGAAATCATTTTCTCCTCATCTTCATTTCCAACCAGATAATAATAGTCATAAGTTAAATCACTATCACTGTCCTCTGCCTTATAAAATGTTATTATAGGTTTTTGATCTCCGGATAACTTATATTTAAAATATTCTGTCACCTTATCATCGTATCCTCGTTCTTCACAGACAACACCATTTGCATATACGCTAGTTCCCATTCGCATATTATGAGATTCAAATACATCAAGCAAAATCAGTTTTCCATCGGAAACAGTAAGTATTTCCATAAGCTGATCAACATCACTCCTTATATCTACTATCAATTCGCTTTTAGTATCACCATTAACTTCTACCAAGGCATACTTAATAGTAGCGTTCTCAAATTCCGATGTATAATCTTCCTTATAGGCCAGTATATTTAATGGTTCTCCCTCCACATAGGGATTCTCTACACTAATCTCATTTTTCAAGTAAGATACATACAGCGGGTCCATATCTCCAAAATCGTATGAATCATCCTCGACGACATCTTCTATTCCCTCTGTATCAGCTGTAATCTCAGAATCGTTTTCTTGATTAGTTTCGCTCGTTTGCTGCTCTTGAACCAACTCAGTATTTAAACCATTTGATTCAACTTCTAATTCCCCTGCACTTTCGCTTTTTGTATCCTGCTGGCATGCAACTAGGGATAACATCATTGTTGCCATCATTAAAATTATTACTTTCTTTTTCATTCTCTTATTCTTCCCCTTTTCCAATTGATTATGAAAGCTCTTTTATAAACTCCTCGTAGCTATATGTACCTTCTAAGAACTCAAAAGTGTAGCTATCATAACTATCGATTTTTTCTTTTATTTGTTCCTCACTTAGATTCTCACCGTTTTCACATGTATACTCCACCTTGAAAACTTTCTGCTCTGAAAATCCCTCTAATTCTTCATCAGATGGAAAGCCATCACCGTCTTTATCATCAAAGTGATACTCCTCTTTTTTGTAGTCTAACACCAGCTCACCTTCTTCATGCTTTGAAAAATAAGCGCTATAGTATAACGCTCCATAAAAAGGACTTCCCCCATCTCTAACAATACCTTTTCCCGGAGCGTAATCATAACCAAGATCGCCGGCATTACCATATACCCAACCATCCATTAGACATCTGAGTTTTCCATCTTCATATGTATATAGCCAACAACTGCCGCTCATTTTAGCCACCAATTCAGGCGTATCGTCTCCATCAAAATCTATAAGGCCAAATTTGAGACTATCGAAATCATGTTTCTCTTTTATACTTTTAGCTGCCTCAATATATGCTTTCTTATATCCCTCTGCACTGTCCTCCACGCTGTCCTGTGAACTTGTCTCTTCGCTTAAGTCACTTGTATTGTCTGTTTGGCTCACTTCGCCGCCCACGGTGGTTTCATCACTTACTACAACATTGCTTGAAATAGCTTCATCGCTAGAAGCTGCCACATTGCTTGATTCTGATTTACCACATCCTGTAACAATTACAGATACTACCAACAATTGTAAAATCATTTTTCTCTTCATAACTTTTCCTCCAAATAAAATTAGTTTTTACAATATTGCTAGGGTCGCAATTATACCCTATTTTAATTATATATGTAATAAACATCATTTTTGCATCATTTCGGCACAAAAACTAAAAATCAAGAAAGTCATTTTCATTTTTCTTACTGCTTATTTGGCATTTTACTAGGCAGGCAGTAGTCTTTTCCCCTTACACTACTGCTTTATTTGGCATTTTTCTATTCAAGCAGTAGCCTTTTTCATTTTTTCTACTGCTTTTTTTGCATTTTACTAGACAGGCAGTAGTCTTTTTCCCCTACACTACTGCATATTTGGCATTTCTCTATCTAAGCAGTAGCCTTTTTCATTTTTCTTACTGCTTTTTTTGCGTTTTTACATTTAGACAGTAACTTCTTAGCTTTGTTTTACTGCCTATTTGGTTTTTCCCTCTTCAGGCAGTAAACATTTCCATTTTCCTTACTGCTTATATTATATTTCTCAATATAGGCAGTAACTTTTCCAAAATTCGCTACTGCTCAAAATCCAAAATTTCCCATAGGCAGTAGTCTTGCCCAATCCCCCCAAAAAAGAGCCTTTAAAATCACTTTTTTCTATTGCCCCACAAATCTATGGGATACTTTCTTTATAAAATAAATTGGGAGTATTAATAGAGGGAGAAAAATGTTAAGAATCATAAAATATATTGGTGGGATATTATCAATTATATTGGCACTGGAAAATATAACAATAAAATCACCTCAACAGAAAAGATTGAATTATAGATATTATTTATATCATGTTGACGTCCCAATACTCTAGTGTTATGTTGTATCTAGCTAAATAAATATGTTGCTAGGGGCGCAGTTGCTGAGAGGTGATTTACACCGACCCTTATTACTTGAACTGGACAATACCAGCGTAAGGAAGCTTAGTGGATCTCCTGGCATCATTTTGTATGAAGGGAGATTTTTTTAAATGAGTAATCAAGCATCAACACTCAACTCAAAAATTATTTTTACCGCAAGGCAATTAGCATTCTGCGGAGCTTCAATAGGACTAGCTTTTGTCCTTTCTAACATCAAATTCACCAAGCTTCCAATGGGCGGCTCAATCACATTGTTTTCTATGCTTGTAGCATGTCTTCCGGGCTTTTGGTTCGGACCAATTCTTGGAATTATCTCTGGCATTGCCTACGGTCTTTTAAATCTGATTGTAGATCCATATATTCTTTTCCCTGCACAAGTAATCGTAGATTATATACTTGCATTTGCGGCACTTGGCCTCTCAGGATTTTTTGCAAAATCTAATAACGGATTACTTAAGGGATACGGTATTGCAATACTGGGCAGATATTTCTTTGCCGTTCTTTCTGGCTGTCTTTTCTTTGGTGAGTATGCGGCTGATTACAACATGAGTCCGCTTCCTTATTCACTTATTTACAATGGCATCTATATTTTTGCAGAGGCTTTTGTAACATACATTGTACTTATACTTCCACCTATTAGGACTCTTATGGACTACATTAAACGTATGGCCACTACAAAATAATTTATTATCTCTTAACGCAAAACAGGAGGTACTTCACGAAAGAAGTACCTCCTGTTTTTGAAAAATGATATGTGAAAAATGATTAGTGCTGGCGATTATTTGTCGTCAAGCTTTTTAGCATCTAGCTGTTTCTTGTAGTATGCGATTGCACCTGCTACTACAACAATAACAAGAAGAATTGAAATCCACCAACCTAATTTTGAAGTTGAGCTTTCTTTCTCAGCTGCAAGAGGTGTAGCCTCATCAGCAATACGCTTGATTGTCTCGTCCTCATCTGTCTCTGGAGTTGCTACTACTTCATTATCTGCATCTGCATCGGCGTCTGCATTTGCATCAGCGTTAGCATTTGCAGCTGCGTTATTAGCAGCATTTCTTCTAGTATTTCTGTTTGGTGCTGTAGTATTATCTGCAGTTGTGTCACCTGCAAGTGGTGTAGCTGGGTCAGTGATAGTTAATGTTGCAGCTGGATAATCAGTTCCTGAAGTACCACCTGCTGCGCCGCCACCAGATATTGATGTGCCTGCACCCTCTGTTCCAGTACCCTCTGCGCCTGTACCTTCTTCACCATTTGCTTCTGTTTCATCATTACTATACTTATTCTTGAAGTTTTCTTTAGCCTTATCTAAGTTATCCTTAGCTTTGCCAAGATCTTCCTTAGCCTTATCGTAGGTTTCCTCTGCCTTCTCAAGCTTTCCTTCCCACTCAGCTAACTCTGGCATTACTTCCAAATCACCAAGAGCCAATGTCTTGTTAAGGTCCTCGATATGAGCTCTAATCTCTTCACACTGCTGCTGAGCATCTTCCACTGCTTCCTTTGCAGTATTAACAAGATTAATAAGGTCAAAGAATTTTGTCATTGTTGCGCCAGCCTGCTCAAGTCCTTCTACATAGGCTCTTGCTGCATTGCTAAATACTGCATCGCCATTGTTGTAGAAGAATTCATCTGTAACATTCTGGTCGATAGATGCTTCCTTGTTGTACTCATCAGAAGATGTAGCAGTAGATTTTCCTACATAGCTAATATCTCTTCCATATGTAAGGTTGCTAAGATTTCCATCTATATTGCCATTTACCTCAACTGCTGAATATGTACTACCTGTAGCATTTACATTTGTAGGCTTAACAACATAGAACTCAGCTGTTTTAGTATCCCAGTTCCATCTCTTAACTCCAACAACCTTTGTATGATTGTCTACCTCGTACTGTCTAATGATTGCTTCCTTAACAGTCTCCTTATCTTTTCCAGTAAAGAAGTTTCCTACTTTTGTCCAGAAGTCATTCCATCCATCACCTACAGTGTAATGAACTGTATCATCTGTAACCACATCATATGAAATATTGTATGTACCTGCCACATGGTATGTAACACTTCCATCAAATACAAACCATGTCACATTGTATGGAGCGTCTTCAGCAGTTTTAACCGCTGTCCAATCATTATTATAGCCGTCAAATGTAAATCCATAATATTCATACTTATCATCATATGGATTTCCAGCATTGGCTGCTGCATTATTCTTACCATTTACAATGGCCTCTGCAGCTGTTGGCTGAGCATGTGGAGTAACACCATCTGGCCAAGGTACTCCAAGAACAGTCTTGGTCTTTAGGTCTGCAGACCATGCTAATTCACGATTTGCACTATATGCAACTTTAAGCACATATCTTGGCACATAGTAGCCAGATGCTTTAAATTCATCTCTTGCATCCAGAATCTGATAACCAGTCTTTGATGCTGCAATAGTTGCTGCTGAATCAGTGCTCTTTAAGTAATCAGTTGCTGAAAGCTTATTATTTACATATGTGTAAACCTTCTTAGTACTGAGGTTTGTAGCTGTGCAAATATAATTGCCATCTACATCAAATGAGTAGACTCTAATTACCTCATCATCTGTTGCGATTTCTTCGGAAGCAACTGCACCCTCAACTGTCTTGCCATCTAAATCTGTATAAGATGTATATGTCTTATCAAGACCAGAAACTGTTGCATTATCCCAGTCCCAATCTCCAAGAACAATATAATCAAGTGTGTACTCAGCCTTCTCTTCGTCAGTAAGCTTGTCATAAGCATCAGCAATAAGGTATGATGTCTTTTCCTCACCATCAACCTCTACTGTCTTCTTATATCTCTTAACAATCTTCTGCTCAGCCTTTGGCTTTGCTAATTCTGTATCTATATCTTCTTGAGTGATGTGAACTACATTTCCATCCTCATCTAAATAATCATAGTAAGTAACCTTCTCGTAAAGATCTACCTGAGTGCCACTGATATCGTAGCCAAGATTAATCTTCTTGTCCTCAACAACTGTGCCAGTAGCATCATCGATAATCTGATATTTAACAGTAATAAGATCCTTTTCAGTTCCATCGTAATCTACGAAATCCCCAATTTCAGTAACAGAAACTGTCTGGCCTTCTTCTGCCTTAATGTAGTAGTTTTCAAGAATCGCCTTAAGATACTCTTTCTTGTCATCATCTGTCTTGTCGCTATCCTGATATGTCTGCTCTGCTGTAGCAAGAACACCTGCTGCTGATGAAAGATAAGCATCATAAGCCTTCTGTAAGTTTTCCTGAAGATTTGCAAGTCTCTGCTTAGAAGCTGCCAAATCCTCTTCAGCCCACTCAAGATTTGTATAAGCAGAATTCAAACTATTATTGTAATTTTCAACCTTCTGCTGGAACTCCTGCTCGTATGTTTCAAACTCAGTCTTTGCAGTGTTGTATGCCTTTTCCTTAGTCTCAAAATCCTTTACTGCCTTGTCATATGTATCCTGTGTTGTAGCAATAATAGAAGCAGCATTTTCTTTAGACTCATTTTCTACGGCCTCCAGTGCCGCATTTGAAGCAGCAAGTGCATCACCTGCAATTACCTCAGCGTCCTCAGCTGCCTGATTTGCATCCCCTACTTCTGAGTTTGCATTAGCCTCTGCCGCATCCATCTCCCCTGCTGCAGTATAAAGATCCTGAGCAGCCTGATTCAAGTTCTCAATATCTGCTGCTGCATCGTCTGTAACTGCTGCAGCCATATCTGCTGCCTCGCCAAATGTAACGTCCTCTGTAACAACATCTCCTGTTTCTTCGTCAGTTACAACATTACCAAACTCATCAACAACTGTGATTGTGCAAGTCTCACCTGCTACTGGAGAGTCCTCTGAGTCAATTTCATCAGCCATAATCTCAGTTAACTCTGCCACACCTGTTGCATCCTCTTCAGAACCAACCCCTGAAAACTCCTGTTCATTAAAGTCCTCATTTAATGATTCTGTCGCATCAGCGAAAGACTTTTCAGCCTCATTGGCTTCCTGCTGACTTTCTTGTGTTTGCTCCCCATCCTTGAATTCATCAATTTCATCTGCAAAAGCAGTGATTGATGTTGAACCAGCAAGTGTTACTGCTGATAGGCCCAAAGATAGCCCTTTTACCACATGTTTCTTCATACAAGTCCTCCTACTAACCATTTCTTGAAACTACAACTTCACTTCTCCACAACTCATATCACAAATTGTCATTTTTCTCAGCCAAGACAATCTGTGAAATTCCCTAGCACAAAATGTAGCAGTTTTGGTTAGTAGATTTCTATATGTAGGCAAAAACTAACATCATCTGGCAAGTTTTGTTATATTGTATAACGTTTTCGCACAAGAGAACCCCCTGATTTTTTGTATAAATCTCACAAACTTACCTAAGAGTTTTTAACTAAATTATTCAAAATAATTCCCATTTTGGAGCGACTATCCCCTCTTTGAGTTATACAAAAATAGAGTTTTGCTTCGCAAAACTCCAACTCAGATGCAAACAAAAAAGAGAAGCTCTATTATTAAGCTTCTCCTTTGATTTTTACCTTAATATCCATTGTGGTCTGAATCGAATCAGCGCCTGTTATAATGTCATACTCTATTCCGATTCGAATATCATCCTTTTGCTCGATTAACTCATACCTGCGAGTAAATATTTCTATAGATAGATTGCCAACAGAGGTGCTGTATTTATTAATGGTCTTCTCTCCTGGTCTTAGCTCTATCTTAGAACTGAGGCTGCCCTTTTGTGTAAGGGTAAATTCCCTGCGATTGAAGGATATCAAACAGTCCACAACTCCATCCTCAGTGGTGCGCTTGTAGGAAAGATATTTCTTGTCTCCTCGCTCTATAAATGAGCCCAAATAGCTCTCCTCTGATATCTCCTGATCACCACCCATTCGCTGCCTAGAACACAGCGAAATCTTACAAGATGTTCCTGCCATATTTATTCCTATCTATTATACTTGTTCTCTAATAACCACGCGAACTGCGTTAATCTGGTTTGAAAGATGTGTGTGCATGATGCTCTTAAGATACTCTACATCACGTCTATTAAATCCCTCAATGATAGCTCTGTGCTCTGCAATAAGCTGGGCATAGACTGAAGGGTTCTTAACGTACTCGTAGCGATATCGATACATCTGCTCCCTTGCTGAATTAATAATATTCTCAAGCTTTGGATTAGCAGCTGCAGCATAAATCACATCGTGAAATGCCTCATCTGTCTCTACGATTTTACGTACATCATCTGTATGGGTAGCATTCTCAAAAGCCTTCATAGCCTCCTTGAGCTCCACAAACTGAGCATCTGTCATACGCTCACAAGCACATACTACTGCAAGAGCATCAAGGGCATCTCGTACCTCTAGCACATCCTGCAAGTCCTTTTCTGTCATCTTAGCAACCTGAGCACCCTTGCGAGGAATTGTAACTGCAAGTCCTTCCTGCTCAAGCATACGTATTGCCTCACGAATAGGAGTACGGCTAACCCCAAGCTTTGTAGCCAAATGCATCTCCATAAGTCGCTCGCCCGGCTTAAGTTCCCCCTTTAAGATTGCCTCCCTAAGTGTGTTGAAAACTACATCTCTGAGTGGCAAATAATCATCCATCTGAAGTGTAAGATTTTCTGTCATTATATTTATTCTCCTTTTCAAGGTTAATTCTTGTTATTGAATAACGTAGTAAGATAAAGCTGCTTTACCATCCCCGATTTGGTAAGTGCCTCTTTGGCAGCTCTAGCTGTCTTGTTATCATTAAAGAATCCGAATACTGTAGGACCACTACCGCTCATCATGGCGCCAACAGCCCCATTATCCATCATGCATTTTTTAATGTCTGCAATAACTGGATGCATAGGAATGGTAACATCCTCCAGTACATTGCCCATCTTGCTGCAAATGGATGCTAAATCCTGATTCTTAATGTCCTCAATAATTCCATCTATATCTGGATGAACCACCTTATCAAAACATGAATCCAAAGCCTCATAGACCTGCTTTGTAGAAACTGCAATGCCTGGCTTTGCAATTAAAACTGGGCACTTCACCATAGGTGGAAGTGGAGAAAGTATCTCTCCTATGCCCTCTGCCAAGGCTGTGCCTCTCATAACACAGTAAGGTACATCAGCTCCTAGCTTGACCCCTCGCTCCATCATATCCTTGCGAGAAAGTCCAAGCTTAAACAGCTTGTTCATGCCAAATAAAATGGCTGCCGCATCGGTAGAGCCCCCGGCCATACCAGCAGCTACAGGAATATGCTTCTCAAGGGAAATTCTAATACCCTCTTTTATATCAAACTCTTCTATGAGTAGCTTGGCTGCCTTAATACAGAGATTGTCATCTCCAACAGTCAAAAACTTGAGATTGGTGGTCATCGAAACTCCCGGTTCTGCCACCTTGGAAATGGTGATTTTGTCAAAGAGATTCACCGTCTGCATAATCATCTTGACCTCATGGTAGCCATCGTCTCGAATGCCTGTAACATCAAGGCCTATATTGATTTTTGCTAATGCTTTAACATCTATTTTATCCATTGTACATCCATGTATTTTGCACTTGCGTGTATTTTGTATTCAATCTTAATAAATTTTAACAAAGATACCACACATTTACAAGATTTTTGTATTAAAATAAATACAATCTAGTAGTGATTTTTTCTCATTAAAGATCCGATAAATAGATTAGGAAAAGGATTTCCGTCTGGTTTAGTAGTATTGGCCACATTAACAAGGAGGTTAGATTATGGATGTTAGTACTTATAGCAGCGTTTCTTCGAATGTTGCAGGAACCTATAAAAAGACCACTAATGCAGATGGTTCTGTGACAGAATCTCTTGAATTCAGCGCATCAAAAGAAGAGGTTAAAGCATCTAAGTTTTCTGATGCTGCAGCCGTTTATGAAAAATCTGATGACAAAGCTCTCACAACAGATACTTACAAAAAATCAGATAGAACAGCCCTTATTCAACAGCTTAAGGCTGACCAGGAAAAGATGATTAACAATCTTTTTGACATTGTCATGAAGACCATCAAGGGTCAGGGCAGCACTTTTGCAATTGCTACACAGGATGACATGTGGAAGTTCCTTGCAGAGGGAAAATTTACAGCAGATCCTGAGACAATTGAAAAGGCAAAAGAGGACATTTCAGAAGATGGTTACTGGGGCGTAAACAAGACTTCCGACAGAATCGTTGATTTCGCAATTGCACTTTCAGGTGGCGACACATCAAAGGCAGATATGCTTTTGGATGCTTTCAAAAAAGGTTATCAGGAAGCTACAGGCACTTGGGGTAAGGAATTGCCAGAGATTTCTTCAAGGACATATGATGCAGTAGAGGATAAGTTTAAACAGTGGAAAGATGGCAACTACAAGTCATCAAATGACAACACTACACCAAGCTATGGTGGTGGCGGATATAACTTAAGCTACATGGAAAATATTTCTACTGTTAGCTCTAGCACATATATCGAGACCTAATATAATTGAATATAAAATGGGCACCGTATAAGCGGTGCCCTTATTATTTGCTATTAAATTTTCTCCCACTCATGGGCTATGATAGGCTCTAGATAGTTAATCATACTATCGTATTGAGCTCTACTAATAACTATTCGTCTACCACGACGTCCTATAAAACCATCCTGCTGTAACTTTTGCACTGAGCGATTAACAGTTTTAATTGAAAATCCGCTTCGCTCTGCTAGCTCCTGACGGCTGATATTTACTATATATTCATCCTTTGGATTCTTAGCTTCATAACTCTTAGTCAGAAGATAAATAATGCGGTCTGCACCCTGTAAAAACAGAATAACGCGCTCATTTCTACTCTCCTCCAAAAGATAATCTCCAATTCTGGCAATCTCCATTCGAAGAGCATTTTTATCATCCCAAATCCAACGATCAAAACTAGCTCTGCTCATAACAAGCATAGTACAATCAGTTACCGTCTTAAGAGTAGTCATATATAGAGGAATCTCAAAGAAAATCTCCATTGAGCCAAATACTTTTATGGCATGAAACCACATGTAGTCATAGACCACTCCTCTAATTCTATAATCAATAGCTCTAACTGTACCGTCCACAAGTATATAGACAGTATCTGCAGGAGTGTTCTCCTCTACGAAAATGGTATTTTTTTCTTTTTTGACAATCTGTGTAGACTCAAGAACCCAGCGTGGTGCATTGCTAAGTAATTTGTTAAGGGCCTCTGATTGTTCCCTAGGCAAATTATTTTGCAATTCCATAATTCGACTAATGTTCTCTTCTAATGACATACTATCTCCATTTACTAAGCAACCTGTGCTTAACATCGTCAGATGCAAAACTCATTTCAACAGAGTCAGTATAAATCTTGTGAATCTGCTCATCAGTAAGTCTAAAGCTAACACTTACCTTGTCAAACTCTGTAGAAAGATTAGTGTTACTAACAGTTCTGTTATCAGTATTTAAAGACACTGGAATGCCATGCTCCATAAATAGGCAAATCGGACAATCCTTAATATGTCTGTATGCTTTTGTCTGTAGATTGCTAGTAGGGCAAATCTCCACTCCAACATGGCGAGAAGCACAATATTTCATAAGCTCCTCATTCCTTGCCATGGCAATACCATGACCAAGTCTAACTGCCCCTACATCAATAGCATCACGTACATTTTGAGCATTACCTGTCTCGCCTACATGAATTGTAAAAGGCATATCTAGCGCCTTAACCGATCTGAATAATTCCATCTGCTGAGACATGGGATAAGACTCCTCATCTCCAGCAATATCGCATGCAACCACCCCGGCACCGAGCATCTCGCGGCCAGCTTTTGCAATGGAATAATTAAACTCATCATCCATTCCACGCATCATACAGATAATCATACCGGTCTCAATGTCGAATTCACCGCAAGCCTGAGCCAAACCGGCCTCAACAGCCTCTATAATCTCAATAGGCTTAAGTCCCTGCTTCATAGACTGAACAGGGGCAAATCTAGCCTCTATGTATTTAACATTTTCAAGTGCCGCATTTTTTGCAAAATGATAAGCAGATGTCTTAATCCCCTCCACATCCTGAAGGCAACGATTTGGCAAGTCAAATCTCTTAAGATACTCAGCCAGATTCTGGCAATCAGGGTCCACTTGCATAAGCTTTCTGAACTCCTGAAAATCGTAGTCCTCTCCACGCTCTGCAAGCAGCTTATGTGTAACCTCTAAATCTAACGAGCCGTCCAAATGACAATGCAAATCTATCTTTGGCATCTTTTCCGCAACTACTGGCATTCTAACTCCTTAATTATTTATACTCCTAAATTGTCAGGTCCAAAGCCTAGTGGAAGTAACTCCTGAAACTTAAAGACCTTTTGCTCTCCAGGTACATTTGTGCCAAGTACCACATCAAATGTAGCTGGATCCACAAATTCCATTAATACCTGTCTGCAAACTCCACATGGAGCGCAGAAAGGTAGCTTTTCTGTAGAATCAAAGCCACCCACAATTGCGATGGCTTTGAAATCCTTATGTCCCTCACTAACAGCCTTAAAAACTGCAGTACGTTCTGCACAATTGCAAGGTGTATATGCTGCGTTTTCCACATTGCAGCCAGTGTAAACTGTACCGTCAGTGCATAAAAGCGCAGCCCCTACCTTGTGATGAGAATAAGGTGTGTATGCATATCCCCTGGCATCAAGTGCCTGGGTAATCAACTCATCATATGACACCATAACAATGCCTCCTAACGAGATTTGATGTATGGCTTACCATTAGCTGCTGGAGCGTTAGCACGTCCAACAAATGCGATAAGTGCAATGATTGTAACAACGTATGGAATCATTGAAATAATATTTACTGAAATAATATTGCTCTGTGTAGCAAGTGACTTTACACCGTTACAGATACCGAAAATCAAGCATCCCTTTAAAGCTCCCTCTGGAGAAAACTTACCAAAGATAACTGCTGCGATAGCGATGAAACCTTGACCTACGATAACTGTTGGTCTGAACTGAGAAACAGTTGCAAGTGTAACAAATGCTCCGCCAAGACCTGCTAAAAATCCTGAAAGGATAACGCAAATATAACGCACCTTGTATACATCAATACCAAGTGACTCACAAGCTTCTGGGTGCTCACCGCAGGCTCTTAAATGTGTGCCAAATCTAGTCTTGTAGAATACAAACCAGCAAATCCATGCAACAACAAATACAAGATAAGCCATGATATATACGCTAAATACGTTGTATGCAAAGCTACCTGATTTGAACATGCCATCAAAAAGCTTTGGCAACTTAGCAGATGCATCAATAGCTGGTGTATCTGAAGAATTGTAAAGGATTCTACATAAGAATACAGCAATACCAGGTCCAATAAAGTTGATAGCTGTACCTGCGATTGTCTGGTCAGCATGTAATGATACGCAGACAATTGCGTGAATAAGTCCAAATAACGCACCGGCCAAGCCACCGCATAAGAATGCAAGTAGACCATTGCCAGTTGTAAGTGCTGTGATAGCACCAGTAACAGCACCGATTGTCATCATACCCTCGATACCGATATTTACAACACCACTACGCTCTGAGAAGCATGAGCCAAGAGCTGCAAAAAGAAGTGGAGGTGTAGCAATAAGCGCTGCATTAATTAATATACCTAAATTTGTAATTAACATATCCATTAGTTTGCCTCCTTCTTCTTACCAATGCTTAAGAATAATGCCTTGAATACATGAGCGATAGCAATAAAGATAACTACGCAACCCATGATAATATTGATAATCTCTGAAGGTGCATGAATCATTGTAAGCTTTGATCCACCAAACTTCATAGCACCATAGAAGATGCCGGCAAAAATAACTCCAAGTGGGTTAGATGCACCGATAAGCGCAACTGTAATACCCTCAAATCCGTAGCCTTCCTGGCTGGCAAACTGAGCGACACGTCCGCCCATACCCATAACCTGAACAGCTCCACCAATACCAGCAAGTGCACCTGAAATAGCAAGAGCTGTAAGGATTGACTTGCCTGAATCAATACCAGCGTACTGAGCTGAGAACTTGTTGAAACCAACGGCCTTTAATTTGTAGCCAAGAGTAGTCTTCTCAATGATAACCCATGTAATAACAGCAAGAACTACTGCGATGAAAATAGCGCAATTGTTGCCGTCTACAATCAATCTAGCTGAATCTAACAAATCCTTTGTAGCCTCTCCGCCGCTTTCCTTCTTAACGCCTTCGATATTAACAACATAATTTGAAAGATAATAAGCAATCCAGTTGAACATGATGAAGGAAAGGACCTCATGGATACCTCTCTTAACCTTCATAACACCACAGACAAGTGACCATAAAGCACCTGCTGCAGCTGCTGCAATTATACAAAGTGGAATATGAATAACTGCTGGAACATCTACAAAAATACCAATAAGTGCTGCTGCAAGTGTACCTACAACGAACTGTCCCTCAGCACCGATATTAAATACACCAGTACGGAAAGAGAATGCAACTGAAAGACCTGTAAGAATAACTGGTGCAGCATAAGCAAGTGTTGTGATAATGT
This sequence comes from Pseudobutyrivibrio xylanivorans, assembly GCF_010906925.1. Lineage (GTDB taxonomy): Bacteria > Bacillota > Clostridia > Lachnospirales > Lachnospiraceae > Pseudobutyrivibrio. Next base: position 439,102 of record NZ_VTVE01000003.1, on the reverse strand, counting down.
TCTTTGGCTTGCTGATTACTGAATCAAGAATCTTAAAGTATGCTTCCATTGGGCTAACGCCTGCCCATACAAGGAAGATTGCACCTATGATAAATCCAATTAAAATCGCAATGATTGTATAAAGAAAATTGCTATGTAAAATACTGGTTTTCTTATTCATGGTTCTTACCTCCTGCCATCAAGAAGCCCAGCTCTTTTTCATTAGCATCTTTGCCTGATACGCTTCCTGTAATTTGACCATCGAAAATAACCTCGATACGATCTGACAAACTCATAATCTCATCAAGCTCGAAAGAAACAAGAAGAATAGCTCTTCCCTTATTTCTCTGCTCAACAATGTATTTGTGAACGAACTCAATAGCACCAACATCAAGTCCACGTGTTGGGTTGACTGCTATGAGTAATTCCTTGTCATTAGTAACCTCGCGAGCGATGATTACCTTTTGCTGATTACCACCTGAAAGAGTCTTTGCAGGACGGTTCTCACAATGTGGTGGTCTGATATCGTACTTCTCAACAAGCTGGCTTGCATTGTCTGCAATAGCCTTCTTGCTTAAGATACCATTCTTAGAAAATGGAGCCTCCTCAAAATGCTGAAGGATAAGGTTGTCAGCAACTGAGAACTCAAGAACAAGACCATGCTTTTGTCTATCAGCTGGGATAGATGAAACACCTGCCTCAAAAGTCTCCTTTGGAGTCTTGTTGAAGATGTCTGTTCCTGCCATAGTAATCTCACCAGACTCTGCCTTTTTAAGACCTGTAAGAATCTCTACAAGCTCAGTCTGACCATTACCATCTACACCGGCAAGACCAACAATCTCGCCCTCGTGAACATCAAGGCTAAGTCCCTTAAGGATCTCAACTCCACGGTAATCCTTAGCGTGAAGATCCTTGATAGAAAGGGCAAGCTTTCCAGCTTCCTGTTCCTTCTTCTCTACTTTGAAATTAACATTTCTACCAACCATCATGGCTGCAAGATCATTCTCTGTAACCTCGCCAACCTTGACAGTATCGATATATTTACCGAGACGGATGATTGTACAATTGTCCGCGCAAGCCTTAATCTCCTTGAGCTTGTGAGTGATAAGAATAATGCTCTTACCATCTGCTGTAAGATTCTTGATAATCTCCATAAGCTCATCAATCTCTTGTGGAGTAAGAGATGCTGTAGGCTCATCCAAAATAAGAGTATCAGCACCTCTGTAGAGAACCTTAAGAATCTCTACTCTCTGCTGCATACCTACAGAAATATCCTCGATTTTAGCGTCTGGATCAACAGCCATACCGTACTTCTCAGAAATCTCTAAAACCTTTTGTCTTGCAAGCTTTTTATCTACCACAATACCCTTGCGAGGCTCAACTCCCAAGATAATATTGTCGGTAACTGTAAATGGCTGAATCAACATAAAATGCTGATGTACCATACCTATTCCAAGCTCAATAGCATGCTTTGGGCTATGGATATCAGTCTTCTCACCATTGATATAAATATCGCCCTCTGTTGGCTTGTAAAGGCCATAAAGTACATTCATCAATGTACTCTTACCTGCACCATTTTCACCCAATATTGCATGTACTTCACCCTTATGTACCTTCAGATTAATGTGATCGTTAGCTGTGAAGTTGCCAAATCTTTTAACGATTTCTTTCATTTCAACTACAACAGTATTTGGATCCATATGGCTCATCTTTTCCAATCTTTATACCTCCCTTGAATTAGATTTAGATGATAACTATATCTTCAAAACCCATATCCGCCAGAATGCCTCTAAGCTCTTCGAGTAATTGTCTAGTAGGTACCTGCATATCGGCATATTCTTCTCTGACACCCATTGGTCTAAAAGCAATGATTTTAATTCGAAATGGATTTATCTTATATAATGGGACTAGAAATTCTCCCATTGCTTTTACGTTTTTCACAACGTCATATAAGTCAGGAACAATAACTGCTCTGACTTCACTCAACTTATTATTTTCCCCTAAAAACTTTGCATTTTCAAGTACTTTATTATTATCAGCACCCGTCACATTCATGTGGTCTTCTGGGAAAAATGCCTTTATATCCAGCATCACTCCATCAGATACCGATAACAACTCAGGGTACTCTCTAAAGTCTATTGTACCATTACTGTCGATTAATGTCCCCAGATTTTCTTTTTTCGCCAATTTGAACAACTCAGCAACAAAATCTGGTTGCAACATGCACTCTCCGCCAGAGACAGTTATACCTCTGATAAAAGGTACCTGTTTTCTCACTATTTCCATGACTTCCTCAGCTGTCATGAGCCTAGTCTTTGGAGTGCTGCCATGAGGACATGTCTTGATACATGTATCGCAAGAAATACACGCAGACGCATCAAAAGACACCTTCCCATTTTCAAGGGAAAGTGCCTTCTGAGGACATACTTGTACACACAACCCACAGTTAACGCAGTGATTTCTCGTCTCTGGATTGTGGCAATATTTGCAGTTTATATTACAACCTTGTAAAAAGATAGCGGTTCGATTTCCAGGTCCGTCCACCGAACTGAAAGGAATTATTTTGGTAACAACTCCTAGCATTTTATCTTACCTTTCTTTCTAAAATATGGCCGTTCTTTGCTGCTCCAAGTCCAAGCGCTGTAGTGTCCTGAATTACATTATTTCCAGCGTCAAGCTTCTCCATTTCTGAGCGCTTAACCAAATATCCTGTAACTCTGATTACATCGCTATCGCTAGAATAAAATGACATGTAGCGAATGTCCTTTGCGAATGCACCTTTTATTATATCCATAACGTACTCTGGATTGCGGTGAACAGTTAAATCTATTGGGAAAATGTCACCTGTTCCAGATGGGAAATACTTATGGAACTTAGAGAGAACATTAAGCTGATCAATAAGCTCCTCTGGCTCCTCTCCAATCGGAATACGTGTACCTGGTGTAACTCCAACATCCTCTGCCAAACCTACCTGTGCGTGAAGAAGGAAGTGTCCATCTGTTGCCTCACAGTATTTGTTAGTGTGAGACTGGTTGAACTTATCAATGATTTCCATAATCTCAACACCCAGCTGGTTAGCAGCCTCGTCACTGCCATAGCGACCTGTCTTGCCTTCTTTTTCAAGAAGCATATTAACAGCATCAGCCATGCCAACTAAGCCAAACATTGCTGTAAATTTATCACGTGCAATAAATCCTTCTCGAGCAAGGAAATTGTTTTCAAAGAAACCGCTTTCCTCAACCTCAAATTTGATTCGTGCATCCATGTATTTAGCCATAACATCCATAACATATGGAAGCTGCTTTGTCTTAAAATCTTCTATTGAAGAAGAACGCTTTGCAATATTTCCAAGGATAAGACGGCAAAGTGTGTATGAGCCGCCACCAAGGTAAAGACCATTGTAACAGCTGGCAATAACATACTCTCCCTTGAATTCCTTAGAGAACATATTGTGGTTTGCAAAGCTTGGCTTAGCAGACACTAATGCACATTCTACCGCTTCTTTTAAATATTCATCTGAGCTAATCCCCTCCTGATATTTGAGGGAAAGATTTGGAACCGCATCTTCTAATTCTTTCTCTGCTTCAAAAATAAAGTGAGCTGTCTTAGATGGCTTTGGTCCAATATCTGCGTGAGCAAATGAATCTAAAACTGTTCTATCTACATTTAATAGGAAAAGCTTGATTAGCTTTGCAGCTGTCTTCTCATCAACTGTGTCAATAAATGGCTCAATCAAATCATCAAGCTGACCTAAATATACTGGATAGTTGGTAACGCTAGGAACGTGCTTATAGAAAATCAATAGCGTGTTTAATGCTTCATATAAATCAGTAGGAGGAGCCAAGTTCAAATATGTACAGCCTTCCTTCATAAGCTTCTGATAATCTGGAGCAATATATCTAGGACGAAGTGGTGCATGTCCTTCTGATAAATCACAGATGCATCTGTCTTCCTGTGGGCAATTTAATAATTCATCAAGCCCTGGCACTTCATCGAGAACCTCAAGCAATGAATCGGCCTTGTTAGCAACACATGTTACCTTCTGCTCATGAGTAAGAGTTGAACTCTTAATAATATCTAATATTTCCTCTCGAGTCTTCTCAACTCTATCGTTAGAAATCGGTCTAATCATGATTTCTCCTCCTTGATTAAGAATACCGAACCAGGGAGGCCCCGATTCGGTATTCTAGTATAGTGGCTATTGTCACTTAAAATTTTAAATTATGTCTATCTAAATTAGTCTAACTCGTAAACATCGCCGTACTTAGCTTCGAAATCAGCCTGTGTAGCTGGAACCTGGATTTCGCCGCTGATGATCTTAGCCTTAACATCCTCAACTGCTGCGATTACATCATCTGTAAGGAGGTCCTGTGTAGGAGCGATATTAACACCGTTTGATGCAAGATCGTATACTACGTTACCACCCTCAAGTGTACCGTTTACAAGATTCTCAACTGTATCATATACAGAAACGTCAACTGACTTCATAGCTGATGTAAGAACTGAATCTGGAGCAAGGTAAGCCTGATCCTGATCTACACCGATAGCATAGATGCCATCGCCAGCTTCGTTACAAGCCTCGATAACACCGATACCTGTAGCACCAGCTGCCTGGAAGATGATATCAGCGCCGTTTGTGATCATTGTGTTAGCTGATGTCTTACCAACTGCTGAATCAGAGAATGTGTTAGCATTGATCTGCTGTACCTTACAATCTGGGTTAGCATCAAGAACACCTGCTACATAACCGTAACCAAAACCGTGCATTGTCTCAGAAGCCATACCAAGGACGATACCTACGTTGTTCTTCTGTGTTGTAAGACCTGCAACATAACCTACTAAGTAAGATGACTGCTCAGCCTTGAATGTAAGACATGTTACATTGTCAAGATCTGCATTTGTAGCATCATCAATAATTGCAAATTTAACGTCTGGATTTGCCTCAGCTGCTGTTCTTGTAGCATCTGCAAGCATGTAACCTACGCAGATGATTAAGTCATAATCCTCATCGATAAATGACTCGATATTAGCGTTGTAGTCAGAATCTGTCTTTGACTCAAGATAGTTAACTGTTACGCCAAAGTCCTTCTCTGCATCCTGAAGACCTTTCCATGCTGACTGGTTGAATGACTGGTCGTTAACACCACCGACGTCTGTAACAAGACCGATCTTTAATTCTGAGCTCTCTGCTGCTCCTCCCTCTGAAGTAGCTGCTCCTGAATTAGATGTCTTGTCTGATGAGCCACCACAGGCCATCAAAGACACTGCCATTGCAGCGCACATGAGTACTGATAAAATCTTCTTTTTCATTAGATTTCTCCTTCTCTTCTCTTTTGTTTATTGTATTTATTTACAATAACAGTTTATATGTATACATAATAAACTGTTATGTGCAAACCAAAAAGGTCAAATGTCCTCTTATAACAAATATTATACTTCTTTTTAATTAAAAAAAAAGCATTTTGTCCCCAAGTGACACCTACACACTCCTAAATACAAGCCCTAATAAACAAATCAGTCCGTTCCTGGAGATCTATAAAAGAGCCATCATCAAGCTTAACAAGCGGGCTTGATAATGCTTTATCCTCAACCATTGTAATAATACCACGAGAATTATCCGACAAAAGTACACCTGTCCCTATATAGGACTGAGCTATATTTTTCAGGAATACCTGCAATATGCCCTGGTCATATTTTGTCCTATCCTCCCTCTGGAACTGGGCGATAACCTCAAATGGACAAATGCCTGCTCGATAACATCTATCCGCAGTCATGGCATCATAAACATCTGTAATTGCAATAAGTTTGGAATATCGGCCGATGAAATCCTTAGTAAGACCATAAGGATATCCGCTTCCATCATTTCTTTCATGATGCTGAAGCACAGCTAGCTTAATGCGCCTGTCGATAGGCACACCATCTAACATGTTATAGCCTAGAATTGGATGCTCAGCCATTCGTCCGTATTCTTCCGCGTTAAGCGCCCCCGGCTTAGTAAGAATACTCTGAGGAATCAAAGCCTTTCCTATATCATGATAGAGTCCACACATGGTAACCACATCAAGTTCCTTTTCATCCTTTATTCCAAGCCAACCAGCCAGAACTCTAGAAATGATTGCAACATTGACAGAATGCTTGTATGTACTTGTATCTATCTCCTGGATATTAAGCATCATAGCCATGATGCCTAGGCCTGTTGCATGTTTCTTAAATACAACATGTAAATCCTCGATTAATTCCTCATCCTTGAGTGGTGTCTGATGATTTACAAAATCATCTACTATAGCCTCCAACTTATCTGAGCATTTGTTGTAGGCTCTTTTAAACTCCTGAAACTCCTCGCTATTAACGATTCTCCAGGATTGTGTCTCGCCTATAAATTCATCTGGCGCCTCAAAATCGTACTGTTTAATGGCATCCTGCTCATCCTGCACTTCAAGCTGTTCCAAGCCATAGTAAGTCACGTGCAAGAGCTGCTGAGCGGTAACTGGTGTACCAGGCTCAGCTAAAACTTGCCCCTTAGGACTGACGATTCTCTCCGCCAGAATCATTCCAGGTTTAATTTCCCCAACATTAATCTTTCTCATAGCAATACCCTAATTATTCACCAACATCCGCTGCGCTTAACTCGGTATCATCTGCCGCAATGTAAACCGCAGCTTGTTTGCCCCATTTATTTTTTGGATAAAGCTCCACTACCTTTTCAAAACACTCAAGTGCTGCCTCTGTATCACCTGTAAGTCTGTAGCTATCTCCTAAAAGGAAAAGTGCAGCACCATCTTGGTATGATTCATCTATATCTACTACAGTCTGGAAGTTTGCAATAGCGCTGTCGTAATTTTCCTCTGTGTAGAATGTATTACCATCGTTGTAGTAACCCTCGATAATAGTAGGCGACAACTCTGCATAAAGGCTATCATATGTAGCCTTACCAGCTTCTCCAAGTACATCTTTGGATACCAGCTGAATATATTCGCTAGCGCCCTGAGCATCACCGTCAGCATATAAATTCTGAGCTGCCATAAGATTCTCATAAGATGTAGGAATATCCTGCTTGTTATCATAAGCATTTAAGCTTTCCTGCAAGTCATCAATTTCATTTTGAAGCTTTTTATTGTCAGATTTTGCAGTAGCAAGCTCCTGATCCAATGCCAAAACCGTCTCGGTATTACCGCTAGTCATATTCTCTTTTACAGTAGGAACTACAAGGAAAAAGCAAATCAAAAGTCCAACAACAAGTCCCATAAGAATATTCATGAAGCTGGCCTTGGAGTTATCAAGCATACTTCTAAATGAATGCTCCGACATGATAACCGTGTCATTGCCATCTGCAAAGGTAACAACATCATTTCTCTTTTTTCTTCGGCCAGTATTCTCTGCCTTGAGACGTTCCTTTACCTCATGGATATATCGAATAGTAGTTGTATTATTACTATCTATTTTTGAAATAGCAGAGAGAATTTTTCTTGCATCCGCATATTTTTTATCCTGTATGTATAAAAGTGCTAGTAGCTGATTAGCTTTGATTAAATTAGGATTCTGGCTGATTACTTTTTTCAACTGAATCATAGCTAAATCTCGGCTGCCTGCCTTACAATATTCAATTGCCTGATTATATTTTTTAATGGTGGAATTAGCCTTGCTAAGTAAGCCTGGATTGTTTTCTATTTCCGCCAAATATCTGTCTGCATTAGGGTTGTTCTCCTCCTGAAGATTCTTAGATAAAACCCATTCATTGATAGCTCTTACCGTCTCTCCCACTTGGTAATAGCACAGACCAAGTAGATTTCTTGCTGTGGTATTGTACTTGTAATATTGCAGAGATGACTTGAGAGCTTCAATAGCGCCAGATATATCTTTAACTTTAGCCTTTTCTAGGCCCTGATTATAGAACACATATGATGTGTAAATGATTTGTTTATATAACAAAATATCGGCGCCGCAGTTGAAACAGACTTTACTATTTCCAACCTCGGCACCACACATAAAACATTGCATTTATTATTCTCCGTATGCTTGCCTATTTAGTCCCGTTGTTCTGTTGAACAGTCATGTTGTACAAGAGGTCTGTCAAATCTGTCAAATCTCTTGCCTTAATATCTGCCTCCGCCTGCTCTACTTCGATAGCAGGCTCGTATTTTTTTAATTCTTCTTCAAAATCAATCACTTTAGTACCTCATTAATTGCTAGCTGCTTGTTCCACAAGTCTGGTGAGTTTAACGCCTTCTTCGCTCTTAGAAATCTCCACTCTCTCATGATTATCATTAATAGAAACATGGTGATTATCTATTGTGATATTGCTACCAGCATACACTCTTCTATAGACCTTGATAGTTGCATCTTTGCCAGAGACAATTATCTCTTTCATTTGAGCAAGACGCCTTGTCTCTTCCTGTACAACAGCCTCATCTCGAATTCTAACTCTAAGAAGCTGCATACGTCGTGGATCCTCTTTAAAGTTGATTCCCCTCTGCTCTCCCAGACGGTCAAACTCCTCGATACCTTTTTTTATCTTTGCAACATTGGATGAAATTGACTCGATTTTCTTGGCAAGAATATCAAATTCGGCCAAACGTTCTTCATCCACACCAACTGCAACATTTGTTATTGTTCCAAAGGAATTACCTATGTCATTAGCCTCAATACCCTGCACTGCAGACACAAATCCACCTATGATAGAGGCATTATTGCCAGTAAGTTCTATTCTTCCCTCACAACTTATTTTGCTCTTGAAGAAATAGTCAGCACTAATATTGCCCGCGCAAGTTATAACTGCATACTCCACAAACTGAGCTGTTATATCACCCTTGCAACTAATGACAGTCTTTTCATTGCCCTTAACTCCAGAAAGTAAGAACAAATCCTTGCCTGCTCTGATATCACAATCCTCAATCAATCCATGGATAATCACATTGCCGGCAGCATCTATAATAGCTCCATCATGAACGCCACCATGAACAATAACATCTCCATTGAATTTGATATTTCCTGTCTCAATGCCAACATCACCGCTGACCTCGTGAACAGGAGATACATTTATCTTGCCCTGGTTAACCTCGATTTTGCCATCAAGCTTTGCAGTATATGTCAAGTTGTCATTTGAGCGTTCAAAACCTCTACCGATAAGTGGTGGCAAATCTCTAACTGGCTTTGGCTCTAAAACCTGACCACGGACAGACATACCGCGAGCACCCTGTACCGCTGGATGATAAACTGCGATCACATCACCCTCTTTTACAGTCTCAATTGTCTTGATACTCATGTAGTCTGCAGTTCCATCTGGCCTAATGGTAGGCTTGTGATTGAACTGAGTCTCAAAGCAATATTCAAAATAACCTGGTGTACCCTGAACCTGAGCAGTACCCTCTGCAACAACAATAGGCCTTCCATATACAGGACTCTCAGCAAGGCGCGCAACTGCCTCCTGATCAATACCAAAGGAAACATTGGCACTGGTCAAGAACCCAAGTAACTGTTGCACAGAAAACTTGGGTACATCATTTTTTCCATCCGGGATTTTGAAGGTCATAGTTGCCTGCAATCCATCGGACGAAACTTGAACTTTTGGAGCAAATGCGCTAACAGCCTCAGCCATAGGTCCCCCATGAAATGCCTAAAATTAGTTTATGTTACATCATATTAATTATATTAGTTTATTCGTCATTTGTCATTGAATTTTCAAACAATAACAGAATTTTCATTAAATTTTCATTATTAGGCACAATTTAGTACTTTCCGTCGTTTGGAAGACCCTTAACAGCCTTAACTACACGGCTTGTACCAAGACGGCTTGCTCCAAGGTCAATAAACTTCTGAGCATCATCAAGATTTGCGATACCGCCTGCTGCCTTAATCTTTTTACCATTTGTCATATGGTCTGCCATAAGCTTGATATCATCGAATGTAGCTCCACCTGTAGAGAAACCAGTAGAAGTCTTGATGTAATCAGCATCTGACTTTGAAACTACCTCACACATCTTAATCTTCTCATCATCTGTAAGAAGACAGCACTCGATAATAACCTTTAAAAGCTTGCCCTTGCATGCAGCCTTGATTGCATTAATTTCAGCGAGAACATCATCATATCTGCCTTCCTTAACCCAACCAACATTGATAACCATATCAACTTCCTCTGCACCATTATCTACAGCATCACTTGCCATAAAGCACTTTGAAGCTGTTGTTGCATAGCCATTTGGAAAACCAATAACTGTACAGATTGGAAGATGTCCGCCCTGCTCCTTAACATATTCTGCAGCCTGCTTTACAAAGCTAGCTGGAATACAAACTGAAGCAGTCTCGTACTTCATTCCATCATCAACAATACCCTTTATGTCATTCCATGTTGCATCCACACCAAGAAGAGTATGGTCACACTTGCTTAAAATATTCTTTACATCCATTATTTATAATCCTCCTTTAAATCGAACAGCCCCGTAGTTTTCCGTGCTCCCGCAAGCCAACTCCCATTGGTCGCAACAGAAACTCCCCGCCGGCGTTGGTCCCCTCTGTTGCACCCATGGGGCCCTCTTGCTCGCGCTTGCCTAGGTTGTGTGGCTGTTCATGTAATACCAGCCGGTAGGCATCAAGCTCTAAGGCTTGTAGCCGTAACCACCGTCCCATCAGGTTGTGGCCGCCTCGTAACCTAAGCCGGTAGGCATCAAGCTCTTAGTTCTCTCAAGCGAAGCATTCTACGCTGAGCGAAGAGAATCTAAGGCTTGTGGCCGTAACCGGCGCCGCCTTTAATTCATAGAAGCTAAGCGTGCCTCAACCTGTGCCATCATTGCCTCGTACTTGGCAAGCTTCTCGCGCTCCTCAGCAACCTTTGCTTCTGGTGCCTTGCTCATGAACTTTTCATTTGAGAGCATGCCACGAGAACGTGCAAGTTCTTTTTCTAGCTTTTCTTTTTCTTTTGTAAGACGCTCTTTTTCCTTCTCGAAGTCTACAAGGTCCTCAAGTGGAACAAAGAGTGTTGCATCTGGGATAACAGCTGAAACAGCATCATCACCAATACCAAGCTTATCTGCCTGAACAATTACATCTGTTGCACCAGCAAGTGTTGCAAAAATAGGTGTAATCTCATCAAATGTAGCACGTACATCAGCATCCTCAGCAACGATGTGGATAGCAGCCTTCTTTGAAGGTGGAACATCCATATCTGTACGAAGCTGTCTCATACCACGAACTACATCCTTAGCACGCTCTACCTTTGCCTCATCTACAGGGTAGTTCTTAGACTCATCATACTCAGGCCAAGCTGAAAGCATGATTGTCTCCTCCTCACTCTGAAGTGTACAGAAGATTTCTTCTGTAATGAATGGCATGAATGGGTGGAGCATCTTAAGAGCATTAGTAAGTGCATATTTTGCTGTATAAAGTGCCGCATTCTTGCTAGCTGTATACTCTGCAGAGTACATACGTGGCTTTACAATTTCGATATACCAATCGCAGAACTCATCCCAAATAAAATCATATACCTTCTGAACAGCGATACCAAGCTCAAACTTGTCCATATTTTCAGTAACATCTTTGGCAAGTGTGTTTACCTTAGAGATAATCCACTTATCCTCTGTAGCAAGTTCAGCATCAGCTGGCTCTGTTACTGCATTATCTGCAAGATTCATCATGATAAATCTTGATGCATTCCATACCTTGTTTGCAAAGTTACGGCTATTTTCTACACGCTCGTTGTAGAATCTCATATCATTTCCAGGTGCGTTACCTGTGATAAGTGTAAGACGAAGTGCATCAGCACCGTAGTTGTCAATAATCTCAAGTGGATCGATACCATTTCCAAGTGACTTAGACATCTTGCGTCCCTGAGAATCTCTAACGAGACCGTGGATAAGTACTGTGCTAAATGGTGACTTTCCTGTGTGAGCATATCCTGAGAATACCATTCTGATTACCCAGAAGAAGATGATGTCATATCCAGTAACAAGTACATCTGTTGGATAGAAGTAATCAAGCTCCTCCGTCTTCTCTGGCCAACCAAGTGTTGAGAATGGCCAAAGTGCTGATGAGAACCATGTATCAAGTGTATCCTCATCCTGCTTCATGTGAGTATGTCCACACTTAGGGCAAACTGTTGGTGCCTCTGAAGAGCGAGCTACAACTGTCTCACCACACTTCTCGCAGTAGTATGCAGGGATTCTGTGTCCCCACCATAACTGACGTGAAATACACCAGTCACGGATGTTCTCAAGCCAGTGTAAATATGTCTTGTCATAATTCTTTGGAACGAATGTAAGCTCGCCTGTCTTGATTGCCTCAATAGCTGGCTTTGCAAGCTCTTCCATAGCAACAAACCACTGTGGCTTAACCATAGGCTCAACAGTAGTCTTACATCTATCATGTGTACCTACATTGTGTGAGTGGTCCTCAATTTTAACAAGGAGTCCCATCTCATCCATCTTCTTAACGATGATGTCACGAGCCTCATATCTATCCATTCCCTCAAACTCGCCACCGTTTGCATTGATAGTAGCATCGTCATTGAGAACGTTAATAACTGGAAGATTGTGTCTCTTACCAACCTCGAAATCGTTAGGGTCATGTGCTGGAGTGATTTTAACTACACCAGTACCAAACTCCATATCAACATACTCATCAGCAACAACTGGAATCTCACGATTTACAAATGGAAGCATTACAGTCTTTCCGATGATATCCTGATAGCGGGTATCCTTAGGGTTTACAGCAACAGCTGTATCGCCAAGCATTGTCTCTGGACGAGTAGTTGCAAATGTAACAAAACGACCTGGCTCACCTACAATTTCGTACTTCATGTGCCAGAAATGTCCTGCCTGCTCCTCATGCTCAACCTCAGCATCAGAAATAGATGTCTGACATACTGGGCACCAGTTGATGATACGGTTGCCCTTGTAGATGTAGCCCTCGTTGTAAAGCTTAACAAATACTTCCTCTACAGCCTTAGAGCAGCCCTCATCCATTGTGAATCTCTCGCGCTCCCAGTCAGCAGAAGAACCCATCTTCTTAAGCTGGTTGATGATACGTGTTCCGTACTCATCCTTCCAGTCCCAACACTTCTCAAGGAATCCCTCACGACCAAGGTCGTCCTTTTCAATGCCCTGCTTCTTAAGGTGTTCGATAACCTTTACCTCAGTAGCAATAGCTGCATGATCAGTACCTGGCTGCCAAAGTGCAGAGTATCCCTGCATTCTCTTATATCTAATAAGAATATCCTGCATTGTATTATCAAGGGCATGGCCCATGTGAAGCTGTCCTGTAATATTTGGAGGTGGCATTACAATAGTAAATGGCTTTTTGCTGCGGTCCACCTCAGCGTGGAAATAGCCATTCTCCTCCCACTTCTTATACAAACGATCTTCTAGGCCCTTAGGGTCATAAGTCTTTGCTAATTCTTTCATCTCTAACTATCCTTTCTCCGTTAATAGTAACGCGGCAATTTATTTCTTCATGCTCCCGCAGGCCATGGCTATGTAGCCGCTTTGCAAACTAAGCCAGTAGGCATCAAGCTCTTAGTTCTCTTAAGCGAAGCATTTTACGCTGAGCGAAGAGAATCTAAGGCTTGTAGCCGTAACTGGCGTATTTAGCCACCACATTAAGAACGCCCTGTGTACGGCAAATTGCTGTACACAGGGCGTTGTTTGACGCGTTACCACCTGCATTTATCACTCATCTTATTCCTTACGGGAACGACTCGGGTTGGCTTGTCCGCTCAAAGGCGCTTTGTTCACCACCTGCTCCGAAGCTACCTTCCGCAATTCTATTCTAGACCACCTTTCAGCCGGTGAGCGGTCCTCTCTACAGAACGAGCTCTGCGTACTCCTCTTCATCTATGCATTTAAACTTAACTAATAATAGAAAAAATTCCTCATTCTGTCAAGGCTTGGTAATAGGGTAATAAGGCAGTACCGCATTTGCGATACTGCCTTAATTTTGCTATCTGAGTGCTTTATCTCGAAAAGGACATATAAAACGTTAGTCGCTTCCCCCTATCCTTTTTCGAGTATTTTATTACTGTACATTTATTGTTGTTACAATATCTTCGCCTGAGTTCATGTCTAATGTAAGTGTGTGCTCACCTGATGCTAATGATCTCATAATTGCTGTATCAATTGTAAGTGAGAATACACCGCTTGGACTCATGTATACCTTAAATTCGCCGGCGCCAGCACTTAAACGCTGACCATCAACGTAAACATTTAATAACTCTGAAGTTGGACCAGCAACAAATACGCTGTAACCTGTGTCCTTAGTTGCATCATAGATTGTGTTAGATGGTGAATAGATAGCCCATCCAGCATCAACCATCATATTTCTGATAGCCGCAAATGCTTCCTCAGTAATTGAATTAGATGGAGCACCTGAACCAGAACCACCACCAATTACCTCATCATAAATTTGAGCGAATAACTCTGGGTTATACTGTGCTAAATATACCAGCGAATTAATAACAGTTTCATAACCAGAATAATCATCAATTACCCAATACAAACCATTATCAATATCTTTTGCTGACAATGTATAATACTGACAACTATTTGGTGCAGTTGCTGCAATCTGTGCCTTTTCTTCATCTGATAACTCTTCCCACTCAACAAGTTTATCATTATCCGAATCTACAAACCAAATACCTACATAATTTCCCACTTCATCCTTCTCAAGAGATACTAATGTAATAGCATGACCATTTAAATACTTTTCTTCTGATTGATCCCAGAAAGATACTCCAAGGGATGCTGCTCCACCGTACTCAGCTAATAATGTTTCATAATCAGCAAATATATTTGTACTTAAATCACCACTATCAGATAAATATACTGTTACATCGTCACTATTAATTTCTGGAACAAGTCCTCCCTGTGGAGCATCTACCTTTAACTGACTGAATCCTTCCATTCCATCATATGGATAGTAACCATCGATAAAATAGCTGAGCGCTCCAACCTGATTTGAACCCTCATCTGTAAAACATGCTCTAAAGTAATCGAAAACCTCATCCTCACTCTGGAACACCTCATTAGTTAATGGGTTAATAGCATTCTGTGGGTAGCCTGCCTGCCACAGTACATCTGCTGCTGATGCTGCCCAGCAAAGATTAGAATCATAACCCTCTTCGCCATACTTTTCAGCATCTACAATATCATCTGCCACAGTATTATCAGGGCCATCTGGATATCCAGGTGCAGGTTCCTCATCCTGTGTATCATCCACATCTGTATCGTCTATGTCCGTATCGTCTGTGTCGTCAGTATCTGTATCATCTGTATCGTCCACGTCTGTGTCGTCTACGTCTGTATCATCTGTGTCATCTACATCTGTGTCATCTACATCTGTGTCATCTACATCTGTGTCATCTGTATCCTCCACGTCTGTATCTTCATACACCTGATCAGATTCTGCCGCTTCTTCATCTTCTGTCTCATCTTCTGCATTAGTAGAATCAGTTCCCTGAACTACTATTACAACTGCACTAGCACTTTCCTCAGATACTTCATGAGTCTCAGTTACTTCCTGAGTTTCTGCCTCTTCCATAGCGAAAGACGTCATTGGCTGGCTAAGTGCCACCGTTACAGCCATAGCTACGCTAGGAACGCTTAACCATAGTTTCTTGTTTTTCATAAACACCTCATTCTTCCTTAAAAAAATAGTTACTCCCGCGTCTAAGATTCTCTCCTAAAAATAGCACTCCACCGCAGTTGGATAGCATCCCGCAATACATTTACTGTATTCAAGTCAAATCAAATGTAGTCATCTGAGTCTTAGACGCTAATGTATTTGCAAACATAAAAAACACTATTATTAAATGCTTTTATGTTGCTAACAAAGTTGTCTCGAGAAAAAGTGTTTCACTTTTCTCTCGAATATATTACACAATTATTACATAAAAAGAAAGTCTTTTTTGCAACTTACTCACCTGTGTATTTTTACGCACAAATACATATTTATCCTTTATAATCTACTATTCCTTATCAATTCAGAATTTTTTAACGGCCATTTTCCCTCGAAAAATACAGGGATAGCCCAGTTTCATTACACATCTTTTAGTGATAACAAAAAAAAATTTACTTGTAATCATTTAAAATCTGTGATAAAGTATCGCTCGTGTTGATTTGACACATTCATTGGCGTGTCAGCCAAATTACCCAGTTTAGGTTTTATTTTTAATCAGTTTTTTTAACCAAAAAGAAAGGAGGACTATCTCACAATTTAGGCGAAATACAAGCCCCTAAACTATGTAACTATCAGCTATATTTTTATTAAGGAGAAAGAGTTTATGAGAAAATCAAAAAAATCAACAAGGGAAGACTATACCCTTTTTCAAGACATAATGGATACTTATCGCTATCCAGACGGAACATTAAATAAAGTCGCAGTGTTTATTTCAACGCTAGCGTTAATTCTTTTAGTTACTGTTGGACACTTCGTCATTGACGGAATCAAACATATCAGCAAAATGAATACCGTCACAGCCTCGGAGCTGACCATCGAAGAAATCCAAGACTACATTACAAATTCCTATTTGGATGCCATAAGTAAATATGGAGATGGCAATATTAATCAGGATAAAGCTAGGGAAAATATTTTAAAAATGTTGGCGGAATATTTGGAATCAAGCAATGGATTTACAGACCAGCAGCAAGAGGCTCTTAATAAGATAATGGAAGAGTATCTTCTAAGCACAACCATTTATGAAGATGTTAATAAAAATTCTAATGACATCAAAAACATTTCCAATCTAATCGAAAATAAATATTCCGAGAACAAAGAATATATTTCTCAGTTGAAAGAATTACTTCTAAATGAGATATCCGTAAATACGAATATTGATGAATTCCATTATAAGGAATTAAATGAACAGATAGAAAAGCTTCAAAACTACGCCGACAATCGAATGGCTGAAAACCATTCCAATTTGAACTCAATGATTAATGAACTTCGACGTACTTACGAAAATTCTCTTGGTGCAAAAGATTATGTGGAAGGAAATATTTATAATGCTGGCGATTATGTAATTTTCAACGAGCGCCTTTACATATCAACTATCGATAACAATTCATCTTCACCGGAAAACACTGTTGGCTGGAAGTTATCTGATTTGGATGAAATCATTAGTAATTTGCAGCGTACAGCTTTTGAAGAAATGGAAAGAATGTACAAGGAACTTTCAGATAGTTTAGCTGAGCAAAATCAATATCTTACAAATCAAATTAATGAAACTAATGAAAATCTGACCAATCAAATCAATGATACAAACCAGAATCTGACAAATCAAATTAATGACTCAAACCAAAATCTCACTAACCAAATTAACGACTCAAATCAGAATCTCACTAACCAAATTAACAACTCAAATCAGAATCTCACTAACCAAATTAACGACTCAAATCAGAATCTCACTAATCAAATTAATGATTCTAATGCATATTTTTCAAATGAGATAAACACTGTAAATCAAACTATCAGTAATCAGGGAAATGATTTTCAGGCCCAAATCGATGCAATCAACAATTTACTTCACGATAAAAACAAGACATTTGAATTTGGCTACAACTCCCAAACAGGTGCATATGGATATTATGTAAACGGTCAATTCAAGCCATTTTAACAGAGGATAGAGTTATGAAAAAATTTCTAAAAACCGCAATTAATATCCTGCTATCTGGCACTATCATAGCAGGAACATTTATAAACACCGGAATCATTTCTTCAGCAGAAGAACCCCAGGGGCAAAAGATTTTCATCCCCTTTAGAAGTGATTTAGTAAAATATGTCACCAGCAATGCCGGAAACAAAGACACCATCATTCAATCTCAATGGTTTAGATTGTTTAAAGAAGAGACAAGCACTCCCAACTGGGCCAGCACCTACTACAGCGACTACACCAGCTCAACAGGAATCACCCTTTCTTCTAAAAACACTCAAGTAACATACAATTCCAGCTTTGATCCATTTCTTTATAGTACTATCACCTCAAATTCCGATTTTATTTCCAATTGGATAAATACAACCCCAGTTGTATTTGAAGGTTATTGCAATAGCTATAAGAACCATCCTGTTTTCTGTGATGGAATCATTGACTTAACAAAAAATGGCTACATGTTGGGAGGTGGCTATAAGAAATCCAATAATATTTTCGAATACGGATTTACGAAAAAAGATTATTGGGATTTAAAAGTACTAGCAATTCTTTCTTTCAAATGGAACGAAATTAGCACCACACAAAAGAACTGGTGCAAAACCTATTTACCTTATCTTGTTCCTGACTATGAAGCCCGAGGTGCTAGCGCAATAGCTGCAAAAAATAACAATGAAGCCCTATATTACTTAATGACTATTTCAAATGAGGGATTCAATTCCACAAAAGGACAAGAATTTTTCAGCTACGCAAATAGCAATAATCAGATTCGTATAGGCGAATTATTTAATAATATATTTTCTGCAAATAAAAAGACTGGAGACATCCGCACATCTGATGTTTACACCGAAGTAAATCTGAACGGAATCTTCGGCGGAGATGGAGATTGCGATTACAGCGGAAATAGTCTCGGTGATGGAGACTATGATTGGTTTGCATATAACATTTGTTTTTCAGGGGACGGTATTTGGAGTCGTATCAGAACTTTTGTAGATGGTGATTCAACTGCTGCAATTCTAAAAAAAGAATGGCTCATTCGATACTACGCAAAACATTCTTCAAGCGGTCCTTCCAGTGCCGTGGCAGATGCCATAGCAAAACAAGGTCAAACGGAAACTTTAGTCTGTGGCTCTGCTATGATGTCTGGATGCAACAGGTCAGTGTGGGATCCAAATAAATCCGGATTCTACTGCCCTGGTCACAGAGCCACCGGTTCTTTCACAATTCAAAAGCCCGTAGGCGTAGAATCTATCAGCTTTTCCTCAAGAGCCAGAGGTTATAAATGGCAAATTGTAGATACATCTACAGGAACAGTTATTTCTGAAAATCTTGATAATTACAGTGTTTCTCCAACTATCACCCTAGATGCAAAATATATATGGTCCACCTCTATTTCTGTTTACGTAGAATCTTATTTTCAAATCAACGATCAAATTATCGGAATGGGCTCATGCTGGGCTCATCAGGAAGATACTAGCGTAAATTGGACCTACGTCGTTTTAAATCAATGTGAAGTAAATGGTCATGATTATCAGTATTCTTATCATTTTGACGCCAATCATAAATCATGTACGGCCGAGGGAATTTGCCGTGGATGTGGAGATAGAAAAACCTTCGTAGATTCATCTATCACAAAAACTGAAGATAATTCAGCCTATATCTACACTGCTGATTTTGCCCATACTCCTGTTGCCCCTAGAAGCACTCGCGTAGGAAAAACCACTGGGACATACACATACCGTGCCAGTGACAAGGCTGCAATCTCAGGCAAAACCCATGATATCCAAACAGAATCAAGGACCTATACAGGCGAAGGTTTTACCCTTCACACCTCTGTTTCAGGCACCTGTTCTCTAGCTTCCGGCTACATCAAACCTGGCGCAAAATCCATTACGATTTCCGCTTCGGGTTCCAAAAATACATTTACTATATACAACAAAAAAGGGGGAGTAATAAAAACCATTACTCTTATGACCCTCTACCAGACCGAGACCAAATATACCTTTGATTTAAGTGACTGTTCTGACTCACAGTTAGAAGGTGCCTACGTTGTAATCAATATGTACTCCGAGCAAGAACACTTCACTGGTTTGGAAATTGGTGAAAGCGCAAAAATCACTTCCACCATCAATTTCAACTATATAACCATAAAATATTAAAGAAAACCAATTGATATTTTCAAATTATAGAGGAGATTTTCACATGAAAAAAAGAGAAATTGGGATAGCCATAATATGTGCTGCAATTTTTGGATATTCATTATCAACCACAGTAGTTGCCGCTGAAGAAACTATAGATAATAATATATGCTCCACCAGTTGTGATGACAATCATGAAGACAGCTTAGATTCTGATGAAAAGGGTTTAAGCTCTGACGCATCTGAAACAGAAACTGAAAATGAGGATTTTGAATCTAGTGATTCTGCCGCTGAAACTGAAAATGAGGATTTAGGTTCTGATGACTCTGAGACAGAAACCAAGAACGAGGATTTAGATTCTGATGACTCTGAGGTAGAAACTGAGAACGACGCTTTAGATACTAGCGATTCTCTATTAGAGGTTACCGAAGAAAGCTGCACCGATATCTGCCACATAGATATCATCTATAATCAAGAATACTACGTCATTGAAAATTTGTGCCCTACAGGAGAATTGGAAGTGATGGAACTATCGGCTAGTTTCAGTGTCAAAAAAGGGGAGCCTCTAGCTGTTGACTTAGATAATATCTCACCAGAAGTTAAGAAAATTATTTCTTCTGTAGATCAGCTATCTAATAACATAGACAATAGTTTTGAAATCAGAGCATACGTATATGCGGATAACAAAGTAAAGATAGAAAGCATTAGTAAAAAAGATGTTGAAACTGTATCCTGCCAAGTAACTGTAATTAGTGACTCAAAAGATTCAGATGATTCTAACAAAGAAGATACTTCCGAATCTGAAACACCTATTAACTCTGGCAGCAATGATTCTTCCGCTGGTCAGGATAATTCAAATGAATCTTGTAATGAGGATTTTTCATTGCAAGAAAAAAGAACTGACTCCACCTGGGAGGACAGTTCTAGTTCTGATAACTAAATTAAATTAAAATGCTTAAGGGCATTGTAAATGCCATCCTTATCAAAGGCCGTAGTGACATAGTCCGCTGCGGCTTTTGCTCTATCTGTGCCGTTGCCCATAGCAATACCAACTGCTGCTGTCTGAAGCATCTCCAAATCATTTTCGCTGTCGCCTACTGCATATGTATTCTTAGGGTCAATACCTACTAGCTCACAGGCCTTAAGCATTCCAGTTGCCTTGCTGTGTCCTGCTGGCACAAGCTCACATACGCCTGAGTTATGTTCAATAATTGAATAGTGCTCAGATAACTTCTCAAAACACTCAATTCTTTTGTCAGCCTCAATATCTGTAGCGCAAGACATCTTATTGATTACCCAATCGCCGTAATAATCGCCACCGATTGGCACAAGATCCTCGCCTACATCTCGGCGAAGAATATTGCCAAATCCATCATCAAATCCAAACTCGCTATCGTCCATATAGATTTTCTTAGGCCCCTCTAATATAGGACGAATACCGTATTTACGAACTAGCTCGATTGTTTCCTTGGCAAATCCCTTATCTAATATTTTTTCGTAGATAATTTTGCCATCAATTTCAATGTGGCAACCGCAAGAACAAACGATGCCATCAAATCCAAGGCTAAGTAAATCCTTGTCCTGAATAAAAGCTCTGGCTCTACCACTACATATAAAAGCTAAATGACCATTTTCTCTAAGCTTTTTAATAGCCACTCGAGTGCTATCAGGTATGTATTTGTCATAGTTCCAAAGTGTACCATCTATATCAAAAAATACTGCCGACTTTTCCACGTAATAAAACTCCTATACCCAAAGTCTCATCCATATGTTGTGATGAGCTCTGGTAAAATTCTTTTCTCTGTAAAATTTAATTCTAAATAGCTTAGGTCTTGTACTGATGTTTACAAAATCGCTAAGGACCTTAAGCTTATCCTCTGGAATATTTTCAAGCTTAAGTACCTCTCTGGCAAAAGACCTGGCCTCATTAATAAATGCCTTCTTTTTTTCAATGAGCCCCTTAGTGTCTTCCATGTTGCGACGGATTTTGTCCATAGTTGTCTCAGTTTCAGCACCCATGGTATTGTATCCGGTCTGCCTGTAATAAACAAGTGGTTCATCAATATATTTAATCTCTCCAAAAATAGCAGCCAGCTCCAAAAGCCATGCATCATGCATTGGCACATACTCCCAGTTAATAGATTTCTTGGAAATAGCAATATCCCTAAGGCTCCTATTAATACACATAGCTGTGCCTGCTGCTGGGTTATCAATTAGAATCTGCGTATATGCGATATTTTTTGGAGAGCGACCTATATATCGTATAAACGAATCTGACATGGTAGATAATTTATCATCCACCACATACATATCAGTGAAAACTGCGGCGGGAACAGTATCATTCCCAGAGACAGTCTCCATCATGGCATCCATCATCTTTTGCATTTTGTCAGGAAGCCATACGTCGTCCTGGTCGCACAAGAAATAATAGTCAGCTTCACTTTTATTTAATAGATAAATGAAATTGGCCTTTGCGCTACCTAGGCGATTACCATATATAATCTCTATCCTATCTGGATATTTCTCATAGTACTCGTTAATAATTGCAGCGGTATCATCAGTTGATTCATCATCGTGAACCACCAGTCTAAAGTCCTGAAAACTCTGCGCAAAGATACTATCCAACTGCTCTCTCAAGTACTGACTACCATTATATGTAGCCAATAAGACAACAATATTTTTCATAAACATTCTCCAAAATTATCGGTTAAAACCGTACCCCGTTTTTGTTACCTTTTTAAATTTCAAATTGGCAATAAAAATATCTAAGTTAGCAATGGTGCATGTGAGCTTGCCAAACAAGTTGCTTTTTCTAAACTGAGCCTTGTAAGTAATCATCTCATGGAGTCTAAAAATATCCTCCTGCTTGAAATAATCACACTCTGAAAGCAGCTCCAAAAAATCATACACTGAATCGTCAGTGGCGGTAGTATCTGCTGAAATATTATCCCCAGTAAATCTGTGATTATAAACTGGACTGCCTCCACAGAAACTATGAGTCTTGCCAGCAGCCATCATAAGTAGCCATAAGTAATAATCATCCGCCCCATTTACCCTGACAAAATGCTCCTTCCAAAACTGAGGAACTGCATCCCTTTTTATAAGACACTGACCAGGGGAAATAATCTGAATCCCCACATTGAGATATGTCTGCAAATTCCAAATAAGCTTCACATGGTCAGCGGTGCGATACCAAACTAAATTGCTGCCATCCGCCTGACCTAAATTCGCATTTCCGATAATTATATCAGCAGGATTCTTAAGGGCCACCTCCATCAGTCTCAGCAAACCGTCCTCAGCTAGCAAATCATCCTGGTCCAAAAACATCACATACTCGCCAGTAGCCTCAGTAAGTCCACTGACTCTACTGTAGTGAATCCCCCTATTCTCACTATTAGTTAAAACCCTAAAATACTGACCTCCATTAGCAGGCGCCTTAAGAGTCTTCCATGGACTATCATTTACAAGAATCACTTCCAGCTCATGGCCAGCCTGTGCCAGCATCTCTCTATTTTTCTCCATGCAGCTCACATAGTCCTGCATGTATCTATCCCCCTCATAAAAAGGAGTAACCACAGAAATTTTCATAATATTTCTCACCTAATAATAGCTTACTAACAGGCAATTGCTCATAGCCAATCAGTGTGCTACATGCTCTTAGAATATTTTTTGCCAAAGAATTTAGCCTGTAAAAATCCCATTATCTTCTTTGGCCAATTAATAGGCTCCATATCTATCACGTTGCATTCTACAACAGAAAGACCCTCCCCCTGTTTTTTTAGAATCCAAACATTGAAAAGAATCTCGCTAACTCGACCAAATAATCTAGCAGAAAATGCATCAAGTCCATCCACATCGATTTCTTTTTCAAGCTCGCCTAAAATATCAAAAAGCCAAGTGCAATACTCATCCAAATATTCCTTAGGGAAAATAGCCATGTTAAACATATATCCCCATGAGCGCTCATAAACTCTAGCTAATGCTGACATATACTCTGGGTATTTTTCCCCCACAATTTTCTTTGCCAAATCAAGATGACTGCCATCTAAAGTATGTGCATAATGAGAGTACAAACTCTCAATATAATAGCGACGTTTCTTAGGAACCACGATATCCGCCCTAGTCAAAAGAGCAGTAGCCTCATCCTCTGTAAGCACTGACTGAAAAGCTCCGTGACTCTTAATATAGTTGCGGGATTTCATAGAAAAATATCTGCGATAGTGAACCAGTCCAATTGCATCTGCTTCCACATTTTTCCATCCATAATAAAGACCTGTCAGCTCACAATAATATGGATTCTTCTTGGAAATATTGTCCCCGTCATCATCTCGTAAAATTGCCCCTGTCTCCTTGTGTGCCTTTGGCAAATGTGCTCCTGGACAATCCTTTACTCTGATTCCTTTTTTCCCTTCAGCTCCCATCTGAAGTGGAATGTAAATCCCCTCCTCCGGTACCTGATAAGGCTTGTGTAACGCAATTAATAATTTTATATCCAATATTAACTCCTATTAAAACTATAGGGCACCTAACAGGTGCCCTACAAATACAACCTCTACTTACGAATCCTCTTCGTCCTCTTCATCTGTAATCGCCGCTGCCGCTCCAGACACCGCTGAAACAACTGCAATCACAGCAACTATAACAACCAAAAGAATAAGTGCAAAAAAGAAAATTAAAAACCCCTGATCTGTCATCCTTAACCTCCTCTTTAAAAAACCTATGTTGATTATACAGCTAACCAAACCATAAATCAAATTTCGACCCTACTTTAGTAAACAAAGCCACCCGCTTGGGGTGGCCGTAACTATCTTATCTAATTTGCTTAGCTCTATTAAAGAGTCCTGGGAAATGATGCTTGGTATATCCCATAAGTCTGGCTCTTGTAAGAGCTGTGCCAAACATGCCCTCAGCAAGTGGCTTATATAAAAACTTAATGATTTTAGAATCATTAGGTAAATATTTGCGAAGCTCCTTGTATGCCTCTGTGCCCTGCTGCTTCTTGCACCAGGCTAGAATGTCATCGCATTTTGCTCCTGCCTCTAGCTGGCGAACCATAGCTGATTGAAAGCTTCTGAAATATTCCTTAGAAAGAATTCCAAGGACCTCAAAATCGCAGCTCTTCCATTTTTGCTGCTGGTCGTAAATTCTCTTTACCCTAATCTTTTGTAATTCAAAATAGTCATCAATAGCACCACCAGTAAGACGTGGCTGGCCCTGATTTCTATAATGATAAAGTACATCATTTATGACTGTAAGACTATTAACATAATCAAGGAAATCACAGTTAAAAAGAATATCCTCTACATGCTTAATGTCCTGAAATCTGACATTATTTTCCTTAACCACGCTGGTCTTGTAGCACTTGTTCCATGGATATCCAAGCATGGTAATCTCTTCCATCTGCATAACCATCTTGTGAATAAGTGCTGGGTCGTTGGTGGTGACTGTGTCATCATCATAGTCCATATTTTCAAGGGAAATCCCCTTCATGTACTCAACTCGACCCTCAGAATTGCGGTAGTCCTCAGTAAAGCTGTACACCAACAAATCTACAGGATTCCTCTGAAGCATGGCTGCACAAACTCTAAGCAAATTTCGTTCATATAAATCATCTGGATCCAAGAACAAAATGTAGTCGCCTGTGGCCTTTTCAATACCTGTGTTGCGGGCTGCAGAAACACCCATATTGTGGTCATGTCGATAGTAGTAAAATCTATCATCACGCTCCAGGAAGCTCCTAGCCACATCTCCAGATTTGTCTGGAGAGCAGTCATCGACAATAATAACTTCAAAGTTGTCATAAGTCTGCATCATCAAGCATCCTAAGGCATCACCAATATAATCGCCCACTCCGTACGTAGGCATTATCACGGAAAACTTAATATTGTCGCTCATATTCCCATGATACCAAAAAACGCCCAAGCTGTTAATACCCATGATTCTAATTGTTGTCCCACAGTATTAATTAGCAGATGCCAGCTCCTTTTTATAGAATGTGGTACCACCATTTTCAACCACATAATTTTTGTAGGTCTGTTCCTTTTCCTTGTCCCCCATCTTTTGGGCTACTCTATATGCATAGTAAGAAGCACGCACTCTTGCTAAATTTGTCACCTCTGCTGCAGTTGCAACCTTCTCAAGCATCTTTAAAAGAGCCTCATACTCCTCCATATCCCACTTGCTTGCAAGCTCATAGATTACCGCGCCACTGCGATATATTTGAAGTATATCTGGAGTAATTCTCTCCTCCTTATTTATCCTTTTCATCTCTGCCATCTCACGTCCCATGGCGCGAAAATCCTCAAGCTTTAAATATACTTCCATCTTGAGAATCGCTCCGTATATACGTGACAAATGAGGCTCGGCATACTCAGCCATTTTATCTATATATTTTTGAGCTAAATCAGTATAGCCACCCATGATTAGAGTTTTAATCATGGTGTAGAAATTTCTAGCTCTTTCCCTTTTGTTACGGAATTTGAGAATAGATATTCTCTGAACCCCAAGCATTTTTTCAACATTGCAATCCTGAAGTAAAATGGTGCTAATATATTTTCTTCTTTTTTGCAAAAAGAAAATATATCCTATAATTACAACTGCCACCAAAACAGGCAGAATAATATCTCCCTTAGGTATCACAAATTCAGGTTTTATTAAAGTAAAAATCGAAACCGCTAGAACAAGCAATACCGCCAGCTCCCATATTCTAAGAGTTTTAATATATCGTCTAGTATCTTCCTCTTCAGCTTTATCAGCACCTACCTTATCCAATTCAGCCAACAATTCATCCAGCTCTTTGTCTTTTATTTTCGACATGCTCAATCCCCTTTTCTCCTAACTATCTCTGACAATCTTAATTATTTACTATGATAAATTATAATCACCATCAATGCAAAACCTTGTCCCAAATAGTAATGGCAGCCGCCAAATTGTAGTAGCAACTGCCAAATGTTTATCTTTTACATTCTCCTATGCTGGGAAGTCGATTGTAGGCATAGAATCCACTATTTCCTGGAGGGGAGACCAGCTCATTGGATCAAAATCATCCTCGGAATTCTTATCATCTGAAGAGTCATTCTTGCCCTCAGATTTACCAGAAGAGCCCGCTTTCTCTGATGCCTCCTCCGATGTGGCAGGCAGGGCCTCATATCCATCAGAATTTTTGAATTCCTTAGCCACCTCATCAAGGGCAGCTATAATGTATTCCTTGTATGGGTCCTTGTCCGAAATTGCAGACAAGGATTCCATAATAATGTCATTTACCTCTTCTTTTGAGTCAGCATTTTTAAGTCTGCTCTCCAAAGCTTCTGCCATGCGTCTGATGCGAAGATACTGCAAATACAACTCAGGGTTATGCTGCTTTAGATAGTTTTCCTCTTTGGTGGTAAGCTTCTTTCCACTCTTAAGTTTTGCCATGATTTTCCTCATCATTTTTTCGTCATTCTGAGATTTATCATTGCTAGACTCGCGGACTTGTTCTCTAATTTTAGAAGCTATTTCTTCTCCCAATCTAGCTCTATCTTTTTTGCTATCATTTGGTACTTCAAAATTGAAATTTTCCATTTTAATACTTGCACCTAAAAGCACTTTATCCATTAATCCCACGCCCTTTCATTAATATTTTCTTAAATAAAAATATAGGAGTCTTCAATTGTTGCTTACCATCTCAAGCAGAGCTATATCCCAATAAAAAAGGGTATCAACAGACTTCAATCCATTGATACCCGTAAATCCTTTTACTAAGTTATAATCCTACAAATATTATATCGGTAAAAGAACTATATTTTTAATATTAAATTTAGTGGCACCCACAACTTCCGCCACAATGACCACAGTCACCACCGCAAGCTGGGTGTTCACCACGCTTGTGAGCCTTAACCATTGAACGCACAATCGCGCCAACGACCAACGCTAAAATTAATACTACTATAACTGTACCCATATTAATTACCTCAAATCGTCAGCCAAGCTGACGTGTACTGCTAATAATCACTGGTAGATAACAAGCTATTTTATTCTCAAGCAAGACATGTAGTCTAGCAGAGAACATAAATGCTTGTCATCGTAATCAGTGTAATCATTTTATTATTTATTGTACTTATCTTTGCGGAACAATCCATAAAGGAGTACACAGATAGCTGCGATTCCAAAGATTGTGCCCACAGTGAATCCCTCGCCTGTGAATACCTTACCTACCTGATATACGATAAGTCCAATTACCCATGCGAAACCACACTGATATCCGATAGCTCTCCAGAACCACTTAGTATTGTTCATCTCACGCTTGATTGCACCCATAGCTGCGAAGCAAGGAGCGCAAAGAAGGTTGAATGCAAGGAATGCAAAACCTGAAGCATCTGTAAATGCTGCACGCATTGTCTCATAAACATCGCCTGCTGCACCGTAGATAATAGCAAGTGTACCTACGATATTCTCCTTAGCAACAAGACCTGTGATTGAAGCAACTGTTGCCTCCCAATCGCCAAAGCCAAGTGGAATGAAAATCCATGCAAGGCATCTGCCAAGTCCTGCAAGAATTGAGTGATCAATCTGATCTTCCTCAAGCATTGTGAATGCGCCATCAACAACACCGAAGAATGTACAGAACCAAACTACGATTGTTGAAAGTAAGATGATTGTACCAGCTTTTTTGATAAATGACCAGCCACGCTCCCACATGCTACGGAGAACATTGCCAAGTGTTGGCCAGTGGTAAGCTGGAAGCTCCATAACAAATGGTGCTGGGTCGCCAGCAAACATCTTTGTCTTCTTAAGCATGATTCCTGAAGTGATAATTGCAAATATTCCAAGGAAGTATGCTGATGGAGCAACCCATGAAGCGCCACCAAAGATAGCACCAGCTACCATTGCGATAAATGGAAGCTTAGCTCCACATGGAATAAATGTTGTTGTCATGATTGTCATCTTACGGTCTCTATCGTTTTCGATAGTACGTGATGCCATGATACCAGGGACACCACAACCTGTACCGATAAGCATTGGAATGAATGACTTACCTGAAAGACCAAACTTTCTGAAAATACGGTCCATGATGAATGCAACTCTGGCCATGTAACCGCATGCCTCAAGGAATGCAAGGAAGATGAAAAGTACAAGCATCTGTGGAACGAATCCAAGAACTGCACCAACACCAGCTACAATACCGTCAAGGATAAGTCCCTTAACCACATCATTACATCCTATAGCATCAAGACCAGCCTCTACAAATACAGGAACACCTGGAATCCATACACCATAATTTGCTGGATCTGGCTCCTCATTTGACTCAACATATGCCTTTGCTGCTGCATAATCATCAAGGCTAGCTGTCTCGTAATCAACAGCTGCTGTCTCCTCATCCTCTACTGGATACTCAAAATCACCAGTAGGCTCTGAGCCATTTTCCTCTACATATAAATCATATCCATCTACAATAAGCTGATTTGCTGTAAACTCATCAGCTGCATCAGCGTAATCGCTAGAGCCGATAGCAAATAAATGCCATCCATCGCCAAACACACCATCATTTGCCCAGTCAGTAGCCCATGTACCAACTGTTGTAACTGAGATGTAGTATACAAGCCACATTACTACTGCAAATATTGGAAGTGCAAGCCATCTGTTTGTAACTACCTTATCAATCTTGTCTGAAATAGTAAGACCCTTTGCAGCCTTCTTAACGCAGTCATTGATAATTGTGCCGATGTAATTGTATCTCTCACCTGTTATGATTGACTCTGCATCATCATCAAGCTCCTTCTCGCAAGAAGCAATATCCTTTTCGATATGGTCAATTACATCTGAAGAAAGACCAAGCTTCTCCTGAATCTTTTCGTCTCTCTCAAATAACTTAATTGAATACCATCTCTGAACATTCTCGTCCTCGATGCCATGTAAGCAAAGCTCCTCAATATGAGCAAATGCATGCTCAACAGAACCATTAAATCTATGTTTTGGAGACTGTGGCTTAGCTTCCTTAGCTACCTTAACTGCTGCATCAACGATTTCCTTAAGACCTCTGTTCTTAAGAGCAGAAATCTCGATTACAGGAACACCAATCTCCTCTGAAAGCTTCTTTGTATTAATTTTATCGCCATTTTTCTCAACCACATCCATCATGTTGATAGCGATAACTACTGGAATACCAAGCTCAACAATCTGAGTTGTAAGATAGAGATTTCGCTCAAGGTTTGTACCATCAATAACATTGATGATTGCCTCAGGCTTCTCATCGATAAGATAATTTCTAGATACAACTTCCTCTAAAGTGTATGGAGAAAGAGAATAAATACCTGGAAGGTCAACGATTTTAACTTCCTTATCTCCCTTATATTTTCCCTCTTTGTACTCTACAGTAACACCTGGCCAGTTACCCACAAACTGGTTTGATCCAGTAAGGGCATTAAATAATGTTGTTTTACCGCAGTTTGGATTACCTGCTAACGCAATTCTTATTCCCACTTTTCTTTCCTCCTACTCTACTTCAATCATCTCAGCGTCAGCCTTACGTACTGAGAGCTCGTAACCTCTAACTGTTACCTCAACAGGATCTCCAAGTGGTGCGACCTTGCGAACAAAAATTTCTACGCCCTTTGTGATTCCCATGTCCATAATTCTGCGCTTTACCGCGCCTTCGCCGCAAACTTTTACAACTTTTGCGGTGTCACCGGTCTTAACATCCTTCAGTGTCATAATTTTCTCTCCTTTTTAAACCATTATCTTCTGAGCAAGCTGCTTATCTACAGCCACTCTAGATTCCTTTACATTGACAATGAGATTGCCTCCAATCTCACTTACCACAGTGACATAGCTGCCCGGAACAAATCCAAGCTCCTGTAAATGGCGCTTAACCACTTCGCTACCACCGATTCTCTTAATCAATTGTTCTTCACCAGCTGGTGCTACAACTAATGGCATCATTATCTAACCTCGATTTCATTTATATAATTCGTGTTAGCTCCTTCTAACGCAAATATAATATACCACCTTCTAACTACAGTTGCAAGCAACTAACTAATGTTTCACATTTTTAATTTTTTGTGGGATAAACTAACTCCATAAATTCATTTATAGCTCTGTAAAAAACAAAAAACAGCACCGCCATTATCTGACGATGCTGTCATATATCCATTTTATTATTTACCAATCATTGTACCTGTCTGACCGCCAACTGCATTGCCAGCGTCAGAAAGCTTTGTAATAAGTACCTTGCGGATTGCTGAATCTCCAATGTACTCGATAGCTGCCTGAATCTTTGGAGCCATATCTGTAGCGCCAAACTCTCCTGCCTCAAGCATCTTCTTAGCCTCTGAAACAGAAATATAATCAAGAGGCTCCTCATTGTCCTTGCCAAAGTTCTTGCAAACCTTTGAAACAGAAGTAAGTATTACAAGCATGTCTGCATCAAGCTCTGATGCAAGAAGTCCAGCTGCTGTATCCTTTTCAACTACTGCAGAAGCACCCTTAAGCTTGTTGTCCTGTGAGAGAACTGGGATACCGCCACCACCTGCTGCGATGACAACCTGGTCTGCATCACAGAGTGCCTTGATAGCATCAATCTCAACAATCTCCATTGGCTTTGGAGCAGCTACTATACGGCGATAGCCTCCCTCTACCTTAACTGTGTGATTGCCCTTTGCCTCCTCAGCGTCAGCCTCCTCAGCTGTCATAACACGACCAATTATTTTAGTAGGCTTGTAGAAGGCCTCATCATAAGGATCAACTGTCACCTGAGTAAGAACTGTAGAAACTGGCTTGTAAATGCCTCTACCAACTAGCTCTGAGCGAATAGCCTGCTGCAAATCATATCCGATGTAACCCTGGCTCATTGCAGAACAAACTGACATAGGAGTAGGTGTGTAATCTGGATGATTCTGGTAGAACTCTGAAAGAGCTGTGTGAATCATGCCAACCTGTGGTCCATTACTGTGAGTGATAACCACCTGATAATCCTGCTTAATAAATTCTGCCACTGCAACAGCTGTACGCTTTGTAGCGTTCCACTGCTCTAAAACTGTAGTGCCAAGTGCATCATGTCCAAGTGCAATAACTATTCTCTTCTTGCTCATGTCTTTCCTCCCTATGCTGCCTTATGTAATGCCCTCGCTCTCACCGATTCCGCTGGTGCTTAGGGCTCTTGTGCATTACTTATCCGACCATATTTTTATATAGATAGTTTACCATATTTGCCCCTCTAGAAAAATGTAATTACCAAATAAAAACGGCAAATATTTATTCTAGTATCTTCTAGAGCCTCTTCTATTTCCTGAGATTGCAAGCATAATAAGTGTGGCAAGTGCCACTCCAGCAAAATCAATCCACATATCTCTGATTTCACCTGAACGTCCCACAACAAAAAGCTGAATCGTCTCATCTATAAATGCTACAAATAGCCCCACTAAAACAGGGACCGAAAGCCTCTGGATGAATCCTCGTAAATATGAAATAAATTCACCGCAAAGCAAAAATCCAAGAATAAAATACTCCATGAAATGAGCCGATTTTCTCAGGATAAACATCCCTGCCTCATTATCAAATATAGCAGGCAAATATTTAATTAAAAAATCCAGGAAATATCCACTCTCCTGCTCCGACACCACTGCCGGCTGTAAGCTATGACCCCAGATCAAACAAAGCCACAGGACAATAACAATTCTAATAACAATTTTCTTCTTATTCATAAGTGGTATTGTACCATACCTATTTTGTTTCTAGGAGGATATTTATAAAATAAATCAATTTGAACAATCAAACTCAACATAATCTATTAAATTGCCATCAGCATCATATGTTTTGTAGAAACCGAATCCGTTCGACAAACTTACATTCTCTTGAGTACATCTTGTTAAAAGAAAATCGCAAGTTCCACAACTATCAATAAAATATTTACATGCGTCTGATATATCATATGATCTATCCTTCACTAATGTAAAATAATGTCCGTAATTTTCCGCGGCCTGAAATTGCTTATTGTTAACTTTTACGAATTCCAAATAATACTCTACATCAAGTTGTGAATATATTTCACTTAATAACTTTTTATATGTATCCTGTTCATACTCATTTTTTGTAAGAACAAATAAATTATGAGGATTATAACCTATACTATCATTTTCAGCCTTATATTCTTCATAGGTTTTTGCTTTAGATGGAATTAATTCTAAATCGTATATTTCACTAGCTTCATCTATTAGCCAATAATCAGTAATTCCATTTTTGTCTAATACCGTAGCTACTTTATCTAAGATTTCTTCGCTATAGTAGCAATGGCAATAGCTTTCCTCTTCAATTAATCCTACGACATTGCATCTACCAGTAAAATCTACTCCTTCCGTAGTTGTACCTTCAAAATATCTTATCTCATCATATAGTTGAGAATCATAACAGTCAGACATTTCTATTTCTTTGACCACCGCCCCATACTTTAAATATAATGATAAGCCCACTGTTAATTTGCAAAATCTTTTATTAAAGACTATTGGAAAAAGAATTAACAATGTTACCAATATTAATATAGCTTTCTTTATTTTCTCTTTTTTATTCATACTATTAATATCTTTCTATTATTTCTGCATCCGACAAATCAATATAATCATTTGCATAAATTCTATAAAAATCCATACAATAACCGATTTCCAGTGGATTAAAGTATCCCCGCACTTTAACTTTATCTAATACTTCAAATGTCTGATCAGGAGCAAAACTTACTGCTATCATATGGTCATCACTAAGTTCATTATCATCCCTCAGATAATAATTGCCCTGATATTCAATTATGGTACCTGATACAGTATTAACCGAAGTGCTTGTATAAACATTTGCCTTTTTGATTGTTTCAGAAACACTTTGAACTGAATCTAATTCTTCTTCATCATTTTCAATAATTTCAATAGAAGGAGTCCCTCTCCACCGATCATACTCATACATCTCATATTTTGTTAACTCCGTCCTAGGTGAACCGAATCGAAAACTTCCTTTCACTAGCACTTTGTCTCCAACACTATAATCTTTAGAACAGAACACTCTAATTTGCTGATCTACTGGACTATCCATAGCATCTGCAATAATTATAGAATCAGCATTGTTTCTTTTTTCTACAACATCTACCACAACACCAATTACACCCTCTGGTTCCAGTTCCTTATAACTGTAATACTCTCTTCCTGCATTAGTATATTTTTTGTATTCTTCAACTGTAAACTCATTTTCACTCTTTTCGCTTATCTTCTGGAACTCTTCTTCTGTATATGCTATTTCTGTTTTATTATTTTCTATAGACTTTTTATTCTCTAGTTCCATATCAAAGCTCTTTAGTACAAACACTACTATAAAAATTAAGATTATAATTAATACAATTTTGCTGCTCTCTTTGTCATATTCAACCATCTTTTATCTCCCAACAATTACAGTTCAATTTATTCCGGCACCAAATAAAAATTCGGTCTATTCATGGTAGTAATATACTACTCCAATACCTCTTAGTCAACCCATATACTCATTAAATTAAAAAAAGAGTGAAGCCAACTGGCTTCACTCAATAATATTTATTATTTAAATCCAGGCATCAGTTTCTGAATCCTCAGTAGCCTGATGCTTTATCTCATGTCCTCTGCCTTGTGGGTAAGAGTAACCTGAACTGTCTCTTCTTTGTAGTTGTTAGATGCCTTTGCAACTGTTACATCTACAGTAGTGCCTGCAGGTATGTATTTCATTATGTTATCCAAAGTGCTGAAAGATGTAACTGTACGTCCATTAAATGATGTAATTACATCCTTCTCCTCTATGCCTGCTGCCTCGGCGCCGGAATCTTTAGCAACCTTCATTACATATATTCCAAGAGGAACATCATACTTTTCAGCATCCTCGGCTGTAACATCATATCCTGCTATTCCAAGATAAGATGCATCAAGTGCTGAAACCTCGTCATTATCTATCATCTGCTTAATAATATCCCAAGCAAATGAAATAGGTATAGCATAACCCATGCCCTCTGTACGAGTATCGACAAGCTTTACTGAAACGATACCAATTACCTCGCCCTTGGCATTAAGAAGTGCACCACCTGAATTGCCAGGGTTAACTGCTGCATCTGTCTGAATCAGCTTGTTGTTAACTACATTGCCGGCATCATCCTCAACAGATACCTCTCTATCCTTAGCCGAAACAATACCAGTAGTAACTGATGTGCCATATCCCATAGCATTACCAACTACTATAGCAAACTCTCCAACATCTACCTTGTCTGAATCACCTAATGTGGCAATCTTGATAGTTGAAAGTGTTTTTTCTGGAATCTTCTTAACTGGAACTGAAACAACTGCTAAATCACAAGAAGAATCTGTACCCTTAATAGTACCCTCAACTGCCTCGCCATCGCTGAATGTAATAGTAAGAGTCTCAGCTCCTGAAACTACGTGATTGTTAGTAGCGATATAGATGTTCTTGTCATCCTGTGAAATGATTATTCCTGAACCAGCCTGATTGACCTCCTGCTGATAAGTACCAAAGAATGTCTGGTACTCAACTAGGCCTACATTTGTAACCTGAACAATTGCTGGTAATACATTGCCTGTTATATCAGAAACATCAGTAGCAATATCTATATTGCTGACAGTTGTGGCTCCTTCTGTTGTATCCGTACTTGTAACAGGTCCGGATTCATCATCTGAAGTCTGTGTCTGCTCTATATCCACATCTCTGCCAAACATCTTATGGGAAACGGTAACAACAGACTCAAATGTAATGCCTGCAATCAACCCGAATACAAGTGCTACTAACGCAGTCTGTCCGACTTTGCTCAATAATGTCTTTTGTTTTTTAGGCTTCTTAGGCTGTCTTCCATCATCGTAAGGAGTCCACTGATAGAATGATTCGCCTTGGCTCTGGTTGTTATACATGTCACTCATAAACTCGCCTCCATTTCGCATGTACTAAGCGTAGTGTAAGACCTTAATGTGACGTTTAGGTGATAACTTATTCAACAGTAACTGATTTTGCTAAGTTTCTTGGGTGATCAACATCATAACCCTTACCAACTGATACATAGTAACCAAACAACTGCAATGGAATAATTGCAAGTGAGTTAGTAAAGTATCTGTTAGTCTGAGGGATATACATTACATAATCAGCTACCTTTTCAATATCCTCATTACCAACTGTAGTAACTGCAAGGATAAATGCTCCACGTGTCTTGCACTCAACAATATTAGATACTGTCTTTGGATATACACTGTCCTGAGTAGCTACTGCTGCAACCAAAGTACCCTCTTCGATAAGAGAAATAGTACCGTGCTTAAGCTCACCAGCTGCATAAGCCTCTGAGTGAATATATGAAATCTCCTTGAGCTTAAGTGAACCCTCCATTGAGATAGCGTAGTCAATACCACGACCAATGAAGAATACGTCCTTAGCTGCAACGAATCTATTTGCAAACTTCTGAATGCGCTCTTTGTTACCAAGAAGCATCTCAATCTGCTCTGGAAGCATCTTAAGATCCTTGATAAGCTCCTTCATTTCATCCTCGCCAAGAAGACCTCTAACCTCTGCAAACTTCATTGCAAGCAAGTAGAATGCAATAAGCTGAGCAGAGTAAGCCTTTGTTGTGGCAACTGAAATCTCAGGACCTGCCCATGTGTACATAACCTTTTCTGCCTCACGAGCGATAGATGAACCAACAACATTAACAATTGCAAGTGTCATGTTGCCCATAGCGCGAGCCATTCGAACTGCTTCCTTTGTATCTGCTGTCTCACCAGACTGGCTGACTGCAATAACAAGCTCATTCTCCTGAAGGATTGGATTGCGATATCTGAACTCAGATGCAATATCTACCTCTACAGGAATGCGAGCCATCTCCTCGAAAACATATTTAGCAGTAACGCCTGTATGATAAGCACTACCGCAGGCAACGATACGAATACGCGAGATAGACTTTATCTCCTCATCGCTCATGCCAAGCTCCTCGATATCAACCTTGTCATTTTTGATACGAGGATTGAGAGTATCACGAACAGTCTTTGGCTCCTCGTGAATCTCTTTAATCATAAAGTGGTCGTAGCCACCCTTTTCTGCTGCATCAACATCCCAATCGATTGTCTTAGATTCCTTTTCGATTGGCTGACCATCCACATCAAAGAACTCAATAGCATTCTCTGAAAGTCTAGCAATCTCCTCATTCTCGATGAAGTAAACTTCACGAGTATACTTAAGAACAGCTGGAACATCAGATGCAATTAAGTTGCCGTCCTTACCAAGGCCAACGATAAGTGGGCTATCCTTACGAACTGAATAAATCTGATCTGGATAATCCGCAAAAATAATACCAAGTGCGTATGCTCCCTCAACACGGTGCATAACCTTTGTCACACATGTAAGTGGGTCATTGCCCTGCTTGTAATAGTAATCAAGAAGATGTGCAACTACCTCAGTATCTGTCTCTGACTTAAATGAATAACCGCGCTTAATAAGCTTATCCTTAAGCTTGGCGTAGTTTTCAATAATACCATTGTGAACAACAGCGATAGTCTCATCTTCATTTAAATGTGGATGAGCATTAGTCTCGCTAGGCTCACCATGTGTAGCCCAACGTGTATGACCGATACCAATAGTACCTTTCATGCTATCGCCATCATGAGTCTTTTCACTTAAAAGACGAAGACGTCCCTTAGCCTTTTCGAACTCAATTTTCTTGCCATCGTAAACAGCCATACCAGCTGAATCATAACCTCTGTACTCAAGCTTGCTAAGTCCATCAAGCAAAATTGGAGCTGCCTGTGACTTACCAACATAACCTACTATTCCACACATTTATTTATCCTCTTAAAAATAATTAGTCTTTATAATGAAATATTTTACTATAAAAATTGTTCATAATAAAACAAGAGTCTTGTGGGTACATCATTGCACCCACAAGAAACCCTAGTTATTATTCCTATGTTTATTGAGATGAATCCGGCGTCTGGTTGACTGTAGCACTGCCCTCACTTGTACCAGTGTCACTAGATACCTTATCAGATATAGCCTGAACAGATTCTGTTACAGTGTAATCCTGCTGGTCATAGAGGTACTCATGAAGCTTAACAACGTTAGTGCTAAGTGTACATGGTACAACCAAGCTTCCCTTGCTACCGTATGTACCAGTAGTCAAATCAAATGGGAATCCTGAAGAACCAACAATTTCGTAATCCTTTACTGCAGTAGCCATAGAAATAAGCTGTGTCTTAGACAAGTTTGTAGACATCTTTTCAAAGACATGGTCTGTAATCTTGTTAAGTGTAACCAAGTCTGCCTTTTTAGCCTTTTCAACAATCATATTAACTACCATACGCTGGTTTGCTGCACGACCGTAATCGTTATCTACAGCGTATCTGTTTCGACAATAGCCTACTACCTGAGCTCCGTTGAGCTTGTATGTACCTGGAGAATCGAAGTAGCAATCGCTCTTCTTCCAGCCATCCTCTTGATCTGGATGATAGTTAAGTACATTTTCTACCTCGGCAATATATCCTGCCAAAGCATTCTGATGTGTGTCTGGATTGTCTGTATTAATCATCTTCTGAGTAATCTCAAGCTCTAAGCCCCCAAGATCATCAACGATAGTAGCAAGAGTCCAGAAATCAACAGCAACGAAACCATCTACAGAAATATCTAAGTTGGCATTGAGCATATTGCAAGCTCCATCAGGGCCGCTATGTCCATATGCATAGTTGCACTTTCTGTACTTGTCATCCTCTACCTTGAGATAAGTATCACGCTGTACAGATACTAGCTTAACTTCCTTAGTATCATTGTTAATAGCTGCAATCATGATAGTATCGGAATTACCAGAATCAGTGTTACCGGTACTACGGTTATCTACACCGAAAAGAGCAATGGTGGTGTAGTTGCTAAGAAGCTCTACTGTAGCCTCATCCAAGTCATTAGTCTCTTTCTCGTATTTGATACCTGTATCAATCTTGCTGATCTTGTTCCAAAGGAAGAATACCAATGCAAGAACTAAAAGAATTACAACCTCAACTACAATAACTGTTCTTCTGGTCTTTTTCTTTTTATTTTTTCTAGAAGTGTTGCCCTTCTTTGAACTAGATGGACGTCTTGACGCACCTGCTGAACTAGGTCTAGAAGAACCACCTCTACCTGAGCGAGAAGAACTGCTCCTAGTACCTGGATGGCTAGCAGAATGACGTACAGGCTGTGATGATCTGCGTGGCTGTCCCTGACGTGATGCTCCTGTTCTAGCTCCTGATGGTCTAGCTGCGCCCTGGCGTGATACACCCTGACGTGGCATACGCTGGTCCATAGCCTCTCCCTGTAAGTCATAATTATACATATCCATCTCATCATCAAGGGACATATCATAATCATAATTCATCTGTCCCTGTGAGTACTGAGAATCTGGTCTTCTACGAGGTGCTCCATTATTTACACGATTTGGTGTTCTGTTGGCACGGCTTCTGGTGCCAGCGCCTCTAGTCAAATCGTAATCTTCGAAATTACTCATTTCCACTGTCTCCCATCTTTAAGTAGTAATCTTTTAAAAATAGTAATACTGATTAAGTCTACTCTAGGTATTCTCAAATTGTCAAGAAAACGGAGATTATTCCGTCACATTCACTAAAAAAATAAACAAAAAATCAATAAACACGTCTAGCTTTTTTAGGTCTTATTCCTCCATTCCTGGAAGTCGATAATTTTCCATACCTACAGGCAGGTTTTTATTGTAAAAGCCGTCACCTTTTTCTATTAGCTCCCTGTGTTTTTCCATAAGAAAATCATGAGACTCCTCTGTAGAGATATTGTCTTTATTTTTGTACCTTGCAATACACTTTGGAACTACTACAGTACGGAATCCCCTTTCACGGGCTCTGATGCAAAAATCAAGCATGGCATCCCTACCTGAAAGTCTAGGGTCAAAGCCTCTTAGCATCCTATATACTTTTGCATCAATCATACAGCATCCGCTGTCCACCATAGCCACATCATGAGGCATGCTGGCAAGTCCCTCGTAGCTGTCCCTGAAGATTCGCTGTCCGTGAAATGCAGGATACTGAGCTCCATCCTCTCCATAAATGTATCCAACATTATCAAGGGTAAATCCTCTATTTATAAAGCGACATCCTACCACCGCCACATCTGGCTGGCTAAGGTAAGCATACATTCTCTTGGCATTGTTTCTGGTGAAAAGCTTTACATTTTCATCCCTTAAAAACATGTAGTCACCAGAAAATCTCCTAAATGCAGTCTCGTCGTAGTCGATGTGCCACTTTTTCATATTGGCATCCACTCGTCCTCGGCAGATAACACCTGTCTTCCTCAGGTAGGAAATAGCAAGTGCCATGTGTTCATTACAATAGAATCTCTCAGCAGCCCTATCCTCTTTTGTCTTGATTTTATTATCTATTCTCTTGTGATATAAAAGGGAAGGGATGTGCTCGATTTTTTCTTTTTTAAATGCCGCCCTCAGGTAGTACTCGTAAATATAGGCGGTCTTTGCCTTCTCATTAAACTCCCCTAGCTTTTTATAGAGAGCCACTGGCAAGCAAAAGAAATCTCCTATGTAATTAGTCT
Source organism: Pseudobutyrivibrio xylanivorans (assembly GCF_010906925.1). GTDB lineage: Bacteria > Bacillota > Clostridia > Lachnospirales > Lachnospiraceae > Pseudobutyrivibrio. The sequence continues at coordinate 398,794 of NZ_VTVE01000003.1, read as the reverse complement.
GCAAAAGAAGTTCTTTATTGAAATCACTTTTGAAGTGAGGATTCATTCTATCTAGGCCAATCAACTCGTCTGAATCAGTATAGATTATAGAATTAAAATCCTCTCTAGAATTTATTTTTTCATTTAATGCCCCAAGGGTCTTGGCACTGAGTCTATCGTGCTGACCCAGATAAACCAAATAATTTCCCTCAGCAAAATGAGCGCCAATGTTGTAAGCATAGGCGCCACCTGATTTTTTCTTCAATCTTCTGTAATGAACCTTGTCCACAATATCAGGGAAAAACTCCTTGATAGTGATCTCGATTGCATTAGAAGGATTGTTGTCTAAAATATAAAGTTCAAATTCGCGATATTCTTGTTGGTCGATGGACTCCAGCATGTCCTTAAACTGGTCCATGTTGGTATCAATAGTCCATACGACTAATGTAAAATATGCATCTGCCACTATTTCGAGCCCTTTCCGCCAAAAACAACGGCTATTGTTTTTAATATAATTCTAATATCAAGTCCCAAAGACCAATCAGAAATATACTGTGTATCAAGAGCAACAACTTTCTCAAAATCCTTGATGTCGCTGCGACCACTTACCTGCCACATACCAGTAAGGCCTGGCTTGATTGAAAGACGAGCCTTGTGATGAAGAGCGTATCTTTCGTACTCATCCTCAAGAGGAGGTCTGGTGCCAACAAGGGACATATCTCCAATGAGAACATTTAAAAACTGTGGCAATTCATCAATAGAATATTTTCTAAGGAAATGTCCGATAGGAATGATTCTTGGATCATTTTCCATCTTAAACATATTTCCATCCATCTCATTTTGATCTAAGAGTTCCTTTTTCCGCTCCTCTGCATCCACATACATGGTGCGGAACTTAAAAATCTTGAAACGACGGCCATTTTCACCGATACGTGTCTGGGTAAAGAAAACAGGTCCTGGTGACTGAATCTTGATAATAGGTGCAAATATAATGAATGCAATAGCTGTAAGAACAAGACCAACAATCGCCCCAACAATATCCATAACCCTCTTAAGGAAAGCCTGCTTGTTGTTGGAAATGTGCATACTTGTAGTAAGTACCACGTAGTCACCATAAGTCTCCATTATTCTGTTTGGCATCAGGTTGTTAGTGTGAATGAGGGCCATATGAACTGTAAGTCCCTGCTCAACAAGTCGTCCTGCAAGGCTCTCCTCACTGGCTCTAGTGTTACCATCAAGGAACACTTCATCAACAACATTAGTCCTCAAATATTCAAGTAGATTGTCAGCTGATGCAACTACAGGAATGCCCTGTATCTCCTGACCTGTCATATCCTCGTCTACAACCGCCACACCCTCTACCTTAAACTCAGTGTATGGGCTGTGGGCAATCTCAGAAAGACAGTGCTCTACAGTGGAAGCCTCAGCAACCACAATCATAGACCTCTTATTGATATCAAGAAGCTTTCTGCGTCGAATTAATCTCTTCCAAATTACTCTGAAGAAATAGGTGACAATTACCATTGCAACAGCAAAAACGCCTATAGCAAAACGAGAGTAGTAGTATGTAGTCCGGGTACCATACATGTAAATAAATACGCCCAAGAAATTAATTACACAATGCCAGATAGTGGAAGTAAGCTCCTGATATTTAGTTCGTCTAAGTATTCCTGTGTAGGTCTCTGAGAAAAGCACACCTGTCAAATCAATGAATGGCAAAATCTTTGCCAAGTTCTGATACAAGTTGTACCACTCATATTTATCTAGAAAGATAATACTGTGAAACTTAAGGTATACACCTATAAAGATGGCAAGCTCAGCTGCCAACATATCAAGTATTATGAAATCTAGATGTTTTACCCAGGAACGTTTTTTCTTTTTATACACGTCTATCTCCTAAAAGCTTCGGGTTATCCCCTAATTTTTAGAGTGTAACTCCATTTTTCTCAAGTAATTCTCTTGCACTATCAACCGAATCAACACCATGGAGATTCTTGATTGGTGCAAATTCTCTAACTCTATCCACCTCGAATGCCAGATTTGAATCCATCATGTGGACCATATCAAGCACTAATAACTCAAACTTGTAGCCGTTTGGAGACTCAGGTGAAACCTGGTTGCCATCGGCATCAATATGAGGAATCTTTTTCTCAACAACATGTACGTACATATTGTTATTTACAATCTCATCCAACTTCTCAAGCGAGAACAGGTAATTAAGGATAACGCCGTACTTGTAAAGAAGGCTACCATCCTCTGCCTTGGCCTCTGCCATCTCGTCAGACATCTCATAGTACTCAACGATTGATGGCTTGCCATCCTCAAGGCAAAGAAGTCCCATTTTCTCCTGTGGGTCTACCTTTCTAACTACCTTAGAGCCTGCTTGGAAACCACCTGCAATTGTAGCACCTACAAATACTGGGTCTGCAATACGCTGGCAAACATTATCTACTGCAAAGATGTTAATCCACTTAACGCCCTTTGATTTTAAATCCTTATCAAGACCAGCCTTGACCATAGATGCATACCAGCCACCATTACCATTAGGTGATGTTGCAAGACGGCCCTTGTCCTCTAAGAGAAGCTTGCCATCGTAGTCTACAGCGCATGCCATATCCTGAATGAAATACTGAACGTACTCAGGATTATATCCGAAATAGTCATGCTCCTTGAAGAAAGCTCTAGTAGCCTGATCATTTTTTTCACTTGTCATGATATAGAGGGGAACGAAGCATCCTGCCTGCTTTACCACATCCATAAGATTGTTAATGAGGCACTCAAAAATATAGAGCTCTCTAGTCTTGCCTACATTGAAGCAGCCCTTTGGTAAATCAAATCCAAGTCTAGTACCCATGCCTCCAGCAAGAAGTACTGCTGCAACCTCACCCTTTTTTATAGCTTCAAGACCAACAGCCTGAAACTCATCATGTCTCTTTTCAATCTCAGAAATCTCAACAGCAGGTGGAACAGAAAACTGTCCTCTTCCGGCAGATTCATCTCCGCCGATAAGCTTGAAATCAGACCAGTTGATATTCTCAATCTGATTAAGAAATTCTGCTTGTTTTGAAGCATCAAGCTCGTCAAAAAACTTCATGACGTGCTCCTGCTTATTCTCCCTCAATACATTAATAGCTTGTTCTTTAGTAAACATTATAAATTATTCTCCTTTACTTAGCTATATTTTTAACTATATAAGTCAAAAGACCTTTTAATAAACTCACTTAGATGTTAAATGAGTAATCAAACTTTTTCAGGGAAAGATTTGGGTTGTAGTATGGATCCCCCTTCTCTATAACCTCTTTCCATTTAGCTGTGAAGTACTGTGTCTCAGCTTCCATTCGCATCTTTTTCTCAGGGTCCTCTAGGTCAAGTCCTCTGCTAACAGACTCAAGGTGATACCACTCAGAAAATGGTGTGTACACACAAAGAAGATTCTTAGCCCGAAGCTTCAGGCAATAATCCACATCGTTAAATGCAACTGCAAGGCCCTCATCAAAACCGCCTACTGCAAGATAGTCCTCTTTTGAAGTAAGCATGCAGGCCCCTGTCACTGCTGATAAATCCTGGACACATGTGCTTCTGTAAAAGTATCCTACCTGCTCGCGACCGCTTCCTAAAAACTGTGAATTGGCAACACCGCCAAGACCCAAAATAAGTCCGGCATGCTGAACTGTGTTGTTGCCATAATAAAGTCTGGCTCCAACTGCACCGACATCCTCACGGCGAGCAAGTCCAAGCATCTCAGAAATGGCATCTCCATTAATCATTCTAGTGTCATTATTCAAAAGAAGAATGTACTCTCCCTTTGCCTGATGAACGCCATAATTAACAAGGGCTGAGTAGTTGAACTGGCCCTTTGACTCAGGATGCTCTGCTGTATAATCAAATACTCTTGCACTTATGTCATTTCTCATCTGAAGCTCGTGATAATATCCACGTAATGCCTCGTCAGTAGAATTGTTTTCCACAATTACAAACTCGATATTATTGTACTCATTTTTTTCAATGATGCTATCTATACAAGCCTGTAAATCCTTGATATGGTCCTTGTTTGGAATCACTATGGAAACAAGTGGTGAACCTGGCCAACGGTACTTGGTGCGATAGTATCCAAGGTGTGTATCCAGCTGTACATTAGCAGGAATCCCCAGTCTCTTGTAGTGCTCCTCCACCGCCCTGCGACCATTTTCATAGGCATACATCTTGGCCTCTGGATGGTCTGCTGTTGAGGCAGGATGGGTACGCCAGTGATAAAGCACCCTAGGGATGTGATAAATATTTTTGCACTTTTCAAGTACTCGCAAGTCAAAATCGTGGTCCTGCGCACCATCAAATTCTGACCTGATTCCTCCGCTTGCCCTAACAATATCAGCCCTTGCAACAAAAAGGTGGGTGATATAGTTGTGGCTGCAAAGTAAGTCTATATTGAAATCGGACTTGAAGTGAGGAAGGAAATATTCCTTGGACTCCATGTCGATTTTATCCTCATCTGAATAAAGGGCCTGAATTGTACGGTCCTCATTTAATGCCTTGGCAATGTAGTACATGGCATCTGGTGTAATGAGATCATCGTGATCCGTAAATCCGATAAATTCTCCAGTGGCAAGCTCAAGTGCTGCATTAGTATTGCCAGCGATGCCTGTATTATCCTCAAGCTTTTTGTAGACAATTCTCTCGTCCCATACACCATCTGTCGCCTTGAGAATAATGTCCTTCAGTCCCTCTTTAGGACTTCCATCAGCAAGACAAAGCTGCCAATTAGCATATGTCTGTGCAGTAAATGACTGAATCAATTCTATTAAAAATCTCTCTGGGGTATTGTAAAGAGGAATTGCAATACTAATCACAGGATTGAACTTGAAAATAGTATGACGCTGCTTTTCAAGGTCCTTTTCTGTGACTGGATGAGCCTTTAAAAACTGTGCATAGCTATAGTGCTCCTGGTCATGCCCCAGAGCCTTTCTGATAGTCTTAGCAACAGTCTTTTTCAGGCCATAATGCTGAAGATACAGCAGACCTTTTTCTATTTTATTTTTAGGTTGTTTATATTCTCTAATATCACTCATATTGTTTTAATTAATAGTCTCATTTAAGTTTCAATAGCTGCTTTTCAAATAAATGCCAGCTGATAAATGCCAGCGGCACTACGATTAGAATGGATACTCCCAAATTTACATAAGGGTCCATTACAACCAGATAGCCGTCTGGGGCGTTACCCATTACATCTATCACTCTCTGCTGTACAAAGAATGAGAAAATGTAAACGCCATATGAGATATCCCCCACTTTATTGTAGAACTCAGAAATCTTCCAATATCCAAATCCCACAAATAAAATTATATATGCTCCAAATATCGTAAATGCGATTTCAAAATCTAAAAAATAAACAGCTGCCACAAGTCCAACCAGGGATAATAGCGCATACTTCCATGACATGATTATCTTGTCACGGTATAGGTAATACATAACACCTATTTCAAATTCCCAGGTAAGTCTGCCAAAGTTTACCAGAAAATTGGTAGGCAAATAATCTGCTGAGTTGCTATATTTCATATAAAAATACAGGGCTGCCGATGCAGCTATAAATGCAAAAATAGCTCTCTTATGCTTTCTAAACAAAGGAACCATAGCAAGCACTAAAAGATAACAAATCACCTCATGCTGAAGTGTCCAAATGCTGCCGTTAGCACTCTGATTAATATGAAATGAAAATACTCCAGGAAGTCTATTAGCTCCTGAAATAAATAGCAAATTCAATAAATATGTATCAACTCTGCCAGTCTCGTGACCAGAAAAATAGGTGCCCCTATCTAGGACAGAAAACATTGGTCCAAGAACAAGCGCAGAAACCAAAACGAACAAAGCCAACAGTGGCCATATGCGCAAAAATCTGGCTTTTAAATACTTGAATACATTGTTGCTTCTATCGTAGCTTCTATAAATTAAAAAGCCACTGATTATAAAAAATATATCAACGCCAACCTGGCCCGAAAGCGCCTTATGAAAAGTCAAAGTGTACATCAAATCCTGCTGCTGTGCATTAGTGCAAAGGGCAAAAGAATGCATGTACATAACCATAAGAGCGGCAACTAATCTCACTAGGTTTAGATTGTTATCTCGACCTAAAGATCTATTTCCTAATGTATTATTATCCATCAAAAATATTCCTTAAAGTAAATCTCTTTAATCGCCTTATTTTACCATATAGCCTTCATTCGTACAAATTGTGCACAGCCAAGATTTAATAGGATAATTCTATATTAATCCCAGCCTTTTCATGCCATTATAAATACCATCCTGATTTATAGGTGTTGTAACAAGACTGGCAAGCGCCTTCAAGTCATCAGAAGCATTTCCCATGGCAACACCTGTGTGGACATATTCTAGCATCTCATAGTCATTTGGACCATCGCCAAATGCAACTGTATCCTCCCAGCTGGCACCTAGATATTCAATTACTTTTTTAATTCCAAGAGCCTTATCCACTCCTCTTATGGTTATCTCACCAGAGGTCTTTTGCATCTCACTAAAACTCATGGATGTGACCTGAAATTCTCCGCCTAAATCTTTTCCAACTTCATCAGGATCTTTTTTCGAATTATGATAGCAGAGTTTTTCTGCGTTAAAATACTTGTCAGCGTTGCCTACTATATTGTCATCACATTTTTTCTTGGCAAATATTTTTTCCAGATTACTAGCCTTTTTATCTTTCATTCTAGCCATAAATCCCTGTCGCATAATCTCTAAACAACGCTTGCTTGAAACTGTTGAATCTGTGCACTGAAGCATGTATATAATTTCATTTTCCTCACAAAATGAAATTAGCTTTTTAAGCTGAGCCTCAGTCATATAGCTAGAAAAAACTTCCTGCCCTTCGTATTCTACGTATGCACCTGAAGCTGTAACATATCCATCAAAACCAAATTCTAAAAGTCTATCCTCTATCTGGCACTTGCTTCTGCCAGAGCAAAGGAAAATTTTATGACCATTTTCCTTTGCCGCTTTAAGAGCAGCTTTTGCTGACTCTGGAAACTCTCCATCAAAATTAATAAGCGTACCATCAATATCAAAAAATATAACCTTACTGTTCATTAATAATCACCAGATGATTCCTTTCTACGGGTAGTCATTTTACCTCATTTAACCATCTTAAATCAATTTCAATTAAGTAATGATTGTCCTAATAGTTTATCTCTTTGCAGCTGTGTATGATATAATGCAACACATGAGACAAAATAATAGGACGAGAGGATTACCATTGATTAATTTTTCATTTAAAGATAAAGCAGCCCGAAGGGTCTTGCTTACTATTATAAAATTTGTTTTTGCTGTAGCTCTTACTGTGCTTGCTTATTTAACTGCCAAGGAGCCAGCTTACCTTTGGGTAGGGCTTATAGAACTTGCACTTATTTTTGTCATCTACAATTTACTTGTGGATACAAAAATAGTCTTTCGATTTTTAGCTGACCTGCTATTTTTTATTTATGTGGCACAGATGCTGGTTCTATATTTTGGAAATAGCTTTATAACACTTACCATGCTAAAAAATGTCCAGTTTTTGCAGGATTTAGGTGGCAGAGCAGTAGCCTATATTTTAGGCACAGTCATTGTTCTTGCTATAGTTTTTATGCCAGGGCAAAACATTTTACATAAGATAAATAAAAAGATACTACTGGCACCTGTTATTCTTCTTTTGATTGTGGAAATTGTACTTCACGGTTCATATAAGAGATTTAGCCCAGTCCAGAGTTTTGGAACTATATTTGCAAGCGAAATCAGATATCAAAAGGTAAAAAGAGCCAGTGTCAATCCCGAGATTGCAAGAGAAAGCTACTATCGCCCTACATTTGAAGATGGCATTGCAAAGCCAAAAAGCCTACCTGAGAATCCAAATATAATTGTGATTTTCACCGAGGGGTTGTCTTCAAATATTATCTCTGATGAGAGAGAAATCATGCCAAACTTGGCAGCTTTTGAAGATGAATGTCTCACATTTGAAAACTACTACAACCACACTTTCCCAACCCTTAGAGGTGTACAGGGACAGCTATACAGCGGTTATAAATTAGATGACAATGAGGTAGCCAACAATCTCATATCAGTTCAGGGCATACTTAAAAATCAAGGCTACACCACCTCATTTATAAATGTGGAGCCTATTAATGATATTTTCATTGAGTATTGTAATAACCTAGGATTCGACAATGTCATCACAGATATAACCCACTGCACCGGTGAGGCAAAGGGAATGACTGACGGAGAGGCATATAGACTACTCATGGACTCAGCCTATGACCTGTCAGAATCTGATAAGCCATTCTTCTTAAGCGTATACACCTTTGGCACCCATGTATCATTTGATACACCTGATTCTGAGGTTGTGTACGATGACGGCTCAAATGAAGTACTTAATCGCTTCTACTACTTAGACAAAGAATTCGGTGAGTTCCTTGAAGAATTCAAGGCATCAGATTTAGCAGACAACACTATTTTGATTTTCACCACTGACCATGCCACATACGCAGATCAGACCTACATGAAGGCCTTCCCTGACTACAAAAGAGAATGCACCGATGTGGACACCATTCCATTTTTCATTTACTACAAGGGCATGGATCATAAGACCGTTGATGCAGGTGGCAAGAATTCACTTTGCTTTGCACCAACAGTACTTGATTATTTAGATATTAATTCAGAAAATTATTTCCTAGGCACCAGCCTATTTGATTCAAAGGCTAGCTCAGAATTTGACAGCATATTCTACGATGCCTCATATATGGTAAGCACAGAGGGCGGCCAGGTACGCTACCTTGACGACCTAGAAGTAGACGACTTTTTAAGTCAGGTACTTTCCTACTACACCGCAGTTGAAACTATAGAATAAAAAAAGGATTCAGAAATTATCATCTGATAGTTTCTGAATCCTTTTATTTCAGCAAATTTAATTAATCTCTAGAGAATACATCTCTTGTGTATACTTTGTCTTTTACATCATCAAGGCAGCTGTCATAGCGGTTAGCAATGATGGCATCGCTCATAGCCTTGAATTTCTCGATGTCATTTTCAACCCTAGAACCAAAGAATGTTGTACCATCCTCAAGTGTTGGCTCGTAGATAACAACAGTGGCGCCCTTTGCCTTGACACGCTTCATAACACCCTGAATAGATGACTGGCGGAAGTTGTCAGAGTTGGACTTCATGGTAAGACGATATACGCCGATAGTTACGTCCTTTTCATGTTCCTTGCTGTATTGATTCATATCCTCATAGGTGTAGTAGCCAGCCTTTTTGAGAACCTGATTTGCAATGAAATCCTTACGAGTCCTGTTGGACTCAACGATTGCACGGATAAGCTCCTGTGGTACATCGTTGTAATTAGCAAGAAGCTGCTTGGTATCCTTTGGTAGGCAGTATCCGCCGTAGCCAAATGATGGATTATTGTACTGGTCTGTGATACGAGGGTCAAGGCAAACGCCCTTGATGATAGCCTGTGTATCAAGTCCCTTTGTCTCAGCATATGTATCAAGCTCATTGAAGTAGCTAACACGAAGAGCTAAATACGTATTTGCGAATAATTTTACAGCCTCTGCCTCTGTAAATCCCATAACAAGAGTATCAATATTTTCCTTGATAGCTCCCTCAGCAAGAAGTGCAGCAAAATCCTTAGCTGCCTTTGTAAGCTCTGCATCATTCTCGTCTGTACCTACGATAATTCTAGATGGATAAAGGTTATCGTAAAGCGCTCTAGACTCACGCAAAAACTCTGGGCTAAATAAGATTTTATCAGAGCCTGTCTTCTCACGGATGCGCTTAGTGTAGCCTACAGGAATTGTAGACTTGATTACCATGTATGCATTAGGATTAACCTTCTGCACAAGGTCGATAACAGCCTCTACAGCTGATGTATCAAAATAGTCCTTAGCACTGTCGTAGTTTGTAGGTGTAGCAATAACAACAAACTCTGCATCCTTGTATGCTGACTCTCCATCTAAAGTTGCAACCAAATCAAGGTCCTTGTTTGCAAGATAGTCCTCTATCTCAGGATCTACAATTGGAGATTTTTTATTATTGATTAATTCAACTTTTTCAGGTACAACATCCACTGCTACAACATGATTGTGCTGGGAAAGCAGCGTAGCAATCGAAAGACCAACATAGCCTGTACCTGCCACAGCAATACGTCTATTCATAATAAACTCCTTATATTATTCTTCCTTGAGACGATACCACCCATCCAGAATCGAGAGATTTGGATTGTAGTAAGGGTCACCCTTTTCAAGGATTTCTGGCCAAAGCTTTTCAAGCTTTTCTACCTCTGAATTAAAGCGAGCAACCTTTTCGCCGGTATCCTCGTATCCACGAGACTTTGACTCATAGTGATAAAGCTCTGCATGTGGATTGTAAACTACAAGATATCCCTTGTCGCGGACCTTCATACAAAAGTCCACGTCATTGAATGCAACTGCAAGGTCCTCTGTAAGACCTCCAACTTCCTCAAATACTTCTCTTCGAATCATGAGACAAGCTGCTGTAACTGCTGATAAATCCTGAGTAGTCACCGCTCTGAACATGTAGCCTGGCTCTGAACGCTCAAGTCCAACAAATGTGTGACCCGCGATACCGCCTATTCCCATAACAACGCCTGCATGCTGGACAGTGTTGTCAGGATAGTAAAGTAATGCACCGCAGATACCAACATCAGGACGAAGACACACGTCTACCATCTCCTTGATGCAGGTCTCATTGATAATCTCAGTATCATTATTGAGAAGTAAGAACATATCTCCGCTGGCATTTTTAGCGCCTAGATTGTTAATCGCTGAGAAATTAAATCCTGGTGTCTCATAGCGAACTATTTTCACATCAGGACGTCCTTCAATGCTCTTGTAGTACTCAAAAGTCTCAGGCTCTGTGGAGTTGTTCTCCACAATAACAAACTCAATATTTTTATAAACACTCTTGGCGTCAATTGACTTGATACATTTATCAAGGTCATCAGTGTGATCCTTGTTAGGAATGATAATTGAAACAAGTGGCTCCTTGTTCCAATGATATGTGGTGCGATAGCAACCGTAGAATGTATCCTGCTCTACAGTGGCTGGAATGCCAAGTCTATCATAGTGTGCCTGAACAGCGCGGGCTCCTGCATCAAATGCATAAAGCTTGGACTCTGCAGACATAGCAGTGGACGCTGCATGGCTTCTCCAGTGATAGAGGGCCTTTGGAACGTGATGAACCTTGGTCGCTGCCTCACAGTAACGCAAAATCAAATCGTGATCCTGGGCACCATCGTATTCCTTATTGAAACCGCCAACCTTTTCATAGATTGCTCTGCTGAAAACAAAAAGGTGGCAAATGTAATTTACAGAACAAAGTAAATCTAAATTGTAATCTGGCTTGAATACTGGCTCAAAATATTCCTTGGAATCCATGGAAATCTTGTCCTCGTCAGTATAAAGCACATCGATGCTTCTGTCCTTGTTAATAGCAGCAACAAGCTCATACATTGCATTAGGTGCAAGTGTATCGTCGTGGTCTGAAAGCACGATATAATCTCCTGTTGCAAGAGCAATTGCTGCGTTAGTATTGTCTGAGATGCCTAAATTTTTCTCAAGGTGAGTGTATTTGATACGAGAATCACTGCCATATCTCTTGGCAATGAACTCGCCCATAATATCCTTTGGGCTGCCATCTGCAAGACAAAGCTCCCAGTTGGAATATGTCTGAGCCCTGATAGAATCAATAAGTTCAATCAAATATTTCTCAGGAGTCATATACATAGGAATAACAATACTCATAAGAGGATTGTACTCAAATTTCTCGTCACGCTGACGCTGAAGCTCCACCTCTGTAGGGCCAAAGCTTGTAAGGAAGTCCATGTATGTATATTTAGGTGCATCTGCATCCTTAAATTTATCAATGGCATGTCTGATAGTAGCACCAAGACCATTGTCCTGGCGATAGAGCTCGATACGCTCCCAGAGACTCTTCTTTGGAAGGAGATTGCCGCCTGTCAAAACATGGGCTGTATCCACCTTGCAATCGTATACCTGACCATTTGCAGTGATGGTAAGGCGAAGCTTTTTATAGTCTCCCTTGTCAAAAACTATCTCAAGACCAGAGTCGCACTTTTCAGTAAGCTCTGGATAAACACCGTAAACGTCCTTTCTAAACATACGCTTAACAGTGATTGGAATCTCTGTATTGCCATCGTAGAGATGAAACTCCTCTGGAACATTGCCAATTGCCCAGCCAAGAATCTGAATCTTATCATCGGTAACAGCAGAGCGCTCTAAGTTGTACTCATACTCCTTTTTAAGCTTCTCAAGGTCTCTGCCAGTAGCCTTGTAAACTACTGAACGAACCTGTCCCTTTGTTCCATCCTCACCTAATACGCAAATAAGACGAAGGCTTCTAACTGAAGACAACTCCTCAGGAAGCTGAATCTCTCCCACATATTCCTTAGAAACACTCTTGTGAGCTGCTATGTAGCGACGGCGCACCTCATTGCCTTCATTGATAGTAATATCCATGTCATAAGGCTTGCCATTAAGCTCTGCCACAAGGGAATATCCCTTAGGATTGTCAAATGGGTAAAATCCCTGGAATAATAGTGTATTTTTCTTTGTCAGGTGGTATCTGATAAACACCACATTAAAAGTATCTCTCAATATTTTCTTCCTTCTAATTCATCATTTGGAATAACTAGCTCACTTTCCATGTGCCAGATTCCACGTCAAATTTTTGAACACCACCACGGCTATAGCCGTCCTCAACTGTGAGGGAATCCGCAATATCCTCAGTCAGTGTGCCAGCTGCAATTATATCATAGAATAAATCTTCTACAAGTGTGGTATCTGCAAAAAGACCATCAGGAGAATTTTTGCTGGCGTAAGCATACTGAAGAACAAAGTCTATCATGCCAAACTGAAGCCTCTTGACCTGGTCGCTAACAAAATCGTCGTCCTTATAGTGTGGCTCTGGCTTGCCGTTTTCCATTGTAAAATTAATAAGCTGACCTGATGGCGCGCTAAGGGCATTTTCAAGGAAAAGCTGGTACCGTAAAAGCTTGCTATTATCAATTAATTTCTTGTCGCGAATTTCAAAAATAGCATCTGCCTTACCGCCAATTCGCTCAGGCTTGTTAGAATGGAGAGCAAGATAATGTCCTGCTATATCTCTACCAGTAAGCTTCATAAGGAAATACTGGATTGTTCCTGAAAATCCTACGTCCACAACAGCAATATCGCTGGCCCCTGAGATAAATTCATTAGCATAATTAATATATGCATTTTTCTCCTTAGCCGCCTTGGCAAAAATCTCAGCCTTATAAGGAGCAAGCATCTCCATTATCTCTTCTGGCTTACTGTTGTAATCAAGCTGTCTATCCTCATCATCCTCATGAATCTCAACACCGAATCGCTCATTCAAAAGATTGCTGAAGCTGCCCTGATATTTTTGCAGAATAAGCTCTCGAATATCCTCGTCATTTTCAAGAGCGGACACCGCACAGGCTCTTCTAGAAGCAAGGAAATAATGTATATCAGGAACCTCAAGTCCTCTACAGCCGCAGTATCCTTCTATCATTTTCTGTAGCATGTAGCCTTCCCTCGCTAAAAGAAGGAGTCGTTCCTTATTGTCCTTATTTTCCTCAACAATCCACTGGACAAATCTGGCCATAAGTGGCCCCATAGTGGTATATCCAAAATCGTAGATATCCTTGAATGTAAGCTTTCCAGTATCGCCAAATGCAAATGGAGAATTGAAAATACCTCCGTTAATTGCCTGTCCCACCATAATTGAGTTGGCAAGACTTGTTCTTGCAAAATCAGCAAGATATGTGAAATCTGACAGTTCAAGCATAGCTTTTGAATTGAGAACTATATGGCTTGCAACTCCCCTATCCATGAGAATCTGTGAGTCGCTGCGGAAATTGTCTCCCACATGGATAAATCTGTCTGGATTAATTCCAGAAAGTACATAATCCCACATTGAGCCATCATCTTTTCTAGCTCCTACTTCACATGAAATCAAAAGCTCATCATAGCCACCGATTCCACACCTGTGAAGAAGGCCTACCACCTCAACTCTGTTGAGATACATATCGCTTACAAGAATCACATGTCGGCCCATAGCCTTGAGAGAATTAAATATCTCTACCATGTCCTTTCTAGGCATGCAAAGTCTAGTCTCTAGGTCGATTTCAAGGCGCTTGACATCCATGGCAATATCGCCGATTACTTTGTCCTTAGCTACCTCCACGTAGATCTTATCTATTGTGGTGAGGGCACCGTATTTCTCAGTGGCTGCTGCCTCCGCCTCTTTTCTAAGTTTCAAAAAGTCAACAGACTTGCCGTATGTATTTTTAATTATCTTTTCCATGAGTCTGAACACATCGTCAGGCTCATAAATACCTCGAGTGATGAGGGTATCAAAGATGTCAAAGGAAATCACATCATAGCTTGCAAGCTTCATAGTGAGAATTTCCTTGTCAGTCTTGAAGGTGTTAAAAAATGGTCTAAGGCTCTTGTTCTTCGCTGTATCCTCGTCCTTGAGATACAAAATATAATCATCATATCCCTGTTTTCTAGATACAAATGGAACAATACGCTCTAGGGCGTGAGCAAGTGTACCGTCAGTCTGACCATGCTCCTGAGGGAAATCCTCATAGCTGTAGCCTCGCTCCAAAAGTGGGCGAAGGGCATCTGTGCGGGCCCAGAAAAATGAACCTGCTGGATAGTTGAAAACTGATGGCATATCGCCTAAATCATATTCTTCAAAAAGCTGTCGACCAATAGCCTCATTTGCTAACCAAGAGTAGGCAATTGTAGGAACCTCCTCGTGAATGTCTGGATACACAAGTCCAGCATTGCCAGTCTTAAACAGTTCCATAATGTGATTAATCTTCTCTTGCGAGCCAAGAAGCAACTCAAGAGAAAACTGTCTCCAGCCCCCCTTTTCCTGTCCGGAATAAAGGGATTTCTTGCTGTGTATATGTAAAAAATAATCGTGACTTAATATTTCCTCTGCAAACTTAACATATAAAGGAGCCAGATCACGTCCTCTATTAGGAAGCTGTCTGATGTCGACCTTTCCCAGATTCTTAAGCTCCTTCAGACCTGCTCTGATTACATTGACATCAGAATCCTCCGTGCACGAAATGTATAAATCAAACTTGAAAGGAATGTTAGCAAAATAGCTGACAAACTCAGGTAGCAAATCCACATAGAAAAGGTGCAAATGCACAGCAACTGATGGTGGAAGCTCGCCCTTTACAGCAAGTTTTTTAGCTTCTTTTTCTGCAAGCTTAGCTGCCTTGTCAAATTCCTTGCGCTGTCTGCGCTCCTGTCTGGCAGGTGTGTCCTTGCCAGTTATAAATGCCTTGAAGGCACGGATATTTTCAAGAGCCCTATAGCCCTTTGTATTAACAGTATTGTCGTAGATAGTGCGAAGCTCAGCATTTACAGCCTCAATATTTCTGATGTGAACATCCTTGGCTGCGATAAGCTCCTGAAGCTGCTTAATCTGATAATCACGAGATGCAATAGCAAAATCTGCTGCTGTCTTGCTGTGGCTATCCGCATGCTTTCTCAGCTCAAATAGATTCTTCACGTCCTTGAAGCAGTAATTCTTTTGGAAATGATCCTCCATTTGCTGATATACTGCCTTCTCAGCATCCGAAATCTCTACCAAATTGCCTGGGAGCTGGCTAAACTTCACTGCTCGATATAACACGTAGTTGATTGGCACTAAAAAATCAAATGTCCACTCGTAATCAATTATTTCCCAGCCCTTGTCTGTTTTGATAATATTCTCAAAAATTAAATCTATATCTAAATAGTTTGCTGCAAGCACTCCTCTAGGCAAATCCACAGAACCAAACACCTGCTCAAACTCTGGTGATGAGACAAACTCCTTAGCGTGACCCATATATGCCTTTTTAACAGCCTCGATATATGCTGTGGCATCATCAGCTGTAATATGCTCGCCTTCTAGGTACTCACTCTCAATGGTATCCCCTACAAGTTCACTTTCATTTACGCAAAAATCAGAGCCCTGCAAAACATTTTGCAAGCCTCTGTAACTATCATAAACTCTGTGAATATGGTCTATAGCCATTTCATCGTATGGCTTTTTTATTACCACCTTTTTTCCATCTCGCTCTACTATGTCGGTGATAATATTATATTTTGGGTTGCGCTCATTAGAGAGCTTCTCGTAAAGTAATCGTTCCATTATTATTTCGCAATAAGCAGATAATCACCTGCTCCTCCCCCTTTGTAATCCTCCGCATAAATCTCTGTAGTGTACAAGTAATCAGGACTAACTCTATAGCTTAAGATGTCAGTAAAACCAGCCTCATCAAGAAGCTTTTCTGTGAAAGACGAAAGTCTATCCTTTTGAGACAGGGCATATACAAGCTTGCCCTCCGCTGAAAGTAATCTCTTTAGGACTGTAGGTGTCTCTACCAACTGGCCTAAGCTGATAATTATATTAAATGTGCCCTTAATATCCTTAATAATCTCTTTTTTCACATTGGGTAACATGGATAGGACATTTATCATTTCGTCTTTATAATCCTCTGTCATCCCTACGGTTACATCCGAGGCTTTCTCAAGGAGCCACTCAACTAGGGATACACTGTCCGGATTGAGAATCAATACATTGTCACCTTCTCTTATGTTAAGAGGCGAAAGTACATTGCTTCGCATATGCGAAAGCATCTGTATCGCGTCCTCAGTTCCCTCATCAAAAATACGTCGGTTGTACTTTTCTTGAAGCATAGACTCTCCTCCATTTTTCTCAGAACTCACCCCATTATTTAACCTGTTCAACACTGACCTTGGAATTCATGTCATAGAATCCCACGGTATTTTTAGTGCTAACAACAGTAATATTCATTACATCATACAGTCTATGATAAGCAACAAAATCCACTCCATCATAGCCAGTACAGCTGATAGACATCAGGTATTCTCCTCCCTGCATATCCATCTTCTGAGTAAATGTGGCGACGTACTCGCTGCCCTCCTTACAAAGGCCCACGTCACATTTTTCATACATAGTATTAGTGCCTGTCACATCTATACCCTTGAGGGTCTTAAATGTAAGGGTAAAAATCGGATTTTCAATATCTGTATTGAAGTGTACCTTGGATTTAACTGTAAAGGTGCTACCCTTCATAATGGCATTAGTAAATGTGCCATTGTCATCAATCACTGCAAAATCAACGATTGCTGCTCTTCCATCGCCGTACTCGTTAACATTTGGATTAAGCTGATAGTTAGACTTCCAAAGAGTCCCATCATCTGCTAATGGACTAGCCTCAGTCAAATCATCCAAGGCATCAACCTTGCTATTAAGGGCTGGCTCCTGACCTACAAGAATCTTCTTGTAAATATCAATCATATCCTTTGGAGTGCCCTCAGCCACCTTGTCACCTTTGTTGATAAGAATTGCTCTATCACAGTACTTGCTGATTGCACCCAAATCGTGGGATACAAAGAGAATGGTCTTGCCTGCCTCCTTGAACTCCTCGAACTTCTTGTAGCACTTAGCCTGGAAGAAAACATCACCTACGGAAAGTGCCTCATCAACAATCAAAATCTCTGGATCAATATTGATAGCTACCGCAAATGCAAGTCTGACAAACATACCAGATGAATATGTCTTAACAGGCTGGAAAACAAAATCTCCTATATCTGCAAATGCCAAAATATCATCAAGCTTAGCATCTATTTCCTCATTGGAGTAGCCAAGCATGGTGCCATTAAGATAAATATTTTCAATACCTGTGTACTCCTGGTTAAATCCAGCACCAAGTTCCAAAAGAGCTGAAATCCTGCCATCTACACTAACCTCTCCTCTAGTAGGAGAAAGTACACCAGTGATAATTTTGAGAATAGTAGACTTTCCGGAACCATTAGTTCCAATGAGTCCCACACACTCTCCCTTTTTAACCTCAAAGGACATATCTTTAAGAGCGAAATGCTCCTTGTAATTTTTCTTTCTTGTAAGGCCTAAAGTATCCGCCACTCTAGCCTTGTTACTGTCGTAAAGCTTGTAGACCTTGTCTACGTTCTTTACCTCGATTACGTTATTGCTCATAGTGCCTCCAAATTTACACTATATTTTAACATAAAACGCTACAAGAGCAAATGGTCCTAGGGGACGGGATCATAGGGCCAAAATAAAAATGGACCACTAACCCCGTCCCCTAGGGCCAAAAAGTGGCGGCCCGCCAGGCCGCCCTTAGTAAAGCTAATTTAGTTTTCATCTGTGATAGGCTGAGCTACATGGTCAGCTCCTATTTTATATTTCTGCCCATCCTTGTAGTATGTAATATGGTCACTATATCTATCTCCATATTCTATCGTTACATCATATTCAATAACATTCCCCTGATAATCAAGTATCATATCGCCCCAATTATAATTTTCTTCATTCGGATCATGCTCAACATCTGCGTTAAATTTAATTAACTCAGCATCTTTCACGATACCTATATCATTTATATTCAAAAAATCTTCAGTTAAGCAATTACCATCGCCATCATAAACATCAAAGGTATAATCCCCATTCGCTACGACAGTTACATCTAAATCCGCTGTTATATCAATAGATATGTATTTAGGGGACAATATTATATGCCCCTGAGTATCGCATGTTCCTTCTCCATCAAACACCTCTGAATAGTATTTGATTCTACCTTTTTCAGAAATATAATTCCCCGATTCCAGCTTATATATTCCATCGTATATATATCCATCATTAGCACCCCATAAAAACATTTTAGAATAATTACATGGAAACAACTTTCTAATTAATTTGGTTCTATTAGATATCTTAGCCTTATAACTATATGGCATATCAGCAATTATATCTCTAGAAACATCAATTATATGTCCTTCACCATCTGGTAAGCACCCATTACTATCTGGAGTGATTAAATGATTCAAATACTTTTTGCCATTCGTTTTGCCATCTTCACGTATTATTCCATATCTGCTTTTATGTAAACCCGTCCATTGTGGCATTATATTTTCTTTGGTGCAAACATAATAGTTAAAAGAGAGCATCTCAGAACTCCCATAGCCTCTGTGCGAATCATCCCAGATTGTATTGAACTCCACTGCAGAAGATTGTTCAGAAACTTTATTTCCGTTTTCATCATAGAGATAATACTCTCCACCATGATAAATATTCTGGCCAACCAAGCTTGCCAAAACCATTATTCCATATACAGCCCCGCAGACTTTAAAAAGTTTCTTTGCAACCTTAATTGCCAATTTTTTCTTAGCTGATACAACTTTCTCAACCTCTTCTTTATACTCCAATTGGCGTTCTGAAGTATTATCTAAAGTATGGTCTACAAATATTTTCTCGACCTGAAGTGGTTCAGATTCAGTATCCTTTACCATTTTGCCAATCTTTAGATAATCATCTTTTTCTTGCATAACCTTAGCAGAGGAAATAAAATCTACTACCCACAAAATTGCGCATGATACGAATCCTACATATACCCATATTTGATCCTTCTTAAAAACATGCAACCCAAGAAAAAATATAACTAATACGCCAATTATAATGTTTTGTTTTTTATACTTGTTTATCTGTTTTACATCATCATATTCTTCCCTCAGAGAAAACTGATTAGAAACATATTTAAAAGCATCTAAAGGGACGCTAAACAAAATCACATACTTTGCTATAAATCCGATAAGTAATGGAATGAACGGCCAAAGAATATAATCCGCGAACATGTCCACAATTAAGATTACAAGCTCACAGCTAAATAACTTAAAGAATTTTCCTTTAAACTTTTTATGCACATCCTCTGTGCCAAAATCACCCAAGCATCTCGATGCTATTGCATCCATGCTAATGCATAGTATATATAAAATCCAATCAATCCAATTAAACATAAAGGGATGCCACGCATCAATCATATGAACTACGAACACAAAAAGCTGAGCAATATATACTAAACAAACACACTGCACAAAATTCAATTCTTTTTTCTTTACTGTAGTAATCATTGGTATACTCCTCTTCTTTGTATCTTATAGTATATTATCACATATTATAAAGTATTATTCAATTACTGTGTATCAATCTATCTCCCGCGCTTTTTTATATATTTTGAAACTTAATGCAACCAAAATGACAACACAGTCGTATATAATGTGAAGGACCTTCAATAAACAGCAAAAAAAGTGGCACCTAAAAGGTGCCACTTGCACAGTAGCTTCAGGCAACCCCATACCTGAAGCGGAGGATATAGAATTATAAAGCGTCAATATCAGCGTAATCTGTGATTACTCCATCAACGCCTAACCGCTGCAAAGAAAGCATCTGGCCCTTGTTCTCTGGCGCATATGAATACACCTTAGCTCCGGCCTCATGAATTGCTCTAACAGTCTTTGGTGTGAGAGTCTTCATGTTGATTCCGTAGTAATCAGCAGGATATTTTGTTGGTAAATTTGATTTACCAAATGATGCAAGCACCATTATTGGCTGGCTTGGATTGATTGCCTTGATAGCTGACAAATAATCATAGTTAAATGATAAGAAAATCACTCTATCAAGCACACCATACTCAGCGCATTTGTCATAGACCTGCTGCACAAATTCTGGATCATCACCAATGTCTTTCAGCTCACAGAACATGCGCATGTTCGTAGACTGAAGAAGTGATAATGTCTGATCCAAAGTAGGAATACGCTCACTGATGAAATCAATTGAGTACCAAGAACCGGCATCCAATTGAAGAAGCTCATCATAAGTGTAGTCCGCAACTGTAGACTCGTCACCAGTAAATCTCTCTAGCGTGTCATCGTGGAAGATAACAAGCTCCCCATCTTTTGTTTTTCTTACGTCGAATTCAACCGTCTTAGCACCGCATGCATAAGCTCCTGCAAAGGCACTAAGGGTGTTCTCAGGATAGGCTCCCGAGTAACCTCTGTGAGCCACTATTTGAACCACAATATCTTCATCAGCGTCGGCTGGTAAAAATTTGAATTCATTGAAGAATAGAAAAGAACAAAGCAAGGCAACCACGCTGACAGCAACGGTTCTCCTCACTTTAGAAAATAATAACCCCCTCATAATTCAAGCCCCCTCTCTTCTAGCTATTTATATTGTACCACGGAGACTTTTATCTGACATTAAAACTCCAATAAAAAAATTGCCCGAAAATTTCGAGCAATTTTTATATATTTTTTTATTACAACCACATGGCTTAAATGTTGTTGTCATTACCGTCCACTGACATTCAAAAGCCTTGCTTGTGCAACACTTAGAGCTTCACAGCTACATAAAATTTTCATTATCGAATTGCTACAGTTCTTATAGCACATCTGCAAACTGTGGCTGTAATTTTTTAAATACGTGGGTACCAATGAGATATACAATCACTGTAAATATCCAAAAATATGCGGTAAGCAATGGTCGATTCCAAAAACCTACACGTGCTATAAAGCAATCGCGATAACCGCTTGTTATGTAATACATTGGATTAAGCTTAAGCAAATACGCCAGCCATAGAGGAATTTTATCGAGCATATCGTCAAAATTCCACATGATTGGTGTAGCCCAAATACCAACCTGAAGGAAAATATTAACAAGCTGCGCCATATCCTTAAAGAACACACAAAGGGCGCTTGATAAATAAATAAGTCCTACTACAAGTATCATCATTGCCAATGAATAATAAATAACCTGTAAAATGTATGGTGTAATTCCAAATCCATAAAGCAGATAAATAACCAATGTAAATAACACGAAAAATCCATGGACAAATAGCGATGATACTGCCTTTACCACAGGAAGCACGTTAATTGGAAATACCACCTTTTTAACCAGGTAATTGTACTCCTGCAATACAACAGTGCCCGCCGAAAGTACCTCGCTAAAATAAAACCAGGGAACAATACCTGCTGATAGCCAAAGCACGAATGGTGCCTTTATTCCTTCTCTTGTGCCCTGACTTCCTGCGCTAAGTGCCTTATCAAATACAATCCAGTACACAAGCACAGTGATAACCGGCTGTACAAAAGCCCAGATAACACCAAGTGTGGAGCCGGCGAACTTTTGCTTGAAATCATTTTTTGCAAGCTTTGCTATTAATTTTTTATTAGCAATAATATCTTTTAACATAATACCTCTTTTATAAACTAGCGTTTAATGTGTGTATTCTGGTCGACATAGCCCTGAAGGTCAAGTGTCCAATCAGATGCTCCATCCTCTTTTTCCTCTACAAGTGTAAATCCCATATCACCGTAGAAATTCTTAACCATTTTATTTTTAGCTGTTGGAAGGTAGTGACCGCGAAGTGTCTTAACTCCTCTAGCCTTAAGACGAGCCACAAGCTCATCCATCATAGCATATTCCATATCACGCTTTAAAACTCGACAACTCATAAGCCATAAATCAATATCGCAAGCTTCGCCATCAACGTGGCCAATTGTGATACTTACCACTCCATTGTCACCGAACTTGTCGATGAGCTTGCCGTATAGTGTGACATAATTGTCGTCTGCTGCAGTGGCCTCAATCTCAGCCTGAGTATATCTTTTAGTGGTGAGGTTGAACTGATTTGACTTGTTAGTAAGCTGTGCAATTCTCGCCATATAAACTGGCGAAAAAGCATCAATCTCAGCTGTCATCTCAAGAGAATCAAGATACTCACCGTAATCTATAAAGCTGCTCTGTAGCTTGGCACGAGCTGCATTCTCCTGATACATTTCATTGCGCTTTAAATCGTCTGCAGAAATGCTTGTGGTCTCAAAAAATCCTGACCTATCAATAGTCTGTATGTAGTGAACCACATTATCAAGCTCAGGTGCACACACCCCCTTAAGCTGCTCTGTTACAATGTGGCGCTCAGCAGGATTATCATCAACAAAAACCAAGCTCTCAGGGAGAAGGGTAAGCTCATTTGCTATATCTGCAAAGTTTTTATCCTTTGGATCCCAGTTGGCCTTAATAGAGATAAAATCATCCTCTTTAAATGCACTGTCCGGATGATTAATTCCTGCTATTGCATTCTCATAATCATTTTTCGAATCAATATTTAAAATGATACCAAGCTGCTGATGTGCCTTGAGATACTGCTGGAATTCGCTGTATGCCTGGCCCTCAGCCTCCTCTGGTCCAATGACAATTCCATCAACACCGTCATCACCAATAATACCGCCCCAGAGAGTGTTATCCAAATCAAGGACAAATCCCTTTTTATTCTTACCGAAAATTGACTTGATAATATTGGCAACATTAAAAGCAAGACTAGGTATAGCAGGCACACACATAGCATACTTGTACATATACCAGTAAAATGGATCTGACCATTCCTTAAGTCCGTAGTCTGCCGAAATATAGTTGAGGTCACAGATGTAGAAGTTCTCAGTGGCCTCAGCGTAATCATAAAGTCGCTGATTGAGTCTAGAGATAAAATTCATGTGACCATGATAATCATATGCGTCGCGATTGCCCATAAGCCTAAAAAGAGGCATCTCAAAATTGTTCTGGATAATTGGGCAATTATATTTCTCAGCTAATGTCTTCCAGATTGTCTCGTACTTGGCGTACTGGCTGTTAAGGAGCTCATCCACCGCTTCCCTAGACATAGATAAATCTGGATAATCGCTGATATTTCTATTGCTAGTGCAAACGTAAATAATATCTGGAGCAAATTCTTCAAGCTCTGGATTAGGAAAAACTGCATCCTCGTAGTATTTATTGTACTCGCTCTCATAAAAGGTAGGTCGAATACCATTATTAAGCAAAAACAGCTCCATCATCAGCATAATATTAGCTGTGGTGCTACCGCCTAATATAGCTACTTTTTTGTCGATGAATTTAACATCTGAAGCAAGCAGTTCCTTTTTTATTCTCTTTTTCTTGGAAAGTAAATAATCACTGTCAAATGGATATTCTAGTTCCTTCATCTTACCTTGCCTTTCTTATGGCTTAGCTTCGTAGTTGTATTTATATATTCTAACATCATCATTTTCAAACACCAAATCTAACTGCCAGTTGTCCCCCTGGTAATCAGGATGTCCCATGTCTGTCACAACGATGTAATCAATGCCGCAAATCTCAATAGCTACATCAGCTTCCTTCCAGTCGCTGCTATAGAATCTCTCATTGACAGCTCGCATTGCGCCAATGCGCTCCTCGCTAATATCTGAGTAATCATACCCTTCTAGATAACACTGTCTCTCAGAAAAGGCTCCTGCATAAAAATAAATATTGCGATAATCTAGCTCTTCTGAAAATCTATCTACTGCTATCTTGGCATCCTCAGGTGTATTGTCCCTCAGCCATAGATAAGCCTCCATGGTATCCCGAGAAACAAGATCTGCTCTGTCGCCTGCTTCCATTTTATAAATAGCATGTTGTCTGATGTCGTCGCGGCAAAAGTATGCTATATCTACCACTAAAAACAGGGTTCCCAAGCACCAGAATCCATTCATAATGTGCGATATCAAATTACCTCTGTTGTCTATGACATACATCATAGCCCCGTAGAATATAAAGGCCGCATTAGTAATGACAAAATATCCCTGAGAAAGTCCTGGCACAGAAACAAAGCAAAAGCCGATAACGCCCATAAGAACTGAGCCTATGACAAACCAATCAAAAATATTGCCGATAACTCCATCATGTATAAGAGTCTTAAATTTTGAAACAGTAAATCCAACAAATGGCAAAATACATGGTCCAACAATACAAATAGCTGCTGCAATCACTGCAGGTATAATCCAAGGAGAATCCATGTAATCAATACCTAATTTAGAAAGTATCTGACCTACACGCCCTGCCTCTAAGGTGCCCTCAGGGGTGAGGGTCATAGCTCTGTTATTAGAGCCTGTAGAACTAAGTCCAACTGTAACTGTCATATATGTAAAGCAAAAGCCTACAACAGTGGCGACTACATACAAGAATCTACCCCAGTGAAATCTCCTGGTGATAGCGTGCTCTACAACAAATACGATAAAAGTAATAGCTGCAAGCAAAACTCCAGATGTACCCTTAAATCCAGTAGTAGCTGCTGCAAGCACAAAAATTGCGCACATCACCTTGAATGAATATTTGTCGTACCAAACCTCCACCAGTATGTCCACACAGAGAATGGTAAGAGCCATAGCAAGGCCCATAGCATTTCCATTGCCAAATAGGTGATTGTCCAGCCAAGACACTGGAAATGTACCGCCCACCACATTAAGAGGAAGCAAACAAATGCAAGACACTAGAGTACCTATGCAATAGAAAAAGAATGTCCTAGGTCTGCAGTATCTGCCGCCCTTTAGTCGCTCTCCTATAATCATAAGAGAAAGGGAAAGTGGCCAAGCGCACACTAATGCATTTCCATTGAGATATGTCTTGAAGGCATCAAAATGGAAGATATTTTTGCACATAGCAAAAATAAGCTCATAAAAATAGTGATAGTAAAATGTAAGACCATCAACTCGAATATCTCCAGAAGGGAAGCCCTTGCTAAGAGATACAATATTTCCAGTATGGAAAAGAAAATCATGATAAATCTGGGTAGTCTGTCCAGATAAAGCTCCAATAAATTTAAGCTTAAAATTAATCAGCGATATAATGTATGTAGCCACAAAAATAACTATAAATGACAGGCTAAGCTTCTCCCCTGCATTAAATATAGATGGTCTGCCCTTTTTCCAATATACAAAGAGAAAATTGGCTGTGGCCACAGGACCAGCTGCAGTAATAAGCCAGCTACATCCCACTAATGACTGGATATAATATACCAACGCCAGATACATAAAACCTAAAAAGTAGCTAGCTAAAAGTCTAGTGGCTACCTTTAGTCTCCTAGGCAAAAGAAGCTGAACAAAAAGCATACCTGGAAGCTGGAGCCAGATTAAGCTATATATAAAAAATACAAATGTAATTCCTATATTAGATAACATGGAAAATCCTTTCTATTTTTCAGGAGCTAACTGTCCCAATTTAAAATGCTTACGGCAAAGTGCTACGTAAGAATCATTGGCACCAAGCATGACCTGAGGACCCGAGCGCACTACTCCGTTTTCATTGTAACGGGTATTGCAAGTAGCCTTGCGACCGCACCAGCAGACTGTTTTCACCTCGTGAATAACATCTGCGATAGCAATGAGACGCTTTGAACCTGGGAAAAGCTCATTTCTAAAGTCAGCTCTCAATCCATAAGCTACTACAGGCACATCCATAAAATCAACAATATCCGACAAATAATCTACCTGCTCCGGTGTGGCAAACTGCACCTCATCCACAATAATACAATCGTATTTTTTAATCTCCTCCTCAGACATCTCCATGAGATCCTCAAGGAAAACACACTCATGTTCAAGACCAATCCTAGAGCGAACTACTCGCTCACCAAAACGAGTATCTACCTCCGGCTTAACAAGGAGAGCATTCTGACCGACCTCCTCGTAATTGAAATGAGTCATAAGCGCATTGGCAGTTTTTGATGAGCCCATTGCGCCATAATAGAAATACAGTTTCGCCATAACAAAACCCCTTTACACAAATTGACAGAAGACTGATAGAAGTCTTCTGTCCAGTTAATTACATATTTTACATTTTAATTGTTGTAGTGTCAAAATTCTTGGGCTAAAATACCTTTTTCCATTCTTCCTTTTCAAGGTCAACTCGCTTGTGGATAAGTCTCACATTGGCCTTGCCATGCTTTTTAACAAAATAAAGAGCATAATCAGCAGAATTCATATAGTCCCAAGCTCTGTTTCCATGTTGTGGAATGTGGTTGACCACACCCTGAGAAAGAGTGACTCTTTCAAGCTCTAATTTCTTAGATACTGCATCTATCTCATTCTGGATAAACTTTGCCTTTTCCACAATTTCCTCATCGCTCATATCGTAGTAATAAATGATAAACTCATCGCCACCATATCTGGCAACAAAAATATTGTCACTTACAATCTTCTTAAGAACGCGACCTATGGCTGCAAGAAGCTTGTCTCCCATATCGTGACCATAGCTGTCATTGATGTGCTTGAAGGAATCAACATCCATCATCTCCACACCTAGATTCTTACCCTCTTTATTTGCCATATCGAAAAGCTCATCTATAACTGAGTTGAGCTTTAGTCTATTGGCGATTCCAGTCAATGGATCTGTCTCCGCTGCTGCAGAAAGGAAAAGATTTCTGGTGCGCTGCTGAACAAGCTCAGAACGAAGTCTAAGGGTGGTAAGGAAAGCTCTCTTATTATCGATAGACTGCTGCTGTGAATACTTGAAATAATCGTAAGCACACTGAAGCTTCTTTTGCTCATCCCCAAGCTCCTCATACATCTGAATCTTGCAATTGCAAACAAACAGATTCAGATTGGAAACATCTCCTCTTATTGATGTCTCAGCGATTCTGATAAACATCTTTTCAAGAGTCTCATATTGCTTTTCTTCTAGGAGAATCTGAAGCAAATCCTTGATCTCGTCAAAATATGTATAGTAATCATCGCAGCAGAAAAATGCTGCAAGAGTATCATTTAATGTCTCCTCTGCCCTTTTTTCATCACCTATCATGCGATAGTAATGATACTTAGCAAGAATAATATCGAAATATTTCTCGCAGGCTGGACACTCTGCCATAACCTTTTCCAGCTCTTTATATGCATCCTCTGCATTAGCCTGCTTGCCCATCTCACAATATATATTGAAGATGCATGCGTAATTGCCCGCCATAACAGAGCTCTTCTGCAGGCCATCCTCCATGTATGCGCAGCACTCAATAGCTCTATAGTTGTACTCAAGAGCTCTCTCAGGTGATGCCATCTCCTTGCAAAGTGAGGCAAAATTGGTGCAGGCATTAGCCTCAGCGCCATACAGGCGCTGAGCTCTAGCCAACTCTATGCAATTTATAAAATGTTCTTCACTGGTAATATAGTGGCACTCACTTCTGAAAATGATGCCAAGCTCATTGTAACAAAGACACGCTAAAAGATATTCATCTGTCTGAGCCAGTCCCTGAAGACCTGCTGACAGATAGTAAAGAGCCTGGGAGTAATCACCATTTTGGCAGCAAGCATCGCCCAAAATACAGCTAGCAAAATCCTTAAGATCGTCATTGCCTCGCTCCTGGGCCATGTCAAATAAATCGCATGCCAAATCAAGGTGACGTTCGTTGTCTACCTTGCGAATTTTATTTATCTCATCAACCAATTCGGTGACTTCTGGTGATTTCTTGCTAAGGATATCTTCCAAAACCAACACTCCCTCTACTTGCATAACATTATGAGAGAATTATAACATCAGCTTCGTTATAAATCCATTAGACAAAACGACTAATTTTGCAAATATAACGCAGCTGTCAAAATGCCATTGTTTGTATTCATGTAAATAACCATGTTCTTGTCATAGCGATTTACAAATTTCATATCAAGGGAACCCCATGAAATTGTAGCATCCCAACCAGCAGGAAGATAGTTTACAGGAAGGGAATGAGCGTGACGCTCTGTAGCCGGAATTCCTGCCACCTTCATTGCTGCATAGATAGTAGAAGAAACCTGACAAATACCACCGCCAAGTCCCATTGCATGCTCCTTGTTGATAAATACAGGAGCAGTAACATATCCATTTGCTGTAGAACGAGGACCAATTGCACTATTTGCTGAGAATGTCTTTCCTGGGGCAACTACTGTGCCATTAACGCTGGATGCAGCAAGAGCAATATTAGTTGCACGTGCAGCTGTTGGATCGTACTCTGTAGCATATACTCCAAGAAGTGTAAGCTGCTTTGGAACTTCTATTCCACCACCTACTGTTGGTGTAGCATCTCTTCCCTCAGCTGCTCCCATGTGAACATAGTGGTAAACATAAGCAATCAAGTTGTCTCCGTAAAGAGCAACAAGATCTGGGTTCTTTGTCTTGTAATCTGTTGCATTAAAAGTAGCACTAGCATTTCTACCCTCGTAAATACCGCAATTTACGTAATGGTTTAAAAGATAAAGTGGGCTACCATTTGCATTTGCTGCTACATCTGGATACATTGTGGCATAGTATGCCTCATCGAAGACTGCCGCTACAGCCTGGATGTTGTCATTTGCTGCTGCCTTTACTTCTAAACTAGGCACAAAGGCAAATGCCAAGCAAATGCACAGAATTGACGCAACAATTCGCTTGTTGATTTTTAAAATTTTTTCCATAATTCCTCCATGTTTCATAACATAATTCTAATAATGAATAAAATCATTATTTCCCATATAGATGGGACATTATTCTGACTATTTACTCAATTCTAGCACGTTGCATAAAAAAATAAAACACCTTGCTTTAAAAACAAGGTGTTTTACTATAGATTCTTAATTTTATTTCTTTTTTGTATTTGCCTGCTCTTCTGCAAGTTCCTTGCGCTTTCTAGCAGCCCATGCTCTAAGACCCTTTTTCTTTTTAGTGTCTGCCTGAGCGTTGCCACCTCTAAGTCCCTTAACCTTTGTGATGTAGAGACCAGAAACAGTAGCCTTAACTTCCTTCTTAACTGGCATCTCATCAAAGATATCTGCCTGGCAAAGAAGTGTCATCATCTGTGGGCCTACCTTAGCCTTAACTACTGGAGCCTTTGTGTTCTTAGCGTACCAAGGAATCTCCTTAACAACAGCCTCTGGAAG
The DNA here is from genome assembly GCF_010906925.1 of Pseudobutyrivibrio xylanivorans. Taxonomy (GTDB): domain Bacteria; phylum Bacillota; class Clostridia; order Lachnospirales; family Lachnospiraceae; genus Pseudobutyrivibrio. The sequence goes on along the minus strand of NZ_VTVE01000003.1, from coordinate 369,179 downwards.
ACCTGCGTCCTTAAGTTTCATACGCTTCTTATCGATGATAAGCATTGAAACCTGCTGTGCAACCGCATCCATCTGCTCCTTCTGAGCTGCCTCTTTCTCCTGAGCCTTCTTACCTAAGAAATATAAAACAACAATAGCTACGATAAGCACTATTGCGATAACAAGCAAAGTAATTGCTAATGGGCTCATAAAATAATCCTCCTACCTAGACCCTTACTGGGTCACAACTAAGTGATATTCTATCATGCCATAACCCCAAAATCAATCTAATCTTCGCGAAACCGCCACCGTACAGTCTTTACAATTTCCAAATATCCTCATTGTATTGTGCTATTGTACGGTCACTTGAGAAAAAGCCTGCATTTGCAATATTCTTAATCATCTTGCGGCCCCACTCAAGTCGGTTCTCGTATGCCTTATAGGCCTTTTCCTTTGTTGCACAATAGTCTTCAAAATCAGGGAATGTCATGAACCAATCCTTGTTTAAAAGCTCATTGTAAAGGCGCTCCAAGTTTTCTTTCTGGCCTACCTCTAAAAGCTTATCTGAAATAATGAAGTCTACAGCCTTCTTTAATTTCTTATCCTTCTTGTAGTAATTCTTTGAAACATAGCTGCCCTCAGCGTAACGCTTAATGACAGTATCAGAATCCTCACCAAAAATGAAGATATTGTCATCGCCTACAAAATCATGCATCTCCACATTTGCACCGTCCATAGTACCAATGGCAACAGCACCATTTAACATAAATTTCATGTTAGATGTACCGGATGCCTCCTTTGAAGCAAGAGAAATCTGCTCATGGATATCGCAGGCTGGAATAAGCTTTTCAGCAAGTGTCACATTGTAATTTTCAACCATAACCACCTTGAGATATGGGCTTACCTGAGGGTCATTTGCAATAACCTCCTGGAGGCAAAGGATAAGGTGGATAATGTCCTTTGCAATTACATAGGCAGGAGCAGCCTTTGCACCGAAAATAACTGTGATTGGACGGCTTGGCTTTTTACCTTCCTTAATCTCAAAATATTTGTTTATCACGTAAAGAGCATTCATCTGCTGACGCTTGTACTCATGAAGTCGCTTAATCTGAATGTCATAAATGCTATTCTCATCAAGTGAAATCCCCTGTGTTTTAGCCAAATAATCCTTAAGAACTTTTTTGCGAAGATCCTTTACCTCAAGGAATTTATTTACTACAACATCATCATTCATGTACTGCTCAAGCTTTTTAAGCTCTGTGGCATCCTTTTTAAATCCTGGGCCAATAAGCTCCTCCACAAGGCTAGCAAGCTCTGGATTGCAATACAAAAGCCAGCGGCGGAATGTAATACCATTTGTCTTGTTATTAAATTTTTCTGGATAGAGCTTGTAAAATTTATTGAGCTCTGTTTCCTTTAAAATCTCTGTATGAAGAGCCGCAACACCATTGATTGAAATACCATAGTGGATATCCATATGTGCCATGTGCACAAGGCCATCTCTTATAATTGCCACATCAGGGTCAGACACCTTTTTAGCAATACGGTTGTGAAGCTCTCTAATTATAGGCATAAGCTGTGGAACAGCCTTCATCATAAAGTGGATTGGCCACTTTTCAAGGGCTTCAGCCAGGATTGTGTGGTTCGTATATGCGGTACATTTTGAAACCACATCAATCGCTTCATCCATAGTAAGGCCACGAATCTGAAGGAGTCGAACAAGCTCAGGTATAACCATTGATGGATGTGTATCATTTATCTGAATAACAGCGTATTCTGGCAAATCATAAAGGTTAGAGCCCTTTTCAACTGCCTCATCTAAAATAAGCTGAGCGGCATTTGAAACCATGAAATACTGCTGGTATACGCGAAGAAGTCTTCCGTTTTCATCAGAATCATCTGGATAAAGGAAAAGTGTAAGATTCTTAGTAAACTCGCTCTTATCAAAATTGATTCCGTCCTTGATAATAGACTCATCAACTGTATCCACATCAAAAAGATGGAGCTTTGTAGTCACTGAATCATAGCCAGTTACATCTATATCATACATACGAGACTGTACGTTGAATCCACCGAAATCCACCTGATATGTCTTGTCTGTTTTTGTCATCCAGCTATGCTCAGACATCCATGGATTTGGCTCCTCGTTCTGGAGATTGTTTGCAAATACCTGCTTGAAAAGTCCCATATGATAAGCAAGTCCCACACCATCACCATTGAGACCAAGTGTAGCAATGGAATCAAGGAAACATGCAGCAAGGCGTCCCAAACCACCATTACCAAGAGATGGCTCCACCTCTATTTCCTCAATCTCAGCAAGTGACTTTCCATTTGCCTCAAGTTCCTTTTTAACCTCATCATAAATACCAAGATTAATCAGATTGTTTGATAGAAGCTTACCAATCAAAAACTCTGCGCTTATATAATAAAGCTTCTTCTTGCCACCCTTTATTTCTTTATTCTGAGCCTTATCCTTAACATACTCTAATAGGCCAATGTAGATTTCCTCATTAGTGCACTGATCCATGTGTCGACCAAATCTTATCTTAATATACTCGTTAGCTGTCATATTGTATTCTCCTCCTATTGATATCAATCCGTCTGTTACGCTCTCAAGCCTAAGATATTGTCTTCATCGACTAACACGTCTCCTGCGGCAACACTTAGAGCTTGATAGCTACAGACAAATTTAAATTAACACCCTGTGACAGTAAGAGTATACTGCTATTTTACCACGATTTGCTTGCGTTATTACGCTAAAAAGTGATACTATTCTATCATGATTAATATAAATGAGTATCAGGCGATACATGAAAAGATAAGTCATTTTGACTACTACATTCCATATAATACATATCCTTGCACCATTCCTTTGGATTTTGACAGCGTGCCCTTACATTGGCACGAGGACACGGAATTCATCTATATAAAAAAAGGAAAAGGGATAATTGTCATAGACGGACAGGAACATACTGTTGTTGCCGGAGATATAGCATTTATTCTTCCTGGGCGTATGCACGGTATTTATCAGTTTGAGAACTCTTCCATGGAGTATGAAAACATTCTTTTTGATACAAAAATGTTCTCCTCCACCACAGATGATTTCTATGATACTTTTCTGCTGCCATTTTTTGAAAACACAGTGGTAATCCCCCACATTTTCCGTCGAGGGGTTACTGGATACGAAAGCATCAAAAAATATCTAGATGCCAATGACAATATCTCAAGTCATAGAGAGGGCGCCTGGGGCCTAGCCATAAAAGGAAACATGTACCTTCTTTTATTTAATTTGGTAACACTTTATGAGACAAAAATAGATATTGCAGAAAGCAAACGAATAGATAAACTAAAGCCAGTCATCAAGTATGTAGAGTTGAATTATAGTAAACAGATGACTGTTGCTGAGATGGCAAAGCTTGCAGGATTTTCAGAATCCCACTTTATGCGATTTTTCAAGGACGTATTTGGAGTAAGTTTTATAACCTATCTTAACGACTACAGGCTTTCGATGGCAGCCAGACTCCTGCTGTCCACCGAGGAAAACATTCTCACCATCTCCCAGCAGGTAGGTTTTGAAAACCTGTCCCATTTCAACCGATGCTTTAAAAAGAAATACAATAAAACACCTAGAGAATATATGAAAGCCCCTGCCAAATAGCAGGGGCTTAATTAATAATCTTAGTATCCGTAGCTCAACATCTGCTCAAAATACTCAAGTTGTGATGTGTATTTTTCAGGAACACCAGCCTCTTTGAGATTAGAAATAAGTGTTGATAAGCTCATTGATTTAGCATATTCTCCAACATCTGAAGTATTAGTAACATCTAAATAATCGGATGGTTCTGAGATAGTCTCTACATCATCATATGTTGACTCGATATTGATTGTCGCAAAACTTACAGTGTCATTCTTAACAGTAATTTTGCAAGTCGAATTGTCATCTGATGAATCAAAGACAAAATCATACTCTAAACTAGCAAGCATCTGAGATGCCATATCGGTGCCCTCGCCAGCATCTTCACCAGCTCTTACAATGAACTCTCCATTGACGCCACCATCTTTAGATGAACCCTCATCGTAGTCAATTACTTCGATTTCAAGAACTTCTTTGTCGTCTGACTTGACTGTGAAGTCACCATTGATAACATCATGTGAATTTGTACCTGCACCTGTTATAACAACATTGGTATCACCATCATAGAATCCCATTTCCATACCGAAATCATCACCATCTTCTGGATAATGGATATACATCTCACCTTTGTCTTCTAACTTGTTAATCTCCAGACCCTTAAGATCTCCCTTGCGATTTACATAAACAACAATGTCGAAAATCTCTTTATCTCCATCTTTATTCTTCTTATAGCCCTCAAGCTTTTCTTCCTCTTCATCAAGATTCTCTTGAACTTTTTCCATAAGCTCATCATACCACTCGTCGAAATCTGTTGAAGAGATACCATACATCTCAGCTAACTGTTCGTTAGTACCGTAGTATTCATGGTAGATTTTAAGGATGTCCTTGAGATCCTCATCCTTAAGAATTGCTTTATCAACAGCTACATTAATCGCAGATCTTGTCTCCTCGTCAACAGTAGCTGTAAGCTTGTAATATTTTGCTGAAACGCCTTCTACCTCAAGCTCTTCCTTCTCTTTAGTAACCTTCTCAAGCTCACCGATTATAATCTTGATGTACTTAGTAGATAATTTCTTTACATCCTCATTGGAAATCTTTTCTACCTTTGAAATAGAATCAAAATTCGAGAACGTACCACCAAAATCGCTATCACTAAGCTCAGCTAAATCTACACCTATGTACTCATCAGATAACTCAGGGATCTGCATGTAAAACATCTCATCCTCTATCTGTGCAAGATATAATAATGAGAAAATATCCACTCCGTTTACGCCAGCGTAGATATTTGCGCCGATATTGCTATCATCTTCAGCGTTAACTTCCATTTTGATATGTGTTGACTCAAGCCAATCTGCATCTACATTATATGCATCAAGTAAATCTCTGAAGCCATCATCTAATGTGACTGTAGCATCTACAACCTGCTGATTGCCGTTGTCTTTTAACGCATCGATACGAGAATTGTACTGATCCTCATATTTATCAAGTGAATCCTCTGTATATCCAACAAGTGCATTTTTCATCAAGCTCTTTGGGCTAGCGAAAGCTGCGCGGAAATTACAGAAAATAATTGCTACAATAGCACCTACTAAAATAACTGCACCAATAACGATAAGCCAAATCTTGTTGAACTTTTTCTTTGGTGCCTCTGGTGTATAGTCAGATGTAGCATAGTCATATGCAGGCTGCTGTTCCATAGCTGGCTCTGCGGCCTGTGCTGGCTCTGATGCCTGTGCAGAAGCATCCTCCTGAACAAGCTCCTCTGTAGGCGCATCTCCTAAAACATCCTCCTGTGATGCAGAAGTCTCTTCGAAAATAGAGCCCTCATTTTTCTCAAATAGTGGCTCATTCTTTTCACCAAATAAAGATGCACTCTCCTCTGCTGAAGCCTCAACCGCTGGAGTCTCCTCAGCTACTGGAGTCTCCTCAACTACTGGGGTCTCCTCAACAGGAGTTCCACATTTTGGACAGAATTTAACATTGCCAGTAAGCTCATGTCCACATTTAGAACAATTCATAATTCATCTCCTCCTATAAATTCTACCTGAACCTACGGCTCAAAGTATTTAATAGATACCAAATTAATAACAAAATTGTACCATAAAACAATAATGATTTTACATAATATTCATCATGAATGCAATACAAATAGTGAAATGTTGGGAAAAATTTTTGCAAATATCTTCCCTCTTTTAAATCTATGAACACTGGAGCAAGAATAGCTGATGACATAATCAGTATCGGTGTAATGATTCCAAGCCCCTTTATTCCTCGAATTAAAAGTCTCAAAACACTGGCCAGACAGATAACAGCAAAGTCATAGGCAAGCAATGCCACAACCTCTCGAAGAGGATTTGTAAATACACCGCCATATGCCAATCCTATGAGAACCATAATTGATGGAATCAAAATAATCACCAGGTAATATAGGAAATCTCTAACAAGAGGAAACTTAGTCTTCCACCAAATAAAGAGACTGTTCTTATCATCCTCGATATAATACATTGATGCTGCAACGCCACAAAGTAAAAGCCACAGGGCTAAAATTCCTCGAAGAGGCATCATCAGATAACTAACATCTGTATCATTGCTTTTTGGCTGGTCCACATATCCCATTTCGAATAAATTTCCATTTATTCCGTAGGTGTCATAAGTATCAATAATATGAGAAAGCTCAGCGTCTGTTGGCTCATTGTTGTAGACAGCCTCTGCGGTATATTTAATACCTATCTCTCTAGCTACAAGTGGATAAACCCTACTGCAAAGCACCTCTCTACCAAGCATATGAGTAAGACCAGATTCTCTGATTACAATTTCAATCTTTTCTTTTGTCCTACCCTTTGTCGCCATGTCAGAGACAGTCTTTTCAAAATCCTCTGGGATAATCCATGCCTCTGCTATCTGCTGGTGCTCCACATCTGAAATTGCCTCATCCTTATCATCATAGAAAATAAACTGCAGTGACCCAGGATTATTTTCTATATTTTCCCTCAGGGTCCGACAATACTCATCATCCTTTGGAATATAAACGCCTATTGTCATAAGCCCTGCATCTGCAGAACTCATAATGTTTAGCATGAACACCATAAGAGGGACAACAAGAAGCATAGCTATATAACTTTTCTTTTTTAATAATCTTTTTAATAATAATAAATATCTCATAACTCTATCTAATCTTTTGCTGGCGCAAAGCTGTCGCCACAACTAAAAATACTACAGTATAACCAAACATCCACAGACAAGATAATCCCCAGTGTCCCCTAGTTAATAATTGGCCAATATACCTAAAGGCCACACCTGACGGAATTATTTCTCCAATGCGCTGCACTAGTCCTGGAAAGAATGTCTTTGGATAGAAATAACCTGATACATATCCCATGCCAATGTAAAGCATAAATGCCACGAGAATCTTGTTAATTACGCCAATGAGAATTTCAAAAATCATAAATCCCAGAGCAGAAAACATAATGCATACAGGGATAAGCTTTATTCCAAATCCAATGTAATCACTTACATATCCCCTTGCAAACTCTTCCATGGAGAAGATTCCCATACCCATGACCGTAAATATAACTCCAAGTGTAATAGCTGTACACAAAACATTTATAGATAAAAATGGTATATATTCTCCCGCTATCTGATATGGAGCCGTAATGCCCTTTGCACTCATAAATTTGTACTGGGCATTTTTTTGTCCCAAGAAAAATGAGATTGCACAGAAGGAAAGCAGCATCATAAAAAATGCCAATATTCCCGAAAAATAATATGCTGGTGTAGACAATCCGTCTGATAGTCCAAGTTCTGTTATTTCAGCAACATTTGTACGTACCATCAGTGAAGCTATATAAACCATAAACAGCTCGTCTATTTTTTCATGACGGTAAGCTTTATCGTATCCCTGCTCCTTCATAAGCTGGCGGACTGTACAAATTCCAGTCTCCGAATATACGATAATATTGGTTGCGATAGATGCTATTTCATCCATCATTACATTTGAAATACCCTTTTGACCAGAGGTAGCGTAGTATTTCAGCTTTTTGTCATTAGTCATGGCATTCAGGGCATCGCTAAACTCATCCGTAATTACGATATATGCAGAAACTTCTGCAGCGCGCATAGCATCTCTGGCTGCCTCCTCATCATCAAATTGAACAAGCTCAATCATGTAGCGGCTCTCATCGAGGGTGCCTATCATATAAACACCAAGACTAATCATCTCATCATCCGTGTCACCAACAACACCTAGCTTGTATCTCTGTTGCTCCTCTTTGTAAGCATCGCTGTACATCAACGCGATGCCAGCCGCACCCAAAAGTGCTGCTATAACCAAAATCATGGCCACTATACCTGGAAGGAGCTTAAAGATTCTCTTGTACTGTATTATTAAATAATCTCTAAACTTAATCATAACTCTATAATCTTCCTATCAAATGTGGAATATCCCCGTCGTATTTATATGGAGAAAGCACTCCCTCTTTCAAAATAAAGCACTTGTCACAAAGTTCTATTTCCTGCACTTCGTGAGTTGCAATAATAAGCGACCCGCCCTGGCGCTTAAATTGCTCAAAATATGTATAAATTCTCTCTTTACAAACCAAATCAAGTGCTGCTGTTGGCTCATCTAAAAGCAAAAGCTTTGGATTGGAATTTATAGCACAACCAATAGTGAGACGCTTTTTCATACCACCTGACATCTGATTTACAGGAACTTTAATAAACTGGTTGATTCCAAGCATTGCAAGGAAACCTCCCTCAAGCTCCTTTTTAAGTTTATCTACTGGATACCACATTCTAAGATTGTCCCACGCGGTAAGCTCAGTAATAAGTGGAGTCTCCTGTGGAACATAAGAAACAAGCTCATTTCTGAGCTTTGTATTTTTCAAAAGATCCTTGCCATCAATATTGAAAAATCCGCTATTGGGATGTTGCAAACCTGCAAGAATTGTAAGAAGAGTGGACTTGCCACTACCATTTTCTCCAAGAATACCAACAATCTCTCCTGGCTCGACTGTAAAGTCCAAGCCCTTCAGCACCTTGTGCTTGCCGTAGCTCTTGTTGATGTTTTTAATTTCTATCATAACTATTAACTCCTTAAAACTTTAGATTTCATTTATCCATAACAGACTTTTGAAATCTATTTATCAAAACAGTGCTGCTATTTTTGCTCTAGCAGACTGTTGTAATCAAATGTCAAATAATACATCATCTCAACTTCGATGTATTCATTGTAATTCTCAAGTGTAAGCTGGTCGGTGCCAGAATACATCCAAGCTAAAATCTGAGAATTAACCCAATCACCATGGTGACACTCATCCCTGTAATTGTCCAGATTGGTGGTGATGTCGTATTCATTGTTAAATGAATATAGATGAATGTTATCACATTCTAACATAAGAGAAATAGCATATCTCTCCGACTCAATCCATCTCTGTACCTCACCCTTTTCATTTTGAGCGCCCCACCAGGCAGCTGAGTATGGGGTAAGGTAATAATAAAAGTCGATGTCTGGATTAGCCTTTGCAATGTCAGTAACATTTTCAGTAATATTCGCATATACGTTGGCCTTAATCTCATCTACAAAAGGCACCTTATATGGAGCTGGTGCAAATTCAGTCCTGTCTCCTAAAACTGCCTTAGCCCCAAATGTAGCCTCATCCATCCAGTTGGAATAGTCGTCAAAGCTAGTGATTCCTGCTGGTGCTCCTGCTATAGACTTTTGAATCATTGGCAGGCAAATATCAAATAAAATCTCTTTATTGAAAATATAATTTACATCGTTAAATGGATTATTATCATAAAGGTACTCTGGGTAATCGCCCAAATCATCTCTGATTCTGTCAGGCTCGTCTATTATATATGCGTAATCAAGTGGGCGAATCACGGTTTTTAAATTTGGATTAGCTGCTATGGCATTTGCAATATTTTCATTTTGCTCCTTATATGTGCCACCAGCAAATGGAACCTTTATGAAGCTACCTCCAAAGAGCTCCTCCGCCTCGCTTGTCTTGAAATTTTCCGACATAGAGGTACCAATAATCATGCCATCATAATCAAATCTCTTGATGATGCCATCATTTTGGCTTCGCTGATTATCAAGTTCATAGTATAGGTTGGGCTGTGGCTTGTGATAGTGAAAATATGGGTCAATGTAAGCGATAGTTCCGCCTACAATCCCAAGCGCCGCTAGTACCAGCACCAAGGCCCATACCAACCAACTTTTAACATTTTTTATCATATTAATTCACTCCGCTAGAGTTACGAATTCTTCCTAATTTTAAAAATTAAAGTAGAGGAATGTACTGATGCCGCTGAAGGACAAAACACTGGTAACAAAGAGCACCACAGTCCAAAGCAGGCTTCGTACATTAGGCTTAAATGCCACCATTTTTTCATGGGCATTCTTACAGCATATAATAATCACTAGAGCTATCACATAATAGATGGCCGCGTAAATTACTGGCAGTAAATTTGCAAGTGCTGAGCCATCAAGAAGAAACTTTAACCCAGGGGTCGCAAATGCTGTCATAATATTTTTATCTATGCTTGTAAAATTCAAATGAAAAATCTGCTTAAAGAAATCTATAGCATCTCTAGTTCTGGCTGCTCTAAAGGACACCAGTGACATACTAAAATACACCTGGCAAATCAACCATCCCAGTACTGATGGCATAGCATCAAATGCCTTCTTAAACATCCTAGTCACTATAACAAGAAGTCCGTTTAGCACTGACCAAATTACAAAGGTCCATGCTGCTCCATGCCAAAAACCACTGAGGAGAAATACAATGAAAATGTTGAAGTATGTTCTCATATTTCCCTTGCGATTGCCACCAAGTGGAATATAGACATATCTAGTGAAAAATCGACCAAGAGTCATGTGCCAGCGATTCCAAAAATCTGCCAGATTAAGGGCCTTGTATGGACTGTCAAAATTAAGTGGCAAATCAATATTGAGCATTTTGCCAAGACCAATTGCCATATCGCAGTATCCACTAAAATCAAAATAAAGCTGAATACTATAGGCAAACATAACCATGATGGCATTAGTAGCTTGAAGTGTCGCTATATTTCCATAACCTATGTTGACAGCACCACCGAACACATCCGCAATCAGCACCTTTTTTCCAAGACCCATGGCAAAAATATAAAATCCCTTCGCCATGTTATTCCAATCAACTTTTTTCTTGTCTGCGTCCAAAAGCTGAGGAACCAGCTCATCATGAGTCACGATTGGTCCTGCAACTAGCTGTGGGAAAAATGTCACATAGCAAGCGTATGTAAGGAAATCGTACCTCGGAACCTGTCCGCGGTAGGTATCTACAATGAAGGAAATCTGCTGGAATGTAAAAAAGCTGATTCCAAGTGGCAACATAATATGCTTAAGTGGCCAATCAGTACCTGCAACAGCATTTACATTTTCAATAAAGAAATCCATGTATTTGAAGTAGCCGATAATTCCTAAGTTAACCGCCACTGCAAAAATCATTACCGGCTTGCAGAATTTATTTTTATCCTGCTGCTGCAATCTGCTCATCCATAGATAAAATAGATAGTTGATGCAGACACTAGAAACAATAATCAGCAGATATGCTGGATTAAAATAGCCGTAAAACCATAGGGACATACCCAGCAAAAAAGCTCGCCCCAGCTGATACTTCCCCGTCTTGTTTAAGAGGAAATATCCCACTATGCAAATTGGTAAAAATAAAAATATAAATATATATGAATTGAATAACATATCTGTTCCTTGTTTAGGTTCACCCGTTAATTTACATTAAATAATATTTTCTCATATTTTATAACTAAAATCACTATAAAAATGGCACCCTTTTATCATGGGTGCCATTGGGATTTTCTATTCTATGGTTGTGGAAATCAGATTATCATCTTTGTCATACACAAGCTTCAAGCTAAAGAACTCCTCCGTTTCCCCTAGGAGTTTAAGAAAGACTCTATCTCCCTCCCAGAGATTAAGCTCCATAACTCTATCAATATCTACCCAGGCAAGCTCGCCTTCGTCGCAATTTTCACGTAGCTTACCTGAGAAATCATCGCTAGTGTAGACAAATGCATACTCTGTAATATCCCCCATCACAAATGTAATGTGACCTCTGCATTTGTATGAATTAAGGGTTAACCCTGTCTCCTCCTGCACTTCCCTTTTGATGCAGTCAGCTGGAGACTCTCCCTCCTCCACATGACCACCTACACCAATGTACTTGCCGGCATTGATATCAGCATTTTTCTTAGTCCTGTGAAGCATCAAATATTTATTATCTTTTATTAAGTAGCAAAGAGTTGTAAATGTCATTTTGCACTCCATCTTTTATTTACAATTTTGTCTAATCTATACCTTTTCAATATACCAGATTTTGGCATCATAGCCTATGTTTCTTATTATTTTTTCCTTTATATTTATCATTTGACGTTATTATTTTACTACTGTATAATGTGCTAGTAGTTTTATTTCCTCGGGGAGATAAACGGTTTTAAATTTTATGTTTAAGGAGATATAAAAATGGCATTCTGTACAAAATGTGGAAACGAAATACCTGATGACTCTAGCTTTTGTAGCGTCTGCGGTCAGCCTGTAGGAGATGTAGTTCAAGTTCAAGCTCCAGCTACACAGCAGACCGAATACTACGGCAGCCAGCCAGCTCAGAAACCAGAGAGCAAGGCTCTTGCTATATGTGCTCTTGTATTTTCTATTCTTTTACCTTTCGTAGGATTAATCCTTGGAATCATTGGAATGGCTGTCAGCAAGGATGAATCAAATAAAAAAATGTCACTCATCGCTTTAATTATTGCAGCGGTATTAGTTGTTCTTGAAATAGTTTTTTTAATTATGATTTTCAGAATGGTTACTGCGCCATTATATAATCCAAGTTATTGGTATTAATTTATAGACTATTTGTATGAACCAAAAAGACACCCTATACTATGGCCAATTGGCATAAGTGTAGGATGTCTTTTTTATTTGCATTTTTTAATTTATTTAAGTGCCTGTGCAATATCCGCAATAAGATCTGCGCTATCCTCAAGACCGCATGATACACGGATAAGGCCTGCTGGGATACCAGCTGCCTCAAGCTGCTCATCTGTCATCTGACGGTGTGTAGATGTAGCTGGATTCAAGCAGCAGCTTCTAGCGTCAGCAACATGTGTCTCGATTGCAATAAGCTTGAGCTTCTTCATGAAGCTCTCAGCTGCCTTACGGCCACCCTCAAGCTCAAATGATACTACGCCGCATCCGCCATTTGGAAGATACTTCTGAGCGATTTCATAGTAATCATCTCCCTCAAGGCCTGGGTATGTAACCTTTTTAACCTCTGGCTGCTCACTTAAGAACTTAGCAACAGCAAGTCCGTTTTCAACGTGACGTGGCATACGTACGTGAAGTGACTCAAGACCAAGATTTAAAAGGAATGCATTCTGTGGTGACTGGATGCAACCAAAGTCACGCATAAGCTGTGCTGTAGCCTTTGTGATAAATGCGCCTTCCTTGCCGAATTTCTCAGCGTATGTGATACCGTGGTAGCTGTCATCTGGTGTGCAAAGTCCTGGGAACTTGTCAGCATGTGCCATCCAATCAAACTTACCAGAATCTACAATACATCCACCAACTGCTGCACCGTGACCGTCCATGTATTTTGTAGTAGAGTGAGTAACAATATCAGCACCCCACTCGATTGGGCGGCAGTTCACAGGTGTTGGGAAGGTGTTGTCAACGATAAGTGGAACACCATGCTCATGTGCTACCTTAGCAAACTTCTCGATGTCTAAAACTGTAAGTGCTGGGTTAGCAATAGTCTCGCCAAATACAGCACGAGTATTCTCCTTAAATGCAGCATTGAGCTCAGCCTCTGATGCATTAGGATCTACAAATGTCACATCAATGCCCATCTTCTTAAGTGTAACCTCGATAAGATTAAATGTACCACCATAGATTGAAGAAGATGCTACGATGTGGCTTCCACATTCACAAATGTTGAAAATTGCAAAGAAGTTAGCTGCCTGACCTGATGATGTAAGCATTGCTGCTGTACCACCCTCAAGTGCTGCGATCTTAGCAGCTACGTAGTCATTAGTAGGATTCTGGAGTCTTGTGTAGAAGTATCCAGATGCCTCCAAATCAAAAAGCTTGCCCATATCCTCGCTTGTGTCATATTTAAAAGTAGTCGACTGCACGATAGGAATCTGACGTGGCTCGCCATTTCCTGGTGTGTAACCAGCTTGTACACATTTTGTACCTATTCCATTATTGCTCATAATCATTTCCCTCCTGATTAAATTCGCTTTTTCCACTTTACCACATTAAAGAGCATAATAAAACCCCAGGTGCTTCATTTTCTAACCTAGGGTATATGTATCTTTATATATAATCGATGATTGCTTGAATCATATCTGAAATATACATTAATTTATTAAGAGGGATTGTCCCTTTCTTAGAATAATGTCTTGGCCTTAAATCTATTTGCTTAATACTATCACAAACAACATAATATGATTGTTCATTATAAGTAAATTCTATCTCAAAAGTTGAACCACAACTATTTTTTAGAATAGGACATAGAATAGCTTTTTCAGATTCGTTATATTGGTTTTTACTAATAACCAACGCTAAATCATTTATATTTTCAATTTGTATAATATCACCTTGCTCTACCATATTTCTCTTCCTACAGGTTCTCCCCATTCATATTCTTCTGATGCTTGCATTGGTTTTCCAGATAAACGTATATATTCTTCTAGTGTTCTATGTTTAAATCTAAAGCCTGATTCTAAAAGTTTTTTAATCTGTTCGTCATCTAAATTATCTATAATACTCATATCAAGCAACCTCCCCTTTTCTAATTCCTGCGCATATATACTCAATCTTCTAATTTGATCTTCACTTGATCTATAAAAATCCCATGCTTCAATCCCAAAATATTTCCCTAACTGTTCTAAAGAGCCATAGTTAGGAATAGTTTTTGCATTAATCCAATCACAGAAAGTCGTATATTTTAATCCTAAATCCTTGCATACTTCTTTTCTAGATTTACCCTCTTTATTCAAATAAAACTTTATATTATTAGAAATTGTTATTCTAATATCTTCATTTGATAATTGCATGTTACGTCCTCCTCGTATTTATAATACGGTATCACCGTACTACATGTCAAGACAAAAAGGGCCTACACTTTTGTGTAAGCCCTTAACTTTAGTTTGCGTATGCATTTACTGCATCTATTACTGTCTGGATTTCCTCATCTGTGAGTTCTGGGAACATTGGGATTGTAACACCGTGCTCAGCCAAGTCCTCTGCAACTGGGAAATCACCGTGCTTGTAGCCAAGTCCTGCGAAGCATGCCTGCTCGTGCATTGGAACTGGGAAGTATACGCCAGTTGTAACTCCACGCTCCTCAAGGAATGCGCGGAAAGCTGCTCTATCCTCGACACGAAGTGGATAAACATAGAAAATGTGCTCATTGTAGTCTGCAACAACAGGCTTTGTTATCTTAGCGTTTGTAATCTTTTCATTGTAGATGGCTGCAATCTGACGGCGACGCTCATTCCAGCTATCCAAATGTGGAAGCTTTACAGAAAGCATAGCTGCCTGAAGAGCATCAAGACGTGAGTTGAAGCCTACAAGGTAGTTGTAGTACTTTGGAAGATTTCCGTGGAAATCAATCTTGCTCTCATCAAACTCCTGATTGTTAAGGCGAGCATAAGTGTATGCTCCATTAATTCCTGAACCGTGAACACGGTAAGCTAAGCAACCCTTGTAGAAATCCTCGTTGTTGGTAACGATGATTCCAGCATCTCCTGCTGCACCAAGATTCTTTGTAGGGAAAAATGAAACACAAGCCATATCTCCAAGAGAGCATGTGCGACGTCCCTTATATTTTGCACCAGCTGCCTGAGCGCAATCCTCAATTACGATTGCATTATGAGCATGTGCAATGCGGCAAATCTCGTCCATATCAGCAGCCTGGCCATAGATGTGAACAGGAATAACTGCCTTAGTCTTGTCTGTAAATGCAGCCTCAAGTTTGCTTGGGTCCATTGTGTAAACCTCTGGCTGAATATCGACAAATACTGGTGTAGCACCAACCTGAGCAATAGCCTCAGCAGTAGATACAAATGTCATGGCTGTAGTGATTACCTCATCGCCCTGGCCAATGCCTGCTGCTAAAAGTGCAATTACAAGAGCATCTGTACCATTGCCTACACCAACAGAATATTTTGCTCCGCAGTAGTCTGCGAACTGCTTTTCAAAATCTGCAACCTTTGGTCCTAAAATGTATCCACCTGAGTGAAGAACCTCAAGAGCTGCTTTATCTAATTCATCCTGGAGAGACGCATATTGTCTCTGGACATTCATAACAGGAATCATAATTTCCTCCTTTATAATACATACGCACCATAGGATATCTCTCGCTTGTTACGTTCTCAAGCCTAAGATATTGCTTCGGTTCACTACATGTGAACCTACGCAACACTTAGAGCTTGATAACTACAAGCTATTTATAATCTTTATAGATGCGATTCTTTACTTACTATATAAAACTAAATCTAAACTCGTCAATTATTTACGATTTATCTCTCAATCCAAATCTAAACTCGTCAATTATTTACGATTTGGGAGTTTGCTTAATACTTTTTCTTTTATGTAATCCACCTCTTCTATTTTCATAAATAGAAGGATTAGCCCATAGCCTGCTATTCCTATAACAGCCGAAAGCAGGAAGACGAGTATGTTATTAGTTACATGTTCTTTTATAAATATTATAACCACCAAAGAAAAAGCAATCGATGGTATTTGCTTAAGTAGCACTGGAATGTGTGCCAAAAAATTGTAGCTTGGCAAGTGCTTCTTTAGCATCTGCGAATTAATTATAAAATTAACTGTCATACTAATGGAGCTAGCAATAGTTATTCCCATTATTCCAAGGAATCGGGATAAAATCACACTAAAGAGAATATTAACTGCTACTGCAATAATACCTGTAATCATAGGTCCCTTCATATTCTTAAATGAATAGAGACCACGCAAAATAATATCTCTTACACCCATGCTAGCGAAACCAAGTGCATATCCTATAAGAGCCGCGCTCGTCATAGCCACTGAAGCACCATCAAATTTACCTCTTTCATATATTATAGAAACAATATTAGAGGCGCAAAGACAAGTAACAATTGTTATCGGTAGCATCATGCAAATCATGATATTGATTGCCTTTTTCATTGTAGCTATAAGGCTATCAAAATTCCCCTCCGCAATGTAGGTGGAGAAATTAACATATAATATATCTACCACATTGTTTACTAGAATTACAATTACAAAATCCTCTAGTGTAACTGAATATGTAAGAGCAGAGGCATTGCCTTCACCGAGTCCAGTCGAAAGTGCATTATCAACTATTTTATTAATCTGAGATACAGAATTTCCTACAAAAAGCGGAAGGGCTGTCGCAAGTACAAATCGTATTTCCGGTACCTCAAAAATATTTACAAGTGTAAATTTAAAATATCTTCGTCCCCTAATCAATAGAAGAGTTCCGAAGATGATGTAGCTTAAATACTGCGCCACCACAAGGGATTTGACAGCTAAAATCGAATTTAAGAAAATACAACATCCAATTGTTGTAACGCTAGTAACAAATGATTCTGTACGACTCACCACAAAATCTTTGTTGGCATCCATAAGTGATGTCCACACAAGCGTCACCACAGCAAATAAAAAGAATGGATAACATATTCTCAAATAGGATTGCAAAACCAAAGACTGATCCGGCGTGTATTTGGGCGCTAACACTCCAGCTATAAATGGAGTAATCATATAGACCACAAGAAGCACCATCAATACAACAGGTACCAATATCTCAAGGCAAGCCGACATCAGACGGGATGCTGCATCCTTACCCTTTTGCACCAAGCAATGAGTGTATATACTCACCAATGAAATAGTTATAGCCCTTATAAACGCAGAGCTAAGCATCCCCACAAAATTGAATGCCACATTATATGCATCTGTTTCAAATACTGTGCCGAAGACCTTGGCTATTACCATCTGTTTGACAAAGCCAAGTAACTTAAAGCACAAAGTAAGTATGGAAACCACCAGTGTGGTACTCACGATACTTTTTGTTTGTTTACTCATATTCTCTACCTATTCTTTTCCTTCATAAGCCATATAAGTATAACTCTTGAATCTCTGAAAAGCTAGTTTATTATCAAATACCACGAGCTCCACATGATACACTACTGCCTATTTTGCTTTTTTCTATTTAGACGGTAGCATTTTTCTCTTGGGCTACTGCCTATTTTGCTTTTTTCTATTTAGACGGTAGCATTTTTCTCTTGGACTACTGCTTATTTCGATTTTTCTATTCTAGGCAGTAGTGTTTTTCTCCTGGACTACTGCTTATTTCGTTTTTTCTATTCTAGGCAGTAGCATTTTTCTCTTGGACTACTGCCTATTTTGATTTTTCCTTTTTAGGCAGTAACTTTTTTCTTTTTGGCTACTGCTTATTTTGCTTTTTTCTTTTTAGGCAGTAGTATTTCTCTTTTGAGCTACTGCTTTTTTGCTTTTTCCTTTTTAGGCAGTAGTTCCGGAAGTATTCCTTGATAGATAGCCGCATAAATCTTATATAAATAAAAAGGGGCTGCCACATTATCATGTTGCGCCCCTAAACTTTTAAAGATTATTATTTATCCCACTTTTCTAACATCTCGCGAACATAGTCAGTAGTCATGATCTTATCTACTGTGCCCTGAATATCAAGACGGTTTGTGTTGTGAGAAGTATATGCGTCGTTTGCCATAGTGTTAACCTGGCCGTCAACGAAGAACTTGTCATAGTTGAGGTCACGTCCATCAGGGAGAACGCGGTAGTAGTTGCCCATATCCACTGAGCGAACGCACTCTTCGTTTGTCATAAGTGTCTCGAAGAGCTTCTCGCCGTGACGAGTACCGATGATTTTTGTACCAGTATCACCAAAGAGCTGCTGAACAGCCTTAGCAAGGTCTCCGATTGTAGAAGCATCTGCCTTCTGAACGAAAAGGTCGCCTGGCTCACCATGCTCAAATGCAAACATAACAAGTGCAACAGCCTCATCAAGGTTCATAAGGAAACGTGTCATGTTAGGATCTGTGATTGTGATAGGATTTCCTGCCTTAATCTGGTCGATGAAAAGAGGAATAACTGAACCACGAGAGCACATAACATTTCCATAACGTGTACAGCAGATTGTTGTCTTACCTGCAGCTACACGAGCATTTGCTCCGATAACCTTCTCCATCATAGCCTTTGAAATACCCATAGCATTGATTGGGTATGCAGCCTTATCAGTTGAAAGACAAACAACTCTCTGAACACCTGCGTCAACAGCTGCGTGAAGCACGTTGTCAGTACCCTCTACATTTGTGCGAACAGCCTCCATTGGGAAGAACTCGCATGAAGGAACCTGCTTAAGTGCTGCTGCATGGAAAATGAAATCAACACCTGGCATAGCATCCTGAACTGAGCGCATGTTTCTAACATCACCGATGTAGAACTTAACCTTGCCAGCAAGGTCTGGGTGCTCAGCCTGAAGCTGATGTCTCATATCATCCTGCTTCTTCTCATCACGTGAGAAAATACGGATTTCCTTTAAATCAGAATCCAAAAAATGCTTGAGTACAGTAGAACCAAAAGAACCTGTACCTCCTGTTATCATAAGAGTCTTGTCTTTAAATAATTCACAATTCATCTTCTTATCTCCTAATCCGTGATTTTCACATACTACATACCTTGCAATTCACCACGCTTTCGCTCTTATTCGCTCATTGCCCTACATAAGATGCTGCTTTGCACCATCTAAGTAGGGATGGCTCATCAAGGGTTCATTTGCAAGTATGTAGTAGTTCAAATTTCACTCATTTAATTAAAATTGTTTTAAACAACATTCTAACCATCGGCACAGCGCCACTAGTCGTCGGATTTGCGCCATACCATTCTGTTGACTACGTTGGTGTAGCTTTGAATGATTTTGACTACCTTTGTGGAAACATTTTCTTCTACGTAGTCAGGTACTGGAATGCCGTAGTCGCCGTTTTCGTTCATCTCCACTGCTGTGGTGACTGCCTGTAAGAGGGACTTTTCATCGATACCAGCAAGCACGAAGCATGCCTTATCAAGTGCCTCAGGGCGCTCAGTTGATGTGCGGATGCACACAGCTGGGAATGGTCTGCCAATGCTTGTAAAGAAGCTTGATTCTTCTGGAAGTGTTCCAGAATCTGAGATTACTGCAAAAGCATTCATCTGCAAATGATTGTAATCGTGGAAGCCAAGTGGCTCATGCATCTTAACTCTAGGGTCAAGCTTGAATCCCGATGCCTCAAGACGCTTTCTAGAGCGTGGATGGCAACTGTAAAGGATTGGCATATCGTATTTCTCAGCCAGCTTATTAATAGCTGTAAACAGGCTGGTGAAATTCTTTTCTGTATCAATATTCTCCTCGCGGTGTGCGGAAAGAAGCATATATTTCTTTGGCTCAAGTCCAAGCTTTGTAAGGACTCCCGATGCCTCGATTGACTCAAGATTCTCGTGAAGGACCTCTGCCATAGGAGAACCTGTAACATAGGTGCGCTCCTTAGGAAGTCCGCACTCTGCCAAGTAGCGGCGAGCGTGCTCTGAGTATGCCAAGTTAACATCAGAAATAATATCTACTATACGACGGTTGGTCTCTTCTGGAAGGCACTCGTCCTTGCATCTGTTTCCAGCTTCCATGTGGAAGATTGGAATGTGAAGACGCTTTGCAGAAATAGCAGCGAGGCATGAATTGGTATCGCCTAAGACTAAAAGTGCATCAGGCTGAATCTCCACCATGAGCTCATAAGACTTTGCAATGATGTTGCCAATTGTCTGACCTAGGTTGTCACCTACTGCGTCCATGTAAACCTCAGGGTCATCTAGCTGCAAATCCTTGAAGAATACTCCGTTAAGATTGTAATCATAATTCTGGCCGGTGTGAGCAAGCACACAGTCAAAATACTGGCGGCACTTTTTGATTACCGCGGCAAGCCTAATAATCTCCGGACGTGTCCCTACTATTATTAGTAGCTTAAGTTTTCCATTATTTTTAAACATTCAATACTCCAAATCCGCTGGTTACAGCTACAAGCCTGAGTATTTCTCCGCTCGACTAACACGTCTCGCTCAAGAAATCTCAGAGCTTGATGCTTACCAGCTCATTAAAATTATTAAATACACTATACTATCTCATAGTAGGTATCTGGGCGGTTTTGCTCTAACTGCTCGTTTGCCCACATAAGTGTAACCAAATCCTGTGTATCTGAAAGATTGATAATGTTGTGAGTGTATCCAGGAAGCATGTGAATCGCCTGAATCTTCTCACCAGAAACCTCATACTCGATAACTGGGAATGGATTGCCATCGGCATCAAGGCCTACACGGCGCTGCTGAATCAAGCCATGGCCTGAAACTACGATAAAAAATTCCCACTTTGTATGATGCCAATGCTGGCCCTTTGTAATGCCAGGCTTTGAAATATTAACCGAGAACTGACCGTGGTCAGCTGTCTTTAAAAGCTCTGTAAATGAGCCTCTATTGTCTACATTCATTTTCAAATCAAAGCATGCCTTGTCCTTTGGAAGGTAACTAAGATATGTGCTGTAAAGTTTTTTCACAAATGAGCCATTTGGAATGGCTGGCATCTGAAGTGTCTTAGGCTGAGCCACAAAGCTATCAAGAAGCTCAACAATCTCTCCCAATGTAACATGGTGAGTAACTGGAACGAAGCAATATTTGCCAGCTGTGTCAGGAACCACCTGTCCCTCACCATCAAAATCACAGCGATGCTCGTCGCCTCTGAGAGCGTCTACCATCTCATTTACCAAATCATCTATATATACAAGCTCAAGCTCTGTAGTCGGATCATTGACAGTAATCTCAAGGTCGTTAGCCTTGTTGTTGCAGAAAGTAGCAACTGCCGAGTTGTAATTAGGTCTGCACCACTTACCAAAAAGATTAGGGAAACGGTACACAAGAACCTTGGCTCCTGTCTCCTGCTCATATTTAAAGAAAAGCTCCTCGCCTGCAAGCTTGCTCTGTCCGTACTCGCTACCAGCGTAGCGTCCAAGAAGTGTGGCCTGGATAGAAGATGAAAGCATAACAGGGCATGTATTACCATGCTTTTTAAGTGTATCTAAAAGTGTGCTAGCGAATCCAAAATTGCCAGCCATGAACTCACTATTATCCTTTGGACGATTGACACCTGCAAGATTAAAAACAAAATCACAGTCGCTGCAGTAGCGGTCAAGCTCCTCTGGGGTGGAATCCATATCATACTCGTAAACAACTAGCTCATCAGCGTCAATGCCGTGGAAACGGTCTCTGCCGTCAGCTACGCACTTAAGAGTCTCTACTAAATTTTTCCCAACAAATCCGGCTGCACCGGTAATCAGAATCTTCAATTTTTCTCTCCTGTCATAGCGCCAAATAAATATAGGCGCACATAATCTGTATAATTATAGCACAATAAAAAAACAAGTACACCCCCGTGCACTTGTTTTAATGTTACTAGGTTTTTAATCTACCCCAAATTTAGCGCCTCCATTATACGCTGAAATAAAGTCTTGCTGCGTCTCTTATAGGTAAAGCTCATGGTAGAATATTTTGAAAGTGGGTCTGCATTTGCATCCATCTTCTCGCAGAAGATATTCATCCAGACCACATCCTCGTCCTTGCCCTGAAAATCATCAAAGGTCAGCTCCTGACTCTTCAAGCCGTCGGAACGCTTTTTTATATTTTTAAGACGCTGATAAGTCACATCCCACTCTGGGATTGCCTCTCTAGCCTCCGTCACCGCCTCTTTCATGCGCTTAATGTATTCAGTAACACCGTGCTCCGGTACATTAAAACGCTCGCAAAGTATCTCGTCAAATATCTTGTACTCGTCGAAGAAACGCTCATTTGTCTTTCGTGTTTGCCCCTTAATCTTTGAACCTGCCATAACCTTCCCCTCTCAGTTATCACTCAGTAAATGTGTCCATAACTCCAATTCAAACACTAATCAATTATTAAATTATCCCTATTAATTATATCGTAAAAAAATCTATTATGGTGTAACTCCATAATTAATTCATAGAATTTATATCGTCTATACGGTAATGCTAATCTTCCTTGCCAGATAGTCTAAGGACACTTATAGCACCACTTACTGCAAGGCCAGCAAACCAGTAGAACTGGAAAATAAATGCATCCGATTCTATGAAATAGTAAACATTAAATAATACAAAAGCCGTAATCAAAAGTGTCTTAGTGAAAATGCCAACGCTTTTATTAAGTGCAAGCTGTATAGTGTCTTTGATAGTAAGTCCAAAGAAAATCAATATCGGAATAAGGACCATGATTCCCGACTCACGTCCGTAGTCCAGCCACATATTTCCACTGGTATCAAGCTCAAGAACAGTAAAATTAAAATTGCCCCAGTGCTGCACTACCATCAAATGTACGCCCTCTTTGAAAGCTTCAAAACGAATATCTCCTACGTATATACGAATCGCGATTATTGATATAACAACAAATACGCCTAGCAATACAAAATGCTTAATCTTGTTTAAGCGCTGGTTTTTAGCTGCAAGCTTATAAAAGACAAAGGCCAAGATTGCTACAACTATAGAAGCAACCGGAATAAATGAGAAAAGGAATGTATTCTTGCTGCTAAACTCACCATCTCTAAAAGCAAGGAAATAATAGCCCATTCTCGCTATAACCTGATTCTCACGAGTAAGGTGATAATTCATAAGGCCATAAATAGTCATGCCAATTGCAACAGAAAAAGCAGAAAGTACTGCTCTCTCGCAAGCTGTAAATACGCCAGTAGTCTTCTCAACTGTAGGATTAGCTACCTCTGCTTTCACCGGACCCTCTGGTGTGATTTTAGTCACAGTCTTAGTCTTTTTAGTAGAACGAACTGCCACTAAATATTTTCCGAAGAGATACATAAGGACTGGCATAGCAAGCGTAGTAGGTACCTTCCAAGCCTTGCCGGTGTGCTGGTCAAGCATGGCCTTCACAACAAATCCCTCAAACAAAAAGAGCATATTTATATCAAAAGGTATCCTGGTCAAATAAATGCTGCGGGCGACAATAAATACTCCTGTAATTATCATAACCCTCACATTTGTAAGAATGCCGTAGTAAAGTCCATAATGAACTAGCACAAGACAAAGCACTAGAAACAATCCATTTTTTATATTAGTTTTTGATTTTAAGTAATTTTTAATATCTGTAATCACTACTTATTCTCCAAAATTATTTTATCCCATTATAAAACACTGATAGCCTATGTCAAAGTGACTGGATATATAAATCCATGCAAGCAAGACGCGCTAGTACATAGTTTTCAAAATCCAACAGTCCCACAGTAGGGTCGTGGTAGTTGCCATCTGGCCAGCGATTCATGGTACGCGCAAAGGCTCCCGAGCCGTATATTTCAGAGTCATATTCTGAAATCATGGCAGAAATATTCTCATCAGACCAAAGTCCTGATCTAAGCTGCTGATAGCGGTCCTTTACCTGAGAGGTAATCTCAAGGTCCCCAGCTTGCATGAGAAAATAAACTGTAGACCACTCCATAGGAAGGTCATAGTCCGGCGTATTAAAATATGAAGAAATGCCGTGTCTGCCCTCGCCATCCACATATCTATTTCCAAATGTTTGGTCCATATCCCATGGAGCAAAGAGAAGCTTGTAGCCATCAATTCCTTCGTCGGATTTTTTGGTGGCAGTGTAGAGATTTTTCACTCCCTGACCGTATACATTGTCCACCGCCTGAGTCAGTTTGTAAAAAAGCCACAGGTCAATGGAATTATCAATATCAGAAGTAGCCCTAATTGTAGCTGGCTCTCCGGAGTATGCCATCTCATAGTAGAGATTGTGAAGCTGTTCAAAGGAACCGGCATCTCCATCCTGCACAGAATAACCAGGTAAAATGTATATTCCGCCAGAGCCGTCCTCATACTCACTATACTCTAAATCAATTGAATACTCGGAACCTGCCCAATCCTTTTTCTTGAAAAGAGTCTCATCATCCTTTAGCTTGAATTCCTTGTCATCGATTGGATATGTGAGAGCATAAAGGCCGTGGTATCTGCCATTTATAAATAGCTCAAAAAATCTGTACTCATTGGAAACCGGTGCGTTCCATTCATTGTCACCAGCTGCCATATCATGCCACAGGTTCATAGAAAACACTGTTCTGATTTTCTCATAGTCAGAGTATGCTGCAAATAAAATCCAGTCATCATCCTCTCGAAGTCCTAACAAGTCCGTCTTGGACTTAGAATCCATCTTCCCGGAATCATCAAGCAGCGACATGCGATAGCTTTTCTGAGGAGCGTCGATCGTAGTGCCGCCCCTCATATGGATTTTGGCTGACTTGTGAATGCTACGGCTAGCTCCATCAAAATCATCACTGTTGTCAAATAAATCCATCTCAACAGGAGCATAATCATAGATAGCAAAGGTCTCATCAAGTCCCAGCTCATCAATAGTCTCTGGTGAAATAGAAATGTTCATCACTGGAAGTGTTGTAAATACCAAATTAGAAATGCTGACGGAATCACCCGAGTACAATACTAGCTTCATAGTCTCACCCGGGTAGATAGCCACCCTAGGACTTTGAGCCAAAAGCAAATCCTTAGTAGATGCACCAGCGTCCGCCAAAGTTATAAATGGAGTGTATCCATCCTCGCCAGTGATTGAATAGTAAAATGTATTGTCTACATAGTCATAGATTAGCTTTTCATCATTGAAATATATATCTGTCACAAGAGGTGTATCGCTTGTGATACTCTGGCTATATGCTGAAAAATCCCTATCACTAAGCTGAATCTTATCCCAATAAAATCCACCGTGAAGCCTGTTATCTATAAAAATAACAGCCACAAGCACAAGACATGCAACAACAAGGAGCAATATTGATTTTGTTATCTTTGAATTTCTAAAAGTCGATTGTTCCATAAAATACCTAATTTAAAGCGCACCAATATATGCATCCATGCAAGCAAGCCTTGCTAACACATAAGATTTAAATTCTGATAGACCAACGCTTGGGTCGTTGTAGGAGCCTGCCATATATTTTGCCTGTGTACGGGCAAATGCGCCCGAGCCATAAATGTCAGCCTCGTATTCATCAAGCATTGCCAAAACATTTTCATCAGACCAAGCATCTGCGCGAAGTTCTTGATATCGCTCCTTTATCTCGGAATTGATAGTAGCATCTCCGATTGCTATAAGGCGATAAACAGTACCCCACTCTAGAGGCAAATCATAGTCTGGCCTGCTGTACTGACCCTCGGCAGCCTCGGAAACATATCTCCAAGTCTGATCCATATCCCAAGGCGTAAAAAGAAGCTCATGGCCCTCGATACCCTGATCTGAATTTTTGATGGTCACGTACATATTTTTAACATTGCCACCATAGACATTGTCAACCGCCTGTGTCAATTTATAAAGGAGCCAAAGGTCGATGGCATTGTCCATGTCAGTGGTCATCCTGACAACATTTGGGTCAGGTGAATAATTCATATTTATATAGAGCTGAAGCAAAGTGTTGTAGTCGGCTGCATCTCCATCTTTTATAGAATATCCCGGCAACACATATGCGCCACCTGAGCCATCAGGATACTCCTCATATGTAAGATCCAGGTCGTACTCACTCATGGTCCAGTCCTTTTTCTTAAAGGTACTCTCACCCTCGCCGGTGCCAAGTTCCTTGGCATCAATCCTGTAGCATAGAGCATATAGGCCATGGTAGTGACCATTGAAAAATAGCTCGATATATTTGTACTGGGTGGAATTGTTTACCCGCCACTGATTGTGGTCTGTGCAGGACTCATACCAGAGATTCATGGAGAAAACATTTCTCACCTTTTCGTAATCACGATATGATGCGGACAGCACCCAGTCGTCATCTTTTCGAAGGCCCAGGAGATTCTCTTTTCTTTTTTCTCCCTCGAAATCATTTTTATCTGAAAGCAGGCTGAAACGATAGCCCTTTAATGGATAACCTGCAGTGGACTGACCATGACGTCTGATTTTGGCATCGGAAATAGTGGTGCGACTCACGTCGTCAAAATCAGCACGATTATCAAAAACATAAATAGAGCTTCCCGTATAAGAAATGATGTCAAATGTATCATCAAGTCCCTGCTCTGCTACAGTAGCCTCATCAATTGCCACGTTCACCACAGGAAGAGTGGTGCAAACAAGATTTGCTATGCTAAAACTTTCCTTATTATAAATAACAAGTTCTATAGGCTGGTTAGCCGCAATAATCTCCGGAGAAATCTCAGGGCCGTGGAGGGATACAGTCAGCCCCTCATCTGTGAGAACCTCTGGGCAAAAAGCGGTGTCAGAATTCTCCACAACAGAATAGTAAAAACTATTGGTATCGCTGTCATAGATAAGGCTCTGCCCATCAAAAGAAATATTGATAGTCAGGGGCAGCTCACTTGGCATACGGCTAGTGACAATACTCTCATAGGTAGCATCATCTATGTATAAGTCACTGGAATGAGTCACTGCAATATCGCTTTTGTGAGTGATCAAAACCACTGTAGCTATTATCAATGAAATCCCAATAATCACTATTGAGGTTAATTTTTTCTTTGTCATTTATCTAAATAGATTGCCTTTCAAAATACTTATGTATTATTATAGCAATATCGAGTTTTGAAACAATAACTAATAGCGAGGAAGTAAAATTGGAATATCGCCATGAATTGAAATTTATGGTGTCTGATTTAACTATCGAAAAACTGAGATACAGGCTGGCGCCATTTATGGAAAATGACGAACATCAGCAAGGTGATTTTTACACCATCAGAAGCCTTTATTTCGATGATTATTTTGATAGCTGTTTAGGTGAAAATCTAGCGGGCACCGACGATCGATTTAAATATAGAATCCGTTTTTACCGTGGCAATTTAGACTACATTAATCTGGAGAAAAAGTATAAAAAGCGGGGCATGACTAAAAAAGAGTCAGAGAGCCTTGATATTAACCAGGTTAAAAGCTATCTGGCAGGTGGTTATGATGAGACCAATGGACGTCTCACCACAGAGCTTTTAGCTGCCAACCTAAAATCGGGAATGCAGCCAAAATGCATCGTAGAATATGACAGATGTGCATTTGTTGAGCCAGCCGGAAATGTGCGAATCACATTTGACATGAACTTGCGCGGCAGCACCGAGGTGGAGCGTTTCCTAGACAACGATGAGGAATTTGCCCTGCCAGTTATGAATCCTGGCATGCACATACTTGAGGTAAAATACGACGAGTTTTTGCCACGACACATTTTACAGCTAGTTGATATTAATAATTTACAGCGACAATCATTTTCAAAATACGCAATAGTAAGAGAGGTATTATCATGAGTTTTTCAGATATTATTAAGAAATCAGTTCTTGAGAGTTTTTCTACAGCTGATATGTCAGCAAAATATGTTTCCGTTGTTTTAATAGAGACATTCCTAATTGCACTTTACATTTTCATGGTGTATCGCTTCATCACCCGAAGCAGCTTCTACAATAAGAACTACGCCATCTCAATGGCAATCATTTCAGAGATTACAGCCGGCATCATCTTGGCTATGCAGTCAAATCTTGTTATTTCTCTTGGTATGGTCGGTGCTCTTTCAATCGTAAGATTTAGAACAGCCATCAAAGAGCCAATGGATTTGCTCTTCCTGTTCTGGTCAATCGGCACTGGTATCATTTGCGGCGCTGGCCTCTTCTCACTAGGCGTACTTATCGCTGTATTTGTCACAATCGGAATCGTGCTTTTAAATCTTGTTCCAGCATTTTCAGCACCACAGCTTTTGATTTTAAAATTAAATGATTCTGCTGCAGAAAAGCAGGCAATAGATGTTGTTAAGAAAAATGCATCTAGCTTCAAGGTAGACTCAAAGTCAGCAACAAGCTCAGCCGTGACCCTCATCATCGAGGTGAAGACAAAGTCCGGCAGCGACATGGTAAATGAACTTGTCAGCCTTGGCAGTGTAATATCTGCAACTCTCATGGAGCATGAGGGCGAGGTTAAGAACTAAGATAGATAAATAAAAGGCCCTGTGCACAGGGCCTTTATTTTATGCGTACAGAATCCAAATTCTTGTAATTTTGCCATTTTCAACAGAAAAGTCAACGCTTGGACATCCTGGAATTGGATTATTAATAGCATCCTGCAATATTTTTATCATCTCGTCGGCATTTGAATTAGCCTCAAACTCGCTGTCTACACCTATAATTCCATACTCTATTTCATCTGCATTACCAGATATTGTAAAATTAGGAATAATCGGTGTTCCACGGCGGTTGACCGGTAAACCTTCAATTAGTCCTTCATAATCATACACAGTTTCAAATGTCACAGAAATCACTCCATTTTCATTAGAAGCAGACAAGATTTGATCTGTAGATGAAGAGTAGATACTATCAGGTAACTGAGAAACCTCTAACCCTGAAAATGCAGCTAATTGCTCCTGATATTTTGCCTCGTGGACATCAATAATTGTTCCTACAACTCCTGTAATATCTACGCCTTCCTTGCCTGCATTTGTAGTTGCCATTGTATAAATCCAATCAGTATCGTCGAACATCCAAGAAGCTAAATCTACAGTTTTATCATCTGTATGCCCTCTATCAATGTCAACTACATATTCTCCAAATCGTTTCTCATAATCATAATCCCACTCACAATCAATTCCTAAAATATTGCGATCTGGGCGTTCAGCTTTCTTCATTCTCAACACATAATCTACGCCTGATTCTGTAAATTCAACTTGGCCTATGTGATTTTTTGTGTCCACTGTATACTTAACATTCTCAATGCCCTCTGGAGCATCAAATTCCATTCCAAGTTTCTTAGCATACTCATCTGCTAATGAACTTATATTTTCAGGAGTCTGCTTTTCAGCCTCATCATCTGTCTTGCTTCCGCAAGCGGTACCAGTCATCATTATTCCCGCTATGACCAGTGCCAGTAATCTATTTTTTCTCATGATTAATTCTCCATATCGTTTATGCTATCCAACTATTCTACCGGTTCAATTACAATCTCTTCACCATCTTCAAGTCTAAATGGTTTTCTCAAACTCTCCTTCAGTTCATCTAGACTGCTGTAACCAAAGTACTTCAGTCCATCCGCTTCTGTAATTCCACCGTAGTCGTGACATGTTACATCAGACACCTCACTTTTTATAGGATAAACGTTATACCAAAATAAAATTGCATAGGTTGTTACCTCTGTATGCTGGCTATAATGTAATTCGTATATAAATCCAACTATATTTTTGTTGTTTTCAAAATGACAAGGAGCCACTGTCCTGCCCACTAATTTGTATGAATCAAAATTAAGATGTTTATCCCAGTTGTCGTCCTCGTACATATATTTACTATAGGACGGATTTGTGCATGGACAGTCTTTTGCTTGTATATATTCAACTGTCTTTTCTGACACAAATGTCATATTTGCCAGATAGTCTGCATCTATCTGATCAAAAGATGTTACACATTCTATGTCCATAGGTTTGCCAGAACCTTGTTTTTTTGTATCCTTCTCTTCTACAGATAAATCTTTTTCAGCTACCGTCTCTTGCTTGGTAACCTTTTGTGCCTTGGTGTCTCCACATGCCATCAAAACCGAGGATAAGCATAGACACATGGCCAAAATTTTCATTGTTTTCTTTTTCATTATTCTCCAGTCTCCTCCTATGATTATGATATTTTTACGTACCTAGGTATCAATGTGCAATGGACCTAGGGGACGGGGTTAGTGGTCCATTTTAGTAAATGTCTCACTACAATTTCTTAATGCGTTTAACAATGAGCAAATGCTTTCCTAGCTACTGGCTGTGGCTGATTTTCTGATGGTTTGATAATGCTCTTTCGAACAGAATTCATATACTCATCAATATTTTCAATCGGAGTATATGTTTCATTGAACTGTTTGTTTTCTCCAGTATTAACCTGCTGGATCAATTCAGGTATCGTGAAATGATAATTGTCACCAATTTCTACAATCATGTTTTGCATATTATCCACAAAATTTGATACTCCATCATGAATAGAAAATCCACTAAAATAATTTTCAAAATCTGGCTGATGCACCGGAATCGCTTGCATTGATAAAAACGTAAATAATTCTGGGCCATATTCTCCAGCTGCTTCAATACCTTGACCAGCTATATCCCCGACAAATTCCACAGCATTCCCCAGTCCTTCTCCTATCGTTCCTACATTCCCACCTACTGAAGCGCTGGCTGCATCTATTTCTGAACCCCATTGCTGGAATTGTTGTTCAACTTCTCCTCCCAAAAATGCGCCTGTACCTGCAGCCCCTTGATCAAGCAAATATTCTATATCTTGTATTTGTGAAGCAAAACCTACTAGACCATTATCATGATTTTCTGAATAATCAATTAGCGCATCACATATTCCATCTTCATTAAGTGCATGGCATATTCTTTCTGCAAGCTGAGCATCCTCTTCATTTGGGAAAAATGTACCAATAAAACTATTAAAATCCTGCTCCGTCAGATTATTCTCCTTGCCATATTCAAGAATCATTTCTTTAATCTTTTTAAGTTTTTCTGGTTCAGACAGAAGATATTTGAAAGCCCCTTTTGCATCCTCATCACCCAGAGAAAGCGCTACGAAATTCCCCATATAATCGGCCATCTCTTCCAAATCTTCTTTAGGATAATTATCCATTATGTATGTAGTAAAACCATTAATGTGCTTTATATTGTCATCATCTTCAGGAACTATATCAAATTGCGGTTCACCATTCTGCATTTGAATATTCCCATTATCGTCCATGATAAAAAAAGAATTAGGACTATGATACTGTCCACCATCACCTAAACAATATCCCTGAACAAATTCCATTTCTGCATTAGGAATCTGCTTTAACAATGCGTGAACAAAATCTACGCTAAGAGCATAATTTATAATCCTTCTACCATGACGTTTTATTTCTCCTGCATAGTGTTCTAAGAATTCATTGGAGAATCCCTGACCATCAAAAGCTACGCACCTTTTAATTTTGTCATCATCCGCGCGAATCATGACGTACATAGCTTTATTTGCCCCCTTAGAATGACCCGCAACAGTTATCTCTGAAAACTGGTCTTCCACCTCTTCATAAAATTCATAGGCTGCATTTTGATCATCAGTATCGGTCTCCACCATGCCCATGCAATCGTCATACCACTCATCATGACCAGTAGTACCCTTATATGTAATAATGCCTTCACCTGTTTCATTGTCCTTATAACAAACATTTAAATTTGCTCCACCATCATCACTTTTTTGGCATTTGACTACTTCTAATGACATCAATTCTGGATCATCTTTAATTGCCTTAATAATACTGGCCCACTCAGCACCACTGATACGCGAACTGCTAATTATATCATCTCCGCATTCTCGAAGATTCTCTATTTTTTCAGGCGTAAAGTCTTTTAAGAGGTCTTTTACTTTAACACCTTCTTTCATTGGAAGACATAGTGGTGTTTCTCCCTCATCTGGTATGTGCGCAGCAGCCAATACCTCATTACTTATGTAGGTAATCTGCTCCAATAATGCTATCTGCTCATCTGAATACTTTCCCTCTGAATAATTATCATTTGCCATATTCTCACCTTTTCCTTTCCGCTTTTATTTATTAATATCTGAATCATCCACTACAGGCTCTACCGTCAGACCAAACAATTTATGTATAGTTCCTTTATACAATCCATAATAATTCGTATCACAAAAAACTTTCTCTCCATCAACTAAATAATATGTCTCACCCCCTTCGGCGAATGCATACGAAAATTGACAATTCTGACCTTCCAAATTAGTAATCGTAAAATCCTCTACTGTGCCTTTTACGTCAAAGCCTTCTTTAACTAATAGATAATAAAGATTTCCAAAATTAATGTCGCTATTAATATATATATCCTCATAAATATCGTAGTCCTTATTGTTTGAATCTTCCGGACTTCCGCTACGGTATACAGCTATACGATGATGATAAGGAATTGACCAAAAATACCTAATATCATCTTCTGTCATCTCGTTTTCAACTTCAGGAATATGATATTCATATCCCCAATCAAATAACTCATGTTTTATTGTTTTTAATGCCTCGCCTCTTTTAATATCCAAATAATTGCAAACATCACCATTATTTATATAATCATAAAAATCTTCTAAGGAATTTTCCTTAAAGAACTCTACACGAGGGCTGTTATATTTACCTACAACAGCTATCTCCATATCTTTTTTCAGTTTATTGATATATTCTGCACATTCCTCCACAACTTCATATTTCTTTTCCAGATCTTCAATGTTTGTATACTCAAACCTCAAAATAGGATATCCCCTCCACGAAGATTCTGTATCTATCTCAATACCTTCATGATCAGGAAAATCATCTATATGTTTTTCCACTAATTTTGCATTATAGTTATCAAAAACTTTCACTGAACCATACAAATCTTCTGTCAATTCTTGATAAACTGTAAAGTGTATTTCATTTGTTTTGTCATATACATTCCAATAGAAATCACCATGTCCGGTCTCAACAGGCCCCTCTTCAATACTACATAACCAATGACCATTGGAATGCAAATAATGTTTAAGTTCTGATTTCGTATCAACTCTTCCTTGGCACCCCACGAAACATAGGCACATTAAGGCGCTTAGTATACCTAAAATTAATAGCTTTATTTTCATCAAAACACTCCCATTTTTTCTATTTAAAATATCTTCTATGAATAAAATAGTCTTCCTATCCACATTAATAATTTAAAAAACATAATCGTTTTTTTCCATTTTCTATAAATTTTTAAAATGGTCCTAGGGGACGGGATTAGTGGTTCATTTTCGTCACAAACTTGTGATTATTATAGAATCTATTTGACGCACGTCAAATAACATTGTATTATTAGCATAGGAGGATGATATATTGGAGACAAAGGTTATACTAAAAAAACAGAATTTAACACATCTCAAATGGTCTCACGCCCGTAATTCCAGCGGAACTGTCGGAACTTACTTGAAATCTCAGGAGACAATTGACGGACATAAGATATACTATAAGCTCTCTCTTTTTGATACAGAAAAGGGAATCATTGGCCACGAATGCGTTAACGAGATTATTGTCGATAGACTTCTGACCATTCTCCAGGTAGAGCATCTGCACTATCAGTTAATTCATGCAGACATTGAAATAGAGGGCCGCATATACGAAACATGGCTATGCGCTTCAGAGGATTTTAAACAGCCCAAAGAGACGAAAGCCGCTTTAGATAACTACTATTCTGTCAATGCTGCACAGGGGCAGAGTCACTATGATTTTTGCGTAGCTCAGGGGTGGCAGGAATACATAGATACTATGATTGTTATAGACTATCTAATTCTCAATCGTGATAGACATGGTGCTAATATAGAGGTTCTTAGGAATGCCCGAAAGAAGACCTTAAGAATTGCT
This sequence comes from Pseudobutyrivibrio xylanivorans, assembly GCF_010906925.1. Taxonomy (GTDB): domain Bacteria; phylum Bacillota; class Clostridia; order Lachnospirales; family Lachnospiraceae; genus Pseudobutyrivibrio. The sequence goes on along the minus strand of NZ_VTVE01000003.1, from coordinate 335,031 downwards.
CCACTTTTTGACCACGGCTTATCCTTTTTATGTTCATGTTTTACTGAGGATGATATTAATAAATTTGATATTCAAGAAGATAGAGCTTGTCAGAATTTTATAGGCACAAGATCAACATTAGAGAACATATCTCTTCTATCTAACAGGCCTTATATTTTCAAAGGGAGGCTAACTGAAGATAGTCGCGATTATATTTTTAAGGATTTGGATAAAATATTATCCGTAGAACATATAGACAAGATTTGGGAGATGCTTTCATCGAGGTATAAATACTATGAGAATATTTGCAATTCATGATAAGGATATTGAATCTAATAAAGCAATTGGATATCTTTTCTTTTACGAGCGTTCCAATGAGTTTGTAATAGAATTAGCTGATTTTCTGGATGAGTGGACGGCGCCGATTCTTTTTTCGTCGCTAGTAAAAAATAATATTTTTACCGTACCAAAAGATATTTCCAAACTCTGGGTCGAAGAACGAGTTATTCCTACCGGCCGTCAAAATATAGGCCTCATTCTGAAAAATGCCAAGCTCACCACTTATAATGAAGGTAAGCTACTTGCATTAAGCAACGGAATTTCCTCTCAAGATTCTTGTTATATAGCTGAAATCTCAGAGAATGACTTGCCTGATTGGGTAAAGGAACGTCAGGTTAGTAATATACTCGAGAGCTTTCCTATAGTTGATAATCGAATAATATGTCTTCTCAAAAACGATACAGCCATGGAAATTGATCTAAAGCGCTGTATAGATGATGTTCCAAAAATAAAAACTATTCTTTCCAACAACAGGATAATCTCGACTCTGAAAGTTGATGCAGGAGGATATGGAATCACCTTTAACAATTCTATTTCCATCAGTAAAACTGTCTTGCTAAATCAAGGAGTAATCCTGCCAATATTTGCTTCTGTTTTCAAAGATTTCGCTAATCACTGCATAGTAAATACCTCAACTGCATGTGATATTCTTGGTTGCACAAGGCAGAACCTCAATTATCTGGTAAAAAGCAATACTCTCCATCCCATAAAAGACACCTGGAAAGAAAACGTATTCCTAAGAGGCAACCTTACCAGTTTTGACTAATAGCCCAAAATGATCCTAGGGGACGGGGTTACTGGTCCATTACCTTTTCCTTTCCGCTTTTATTTATTTGTGTTTGAAACCTCTGCTGCACTTTTTATTGATAGGCCAAACAAATCCTTAAATTCTACTGTATTTAACATAAAATATTTAATGCTGCATTGTACTACTTCACCATCAACTAAGTAATATGTTTTATACTTGCTGTCATCTACAAATGAATATGAAAACCTACAGCTCTGTCCATCTATGTTAGTTACTGTAAAATCGTCAGTCGTACCTTCTACATCAAAACCTTCTTCAATCAATAAATAATACATATTGCCATAGGTAATATATCCACCACCATATATATCATCATACACTTTGAAGTCCTTATTATTAGGGGCATCCTCATCGCCACTGTGATAAACAACTATACAACTATTAAATGAATCATCCCAAAAATTTTTAATATCTTCTTCTGTCATTTCGGATTCTATTTCTTGAAAACGATATTGGTATCCCCAACTAAAATATTTATCTTTTATCATTTTTAATAATTCACCATTTTCAATCTCCTCATAAGTTAGGCCATAACCATAATCCAAATTGCCCATTATATCATCCAGAGAATTATCCTTAAAAAACTCCACACGAGGGCTATTATATTTGGCAGAAACAGCTATATGCATATCTTTCTCCAGTGTATCTATATATTCTGCACATTTCTCCACAACCTTACATTTCTTTTCCAAATCTTCAACATTTGCAAACTCAAACCTTAAAATAGGATCTGTATCCCACTCTGCCTTTGTGTATATCTCAACACCTTCATGGTCAGGAAAATCATCTATATGTTTTTCCACTAATTTCGCATTATAGTTATCAAAAACTTCTACTGAACCATACAAATCTTCTGTTAATTCTTGATAAACTGTAAAGTGTATTTCATTTGTTTTGTCATATACATTCCAATAGAAATCACCATGACCGGTCTCAACAGGCCCCTCTTCAATACTACATAACCAATGACCATTGGAATGCAAATAATGTTTAAGTTCTGATTTCGTATCAACTCTTCCTTGGCACCCCACGAAACATAGGCACATTAAGACGCTTAGTATACCTAAAATTAATAGCTTTATTTTCATCAAAACACTCCCATTTTTTCTATTTAAAATATCTTCTATGAATAAAATAGTCTTCCTACCCACATTAATAATTTAAATAACAAAATCATTTTTTTCCATTTTCTATAAATTTTTAAAATGGTCCTAGGGGACGGGGTTAGTGGTCCAAAATGCTACTGTGGCATAACTATTGGACTGGATTTCAAAAGCTACGGGTTTAATACAAAAAATGGTTTTTGCACCGTAGGAATTTAAAGAATTTGAGATTATAGCTGCGAAAAGATAGGTGATTATTTCTCACAATATTGATGATGCCCTCCAAAAGACTAGAGATAATATACACCTAGTGAAATATTTTAATTTTTCTACGGTGTTATTCTTAAAATCATTAATAACACCGTAGTTTTTATAAAATGACCTATATAGAACTACCTAGATTGGTATTCAAATGATGTTAATACAGGTGGAATTGGTGTTTCAAAGACCGTGAATTTTTATATGCAAAAATAAGCCTGACTGCATATATGCAGCCAGGCTTGATAGCCTATAACATAGTCTCTCTCATTTTCATAACTTACAATTAATAAGCTTTGTAGATATTTGTATAATATACAACATCTGCATTTTTACCCCCAAATGAATCCGTAAAGAACTTCATTTTTCGATTAGTAATTACCTTATTTCCCTCAATTATATTTCCGTCTTCATCAAGCACAAATCCATATCCAAGATCTCCATCAATTGGTACATCTAATTCTTCTTCTACTGTAACTGACCCCTGGATATAGTATTCACCATCGTTTTCTGTTAGCAATTCAGCACCAATCTGATATGGTACATATTCTTTTTCTGATGCAACAACTGAAAAGTTTTTCCAATCAATTTCACCAGATGGTTCATCATTTTCAAAATCTAAATCTCTAACGATAGTAATCTTTGGACCCAGCTCAACATCTGTTTCTACTAAATCTTTTACAACATCGCCAGATACATTTTGAGCATAGCCCTCGAAAGACATACTAACACCTTCATCAGTAAGATTTGTGTATGCTACGACTAAATGATGACTTCCCTTAGTATTAATATAAGATGTCTCAGATACAATGATCCCATCATTATCTGCTGGTGCATATGCAATCTGCCAGTTCACCTTTTTATAATTAGTATCCAAAGCATCTAACTGGCTCTGCATTTCTGGAGAAATAGGATAGTCCTCGGCAACTTCTGCTCCAAAAGCTCCTCCCTCAGGTACATCTTCATCTCCTTCTGGTTCGATGTCACCACCGATTTCCACAGAAGGCTGTCCATTTTCCCCATCTTTGTCTCCACAGGCTGCAAAAGATGCAACTGCACCCACAAGAGCCATTGATAACCATACTAATTTCATCTTTTTCATTTTAACTATTCTCCTTTGTTCGATGTATTTTAAGCTTACTTTATAGTTCAATTTCTATGTTGAAATTAGCTACTCTCCTTCTCCATAGTAAGTCTCACCGGTTGAGTATAAAACAGAAAACTTTCTTCCTGTAATATTTTCTATTCTAAATGTGTACTCACCCTCTTGTGGCTTAGCTATGTTAACTACTATCTGGTTGTCTTTCTCCTCATAGCTGACTTCTTCTCCATCAGGAGGTGTAACGAATAGATATGCCGGCTCACTATTCTCAAGTGCGGTAACATTAACTACTGCACAAAATGCCTCATCGCTTACTATATTATAAGTCCAAGTCGCTGTATTTCCACCTGCTACTTCAGGGACTTGTTCATCTCCTTCAGGTTCTCCCTCCACTTCTATAGCTATAGATTCTTCATCAACTGGCTGCGAAGGGTCAAATATTACTTGTCCCATTTCATTGTATTGAATCAATGGCACATTCCAATCAATATTTTTATCATATGGCTTGCCATTGTAGATTGCAACATCATTATCATCTACATATCTAAACAGCGCCTCACCATTTAAGTAATAGTAGCCTGTACACAACCACTCTGGGATCTCAACCGAAATACAGCTCGAATGTAAGAAACTATATCCTTTACACTCAAAATCCTCAAACTCAGTAAATGTATGCTGATTAGATGTAAGCATATAATCCTGATAATATGTGCCCGTATATAACTCACACACATACTGTTTATTTTTCTTTAATCCAGTAATTATTCCTGACGCAGATATGTTGTTTTCATCAACTGAAACGCCACCAACTTTATCAAAATAAAGCCTCTCGACATTTAACCCATCCAATTCACCAGCATCACTCTTAATATTAACATATTCATCAATATCACCATCATAGCCACTAATATAATAATGACCATCATCTGGCGCCAGGGAAGTAACACCTATTGAATATCCATTTTCATATAATCTCAAAAAATCAAACGTCTCAGGGATGCCCTTCTTGCTCTTATATAATAACATATCTGAACTGGTCAAAGTAGGAATCAATCCATCCTTAGAAGAATCTACCCAAACAGTGTAATTAGCTCCTCCATCGTCTTTGTCTTCATAATCGATATTGGATCTTTCTTCTGGGCATAGGATAAACTCATTATCTTTTGCATCTATCTTCTTACCCTTACAATTCTTCCAGATATAGAAACATTCATCTTCTAATTCTTCTACATTATTTATTACTTCTATGCTACCATCTCCAGCCGCCTGGGCTTCTCCAGCATCTAGTATTCCCGTTTGAGACAATACTACACTGGCAATCATTAACACTGATGCTACAATGATAATTATGATTAGAATCTTTTTTTGCATTCTATGAACTCCTTATCATTAACTCCTTCTTATACTCATCATTTGCATATTTTATTCTACGTCTAGCAGATGCTAATATTTCTATAGGAACTGAATCCAGTGGCTTGTTTTCAAGTATCAAACATATGGCACTGGCTATGAGTCCCATCTTTATATTTGCCAAATAGAGATACTTCTTCTTTTCAAAGGCTCTGCCGTACCGTTTTAAAAGCCGCCTTGCTGTATCTATTTCAAAGCTTGTGAAGCCAATTTGCAACATATCACTTTCGCAAACACCCGCTTCTATCAAATCGACACAATACAGCGAATGAAAAATATAAAACTCGTACTGTACCAACAAATATTTATAAGCCATTCTTTCATTAAGATTTCTAAGATTTATAAATGGCTCTATTTCTTTTTTTACTGCAAGATTGTTTCTACCGTTAAATAATATGTCTCTTTCTTTAAGCTTTTCAAAAACACTCACATAATCAATTTGCATGGATTATCTCCTAAAGTAGACTCTGTTGTTGAACCAACGCTCCAACTGTATGATGAACCGAATTATTTACCTTATATGTTTTCAGTCCAAACATTACCATTGCAAATACTATAAATGTAACTATTAATACAATTACTACTATGAGACTTCTTCTCTGACCCTCTGGGGTAGCTGATACCTCTCTCTTCTTCTGAATCTCAGCCTCATTCTTTAATTTCACAGCCTCTTCCTTCATTAAGCTGATATCTTCTGTAGAACTAAAGTTCAAATATTTTTTAGGTTTAAAAAACAACAATTTTAAATATCCTGCTATAGATAGATTTTCGCTTTGATTAGCTCCAAACAAAAATCCTATCGACAAGAAAACAAATAACACAGGAAATGTAATTAATACTGGCGCGTCATAAACCAATTGTAAGAATACAAATCCAAATACGGCTATAATGACATTTCCCCATAATATTATTTTTTGCCCAACAGTCTGATGAGCTAAATACTCTATTCCAAACAATGCATCGCTATCGATATCTTCCAAATTAATATTTCTTTCAAATTGTACTGCCATTTTATACACTCCCACTTAGCTAAATGTTTTCTGTACCATCGCATCCATTGATTTTAAAAGTCCTGTTGTTATTATTGCACACATATTAGCTCCAACTACTGCAAGCAACACCTCTGTTGCATCACCACCTGAAGCATCACTAACTGGCGCCAATGTTAATAACGCTCCTGATATATTTTGTCCCAGCCTTATGGCAAACACAAAAAATCCTCCTGATATACATAGTCCCAAAAAACTTTTTCCCATACTCCATAAGGTCTTTGAGCCTTCGTCAGAACAACAACTCATACTTAATACGATTGCTGATAATGGTATCATTATTAAAGGTTTTATAATCCTTTGGTAAGCAATACCTATGACTGTCAATCCTGAACCGACTAAAACCAAAATTGTTATAACTCCTGATATAAAAAGCAGTATAAAAGGACCCATTTGTTCGAAAAAATTCTCTATCGTTGCGCCAAAATCCATAACGTCAACTCCGCCCAAATCCATATCTAAACTCTCAACACATGCTTTTACATTGGCTGCTTCTCTCCCATTTGAAAGATTTGATTCTCCCGCCATACCAAAGCTCTTGGCAAATAAATTGGCGTATTCCATTATTGCTAAGATGATTTTATCCAGTTTATCTATTACAAGAAGTACTACTGCATATTTAAGTGCATCTGATAAAAATTTTTTCAACGCTTGCTCAGGAGGCGAACTTACTACTGATTTATATATAGCTATAATAAAAAACAATGTAGCAAGTGGTATCGCACTATTTTTTACTGCAAAAAAAAGATTCTCAATGGTATCCCATATTCCGATCTTTTCTCCGGCTTCCTGGGTTGAAAGATAAAACTGTTTTCCAGCAAAATTAATACAATTGTCCCATATCTTAAATCCAGCAGCAAAAAGTGCTCTTATTACGTCTTTCATCTCTTCCACCTCATAAAAGAAAGCATAAGCGCCCAACTAATCATCAGACACTTATGCTTTCATTATGTCTTGATAACATTATACTGCTACGCCTAAAACACCTAACACCGCAGAAATTCCAATCAAGATACCACCTGCAACAATTGTAAGTGTAGCCTGATGTTCGCCCTGCTGATCAAGTTTCTGGAACGCCAGCGCAAATCTAATTGCTCCATAAATAACAATGACGGCTCCCAATGCACCTGAAACTGTAATTAATACCTTTGCGAGCTTTCTAATTGGACCTGTAAAGTCTCCTGCCACGCACATAAGGTAATTCAGCTTTGCTATAGAATTCATGTATTTCTCCTTTCAACAAAATTAATCTTTCTTTGCTGTTCTTATATATTTCAAAAAGGATAATGCCTTTTTTCCATTTTTGAAAAAAATTTTTTATTTTTTTAATGATGTGTACTCATCATCCGCATCTCCCCTTCATATATTATTTAATAAAATAAATTATCTTTTTTCCAAAATCGAAAAATATCTGTATGTTCCCATTACTTTTCGCCTAACAAACCAACAAGCCTGTCACATATCAAAGTGACAGGCTTGTTTTCTAAATAAAATGATTCTATTAATTTGCGTATAGCTTCTCTTCTATCTCTTCTACGCTCATGCTTGGATTAATTAATGCATATATATCATCTAGTCTTGTGTGCACGTTCATAATAACAGGTGTCATTGCATCAATCTGGTCTGCATTAAATCCCTTTGTCACTAGCTTTTTCACAATTATTCTTCTAGTGCCAAATTGACTGTAATCAACTTCCCTCTCAACAACAGGAGCTGCTGCAGCAGGCTCTTCTACTACATTTCGAATCCTCTGCTTTGGCTCATAGTAAGGGTCTTTTCTACATAACAGCGGCATAAGTGGACTCTTTTCGAAGGCAACCTTTGGTTCGTAAAGTGGATTAGAACCCTTTACAATAATTGCCGCTGGTCCATCTTTTTTCATTCCATACATCTGCTGAGCTGAGAAAAGTGGCTTCTCCATAATGTCATCAGTATGACTAGATGAACCCTGCATACCATAAGTATTTCCCATAGATCTCTTGTGGATAGTCTGGTTACCAAACATCTTGCTCAAGTATTCACAAGAATCCTGATCTGGCGCACCAAGGATTTCGATTACAGAACAGTTACCAATCAAATCGTGGTCCATATCATATTTAGGGAACTTTCTCTTTAACTGAATCAAGTTCTGTACAATGATAAATGCAGACATATTTCTGCTTCGCATTGTAGAAAGTCTCTCAACAAATGAATCTGGCAATGTTACATTGGCGAACTCGTCCATCAGGAAAGTAAGGTGATGAGGCAATGTCTCATTAAACCATGGGTCAATCATTGTAAGATGGTATAATTCATCAAAGAATAATGAATAGATGACAGATACAATCCAGTCAAAGTAATGCTGATTCTCTGATGTAACAAGATAGAGAATTCTCTTACCTGTTTTTGAATTCTCATCTGGCTTACTATAACCAAATGATTTACCAATCTCGATTTCATCTTCACTAAGCAAATCCTGAACACACTGCAGCTTCATGTAGCGACAGTGCGCGTCAAGTGATGCAACGATTGATGAAGTTGTCTCTGCTGCACCATTGTAGTATTTTTCAATATCAACATATCCTGGGAAGTGGCTTCCATCTCCCTTGTGTTCTGGAGATTCTCTCCATCTCTTGTCACAGTCAGTGATGATTTTGAGAATACCCGGTTCACAGTCTGGACCACCCTGAACCATGACATTACCACTGTGGTCTGTCATGATGGTTCCATCAGGATTGTATCGAGGCATACCATAGTTCTCGATTTTACCCATCTCATTCTGATGTACCGCTGTAGCTTCAAGTAGCTTTACAAACTCTCTCCAGTTCTGTTTTTCAACCGGTCTATCATAATGAAGAATATATAAAATAGCAGTCAAAAGAATCTCTGCAGAATCCTCAAAGAACTGATTAGCACCAGCATCTGAATCTGGCTTTGTAGTAGCCTTCATGAGAATCTGAGCCATTGACATAATCTCAGATTCATTTCTGATATATCTAAATGGATTAAAGTGGATTGAATCCTTCATAGCGTCCTGAGACTCTACATTTAATACCATTACCTCATATCCGTTATCCTCAAAATACTGACCAGTCTGATGGAAGAGCTCAGCCTTAGGGTCAGTAACTACGTAGTTACCAGCCAGCTGAGAAAGTACTGGACGGGCCAATCTAAATGATTTACCAGTACCAGGAGGTCCTACAACAAGTGCATTTAAGTTGGATGTCTTGTGGTTGTCAATATTTAGATAAACACCCTCTGCAATCCAGTAGTTTTTGGTGTTAACAGTGTATGGAAACTGAAGTGTAGGAAACTTTCTTCTAACTTCTTCTTCCTTGTCACCAAAATTAACCTCTACCAAATTATTCTCATCGTGATTTCCAAACTCATTGGTAAATGCCTTTGCTGTTGTCCACTGGGCATCACCGTACTCCTCGCCTGCGAAATCGTATGATACTTTTGTAGATTTCCACAGATAAAACAATGTCCAAATACTCTCAAATACAACTATAAAGTACTTAGAATACTTGGTGTATTGCACAATAAGATGTGGTGGGAATGTAAAGTAGTAGTCAGCAAAATTACTGAATAAAGTTGTGAATCCACCTCTTCTATCCCATACAGCGCCGAACATCATACCTAAATAAGCAAGTATTAATGCTACAGCCAACCAGGTTAATATTATTGTACCTGGGTCCTTTTTTTTCGATTTTGTTATACCAGCCATTTTTCTTTTCCTTTTTATTAAATATACTCTTTACGGGCGGCCTATCATAATTGCATTTTTCGTTCTAACCGGCCCGTATATTACGCCTCTTTTCGAGTTATACGCCTCTACAACATGACCATTTCCAACATAAATAGCCACATGATATATTCCTAGATAACGACCGTTATCATGGCCACCATAGAAGATCAAATCACCAATTTCCAAATCAGTGGTAACATCCTCTATGATTTTGCCGTCTTGAAACAATCCATAGGCTTCTCCAGCTGCGCAGTCATCTGGCACATTTTTGCCTATACTGTGCTCTGACACATAGGCCAAGCCGGAGCAATCATAACTATCTGGCCCTTTTCTTTTATTCCACGCCTGAGAATAGCCACATCCTACCGTAGAAAACAAAAATCGTAAGAGTTGTTGCTGTTCTTCCGGAAGAGTAGATACTTTATTCCCCTCTTGGTCAAGTGTATACCCTCGCTCCAATATCATATCTTCAATTATATCTGGAGATATTTGACTCTCCCTAAGTTCACCACGGACGGTGGCATATCCTTCCAGGACACTTGAAGATATCGCGTGAAAATTGAAAAATACTGTCGCAAATATTACTGTCACACTGACAAACGGAAATATCAACGCTCCAAATTTCGCTGAAGCCGCTGCAAGCAAGCCTTGCATTCCCGCTTCTGCTTTGCCAGCAAGACCTAAAAGAGCTGCCTTGCCTCCGCTTAGGCCCTTGAAAATGTCTCCAATCCCTGAGCCACCATCGGCTCCGCCTTCAAGAGGTGGGTCTCCCAAAAGAGACTTGTTCTCTTTCATTACGTTGGCCACTGTCTGCTTTTTAATTGCAGTTCTTTCTTCCGGGGTAAACTCTTTGTTATCCACCTTGGCGGGAGTCTTATTCAGCACCATTTTGTTCATGCCACCGACTACATTTGCTCCCGGAATCATCAAGGCTCCGCCGATAATCATTTTGCCAAGCATCTTGCCAGCAATTTCCTTACCGTCATCCTTTTCGTCGTCTTTGCCGCGACCTCTTCTGCCTCCTCTGGCATTCATCATGTAGCTTCCGGCCAAGTCTTTCTTTAATTCTTTGAAATCCTTTGTTTTGGGCGATATTACCTTTTTTAAATCTACAGATTCTTCAGCTTCTTCTTCCTCCTCAGCCTTTTTCTTAAAGAAAGATTTTTTTTCTTTCTTGCCTGATTTCAGCTGATAAACTTCTTCTTCAGCTTCTTCTTCAAAATCCTCCAGATCGAAAGTCTCTTCACCAAATCTATCCTTGCCAATCGGTGAACCGCCTCCAAAGTTTATAATGTTTTTTGTAGCTTCTCGTAATAATCTGTCGCTATGCCCCAGTGATGGATCGCCGTCTTCCAACAGCTTTCCAATTTTTTTAGCGTGAACTAGCTCGTCCTTGGACAATCGCTTTGTACCATAATTTTTCATACTTATGCTCCTCTAATGACACCGGCATCTGTATTTACAAGTTTATAAATCTCGCTATTTTTCTTTATTACCATGTCAAATGGAACAGTTACAGGTCCCATTTTCAGCAAGCCTGTACCACTTGCTGCATTATCAACATAAGCAAACATCGCTGTTGAAATACCTGGTAAAAATTTCATGAGCAATTCCTTATCCTGAGTAGACTGTGATAAAAGGAAAAAGCTCTCTGTATTTGAGAAAATCTGTGCAAGGTTCATGTCATTTTCTGAACGCATTAAGTCACTCATGTTCTGAGTGATTCCGGTCATCAGACCACTCATTTTTCGAACCTCTTTCCAGAGCTTCAAAACGAATTTTGCTACGCACTCAATTCCCAAAAGCTCATGGAACTCGTCGATATATACATGAGTCCATTTTCCCTCTCGTCCGTTTTTACGGATTGTATTTCTAACCATTTCCATCATAACTACCATGGCAGTTACTCTCATGTTTTCCTGTGTCTGTGACAGGTCAAATGAAATGAATCTACTATTTAAATCAACATTTGTACGGTGGTTAAATAGTGAAAGGGCACCATTTACAAATGTATCCATCATTTTGGCCACATGCTCTGCATGGAAATCATTCATATCAACCAAGCACTGATAAATATCCTGTAGTGTTGGTGAGTACTGACGTATCTGCTCTTCTCTAGAAAGTGATGTGTATTTCTCATTTCCATAGTACATCTCGCTTCGCATGTGCTTTGGAATGACAAACTCTGACTCAGCATTTCCCAGACCATTAAGCTGTCTTCTAGTTGAATAATTCTCGCTATATACTTTCTCGATTGCCTTATTCAAAACCGGAAGCTCATCCTCGCTCAGATCTCTTCTGATACATGAGCTGATAAGAGTCTGGATAAAGTCGGCTTTTTCGTAAATAACACCTTCCAAATCGCTATACTCAACATCTGTAAAATCAACATCAAGAGGATTTACAAAAAGCTGCTTTTGTGGGTCAAAGGAAATAACTGTTCCACCAACAATGCCTGCGATTTCAAAGTAATCCGCATTAGGGTCAATCATCAAAAACTGATCTTCCGTATATACGGTATATGAACAGATTGTCTCAAGCTTTGCAGCTACTGACTTACCAGAACCAGACTGACCGAGAATCAAGCTGTTTCTATTTTTCAATCGCTTCTTATCTGCAAAAATCGCATTTTTAGAAAGCTGATTGATTCCGTAGTATACGCCGCCCTCATCATTAAGCTCCTGAGTCTTATATGGCATAAACATGGCTACAGATGTAGAGGACATGTTACATACATGCTTGAACTCCTGAATTCCAAGACCTAATGAAGTGTTGATGCCCTCTCTCTGCATTGCGAAACAAGGCTTGAACTGAATTGATTTTAAGCTTGCCTGAGTAATGATTTTGTTTTCAATACTCTGAAGTTGCTCTAGGTCATCAGCCATAAAAAGCATTGTTATTGTTGTGTTGAAATACTTCTGGTCCTCGTCCTCAATTTCTCGCTCAAAATCTTCAATCTTTTTATTTGACGCAAGAAGAGTTGCAGAAGCGTCTGCCAAATAATCATGCTGGTTTCGGTTTCTACTTTTTTCATTCTCGATTTTCAAACCGACCTTCATATGCTTTCTCTGAAGTTCTTTTTTCAAAACTTCAGTAGGCAAAATCTCATTGTTTACTGAAATATACGATGTACAGTTGACCTGAGAAAGCTTACTAATAATGTCAGCCTCAAGTACTCGTGGATAGTCATCAATGTAGATAACTTTTCCCACCTTGCCATTCATGTAAAAAATCTCATTTTCAAATCTCAGCGACCCCGGCGAAATTGTATTTAACCAATCTCGTCTATATTTTACTTCTTCATCAAAATCAAACTTAAAGCTTGTATTTAAACCAATGTGAGTAAAATTGTATAAAAGCTGCATTCTCTCATTGATGCCAACCTCTGTCATGACAGAACCTGACACACCATCAGTAGCCTGCTCAATAAAAGCTGTTCTAATGGCTGTATCCATTGTGGAGAATGTTGTTCTAGCATCTTTCATATCATCAGCTTTACATGTAAGTGTGAAATAAATGCTCTGATATAATCCCTGTTTTGCATCTGTAAGCTTATCTGCAATTACTCTATTAAAAGCGTGTCTGAGATTGTCTAGCTCGTCATTTGCAAGTGGATATAATACTTGATTTTTGAACTCAACTTCATCTACATACTCGTTGGCTACAATATAGGAAAATCTACAAGGTACAGTCTCTAGAACCTTTGAGAACCAGCGGATAATAGCGGCCTGTTCCTCAATTGTAACGCCCAGAAAGTTAACATCTGACAATTTATACTGTTTTGAAAAATATGAATTTGGTAATTCAAATATTCCTGTATCATCCACACTGACAATGGAAAACACCTGCTGCACTGTTTCAAATTTCTCGTGTAGCGGCTCATCCATTAATTTTGTGCGGGCATATTCTGTTAATACCATTTAGAAATCCTCCAACTTACACTACCAGCTTCTTTACCTGGTCCATAGGAATATTTCTCATAGAATGATAATCCTTGATTCCATAAGAAAAACTACTCTCTAATACATCAGTTATATTTCCGTATACTGGCGAAATTACCATCTGCTTGTCGCAGAAAAGTTTTTCAACCGAATCGATAACCTCATCCTTTTGTCTGAGTGTCTGTGTGATTACTACCACTGTAAATCCAACATTAATAAATGAATTCTCAAACTCGTCTATTCTTTGATTGAAACGTCTTTCGATTACGCGCTTGTAATCATCATTGGCCTCTTGGTTTACAGGATGAATATCTGTCACGAACATGATTGGCTGATTGATTTTAAGAAGCTCACTGAGCAAATCAGTTTCGATTGTGCCAGGATACTGGATTACCTGTAAGCAAGCACCAGTTTTCTCACTAATAGAGAAATAATCATCTGTAACCTGGATGTCATTAAATGCGTTCTGCTTCCAGTTGTTCTTTCTCTTTACCATGACTGAGAAATCCTCGTCTGCGCCATCATAAAGGAAGTTTCTTCTAACCTGATTCATCAAGCAATTGATTGAAATCTCTACAATATTAATCTCTGGAAGAATCCTATTGATTCTCTCCACCTCAGCATCAAGAGTCAGCTTGACTGTCTCGTAGATTTCTGCATCTAGGAAAAATGTGAGGTAATCAGTTCTGATAAGTTTTCCTGTCTCTGCCAAGTGGAAGTTAGATGTGATTCTAGCTCTGATTGTCAGTACCTTAACCAGCTGATCGATAAACTCATTTCTATTGTGAGGGTTCATACCTTCGATTTTGTATGTCTTAATCCAATGGTCGTCAGTTTTTCTAATAGCTGCTACTTTAGAATCAAATGAAATAATTCCAAGTGCCTCAAATGTCTTTCGGCTTACTGGTCTGAGCATTCTATTAAGACGCTCAATCTCTTTCTTGTGGGCCTTCTCTGCCTTTCTCTCCTCTTTTCTGAGAGCTTTTTCAGCAATTCTCTGTTTTCTTTTTGCAGCTGCCTCTTCCTTTTTTAACTGACGATCAGCAGCTGCTTCTAATTTTTTTTGGCGAAGCATTGCCTCCTGTGCAGGATTATTTATTTTCTTTTTCTTAACTACTGTTTTAGTCTTTTCTGTTGTAACTAGCTTCTTTTTGTTTGGATTGAAGTTTTCAGTGTCATAGTTTGGAACTAATCTCTGCTCCTGCTCCAATGGTCTGTACTTATCCAATCTCTCAGTGATGTCTCCACCTGATGTGCCTTCATTGATTTCAACTTTTTGTATAGTCTCATGTTTTTCTGTGCTTTCAACTTCAACTGTCTGTTCATGTAAAAATAACTTATGATTTTCCATTTCTAAATCCTTTCTATCTACTAACCATTGTGTTTCTTATATACTTTTCTAAATTTCAAACGTTGATACTCGTAATCGTATCCCTCTATTTCAAGAATCTCTCTGATTCCGAAATGGCTCATATGAACTAAAACAAATGGAACGACTGTAAGCATTTCTTCCAATGTCTCCATAGGATAATCTGATTTATATCTAGCACACTGGGCAAGACGTGTAACTGAGCTTGCAGCGTCGTTACTATGTATTGTTCCAAGGAATCTAGCACCGGTGTTCAAGGCTGTAGTAAATACATATAATGCCTCTGCACCCTTTATCTCACCGATGACAAAATTATCAATATCCTGAAGCAATCCCAATCTAAGCTCGTCCTCTAGTGAGTAAGTTGCACTTTCCTGTCCCTGCTCTAGAGTCATGGTGTGCTCAAACTGCATCTGCGGATGTACCGTTGAGTACAACTCGTCCGACTCCTGAGATATCAAAACTGACTCATTAAAAGGAATCCAATCCAGCAGCTTGTTCAAAAGCGATGTCTTACCGGAACCACCGGCACCAGAAATCAAAAATCCGTATTTGTTGTTGATACGGTCTTTGAAATACTCAATCATCTCATCATTGACCATTCCTGCTTCCTTCAGATAATCCCAAGAATATTTTTTGGTAGGGATTTTTCTGATGTGGATGTTATTGTCATCTGTCGAAACCAATCGACGATTTTGCCAATCGATTCGAAGATAATAGGAATCATCACATTTTCTATCCGTACAATATGTTGCCGCATTGTGGATGTTGTTTTTTATTCGATGAATCTTTTGTAATCGCTCGTACCAATCATTGTAATCCTGCTCTGACAGGAAGCTCACGTTTGTCTCATATCGATTTCCCGATGCTTTACAAACAACTCTGTTCCAGGCCAGGACTTTTATATCAGATACATCAACAGCATCCAAAAGAGGAGTCAAAACATAGTATCCAAACACGGCTGATTGGAACATTTCTAATATTTTTCTCTGTTCATCATCCTTTAATCCATAATAGTTTTGAACAAGAAATCGCTTTGCCCTGTTCATCATTTCAAGGAAATCCTGTTCTGTTCCCTGTACTGTTTTTACAATGCTCGAACCGTTAATATCAATTACATTAGCTTTAAGTCGCTTATATATATCCATAAGGTCAGGGTCATTGAAATATGACTGAACCTCATAAATCTCTGATTTTAAAATATGTTCTTTCGGCTCGCTCTTAACGTAATTTAGCTCCGACATCTTATATCCTCTTTCTTTGAAAAAACCTTCTTCTTTTCCCTATTTTTATTTCAACAAAAAGAAATTGTTTTTTTCCATTTACCGAGAATTCTTTTTTCTTTTTATTTATTTGCTTTGTTACAAGGCTTGCAGTATAATATTTCGTATTAAAACAATAATAGCAAAGGAGTAATATACTAAGTTATGAAAGGTAGATTTTTAAAAACTATTTCATTAGCATTAATAATGTCCTTTTCTTTTGCAGGATGCGGATACAGTTTAGATGATGTTTCCCAGATGAAGGCTTATAAAAAAACAGGTAAAGCAAACGCCATTAACTATATTGAGGAAAAATATGGTTTTACTCCTTCAGTTAATGATGTGGCTAATGTTTTTCCATCAGATAATACTGTCCCAAATCTTACTCCTGCAGCTACAGGTACGGTTCATGTATCAATGGAATATGAAGGTAAGGAATTCACTGTGGAAATTTCTGGTGAAGAAGATACAGTAGACGGAGCAGATGACTACGAAAAGACAGAAATACTTGATGGACTTAAATCATATATTAAGAGTGAATGTCCATCAGTAGAAGATGTTTCTCTTCCTTTCTATGAAACAAATTACTATTTTAAAGCGAAATTTACTGGTGATAATTACAGCGATTATTTTGATAAAGAAAACTATGCTGCCAAAGTTATCATTAAAACATGTAATCAGAATCTGACGGATTTTCCATTAGATGACCTTGTATCAAAACTGGACTGTAACTCCATAGCCATAATTGATTACAAGTCCAATGCTAAAATGCCAGATCCTGATTCACATACTATCGCATCAGACACTGGCTACAATTTAAAATCTATTCTGCCTTATATAAATCAGTATCTATGGTACAGCGAGTCAATGGCAGATGGGGCTGAGCCATATATCGCTACTGTTAACAGCGCAGAATGTAATGGAGTCATAGCTTGCGGCCTAACTGAGGAGCCTATTAGCATAGAACAAACTGATAGTACAGCTTGGAATGCTGACAGCAGCAAGACTTTGCTTGGTTCTTATTATATAGAGTCAAATGAAGATAACTTTTATGTATATTTTAATCGTCCTAATGACATAGATGCGTCAACTATTGCAATTAACAGTGGCGACTACAATATTACAACTGAAGAAACTGGAGATTATATTTATTTCTGGGCTTATATGGTGAAAAGTAGTTCAGAGGAATACAATAGATCTTTCCAAATAGATATCACTACATCTAATGAATAGAAATTTTAATTCTCTTTTGTAACTCAAAAGACCTGACTCGGAGGCTCACCTCATAGTCAGGTCTTTTTACATCTCTTGTTCAATTATATTTCCGTCAGAATCAATGCCATAGTACATATCTATGGGATTTCTGCATTGACTTTTAATGTAGCTGCGATAGTCCTCTACATACTCATCATCCCCGGGAATCGCAATAGCTACAACGTACCATTGATTATATTTCGCAGGATACATCTCCAATCCAAAACCATCATCAATAGTCCGTAAATACGTATCTATTTTTGTGTTATTAAGCAAAATACGCTCTACACTGTCTCCATTCTTGTCGATGAGCCTATAGATTCCAGCATCATCCTCTGGCAAAAGAACAAAGTCATCACCTGTATTGGCATTGACTGTCCAAATCATTTCATCAATAGTGAGCAAAAAATGCTCCATTATCTCTTTTGTGACTTCAAATCGAATGGCATTTTTATAATAATAAAACAGCCCTGTATACTGGTAGAAGTCTATCATAACAACATCATAAGCTTCCAGCTCATGCTTGTGCGGAAACTTTTTATTTGTCCTTATGTAGAGATTTGCCAACACATCTTCTCTAGATAACTGTTTGATGAAATCATTCATGGACTGCGCCCCTTTGCTCTTATAGCAATTATTATATTACAGAGATTCTCTGCAGGGCAATATTATGCATTAGATTTCTTTGTTGGCATTAGCCTGGGATTTGAAAGTTAGTTATCGCATTCATACATGAGACTAAACCAAAAATTGGATAAAAAATTAATACTACTTTTGCTATAGTTGCTCCTCTTTTTCTTTGTTTATTATCCTCTCCGCCGGCCTTTATTGCCTTGGCCGAATACACTAGCGCAACGAAACCTGTAAAATAGAAAAATATTGATGTTATTGCCCATATTAAAGTTAGTTTACTGTATTTCTCTGTCATAACAATTTTTCCTTTTTTATATAAGATATTAATAAGTTTCCAATTAATTGTTACTCACTGTATTCTTCAACAGTTAATCCAAATAAATCATAGATTGTTTTCTTATATAGTTTAAAGTAATTGCAATCACATGATACTTCTTCATCATCCACTAAATAATAGGTACCATGTTCGCCGCTACCGGCATATCCATAAGAGAATTGACACATCTGTCCATCTACTCCTTGAACAGTAAAGTTGTCTACAGAGCCCTCTACGTCAAATCCCTCATCAATTAATAGATAATAGAGATTTCCAAAAGTAAGAGTGCCATCAGTATAGATATCATCATATACCGCATAATCTTCATTTGTTTCATCAGCTGGGTCACCACTATGATATACCGCTGCACAATTAGTGTATTTATCCTCAAAGAATGTGTCTATATCAGAACTTTTCATTTCCTCTTCAATTTCTGGAAAACGGTATGTATATCCCAATTGAAAATATTGTTTTTTGATGTAATCTAGTGTTTCTCCACTTTTAATAGCGGAATAATTGCTTAGCGGAGCAACATCAGTGTACTTTAAAATCCCATCAATAGTTTTGTCTTTGTAATAATCTACTCTAGGTCCAGCCAAATTAGCCGAAACTCTAATTTCAACATCAGAACTTAAATCATCCAAATATTTTGCACAGCTTTTTACGATATTATATTTTTCCTCTAGTTCATCTAAATTAGTATATTCAAATTCAAAGCTGGCGTTTTCTGACCACATGTCTCCCGTAACAATTTCCACACCTTCATGCTCAGGAAGATCTTTTACGTGTTCTTCCACTAGTTTTGCATCGTAATTGTCATACATCTCCTGACTGCCCATCCAACCGGATTCATCAGTGACATTTATGACATTAAAATGCACACCATTCTCTTCATCATACACATCCCAGTATTGCTTTTTCCCATCAGCTACTTGGCAATCACCCTCTACCTGACAGCTTGCAAAACCGTTTTCTTTCAAATATGAATCCACATCTACTTTTGTATGATTTTCATCTTTACATCCCACAAAGTAAAGGCTAAATACAGATAGCATTGTCGCAATAATTATTTTCTTTTTCATAGTTATCTCCCTAACAGAATAAACACGAAAGGGATGCAGCAATTGCTTGCCGCATCCATAAATTAATATTAACTATAATTCTTTCGTTTAATATTAGCAGTGCGCTGCCATTCTTCTTGTGGCCTGCATCTGATTATCTGCCTCAGGCATGATAATAGATTTATATTCCGTACTAGTAAAGTTATATGGTGTATAGTTTGAATCAAATGGAAGAACATTCTGTATTCCAGCAGCAGGAAGAATACCAGTTTCTATACCGCCCTGTCCCTCAAGGAATTTTTGTAAAGCACCAGATATTCTTTCATTCATGTCACCCATTGTATTTTCTTTACCGTCCAAATATGATTGAAAATCGATAGGATGAGATTGATGCCAATTTTCTGCTATTTCGCTAAGGCTAAGCTGATTCTCTTGTTCAGATAATGCACCGAACAATGCAGCGATGTCGCCGATTAAAGCAATATCTCCACCCTCACTACTCAAAACACCTGCAATATCTTCTTTTGATACAGGTCGTTTCATTTCCATAGCAAGCGGATCTACATCCAAAATTTTCTTAGCATCCAATGGAACTACATAAGGGTCCTCAGCGTGGCTACCTGCATTGTATGAAGGAGCAATAGTAGAACCCTCAACCTGGCCATTGATAATAACTGGATTAATGATAACAATATTGCCCTCTGCTGATAATCCGCTAAGTACATCTTCCATAGTCTGACCAGTTGGGTATGAATACTGGTCTTCTACCTCATTAAGCGCATGAGATTCTTTTGCAGCATTTACTGCTTCTGCCGCCTTCTTAGCAGCTTCCGCTGCAGCTGCACCGACAACGCCGGCTGTAGCAGCTCCTGCAGAAGCAACTGCTCCAGCTACAGCACCAGCAGCAGCTCCAGAAATACCTTTTTCTTCCTGACTCTGGCCCTGTGCTGCTTCAGTTGTACTCTGGCCGTTTGACTGCTCTACTGATGGAGCTGGAGTATTTTCCGCCGTCTCCTTTGTTGCAGGTGTCTTGCCAAATATTTTTTCTCCAATAAATGAGCCAACATCACTAAATGCTTCTTTTACTCCATTGAAAACATCTTTAGCTCCGTTGAAAACATCTTTAGCTTTATCAACTGTGTTAGATATAAAATCGCCGCCAAACTTTGTAATAGCACCCGCAGCATCTCCTCCGATTTCAGCTATTCCGCCTAATACATCGCCTGCTGTTTCTGCTATTCCACCAAGAGCCTGGCCGCCAATTTCAGTAACACCGCCAAGAATATCTCCACCAATTCTTACGGCACCACCTAATAAATCTCCCAGTTCATCAAATGGTCCACCAATTGATTCTCCTGTTTCTTCAAGCCAGTCTCCAATAGAATCGCTTCCTTCGTTGATTTTTGAGCTGAGGTTTTCACCACCCTCATCTATTTTATCACCGATTTTTTCACCGATTTCATCTATCTTCTCTCCGAGACCTGCGCCCAAATCTTCAAGACCTACTCCAATTACTTCTGATGCTCCATCTATCATCTCTGGTGCTCCTTCTAATCCGCCTTCATTATATCCAACCAAGAATTTCAAACCTCCATCTATAAGGTTATCCTTGTTTTTTACATAATGGCATATTGTCTGTACCTTCTCAGCCATCTCCTGATCTGGAAAGAAAGTTGTAACGAAGTTATCAAAATCCTGTTCGTTAAGATTGTTAGCCTTGCCGTAATCCATGACCATTCCCTTAACCTTAGAAAGAGTTTCTGGATTAGAAACAAGATAATTAAGAGCTTTTCCATAATCACCTTGGCCACAAGCATATCCTGTTAGATTCCCTAAGAAGCTGGCCGCTTCCTGTAAATCTTCTTTGGAATAATTGTCCATAATAAATGTTGTAAATCCATTTATATGTTTAATACTCTCATTTTCTTCAGCCCCAACGAATTGAGGTTCTCCAGATGCAGATGTAATAATTCCATTTTCATCTGTTTGGAAGAATGAGTTTGGACTGTGGTATTCTGCTCCACTACTCATTCCAAAGCCCTGGAAGAATTGCCAATTAATATCTGGAATTGGCTTCATTAAACCATGGACGAAATCAGTACTGATTGCACAGTTTGTAATCTTGCCACTTCTCTCAGCAATTCGATCAGCATAGTACTCATGGAATTCATTCGAAAATCCCTGACCATCAAATGCAACACACTGAGAAATCTTGTCATCCTCAGCAGCAATTGTTACATACATTGCTTTATTACCGCCCTTTGAATGGCCAGTTACAATCATATCATCAAACTGCTGTGCACACTCATTGTAGAATCTCAACGCATCCTGCTGAAGCGGAGTCTCTGTCTGAGTTAATCCTAAGGTATTGTCGTACCACTCCTCGTATCCACTTGTACCTTTATATGTGATAATTCCCTGACCAGTTGCAGGGTTCTCATAACAAACATTAAGATTAGCTGTACCTGCAACAGTAGCCTCCGACTTAACGACCTCAAGATTCATTAATTCTGGATTAGCTTTGAGTTTTTCAATTATATCTGCCCACTCATTACCACTTTGCAATGCGCCTTCTATAACTGTGTCGCCTTGATCTCTTAGGTTTTTAATTGCATCCTCATCAAAGACTTCCAATACCTCTTCGAGCGTATCACCTTTGTCCATAGGAAGAAGATCCATATCGATTCCAGCTGCATCTAAGACATTTTTATCGATATATGTTACTTGTTCTAGTAATGCTAAATTTTCATCTGTCATTTTTTCACCTCACTCCCTTCTACTTGCTTGCGCTAGCCAATGCAGAGTATCTACCCAATGTATTGTCTGAATTCATAATCTGCTCGTAGTTGTGCTGAGCCATAGATTCAGTTGTGCCAGGTGCGACACAATACATGAGAATCTTGTATACTCCTTCCTCATTGCTTAGTCTTGATGCCACCTTGTCAAAGAGTTCTTTTGAAGCGTTGTCATAGGCTGTTTCAATTACTACAACAACTGTAGATGCTTTAACTGTGCCATCGTTTGAAACTCCAAGGAGTTTGGTGAATAGCTTATAATTGTTATCATTTAATAAGTCAGAGACTTTATCTTGCATTTTTTTGCGGAAAACTGGGAATGCAAGTACCCAACCATATGTGTCTTCAAGTCCATCTTTTGTACGATTTACAAGACATTTCTGTGTCTCAGGATCATCGCCTACAGCGTAAGCCAAAAGGGATTCTTCATCGTGATAAGTACGATTTGCCTTTTTGTAGCCTGCATAGACAAAAGTCTTGCCATACTTCTGCTCTAAAAATTGGAGCATTTCTTCGATTGACTCGATAGATTCCTGAATGCTCATGTCAAGCTGATCCCACTGCTGTGGTAAATCTTTTGACTTGAGAATATCCTTTTGTCTTACAGT
The DNA here is from genome assembly GCF_010906925.1 of Pseudobutyrivibrio xylanivorans. Classification (GTDB taxonomy): domain Bacteria; phylum Bacillota; class Clostridia; order Lachnospirales; family Lachnospiraceae; genus Pseudobutyrivibrio. Next base: position 312,017 of record NZ_VTVE01000003.1, on the reverse strand, counting down.
CAATTCTTTAGTAAGTAACTCACTCATTTTTCACATTTCCTTTCTAAAGTGTCATCGGTCCACTCATCATATAACCCAGATATGGATTAGTCGTGACATTGGTTCCAAATCTAATTATTTCCTTGACCTCTTCAGCGGTCAGAATGGACTGAAATTTATATAACAGTTTGGAAGCTGTGCTAGGGTTGATGTATTTTTTACCATCATCTTTCTGAAGAACATATTTAGCACATTTTTCATCTCTAGCTGCAAGGCGCAAAACTCGCTCATCAGATAAATATTTATAGAATGGTAAATATCCATCTTTGCAGTCAGATGCCCAAAAATTAAAAACAATTTTTAACAGAGGATGAATAGTCGCTAATTTTGAAAGTAACTCTTCATCGATAAGAACATTCTCTGCGTCTACTTTGTTAATAATCAGGTCCTCAAATCCATCTTCATATCTTGATTCTAGGCGATTGTATTCATCCTCATCATCAAGATCATTGATGGTTGAGAATTTAACCATCTTCCCATTTGTACCGTAGTAGCTTTTCTCACCATTTTTATTTACAGCTGTTGACACAAGGTGGTCATAGTCAGTCTGCTTGCTTCTGGCGTAAAGCTGTCGGCCGGTAGGTAATACAAATTTTGTAATATATGCTTCAAATGGAGATGAGCCGTCGAATGGTCTTCTTTCCTTAACTCGTCGATAGGCCTCCATACAATAGAACAGCAAAGCGTCGATTTCGTCACGACTAAAAGTATTGTATAGATTAACATTATCGCGAATTCGGGCAGCGGCCACATTTGCACAAGTAAAATAAACAGTTGCCTCAACTTCGTCATACATTTTCATAACTTGTTCATTAGCTACTTCAACATCACTAATTCCAATAGCGCTATATGCTACATTGGAATTATCGAACCCAATTCCCCTGCTTGTTGATTTTTCTGCATATTCTCCCATCACTGTTATAACCTTTCTCAATTACAATCGATTAATCTATCATAATGGCATTATGCAAATGTGCTCTCCAAATCCTCTCTCGCACATACATATCTACCTTCGTCAGTATCGAGAAATGCATATTTACTTCTTCCAGTCACTAACTTCACGCCTTCAGCATTTGATACTGTCATCAATAAAAACTTCTCGGCAATCTTACCTTTGTTCTCCTCAACAAAATCCTTAATAGATGATGCTGTCAGGAACATGATTGGCACTCCCTCGTATTTGATAAGAGATTGTGCTTCATCGTCTGTAACAAGTACACTGAGTGTCTTTTTACCAACCAATTCTTTGAGCTTGTCTAAGCCCACAATGTACTGAGACCAAACTTTGTTTGTTGCCTCTACGATTTCCCAACCGTATACAACCTGGCCATCAATAGAAAAAATTGTCGCGTCGGCAGGTGGATTAACTATCCATCTTTCAATTGAGTGGGCTGCGACTCCAGTTTCCTGAAGCTCATTAGCATCCTCTACATTTGTAAAAAATGATGCTGTAACCTGGATGTCGCCAACAGGATTGGCAATGGCCTTTCCCTGAGAATTAAGACCTACATATAGGCATCCGTCATCGTTGTAAATACTAGCGATTTTGTTTACTACGTCCTGTCTCTTTTCGTAGAGCTCCTCAGCTGGTGCATATAATCCGGAATTTACAATCTCAAATCCACGATAGTTGTTGTCAAACATCTTGTTGATATAGGATAGGTTAGGCACATCGTATGGTCTAGTTGCAAAATTGTAATCCCCCTCAGGAATTTCCTTTTTCATGTCCTCGATAAATGCATTAGCCTCTTCATCATTGAGTGCTGCAAAAAAAGCACAGTCAGAATTTCTTACAACCGAGTCATTAACTGTAACGATTTTAAAGGTCATGCCAGTTAATTCACTCAAGTCCTCCTTTGTTAATTTTTCCATCTTTTTCACCTCATTATTCTTCTATATTTTATAAAGTGCCTTATTGACCACTTTATTCCTTTTGCTAATAATTGCTCTAGTGCGCTTCTTTGATTGTAACAATTCAGCAATTAGTTGTACATATAATATTCACTTATGCATAACAATTTGTTCATAAATGATAATTCTATGTATTCTCGTTTATAACAATTACCTAGCAAAATCCGACTCCCCGGTTCTATTAAGTATTTAAACCCGTTTGTATGAGTACCATATTGCTACTATGCGATTTCTATTCTAATATTTCCCTATTACTAAGTCAACACTTTTTAATTAGAAAGTAGTAAAAAAATAATATTTTTATTTTGCATATAAAAAAACCCTCTGGGGGCACCGAACCATGTTGCTGGTCAAGTACCGCCAGAAGGCTGAATTATTATTAGTATTTAATTTAGGACTTGTATTTCCACTGAAATGGATTATTTCGATTTAAATGCCCAAAACTTGTTAATAAGGAAATTAATTGGAACACTTACTAATAGATTAATAAGAGGTGCCACGAATTTGGACAAGCCAATCACATCAATCCATAGATAGAGTAAAAGTGTATTTAAAAAGATTCCTGTAAATGAGTATGAAACATAAGTCTTCAAAAGGGTGCGTAGTAGATTTCTCTGCTGGCCATCCTCTAATACGAACACAAGCTTGTTGTTCCAGTAGAAGGACCAAAGCACACTGAGAAGAAATGCTATGACATTGGCTATGGAAGCCTGACCACTAGGATTATCAACTAATACTCCCATCTTCTCAAGGACGATTAGAGATATCCAATTGATGGCGAGGGCTAGAAATGTGTTAGTCACACCAACGATGCCAAACTTAACGAACTGAAGCATAGCCTCGTGTACCCCATCTGTGTACTCCTTGTGCATTATTTTGAAAACTAATCCAAAAATCTTTCTAACAATTATATCTAATAAATCAAATGCTTTATTCATTTTAATACCTGATTCCTAATTCATCATTTTTCTATACTGGGCAATCATCTGATGGAATGTCAGAATAGCCCTCTAGGATTATAAGGTATAGACGCATTTTTATCAATAAGCGAATTCCGCTAGATTCCGCTAGCTCTCAGTCATGGCTGCAGGAAGTGGGCGATGCTTTGCCGAAAGTTCATCCACATCGATACGCATGACGCTAACGATAGAAACCATCCTCTCATCAAACTGGAAATGGTCGTGGCCAGTCTGAGTTTTCATGATAGCCTGAAGTGCACGGTCCTTCTCAGCAGGGTCATCTATGAGATGAATCTGGCCTGTGCCCATAACACACTCATAGGCCACACCGTACTGGCATGCCATCTTACCCTCGAATGGTGTGATATTGCACTCCATTGTGAAACAGCAATCAGAATTCTTTTTAATGATGTCTAGCTTGCGACCAGTGTTAGCACCGTGAAGGTAGACAATCAAATGCCCGTCTGCATCGTCATGGTCTATGCCGTAATTCATTGGCACCACGTATGGCTTACCGTCATCCACTAGACCTAGATGCAAATACTTGCATGTGTCTAGGATGCGGTTGATTTCATTTGTATCTGTGATTTCTCGTTCTCGTCTGGTCATGGGTCCCCCTTTTGCAGATCAATTCTATTAGCCTACAATCTCCTCATATCTAGCACTTACCTTTGCCCAATCAAGCACCTCAAAAAATGCCTTGATATAGTCTGGGCGGAGATTCTTGTATTTTAAGTAGTAAGCATGCTCCCACACATCAAGGGCTACCAGAGGAATCATACCTGTGCCCTCAGAAATTGGGTTGTCCTGATTGGCTGTCTTAGAAACTGTGAGCTTGCCTGACTTGTCAGTAGAAAGCCAAGCCCAACCAGAACCAAACTGTGTAGTGGCTGCTGTGGTAAGCTGCTCCTTAAGAGCATCAAGTCCTCCGAATGTATCGTCAATAGCCTGAGCCAGCTTGCCTGTAGGCGCCTTAGCTGGGCTAGGTGAAAACATTTCAAAATAAAGATTGTGATTGTAGAAGCCGCCGCCCTGATTCTTAAGGCCCTGGCGAAGTGTAGCGTCGCCAACCTTATCAAGGGATGCAAGCAACTCCTCTGCAGATAAATCTGCCATGCCTGCCTTCTCAGCTAACTCGTTGAAAGTCTTGGTGTATGTAGCATGGTGCTTGCCATGGTGTGTCTCCACTGTGAGCTGGTCAATATATGGCTCTAGGGCATTTGTTGCATATGGTAATTTAATCTGTTCAAACATAGTAAAACCCTCCTTTAATTGTGTTAAATAATATTGGTTTGATTGTAGCACGGATTAGGGGCAGTTGCAAACATTTAATTAAATAGCGGAATGAACTACACTCCCGTGCTCCACCTTGGTCCCAGCAGCCACAACAGCTCTGGCCGTAACCACTGCGTTGCATCCAATCTGGCAAAAGTCTCCTACTGTGCTGTCATGATTAAGCACAGCGCCTGCATTAATAAGGCATGACTGGCCAATGGTGCATGCTCTGTACACTACGCAGCCTGGCTCTACAATGGAGCCAGCTCCGATAGCTGCATCTCCACTCACATAGGCTCTAGGATGAATGATAATAGCAAGCTTAAAATCAGCTGACAGCATCTCCACACATTTCTTTCTCACCTGGGGATTGCCCATGGCTACGATGAATTCCTCGTATTCTCCTACGAACTTTTTGTAGTCTGCAATTTTACCGATGGCAAGCTGGCTGTTATCATCTAGAAAATCAGCATCGTCATATCCAACCTCAAGCGCCAAGTCCTTTACAAGACGGCCGTACTCGCCGGCGCCAATTATAAGTAGTTTCTTCATGGTGTGTTCCCTTTTCTAAAATACAATAGTTATGGTTGTTCCTTTATCAAGTTCACTTTCTAACTGGATTGTTCCATCGTGCAACTCCACTATGTGTTTTACAATGGAAAGACCTAGGCCTGTGCCACCGCTGGCTTTGGAGCGGCTTTTATCCACTCTGTAGAATCTTTCGAAGACCCTCTCAAAATCCTGGCTTGGGATTCCAATTCCATCGTCCTCAACAGATAGAATCTTTCTTCCATTAGCCTCCTGAACTTTTACCCACACGTGTCCACCAGGGTTGTTATAGCGGATAGAGTTTTCCACAAGATTATCTATTAGTTCCACTAGTAGATCTTTGCGTCCAAGAAAGTATGTGGGCTCCCCTTCCAATTCTAGCAAAATGTCTTTTGCATTTGCATTTATTTTTAAAACCTCTATCTCTTCTTTTGCCAGCTCGTACAAATCCACTTTTTCAAATTTATCCTGCAGCTCATGGGCATCTAGATTTGAAAGAGCTATTATGTCATCTATTAATTTGAGTAAACGATTTGCATTTTTCTCGATTTCTCCTGCGAAATGCTGTAGTCGCTCTGTCTCTATTTCGTTGGTCTGAATAAGCTGTGCATATCCAGAAATTGCCGTTAGTGGAGTCTTTAGCTCATGGCTGGCATTGGTTGAGAAATCCTGAATTCTCTTGGCGGATTCTAAGACTTTGTCGTGTTGCTTTCTAATCTCGCTAACAAATGGATACAACTCCGGATATGGCGCCTCCACATCATCATCCAAATTCTCAGCCACATTTATGATTGGCGCCACAAGGCTTTGGGTGAGAAGCTTCGAGAGGATGGTTCCTATAATAGAAACAATGATGATGATGGACATGCAATAGGGAATCGCCGATATTATCACAGTCCAAAGGCTGTCCACTTCCTTTGAAATCCTAAGTATACGGCCGTCGTCTAGGACGATTGCATAGTAATAATCCACTCGATCAATAGTATCGGATTTACGTATTTCCTCTCCCCAGCTATTTTTCATAGCCTCCGCTATCTCAGGACGGTCAAGGTGATTGTTCATTGATGATGCAGGTGTGGTGTTATCAAAAAGTACCTTGCCATCGGTGTCCACTAGGGTAACACGAAGCTTTTCTTCTTCTAGTTTCGGATTGGCCTCAAATGCAGCAATATCTGCATTTTGAAATACCCCTGTATCCCTGAGAATTTGAGCAGTCACCTGGAGATCCTCGTGAACCTGCTTTTCAAAAAGCGCATAATATGCCATAGCCCCACAGCTTGTTGCTAGCAAGGCCACAAGAATAATCATAAATACAAATCTAAGATAAATCTTTCGTGCCATAACACCTCCATATGTCACTCAAACTTGTAACCTACATTTCGTACAGTGAGAATCCTGTCTCCGTAATTACGTAGTTTTGTTCGCAGGGATTTAATATGCATGTCTAAGGTGCGGGATTCTAGCTCATAATCCATGCCCCAGATTTTATCCATTATCTGAGCACGTTTGAGAACCAGCCCTCTATTCATTAACAAATATTTCAATAACTCATATTCTTTGAATGTAAGCTCAACTGGAGAATCCCCAAGGCTTACTGTATGTTTACCTTCGTCTAATACTAATTCGTCTATGCGAATTATTTGCTTGCCGTCAGAACTAGTGCGGCGCAACAGAGCCTTCACCCTAGAGGTAAGCTCAACTACAGAGAATGGCTTTTTAATGTAATCATCTGCACCGATTTCTAGGCCTCTAGCCAAATCCAGCTCAGTAGTTTTGGCAGTAACCATAATTACTGGAATGCTCTGAGTTATTTCGCTTGCACGAATATTTGTCAAAATATCATTACCATTCTCATCGGGCAGCATAATGTCTAGCAAAACCAAGTCCGGTAATTTTCTCTCAAGAGAGGCAAAAAAGCTTGCAGCATCAGAAAAGCTGTTCACTGAAAACCCAGCATTCTCAAGGGCAAACTCCTCTATTTCTCTGATATTCTCATCGTCCTCTACTATATAAATTAAAGCCATACTATCTCCTTTAGATAATCAAACTTTCATGCCTGCCCGCAGGTCGGTCACGTGAGTATAATCGTCTTTTATGGTTTTCTCTGCTAGGGTCACTACCCGGTTAGCGAATGGGTAGAGAACCACTGTGCAGCCAATATTGAAAATGCTATGGATTATAGCCACTGATACTGGGCTTGCTGCTTGGTACAAAAAATCAAAATAAAAAAACATGTTGGCCGTATAAAAAGTTCCTACAAAAACAATAGTTCCAATCAGGTTGAAATACAAATGTATCATGGAAGCTCGCTTTGCATTTTTGCTAGCCCCTACCGATGACAGCAGAGCTGTGGCACAAGTTCCAATATTTTGCCCCAAAACTATCGGTATAGCCGCCGCAAAAGTGACTGTACCCGAAAGGCAAAGAGCTTGAAGTATTCCAACTGATGCTGAGGAGCTTTGGATAACTGCTGTAAAAATCATTCCCACAACTATTCCAAAAATCGGATTGGACACTGCCATTAATATAGAAGCAAAAGTGTCACTTTCTGCCAATGGTACCATGGATTTTGACATAGTCTCCATGCCATACATTAGGATTCCAAACCCTAGGCAAATGCTTCCGGCGTGAGTTTTCTTAATATTCTCACGGGCTGTCATTAGCAATATAATGCCGATCATTGCCACGATTGGAGCAAAGGATGATGGCTTTAACATTCTCACCCAGAAGGATTCGCTTTGGATTCCAGTCATGGAGAATATCCATGAGGTCATGGTGGTGCCTATATTTGCCCCCATTATAACACCAACCGCCTGTCTGAGGCTCATTATTCCTGAATTTACAAAACCTACAACCATTACCGTGGTGGCTGAGGAAGACTGAATTATAGCGGTGATGGCCGCACCTAAAATTACCGCGTGAGATGTCCTGCCAGTGAGTCTGGCCAGTATTTTCTCAAGGCGATTTGAGGCCAGTTTCTCTAGGCCTTCACCCATTAGGCGCATGCCGTACAAAAACAGGGCCAGCCCGCCTAATAATGATATTATCGAAAATGCATCCATATTTTCTCTCCTTATGTCTCATCTAACTATCCCGTAGGTCATGGCCTGGGCATAGAATGCAAGTACCAATACAAAAAACCTACTACCTTTCATAATCGTTACAGACTCATGGTAGTAGGTAAATGTAAAGTCTATGTAAATTTTTTGTGAGAAATTTGGATGAATTAATCATTAGGTTTAATCATCAGGCTCTCGGCGATTTTGGATTTCTTGGAGAATTTTAGTGTGGTGTAGCCAATAATGCTAAAAACTACGGCGCCTACTAAATTTACAAGAAGATCCTTCATAGTATCGATGATGCCGATATCCAGGTACCCACCAGGAATTGTATAGGCGTTACCGTCGGCGGTATTTACAACTGTGTCAGTTATATTTCCAATGAAAAATGGCATCCCAGAATTGTTTGGATCAAGGGTAACTGAGCCAATGTTTTGCACTATGAAATCCTTTTGCATGTCCAGATAGAAAAAGTAGTCCATGGTGAATTCAAAAAACTCCCACAGAACACCTACTGTCATAGAAAAGCAAAAAGCCACTAGCGTCAGATAGAATGGGGACAAATTAATATTCTCACTGCCACGATTGAGCAAGTAAATCAGTGAGAATCCAATGGCGGCGCACAAGAATCCATTCATTGTGTGGAGCATCGTGTCCCAGCCAGGAATCAGCACGTAGTAATGATTTACCTCACCTAATATTTCTGCGGCATAGATGAACCCAAATATGATACCCTGAAAAACTGCGGGAATCTCTATTTTCATTTTTTGCTGCAAAAATGCAGGCATCAAAAATAGTAACAACGACAAAATGCAGATGGCCGCACTTTCATAATTTCTTGTGAGAATGCACCTGATGAGTGTCAGGATTACAAGTGCTCGCAAGATTAGGTAAAAGATAAAAGTGCGCCTGTTCTTTTTATAGTCGTTTATTAGAGAATTTTTGTAGTCAAGTATTTTCATTTTGCCCCCCTGTGTGGTAACTCATTAATATATTGTCCCCACACATTTCGCGCTGACATTTTGTACCACATATAAATAACAAAAAAGCTGAGCACCTCTGCCCAGCTAATCCTTAGTACCTGCAAGTACTAGGCATGTTTATTAACTTCATATTAGTTTATTAGATTGTCATTTGCAACATCTTTTGGGGAGCTTGAAATTTTATAATTATCTATTCTATCGTAAAAATAATGGCCTATGCATAGACGAGTATCATAATAACTCCTTTCTTTTGTAAAGCTTACACTTCGTAAATGCGAATAACCATGTGATGATTGTGGCAATTTGTTTCTTCTAATTCTTCCTCCTCTCTTTTCTATAAAAATGTAGGCCAAACAAATTATATCGACAGCCTACCATTAACATGATAAAACCTACTGCCAAAAATATTATTGTCATAATCATCATGGTGCTATGGTAGTAGGTGAATGTAAAGTCGATGTAAATATTTTGTGGAATTTTTATGATTTAATTCCCTTTCAAATAAAGCTATATGGTCACGATATTCCTCTCAGATTTTTTGGATTTTCTCGTATACTTTTCTCATTGTGAGCCCCTGTACTACTGTGGTGAAAAAGACTATTCCGTAAGTTCCACCCAGAATAATCCGGTATGAATCATCAGACATAAATGAATTGGTACTCATAGCAAGGGCAATACAAAGTCCACCTTTAAGTCCAGCCCATGTGAGGAGCTTGCTAAAATTTAGCCTGCTATATCCATCAGGCATTTCTTTGAAGAAAAGCGTGGTGATACCCACCGATGAAAATCGTCCTATGAAATTGCATATAATTGCCACTGCAGAAAGAGCCATAACTATAGGCATGGTCAACACTTTTATGAAGGATAATCCCAACATCACATAAAGAACTGAATTAAGGAAATCATCTAACACGCCCCAAAAGCCATTGAAAATCTGGCTATCAACACTACTGGTGCTAAAATGAGAATACATGATTCCGCATACTACAGACGCAATAGCACCTGAAAAATCGAAATGCTCACACAATAAATATGCCGTTGATACAGCAAGCAGACTTGAAAAAATTTGCCTATTATTATTTTTAGTATGTGCAAAAACAAAAAGGCATATTGCAGAAACCACTATACCAACTAATGCGGCTCCCAGCACCTCACGGCACATGACAATAAGTACGCTTTCATTTTCAGAAGCTTTAACCATACCTGAGAAGCACACAAATAGCGCCACACCGACGCCATCATTAAACAATGATTCACTTTCTATTAAGAATGATGTGTCTTTTGGCAAACCGAATTTCTTAAGGATACTGGTAGCCGCGATAGGATCCGTAGGGGCTACGATTGCTCCGAACATGAGACATCCCGCCAGGGAGAAAGATAGTGACAATAATTTTCCTGCTAGGAAAAATGCCACTCCGTAGATAACTGCACCAAGTAAGGTGCATAAAAAAGAAAGCAACGCAACAGGACGTGCCAAGCGTCCAAAGTCTCTAAGCTTCATGTGACAGCTGCCTGCAAACAACATGAAGCACAAGACGCAATCCATCAAATAATCTTCCAAATCAAATCTCTGAATATCATCCAATATAAGCTGCACGTCTGCGTTTGCAAAAAAGCATCTATATAACAACAAAATTCCGCCTACTGCAATCGAAAACAACATCAGCGCAATTTCATCAGTGAGCCCTGTAATCTTCTCATTAAAGAATCCAAGCCCCACCACAAGTAACATAATCACCACAAAATAAGGCAAAAATGTAGTCATAGTCGTCCCCCATAATTACATTATATTTCATCCCCTGTTTATATTGGTAATTATAACACATAGATATTAACTCTCATAAAAAATATTCTCCCCATGTCTCAGGGGATATGTGCTTAATATATTTCCGTCCAAGTTCGTTTTATGCATATCAATAGCTGTAATCTGGTGATTCTCGTAGGTGTTGTAATAATAAATACCTTTATCAAGGTTGCAGCATGAGGTATATATCGTAATTTCGTATTTGTCTTCGCCTAGGTGTACGCAGCCCCGCTGCTGGTCCACCGACCCGAGAATATGAAAGAATTGGCTGACGCTTTCAAGCTCCGATTCTCCCGAAATCGAATTCATTCTAGTAAAAGCTGCCTTTACAAATCTAGAGGTAGATGATAAATCTCCAGGTAAACCAATGGCACCCATCCCTCGGCTGTATTGCTGTAGTGGAATATTTGACGCAAATGTATTCTGAGCTGGCTCAGTAGAAAGAGACATGTATTTATTCAGTTCAAATAACTGTATATCGAATGTTGGATTGTTAGTCATAACGCCCACTGGATTATCGTATATACGTAGGCCCTCTTCGGTCTGTTCTACAACTATGGACCCCGTCTTGTCTGAAATCATCCAATGCAGTGGCGATAATGGTAACTGCTCACTGAAATTTTCATTTAAAAGATTAATCTTTTCTACTAGTGCCCTAGCCTCATCTAAGGAAGCCGCCTGACCTAGTATCCATGGAATAAATTCAAATGGAGTAATGTTGTCTTTCTCTGATTCTAACTCCTTGTATACTGCATTGGTAGGGAAATTGAGACCAGCCATCCCCACACCCTTTTCATTGATGGCATCATAATAAAGCGGATAATCGTCCACCACAAAAGCCATTCCTATCAGCGCATAATGACTATCCAAATCATCGGCATGTCTAATAGGGAATTTGTAGCCCCTAGGCATGACAGTAACAGTTTCATTGTAAGAAAACTCTAAGTCTAAGTTTCTCCCAAAGTAATGATCTCTGCTGTAGTATGTTGCTGCAGTACACATAGGCCCCCTCCTTTTTCCGATGTAATATCTCTTTTATTTACCGACATTGTAATTAAGATTCAAAAGTCTTGCTATGGCATCTTGTAAAACTTTAGAATAATTCAATCCCACCTTATCTGCCTCAACAGTCATCCAGTAGGGAACAGTACAATTTTTTCTAACAGCTCTATTATCCATCTGCCTGCGATATTCTGTAAAATCAACATCAATCATCGTTAAAATTCCATCAGAAAAATCCATTACCTCTTTATCTTTTTTTGCTTTTTCCATCGCCATTTTATAATCGGAAGGTTTTGGGAATTCTTTGCCCTCATCCTCATATGTAATTCCTAAAACACCTATCATATCCCTTCCCATGCTAATGGCATCTTCCAAGCTTTCTCCTGATGTGCAATTATCCCAGTCTGGAACATAAACAAGAAAATCTTTCCCGACTTGCTTAATAAATGTTGGATATGCACCTTTCATAGTCGTCCCTCCTATTAAATCTACAGCAAATAAAAAAACACAGGCTCTATAGCCCCGCCTCTTTTAAAATTTTCTTAGCTAGTATCTCATTAATCTCCCTATGTCTAGGAATTGCAATTGTGATATCACCATTTGAATAAACATCATGATTACCACCATGCCTCACAAAGTAAAATCCAGCATTTTCAAGAGTTTTAAGTAATATTTGTAATTTCATTTTTGTTACTTCTTAAAAATGCATATTATATTACATATATTATTATACGCATATAATACGCATAGTCAATACTCTCCCAATTGATTACTCATGAATTTATGCATCCGTCTTTAGAAAAAAAACAATATATATCCTATTTTACGGATTGCTCTTCAAAAATATATGCGCCCCTATAAATCAAGAAGCGCTTTTGCGTATCCCATTATTCTCTCACGTTGCTTTGGCTCCATACTATTATAAGCAACCATCAACTCGCCCAATTCCGATTGTTTATCTATTACGTAATAATTAGTCTTTTTCCCTCTGTTTCCATCTTCCTCAATACCAGAAAGAAGCCACTCTGGTGTTATGTTAAGTACCTTACATATAATCATGATCTTATCTGTGCCTGGATTTGTCTTTTTCTTTCGCCAATCACTAATTGTACTCTGTGGAATGCCTGTCTTTTCAGAAAAGTCCTTTTGAGATATCTTCCTCTCATCTAAAATCTGAAGTATACGCTCACTTGCTGTCATACTACCACTCCTTGTTAGAATAATCTGATATAAAGTGCACCGTTTATACTAGACAAACTGTTATCAGTCTCCCCAATACTCTACACTCTCTTGCGTCCTTAAATTTACTCCGAACATCGCATTTAAGAAATCTTCCCGTTCATTAAATACTTCTGTAATATATATTAACTTTTTATTTTTATCTATTCTGTAAAAAATATAGTGTTTTAAAATATGCAAGCACCTATATGGATTAGGAATTCCGATATAGTCTTCTACTAGTGCTCCTTTTTTCGGCATTACAGATAATTCTTGAATTGATGATCTAATCTTTTGATATGTTTTACAGCCATATACAGTCTTTATATCTTTTAATTTATCAACTGCATCTGGTGAATACTTTATTTTCATTAACAATTACTCTCCAATCAATTCATCTAAGTCATCATCATCTATCCATCCCTCTGATGAGGCTCTTTCTTCTGCCTTCTTAAGATGTGAAAACAACGAGTACGCTGCGCGATATTTATCCAATTCGTCTATTTCCTCCATTTTAAGGATTGCATACTCTCCCCTACCATTTCTTGTTAAATAAACCCTACTTGTATTATCTACTTCATTTAAAACTTCAGTGTAATTTCTTAAATCTGATATAGGCTTTATATTTGGCATACCGAACACCTCCTTTTTTCTAATTGTAAAACCCATGCTGCAAATTTGCAAGTGAATTTACAGCATTAGGCGGAACGTATTTCGGATACGCTATTTTCTCTTCTCGTTTTTAAATAAATCCTATTTTACGTATTCTACTATCTAATAAAATAGGTGTCAACCTTTTGTCTCCACCTATTTTATGATATTTCCAGATTGGATTCAGAAACCAATGTTTCGGTAAAATGATTACTTCCCCATATTCCCAGTGCCGCCCTCGACCACACTGTCATCTCCAGTGAACACTCCAACAGACCCAAAGAAGCACTTCACATCCATGGCAAATCCCAGCCTGCTAACGTACTCCCCATCCAACCTAGCCTTCTCAGAAAGCTCCAGCTCGTCACGGCCATTAATCTGCGCCCAGCCAGTAAGCCCCGGCTTCACATCGTTGGCACCGTATTTGTCACGCTCAGCTGTGAGCACATCTTGATTCCAAAGCCCCGGACGCGGTCCCACAACACTCATATTCCCAATAAATATATCCCATATCTGAGGCAGCTCATCCAAAGAATGGGCTCTAATAAACTTTCCAGCCTTTGTAATGTACTGCTCAGGATTCTCAAGCATATGTGTAGGCCTGTCATGTGGAGTAGACATCTTCATAGATCTAAACTTGTGCAGCTTAAAGTATCTCTTATTCTTACCAAGGCGCTTCTGGGTAAAAAGTATAGGCCCCGGGTCATCTATCAAAATCCAAATGCTCACAAAAAGATAAACTGGACTAAGCACTATCAAACCACCAAGACTCAACACTATGTCAATTAGCCTCTTAACTACTACCTCATAAAAAGATTCCTTATGTCTGACAACGCCCGCTTCCTTGCCTGCTATCTCTAGATGCCCACACACTCCATCGGCATTGGCCCCATCACTGTCATCTTCTATAAACACAACAGCCTGCCCCTCCAATGGATTGCGCTGCGCCCTATCAAATGCATATATACTAAATGGCTTATCTATCAAGCCAAGTACGCCAAGCACTATCCCTATACATAAAACTATTTTTAAAATCAATAAAATTACACTCATAAAATTCTCCGCCACAAAAATAAAAGCCACGGCCCAAGCCGCAGCTTTATTATACACTATATACCTAGTTGTTACACACTTATTATGGGACCATCCCTATCCGGCCGCTCCGCGGCCAGGCTGCCCGACTCCACAGCCTCTCGCTGACGCGAGCGAGGAAGGATTGTAATCGGCTTCGCCGATGGGGTAATCTAGAACCTTAACATCCAGTTTTATATATTAATTACCTATCTTAATAAATTCTATTACTAGATTTTCCCCTCTAGTTTGCAATATAAGATTGAGGACTTTTTATTCCATTTTCTATCTAAAATAACAATTCCACTATATTCCCAACATCTGTTCTCGGATTACATTCACTATCCGGCCAATTCTTACCTTCAAAAAACTTCTCCAATTTTCGTGAATTAATAAGCGCCTTTTCAACCTTTTCTTCCAACACAGGGTATACATCGATGGTTTTATCATATTTTGGAATTTCTTTTCTCAAATCGCTTATCACAGCCTTCCCGCTCGTATAACTTTTAGTTGTATACTTATAATGCAACAAAAACCATATCTCAAATGTTGGGTTTGATACAATAAAAACTATTCCTGGATTCTTATTTTCTTTTATTAACGCAATAACTTTATCAGCTTTTCGCTTATCATTATCTATATCCATTACAATGAAAGCTCTATCACCTGATTTATAGTTAAAACCATCCTTTCTCCATCTTTGAGATACTGTTTTGTACAAAGATTTCGCATCTGTGTTGCTACCTGCCTTAACAAAGGTTATTGCATAATCTGTTCCTTGCTTTTTATAATGCGAAAAGTATAACGTTTCTGTCTTATTTTTACCTTCTGTAATAATCAAATATGCCTTTTTTTGCTGACGTCTTTTTACGCCCCTAGTTTTTAAGTCAATATCCCTAGCCATTAAAACTCCTCCCCTCGAATATATGGTATTGCTCCATATCGGCCTAAAAGATATCCCTTCTCAATGTTGTCTGTCTTACGAACAGAGAATTCATCCAACGAATATAAATCTGATATTCCTGTTACATTGTCTTTCTCTGTAAAATACACCTGATCTCTTCGAAATGTCTCTAAAGATAGTAATGACGTGTCATGGGTCGTAAAAATAAGTTGAGCACCATTCCTATTAATATCTTTATCTCTAAACATATTTACAATATGTCTTACAATAAAAGTATGTAAACTTTTATCAATTTCATCAATAAATATCGTTGTTCCATTCTCAAATGCATCCTTTAAAAATGGCCCCAATACAAACAATTGATTTGTACCCAACGATTCCTCTGCTAACGCAAGTTGATGCGATATTTTTTCTTCACCAATTATATGCTCGGTAAAGACTTCAAATTGTTCAATAAATCCCTGTTGCCCTGGAGTAATGGGCTGACCATTGATTTGAATTCCAGGAAATAAGTTTTCTCCAGGATAACCTAAAGGTGTTTTCTTAATTTTTATATCAATTTTAGATATATTAATGTCTGCCTGTTTTAACAATTCTTCTGTAAACTTTAAATACTCCTCTTTCTTATCCCCCTTATACAATCCTAGCGAAATATTAGTTAACGCTTGCGCATCAGTAAATGTCACAATTTTCTCAGTCAACCAACTAAATGGAATTTTCGTACTCTCAGTGTTCCAATTTGTTGCTGTAGCCAAAAACAATTTATTAGGTGAATTAAAACGTACTAATGGTTCTAATATTGTCTTTTGTGATTTGAATGTATACTCATCATTTTCATTACGCTCGAATATTAAAGTAGGTTTATGCGTTTTATACAAATACAGATATTCTTCGTGAACTCGTCTTTGCGAAGCAGAAAATCCATATACATATCTATTTCCATCATCCGCTACAAAAATAAATTCAAACTTTGATGGCTGCATCATAGTTTTTTCATCAAATTTAAACGGCATCACACCTATAGGTTGATTGACCTGCAATAAATTTGAATTTCTAATAAATATAGTTGCAATTGTCATCGCTTTATATAAGCTGGTCTTTCCCGATGCATTTGCACCATATATAGCTATAGAATTTGTTGCTTGATATCCGTTTATATTATTGACATTCTCCTGGTGCTCTCTATCTTTCGATGGGCTTAATGACAAGACTGCCCGTTCTTTAAAAGACATAAAGTTTTCAACAGAAAATTGAATAAGCATATACTCATACCTTCCTTCCAAGTATGAGTATATGCTTATTTTCATATTTAGTCAAATATAGTTGGCTATTTTGCATATTTTTTGCAAATTTACATTTTATACCCATGCATCAATAATATAAAGTTCGCGATAGCGGTCGAAACACCTGTAATGTAACGTACTTCCCCAGCAGTGAGTCAAAGAAACACTTCGAATCCATACCAAAACCAAGTTTGTCCATATACTCGCCATCCAGCCTATCCTTCTCGGAAATCTCCTTCATCTTCAAGCTGTGCTCAAGACCGATGGCATAACCAATACCACTATATAGTTTTTGAGGATCATCTCTATAATCTTCGCACATAACACAGTTTTTATCATTCATTTCGTTTACGCGTATACCATCCTTTTAATCCTGCGTCGATTAACTTATCATAACAATTTGCATATACAGAGTCATCCATGAGCAATTCTGGATTATTAATAACTTTTTTCACATAAAATCGAGCTGCATCCTTATCTGCAAAACCTTTAATCTGACGGAAATAATCTATTAATATCTTATCATCATATTTTCCAATTACATATTCCATCAATTCTTTTGTTTGATCCCCATATGCATAATTAATAATCCTTTCACCAGCGTTTACATATTCCCCCTGTTTAATTAGTTCATTTACAAATTCCGTATTTAAACGCATTATCTTTTGTGTAGGGATACGTCCACTCCTATGAAAAACCAATATATATGTTTTCCACAGCACATCCCTTTTATCTTCTTCTATTCTAAATACACCATCACCACGAACCTTTGAAGAAACATACGACTCATAATATTTATTTTCATATAACTTATCATTTATTTCTTTACTATAAACATAAGATTTTTGGAATTTTAAAATGTTATTTAACTGGACATCATTAATACTTTTTAATCCATTTACATAGTTTAAATATAATTCTTCATTGCTTTCATCGAATTCATCACTAATATCTCGTTCCAATTCAACCACTGGACTCTTTGTGAAATTTAGGAATTTAATTTTTTCGTCAAATGATTTATCTACAGCAAATAATTCTATTATATTTTTGTTTAATTCATTCTTCCTTTTATTACTCATAGATGAATACGAAAACTTGTCCATCTTTAAACCATAAAATAAATCATAAGCCTCCTTCGTTGGTAAAGAAATAATAAATTGTATTATCTCGTATGTTTCTGTCGTATTCCTCCTACAATTACTAAAGTATTCAGGCAAATACTCAACACATTCATTGATATTCTTCTGTTTCTTAAGTAATTCTATTGCATATCTATAATCCCGGATTTGCATCAGTTCTTCTTTACTTAGGCCATCCTCATTATCAAATATCGCATCATAATCAGGATCATTTATATTTTGATTAAGAACATCTTTTCTAATTTCTCTATATGCAGTTAATGCATTTTCTCTCAAATATTCTATATTATTTAAAATACTTTCTTTAATGCGTGTATCTCTATAATTTATATTTCTATCATCTCTTAACGTTTCACCAATTAAGTAGTCCAATATATAATTATTTTCTAAAAGAATGTTTCCCAATTCTTTGGAAATTTCTTTATTCCATTCAATATCACTAAATAGCTGAAGAGAGCTTTCATCAATTTGATTACACAACTCTAATGCACCCACAAAATCGCTTTTTTCTACTGTCCCTTCATCTAATCCTTCTTCATAATAAACGTTAAGCATTTCCGCGAATATTTTATATTTCCCCAGCCATTCTAGAATCATATTTTGAACTTCAGAAATTCCTATTTTTTCTATGAGTTGCTTATAAAATAATACTGTCTCTTCGTATGCTATTTCTGAATCACATATTCTGTTGTGCAACAATGTAACAGATGCATTATCTACACTAATTGAGTCGTTATCAAAATTTATCAATCCTATAGTAATTTCAGGGGTATTTATTATATTTATTTCATCTACAGAAATTAGCGGATTATCACCAAAATACATATTACTGAAATTCATTATTTCACTTGTAAACAAATCGCATATATATTTTCTAATCTCAAATAAAACATTTTTATCAGCAATAGATGATAACAGGCTTTTTTCAACAAAACTTAAATATTCCTGTCGTTTTTCTGCCTCAATATTGTACTCTAATACATTTCGTATGAATTCTTTCGTGCTTATAATATTATTCATATCATATGGTTGATTACAAATCAGTTCTTCAAAATCATTTTTATATAACTCATCAGCAACTTTCAAACTCTTTTGATGTTGAACTATAAAAAAAGGCAAACCTATCCCTAACTTAACCCTTTTATCATAAGCATCTATTATAACCTTTTCATCTACGTTCAAAATCATTCTTTCATAATCAGCTGAATCAAACTGAACTTCACCATATACTATGCTACTATATACTTTCATTTCATCAGAAGTATACTTCTTACTCTCTTTAGGCATATTATAGAAATAACATCTGTAATTTAAATCTATCAGCTTTCTTTCCACAAGAGTTTTTATTTGATTGATAAATTGTTGGCTAACTTTAAGGTGCGTTAAGTAGTTTTCTCTTTTACAGAGATAATCATCTAGAACATTTTGCATATCGCCGTCAGATAATGCGTAATAATCACTTTCGAACTCCGTTTTAAGATATACAACTACTGCACACTTTTGAAAAATATCATCATCTTCATCCGCTAATTCAAGTCGCTTAATTCTCTTATACATTATCAACGATTGATTTAAACGATTTTTCATTTCACGTATATCAACATTTTGTCCATAAATTATCCACTGAAGACCATTTATTGAATCCATTGTTATGGCCTCATCTGAATTAACCAACCCTATATTCTTAAGGTCCGTTTTTATATCATTCATAATCGAACACAATATTGCTTCTCGATTATCCACTGATATTTGAGGTAATTTTATAATATAATCAAAGGCTTTCGTGTAAAAGCTATTGAGCTCTTTTTTATCTACTTCCGGCCCACCTTCGTCTCCTTCTTCCTCATCTCTTTCATCATGTTCGTTATATCCTTCTGATGCAGATTCCTTTAGTAGTACTTCAGGTTTTATACAAATGATGAATGTAACCCTGTTATGGTGTAATCTTTCTATCAAACTTCTTTCAAGAAAATAATATCTTCTTATTTCCCTTATAAAGCTTTTTATAGTCTCTTTATTATTATCTCTATCCAAATCTTCAACAACAAAAATATAATGCCTGAAAAAACACTTGCGATAAAATTCTTCCCGAAAAATATCTATAAGAACGGCTTCATCCACTTGACGCTTTCCTTGAGAACTTTTTGATGAAAACACAAAATCCCCCGTCATCAACGCAATAAATAATAGTGTTAATCCCGCCACGATTAAACATGGCTGAATTTCATCAACTGTTTTATCTACAAAAATTGTCACATATTTTTCAAAGATTTCTTTGAATACACCTGTCAACCATCCCAATAATAACAATATATATCCTGCCCAACATATAGTTCCATGAAGAAAGCCTGATCCCTTCAGAGATACTATTCCATAATCAGGGCTCAATCTTCTACTGATATATCCCGCTTTAAATGCACCTTTTGCAGATACAGCCTGATATAGAAAAGATTTGTGCAATTCTTTTCTAAATTCAGCCTTAGGCATAGTGTCGGCTTCTTCATTCATAACATGCCAAAGATTGATTGATATTATTCGCTTAAAATAAGAATTTAGCAATCTTTTTAATACACGAAGCTTACAAACATTTCTACTATTTTTATACAGTTCTATAACACTTGATTTACCGTTTCCAAAATCAGACTCAATTGCAATTATTTCTGCGCCATTCTCTATTGCACAATCAATCGATTTTACATAATTATCAAAATCTACTGCATCATATTTTGGATCATTTATTGGTTTATTAAGAATAGATATGGAACCCTTGTTGCTTTTATTATGAAATACTGACTTTGCTTTTTTTGAAAATTTACTTATTATATCCATAATCCCCCCACTCATTAACTATAGTATTAAAGTCCTTCATACATTCATTATATCTATTAACTGATTATCGTACCAATTATTCTTTTATAAATACTCCAACAGCTTCCTTCCAAACAACGTCACATGAAATCTATCAATATTAAATGGAGAGTTAGTCCCCAATTTATTTCTATATTCTAGCTGTAAAACTCCCAAATTACTTAGTTTCACAATTGCTCTCGATAAGTAAGCCCAATCGTACACTAAATCCTTGCCATCTGCCATTAATTGATTATTTAACATCATAGTCATATCCTCGACATTTCTCACATGATTTTCTTTCATGAAATCTTTCCAGAAAATAGTGTACTCTCCATAAATAATGCTTCTATCTCGATATTTTTTTACACCACTGTTTATATCTTCTACATCCTTTATAATCTTCTTTTTCTCCTCTTCAGCCTCCTCATGGCTTCCAGAATAGATAAACTCCTTAACTAAATTCATTAACTGAATATCATTTGAATTGCATTGCTGCAAAATTTCACATATTTCTTCTTCCATATCATGGTTTTGATTAATTAAATAGTCCACTATACATTTAGAATATATTTCTGCTACCTCTGGATATGAAGATGAACAAAAACATCTAATATTATTACGTAAAACGTAGTACGAATGCTCTTCTAACTCATCTATTCTATTTTGAAGAGATTCAAGCATAACATCTCGTCGCTTAATTTCATCCTCAAGCATATTTAATCTTTTTTCTAACTGCTCAGCATCATGACATACAATCAATTCGTTTATAAGACCTGTAATTAACGAAACTCCTGCAAACACTGGATCAACACTTCCAAGTGCCGCTAAAGTCTGTGTAGTAAGCACTAAGGCCGATTTAACCTTATTTCCATTATTCTCATTCACCCAAACAACCTCCCATAAGTCCAAAACGCTCTATCAATGACTCTATTTGACTTCTCAAATTCTTTAAATTCATCAAAAAAAACTTTGTATTCCAAATATTGTTTTGGCACACTATTAAGTGATAAATCACTCAAAATTATAGGCAGCCATTCTCATGACTGCCTATTAAATATCATATGTACAAATTACGCAAGGAACTCCCCAATCTGCTTATCCATAACCGCACCAACATCTCCACCAGTGAGGTAAGCCACAGACCACTCTACAATCTTTTCCATTGTAGTCTCCACATTCCATACTGGACTCCAGCCGAATGTACTCTTGAGCTTGCTGCAGTCAAGCTTGAGGAAATTGGCCTCGTGTGGGCCCCCGTCATGCTTATTCACCCAGCTAGCTTTGTTAAGAGTCGCAGCGGCATTTCCAGCTCCAGCGGCACTTGCCCTCTGGTCCACAGCCCCATTCCACTTGTCACAGAAAAGCTGAACAAGCTCACCTGTAGTCCAGCAGTCGCTGTCGTTTGGTCCTACATTGTAGCTGCTAGCAAATGACTTGTCCTTGTACTGAGCCTCAGCCACCATCAGGTATGCCATAACTGGCTCAAGCACGTGCTCATAAGGACGTGTAGAATATGGATTTCTCACTACGATTTCCTGTCCAGCTGACACCGCACGGATGCAGTCAGGAATGATTCTGTCATTAGCAAAATCTCCACCGCCGATAACATTACCAGCACGGCAAGTAGAAACCGCAGGCCCCTCTACGCCATAGTTAGCCTGATAGTACTCATCTGTAAAGAAAGAATTCTTGTAGCTGCTAGTCACAAGCTCCGAGCATGACTTGGAATTAGAGTAAGGATCAAATCCATTGAGCTCCTCGTTCTCGCGATACCCCCACTGCCACTCCTTGTTCAGGTAAACCTTGTCAGTGGTAACATTTACAAATGAACGCACGCTAGGTGTACGACGAACAGCCTCGCAAATATTTACAGTACCCATCACATTTGTCTCGTATGTGTAAACTGGGTCCTTGTATGAATCACGCACAATTGGCTGTGCAGCCATGTGAATCACAATCTCAGGCTTAACCGATTCAAAAACTGACAGCAAATGCTCTAGGTCCCTGATGTCTCCCTCCACAGAATTCATCTGAGATGCAAGCCCAAGCATATCAAAAAGGCTAGGCTCAGTTGGTGCAGCCAGCGCATATCCAGTCACCTCAGCTCCCGCATTAATAAGAGCCTTGCACATCCACGAGCCCTTGAAGCCTGTGTGGCCTGTGATTAATATTTTCTTTCCTTTATAAAAATCTAAGTTCATTTTGTTCTTGTCTCCTTTGCCACGGCCCAAGCCGCAACTCTATTATACACTATATCACTGAGTTGTTACACTCACTTATTTGGGGACCATCCCTATCCGCCCGCTCCGCGGCCAGGGCTGCCCGAACTCCAATCGAGTAGGAGGCGGTCTTTGACCGCCGACCTCTCACACCACCGTGCGTACCGTTCGGTACACGGCGGTTCAATCAACTTAACAAGTGACACTCTTTTCATTGTAGTAGTCTAACATTGAGACTAAACCGAATGAGGCAAGTCTTTTGTTATTAATTGCGAGAGAAACCGCAAGACTCTTACATACCTTAGCCACATGATGCCCTGCATATGCTGTACTGTAAGCTAGGCGTCTATTGACACCTAGCTTCATCAGATTCTTGGCTCTTTTACGTGGAGTTTTCCAATGTTTCCAAATGCACATACGAAGCCTGTACCTAATGTTTCTATCAAGTTTCTCGCAAATGTTCCTCATACTTCCTATCTTGAAGTAATTAATCCAACCTTTAATGAGTTGGTTTAATCTCTCCACTTTGTAGCTGTTACTAACGCCCCAACTACGACAGGTGATTGACCTCATCTTACTCTTGAAGCTTTCTACAGATTTTGCATGTGGCATAGCCTTATATTGAAGTGTCTTGTCGTCTAAGAAAAATCCAAACCCGAGATATTTTATCCCTTGCGGTTTGTCGACTTTGCTCTTCGTTACATTGACCTTAAGGCTTAGTTTCTCCTCGATGAAACGTGAGATATTTCCCATGACTCTGTTAGCAGCCATTTCACTACCAACCATGATTATACAGTCGTCCGCATAGCGTACAAAGTTAAGCCCTCGCTTTTCCATCTCCTTATCCAGTTCATTGAGCATGATGTTCGCTAATAACGGCGATAGATTTCCTCCCTGAGGAGTTCCCACCACCGAATCTTCGAACTCATCATCAATCATAATTCCACTGACTAGGAACTTTCTAATAATGGAGATTACATCTCCATCTTTGATAGTCCTACCTATGATGGTCATGAGCTTGTCATGATTCACTGTGTCAAAGAATTTTTCCAAGTCAATGTCTACAATCCAATCATTGCCACTATTCATTATGTCTAGTGCGGTATAGATTGCTTGGTGTGCACTTCTGTTAGGTCTAAATCCATAACTATGGTCATGGAATTGCTCTTCAAAGATTGGTGTAAGCACCTGTGCAATGGCTTGCTGTACAAATCTGTCTGTTACTGTAGGTACTCCTAAGTTTCTGACACTTCCGTTTGGCTTAGGTATCTCCACTCTTAATACTGGCTGAGGTTTGTACTTTCTAGTCCTCAACTGTTCCTTGATGATTTCGCCGTTTAACTCAAGGTGCTCTTTGAGTTCTGTGTACTTCATTCCGTCCACTCCCTCTGCACCCTTGTTACGTACAACTTGCAGATACGCTCTGTTGAGATTATCGCTAGATAGAATCTGCTCCATTAGATTACTTGTGTCCATGTGTTCTTTCCTTTTCGCCTCGCTTGATTTGACCATCTTTATCCCGATTGGTTACGGCAGATGTTGTCATCTCTGCAAAACGAGACATACTCAAACTTATTGATTGTTCACCCCTTCGCTCCATCTCCATTACAGAGACTTCTTCACTACTATGGGTTCTGCTGACTTCTCACGGTTCGTTGTTACTAGGCTAATGAAACCTCCGTGAGACCTCCACGCTTAAGGTACGCACTCTTTCTCTCCATATATCCGCCACATTTACTCTGCTACTACAAAGGTGATAGTAATTAGACTTCGTTGTGTCTGGCCAACTTATCTCTCGTAGCCTAGCCTTATATGTGATTTCTGTACGTCGGACCAGAGATTTGCCTACGGCTTCCTTCAGATTCCACCTCGCGATGGACACCCTTGCCGTTCAGCTATACACTTCCCACTATCTGGGCGTGTTTGGGACTTTCACCCTTTAGAGCGCGCCCATGGCGCGCAAACCAGCCCTCTCGCTGTCGCGAGCAGGGAAGGATTGTAATCGGCTTCGCCGATGTATTTGTGAATCAATCTTACTTTACTTCACAAATAAAAAATGATAGCATGACTTCATACTAAATATGTTCGGATGCCTAAAGCATCAAAAGCAATTCATTATTGCAATTATAGGGTTGCTTTTGATGCTTTACGTAAGTATTTATTAGTCTTTCTGTGGAATAAAAATCCTTAAACAGGTTTATAAATATTTGTAGTATTATACATGGATTATTAGGGGGAGTATATGGACGAAAAATATGATTCAGATAGAAAACTTTTTCTTGATATAGCCAAAGGAATAGGAATAATAATGGTGGTATGGGCTCATGCTTTTGGCCCATTTACCAATTATATTTCATCTTTCCATATGCCATTTTTCTTTTTTATTTCTGGAATGCTTTATAAAGGAAATAAAACAGTACGCGAATATTTTTTAGTAAAAATTAAAAGTTTACTGCTACCTTTTTGGATTTATAATCTGCTGTTTTATCCTGTTTTCTTTATATTATTTTATTGGAAAAAATGGGAATACAAAGTTTGTTTAAAAGAAATCTTAGAGATTGTCACTACCGTTGGCAAAGTTCCTTTTTTAGGAGCAACTTGGTTTTTACCAGCATTGTTCTGGGTGAGTGTTCTGGTTCATTGCTTATATCGCACTTTTTCAAAACATAAAATAAGTGATTTTCTTTTACTTCCAATAAGTGTGATTGTTGTGGTACTCGGATTTCAGATAACATTTCCATATAGGATTAGTAGGACTTTGATTTGCTCAGGCTTTTATGTCATGGGGTTCATATATAACAAGTATTTAATGTGCAATGTCAATAAAGTTGTTGGCGGAATTATGACAATGGTGATGTTGCCAATATCAGCCTTTTGGTCAGAACATTTCCCTGGCAGCATAGCAGATAATACCTATGATAATAAGATATCATTTATGATCGGAGCGATATTTGCAACTTTCAGTTTCATATATTTGTCATCTGTGAGCTCAATGATTAAGAAAAACAAAATTGTTGATGCAATATGTTATTTAGGTAAGAATTCAATACATATTGTAATATGGCAGTTTTTAGCTTTTAGATTTACGATAGTTTTACAAATAATCTTTGCTGATGCGCCTTTATCATCACTAACCGCGTTCCCTGTATATGATACATCCGGAATATGGTTTGTGATATACCTATTTATGGGAATTGTAGTTAGTTTGGTTATTGGAAAAATAATGGATAAATTCTTTCTAAATAAGCTTAAAAAGAAAATAACCTGTAAATAATTGGTTAAAACGTAGTATTAGCAAAAGCTGCCGTGGCATCAGCCACGGCAGCTCCAATCATCTCACTTTATTTTCCCATTATCTCTTCTAAATCAGCAAGCACTTTCTTCTCCACTTCACTAGCAGCTTCCATGCTTGAATCTGAAATTGAAATATAGAACTTAACCTTTGGTTCTGTACCTGAAGGGCGAACAACAACTGAACAGTTATCCTCCAACAAGAACTTCAATACATCTGACTTTGGCAAACCATCTACACCTGGTAGGTAATCGATAAGTTTCTCTACTTTCTTACCACCAAATGAAGTAATGTCGCCACGGAATGTAGCCATGATTCCCTTCATCTTCTCAGCGCCGGCTGCGCCGTCAAACTCATAAGAATGAAGTGTATTGAGTCTGTAGCCATACTTCTTATAAAGCTCCTCTAGTTTCTCGATAAGTCCGATCCCCTGAGTAGCATAGTATGCAAACATCTCGCAAATCATGAACGCACCATCAACGGCATCTTTATCACGTACATATCCGCCTGTTAAATATCCGTATGACTCTTCCATACCAAAGATATAGTTATCTTCTTCACCACGAGACTCCATTAAACCAATCTGCTCACCGATAAATTTGAATCCTGTGAGGCAATCGATAGTGCGAACACCATAGTTGTCTGCAACCTGAGTCGCCATATCAGATGTAACAATAGTCTTTACCATTACTGGTGCTGCTGGCATTGTTCCTGTAGCAATGCGACGGCTGCAAATATAATCTAATAAAAGAATACCTGTCTCATTGCCTGAAAGAAGTGCATACTCACCGGCAGCTCCGCGGATACCTGCCACATCCTTTACAGCAATACCAACTCTATCGCAGTCAGGATCTGTTGCAAGAAGTAAATCTGCGTTGCACTTTTTAGCATATTCCATGCCAAGTGCCATTGCTTCTTTGATTTCTGGGTTTGGATATGGACATGTAGGGAAATTGCCATCTGGCTTCTCCTGTTCAGCTACTACAGTAATATTTGTATATCCCATCTCCTTGAGTGTGCGTGTAACTGGCACAAGTCCGGTACCATTAAGCGGAGAATATACGATAGCAACATCTTTATTTACATTAACATCACCAGCCTTAAGCATTGACTGATTCTTTACTTCTTCGATAAACGCAGTAAGTACCTCTTCACCAATATACTTAATATTCCCTGATGCTACACCATCATCAAATGAGCCATGCTTAACATCAGCAAAGATATCAAGCTTCTCGATTTCAGCAAGAATCTCTGCAGCTGCTTCTGTTGTAATCTGGCAACCATCATCTCCGTATACCTTGTATCCGTTATATTTTGATGGGTTGTGTGATGCAGTAATCATAACTCCAGCTGATGTATGCAAGTATCTAGTTGCAAAAGAAAGTGTCGGAACTGGTAAAAGTTCTGGCCAAAAATGCACAGCAATACCATTTGCTGCAAACACTCCAGCTGTTACCTTTGCAAATACATCAGACTTAATACGGCTATCATAGCCAATTGAAACACTAGCCTGCTTGCCATACTTCTTAATAAGATAATCAGCAAGCCCCTGAGTAGCCTTAGAAACAGTGTAAATATTCATTCTATTAGTACCTGCGCCAATAGTACCACGAAGTCCACCTGTACCAAATGCAAGATTTCTGTAGAACGAATCCTCAATATCCTGTCCTGACATTGCCTGAAGTTCAGGTAATAAATCTTTATCCTCTAAATCAAAATTAATCCATCTTTCATATTCTTTTTTATAATCTAACATACATATACCTCTTCTAAAAAACTGGACTACGATTAATATTCGTTAACCATAGCCCATTATATACTATTATTTTGTTTTTTGAAACTTTGGTTAGATGTTTGTAACTATAACTTCGCACTCACCATCGATATGCACTCTCTTGCGACCTGCACTTACAAAGAAACTATCCCCTGGCTTTGCCTGACATTCTTCATCACCACAACGAATCACACAGTTTCCTTCTAGCACAACAAACGCCTTGAATGAAGAATCATCTACCTGAATAATCTCATGGTCTGAAATCTTATAATCTGTAACCTGGAAATATTTACAGCGGCTAAGTACACGCTCTGTCGAGCCCTCTGCAGTAGTTACAGCATCACTAAATCCAGTTAACTCTGGCATATACGGATCCACATTAACTACATCAAGTGCCTTGTCAATGTGAAGCTCACGCAGATTGCCATTCTTATCACGGCGACCATAATCATACATTCTATATGTACAGTTTGAATTCTGTTGAATCTCACATATAAGTATGCCTGCACCAATCGCATGAATTGTCCCTGCAGGAACAAATACTACATCGCCTGGCTTAACCTCAATCTTGTTTAGTACCTCTGTCAGAGTAACATTTTCAATCCTCTCACGGATTTCTTCCTTGCTGCACTCCTTAGAAAGACCGCAGTAGAGATAAGAACCTGGAGCAGCATCCATAACATACCACATCTCATTCTTACCAAATTCATTCTCAACTGGGAATGCGTAGTCGTCGTTTGGATGAATCTGAACAGATAAAGCATTTCTTGCATCAATAAACTTTATTAATACAGGGAATCTATCAAATGTCTTGCTCTTCCATCCACAAACTCTCTCTCCATATGTTCTGATGAAGTGGTCAAATGATGTACCATCTAGCTCGCCGCCAACAATCTTACAAGGACCATCTGGATGCGCTGATAATTCCCATGACTCAGCAGTTATCTCATAAGTAGAGTCCTTGCCATATTTCTCTACAAGAGTGTTTCCACCCCAGAGGTAATCCTTATATGCTGGATGAAGTCGATATAATGAAGGGAGCTCGATCTCCTTATCAAAAGACTTCTGGCCTTGGACCATATCGTTTTCATCAATAATTTTTCCGGTATCTACCTCGATAACAATAATAGTCTCATCTGTATTATTTTGAAGTCTGTGTTCCACACCAGCTTCGATATTAATTATCTCTCCACTATCCACTTCAACTGTTTTATCTGGAAGTATAACAGTAAGTACGCCTGTTATTACAGTATAATTTTCATTTCGCTTTTCATGGATATGACTAGAAAGCTGCATACCTGGGTAGATAGATATCTTTCTTACTCTATATCCTTCTGCCTCTTGAATAAGCTCTCGTGTACCCCATGGACGATAAATTACAGGGGTGCGAACAAAATAATCTTTCTCATCACCTTCTGTATCAATAATTCCTTTTATCTCATCAGCCTTATCCTTATCTGAAATATAAAGAGCATCTGGAGTATTAACAACCAATAAATTATCCAGCTCATTTACTACAATCAACTGATTCTCAGATTTATTAATTACAGATACATCGTCGCATTTATTGAAAATAGTATTGAGTGAGCCATCACCATACAAATCTTCATATGCCTTAAAATCGCTTACTCTATTCCAATCACAATAGATTTTTACAGCTGCAAGTCTATCACTTTTTTCAAGAACTGTTCTTTCAAAACTTACTCTAGAATCATCTTTGCTTTCCAACAAAATGCTGCCATGTTTTGTTGTCTTAGAATTATCAACTGCCTCTGAAACAACCACCAGTATCTTTCCACAGTATTTTTCTAATTCTTCCTTCAGAATCTTATTTGAACACATAAGCATTCCACAATTCCAAAGCGTATTCTCTTGCCAGAAAATCTTATCAGCTAAATCTGATGTTGGTTTTTCTAAAAATCTGATTACTTTATCACCTTCAGTTTGAATATATCCATACTCAGTGGAAGCACTAGTAGCTGTAGTGCCAAATAGGCAGAGCTGTCCCTGCTTAATATATTCCTTAGCCTTATATATAGCATCAGAATAACCATCTTGACCCATTACAGTATCAGCTGGAACCACCAACACTTCTTCCTTTGCAGAAAAAACAGCTGTCGCCACAGCAATTGCTCCTGCAGTTCCATTTCCAACTGTCTCAAGAATAATTCTGTAGGAAATTCCCTGAAACTGCTGCAATTGGCCCTTTACTATATTTTCATATTTCTTGTTTGTAACAATTACAAATTCATCACAATATGGAATATTTCTTGTAATTGTCTCCTGAAAAAGCGAAAGTTCTCCCTCACTCTTTATAAACTGTTTTGGAAAATCTTTTCTTGAAAGTGGCCAGAGTCTATCACCTGCACCACCTGCTAAAACTAAACACTTCATTTTTTATACCTACAAAATTACCAACTAACTATTACTATCCTATCTTCATAAGTCTATTTCTAAGGCTCATTACATAACCATTATAATTAATTGCTGTCTTCATTGATTCAATTAATATGGAAATACCCAAGCATATAACAACTCTTATTATGTAATGCCCAATATTCACGATAACGCCTGCATCATTTAATAACATGCTAATAAAAATATGCATAAGCCATATATTAGCACTATTCTCTCCTATATAGGATAAAGCTCTTCCAAATACTCCTGCTTCATTTATAACCACCTTTGCAAACAGGATTATAGCACATGCTACAAGCCCATCTGCAGGCAATGCCACAAAAGCTCTTATAAATACTGATAAAGCTAATAAACATAACACTAGTAATTTCTTATTATCGAAAAAACTTGAAACTTTAACGATAGTGTTATTATATGCAAAATATATTCCTAAGGCAAAAGCATACACATAGAACAACCACCAATCGGTATGCATATTGTAATCTTGTTTAATCAAATAATACACCCAGGGAATATACAATACTAACACCGAAAAAATTTTGAGCTTTTTCACAAGAATGTAAATTATTGGAAATAAGAAATACAGTAAAACAATTGCTGAAAGATACCATCCACCTAAAAGCGAAGGGCCATCTGACACTGCTCCAATTCCAAAAACATCTAGCCAAAAATATAAAGATGCTTTTTCTTCAATTCCATATACTGATATAACCGATCCATAATAAAAATATACACATATGAATGCAAATAGTAACACACACCAATACATAGACAATAATTGAATATAGTGCTCTAGAGAAAACAAGAACCCTCGCCCTATCTTTTTTATTATATTATTACTAGAAGAGATATTTCTCTTTTCCCAACTACATGTAAGACCATATCCGCTTAAAATTGTCAAAAGGGCAACACAAACCTTTCCAGTTGTAGCAAATAAAAGTGTTAAATCAGAAAACCCTTCCAACTTCAATGGAATTCCCGGATTATTAGAATTCAAATGATGGAATACCATGGCTAAAATGGCTATTCCTTTTACAATATTTGTATCTTTCTTTGAAAATATATTCATAATCTGCGCCCTTTATATCGTATTTACATTAATTATCCCGCAAAGGAATATACCACAATTCCAGCAACAATTAATACTAATGCTATCAGTTTCTGTGCATTTATTTTTTCTTTAAATATGGTTACACCCCAAATAGTAACATAGATATAACTAGTTGCCTCAAGTACAGGTCCCATCGAGATAGGGATTCCTCTATATGCTAAGATTGATAAAAATGTCGTTCCAACAAAAATAACGTAAGCAAAAAATACCAATGGATTTAAGTATTCTTTTATCTTACTATCGTATTTTTTCAGTGCAGCCTTTTTAAGCATTACTTGAGATATAGAACTTGCGAACACTCCTGCTAATAAAAATAGGGAATAATAAATCTCTTTCTTATTCATCCGATGAGTCCTCCCTATCCGCATATACGTATGTAATAACACCAGCAATAACTAATACAACGCCTACAATCTTCCCAATTGTAATCTTTTCATGGAAGAATAAAAGGCCCCATATTAGTCCCCAAACTACAGTAATTGCTTTATTAGCAAATGCTGTAGTGAGTGGAAGTCTCTTTATTATCTGCTGCCATCCAACTGCATACAATCCAAGTAATAATATTATCAAACCATAATAAACACAGAATTCTAAACTTAAGAACTCTACTCCAGCTGCCTTCTTGCTACATATTCCACTCATTGAATAAACCATAAGCATTAGATGTAACACAAAAAGCGTTTTGATTTTTGACTTTATCATCTATATCTCCAATTATTCAACGCCCATTTCAGGCATATATTTTTCAATAGTTTTGATATCATCAGCTGCAAACATAAAGTATCCAAACCGCGAGCCGCTGTCTACAACCTTTTCATCAGTGATATCATGAACATCTTCCTCGATTAATATTTCAGGGTTGCAACGCTTAATCTCATCGAGACACTTCAAATCATTCTTCGTAAATACGAATCTGATACCAGCACAAGACTCTTTACTCTTGCAACTTTTTGGTTCATTTCCTAATGCCACATCAATTACTGCATCTATGAAATCATATCCAGTTGAAAGCTGAACAAGGGCTGCACCGATATTGTCTCCACCCATTCTAGCTCCGATTTCGATGATTTTGATATCACCGTTTGGGGCAATCTTTATCTCCGAATGAGATGCACCATACTGCACACCGAGACTATCCAAGGCATGTGAGACTACTGCCTGCACCTTAGCTAATAAATCCCTTGATACAGGAGCAGGTTCAATATGTCCAGTTTCAATAAAATCTGGGGCTCCTGTAGTATATTTCTTAGTCAACGCTAAAAATGTGTGTTGTCCCTTCCACGAAATATACTCAACACTATACTCCTGGCCAACCGCAAATTCTTCTACTAGAGCGCATTTTTCAAATCCCTGTTCAATCGCTCTTTTTATAGCCTCTTCTAGACCGTCGACTGTTTCTAATTTTGTAATACCACGGCTACCTGAACGATCAACTGGTTTTACAATTATAGGATATTCCAATGCAATACCATCCAAATCATTTACAGAAATAACTTGAATGCTCTTTGGTGATGGGTCACCATTTTTTTCAAAACACTGACGCATCAAGTGCTTATTGGTCGACACATTAACTGCTTCCATAGGATTTCCAATTAATCCTAATCCATTTGCAACATACCCAACCGTCACAGCTGCCAAATCAGAAGCAATAGTGCAAATACCATCTACACCAATCTCTCTACATTTTTCAAGAATCTCATCTTTCTCTGTGATGCTAATGGGATAAAAATAATCTGCGCTTTTCTCTCCAACATCACCTGCTGCCCATGCAAATACATGAGTTTCAATCCCACGACTTTTTGCTTTTTGAATTAAAGGCTCCTGTAAATATGAAGCCCCAATAATTGCTAGTTTTATCTTTTCCACAGCTCATCAAACCTCTTCTCTTGCTGCTCTTTTTTATAATCTTCTAAATATTTGATATATGTATATTCTGGTTCGTATCCTAAATCTGCTTTAGCATTAGAAATATCCATTACGAAGCTAGTAAACCCAGCTCCATCTGGCTTTTCAATTATCTCAGATTTATGTCCATCACTGGAAAATACATCTACCATGCCTTGAATTTGCTCACGCAATGTGGTCTTAATTCCAGTTCCTGCATTGTATGTACCACCATCTACAGCAGCAAACAAAGCCTTATACATCATCTGACACAAATCCTTGATATATAAAATATCTTTAAAAGCATCAGGATTGCCCCACATTTCAATAGGCTCACCAGCTATTGCTCTATCTATCATATATCGATATGCTATAGGCTTTTTTATGCAATCTACGTAGTAGTATTTCTCTGGATGATACAAATAAACATTAGGTAACCTAAAAACAAAATTCTTTAGACCGTATTCCTGCTTATAATGCTCCATCGTCTCTACTATCATAGTCTTTGTGATAGCATAAAAAGCATGATCTCCAGTATAAATAAGCTTACGTGGCATATCCGGAGACAACACTTCTTCCTTTCCCCAATAACCACCAAGCTCAGACCAAGTCTGAGTATATAGCGCTCTATCAGCGCCATTTTTTCTTGCATACTCTAAAATTCTAAGTCCGCCATTTATATTAGTCTCAACATAAGCAAAAGGGTCATATTCCTTTAAATATGCTGGCAATAATCCAGCAGTATTAATAACCGCATAGACATCATCTGTAGGTAGATTCTTAAAATCCTCATCCTTAGTGATATCCACCTGGCAGTATCTTATTCCATGCTTATTAAAGAAATCCGTCTTTCTCCTGCCTACGGCCACAACTTCATACTTTGACTTATCAATATGACTATTACAATAATCTACTAAATAGGCGCCAATATTTCCTGTGGCGCCAAAAATTACAATCTTTTTCATAGACTGCTCCTATTTTATTTGTCTGAATTTAATATTTGCCTTATAACATACAAAGGTCTATTTTTTGTCTCTATAAAAATATTGCCTACGTAGATTCCAACCACACCAATAACAGAAATAATCAAGCCTCCCATTAATACTGTGGTTGCGATCAGACTAGTCCATCCAATTGCTACATCTGCTACAAAATGATATATAATTAAACCTATAATAGCCAAAAAAGAAATAAAACTGAGACCAAAGCCCAATCTAATAAATAGTCTGAGAATCTTATCCGATTGTGAGGTAAGCAATTCTATTGCCATGTTCAAGCGTTTTTTTAAGCTATAACCAGACTTACCAGCAAATCGTTCATTATGCTCTACATCAATTACTGCCTGCCTAAATCCAAGCCAACGCAGATACATAACATATGCTCTGTGCTGCTCGCGCATCTGGCAATATTTTTCTATCACTTCTTTTTTTACAATACTGAAGTTACAAATAGCTCCATCATATTCGCCATCTACTGCGTATCGATATACTTTATAAAATTGATTAGCTAAAAAGATTTTTATTGGATTATCTTGTCTATGTGCTCTTCTTGCAAATACAACATCGTATCCTTCCTGAGCTTTTTCATATAATCTAATAATCTCCTCTGGCCTATCCTGTAAGTCGCAATCCATAACAACAATCCAATCACCGCTTGCATTGTCTAAACCAGCTAAGATAGCCTTCATCTGACCAAAGTTTCTAGATAATTCAATTCCCTTAACATGTTTGTCCTTAGAACAAAGTTCCTCTATTACTTCCCAAGAGTTCTGTGGGCAATTATCATTAACCATTATAATCTCGTAGTCATCTGTTATTTTTGAAACAGAAGTCACTAATCGAGAATGTAGCTCTCCAATAGCTTCTCGACACCCATACATGGGAATTACAACTGATATCTTCACTTTTATACTCCTAACTATTGCCTTAAGAATAAAATGCTTTTACTCTATCACAAATAAACTCTACCTGCTCCTCTGTGATACCATAGAACATTGGCAGACGTACCAATCTCTCACTCTCCTTGGTTGTATATATATCCTCACCATGGAAACGTCCATACTTGCGTCCAGCAGGTGCCGAATGCAATGGAATATAATGGAACACACATCCTATACCGGCTTCTTTCATGTATGAAATAAATCTAGTACGTTCTTCTATATCTTTTGCTTTAATGTAGAACATATGCGCATTATGAACACAACCCTCTGGTACTACTGGCAAATCAATCTTTCCAGAATCTGCAAGTGGTGATAGCAATTCATAATACTTATTCCATGCTGCCATACGATTATCATATATCTTATCTGCCACCTGAAGCTGAGCATATAGATATGCAGCATTCAATTCACTTGGTAAATAGCTAGAACCAGCATCTACCCATGTATATTTATCTATCTGACCTCTAAAGAATTTGGCACGGTTAGTTCCTTTTTCTCTAATAATCTCTGCACGCTCTGCCATATCTGGGCTTTTAATGAGAATAGCTCCGCCCTCTCCCATGGAATAATTTTTAGTCTCATGGAAACTGTAGCAGCCATAATCACCAATAGTACCAAGTGCTCGTCCCTTATATGTGCTCATGATACCCTGGGCGGCATCCTCAATTACAGCGAGATTATGTCTACGTGCTATATCCATAATTGTATCCATCTCACAAGATACTCCTGCATAATGAACTGGAACTATAGCCTTAGTCTTTTTGGTAATAGCTGCCTCTATTTTGTTCTCATCGATATTCATTGTGTCTGGACGAATGTCAACGAATACAACTTTTGCTCCTCTAAGAACAAATGCATCAGCTGTAGAAACAAAAGTGTACGATGGCATAATAACTTCATCACCTGGCTGTATGTCAGCAAGAAGTGCTGCCATCTCGGTTGCATGTGTGCAAGATGTTGTCAGTAATGCCTTTGGCGTACCTGTCTTCTCCTCTATCCAAGCATTACACTTTTTTGTATATTCACCATCGCCGCATATTTTATGCTTTGCAATAGCATCTGCTACATATTCTATTTCAGTTCCCACACATGGTGGAACATTAAAAGATATGGGTTCCATTTTTTTACCTCCTATGGTTTTCTACTGTTTATTAGTAGAAAAGCCCTTCATATTTTGAACTATATCATAATCAAAAACTAGTATATAGTATTCTCCATTATCAAGCTCCTGAGATGGAGCACCAAATGTGTTAACGATATTAAACCCTAATGAGTCATGTTCTTCTGTAGTAAGTAACAAAAATGTCTTTTCGTATTCTGGTGTAAAAGCAGAATTATCCACTAACCAATAAAAAGGTGTCAGCCCATCTGACTCAATAATTATAGCACCAAAATCAACTTCTAAATCTGCATAAACCTCGTTATTATATGCATTCCAATATGAAGCATATCCCTTTTTTAAATCATTTTCCTCTAGAATATTTGCCAATTCTTTTTTCTGCAACAGAGTATCTTTCCATCCGAAAGTTCCGGAAGTAATTAATCCACCCTCAATTATCACACAAAAGATAAAGCTATAGGCAAGTACTCTTCCTGCTACGTCTTCTCTAAGCCAATAAGCATAGATATATCTAGCTGAAATCACAATAAACAATACGACTGTTGTGAGCAAATATCTTACAACCGCAGCCTGCCCAAAGAATACACAAGTCATAAATAAAACAGCATTGTGCGCCATCGCAAAAACATAAAAGTACTGTACGCTCTTAGACTCATTATTCAATCGCTTCAGTTGTAAATATGGCACAACAATACATACTAGTGTACATAAAACGATGCTTATGAGATTACTAATTCCTTCTAGTGAAAACAAAGAAGCACCGCCAAAGTATCCAAAGCAAGAATAAAGATTGAGGACTGACGATTGAATATTTTGCCAAATTTCCCAAACAGAACTAACAAAAACAGTGCTACTTGTATCTGTAATATTCATGTTATGCCAAGAGCATAACCAACTATATAATATTGAACCTATTACTGTAGGCACTACTAATAATACCGCCGGCTTAATCATTGATTTATAAAATGATTTAAATGTAAACTCTGCCTTTTCAGCAATAAACTCAACGTAAATGTAAGCAAGTAATAAAGGCAATATCAACTCAGCAGCATATCTGATAGGCGATGCCATAACCAATGCAGTAAGCAATAAAAACTGAACTATTCCTAGTTTGGCCCGCCCGTTAATTACTACATAAAATAAACTTGGAACAAGAGTTAGCCATAATACAAGGGATATATATCCTGCCTCATAAATAAGCATACTCCTCTGACCAGTTATCATCAGAAATATAATTGGAACAATCAATGACCAAGAATTATCCTTAAATAATTTCTTAGAAGCATATACTATTCCTAATACTGCAACTATGACAAATTGTGCCGATGCCAACATTCTAACCAAACTCTGGCTCTTAATAAAAATAGAAGGAATTGCACAGAATAATTGTAATGATAAAAACCAAACATCACCATTGGCGTAATTAAAAGACGCAGGAAATAAATTATGATTTTTAACTATACTTTCCCATAACAGTATCGGTGTTGCTACATCTGAATGAATAAATGTCTGGCCATAGGTTAATATGGAATATATAACAAGTAATAAAGATTCCACACATACCGCAATAAATAATGTGCCGATAGATTTCTTTTTAATTATAAGCACCATCTCAATGATAGATGCGAGTATTAGTACAATTATTCCAAACATAAAACTATCTATATCCTTTAATCTCTTCTAAACAAGTCTCTAGTATACACCTTATCCGCAACATCGTCCAAACAAGAGTCATATCTATTAGCAATAATACACTGACATTTTTCTTTAAACACGTCTAAATCATTTACCACTCTACTTCCAAAGAATGTACTATTATTCTCTAAAGTTGGCTCATAAATGATTACAGTTGCTCCTTTTGCCTTAATTCGCTTCATTACACCCTGAATAGAGCTTTGTCTAAAATTATCAGAGTTGCTTTTCATAGTAAGTCGATATACACCAACTACGCACTCTTTTTCAACATTTGGTGGAAAATCGCCACGATTATAGTCACCATAAAATCCTGCTATGTTAAGCACTCTTTCTGCAACATAATCTTTACGTGTTCTATTACTTTCAACTATTGCAGAAATCATATTCTGTGGCACATCTGCATAGTTAGCCAATAATTGCTTTGTATCCTTTGGTAGGCAATAACCGCCGTATCCAAATGATGGATTGTTATAGTGTGAACCAATTCTTGGATCTAGACCTACACCCTCAATTATTTTTTGAGAATTTAATCCCTTTAATTCAGCATAAGTATCCAACTCATTAAAATATGATACTCTAAGGGCTAAATATGTATTAGCAAAAAGCTTTACCGCCTCTGCTTCAGTGAATCCCATAAAAAGAGTCTCTACATCTTCTTTAATCGCTCCCTCTTTAAGTAAATCTGCAAACTCATGGGCCGCCTTTACTAATCTTTCATCATTTTTGTCTGTAGACACTATAATTCTAGATGGGTAAAGATTGTCATATAAAGCCTTTGACTCTCTAAGAAACTCTGGGCTAAAAATGATATTCCTTGTATTATATTTTTTACGAACTGACTCTGTATATCCTACCGGTATAGTACTTTTGATAACCATTATCGCATTTGGATTAACAGAAAGTACAAGCTCTATTACCTGCTCGACAGCAGATGTATCAAAATGATTCATCTTACTATCGTAATTGGTAGGTGCTGCAATAATCACAAATTCTGCATCCTTGTATGCTGAGGCCCCATCAAGTGTAGCAGTTAAATCCAATTCTTTTTCTGCTAGATACTTCTCAATATACTCATCTTGAATAGGAGATTTTCTATTATTAATCAACTCAACTTTTTCTTGTATTACATCTACAGCAGTCACGTGATTATTCTGCGCTAATAATACAGCTAGTGATAATCCTACATATCCTGTTCCTGCTACAGCTATACTTTTTTCCATTATTCCTCTACTCCCTCTTCTTCTTTTTCAATAGGCGTCAATGTAATATTATCCACCACTACAAATTTAAACGAATTGTTTCTAATCATTATCTCAAAACTATCCGCAGGCTCATCTACATTCACATTTAAAACTAACATCTTATTTGTTTTTTCAACCACTTCGTATTCATAATTATGCTTGCCCTGCTCAGAGTATACCTGTACATCTATATTATCAGTAAGGTTATATCCCTTTATAGCTGCCATGTAAGTGTAATCATTCACACTACAATATGGTCCAAAAGTATATCCCCCTTGTAGTATGTACTCTTTGCCAAACAATGTGTAGCCACTTTCCACGTATATTTCATCTGATTCAAAAACTCGTGTACACAGCTGACTTGCAGTTATTGATTCACTCTCTGCATTCTCCAATTCATTCTTACAGCCAATTACATATCCATCAGCTAGATAATAATGAAGATTATCATAGTTCATATAATCAATACTTTTATCTTCGGCGTTAAAAATAAATATAGTATTTTTATCAGGTTCATCTAATAATTCACTATACATATTAAAATGATTATCACTAGAATATGCACCCTTAGATATTACCATTTCGTTATCAAGCGCCCATCGAACCAAATCGTCATTTGAAGCATTGTACATGAATACTAGCTCGTGTAATTCACCATCATCTGCTATACTCTTCCAAAACTCGGTATCTTCTAACACAATATCATATACATTAACTGCATACTCTTTACTATGTGCTGCTGAATACACAGAATTTATATTATCAAGTTGCATTAAAAGAACTATGGCAAAAATCAGTGCTATTTTCTTTTTATCATACAGTTTTAAAACATAAACTATCGCATATGCTATAGGAATAACAATCACAAATGCTGCAACCACTATAGTTTCTAACAAAGTGTTATAAAAACTCAATGCATCTGGGGTACGAACAATATTTCTACTAATTGATGGTTTTAACACCAATATTGTACCAACAAGCGCTATAATAACTAGAATCGAAACTATATATCTCCATCGATTCTTCAGAATATTTACTATCTTTTTCCCTTCGAATAATGTGTAGCCTATATATAGTAAAAGTAATAATTCTCCTAATCCTATATAGACCCTATAGGCATCTTCACTCTTTGCATAATAACTCAACAATGGCATTTTAAATGTAATACCATTACCAAGCTCATCAGTTCCACCAAAAATAATTAATAATATATAACTAATAACTAATGATATACCAAAAGCTTTTATTGCAATTACTTCAGATTTATTCAGTCCTTCCCAAACAGCGCATCCAAACAAAAAACATAAAAACATAATTGAATAGAATGGAGAAATCAATCCTGCCAATACAGAAATAATACCAGTATAGCAATATACTTGCTTTAAGCTATAGACTTTTTTTACATAATCAAAAAATAGAATAGCCATCAAAGTAAGCATCCACTGAGCAGACATAGCTGTTCCGATATACATCCTGCCCATAATAGACATAAAGACCAAGTAAATAATGCTAGAGGCAAGTATCTTGTTGTTATCCTCACAGAGTTTTGAAAACAGTTTTACCGAAAATACCCCCTGTAAAAGAAAACATATCAATCCCCATATTCCAAAGTATTGGAAACTCACAGGTAATATAGGAGATAATATCTTAAAAATTAGCTCAAGAAACAATACATTATCTCTTGTAATGTATGATGAATAGTCTGGATAAGATATGGTATTACTTCCCATAATAGGAAAAGTAAAATCACTATGTCTAAATGCATCCCATTTCAAATAATGATTATACAAATCAGGATTCTTTAATAACCACTCTATATTTAATGGATTGAGACAAGTCACTCCAAACAATGATACAAATAAAAGGATTGAAGCAAGCGCCACAATCCCGTATGTTATTATTTTATTATTTACATTTTTTTCTTTAATATTCATCATAATTCTTAACTGATATCTTATTTTTTACTGACTACTTTCGATCAGATTCATCAAATAACAATTGAATTCCTTTTTTTAGACTTATTTGAGGCTTCCACCCTAGTTGCCTTAAAGAAGCATTGTCTGCTTTAGAACTAAGTAATTCATTTTCATTCATTTCCCTCGCTCCAAAAACAAATTCTGTTGTAGCATTGCTTATCTGCTTCATTAACAAACAAAAATCTCGCAAGGAAGTCTC
Organism: Pseudobutyrivibrio xylanivorans; assembly: GCF_010906925.1. GTDB lineage: Bacteria > Bacillota > Clostridia > Lachnospirales > Lachnospiraceae > Pseudobutyrivibrio. The sequence continues at coordinate 270,452 of NZ_VTVE01000003.1, read as the reverse complement.
TATACCTGTTCCAACCTCAAAATTTAAAACCGCGCTTGTTTTAAACTTCGAAAGATTATCAATCACTATAATATAAGCATCCACAACATCATCAATATATATCCAGTCTCTAGTTTGAACTCCCGCTGTTAACTCTAATTTTTGCATGTTATTCTTTAAGGAATTTGTCAAAAATTGTACAAATTTTGTATCATCATCATTTTTTCCATAAATATGCTGCAATTTCATATTTATCAATGAAATATCATATGCCTCTATATTTTCACTAACTATGTTTTTAAAGAAAAACTTTGTTTTAACATAATTATTCAAATACACTTTTGAATTAGATATCCATCCATTCTTTAATTCATCTTCAAAAAAAGTATCTGTATTTATAAAAAATTTCACTTTATTCTTTATAGCCAATTCAAAAAGATATAACGGAAATTCTATGTTTGATTTGATAACACTTATCATTGAAGTATTATCTCTACCATAATCCGTGGCACAATGGAGAATAACATCGATTTCATGCTCTTCAAACGCTTTTGTTATATCGTCCTCATTATTTTGTATCCAAGTTATCCTTTCATAAACATCGTGTAGTCTACTAAAAGATGAACTATTTCTATAAATACAAATTAAATCAAATCCGCGTTCAACAAGCGCTTTTGCAAGATTACTACCTAGAAATCCTGTTGCTCCTGTCATTAATATCATTCTATTAAACTCCTACTTTTTCTGCTCTATAGCCTCTACAATTACCTGTGCCATATAATCTATCATCTCATCTGTCATTCCTGGATATACACCTACCCAGAATGTATTGTTCATAATGTACTCTGTATTCTCAAGCTCACCAACTACACGATAAGCATCTGTATCTCTAATCTGATCAAAGCATGGATGCTTAATTAGATTACCAGAGAAGAGGAGTCTAGTCTGAACATTGTGCTCCTCGATATACTTTGTAACATCGTTTCTCTTTACACCGCTCTCTGGCTTAACAGAGATAAGGAAACCAAACCAGCTAGGCTCAGAATTCTCTGCTGGAGCTGGAAGGATGAGCTTGTCAGCTGCTGAGCTCTTAGCAAGAGCATCGTGAAGTCTAGCCCAGTTATGACGTCGTCTCTCGATGAATGAAGGGAACTTCTTGAGCTGCTCCACGCCTACTGCAGCCTGTAAATCTGTAACCTTAAGGTTGTAACCAAAGTGGCTGTATACATACTTGTGATCATATCCCTGTGGAAGCTGACCATATTGACCATCATATCTATGTCCACAGAAGTTGTCCTGACCAGAAGGGCAAATACAATCACGTCCCCAGTCACGGAATGAAAGTATAAGTCTATGAAGCTGTGGGTTGTTAGTATAAACGCAACCGCCCTCACCCATTGTCATATGATGTGGTGGATAGAATGATGACGTACCTATATCTCCCCATGTACCTGAGAATCTAGTCTCGCCATCGATTGTATACTTAGTTCCAAGTGCATCGCAGTTATCCTCTACAAGCCATAAATTGTGCTTGTCACAGAATGACTTTACTGCCTTTAAATCAAATGGGTTACCAAGTGTATGTGCAATCATAACAGCCTTAGTCTTTGGACTAAGTGCTGCCTCAAGCTTTGTAACATCAATATTGTACTGAGGAACAGTGACATCTACAAATACTGGAACTGCTCCATACTGAATCATAGGTGTAACTGTTGTAGGGAATCCTGCCGCAACAGTAATCACTTCATCACCACGCTTAATCTGTCTATCACCAAGTTCTGGCGCTGTAAGCGTCATAAATGCAATAAGATTAGCGGATGAACCTGAGTTTACAAGGTGAGCAAACTTAACACCAATCCACTGTGCAAACTCCTTTTCAAACTGGTCCGAAAAACGACCTGTTGTAAGCCAGAAATCAAGCATTGCATCTGTAAGGGATTGCATCTCTTTCTCATCATATACACGGCTTGCATAACTAATTCTATCGCCTGGCTTAAAGTTCTCCTTTGACTCCTTTGGAGCTTTAAAATCATGATAAAAATCTGCTACAAGAGCCTTAATCTGCTCTCTAGCTTCTTCTTCGGTTTTCCAATTAGACATAAAATTCCTCATTCCTAAAATTTATATATACTATTTCATAGCGAGTTTAAATTACCATTTTTTCCATGGAGCTTTTCCTTTTTCAAGCATCTCATTTAATTTGTCCATCTCATGCTTGGTATCCATGCACTGCCAAAATCCATCATAAGTGTAACTCATAAGCTCTCCTTGAGAGGCGAGTTTCTCTAGTGGCTCACGCTCAAATACGGTATCATCACCTTCAATGTAATCAAATATTTCAGGCTGAAGGACCATATAACCAGCATTAATAGGCACACCATCCGATGCTCTCTTCTCTCTAAATCGCTTTACCGCGTTGTCACCACCAATATCCAAAACCCCTTTTGATTGGTCCTGACGAACAGCTGTAAGAGTTGCTATCTTTCCATGAGACTTATGAAACTCAACAAGCTCATTAATATTTACATCACAAACCCCATCACCATAAGTCATTAGAAATGGCTCATCTCCAATATACTTCTGGATTCGCTTAATACGACCACCTGTCATAGTCTTAAGGCCTGTATCAACAACTGTTACCTTCCATTTATCTAGATACTGATCATGAACAATGATATTTCTCTCACCATTAGTATAATCAAATGTAATATCGCTGTTATGCAAAAAATAATCAGCAAACCATTCTTTGATATAGTGTTGCATATAACCTGCACAAATAACAAACTCATTGTATCCATAATACGAATACTCTTTCATAATGTGCCATAAAATTGGTTTGCCCCCTATTTCAATCATTGGTTTAGGTTTATATTGTGATTCTTCCGAAATACGTGTTCCATATCCTCCTGCAAGTAATACTACTTTCATTAATAATCTCCTTATTTTTGTAATATTGTTGCTATTTCAAAAATTCTATCTTACCTATTCTAGACTTTTAATGCTAATATTTGTATAAATAATATAAACAAAACAGCCAAACACAAACAATAATGTAGTAGACAGTTTTACTCCTAACACTCCCATACCGCATGAAGTAGCAAGATAAATTGAAAGCGGAATGTTTAAAACTATTTGTATAACTGAAACCAATAGCTGTATCTTTATCCTTCCAAGTCCATTTAATAAACTATAAAATGCAGTATTAACCATTTCAGCAAACGTTCCAAATGCAATTATAGTTAAAACCCCATTACCAAATTCAATATCTTTACCTAACCATATTTTACAGATTGGATGGACAATAGTACACAAAACTATAACTCCAACTCCAAAAACAACTAAAAATAAAATGAGTTGACTGTACATTTTCTTAATCCATGCGAAATCACGCTCCGTAAATGCCATAGTAGTTCGTGACCAAACCGGTATAACTAATGCAGCAAAAAATGCTTTTATAATACTAAATAATTTATTTGCTATTTCTATTGGTGTAACCTTTGCACTACCAAATAATCTTGTAATAATAATATTATCAGTCGCCATCAGCATCAAACCTGCTATTTGTAATACAAAAAAAATCACTCCTAAAGAAAGTAGCTCTTTGGTTTTTCCATTATTAAAAAATTTTAGACTAGGTTTTAAATACGAATATTTTCTAAAAACCCAATAATTATTGACTATCGTAGGAACCGTAATACTCAATCCATAAACTATCGCCACATAAATAATATTGGCGTGTGAAAATGAACTTATATACATTATCCCTATAAGATTAATTATTCCCCCCAACAAATTTACTAATCCTACTTGCTCCGAAATCTGTAACGAATATAGGATTACATTAACTAAAGATAAAATCAAATTAATGCAAATAAACGAATAGCTAATAAACATTGCCACATTTAAACTTATTCTAGTACCAAATAAACGTGACCATCCATATGATATAGTTACAAAAACCAAAACAAGCCATAAGCAAAACGATAAAATTGAAAGTACACAAAATGCTGTAGAAACTGATTCCTTTGCCTTTTCATACTGTTTTTTTGATATCTCAGCTGTTAATATATTTCTTAAGCCTCCTCCTATTCCAACATCACAAAGCGTTATCCAAGTTCCAATAGATAGAACTGTCGCCCACAATCCATATTTTTCATCTTCTAAATAAGAAAGCAATAACGGTATATACAAATAGCTTAATAAAAAACCCGCGCCTTTAATAAACATATTTGCTACCATACTGATAAGTGTTTTTTTATCTGCTATATATTTACCCAATTCTGCCTTTTTCATTACATTTTTTCCTTTTTATGAATCATTTTTTTCAACTTAAAAATTAAAGCTAAGGGTAAACTAATAATTCTACAAGATCTCAGTGTGTCTATGAGTTTAATCTCGCCTTTACTATACCCCAAATCTCTCATAGTATTAATTAATTTTTGATAATCGTCATTTTTAGTTAAAAGTAAAATTTTAAAATTCAAACTATTTCTTTCACGCCTAACAACTTCTCTTATACCATTCTTAATCAGTAATGATTCCTCGAACAAATTACTTATTTTAATATACCCGTTATAATCTAACATAACTCTCTTGTAATCATTATCAAAAAATGAATCGTTCCCCTCTCTGTTTATTGAAATAGGTTCTGCCAAATATTTCACAGATGCCTCAGGGAAGTTTTTCAAAACCAGCATAAGCACTACAACATGTATATATGCTGTTCCTATATATTTATTATAATATTCAGTTGAAATACTATTCCACTTGCCTCTATCAAACACAATAGATGATAGATAACTAAAAATAGCCCCCAACGAAATACATCTGTTCAAATAAAAATCCCAGTCTTTTTCATCTTTAAAATAGAATACCTTATTTCCTAATACATCTTCTTTAAAAAAACGCTGCTTTCCCTCTATTTCCATATCTTGCAATCTTGCATTATACCTATCCGATATATATATGGTATGCTTTTCTTTGATTTCTTTAAGCACTCGTTCCAAACTTCCTTCTGCTATCATATCATCACTACCAAGGAACCAGCAATAATCTCCACTTGCTAACGATATGACTCTCAAGAAATTTCTATCTGCCCCCAAGTTTTCAGCTGATTTACTATATACTATTTTCACATCAGGATACTGTTCTTCTATAATAGAAATCATCTTATCCGTATCATCTGTAGAACAATTATCAGAAATAACTACTTCAACCTTCTCACAATAATCGCCTTTTAATTGCTTAATTACGCTTTCTACAGCTTGTTTTAAATATTCACATCTATTGTAAGTAGGAATACATATAGACAATTCAATCATACTGTTCTTTTTTGATTAATTTAAATTAATCTTATTTCCTTTCATTTAATAACATAAATCAATTTCTATTTCTTGCATAACAATCCAAATTTATCCAAAATAATAGACATCCAATAAGAAAGCATAGTAATCAACACAGCGTATAAAGGAGTTAAATAAGCAGGAGGAAACCATTTAAGCACTCTACCACACACTTGCATCATCACTTCAACAAATAGTGGATGAATTAAATATATTCCTAGCGAGTATTTTGCCACCTCATTAATAACAATATTCTCTTTTTCCCCCTCCCATAAAGAAAACGCTATAAAGCTCAAAATTGAGCCTATAATAACCGAAAGAGAAAAAGATGTCGGAATAGATATTTCCTCTTTGTTAAAGGAATTAATTAACCAATTTAATACATTCACTCCATAGGAAAAAACTAGTAATACCCAAAAAATAATCCATTTTTCTTTCTTAGCCATACAGTTATTTCTCAATCCACACAAAACATTCCCGAGAGTGAAGTAACCAATCCATTCAGTCCACCAGAGAACCCAGCTTAATTCACACGTATAATTAATAATAATGCCTAAAACAAATAGCCCAAGCGATAACATCCTCCACATCCTAATAGAAATAGTCTTCTTAATTTCAATAAGAATTGGAGTCATAATATATAATCCTATTATCATATACATAAACCACATTGTCTGATTTGGTTCACCCTTTAACCAATTAATTATTGGTAAAAGATAATTATCATCCTGTGATTCTATACCTATAGTTTCTGCTACGAATATTTCTCCATAATGCATAGAAACATATAGTGCACTAAACAAAATAGTTGGAAACGCAATACGATTCCACATTTTATTGTAAAAGCTCTTATAATCAATATTCTCCGTTTTTTCTATTAATAGAGCACCGCTTAACATAACAAATAATGGCACAGCAAGATTAGACATTACTCTAAAAAATCCTGCTACATTATAGTCATTAATACTTACTATCGTGCTAAAATCATCTTTTATGTACATAGACGAGATGTGTAACATGACAACCGTTATACAACTAACTGTTCGCAACAAATCATAACCATAATATCTGTTTTTTTGCATATACCACAAATCACCATTTCTTGAACGATATCAATAATAACGTTCCGCTATAGCTTATTACTCCTTCCTTGTAACTTATAAAATTTCAATACTATATTTTTAATCGTATACATTTATTGTAGACTACCAAGATAAAACAAATGGCACCATTTCAGATGCCAAAGTCAAAAAAATATGAAACAATTTACTTCCACGCAATAATAGCCTTTCACAAGTGTTATCATTCCATATAACTATCTCCTGGCTCATCGTCTGACATTTCTATTCTCAGTATATCCTCGCATAAGATTTAAGTACAAATCCTTTTTAGGTTCTTTTAAATTTCATGGTTATTATCTTATTTTTCAAGTTATCTCAACTCATAAATATTCATAGACACAAAAGATTCACCTACACTAGTTGCATAAGAACCATTTGCTCCGTTACCGAAACTTCCCTGCACGCTATATACACCATTTACTAATATTTTTTTTCCGTCTTTTTCATCACTCGATATCACATACACACTCTGATTTTCGTAATAATTTAGAATTTCCTCTTTATCCTTATAATTATAAACTAGGTTGTGGTTAATAATTCTCAAATTACTAGTCAGCATGGTGTTCAAATCTGAACTATCTTCATCCATTAAAACAATGCTATTCGCCGGAATTTTCGCCAGCGTATCCTCAAGTATTTCATATTCTCCAACCTTAGGCCCTCCCTGAGCAAATGCTGGTAGAAATTGCCACCAAAAAATAACTGCACATATCAGGCACGCAATTATAACGTTTTTACTAAGCGGTAGTACGGAAAAGATGATAAAAACCATCGGTAACAATATAGGATAAAAATACCTAGACGCATAATAGTTAAATGGTGTGTCTATAGTAATCACACAATTATAAAATAAAAAGTATAAGAACACGCCATAATAACATCCTAGTTCTCTAGTCATATGGTTAGAAATAATCGGAAATAAGACGACCACCACCAAAATAACAATGCCTGTAGCTCTAGCAATATTTACAATATTCAAATGATAGAAGGCATTGTTGGTTCCTACATAAGAATTGCGTAAATTCCAACTCGCTCCATCTCCTACAATTTCATAATCTCTAGTATTAATTAATATTGATGCTCTATATTTAATTAATACAACTATTAGAATCAATGCAGCTTTTATTTCTCTACTGAACCATTTCTTTTGTTGTTCAAAAACTGATTTTATATAAATCCACTTCTCAGCTTCTACTACCTTATTTTGTAAAAATGGATGCACAAACACAAAAATTATGCTAAAAGCAGAAATAAAGCAAAATAATTCTATATTATGCCCGCCAGTCAACTTATTATACTGATCTTCACAATATATTGGAGATAATTTCTTAATGTACCATAACGAGCAGGCGTAAAGTAACATTTGCATGCCATTAACTATATTATATCGTCTATCGAAGAATGATAGTATGTATAACAAAAGAAATAATGGGAAGATTAAGACAACATATGAAATATGCACAAAAGAAGATATTCCAAAGCTAATCCCAGCAAAACAAGCCCACTTTTTTTCATTCTTACTCCTAATCAGCGCATACAATCCAGCCAATAGCAGCAATCCATATAAAGATTCTGTCAACCCTGCTTTTGCAATATAAAGAACTACTGGTGATAATGAATATAATATAAACAAGCCAAAGTAAGTAATCCTATTATCACTAACTCTTTTTAATATATAAAATATTATCAGTGCCGATAAATAATATAAATAATTAATTGATAATAGTCCATTATAAAAACCAAATATTTTTCCAAATAGCGCCCAAATCACACACCATGTTTTTATTGCATGAATAGAATAAATTGTACTATCTTTCGAATAAAAACAAACCAAATCTTTTTGTAAATCATCTACTCCTTGATCAACATTTTGAGAAATAATTCCCTTTTCATTTAATTCAAAAGAATTATAACTTTCTCCATAATATAATAATGAATAGTGCTTAAAATATGCCCCTTGATCAGAAACATCACTAATATCTTGCGCCGTTATTCTTATTAATGGATACACACACAAAAAAAGAAGGAGTATAAATAAGAACTCTTTATTAAATGTCACTCTTCTAGACCCTTTTTTTCTGATAAATGAGATTACCGTATAAGCAGCGCTCAAAAAAATCAATATAACAAGTGTTTTTTTTACGGAAAAATAATCAAAATATAATAACGGTATCGAAATTATTAAGTATCTAATGCAAAATAATACATTTGATATCATAAAGCACTCACCAAAATCAATTTGTTCTTCCCCGTACTTACAAACTACACCAATAAAAATAAAAACTAAATTTATTAGAAATAAAACAAAATAACTCATATATCGCTCTCCAAGCGTTCTATCATCCCTCTCATAAGGTTTTAAACACTAAACTAAACATCTCTTTATAATTATTTCTCATTTAATATCAATCAACAAATAAACTATTTAAAGTCCCCTTAAGTACACTTGTTTCATATTTTTCCAAAAAACATGTTCGAACATTTTCATTATATCCGCATGAAATTTGCTTTATATTCTCTATCGTTGATACAAACTGTTCAACCGTATTACATCTATATATGCCCTCAATTCCATCTACTTCATAGCCTTCCAAAGCCTCGTCTGTAGCAATTATTGTATTTCCATGCATCATTGCCTCTGCTGTCTTAACTTTCATTCCCGCTCCATATAATATTGGCATTACAACAATATTATGCGTATAATAATAATCGCTTGGATTATCAACCGTGCCTATAATATTGACATTCGAATATCCTGCATAACTATCTTTTAATTCCTCAAACCCTTTTCCAACTACATCAAGAATATATCCGCTTAAATGAGGCATAACATTCTCAATAAACCACTTAATACCATCCCTATTCGGACCAAAATTACTTCCTAAAAACAATAATTTATTTTTTTCTTTAACGCGCAGTTTACTTTTCTCAAATAAATCTTTAAATGTTATTGGCCAGCAGCAATTTGCATCAAATCCATATTTTTCTTTTAGTCTCTTTTTATCTCTATCATTGAGACATATTAATATATCAGCATATTTAACTTTTTTTTCATTTATTAATGAAGTAAAAAAAGCAGGTAAATATCTCCAACCCTCTTTTTTTACCTTATTCCATGCATAGTCAGCCTCTACATTTTGAAAAAAAACCACCTGCTTATAAAGCGCTTTTTTTCTCAATAATTTTGTGATATTAGAGCATTCAAAATAAACATAATCTGGTTGCACACTATCAATGTAGTCACGTATTTTCCGCTCATCATTATGTCTATATTTTTTACATCCCATACAATTAGCAATAATAATATCAAATATATTTCTCGGTTGCGGAAAACATTTCATTGTGATTCCTTTAACCTCAGTAATATACTTAGGGAGTGTAAGCAACACAACTGAAATATTCTCTTTCCCAAAATGTTTTTCTAACAAATCATAATTTCTTTTAGCACACTTACTCCCACCATTCCCGTTCTCATCGAATAAATCATTTGCTGTTATGAATACAATTTTTTTCATAATCTAACGCCACCATTTCTTTCCCTTAGTATCCATTTGCATTAGGGCTTACTATAACTCAGAATTATATTATGTACTTAGTTCATACTACCGTTATTTTTTCAAACGTTATATTTTCATAAACGGATAGTCACTTATGAAAGACATCTCTAAATCTTTCAAACTGTCCAGCTGACTCATACTTTTTTAAAAATGTATTTCTCACATCGTCTAAGTACCCTTTTTTATAGTCAATTGTTAACGCTGTTTTCAATGAACTAATAAATTCGTCTGCCGTATTACATCTATATATATGTTCGACCTCATCTACCTCATAACCTTGTAAAGCTTCATCCGAAGCAATTATGCACTTTCCGTACATCATTGCCTCTGCTGTTTTTAGCTTCATTCCCGCACCATATAATAATGGCATAACTACAATTGGAATGTGATAGTAGTAATCCTCTACATTCTCAACATACCCTTCAACTATAACATTTTCCCGTGACAGTTCATCTCTTTTTTTCTCAAAGCCTTTACCAACAATATACAGTATTACATCTTTAAAATAAGGCATCACATTATCAACAAACCACCTTATTCCATCCTCGTTTGATGCAAACAATGTTCCAACAAATAAAATTTTCTTTTTATTGTCATATTTAGCCTTGCTTTCTATAAAACGATCAAAAAAACTACATGGAAGTACTAGATCAGCCTTTCTTCCATATATTTTTTCTAATAAATCTGCATCCCTTTCATTAAGACATATTGCTTTATCCGCATTCTTAACAGCTCGTTTTTCATTTTTTAATGCTGCGATATAAGTTGGATAATACTGTATACCCTTATTTTTAATCTTATTGTTTACCTTTTCAGATTCTATATTATGAAAAAAAACTATTTTTTCAGCTTTAATCTTTCTAGGCAGCATTCCTCCCAATAAACTTCCATCCATAAATATTACTTCGGGATTTATTTTTTTTATCAACCTTCTAACACGCAACAAAGCAATAGGAAAAAGTAACGGATTTGAAAAACTCATCCCTTTAATAGATAACATCCTATTTATAACCTTATTTAATAAGGGATAGTAATATAACCTATTTCCATTCGATGTACCCTTACAAATCATCAAATCAATAATATCATCTTCATCATACATTTTTGAAAGATAATCTCGATGCCGTTTGCTCTCCTGCATCAATCCATCCGTTGATTTGGCATACACATCAACTTGTGCTATATATAATAATTTGACTGCCATATTCTATACTCATCCAATTAATTTTTATAAAACTTGGAATTTTCCTTTCTCTATATTCTTTCTACTAATTATCATAGAAGTATATGAACTAAATATTCAAATAATCTAAGAATCATGAATCCTCGTACCTTGCCAAAAGCCCCACCGCTTCACACATACGTTCCCAACTAAAGCGATACGCCTCTTCTCGTACCTTTTCAACCATAGTATTCTTTCTATTATGAGAAAAATAATCCATTATTGCTTCTGATATTTCTTCAGAAGAGCCTGCACTAACAACATACCCAGTTCTTTTATCTGTCACTACATCTGGCAATCCACCAACGTCTGTTACTAGACAAGGTTTTTCAAAGCCATATGCTATTTGGACTATTCCGCTCTGTGTCGCATCTATATACGGCGCTACCACTATATCTGCAGCAGCAAAATACTTTTCAACCTCATCATCTGGTGTGTATGTATCTTTTATAAAAACATTATGATTTATATGTAAATCATCAATAAGTTTTAAATAATCATCTTTATCCTTTCCAAAAGAACCAATCACCATCAATTTGCTTTTAGGTAAATTTGTGGCAACCGCAGAAAGTGCTTTTAATAAATATTTTAGTCCTTTATACTCACGTACAAAGCCAAAAAACAATAGAAGCTGAGAGTCTATATCTATTTGTAATCCATCTTTTTCTCTTATTTCTCTAACAGCTTCATTCCTCGATATATTTCTAATTTTAAACGCATTATAAGTAGGATGTGGATTAAATATGCAATTTGCACCACTCTTTATTAGATGTATCTCATTAAACTCTTCTTTTGAATGAACAATAAATCCATCCCCCTTTTTTAGTACAAGCTTAGTCAAAAATCGATCCATTGGAAATCTTTCATGTGGAAAGACATTGTGACATGTATAAAATACTTTTATTCGTCTCTTTAAGTGACTAGTCAATATTTTGTAACATGGTGCAAAGTAAGGATGCCACCACTGTATTAATACAGCGTCAGGATTCATATTATTAATTTGCTTTGCAACACTAATAATATTAAATGGGTTAGCTGTATTAATTAAAAACTTTGCCTCATCAACCTTAAAGGTATCACTAGAATAATCTTTCTGTTCCTTCTTAAAAAGCAACTTAGGATACTGCATTTTATATGATATGAGTGTCACCTCATTTTCTTTTGAAAGCGCTCTATATAACAAACTTGTATAATGAGCTATACCGCCTTTATATGGATAAACTGGGCCTATAAGTACTATTTTCAAAAAATACCTCCTAATATTTCCAATTTTAATCTTTATGATTTTAACACATTATTGTATTATATTGTAGTAGAAAACTTATTACTGAGGTTTATAGTATGAAATTAATTATTCAAATACCATGCCTTAACGAGGCAAAAACACTTGAAGTCACTTTAAATGATTTACCAAAACATATAGATGGCATTGACACAATCGAATACCTAATTATAAATGATGGCAGCTCTGATAACACTGTAGCGGTGGCAAAAAATTGGGGTGTTCATCATGTCGTTAGTTTCACTCAAAACAGAGGCTTAGCAAAGGGCTTTATGGCTGGTCTCGATGCTTGCCTTAGAAATGGCGCTGACATCATTGTAAATACAGATGCTGATAACCAATATAATGGTGATGATATTGAAAAGCTTGTTCGTCCTATTATTAACAAAGAAGCTGACATCGTTATTGGTGCTCGTCCTATTGATGAAACAGCACACTTCTCTTTTGTAAAAAAGAAACTCCAACATTTTGGAAGCTGGGTTGTAAGAAAAGCTTCAAACACTGATATACCTGATGCTCCAAGTGGTTTCAGAGCATATAGCAGAAATGCTGCACTCAGATTGAATGTTACAAATGACTACACATATACACTTGAAACTATCGTTCAGGCTGGTCGTTCAAAACTTCCTATGACATGGGTTCCAATTCGTACTAATGGAGAGTTACGCCCTTCAAGACTCTTTAGTAGTATGTTGGGCTATGTCAAAAGGTCTATGCTTACAATCATAAGAGCTTATATCATGTATAAGCCACTCAAATTCTTCACATTAGTTAGTACGGTACCTTTTACATTAGGTTTACTTATTTGTATTCGTTATTTATATTTTTACTTTAATCACACAGCAGATGGGCACATTCAATCACTTCTTTTAGCAGTTATTTTGTTACTTGCAAGTTTTATGACATTTATAGCCGGTTTACTTGGAGATACTATTGCTGCTAACAGAAAAATACTAGAGGATATTCAGTATCATTCGCGCAAAGTTGATTATGACTCTAATAATACAAAGCCTTAAAGTTTACACTTTAAGGCTTTCTCTTCTGTTATTAATTCATATTCTTATATATCTTATAAAATCCCAAATCAGACTTAAGCTCATATCCAGCGTCTATTAACTGTCCTTCGAATTCACTCTGGTCCATTGTAAATTCTGTAATAATCATTTTATATTTGCTATATTCGTCCATACTAATATCAGTATGTAAACATTGAATAGGTTTGTCCTTCACATACAATTGCACATTGCCGCGAGTACTATATGCAGAATCAGATACAAAAGCTATCTCATCATCTGCATTATAATCCCTTAGAGCATTTTGATTATCAAATAATATTTTTACCTTTCCTTGGTATGGGGCATACTGACTAACTGAAGCTCTACCGTTTATAAGCCACACTAACACCACGATTACCGATAGGAATGCATATGCAAAACACCTTTTTGTTTTCATCTTAATCATAGTTGAAATTAATAATAATACTCCTATCAAAAGTACCATTCCAGCTATGTATAATATGTTAAGTCCATATTTCTGCCAGATTTTAAATAATCCTGCTGCACAAGCAGACTGATAGTATACATCTTCTCCAAAATCACACCCTTTTATGTGATGACTAAATAATAAACATATCAGAACATAAAATATAGATTGGCCCCAAAATACTTTTCTCTTACTTTTATCTATGGTTAAAAATTTCAATATGCCATATATAAGTAGAAATCCCATTGCATGCTCTGCATAGCGACCATATATCAGTTGGTCAATTCTAGATGTATTACCATCATTTCTCATAAACACACATGTAACAGCGCATTCTCCTATAAACAAAAGCATTGCGAAATAATTAAACGCGGCTAGTGAAATCTCTCTGTTTCTGATCCATTCTTTGGTTTTAATAATTATTTCTATCAATCCCCACATTATCATCCCAAAAGAAATTGAATAGAAATAGAAAAAAACTCCCATTGCTTCGTTCAATATTTTCTTTATTGTAGTAGCTACTGAATCTCTCCCTACAGAAGAAATAATTGAAAAATAGTCATTATTTAAAATGTTATTTCCATACAAATTGGCTTGTATATATTGCTTTATATAATTACCGCTTATAAACAGTACGCAAAGCACCACTAAAAGCACGGCAGATATTACTACCTGTTTCTTAATATTCCTATTTTGTGTTTTGGAATCACATATATTTACAACAACTAAATATATTATTCCAAACACTAGATATGGAACTGTCCGCATATGTACAAAATATACATAAATCAATTCAACAACAAAAATCAACTGTCTCATAACAGTCTTTTTTTCATATATCAAATAAGCTTGATACAATACAAGCCATGTCATCATCACCAAGAAACACTCAGCCCATGCAATTTTAGAATTAACATAATAACCAGCGCTTAGATTTACTACAAAGCATACTATACTGATTATTTCTCTTGATGTATCCTTAAATATCCTATTAAATAACGCGGTGCTGACAAGAAATGATATCACCAAATAGACTGCATTCATTATCAGTCCTATTCGATACACTATTATTGGAGTATGAACAAATCGAAGCAACAAACTAAGTACTAGACTGTACCCCCAAGAATAGTATGATGTATTCTCAAGTACATTCCCCCAGTTTAATCCTGCAAATTTGGCGGCTGCCCCCCAATATCCGAGCTCATCTTCAGACATTGTAAAACCATAAAAATACTTTATAGAAGCACAATGAATTAACATTATCAGAACTACTTCGAGTATTATTAATACTCTATACCGATTTCTCATACTTTTACTCTCCAATAATCAAGCGTCTCCCTAATGGTCCGTTCCAACTCAATCTCTTTTGCCCATCCTGTAGCCTGCTGTAATTTTGTAATATCCGCCTCAATAATAGGCACATCCACTGGTCTAAGTTTGTTTGTATCTACTTCTACTTTTATTTCTTTTGTAGAATTCTTCAAAATCATCCTTAAGATATCATCTATAACAACAGCCTTACCACTTCCTACGTTGTATGTTTCTCCAGATTCGCCCTTTTCAACTAACATAGCATAGGCTCTTACCACATCTCTGACATCAGTAAAGTCTCTAGCGGCACTTAAATTTCCAACTCTTATAACAGGCTCCTGTTTTCCAGCCTCAATCATAGCTACCTGCTGGCAAAAATCTGCCACAACAAATAGTGGTGTCTGATTAGGACCTATGTGATTGAAAGCTCTTACCATAACCACGTCTAATCCATAAGCATCTGCATAGATTTTTCCCAGCATATTTTGGCATGCTTTTGTAGCTGCATATATGTTTCCTGGGCGTGTGTTATTATCCTCTGTAATAGGTGTTTCATTGGCCCGTATATGACCATATTCCTCTCCCGAACCGATTATAAGTGTTCTAGGTTTAAAATCTATTTTACGTAAAGCTTCAAGCAGATTTACCGCGCCTTTTATATTTACATCTACTGTCAGTTTCGGATTCTTCCATGATACAGATACCGAGCTTTGCGCTGCTAAGTGAAAAATATAATCTGGTCTATCTTTATTAAAAAGTTCTACTATCTCGTCCTCGTTTAATATATTGAGATTTTCTATCTCAATACTATTCATATCTATACCATCAATATCAAGACTCTCGTGTTCCATCTTTGTAACAACAACATCCTGTCCCAAATCATTTTTCAAATGTCTAACTAAATACGCACCTACAAATCCTGCTCCACCTATAACAAGCGACTTCATAAATAATTCTCCTTTAATCTCAAAAAGGGTATCCTCGCACGAGCATACCCTTTCATTACTTGCTAATATATCTTACTGAAATGCTTTTTCACGCTTAGCTAATTCTAAGTCATGCTCAGCCATAATACGAACTAAATCCTCGTAGCTTGTTGTCTGTGGATTCCAACCAAGCTTTGTCTTAGCCTTAGTAGGATCTCCCCAAAGATCTACTACATCTGTAGGGCGATAAAAATCAGGGCTAACTGCAACTACCACCTTACCTGTAGCCTTATCAATACCCTTTTCATCGATACCTGAGCCCTGCCACTCAACATCAATACCTACATGCTTGAATGCAAGTGTAGCAAACTCACGAACAGTGTGCTGTACACCTGTAGCAATAACATAGTCATCTGGCTCATCCTGCTGAAGAATTAACCACATACACTCAACATAGTCCTTGGCATAACCCCAATCACGCTTAGAGTCAAGATTACCAAGGTACAAGCACTCCTGTAATCCCTGTGATATACGAGCCGCTGCAAGTGTAATCTTTCTAGTAACAAATGTCTCTCCACGTCTCTCTGACTCATGGTTGAAAAGAATACCATTGGCTGCGAACTGACCGTAAGCATCTCTATATTCCTTAATCATCCAGAATCCATACTGCTTAGCTACAGCATATGGGCTAAATGGATGGAATGGAGTATTCTCATTCTGAGGAACTTCCTCAACCTGCCCATAGAGCTCAGATGTAGATGCCTGATAAATCTTTGTCTTTTTATCAAGACCGAGCTGATGAACTGCATCAAGGATACGTAAAACGCCAAGTGCGTCAACATCGCCTGTATAGATAGGCACATCAAAACTATTGCCTACATGTGACTGTGCAGCAAGATTATAAATCTCATCTGGCTGTACCTCGCTAATAATTCTGGTAATACTATTACCATCAGAAAGATCTCCATCATGAATCTTGATTTTATTATCTCTAAGAAGATGGTCAATTCTCTGTGTGTTAGATATAGAAATACGACGAGTAATACCGTGTACCTCATATCCTTTTTCTAAAAGAAGCTCTGCAAGGTAGCTTCCGTCCTGTCCTGTTATACCTGTAATTAATGCTTTTTTCATTTAAAATCTCCTCATTAATGACATTCAAATCACTGACCTAGTATAGCACACTATCAAAGTACTCTCAACTTTGTATGCTACGCTTGGGTCTTCCAATCATGTTCTATTCTAAATATTCCTCTATCGTCAATAATTGAATACACTGTAAAATCTAATGTATCTCTCCAGAAATCCACTGTAACAGCTGATGCGCTCTCCAAGCTGACATCTATTCTATATTTGCCAGGCATTATTGGAACATCCTTTAATATGACATCAAAAGAGCCATCCTTTTCTACTACAAAATTCTCACCTCTGTCAATCATAGTATTCGAACCATATACCCAGACGTCATCAAGTGTATAAATTCCAAATCCAAATACCATATCGGTAATTGTCTTTCTGCATTCATACTCTGCATGAATTCTAACAGAATCTCCTGTTGAAAAAGATGTGATTTCCTTATCTTCTTTATCAAATAATTGTACTTTTTTAAACTTAGAATAGAAGTTGCCCCATCTCATATTATTAGCGGCGCCATTATTTTCTTCCACTAAATCTTCTTCGAAAATCTCTCCAGATTCTCGTTTCTTTTTCAGCTCCTTCTCTTCAATTCTCTTTCTTTCCTCTATCATGTAATCCATGTAAAGAGGATGCACCTCTCTAGGCGTTCCATCAGCCTTTATCAAACCTTCGTGAATCCATATAGATCTATCACAAATCTGCTCTATCTGGCCCATTGCATGAGAAACAATTACTATAGTGGTCCCTTGTTGCTTTATTTCACGCAATTTATTAAAACATTTTGTCTGGAAACCAGCATCACCAACACCTAGAATCTCATCAATCAATAATATATCTGCATCTACATTAATAGCTACCGAAAAGGCCAATCTCATATACATTCCAGATGAATATGTACGAACAGGATTATCTATAAATTCTTCTATCTCTGAAAAATCGATAATATCCTGTATTCTGCTATCAATTTCTTTTCTGGATAATCCAAATATAGATGCGTTAGTATATATATTTTCTCTACCACTCATATCCGGATGGAAACCTGCTCCCAGCTCAATCAAGCTAGACACACGACCTTTCATCTCTACAGAGCCACTATCCGGATAAATAATTCTAGTGAGAAGCTTCAAAGTTGTACTCTTACCGCAACCATTATGGCCTATAAGTCCAACCACTTCGCCCTTTTTTACATCAAAGGAAATTCCTTTTAAAACTTCTCTTCGCTCATATTTATTTCTATTCCAAAACAGAAGCTTCTCTTTGAGCTGAGTGCCCTTGTCGTAATATACTTTAAACGTCTTTTTTACATCTCTTACTTCTATTGCATTCTCTTTGTTCATTATAGTTATCCCTTAAAACTGTTCTGCAAACCCTCTTTTTAATTTACCAAAAACAATCAAACCAACTAGTAATACAACTACGCCCATAATTATTGCAGCTATTAATGTCTTTAACTCCGGTATACGCTGATAATACAAAATATCTCTATATGCATTTATCATAGGAGTGGTAGGATTTAAGTTCCATAGTCTCAACAACATAGGATGATGAGCCAATTGCTTTTCTACCATCTCCTGAGAATACATTACTGGAGTCAAAAACTGCCAAGCCATTGATATTATCGATAAAATATACTGTAAATCTCTAAAATAAACTGATAAAGCAGATGCTAAAAAAGCAATACCTATTGCGAGCAAATACTCAATAATCATTATAATTGGCATAAATAAAAGGGCGACTGGATTAATACCAAACCCACTTATAATCAAGACCGCAAACACCACTAAGAAAGTAAGTAACATATTCACAAATCCACTTGTAATATATGCGATAGGTAAGACCTCTCGTGGAAAATATATTTTCTTTACCATATCCTGGGATGCCATAATACAACTCGCTCCACCGGTTAGTGCAGAACTAAAAAACATCCATGGAACAAGTGCAACAAATAGAAAAATATAATATTTATCTATGCCAGCCTTCATGATTACCGAGAAAACTACAGTGTAAACCATCAACTGTAATAATGGATTAATAAAAGTCCACATGAACCCTAATGCTGAGCCTTTGTAACGTCCTCTAAGCTCTTTTCTCACCAAACTAAATATCATTTCCCTATAATCATATATCTCTTTAAATGTTTGTATCATTTTTTCCCTTTCAAAAAGAAGTATTTATTATTTTGTTTCTATGAAACTCTTAATATACTCTTCAAATAATTTTTTAACACCCTCGTTTGAAAAATGAGCCAATCTACTCTGTTGCTTTGCTAATATTTCTTCCTTTAACTTTGAATCAGTTAGAATTCTATTAGCAATTGCAGCGATTTCAATTGGATTCTTTTCTTTTACTAAAAAGCCGCCTTCTCCCATTGTCTCTCCGACAGCAGCATAATCATAACCTATAATTGGTTTATTGAAACACATAGCCTCAACTATAGGCACACAGAATCCCTCATGTTCACTCATGCACATAAAGATATCAGCAAGATGATAATATGCAAGAATTTCATCAAATGGAATATGACCAGTAAAGATCACGTTTTCCACGCCCAAATAGTCTATGTATTCTTTTAGTCTGGTTAAATACTTGTCCATTCCAGCGTAATTGCCAACTAAAAACAGACGAGATTTCTCATTGTACTGCTTCTGATAAGCATAAAAAGCTGCTATAACATCTTCTTGCTTTTTATTTGGAACTACTCTACCTGTAAATACAAAGTTTGTATATCCGTCATCTTTGTATTTATTAATTACTTTTTCACTAGGCTTTTTCTCATAATCTGTAAATGGAATCAAAATAGGCAATACATCGATTTTGCAAGTATAACCCATTTTAATTAAATCATTTTTGTTAAATTCCGAATCAGCTAAGCAGTAGTCTGCGACATCTTTTAACTCAATAGCTTCCTTAATTCCAGCATCACATGCATAGTAATATTCCTTACTATAGTCCTTGTAGAATTCACCTGGAGTAATATTGTGATAGATGATTATCTTTCTTCCGTTCATCTTTGGTAACATCTTATTAATTTTAGATGCTACAGCAAGGTGATAGATAATTATATCATCATCTTTCAGCTTTGGCATACGGTCTACACTAATGCCTTTGTCTTTCATTTTATCTGTGATAATATCTGCATAAATTGCAGTCTCATATCCCATTTCTTTTATAGTTTTATCTAATGCCATTACATCATTACCTATAGCGTCTCCATAGGATAAACATGGCAAAAGCTGTAATATTTTCATATAGACTCGTACCTCTCTTTATTTTGGATTTTTCCCAACTATTCTTCTAAAGAAATTTTGCATAGATTTGGGCATTTTCATAAATACATGACAATATAATGTGCCTTTAAGTCGAGATGATATTTTATTTGTTAAAAATGCATTATATGCTCCAGTTTCATCCACCTGAACCATCCTAACAGGAATTACATCAAAACTAGCAACCCACAAATCGACGTCCTTTACCTCTTTTTTAATCTCTTCTAATATCTCTGGATATTCATTTTCTCTACTCATACTTAGTACCTATTTTTCCTTAATTGTCAGATTAATCAACTTTGACAGTTTTCTAACTATAGCATCCCAACTATAGTTGTTCTCAACATATTCACAAGCGTTTTTCTTTATATGATTCATGTCATCAGTATTATGGTTAATATAGTTCAGTTCATGTAAGAACTCTTCGTAACTATAATAATAAAATGCGCCTTTACTCTTTTTACAATGACCTCTCAAGACCTCGCATTCGCCATTAACCAATACTGGCGTATTTAGACTCATTGCTTCTAAAACTACCATTGAAAGACTTTCAAATTTCGATGGCATAAGTAATGCAACAGCTCCTGCCATCGCATCATTTTTGTCTTCATCACTGACAAAACCTAACTTGATAATATCATCACTCTCAGGTATATCCATGCACTCTTTGCCGATTAAAACAAGCTTTATATCCTCATCGTGACTGTCTTTTTTATATTTGTTGAAATACTCAAACATCAATTCACAATTTTTAGCTTGCTCGATTCTTCCAACATACAGATAGTACCTATCTAATCCATATTTTTCCTTAAATCGCTCTGCCGAAACATCGCCTAGCTTATCTATACCAATACCACCTATTTCATATGGAATATTTTTAATATCAAAATGCTTATTAGCCATAACTCTTTCTTCATCAGTATTAAAGAAATAAGCTTGTGGCATTTCAAATACTTTTTTAAGAGCATTAAGGTAAATCATTGGCTCTTCATGAGCCTCTGGGATAAATATTGCCTTATCTTTTACATAGTTCATACCTTCAACCGTAGGGTAATAGAGATATGTAGAAAAAATAAATGCATCATAATTGTTTCTATTTTCTTTGATGTATTCTACCAACTCAGGAGAATATGGACCTTGTGCCTTGAACCAGTATTTTTCAGCCCATTTAGGCAAAAGACCTGTCAGGAAAATACGATTTATAAAATCGAACTTCTTTTTCTTTCTTTCTATTTCAGTAGCAAATCTATGGACAACTACACCATTTATTGTTTCTGTATCTTCTGTATATTCATTTTTCCATGTCATATAATCAACTGCTTTTGTTGTAATAACATGGACTTCATAACCTGCTTCCAACATGTGTTCTGCAAATAGTCTGCATTGTAACTCCGCACCACCATTTACTTCCAAACCATATCGTTGCACTACAAAACATATTTTTTTCTTACTATCTTCCATAACTAATTATCTTGTTAAATCCTTCCTATCGCCTCTTTAATAAGGCTAGTAACATAATTCTCACCTAATTTATCTGATATATATTTTCGTGCGTTCTCTGTAAGTCTATTTCTGTACTCACTGTCCTCATATAACTTCTTCATATAACCCGAAGCACTATCAATATCTGGCTCGGCCCAAACACTACCTTTTTTATAAGGCCCAATTTTCTCTTTCAGTGCCGCCTTAGTATATTTAACCATGCAGGCAACTTCATCATTCATAAACTCAGTGTTTGCGGACCAATTTGTAGCTATACATGGTGTACCATTTAGCATAGCCTCCGCCATAACAAGTCCAAATCCTTCTGCTCTATGTAGAGAGACAAACACATCTACATCTGAAATAAGGCTGTTTACTTCTATCTTAGTCAATCTATCTGTCATGAAATAAACATTCTTATAACCATCTAAAAATGATGATATATAGTCGATATCATCTTGATTGTTGCCATTTAGTTTTATAACTAATCCAACACTTTCATCATCTTTATCAAAAGCCCTTTTAAATGCTTCTAAAGCACCAATAGGATTCTTTCTTTCTGTCATGCTATCGCTTGCGTACATCATGAGATACAAGAACTTATCCTCTGGCAGATTAAAATAGGCTCTATCGTATTTGCTATCTATAGGTGCCTCAATAATGTACGGAATCGTCCTTACTGGCTTATCTGTCACTTTTCTGATTGAATTGCTAACAAATTCTGAAGGAGTCCATATTTCATCTAGTACACTAATGCAACCGACCCACTCTTCAGGGAATTCTTCTAATTCCCACAACCAATATCCAATATTGTAATGGTAATCCCAATATTTTTTCCCGAAATGCTTGAATGCATAGGCAAACTCATGCATATTTATATGAAAAATATTGATATCATATTTCTGCTCATCAACTATTTCGCTGTCAAAGGTATGATCAATTTTATCTCTATTCTTTGTAATATGATGTTCAATTATGCTGTGTGGTACATCTGCTTTATCCAACGCATTTGCCAATAGTCTACAGCTCTGTCCAAGACCAGTCTGATCCTGAATTGGTCCAATCAAATTTACTCCATGAGGATAAAGGCTTTTATCGTATGCCTTTAGTTTTACCTTGTTCAGACGCTTAGTAGACCAATTGACATATTGCAACTTTTTCTTCTGCAAATATGACAATGGTATTACTTTTGTCAACGCTGGCTTTATGATAACCAACATCGTATATATTTTATCAGTTACGCTCATACTTATAACTACTACCTTTTATCTTTACACAGTTATTTCATTCTAGCACATGATTATAACACATTTAACATAAAAAATGCTGAATTCCACTGATGATTCAGCATTTTACTGATATATCTACTTAAATGACCTCTTCTCAATTAACTCATTGATATTATTCGTTTATATTTCTGCTAAATAATCTATCAGTTTTTTATCTAAATTATCTGCAGAATATTTATTCACAACCCGTTTCGTATCTCTTTCATCTGAAAGATTATCTTGTTCAATCATCTTTTGGAATAATCTTTCACTGTCATTTGAGTCATTCCGATATTCAAACATGTCAATAGCTTGTCCTACCAACTCCTCAAATATTTCCAAATCACTAGCAATAACAGGCTTGCCACACTGCATGGCCTCTATTATTGGCATACCAAATCCCTCAGCTCGAGATGGAAATACAAAGCAACCACATTCTCTATAGAGCCTAGTTCTTGTTTCATCATCTATATATCCTAGGTAGTGAAATCCTGGTAGCTTTTTGTCTAATTCTTTTATCCTTGTCTCTATATCATTTTCCCTGATTTTCCCAGCTAATATTAATTCACGTGTACCACCTTGCTCTACGTATAGCTGGTATGCATCTAGAAGAATATCAGTGCCTTTTCTTTTTTCAAGATTGCCAATATAAAGGAAATAATCTTTTTCCTCCACATCCATTTCAGGAATAGGCGGAATGATTATGTATGAAATAAACGAATCTTTCTTCTTAGCCAGTGGGAAGTATTTCTCCGTTTCCTTCTTGGAATAGTTAGAGTCATATAGTATTGCATCTACACATTTAATTGTCTTAGCAACTCCATATTTAAAATAGTATGGATATATCTTCCCGAAACACTCAGGCATAGTTATAGGGAACATATCATGAATAGTAACTATATATTTCCCGTATGGATTTTTAATCTTTATTGGCGCCAGGTTATTGACTTCCCAAAAAATATCTGGTTGCACCTGTTCTATCAGGCGCTTCACATATTTAAAATACTGAAATATATTTGCGCTCTTATTTGATGTCCTTCCATAACAATGCACTTTAACTCTACCATTTAAGTCTAATTCTTTAATCTGCGCACTTTCGATAACATCAACTATCACATGAACTTCAAGGCTTCCATTCTCTTCAAAAGCCTTAATCCAGTTATAGGCATATATTCCTATACCACTAGGCTTTGAACCAAGATTTCGCGCATCTATTAATAATTTCATTTTATTTGCTCCATATAAATATTTATATAGTATTAAAGGCTAGGTGAAATACACCTAGCCCCTATTATACTTTGATACTTTATTTCTAGCAAATTAGCTTACTTTGATTAAAGCAGCTCATTTCTTCCCTGTTTCTTAAGCTCCTCTACAATAAGCTTTACATCCTGAGCTCTACTCTTATCAACTACCATGATAGCGTCATCAGTTTCTACAATGATAAGATTTTCAACTCCAACAGTCGAAATAAGGCGCTTCTTGGAATATGTAATACATCCCTTTGTATCAATTGCAAGATGGTCTCCTGCAAATACATTACCATCTGAATCAGCTTCGTGAAGAACGCCAAGATTATCCCAGCTTCCTACATCATTCCAGCCCATTTCAGCTGAAATAACCTTTACTTTATCAGATTTTTCCATAATGCCGTAGTCAATTGAGATACTAGGAATTGTAGGATATACCTCATCAATTACCTTTTTCTCATCAGCTGTGCCCATAGCATCTGCAATCTTTGTAAGACATGCATATACATCTGGAAGGAGTTTCTCAAACTCAGCAAGAATTACAGAAGCCTTCCAAACGAACATACCACTATTCCATGAATATTCGCCACTAGCCACATATTCTTCTGCAGTCTTCAAGTCTGGCTTTTCTTTAAACTCTACTACCTTTTTTGCAGTAGCAGTCTCTGTCTTATCAAATCTGATATATCCATAACCTGTACATGGGAAAGTAGGTGTAATACCCATAGTAACAAGAGAACCCTGCTCTGCCTCTGCTATAGCATCCTTAAGAGTAGCTGTAAAAGCTGCCTCGTTCTTGATATAGTGATCTGATGGGAAGATGCACATTACACCATCACCATATTTCTTTACAATTTCAAATGCTGCATATCCGATACATGCCGCTGTGTTTCTAGCGGATGGCTCGCTAAGAATATGATCTGGCTTGATTCGCCCTGTTGTGGCCTTTTCCATCCCTGGAACCTGATCTACATTGGTAACGATGAATATATCGGACTTATCGCAAAGTGTTGCCACTCTGTCAATTGTCTCATTTACCATTAAATCCTTACCACTAAGATTTAAAAGCTGCTTTGGAACTTCGTGTCTTGATAATGGCCAAAAGCGTGTTCCACCGCCACCTGCCATGATAACTCCGTATGTTTGCATATTTATGTCACCTTTTAGTCTTTCTTTTATTGTTTTTACTGGTTTAGTATAGTTGATAGACTAATGTTATTCAACTCCTACTCTTCCTCTTCAAAATCATGCTCGCAGAACAAGAACTTCCTGCTGGCAAGTAGTATCGCTATAGAAACAATACTAATCAATGCATAAACTGGTTTTTCATGACCTACTACCAGCCCTCTAGCTATGGCAAATATAAGCACCTCTACAATTGTATTCATAGAGTGTTTTATAAGCATACGGACAAACTCTACTACAATGACTACATTAAATGCTACTATCAAAATGTCATCCATGTAGTCGCCCAGTGGCATATCTGCAAATGCAATTACATGTAAAAATAATTGTACGCAGCCATAGCCTACTCCTATAAATAGAATGGCTGCCACTATCTTTTCCAGTCGTCCTGGAAGCTTTATTAGTTCTGTGTGAAATCTTTCTCTCAATGATTTATTCATTAAATCTCCTTTATCTTACAATCTTTTCAAAATCTGCTTTTGGATGCTTACAAATAGGGCAGATGAAATCATCTGGAAGCTCTTCACCTACCCACTCGTATCCGCATATACGGCAGCGCCAAATAGTCTCACCCTTAGGAGTGGTACCCACTGCCTCAGGCTTTGGCTTGATATTATCCTGATAATAGGTGTATGTACATGATGGAGTGGAAGCTAATACTTCCATTTCTGTAGGCTCACAGATGAATAATGTATGAGACCCCAAGTCAACTGTATCTCTTACTTTCAACGAAAAGTATGCATTAGTTCCTGCTGTAATGTAAGGCACACCATTCTCAGCTGTCTTGTAATTAGTTGCAGGATAGTTAGAGAACTTATCTACATCTCTACCTGACTGGAATCCAAAATGCTTAAACAAATCAAAGCTTGCTTCTTCACTGATTACCGATACGTTGCACACACCAGTAGCCTTTACCATATCATGAGTGTAATTAGCCTTGTTAATAGCCACTGTGATGGTATTAGGCTCAGATGCAGCCTGAATAGCTGTGTTGATAATACATCCGTTAATCTTAGCCCCCTGCACTGCTGTGCACACAAACAGTCCATAAGATAACTTAAACATTGCCTTTGTGTCCATTGCTCCCATAATGATACCTCCTCTTGTTTTACTAAATGAAAATCCCAATACTATGTTATCTTTGTAAATACTTCCACACTGTCAACCACTCAAATCTCAAAAAGCACCAGGTACTTTTGAGCCAGCTAAACCCCTGGCTATCATGGTAGACATGCCACGTCCAACTGAGTGTTTTAAACTTGCTGCTGCTAACCCCCGAAGATGACCTTCTGTACATAAATAATGGTTCATTTATACCATAAGCTTTTATCCTATTATCCCTAAGAACTGTCAGCCATGTAGCATAGTCCTCGTGACCTTGATTAGGCATATAAAATGGTTGTAGTCCGGTTCTATCTATCAGCACTGTTGAACAAGGTATTACATTAGCATGGAGCAGTTTTTTATAGTCAACCATTGTTGGCACAGGCCACCATTTTTCCAGTGGAGTCCCATCCTCAGTCATAAATGAGGTAGCTCCATAACAAAACTGTCTTCGCTCTCCCGCGTCACTGCTTCTCTGTAAAAAAGATATCTGCTTACTTAGCTTTCCTTCTAGCCACTTATCATCGCTATCTAAAAAAGCTATATATTGACCTCGTGCCGCTTCGATACCTGCATTTCTTGCCGATGCAACGCCACCATTTTCCTTGTTTATAAGCTTAACTCTCGAATCCTGTATGCTTATCTCAGTAACTAGTTTTTCGCATCCATCTGTAGAGCCATCATTAACTACTAGCAACTCCCAATTATCGTAGTCTTGCTTCTGCACCGACTCAATTGCCTCTGCTATAAATCTTTTAGCATTGTACATAGGCATAACAATGGATACTAATCCAGCTATATATTTAGCATTTTCCATTCCCTGCTCTTTTTTCAATGTTTATCTATCTCCATATCGTATGTAAGATTACCAAATACTTTCTTAAAGACACCTATGCGCTTTGTAAGCAGCTTTATTAGCCAGTTAAATCCTCTGATTGTAAATAACCTGGTGCCCTCTTCCTCTGTAATAGATTTTACCATATCGTAGGTCCTGATATACTCAGGATCTTGTGGATGCCATACACTAGTCTTCGGATGCTCTATCATCCCTACCACAGCCCTAGACATGTTATCTATGCTAATCATGCTGCGCTGATTATCTACATTTGGAAAGGCCTTTATCTTAAGAGCAAATTTCCTAAGCAGCTGGTAATTTCCCTTACAGCCAGGTCCATAGACCATAGGAGGTCGGACTATTGTCACAACAAAATCAGATGACGCCAAAGCCATTATCTGACGCTCTGCCTCCAGCTTGGATTTACCATAGGCATTCACTGGCCCCGTTGGAGTGTCCTTTGTTATATGTCCCTCTATCATACCAAATACACTCATGGAACTAAGATATATAAACTGCTTTACACCATTTTCTTTTGCTTTTTTTGCTAGTGCCACCGCTAAGTCTCGATTGACCTCATAGTATAGATGTCTATTCTCATCAGTCTCTTTTATATGAGCGATACCTGCCACATCGTAGACCACATCATATTGACCAAAATCTACCTCTTTCCAACTAGCATCTCTAACAGAAATAGCCTGGGCTTTAAAATCACCCAAGCTATTAACATAATCTATAAAATTCTTGCCAATGTAGGAATTGGCTCCCGTAACCAGAATTTTTTTCACAAGCAAACTCCTGCCATTATTTAGATTTTTTTCATCAAAAATTAATCAACCTGTATAAGTAGGCACTGTCTTTCTGATGATATCAAGCACCTTCTCATCTTCATTTTCATAGGCAAAATACATCAAATCATTTAATTCATTGATAAATTCAGCCGAATCAAATTGAATAGGCTCAGCTATATGGATGAGCTTGTCATCAGTCTTCTTGAGGCCCTCTTCATCCATAAGCTTTTCTTCATATAGCTTCTCTCCCGGACGAAGTCCTACATATTTGATTTCTATATCGATATCAGGCTTGTATCCAGCAAGCTCAATCATATTCTTAGCAAGGTCTGCTATGCGTACAGGCTCACCCATATCAAGAACAAATATCTCTCCATGGCTTGCATTAGAGCCTGCCTTAAGCACTAGACTAACTGCCTCAGGAATAGTCATGAAATATCTGATGATATCTGGATGGGTAACTGTAACTGGACCTCCCTCAGCTATCTGCTTTTTAAAAAGAGGAACAACCGAACCATTAGAGCCAAGTACATTTCCAAAACGCACTGCTACAAACTCTGTGTGAGGCTTCTCTACTCCACCTTGTTTTGCTATCACATCTTTATTGTCATCAGAATGAGAAAATAGCATAGGTATCTCATCTACTCTACCTTCTCTAATCATTCTATCAAATGTCTGGATGACCATTTCGCATATACGTTTTGTGGCACCCATAACATTAGTAGGATTAATAGCCTTGTCTGTACTGATAAGCACGAATCTATCGCAGCCATATTTCATAGCAGCATATGCAGTCTTGTATGTACCTACTGCATTATTTTTAATAGCCTCGCATGGGCTGTCTTCCATAAGAGGTACATGCTTGTGAGCTGCTGCATGATAACAGATATTAGGACGATACTTCTCAAAAACATTCTCAAGACGTCTTGTATCTCTGACAGAGCCAATCAGTGTCACAAGATTAAGCTCAGGGAATTTCTTCTTAAGCTCTAGCTGTATATCGTAGGCATTGTTCTCATATACATCAAAAATGATAAGCTGTTTTGGATCATACTTTGCAATCTGTCTGCAAAGCTCCGAGCCAATAGAACCGCCACCTCCAGTAACAAGTACTACCTTGCCTCTCAGCTGATTGGCTACGCCCTCGTGATGGATATCAATAATATCTCGCCCAAGCACGTCCTCGATAGTAATATTCTGAAGGCTACCTACACTGACAATAGCAGCCTTTTCCGCGTAGATGTTAGGAAGCTGCTTGATTACACAATTAGTCTCCTTACAAATATTGATAAGATTACGCTTGCGGCTAGGAGTAATATTGGCAATGGCGATATAAATTTCATTTACTCCAAACTTCTCTACGTTCGCAAGAATCTTGTCCTGATTACCAACGACCTCTACGCCATCAATGTAGCGTCCCCATTTGTTAGGGTTGTCATCGATGATACATACTACCTTGGCATGGTTCTTGCCATTGTTAACATAGTTAATATCACGGATAATCATTCGGCCAGCATCTCCTGCACCAATAATCATTACCTTTTTCTCAACCTCTGTGCCCGCTCTACTATCTCTCAATAGCAAAATGAATCTGTAGGAAAATCTAATCACTACAGAGAACAAAAACTGAAATCCTATACCAAATACATAGTATGAGATAGGCATTCTAGTGACAAATGAAGTGACTACAAAGGCCTTGATAAATAACAAAGTAATGCATGCATAAGTAAGCTTCTTAAGTTCAAAGAAGCTGGCAAATCTCCAAATACTACGATAAAGGCCAAAGAAATAATATACAAGTATTGTGAGCACCGCATATGGTAATATAATCTGCTTGTACGGAATAAAATAATAGTCCGGAATCAGCGAGTATTTACAATCAAATCTAAACCAAAGCGCAAGGAAAAAAGCCGCAATTATTGTAATAAAATCGTATGCGACCAAAAACCATGCTACCTTGTGCCAGTGCTTTATTTTGCTAAAAATGTTCATGCGGATTAACCTTTCCTA
Source organism: Pseudobutyrivibrio xylanivorans (assembly GCF_010906925.1). GTDB lineage: Bacteria > Bacillota > Clostridia > Lachnospirales > Lachnospiraceae > Pseudobutyrivibrio. The sequence continues at coordinate 239,902 of NZ_VTVE01000003.1, read as the reverse complement.
ATACTCCCCTTGCTGTTCCATCCTGCAATCATACCGCTTATTAATAGTCCAGCCATCCAATATTCTCTAGCCCATGCTGCATTTGGCTCCAGAGAATAATAAATATTTAAATTAACAAATATAGGGAAAAGTATATACTTTATAAATCCTATATTCTTGTTAAAAGCCATCTTAAAAGCCTCAATTGTATAGAACAATCGAACTAACACAACCAAAATCATTATAGTCACATCATAAGTTGCTCCAAAAGTAATGCTTATATTATGTCCTGTATGGAGTCCATATCGTGTATGAATATTGTCTGTGGGATAAGCTATAATGTTTTTAATCGCATTTACGTTTAATCTGATTCTCTCGTTTCTTAAAAAACCACCGCCTGCTGACATAAAAGAATTATTATATCTATCCTGAATTCCAAATGCATTAGCATAAAAAGCGATAACCCCAAGTACAATCAATAGACATGGTACTAAAATTATCAGTGTCTTCTTTCTCTTATCTATTGTTTTCCAATTATCATAGAGCGCCATGCAGCCCATCACCATACCAGCCAATGGAAGCATCATCATAAATGTACGACCCTCTGTCTTATATGATATGTACTGAACGACAATATTTGATACTAGTATTACTAGCGATAGGAAAATATGCTTTTTATAAATAAAAAATATAATAAAACAAATGCTTATGGTAGGAACAAATCCCAAACCAAAGGTAGTTCTCGCAGTTGTATTTTCTGCCCAGGCAGAACTCCATATTTCTGTTCCAAAAGCCCATCCACTTTTCCAGTTAGGCCAAAAGTCAGAAAAGGAAATCAAAAACATACCTATAACAAGCGCCGCTACAATTAGAAGTGTCCTTTTTTCTACGACTCTTTTATCTTTTTCAATGTCTATAGTATTGCTAATGATTTTATCATCATAGGTAATAGCTAGCTTACCACATATGTATGAGATTGGCAGAAACCAAGCATAACACACTTTAATAAACTCGCCATTATTGTAATCTACAACAGCTAGTAATACTGCCACTTGCAACAATAACAAAATTGCTGGATCCATATCTATCCGCTTTTTACGAAAAAGAAAATAGGCAGATATAATCAGTCCCGCTCCTGCCACCCAATTGATATCAACAAATGAGTCTGTATTCTGATTATATTTGTATGTGAGTTCGAGAATCCAGTAGCATAGGGACATTGTGAAAACTGTCGCACACATCGCTGCCAGAAAAAAGTTCTCTATATACTTATTCTCTAATAATTTCTTCATAATATATTCCAAACTAGTTTTTCACAAAAAGCATATTTTTTAATATGATTTCATCATTGGTATTATTTTCAAGCACTACATCAAAATCATCTACCGATTTTTTAACATCCAAGCTAACAACTACTCCATTATCAGTTTTATCAATAACTTTATATGAAAGAGCATCTTTAAATCCTGTAGAGAAATCTATATCTAGATTATCCACGTTAGTTCCCTGGATTGTCACAGTGTATTTCCCCTTGTAGATAGGAGTATATGGACCATGAACCAATCCCCCATTATCCATCAGGATATATTCCCATGTCTTCTCACCCTCGGAATTGAATACCATTTCTGTTGGCTTTACTACGCCATCAAATACACCATTATTAAAACGGATGCATATATCATAATCATATACTAAAACATGGAGTCTATGATTCTCCATCTTTTTTGTTCTTTGATTAAATACTGGTACATCCTCTTCGAACCAATCATCGATTGGCTTTTCAAAATAGTACTCTATAAGGCCATATTCCTGATTCTCATTCTCATCAAGAATTAAAAAAGTCTTACAATCATCATCTTCATAGACTGTCTTATCTACAAGGCACTCGTATGTAGCGATATTGTATTCATCTACCACAATCGCTCCAAGTCTCAATTTCCCATCAGAATACACTTCGTTAGCATATGCATTCCAAAATGAGCCATAGCCCTTCTCGAGACCCTTTTCAGCTATTGTATTAGCAAATTCTCTTTGACGCTGATATATTTTATGCCAGCCAATCGAATCTTCTAGCATGCTACAAACGCATACAATTACTCCCAAAACAAATGATGCTGCAATACCTGCACTAATCATCGTCTTTTTGTTCAAAAAGTATGCATAAACATATCTTGCAGAAATCAAAACATCAACAAATATTACTGTAATAATATGGTAATCGTTTAATTTAGTAGTAAAAATCGCAATCACCAAAAGAATAACATTATGAAGATAAGCATAAATAAGGAAAAATCTTACAGATTCATTCTCTCTTTTTATTGCTATCAATTGTGAAATAGGCAATATGAAACAAATCAAAGTACATGCCACAAACACTACCAATGTTGCCAGGCCCTTTATTGATGCGATAGAAGATCCTCCAAAATATCCAAAGCAAAGATAAAAGTTTTTGAATACTGTAAGGAAATTTTTCCCTAGCTTTTCTAATGTATCAGGAAGCACCAAATCATTTGACTGGCTTACAAAAAAAGTAAGCTTGCGTCCTAACACTTTAAAGAAGCCAAAGCCTATCACTGATGGAATCAGTATGTACAATAAATTTTTATATATGTTCTTGAAAAAATTAGCTACGCTTTTATCGTTATATTTTGCTAATCCATCTATAAATACCAGTAATAAAAATGGAAGTGTAATCTCAGCAGCCCATCTCAAGCCACCAGATAAAACAAGCGCTTCTATAATACAAAAAGCAACTTTTTTCTTTATATTTGCAGACTCCTGTCTAATCTCAAAAAACAGAGTCAGCAGTAACGTAATCCATAGTATTGTAGATGTATACATGCCAGAGTAGATAATTACATCTCTAGCATTTACTCCACTTACCACAACTGAAAACAACGGAATAGCTAACAGCCAAGAGTTGTCTTTAAAAATACGCTTGCACATATTGATGATTGCTATACTTGCAAAAATAATAATGAGCAATGTACCAATCATTCTTGCTACAGGCAAGTTTCCAATTAGAAAATATGGCAGCATAAGAAAAATCTGAATTCTCATCAGATTAATATCACCATTTCCATATATCCATTGCTCAGGAAATATATCCTTATGTTTTACAATTGCACGAATAGCTGAAATCTCAACCGCATTATCGGAATGGATAAAAGTGAGTCCAAATGTAAACATGGAAATGATTATGCTTATAAAACTTATTACAAATACTAATCCTAGGTCTTTTTCCATTGGAGAAGTATTTCTAATCTTCGCTTTTATTGTCTTTAACATCAATATTATCCTTTTGAATTATGCTTTCTACTATATAGATAGGACGCCCCTTAACTTCTAGGAATATAATAGCCAAATACTCTGATATAAATCCCAGTATCATAAACAGAACGCCAAACATGATACATAATACCACTATTATAGTCGAATAACCATCTGGCGCATTTCCAAGGAAAAACTGCACTACAGAATAAATCATCAAAATGAAGGCTGCTATCAGAGACACTATTCCTGCGTAGATGCCTATTTTAAGCGGTGCGTCAGAAAAATTACATATTGCATTAAGAGACAACTTCACCAAAGTCCTCAGGTTGTAGTTGCTCTCACCTGCTACTCTTGCTCCCGCTTCAAATTCAACAGTAGTCTTTTTAAAACCCACATTCTGAACATAGCCTCTTAAGAATCTAACTCGTTCTCTATAATCCTCTCTGAGCACCATAGCCACACGATTAGAGATAGCAAAAAAGTCCGACGAATTATTCTCAAAATTTGCCTTAGACATTTTGTTCATAATTCGATAGAAGGCTGATGAGGTGACTTTCTTAAAAATACCTCCATCTTTTCTTCCTGTTCGCACCATAGATACTACATCGTATCCAGCATCAAACTTATTTAATATCTCAGGAATCACCTCTGGTGGGTGTTGTAAATCCGCATCCATACAAATCACAGCATCACTCTTTGCATAGTCAATTCCAGCTATCATAGCCGCCTCATGACCTCTGTTAACGGCAAAATTAACTACCTTAACCTTGTCATTAGCTGCTACAAATTTAGTGAGAAGATTAAGACTGCCATCAAGACTTCCATCGTTGACAAAAATCAGCTCATAGTCCCATTTCCCATCACTAACAACACTTTCCATTACTTTGGTAGTGGCACCGTAGAATTCCTCTATTCCTTTTTCTTCGTTATACACTGAAACTACTAAGGATATTTTCTTCTGCATGTTTTTTCTCTCGACTTATATCAGTTTATATATTTTAATTTTTCAGCCTGTTATTATTCAAAATTTATCTAGCTCACTATAATGCCGTATACAAACAAACAGCTAGTGCCTTAACAGGTGTATCCGCAGGATCTATATCCTAATTATTAACCTGTAAATAATCAGTCACTAGCTGTAGGTAATTATATGTAATTATAAGGGATTTAGCAAGTTAAGTTGTGCTCAACCAAATTGTTAATTCATCAATTCTTTTCTATCTTACAATCTTTTCAAAATCTGCCTTTGGATGCTTACAGATAGAGCAGATGAAATCATCTGGAAGTTCTTCTCCTACCCATTTTAGCTCTTGTAAATTAATCATTTCTTTGATATCATAGCTTTACCAAACATATGTTTCAGGGGTGTGTAATGAATTCTGAAAAGTATTTTATTTTCGATGAATCAGGAAATCTCGGTTCAACTGGTAGATATTTTGTTATCGCTTGTGTTGAAACGACAAATTATAAAACTTTAAACCATGTAATGAAACGTAAATTAGGAAAAGCTAAAAATATCTTTCCTGATTTAGCTACTCTGCATTCTCATGAAATAAAGGCCAAAGACGCCTATCCATGCATTAAATATCATATTGCGGAGACTTTGGCAAAAAAAGATATCAAAATTTCGTATATAGTTGCTGATTTATCTCATATTAAACCTACATTACTTAAAGAAAAAAATATATTTTATAATTATTTAATGAGATTGCTTTTAGATTATCTATTAAGCTCTAAAGATAATGGCAAAACCATAAATATAATTTACGACAATCACACTACTAAGGTTGGATCAGTCAATTCATTAAATGAGTATTTGCAACTTCACTTTATATATGAAAAAGGTTATGACATTAATTTTACTTTTCAAAGTAAAGATTCTGATGCTGCAGATGCTTATTCGGTACAAGCCGCTGATTATGTTGCTAACTCGGTTTATTCATTTTATGAATACAACCTTTCACTCTATTATGACTTATATAAACCCATATTACATCACAAAATCATCTTTCCACCCGCGAAATTTGGTAAGTAATTAATTATTTCTTGCCTTTTTCCGATATACATAGTAGAATATAATTCCAATAAGAAATTTAGGCGTGTAAGCCTATAATGATGTGCGTTTATTTTTTGCATAAGTTGCCTGTGTGGTAACCATTATTATAGCGGCGCCTTTTTATTTGTCTAAAATTTGATATCTCATTTTGTCTATATATTTTTATAAACTAAATAAGAACCCGACCAACGGGCTCTCATTTCATGGTGAAGATAAAGTGTCGCGGCTCACGCCGCGGCCTTTTTTATAAAGAAGACCTTAAATAATTTAGGCTCCTTCTATTTAATATTTTACCTCACCGAATACTTCTCTCCATACATCCTATCGTACTGCATCATCCACATGTTAGAAAGCACCTGCTTTTGCTCGTCGGTAAGCTCTATCATCTCATCAGTCTCTGGGTCGATGCTGATATTTCCGGATACCACCGTAGGTACATCAGCAGTAGCCACATAGTTCATATATGGATCTGTTGCCATGCCAAGCTGGCTTAAAAACATAGGTGTAAATCTGTATGCTGGCACGTCAGCGCCGAAATCAAACTCAGCGCCATAATTGTTCCAAACTAAAATAGGTGTCTGGTACTCCTGGATTATCTTCTCAGTGCTGGTTGGATTTACTCCAAAATATCTGAGAGCTGGGCAGTGGTCTCCCCAGAATACGATAATCACATGATTATCAACTGCCGAGAAGTACTCTAAGAGAGCCTTCAGCTCTTCCATAGAGGCTGCCTCTAGGTTCAGATAGTTCTTTAATTCCTTGTTCTCAGGAATGTCTGTATTCATGTCTATCTCGATACCACCGTGGAATGAGTAGCTGTATGCACCGTGATTCTGAGTTGTCACAACGTGGGCAAAATATGGCTTTGACTTATCACGATTATTGTAGTCATTTATCAATGAGATATAGGCATATAAATCATTGGCCCATGCGCCTGTCATGTACTCCTCAGGTGTATCACCAAGCTCCTCAGAGAAAATCATCCTATCAAATCCAAGATAGCCGTATCCTGTTCTTCTATCGTAGAACTCACCTGTATTGGTGTGCAGACCTACAGTCTCATATCCCATGTCATTCATAATGCTGACAAGTGATGTCTCCCCATCAGAAATCTGATTGTTGAGAGGAAATCCTCCTGTGTTAGAGTGGCGATAGCCTGTAAGCATCTCATACTCTACATTCAGCGTACCACCGCCAGCCTGAGGACTTACAAGGTCTCCTACGTAGAAATCCTCATCTAGCTCATGTAGATAGTTGAGGGGATCTGTATTCCACTTGCAATCATATATTTTTGACATATCATAGAGGGACTCGCACTGGACGTAGATTATATCCGGCTTCTCGCCATCAAAAGCTGTCGAACCTATTCCATTGTCCGCAATAAATGTATCAACAAATTCCTCTGAATATCCATCTGGAGCCTGTATTTCTCTAGGCAGAGCCTTCATAGTACCTACAAAATATCCGTTGCTTGTATAGTACTCCTGGAGGTTTAAGACAACAGTCTCACCCTCTTTTTTCACGATATAATCATCCAGATTATGTAAGTAGAGACCAAATGATAATGTGGCAAGGCCTAAACCAGCCAAGCGCACGTACCTATTATTAATAACTGGCTTTTTCCAAAGCAATACTGCTACCAATATAGATACAATCAGACTAATCCAAAATAGCTTTGGGATGACGATTGTATATCCACCAACGACCTTGGCAGCCTCCCCAGCCATCTGTAGCTGGGAGAAAGTAAATGCCTCGCCTCTCATCTCGTAATAGTTGTATCCAACCAGTGCAAATACTCCTGATAAAAGCACCCCCAGAGGGATGTAGATAGAGTACAGCTTCACTGCCATCAACAGGATTATATTTAGAAGTGCCAAGCCTGCTAAGTTTGCAATTACATAGTAGCCCGGTCTATCTTTCGCTAAAAACGAGATAACCTCTGCATCAAATAGAGTGCTTCCATTGTAGAGAGCCTCTACAAACAGATATTGGAAAATGATAAATCCAGCTACTGCTACGGCCTCAAGCACTCTACAAATTACTTTTGCAGCCTTCTTCTCTCGCCAAATATATAGGGCAAATGCAATAGCTGTAGCCACGGCAATGCCTGCAAATACTTTTATATAGTCGGCAACAGTCTTTACTTTTGTGATGGCAACTCTAGATACAGTTACCTTGCCATCGCCTCCGTAGAAAACTCTTACCTCTAGGTCCTTTATTGGCTCATCCAAGGTAAGCTTTATTTTCTTGCCAGGCTCAAATACCCCCTGGCCATAGACCTTGTCGTAATTGGCTGAGAAGAAATCATAGGTATTCTCCTCTGATTTATTGGCGCCATCGATTACAATCTTGTATGTACCCTTTGGAAGATATACTGCATGGCCATATATAATAGAGCCTGCTGCACCCTCCTCATCTACAGTCACAGAGCCTTTTGACGCTTCAAACTCGGTCTTGGCATCTGCTGCAAAATAAATAATCTTGCCAAACAAATACTGGTAGCTAACATAGGCTAACATGCCAACGAAAATTGCTACCCAAACATACTTCTTAAAACTACTGAACTTCTCTGTCAAGGATTTCATTTTCTATATAACTCACTTTCTCACTATAATCCCCAACATTTAACTCCCATTTTTTATTTCCAGCGTCATCCGTGTCAGTCAGACTAAATCCATAGTCATCAAAGAAATCCTGGACCATGGCATTTTTAGGTGTTGGATAGTAATGTCCAACAATTTTATTAATGCCCTTTGCTCTGGCCTCAGCCACAAGCTGATTCATCATCAGGTCCTCCATGCCTCGTTTAAGTACTCGGCAGCTCATAAGCCACAGACTAATATCCAGTGCATCCCCTACTATTTTGCCAGCCACTATAGTGACAATTCCATTGTCCGCAAACTTGTCTACAAGACGGCCAGCCATGCATATATAGTCATCTGACTCTTCCATAGCTCTGATATCATCTTCGCTACATCTGAGGGTTGTAAGATTAAACTGATTTGATTTATTTGTCAACTGAGAAACTCGTTGTACAATTATAGGCTCAAAGCCTGTGATGGTTGCCTTCATATCTAGGCTCTTAAGATACTCGCTATAATCTGCAAATGCAGCCTTGGCCTTTGAAGCCTCAGCCTTTGCATGATACATATCTGTCTTTTTCATATCCTCAGCAGATAGATTAGTAACCTCAAAATATCCGCTGTGGTCTAGTACCTTAATATAATTTTCCGCTCCATCCATAGCAGGAACTGCTACTCCAGGAAGCTGAGCTGATACAATCTCTCGCTCTGCAGGATTATCGTCCGCAAATACGAAGCTATCGACGCCAAGTGTCAGTTCAGATGCCATTTGCTCCAGATTTCTATCCTTTGGCTCCCAGTTTGCTTTGATGTCTACAAAATCATCTGGGCGAAGAACCCCATCCGGATGATTAAGACCTGCCAGGGCATTTGCCTCTTCATTTTTAGAATCTACTGCAAGCACCGCACCTATATCCTTAAGATTCTTGCAGTACTGCTGAAACTCGGCATATACCTGTCCCTGTGGAACCTCTGGTCCGATTTTGATTCCCTCTACACCGTCATCACCTACGATGCCACCCCAGAGAGTGTTATCAAGATCAAGTGCTAGCACCTTTTTATTACGTCCGTAGATAGACTTAATAATGAAGGCTACCGACTGAGCAATATATGTAATGGCATCCATATTTATGCACTTGTACATGTTCCAATATTTAGCATCGTTCCACTGAGAAATGCCAAAATCAGCTGCCAGATAATCAATATCATTAATGTAAAATCCTGTGTGCTCATTAGCATACTCATAGAATTTCTGGTTCAATCGAGAAACGAAATTTGCCTTGCCTCTATAGTCCCAAACGTCTCGATTGCCCATAAGTCTATAGTTTGGACGCTCGAAATTGTTCTGGATAATAGGACAGTTGAATTTCTCTGATAGTCTCTGCCACATTCCCTCAAATCGCTGATACTCGGCCTCAAGCATATCATCAACTTGTGTTTTATCCATGTTCATCTGTGGAAAATCAATTATATTTCTCCAATTGGTGTGGATAAATATAATATCAGGCTCAAATCCATCTAGCTCTGGAGAGCCAAACATGGCATCTTCCCAGTATTTTCCATACTCTGACTGATAGAAATCTGCCTTTATTCCATAAGACAACAAAAACAGTTCCAGCTGGTCAACCACCTCATTTGTGGTGGAACCACCCAGAACTGCTATCTTCTTTTCTATAAGATTAGGCTGCTCTAAAAGGGTACGCCTTATAGAGGCCTTCTTCCTTCTCAGTGTTTTTACGTCTATCGGATAATTAAAACAATCCATAATCTACACCCTTTATTTAACAAATTAGCAGTGTGCTAAGACTACGTCTACCATGCTGCCTACATTTTTAAGACCTGCTGCCTCATCCATACTAAACTGGAATCCGAACTCATCCTCTACCATCTCGATGAGGTTCATCTGCATCAGTGAGTCCCAATCAGCAATGTCATTTGCGGTAGTTGCATCACTTACCTCAAGGCTCTCGTCATCAAATGCATCTCTAAAAATCTCGTTTATCTTTACTAATACTTCTTCTCTAGTCATTTTATCTCCTACGCCAATCCACCTAACTCAAATGGAATAGTCTTTTCCTTACTCCAGTCTAGCTCATAGTTTTCAAAGGATAGAGTATTGGCTCCGTTATTATTTTTCATGTCATTATACAATAGGGGATATGCTTTTGCCAAATCACAGTATGTGAGGGTCAATCCATGACTCTCAGCCCCTGCTGCAACCCCATTTTCTATAAGCCACTCGTTGGTAATGCTAATCTCCTGCATCACATTCAAGTCACGTACATACATGCTGTAGCATCTAGTCTCTGTGACGCCATTTTTATCAGTATAGCTACCAAAGAAATACTTTGGATGGCGATATGGAACATCCACACACTGCTCAACATAGTGACCAAATGTGATGCCCTGATGTGCCTGAATATCAAAGAAGAGCTGCTTGCCATCATTGTCTCTAAGAAAAGTAAATGGACCTGCATCACCCCAGGCATCCTGATTGTTCATAGCAGCAAGTCTATGGGCGTATTTGCCCCAGACTAAAAATGAATACATAGGATGCTTTGTACGGATGAAATCCTCTCTATTCTTAAGAATCCAGTTATTAAGTGCTCCTACCTCGCCCTTAGTACTGCGGATATCAAATCCATTACCTCTGCAAAAGTCCCATGAGAACACAGGAAACAGCAGAGTGCCCTCTGGACCAACCATCTCTTGTAACGTATTTACGAATTTATTTAAAAACTCATCCCGCTGCTTTATCTTAACATCGCACTCTGTCTTGGCAAGATAAAGTAGCCCAGTGATATCAGATGCCACGTATACTGTGTCACCTGCCCTCACACCTATTTCATTAAGTTTTATCTTTATATCATTAAGAAGTTCTATATCTGTCATTATATCCTCGACTAATTACAATATCTTTATCAGTCCATTGGCATAGAGCTTGTCCACTATCTCAGTAAGCTCCTTTACAGGAACTCCTGTGATTTCTGAAATGCCAATCAAATCATTGCGACCATCTGCATAGGTCATGAAATACATCATAGCCATAACAGCATCGTAGCTTCCCTTTTTGCTAACTGTAGGGAAAAGTCCACGCTTGCCAAGCTGTGGCTCACATGGCTGAGTCATAACGTATATACGATTGTACTCAAGAGCATCTACCACTTGAGTCATCACATCATAGCCACCCTGGAATCCCTCTGGGCTAATAAGTGTCATATCATCTGCACTAGTATGATACTCTGGGTACTCGCCAAACTTACTACGGCAGAAACATACTACAGGAAGGTCTACCCCTGCTGAGTTGTACTGTCTCTCATCCGACCCTCTCTTTAAAAAGCTATAGTCGCTGTATTTCCCATCAGTGTGACTCTTTAATACATTTGAAAGCACTCTATCTGCAAGTGTATCTGCATACTTACTATGTACGATGGAATAGTCTCTGTCATCACCTACACATGAGATATTAAATCCAGCAACAATGTGCTCCTTCATATGCTTCAGGTGGTCACCTGTAGCAAGATATGTTATAGCACCTATTGTCTCTGGAATGATGATAAATCTATATGTGTAGCGGCGATTCTTAAGTGACTTAACATACTTAATAAGCTCGCACATCAGCACAGGTCCTGAGACCTCGTTATTTGCCATAGATGGATGGCAGTCATATGTAGAAAAGAAAATCTCCTCATCGCTCTCACCGGGAAGCACTAATTCTCCGTATGTGAGGTTGCCATCAAAAAGTTCTGAATCTATGTACATGTGGTACTTGCCAGGTGCTAGACTATCTAGCTGCTTCTGGCTCATACAAAATCCAAATCGCTCCTTATAGTAGCTAGTAACATAAGGCACAATGTCTGGCTGGTCTGGCAGTGTAAACACATGCTCCTTAAGCTCATCAAGGTCCACCCACTCATCAACAGGTGTAGAATAGCCCATCACATGTAGATTGCTCACAGCCATATCCACTATGCGATTGCCAGATTCATCCTCGATATAGGCCTCTCTAATAGCCCATTCCTTTGGTACAGTCCAGTCGAATACCTCTGTACCGCTAGCTACATTTTTTATTTCAAATCCGACTCCGTCAGCCTCAGCAATCCTATCGCTGCACATCTTAAGTGTCTGGCGCACGCCCTCACCAGTGATGCTGCGATTAAGTGGAAAAAGCTCTGCTGCAAAATCGTACATCTGCTGTCCAACTGTCATTGTTACTCTTCTTCCTGAACAAGATAAATAGGTCTCTTCTTAGTCTCAAGATAAGTCTTGGCCATGTACTGTCCCAAAACGCCCATGCAAAGAAGCTGGATACCTGAAACTAAAAGAATAATACAAACCATTGATGGCCAACCACTAGTAGGGTCGCCAAGAATAAGTGTCTTTACAATAATTACAAGAATAAATATAAATGCCACAAGGCACATGATTACACCGAAAACTGATGCCATAATAAGTGGTGCTGTAGAGAATGCTACGATACCATCAATAGCATAGATGAATAGCTTCCAGAATGACCACTTAGTCTCTCCGGCAACGCGCTCAACATTTTCAAACTCAAGCCACTTGCTCTTGAATCCTACCCAGCCAAAGATACCCTTGCTGAATCTGTTGTACTCACCCATAGCAAGTATGGCATCTACAACCTTTCTAGTCATCATCTGATAATCTCTAGCTCCATCAACGATATCTGCACTAGAGATTTTGTTCATAAGCTTGTAGAACTTTCTAGCAAACCAAGAGCGGATAGGTGGTTCGCCCTTTCTATCTACACGACGAGTAGCTACACGCTCATACTCACCAGACTCAATATATGAAAGCATTTCTGGAAGCATAGCAGGAGGATCCTGTAAATCTACATCCATGATTACTACATAATCACCAGTAGACTTCTGAAGGCCAGCATAGATGCCTGCCTCCTTGCCAAAGTTTCTAGAGAATGATACATAATGCACTCTCTCATCTCTAGCATGAAGACCTCTAAGAACATCAAGTGTGCCATCCTTAGAACCATCGTCTACAAAGATAAACTCAAGCTCTACTGATGATAGCTTGTCCTCCATACCGTGTACTGTATCGTAAAAAATAGGTGCTGCCTCCTGCTCATTGTAGCAAGGAACAACAATAGATAACTTTTTCATCGTAAGTATATACCTTCCTTATAATTGATATAATTATTCCCCAAATTTGACAATCAACTTGCCATCAACCACTGCTATACTACCATAATCTGGGTAGGTTGGCATAGCCAAAACTGCAGAATCCTCTGCTAGGCTGCCATCATCTACCACGACTTTTTCATTGCCAAATCCGCAGTGTTCCTGCATAAATCTAATGGCGCTGCCATAGGTAACCAGGTCAGAATAAACTGGGAACTTCTCAATTTTAATGGCATCAAGCTCCTCGTTATCATCCACAACAACAAATGTGCCATCTGCATTTTTATCAAAATCTACAAAGACGATTTCCATATCATCATCGAATCCCTGGCAGCTCTTGATATTAGCAGCAAGCTGTGTGAAATATGATGTAGCCTGTCGCTCTGCAATGTCAGCCTTGAGATAGGCTGCATTGTCTAAATAAATATATGAAACCGTAATTACGAATATTGCAATCAGCTGAAGATAGGTAATTAGCTTAATCAACTTCCCTACAATCGCCTGCTTAAAGGTCTCAAAATCCAGTGTCTCAATCAAAATAATAGGAAGTATCAACACAAATGCTGTACCGTAAACCATAAGACTATCTACGAAGAACTCCTCGCTTGTAGATAAAATATATATCACATTCATGCCAACTGGAAGAAGTGCCACCCCTACTAGAGCTGATAGCTTTACTCCTATGCTCACATTTTTCTTGAAAATCAATACAAAAATGTGGATAACAGTAGCCAAAATCACACATAATGTTAATAACCTAAGATACTTGAGACCATTGACTCCCGCATAGCTTCCTGTGAAGAACTCTCTGATACACTGAGCTAGTTTAGCTGGGAACTGAGAAATGTCATAGCCCTTTCCCATTCCCTTGTAGTCCATTGTATCGATGTGCTTTATCTTTTTAAACAGTGCTGCTATAGCAGCCCAAAGGCCAAGTCCCACACCAAGAGTAATCAAATATGTAAATCCGTTTTTGCCGTAATCCTTTACGGTATCTATTCTGTCAGTCAAAACATCCTGAAGCAGCTTAATGAGAAGAATAGAAATAGTCACTGCAAAAAATGCCTGATACATACTAAGGGATAAAACAAGAAATATCACTGCGACCAAAACTTGTTTTACATTAAATTTACCATTTTCCTGTCTAGCACCTATTAGCGCACCAGCGGCCTCCACCGAAAACAGCAATCCTAGGAAATAAGGCCATGATGTAAACATAAAAGAAAAAATACTAGGCACAACTGGATATACAATCATGATAGCGCCAATAACCACCGCGCTTACTTTTGATTTAATATCAAAAATCTGTATCAGCTTGCTGGCAGATAGTGCAATAAGAATCACTGACAATATGCCATTAAAAACTGGCACAGCAAATGTTCTTGAGGTAAATATCTGCAAATCATAAATAATGCCAAGGCCCCATCTATCAAGCTCATAAGTGGCACCTAGAGAAAATAGACTTGCTGTATTGTCATGGTAGGATATTCTGTTAAAAATAATATATCCATGAGCCACTAGTCCAATTATAAGGACTGCAAGCATCCCTATAACTTGCCTATTGTTATATTTACTTTTTAAATTTTTACCAAAAACTTCTATATCATTTAGTATGTTCACAGAAGTCCCTCCATTTGCTATTAATTTAAAGCATCATCTTATTTTAATACAACAACCACGTAACCATCTATCTCTAGATAATCCTCATCTGTGTCGGAATACTCGTCCTTATATTTATCTATTATCTTGTAGTACTCCTCTGCAGTATCTGTAATCCTGATATCGTATCCATAGTGTCCAAAAAGCCTCTGGGTTGCCCAATTGTGATAACCGTAGGCATTAGTGGACCATGTGAGCACATCACCATCGGTAATTGTCTCTATTTTGTAAAATCTGCCTGCAGCTACCACTGCCGGATCATAATCGTATACATGTACATCACACCAGTTTAAAAATCTGTATCCCGGCTCACCAGCGCTAATAAATAGATAATCAGCCTCCTCAATTGAGCGTGTAAAATCTCCGACAAATACGATTTTCTGCTGGCTCAAATCATAATTAGCATCTAAATATTCTCCAATAGATTTAACCTTGTCAGCACATCTTTCACACATGTTGTACTCAAAAGCAAATAGCTGATTAATCTCTCTTGCCGCCTCAAATACCACAAGCACTGAAAGTACCATTGCTACTATTCTTCCAACCTTGTATTTAGAAAGAATAATCATTACCGCAAATACGATAAAGGCAACAAGCACCACGATGGACTGGCACATTCTATATAGTTGCATCACACCGATAAGAAAGCTAATTGAAAACTGGCCAATCACCACAAGAACAGCCAGTACTATTGGCCAAATATCCTTGTTTTTAATTGAGAAATAAACACACATGACAATCAGGGCCGCTGCTGCAATCAAGAACAATGTGATTGGAAAATATCCAGCACCATAGAATATATAATTGCTCATCAACTGATTCTTGAGAGTAGTCCATATTTCACCGGCATTATCCGCAAACTGCCAGCCAATCATGCCTCCACTTGTCTGATATACTTCCAGTCCCATAGCCGCACAAAGAATCCGCGTAATTACGCTGCGCAAAACCATGGCAACTGCTGTAGCCACAACCACAGTAACTACCCAAAGGCCATCGGCTTTAATCCCTAGCTTTTCACCAGAAAAAGACTTTAAAAGTACAATGCATACTCCTAAAGTAACAATCACTAAAGAAAACGATTCATAGCAGCATAGGCCAAATACCATAAGAACCACTGCTATCAAATCATTTAAAAGCTGCCCCTTTAGCTTTTGTCCTTGTACCTTGTACATAAGATATACAGCGATAGCGGACAGCAAAAATGCTACACCCATGCCATTGTGCATGTAATAGATATATACTTCACCGTTCATTGGGTATACAAGCATCAAGGATGTAAACACCCCGTATATCCAACTAGGTACCTTGCCAGCACCAATGGCGTCTTCAAAAACTGCGCACAGCACTGTGCCAGCCAAGATAATAAGGATTACTCCTATAAAATCTATTATAAAAGGTGTGAACTCATTTATCTTAAAGAATTTGTTGATAAGCCATGGTGTAAATCTGCCCATAGAAACAAGACGACCAGAATCTATATACCAGTCGTAAATCACATCATCCACGCCGTAAGAGCAGTGTGTAATCTGGTATCCATAGCCTATTAGTGCAGAAATAGTCACTATAGCTACATACACTTTATCAAATATGAAATTCTTTACAGAATCATTCAGTCTCACTTTTATTTCCTTCCAAACGCTCCGCGTTTATATAATATTATCAAACCAACCACTCCAATTAGAGATATAATCTCCGCTATTCTCCATAATATTGGCTCAACAAATTTAACTGTTACGTCGCCATTATAAGTGATCTCTACAGATACGCGTATACGGTTGTTAATACCATTCGAAATAGCAAGCTCCTTACCATTGTCATCAAATGCCTTGTAGTATGGATAGTTGTATTTAGGAATATCTATTGCCGAGAGATCCCCCTTATATAAATTGATACCAAACAAATCACTAGTATCAGTGCCCTCTATCAGATACTCACCGTATCCGATTGCACCAGCACCTCTATCCAGCTGCGCTGTATCATAATATTTTGTAACCCCGGTAGCATTGTCCTCAGCAGAGCCAACAAATACCGCAACGCTTACAAG
The DNA here is from genome assembly GCF_010906925.1 of Pseudobutyrivibrio xylanivorans. Taxonomy (GTDB): domain Bacteria; phylum Bacillota; class Clostridia; order Lachnospirales; family Lachnospiraceae; genus Pseudobutyrivibrio. The sequence goes on along the minus strand of NZ_VTVE01000003.1, from coordinate 223,153 downwards.
TGCCATGGCCACCACAACTGCATATATCTTTTCTGAGTAAAACTCGTTTTCAATAAAGTATTCTAAAATCAACCCCAAAAGAATCGCTAGGAATACTATAGCTATCCCTATATATCTCCATGGGTACTGAATCTGAGCAAATACATTTAAAAACTTAGAAGCAAAGGCTAGCTTGTTCCATGGGAACAAATTAGTAGAGATAAATAAGAGTATCAACGTACCTATAGTGAGCCCCTTAATCTCCTTTGTAGCTTTTTTTGCAAGCATCAAATATACAGCTACAATCAATACAGCCATAAAAACAAGTCCTGGAGTAATCTGCATTCTAATAGCAACGTAGTCCTCACCCTCGCCATAGAAATCTCTAAATACTGCAAATAAATCAGAGATATATGCTCCTCTAGACTGAATCAATTTTACCGAGCCATTGGTTGCCTTTATCTCTGTAGCCACCCTTGAATAATAATCAAGAAATGGCACTATAAATGCCAATCCCGCAACTGCAAAAATACCAATTGCTCTCAAATAGCAAATGATTGTCTCTTTTGTAAATGTCTTTTTATATTGGCAAAGTGCTACTACCACAAGAACAATGCACACCATCTCTGTAGAAAGCACATGGGTATACAAAAGTCCAAGCATCCCTAGTGCAAGTGTGAGGCTAATGCTCTTGTAATCTCTCTCTGAATCCTTGCCCGTGTAAAGCTGCCATATAGCAGCGGCAACTACAGGATAAAAAGCCAGAGCAGTATACTCACCCACAGCACTGCGGACAAATACATCTACTAGTCTGTAGCTACATGTAACATATGCAAGAGCCACCACCACTGCTGTCTTTTCATGGGCAAACACACGACGTCCCATGAAATATGTCGTAGCGGCTGTCAGCAGGGCTACGCCAAATACATACAGCTTGTAGCAGGTATTGATTGAAAATCCGATAATACGTAGAATGGCTGGAATATATAAAAATACATCTCCGTAGAACACTCCATTAGGATATCCAAAACCATCCATAAATACAGAGTGCATCCGCACTGGGAACTGGCCGCTCCTAAGGCCATCGGCAATGCCCTCAATACGCAATATGTGATATGGAAAATCATGTCCTGGCGCAATACCTGGGAACATGTAGGCAACTGTACCAGCAAACGCTATTGCTAAAAGTGCAAGTACTGTATTTCTGTTGTTTTTAAAGAATTTGCTAAATGCAAAGAAATCAAATATCAGACAAAAAGCAATCCACGTAAACACAAGAACTCTCATATCTCTTGTGGTACTACCAATGCTTGCTCCACTTAATGTAAATGCCTCATCTCCCGAATAATCAACTATCCTAATCTCTAAATCATAAATACTCTGGGTGACATAAAAATTGTAAGTCACCTGATATTTATTAGGACTCAGATAAAAATCCCCTGCATGAATAAACTCATTTCTCTCTGCGGAAAAAAGTCTACAGGTCATCTTGCTATCAGCAGTGTAATCAAGTGTAACAGAATATGAACCAGGCTTTATAGTCTCATAAGGACCATATAGCAAAACTATTTTTTCATCTGATTCTATAGAGCCTCCTGAAACACTCCATGCGCCATCATTATATCCAATATAGTCAGACGCAAACCTAGCCAGGTCAATATTAACCTGGCTACAGTGTGTTCCCTTATAAATCATTAGACCGCAAAAAACAATTCCAATGATTATTTCAACGAAGTATACAATTAGTTTTTTCTTTTTAGTCATCGCTTACAGTATTCACCATATTCATTTCTATAGAAACATGCACTATCTACAACTTTCTGTGTAACTCTATCATATACTACAAAGTTAAATCCTACACCATTTACCTCGTAGTTGTCTCCATTTATTATGATTGAACATGCGATACCAGCATTGGTACCACCACTGGTAACCTCATATATCAGCTGGCCATCATCTAGGTTTCCTGAAATAGTAACCTGCTCATCAGGGCTGACTTCCTCTATATTTCCATCAGCCAAATCCACCACGGCAGCATAACTATATCTAAACATGTCTTTATATGATGCCTTGAGTCCCAATTTATTTAGGCGAACTATATCTTCATCCGTAATAAATCGTACCGCATCGTCCTTTACGGAGATGAAAGTAATGTACTGTGGGTCCCCTATAAGCATCTCAAGATACTCATCCATGCTCTCCACATTTACAAACTCAGCAGTATTAATCATATGATGATAATAATAGCTTGTGCTGCTCCACTGTTCATCCTCTACTGAAGGAACATTAAAGTTTTCTTTTAAAATTCCTCCAATATACTTTGACATCTTTGCCGCACCCCAAATATTCTCATGCTCAATAACATTTTCCTTTGGAAGCTCTGCTCCGATTTCATAATATAATTTTTCTGAGCAGAAGTTATAGTAAGGAACGTTGAACGACTTGGAATATTCTATCATTCTATTATTAACAGCATCTGTCATTACATCTGGAAGAGAAATAAATACTAGGTTGATGTCATTCTCCTTGCATAGGTCTACTATCTTTTCCAGATACTCTTCCATAAGAGGAACTGCATCAGCCTTTATATCTGAATCGGTAGGAATAAATGGAGCGTAGCTATCGGCACCGTATCCAGTCATAATAGACTGTCCCTTCAGCTCGTCATGGTTGGTAAGGGAATAGTCCATATCTATTTCTTGAATCTCTGTCCATCTAGTGTGGTATCTCATGTTGGTGAGGTAATAACTCAGCTTGTCCTGAGTAGGGTCGTTCTTGCAGAGCTCATTAATCATCTCCACCTTATTAGCAGACCACTTCATGCTGTTAGCGCATTCTCTATATGTACCCTCTGTTGTGTTTACTGCACTGTCTGGGTACATAGAAAAAATAAACTTTGAATCCAGCACTACAGTCTTAGGGTTCTGATATTTAAGAGCCTCCTTCAACCAATAGTAATTGAAAAATATACTCTGTCCACTGCTAGATAGATTGTAGCTTCTGATACCGTAATCGTCGTATATCTCCTGTGGTGAAATGGCATTGGCCACAACACTAGAACCTAAAAACAATACGTCGATTGAATTTTCTTCCATCTGATAGAACTGGTTGTATTTATCTGTATAAGACCAAATAACACTGTTGTGATTAGTCTTTGGTACAAGCATCTCATTTACATTATAAAGGATTGCACCAAGGATTGCTAAAAATGCCAATGATCTAAAGATTTTAGTAAGTATTCCCTTCATCGCTAAAATCCTCCATAAATAAAGTCGCCGGCATTATAGCCCAAACCATAGGTACCAAACACCCAAATAGTAACAATCGCTGCAATGTAAATAAGCCATCTAAATGCAAAATTGAATTTTGCAAATTCCTCTCTTATTGCAACTCCATGCTCCTGCTTTCTGCTCACAAAGAAAAGAACCAAAAGAGAAACAAAAAGGACTCTCCATTCTTTCTCATGAAGTCCTAGGTCATAAAGAGAACCGTCTAGTAATATCCAAGGATTGAATGTTGTAAACATCCTGTAAATCATTCTAAGACCAATTTTAAGGGTATCAGCTCTAAAAATAATCCATGCAAGCATAACTAAGAAAAAGTTGATAACCACTCTGAATACGTGAGCAGGACCTGAAAACTTTTTGCTGAAATAAGGAACTGCTCCCTCAACTATCTGATAGATGCCGTGCATCATTCCCCAGAAAACGTATTTGATTTCGCCGCCGTGCCATACGCCGCTGACAGCAAATGTAATCAAAAGATTAATATTTTTTCTAACAAGACCCTTTCTGTTGCCTCCCAAAGGAATATAGATATAGTCCCTCAGCCAAGAGCTAAGAGAGATATGCCATCTTCTCCAGAAATCCTTGATAGAATCTGCAAAATAAGGATGCATAAAATTGTCTACAATGTGTATACCAAACAGAAGGGCCATACCCTGAGAAAGAGTAACGCATCCCAAAAAGTCAGTATACAACTGAAGACTATATAAAACGCCCGCGATCAAAATATATACGCCGCGATAACCCTCGAAATTATCAAAAACTGAATCCACCACAATTCCGGCTTTATCAGCAATCATAAACTTGAGAAATAATCCCCAAATTATTAGCTGTACACCTCGCATAAATTCTCTATCATCAAACTTGTGCTCAGCCATTATTTCATTTTCTATCTGAGCATGTCTTGGGATTGGTCCCTGTATGATTTGTGGGAAGAAGGAAACCACAGTTGCATACTTAAGGAAATTCTTTTGAGCCTCCACCTTGCCCATGTAAATATCAGCAAGATATGCAATCATCTGCATGGTGTAAAAGGAGAGACCAAGCGGAATAATTATGCGAGAGGCAATACTGCTATTTTGAAGTCTCTCACTAAATCCAATTGCTCTATTAAGAAGCAGTGGAGCTGCAGATACTAGTATTGAAAGAATCAATATTCCTTTGCTTTTTTTCTTTTCAACTGCTCTAGAAAATGCATAGCTTATAACTATGGTCAATCCAAACAATGCTATTTTCTTTATATCTCCTGTAGCAAACCAAAGAAAGCAGAAATTGGCTAGTAGTAATACTAGCCATCTAAATGCCTTTGGAATTACATAGTATGCCACCAATGTCACTGACAAGAAAACATAAAAATAAAACGATGTGTATGTCACGCCAATACCCTCTATCTATAGTTATTTAGTACCTCTATCATCATATCTCCCACTTGAGCACTATAATGACTGTTGTCTACAAAACCGCTATGGTCATCCTTAGTACCATTGAATTCACTAAAATCAATGTAATCTGTGATCTCAGTTAAGCCCTCAAGGAAGTCCTCATATCCATTATCTATGGAATCCTCATAAGTCATATATGTCATAGGATTCGTAAATACGATAAACTCTATATCGTTTGCATCACAAATCTCTTTTATTTGTCTAATCTCATCTAAGGTCTCATCTATTCTATTGACAGGCCCCTTGGTGATTCCCTCATTGGACCAATCATAGCTAGATTCATAATCATAGTCTGCCCACCAGCCATACTCATATATCTCAGCCACCCCTGGTGTCTTTTCTCCCGACATGATAACCGAAAGGGACTTTATTGTAGTAAATATATTGCAATAATGATTAACAAAATTCTGAATATCTGATTTCAAATACTCATAGCTTGCTGTGGATGCATCATTATTGTGTGATTCTGGATCAACTGTATATGACAGGTTGTCTACGCCGAGATAGATGACCTTGGGACAAATACCATTATCAACCATGGTCTGTATATTGGCCAGCGCCTCAGCAGGCGCACCCATGGAATATGTCATGTTATAACAGTTGAGATTCTCAATCTTTTCAGTATGTATAGCCCCTACTCTAGAAGAACCAAATAAAAAAGCATCGTATTTATCTGGGTTCTTTAAAATATAGGTCATCTTTACATAATTTTTATTAGGCTCGATGCCATTGTTTCTAGCCGATAATGGATGAAACACATTGTATGGATCAATAATTGCAGGAATAGCAACCATCAATATTATACAAAAGGCTAGATAGGCTGATACCTTCGCCAAAAACTTTTTCAAGACTATACCTCTCTAAAACTTAAAGTAAACAAATGCCGCTTCGCCACTTGCCTTTAAAAACATTATCATAACTAAAAGCAAAATATAAACTGCATGACGAATCAATGTAGGCTTCTTTGAAAGTGATTCAAACACGCCCTTTTTATCATCTATTAAATCAAATGCTGTAAGGACAGCAAGTGAAAAGGCTATAGTAACGTACTTGCTTCCACCAAGTCCGATATTGTTTACAAGATACTGGCCAGGTGATGTGACTCCCTGAAGACTATGAGCAATCACGTAAACTGCATCTGAAACAGAGTCTGCTCTAAAGAATACCCATGCAATACTGCAAAGCACAAATACCACAAACCATGAAATGGCTTTGCCTAGTTTATATGACTTGAATCTCTTGATAGGAGCCGCAAAGATTTTTTCAGCAATCTGCAAAAGTCCGTGAAGAGCTCCCCAGAGCACAAATGTCCAATTAGCTCCGTGCCACAAACCACTGATTAAAAATGTAGCCATCAAATTCCTGTAGTTTTTAGCAGTAGAGCATCTATTACCACCAAGTGGAATATATACATAATCCCTAAGCCATGATGTAAGAGAAATGTGCCATCTGCTCCAAAACTCCTTGATGCTAGTAGATAAATATGGAGCCTTGAAGTTGGTCATTAGCTCTATTCCAAAAAGCTTGCCAACACCAATTGCAATATCAGTGTAGCCTGAGAAATCACAGTATATCTGAATTGTGTAGAAGAAAATCACAAGCAATAAATCAAATCCTGCGTAGGATTTTACATCCAAATAAACCAAGTCCACGTAGGTCGTCAAAACATCTGCTATGCAAAGCTTCTTAAAGAAGCCCCATGCCATGAGCTTGAGACCATCCTCTGCCAGCTTATTATCAAATACCCTGTCAGCTTTTAGCTGAGGAATCAGCTTATCAGCTCTTGCAATTGGACCTGACATAATATGTGGAAAGAAGGAAACAAATAGCGCATACACGCCAAAGTTCTTCTCTGGCTCTATTTTTCTATTATAGACATCTGCAATGTAGCCTATTGTCTGGAATGTGTAAAATGAAAGTCCCACAGGAACCATCAATTTCAAAGTAGCCTGGTGAACCGGTATAGACAATGCACCAAAAATATCCGCAACCGTCTGAGATAAAAAATTGAAATACTTGAAAAATCCAAGCACCAGGACCTCTATACAAACAGAAAGCACAATAATGAGCTTTTTCTTTTTATCCTCATCTGCCTTATATATCAATCTACCTGCAAAATACGAAACTGCGGTGGTAAACAAAAGTATAAACACATATTTTATGTTCCAGCAGCTATAGAAATAGTAGCTAGAAACCAATAAAACAACCCATCTATACTTGCTCGGCATAACCCAGTATAGAGCGAATAACACTATTAAAAATATTGCAAATGAAACCGAGTTAAACAGCAACTAAATGTCCTCCAAATCAATAGGATTATCCTTTGAATAATAAATACCAATGTTGTGAATAGTATCTAAAAGCTGGTATTTTGACATAATTTCATCCGATGGCTTTTTACCATCTACATCCACCATCAAAATAGTTGGTCCCACATACTGAGTACTATCATCATAATAGCGATAGTCACCCCAATTATTTAATGAACCATCATCTCTAATCTGCTTGTAGTATCTATCTAAATCCATAACACGGATACAACGTTCATAGATAATTGTATTGTCGCCATAGGCATATACAAGCCCTGCATCAGTGGAGTCAATCACATCCACCATAGCTTCCATTTGAAATTCATCACTACCCTGCTTTTTGTAATTGTAGTCTGAAACTAAATCTATGAGAATGATTGCACCTGTCACTACAAGTATGCAAAAGCCTCTAAACAAGCTATCTTTATCTGTTTTGTTAATGAAAAATGCAACAAAGAAAAATCCTGTCACAAGTGCTGTAAGCAAATATCTCTTTTCAAATGTTGGGTCCCCATAAGTGGTATCTAAAAGAGAAAACTCAAGTATTGTAGCAAGCACCACTGTTACAAGTGTAGCCCAGAATTCATCTAGCGCTTTTGTTTTTGCGCTCTTTACAAGAGATACAATTACGAAGAAAAGAGATATGACTATTGCCACAAAAATCACTAATCCAAATACGTGAGACAAACCTGCAAGTGACATTGGAGACCTCTCTACTCCTGCCTCAGGAATCGCCCCAAGCAAAAGCATAAAGGCAACAATCTCATTGCCTAAGTTGCTCCAAAATCCATCTGCACTGATCCAATTTTCAATGGCATCCTTGTAAGTAAGTCCCAGTGCACCACCAAGAACTCGTCCCACTCCAACACTTATGATTGATGCGTATACAAACAAGCTTTTTCTATTCTTGAGAAAAGCCCAATCATTATTTATGAATGTAAGAATAATTCTAGATAAAAGTAGCGGAAGGAAAAACATAGCAATCATGCTCATTCCTGATCCAATTCCAAATAATACTGATAAAAGAATAGAAACAGCTATCAAAGCAATCTCTTTTTTATTTATTTTATCAATCAGTAGAATCCTATATGCAAGAAGCATTCCAAGAATTCTAAAGCTGTAAACGCTTGCCATCACATGAATACAGCTGAAATATCCCAGGTCATTCATCCATGAAAATTCATTTAACTGATATGGGCAAAGAAATAAATTTAGCACTACTAAAAACGAGGTAAAGCTACATTCTTTAATCTTTAAAATCTTGTAGATAAGAATGATGATAAGTACTGTAGTGATAAGATTTGCTATAGCATATGAAATCCAAATATTCCCTGTGATCTTGTATAGGGGAAGTGCAAATATAAACAGACGGTCAATAAGTGGAGCTGTAGTCTCACTCAAAAGACTAGTAGGATATATGCTGCCACTATTTGCAACTACAGCTGTCTTAAGATAGTCCCATGAAGAGTCTATTCCAAGATGTGTCCTTGCCTCAAAAATATTAAAGAATAATATAAGGGCAAACTGACAAATCGCTGTAATAAAAAGCACAGCCTTTATAATGTTTTGTTTAATATCTTTATCTGAAAAAATAATCGACGAAAGCTTTTTCATGCATATTCCTTCTCATAACAAAATGACTATAGTTCTTTATTTTTGATTGTCATGGACTCTAAATCAATTGGATTTTCACTGCAATAATACACACTGTAGTCACCAATATTTTCCAATAACTCATACTGTTCCATAATAGCTTTTTCAAGAGGCTCTTGTCCTGCCACGGTAACAAGCACTGTCGCGCCTACATACTGCTTGCTATCATCATAGTATTTATAGTCTCCAAAGTTCTCTAAAACATTGCCGTAACTAATACTTTTATAAACACGGCTCGAATCAATTACACGGATTACTCTCTCTGGGCGAACCAAGTATTTTTCTTCATCCCAGAAATATACAAGTCCCGCATCAGTGTCATCAATTGCAGCTAACAGCTGATCTGTCTGCCACTGACTATTGTCGGTGATGGCAAGGAAGTAATCTGAGTACAAATCCATTGCGATTACTGAAATCAAAAGCATCACGCAACCAAATTTTTTAATAATAAGACTATCATCAATCTCTTTTATGAATAATCCTATCAAGACAAATCCCGAATGAATAGCAGGAATTAAATATCTAATTTCAAATGTAGCCCCAACGTGATATGGAACTAAGAAAGCATAGACAGCTATGTTTGCAAAAAACACTACAAGCAAAAATAGAACTCTGTCATCTGCTGATTTTTCCTTGATAATTGCCTTTATGGTCTGCACTGTAAAATACAGTATTGCAACCACCAAAACAATTGACATTATAAGACCAAAGCAATAAACAAGTCCAATAAAACTCATAGGACTTCTCTCAACGCCTTCCCCTGGAATCCCTCCAAGGAGAAGTGGAACTCCAACGAGTACATTGCCTAGATTCTTCATGATCTCGCTTGCATTGGCCCAGGTTACACTTGAGTCCAAATACTGATATCCAAGAATACCACCAATGATTCTACCTAAAAGAACCCCAACTACAGATGCATACATAAAAATGGATGTCTTGCTAATCAAGAACTTTATATCATTTTTAATAAACACCTGAGTCACTATGTAGATGGCCATAGGAACTCCAATCCAAACTAAAAGACTAGTTCCCTTAGATACTCCTATAAATACAATCAATGCCAATGTGGCTATCTCAATTATTTTTTTGTGCTTGCTATTGCCATCAAAAACAACACTTAGTATCACCATTAATATTGTCAATGTGGAAACATTTTGCATTGCGCCGAAACCATTGACACATACAAAATAGCCTAAATCATTGTCTATATTAAATCCATTGGCCATAAATGGGCATATAAATAAATTGAGAATTATAAGCTTTTGTCCAAAAGTTAACTTTAAGCTAGTGCCTATTTTATAAAGGACAACTAAGCATGCCACTGTGATGAAAAAGCTAGATAATCCATATGCCACAAAAACATTTTTAAATATCAGATAAAATGGCAATATTAGAATATGTCTCTCAAACATAGGCTGTGTTGTGGTGTTAATAACATCACTAGGATAAAAAGCACGCTCTTTGAAAGCTATATTTGCTTTTAAATATTCCCAAGACACATCTATTCCCATGTGCTCTTTTGCTTCAAAAACATTGAAATATAAAGTAATAAATAATTGGCAAAGAAGACAGCCAACTAAGGCTATCAGAAATAAAAATTCCAATTTATTTTCTTTATACTTCTCAATCAACGACTTCATTTATTGCCAACCTTTTCATCTTTCTCACAACTGCTATCACAAGACCTATTATCGTAATCAAGGATATTATCTCTGACACATGCCATATAAAAGGCACCATAAAGTGGATTTTGTATCCACGGGTAAAATCTTCTCGATTCACTACTATGCAACCATTGTATCCTGTCTCCCATGGGATTGGTTTATCCTCTATATCTGTTACCGTAATAATATCATAGGCCAGTGTAGGGATAATCACCTTGTCGTCAGCATAAATTGGAACTGTAACATTTAAAAATTGTCGTTCAGTCCCCTCCGGCAAATAAAGCTTGTCAGCCCATGTGGAATCTGCCTTTTCATTTACTAAGGTCTTATTTTTATATACCAAAGTGTAATCAAAATAGGCTGTAGTCATAAGTGTAACTGCTGCAACCACCGCAAGTGCCACAATGCTTTTCTTGTTACTAATCAGCCTCTCAAATCCATAGACGCCTGTTATAACAAAGCACACTGTTGCTATCAGCATATTTCGCCATGGATACTGTATAGCCGAAAGAAAGCTCAACTTGTTGTTCTCTCCCGCAAATAGATTCCATGGGAAGTATACGGTTGATAAAAACATGGCAACTATTCCAAATATAAATAAAATCCAAAATACCAACGGAGTCTTCTTGTCGTTAGCCTTATTTTTTCTATTAGCGATGGCAAATACAATCGTAGTAATAAAAGCCAAAACATACTGAATACCAGAGTTGAGATATCCCTCGCCCTCTGCTGACCATTCAAAACTACTACCAAACCCCTCAGTCAATGGACCAAACATCTGACATAAATAGAGTCCATCTGGTCTAATGCTCTGGCTTGTAAGTTGTGTATTTGCATATAAACGCATGGAAATATATGTATAAATAAACGGCAATATAAAGAATAGATTGATAAGTACAATAAGTACTACCGCTATCAGCCATTCTTTTATATGGCTCATTGTGGATTTGAAATTAATCAACAAATATATCAAAGAAAAAATAGCCACAAGCTCTGTAGTCAATATATGGCTCTGGATAAGTCCTGACGCACCAACTACGAGAGGACAAACCTTTCTACATATTCCCATGTCACTCTCTTCGTATATGCGATATATACCGTAGATAACCAGTGGAATAAAAATCATAGCTGTATATTCGCCAACTGCCGCTCTAACATAAAGATTTGATAATCTATATCCGGCAAATGTATAAATCATAACAGCCATCAGTGCACCGTTTCTTGTCTTAAAAAGCTTGCCAAAGCAATAATATGCTACAGCCACTGTTGCAACGTTAACTACTATGATATAGATATTATAAACTCTCCAAAGTGGTATTCCACATATCAATAGTAATGCAGGTACATATAGGAAAATATTACCGTACATTGTAGTACTTATGTAGCCATGACCATGCCACGCACTTGTCTCATATCTAACTGGGATATGACCCATCTGAAGCTCTTCTGCAATAGCCTCAATACGCCCCAAATGAAATGGCAAATCATGCCCTTGGCACACACCTGCCCTAAAAGCAGGCAAACTTGCCACTATGATTATCATCAATAAAACAACTATATGATATTTTTCTTTAATTAACTCTTTAAACTTCATAACTCAAATCTTTCAAAACGACCTTCGTCATTATTAAAATCCGTAGAACATGTACGGGCAATTATCTTATTAGTATTATCTATAATCAGGAAATTGACATCTCCTGTATTGTAATCCCCCCATTCATAGACATTTCCGTCTATTTCAACTACGCCATCCTCAAAGGATACATTATGGCCGCCTTTAACATCAACAAAGTATGCGCCATCCGCTGCCTCTCTTAATTCCTGGTCATCGAAACGCATTAATCCGTTGAAATAGCCTTCAAAATCATCCAACTTGGAATACATAACGATAGTGTAGTCTTTTTCATCTACCCATTTAAACAACTCTGCTGGCTCATTTTCTATATTGATATCTTCGTTAACTGCCAACATCTGAGTAGCTGATGGATTAGTCTCTCCCCAAAGCTTAGGATAATCTGCTTTTAACTGCATGCTAAATCTATATGAACCATGTTGATTCATATGATAATCATCCCAGAACCATTCTACTGCATAATCAGCAGGATACCATTTAAACTCAGCAAGTTTGGCATCATTCAAAAGATTCATATAGTATCCATTTACCTGAGCCACATACTCATCGGTAAACAAAGTATTCATATCTAGTGGAAGCTTGATAATGTGAAGGGCAATTCCATTATCCTCACAAAGCTGAACAAGCTTTTTATAGTAGGTCCCCTGCAATGGAGAGATACTATAATTATCATACTTTATTCCAGAGGTTTCAGAAATATTATTTGTCATAATACAACTTCTGCCTGAGCGAATGTCTATCTGATTGTATGAATCCTGGTTGACCGATAAACGGCCGCCCTCATTAATGGAATTAATAATTGATGCGATATACTCGCTAGGCATATAAAAACTGCTAGCTATCGCCTTATCCCAATATTCATCCATTGGAACATTCTCAAATTCAGTTACACCTGTATCTTTTATTGTCTTGTAAATTTCTGTGTATTCACCTATACCAAATTTATGGACCTGATTGCAGGTTGTAAAAGTAAAATCATTGTGTGCCAAATGATAATCCATATATGATACAAAGACATCTGTAGGTGCCTCATTGTTTGCAAGATAATCCTTGAGAGTATAGTAACCCTCTATTGGACTGGAGCCAGACAATGCTAAATTAATAGTGGAGTCAGACAAAAGCTCTGGCATAAATGATGTGGCTGCCATTGAATCTCCCAGAATCACCGCATCATAGTATTTATCCTGTTTGGTCTTAGTGAACTCCTTGTTCCAATATGCTCCAACAGAATCCGAACTCAAATAAGAAAGGGGACTCTTTGCAATGAAAATACATATAATCCAAAGAGGCACCAAGGCCAATATGCATTTAAGTAATAATTTCCCAACGTTTTTCATTAGTACTCCAACTTAGAATTGGAAATAGATAAATTCTTTTCCAGTTAAATCCAAACTAAAAATAATCAAAACAACAATAAGCCAGTATGTAGCATATCTAACCACAAAATGCTTACTTGAAATCCATTCAATAGGATTGACTCCATTCTCGCGCATGATGCTAACTACGAATAATAGTAGAACCGCGATGCCAAGCATAATAAGTCCCATTTTATCTATTCCAAGATTGTATATTCCGCCAGTAAATACAGCTGATACATTATCAAGCTTTACAGAGGCCTTTAATACCTGAATAGCCTGTGATATATTGCTTGCTCTAAAGAATACCCAACCTATTGCTGCAAGGATAAAGGTCTTGAATATATTGACACCCTTCCACGCTCTAGCAACTGCCTGGTTCTTGATTCGATCTGATATCTTTCCAAATATCATTCTGAAGATATCTTCTATTACCTGGCATATTCCATGGAACATTCCCCAAACGACAAATGTTATATTGGCTCCATGCCATAGACCACTCACAAAAAATGTAAGCAATAAGTTAAAGTATTTTCTGGCTGTGCCCTTTCTATTTCCTCCAAGTGGAATGTAAAGGTAATCTCTCAACCATGAACTAAGTGAAATGTGCCAACGTCTCCAAAATTCTTTAATAGAAGTAGAGAAATAAGGCATCTCAAAGTTGCTCATAAGATTGTAGCCAAGATATTTGGCTGCACCCTTTGCGATTATAGAATAGCCCATAAAATCGCAATAAATCTGAATTGTAAAAAAAAGATTTGCAACAACAAGCTCCATGCCATGATAGGCTGAAACATCGTTGTAAACTGTATCTACAAGAACTGCTAGTCTATCCGCCATGACTACCTTTATAAAGTAGCCCCAGAGCATCATAAGAAGACCGGTTCTAGCATTGTTATAATCAAAATCATTTGGCTTTGCCAACTGCTTGAGCAAGTTTTTAGATCTTTCAATAGGCCCCGCTACTAATTGAGGGAAGAAAGACACGAACAAAGCATATCTAAATATATTCTTCTCTGCGTATATTTCATCTCTATATACATCCATTGTATAGCTAAGTGCCTGGAAAATATAAAAAGAAATACCTACAGGTAAAATCACATCAAATGTTGGTACATTGACACTGATATGAAATAACCCTAAAACATCAGTCATCACATCAAGAGCAAAATTAATATATTTAAAGTAAAACAGCATGCTAATGTTTAAAACAAAACTAGCTGCAACTGTCCAGTTTTTAAGTTTTACTTTTTTATCTTCTTCTCTATCAGACTGTTTGATGCGCTCCATCACAATACCACTGAGATATGTGATAAATGTGGATGTCATTAACAGCAAAATATACTTTGGGTTCCAGCACATATAGAAGAAATAGCTGGCTGCAAGCAGCCAGTAATTCCTAATTTTATGCGGGAACACAAAGTATAATGTAGTAACAATAGGAAAAAAGATTAAAAAATCTATCGAATTAAATAACATGTTTGCTCCAATTTAATCTAACCATAAAACTATTTTGCTATTTTTTGAATAATAGTCTTATTAAGCGGCTTTTCTACAAATCTATTCATGATATAACTCCATATCAAAAGCACCACGTAAAATGCTAGGATACCCTTGAAACTTAAACTGTCTCTGCCGCTGGCCAAGTTAATATGTTCTATCATAAAGAAACCTATTGCTTGCCATATATACATTTCAAAAGATATATCTCCCAGGACAGTAAATACCGTGCTTTTAATAAAACTACCAAGTTTGATACCTATGTGTAAAATTGCAGGAAACAATACAAAGCACTCTACACCCCATATTGACTCTATACGCTCGATATTTATATCAAGCATCCACTTTACAACTACTATCGCAATAATAGCTTCAACGATGGTCAATATCCACCATTTTTCTATCTTGATTCTGTTATTGATAATATCCCAAAGAATAACTCCTAGGAAAAATGCAGCTAGACCTCTTCCAGTATAGTAATTCCAAAATGGCTTGTTTTCGCCTGAAAATACACAGGATACCCCCACAAGAACTAATACTGTAGAAGTAAATAAATAATGAATATCTAGCTTTTCTTCTATCTTTTTAACAACATAGGCAACACAATAACAAAAAATCAGGATGCCTATATACCATAGATTGCCATCTATTCCCAACTGGTTTGGAATTATTGAGAATTTAAAAATCAACAAATAGCTAGCAAGAACATTCAAAATTCCGGTAGAAGGTTCTTCATATACCAAATGTGCAAACTCATTTAGAACTATAGCTACAGTTGTAGTAATAAAAATCATCGGATATACTCGAAGAATTCTTTTGATAATTCCATTTGGACTATTAAACTTACTTAAATCTCTACACAAATATCCTGAAATTAAGAAAAATAATTCCACCACATCGGTAAATCCAAATAACCCTGTAACTGGTATTGGTGTAATAAATCTTTCATTGATATGCCCTAGTATTATAAATACTGCAGCCCCAAATTTCAGCAAATCAATTCCTGAATTACGCTCCCTACTATTCAATTTTTCCCTCCACTACTTATAATAACTTTATACTATTAATTCAGCCATCAACCATTATTCATGGTCAGTATAATAAAGTGTTATTGATTTTTTGCCATAATAAACATTTGGCATAATAAACTCTCTATCGTAAACAATGCTTGGATCAACTGCATATGTATCCCCATCTGTTAATCCCATTTCAAAGCAATATCTACTCCATGGTAATATCTTGTCTCTGTAAATAACCACATCATCTTCTTCTGAGTTTTCTATTTCAAGCATTACCCCATCCCAGAAGTTGTAGCTTTCTTGAATCAAACCTCTATTTCTTAAGATATCTACCTGAACAACATCTAAATATGCATAATTCTGAATCAATGTCACATAAGCAAACATTATTAATGCAGCTGTAACACCAACTTTTTCTTTTCCGGAAAATTTAATGTCAAATTTATATGCCAGCCATTGTCCTAAGTAGATACACATTAATGCCAGTCCAATCTCTATACAATAATCGAGAATGTACTCCATTCTAATATCTAAATAAGTGTTTCTAAAATCTCTTCCGTAAACATAAGGAAGCATTGCACCAAAAGTAATAATGATAAACAGTGCCGCTGTCTCAATCACTCTTGTAGGCTTCTTTAATTCCTTATTAGAGACAATTCCTATTATTATAAAAATAATTAATAAGATAACTGCTAAAGGATGATCAACGATCAAATCCTGCAAACGAACAACTATATCAATAATAGTCTGAATCAACGAACGCATGAAATTGGACTCTAAATTGTAGTACTCTCTTCTTGCGAAATTTCCTGGAGACAATACACAAGATACTCCCAAAGCTATGTAAAGCAACAGTGGAAATAGGTGCTTTATTTTAAGCTTAATGCTTTCGCTCTTTCTCTCATCCCAATTCAAATAGTAAATGTAATATAGATATGTGATACCAAGTAATACATCGCATGTCTCAATTGTTGCCGGGAAAATACCAGCCACAACCATAATCCAATAGTACTTTGTCTTCTTTTCAGGACGATCATTGTAATAAATCATCGCTGCAATAGTCACAAAGGCAAGTGATACTGGAATTGGATATACCATAGCTCCGATGTAGAAGTTGAAGCACTCGCTATAGTAATAAGTTGAATAAAGCAAAGCTATAATCAAGAAAGTAACTAAATTAACATACTTGCTATCTTTGCCAAGCACTCTCTTTGCAATAGCTTTTAATCCATAGATTGTAAGCAAGGTCGTAATAATAAATACAACAATCATATATATTCCATATTTATGACCTAGATGCTGATGAGAATTCAGCGGGTTAATTAACATCTGAATAATCTGGCTAAGCCATCTTCCGCCCCAATCAGCCCACATAGAAAAACCTCTATACACCGATTGAGAAAAAATATTTCCGCCATCTACACGTGATGCTGCAGCGAAATCATCGCTGGCTGGCACCGCGTAGTAAATACAAAACATCATAGGCACAAAAACTATCAAGTAACCCAACACTTCAAATATCTTACCTATATTGTTCTTCAAGATTTTCATCTCTTTGCTCCTTTATATTGGGAGTCATCCCATTTTATTCTATAAATAACTCTATGCTATTTTTACCGAAAAATCTTGCAACACCCTGATTGCAACCACAGTAGTACACATCATCAGCAATCGGCCAATCACTAATGCCATTATTGGCAAGGCCAACTCCATATACATATGGACACCAGTCAATGTCTTTTCTGTATACCTTTACATCTTCATCTTCACTGGCTTCTATTTCATTTAAAATATCATCCCAGAAATAGTAAGTCTCTTTAATCAACTCAGCCCTCTTGCATATGTCTACTGGGACAAATGCAGTGCTGTAAGGATTAATCTTTGTTCCAATAAAAGCAACTATAAACAGACATGCAAATGAAACAACTAGTCGCTTAAGCTGTAGCTCAATATTAAACTGTAGTGCCATCCACTGACCAAATCTAAATGCAATTACTGCCAATCCTATAAATACAATATAGTCTTCTACAAAATAAATTCTGTTGGCAAATTCAGACTCAAAGTCTTTGTTAGAGCCTAGTACGTATGGATAGACAGCGCCAAAAGCCGAAGCAAAAACCGCTATAGCAGACAAAATCAAAATCAATAGGCTAGGCTTCTTTTCTGGCTTTAAATATATACCAAGACAAATAATTCCTAGGAATATAAATAAAATCCATGGTTTATTGGCAGCCGTAAGCACACCTCTATATATTACACGCTCTATAGTTACTACTGCTGCTTTAAAGAATTGAGGATCCGGCACATCATAGCCAAAATATCTCTCATACTCAATTCTATCATAGTTACCAGGAGCAACTACTGTTACGATACCGCTTACAACATATAAAATAAGAGGAATCGATTTTTTCTTGACTGAATCTCCATCCTTCCAATTTTTAATAAAAACATAAATCAAATAGAAGGAACCTGTAGCAATGCAATTCATAAGACTGGAACAAGTAACTACTCCGATGACAATCATCCATATATAGTCCTTTTTCGCCCTAGTCTGAGTGTATTTAACAATGTTGCCGAAATTGATAATGCTAAACATCATCATAAGAGAATAAGCCGGCACACCAGACCACCAGTTGTATACGTCATTGTAGTAATAACAACTAAAAATAATCAGGGCCACCAAAAAGGTAAACACATCATGAACCATATGGCTCTCTCGCTCAGATATCATCGCTATCAATCTTCTGATGCCAACAAGAGTTGTGATAGTAATAATCAAAAAGACTATTACCATAAAGATACCAAAGCTATGTCCTGCATTTTTAAACCAATATAATGGATTGAAAATCACCTGAATTAAAATTGCGATGGTGCCTGACTGGCCAAACCAGTGCAAGTAATTCCATTCCATTCGCTTGAAAGCCTCTACAAATATATTAGCTCCCCACCAGTTGGTACCAAGAGCATAATCATCATTGGCTGGCATAGAATAAAACACAGCATAAACAAATGGTGCCAATAACAGAATATAGCCAATAAGCAATATCCATCTATATGCTGTCATGCTTTTTAATATACGTTTCATCGTGCCTCCTAATCAGCCTCATTTGAATTATATCTATATCTTAAAAATAAATAGATTCGCACACTTCTCACAAGTTTACATAATCCTAGAAATTATATCACATGCCAGAATCCTTATCAAACTTACTGAAATATGCTAGAATTGGTGTTAACAATACAGTTTGCGAGGTTAACATGACATCGAATTTCAGTATCAGAAAAATCTTTTCTAATAAAGTGGTACTTACTGGGCTCCTTTGCTTTTTATTAGCATTTTTGTCCCTGATTATTTTTGTCATCCAAGGGGATGGCTTCCTTATCATCCGAGATGATTTCAACCAGCAGCAGATTCCATTTACAACTGGACTTCACAATTCCATTATTGACAGCGGACTTTCTGGATTTAGCTGGTGTGTTGATTTAGGCTCGTCCACCCTGCAGGCCTATAGCTTCTATGAAATGGGTAGTCCATTCTTTTGGCTCAGCATGCTTTTTCCCGTTCATGCTTTTCCTTATGTTGTTGCATGGATATATATGCTTAAATACACAGTGGCAGGAATATTTTCATTCCTCTATTTAAAGAGATTTTTAAAGGAGGAGAATTGGGCAGTACTTGGAGCAGTACTTTACGCTTTTTCCGGTTTCTCAACTGTCAATTTAATGTACTACCATTTCCACGATGTAATAGCACTTTTCCCTCTCCTATTAATCGGACTTGAGATTTTGATTGAGAAAAAGGACAATCGACTTTTTATATTAAGCGTATTTTTAAATGCCTTCTTAAACTATTTCTTCTTTATCGGGGAGACAATCTTCCTCATAGTTTATTACCTCTTTAGATTTTCAAGAAAAGATTTAAAGGGCATGGCAAAAGAAATCCTACGCAGTATATCAGGAGCTCTACTTGGTGTTGGTATGGCAGCTGTGCTATTCATTCCAAGCATCCTCTACATCATGCAAAACAGCAGAAGCAAGTCTGACTTCTCTTCAGAGGGGTTGTTTAACAATTTAAGATATATTCTTTTCAATTTAAAAGGAATCATACTACCTGCTGAATCTATGCCGGATATGAGTGCCATTTTCCCTTCGAAGTTTTATTCTACCGCCGCATATCTGCCAATGATTGGTTTGGTATTAGTAATTGCCTACATCATCAAAAAAAGAGATTGGCTCTCTAGATTATTAATATTTTGTCTCGTAGGCGCTTTTTGGCCAGCTATTGGCAATGGATTTTTCCTTTATATGGACTGTCAAAATAGATGGTGGCATGCATTTGTTTTGATGATGGTTCTTGCATCTTGTTTGGTTCTTGAATCTCTTGAAGACTACAAAGCTGCCATTAAAGTAGGTAGCATAATCAACAGCTTGTTGATTGGTCTTTTGTTTATAACCGTTTTCTTTTTCTTTAAGGATCCAGAAGGAGCATCTACCGTATATTCAGCCAGCAGGTTTACTGTCTATACCGGCATAGCCTTCCTGGGTATTGTAGCAACTGTCATTTGCCTTACATGCTTTAAGAGAAATTATAAAATTCTAATCCTTGGTGTCAGTGGATTTGCTGTGGTAACAACAGCTTTGACTTTATATGTATACCGGTCAAAGGGTTCAGACACTTCCTCATACAAGGAATTATATGATGTTGCATGTCAGATTGATTTACCAGATGATCAATACCGAATAAACAACGCTAGCAATGTAGTATCTATGGTTAATAATGCTTCTGGATTTTCACTTTTCACCTCAACAGACAGCGTGGGGGTTACCACATTTGAGGAGATTTTCGATTATAGAGATGCTGTAAACGGATTAAATAAAAATGAATACACTGGTCTGGCTCAGCTTTTAGCTGGAAAATATTATCTTTCCACTGAAGCTGATGGCAACAATGTTGTGGCGACCTATGATTCCAATGGAATTACCTACTATTTACTTGAAACAAATGCATGCCCTATTGGATACAAAGTAGATAGCTATATTTCAGAAGATGATTTAAAAAGCTTGCCAATTGAAAACAGAGCCATCGCTCTTTTACAAGCGGCAGTTGTTTCTAGTTCTGATGACGCACCAGCTAGTGTAAGTGCGGTATCGGCTAGCGATATCAATTTAGATGCTTCAATAGATGAATTAGTCGATAGGGCTAAAGAAAATGCTGTTTTTGATTTTTCCAAAGACGGTCACGGTTTTTCTTGCAAAAGCAATTATGATAAGACCTCTACCCTTTATTTCAGCGTACCATACGACACTGGTTGGTCAGCTGCAATAGATGGCCGCAAGGCTGACATAATCCAATCTGGCGGTATGATGCTTTTAGAGGTACCGGCGGGCCAGCATGATATCGTATTTACGTATGTTACTCCATACTACAAATTAGGCCTCTGTATTTCGTTGGTTTGCTGGGTTATATTCTTGATTCTTCTAGCAATCAATAAAAAAACAAAAAACTCATAAAAATAGCACTCCGTAAGGTTAATTCTAACCAACACACGGAGTGCTTTTATTTTATATTTATAGTTTTTCAATACATTTTGTAAAAAGCGCCTGCATATATCGTCTTATAATCTTATCGTATACAGTGGCTATGACTATGGAAGCAATTATATTAAATAAGGCGTAAAGCAATATCCATAACACAAGTCGATCATATCCATAGCTTTCTTTTATCCAGGCGAACAAATCCCATCTACCGTATTGACGAATGATTATATTGGCGTGAAGCATATATATAATCAAGCTTAGACTTGAAATATAGTTAACAAATGGATTGTAAAAATCTCCAGAATGAGCCAGACCAAATGCGCCTATTCCAATAAGTACAAAGGATGGATTCATAATTGTATCCCAACGCATCAACTGGTCTGATAGCAGGCTCACCTTGAATCCAAGGAAATCTGTGGCTGCAAATGACATAAGCCACAGGCCTATTCCCGCTAATAAAATCTTAAGATTCAGGCTCTTGTTCATATATTTCTCAGCGGCATATTTTTTAATATATCCTACCAAGAAATAGAATCCGCAAAAACCAATCAACTCAGAAAAATAAAACATTGTATTTCCCATAATGAATCCCATACAGTTATACATTATGAAAAACATAATATTAAATCTAAGAAGTGTTTTTTGATTCATAGTCTCAAGTGCTGCATGCAAAAGAGGATGAATCATGTAAAACAATACAAAGCATGTTAAAAACCAGCAATTGTTGAATGTAGCAGGAAAAAATTGCTTTACTATGTACTTTATAGAAAAGCTATATCCCAGAACCAAAAAAACAATAAGCATTAGGATAGAGCAAAACCATGAATCAGCTAAAAAACCTGCTATCTTACTCCTCTTGGCCTGCTTGCTATCTACAAGAAACCAACATGATGCTACAAGGAAAATATCATTTCCTATTTGACCCATATTTTTAAACAAACCTGCTAATAGTAATTGCCAATTGGTGGTCACAGTATCGATATCAATATAGCTAGCTCCTAGAGAGCCATCTCCATCTGGCATAGAATGACTCAAGATAATCATCACTATGGCTATTACTTTCATCAGCTCAATACTAGAATTTCGTTTTGTTTTTTCACCCATTTTTCTTACCTACTAAGTAAAACAAAATCTCCTTCTTCTGCAACAACAGTTGAATAGTTTTCTACAAGGTACTTGCCCGTTTCATTCTCCAAAAACGACTCATACTTTGGATTTCCCTTATCAATCAAAACATAATCAGCCTGATTTTGAGGGTTAATCTCATAGTAATCTAGTAGCTTTGTATTAAGCTGAGTCCTAGCGAAAACTGTGTATGTACCCTGTTTTGCATTGCTATTTAAATAACCCGTACTATTGCTTCCGAATGCAACTAAAAGTCTATCATCTTCTGTTACATTTTCAGTCACTAATCTATAGCAAATTTCATTTGCGTCGTAGTCTTCTGGCAAAAGAATTATGCCCTTTAATTCTCCATCTGTAACCATATATCTAAGGGATAATACATCTTCATATCCACCATTGTGCTCTGCAACCCAAAATCCCATAAAGAATAGAGCTACTAAATTTATAAGACCGACTAATCCTGATAAAATTTCTTTATTCTTTGTGATGATTAGTATATCTGCTACAACTACATACACTGCCATGTGTCCTGGCACTGTGATATCTTGGTTGGTAGATAAAGACCAAACAAACTGGGATACAGCAGAAACTGCAAACATAACCCAAAGAACGTATAGCTCATCACTATTTGTATTGTTGTATGCTCCTATTCTTGTAAATTCATTATCTTTTCTTTCAAAAGCCAAATATGGGAACCAAAAGAACAGTATCAAAATAGCATAAATAAATCTTGAATTTGATATACTATTTATCCTTACCAAGCATACAGCTGCTAAAAATCCAAACCAATATAGTGTAAGGACAATAGCCTCAGCCACTTCTGACACATATCTAAATCTTCTTATGATAGCTATAGCACAAATTGGTAAATAAGCGATAACAGCAAAAACCAAATAGCTAACAAGGAGTACTCCCAATCTATATAGCAAGCCATTTTCATAGTCCTGATCTCCCAAATTTCCAATTTGGTTGAGAACATTTCCAAGACCAGATGTGCATTGAATATAAACCACAACTGCAATCCCTATTACAAAGCAAGTGATGATATATAATGCTAGACTTTGCTTTTGGATTTCATTTCTATATATGCCCACTATCAGTAACGCAGTTATGGCAAATGCCATAATTATCATGGTAGGATATGCCAAAATCGCCACACAGGTAGCTATTCCAGCAAAAATAAAATACCAGTTCTTTTTTGTCTCCTGATATCTGATGATAAAACAAATAAGAAGCATGATTGCCAAATCACAATATGATTTGTAAGAGAAATTCTTCCATCCCATCACAAACATATAGTAGAAGATACTAGCTGCAAAAGCTCCATCTTCGTAGACCGTCTTTTTGATTGTAAAGTATAGATATATAGCAACCAACAGTCTACAAATCGTATATACGATTCGCATATACAATACTAGGCCTATATTAATACCTGCACTGGCAAATAAAGGCGCTAGCACTTGATAGTATAGAGCCAACAGTGGATAGGCCAAAATGCCCCCAGTCTGAAGAGCCTCCCAACTATCTGTAAAGAGTCTCTGTCCCTGATAAAACCCCTTGTAAATGCTAAGCAATCCATTTTCATCTACATAGAAGCCCACGTTTAGCACGTTAAAAGACCATACTAATACGAAGATGCCGATTATAACTTTGAAAATTATTTTTTTATTATCAATCGCTTCACGCATAATTACTCTCCTGTGTATAAATATACATTCTCTAACATTTTATACTATTACTGTAGCTTATGCTAGTAATTATGCCTTTATAAGCTCAGTATACTTATAAAAAATAGTGCAAAATTAAATTGATAATCGAAAAAAAAATTACTATACTGATTCTGATAATCATGTAAATTAACATTATTGATTAGAGGAGTTATGAACAATAATGAAAAAACCAATTCTTAAAATGATACCTAATATTTTGGTATACCTCTTCCTCGCATTACTACTAGTTTTATTTGGAACAATCTCTTATTTTACCAACACTTGGAAAGAACTTACATATCAAGAGATTCTATTTCACCTAAAGACATCTATCGAAGGAACTAACCCTGATATGATAATTTCAGGACTTGTACACTATGGCATCCCAATGCTTTTCCTATTCGTTGTACTAGTCGTTATTCTTCATATAGTTAAGAAAAAGAATCCTAAGATAAAAATGATAGTAGCTGCCGGTATGCTTTTAGTGTTATTAGTGGCAAACATTTTTAATATCATTAGATTCAACAACAAAACCAACGTTATTACAGATTATATTAATTCCAAAAAGGGAATTACCGGCCCAGATTTTGTTGGAGAAAATTATGTTGATCCAGCAACCGTGTCACTTACCTTCCCTGAGAAAAAGAGAAATCTCATCTATATATATTTGGAATCCATGGAAATGACCTATGCTGATAAAGAAAATGGCGGCGGATTTGATTTTAACTGTATTCCAAATCTCACAAAACTAAGTGAGGAAAATGATAACTTTTCCGGTGATAGTAGCACACTTAACGGTGGAATAATTCTTCCCGGCATGCAATGGACTACAGCTGCATTATTTGCTCAATCCAGTGGATTGCCTATGCAAATGGGAGTTGACGAATCCAAATCTGATAAGAGCGATGGTTTTTTCACTGATATGACTGCCATCGGTGACATCCTTCAAAATGAGGGATATCAAAATATGGTTCAGCTTGGTTCATCCGCCAACTTTGGTGCTATCGCAGCATTTTTTAAGGATCACGGAGACTTTACCATCCACGATTTAAACTGGGCATACGAAGAAGGATTAATCCCTTCCGACTACTATGTAAACTGGGGCTATGAGGACGAAAAGCTATTTGACTATGCAAAGACAGATTTACTAGAACTTTCCAAATCAGACCAGCCATTTAACTATACAATGTTTACTATAGATACTCATTTTGAGGACGGCTATGTATGTAGGCTATGTGGTCATGAATTTGGAGATAATCAATATGCAAATGTAATGGCATGTTCGGATAGACAGGTTACAGATTTTGTTAACTGGATTAAGCAGCAAGATTTCTACGACAACACTACCATAGTAATTACCGGAGACCACACTACTATGGATTCTGATTTTTGCGATGACGTAGCTGATGAATACCAGCGCAAGACTTACACCTGTATTATTAATTCAACAGTTTCACCAGAAAAAGAAGAATTCAGAGAATATGCTACCATGGATTTATTCCCAACCACACTTGCAGCACTTGGAGTTGAGATGTCATCTAATCGCCTAGGTTGTGGTACCAATTTATATAGTTCTGATAAGACCTTAATTGAGCAATATGGCAAGGATAAATGTAATGATGAGTTTAGCAAACCGTCTAAGCTAATTATGGACCTAGCAAATGATGCTTTTACAGATGAGGATTTGGCAAAAGCTCAAGAAGTATCATATATGGAAGTTGCCGATGAAGATGGTACTATTCGCTTTAGATTACAAGATGCTGATACACTTAATATGTCCGATGTAAGAAGCCTAAAGCTATCTGTCGTAGATTACGCAGATAATGAAAAGATATATGATTTCGATATGGATATAGAAGCCAACCGCGTTGGCTGGTGTGGTGTAGTCCATTCAGAGATTCCGTATGATCATCTAGACCAGTTAATGTGTCGTGTTTATATCTCAATTGGAGATTATGAGAATTATATATTCAAGGACTTTGCTCCTGTAGTATTTAAGATATGGGATATAAAAATGGATAATTCAATAGAGTAAGACTTAAAAAAATGGATGTACTTCATATGAAGTACATCCATTTTTATGATTTGATTTAATTAGTTCTCATCAATCTTGAAAGCTGGTGAGTCAGGTGTCTGAACTGCAACTGCGCCTGCCTTTGGTCCAACCTGTCCAACCTGGAAATCATATACGCTATAAATTGTAGCCTGCTTTGCCCAAGCATCATTTAAAGTAGGAACTACTCTCCATGACTGCTCCTTAAGGTGTGTAGCATAGTACATGTAATAGCCAATGATATTGTCGCCAAGCTGTGGCTGAAGATCTGTATTTCTAGATGCGTATACATCTACGTTGAAAGCTGCGCTAGGCTGTCTCTCTTCCCAGATACCGCAGTTGATGAAATGAGCAAATAAAATATCATCAATTGCTGGAGTATAGTAGTCATATCCATAGAAATGAACTACATCCAAGTATACTGAGCCGTAGTACTTAGCATCAAATACAGTCTTGATAGTAGCGATTTCTTCTGCTGTAAGCTCTCTCTTGTAAGCATCACCTCTACTTGCAGCTGATACATTTACAGTAAATACTGAGAATGCCATAAACATTGCAAGTGCAAAAGAAACGATTTTTGTAAATTTGAATTTTTTCATATTTCCACCTCTCATTATGTAATATTACTAATACCTCAAATTTAATGTAGAGTAACATACTCTAACATGAGTGTAACGTTTAAAAATGTCTAAATCAAGTTATTTTTCTGAAAAAGTGGTGAATTACTGATATTCGGATTCGGTGATAAAGGTTTTATTGATTCCTTCAAACACTGAATCCAATATTCTCTTAGTGTTTTTACTTCTTCCCGGATCATCCTGATGACCGTCTAATGAATCATCTACAAAGTTGAGCTTACCATTTTTTCTACCATCAAAACCGGCAAACATAATATCCTTTTGTCCAAGCTTTGATAAAAGATTGATAAGCATAAGTGTGGAATCATCATTATACTCATCGTTAAAATAAACTAATTCGTTGTACTCAAATGCCATATCGTAGCCTTCAATATCTCGCATAAGATTTGAAGTAATAGCAAGCTTTGTATTGTCACGAGCATCTGTAATACTGTCATAGCGCTTCATGTTTGTAAGGAAGACGATGTCAGCTCCCGTCTCTGGAATAAAGTTGACAGCTATTGTACAAGTATCATCTTTGTTGATTGATTGGATTTTGTCTTTTGCTGTCTTAAGGCTCTCTCCTGGTGCCATAACAAGCACATTCTTATATCCTGCAAGAATCTCTTTGAGAGTCTTTTTATCTTCTTTATCATCGTATTTAACATCCATGTAGTCCATGTAAAGCTTATCAATGTATTCTTCGTTAAATGTCTCGGCCTCGCTTGCATCTACCTGAGATAAAATACGCTGTATATCTTTTGTCTTAAGACGCTTTTTATTAATCAAATGCTCTGCATAAGTCCTATGTAAATAATACTTGGCAGATAATGCATATGGGATGGCATATCCCCATGGCTCCTTAGCCTTAATTGGTGCAATATAGTCGTCGATAGCATCATAAATAGGCTCGAGAGTATAGCCAGTAGCATACTGTTCGTTCATGTAGTCTGCAATCTGCTCTATGCAAAGGTTTCCTGGAACACGACCCATTCCAAGTAATGAACCATCTATAACAATCTTTCTAGTAGGACTAGCAATCTGAGTCATATGCTGTGCCAAATTGTACGCTAGTCCAAGATTCTCATGAAGATGAACACCTATAGTGATATCTGGAAGGAGATTGTTCTCTACCAGATAATATCTATGAGACAAGTCATTTACACGCATAACGCCAAATGTATCTACAATAGAGAATCCATAAGGATGAAGCTCATTAACCTTCTCAAGGACCTCAATGTATTCCTTGTCCGAATATACGTTATTATTAACTGGATTAATGAATACCTTGTATCCCTTGTCCATCAGGATACGCGCAGTCTTTAGACCCCAGTCAAGTCTCCATCTCTTAAATGAAAGACGGATAAACTCAATAGTGCCATCACATGGTTCCAAATGTTCAAGGTCAATAAAATCTGCCATTAAAGAAAAATGAGAACGTCCCTTGTCCTTTGGAAGAATTCTTTTTACATCTTCAATTGTGTAATAGCGAGCAGTGTCCTTGTCACAAACACTATCCCATAAAAAGCCAACCTCAATAATATCTACACCAGCTTCAACAAGGCTCTTTATTGTGTTCTTAATTACCTTCTCGCCAAATTTTCCCTGTACTATGTGCCCTCCATCACGAAGAGTACAATCTAATAATCTAATATGCTGTTCCATAAACAATCCCTTTCTAAATCTTTTTCCGGGTTTGGAACTCCTTTTATAACTTACCCTTTGATTTTAAGAATGTATATACTGCATCTGCCAGCTCAAAATCATCTGCATTATCAATATCAACACACTCTGCTGCATCACACTCAACAATATATGGATTAAGACCACATCTAGCGTGAGTCTCTGCAAAGCATTCCTTCGTAAATACGTATGGAGATGGATTCTCAGTATAGTATGCCTCCATGTCCTGTGTACGAGGAGGGTTGCTCAAGTCAAAATTAAATGGCTTGCCATCCTTCCAGAAGAATGTCTGATGCTTCTGACCTGCAAATGCAGATGAAGCCTTGCCCTGCTGTACAGCTTCGATACATTCCCTAATATGCTCAACACTTGTAAATGGTGCTGTAGCATGGCAGAGAATATATACATCAGCCTCAACTGTCTTTACAAACTCCTCATAAATTGCACGACCCTTGCAGAATTTGTCATCTAAAAATGTAGGACGCTCTAAGAATTCTACACCCTCTGGCAAATATTCTTTTATGGCTGGATTACTGCAATAGCAATAAACCTCATCAATGCAATCGCCCTTAAGGGCTGCAAGCTTTTCTGTGATTACTCTAACAAGTGGAGTGCCATCTGAAAAACACTTTGTATTTTTGCCTGGAAGGCGCTCATTATTCATCTTAATAGGAACAAAAGCTACTGTCTTCATTTTATTTCATCTCCTAGTCTTTCTCTCGGCAGTTACATTCACAAGCCTTAGTGTATATCTCGCTAGTTACGGCAACAAGCCTTAGATACTCTTTGTCGCACTAACACGTGCTTACAAAGAGCACTAAGAGCTTGACGCCTACTAGCTATTTATACTCTATGAATAAATACTAGCTTGTGAACTACTGCCTATTTTTAGTATTTGAATAAATAATATTCTGACTTTACGATTTTGGCGAAGCCAAAATACCATCTATAAAATTACAAATATTTTTCATGGCGTTAGGTTCGAACATGCCATCTGGCTCGACTTTGCCTGCGCCATCATTTTTTATAAGTG
The DNA here is from genome assembly GCF_010906925.1 of Pseudobutyrivibrio xylanivorans. Lineage (GTDB taxonomy): Bacteria > Bacillota > Clostridia > Lachnospirales > Lachnospiraceae > Pseudobutyrivibrio. The sequence goes on along the minus strand of NZ_VTVE01000003.1, from coordinate 193,557 downwards.
AGATAAGCTCATCTACATTATCAACTAAAGGAACATTTTTCTCCTCTATAAAATAGCGCATATTAATAGCTGTATCGCCAAAATTCAAAAGCACTGTCTCGCATCCAAAACCGATGGCCTCCCAAATAGAGGCTGTTCTAGTACCCACGCAAAGCTTACTCTCTGCTAAGTACTTAAAAATGTGATTATCTGTATTATCAATCACCTCTAGCTTATCATTTACAAGCCATGGGAAACGCTCTTTGTAATAGCTAAATTCATGTGGATGTAACTTATAGATGATGTGATATTCATCACCTATTCTATCAGCTAGCTCACTTGCTATTTTACTAATCTGCTCACCCTCAGCAAGTGTGGAAATAAAGCAAATTGTCTTCTCATCTCTAGGATATTTGGCCTTGTATTTCTCACGCTCTCTCTCAAAGAAAGGAAAGCCCACTGTAACAAGTGGAATATTATCAGGAAGATGAACTATATTGTCCTGGGAATGACTATAAATAAGCTCATAATCAGGAAGCACAGATATCCTCTCTTCAGGATTAAACTGCATAGGTGTATGAGTTGGAAATGCAAATCCATGGGCATACTCTGCAGTTGGAATGCCTCGCTCCTTGCCAAGTGCACTCATAGCAAATGATTCCATGGAGTAATAGCACAGCTCCATAATAAGCTTTGGCTGTGCCTTGTCTAAAATCCTAGCACAGTAGTCCTTCGTAATTACGAAGTAATACATTCTATCAGTCATGGCCTCAACCATTTCATCTAAAAGATCTGGACCAAATTCATTTTTAATAGCTGCAAATATGTCAGTGAACTTTTCTCTAATTTCAGCCTCGTATCTGCGACGCTTTTTGGTATTAAACTTTTTAGATAGCTTGACTGCTAAATTAGTCTTAAATGCCACTCTATCTGTGAAATACACATTATCCATACCATTAGGCTCCTTGTGCCCATGGTTAATTGGATGTTCAAGTATCACACTCTTATATTTTTTTGAAACCTCATCAAAATAGATGTTTTCAAAATAACCAGTATCTATATTTTTATTTCTTGCACCATCGCAGACAAATAGCACATCAACATTTTTATATGTAAATGGTCTGCATGCATTCTTAAGCATCTGAAATAGCTCTTTCTTCTGAAATGCAGTCTGCTGGCCATCCACTCGTCCCACGGTATCTCTCTTAATAGCATTATGAATCTCATAGCGATACAAAGACCAAATTGGGACTCCATCAACACAAATGGAATTACACTTATATGTTCTTTCAAATTCAAGGAAATTTTCTATTGTTGATTCCTTCATTACAAATTATTCCTTCTCTTCATTCACTTCATATGTTCTCTCAGAAATGATGTAGCGAGGTCTCTGCTTTGTCTCCATGTATGTCTTGCCCACGTACTCGCCGATTACACCAAGTGAAATAAGCTGGATACCACCAAGGAAACAGATGGCAACCATCATACTAGACCAGCCTGTCTCAGTATGCCCAAGGAAGTGCTGAACTATTGAATAAACCAAAAGTACCAAACTAATAAATGCTACAAAAATACCAAATCCAGTAATCATACGGATAGGCTTGACACTAAGAGATGTAATACCATCAAATGCAAGGGAAAGCATCTTTGAAAGAGGATAATGACTCTCTCCAGCAATACGCTCATTTCTTGCATAGTACACACTTGTGCTCTTGAAACCTACAAGAGGGAACATACCTCTAAGGAAGAGATTAACCTCCTTGAAGTTAGCAAACTCTTGAAGCACTCTGCTAGATACAAGTCTGTAATCTGCGTGATTAAATACAACCTCAGCTCCCATTTTATTTAAAAGCTTGTAAAAGCTCTCTGCTGTAAATCTCTTGAAAAATGTATCAGTCTGACGACTGTTGCGGACGCCATATACTATATCACAGCCATCCAAATAGGCATCAACCATCTCGTTCATAGCATTGATATCGTCCTGCCCATCACAGTCGATTGAAATAGTAATATCGCAAAGATCCTTTGACTCCATAAGACCTGCGAGTACCGCATTCTGATGACCACGGTTGCGGCTCTGAGTGATGCCGATATAATGCTCATCCTGCTTTGAAAGGTCCTTGATAATCTCCCAAGTCTTGTCCTTAGAGCCATCATTTACAAACATAACACGGCTCTTATCATCAATCTTATCAAGGCTAACAAGCTCATTGATCTTAGCCAAAAATTCTGGAGCAGTAATAGGAAGAACCTCTTCCTCGTTATAACATGGAATAACTATATAAAGTACTGGTTTCATCAATTCTCCAATCCGCCGGTTACGGCTTAGTTAAAAACTTTCTCGATAAAAGCATGAATAGAATAACTCCTGCGAATCTCTTCATTCTCCTGATATGGCTTGCTCAACCAATCTTCTCCAGGGAGGATAAAAGCGCTGTAATCCCCTGTCTTTTCAGCCTCATCAGCCTTTGCTGATAAATCAGACATGATTACATAATCATTATCATTGTAGAAATCATATTCATTTATATATGCATTATTGGTTACAAGCTTTAGCTTGGCGCCTACTGTCTCAAGAGTGCGCATTGTAAGTCCCTGCTGATGCTCCTGTGTTAAATCAAGGATTGCTCTAGTCTCCTTGCACTGCTGACGCATCTCATCATGGGTATATGGCTTGAAAGTGATAATATCCATATCCAGATTCTTAACAAGCTTTGGATCCTTGATTTTCTTTCCCCAGTATACCACCGGACTTAGGTACAATTTGAACAATAATTTTTTGTCTGGATTAGCTTTCTTGAATGCTTTTAAATATCTGTATCTGTATGGGAAGAAGGCCGATACACTTACATAATCATACAAGTACTCATCTGGCTTCTGCCAATCTGCTGCATCAAACTCATCTGTATAGAAAAGCGGAAGCAACTCGTATCCCATATCTGTATTTCTAACATCTACTGAGTCAAAATCATATCTCTTATCAAACAAAAGTCCCAGCTTGCCCTTGTGTCGCACGTACTCAACAGGGTCCCAGGTGTAATAAATCGTCTTTGCACCATTTTTAAGGGCTCTTTCCTTGATAGTAATAATGGTCTCTTCTGAAAGAACATTGCCCCTGATTACAAGGAAATAGTCATAACCCTCTGCTGGCTTTTCTGCAATTATTTGATTGGTCAACTGTCTGTTAAACTTTCCAAAGACATCCTTTTTATGGAAAATACTCTCCATATTTTTTAGGATTAAAAACTTAGCCTTTTTTGGTTCTTCATCATAGAATTTTACATGAGCTCCACGTGACTCTAGCTCATCCTTGAGGTTGGTCTGGAAGGAGTAAAATTCTGGCATTATGATTAATATATTTTTATCTTTTAAGTTCATTAGCACCTCTAAAAGCTATAGTCTAGCGATAGCTTCTTCTGCCTCTTTTCTGATTATCTCTGGGTTAAATACCTTGCGGAAACGATAATACTCAACTGGACGTCCGCCGTATTCTCTAAAGCTGTGGTTAATCTGCTTAACAACGCTTCCTTCGAAGTCAAATTTAAGGCCCTTTTCATGAGCAAGTTTTATTCCCTCATAAACTAGGGCTTCATAGGTCTCAAATTTAGCATACTCAGGCATAGGGCCGCCTGCATCTAAATATACTGCATCATCATCCCAGCAAAGGAATAATACCGACATTACGTTATCATTTTCATCATAAGCAGCGATAACCTTGCCTGCCTCATGCTCATAAGCTGCTGCGTAAAGGCTCTTCCACTGTTCCCTAGTAAATGGAACTGGAAGATCCTGCTTTGCAAAAATCTTTTCATGCTCTGTGTAGAATGTATCAGCATCAATCTCGCCAATTCTAAAAAGATTCTTCTGACCCTTGCGGATATTACGTCTATATTTGTTAGTGATACCAGCCTCTACCTTTTCCATATCAGATGTATCCTCGATTACATATGTCACACGAGGATAAACTGTATATCTTCTCCAAAAATATGGAAGGAAATTCTGGAATCTGTACTGGTAATTCTGCTCATATAAATCTAAGTTCATGGACTCAATAAAATCCATTGCTGCATTACAAATTTCTTCCTCATAGGCCTGAATCTTAGCGATATTCTGTGGTGCCTCTTTGTAATTTATAATAAGTCCGTTGGTCTGGGTAAGAGGTGGCTTTGTAATTCTAGTAATGCCATTCTTTTTTTCAAGATAATAAGGCATGGCAGCAAAAACATTGCCACCTTTCTCATATATCCACACATCCCAATTGTCAGCACCAATGATGGCATCTAGCCACCAAGGCTGAGAATATATGCATACATATACCTCTTTGCAAAACTTATCAAATAATTCTTTATTACTCATAATTAACAATCTACCTGGCTTTTGCCATATTCCTCTCTAAGGAAATACTATTGATATATCCTTCTTGCAATAACTTCATAATCAAACTGAAGCTTGGCAAATGCAAAAGATTTTGCCTTTTTCTGCTCTAATATCATTGGATTCTCTGTTATTTGCTTAAAGACATTAACCATGTCCTCTGTGCCATCAACAAAGAAATAATTATCTCCATTGCAATCACTATAAGTAGCGTCCTTATATGTGGCATGAGGATATGTCATATTAACACATCCGCAGCATATAGCTGTTTCAAATGTAGATGACTGTCCTCCTGGTTGACAATACAAATCTACGCCTGCCAAAAATTCCTCGATTTCTTTGTTTACTTTCCATCCCATGAAATGGATACGACTGTCAGACTCAAGAAGTGGTCTAAGTATAGACTCCATCTCTGAAGGAATTGAGCCAAATACAAACAGTGCAAGTCGTGGATCCTTGACCTGTGTAAATGCTTTCAAAAGCTCCTCTGTTCTCTTTCCGGCAGAAAGCTTTCCAGAGTGAGCCAAAATAATTGCATCCTTTGGCAATGCATATTTATTGATGATTTCCTGTCTAGCACTCATCTGTTGCTCATTCGAATAAATTATGCCACCTAATGCCATAAATTCCATTTTGTCATCAGGAATATCATATATGTCCTTGAGCCATTCTTTCATTTGAATGCCTATGTATAAAACCTTATCAACCTGAGGAAGTGCCTTGTGAACAAAATGCCCATGGATAAATTTGTAAAATGTCTTGCTGGCAAATGTCATGGCTGAGTTGGTGTAGTCCTCATGGCTATCCATGTAGAATAGGCACTCTGGATGCTCCTTGCAATACTTTGCAACATCCATCATCTCATAGCCACAGACACCGTGATATAAAATAGTATCAGGCTGTATCTCATCCAAATACTTTTTAAGTCTACGACATTTTTGGATTTTCTCTGTCCATAAATCACTAAATAAAACTCTATCGTATTTAAGACGAATGATGCGAGCACCATTTTCCATTATACGGTCTTCCTCTGGACCTTCTACAAGCTCACTGCCCTCATAATGATATACATCAGTGATAATAGTAGTGTCATGACCATCTTTTCTATTCATATCAATCAGGACATTTTCCTGATATAGCATACCCTCTGTAAAATGAGAAGGTAAAGCAATATGTAATATTTTCATAAATTCTCCTTGCATTTGTTACCTTAACAATCCTTAGTAACACTTCATTAGACTAACCGGACATCTTCCGTGTTTTATGAGATTGTTAGCTACAAATGTTATATATGTTTAGGTAATTATTATACATTACCTTATTGTCATAAGCGCTGACTGCAAATTCTCTAATCTGCTCTGATGATAGTCCCTTTGCCAATTGAGTCTCCACAGCTTTCTTAAGCAACTCTAAAGTAGCGACATATTTTACATCTGCATCACCTGCTATATCCGCCTTTACGAATGTACCGTATGGCTCTGGCGCAGTCTCTTTTGTTCCGCACTCATCAAGTCCCACAACTGGTGTTCCACAGCAAAGAGCCTCAATACATGTGGTTGGGAAATTTTCAGCCTTTGAACAGATTATAAAAATATCTGCCTCTGAGTACCAACGAGCCAACTCGTCCTGATTTTTGGTGCGAGCAATAAGCTGCACATTGTCAGATTGTCTCTTAGTCTCGTCTGCTCCTACTAAAACAAACTGAGTATCAGGCATTGTCTCCGCCAAGTCAAGAACTGTTTGGCCGCCCTTTCTCACATCCATAATGTTTGGAGCTACTGCAAGAACTAGCCTATCATCTGGATTTATACCGTATTCACTCCTAAGCTCTGCATCAGAAGGTCTTGGATAAAAGATACCGTCAGTATCTATTCCATTGTGAATGACCTGAATATTATATTTATAAAGGTAAGTCTCTTTTGTCTTGTCGGCAAGCCACTTAGATGGAGTGACTATAGCCTTAAGGTTGAGACCTTCCATACTCTTTTTCTTCTCAGATAAAAGCTTAGCAGTCCTGTCTATTCCAAAGGAACTAACATACTCATGGATATAAGGGCATTTTCCGCATCCACTTTTGTACTGCTGGCACTCGTATGCAAATCCACATTTACCTGTGTACATGTATTCACAGTGGAAAGTCCATACTACCGGAATCTGCTGCTCTTTTAAAAATTCTAAAAGCTGACCGTGATTTACAAAATAAGCATGTAGCTCATGTATATGAATCAAGTCTGGCTTGAACTCTTTTATGTATTCAATAAGTCTGGCTGTAGATTTTGGAGAATAGCATCCATTTTTTCCTGTAATCCTAGCAAGCAACGCATGCTTTTTTGTCTCTAAATCTATGCCAAATTTGTAAATGCCTGGTTCATCTATAACATCTCCACGGCCGTATGCAATCCTAGCCTCATGACCATCTGCATTAAGGCGAGAATACAAATCGTAGACTATTTTACCAGTGGAGCTATATTTGCAATTAACATCTATCAATAATATTTTCATAACACCTCATCAGTCAAAAGTACTGACAGTTTCTATTTATGATTTGAAAATTATTCTGTATATATACCAGCTTCTGTAAGTTCTTCCTCAGTTGGTGCTGTGATAAGCACCGCCTTTAATCTACCGTAGAATACAAACATGCTACCACCAGCTGCTGCATGGGCATGACCATTTTGGAGGGCATCCTTCAAATCAGAAATGCCACCAGCTCCACCACATGCTGTAACAGGAATGCTAACTGCCTCTACCACCTCATTGATAAGCTTTGTATCGTAGCCAGACATCATACCATCTCTGTCAATGCTGTTAAGGAAAATCTCACCTACCCCAAGCTCCTCAGCATGCTTCGCAAGCTCTACTGGAGTCATGTCGATAACCTTTGTACCATCGCAAATAACGCATTTGTACTGACCCTTCACAAGCTTTGCATCGATTGATGCTACAACAGACTGAGAACCAGCAAGTGCTACTGCATCCTTAACAAGCTGCTCATCCTCTACAAGGCTTGTATTTAAAACTACCTTTTCATAGCCTATAGCAAGAAGCTTTCTCACCTGATCAAGGGTCTTGATTCCACCACCATAGGAAAGTGGCATAAATGCCTCAGATGCCATATCTGTAAGGAGCTCAAAATCAGGCTCCACTCCTCTCTTGCTTGCTGAAATATCAAGCACTGCCATCTCATCAATACCCTTACGATTGAAAATCTTAAGAGCATTAACTGGATCTCCTAGGTATGTTGGCTTTTTGAAATTTATTGTCTTAATTAAGTCCCTGTCATCAATTAGAAGAACTGGGATAATTCTTGGTCTATTAAACATAGCAACCTCTTAACATTTTTTAGCATTTCTTAACGAAATTCTCTAATAATCTCATTCCAAAATCATGGCTCTTTTCTGGATGGAACTGCACGCCGTATACATTGCCTGAATGAACTGCACACGCAAATTCATATCCATAATCGCAAGTCATCATCACGTCCTCTGGATTAGCACATACCGCATGATACGTATGTACGAAGTAATAGCGCTGACGACCCTCAATACCATCAAAAAGTGGAACATCTTTTTTGAACTCTACAATATCCCAACCCATATGAGGTACCTTAAGGTTCATCTCCGCCGGAATATTAAATCTCTTACATTCAAAATCAATGAGTCCAAGGCCAGGAAGCTGTCCCTCCTCAGAACCATTTCCAAGGAGTTGCATACCAAGGCAGATGCCAAGGATTGGCTTGCCATTTCTTGCCTCTTCCTTGATAAGGTCCACAAGGCCTGTCTCGTTCAGCTTGCCCATACCTGCATCAAATGCACCTACACCTGGTAAGATGATTTTGTCTGCTGATTTTATTTTCTCTGGGTCTGCAGTAATTACGCTCTTTTCGCCTATAACTTTTAACATGTTGGCTATTGAGCCTAGGTTACCTAGACCGTAGTTTATAATTGCTATCATCAATCTAAACCCGTCGCCTGTTACTACAGGCTAATCTTTCTATTTATTTTCTACTGTTCAAGGTCAAACCGCATTCGCATTTTTGCTTCGCAAAAATACTCATGTCGGTTTGGTCCTGCAATGCAGGACTTAATCCTGAGCATAAATACTGCTCATTCTTGCAAGCAAGATTCGCCGTATTTACACTCAGTCTCAACCTTGACCAGTCCTTTAGAATCGCATATTCCTCTTTTCTATACCTAAAAGTTTACAAATTTTCAAGCCCAATTTGATTATCCACATAGAGTTTTTGTAGTCCTCTGGGGTGTGGGCTGGAGAATTGATAATCTCATCGAATTCTTCTGTTGTGATGCCAAGCTTCTTGGCGATGTATTCTTTGTCCTGTTCCATCTGGTCTGTGTCGTATGGATTAGTTTTGAGCTTCTCAAGAGCCTCCTCGCGAGTCATTGTGCCAGCAAGAATCTGAGTTGAGAATACATTTTTTCTAGTATCAAATCCAAATTTGTAAGGAAGATAATATCCCTCGAAGAATCTGGTAAATACATTCTCGTAATGCTTGTTCTCGTATTTCATCCAGCCATATTTCTCATGAAGGAAATCCTCTGCCTTGGCCTTGTCATAGACAACATAGTCAAGTGGATAGAATCTCTTCATTCCATACACATACTTGTAAAGCAATCTATATTTTAAAATTCCACACTGAGGGTAAGTCTTAAATGGACGCTTACCAAACTTCTTGTGGATGTCGTTATTCATTATTTTATCGTTCATATAAATCCACTCAACAGGTGGACGTACAAACTCTGTACTATTATTAGAGCCTGTGAGAACCCATTTGATTTTATGCTTAACTGCATAATTGTAAAGAGAAGCGAAAATTGCCTGATCTTGTGGGGCATCGCAGCTACTGATACCTGACTTGAACATAGCAAGCTGGAAGTCGCTCATTTCCTTCCAGTTGATAACATCAGTATACATATCAAGGTCTAGCCCCTTAACAATCTTTTCGATATTCTCAACAGCTACATTAAGATTCCAACCAGTATCTACAACGTAAATAAGAGGACGAAGGTGCATGACCTCCTTGGCAATATATGCAAGATATGAGCTATCTGCTCCACCTGACATACCAAGGATGCAATCGTAATCCTTGCCCTCTCCATCCTTACGAATCTGAGCTGCTACTTTTTCAAGCTCCTCACGATTCTCCTTGTTAGGATTCCAATATGGCTTTATATTCTTTTCAAAGTTGCGACAGTGGTCGCAGACACCATTCTCATCAAATTCAATCATTGAATCCGTAGTGTCCATAACACACTGCGTACAGCGTTGAAATTCTCTCTTAATCTTAGGAACATATATTGGCATGTAATACCTCTAATCCGTCTGTTACGCTCTCAAGCCTGAGATATCGCTCCGCTCGACTAACACGTCTCGCTACGCAACACTCAGAGCTTGATAGCTACAGACTCATTTAAATATTTTACTATTTCCATTAACTGAACATACTATTGTTTTAGCCCACGGCAATATCCAGAGCTTGATAACTATTTTTCTTTACCGCTTTCCAGCTCCTCAAGGATTTCGTCGGCTGTTACCACTTTATCAAACCCTTCTGTGCTTTCGCGCTTAAATAATACACGAACAGTCATGAGGATGAGCTTTATATCAAGTAAGAAACTGTAGTTTTCTATATACATCAAATCAAGCTTAATCTTGTCGTAAGCTGATGTGTTGTACTTGCCGTAGATTTGAGCGAAACCTGTAAGACCACCCTTTACCTTACTTCTGAATTCGAATTCAGGGATGGCTGCAGTGTACTTTTCTACATGCTCGGTACGCTCAGGGCGAGGTCCTACTATTGACATCTCTCCCTTTAAAATATTGAAAAGCTGTGGCAATTCATCAAAACGAATACCACGAATGGCATGACCTACCTTTGTGATACGGTCATCATCATCTGTGGTAGGGCGCTGCTCAGCATCCACAACCATACTTCTGAATTTAAGTATATCAAATACTTTGCCATCCTTAGTGACTCTAGCCTGCTTATATAAAACTGGGCCATGATCCTCTAGCTTAATTGCTATAGCAATAATAAGCATCGGAATAGCTGCTAGTACTATCGCAATGAGACTCAACACAATATCAAAGAATCGCTTAACAAATGCCTGCTCTGGAGTGAGGCCAGTTGTATTAATCATCACAAGAGGAGTATCAAACTGGTGAATTCCCTCGCCTCCTGCAATAATTACATCAGAAATCTTTGGTGTGATATATGTCTCGATGTTGTGCATATAACAGTGCTTTAACAAATCATTTCTCTGCTCAGCACTGACATCTGAAATAACTAGTCCATCAAAATCATCAAGCATCTTGAAGATGGCGTCTATGCCCTCGTCAATGCTAACAATCTTTTTAATATTGTAGCTGTCTGCGCGAGTGTCCATTTTAAGCTTGAGGCCAACTGATTCCTTGTTGCCATATACCATCAAAAGCTTGCTTGCCTTAGAGTGGCGCTCGTAGATGGCAAAGAATATATAGACACATATTCCTGAAATCACAAAGTCTCCCAATGTAAGCAAGAGGAGTGGTTTTGCTGAAATCATTGCATTTGCCATAAGGCACAACTGTAAGTATGTCACCATATTTACAATGATAATTCCAATCCATTGTGAAAACAGAACATCTGCTATTTTGAGGATTCCGTATTTGAATCCTTCGCATAAGTGAATAACTACAAGCATAAGAATAAAATATATGCCCATCAGCACATACTTACCACGTCCTAAGAAGGGATAAAAGTATGCCTTGTCAAATATTTTGTACTTCCAAACGAAGTAATATGCAATTGCCATTATAGCAAGCTCTAATATGCTTTCTATCTTTCTTATAGTGTTTTTATTCTTCAATCTATTTTCCCTTTATTTGTCGAAGCGTCCAACAAAATCCATTGTGCTGCAATCCTTCATCGGGAACTCTACAGGCTCACCTGTTGCAGCTGATTTATATATTGCAAGAACCATCTCAAGAGCGCGGCGGCCAGCCTCACCATTTACATATGGCTCTCTGTCATTTTCAATAGCATCAATTACATCTCTATAGAGCTTTGAGTGACCAAATCCATAAACATTTGGAGGAAGCTCTGAACATTCCTTCTTTACCTGAACTGGGTCGTCCACGTAATCTGAGAAATTCCACTCTTCTAGAAGGTTGACAGCATCTCCACCAGCCTTAACTGTTCCCTTGTCACCAAAGATATAGAGAGTCTCCTCAAGGTTTTTAGGATATACGTTTGTTGTACCCTCAATGATACCATAGCTTCCGTTAGCAAACTGAACAAGAGCAATACCAAGGTCCTCTGCCTGAATATAGTCATGCTTTAATCTGTCAGTCATACCAACAACACGCACTACATCGTCACCCATCATCCAACGGAGAAGGTCGATATCGTGAATACACTGATTCATAAGTGCACCACCATCCTGCTCCCATGTTCCACGCCATGCGGCACGGTCATAGTACTCATGATCTCTAGCCCATCTAATGTGAGCTGTACCATATAAAAGACGACCAAATCTGCCCTTTTCAAGAGCTTCTCTAATCATCTGAATTGACTTGTTAAATCTATTCTGGTGGCAAGCACATACCTTGACACCTTTCTTGTGTCCAGCCTCAATAATTGCATCTGCATCTTTGAGAGAAAGGGCAATTGGCTTTTCAATAATTACATTGCAGCCAGCCTCGATACAGTCAAGGGCAATCTGAGCATGCTTACCTGACTCTGTAGCAATAGCAACAAGCTCAGGCTTCTCATTTGCAAGCATTTCCTTATAATCTGTATACTGCTTTACATAATTTGCATCTAAATCAAATTTTTTGATTTTATCCTCTGTGTTCTTAAGATCCAAGTCGCAAAGTGCCACCAAATCAAGACCTGTCTTCTGTGATGCCACTACATGGTTTGGCGAAATACGTCCACATCCGATAATTGCATACTTTAAACTCATGATATTTTTTCACTCCTTTTTAAAAGACAATATATTACAAAATATACAAAGAATGGTGTGATATATGGATAGAACATATCAATACCTAAATCCATAAAGAAGAATGTCACAAGGTATGATGCAGCCACCATTTTTGCCGCTTTGTCTTTACTCTTTATACTATCAACTATCAGTTTCACTGGGAACCAATAGTACATAACAAATCCAAAAATACCAAAGCTAAATAATAGCTCAAGGAAATTCATATGAGTCTGGGAATTTTGGAGTTCATATACCTTTTGTCCCAACTCATTAACACCAATCTCAACTTCTGTAACCGCTGAGTATGGCATGCTCTTGAAAGCGTAGAAACCATGTCCAAAGAAAGGATGCTCTCCAAAGTGCTGCTTGAAGGCTGCGATAATAGCCATTCGCTGACCTGTACTTGTATGATAATCACACTCGGTAGCATTGATTCCCTTGAACAGCTCGATAATTCTATCAGCCACCAGCCAATACATTATAGGTACTGTAAAGCACATCACAGTAACTATGGCAACAAGCACAAGCAATATAATAAGATTTCTGCGCATTGCCTTCTTATCGCTAGAACCAAAAACAATATATATTCCAATTACAAAAACAATTGGAAAAAGTGCTGATTTAGTTCCTGACATAATAATGCCTGCCACACCTAAAACAGATGGAAGCAAATATCTTTTGAACTCTCTGTCAACAGTAACCTTGTATAGAATCGGTATCAACATAATCATGTACAGATTTCCCGAATCAATAACTGTTCCACCTGGAGTCTCACCAAATCTATATTGTGTACCATCAATCCATGTTTTCCACAGTGGATCATAGCAGAATGTCAATATCAGAGTAGCTACAATGATTAACACTCCAACATTGCATAGTATCTCAAGCATATCCTCACGGCAGTGCCATAGCATGAAAAAAATCAATATAGCTGGTCCAACGGTAAGAATTCTAAACTGTCTACTGTAAATCTCCAAAGATGGTGTTCCAATATGAAATGCTATGTATGCATATTCCATAACAAGAAATGCAACCACCCAAAGAATTGCTGCGCTTAATAATCCCTTTTTTGTCTTTTCAAAATCACCTATAGAAAGAACAATTAAATATAAAAAAGCGATTCCATTAATTGCTAAGTTAAGCAACATAAATGGTGTTTTAATAACGCCAAGATTACATCTGCAAAACAATAGCAATGCAACTATTATTGTTGTAATTATTTTCTTGTTGTCTTTTATTCGTTCAATCATTTTTAAAACCTAAATCCATTTGGTGAAGTATTGTAATATCTAATCTCTACACCCATTTCTTTCAACTGGCCCGCCAATGCTCCCGCTGTGTAGTTAGCGCTGGTCATAATCCATTCAGGCGTATCAAAAATAGCGATCTGAGGATCTACCGCTTCGTAGAAACCTGTATCAAATGGAATACTATTGTTTCCATGGTGTCCGCACTGTAAAATATCCGCATGGAGCTTATCTCCATAAGTCTCAACTAGATAGTCTCCCATGTATTTTGTATGGCAGTCTCCGCATATTAATATGCTGCGATTTTCAGTCTCCATCTTAAATACTAGCGATGCATCATTTGGAATATCCTCTGCAGAATCTATCACCACATCGTCACAAGCATTAAAGAATGTAAGCTTTAGATTATCACTAAACTCCAGCACGTCATCTCTATGAATATAATTAATATTGTCAGCATCCTTTGTGAGCTCCATAAATTTATCATAGCTATCCACATCATCCCATTCCTGTGCTACTGAATGGAAAAGCTCTGAATCTAAAGGAGTGACATAAATATTGTCTATTGTAATCCCCTGTGGGTCCTCATAGATTGTATTAAATCCATCAATGTGATCCTTGTGATAGTGGGTCAATATCCAAGCATCTACATGGCCACCATACTGATTAATCACATATCGAAGTAAACTCTCATCCTCAGCATGACCACCATCAACTACGATGAGTGAGCCATCCTTTTGGTTGTACATGAAGTAGCAAAGTCCCTGGTCCCCTGATTCGTCCGCATAGTTCATAAGAATCCATGCTGAATCCGGTGGTGTAAGCACTGCATAATATGGTGTCCTTCCATATACTTCAAACCCTGCATCTGTATATGCATTTAAAACACTCTCAGCTGCAGATACCACAAGAAAATCAAGCTTTTTGCTAACGCAGTAATCTGAAATCAGCTGGGTATCCGGATTCTCATTTGTCAGTTCATAGGCCTCATCTGGTAAGTATCTAGAATATGGCATAGAAAATCTGGAATCCATCTGTCTTAAATAAACAGCTATGTCCTGAGGTGCCATGATATTAATCTTGTCACCTTGATAATCAGCAAAAATATCGCAGATTGTAACTACGTCCTGTGGAACCTTGTTTCGATTTTCTGCTTTTGTGTACCAATTTTCTGCGTAAATCAGATTACCCATTATAGCCACAAGTGCTATAGAAATAATTGTAGCAAGCAGCTTCTTTTTGCCAGCAGTCTTACCAATAAGTGTAGTCAATCCAAAGGCAATCACCACTATGATAGGTATCAAACCAAAGAAGCGTACATAGTACTGTTCAAAGGTAGATTCCTCTAATATCCTCTTACTGATGATATATGTAATCGGATTATATATGAAAACCAACATCATCCCTGTATACCACAGGAATGCATATCGTTTTATTTTTTCTTTTTCAAATAATAGTATCCCTAATAGAGCTATGGCGAAGAGGGCAAGAAATCCTACGCCTCCCCAGTATGTCTTAGTGATACCAACCATAAATTTTAACCAAACCATTTGTACCACCAATTTATATCTCTACCACGTTTAAAATATTGATTCTCTACACTGTGCATATCTGAAATCAGCATAGACATCAGCTTATAAAAGATAATCAAAAATAGCGGACCTACTAAGCTAGCTATCAAATATCTAATTCCACTGATTTTTCTATAATAAATACACATAATAAGCCATATGCTAACCACAGAGGCTGTTACCATGATTACCGCCATGCTAGTCAAAGAACATGCTCCAAGTGAAATAAGTGCAATCGGAATTACTCTTCCTTTTGTATAGCCTTTACCGTATGCATCAAATAAATACATCATAAAAAACGGAATTGCTATTGCAGAAAGCACAGCTTTTCCTTGCCATATAGCTCCAAACATTCTAAATGTAGTTGAATAGTGAGAATAGTTGCCAAACATATAAGCCACTGCTAATAATGTTAAAAATATAAATCTATTCTCAATATCCGAAAACAAAAATGTGGAGATATAATAGTATGCCAAGTATGCAACTAGCAGCAATATCACAGGTAAAATCGTGTGGCAAACTGTTGTCACTTCAAAGCTAGATAAGCGAGCCAAATACGCTATATATGTAGGCCATGAAGATACAGCTCGTTTTGTTGCTGTATATGGCATATCTCCGTTAATAAAATTCGCATATGCGATAGTATCTGTCGTAATAGTATCCTGACTATTTACCACGTAGTCATAGTCATCATAAGACCACTCATTAATCTCGTAGGCAAATGCAAAATATAGCTGAACAATCAGTATAGCTGCAAAAGCTATCATGTAAATTCCAAGAAACTTATTAGCCTTGATTTGATTTAATTTCTCTGAAAGCCATTTTTTAATATTTCCTATGCTTGCCTTGATTGCAGTCTTGTCTTTTACCATCCAGACTATGAGCAATATAGCAATTACAACAGAATATGCAATGCATAGAACTGTAAAACAACCCGTAAATGGCTCGGTAAAAGTGTTCCAGTACTGATGCCACTCAAGTAAAGAACACAACACATAAAATATAGCAAAAGAGCCAAACAACCCAATTATATAGGTTGCTATGGCTGAATCTTTGTTATCTGTCTGCTTGTATGTAATTAGTCTACCCAGTGCTACAGGAATGATTGTAAAGTGTAGCAAAAAGGCTATCGCTCTAATTATTATCATCTAGTTCTCTTTCATCGTAGATTTAGATTAAACTATTTGTTTTCAAATCTCTTTTGCATCAAGCACTTTGCGAACTCAAAATCAATCGGATAATCAATGTCGATTGAATCCTCACGCTTCATAATGTAAGCAACTGTGTTGTCACAGTAATAAGTTCTCTTAGTCTTAAGCAAGTCATAATCTAAGATATAAATAGCACCATTAGGCACAATATATGTCTCGTTGTTCTGACGATTAGTCATTGTGATGCCCTGACCAAATCCCGCATTATGAACTCGACCATTTTCATCTAGCTTGTGATACCAGCTGGCTGGTACCTCTGCCTCTGCAAATGAAATAAGAGTTGTGGCACCATCTGCCTCAAACTGAGCCAATGCCTCCTCAATATGTTTCTCATTTCTGAGAGGAACTGTTGGAAGAAGTACCATAAACTTCTCAATCTGCTGGCCAGTCTCACTCATAACAAACTCTGTTGCATGAAGATACACATCGATAGCTGAAGCTGTGTCGCTTGAGAGCTCTGCAGGACGCATAAATGGAACCTCTGCCCCATACTCTCTAGCTACATTGGCGATAGCTTCATCATCTGTAGTGACAATAACTCTATCGATGCCCTTAGCCTTTTTAGCAGCCTCAATTGTCCAAGCAATCAGAGGCTTGCCGCAAATCTCTTTTATATTTTTCCCTGGGACTCCCTTACTTCCACCTCGAGCTGGAATTATACATAACATATTATTTACTCCTCGCTTGTTACAGTCTCAAGCCTGAGATATTGCTTGCGTCGACTAACACGTCTCCTTCAGCAACACTCAGAGCTTGATACTTACAAGCTATCTTTAAATACAAATGCAATATTTATCTCTAATTCTATCAACAATAGAAAGCAAATCTTCTCTTAAAAATATAAAAGAAATTTGCTATAACGTTTTATTTAGAAGTCACCCCACTGGAAAAGCTCGTCGGCTGTGATGTCGCGCTTTAATTCCTTGCCGATTAACATCTCGTAGAACTTAGGTGAAATGGCTGTACCAGGGCGCTTGTAATCAAGGTCATCCTCTGTAAGGATGTGGCCTGCCTTCATGTCGTGAGCTGCCACGATAGAGCGCTTGTACTCACCTCTCTGATGCTCGCTCTCGTTAACTATCTTGCGATAAGAGCCCATCATCTTGTAACCCTGCTCTGCTGCATCGCAGATGATCTTCATCTCTTCTGGGTTGGCTGAAATCTTGTGATCCCAACCCTTCATGTTTTTGTCCATTGTGAAATGCTTTTCAATGATGCAAACATTTTTAGCAATAGACATGATTGGTGCAACCACACCAAATGTATGATCAGAATATCCTGTAGGATAGCCAAATGCCATACGATACATATCGATATTGTTAAGGTTAACCTGCTCATCAGCTGGTGGATAGATTGATACGCAGTGAAGTACACAAATCTCCTTGCATCCGCCTGCCTCGATAGCTGCGATAGCATTAACTACATCATCCATACCAGTAAGGCCAGTAGAGATAACGACTGGAACGCCCTTGCTTCCGATGTACTTAAGGAATGGAACGTTCTCAACATCCATAGATGCTACCTTGATAAATGGAACATGAAGCTCATCTACAAGGAGATCAACACCAGCCTTGTCAAATGGTGTTGATGTAAAGTCGATATCAAGCTCGTCACAGTATGCCTTGAGTTCAAAATGCTGCTCACGTGTAAGTGCATATGCCTCTACGATTGACTCAAGTGTATAGTCTGTACGATTTCTATAGTCGTCTCCAAGGAAGTAATTGTCCTCGTAGTTCTTCTTTGAAAATACATTGCTCTTTGTAAATGACTGAAGCTTGATGCAGTCTGCGCCGCACTCTTTTGCAGTCTTAATCATTGTCTTGGCAAGCTCCATATCACCATTGTGATTAGCTCCAAGCTCTGCGATAACATATGGCTTCTTGCCACCTGCTACCATATCCTGATAATTAAATCTCATAGGAATCCTCCATAATTATATTGCTCCACCAGTAGCCATTGTGGCTGACTGATGTATCTATTTTATTAATATCCAATGCCTTAAGATCATCGTAAAGATGCTTAAAGTATGGATAGCGTTTAGCTAAGTTACTGTAGTGGGTCAGCTTGACGCTAAGTTCCTGCTGCACATCATGTGTGGTACCCACCTGATTGTTGTCGTGAATACGGTAGATTGTAGCTGCATTTTTGACCAGCTTGCCAGGACCAATATCCATCAGAAGTCTTGTGTAAAAATACCAGTCAAATACAGGGCAATCCCCCTCTGATAAGGTATCTATAAATGCATCATCAATCATGTTTAGATTAATAGCTGCAATAGACATTCCGATAAAATTTGACTGGGAAATAGCTCTAGCGGAATCCACCCTGTCAGGCAAATTCTCAAGCACTACTTTTCCATCTTCCGTAACTAATTCATTATAGTAGAAAGCGTATGATTTGTCTAATTGGTACGCCTTTTTGTACTCTTCAATTCTGTTGAGAGCAAATGTATCATCTGCATCTGAAACTACTAATAAATCATAACCTGCTTTTTTTGCAGCACGAATCATCTCAATACGTGTCTGAGCAATAGATACATGCCTTGGCTCCAGGTCTACGAACACATCTGCATCCATATTAAGATTTTTTAATTCATCTTTTGAATAATTGTCATTTACAATCAACACATCAAATTTCGAATCAGTCTGATGAAAGACGCAGTACATCAAATCATCAAAATATTCTCGTGCCTGCTTGTAAATAACTGTCCCAAATGCTACCTTCATATTTTTCCCTTTACAACAGAAGACGAGCCTTGCTCGCCTTCTTAAATGTCAATTTATAATTATTATAACCTTTTGTTTTACTGATGAAAAACAAAATCCTACACTCTATTTTAGTGCTCTTCTAATTTTAATTTTACAGCTACAAATCCTTCAGCATATCCACAGTGGTTACCGTAGCCCCAAATCTTATTGCGCTCGATATTTGTCTCAAACAAGTTACCCTGTCTGTTGTGAGCTGCCTCATAGCACTGAAGTGCTGCACGCTTCTTCTCTACGTAATCTGTCACATCCACAAAAACATTTGGATAGAATGATTCGCCAATGATATATGGATTTGACTGGAACATAAGAAGGTTGTCACAGTGTCTAGCTGCAGTATAGCAAATCTGATTAGCTGCTAAGTGATCTGTGTTGTAATCCTCCTTGAAGTGGAAAATACATGTATCAATGTCGTAATCTGAGATAACCTTTTCAAGAGCCTGCATAGTCTCCTGTGTGTAAGTCAAATTACCATATTTAGCTGCTGGGAAATCGATTTCCTTTGCGCCGATAGCTGCGCATGCATTAGCACTGTTCTCTCTACCTGTCTCTGTTTTGATATCAAGGTTCATCAAGTCTGACTTAACTTCTGTATCTGTCAATGTGATTTTGTATACATTATGTCCCATAGCAACATATTTTGCCATAGTACCGCCTGCACCAAGCTCCGCATCATCAAAATGCGCTCCGATAACTAAAATATTATTCATGTCATACCTCCTTCGGGTAATTAATAAACTTAGTATATGTACAAAAAATATATTTTTGGACTTTAAAAGTCAATGCGCTTATTAGACAAATTATCTCAAATAAGAATCCATTTGGTCCATAAGCTGCTTTTTATTAAAGTTTTTATCGTTATATTTTTTCGCGTTTTCACTCATTTCCATTAAGCGCTCTTTAGACATAGCTGCCATCTTGCAAATATTTTCTGCAAGCTCTTCAGCATTTCCAATATCTGAGCACATACCGCAGTCAGCCTCGCTGATGATTCTGGCTGTCTCGCCCTTTGCAGATGCAATAATAGGCATAGCGCAAGCCATATATGACTGAAGCTTAGCAGGAATAGTCTTAGCAAAAAGCTCATCGTCGGCAAAAGATATAAAGGCCGCATCTCCCTTGGCAAGCTGTGATGGAACCTCTTCAGGACTAACCCTACCTACAAATTCAAACATATGCCATACGCCATTTTCAGTAATGGCAGCCTCGAAGCTTTTTCTTGCTCTACCGTCGCCAACAATTGTAAAGCAAATGTCTTTCTTACCCTGCTCTTTAAGGATTTTCGCAGCCTCAGGAAGAATCTCCAAGCCCTGAGCCTGTCCAATATTGCCAGTGAAGATTACATTAAAGCCCTGATGCTCCTTTTTAGGAAGTGGCTGATAAAACTCCTCCGCATACTGAGGCCAAAAACTAACCTTATCATGCTCACTCTCATCTACGTATTTGCGAATCGAATCCACAAAGCTTGGACTGGTTCCCCAAATATGAGTACAGCCCTTGTATATCTTTCTAACCATTCTCTCTATAGGCTTAATCACTATAGGTGAATGGATACCTGTAATCATCTCAACATTTTCAGGCCACAAATCCTGAACGTATAAATAGCATGGAATCTTATGTCTCTTGGCAAATCTCACGCCAACCATACATTGATTCATTGGCGAAGTCTCAAACATAAAAACCTCATCCGCTTTTATTTTTGAAAACAGCTGCCACCAAAAACCAAAGAATGGAAAGCTGAAATAATTCAGAATCAATCCAAGCTTATTATGGCCTGGTGCAATAAGTGGAATTCTAAAAATCTCCACACCATTTATATTATCTTTTGTATGTTTGAACCAGCTATAGCCTGGGAAAAACTTCCCTGTTGGATAATTAGGAGTGCCGGTCACTGCAGTGACCTTGTAGCCTCGCTTTACCCACTCGAAGGCCATATCGTTTATCCTAAAATTCTCCGGATAAAAGTGCTGGCAAATTATTAAAATATGTTTCTTTTCCAAGTTTTTCTCCCGGAGGTTACGTTCACAAGCCTTATATTACTCCGCTCATCTAACACGATTCGCTTGAGTAATATAAGAGCTTGCTAACTACCTCCTACTTTTACTTCCTTTAATATTTGCTTGTTACGGTCTACAAACTTTTTTACTTATTTATTAATTTGCTACGGCCCCGCTAGAATTTCAAGACAGTCTTAGCCGGTACACCGACCACTTCGCAGCGGCCCTTAGTGTTTTTGATGACACAAGAGCCTGCCCAAATATGGGTCTCGTCGCCAATTTTTTTGCCCTGTACAATCTGTGAGCCAGTGCCAACTTCGATGAGATTGCCAAGAGTACATGCCCCTGAAATGTTTGCATTAGGATTAAGGGTATTGTAATCACCTAAAACTGAGTCATGAGCTATTGTGCAATTAAAATTAATCAGATTCTGATTGCCAATTTTAACATCTACTGTAATGATGGCTCCGGCGCAAATTACATTGCCCTCACCCATCTCTACTGCATCTGATACGATAGCAGTTGGATCTATAAGATTAGGAAAATGCACCTTAGGATTTTTCTTGTAAAGCTCATATAAAAACTTACGTCGTTCCATGGAACCCATAGCAATTACAACATCCAAATTCTCTGTTGTATCCGTGATATAGCTGTCATCACCTATGACACCCTCTCCCGGCTCCATGTCAATAAATCCAAGTATATTCCAAGTTGGCGTCACCGCATTAATTCGCTCTGCCAACCATTTTGTCTCCTTACCAGCACCACCGGTACCTACAATAACAAGATTTCTCATGTTTTCTTCCTTTCAAATTTACCGAAATCCATTTCGGCGAAATTCATTTCGGTTAAGCCTTGCCATCATTGATAGCAATATTCTGACCGTTTATCATATCGGCCCCGTCAGATAATAAGAACTCAATTGTTGGAACCACCTGGTCCACTGTAAGATTCTTACCCTGTGGCATTGAATTAGCATTCATTTCTTTTATTAAATCAGGAAGGTCCTGTAAAAATCTAGTGTCAATCATCTCTGGGCTCACGCCATTAACTGTGATTCCCTTGTCTGCATACTCTGCTGCAAGTGACTTCATGAGACCAAGGCATGCGTATTTTGCAGTTGTATATACGCTAGTATATTTTGGTGGCATCCCTACCGTGCAGCTTGTAAGCATAAATACAATCTTGCCATATTTCTGCTTGCTCATAGCAGGGAGGAAATCCTTTAAGATATCTACTACTGGTCTAAGGTCTGTCTCAATATTCTCCGCAAAATTACACCAATCCTGCTTCTTAAAGTGCTTGTTCTCCATTGGAAGAGCTGCCAAATGAACTATATGATCCGGTGTCAATTCCCGCTGCTCCATAAAATCAAGCATCTTTCTTACAGACATGGCATCAGAAAAATCAGCCTGAACCATTACAAGCTTATCACCAAGCTTCTCCTCTAATGGTAAAAGTCTATCCACGCTGCTTCTGTAATGAGCCACAATTACATCATAGTTGTCAGCGACCTGATTTATAAGCCCGCATCCTACCTCGGAAGATGCACCTGTTACAAATAGTATCTTGTTTTCTCTCATGAATATATTCTCCTAAAAGTCAGGTATAAGAGGTCTACTAGACCTCTTAACTCTATACCACCAATATTTGCATTTTTCCTCTAAGTACCTTTTTACCATTTTGATTGGTAATAGTCACCTTCAGCTCAAGCCTCTGAACACTCTCTATTAGCTCAGTAATCTCGCCCTTTACAGTAAGCTCATCACCTATGTATACAGGATTTGCAAATTTTGTCTCCACCTGCTGAATTAGACTGCGCTCACCTGGAATATATACCCCAGCAAGAGTAGATAAAAAACTAGCTGTAAGCATACCAAATGCCACCCTACCCGGATGGCCTTTTGATACTGCAAATTCTGTGTCATTATGAAGGGGATTCACATCACCTGTTATGTCCCTAAACTTAGAGAGCATATCCTCCGTGATTGTGACATTGAAGCTTTCGCTCATTCCCACACTTAATTCTTCAAATTTGTATTTATTCATAATTATTCTCTCGCTAGTTACGTTTACAATCCTAAACTGTTTCCTCTGGGAACTAACATGTTCCCTGCCGGAAACACTTAGAGATTGTCAACTACTAGCTATTTCTACCTAGTTCAATTTTGATAATATCGTGTCTACCATTTCGCCTACGTTTTTGAGGGCCTGGATTTCCTTCATATCAAACTTCACGTTGAATTTCTTCTCACAAGCTACTACAAGATTAATCTGCTCAAGTGAGTCCCAATCCTCGATGTCATCGGCTGTTGTAGCATCTGTAAGTTCTATTTCATCATCATCGAAAACATCCTGAAAAATCTCAGTTAATGTCTCAAATACTTCTTCTCTAGTCATTGTATTCCTCCATTAATAAATGCTTATGAAATGCCTATAAGTTTCAAAATTTCTGGCACAGGCTGACCATCTCTAAGATGTAACAAGAAGTAAAGTGTGCCACACATAGCAAATATAAGAACTATGTTTTGAATATATATAAGCGCTAAAGCTTTTTTGTTTTCTTTTGCATCTGTTCCAAGTGCAACAGATAAACACATATATATTGGAATCAAATATCTGTATGAAATCTGGATTCTCTCGCTTCCCTCAACAGGAGTAAATCTAACGAGACAACCGATAAATACAGCTACAAGGCAAAGTAACAATCCAAGTCCTAGGATCACATACTGCCATGGCTTAATTCTCTTGCCCTTGTTAATTACGATTCCAACAATAAGGCAAATTAGAAGTAAAACTGTGCATGCAACTGGAACTGTTGCATTAAGTCTAACATGTCCGATTTCTGCACCGATAACATGCTTGATGTTGTACCAGAAATCTACCTTAATACCATTCCATGCAAATTTAAGAGTCTCAGGAATATGGTCCTTGAAATAATACCAAGTATAGGACTGCATCTCGCCATCCTGCTCTATCGAACCATCCCATTTCCAGAAAATCTGGCTATATATTGCCCAGTAGTATTTTGTAATAAGCTTCTTACCTACTACTATTATTCCAGCTAAAATCACTGCAAGAATGCCGTACTCATACCACTTTTTACTAAGTCCTACATCCTTCCACCATTTCTTAATTGGAATCATAAAGAACCAAACTCCAAACAGTGCATAAACAGTCTTGTTTGGAATAAGCATAGCCATACATATTGCAATTATTATAATATCCCACGCATGAAGCTTTACATGATCCTGACTATAGTATAGACACATAGTAAGTAGCAATAGCGAGAATAAAATACTCATATTGTCATAAGAATATGATGAACAAAGCTGAAGTATGGTAGGGAATAATGCAAATGATACTATCTGCAACTTACCAACTGGGATAATCTTTAGACAGAACCATCCAATGAAAATAAGTAAGAGAGAATTCATCATTCGTCCCATAAAAATAGTTCCAGCAAATCCAAAACCGAGCAATCTAGCAATGGCCATTCCTGCACCAGAAACAAGATATCGTCTTGCTCTAGCAGGATACTCATAACACTTCACCAATTGCTTGGCCTCTTCTGGGCAATGGAACCAATTGCCATCTGCAAGCACCTGGTACTGATAAGGGAATGTGATATCCACTGTAGGAAGTAAGATATAATCCTCAGCTCTCATCTCAAAATATGTAGTACCCTGTATCCATCTGCCCCACTCTTCCTGACGCTCAGTCTCGAAGTCGTGGTCTTTCATACCAAGTAAAATGTTTGAGCAGTGATAAGCACCATAATAATGTGACACCTCATCTACACCAGAAATAGGTGGCATAACAAGCTGCATACTAATGCTCCAGCCTAGTGCCAATACCACAAACACTCTTGGATAGCTCCACTTTTTATCTAGCAACAAAAATCTAAGTAAATAAACAGTTGTTGCAATCATTATCAATAAGATAAAGAGAAAATATCCATTATAAAATTTAGATTTTGATGTGTTAAAACAATTTAAAATAAAGAATACTGTAGCAAAAATTGTACCTACTGCAGCCAAAAGAACCGCACCAAGTCTAAATGCCTTATCCTTTGTCATTGGACAAAAAAAGCTTTTGATTTTTTCCAAAACAAGTCCTCTCTATATGTTATTTGCTAATCCCTCTAAGACGGTTTTCCATCTTGCCAAGCTCGTCCAGCTGGCCCATGTCCATCCATGTGTTTTCATTGATTGGATATACTCCAACCTTTTTACCATCATCCTTTAGTCTATTGATAATATCTGGGAATCCGATAAATTCACCATCTTTAATATAATCAATTACTTCAGGCTCAACTATATAGATACCTGTGTTTGTAAAAAAACTAAACTCAGGCTTTTCTTTCATGTCAGTAATATTTCCATGCTCGCCAAATTCCACTACGCCATAAGCAACCTGGAAATTGCGAAGAGAGCAGACCATTGTAATCACATTGCCCTCAGCCTTATGGTGAGCATATATTTTAGAATAATCTTCTTCGATTAGAATATCGCAATTTGTAAGGATAAATGTCTCATCTACCTTACCTCTAAGAAGGGAAAGTCCACCACCTGTACCAAGTGGAGTATCCTCATCTACATATTCAATAGTATAAGGCTTATCAACCTCACCAAAATATGACTTAATCATATTTTTCTTATGGTTAACGACTAAAATCATTCTATTTATTCCGTACTCAGAAAAGCTATCCATTATAAGCTCAGCAATTGGCTTTTCTCCAACTGGAATAAGAGGCTTTGGAAGAATACGTGTATACGGATAAAGGCGAGTTCCCTTGCCTCCTGCCATCATAACAACTGGGCAGCTTAACTCGCTCTGCTTCTTATAATGATTTTCACTCCAGAAAACAGTATCAATAACAACCCCATTTTCATCCACAATAGGAAGACCCTGAATATTATGACGACGAAGGAAATCATATGCATCATCTCTCTCGTCCTCTTTCAGGCTACGAGGCTTATAGTTTGCTATTTTCTTTACAGAATCATTCAAATCACCGCCAGACAAAATAAAGCGGCGGACGTCACCCTCTGAAACTGCAGCAAGGAGCTTTTTGTCCTCATCAATGATGAAGGCTGTCTTCCTGCCACTGGCATCAAAAGTCCTCATGGCATCTAAAATTGAATCATCCTCTTTAATAAAAACATTTTCCATAAATTAATTTACTCCGCCTTAAATTCTCATTAATACTATAAGCATACACAGCACACCCCGCATATTTTATAATTCACATCACTGATAATAACGCTGACACGCTCTCGCTCTTGTCGCGCTACTTGCGTTACATAAGATGCTTCCTTCGGAACCATCTAAGTAACGAGTGCGCTTTAAGGTCAGCTTATACCATCATTGATGTTCATAAAAAATATGCTCATCTAATCATTTAATGCTCATAGTATTCATTCGAATCTTCGGCTCATTTAATAATATAGTGAAATTAAAAACTTCTTTTAATCATTCCTCATGATTAAATTTTAATACTATTCGTCCACCACACTAGGACATGAAGGAGCGGATTACGTTAATTACGCGGTCGACGCCTTCTGATGTAAGGTTAGTAGAGCAAGGAACATTTACCACTCTCTTCCAGTACCATGGTGCCTTTACGAGGTCATATGTGCGAGCGCCCTCGTATGGAAGCTGGTCTGAAATAAGACCCCAAATAGGACGTGACTGGATATGGTTTTCCTTAAGCTCCTCAATAAGAGCATCACGGCCTGTCTCATCATTCTCAAATACTACTGAGTAGAACCAGTAATTGCTACGAGTACCAGGTCTGAAATCCTGAACATGAAGTCCTTCAATCTTATCAATAGCTTCCTTGTACTGGTTATAATTTGCAGTCTTTGTCTTAATGAAATCCTCAAGCTGTTCAAGCTGAGCAAGTCCAAGTGCTGCCTGAAGATTTGTCATTCTATAGTTAAATCCAATCTCATCATGGATGAAATTAGCCTGATCTGCCTTAGCCTGTGTAGTAAGGTGCTTTGCATGAGCAAGCTCCTCAGGGTTCTTGGCAACAATCATACCGCCACCACCAGTGGTGATAATCTTATTACCATTGAATGAGTAGCAACCGAAATCACCAAATGTACCAGCGAATCTACCTGCAAACTTACCCTCTGTATAGTAAGTTCCAAGTGCCTCTGTTGCATCCTCAACAACTCTAATATTATATTTTTCAGCGATAGGAAGAATAGCTTCCATATCTGCCATATTTCCAAACACATGAACAACTACCATGGCCTTAATATGGCGGCCAGTTGCTCTATCTATAAGCTTGCCATCTGTAAAGTCACATTCTTCTTCGCAGAACTTCTTAAGCTTAACTGGGTCCATGCAAAGGCTATCGTCGCAATCCATGAAAATAGGCTCAGCGCCAATATACTTTGTAGGATTAACTGCTGCAATAAATGTAAGAGTAGGAACGATTACTGCATCCTCTCTTGTAACACCACAAAGCATCAAACTAATATGAAGGGCTGATGTACCATTCTGTGTACTAACTGCAGCTGGCACATGTACATACTCAGCTAACTTCTTCTCAAAATCACTAACATAAGGACCAGCAGTAGAAACCCACTCAGTCTCTACAGCATCTGTAACATACTTAAGCTCATTTCCCTTTAAATTTGGCACTGAAAGTGCAATAAATTCATCTGCCATTTTAATACACCTCTAATCTTAGTCCGCACAGTAAAAGCTATCATAAGTTTGCAGCGACACGCTTGCGCTCTTATTGTCCTCGTTACCCTACATAAGATGCTTCCTACGGAACCATCTAAGTAGGGACGGGCCAATCAAGGTCTTTTGCAAACTTATTCTATCTTTTATGTGCTCACTTAATTATTATAATTTTTTGCCCGCACTTGCGCTCTTATTCGCTCGTTACTAGCCGGCACTCATCTAATATTTCTACTTTATATCATTAAATAGAACACTATTTGCTTTTCTTAGCACCATACGATTTTATTAAATATTGTAGATATCCACTTTGTATTTATCGAGATTTCCACGTAAGAATTCGATTGTCTCGGCGAGACCCTGCTCGAATGTGTAGCGAGGCTTCCAGTCTGTAAGCTCAAGAATCTTTTGATTTGAGCCAAGGAGACGGTTTACCTCAGACTTCTCTGGGCGAAGTCTATCTTCGTCGCAGATGATACGTGCATTTGGATTAATCTGACGGATAAGCTCCTCAGCAAGCTGTCCGATTGAAATCTCCTTCTGAGTTGCGATATTGATTTCCTGACCGATTGTCTTATCGCTTTCGTACATAGCGATAAAGCCTGCAGCTGTATCCTTTACGTAATTGAAATCACGTGTTGGTGTAAGGCTACCAAGCTTAATCTCTTCCTTGCCTGCAAGAAGCTGTGTGATGATTGTTGGAATAACCGCACGTGCTGACTGACGTGGTCCAAATGTATTAAATGGACGCACGATTGTAACAGGTAAATCAAATGAACGATAGAATGACTCTGCAAGTCTATCGGCGCCAATTTTTGTTGCTGAATATGGAGACTGACCCTGGTATGGGTGCTTCTCATCGATAGGCACGTACTGTGCTGTACCATAAACTTCTGATGTAGATGTAACAAGGACTCTTGCTGTTCCAAGGTCTCTTGCGGCCTGAAGGATATTAAGAGTTCCCTTAATATTTGTATCTACATATGCATCTGGGCTGTGGTATGAAAATGGAATAGCGATAAGTGCTGCCAAATGGAATACAGCATCGCATCCCTTCATAGCCTCTCTTACACCATTAGGGTCTCTTACATCACCTGCAAAGACCTCTACATGATCCATAATATCCTTTGGAAGTGTGTCTAACCAACCCCAGTTATTGAAGGAATTGTAGTACACAAATGCCTTTACCTCATATCCTTTTTTTACAAGCTCCTCAACCAAATGTGAGCCAATAAATCCATCTGAACCTGTAACTAAAACTTTACTCATCTATTTGTTTCCTCCACTCTAAATCTCCGGCAGCATCTAATATTTCATGCTCCCGCAGGGCACCCTCCATACTGCGCTAGGCAACTTTCCGCTTCGCGGCGCCCTCCTAGCTTGCATGGCACTCCCCTGCTCGCGCTTACCAAGACTACTTAGCTGCCTTAAATTCACTAAAGTAATCAACCATAGATTTCGCTAGTAACGAAATATTCTCCGGCTTGAAGCGATCGTCGGAAAGTAAATATGTATTGCCTGGGCGAGCGCATGACATATACGCTGCCAAGTATTGAACGATTTCGTCGCGGCTAGGCTGTTTCCAATTCTCCATAGCCTCCACGTAGTTCTCAAAGATATCCTCTATACGCATGATGCCTGGGGCATTTTCATAGAGAATGTCGCCACCCATGATAACTGGTCGACGAAGCATCATAGCTTCCTGCCCTGCAGTACCTGTAAGTGTTGCCACACACTGACATTTTTCAATGAGAGCAAATGAATCTTCCCATGGATCGATAAGCTCGATATTAGGGTACTGCTTCAAAGCCTCATAGAAACTGTTGTCACGGCTACCAAGGAATGAATAATGCTCCTTGGCGTAGATAACTGTATCTGCTGGCACTGACTTTGCCAGATTATCAAGGAAATACAGCTGCTTCTCATACTTCTGGGCACACACTATTGTGGATGCCTCTGGCTGCAAATGAAGTGGGAAGTACACGAACTTCTTGGTCATATCAGCCTTTTTATAGTATTTCCTACTCTTCTTATATCTGAAGTAGAACTTGATAGACTCCATTGTGCGCTCGTAAGCTCTGTAATAAATGTATGAGCCCTTGTCGCGAGTGTATGGATTGAAAAATCTCTGTCTCACCCAGAAAAGTGGCAAGATAAAGAATCTAGCCTTCCATTTTGGCTTTTTACCTGAAAAACGCATAAAAGCAGGCTTTGAATGTTTCTCCTCAAAACCTGATAAAAACTCATCAGCCTCTTTTAGCTGCTCCTCAGAAAACTGGATATCCTTGTAGTTCTCTGGGAAGTTATAAATCATCTCGAAAGGATCATTTAAAATGTAGTGATGGGTCAAATCCATGCCGACTGAACGCATCAGAAGCATTGAAAAATACTTGGCCCCTGTTTTCTTACCTACTAAATAAGCTGAGTATGTAAGAAGTGTGCCTACTACCTCATCCCAGTAGAAATCTATATTGTAAGTGGTAAACACATGCTCCCAGAATGAAAACAATCCTGCGGCTGTGTGAACGCAATAATCATAGTCACGATAAATCAAAAATCTATCGGTGTAGATGTATTTCCACATTGGAGAAGCGTCGTATTTCTTCTCAAACTCTACTAATTTATCTAATGTAAACTCGTCCCAGTGCTCATTAATATATGAGGCAAAATCGCAAACTGCTATCTGAGAACGATCCTCAAACTTGCTGTAAACATAGTCAGCCTCCTGCTTATCGCAGGTGATGAAAACGCCAAAAGCGTCCTTATCGTATTCTTTTTGTATCTCTTTGAAAGATGCTATGGCTACGTCATTGAATGCACGACGTGCCATAAAACAAATATTGTACATGTTGTCTCCTCTCCCGCAAAATCGGGAAAAAACGCCATCAAAATAAAGTTTAAAACAGCGCAATAAATAAACTATTTCTTAAAAAATAGTCTTCTAATGATACCACAAACTAAAAGTATAGTAAATAAAGCCAATCCTGCGGCAACATAGATGTTCTCAATGAAAATATAGAACAGCACGCTTGGGATAATAATGCCTAAAACAGGAAGCCAGCTTCTTGAAAACAATTTAATAAAGGAATAATCAAATTTCCTTGAAAGCTTTATCATCAAAAGCAGCGAGTAGAGGGCATATGAAAGTCCTGTACCAATAGCTACCATGTTGACGCTTCGCTCTATAAATAAAACTAGGGCACTTGAGAAAATCATATTGAAAATACAAAGTGCTACTGAGTTTGCAATCAATGATTTATTCAGTTTTACAACACTGAAAATATTTCCAAACAACATGGTTGTGGAATAAATCGCAACACCGATAATAAGAATCTGAGTTGCCACATTACCATTTGTATATTTAGGCATAAATACCCCAACAAATATTGGCATTATATAAAATACAAAGGCACATGCTGCACCTGAAATCAGTGATGTTAGGCAAGTGAAATGTCCTGCCTTATCGAGAAGCTCCTGCTCGTCCTTATTTGCACCATACAAGTGGGAAATCTTGATATAAAAAACCTGAGAAATGGTCTGTGGAACAAGCACCATTGTAGTAAATCCCATTGTAGGTACTGTATAAATTCCAAGGGCATCTTCTGGATCCTTAAAAAATAGCTGAATAACATGCTTATCCACATTCTGAACGATGGTCCATATTAAGCTATTGATTAGAAGAGGAAGACCTCCTAAAATCATCAGCTTCATATATTTGAAATCAAAATCAAGTTTTACGCCCTTAAAAGCATCCTTGTAGAAGAAAACAATCCCAAGAAATGCTGATGAAATCATCATGGCATAAAGGCCATAGTAACCAAACAATTTAATAAAAACTGCACCAATGCCAAATGCCAACACTGTTCTGATAAATCCAATAAGCGCTGACTTATTATATTTGCCCTGCATTCTAACAGTGGAATTTGCCATATCATCAAAACTCTTTAGGAGAATCATAATAGGACAAAGACCATATCCAAATGCATAGAAGGTTCCCTTTTGGCTTACGCCAATCTGACCGTTATATTTGAAAAACACCCATGCTTCAAACACTACTAAAATCAGTGCATAAATCATCAGCATAAATGTAACTGTTATATTTCTCTGCTTATTGGCTTCATCGAAATCCTTTCGACCAAGGGCCTGTGGATAGTCTCTATTGTAGGCGTTTAATACTCCAAGCTGAGCATAGTTCATATAGGCAAGTACAATAAGACACGCACTATATATACCCATGGGTTTAGAATCCACCTCATGCTTTGAGTAAACGTTAAGCACAAATGAAAGGGCCGAACAGACCACAGTCGAAAGTGTCACCAATATAAAGTCTGCACTTTTAATTTTGTTGAACAGTTTTGTAAGCATCTTCATATATTTTAATTACTTCTTCCATGTATGTGTCAAAGTTGTTTAAATCTTTGGCACGTTTTCTTGCCCCCTCAGACTTCATTCTATAAATCTCACTATTATCAAGTAGCTCATTGATATTTGCTACAAATGCTTCTCTATCAAGTGGCTTCTTGTCATTTCCACAAATCTTGCCGCAATCATCATTAACAGAGACCTTAAATCCACCCACCTTGCTGGTAAGCACAGGCTTTCCAAAAGCCATAGCCTCCACTGCTGCCATTCCAAAACCTTCGAATTTGGATGGTGCCACCAGAATCTTTGTCTGGTTCATATATATGTATGGATTGTGCTGGAAGCCTACCATTTTAATATTATCTGCAAGTCCCAGCTTTCCAATTAATTTCAAACATTCGCTTCCCAAGTCTCCACCGCCTACCATGACAGCCTTTACCTTAGGATGTGTTTTAGACACTTCCTTAACGATTTGTATGAACTCGTAAGGATTTTTATTGTCTGTGAGATATCCAACAAAAAGCATGTCTGATTTATAAGCTTCCAGCTTTTCCTTGGTCATCTCTGTGCCAGCTAAATACCCCTTTTCAAATGTAGCTACTGCATTAAAAGGCATGCCAAGCACAACAGTCTTGCCTTCCATTTTATCCTTGAACCAAGCCTTTTCCTCTACCACTTTGGCAGGGATAATTATCTTGGAGAAATTTTTACATGCTCCGCCGTAAATAACAGATTTCGGTCCAATCTTTTGCACCCACTTTGGAATAGAATATAGATGGCTGATAATCGGAATTGTGTCCGTTACCTTTGTGCACATAAGGCTACAATCATACTCATAGGCATGAATAATATCAGGCTTCACCTCGTCGATAGCTTCCTTGATAGCCTTCTCATCTACCTTTTCCACAGCGATATACTCGATGCCCTTATCCAATAACTTGGTCTCAATAGGACCTGTAGCTGTCAGGTAAACGCACCTAATATCCTCTGGCATGGCAGCAATTGTGTTGATTGCTACGTTTTCCATGCCACTATACTTACCAGACTTTGAAACATGCAATATAATCATAATTTCTCCTAGTCCGCAATTGTTACAGTGACATGCATTTACGCAATCAGTTACGCTAACAAGCATTAGATTCTCTTCCGATGACTATATGTCATTCTCCAGAGAACTAATAGCTTGTTACCTACCGATTGCTGATTTACATCTTCAAAAGTAACAATTGCTCATATAAAACTATAATATATCAACTTATCCAAATGTTTCTAAAAGTGAAGAATCAGCAAATTATTTACGGATTGCTTACCGCTCCCACTATGTTTGTATATAATTCTTTCATTACCGCATTTACGGTTTGTTTGTCGAAGGCTTTCATGGTTTCCATGTTGATTTCACCCATGTTCTGTCTGACTTCTGGTAAATCCGCAAGAGATTTCTTCAGAGCAAGCACTAATGATTGAGGATCCTTGGAGTCGAATAGATATCCGCCCTCTCCCTCGGTAATCAAATCTGTATTGCCACGAATCTTGCTACATACGACAGGAAGTCCTACTGACATAGCCTCCATCAAAGCAACTGGAAGTCCCTCCTGATGAGAAGGGAAAACATAAATATCACTGGCAGCAAAAACATCTGCCACATCTCTTCTAAATCCAAGCATCTGAACATAGTCTGAAAGGCCCAAGTCCTTGATGGCCTCCTGAAGCTCTGCCTCGATTTTTCCACGGCCTGCAATCAGATACTTAAGCTTATATTTTGGTTCCACACGTTCGTCGCTATCTGGACCCACAAGCATTCCCTGGTCTTTCATGATCTTGAGAGCCTTTAGAACCTGAATATGATTCTTTCTAGTAATCAACTCGCCAACGGAAAGAAGTACGCAGGTATCATCATCTATACCAAGCTCTGCTCTGATTTTTCCTCTTGCTCCATCGCTAGCCACAAATTTATGAGTGTCTACACCGGCACCTGGTACATAGGCAACCTGCTTTGCATGGAACTTCTGAGCATTCTTATAATCCTCCTTATTGATAGTTATCAACAAGTCGGTGAATCTACTACAGTGTTTTTCCACATTGTAATACACAAGCCAGTTCTTAAGTGGAGCCCCTTCAAAAAAGTGGAAACCGTGGGCTGCATAGATAACCTTGGTTCCATAGAGCTTTCTAGCCTTGCGGCAAGCAAGACGACAAATAACTCCACCTATAGGAGACTGAGTGTGGACTATTTCGTACTTGTTCTCCTCCACCTCAGACTTAAGCTGCTTATAGGCCTTTCTCAACTCTGAAATATTAAAAATCTTTCTAAGGCTGGCTGTTTCAATAACTCGGCACCCCATCTCATCCAGCTTTTTTCTGCGATCCTGTAAAGCTTCCAGACTGAGGGCGCTGTCATCATCATGCCAGCAGCAGGCCACATCAACTGTGTAGCCTAGGTCTTGCAAAATTTTTATATTATCTAAATTAAACTGGGTCACCATATAAGCAGTGTGACCATGCATCAAAGCTTTTTTCATAATTTTCTTCCTCGCCTATTACGTTAACAAGCAATTCGCTCTCTTTCAGTCACTACATGTTCCTTCCAGAGAGAAATTAGCTTGTTAACTATAGGCTATTTATAAACATCTAAAAACTTTTCGCTCGCTTGTTACGCTCTCAAGCCACAAATGTCTATTTGTGAACTTTAGCGGTGGTTTCACCCTCGGCTACACCTTCGGTAGCGTCTTTAGTGAAGATAACGCGAAGAGTCATAAGTATCAGTTGAATATCAAGAAGTACAGAGCACTTCTCACAGTAAATCATGTCAAGCTTAAGCTTGTCGTATGAGGTGGTGTTGTACTTGCCGTAAACCTGTGCGTAGCCAGTAAGGCCAGCCTTTACGTGAGTACGGAAAGCAAATTCCGGAACCTCTTTTACATACTCGGCAATAATCTCAGGGCGCTCAGGACGTGGTCCTACAATTGACATCTCGCCCTTCAAAATATTAAAGAACTGTGGAAGCTCATCAATACGTGTAGCACGAATGAAATGTCCGATAGGTGTGATTCTATCGTCATTCTCGCTGGCAAGTCGCGCCTTTCCATCTTTTTCCGCATCAGTAATCATTGAGCGGAACTTCATAATCTTGTATTCTTTTCCACCGATTGTACAGCGCACCTGTTTATAAAATACTGGGCCGCCATCATACTTGTGGATAAGTATAGCTGTCACCAGCATAATTGGGCTGGTAAGAATAATTCCAATAGCGGAAATTATAATATCGCCCATTCTCTTAATTGCAGCTGAAATGCCATCCATTCCAACATTCTTGCAGAGATAAAGAGGTGTATCGAAAAGGTTTACCTCCTCTGAGCCCTTAATCAAAATATCTGCAATCTTCGGAGTAAAGTAAACTCTCTTATCCGTTGCAAAACAAGCTTTTACAATATCATTTCTTATTTCCGATGGTACATCATTTATAAGAACAGCATCATAGTTTTCAAGTTCTTTAACTATTTTCTCAAGCGGCTCATTGCAACTCATCTCACCTGTGATTTTGTATTTATCTGCACGGCGGTTCATTTTAATTACCAAGTCATTTTCATATTCACCATAAATATTGAGAATAGAAAATGGAGGAAACACCGCTCTATATAGCTTGGTGCTGATAAAAGTAATCGCAAGCACTGCTATTGCCTGAACAAATGTAAGTACAATAATGTAGGCCAGTGTCATCCACATTAATGATTTAATTCTTGTCATCAAAATAACAATTATAAACTCAAGAATGTTTACAAGCCCCATAGCTATTGCCTGTGACATTGTAAGAATTGAAATTCGACCGCTTCCAATATTAAAGCCTTTAAAAGTATTTATCATTAGCACCATTAAAACGGTGTATAGGCCAATCATCAAATAATTTCCAAGGCCAAGAAAACGTGTTGGCATAAGCATCTGCAAGCGCAAATACCACATAACGCCAAAGAGCGTAGCTAGTGTAACCACTAGAACTACGCTACTAAAAAATCTAAATACCTTTTTTTGTGTTTCTACGTTAGTATTATTATTCATATATTCACAATCCCGCAGCTGTTACATTAACAAGCAATCCACTATCTTTCAGGCACTACATGTTCCTTACAGAGAGGAATTAGCTTGTTAATTACATCTGCTTCACTAAATTATTACCTTTTAGAAAAATGATTTATTAACGTCTACGTTGCCCTTGATGCCTGGGATTGAGCCCTTGCTTGAGTACTGCCACATTGAATATCTGCCTGAATATGAGCATGCTGTGTTGTACTGTGCAACCCAAATATGGCATGAACCAGGAAGGCTCGATGCATTAATATATTTTGTCATCCAAGTCTTGTTGGCATATACACCTGACTTGTAACCTGCTGACTGAACTGTGCTACAGAAAGCATTAATAATTGCATTTCTCTGATCATTAGTAAGATTCTTCTGGCCTCTTACGCTATCCTCCATATCGATGTAGATTGGAAGCGAGCATCCGCCAGCTTTCTTTGCCATAGCAACTGCCATAGATGCCTCAGCTACAGCCTCGCCTTCATTTAAAGCAGTAGAGTAAATGTAGATACCTGTTGTTACTCCATTTGCCTTAGCTCCACTCATGTTCTTGTAGAAGAATGGATCCTCATGAAGCTGTCCATCATACATTCCTCTATAGCCGCATCTGATAATTGCAAATGAAACTGCAGGTCCTGCCTGTGACCAATCAATTGTACCCTGGTGCTTTGATACGTCGATACCTACTCCATTTACAAGAAGAGCGCCATCGCTACCAAAGTTATATTTAACGCCCTGAATTACCTGCTCACCAGTTACATAGTCACCGTTACCGTTGAAGAACTTTGTCTTACCATCTATTGTCTGCCAACCATAATACTTATAGCTAGCTTCTTTGTAATAATATGTCTTACCCTTCTGGTAATCTGCTGCTGTAGCCTCTTTCTTACCCTCAGCGTCAAGATAGAGCTGGTTGCCTTTTGAATCCTTAAGCTTCTCATTTGAGCCGCCTGTCATACCTGAAACTGTATAAGTAACTGCAAGTGAATTGTCTGTAGCACCATCTGAGAATGTTGCCACACCTGCAAGCTTGTAATCACCATTTGCTGTAGCTGTATATGTACCCTTTCCATTTGAAAGAGTAATAGCTGCTCCGTTGACAGTTACAGAACTTACATTGCCTGAAGCGGAAATTGTAAATACACCCTTTGAATATGACATATCAAGTGTTGCTGTCTCTTTTTTTACATTAGACTGAGCACGAGTTCTATTTACATTGTTTCTAGCAACAGTTCTTCTTGCCTCTGTAGTTGTTGGCTCAGCTCCATTATCTGTCTGTCCATCACCAGCATTATTATTGTCTGTCTGTTCTTGATTGTTGTTCTGCTCAGGCTGTTCCTGCTGCTGATTATCCTGATTATTGTCCTGATTATTGTTATTTTGGCTGTTGTTATTCTGGTTATTATCCTGCTGCTGTTCCTGTGGCTGTTCCTGCTGCTTTTTCTTGTAGTGGAATGTCACATTCTTGTTGTTTGCGCTTGCCTTTACAGCAGAATCACTACATGTGTAATTCTCAACTGATGGAGGATTGATTGAATCTCCGTCCTTTACATCATTGATTGTAGCTGTGTGGATTGTCTTTCCACCTTCATCAACACATGTAATTGAAACCGAATAAGTCTTTGGAGCTTCTGGCTCAGCCTTATATGTGTATGTGTAAGTAGCATTAGCTGTTGCAGCTGCAAATGCTGGGTTAGGACCAGACTGAAGCTTGTAAGTTACATTGTTGTATCCATATGTCTGATCAGCTGTGAATGAAGGTGCTGCATTAGCATTTACAGTTAAATCAGTCTTCTTTACAGTTGTAACTTCCTTACCATTTGCATCCAAAAGCTTGTAGTTGATAGTAATTGTGTACTGGCTTGGAGCAACTGCTACATCATGAGTAACTGATGTCTTGCCTTCTTTTTTAGTAGCAGTACTCTTGCTAGCATCTGTCTTTGGAGCAACTACATCAGTTGTCTCCTTGTAAGAACCGCCTGTCTCTTCCTTCTTAGAATCAACATACTCAACTGTATTTGTAAGTGTCGCCTCTACAGGAGCAGCCTCTGCTGGCTGTCCGTCCTCTTTGGCGTCATCCTTTTTAACCTGTTTGATAATCTCTTTTTCTACCTTGTACTCGACCTTGTCCTTTACATTGACCTCAGTCTCATAGCTATCTGTATTGTAAGAAACACCATTATCGAGAGAATTAACGATACATGCAACGTAATCACCTGGCTCCACCTCTGTCTCAGTGATAACGCCATCCATATCCTCATCTGTATAAACAACACCTTCAGCATCATTAAGTGCTACAGTGTATGCCTGTACTGCTGTCTCTTTGTCCAAGTATAAAAGATAAAGTGGGTCAGATTCGATATCTCCGTTTACAGTCTCAACCACCTCATTATTCTCGTCAGTTACTGTCACAGGAACATTTCTTTCCTCGAGAATTGTTGCAATATTTACTGAATCATCATAAGAAGCGGTATACTCGTTAATCTGTGAATCTATATCCTGAATTGCTGACACGTATGGCTGAAGTTTCTCCATTGCGTCAGGTGAAACCAGCTTTACCTGGAAAGGAACTCCAGTAACACAGCTTTCTCCTTC
The DNA here is from genome assembly GCF_010906925.1 of Pseudobutyrivibrio xylanivorans. Taxonomy (GTDB): domain Bacteria; phylum Bacillota; class Clostridia; order Lachnospirales; family Lachnospiraceae; genus Pseudobutyrivibrio. The sequence continues at coordinate 154,698 of NZ_VTVE01000003.1, read as the reverse complement.
TTCTGTATCTGAAATATAGATTGTTAAATCCTTTTCAATTGATGAGCTGGTAAGAAATACCTTTTTAAACTCTGGGATATAAACATCAGCTGCTGATGCGGCTGCCTGCTGCTCCACCTCAACTGATTCTAACTCAGGTTCTTCCCCCGGTTCCTTGAAAAACTTGTTGTAGGCTGCATAAGCACCGCCTCCAACTGCAGAAACACCTAATATACTTGCAAGTCCCAAACTTATAGCACGGTTTCTGCTTACAAGAAACGCAATATTCTTAAATAATCTAGACATTCGACTATTCTCCCAATAAACAATTATTTATAGTTTTCAATTGCATATAGCTCCTGAAAATCTATTTGTAGAACCCTTTATTTCAACTTGTTTAAAACAAGTTATAAACTAATTAATACCATGCTCCTTGCAATATTCCTTGTATGAAGCATTTACCTTATCTTTGTCAGATAAAATCAAATCATCCTTTGTCATTCCCTCTGGAATTGGCCACTGAACATTAATATCTGGATCATCAAATGCAAGTCCGCCCTCGTCATTTGGATGATAGAAATCAGTAACCTTGTAGCAAAACTCTGCATATTCGCTGACAACTAAAAATCCATGAGCAAATCCCTTTGGAATCATGAACTGCTTTTTATTCTCAGCTGAAAGAAGAATTCCGTAGTGCTTACCAAATGTAGGTGAGCCCTCTCTCAAATCAACTGCCACATCATAAACCTCGCCAGAGATAACTCTAACTAGCTTGTCCTGTGGAAAATTCTTCTGGAAATGAAGACCACGAAGGACACCCTTTTTGCTTGCGGACTGATTATCCTGTACAAAAACATAATCAAGCCCCTCTGCCTTCATGTCATTCTCATTGTATGTCTCCATGAAGTAACCTCTATCGTCACCAAAAACCTTAGGAGTGATAACGCAAAGGCCCTCAATACCATTTACATTTTTCTCAACTGTAATTGCCATTTTATAAACCTCTAATCTGTGTACAAAAGCTCTCGTTCGAGCTTTCAAATATAAACGCTTGACACGCTTTCGCTCTTGTCGTGCTGGTTGCGTTACGTAAGAAGCCACTTCGTGCCTTCTAAGTAACGACCGCACTTTAAGGTCAATCTTATTATATTTGAATCTCTCACTTAGCTTTTGCTCATTATTTTTTTATAATTACGAAGTGAAAAAAGTCACTGGATTTCCACCACATTTTTATAGTCCGTTGGCTACGTCTACGAGATACTGGCCGTAGGCTGTTTTCATAAGTGGCTCTGCAAGCTTAAGGAGCTGGTCCTTATTGATGAAACCACGCTTGAATGCGATTTCTTCGATGCAAGAAATGTACATACCCTGGCGCTTCTGGAATGTGCTGACAAACTCAGCTGCCTGAAGAAGCATGTCATGGTTACCTGTATCCAGCCATGCAAATCCACGACCAAGTGTCTCTACATGTAAGTTACCACGGTTCAAATACTCGTTATTAACTGCTGTAATCTCAAGCTCTCCACGAGCTGATGGCTTGATTGTCTTAGCGATTTCTACTACTGAGTTGTCGTAGAAGTAAAGACCTGGAACTGCGTAATTGCTCTTTGGCTCAGCTGGCTTCTCTTCGATAGAAATTGCCACACCATTTTCATCAAACTCTACAACGCCATACTCTCTTGGGTCACGTACGTAGTAACCAAAGATTGTTGCGCCTGGCTCAGACTCTGTTCTAGTTGCTGCTGAAAGAAGCACCTTTGAAAATGACTGACCATAGAAAATATTATCGCCAAGTACAAGTGCTACAGCATCGCTTCCGATGAAATCTGCACCAATAATAAATGCCTCAGCAAGTCCATTTGGAGCTTCCTGAACTGCATACTGAATATCCATACCAAGCTGCTTGCCATCACCTAAAAGCTCCTCGAATACAGGAAGATCTCTTGGTGTTGAAATGATAAGCACTTCTCTGATGCCTGCAAGCATAAGAGTAGAAAGTGGATAATAAATCATTGGCTTGTCATATATTGGCATAATCTGCTTACTAATAGCTTTTGTAAGTGGATACAATCTTGTGCCTGATCCACCTGCTAAAATAATACCCTTCATTTTTTCCTCCTAGTCCGCAAAACCCCAAGTCTTTGCTCAAAATGTTACACTCACAAGCAATACACTCTCTTCCAGTCACTACATGTTCCTTCCAGAGAGGAATTAGCTTGTTAGCTACATTTTGTACATACACTCCTAAGTTTTGCTCTCTATAAATAAAAACTAAAACGCAATACTCTTCCATGGCTGTTTCAGCCACAAAATTTTTACCACAATAAATGCGCTAGCTAAAACTCTTGAGCCACACACTCAAGGGCTGCGGCTACCACCTTGTCCATGTCGTAGTATTTGTACTGACCCAGGCGTCCTCCAAAGATTACGTCCTTGTCAGATGCAGCCTTGTCTGCGTACTTCTGATATACTGCGTTGTTTTTGTCATTGTTGACAGGATAGTATGGCTCTACGCCAGGCTTCCACTCAGAAGAATACTCTCTTGAAATGATAGTTGTTGGCTGTGTGCCAAATTCAAAGTGCTTGTGCTCGATGATACGAGTGTATGGCACATCTGCCTCGGTATAATTTACAACTGCATTGCCCTGATAATTTTCACAATCAAGCTTCTCTGTCTCAAAGCAAACTGAACGGTACTCAAGTGGACCGAAACAGCTATCATAGTACTCATCAATCTGGCCTGTGAAAAGTAGCTTATCCCAGCTTACCTCTGTGCCATCATTTAGCTTTCCTTCTTTTGCAAGTTTGAAATAATCCTGCTCTAAAACAATATCAGCGCCCTTAAGCATCTTTTCAACAATCTGAGTGTATCCACCCATTGGGATGCCCTGGAATCTATCATTGAAATAGTTGTTGTCGTATGTAAATCTAAGTGGCAATCTCTTGATGATGAATGATGGAAGCTCTGTACATGGGCGTCCCCATTGCTTCTGTGTGTAGCCCTTTATAAGCTTTTCATATACATCTGTACCAACTAATGAAAGTGCCTGCTCCTCAAGATTCTTTGGCTCTGTAATGCCAAGCTCCTTAATCTGCTCTGCGATTTTAGCCTTAGCCTCAGCAGGTGTTTTAATTCCCCACATCTTTGAAAATGTATTCATGTTAAAAGGAAGATTGTAAAGCTCATCCTTGTAAATAGCCACTGGAGAATTGATGTAGTTATTGAACTCAGCAAACTGGTTCATGTACTCCCAAATCTTTTTGTCGCTAGTGTGGAAAATGTGGGCACCGTAAACGTGTACATTAATTCCATCTTCTTCTTTTGTGTAAATGTTGCCGGCAATGTGATTTCTCTTATCAATCACAAGAACTGACTTGCCACGCTTCATAGCCTCATAAGCAAATGTCGCTCCAAACAAGCCTGCACCCACAACTAAATAATCGTATTTTTTCATTAAGTATTCTCCCGGCTGTTACGTACACAATCCCATGTAACACTCCGCTCATCTAACAGGATTCCCTTGAGTGTTCATGGAGATTGCTTTCGGTCAAATTGTAGCTAACAAGCTCTTTGTTCTCTGGAAGAGAATCTAAGGCTTGTAAGCGTAACAATTTGCACTCAGCCTAAATTAATTGTTATTTATTAGAGTACATATCTGTATAGTACTTCTGGTAATCGCCAGATGTTACGTTCTTCATCCACTCTTCGTTTTCGAAGAACCATGCGATTGTCTTCTTGATACCCTCTTCGAAACATGTCTCTGGATACCAGCCGATATCTGCCTTAATCTTGTCAGGTGCGATAGCGTATCTTCTATCGTGACCCTTTCTATCTGTTACATACTTGATAAGCTTTTCAGAAACAAGCTCCTTACGAGGATCTCCCTCTGGAAGCATCTCCTGAAGTGTATCAAGGATGATGTGGATAATCTGGATATTCTGCTTCTCATTGTGTCCACCGATATTGTATGTCTCGAAAAGCTTACCCTGCTCCTGAACCATATCGATTCCCTTAGCATGGTCTTCTACGTATAACCAGTCACGAACGTTCTTACCATCGCCATACACTGGAAGGTCCTTGCCCTGAAGTGCATTGTTGATGATAAGTGGAATAAGCTTCTCAGGGAACTGGTAAGGGCCATAGTTGTTTGAGCAGTTTGTAATGTTTGCTGGGAACTTATATGTATCCATGTAAGCCTTTACAATCATATCTGATGAAGCCTTTGATGCTGAATATGGTGAATGTGGATCATAAGGTGATGTCTCATAGAAAAATGCATTGTCATCATCTGGAAGTGATCCATATACTTCGTCTGTAGAAACGTGAAGGAACTTCTTGCCCTCCTTGAATGTTCCATCAGGAAGCTCCCATGCTTCCTTTGCACAGTTAAGCATTACTGCTGTACCAAGTACATTTGTCTGTACAAAAACCTCTGGGTTCTTGATCGAACGGTCAACGTGTGACTCAGCTGCAAAATGAACAACTCTATCGATGTCGTTCTCTGCAAATACCTTGCGGATAGCTTCCTTATCACAGATATCAGCCTTTACAAATGTATAGTTGTCTCTGTTCTCTACGTCCTTGAGGTTCTCAAGGTTACCAGCGTAGGTAAGCTTATCTACGTTGATAATTCTGATTTCATTATCATATTTCTTAAACATGTAATGAATGTAATTTGAGCCGATGAAACCAGCTCCACCTGTTACTAAATATGTTCTCATTTTAATCTCCTTCTTATACGGCAATCTCCCGAGTTTTTTTAATTGTATACTTCTCACATGTCATCATCGGGCACGCTTTCGCTACTAGAGCCTCGTAGCGGTACTAATCTCGACTTTGTCTCGATAAGTGCCGACGGGCTCTCAAGTACCCTTATGATGAAATATGAGAAGCATACAATCAATTTACTTTTTGTAGATTGCCTTGCTTTGAGTATATAAAAAATTATGTCACTCATATTTATATAAACGATAGGAGCGGGCTCCATCGTCTATTAACGGTTTGTTAGTTGCAGAGATACTCTTTTAAAGCATCCTTCCAATCTGCCATCTTGTAGCCTGATGTAAGGCGAAGCATATAGTTGTCAAGAATACTGTAGTGAGGTCTGTCTGCGCTAGCTGGATTCATCTTCTTGTACTCTTCGCTAGTTACACGGTTGACTTTGACGTTGATTCCCTTAAGTCTGAAAATCTCTGCTGTGAAATCTGCCCAGTTGGTATCACCCTCGCAAGTACCATGGAAAATACCATAGTTCTCTGTAGGCTCAAGGTGATGAATCATACGAGCAAGCTCTACTGCTGAAGTAGGTGAGCCAAGCTGGTCACATACAACTGAGAGCTCATCATGAGTCTCTGCTAGGCTAAGCATTGTCTTAACGAAATTTTTACCATCGCCGTAGAGCCATGCAGTACGAACGATAAACCACTTGTCAGCAAACTGCTGAACAAATTTCTCGCCCTCGTACTTGGTCTTGCCATAGGCACTGATTGGGCCTGGCTCATCAAACTCTGTAATTGGCTTTGTGGCATTGCCTGGGAAAACATAATCTGTGCTAACATGCACAAGCTTTGCTCCTACCTTAGTAGCTGCTATAGCCAAATTTCTAGGACCAAGAGCATTAAGCTTGTAAGCAAAATCCCAGTCCTTCTCGCAACCATCTACATTAGTAGCTGCTGCGCAGTTAATGATAACATCTGGCTTTTTGGACTCAACGAAGCTAAGCACCTCGTCCAAATCCATAATATTAAGTGGCGAAATTTTTTCTCCCTCAACAACATCAGTAAGAATAAACTCTACCTCATCGCCATACTCATTCTGAATTGCACGACCAAGCTGTCCATTGCAACCCGTAACTAAAATCTTTCTCATATTTACCTCTTTACCGTGGTTCAAAATATGCCCCCGGTTTATTTATTTGTCAGCCAAATAGAAAACCAATGCTGGAAATTCAGGTTATATAATCAATCCAAATGACCTTGATGAGCCGTCGTTACTTGATGGTGCATAGCAGCATCTTAGTAACGTGACGAGCGAATAAGAGCGAAAGCGTGTCATTGGATGATTATATAAGCTGGATTGACTCACAGCCTAAATTTTTGGCTGCCTATTTTATACATAGTCCTTAGACTTTTTGATGAGTCTATTGTATGCACTAAACATACCGCGGATAGATGCGCGTGTGATATTTGAGCTAACGCCAACTCCGAATGTTGTGTTGCCGTGGCGCTCATCACGCATCTCAATATAGGCAGCAGCCTTAGCACCTGAACCCTGAGCCTGTGCAAGTGTATGCTCGGTGTAGTCGATAAGTGTAAACTCAAGCTCTGGTACACACTGCTTGATTGCAAGCTTAACAGCATCGATAGGTCCGTTTCCTTCAGCCTCTGAATGGAACTTCTCTCCATTGTAGCTAAAGTCAAGGACTGCAACTGTATCGTCTGTATCCTTGTCATCTTTGATGACAACATACTCAAGTGTAAGTGGCTCTTTGTTCTCTAAGTACTGAGACTTGAATGCCTCCATAATGCGCTGTGGTGTAACCTCGCCGCCCTGCTTCTCAGAAATATACTGAACAACATCAGCAAACTCACGCTGCATCTTCTTTGGAAGCTTGTAGCCATAAACTGTATCCATAACAAATGCTACGCCGCCCTTACCTGACTGGCTGTTGATACGAACAACTGGCTCGTACTTACGGCCGATATCTGCAGGGTCAATTGGAAGATATGGAACCTCCCAGTACATATTCTGGCGCTCTCTCATTGCCTTGACACCCTTGTTGATTGCATCCTGATGAGAACCAGAGAATGCTGTAAACACAAGCTCACCTGCATATGGATGTCTTGCATCTGTAGGCATCTTTGTAACTCTCTCGCAAACTTCAACAATTTCCTTGATATCATCAAGATCAAGCTCTGGGTTAACACCCTGAGAGAACATATTATAAGCAATTGTAAGAATATCTACATTACCTGTACGCTCACCATTTCCGAGAAGAGTTCCCTCTACTCTGTCAGCGCCAGCAAGAAGTCCAAGCTCTGTAATAGCTACGCCTGTACCTCTATCATTGTGTGGATGGATTGAAAGAATAATATTCTCTCTGTCCTTGAAGTGTGTGCTCATCCACTCGATTTGATCCGCATATACGTTAGGAGTATTCATCTCAACAGTTGCTGGTAAGTTGAAAATTATTGGAGCATCTGTTGCATGGTCCCAAGTATCCTGAACTGCTGTACAAATCTCAAGTGAGAAATCTACCTCAGTACCTGTAAATGATTCTGGAGAATACTCAAGCTGTAAATTGCCATCGTAACGGTCCAAACGGTCCTTGACCATCTGAGTACCCTTCTTTGCAATCTCAATAATCTCTTCCTTGTCTGCATTGAAAACTACATCTCTCTGAAGAGTTGATGTGGAATTGTAAATATGGAAAATAACATTTGGAATTCCCTGAATAGCCTCAAATGTACGGTCAATTAACTCCTCGCGGCACTGTGAAAGAACCTGTACCTTAACATCTGAAGGAATCTTATTTTCCTTAACTAACTGTCTCAAAAAGTCGAATTCAATCTGGCTTGCTGCTGGAAATCCGATTTCGATTTCCTTGAAACCTAGCTTTAGTAGGAGGTCAAATAGTTCCATTTTCTCGTCAACCGACATTGGTTCAACGAGAGCCTGGTTACCATCACGTAGGTCTACTGAACACCAAATTGGAGCTTTGGTGATCTGCTTGTCAGGCCAAGTACGCTCTGGAAACTTTAACACTGGGTTTGCCTTGTAACGCTTGTAATTCAACATTGTTCTTCCTCCTAGCTAACATCTCACTTTTTATTTTATCTTTTTTCTCGCCTTGTTACGCTCTCAAGCCTAAGATATTGCTCCGGTTCACTACATGTGAAAATCATACCAAAAGTCGACTGCAAGGAAGACTTTTAGTATGTACACAAGCGAATGCTTGTGCTAAGAACCTACGCAACACTTAGAGCTTGATAGCTACAAGGCTATCGTCAGATATATAAAAAGCTATTCTTTGTCTATTTAAAAATCATGCAATGTTTCATTACACGATTTTTAGCTGATTTAGGGCGCTATTATTCGCCGAGACCTGCAGATATAGAATTAACCATATCTTCAAGAGCCTCTTCTTCATCTATGCCATCACAGATGATTTCAATTTCTTCGCCACTTTTTACGCATGCACCAAGTACACTTAAAACTGACTTGGCGTTTGCCTCGTAATTGTTATCTGTTTTGAAAGTAATTTTGCTTGTATATTTCATAGCAATCTCGCACAAAAGTCCTGCAGGGCGAAGGTGAAGACCTGTGGCGTTTACTATCTGAACTTTTTTAGTAACCATAATGTATCTCCAAATCTATTACATTTTCGTAAAGATTTGCTCTCAAAATTATTAGAGCATTGTGTTAGTGATGAGCTCTGCTAGTGCCTTAGCATCACCCTCTATTTCTTCCTGATTCTTGCCCTCAATCATAACTCGAACTAGTGGCTCTGTACCTGAAGGACGGATGAGTACGCGGCCCTCGCCTGCGAACTTAGCCTCAAGATTCTTGATTGCCTCAGCAATCTCAGGATACTCCATGTAGCTTTCCTTCTTGTGGTTAGGTACCTTGGCATTAACAAGTGCCTGTGGAAGTACCTCCATAATAGAAGCAAGCTCTGAAAGAGACTTTCCTGTCTCAACTAATACTCTAAGAAGGTGAAGAGCTGATAAAAGGCCATCACCTGTTGTATTATCATCTAAGAAAATAACGTGACCACTCTGCTCGCCGCCGATATTGTAACCATTTGCAAGCATGTTCTCGAGAACGTATCTATCACCAACCTTTGTTGACTCAACATTGATTCCCTGTTCCTTAGCCATGAGAGTAAAGCCAAGATTGGTCATTACTGTAACTACACATGTATTCTTCTTAAGGATTCCCTTGTCCTTCATGTGCTTAGCGCAGATTGCCATAATCTGGTCGCCGTCAACAAGGCGTCCCTTCTCATCAACTGCAAGCATTCTATCTGCATCGCCGTCAAAAGCAAGACCTAGCTTTGCATTTTCAGCAACTACACGAGCCTTAAGCTCATCCATATGTGTACTACCACAGTTGCTATTGATATTTGTTCCGTCTGGATTGTTGTGAATTGTAATAAGCTCAGCGCCCATCTCAGAAAGACAAGCAACTGATGTCCTATATGAAGCACCCTCTGCACAGTCGATAACAATCTTCATTCCTGATAAATCCATAGGAACTGTGTTCTTGAGGAAGTCTACGTACTCTCTACCAAGATCAAATCTGAAATCAATCTTACCAATCTCAGCACCTGTTGGGAGATTTACCCCCTTCATATCGCTTTCGATAAGCTCTTGAATCTCATCCTCAAGCTCATCAGAAAGCTTGAAGCCATCACCGTTAAAGAACTTGATTCCGTTGAACTCCATTGGGTTGTGGCTGGCAGAAATAACGACGCCGGCATCAACCTTGTGCTTTCTAGTTAAATAAGCAATAGCTGGTGTTGGTAATACTCCAACATAAACTGCATTAGCTCCAACCGAACAGATACCACTCATAAGAGCAGATGCAAGCATTGTACCTGAAATACGTGTATCGCAACCAACGATGATTGTTGGCTGATGGCTAGCCTCTTTTGTGAGTACGTATGCGCCAGCCTGTCCAAGCTGTCTAGCAAGGTCTATTGTAAGTTCTGAGCCAGCTACACCTCTGACTCCATCTGTTCCAAATAATCTTCCCATTTTCTAATAATCCTCTTTTGTTTAATTTTCAGCCGCCTCGTCTGAATCCTCTTTTTTCTCCTCAACCACATTTACTGTGACGGAAGTATTCTGGACTGTGATTCCCTCAGGGTTTTCAAACTGTAGGACAACATTTTGGCCATCCCCTGCTGATAATCCTGAGCAATCAATATATCCCTTTATATCAGAAGCATTCAAAGCGTCAATAGCTGATTGTGTACCGTATACATTGACTGTAATCTTGTCAGTAGTCAATGTGGCGCTAAGACCCTCCGGTACGTCTCTAAGCTCAATATTGTCAGTTGCCACATGGGCTGTGCTGGCAACCTCTTCTTCCATCAATACATAGATGGTAACCTTTGATGATGTGCCCTCTGTAAGTTCCACACCCTCAGGTAGATATGAGCTAATATCAACTGTGGTCATAAATGATCCAGTAATATTTGATAGGTTAATAACACTGTCTGGAATGGTTATGTTGGCAACGTTGTTAAGGGCGCTAGCCTCTCCAATAACCATCACTGATGACGGATCTGTCTTAATAGAGCCAAGCTTCAAATCAGCAGATAGTGTACCGCTTGTCTTGACAACAATATCAACTGTCTTCGTATTTACGAAGTGAACGCTGACACCTACAGTTGAAACTGATAGAGTCAATTCCTTAGCATCTACCAATTCGCCACCCTTGTCATAGAACTTAGGAATTACACTCTCTGTAAAGTCGCCTGTAACTCCAGAAATATTTGCAGTAGCAACTACCTTTTCTATACTGTTAACGATTTCCTCTGGACCTGTAACTGTAAGAACTGTTGGACTGCATGTGACAGTTTCTACCTCTAAGTCTGTATCTGACTTGCCTGTTGTCTCTGCGTTAATTACAAATCTCTCTGTTATCTCATCCTCAAGCTCTACATATAGGTAGTTCTGCTTGCTAGAGATGGATACGCTGTTTGCGTATGATTTTGCGGAAATAGTAACAGGAATTCTCTCCTCGTTCTCTAAGTCCTTCATGTCTGCAACAGCACTAAAATCCGATGGCGAAAGTTTCTCAATGATAGAACGCTTTGCAGTAACTCTAAAGCTAACTGTGTTGACACCATCTTTTATCTCGTATAGCTTACCAGCGTTTTTCAATACATCCGCATTAGTAACTGTAACAACCGAAGTAAATGTCCTAGTCTGTGTAGGATCATCAATATTTACAACAACTAGCCATAATAAGAAGGCGAAGACGAAAGCTAAAATCTTCAGTCCTACGTCCTTGGTGAGGGCTTTTAATATTTTCTGCTTCATAACTATCCCTCCCTCTTTTCTGGCTCGATAACATCTTCTTCATCAGGATTCTGGATGCGCTTTAACTCAGCAATCAGCTCATCTTCCTTAACATCCCGAACAATACGTCCCTCACGAGCATAGGAAACAGTACCTGTCTCCTCAGAAACAACGATTGTAAGAGAGTCAGAAACCTCACTGATACCAACAGCAGCTCTATGTCTTGTTCCTAAATCCTTTGACAGTCCCATGTTGTCAGAAAGCGGTAAATAGCAGGTAGCAGATACCACTCTATCTCCTCTGACTATCACGGCTCCATCATGAAGTGGTGTGTTCTTTTCAAATATGTTAATCAGAAGCTGTCTGGTAACCAGGGCGTCTATGCTAATACCTGTACGCTCAAACTCAGTCAGCTGCATGTCATTTTCTACTACAATAAGTGCTCCCGTTTTAACTGCGCCCATCTCATAGCAAGCAGTAACCATGCTGACAATAGTGGTGTCGTCAAACTTTTTAGCACCCGTCTTCAGTAAGTTCCACGTGAATATGGACTTGATTTTCCTGCGACCTATTTGCTCTAGGGCTCGTCTAAGCTCTGGCTGGAATACAACTATAAGTACAGTGACTGCAACAGAGACCAGCTTTTCACCTAGCCACAAGATGGTGTTCATTTCAAAAATAGCGGCAAACACAAAAAAGATAAGGATGAAAATAACACCCCTAACCAGCATCCACACTCTACTATTTTTTATCCAAACAAGCAGGTGGTACATGAAATATGAAATTATAACAATCTCAATTATGTCTGTGATGGAAACATCTGGAAGCTTTACATTGAAATAATCATCGATGAAGGCATCAACAGCATTTACAAATTCGACCACTTATTCACTTCCTCACTACCCTCTCGGGTCATTGTTATATTTTTTTGATTTCTTTATCTTCTTCAACGATTCTGATCTTAGGAACCGCTGTAACATAATAATAGTAATCATCATCCTCGAACTGAACCTTTTCAATTCTAGAATAATCCAAATCAAGTACGAAGTAATTTAAAATCACTCCCACTATCAATACTAAAATATTTCCTAAAATCAATCCTGTAATCTCACCCTTTTGGCTAGTAAGAAGATAGCCTGCGAGCATGATAACAAACTCAACAGCAACGCCAGTAACATTTGCAATAATCCATGACATATTTATGCTAGACTGACGTAAGAAATAGACAACCAAAAACATGGCTGTCATAGCTGCCAAGAAGAACCAAAACATTTTGTTTTGAATCATCTGTTCTTTTATAAGAGAAATAGAATTGACCTCTACAGTCTCATCTAATATAGCTGTCACATTTGACTTGATTACATGCAAATAAAATGCCACTACTGAGCCGCAAATAATCGATGTAACTTCTGTAATGTTTGACATGAGTCCCGCTCCAAGCGACATCACATAAGGAGCGCCAAAAGAATAACAAATAGGGACCACAACCATATTGTAGGTATTTTTACTTCTAAAATATGCACAAACGAGATATCCAATCACAACAAGACCTAGTGCAACAAGTGCAATGCCTAAATCTAGAGATGCTAAGTCAACAAAAAGAACTGCTGAAAGAACAAAGGCAACTCCTTGAATTGGAAAGAAAGCACATACAATTGAAATTATAATTGAAACCCATAATTGACTAATAGGTTTATAGTGCCCAAAATTGCTGCTGATACATAAAAGACCAACAAATGCTACAAGTGCGTTCCAAATCTTAACAAAAAGTAATTCTCGCGAAAGTACAAATCTTCTGATATCATCACGTATTCTAATAAAAGCGTTCATATATTCTTCCTTAATCTATTCTTCGAAATCTCTTGCAAGTAACGGTTTTGTCTGTTGCGCCTCATCCACATACATATTATTTAGCTTGTTGTATTTAGCTCCAAGCTCTTTGATAAGGCGTCGTCCACGTCTGTAGTGTCGCTCCGCTCTCCTACGAACATTGTGAACATGTAAAATGATGTATGCTGCATAACCTAAAAGTCCCACCAAAGCTATTGTCAACATATACATGGTATTTAAATTACCAATTTTATCACTAATCAAATAGATAACAATCAATGCAAATACAACAGCGTAAATCAATGTGCCTGCCAGGAATCCTCCCCAGCCGTGAAGCGCTATGTATTCCTTTTTCGTGTACTTAAGCATTGGCTGATACTCAGGGCCCATTTCCTTCTCGAAAATAGCCATAGCAGTCATATGCCTAACTCTTTCTTCATTTATCATAATTATTATTCCCTTTTGTCTATTCCTGTTGCAAATAGAAACATAGTTAATCAGACTGAGTATAGCATAAAATCAATACAAAATAAAATACCTGTCGTAAGTAGCGACAGGTATTTGTAATTATCTTTATTTTTCTAAGAATCTCATTCTGTTTTCGCGCTTTGGCTTCTCTCTTGGAGCCTCTGGCATCTTTGGTTTTTCAATAGATTTTGCCAAGGCTGCAGCTGTGTTATTCTTGCAGCTTTCGCAATACTTTCCAGTCTTGATTGTGGCACCGCAAATCTCGCACTCGATACCTACAGGGGAATCATCTGCAAACTGCAATCTCTCCTCACGAATCCATTGCTTAATCTGAGATGTAGTAACATTATTAGCCTCAGCAATTTCTGGAATATTTGAGCGAGGATTCTCACGAATGTATTCCTTTACCTCCTGAAACTTCTTCTCCACCTCTTCTCTACACGCCGGGCAGATATTTGGTCCTCCAAGGTAATTAAAAAGTCTTCCGCAATTTCTACAGTTACGAACTTCCATAGGTGATACCTCCTGTTAATCAATCACATTTTCCAATGCAAATGCAAAGACTGTATACTTCAGTTATGCCCCCACCTTTTAATGCTTTTGATATCTCATCGATTGTTGTGCCAGTTGTATAAATATCATCAACTACTAACACTTTTCTAAATTGTACAATATTTTCCGTCACTTTAAAAGCATTTAACAGATTTTTCTTTCTTTTTGCGCCCCTCAGCTGCTTCATGGCAACAGTTTCTCTATCTCGTATAATAACATCCTTTGCGACAGGTATTTTTGTCATCTTGCTCAGCTGATTTGCAAATACTTCCGCTTGATTATATCCTCGTCGTTTCATCTTTTTCTTATGCATTGGCACGGGAATAATCGCTTCTATTTTATTGTTTTCTATCCATTTACCATATTTCTCATAGGCATATTTCCCATATTTCTCAGCAAAACGTCTCTTGTTTGCATATTTAAATTGGTACATACTTTTCTTCATTGCCCCATCATATATAAATATCCCCTTGTTCTGCTCAAAATAGTGTTTCTTCTCTTGGCATTGATTACAGAATTCATCTATAGAGTCTGCTATTGGTTTTCCGCAACGCATGCATGAATTTCCCCCTACAAACTTCACTTCTTTTATACATGAGTGGCAAAAGCCAAATTCTTTTTCTATTTTCAATAAAACTTTACCGCATGACATACATTGTTTTGGGTACAATAACTCCACGGCTGAGTTTATAATTGTCTTCAAAAGCTTAGTCATTTATACTCCTTATTTGACTTATTAGTGTTTTATTAATAAAATTGATATCTAATTAAAGAAGGAAAATAAAAGGATTATTATGAAAAAAAGAATAATAAGTGTTCTTTTGGTCGGGCTACTTGCCGTAGGACTAATCGCCTGCCAAAAAAACTCTAAAAAAGAACCTGAGAATGTAAATAACGAAGAGTCTTCCGAAGAAGACTTTATCTATAATATAGCAGCATGTCTTTCAGAAGACAATGACTACAACAGAAATCTTCTAAAAGGTTTTGAAGATTGTGTTGGTGATTATGTTGGTGCAGACCACATAAAGGTCACTGTTTACACTACTTCAGAGGATATGGCTAGCGATGATGTTGTAAAAAAAGCACTGGCAACTAGCCCTGATATGATTTTTACAGCAGGAAAGGCAACTCTCACTTCTGCCACTACAGCTACTGAGGCTATTCCTATTGTTGCTACGGGCATTGTTGATTTCAAGGGAACCCTTAGAATCACAAGCCTTGATGGCAAGTCATGGGACAAGACCACAGGACGTAATGTCACTGGTGTCAGCAGCAAGCCTTCTATCGTAGATCAGGTTTCACTTATGATCGAATCTACTAAGGATTTACAGACAGTTGGTATTTTATTCTCCCCAGAAGACACCGATGCCATCTATCAGAATGAGATTTTTGAATCATACTTAGATCAGGCCGGCATCCCATGGAAGGAATATTTAATTCCAGCCAGCGACAGTGCAATCGGAGGCGCCGAGGATCAGAACTCCACAGCACTTACACCTAGCAAGTACACCGCATATTCTGCCAAAACTGGTATTGACGATACAGTAATAACACTTGGAGATGACTCTATTTTAGGACTTAATTCACCTTCTTCTACTAGAGTTGCCGAGCAGTCTGCCTTCTGGACAGGTGGTAAGACCACATCAGGACGTACTTTAGCCGATGAGGCAGAGATTGCTGAGGAAGAGGAGCTAGAAGAACCTGAAGAAAGTGAATCTGAGGAGGAGCCTACACTTGAGAGCCGTATTCAGGATGCTTGCGATGAGTGTTCTGTAATCTACATTCCTTTCGGCAGCATTCTCACCGATCAGATGGACGTTATCGGTTCCATTACTACCGAATCTCAGGTAGTTGTTGTAGCAGGCGATACCACGATTGCTGATAATGCATTGGTTACACTTTTCACTGATCCATATTCACTTGGATATCAGGCAGGTAAAAAGGCCGTTAGAGTATTTAACGGAGATGATATTGCAACCATCAAGATTTCCAACGGAGATTCTGATGATGATGTAAAGCTTTACAACGGAGATATCGCTGAGAAATATGGAATTGAGTTCCCTAAGTCATTCAGCGAATTAAAAGATTTTCTTAGTACATATGAATACGGAAGCTCTACCACCCGTCATTCAGAATCTGAAGAGGAATAGACATGATTTTACATGTTATCAAATCAAATATTTACTCTGGTGCTGAAAATGTAGTGTGCCAGATTATAAAGGGTCTCTCAGGACGTGAGGAGTTTGTGTATATGGCTCCCCACGGTCCCATCGAGGACAAGCTTAGATCTATAGGGCTTATCAATTGTTATCGTGGCATTGATAAGCTTTCTGTTTATGAAATTAAAAAGGCCGTAGAAGAGTTGCACCCAGATGTTGTTCACGCCCATGATTTTACAGCCAGTGTGCTCTGTGGCATTGCCCTAAAGGGTAAGGTTCCTGTTATTTCACATTTACACTGCAACCCACTTTGGCTTAAAAATCCACTTCACCCTAAGTCATTTTCATATTATTTAGCTAACAAATGGTATGCTCACATTATTACGGTATCTGATTCTATTGCCGAGGAATACTGCTATGCCAGCAAGTTAAAATGTCCTATTACTACAATGGGTAATCCATTTTCCACTGAGGCAGTATTAAAGGCTGCATCAGAAGAACCTGACAGTGATATACATTCCGACTTATTATATGTAGGCCGTTTTAATCAGGCCAAGAACCCACTTGGCGCAATCAAGATATTCGAGAGCCTACTAGACAAGGATTCTCTCATATTCAGGATGGTTGGTAACGGAGAGCTTCTTGATGAATGCAAGGAGTATGTTTCTTCCCATGGCCTTTCAGACCAGATCATTTTTGAGGGCTACCAGGAAAATGTTTATAAATACATGAATAAAACAAAAGTACTTCTTATGCCATCTATCTTCGAAGGATTCGGGCTTGTAGCCTTAGAGGCAATGACCTTGGGTAAGCCTGTTGTCTGCTCAGGTGTGGGAGGACTTACCAATATAGTAAATGATTCCTGCGGTTATATATGTAATGAAATTAAATCCTATGGAGATTCAATTTCAGAGCTTCTTAGTGATGCATCAATTTATTCATCAAAATCTGATGGAGCAATGAGACAGGCTCAGACCTTTGATAATAGCAATGCGTACTGTGAGCAGCTTTATGGCATATATCAGAATTTAAAATAGTATCTTTTAGCCAGTCCTTTATGGGCTGGTTTTTTTCGCTTTAAAGGTCTTTGTCGCAACTTATTGTGCAATTATCAGATAATATCTCTAAATCTAGTGGGTTTTCAAACACCTTGACATGTGGTATTATTATTATATCTATAAGTATAATTTAAGCTATCTATGTCCCGGATTAGACAAAGGATTGTCGAACGTTTTAAAATTCATGGAAGAAAGGAGGGGCGTCTTATGTCACGCATAGATACTGCGTATAATTACTTTATGACCACCTATGGCGACAACATAGGTTCAAGGTACGAATCCCATAAGAAGAGTGAATTACGCGATACCTACAACAAAATAGTGAAAGCCAACAAAGAATCCCCTCTGTACAAGATTAAGGATTCCGAGGATATAGGCCAGTTTGCGATTGATATCAAGGAGCATGCTAATTCCATTGCATTGTCAATCTCTAATTTGACTGCCAATGGCGAGGATATCTCTTCTGTTTTAGATAAGAGAATTGCTAATTCTTCTCAGCCAGAGTCAGTTGATGTAGTTTATGTTGGAGATTCTTCTGATGATGCAGAGGATTTTGAAATCCAGGTTAATAAGCTTGCTCAGCCACAGATTAACCGTGGTAATTACCTACCACCTGATGGTCACAGCTTCGAAGAGGGCCAGTATTCATTTGATTTGGATATTCGCAATCATTCTTACGAGTTCCAGTTCAATGTCAATCGTGGCGAGACTAATTTATCAGTCCAGGATAAGATTGTCAGATTGTTAAATACATCAGACGTAGGCCTTAAGGCCAGCCTGATTACCAATAGCCAAAAGGCCAACGCTATCGAGATTTCATCTAAGGCCACCGGACTTAACGATGACAAGGATTTATTGTTTGATATTTCCTCTAACATCTCATGGCGCGAGCTCAACACACTTGGAATCGACAACATACTTCAGAAGCCATCTAATTCTGACTTTAAATTAAACGGAGTATCTCATCAGTCGGTTTCCAATACATTCACAGTCAACAAGACCTATGAGCTGACCATGAAAAAGCCTAGCAATGGACCTGTCAATATAGGACTTATGAATGACACAGAGGCTCTTTCAACAGGTGTTAACCAGCTTCTATTTAGCTACAATGGCATGATAGATGTAGGACTTAGATATACTAGCGGACATCAGAATCGCGCACTTTTCAATGAGATTTCTTCTATTGGCCGCAACATGGCAGGAAGACTTGCAGCCATTGGAATAGACGCCGATTCACTTGGCCATCTGTCACTTGATAGTTCTACACTTACTGATGCTATCAACAGTGGTAATCGTGAGGAAGCATTTGCCACTCTCAACGAGTTCAAGGCAGTCATCCGTAGCGCAGCCACCAAGGCATCAATCAACCCGATGCAGTACGTTGACAAGGCTATTGTAGAATACAAGAATCCTGGCAAGACTCTGGCAGCGCCTTACGCTACCAGCGCCTACTCAGGAATGATGTGTAATTACGGATTATAAACATATATAAAGAAAAGAGGAACGACGTAAGTCATTCCTCTTTTTTTATTTCATACTATCTAGAGCCTTTTTAATATTTTCCATTGTAATCTCATCTACCGACTGTGCTAAGGATTCAGACAACTCACTATCTTCGTAAAAATAGCCTTCCATGCTTTCATCGCCAGTTTCATAGTGGAATATCAAAACATTATCTTCACCTTTATGGTCCGTTCCAACTATGATTAAATCTGTGGTCCCATCCGAATTATAATCATATGCTTCCATATCGCTTACTTTATATATATCATTTATGATTTCGTTGTCATCTGTAAATTCATGGAGTAATAATCTGTCGAATTTCTTTCCATTATTAACAGCATATATAAATGACTCATTAGGGAAATCTTCTAAATTATCATAAACATATAAATTTGTAGTGCCTTTAAGCTCCGGCATGTCCACCTCATATGCCACTTCTAAATTACTTCCTGAGGCCCAATCAAATATGTTTGAAACAAACTTATAGCTATCATTTTCCTTTTTGAATGTAACATCTCTAGGTGGAAAAACAACCTCAGACCAGTTATCACCTTCAACTACCTCTACATGAACCTTGTACAAATCGCCTTCCTTAGTGCCTGAAACGCATTTGTATTTACCGCACAAACTCTTAATCTCTGATGGATTATCTTTTATAAATTCTATAGTTTCTTCAATATCTTTAATTTCACTTTCAGTATCAAATTCAGAGCTTAAATACTCTATGTAGAAATTTGGCTGATACTCATTAAAATCATTTTCTATGCTTGCTAGCTCTTCCTTAGAAAGCTCAACTGTTGTTTCCTTATCTATTGCAGTGGTAGGAGTATTGCCACAACCAATCAAAGACAACAACAATCCAATTACCACAATTCCTTTTTTCTTCATAACTACTATTCCCTTTCTTGTAAAACTAAGTGATGCCTCTATATTATGTTAAACTTTATCCAGGATGGCAAAATTCCATCCCTTATTTTCAAATCTTCCTAATTTTATATTATTAGTTTTATCTATTTCTGAATATTCTGCCCCTTATCAAGCCAAACAGCTGCATAGCCTTCTGTAAAAGATGTAGCAGATTCAAATTGAGGTTCTAGGAACCATGTTCCATCAGTCTTTATATAGCCCCACTTTCCGTTCACTTTAACCGCGGCCAATCCATCCTCAGTGAAATATTTCACTTCATCAAACAGATAATCTGTTATATAGTTTCCCTCTGTATCTATATATGCGTATTTTTCATTTGATTCATCTTTCACATATGCATAGCCATTATTAAACCATGACGCATCATCAAATTGGGGGTCTATTACGTATTCTCCGGATTTATCAATATATCCATAATAGACATCCCTTTTTAAGCATAGTCCGCTATCAAACCCAGAACCTAGCTCTTCATCATCAAATACTCGATCTATAACTTGATTACCGTTCTTATCTATTAATATACAATTATCATCATCTATTTCTGCTATTAAAATCTCACAATCACCATTATATATTAATGTTTCATACATAGGTGCTATCTGCCAATTGCCTTTCTTATCAATCAAGCCTTCTTTTCCATCTACACCAGCTACAGCATACCCCTTTTTAAAAATATCTGCATAAGTATACTTAGGTTCAATTATCCACTCGCCATTTTTATCTAGATATCCTGATAGTCCATCTTTTGTTGTCACAAGTACAGTACCATCGTCAGATACTCTCCAATTAAATGCATTTGACAAATCAAGACCATCTAGCCTACTTATTTCATTTAATGAAGTATCAAATATTTGCAATTCATCATTTCCCGAGTTTTTTCGCAAAAGAACACCTGCATAGTTCCCTTCAAAATAATTGTAATTTGTATATCCTTCTCCGTCACCATAATCCCAAAATGTATCATTAATAAAAGAAAATGAAGAGTCTATATATCCATATACTTTTTTATAATCTTTTCTATTACCATAGTATGCGCTTACAAGTGCAATACCATCCTCATTAAACTCATAAACACCATAGAACGGAGTATCAGATACAACATTCCCATCTGTATCTATGAAATACATAGCACCGTTTCCTTCTGGATTTACAATTATACCAATCTCCATACTCTTTAAATAAAAATGATACGATGTAGCTAAAATAATAATCAAAAGTACGGCTATACCAGGTACTATTTTTTTTAACATATTCTCCTCCTAATTATAATAATTTACTGATTCTCATTTGGGTTTTTCTATTTCGTCAACATAATCAAAAAACAAGCTAAATTGATGACTTTTTGATTCTTCATTATCCTACGAAAGCATAAATAAGTATACCCTATTTTACGGTAATCATGCTCTACCCTTTCAATGTTTGCAACCTATTTTCACAAAAAAGCAGATAATCACAGGTTGTAATGATTATCTGCTTTTATTTAACATTTAATTGGTGGCAATTATTATACTCAATCCATTCTTAATAGTTTATTATCTTCTCCACCAAATCCATATCATCGCTACAATACTTCTTGTAGACTTCGCTCATGGCATCGCGGAATTTCTGTTTTTCCTCTACATCTAGATAGATTACCTGTGTGCCATTTTCTATAGCTATCTGCTTAGAGAGATTCTCGCGCTCTGTCCAGAGCTTGCGCTCGTAGACGGCTGATTCCTTAGCGCATTCCTCAATTATCTTTTGATCTGCACTATCAAGCATTTCCCAAACTACTTTTGAGCAAACCTGCATCTCTGGAACTCGGATGTGCTCGTCTATAGTGTAGTATTTAGCCAGCTTGTTGTGACCCATTGCCTGATATGATGGCCAGTTGTTCTCTGCACCATCCACAGTGCCCTTCTCAAGGGCTGAGTATACTTCTGAGTATGTTACCTCAACAGGTGTAGCTCCAAGAGCAGATACCATATCTGACATCATGGCCGACTCCTGAACTCTTATTTTCATGCCGGCACAGTCTTCCACAGATGTAATAGGCTTATCTGTACTGTAGAAATTACGGGCACCTGCATCGTACCAGGACAGACCTACAAGGTCATATTCATCTGCCTTGGCTAAAAACTCATCACCAATATCTCCCTCAAGAACTCTCCACATATGTTCCGAGTCATTGTATAGGTATGGCAATAGTAGTACATTCATGTCAGGAATAACTTCTGCAAGCTGAGATGTAGAAACACGGGCAAAGGCAATACCGCCGTATTTCATCTGGTTTATTACTTCTCTTTCGCTGCCCATTTTGGCATCGCACATGACCTCAATTTTGATACGGCCATTGGTCCTCTCATAAACCAGCTCTGCAAACTTTTTATCGCCTTGAGTGGTCGGATAGTCCTCAGTCTGATTATCTGCATAGTAAAATACAAACTCAGGGGCAGGCTCCGCCTTTTTATCCCTTTTAAAAAGTAATACCAACACAGCAGAAACTGCAATTATTAAAAATACTAGGACTAGTCCAATCCATCTCTTTCTCATCTTTGCATCACACCATTTCTATACTCGCTAGGAGTCATACCTGTCTGACGCTTAAATACTCTAGTAAAATAATTAGCGTCACGATATCCGGACTCAAAGCAAATATCCTTAATATTTATCAAAGGATTCTCCAAAAGCTTCTTGGCCTTCTCAATCCTATACTCATTTAAGTATACGATAAAACTCTTGCCAAAATTCTGCTTAAATAACTTACAGAAATATACTTCTGAATATCCTATTACTTCCGCAACATCCTGGAGAGAAATGTCCTCCTTGTAGTGCTCATGGATGTAATTCATTACTTCCTTAGCTACAGCCTTGGCCTTGCTGAAGCTGAAATCCTCCTCATCTCTAAGAGGTACCTGTACATTTCTAATCGGAGCCTCAGCGTCACTATTAGCACCTTTTTTATCAGCAATACTAAAGGATTCCTCGAAGGCACCTATTATATCTTCATCTGAGCCAGGCTTGAGCAAATAGTCAAGTGCCTTGACTGTTATCGCCTTTTTAGCATAGTTAAATTCATCAAATGCTGTTAGAAAAATAATACTACATTCTTTATCAAAATTCCTAATTTCTTCTGCAGCCTCAAGGCCACTTTTACCTGGCATCTCTATATCAAGGAGTGCAATCTGGCAATTGTTGCTCTTAAACTTATCAACTGCCTCCACTCCATTTTCCGCTAAAAAAATCTCCACCTGGTCGGGGAAAAATCCATTTATTTTCTTGGATATAACCTGACGCTCGATTGGCTCGTCATCTGCTATCAATACCCTGTACATTACTATTCTCCTTATAATATGTATCACTATTTATATAAGGCAATTCTATTTCCACAGAGGTCCCCACCCCTTCTTTACTCTCTACTACCATACTGGCTGTCTTGTACATCGCCTTAATTCGTCTATAAATATTTCCCATGCCAATACCCATAGAGGCACTGTCTTTTTGCTCAAGAGAACGAACCAGCTTATCTAATGTCTCCTGGCTCATTCCAACTCCGGTATCAACTACGGAAATAAATAAGTTTTCTTCTCTTTTACTAATTTCAACTAAAACACAACCGCCTTCCATCTTTGGGGCGATTCCGTGAATAATACAATTTTCAATAAGTGGCTGAAGTGTAAATGTTGGAACAAAAACATCATCTGCATCAACTGTACACTTCACTATATATTTAACCCTGTCTCCAAATCTCATCTTCTGAAGATACATGTAATTCTCAGAAACCTGAAGCTCCTTGGATAATAGGACCTCCTTGCCCTGAGTCTTGAGATTGTATCTAAACAAAGAGCTAAGAGCTTTTATCATTTCCTCAGTGGTGTCGGCACCCTCTAAGTTTGCCATACCACCAATTACATTTAAGGTGTTAAATAAGAAATGTGGATTGATTTGATTCTTTAGAAGCTCAAGGTTCATAGCATCAAGCTGCTTTTCTACCTCTAAAGTCTCCACCTCTTTTGCATGAAGCCTGTCAAGGGCCTCTCGTCTCTTTTCAAGAGCGTCTATATACTCTCCTGTTGCGTATTTCATTTTGTTAAAAGCGTGAACCAGCTCACCAATTTCGTCTTCATTTTTCACAACAACGTCATCAATATAAAAATCGTTGATTGCTATTCGTCTAGAAGCATCAGCCAAAGTAAGCACTGGCTCAGTAATATCCTTATTCATTCTTCTAGATATTTCAACAACAACTACAAAGAAAAAGGCGCTAATAGCAAGGGCTAGCACTGGAATTGCAAGCACCTTTGGAATCAGTTCCTTATATTTAGCATTACCCTCTTTCAAGGTAAAATCTACGAATCGTCTACTATAGCTGACCATATAGTCCTGCATATTGTATATGGAATATAGCTTTGAGACATACTCATCCTTTAAAAGATCTCCATTTAGGAGCTCATCCATGTACTGGCGATAAACTCCATAAGTAGTCTTGAGAGAAAAAAGCTGAGCATATCTGTCCTCTCCTAGATAATTGTAATCTAGTGGAACCTTATCGATAGCCTTAGATGTGTTGTCTAAAGCCTTCATCAGCTCATTCAAATTATCCTCTGATTTATTATCAATATATTTATTAAAGCTAGCTTTTTCCTCATCAAGAGAGATAATAATCTGACCTCCGTTAGAGTTGTCTTCCATTATCTCGTTGATATCAATTACAAATAATCGTATCAAAAAAGCATCAAAAACAATTGCCACCACAATAGTGAGCAAAACTGTTCCTATAAATAATGAAATTTTATTTTTAATTGTAGCTTTAATCCAAAAAGAGTTTAATTTTTTCATATTTTCAAAAACAAGACAGCATGTATAGTTACTATAGTAAGTATAATGCTGTCTTGCAAATTTTTCTATTCTAGATTTTAACTACCTAACATATTTGGAAGGAACATGCTTATTTCAGGTATAAATGTAATTAAAATAAGTACTGCAATCATGCATAAGTAAAATGGAAGTGTAGCTTTTACAACTTTCTCCATTTTTACTTTACCAACTGCTGATCCAATGAAGAGAACGCCTCCAACAGGTGGGGTTAAAAGTCCGATACCACAGTTAAGAATAAGCATGATACCAAACTGGATTGGAGTAATTCCAATTGACTCAGCGATTGGAAGAAGGATTGGTGTTGCAATAAGGATGATAGGTGCCATATCCATAATGCAGCCAAGCACAAGTAAAATACAGTTAATAAGAAGTGCTATAGCTATTGGATTACGTGTCAAACCTACAATCGCGCTTGCAGCTAAATCAGGTACATGAAGCATTGTGAGGCAATAACCAAAAATGCTTGATGTTGCAATAAGGATAAGAACGATTGAAAGTGTTCCAATGCACTGGTCAAATGTCTTCCATACGCCCTTCCATGTAAGTCCCTTGTAAACAAATACGCTGACAAGAAGACTGTAAATAACTGCAACGGCTGCTGACTCAGTAGCTGTAAATACACCGCCGACAACGCCGACTACAACTATGATGATAGCTGCCAATGCCCAGAATGAAGTTCCAAGTTGCTTTATAAATTTAATAAAGTTGAACTTCTCACCCTTAGGGTAATTTCTTTTCTTAGAGATGATAAATGAACCTATCATAAGAGAAATGGCAAGTAACGCTCCTGGTATATATCCTGCTAAGAAAAGAGCACCAACTGAAATTCCTCCAGCACTCATGGCGTAAATTACCATGTTGTGGCTAGGTGGAACCAATAGTCCTTCACATGATGATGTAATTGTAACTGCAGTTGAGAAGTCATCATCATAACCTTCCTCAACCATCATTGGAATAAGGATACTTCCAAGGGATGCGGTATCAGCAGCTGCTGAACCAGAAATACCACCAAAGAAATATGATGCCACGATATTAACCATTGACATACCGCCGGTCATCCATCCTACGCAGGCATTAGCTAGCGCAATCAGCCTCTCGGAAATTCCACCGCCTCCCATCAAGCAGCCCATTGTTATGAAGAAAGGCACAGCCATTAAACTATATGAACTGATACCTTTAACCATTTGCTGACATACAAGTGATAAAGGAAGACCCATGTACAACAAGCAAAAAATAGATGATAGTGCTACAGCATAAGCAATTTGAAATCTGAGTAATATCATTACCAGAAAGCTTATAAGCAACACTGCTATTGCTCCAGTATTAACTGCCATTACTTATCGCCCTCCTTTAAACAAATACCCTTAACATGGTTGTATAGTAACTCTAATTCAAATACAAACATTGCTATTCCTGCAACAGGAATTGGAAAATACATCCAAAATCTAGACAGCCATGGCATACTTGTGTATGTTCCGACTGCTCCTATTGAGATTGCATACTGCCATCCAATAACCACCATTACTACTGCAAGAACCATTACAAACAAATCATTTAATATATCGAGTGTCTTTACCAAACCCTTTGGAAGACGCTCATCAAATGCTGTCATACGTATATGCGATCTATTTCTAATAGCTAGCGCAGCAGAAAGTACCGCCATATAAGACATAAGTGTAAGTACCATCTGCTCTGTCCATGCAGAATCAGGGATAAAACTTACATATCGTCCTGTAATGCTGTATACGGTAATCAAGATATCTGCTACAAGTAAAACCTTGCAGATAAAGAGCATTACCTTATATGTAACATCATATAGTGGCTTTATTTTATCTACTCGTTTAAAAATGCCTTCCATAAATCCTCTTTTCTACTGCATATCAACGATCTGCTGATATAAATCTTCCTGACCCTTAATATTTTCATCAACTACAGGCTTTACAGCGTCCTGCCATGGAGTAATATCCTCAACTTCGATGATATTAACACCATCATCCTTGAGCTGCTGAAGAACTACGTTCTCCTGCTCCTCTGAGATCTGCTTATTGTACTCCTGAGTTGCCTTTCCTGCCTCAACAAGAATCTGCTGCTGCTCTTCTGTAAGGCTATCCCATGTTGAATCAGCGATGATTACTTCAAGGGCACCAATTGTGTGGCCATCAAGTACCATGTTGTTAGCTACTTCTGGGAATGCGTTTGTCTTGTAGTTAGAGATTGGCTGCTCTGCTGCATCAACAACGCCTGTCTGAAGAGCTGAATATAACTCGTTAAAGCTTACAACTGTTGGGTTAGCACCAAGGCCCTTTACTAAACCATTCATTACAGGGTCATCAGAAACACGAACCTTCATACCGTTGAACTTATCAATTGTTGAGATATCCTCATTTGAGAAGAAATGACGGAAGCCTTCCTCTGCATAGAAGAGACCTCTTACACCACTACCATTCTCATGTGGCTCAAGTAAGAATTCCTCTGCTAAATCAGATGTAGCAAAATTCCAGTAGTGATCACGGCTTACGAATGTATATGGAAGTGACATTAACTTTGTCTTGTTTGCTCCATATGGTGTAAGGCTGAATGGAGAAATACGTGCGATATCGATGTTACCGCCGCCACCAAGCATCTGATCTAATACCTGATCCTCAGGTCCTAAAACTGCGCCTGCCTGAAGGTCAATCTTGATAGTACCATTAGATCTTGCTTCAACTTCCTCTTTGAATTTCTGATCTGTCATACCTGCAACTGAATCAAGTGGATTAACCTCTGCCATTACAAGTGTGATTACCTCGCCGTCCGCTGCGGCTGCTGGTGTCTCAGCATCATTTACTGCTGATGTCTCTGGAGCTGATACTCCACATGCAGTCATTGAGAAAACTAATGCTGCTGTAAGAATTGTAGAAAGAATCTTTTTCTTCATATTTTTACCTCCCAAAAAAGATTTAAAATTACCTGTCATGTCTGACAATGACATTATAAGTGACTATTTTTTCTCAATAAATCGGACATTCTAAACATTCCTAGCATTATTTAAACATGTTTAAAAATATCCTATCGTCCTAGAAAAACCATTATACAACATAGCTTTTTTTGTATAAAAAATGCACAATTTCCCAGTGGAGAAATTGTGCATTTTTCTTTGAATCATTGAACGTCTTTATTTGGAGTTTTATTTAGTTTCTTTTTTGGATTAATTTATCTCTTTACACGAGCGCCTGCGCCACCCATAATAGCCTCAACCTCGGCACATGTAGCCATTGTTGTATCACCTGGTGTTGTCATAGCAAGTGCACCATGAGCTGTACCATACTCTACAGCCTTTGCAGCATCTGCTGTTGTCATGAGACCATAGATAAGACCTGAAGCAAATGAATCACCACCGCCTACACGGTCCATTATTTCAAGTCCCTTATAATCCTTTGCCTTATGAATCTGGCCATCAGCCCAGCAAAGTGCTGACCAATCATTTACAGTAGCTGTCTTTACTGTACGAAGAGTTGTAGCAACAACCTTGAAGTTAGGATATACCTTTGAAGCCTCATCAATCATCTTCTTGTAACCATCGATGTTAAGCTCCTTAAGGTTTGCATCATTTCCCTCGATTTCGAAACCAAGGCAAGCTGTGAAATCTTCCTCGTTTCCAATCATTACATCTACATACTTAGCAATTTCCTTGTTAACTTCCTGAGCCTTTGCCTGACCGCCGATTGCAGACCACATAGAAGCTCTGTAGTTAAGGTCATAAGAAACGATTGTGCCGTACTTCTTTGCAGTCTTGATAGCCTTAACAACTGTTTCTGCTGACTGCTCTGAAAGAGCTGCATAGATTCCGCCTGTGTGGAACCATCTTACTCCAAGCTCACCAAAGATATAGTCAAAATCAAAATCCTTATCTGTAGCTTGAGAAATAGCTGTGTTTGCTCTATCTGAACATGAAAGAGCTCCTCTGATACCAAAGCCTCTCTCTACAAAGTTAAGACCATTTCTGCACTCACGGCCGATACCATCTGTCTTCTTCCAGTTAATAAGCTTTGTATCTACGCCACCCTGAAGGATGAAATCCTCTACAAGATGTCCTACCTCATTATCTGCAAATGCAGTAATAACAGCTGTATCCATGCCAAAGCATCTACGAAGTCCGCGGATTACATTGTACTCTCCGCCACCTTCCCACGCTCTAAACTGACGAGCTGTGCGGATTCTGCCCTCACCTGGGTCAAGGCGAAGCATTACCTCACCAAGAGATACCGCATCATACTTACAATCCTTTTTGTCTCTTAATTCTAAATTCATTTCTTTTCTCTCCTTGGTCCGCGTTAGCTGCGCTAGCCAAGTATTTTCTGGAGACACGCTTTCGCTCTTGTCGTGCTCATTGCCCTACATAAGATGCTCCTACGGACCATCTAAGTAGGGATGGCACTCAAAGGTCTCTACGAAAACACTTGTCTAGCTTAGCTTTACGCTCATCTATAAATTTTATTTATAATAGTTGTAATTATTTATGCTTTACCACAAGTGTCTTTTTTACAAGTTGAAATATTTCACTGCGTTGCCGCCGCAAATGTCAGCCACCATGCCACGGAGGTAGTCCATGTCTGCTGGGTACTCTCCATTTTCTACCCATGAGCCGATTTTGTTGCAAAGGATTCGACGATAGAGCTCATGGCGTGGGAATGAAAGGAAGCTACGTGAATCAGTGAGCATTCCGATGGATGTTGAAATAAGTCCAGAGTCTGACATAGCCTCAATCTGACGCTCAATTCCATTTTTGTGATCACAGAACCACCATGCTGCTCCCAGCTGTACCTTACCCTTAATTCCATGCTCATTACTGCAGAATGTTCCTGCCATAGCTGCAAGCATTTCTGTATCCTTTGGATTTAAGCAGTAAAGAATTGTCTTTGGTAACTGGTCTGTTAAATCCATATCTGAAAGTAGTGATGCAAGCTGTGGTGCGTAGTTGAAATCATTTAACGCATCAAAGCCTGTATCAGGACCGATGTAATTGAAAAATCTCATAGAGTTATTTCTGATAGCTCCAATATGAAGCTGCATTACGATATTTTTCTTAGCGTACATCTGTCCAAGCTTTGTAAGAACAAAGCCCTTAAATTTGCCTTCCTCTTCCTCTGAAAGAGTTTTTCCTTCTAATCTTTCTTTAAATAATTCGTCTACCTCTACCTTATTTGTCTTTACGTAGAATGTAGCCTCCAAGCTGTGGTCAGATACTCTACATCCATTCTCGATAAAGAACTCAAGTCTCTTTTTCAATGCCTCAAGGAGAGAATCAACATCCTTTATCTCCACACCAGAAACATTTGAAAGTCGGTCAAGATAATCGAGATAATCAAGCTTATCTATTCCAATTGCCTTCTCTGGTCTAAAAGATGGAAGCACCTTTATTTCAAATCCATCTTCACGGATTTTCTTGTGCCACTCTAAGCTATCTGCAGGGTCATCTGTTGTACATAGGGCAGATACATTTTGTTTTCTTAGGAGGTTTCTCACTGAGAATTCCTTTGTTTTGAGTTTTTGGTTACACTGGTCCCATATAGCCTTTGCAGATGCAGGGGTTAGGGGAGTATCGATACCGAAGTATCTCTGCAATTCCATATGGGTCCAGTGATATAGAGGGTTTCCAATTAGGTTCTGCACAGTATCTGCCCATGCAACAAATTTATCAAAAGGAGCCCCGTCTCCAGTGATAAGCACTTCTGAAACACCGTTGGCTCTCATTGCGCGCCACTTGTAATGGTCTCCGCCAAGCCAAACTTCAGTCATATTGTCAAAACATTTATCCTCATAAATCTCTTTAGGATTTAAATGATTGTGATAATCGATAATAGGATCATCTTTTACTGCTTTAAACAAATCAATTGCTGTTTGATTATTCAGTAAGAATGTTTCATCCATAAATTTTTTCATAGTTTTTCTAATTCCCTTCTTACATTACCTTTTCCAACCATTTCAGAATGAATCTCAAGAACTCTCTTTGCTAAAGAATCCTCATAAAGATCTACGCCAAATACGTCTTTACGTTTTAGCACATCCTTTGGTGAAAGTGCCTTTAACTCATCAAGCAATGGGTCTGGGCTCTGCTCAAATGGGTTGCCCTCATCATCAATGCCCTCTAAGTATCTTAAATATCCAGCAAGTACCACAGGGATAACTCTCAGGCTATCTGTGCTAAGAGTGTGACTTGCGCGATAAGCCTTGATTGTCTCACCAAATCTAATTGGGAGCTTCTGCGATGTATCGCAGGCAATTCTCTGTGGAGTATCTGGCATAAATGGGTTTGGAAGACGCTTTGTAAGAACAGCATCTAAAAACTCCTGTGGTGAAAGAACCTTAGGGTCCACAACTACCTTCATGCCCTCTTCCTTGCCAAGAGTTGTAACAAGCTTTTTAAGTGTCTCATCATCCATCTCATCGTGGATTGTCTTGTATCCAAGAAGACATCCAAATATAGCAAGTGCTGTATGAAGAGGATTTAAGCAAGTACATACCTTCATCTTCTCTGTCTTATCTACTGTCTCTCTATCAGTAAAGATGATGCCTGCCTTCTCTAGGGAAGGTCTTCCATTAGGGAACAAATCCTCAATGACAAGATACTCTGTCTCCTCCGCATTTACGAAGTTAGATACATAAGTATTCTTTGAGGTAACGATTGGCTCAGTGCCTTCTACACCATCAGCCTCAAGCATTTTCTTAACTGTATCATCAGGACGTGGTGTGATTTTATCAATCATAGAAAGTGGGAATGCCACTACCTTTGGATTTTCAACATAGTCAACAAATCCCTTTTCGCATTTGCCATCTGCTACCCATTCATTTGCGATTTCAACTACTGCTTCCTTTAACTTGTCTCCGTTATGTGAGCAGTTATCCATGCTGACAATGGAAATAGGAAGGGCACCTGCCTTGTATCTCTCTAAGATAAGACCTACCACCTTGTTCATGTAGGCTCTTGTCTTATATCCCTTTTCAGTGATAGTGAAGCTGACCATCTGAAGAGATGGAGCTCTGAAAATCTCTCTTAATCGCTCAATTTCTGCCTTGTTTTCCTCATCTAAAATGCAAGCCTCAACAATTGAGCCGATAACTGTTTTTTCTACTGTTCCATCAGCCTTAAGTGTTGCTAAAATGCTTAGGTTATCGCAAGGTCTATTGTATTTCTCAATAATCTCGTAATCGTAACCTTCTGCAACAATAAGGCCTGTATCCATAGCGCCATCTTCAAGTAGCTTTTCCACTGCGTTTGCCTGGAAAGCTCTGAAAATATTACCTGCGCCAAAGTGAATCCATGATGGATTTGCCTTTGTATTTGCAGTAACTTTTTCTCTATCGTAGCTAGGAAGTTTATAACCTTTACTCTCCCAAGCCGCTTTGTTCTTAATACCTTCGTTTGTTAATTGCATCACATTATCCCCTTTTTGCATTCTTCTCTATAGCTTCCCACAAACCATTAATGTAGGCGGCTCCAAGAGCTCTATCGTAAAGACCATATCCAGGCATTGCCTTTTCGCCCCAAATCATACGACCGTGATCTGGTCTGATAGGTCCTGTAAATCCGATGTCGTAAAGTGCCTTTACTATCTCGTACATATCAAAGCTTCCATCACTTGAAAGATGTGCAGCCTCTTCGAAATCATCCTTTGAGTTAAACTTGAGATTTCTGACATGGGCAAAATGAATTCTACCCTTTAAGCTTCTAATCATGTCTGGCAAATCATTCTCAAGATTTGTTCCATAAGAACCTGAGCAGAATGTCACACCATTGTGTGGATTGTCTACCATTTTCATCATTCTCTGGATATTCTCCTTGTTAATGATGATTCTTGGAAGACCAAATACAGGCCACGCTGGATCATCTGGATGAATAGCCATGTTGATATCATACTTGTCACAAACTGGCATGATTCTCTCAAGGAAATACTTGAGGTTCTCAAATAAATCTTCGTCTGTGATGTCCTTGTATTCGTCGAAAAGCTCCTTAACATGAGCAAGTCTATCTGGCTCCCAACCTGGCATCAAAGAACCATTTGTGTCACCAGCAATTGAATCAAACATTTTCTCAGGAACAAGTGCATCTACAGCAGCCTGGTTGTATGCAAGAACTGTAGAGCCATCTGGGCGCTTTCTTGCAAGCTCTGTTCTTGTCCAGTCAAATACTGGCATGAAGTTGTAGCAAACCATGTGAATATCTTCTTCACCGAGATTTGTAAGTGTCTCAATGTAGTTGTCAATAAGCTGCTCTCTGCTTGGCTTTCCAAGCTTGATATCCTCGTGGATGTTTACGCTTTCGATTCCTGCTACGTGAAGTCCTGCTGCCTCAACTTCAGCCTTCATAGCTTTAATTCTCTCACGAGACCAAACCTCGCCTGGCTTTGTGTCATAAAGTGTAGTGATAACTCCCTTAACACCAGGAATCTGTCTAATCTGCTCTAAAGTTACGGTATCAAAATCCTTACCATACCATCTAAGTGTCATTTCCATTATGCTCTTGCCTCCTTAACAATTTCTGCTGCCTCATGTGTAAGCTCTTCAATTTTTGCGAAATCGCCAGAAGCAATCAAATCGCCCTTTACCATCCATGTGCCACCGCAGGCTACAATCTTTTTATATGCTAAATAGTCTTTTACATTTTCCTTGTTAATTCCGCCTGTTGGCATGAATCTAAGCTTTGAATATGGTGCTGCAACAGCCTTAATCATTGGAAGGCCACCTGCTGGCTCAGCTGGGAAGAACTTTACAAAATCAAGTCCAAGCTCCATTGCCTGCTCCATCTCGCCTGGTGTCTGAACACCTGGTGTAACTGGGTATCCCTTCTCCAAACAATGCTTAACAACTGTTGGATTAAATCCTGGGGCAACGATAAATTTTGCACCTGCTGCAACTGCTCTGTCTGCCTGCTCACATGTTAAAACTGTGCCAGCGCCCACAAGCATGTCAGGGAAATCTTTTGATAAGATTCTGATTACCTCCTCTGCAGCTTCTGTTCTAAAAGTAACCTCAGCAGCTGGAAGACCGCCCTTCATCAAAGCCTCTCCAAGTGCGTGAGCATCCTTAGCATCTTCAAGTACAACAACTGGGATAATACCAATTTCTTCAAATCTTTTCTTTAAATCCTCGTACATGACCTTTCTCCTTTTTCTTTCCGGTTTTCCCTCTAGGGAACTAGTTTATGTTCACATAATAACTTCGAAAAAAGATTTATCCCATTGTTGAAATTGTTAGCTATATTGCAAATCTTGTTGTTTTATGTTATTTATAAAATAGTACTTTTAATAAGAAGTAATCGCTTATTTTGACTGGGCAAATATTGCAATTTTAGGGTGATTTGATTATGAAAAAGAATTTAAAAACCGAGTTTTCTACTAGACAATATATGCTGTCGCAGGACTTTGAGATTTATTATTACAGCGACAGAATTGTGCCTACAGTTGAGGCTCATACTCATGATTATTACGAGTTTTATCTTTTCATCGAGGGAAATATTATCATGTACATTGATGGTAAAAAATTTGTTCCAACACCTGGAACAATGGTTGTTATCCCTCCATATTTGGCACACTATGCTCGCCTTGTAGACAGTGATGTTCCTTATCGAAGATTTGTATTTTGGGTTACAGAGGACTTCATTGACAACCTGGGTAGACAGTCAGAGGACTACCGATACCTTACCGATAAGGCCAAAAATTCCGGCAGCTTTTTCATTAACAAATTCACAGAAATTGAGTTCAACACCATCCAGGGAAAGGTATTCTCTCTCATTGATGAAATCAACTCAAATCGCTTTGGAAAAGACGCTAAAATCATGCTTTATGTCAGCGATTTAATCCTTTCTATTAATCGAAATGTATATGAGTCACAAAACCCTAATATCGTAAATGCGGATTCTGACTCCCTTTACGAAAGCATTATCCAATACATTGAGACCCACATCGACGAGGATTTATCATTGGAATTGCTCTCCGACTATTTCCATGTCAGCAAGTTCCACATAGCCCATGTTTTCACCGAAACCAATGGACTCTCCATCCATAAATACATAACAAAAAAGCGCCTCGACATGTGCCGAGACGCCATTTTAAGCGGTCAAGATATATCTCTAGTAGCCGAAACTTACGGCTTTTCTGACTACTCCGTATTCTACCGTGCCTTTGTTAAGGAATACGGAACCAGCCCCAAGAAATACAGGGATAATATTGTACGAAATATGGGCCTTCCTACTACATAACATTTTAGGATGTATGTTTTATATGTCGCAAAGGTGCTTTAACGCTGTGCTTGTGGGTTTGTACACTATGCTGGCTTTCCCAGATTTCATCGGCTGCTTTACCCCAGTCGCGGGCGTAGGTGTCGGCCTTTGAGCAAAGGTGGTCTACGGATTCTGGTGATTCCATGTTAGTTTGCTTTGCACCTGTGGCAGCAACAATGCCTCTGAGTTTCTCAGGATTTTCAAGCATTGGACATGGTCTTAAGTGATTCTTGTTAAATGGCTGTCCATCGTGATATGCCATGAAAAGTGGACTCTGTAGAATCTCCAAAATTGATTTCTCATGAATGTTCGAATCTGAAAAATGTATAAACACGCATGGTTCCGCATCGCCGTTTGAGTTAATGTGGAAGTAATTACGACCACCCGCTATACAACCACCAACATACTCACCATCATTCTGAAAGTCCATTGGGAAAAATTCTATATCTGATTCATTTGATCTGACAAAGCGGATACGCTCAATCATATTCTTGCGCTGCTCAACAGTTGGCATAAGCTCAGGAACAGCATTGTTTCCAACCGGCATATAGTGGAAATAGAAACCAAATCTAGCACCCTTCTCAGAAATAAATCTTAAGAACTCATCGCTAGTTACTGCTTCAATATTATCTCTTGTATAACAAATCGAAGTTCCATAAATGATTCCATACTTCTTTAAAAGGTCCATAGCCTTCATTACAGCTTCGTAGTGGCCGTCGCCTCTTCTTGCATCATTTGTCTCAGGAGTTCCCTCGATAGAAAGCATGAACGTAAGATTTCCAAGCTCTACAACTTTCTTACAAAGCTCCTCATCAATCAAAGTAGAGTTAGAGTAGGCTGCAAAGAAACAGTCATTATGCTTCTCGCAAAGCTTTATAATATCAGCCTTTCTGACCATTGGTTCGCCGCCTGTCATCATGTACAGATATACGCCAAGCTCTTTACCCTCTGTGACAATTTTATCCATGTCTTCAAATGTAAGATTTGCCTTGTGTCCATATGTGCCAGACCAGCAACCAATACAGTGCATATTACAAGCCATTGTAGGGTCAAAAAGAATAAGCCAAGGCACGTTACAGCCATACTTTTTTCTATTCTTGCGAATCTTTTTTGTGCCACGGAAAAATGCTTCGTATCCTAGGTTTAACGTCATTTTACTGAGATAATCAGGGTTAGTTTCGTCAATTACCTTGTTGATATATTTCACCCATCTATTATTTGGATCAGCTAAAGCTTTTTTTGCCCTTTCAAGCTTTTCTTTATCGGCACCTTTAGTACCCCAAAATTTTTCTCCAACATTGGCCAGTCTTAAATATGAATTTGTTCGTGCTTTTGGATTGTTATTAAGATTTCTTATAAATTTGTTAATCTCAGCTGAAAAAATCTTTCGCTGAGCCGCATGTGCAAGATTATTTGTACCCATTTTAACCCTCCCTGATACCGAAAACTTTTCGCTCTCTATTTTTATATTAGTTAGGGATTTAAAATGAAACAATGTACAGCAAAAATATAATGTTTGTTGTAGACTACATTTGAATAAAAATGTCTAATAATTTACATTATTTATCTAAAATGTATTCACAATGAGTCTGTTACGACCTCAAGCAATGTATTTATGCGCTGCTCATATGAACAATTCTCTTCTACATACTTTCGGCCGGCTGCTGCAATGGCAGCTCGCTCAGCGTCGTGCTTTAGATAGAAATCCACCTTTTCAAAAAGATCTCTCTGGTCGTAGTACCAGACTAGATGTTTTTCATTTTCAAATTGCATAGGCAGCTCCGCCTGGAAGTTTGTAATGCAAAATCCACCTGCCCCAAGTATATCGTATATACGAAGCGGAACTCCGCTTTTTATATTTGGAATTGTCATGTTCAAGTTTACTTTGGAGCCCCTAAATACCTTAGGCATTTCCTCCCAATAATCCACGGCCCCCTTGTAGTTAACACGTATCAAATCAGCTGTATTTGAGTTTGTATAAATGCTTACATCATGGTGCTTTGACAGCTCTATAAGTATGCTTCTTCTTTGCTTTTCGGCTATTTTAAATCCAAGTGTTGTAACTGAAAAAATAAGGTTTAAATCTGACAGAGAATCCTCAGATTTTTCCAGTTCAAAGTAGTTTTCAAGCTCCATTAAAATCTCTGGCGTAAGCATTCTATCGATGATATTTATCCCCTGTAAATCCTTCTGTGCCTCCATTGTCGCCTCAAAATATCCTCGCAAATAATCAGGCAGGGTATACTCCATTTTGTCGTAAGAATTTTTCTCATATAGGGAGCCTACAAAGCTTATGTCATTAATATATTTATCTAAATCTCCAGAGTTTTTAAAAAGGTAGTCGATTCTGTTGCAATCCACTGCTAGGGGCAGGTGATATACATGCTCTACCCCCATTCCCTTGAACTCTTCGACATTGGTTAAATCAAATAAAAAGATGCGATTTACATCATTGAAAACTGACTTGTGATACATGGAAATCAGTGGATTGTCACAGCTCCAGCACACATACAAAAGACCACATTCCTGGCATACATTTGATATCAGTGGAAAGTAATTTACAGTAAAGAAAAAGTCATATGAATCTGCCTTTATCATAGCCTTTAGTTCAGCTGCAAATTTTTCATCCACATCATAATTAAGAAGGTCCTGATAGACCTCCTTAACTTCGAATCCCATTTTCTCAAATGTAAACTTTATGTCTTTGTAATTGTAGGCTTTCCACCTATACATCAAAATCTTTTTCATTTCTATGTCCTACGCATGTTACGATAACAAGCCATATAATTATCTCCGCTTGTTACGCTCTCAAGCCTGAGATATTACTCCGCTCGACTACATGTCTCGCTGCGCAACACTCAGAGCTTGATAGCTACAAGCTCATTTTAATTGTCAACTCTTCATACACAAAAATTTTGCATTCCACCACAAAGAGCTTGTTATCTACATGCTTAGTTTTTATTAATTACTCAACACAATTATACGCCATAAATACCACCACACTAGAAGTGTAAGGTATCCACTCCGTAGGTGCTGCGGATGATTGAAGTTAATTGTCCGTATGTAGCTATGGCTTCGTCTGATTTGCCTGCTGCATCTAGGTCTGCAATTTGCTTTAAGATAGCTTCCTCTAGGTTGTACATCTCAGCAAATTTATTTGGATCTTTCTCTTTTTCTTCCTTAATCATCTGGTATGTGCCATATAACTTAGAGAAGCTTTGAATTGTAGAATCCATTATCTTTCTCACACCGATGGCATCCTTTAAAATCTTTAAAGCTACTGTTGGGTCTCCATCTTTTTTCTCTGCAAATTCTACAAATAATCTGCCCAGGCGTACTTCTGGCTTGACCTCATTTTTATCTGCCTTTTCTTCCATCCAAGCTATGTGAAGACCGTGCCATTCTTCAGTCATGGCAGCATATTGTAATAGCTTGTCTAAAAGCTCGCTGAAGGTGTAGAAATCTCCCTCTAAAAGGCGACGTTCCATAAGTCTAATATCACAGAAAAGATTCATTTCCTTTTCACGATCTGTAGTCTTAAATGCGGATTTTAAATTCTTCCACATAGGTCCATCTATTTTTTCAAGATTCTCGTCTATTTCATGCTGAAGCACATCTCTAAATCCCGGTCTAGTAAAGAACTTGTTTAGTACGTCCCTCAGCTCTTTTTTATAGCCATACTCACATGCCTTTATAACTAGCATTTTTATAAAGCCACGATTGAGTCTTACAACAGGGGAATTCCATGATATTCTGCGATAATAATGTACTAGCGGTCCAAAATCATCATTCATAAGTCCGCAAGCCATTAAATAGCAGTATGTTGTATTCTTATGCAACTCATCAAAGGCATCAAAAACAAATATTCCTCCCTGCAGGAATATTTCACCCTTATTATTTTCCAGCCTATCCATTATCTCTAGATAACGGTTACATGCCTCCACACATTCCTTTGTTTTTATGGTTACATAGAAAGCCTTTGCAGCATAAGTACTTAGCTTCGCAACAGCTAAATCCATTATCTCATTGCGCTTAAGTTCATCATAATAGAATTCAATAAGCTCATCATATCTATCAAGCTCATCTAATGCTATTGCTATACCACAAGCAAACGGTCCACGGTAGCGGATAGCCTCTTCCTCTTTATTGATTCTAGCATCTTCAAGGGCTTTCTTACATAATTCTAAAAGGTCTTCGTGATATTTACATGCCCTATACTCCTGAGCCAGCTGGTATGGCCAACGCAAGTTATCAGGCTGCTCTTCCATCATTTCCTTTAAAAGAGGAATGTTTCGCATTGAATGCTTAATATTGTCCTCCTCAGAAACATACACATAGCCAAAGTGTCCTGCCTGAGCATCCATAAACATAGCATTTCCATAAGCAGGCTCAATGTACTCATGTACCTTTCCAATAAACCTAGTTTCTGGGGTCACAGAACACATGCGTACAACCTCTATATCAGAGTATTCTATTCCCTCAAAATCAAGATAATTACGCTGATAATAGCCACCTATATTGTACTCTGTACAATTTGGCTGCTTAAAGAAATCGATTATATATTTGGTGTCCAAAAACCACTCATCATCATCGATAAAGAGAAACATCTTTCCATTGGCTTGATCCAGCTGGAAATTTCTCGCCTTGGCAAAATCATTACACCATGTGAATTCAAATACCTCATCAGCATATTTTTCAATTATGGCTCTTGTCTCAGGAGAACATCCAGTATCTACAACCTGTATCTCTGAGTCAATAGCCTCACGAATTGGCATCAAAGATTTAAGGCAGCGCTCGGTTGTATCCGGTCTGCCACAACATAAAAGGCTAATTGTAAGAAGTTTTGTTTTCTCTTTTGTGTTCATCGTTTCTCCTTTTAATAAAGTCAAAAAGGCCCGTCATCTGACGAGCCTTTGAATTTTATTTAGTATGTTCCAACTACAAGTGGTCTGTACATTTCCTCTCCTTCTGTGAGTCCAGGTACATTGCCAAGACAGCTATCAATCAATCGATTGATTTCCTTGCTGACGATTAGCTTTTCACCTGGTGCGTCAACCAATCCTCTGAAGTCGTATACATCTATACTTCTTATTTCGATAATTCTCTCTTCGATATCATTAAGAATCCTTGATAGGATAGGTTCGATATCGAGCTTATGATCAATGACTAATTCTCTGTCATTTAAATTCTCACTTATATCGTAAATCAAATTGCAATATTTTTCAAATTTTTCAACGATATCTGAGTAATCCATTCCCATTGATTCAAGATATTCACCGAGAACTAAAGCTTTCTGCTGGCATTCGATTAGAACTCTTAAATCGCCTTGTAAATCTTCTGTTCCCCCGTTTGCAAATCTGGCATTTGCTGAGTAAAGCTCCAAAACCATCATTTCCATTTTGTTTCTTGTAAAGTATGCCATACGCTTTACCTCTTTTCTATGTAAAACCCTACCAAATTGTTGTAGGCGCTATTTTCAAAGTTACTATTTAGTTGATTTTTTGTTTAAATATCCCCACCCCTTATAAGAGGTGGGGATTAATTATTCTAGTTATATAATTCCGGTAGATTAAGCACTTTTATAAATCTTACTGTAAGAGCTGAAGTACACCCTGTGTAGCCTGGTTAGCCTGAGCGAGCATTGACTGTCCAGCCTGCTGTAAGATGTTGTTCTTTGAGTACTCAACCATTGTGTCAGCCATATCTGTATCACGGATTCTTGATTCAGCTGCCTCTGTGTTCTCAACTACGTTGTCTAAGTTCTTGATAGAGTGCTCAAGTCTGTTCTGTACGGCACCAAGTTCTGCTCTCTGTGCTGATACTCTCTGGATAGCATCTGTGATTGCATCGATTGCGTATGTTGCGTTCTTACCTGTTGCATCTGATACGTTGATACCTGCAATACCGATTGACTTAGCGTTCATAGCTTCAAGAGTAACGTTAATCTTGTTTGTCATGGCTGCGTCAGCACCTACGTGAAGGTTAAGTGTAAGTGCGTTCTGGATATTTACGAAGCCCTTTGTGATTGAGAAGCTGTATGTTGTAGATGTAATTTCCTTACCATCAACAGTCTTCTTAATGTTGTGCTTCTCCCAAATGTAGTCACCAGCTTTAATCTTTCCGTCTGCAGATGTTGTCTTTGCTGTATCCATTGATGCAGGGCCATCTGTTGCGCCGATTGATGAAGCTGCCTTAAGCTCGATTGCTACCATCTTGTATGCTGCTGTAGCCTTGATAAGTGTTACGTTAGCATCATCAATACCTGTTGACTTGTTGTATGAAGTAGAGAATCTTGTTACTTCATTACCGTTATATTTTACTGTAGAACCAGCTGTAATAAGCTTTGAAAGGTATCCGTTTGTAACCTTTGCATTTGCAATATCTGTTCCGATATCGTCAGCATTAATTGTGTATGTCTTGCCATCGATTGAAATTGTATCGCCAGCTGTAAGCTTCCATGTACCTGCTTCTGTAGGTGAAGCACCTGCTGTATAGTACTGTGTTAAGTGAAGAGCTTCTGCTACTTCCTGGTTTGTAGAAGCACCGATTGTGTACTGTGTACCACCGATTGTATATCTTTCGCCTGCCTCAAGTGATTCCATGGTGAATGTTGCTCTAGTAGTATTCTGGATTAATGTTCCATCCAAACCTGCATCATGTGCGTTGATATACATTCTTCTAAGTCCTACATCACCTTTAAGAAGGAATGTCTCGTTGAACTTTGTTGTAGAAGCGATACGATCGATTTCCTGTGTAAGCTGATCAATTTCGTTCTGGATATCACTACGATCTGATTCTGAGTTTGTACCATTAGCTGCCTGAACTGCTAATTCGTTCATTCTCTGAAGCATGTCATGAACTTCTGTGAGGGCACCTTCAGCTGTCTGTACTGAAGAAACACCATCTGAAGCGTTTGTAGAAGCCTGGCCTAAACCACGAATCTGCTTTCTCATCTTCTCAGAAATTGAAAGTCCTGCTGCATCATCAGCTGCTCTGTTAATCTTGTATCCTGAAGAAAGCTTCTCTGTGCTCTTTGACTGTGCGTCTGTTGTAATGTTGAGCGTTCTTGATGAGTTCGCTGCCTGCATGTTGTGTTGTACTACCATAATAAATTCCTCCATGAGATTCAGCTAAGTCCATTTAGCTTTTAAATCCGTTTTTCTTGATAGCCCAACATCCGTGTCTGGCCTGGTTATTAAATTTGATTTTTCTAAAGATTCGAATTCGATTTTGCAAGGGTAATTGTTCCTTACACCTTATTTATCGTTTGCGTGTCCAAAAACTTTACCCCTTTTTAAAAAAAATTTTCATTTTGTATCAATTTTCTCATTTTATGTG
Organism: Pseudobutyrivibrio xylanivorans; assembly: GCF_010906925.1. GTDB lineage: Bacteria > Bacillota > Clostridia > Lachnospirales > Lachnospiraceae > Pseudobutyrivibrio. The sequence continues at coordinate 112,738 of NZ_VTVE01000003.1, read as the reverse complement.
CAATATAAAAAACTCGCAGAAGCCTTGATTTTACTAGGTTTCTGCGAGCCGAAAATTTATCTGAAAATAGGTCAAATAATTTGTTAATTTAATCTAAATTTCATTAAAATCCCCATGTTTTAGAGGCTAATTTATTTCTTTTTATCTAGGAAAGAAGGGTCGTCAGCCTTATTATGGGCCATCATATTTTTATAATAAGAGGTAACCACGTCATTTGATTTTTTGATTTCACGAACCTCTTTTTTGATATTGGCAAATCGAGCTTTAGCGTACTCTTTATTTCTATATTCTGAAGCCTCCACATCAGCAGTCAGGTCAGTTACCTTTTTAATAAGCTCCTGCATCGTGCGAATCTCATCAGCATAAGTCTCTCTATCAGCTTCTATAATAGTCTTTACCCTGCCAAAAAGCTGCTGGAAGCCTTCGTCAAGCATAATGATTCTATCGATGAGCTCTGACTTCATATTCATATTCTTTTCCAAATCATCCGGTGTTGTATTTGGATCCTGAAGAATAGCTGCCTGCTCCTGATTCCTTATCTGAAGAACTCGTAAGATATCTGCTTTCTTTTCAAGTGATTCTCTAAGCATTACTACATAATCCATGTTTTCCATGATTTACCCCTTTTCTCCGCATCTAGGTTCAGAATCTGATTATCATTTCTTCTATTTATATAATAAATGTTTGAACACAAAAAAACGACCCCTCATTTTAGAGGGGTCATAAAAATCATTATCCAGCGATTTCATTTGTGCCATCAAGCTTTTTGCCATTTGCTGTAAGCTTCATAACATCCTTCCAAGTATCTCGCATTGTACGAAGATGCTTTAACACCTCCTGCAATGTCTCTGGATCCTTGTCAATCATTGCATGTCTAAGGCAACTTCTGAGATATGTATATACTGCCTGGAAGTCCTTAGCTACAGGATACTTTTCATCCAATGTAATCTCAAACTCTTCAATAATTCTATCAGTCTTTCTGATATTATTGTGAGCCTTTTCAATATCATTATTTTCGCATGCTACTATGGCTATATTGCAAAACTTGATTGCACCTTCATAGAGCATAAGGGTCAGCTCTGCGGGAGAAGCTGTTAAAATTCTGTTTCTTGCGTAAGCGTCGTAACCGTTCATTGGTGTCATAAAGATCGCCTCCATGAATTTCTAATAATGCCTTTTATTACTTGCCCGGCAAAGCTTAGCCTCCAAGTAATGATGTGATAGAAGATGAATTGCTCTGTAATTGTGAAAGCGCTTTTTCCATTTGAGCAAACTTCTTATAATATGAGTCTTCCATTTCTGTAACTCTATCAGTCCATGTCTTGATAAGGTTGTTATAGTTAGAGTACTCTGATGCCATTTCCTTATCATTGTAAACTGTGTACATAGATTTAACAGATGTAGACTTCATCTTCTTATCTAAGTCTTCGTAAAGACCTTTAGTCATCTGCTTGAGAAATTCGATAACTTTTTCTGGATCTTCTGCTAGAGCTGCACGAAGCTTCTCAGGGTTACCAGATGTCTTTGAATCCTCTGTATCACCATCAATATGGTAAGCATAGTTCTCATTTTTTGCGGCGTTCAATGTTCCAAGTGTATGAATGCCAAATGTAGACCATGAAACAGACTGACCATTAATGGTATATGACTTCATCATTGACATAGTCATTGTAGAAATCAAACTGCTAAGACTATTATCCCTTCTAAGTAAGGAGTCTTTGATCTTCTGCTCCCACTTTTCGATTTCAGTCTCAGACATTTCATTCTTCTCATCATCTGTAAGTGGCTCATAATCCTTTGCAGAATCTGCATTGTAGAGCTTCTGCATTTCATTCATGAGAGTATTATATGATGTGAGGAAATCCTTTACCTTGTCATATAAGCTATCTGTATCTGTTGCAACTGTTATACTGATAGGACTATTTTCTGCTGTAAGGGCCTTTGCTTCAATAGTAAGTCCATTTACAGTAATTGAGTTTGTGCTACCCTTATATGTAACACCATTTAAAATAATCTCTGAATCAGAACCATCAATTTTAACTGCTGCATTAGCATTATCTAAAGCTGCATCATCTGCACTAAGTGTATAAGCAAGCTTCATTCTATAGGAAACGCTATTTGCCAGCTCTAAGTTATCTGACTGAGTCCAGAAATCACTATATCTGTACTTATCGTCTTCAAATGAGCCATCATTTGCTGCGCCAAAGTTTTTCTCAATATATGAAGCCCATTTTGCATTTACAGGATTCTCTAATACTGCATCCACATCAGCCTTTGCCTTTGCAATTGCAGTGTTTTTAGCAGCCTTCTCGGCGTCTGTTGTCTCTGGCATAGCCTTGGCCGCTGAAAGTTTTACATATTCATCTCGGATGGCGTTAAGGGCTGCTGTCATCTCGCTTTCGGTTGCTGCCGCAGCATCGTCATCGTATTTTCCTGCATTATAGATTTCCTTGCCGTAAGCTACAATATCACTTTCTGTAAGAGTAGACCAATCTACATTCTTACCATCAAGATACTCTGCAATCTCTCTATAGCTAGGCTCTGCATTAATTGCATCTGAAGCTTCCTGCTTTTCCTCATCAGTAGCTGTAGAACTATTAATTATGTCCTTGTAACCTTTTACAGCTCTAATTAAGCTTGCGAAACCGTCAGCATCACTTACTACACTGCCGTATTTTCTCTTAACTAAGCCCTCTGTATTTACTGTGCTCTTGATAGACTTAATCTCAGAATCAGACAATAGTCCCAGCTTCATAAGGTCACTAAGTCCCTTAGTATTATCTGCGGAGATTGAAAAATCACCATCTTTGCCTGATTTTTGTGCACTTATGAAGAATCTATTATTCTTCTCATCGTAATTGGCATCTAATCCAGCTTCTTTGAATTTGGAAACAAGCTGGTTAACTGTCATTGTCATATCAAGCTCAATCTTGGTAACCTTTGTTCCTGTACGAACAGTAATAGCTCCCTTGTCTGTTGTACCAGAAACAATTCCAAGCTCTGAAAGATTAGAATCCATTTTGATACTATCTGCTAACTTACCACCAGTTACATAAGCTGATGTAGAAAGCTTTTTTACCTCAAGTGACTGCGTGCCGTTGATGGCATTACCACTTGCTGTAGCTGTAGCCTTTGTTGTATCGCTAACTGTTGCTTTCTTGATTGCATAGTTAGATGAGTAGCGCATGTTACCAACTTCGGTATAAAGGCTATAGACTTTGCTATTAAGGGTCTTCCAAGCATCCTGCTTCCAAGATAGCTTGGTCTGAGCCTTAGTATATTTTTCCTTTTTATAGCTATAGGCAGATACTAAAGCACCTACAAGGGCCTCGGTATCTAATCCCGATGCTAAACCTGATAATCTAATAGGCATATACTACCTCCAAAATCTATCTCTTCTCATCAACCATAATTCCTGCGAGCTCCCATGCCTTTGCAATAAGGTCAAGAGTCTCTTCTGCTGGAAATTCCTTAATGACTTTTCTGGTCTCTTTATCAACCATCTTAATCATTACACGATTTGTTCCTTCGTGAATACCGAATACTGCTTCGGCGTTACCCTGTGCAGAATTAATCTTGCTAATAGCTTCTTTTAATGAAGAAGTTGCTTGTGCTGCACTGTTTTCATCTTCATTCTGTTCAAAACTAGGGTTTTTATATTCAGCCTCGCTGGCACGTATTTCTTTTGCTGCAGTTGTAAAATCAACTGGCTTACTCTCTGTTACCTGCTGTACTGGCGCTTTTGCTGAACTTCCCTGTCCCTGGTAGTTACTTACTGAACTACTTACTTCGCCTATTTTCATTGCTCTTTCCTCCTTACGTCCTTAAGATTTCGGTCCCACTCCTCAATCCTTTAGGACAACATACATCCGTGTACCTATGGGAAATTATGTCCTCCGAACACTCAGCTGTTGTGCTCGGATTACAGTCTACAAAACTATATTTGTATAGTCTTCTAATTCCTGTATCGGACGATAATTACAAAAGTTTATAGTTAAATTTTAAAATTTCTTTATTTTTTAATGCCTGGAGTAAAAATAAGGCCCCAGAATATCTCTGGGGCCGCATCTTAGCTGCTTATATATTATTATGCCTGAAAATCTACATGCTCACCCTTGGCAAAGTGCTGTGTTGTAGCACCCTTGTCATCATCGATGCAGCATGGGTCTTCTGCCTTTGCTTTGGCAGGCTTAACTGCCTTGGTGTCTATAGGTGTATTGTTGCCAAAACCAAGCATCTCTGTCTTGAATGTGAGATCAGCTGCTGCAGTAGCAAGGTCTGTTGGAACCACAATTTTTGTAGCTCTACCGTCTCCCATCTTCTCAAGAGCCTCAAGTTTCTTAATAAGAAGAACTCGCTCATCCATGTTGGCTTCCTTGAGCATCTCGATACCCTTTGCCTCTGCCTCATATACAAGGCGGATAGACTCAGCCTGACCTGTTGCACGAGCAATGGCAGCATCTCTTTCTGCCTCAGCCTTAAGTACAAGTGCCTGCTTGTCACCTTCTGCCCTAGTGATAGATGCCTGCTTGTGACCCTCTGCCTCAAGAAGTGTCTCACGGCGATCACGCTCAGCCTTCATCTGCTTCTCCATTGAGCGCTGAATTTCCTCTGGTGGAATAATATTCTTAAGCTCAACTCTACCTACCTTGATACCCCATGGATCAGTAGCTTCATCAAGAATAACACGCATCTTTGAATTGATGTTGTCACGAGATGTAAGTGTCTGATCAAGCTCTAACTCACCAACAAGATTTCGAAGTGTTGTAGCTGTAAGGTTCTCAAGAGCAAGTATTGGACGCTCTGCTCCATACGCGTAAAGCTTAGGATCTGCGACCTTGAAATAAACTACTGTATCAATCTGCATGATAACGTTATCCTTTGTGATAACGCCCTGTGGTGGGAAATCAGCCACCTGTTCCTTTAAAGAAACTCTCTTTGCCACCCTCTGAATAAATGGAATAATCACATGAAAACCAGCCTGAAGTGTTGCATGATATTTTCCCAAATTCTCAACTACAAATACATATCCCTGAGGGACAATCCGAATTCCCATGCATAAAAGCACGAAAATAATCAATAAAATAATTAACAAAGCTCCCATAACTTATCCTCCTACATTAAATGATTAACTTCATTATATCCTTTTCTATACTTGATTGCATCAATGTAGATAATAATTCTATAAAATAAAAAAGGCATTGCAATCGCAATGCCAATTATTTCTACTTGCCTATAATTGTATCAAAGATGGCGTGTGCCACATCATCCTTTGACATGATAGGTAACTGTCTTGTGTCGCCCTTTGTAATCAAGGTAACTACATTGGTATCTGTGCCAAATCCAGCACCCTGGGTGCGAAGATTATTAGCCACAATCATATCTACCTTTTTCTTGTCCAGCTTTTTCTTTGAGTTCTCAAGCATGTTCTCTGTCTCCATTGAGAAACCACAAATAAACTGGCCCTCTTTCTTATGCTCTCCTAAATAAGAAAGAATATCCTCGGTTCTCTCAAGCTCAATAGTTGAGCCCTCACCGTCTTTTTTCTTGATTTTCTCTGCCGCTACATTGATAGGTCTATAGTCAGCAACTGCTGCAGATTTTATTATAATGTCACAATCAGCAGCTCTTGATTTAACTGCCTCAGCCATCTCTGCGGCGCTTCTAATATTAACTACATCCACAAACATTGGTGGCTCTATACTTACTGGACCAGACACCAAAGTAACCTCTGCACCACGTTCCATAGCTACCTTGGCAATGGCGTATCCCATCTTGCCTGTGCTGTGATTAGTAATGAAACGTACTGGGTCAATTGCCTCCTCTGTAGGACCAGCAGTGACTAACACCCTTTTTCCTGCCAAATCATGTTCGTGACCAATTTCTCTGAGAATATAAGCAAGCAGAACATCTGGCTCTGGCATCTTGCCCGCACCTGTGTCACCGCATGCTAAATATCCACTAGCTGGATTAATTATTTCAAATCCATATTTCTTAAGAGTCTCAAGATTATCCTGGACAATCTGATTTTCAAACATATTTGTATTCATAGCTGGACTAACAAGCTTTTTACATTTAGCCGCTAGAATGGTAGTGGTAAGCATATCATCTGCAATGCCATGAGCCATCTTGGCTATAACATTGGCGCTGGCTGGTGCAACCATAAAAATATCTGCACGCTTTGCCAAGGCTACATGCTCCACATTAAACTGAAAATTCCTGTCAAATGTATCAACAAGACATTTGTTTGATGTAAGTGTCTCGAAGGTAATAGGATTTATAAAATTGGTAGCATTTTTAGTCATGATTACATTGACATCTGCCCCAAGCTTAACAAGGGCTGATGCCAGATTGGCAATCTTATATGCTGCTATTGAGCCTGTAACTCCAAGAACAACGCATTTTCCTTTTAACATAAATCCTTACCTCCAAAGAAGAATAAGTTAGTATTGCTGTTTATATCACTTGCTACGATGGCTCACATATTATGAGCCATCTGCTATTTCTTAAAAAATTAATTAGTTCTTTCCTGCCACTGCCCCTGCTGGGTGAATTTTATCAAGTACGATACCCACAAGGTAAACAATAATTGCGCCAACTACAGCTTCGATTACACCATTAAAGCTGATGATTCCACCAATTACTGCCATAAGTGCACTAGGGTCAATCTGTAAAACCTCTGCATATGGGTCCTTATAGAAAAGATAAATGCTTCCCATAACAAGAAGTGTATTTGTCATTGCGCCTGTGATACCTGCTGTAACAAAAGCAAGAGTCTTAGCATCCTTTTTCATAAATAAAAACTCGATTGCTACAAACACAACTATACCGATAATCACAGCGATTACCTTTGCTGTAGAAGCACTGATTGCAAATTTTCCTTCTGTAATCATCTTGTTAGTAAAGGCGAAAACACCAAATCCAACAATAAATGAAACTACTGCATTAATAATTGAGCCGTAGATTACTTTTTTGTCTGTGGCAATAGCCTTCTTAATTCCAATGAATACAAAATATGGAACTACTCCAATAATAATTCTTGGCACAATTGCAATAAATGTACTCTTGAATACTAAAAGAAGTGCCTCTCCTATTCCATCATGTGGAAGCATAGTAAGTGCAGCCACTGGTGAAAAAGCAAATGCTGATGGAGTTGGGGTAAGTGAACTCTTAACAAAACTTGTTACGCCAAATACTCCTCCAAGAAATCCGCCTTTCTTAGGTCCTAAAAATAAAGAACCAATGATAACTGGAATATGAAGTGTTGTTGCATTAATAACTACGAGTGGAATATATCCGAGTGGTGTGACAGCCATTGCAATAATAATGGCCATAAATAACGCTGTGAGCACGAGCTCATAGGTCTTAGAATTTTTGCTTTGCATTTTGTTCCTCCTTTTGGTAGAAGCCTCCACGGGTCTCCTCCTGCTAAAAAACATAGCAAGCGTTAAATTTTTAACAGCATCTGAATTCTAACATGATTTTTAGAATCCTACAACTATTTCTTTTTCACCACTTATATCGCCACATGGTATTTTATACTTAACGCTATTCTGCCGCCTTCAAGTAACTGCTTACACAGTAGAGAACCTGCCCATTGTACTCTACTCTGGACCAACCATATTCATTATTAATTCCTGTTCTTGTAAAAGTGGTTCCTGCATAGACTGTTGCCACCACTACAGAATCTGTATCAGTAACACTTGGCTTAGAGCGCAAGTTAATTACTTCCTTTGGTGTTACCACTTCATTTACATCAGTAAACTTTGTTCTAAAGCCAGTATCAGTAGATGTAGACTGGTCTGCCGCAGGCTGTTCCTGAGCTGCCGGCTGTGTAGTTTGAGCTGGGGCACTTAGATCTGTAGTCAAATAGCTTGAAACAGCATAGTAAGTCACACCATCATAGACAACTCTAGACCAGCCACTGGAGCTGACACCTGTACGTGTTGCTATCTGTCCATTTGTAAGAGTCAGCATTACCATGCTGTCTGCCCCTTGGCTTGGGATATTTCTTAGATTAGTCTGACTCTTAGCTGTGACTGTCTCGTTTACTTCATCAAATTTCATCAAGGCCTCTACGTCAGCTGATGCCTCCTCACGACCAGACGTGTCCTGAGCAGATGCTGTGGCATCATAACCAAAATACGCCACATCAACATCCACCTTTTGCTTTATTCCTGGCACTGAGCCCTGATTGGTGTACTGCCACATTGCGCACTGTCCATCATAAGCAGGTCCATTAGCAATGTTGCTTGTATCTTGATTGTACCAAGCCATCCATATCTTGTAGCTCTTTTCGATTGTGCTTGTCTTCCATTTTGCATCAGCAGACAGCTCATTTCTTGAAGCGTAGAACATCGGTGTATATCCCTTGGCTCCAATCTCCTTTAAAAATGCCATGGCAATATTGCTTCGCTGATCTACTGAAAGTCCATACTGACGGCTTGAGCTATTTTCAAATCCCTCGCAGTTATATCCTACGGGATAAGTGATTGAATATTTTGAAATGTAGTTGGCCACCCAGTCTGCCTCCTCAACTGCCTCATCAGTTGTTACAGCTGTGGAGAAAAAATATGCGCCAACTTTTATTCCATTTTTCTCGGCCTCTTGCATATTATATTTTGCATTGCTATCTGCCTTTATCTCACCTGTTGTGGAATCTCTATATCCAACACGTACCATTGCAAAATCAATTCCCGAGCCTGCCACCTGAGCCCAGTCTATAGTGCCCTGGAATTTTGAAACATCAATACCATATGTAATTGATGTATTTTCCCCTGCCACATTTGAACTAACTAAATCTGATACTTCTAGCGCCTGACCAGTTTCCACTGTCACTGTAATCTGAGGGTCAGTTGCATCTTCTTCCGTAACTACTATTTCTTCTTCAGGTTCTTCATGAATTGCTTCTTCTTCAGTTTTAACTGCTTCAACCTTCTCCTCAACTGGCTCATCTTCTGTAACCTTTGTGACTATATTAATTAGCAAAAAAGCTCCGCCAACTGCCACCAAAAGAATAACTAGAAACATACCAACTATCACTAGTCTTCTCTGTATCATTTTGCGTCTTCTGCGACTTCTTCTATCATTTCGTCTTGCCACGATAATTCTCCCTTTAAATCTTTTGTACTGTAATAATATACCACAATTTAATTTTTGTCGCAGAGCGAAATATCTTCACAAAAAAGAGTTTTGCTTAATAGGATATTACAAAGCAATTTCCTATTAAGCAAGAAAAGGCTGACACCTTAAGTGCCAGCCTAATGCTTCTATTACTAATATTTTATTTAAAGAATGACATCTCGTTATTCAGCTGTTCTGCAACATCTCTAAGTCCTGTAGCTGAATCAGCAAGGTTAGATACTGTAGCTGAAAGTTCTTGAACTGATGCACCTGTTGTCTCAGAAGAAGCTGCGTTCTGCTGAGATATGGCAGAAAGTGATGACATTGCATCTGATACGACATCATTTGAAGCCACGCAAGTGCTTGCTCCATCAGCTATGCTCTTTACGCCCTCTACTGTCTCTTCGATATCAGCAAGCATTCCATTTACAGAGCTAAGCGTCTCTCCCAATGCTTCCTGCTGTTCAATATTACCCTGGCGAACCTGCTCTGCTGCTGCAACAGCCTGCTCTGCCTCAGACAAAAGAACATCCATTACCTGACGAATCTCCTGAGCCATATTCTCTGAATCGTCAGCAAGCTTTCTAATCTCCTCTGCTACAACGGCGAAGCCCTTACCTGCCTCACCAGCTCTTGCTGCCTCTATTGATGCGTTAAGCGAAAGAAGATTGGTCTGGGAGGCGATTCCAGAAATACCTTCTACTCTCTCATTAATATCTCCTACTGCCTTTTGCGTAGCACCGATTGTCTTTGCAATCTCTTCAATCTTAAGAGTCATCTCGCTGCTTGAATCCTGAAGATTTATAAGGGACTTGCTAGAAGCCTCTGATGCATCCTTCATTCTCGCTGCAAGATTTTCCATATCATCTGTAGAACTCTGCACTCCGCCTACAGCATCTGTAATCTTTCCAACATTCTCTGCTGCCTGCTGAATTTCCTCTGCCTGCTGAACTGCTCCTGTTGCAATCTCCTGCACTGCAGTTGAAACTCCTGCTGTTGTTGCAGAAATCTGATTAGCCATATCTGATAATTCTTCAGATGAATTGCCGACTGTAGAGGCCGACTGCTTAATATGTCCTACTATCTCATCCAGCTTTTCTATTACAGTATTTGAGCTCTTTACAATCTCTCCAAACTCATCCTTCCTCTTAGAAAATCCGGATATACGTTTGAACTTACCATCTGCAAGCTCTGATAAAGAATCATTAACTGCATTGATTGGCTTTGTAAATCCATTTGCCAATATTACTGAGATAATAGCAACAATGATTAACAACACAAGACCAATACCAATAACTATGTATGCAGACTGTCTTGCTGCTGCCATAATTGCACTTTCTTTTATTGCCACACAAACTGTAAATCCAGAAAGTGTATCCTTAGCAAATGATACATATGTAGGATAGCCAACTGCAGTAGACCTATATGTTCCCTCAATAGCATCACTATTCATATAAGGTGATGAGCTGAAATTCATCACCTGATCTTCTGACGTAATCTCATACTGAGAATGTGCTACTAAATCACCATCTCTATCTACGATAAATCCTTCATCACTCTCTGCTTCTAGGATAGTATGGAAATCATTTACATTGTAATTTCTGTGTACTGTACCAAGAATTCTTCCTGTGTCAGGATCTTTTACAGGTGCTGCCATACTAATACTTCGTACACCTGTAGATTGGCTGGTGATTACATTTGATACTGCAAATTCACCCTTCATGGCCTGCTGCCAATATTCTCGTTCACTAATATCAACTAGCTTGCCATCATCATCTCGCAGTACCATCCAACCCTTGTCATTTGTTAAAACTACTACATTTCCATCATCTAAAAACTCATCGATGGATTTCATCTGAGCCTTCAGATCATTCATGTCCACCTCTTCGCCCTTCATAAAAGCGATAACTGTTGGTGAATCAGCAAATGAAGTAATAGCTGACTGGTTAGTAGTAATAACCTGTGCAATAGCAGCCTCCACGTACCAAGTCTGCCATTCCAATGAATCGATTGCATCCAGTTTTGCCTTTTCCGTAGATGTGTAGTAACTGATTCCTACTGCAATAACAAGTGGAACCATCGCCACCAAAAGCATGGCTACAATCAATTTGGTTTTAATACTTTTGCTCCAAGCTATACCCTTTTTCACTCCCCGTTTAGCCCTTTCCTTTCCCATAATCGCCGTCGCCTCCTTGTTTGTAATAGTTACTCCCTTTACTTCGTCAAAACAGCGTGCTTTGCAAAAGTAGTGTCACTATTTTTATATTAGCTCAACGGGATTTGGAAAGTGTGCTTTTTGTGTGAACAATTGGCTAAGGCTTCTATTGTTTTAGAGCGTCAGTGTAGTATTCGTTTCCATAAATATCCGTAAATACGTATGAGATTAAAAGTTCACTGTCCTCAATAACAAGATTTGTAATCTGCATCTCAGACATATCCTTATCAATTGTCATCTGCTCACCGAGATAATATTCCTCTTCGATGCTAACATCATCCCCCGCCTTGGCATAATATTTGCAGATAAAATCGATTGTATCTCCTGGCTGAAGCTCAGTAAGATTCTTTGCAATAACTTCTGTATTTTCATCATATCCAAAGACAGCTCCAGCTACATAACCATCTTCATGAGCTGAATCAAATACCAAAATCAAATCTGCTCTCTGACCATTTAGCATAACTGGAACTCGGCCTGTGATAGTGTAGTTATCAGATGTGCCAGTTGTATCGATATGATAATAAGCAACAATCTGACCATCTATTGCAAGCCAACTTCTATCCGTATTTGCGATAAGATTTCCTTCTTCATCCCACTCAAATGTATTATCAAGTCCTAAATCGATATATCCATCACCGTCTTTTACAAGTGTGGAAAGCTCTATATCCTGAACGTTTTCCCACTGATTTTCATCTAGGGCGATAACTGTATCCCCAGCATCATTTTTTGTCCATTGAAGATTAGATAAATCCAAGTTGTTTTCAGCAATATACTCTGCTGCAATTTCTCTATCCACACCATTTTCAAGGAACTTATTTCCGCTTGCGGATGAAAGCATTCCAAGAATCTGACCAATAGCCTCTGGGCTAGTTAAATCGATTCCAGAACTGCTGCCTGAACTACTAAATATGCTGCTTGGGAATTGGTTATTGTTTGTAGCCTGCTGACCATAGTATTCCATGGAAGCAAACTTCTGAATGCACTCACTATAGCTATCATCCATGCCAATCTCATCATAGGTAGACACCATATTATCTACCTTGCTAGTCTGACGGTATGGGAAATAGATTGAAAGACCATAGGCATTTGTCATATTTGAAGAGGTCTTGTTATATTTAACTGCCCCTAAAAGCGACTGTGCCAATTCCTTGCCTTCACTATTATCAAGCTTTACTGCAAAATCGATAAGGTCAATCTGATCGATTCTAGATGAACTAGCAAACTCTCTTGTGCTTGCTCTTGCATCGGAAACAACTTTGTATTCCTTTTTCTCAATCAATGAAGTTGTTGAATTTGCAAATCCCTTCAAATCCTCAGGAACAGTTGCAGAAAGCTCCGCCAAATCTATAAGGGAAAGAGTAGTCTTCTGGCCTGGGCACTGCTGACCACACTGAGCCACAAAATCATCCACAATTGTCTTTCCTATCTCAAGAGTAGACTGTGAAGAATTGCCACTTAAATTTGTAAGCCAATTGGTATAATACCAACCGATACCAGGCTCTGTTTCCTCAGATGCAATCATATAATCACTGTGGGAATCAAGCATAAGACCTGTTTCAACTGTGGCCATAAGACAAGCATCAAATCCAATGAAATCATACTTCAAGCCACCATCTGTAAGTGCCTTATTAATCTCAGCCAAGTCCATTGAACCTGCATTTTTATGCTTTTCATCGTAGCCGTATCCAGTTACTGAACCGCCGCCGTGATCCCAGAAGATAAGAGCATATCTATTGGCAGGAAAATTCTGTCCGCCCCACTTAATAAAACTAGACAGTGTATTTGGGTCAGTCATTGGAAGGTCTCCGATATTGTCTTTAAGCAATGCCATCTTACCATTCTTAATCTGGTAAATCTGGTTGGTTCTATTACTTACAACAGAGTTCTTCCAGCCTGCACAACCACCTGTATACACAAGAAGATTAATATTTCCAGACACAGTAGCATTAAGCATCTCCTGAATGTCCTTTGATGCCATAGCCGCTCTAGATTCAAGGTCAGTGCCGCACATATACACCATAATAGTCATGGTATCAGCGCCATTGCCCTTTATTTTTGTGTACTTCTCACGGGCTGAACTTGCTACAGACTCGTCTAACACTCCTGCATTGGACTTCATGCTCCATGTAGAATTACCACTTTGAGACATGCTAGTATAGCCTCCACCTAAAAGAGTAGATGCTAAAGTAGATATTGTATTGCCTGCAGTGCTACCTCCTGTGCTACCACCGGAGCTTCCGCCTGAGCCACCGCCTCCTAGAAAGGCGCCAAGACCGCCGCCTCCACCAAGCAATATAATAAGTGCAAATATCAGTAGCTTTCCAAGGCCACCGCCTCCGCCGCCATTTACACCACGGTTGCCACCTGAACCGCCACTAGTCCCCGTTGGACGACGATGAACACTTCCACTTCCTGTTACATTCTTTTTTCTTGATATAGGTCTGTCAGCCATCTTTCTCCTCCCGTTCATACAAAATGACTCTAATATCTTTATTTTACACTTTTATCTAAAAATGGCAAAAAAATCAGAGGTCCGTGTAGTTAGACCTCTGATAGTTTTACTATTTAAATTATTTTAAAGCCATTTCTTCCATTTCCTTAGCTATCTTATTGATTACCTCAAGGGTATTATTCATATTGCTAAGAGCTTCCATGGCGTCATCACTAACTGAGCCAACAGTATCTGTGGCTGCCGCTACTTCCTCTGAGGTAGCAGAGAGGTTGGTGATGTTGTCCATAATCTGAGTGTTGGCATTGATTACATCATCCACAGATGCCTTGACCTGAACTACTCCAGAGCGAAGGTCGTCTGTACCTGTCTTGATTGCATCAAGCTTTGTGCCTGTCTCTGTGATGAGTTCATTTTGCTTTGCGGCATACTCAGCAGATTTTGACATGGCAGCTGATGCTGATCTAGCGTCTGATGTAAGACGCTCTATGATTCTCGAAATCTCTTCTGTTGCCTCTCTAGTGCTTTCAGAAAGAGCTCTGATTTCATCAGCAACTACAGCAAAGCCTTTTCCTGCTTCACCGGCTCTAGCAGCCTCAATGGATGCATTAAGCGCCAGCAAGTTAGTCTGACTTGAAATACCAAGGATTGTCTCTGTGATAGCCTGTACATCTTGAATACTGTCATTAAGTGCCTGGGTTGTGCTTGCTGTTTCTATGTTGATATTTGCAACTTCCTCAGCCTGCCTCTTAAGCTGATTAATAAGTGATACACCGTCATTTACAGTGCTTTCCACCTGACTAGAGACTTCATCGATTGTGTTGGCCTCTTCACCTACAGCCTGAATGCTTTCCTGGATTACGGCTGTCTTATTTGTCTGGTTTTCTATAGCCTCTGCTGTATTTTTTGTACCCTCAACAATCTCAACAACTGAGTCATGTACTACATTCATATGGTCATTAAGATTATTAGATACTTCATTAGCTTCTACGAATTTATTATTAAGCTGCTCTGCTAAATCAACAATTGCCTCAGATGTCTCTTTGATATCTGTTGCCTTGTCCTTAATAGTATCAAGTGTCTCTGTAGTCTGGCGACGCTGCTGTCTACAAACGATAACTGCCATTGTACATGCAATAATACTAAATAAAAACTGTGTGGTAAGATTTTGTCCTGTGATTGCCCCCTCACTTACCTGCATAAATCCTGAAGCCAAAAGACATACATTGGCGATAATACATCCTATTCTTACAGTGTTTGCCTCACCATAAATCATTACTATCAAAATAATGGTATACATGAAAATATACATGTGAGAATCACTTGGCTTAAATATATTAAGAACAAATAGAACCACCATTGATAGGGTGACGCAGTATTTGTAAATATATTTTTCCCCATACATAATAGCCCCTACTTGTAATAGGATAATAACTACAATCGCCACAACAAGTCTTACTGTATCAAGAGGATTTACCCCATTAAAACACAATGCACGTATTGCAAAAAAGGCAATTGCTATAGCTGCTATTGTACCGCAGTATCTAGCAAGCTTATTTCTCTCGGACATCTGTCTTTTCTCGATTTCCATCTTTCCTTGGGCTTCACTCATATTTTTTCCTCCACACTATGTATGCAATTAAAAATCAATAACGCTAAACACACTGCTAGTAATTAACAGTATATCAATAATAGTCTGAAATTTGTATGAATTAGCAGAATTTTCACAAAAGATTCATTGCACAAAAAAATCCCTATACCGATGACTGGTATAGGGATATAAAACAATCTAATTATTTAGCTGAAGCTTTAAGTAATTCAACGATTTCCTTTTCAGTAGAAAGGCTAAGAACCTTCTCTGCTAAAGCGTCTGCATCAGCCTTTGACCACTTAGAAATGATTGCACGAGCTGTAAGTACAAGAACTGGGTTAACAGAGTACTCATCAAGTCCAAATGAAATCAAAAGTGGAATCATGAGTGGATCAGCTGCTGCCTCACCGCACATGCCAACAGGAATACCTGCTTCGTTAGCTGCTGCGATGATGTTCTTGATTGAACGAAGAACTGCAGGCTGGAATGCTGAATAAAGGTAAGCTACCTTAGCATTTCCACGGTCAACACTCATTGTATACTGTGTTAAGTCGTTTGTTCCGATTGAGAAGAAATCTGCTTCCTTTGCAAGCATATCAGCAATAAGTGAAGCTGCTGCTGTCTCAATCATGCAACCAACCTGAATGCTAGGATCGAAGCTAATACCCTCGTTAGTAAGCTCCATCTTGCACTCTTCAACAAGTGCCTTAACGGCTCTAATTTCATCAACACATGTTACTAAAGGAACCATGATCTTAACTGTACCAAATGCGCTGGCTCTTAAGATTCCTCTAAGCTGTGTCTTGTAAATGTCTGTGTTGGCGAGGCAATAACGTACTGCTCTATAACCAAGGAATGGATTCTCTTCCTTCTCAAGGTTCATGTAAGGGATTTCCTTGTCACCACCGATGTCAAGTGTACGGATGATAACTGTCTTGCCTGACATAGTCTCAACAGCCTCTTTGTACGCCTCGAACTGCTCATCCTCTGTAGGAAGATGTGGCTTGTCCATGAATAAGAACTCTGAACGGAAAAGACCGATGCCCTCGCCGTCGCACTCAATTGCCTTCTTAGCATCCTTAGGGGTACCGATGTTACAGAAAAGCTCTACTTCCTTGCCATCAGCTGTAAGTGTAGCCTTGCCAACGAAGTTCTTAAGCTCTGCCTGTGCACGGATGAACTCCTCACGCTTGATAACGTACTGAGAAATAACATCCCCGTCTGGATTGATATATACATCACCCTCTGTACCATCAACGATAGCAGTGTCCTTGTCCTTAACAATCTCACAAATATTAGGAATTGAAAGAACTGCAGGAATCTCTAAGGCTCTAGCAAGAATAGCAGAATGAGATGTCTTGCCACCAACCTCTGTAATAATTCCAACTACATTTTCTTTTACGATCTGTGAAGTCATAGATGGAGTCAAGTCATGTGCAACCAAAACAGTACCTGGTGCAACCTTGCTGATATCTACGTCTTCTACCCCAAGTAATATCTTAAGCAAGCTGATTTTGATATCAGAAATATCTGATGCACGCTGACGCATCATATCGTCCTCCATCTTAGAGAACATACCGATGAACATATCGCATACTGCAGTAACAGCAGCCTCTGCGCACTGTCCAGCCTCAATCATCTTAGTCATCTCGCCTGCCATTGTAGGATCAGCGATCATAGCTAAGTGACCCTCCATGATTTCAGCTTCCTTAGGACCAATATTCTTTCTGATATTCTCTGCCATCTCGGCTGTCTCAGCCTTAAACTTTTCAATGGCATCATTAAATCTTGCCTTTTCAGCATCTTTGTCTGCTACTGGCTTAGAATCAAACGATAAATCGTGCTCAGTAATGAGACAAATGCTACCAATACCAATTCCCCTAGACGCTTCTATGCCTTTGTACATAGGTTCCTCCTTAGAATTAATCTCCGAGACCGCTCTCAACAAGCTCTACAGCCTTTGCAAGTGCTGCTTCCTCATCTGGACCATCTGCCTGAATCTCGATCTCAGCACCACACTTAATGCAAGCTGCCATAAGCATCATAACGCTCTTTCCATCGTACTGATTACCATTGAATAAGATCTTAACGTCTGAATCAAATGGTGTAACAGCTGCGCTGAAAACTGTAGCTGGACGCATGTGAAGTCCCTGCTCATTTGTTACCTTAACTACTTTTGAAACCATAATATAAAACTCCTTTCGTTTCATGCCTGTATCTTATAATACCTTATAAGCGTAAAAATGTACTTATATACTTTATAGAAAATCAATTGATTTGTCTATAATTGTTCTTCTAAAAAATACATAAAAAATTAGAAAAAATCAAACAATTTTTACAAACAATAATTCCGAGGGTCGCCCCTCGGAATTAAAATGAAATGTTTTTATATACGGAATAACCGGAATTTACTGTGCTACATTCTTCTTTAAAATTCCAAGTAATAGGCAGCTAGCTGCTGAACCTGCTAAAAGTGCAACAAGGTAAAGTGCTACGTTACCAACAACTGGGAATACGAAGATTCCACCATGTGGAGCCATAAGTGTACACTTAAATGCCATTGAAAGAGCACCTGCAAGACCAGAACCAACCATAAGTGAAGGAATTACACGAAGTGGATCTGCTGCTGCAAATGGAATAGCACCTTCTGTGATGAAGCAGAATCCCATGATAAAGTTAACTGGACCAGACTTTCTTTCATTCTCTGTAAACTTCTTTGGGAAGAAAATTGTAGCAAGTGCGATTGCGATTGGAGGAACCATACCACCAACCATAACTGCTGCCATAATCATCCAGCCTGTCTCATTTGCTGCTGCAAGAGATGCTGTACCAAATACATAAGCTGCCTTGTTGAAAGGACCACCCATATCTGTAGCCATCATTGCGCCAAGAAGTACTCCAAGAGCTATCATTGAGCTTGTTCCCATACCCTCAAGCAATGAAGTAAGTCCTGAGTTCAACGCACCCATGATAGGATTGATTGCACACATTACTACTGATATCAAAAGTGTACCAAATAATGGATAAATGAATACCGGTTTGATACCTTCCAGTGAAGCTGGAAGAGCCTCACAAAGCTTTCTTAAACCAAGAACAATATAACCTGCTGCAAAACCTGCAACTAATGCTCCAAGGAATGCTGATGGAATATCTCCACCTGGTGATGCAAATGTTGCACCAGTAGAAGCAAGATAACCACCTACGAAACCAACTGCAAGACCTGGTCTGTCAGCAATTGACATTGCAATGAATCCAGCAAGGATTGGAAGCATGAATCCAAATGCACCACCACCAATTGTCTTAAACCATGCTGCAACTGGTGTATTTGAACCAAAGTTACTTGGGTCAATTGAATAATCATCAAGCAAGAATGCGATAGCAATAAGTACACCACCACCGATAACGAATGGAAGCATATGAGATACACCATTCATTAAGTGCTTGTAAATCTTACGACCTACTGATTCGTTAGATGAATCTGTCACCCTAGCTGCACCACTTGCATGCTGATATACAGAAGCCTTGTCAGCTTTTTCAATAAGTGTCTCTGGGCTGTGGATAGCTTCCTTTGTAGATGCCATAACAACTTTCTTGCCATGGAATCTCTGCATATCGATGTTCTTGTCACATGCGATAATAACAGCATCAGCCTCTTCAATTTCCTTAGATGAAAGCACATCTTTTGCTCCACCGGAACCATCTTTTTCAACCTTGATTCCATAGCCTAACTCTTTAGCCTTGAGCTCAAGAGCCTCAGCTGCCATAAATGTATGAGCAATACCAGTAGGACATGCTGTTACAGCAACAAGCTTCTTTGAACCAGTTGCTGCTGCAGATGTAGACTGGCTAGCATCCTTTTCAGCTTCCTTCTCATCAATAAGTCCTAAGAACTCATCAACTGACTTTGCTGCAACAAGCTTCTTACAGAATGAAGCATCCATAAGCATTGTCATAAGCTTTGAAAGAACTTCAAGATGTGTGTCTGCGCCACCTTCTGGAGCTGCAATCATGAAAAGTAAATCACTGTTTTTGCCATCAAGTGCCTTGTAATCAACACCATCTGGACATGTAATACCAACGAGACCAGCCTTTGCAACAGCTGCTGACTTACCGTGTGGAACAGCTATACCGTTACCTATTGCTGTAGAGCCCTTAGCCTCACGCTCTAAAATAGCTGTCTTGAATGCTGCCGCATCATTCAAGTTGCCTACTGCCTCATGAAGAGCAATAAGCTTGTCGATTGCTTCGTTTTGATCAGCAAGAGAAACACCAAGTTGGATTCCCCTAGGATCAATGAATTCTGAAATTTTCATATTCCCTCCTAATTTAACCCTTTGTATAAATTATTTATATCAACAGCTTTAGCTAGGCCATCTGAGAAAGCCGTTGCGCTTCCAGCTGCTGTACCCATTTTAAGAGCGGTTTCATAATCCTTTGACTTCATGTAGCCAGCTACAAAACCTGCTACCATCGAATCACCAGCTCCTACCGAATTTCTAACCTTCCCCTTTGGAACACCTATGCGATAGCGCTTCTTGTTTTCATCAACAAGCATTGCACCGTCACCAGCCATAGAAATCAGAACATTTCTTGCTCCCATTTCCTGAAGCTTGAGGGCTCCTTCATATATCTCATCATCATTCTCAAGTGTCTTTCCCACGATTTCACCAAGCTCAAAATTGTTTGGCTTAATCAAGAATGGATGATACTTAAGAACATTTGTGAGTAAATCCTTTGTTGCGTCTACTACAAACTCAATACCCTTTCCATCAAGCATAGAAAGAATTCTTTCATATACATCATCTGGAAGTGAATTTGGAATAGAACCTGCCAGAATAAGCATATCTCCTGGAACAAGTCTTGAAAGCTTGTTGAAGAGCTGCATCTGTGACTCCTCGTCAATCTTTGGTCCCTGAGCGTTAATCTCAGTTTCCTCTGCTGCCTTGAGCTTTACATTGATTCTGGAAATTCCTTCTTTGAGCATTATGAAATCTGTATCGATTCCTGCTGCCTGAACCCCTTCATCAATAGCTCTTCCGGTGAAGCCTGCCACGAATCCAAGGGCTGTTGATTTTATTCCAAGCTCTGCGAGAACCATGGAAACATTAATACCCTTGCCACCGAAGTAGTACTCCTCACTACATGAGCGGTTTGTCATTCCTGGGAGTAAATCACCATCCATTCGAACCACATAATCTAGCGCCGGGTTAAATGTAACAGTATAAATCATTCTTTTTCCTCCATTTATTCTTCACAAACCTTAACAACCGTATGATTTGAATATTCCTTTGCAGAAAGCGAATCTGTGATTATGCAGCAATCATTAATCTCTGCAAATGTCACCGAATTGATTTGATCGAACTTTGTATGGTCAGCGAGGACGTAAGCCATATATGCATGTCTTATTGCCTCGGTTTTAATCATTGCCTCGTCTACATCTGGAGTTGTAAATCCCGCTCTTATGGAAATACCATTTGTTCCCATAAACGCCTTTGTGAAATGATATTTTTTGATTATCTCCACACAATCAGGACCAACAACCGCCTCTGTTGCTTTCTTTAATCTTCCGCCAATCATAATTGTCTCAAGACCTTTGTCTATAAGCTTCTTGGCGTGAACAATACCATTGGTAATAAACTTTGCTTTATAGTTGTCAATGTAATCAATCATTGCAAGGGTTGTTGTTCCGGCATCTATGTAGACAAAATCATTGTCCTGAATAAGACTTGCTGCGTATTTGCTTATTGAATCTTTTTCGTGGATGTTTTTTTGCGCTTTTATTTTTACGGCGTCTTCTTTGGTATTAACATCTAAAGAACTCATAGATGTAGCCCCACCGAAAACTTTGATCAATTGTTTTGATGCATTAAGAGCATTAATATCTCGTCGAATTGTAGCTGCGGATGTATCAAGCAATTCAACAAGTTCATTAACCGAAACCGCTTTTTTCTCGTTTACAATTTCAATAATCTTTGTCCGTCTCTCTTCAGTTAACATATATCCCACCCCTGCAATATTATGATTATTTGTGATTAACACAATCAAAATATAGCACGATAATTTTCACTTATCAATCATTAATGCTCATAAATAATCACAATCGCTCAATTTTTGTTAAAATAACCATTTTCGACCTCTCCTTTTTGGTTAAAAAGTTCAAAAGAATTCAACTGGCTCAGACAGCATTATTGTTGATTAGAAGACGCATCAGATTATTAGTCCATTAACAATCATTTTTTCTCAAGATTAGACAACAATTTTTATAAAAATTCTTCACATTTAGGTGCTAGAATATCAAAACACACAATAGAAGATACTGGGGTTTAACTATGGACGAAAGAGAGATTTTCAAGGAAAGTCGTGACGAACTCACCGGTTTATTAGACAAGCCCGCTTTTTATGAATGGGGTCAAGAACTCATCGATGATGCCGAAGAGGGTAGTAACTACGCTTTTATTTTCCTTGATATGGAAAATTTCAAACAGTTCAATGCTAACTATGGATTTGAAAAGGGCGATGACCTGCTAAAAGATATTGCCCACATCCTTAGAACAGTATTTGATAGTCAGTTGGTTTCTAGATTTTCTGGAGACCATTTTGTTGTGTGCTCAGATATCACTCAGGTTGTGCCAGCTATTTTAGAAGTTAAAAAACAGGTAAAATCCCTTCAACAAGATATAAACTTAGAGCTTAAGGCCGGTGTTTATTTATACGATGGCGAGGTCACAAATGTAATACGCTGCACCGATAGAGCTCGTATTGCCTGCGCATCTATCAAAAAAAAATATGACATCGATTATAAATTCTATGACGCTGAGCTAGGCGGTCATTTAGCCAGAAAACAATTCATCATTGATAATCTTGTAGAGGCTCTTGCCAATAAATATATTCAAATATATTACCAGCCAATTGTCCGCTCTCTTACAGGCGAAGTCTGCGGCTGGGAGGCTTTGGTTCGCTGGATAGATCCAAATAAGGGTACTGTTTACCCAAATGAATTTATCTCCGTGTTAGAGGAATACCATCTTATCCATAAGCTTGATTGCTATGTTATGGAAGAGGTTATTTCAACCTTCGCAAAAATGGAAAAGGCAGGTATGCGTGAGGCTGTTCCTGTTTCTATCAACCTGTCTAGAATCGATTTTGAGATTATTGATATCGCAAGCTATATGAATGAACTCCTAGATAAATATCAGGTAAAAAAGGAGCTCTTCCATCTGGAAATCACTGAATCTGCACTTACTAAAAATCCAGAGTTTATCCGTGAGCAAATTTCAAGAATCCGTAATTGCGGTATAAAAGTTTGGATGGATGACTTTGGAAGTGGATATTCATCTCTTAATGTCCTAAAGAATTACGAATTTGATTTGGTCAAAATCGATATGGAATTCTTGAGAGGATTCGATGTAAATGACAACGGTAAAATCATCCTGAAGCATGCTATTTCTATGTTAAAAAACCTTGGTTTTCATACATTGGCGGAGGGTGTTGAAACCAAGGAGCAATATGATTTCTTACGCAGCTTAGGCTGTGAGCTTATACAGGGATACTACATAGGTAGGCCTGTTCCTCTTGAAGAGGGATGCGAGCAAATGCATCTTGATGACAGAGATTTTGAGAAATTAGACGAACGCCATTTTTACAATAAACTTGGTTTAATCGACCTATTAAAACAGAATCCGCTTCGACACGTTACTAGTCAAAAATCAGATGCCCTGCCTCTTGCTATCGGTATCGTAAAAAATAAAAAATGGAGTTTCTTATACATTAATGATGCTTTCCAAGAAATAATAGATTCACATCCTAACGCTCAAGGCTCTTTAGAGTCTGTTGAAAAAATGATTAACACCTATAAATCAGGCCCCGGTCCACTTTCTATGTTCTGGGAATTGTGCTTCCAAAGTAAGCAAAGTGGTCTTCCAGAAAGTATTGAATTTGTCGAAAATGGCAAGATTGTAAATATGCGAATCAAGCATGTTACCACAGAAAATGCTCTTGGATTTGACGCTTATCTTCTCTCTATCAGAATGCTTACTCATTATGTAAATGAAAGCTACGAGGAAATAACCAATACTGTTGGTAAATATATGTTTTCACTGTTTGAATGCGTTGATTTATTCGGTATTGATACTGATTACTTTGAAAACATTTACCTGTTCAATAGCAAAGTCCATATAAATAACCTAAACAAACCCGCAAGAGAAGTAATAGAGGATATTGCCCTTAATCGTGTTCATGAAGAGGACCGTGAATCCTTTAAAGACTTTATGAATATAGATACCATTGAGGAACGACTTATTCAAAGCAATACAAATTTGCTAGAGGGCTTCTTCTATCTCAATGATGTGTACGACAACTATGTGCTTAAAGCCGTCACTCTTAAAGTGGTTTATGTTATGAACCAGAAAATGATGTTATCCTGTGTTCTTCCTGTAAGCCAATATGTTGTTTCTAGAATTTCACAGGTAACTAATTTGATGAGCAAGAAAAATCACAGTTCTTTAAATACAACTGAGCAGTTTTCATTTAGAAACATTCTTAATCATTTACCTATCGGTGTATTCTGGAAGGATTCTGACCGCAGATTTTTAGGTGCAAATCATATATTTTTGGAATACTATGGTTTCCCATCTGTAGATTATATTATTGGAAAAACTGATGAAGATATGGGTTGGCACATTAATCCTGAACCATTTAAACAAGACGAGCTTAAGATTATCAAGGAAGGCCGCTCTATCATAGATGCACCTGGAGAATGCATCGTCCAGGGTCAGGTCAGAAATATCCTTGCTACCAAACATCCATACGTGGTAAATGGAAACATTATAGGTTTGGTAGGCTATTTTATCGATGTTACTGAGCACCTGCAGAAAAGCGGAGAAATGAAAAAGCTCGCTTCTACCGATTCTCTTACAGGCCTTATGAATAGACGTGGCTTTGATGAAATCATACCTAAGTTTATTAAGCAATATGAGCAGGAAAAACTTGATTTTGCAGTTATTGTCATAGATGTAAATAAGTTTAAGCAATATAACGATATTTATGGTCATACTTTTGGTGACACAGTTTTAACTACTGTCAGTGAAAAACTCAAACGAATTGCTGGAAGTAGCAGCGTAGTCATCCGCTATGGCGGTGATGAGTTTGTTGTCTTACATCAATATGCTCATCCATCAGAAGTGGAAAGCATTATGCAGGAAATTGACATTAACATGGCCCAGATAAAGCAGATTGAAAGCGAAAATATAAAAATTACTGTATCAAAAGGATATGCATTTTTCTCAGACTACAACGACATAAAAAAGGCTCTTGATGCGGCTGATAAAAAAATGTATGAAGGTAAAAAGATTAGATAACTAAAAGGGGGAACCTGCCATATGACAGGTTCCCTTTTTTACCAATAATTATTTTCTCCCTACAAAAAGACAACTTTTACTCTTTTACACCACCAAGGGCAACACCAGCTATGATGAATTTTGAGAGGAACAGATATGCAATGATAATAGGAACAATTGCAACTGTTATCATCATATATATTTTACCCATGTCAAAGTTCATATAATCAGCGCCTCGAAGAGTAGCTATAAGAATTGGCACTGTAGCCTTGTCCTTTGACTCAAGTACAAGAGCAGGAACGAAGTAATTGTTCCATGAACCTACGAATGTAAATATTGCCTGAACTGCAATGGCTGGTTTCATGATAGGAAATACTATTTGATTGAAAATCTTTATCTCGCCACAACCATCTATTCTGGCCGCCTCCACAAGGGATAACTGAAGATTAGACTTCAAATAGCTATACATGAAATAGAACACCGCTGGGCTTGCAATTGAAGGTAAAATAAGTGGAATCAAAGTATCATAGAATCCCATATTTCTAATCAATCTAAGGAAACCTAGTGCAGTAACCTGAGTTGGCATTACAAGGATAACCATGATAAATGTAAATGCCACTTTTTTAAGCTTAAAGTCATAAACATATAATCCAAATGCAGTAAGTGCTGAGAAATATGTGCAGATGGCAGCGCAAAGGCTGGAAACGATAATACTGTTTACAATGCCTTTGAGCATAGGGAAGGTGCCATCATTTGCAACATTTCTAAAATTGACCAAGGCATTTGATTTTGGCAATGCCGAAAATCCCTTTTGAAGCTCAGCATGGGAACATGTTGAATTTACTATCAAAATATAGAAGAAGAACAAGCACATAAACGAAAGAATTATAAGTGTAAAATGAGCCACAAAGCTTCTTGCTATATTGCTATTATTTTTTCTTATCATATGGCTCCACCTCAATTTCTATTAAATCTTCTTCTGATTTTTTTCTCGTCATCTCTGTTTACCATTCTGTAAACCATAATGCAGAGAATTCCACTAACGACAAACAAGTATACGGAAAGGGCACCTGCGCGACCGTAATCTGGTGCACGAAGCAAATTGTTAAGCCACATGATTAAAGTGTAGCTTGTACGGTTCGGATTACCTTGGCCGTTAGTGAGAATCTGTGGTACATCAAACATCTGTAAACCACCAATAAGTGACGTTATAAGGGTGTATGTCAGGATTGGTCTTATCAGCGGTAGGGTAATATGGAAGAATGTCTGTCGAGGAGTACATCCATCGATTGACGCAGCTTCAAAGACGTCCTGACTAATTCCCATGATTGCGGCCATCAACATAATTGTTGTATTGCCGAACCACATGAGAAAGTTCATTAGTGCTACAAGAAGTCTGGTACCTGTAGGTGTTCCCATGAAATCGATTGGGCCATCTACCAACCCTAGGTTGGCAAGAATTGAATTTACTGGTCCTGATGTTGAGAACAATGTAAAAAATAACATAGCGAATGCAGATGCCATGATAAGATTTGGTAAATATATCACAACCTTAAAAAACTGCTCACCGCGAATCTTAAGTCTTGCATCTACAAACCATGATGCAAGTAATAGAGCGATTACAATCTGTGGAACAAATCCGATTATCCATAAGATGAAAGTGTTTTTAAGGTAAGTAAAGAAATCAGGTCCCATAACACTGATATAGTTATCAAATCCCACGAAATTTGGTCCGATTGTGCGGATACCTGAGCGGTAATATTCATAAAAACTATACCTAATCGTGTCTACTAGTGGCAGAAATGAAAAAATGAAATAAGTCACAAAGAAAGGCAGAATGCAGATGTAGCCCCACTTTGCACGGCTTATACTTTTAGTTTTTTTCATAGCATTTATCTCCTAAAGAAATCCGCTGGTCACGGCTACAAGCCTGAGAGCCTCCCAGAGTCAGCATAAAAAGCTTCCCTAGGGAGACCTCAGAGCTTGATGCCTACCAGCTCACTTAAAAATCTAAAAATTCCTATTCAGGCCAGTTAACTGCTGTTATCTCTGGATAACGTTCTTTGATAGCGCGCTCGAAGTTAGCCTTTGCTGTATCGAAATCTACCTGACCCTGGAAGTAATCGCCAAATGAACTCTGGATAAGCTCTACGCATCCCTGATCATATGGTGAAAGTGTTGTCATCTGGATTGATGAAGCTGCTGGCTGGAAGTACTTGAATGGATTCTCTCCACCAAGGAACTCTGCTCCGAAGCTCTCATCATTTGCAATCTCTTCCATACCTGACTGTGTATTTGTGAAATCAAGGTAATCCTTTGTAATCTTCATAAGGTTATCCTTGTTTGCAGTTACAGCAAGCATGATTTCCTTAACGTGCTCAGCATTATCTGTACCTACACAACCGTGTACAAATGAACCACCCCAGTTAAATGCCTGTGGTCCGTCTGTTACTGCCCAAGCACCTGCTTCTCCATCCCAGTTTGGATTAAGAACGAAGTCAATTCCCCATGCTGGAAGTAAGAAACCAAATACCTTTGACTCAGAACCCATTGACTTGTTCCAGTCATCTGTCCACTGTCCCTTGATGTTGCTGTCTATAAGACCAGCATCAAGCCATTCCTTAGAATCGTTAATCCAGTTGATAATCTGTGGATCTACGTTAATCTCTGTACTGCCTTCCTCTACCCATGGAGCAGAAATGCTGTTTCCATACGCACGGAATGTATCTGCATATGTTGCAAATGTGTAGTAACCCTTTGCCTTAAGCTCCTCACCTGCAGACTTCATCTTGTCCCAGTCTGAGCAAAGTGCATGAATCTCATCTGGATCATCTGTTCCAAATGTATCAAGTGCAATGTCACGTCTGTAAACAAAGAGGCATGGGCAAGCCTGCCATGTAGAACCTCTCTGTACGCCATTTGCATCAGAAGCAACTGTCTTTGTAAAATCGTACTGATCTGCTAAATCCTTATCTGGGTCAATTCCAAGCTCTGTAAGTGGAATAGCAATATCTGCCTCAGCATCTGTGTACTTTACTACATAATCTGTCTCTGAAAGGAACATATCAATCTTGTCATCAGCTGCTGCAGAACCCTGATTAAGGAGTGCCTCATCTAACTTCTTCTGGTATACACCATCCTGGTTAGGATTTACTGTCCAGTGAATCTCGCAACCATCTGTAAGGTATGTGATTGTGCCATCCTCAGATGTGTGGTCTACCTTGTCATATACTGCCTCTACTCTTGTTCTGAACTCATCGTTCCAGCAGTAAATATTAATTACTTTTCCTTCTTCGCCTTCAGCCACATAGCCGCCTTCAGCTCCGGCGCTACCGCCTTCTGGATTACCCCCGCAAGCTGTGAGCCCTGCTACCATAGAAAGTGCAAGCGCAAGACTAACTACTCTTTTTTTCATTACGTTTTCCTCCTTTGATTGATAAATCAAGTATCTCTTAGACGCTTACTATCTTAAGTTTCCTGGATTTTTTTCTATATCAAATTCATTGATAAAATACAAAATCCATGCTATTGTTTTTTTGTTTGTTGAATTCACCGCTTATTAAAGCGTCTTTATATTTTTGGAGGCTATCATGACAAGTTCCACTGATTGGTTAGCAAATGAATATGATGATAAAAACGATGTTCAGACTCATAATCACCAGAACAGGGAATTGCTTTTTTACCGCTACGTAGCTGAGGGTAATTTAGAGGAAATTCATAAGAATATTGAGAATCATGAGTTTTTAAATCCAAAGGGAATAGGCAAGCTTTCTAGAGATATTGTTCAGAATTTTAAATATCATTTTGTTGTTTCTATTGCTCTCATAACAAGACTTTGTGTAGACAACGGAATGGAGATGGAAAGAGCCTATCGTCTCAGTGATTTTTACATTCAAAAGCTTGACGATATTTCTACTCTTGAGGACTTGGAAAAGCTCCACGACAAGATGGTTTTAGACTATACAAATAAGATGATTATCATCAATCGAAGTGCTAACCTTTCTCGTCCAATGACAGAGTGCTTAAATTACATCTACTCTCATCTGAAGGAACGAATTACAGTTAAAGATTTAGCCGAGTACACTAGCAATTCCGCCAGCTATATTTCCAGACTTTTCAAGGATGAGCTTGGCACATCCACCAGCGATTACATTCGCCAAGCTAAAATAGAAGCGTCGATGAATCTGCTTCGATACAGCGATTATTCACTGGCTGACATTGCTAATTATTTTTCATTTACATCCCAGAGTCACTTCAGTCAGCTTTTCCAGAAGGAAACTGGGCTTACACCAAAAAAGTACCGCGAAAAATACTACGGTACTCATTGGAAGGGAACCCCTCGTGATATTATGAAAACTGAAGGCTAGCCAAGACCTAGTCCGCTGGTTACTTTTGTCCGCTGGTTACGGCCACAAGCCTTAGAGTCTATTCTCTCGGCTAACATGCCTCGTTCATAGACCTAAGAGCTTGTTACCTACCAGCTCCGTAAAGGAAAGGGGTTACTATCTAAACCAGCTCATCGCTAGTCTGTAGGTTACCCTAACACCACCAGGATTTCGTTGTTCTCGTGGTTCTCAACGTTTTTTTGAGGGATTAATATTTTATTGTTTTCTACAGCAAGTTTAACTCCATTTAAGCTTGCTTCTTTTATTTTATACTCTCCAAACTGAAGCTTTGATGGATTCGTATATACGATATCAAACTTCTTTTCTGCAAATGTAAGATTGATTCTCGCCTTACCTTCTTCATCAAACTGCTCCTTCAAAAGAGCCGGTGCGATTACAAGATTTCCAGCCTCTCCTTTTACGCCAAACACCTCTGTAATCATTGTCAGTAAATACCATGATGCTGCACCTGTCAGGTATGGATACTTTCCTCTACCTTTGCTGTCGAAATACTCTGGTATTCCCGGATACATGTGACTGACATTAAAATTCATGGCTGTTGCAAAAAGGGCATTGAGTGATTTGAAACCTTCTTTTGCGAAACCTCTGCCATATAACGCATTTGCGTACATAACAGACATATGTGAAAATACCGCGCCATTTTCCTTCTCCCCGTAGGCAAATCCAAACATCCTGCCTAGGTCATACTTCACTTCTCTAAAATCCGTATTCAAACGGTAGCCACCAATAGCCTCCTTATACAGATAGTGATCAGCTGCTTGAACTATTTTATGAATCTGCTCGTCAGTGGCCACATTGCCCATTATGGCAAAGACCTGACCAGTCAGCATCATGCGTGTTTCTTCATCAGAATCGCTAAAGCGCTCTACCATGCGACAGCTGTCATCATAATAACTATTAAACCAGCCTTCGCCTTTATTACCCTCAAGCCATTCTTGCTTGTTCAAATGGTTTGTCATCCAAGAAGACATGCCTCTTAGTTTTTCCACAAGAACATTTACAGGAATTGATGCCTGAGTTCCTTTAATATTCCCCTCACATGACCGACAGTATTCTGCAAGTCTATTAGTTTTTTCCTCTACCGAGTCGTAACTATCTAAGTCAAGTAGACGCTTTAGCTCTGTTGCAATATGTATCTCATCTATTCCATCCTCTTTTGATACTGCAAAAATCAGATTTGCAAGCTCCAAAAGATTGCCAGCATAGGCATATGAAAATGCGCTGGATTCGCCATTTGTTGATGCCATATCAAGTGCATCGTTCCAGTCGGCACCTCTTAGTTTTAAAACATTGTGCTGTCCTACCTCATAGAAGGCGCACAGGTTTTCCACCAGCAAATGTTCAATGATCGAACCAAGATATACACTATCATCCTCTGTGTGCTGCTTGTTATCCACCACCTCATATTTTTTATCAACTACGGTACCACGGCGTACAATTGAGTCCTTAAAATAAGGGACTTTCGCCTTTAAAATGCTGTAGTCGCCTGTTTGATTGATGTATAAAAGTAGTGTTCTAAATGGCCAAAATGCATGGTCCATCCACACTCTAGCAATTCCATTTCTGTCGGCTATAAAATTGCCAAGTCCTTCACCAATAATGGTTGCATTGGTTCCATCCATGCGGACACCACCAAAATTGGCAACTATCATCTGGCGCACATTGTCTGGCTCCATGAAAAGAAGGGACAAACAGTCCTGCCACAAGTCTCGCCAGCCTCGTCCACCGCGTCCATAATCGTGATAAGGCAAAAATGAACAGCCGTATACTCGGCGAAGAAATGGCTGGAAAGCAACCCATGCCATAAACTCATCAAAGTTTTTATCACCAGTGTGAAAGCTAACATTTACCTTTTTCTGCCAGTACTCTTTTGTGGTCTGAAACTCTTTTTCCACTGCCGATTTATACGCATATTTTTTAGAAAGTTTTTCTATTTCTTTTTCATCCTCTGTAACTCCAATCAAGATATTAAATGTTACAGATTCATCAGGAGCAAGCTTTATCTTAGAAAACTTAAGTCCACCTACAGCCTCAAGTCCCGCCAGCTTTTCTCCAGCCCTTAGTCCTTCCTCCTGCCTATATACAGATCTAGGCTTAAAGAAACTGCCACCTTCTCCTACAAATGTCTCAACTGTAGGGAAAAATGATTCTGGATTTATTCCATCCTCTCTGTGTCCAATTACAAAATAGGTTTTATTATTAGGTCTATGTCCCTTTTCATCAAAAGACATAGTTGGCTTAACAAGTACTCCCTCTTCTGTAGTTGCGATTCGATGGAGCATGGAAGTAACATTTCTATGGTCCCTGAGATTATCTGCTGAGCGGCCGTATATTGGCACTGCCGCAATAGGTGTTATTAGCTTTTCTTCACTGCCTGTATTTCTAATAGTTACAGACATGATTTCAACATTTTCATTTACAGGTACAAAGGATAAAATCTCAGCGCTGATATCGAAGCAGTTGCTAATTCGAGTAGCTTTGTGCCACATGAAACCTGCCTCCACCGCACTTTCATCCTGGTCCATTGTAAACTTTTGACTCTCCTGCTCAGCTGATGAGCCAGTGGCAGACCATACTTTTCCGTCTTCCATATAGAGCCAAAAATTTCTGGTATTTTTATTGTTATGAAGATTCTCCACACTGGTAGGCTCTAGGATAAATGTCTCCTGGTCCACCATTGAGTCACCACCTAAATTGGGTGTAAGGCTTGATTTTAATCCAGCCTCTGATGCTATAGGAAAATACAGATAGCTTGTATCTTCTGGCTTTCCTATTTTGAATGAACCATTATTATCCGTAAATACGATTTTTCCCTTTGTACTGTTATTAAGCATACCAATCCCCTTGATTTTATTCTTCGCCCATTCGAGCAAACATAAGCCTAAATTCTTCCTCCCTAGATTTGACTAATTCAAATTTAATGTCCTTAATTTCCATTCCGTCTTGAGCGAAATAGAACTTCATGAAGAATGTCATTGCGCATGCGTCGAAAGGCACTTCTATTGTCTGCCAATCACTGTCCTCTCCTGTGAGAGTAATCATTTTCACAAGCAATTTATCTCTGAAAATGCTAAGTGGTATCTGTGCCAGCTCGCTTGTAGCATTTGCCCTTACAGTCATTTTTAGCTTGTAATCTCCTCGCTCCTTAAATGAAACTGTAAACATAGTAGTGCTATTTCTTCCTGTGTTAATATCAGCAGGATTAATTGTTGCAACTCCTGTTTCATCAACATCACATAGCACCATCTTGTCAAAAGCAAGCTCCTCATCGTCAGCTTCCTCTGCCAGCTTTTTATCTACGTCATTGTCTCTATCTATGTAGCGTGCAAACACAGGCTTATTCATAATGAACTTGCAAATATTTGCAGCACATCTCTGAAGCTCTTCTCTTGTGATATCACCTGTTTTAATTGCCTCTTCAAGATTGTCTTTATTTGTGTTGAGCTCAGCATTTCCTGTAACCATGTACAAATCATTCTGTGCTCTAACAATAGCTGCCATATTTGAATTATCACCATGGTAAGACTTGCCGCCTTTTGCCCACCAGTCAGTCATGACGATTCCATCAAATCCCCATTCTTCTCTGAGAATTCTTGTGACCAAATCATAGCTTGATGATGTGTAATAACCATTTACAGAACCGTATGTGGTCATCAATGCGTGAGCGCCACCTTCCTTTACAGCCATTTCAAATCCCTTTAGATATATTTCTCGAATGGCTCTAGCCGATGCCACATGCTCAACTGTATGTCTTCCAGTTTCCTGAGTGTTAAGAGCAAAATGCTTGATTGTTCCTGTCACACCATATTTATGCATTCCCTTAAGCTGGGCTATTGCATTTTTTCCTGTTACATATGGGTCTTCTGAGAAGTACTCAAAGTTGCGTCCATTAAGTGGATGTCTGTGAATATTCATGCCCGGTCCTAAAAGCACATCAACTTTATTTTTTCTGACTTCAAGACCTTCCCAATTATATAGCTCCTCTGAAAGCTCAAGATTCCATCCGCTGGCAAGGCAAGCTCCATTTGGCATTGCAAATGCTTTTTTACCACAATCCATTCTGATTCCAGAAGGGCCGTCAGTACAGCATGCAACAGGAATCCCCTTTTCTAGGAGAGAATCTGTCACACCGCCAAATGCTCCTCCACAACCTGGTGTTACCTTTGGAGAACTCATCCCCTCACCGCGAACTATGCAAAAGAGTTCTTCATTAGAAAGCTGTGAAATGAACTCTTCCATAGTGCACTTATTGTCAAATACATCAAGAAGCTTCAGGCCACTTTTGTTTCCTGTCAGCTCTTGTGGCATGTTATTTTTTCTTATGTCATCCCCATCAATGGTGGCCTTTGGAGCTGGCTCATATGATACCTTGAATGTGCCATCTTCCTGTGGAACTGGCTTCATCCTCTCAAAATCAACAACTGGCGCAAGTGCCTCTGAAAGCTGCTTTGCAACCCTTGTTTCAGCTGCACTATAAACTCCTGCAATCTCTTCACAGCGAACATTGTCACCAACGTAAAAAGTATATTCTCCCTCCTGCAATACATAGGAATTTTTATGTCCTGTAACGCCACTGTCGTCGAAGCTGGATAATTGATATGAAGTGAAAGTAAACTGAAGATCCTGTGACTCTCCTGGCTCAAGCTCCTTAGTTTTTCCGAATGCTATAAGTTCTCTTACTGGATTTCCAAGGACTCCCTGTGGTTTTGAAACATAGACCTGAACAACCTGCTGTCCCTTTCTCTTTCCAGTATTTGTAACTGTAACAGTGAAATAGCCTTTATCGTCTTCACCTTCAAATTTCTTTGCTTCTATAGAAAAAGTTGTGTATGAAAGTCCAAATCCAAATGGGTAAAGTACCTTTTCCTTTGCAAAGGTCTCAAAATATCTATAGCCTACATAGATATCTTCCTGCTGAATATTACATTTTTCCCCGCCAAAATTAGCATCTGAAGGATAATCAGTAATATCCCTTGCGATTGTATCTGTAAGTCGACCTGATGGATTCACATCGCCAGAAAGCACATCAAGAGCGCCATTTCCACCTTCTTGACCGCCCTGCCAAATGTATGCAACAGCGCTTGGATTGTACTCTTCAACCCACTTCATATCTATGATGTTTCCAACATTTAAAAGAACTACTGTCTGCTTAAATGCTGCTGTTACATTTTTAAGAATTTCCCTCTCATCATCTGTGAGAAGATAGCTGCCCTGCTTATTGCTATTGTCCTGATCCTCACCTGCAGTACGTCCAATAAGCACAATTGCCACATCTGATTCTTCTGAGATTTCCTTAGCAAAATCTGCTGAGATAGGCATCTCCTCCTGGAACCATGGCTCTGCTGCCCATCCCTCTCCAAGCTCATAAGGATGATCCTTAATCCACTCATCATATGTATCCTTAAGCTTTGCATTAAGGCTAAATCTATCGTCTGACTCAAGGGCTTCTCTCACACCTACAACATAGGCTGTGTTTACCATACCTCCTGAGCCTGTTCCGCTTTTATAATAGTTAAACTGGCTTCTGCCAAATAGGGCAATCTTAGCACCCTTTTTCAGCGGAAGCGCATTATCATCATTTTTGAGTAATACTATTCCTTCTGCCACAGCACGTCTTGCCACTGCTGCAAATTTTTCTACATCAAATAGTTTGTTGCTCATTTATTTCCTCCATCTTTTAACATTATGCATCTTACCTCAAATTTTATAACCGTTTATATCAAATAGCTATTAAATTTATCAAATTTAGGCAGAAAAAAACAGGCCAGCCAAATTGCCCGCCTGATTTTAATGCTTTACTCTCGATTAACTATATATATTCCAAGGCTTACTAGCCCAAGGGCCACTAAATATCGGATGTTAATTGTGTTCCACTCGGCTAAGAAAACTGCTGAGAGGATTGCTCCAAATATAGGATTGGTAAATCCATAGATGGTGACAGATGACACCGGATTATATTTCAAAAGTATGCCCCAAATTGAGTAGGATACTGATGAAATAAGTGCCATGTAGATTATAAGTGGAATCCCCGCTGCCGATGTCATATGAAGACTGCCGCCTGCTAAAAAACCTACAATCATCATGAAAAGTCCCCCAATGGCAAACTGATAT
Organism: Pseudobutyrivibrio xylanivorans; assembly: GCF_010906925.1. Classification (GTDB taxonomy): domain Bacteria; phylum Bacillota; class Clostridia; order Lachnospirales; family Lachnospiraceae; genus Pseudobutyrivibrio. The sequence continues at coordinate 77,508 of NZ_VTVE01000003.1, read as the reverse complement.
CCACTTAAGGTAACAGGATTTTCTCTCAGGGAGTATTCCTTAATAAGCACCGATGAAATGGCGTAGGAAATGGATGACACAAGGATAAATCCCTCTCCATTTATGGCAAAGCCATCTCCAAGGCTTCCTCCTGCAAGGCTTACAATTATCACACCTATTGCCCCTAGTATGCAGCCGGCAATTTTGTTGCCAGTTAATTTTTCCTGCTTTCTAACTAGGCAAGCAAGCAAGATAGCAAAAAAAGTACTCATTCCATTTATTATGGAAGATTTCACTCCCGATGCATGGGCAAGTCCCATATAGAAGAAAAAGTACTGCAACACTGTCTGGAAAAAGCTAAGTGTACACACCATTTTCCAGGATTCTTTTTTAGGAAATAAAAACTTTTTCTGCAGGATACTGCCAAATACTATTGCAAGAATTCCAGCTAGAAAAAACCTGGTCCCTGCAAATAATACCTGGGACATACTGCTTTCCTGTCCTATTTCAAATATCTTGTAACCTATCTTTATACTTGGAAAAGCACTGCCCCACAGCAAACAGCAAAGTATTGCAAGCAAACATACAACTAGTTTATTTTTCATCAAGTCCGACTTCATGTTAGCAACCTTTTCCATCAATTGAGCACGCTTGCTGTTCTCCAGCTACATACTCAATTGTAATCCCCTTATCCTCTAAATAATTTTTCCAATGCAAGTCAACGCTGCCATCCTCGTAGACAATTGCAGGTATTCCTACATATCCATATTTAATTGTCTTTTCAAATGCTGGATTATTGTCTCTCATATTGAGAAAGGCCTTGAGATTAGGCATGTTCTCGTTGATATCTACAAACTCAAATTCCAATCCATTTTTATTTAGATTATGCTCAAAATTGATGCAATCTGGGCAATGTCTACTGCCATATACTTTTATCATACTCCACCTCCTAAAAGTAATAGTTCAGATTTATACTAAATCTTTTAGTATCCCAAAAGATTCTCGTACCATGTTGTTTGGAATATACAGATATTCTGTACGTGCTGCAATTCCAGTGATCTTAGCATCTGTATGTCTCTTGGCCAAAAGTGTGCCCCTATACAGATGGAAATTGTTGGTCACTACAGCAAATTTTAAATCACTCTCACTTGTTGTGGTATCTTTCTTAATGAGGGCTAACGCATTTACGATATTTTCCTCTGTATTAACAGACTCATCTTCCACTATAATCCTATCCTCAGATATACCTTGTTCAATAAGATAGGCTTTTCCGCCTTCACCCTCGCTGATGGATTCATTTGCTCCCTGTCCGCCTGTGACTACAACTTTTGCATCAGGATTTTTCTTTAGATAATCAGCTGCTGCATCAAGCCTATACCTAAACACAATGCTAGGGCCATTATCTCTCATCTGTGCCCCAAGGACTATTAGGTAGTCAGCATCCGCCTCTCCCTTTGAAAAGAACTGGCTAAGGATACACCCCTGGCAGATGATAAACACCACAAGAGAAGCTGCCACTACACCATTAAATATACCACTGATTCCTTTAGGTACCTTTTTCCATCTATCCTTACTATTCATAAATAGTAGGAATGCAAAAAATGCCGCAACTGCCAGCCATATGGCAAATGAAAAAGTGCCGCTTCCTACCATGTACACTATCACCGAATAAATAAGTGATATTATCACTAATATCGTATATGCGAATCTTTTTGCTTTCATTAACTCTCTCCCTTTTCTAGTTTATTTTAAAAATGAATACCGCATTTTGGGCAAAAATCAAAATCCTCTGTAGTCTCATAACCACAATTATTACAATGCTTCAATCCATAGCTTCTTCCCTGATTAACTTTTGTCATATCCTGAGATCTAATTTGTAAATCCTCCCCTGCTGCAATACGTCTTCCTATTTCAGGATTAAGCTCATAGACTGTCCCACAACAACTCATTTGCACATAATACCTTTTATTCCATTTGAAGGTTGGTATGAAAAACAGTGACAGCACCGTATATAGCATAAACACCTGATACCTTCCATATTTACCACAATTATCGCATATGACAGTCTGGGTGAAATCTAAATCCTTTCTCCCATCTGTGATTCCCATTATAAAAAACATATTTTGCACCTCTAGGTTATTATTGATTCCATGCTAGCTTTGATTTGAACCCTTTTACATTGAATTTCATTATATCATTCTCTTTTCACTTAAACTACTTTTTAACTGGTGCATCTTCCTCATTAACTCTTTATATTATTTCTCTTTTATTCTGCTCCCCGGCTCATTTTGCGCCTCACATGAGATGGTATGGTACTTTTCACATCTCCCCCACATAAAAAAGCTCCGGAAAACTCCGGAGCCATCATTTCTACTAAAGTAACTGCTAAATCATGTCCATGTATGCTTCAGCAATGCGATTATAATCAATCTGGTTTGTAATCTTCTCTACCTTGAAATCGTCTTCCCCAACCTTTACTCGGTAGATGAAGCAACCCTCGTCGCTGACAGTATCACCATCAACTAATGCTGCTGCAACATATCCTTTATTCTCAAATTCGAACTGGTCGATTACTGCCATTTCAACTTCTGCGCCGTCTTTAGTATTAACTACAAATGTAATATACTCTTTGAATTCATTAGCCATCACAGGTGTCCTCCTTTAGGTAACAAATTCCCCCCATCGCAGGCACTATTGTACAATATATTTGTGATGAGTTTAAGCAAAAAATATGAACTATTCTAGAATCGCTACAGACCATGGGGCGCAATTCACATTTTTCCCAAGATTTAGACACACTTGCTTCTCTGAAGCATTGAAAATCACAGTTTTCTTCTCATCTTCATACTGACGAGAAAATGCATATACTCTGTTTTCATTATCAATATATTCCGTGTGATAATTGCCTCGGCTAAGGGCTTTGCTGCCTTTTCGTATATGCGTCCATTTCTTGTAGAAATCAAATACTGATGTTTTTCTATCCCATTCCATAGGTCGTCTGTATTCCCATTCTTCTAATCCTTCCATGGCTTTTTCATCTCCGTAGAAAATAGATGGAATGCCAGGGGCGCACATCATAAATGCTAAGGCAAGCTCTAGTTTCCTCTCATCTCCATGGCAAAAGCTTAAGAATCTGCCTACATCGTGGGTATCAAGAAAATTCATCTGAGCCAGACTTACAGGATATGGATATCTATGAATCATCTTTTGAATCTTTTCATCAAACTGCTGTACATTTATTGACTCCTCAGCGAAAAACTCCTTGCATACACTAATAAATGTGTAATTCATAGTAGAGTCAAACTGATCGCCCAACAGCCAGTTCTCCGAATTTTCCCATATCTCTCCAATTAAAAAGCTGTCTGGATTCTCTTCTCTAATTGCCTTTTTAAATTCTCTAAAGAATTCATGATTTATTTCATTGGCGACATCCATACGCCATCCATCAATACCGCATTCACGAATCCAAAATCTTCCAACATTACAACAATACTCTAAAACCTCTGGATTGCCTGTGTTAAGTTTTGGCATGCTCGCCACATATGCAAAAGCCTCATAATTAGGATATGGATTGGTCTCAATTGGGAATCTAAGCTTATAAAACCAGTCTACATACTTTGATTCTTTTCCCTTTTTTAGTACATCCTTAAATGCAAAAAAATCTGGGCCACAGTGATTAAATACACCATCTAATATAATTTTAATTCCCCGTTTATGAGCAGCCTTTACTAAGGTTTTAAAATCATCAATTGTTCCAAAGCATGGGTCTATATCCATGTAGTCTACAGTGTCATATTTATGATAGCTGTTAGCCTTGAAAATCGGATTGATATAGATGCAGTTTGCACCAAGGTCTTCAATATAATCAAGGTTTTCCACAATTCCTTTTATATTTCCACCGAGATTAGACCTATACTCTACCAATCCATCTGTCTCATCAGCCCCTATTCTCTCTTTTATTCTCTTGGATTGTCCTGAAATGCCTCCTTTTTCGCTGGCAAAGCTGTCAGGAAAAATCTGATACATCACCATATCCTTTGTCCATTCAGGCATTTCAATCATATCTTCTCTACGTAAATACGGATATTGGAAATATTCAATTCGCTGTCTATTCATCTGCTCTGTAAATCCATATTCGCTATAAAACAGACTCACACTAAAGAAATCTTCTATTTGAAAATAATAGCAAATCCTAGTCAACGGACTTGATACTATACACTCAAAATAATCATATAATTCATCTGAGCCAGTAAGCTCCATAGGTACTTCATTTACCTGAACCTCTTTATGAATATCTACTCTATCCCCAAAAAAGAGGGAGACTTTTTTCAAGTCTCCCTTTGCTGCCTTGAGGACTACAACTAATGTATCATCTTTTATCATGTACGCATCTTTTCCAAATGGGTCATGACTTATTGCTGGTAAATTCAATTAATTATCCTCCGTCTGTAAGGTTGCGTCGTATGATAAGGCGGCTAGCCTTTACTTCCTCTTCTATCTACGGGAAGACGCAACCATTTGTTATTTGCTTCGCAAAGGTTGCGTCGTAGGATAAGGATAACTGTAAGTTATCCTTATCCTTTTACAGCGCCACCTGTTACACCTTCTACATAGAATTTCTGCATAACTATAAACAGAATTGCTATAGGCAAAGCAACCATCAATCCACCGCAGCAGAAATATGCAAAGTACTGATTGATGAGCGCTCTCTGAAGCAAGTTGAATAATCCGATAGCCATAGTCCACTGAGATGGATCTTTTGACTTAATCATAAGTCGAGCCATTACAAAATCCATCCATGGATTCAAGAATGAATTAATTACCGTATATACGATCATAGGCTTTGACAGTGGCACAACTATTCGACTAAAAATTGTTGCCTCTGATGCCCCTTCCAGTTTTGCAGCCTCGTGCAATGACACTGGAATAGTATCAAAAAAGCCCTTTAAAATCAGATATCCTAAACCAGATGCACCAGAATATACAACAATAAGACCTAATAAACTATCAGTAAGTCCAATGAGTTTTAATACAAAATAAATCGCTATCATCGATAGTACTCCTGGAAACATTCCAAGAATCAATGAAAAACTCATCAGCTGCTTTCTTCCCTTAAATCTGAGAAATGAAAATGCGTAGGCTGTCATTATTACAAAAAGGGACGAAATAATGCAGCAACATACACCGATTATCATTGAGTTTTTGAACCATGCTGGAAAATTGGCAGCGCTATCAGGTTCAAAAAACAGTTGGTGATAATTTGCTAGGGTCCAATGTTCAGGGAAGAAATGATTAGTATTAATTCCCTTTTGTGCACTAAATGTAGTGACTACAAGCCAGATAATTGGTATTAACCATATAAATGCTAGAAGTGCTAGAAAAATATGTCTTGCCACGATTTTACTTGTCTTTTTCATTATCTATACACCTCCTCTTTATCTCCACCAATCATTCTAGAGAATGTCAAAAGTGAAAGTGCCGCACTAATCAAGAATGTAATAATTCCAATAACTGACGCCATCTTAAAGTTACTGTATTCGTTTGTCAGTCTAAATAACCATGTTATAAGAAGATCTACTTCATTGGCATTTGAGTTAGCAAGTGCCATATTTGTAGTCTTATATGTATGTGTCAGCAAATAAATTACGTTGAAGTTATTGATATTTTGTATTACTGACTGTATCAATGAAGGTCCTGTTATAAATAGTACATATGGCATTGTTATCTTCCAGAATGTCTGGAATTTTGTTGCACCATCTATTTTTGCCGATTCAATCTGATCTGATGGAATGTTCATCAAAATTCCTGTAGCAACAAGCATCTGATATGGAACACCTACCCATATATTTACCAGGATAATTGTCACGTGGGCCCAGCCTGGCTGAGACAAAAATGGTATGTATCCTGCGCTTTGTTTTAACAGTCCTATATGTTTAAAGAAATCTAATATTCCAACATTCTCGCATATGGTATTTACGATACCGTAATCACCAAACATCTTACCCACAAGAAGAAGTGTCACAAACTGAGGAATACCTATTGTAATTACAAACAGTGTTCTCCATAGCCCCTTTGCCATTGTGTGCTCATGATTGATGAATTGCGCTAAAAGAATACCTCCTATAAATGTAGTGGCTGTTGCTAGAATAGCCCATATAAGTGTCCAGGCAAGGACTCTTACAAATGTGTATCCAAAAGTTAATGTCTGGCTATTTGTAAATAGTCGTACAAAATTTTTAATACCTACCCAGGTAAATAAATAAGCTGGTGGCTGATGAGTTTCGTCATAATTCGTAAATGCGATACAAATCATAAATAGAATTGGAATGACATTGATAATAATTACTCCAATAGCAGGAATTGTAAGTAGAGTAATATGGAATTTGTCATTCTTAAAACTCATTAAATCTTCTTTAAAGCTATTTATATGCTCACCATTCTTCTTCATTTCCTGAAGCCTATAAACAGCCTTAATATTTCCAATATATAAAGCGATAAACGCAATAATAATCAAGATTCCAATGATTCCATACAACAATATCAAAAGCGAATTATCATAGTCATTGACCGTCTCTGACATTGTAAGTGGGTCAAATATCATTTCTCTTTGCACTGTACCAAGTGTTGAGAGTTTTGACATATATGGTAAAAATACCGAAACAAATGACGCAATTACTCCCACCTCAAGTAATATCATGAGAATTCCCTTAAGAATTTGTTTTCTTCCGAAGTATCCCATTCCCATGATTAAAAGTGAGAGCTTTACCCAGATATCACCATTTTTCACAGCACTGCCAAATTCCTTTAGACTAGCAGCTCTTTTCTTAAAAAAGTTTCTCATAAATTATCCCTATTCTTAAGACATCATTTCATCATCAATAAAAAACCATGTAGCAACAAGCTTTGACCTCTAATCAAAGCCTGTTTGCTTAACATGGTCATTTTTTATTTCATTGAACTATTATTGTGCCGCATCAACTGGCTGCTCAATTCCTGCTACTGCCTCATCAAGAAGCTGCTGTGATACATTGCCTTCAAGAATATTCTTTCCAAGTGATTCTGCTGGTGTCCAATAATTTCCGCCTACACGCTGCAGTGTTGCATAGTATGACTGCTCTGCAAGTGCATCGAGAGCTGGTGAAGATGCCTCAGCAAGTGCAGCCTTGTTAGAAGGGCCCTCACCTGTTGCCTTATATACTGCTACCTGTGACTCTTCATTTGAAAGGAACTCAGCCAAAAGCATTGACCATCCCTTATTTGCTGCGAATGAGTTTACACCTACGTATTTGTATCCACAGTATGAACCCATCTGTTTTGCCTCACCATTTACATCAAATGTTGGAAGCTTTGCTGCAGCGTATCCATCGCCATAAGCGTCAGAAAAAGCATTTACATTCCATGTTCCTGAAACATAAGCTACTACCTTGCCATCATTTAAGTTTGCAAGCAAATCGTCATTGCCATAGCTCTTGAATGATTTTGCTGATGTAACCTTTGCAAGAGACTCTGCTGCCGCAAGTCCAGCCTCAGAATTCCAGTCACAGTTGTTTGACATATCAGCATTTTCTGTAAGGCTGCAGCCTGCGCCTGCAAACCAACCATATAAATACCAACCATTGGCTACTTCGAATCCTACCTGCTTGCCAAGCTCATCAGCCTTTGCCGTAAGTGCCTCCCAAGAAGCTACATCCTCCTCTGAAAGTGCTGATGAATCATAATATAAGAAATATCCATTAGAAGCTGTGAATGGGTAACCATACTGCTTTCCATCATAACTTCCTGGCTCAATTGTTGTCTCTGTATCTACTTCATCAATATTGTATGTGTACTGAGCCTGAATCTCATTAATAGCTCCAGCCTTTACAAGTGCCTCAAGCTGATCATCAGGGAATACAAACACATCTGCTGCCTTCTCTGGGTCCTCTAAAACCTTGTCCTTCATATCAGCTTCAGAAACTGAACCAATTGTAATATTGAAATCAACATCAGGATACTGTGCCTCAAAAGCATCGCAGCGTTCCTTCATAACTTTCTGATATGCCTCTGTCTCTGAGCACCAAAGCTCAATGTCAACTGTTCCCTCTGTTGAAGCAATAAGATTTGCAATTGCATCCTCTGATGACACTTCCCCTTGACTCTCTGTTCCACTGCCACCTTCAGCTGGTTTCTCTTCCTTTTTCTCTCCGCAACCTACAAAAGCTGTAAGTGTCATTGTTGAAATTAGAAGCGCTGAAACTAATTTCTTCTTCATCTAACCATCCTCCATTTTCTCTAATTGTTTATCCCTCTAGTTGCGCATTTTGAGCAACCGGTTGTCCTTTGAATATTATACTATCCTTAGGTTTGTTGTTCGTCAACTAAGCATTTTTCACCACTTTTATGTGATTATTTTGTGAAAATATACTAAGTTGTACTGTCTCTCATTTGGATATTAAAGTCTTTTAGGGTTTGATTTGCGATACTTTCACCATCTAGATTGCGCATCAAAAGCTCAAGTCCAAGAGCGCCAAGTTTTTTGGCGTCAAAATAAAGACTTGTCACTGATGGTTTTGATGTTGAAAGCAAATTAGAATCATAAAAAGAGCACAACTTTACATCCTCTGGCACCGATATCCCATCGTTATGGAGGCAATTTAACACCGAGTTGCACAGCATATCGTCCATACAAACAATACACTCCGCTCCTTCAGATAACGCCTCTTTTAAAACAGAGTCTAAGCGCACACTTTTATGCATATTTAAGAAAATAAGAGATTCATCTACTGGTAATCCCTTATTCTTGAAACCATTTTTAAAGCCCTGTAATCGGCTAAGAGTAACATTTATATTTTCTCCACCACCGATAAGAGCCATCTTTTTAATGCCGGCATCTATGAGGGTTTCTATCATTCTAGATGTAGCCCCCTCATTGTCATGATCAACATAAGGAACCTCTGGGTCCATTGGGTTTCCAACTACAATATATGGAATATCACATTGCTTTAAGAAATTAATAACCTTTGAATCTTTCTCGCAACGGCTGACAATTACAGCATCAATTTTTTTATTTTGAACTGCATGTTTAAGAGGTAGAATTCCATCATTATCGGCTAATATTATAAGTACGTCGTACTCGAAATCTATAGCTCTATCACATACACCAGTCATAAGGGTTTGGAAATATGGCATCTCCCCCAATGCCGAGTCTGCAGGAAAAACAAGCCCCACATTAAATGTGCGGTTTGCAGCCAAAGAACGAGCCACAGCGCTAGGACTGTAGTTGATTTCTTTAATATATTCATTTACCTTTCGTCTAGTCTCCTCGGAAATACGTCCTTTTCCAGAAATTGCTCGACTGACTGTTGTTTTGCTCATTCCAAGCTCTTTTGCTATTGAGTCTAATGTATGTCCCATTTTCTCCAACCTCTTTGCACATCCTTTTGCATTTGGAACCCTTGCAATTTAGAAAACTAACACAAAAATCTTCTATTTGCAATCGGTTGCGCGTAATTTTGTAAAATCCCCACAAAAACCTATAATCAATTTATGTTATTATTATTTTTGAGATTTCAAAAAAGGTTCTTAACAGAGGATATTTATGGTTAACACAAATCTTACCACGCAAAATGAAAAGCTTAGAGAAGTAGGTCTTGAGCTTAAATATACAGAGGATGGTCTAACTCTCACAGATGGAAAATTATCCATCATGGTTGACTTTAAAGATATGCTTCCACGCCTAAAGCAAAGCAATTTGCAAAACGAGATGCAGGTAAAGGCTGCTCGAATAAAAGGTCAGCCAATGCCTCAAAAAATAATCGATGCCACTGCAGGCTTTGGGGAAGACTCTCTAATCCTTGCCGCTGCAGGCTTTGATGTTGATTTATATGAATTCGATGATATAATTGCACTCCTTCTAGAGGACGGACTTGATAGAGCTAAAAATATACCAGAGCTTGCACCAATTGTGGCAAGGATGCATTTTCATCACGCTGATAGCATACAGGCTATGCAAAACCTTGATTATTTGCCAGATAGCATCTTACTTGACCCTATGTTTCCTAGCAGAAGCAAAAGCGCCATGATAAAAAAGAAGTTCCAACTTTTGCAAAAAATCGAAAGCCCTTGCTCTGTTGAGGAAGAACTTTTAAATGCTGCAATTGCCGCTAATCCAAAGCGAATCATTATAAAGCGTCCCCTTAAGGGACCATTTCTTGCTGACAAAAAGCCAAGCTATTCTCTTGAAGGCAAAGCAATCCGTTACGATTGTTTTGTATTTTCTCGTTCCTAAAATTTTTTAAATTTCAATAGTTTTTTCACGAAATGCCCTTATTTATGTCATAAAATGACAGTACATGATAATGCGGGATATATTCCCGCAGTGTACCGATTTTTTCGAATGCATGAGTTCATGGATTCGTCAGCAATATTTTTACGGAGGGCACTAATGGAAAAAGAATACAGGACAACCGTCCGTGCTAGAGTGACTAAGCACGTGGTTATATCTCTTCTTATATCCATAATTTTAGTTTCTATAGTCAACATGACTTATATGACCCGCAGAATCATAAAAGGGCAAAATAGAGAGCTCACTATAGCTACAGAACTCTGCGGTTCACAGGTAGATGCATGGGTTAATCAAATAAGAGGTGTTACTATCGATATTGCAGATACATTGGAAGCCGATGGCGAACTAGAAAAAGATGAGATAATCGCTCTTCTAGATGAATTTGGGGAATCTCATCAGAATCTAGTTTTTCTTTACGTTGCCACCGAAGAGGGTGACATGTATATGGCTAGAGGTGTTACATATGCATCTGGTGTAGATCCTAGAGAGCGCACTTGGTATAAAACCGTAAAAGAAACTGGAGCATCTAGCATTATTGATCCATATATCAGCGCAACAAGACCTGATTTAATGCTTGCAACTGCTGCTAGTCCTATTTATCTAGATGGAAAATTAGTAGGTGTAGTAGGTGCAGATGCTGATGTTTCAACCATCAATGAATATGTTAGCTCTCTTGACTTTGAGAATGGCTCTTACGGATTTTTGATTGACTCAGAAGATAGGATTGTCGCCCATAAAAATCCTGACTATCAACCAAATATTAATAAAGTCACCTCAGCCGCTGATGTTATTCCTGAGATTAAAGATATTCTTGAATCTAAAACTGAACATGGTCTATCTACTGGAAGAGATTATAACGGAGATAAAGTTACCTATTCTGTTTCAAAACTAGAGAATTGCGATTGGAGAATTGGCGTTGCATACTCACAGAAATTGCTCTACAAGACTGTTGATAGAGGCATTCGCATCAGTTTATTCATTGCAATATTCTGTGCATTCCTTATTGCTGGAGAAATGACACTTGCCATTACACGTATATTAAAGCCAATTGAAAAGATTAATCCTGCGCTAGATAGAATTTTAGCCGGAGATTTCTCTACCAACTTAAATATTTCCAACAAGGAAGATGAGCTAGGCGAGCTTCAGGATAAATTATATGAAATCATCAAGCAGCTATCTACCATGATTTCCCAGCAGAAATCTATGATTGTGGAAATGGAAAAGGGCAATTTGACTGTGGATGATATCCCTGAATTTCCTGGCGATTTAAAAGAAACTTCTATTGCACTTAATTCAATAAAAGAAACATTTAATGACATTATTTCGGATATTCAATTCTCCGCAATTAACCTGCAGAGTTTTGCAATGGGTATCAACGAGACTAGTGACATAGAAGAGATGCGAGCTGTTTTTGAAGAACTTTCTGCCGAAGCAAATATCTTGATGGAAAAAACAAATAGATTCAAAACTGTACCACCAACATATAAGGCAGAGGATTTCGAAAACGAAGAACAATTTGTGGCAGATTATTCTGAAGATGAATAATTTTAAACAATAGTAAAGAGGCGGTTCAAAACCGCCTCTTTTTAACTTACACTGTGAGTCATGGTCTGCTGACCAGCTGCAGCCGCCTTAATCCTCTTACATTCAGGACATAGACGCTGTCTTCCAGTATCAATGAATTTCTTATAGTCTTCCATATTCAGGTAGACTTTTTTCTTGCAATTCTCGCAAACAAAAAGATACAAAGGCATTATTATATCTCCCTTTAATTTCGCCACACAAGTTACCTATCTTCTTTTCTAAGAAGATCCATTTTCATATTATAATAAGCAGGTGTCATATCAAGATAGTGGCGATGAGGATTCTCAAATCGCTGCTCCTCTGGCCATACGCTTGTATCAAGCTGCTGTTGTACTCTGTCACGGATAGTCTGGATTGGCTCGTCGTCAGATACCGCGCTACCTCCCCTAATAAGTGGTTGTTGCAAAAGCTCCGCCGTGCAGCCCTCAAATATATGAGTGCTCTTCCATGGCTGCTCGGGGTCTACAAATTTATACCCTCCTTTTGCGCTCATGTCAACCCTTTCTCCCTTAATTGCTATTAAATCTGCTACAGCACGACCTGTTTCATCCTTTATACGATACACGTCTTTGAGGCCTGGATTAGTGATTTTCTCTACAGTTTCAGAGATTTTAATCTTTGGAATCACATCTCCTGTGGCTGCATCAGTCACTGCACATAATTTGTAAACAGCTCCAAACACTGGCTCAGATTTTGCAGTAATAAGTCGCTCGCCAACTCCAAACGAATTAACCTGTCCACCCTGTTGAAGGATAGATGTGATTGTATATTCGTCAAGTGAATTGCTAACAATTATTTTTGCGTCTACAAATCCAGCTTTATCTAATAATTGTCTAGACTTTTTTGTTAAATACGCTAAATCGCCAGAATCTATGCGTATACCATAGCTTTTTGAAAGAATTCCTGCATTTTTCATTTCCTGGAACACTTTTATTGCATTTGGAACGCCAGATTTCAGCACATTATAGGTATCTACAAGCAAAATACAGTTGTTAGGATAGCTCTTTGCAAAACTTCTAAAAGCCTCTAACTCTGATTTCCTATAGTCATTATCATCGGATGTGAAATACATTACGTAGCTATGAGCCATAGTACCGCCAATAGGGATATCAAAATACTGACCCGCAGAAACTGTAGCTGTACCACTCGCGCCACCGATATAGGCAGCTCTTGCTCCATATATAGCGGCATCATTATTGTGGGCTCTTCTGGCACCAAAATCAGATACTGCACGACCTGCTGCTGCCCTTACAATACGACTAGCCTTTGTGGCAATAAGAGACTGATGATTTACCTGGGCTAAAATCTCTGTCTCCACAAGCTGAGCCTGGATAATAGGTGCTGTAACAGTAATTATAGGCTCATTTGGATACATGATTGTTCCCTCAGGAAATGCATCCACATCACCCGTGAACTTGAAATCCTTAAGATATGCTAAGAAATCCTCGGTGAAGTGTCCAACACTTCTTAAGTATTCAATATCCTCATCATCAAAGTGCATATTAAGAAGGTAGTCCTTAATCTGCTGCAATCCAGCAAAAATCGCAAAACCACCGCCGTCTGGATTGACTCTGTAGAACACATCAAAGCTTACCTTTGTGTTGTTGTCAATTGTAGGATCATTGAAGTACGCATTAGCCATTGTAAGCTCGTACTCATCCATCATCATTGTTAAATTTCTTGCTTTATCTTGAGTCTGTCGCATAACGCCCCCTCTTTCTGCATCTACTCGCCAGGTGCACTATTAATAACTTTTCCTGTATTCCAAAGCATAGCTGCTCGCTCCGCCGCCTGCTTTCTGCCATCCTCGTCCTTGTATCCAACTGTGCCAGTATAGCTACCGCAATCAAGGCATGCCACATAATATCCATGGTCCTCTTCCTCGATTAATCCTGCTCCTGCACAAATAGGACAATCGTGTAACTCAATTTCTTCTGTGATGTCCATCTCACTATCCTCTATTCTTTCTCTAATTTACGAAGTGCCTCATTTATCTCATCGTAATTTTCTCTAATATGAGGCCGCAAGCAATTAACGCAAGATTTTACACCCTTATCTGTATACTTAAAATTGCCTCCACATTTGTCCCCTAAATGATAAAGGGGGCAATAGCAAAACAGACAATTAAAATCCTCTGGGTGATCTGTCTTGTGACATGGAAAATATTCACATTCTTTATTCTGGAAAAATTTGTAATGCTCCATATCTTCTCCTTGCTATTAGTCACTGTCTCCATTATACACTTTTCCTAGATTTTTTGTATAAGGTAAATAAGAGGGCCACATAAGTGACCCCCTTAGTAAATAATCTAGGTTTATTCTGCTTCAAAATTAGCTCTATATGCAATTACACCTGGGAGAAGATTATACTCAACTGCTGTAGCGAAATTTTTCTCCTGATTGTAAGCACCAATTGTAAGCTTTACTGAACCGTCTTCATTTCTCTGAATGTCGTAACCCACGTTACACTCTACGTCACCGCCATTATCGTACTTAGAGTAGAAAACATATCCACCACCGTAGAAGCCTTCCCCATCTGAGTAGTCCATTCTAGTACCAGGTGTTAAACTTTCAATCTCTCCTCTTACTGCCAACTCCTGAGGGTTTAACAGCAAGGTTTTAAAATAGCTTCCATCTGGGTCGAGATATTCTCCGTCAACAGCATCAGTGCATTCATATCCCTTAAATACTTCGTACTGCATTTCAGGTCCATTCATGTTAAAGGCACCAACCTCACCAATCAGATGGACCTCACTAATATCTTCATTTCCATCTGTTGAATATACTAAGTCTAGAACCTCAGGATTTTCTATCTGGCAGTTATAGTAGTATTCATCTGTTGGTTCGATGTTATATTTAACAAATTCATTTTCTCTATATATGTTAATTCCCGTTTTTGTTTCCACTAATACAAGATAAGCATCCTTGTTATCCCCATTTAATTCTGTAAATGGAGTGAGATTCTTGCATTTTTCCATAAGAGCAGCATCTTCATCTGATAAGCCTTCTACAGGCTGTTCTGCTTCATCTGCCGTAGACTCTACATTTTCATCCACAGCTTCTTCCACAGCAGTTTCTTCTGGTGCTGCTTCTGTGGCCTCATCTACTGCCACTACTTCAGACGCATTATTTTCCTCTGCATTTACAATGTCAGGATTAAATGCGGCAGTTCCAATAGCCGTTGCCATAGCAAGTGCAAAAGATACATACTTTTTGTTTTTCATAACTTTGCCCTCCATTTCTATTAGGTTTGTGAAATAGTAATTCTCGAAATGAGCAATTTAATGCTCATTTCTGTTGCAACGGGTATATTGTTGCATGTCTACAATATCTGTTCAATATCTTTATAGCTTTTTTAAGACACATAAATTAAATATAAAGTTTACCTAAATTTTTATCCACATTTCAATTAACCTGTGGTTATATTCTTTAATTTTCAAACATATTTCCTACCAAACAAAAAAGGGCTGCCTCTCGGCAACCCATAATTTCTAAAAACTATGAAACTTTAAGCTTGAACTTCTGAAGCTCATGCTCTGAATCAACCTCTGCAAATGTAGCACCAAGCTTTGTAAATTTACCAACGATATCCTCATATCCACGCTGGATATATTTGATATCGTCAATGACTGTAAAGCCATCAGCTGCAAGACCTGCGATGATAAGAGCAGCACCTGCTCTAAGGTCTGGAGCGCTAACCTGTGCGCCTGTATATCTCTCAACACCTGTGACAATTGCTACAGTGCTCTCTACCTTAATATTGGCACCCATGCGAGCAAGCTCGTCAACATATTTGAAACGATTCTCAAAAATCGACTCTGTAACTGTACTAGTACCACTAGCGATTCCAAGAACTGCAGTAATCTCTGGCTGCATATCTGTAGGGAATCCTGGGTATGGAAGTGTTGTGACATGAGTATGCGTAAGCTTGCGGTCCTTAGCAATTACACGAACTGCATCATCATACTCTTCAACAATACAACCTGCCTCCATAAGCTTGGCTGAAGTGGCCTCCAAATGCTTAGGGATAACATTTTTGATTAAAACATCGCCATGTGTAGCTGCTGCCGCACACATATATGTACCAGCCTCAATCTGATCTGGAATAACTGCGTAAGTAGTACCATGAAGTGCGCTTACACCAACAATGCGGATAACATCTGTACCTGCACCTCTGATATTAGCACCCATACTGTTAAGGAACGAAGCAACATCTACTACGTGTGGCTCTTTAGCAGCATTCTCAATAGTAGTCTTGCCCTCTGCAAGAACTGCAGCAAGCATAATATTGATAGTAGCACCAACAGATACCTTATCAAGGAAAATGTGGTTACCTACAAGCTTGTCAGCGCGAGCAGACCAGAGGCCATAAGATACATCTACATTAGCTCCTAGTGCCTTCAGCCCCTTCACATGAAGGTCGATAGGACGTGAACCAATGAGGCATCCGCCTGGGAGAGCAACCTCAGCATTCTTGTACTTACCAAGAAGAGCTCCCATTAAGTAATAAGAAGCACGAATCTTTTTAATGTACTCATAGTCTACAGAAAGTCTGTTGATACTAGCTCCGTTGATTTCAACTGTGTGGTCATCAACGCGGTTAATAGTTGCTCCAATATCCTCAATCGCACCGATAAGAACATTTATATCTTTAACATTTGGTAAATTTTCAATTGTAACGGTTTCGTCTGTCATAATGGCGCCAGCCAAAATTCCCAAGGCTGCATTTTTAGCACCACTGATCTCAACCTCTCCTGAGAGAGCAGTGCCGCCCTTAATTACATACTGTTCCATTTTATCTCCTAATTAATTTCAAAATCACTCCGATATAATTTAGCATAAAAGCCGTTTTTCTGCAACAATTGAGAATGATTACCCTGCTCCACAATGGCTCCATCTTTGATGAATAAAATCAGGTCAGCGCCCTTAATTGTTGACAATCTGTGAGCAACCACAAATGTAGTGCGGCCATTCATCATTTTATTAAATGCTGATTGTATTCTCTGCTCAGTTCTTGTATCTATCGAGCTTGTCGCCTCATCTAATATTAACATCGGAGGAATATTTAACATTACCCTTGTAATACATAAAAGCTGTAACTGACCAAGGGATAGGGTTCCCTCTCCTGCATTAATCACAGTGTCATAACCATATGGCATCTTCTTAATAAAGCTATGGGCATGACTAGCCTTGGCTGCCTCTATTATTTCTTCATCAGAAGCCTCAGGATTTGCCATCTTAAGATTTTCTTTTATTGAAGCATTCTTAAGCCATGTCTCCTGCAATACCATTCCGAAATTACTGCGTAAATCATCCAGAGGTATTTCTCTTATATCTCTGCCATCTATAAGAATCTGCCCTAAATCAATATCGTAAAACCTCATAAGCAGATTAATGATAGTACTCTTGCCTGCACCAGTCGGTCCTACAATAGCAACTTTCTGGCCTGGCTCTACTTTTATATTAAGATTCTCAATAAGCTTTTTACTTTTATCATAAGAAAAGCATACGTTTTTAAATTCTATGCTGCCTCGAGGTTCAATAAGCTTATCCACTCCCTCATCAAGCTCCACATCAGCGTCAATCACCTCAAACAAACGGGACGCACAAGCCAAAGCGTTTTGAAACTCTGTTATAACTCCAGAAATCTCGTTAAATGGCTTGGCATAGGTGCTTGCATAGGACAAGAAGCTGGCAAGACCACCTACAGTTATACCTCCTGTGGTAACCATAACAGCCCCAAATACGCCTACAGCCGCATATATAAGATTATTAACCAGGCGTGTGCTTGGATTGACAATCGAAGAATAAAATGTGGCCTTCATTGATGCATCTGCCAAATCATTATTCATACTTCCAAAATTCTCTAGTGCATCATCCTCATAATCCATATTGCGAACTATATTTTTATTTACGATAATCTCCTCTATATAGGATGTCTCCTGCCCTCTGAGTTTTGCCTGCGTTCCAAAAAACTTGTAAGTCTTTTCTGAAATAAACTTCGCAATAAGAAGAGATACTGGTGTTGCAATAATAACAATCAAAGCAATTTTTAAAGAGATTGTTATCATAAAATAAATAGTGCCTATTATGGTCAGTACTCCAGTAAATACCTGTGTAAATCCCATTAAAAGTCCATCTGCAAAAGTATCTGCATCAGAGACTATTCTACTTACAAAATCACCGTGAGGGTGAGAATCAATATCAGAAAGCTTGGCATGCTGCAACTTTGCAAAAGCTCTATCTCTCAAATTCTTAGTAACACTATAGGTAATACGATTGTTCACTCTATTCATAATCCATTGAGTGAAAAATGTAGCTACCACTGTTACAACCATAAGCTGAAGAATATAGATAAGCTTGTCAAAATCTACATTTTCCTTAGCTACTATACAGTCCACTGCCCTACCAGTGAGAATTGGAATCAAAAGGGTCAGATACACGGTAAATAGTGCGCAAACAACTGATATTAATATGCTAAATCTGTATTCTCTTAACTCTGATAAAATCCGATTAAATATCTTAGATTGAGGCTGTTTATTCATTGGCGGCCTCCTCTCTAGGATACTGACAGTAATATATCTCCTCGTATTCCTCACATTTTGAAAGAAGCTGGGCGTGTGTACCTAATCCAACTGCTTTACCATCCTCTAGTACCAAAATCTGATCTGCATCCTTAACTGAAGATGCTCTCTGGGAAACAATTATAATTGTAGGATTCCAGCTAAGCTCTGATAAAGCTTTCCTCAGGTGTGCCTCTGTACTCAAGTCAAGAGCGCTGGCAGAGTCGTCAAGGACTAAAATAGCAGGCTTTCCCATAAGTGCCCTTGCTATCGTAAGTCGTTGCTTCTGACCACCAGAAAAATTATTTCCTCTAGCTGAAACTATAGTATCGAGCCCCTCTTTTTTTGCGATAAAATCAGACGCTTGAGCGATATTTAATGCTGAATTAATTTCATCATCAGATGCGTCTTGTTTATACATTGTCATATTTGAACGTATTGTTCCACTAAATAGAGATGCCTTTTGAGGCACTATACCAAATATTTTAGCTATAGAACTATCACTAAGGGTCTTTACATCTCTTCCATCAATTTCAATGCTACCCTCACTAACGTCATATGTGTGAGTCAGCAACTTGAGTAATGTACTCTTACCAGAACCAGTTCCACCAATTATTCCAAGGGTAGAGCCAGGCTCTATTTCAAGTGAGATGCCTTCCAAGTCCATTTCATTTGAATTGTTGTAGCTAAAGGATACATTCTTAATTGAAATAGCACCCTTTACAATAAAAGTCTCATCTGCTGTAGCAGTTATTTCATGACATCTCTCATCTGATTTCATCTCCATTATTTCACATACTCTATCTGCAGATGGAAATGCCTTCATAAGAAGAACAATAAGATTTGCCAGCTTTATAAGCTCAACTAAAATCTGACCCATATAATTTACGAGAGCTACAACATCTCCTCTAAGGATAAATCCTCTGTCAACTCTCTGTGCTGATACGTATATAAGTCCTACTATTCCAATGTTTACTATTACATAAGTAACTGGATTCAATAGGGCAGAAATCTTGCCTGTATGAATCTGCATTTCTGCTAGATTTGATGTCTTATTTTGAAATGCCTCTGCTTCCTCATCAACCTGACAAAATGCTCTAAGCACTCTTGCCCCCGATAGATTTTCAGAAACTGCATGGAGTACTTTTTCTAGTTTAGCTGCTATAGCTTTATATCTAGGAAGAGTGTACTTCATAATAAAATACACAAAAATAGATAAGGCAACTACCACAGCTATAAAAGTAAGTGCTGATTTAATATCAACAATAAATGCCATAATTGTAGCGCCAGCCACTATAAATGGTGAACGAAGAAAAAGTCTTAGCACCATATTGATACCATTTTGAATCTGGTTAATATCAGCAGTGATTCTAGTAGTTAATACTTCCTCACCTATTTTTTCTTTGGTCCCCTGTGAAAGTCCTAGAATCTTTTGGAATAAATCCTTTCGGATTTCAGCTGCTGAATACACAGCTACATAGGCACTAAAATACTGAGCAGTAATAGAAAACATAAGTCCTACAACTGCCAATATAATTAAAACCCCACTCATCATAACAATGTAGTGGGTATCTGAGTTTGCGATACCCTTGTTGATGATGGATGCCATAACAAGTGGTACCAAAAGCTCAAATATCGCCTCTAGCATTTTGAAAAGTGGGGCAAGTATTGCTTTTATTTTATATTTTTTAACGTAGTTAAGAATAAATCTCATATTTACTCTACATCAGATTATTCAGCTGTTTCGTCAGTTGATTCCTCTGGTGTCTCCTCAGAATCTGCTGCTGTATCTTCTGTTGTTTCAGTCTCTTCTGCTGAATCTTCATCCTCTGTTACTTCTGTAGATTCAGTTGACTCATCTGTTGCTTCTGCATCATCTGCTGGAGCCTCTGTCTCTTCAGGCTGCTCTACTGGCTTAGATTTGAAGTGATCAGTAAATGTAACCTTAGCCCACTGATCATCATCTAAAGTAAACTCATAAGCAGACATCCATGTATCTACAAGTGAATTAAATGCGTCTGTCTTAAGAGATGATTTCTTATCTGCTGATGCATCCTCATCATGGTCTGAAGTAAGGTGGATTACATAATATCCAACGCCCTCAACCTCGATTACATCAGAAGTGTCACCCTCTTCAAGCTCCTCTGCTGCTGAGATAATAGCCATATCCATCTTCTCATCTGACTCCTCGCCCTTGAGGTATGAATATGTGCTGCTTGTAAGCTCCTGAGCCTCTACCTCAGCATCAAAATCTGATGCTGCAGCAATGCTATCAGCCTGATCCTTAAATGCTGCTAGCTCCTCATCTGTGTACTCCTTTACAGTACCTGTCGTTGGGTCAGTTCCAGAAGTATCTATCTGTACATAAGAGAATGTACGCATCCAGCAATCATCCTCTGTAATATTAGCATCCTCTGCATCCTCTACTGCTGTCTCCACAAGCTTGTAGATTGTCTTCTCCTCAAGGTATCTCTTAACGTACTCCTCTGTAGCTCCAAGTTCCTCAAGTGTATCCTTAGAGTTATCTGACATGAACTTTGCAGTAGCATCTGCAATTGCTTTATTCTGCTCATCAGAAAGAGTAATGCCGTAATCAGCTGCATGCTGCTTTACAACATACATCTGCTCTATATCTGTAATGATTCCACTTTTGGTCTGGTCCTCCATTGAATATCCAAGACCGCCCATCATATCCTGAGACCACATAGTTGAAACATCATAGCCCATCATTGGATAAAACTGCTCATATAACGACTGCTGATAACGAGCAACAAAATTACCATATCCAAGAGTGATAGTCTCTTTTGTGTTCTCCCCTTTTATAGTAATTAATGTAGCGCTGTCCTTGATTTTGTTACCACAGCCTGTAAGAAGAACTGTACCTGCTAAAGCTGCCACACATGTTGTTTTTAATACTGCCTTTTTCATTATACTAACTTCCTCCTGAGTGTCTTCCACCCAATATATTTTCAAGCCTTTTCATTATAGTTAATATTGTTTTAATTATCAACTTTAATGCTCTTTAAATCCATTAGGAAATCCTGCAAATAATCAAATATTTCACTAGGCTTAATTCTTGTATTTGCCTTTGTGTTGAATATAAACGCAGGAGCCTTTGGATCAGCTGCAAAAGTGATATGTGGATTGTTCCTCTCAAGAAGGGATGGAATCTGTGTTACATCGATTTTAGCCTTCTCATACATAACAATTCTGATGATATCCTGCTTCTGCTCGATAGCTGTAACATATGCGTCGTGGGCCTTTACCCTGAGCATTGCTACCCAAAGGAGATTCTGAACACATCTCTTTGGCTCGCCAAATCTATCCACAAGCTCATCAAGCATCTCATCCCTTGCTTCCTCAGAATCAATAGCTGCGATTCGTTTATAAATATCTATTCGCTGCTCCTCGTTTGAAACATAAGTATCAGGAAGATATGCCTCAATATTAACATCCACAGTGGTGTTAAACTGGTCCTCTGTAACCTCACCCTTTTCGATTTTAACAGCTTCATTAAGCATCTTACAGTATAGGTCGTAACCAACAGCTGTCATGTTACCATGCTGCTCTACTCCAAGAAGATTACCTGCTCCTCTGATTTCAAGATCTCGCATAGCGATTTTAAATCCAGAACCAAGGTCGGTAAATTCCTTGATTGCTGCCAGTCTCTTCTCTGCAACTTCCTTTAGAAGCTTATCCCTTTTATACATTAAAAATGCGTATGCTGTTCTGTTACTTCGTCCCACACGGCCTCTAAGCTGGTATAGCTGAGAAAGACCCATGTTGTCAGAGTCATGAATAATTATCGTATTTACGTTAGAAATATCCAGGCCAATTTCAATGATAGTTGTGGCCACAAGCACATCTATCTCATGGTTGATAAACTGCATCATAACGTCCTCAACCTTGGCTTCTGTCATCTGTCCATGAATATAGCCAACAGTCGCCTCTGGAACCAGGCGCTCTATTTCTGCTGCCATATCCTGGATGCCTCTTACCCTGTTAAAGACATAGTAGACCTGGCCGTCTCTAGCCATCTCTCTCACTATAGCCTCTCGAACCATCTCTTCATTGTATTCAAAAACAAAGGTCTGAATTGGAGTACGCTCCATAGGTGGCTCATCCAAAACACTCATATCCCTGATTCCAACAAGAGACATGTGAAGGGTACGAGGAATAGGAGTAGCAGATAGGGAAAGTACATCTACAGTCTTTTTCATCTGCTTAATACGTTCCTTATGGTTAACGCCAAAGCGCTGCTCCTCATCTATTATAAGGAGTCCCAAATCCTTGAATTCTATATCCTTTGAAAGCAATCTGTGAGTTCCAATGACAATATCTACCATGCCATTTTTCAAGCCTTCAATCGTCTTTTTCTGCTCAGCTGGAGTTCTAAATCTGCAAAGCAGTCCCATATTAACAGGATAGCCACCCATTCTCTGGATGAAATTGTTGTAGTGCTGCTGAGCAAGAATTGTGGTAGGCACCAAGTACGCAACCTGCTTGCCCTCTTGTACAGCCTTGAAAGCAGCACGCATTGCTACCTCAGTCTTACCGAAACCTACATCACCACAGATAAGTCTATCCATGATTTTTTTAGACTGCATATCCTTTTTTATAGCTGCAACTGCCTCCAGCTGGCCATCAGTTTCCTCATAAGGGAAACTTTCCTCAAACTCACGCTGCCATACTGTATCAGGCCCATATACGAATCCGTCTGTATTCTGGCGAAGTGCATAAAGGTCAACAAGCTCCTTTGCAACCACACCTACAGCAGACTGAACCTTTTGCTTTGTTCTATTCCACTCTTGAGTACCTGCTCCAAGAGAATTAAGCTTTGGCTTTTTGCCGTCTGGACCAGAGTATTTTTGAATCTGATCAAGCTGGGATGTAAGCACGTAGAGATTGCTTCCCTTGGCATACTCTATCTTGATATAGTCCCTGATAACCTTATCAAGCTCCATCTGTTCAGTACCCTTGTAGATACCAAGACCATAGTTTTCGTGAACTACAAAATCTCCAACATGCAAGTCAGAGAATGAAGATATGGACTCACCCTCATACTTCTTAACACGGCGCTTTTTCTTTCTTACATGTCCGAAGATATCTCCATCAGACAGCATTACAAAAGCAGAATCAGGGTAATCAAATCCTCTTTTAATATTACCAACGCATAGCATAGTCTCACCAGGATTAATCTCATGGTCTAAATCCATAGTAAAATATGCATTCAATCCCTCTTCTAAAAGGTCTTCTGCTAGACGCTGTCCCTTAGTGGCTGAGCTAGTCACAAGAAGAACTCTATATTTGCGTTTTTTATATTGAAGCAGTTCTTTTGTCAAAAGCTCAAAGCTGCCGTTGTATGCGTTTACCCCTTGAACTGCGATACTGAAATGATCTGCAGACTTGATGTATTTATTCTTGGCATCTAAAACAGACATCAAGGTAGTAGGGAATTTTTCTATTTTGCCTATTATCTCTGAAACTCCATAGAGCATGTCCATCTGGCCCTTGAGCATATATCCTGACTCGACACGTCTAGTCATTGCATCGGAAAATTCAGTCTCTGTTACCTCGCCTTTGCTTATCACCTTTTGAATCTCATCTACAAATACATAGGTGCCCTTTGGCATAAAATCAATAAAGGAACCTAGCTTGTCGCAGAAATAAGTGAGGTTGGTCTCAAGCTCCTGGCTTAAGCCCCATTCTCTAGTCTCTTCCACAACTCTATCTGCATAAGTCTTAAGGTGATATGCCTCTTCTGTCTTCATTTCCTTGCGGTATGCTTCATAGCGCTCATCGCGCTCAGCCTCAATCTTTTTAAGACCGGCCTCAACCTCTTCAGCGCTTAATATTAGCTCTACTGCAGGAAATATTAAAACAGAATTTATATTTTCAATAGATTTCTGATTTGATGGGTCATAGGAGCGAATACTATCCACCTCATCACCCCACAGCTCTATACGAACTGGCAAATCATTGGTAAGAGGAAAAACATCGATAATACCACCACGGACAGCAAACTCGCCCGGATGCTCACAGGTGCCTACATTTTCATAGCCCATAGCTACAAGCTTGCGACGAAGTGCCTCAAGCTCCACTGTGTCTGTATCAGAAATAGCAACAACTCCATCTTCAAAATAAGAAAGGGCTGGTAGCTTGTTCATCAAAGCATCGATAGTAGTCACTACTGTACAGCTATTTTCCG
The DNA here is from genome assembly GCF_010906925.1 of Pseudobutyrivibrio xylanivorans. Classification (GTDB taxonomy): domain Bacteria; phylum Bacillota; class Clostridia; order Lachnospirales; family Lachnospiraceae; genus Pseudobutyrivibrio. The sequence goes on along the minus strand of NZ_VTVE01000003.1, from coordinate 52,851 downwards.
AAATAACCGCCTCAATAGCCTGCATACGCTCTCTAGTCAAAGCATTTCCTCTTATATCAGACTGATAGAACAGGAAATCCTTTGCAGGAAAATACACTACATTTGAATCATAGAAACGGTACTCATCATATAATTCTCTAGCCTTAAGTTCATCTGATGTGATGATAAGCTTGTATTTTGCATCTACGCCTATACCAAAAATAAGGTGTGCCTTATCAGCACACCCAGTTAAATCGTAAACTTTCCCATATTTATGTAGAGCCTCTCTAAGAGACTCTACAGCTGTAAGTGATTTAAATGGTTCAAGAAATGTTTTCATAATTTAACCATGATTTAAAAAACTAATTATTTACTAATTTTTCAGCCCTATCTAAAGCTGCATCGATATTTGGCTGGAAGTTATCCGCACCAACTCGATTAATAAAGTCAGCCTTTTCCATCATATGACGAGGCTGCTCGTTAACATGTGAGAATACTACTGTGACACCCTTCTTCTCAGCTCCATCCACAAGATCTCTAAGAGCACGAAGTGCTGTTACATCAATGGCTGGAACTGAACGCATTCTGATAACTAAAACTTTTGTGAAGTCCTTTACATTGATGCTCTCTGCAAGCATATCTGATACACCAAAGAAAAGTGGTCCTGTAATCTCAAATACACGGATTTCCTTAGCAACTGGACGAAGATCATCTACAAACTCCTCGTCGTCCTTCTGGTATGTCCAACCGCTGACATGAGTCTCCTCACTCATTCTCTTAATGAAGAGAATGCAGGCAACAATCATACCCCACTCAATAGCAACAACAAGGTCAAATACTACGGTAAGTACAAATGTTAAAACAAGTACGATGATATCTGACTTTGGAGCATATTTTACAAGTCTTGCAAATGGTCTCCACTGACACATATTGTAAGCTACTTGGAAAAGAATAGCTGCGATACATGGCATTGGAATGAACTTTGCATATGGCATAAGCACTACAAGAATAACTAAAAGTGTAATTGAATGTACGATACCAGCAATTGGTGTACGACCACCATTTTTGATATTGGCAGCTGTACGAGCAATAGCTCCTGTAGCAGGAATACCGCCAAACAATACTGAACCGATATTACCAATTCCCTGTCCAATAAGCTCCTGGTTGCTTCTGTGCTTGCTATTTACCATACCATCAGCAACTACAGCTGAAAGAAGGGACTCAATAGCAGCAAGGATAGCAATTGTGAATGCATTTGGCATCTCATTTTTAATAAGTGCAAATGAAAAATGTGGAACTGAAACAGATGGAAGGCCTGCCTTCAAGTCTGGATAAAGAACACCAATAGTGTTTACTTTAAGATTGAGACCCTTTACCATAGCAATTCCAACAAATACAGCGATGATTGATGCAGGTATTTTCTGGAAAAACTTAGGCCAGATAATAAGCACTGCAAGACATACAATACCAACAATCATTGCCTGATAGTTGATTGTATCAATATTGCTGAAAAATACTTTTAACTTATCAATTGTCTCGATTGGCTTTTCACCCCTGAAATCTACTCCAAAGAAATCCTTGAACTGGCCAATCAAAATAGTAACTGCGATACCGGCTGTAAAACCGGTTGTGATTGTATAAGGAATAAATTTGATTAATGCGCCAGCCTTAATGAGTCCAAGCACAATCAAAATAATACCAGCCATGATGGTAGCGATGATAAGTCCATCCATTCCATCTGTAGCTATTATTCCAGCAACAATTGTAGCAAAGGCAGCTGTAGGTCCAGCAATCTGAACTGTACTACCACCAAAAAATGAAATCAAAAAGCCAGCCACTATTGCAGTATAAAGACCTGGCTCAGGACCAACGCCTGAAGCAAGTGCAAGTGCAATAGAAAGTGGCAATGCGATGATTGCCACAATGATTCCAGATACTACGTCTTTTGCAAACTGTTCCTTGCTATACTTTTTCATGCAAGAAAACAGCATCGGTTTAAAACATTCCATTTTCTCTCTAAACTCCTAATCTTCTTCCTAACATTTCTGCGTTTACGGCATATTCCATGGCCGTATCCTTAGTGATTTTACCCTCTCGAACCAATTTATACAAGCTCGAATCCATAGAAACCATCTCATCTGTGTCACTAGAATAGATTACACCCTCAATCTGAGGCACTTTATTCTCACGAATCATGTTACGAATGGCAGGAGTAACTGTCATTACTTCAAAGGCAGGCACAAGAGTTCCATCCACAGCTGGAACAAGCTGCTGAGACACAACTGCCTTGATAACCATAGAAAGCTGCAAAGCAATCTGGTGCTGCTGTTCTGATGGGAACACATCGATAATTCGGTCGATAGTATTAGCTGCACCGATTGTATGTAATGTAGATAAAATCAAATGACCGGTCTCTGCTGCAGTCATAGCAACAGAAATGGTCTCCGCATCACGCATCTCACCTAATAAGATAACATCAGGACTCTGACGAAGTGAGGCACGAAGAGCTGTCACGTAATTTTCTGTATCAAGATGAATCTCTCTTTGAGAAACGATGGATTTGCTATGCCTGTGCAAATACTCAACCGGATCCTCAAGAGTGATAATATGCTTGTTGTAATTATTGTTAATTCTATCGACAATGCAAGAAAGTGTTGTAGACTTACCACTTCCGGCAGGACCTGTTACAAGCACGAGGCCCTTGGACTCGTTTGCAAGATTAATTACAGACTCAGGAATCATAAGCTCCTTATAATCTGGCAAAGTAAATGTAATCACACGCACTACTGCTGCATAAGTGCCTCTTTGTTTGAAAGCATTTACTCTAAAACGTGATACATTTTTTATTGCAAATGAGAAATCATCATCCCCATGCTCTTTATATTTTTCAATATCTCGGCCAGCTAACTTGTATATCTGCTCAACTAGCTCCTCAGCCTTTGCAGGCATAACCGGGCCTTCATCTGGCTCTGATTTTTCAGAGTACTGATTTTCCAATTCAGAACGTGTCATAACCAGATCATTAACTCTAAAAGAAACCTCACGACCTGTGATAATAAACACATCCGATGCCTTATATTTTTTTACTGCGTCTGTTAAATAGCTTACGATGTCTATTGCCATAGTCCCTCCCGATTAATCTTCTATTGTCATAACAGGCTGAGTGCTATCGGCATCCCAGCTACCAGTGTTCTCTACCTGCCACTTTGTAATCTCTCCTCCAGAAACCTGAACCGAGAGAATCTGATTGTCATTAATATCTACCTGAAATTCCTGGTCTGCCCAGTCACTTTCAGCAATTTTCTCATAAGCCTGATTGCTTGCCTCATAGTATTCATCAGTGTGGTCAGCAAGCTTTTTACTAAGATTGTAGTTGTTGTGGCTTGATGAAATAGTAAGAGCCGCAATAACTGCAAATGCAAGACCAATGAGAATAACAACCATCAGGCTTGTTCCTATATTAATAATTGATCTCTGTTCTTTCTTTGCGTGCTCCATATTTACTCCTTAAGGGCCTTTTCAACCACTATCGAATAAATCTCCTCATCCTCTATTGTCGAAACCACCAAATGTATGGACTGGCATTTGCCCTTTGTCTCAGGATCAGTCACTATACCAGTTGCCTTGTAGGTGGCATTGCTTCCATCGTCGATTTTCTGCCAATTGTCATCATAGTACTGTGTAAAGCAACTAAAATCATCATTAGTAAGATATTCTTCTGCTGCATTTGTTGCCACATTGACTGCCTGCGTAAGTGTACCTGCTTCCTTGCTCTTAGCAAAACTTCCAGCAAATGCCTGGACACATATAGCCGCTACTATGATAAAGAAAAAGATTGAAAACATAAGCTCCGTAAGAAAAATTCGGGAGCCATTATTTCTATTCTTCATGGTCACCCTCCTTTTCCTGAGGCTCTTCGATAAAAGGAGTTTTATTAACACTAGATTTAATTCCTATGCTAACCTGCTCTTTTTCGCCGCTTTCATCCTCAATATTTACATATATAGTGTTGGAATCTGATGCCTTCTCAAAATCCATACTATTTATTTTTAAAATCTTGTCGCCAAAATCAGCTGTAACCCCCGAACCATCCTTTGCCTCAAGAGCCATAAGATAACCATCATACTCATAAACATACAAGTAGAAGCCCTCTCCCTCGGCCATTCTAATGCAGTCTGTTCCGTCAATCTTTGAGATATCAACTGCCCCTTCATTATCGTGCTGTCTTACTGCCTCCCTAATATATGCAATAGCAGTTCTTGCACTGGCATTGCTTTCGTTAGCAGATACAACACTTCTATAGGAATTAACAGCCATCAAAAGAACACTCACTGCAGAAAAAGTGAATATCAAAAATAAAATCATGAGGAACATGATATCAATATTATGTTTTCGACTCTTCGCTTTACTCAAAGCTGTTCCTCCAAATTACTGTAGATTGATTATTGTCACGTCTGGCTTCATGTTAGAGCCGTAAATTACATAGTCCACTCTAAACATCTCATCATCGTAGATAATTCCGTAATTTTCCTTAAGGTATTCAAAACTCTCAGGATATCTGCCCTCTGTTACATAACACTGGATAACAGCTCTATCAATAGCATCCGATAGACTCTGTCTCTGTTCTGAGACTGACCCCTCTGTAGCTTTTGACACAGCAAACAGAAAGCCTATAAAAATAAGCACAAAAAGCAAAGCTGATACCATGGCGGTACTAGCAAAGTTTTTCTTTTTAATTTGATGAATGCCGTCTAGGCTTCCAAATCTAGTCTTGCTCATACTAAATCATCCCTGACATGATGTTCAAAAGTGGCAACATAACTGATAAAAGAATAATTCCAACAATAACAGATAAAACTATTACAAGAGTAGGCTCTACAACAGCGATTAAGTCATTAATCTCCTCATCTGCCTCCTCCTGATATGTAGTGGCTACCTTTTCAAGAACAGTTTCCATATTACCTGTCTTTGCGCCAAGAATAGCCATACGACCATATAATCCGCCAAAAATGCCAGATGCAGAAAATGCTCTTCCTATGTCCATGCTCTCTGCAAAGGCATCCTTGCACTTTTCAACCTTTTTCTCAAATTCAGGAGCCTCTACAATACGGCTGCTGACGTCAAGTGCTGTCATTACATCCATACCACTTGAAAGAGTCATTGCCATAGCGGAAGCGAATCGGCTAGTTGCAATCTTAGAGTGAATTGACTTAAAATGACGGCTCTTATATAGAAGGCCATTTCTATGATTTTTACCCCATTTTGATTTGTTCAAAACAATGAGGTACACAATAACTGCCAAAAGAATTATCAAAAAGATAATGCCATGCTCTTTAAGGAAACTACCAAAGGCAAGGAAGCCGCCAGAAAGACCATCCATTGTACCACCCAGCTGTTTAAATACTCGGTCAAATACAGGCATAATCTCAGTAACAAGCACGATTATGATAATCAGCATCATTGCAACCATCATAAGTGGATATGTAACCGCACTTCGGATTGCATTGCTGATAGCCATCTCTCGTGAATAATGGGCAGCCAAATTAGTGAGCACCGAATCCATTTTACCGGTAGTCTCACCCATCTTTGCCATTTCTACAAAATAATCTGGAAATACATTTGAATCATCAATTGCTTTAGAAAGGGAACCTGTCTCACCTACAACCTGCTCCATTTCTGTGAGAAGCTCTTTTTCCTCGCCTCCCGCAGACTCATCTAGCATCATTGTAAGTCCTTGAATTGCAGAAACTCCGCTGGAAATCATCATTCCCATTTCATCGGAGAAAGCATACAGTTCCTCAGAAGTTAATTTTTTTCTATTTTTATCGCTCATAGCCCCACCTTAATTAGTATTTATACTTTAACTGGTAATACGTATCATCTGCTAAGTGATCCTTAATGGTACTTGAATTGGCATATGAACCAAGTGTTGGGTCCATAAGGGTCCATTTGCTACCGTCAAACTGGATCACCTTGTCTATCCATCCTGTTTCTTTTGTATATACAGAAATCCATGCGTGATATTCCGTACCGGCGTATCCAATCTCAAGTCTTGTAGGTATTCCCTGTGACCTGAGCATTGCCCCCATTAAAGATGCGTAATCAAAGCAAATTCCCTTGCCCGTTGCAAGTGTCTCATCCACATCTGGCACATATCCAGATTCAACTGTCTCTGCCTTGTCATAATCGTATTTGATGTTCTTGGTAATGTAATGATAAACATTCTCCACCACATCTAAATCCGTGTCTGCTCCAGCAGCAAGTTCTTGTCCTTTTTTTACTGCTGTAGAACTTGCAGTAAAATGAACGTAAGCATTTGGATACAGATACATACTATATTCATCTTTAAGGGTTATATTCACCGATTGCGAAAATGCCACTGCATATTGATTATCATGCAGATTCTCGTAAACACCGATTTTGTATGTACCACTTCCCTCTGAAAGTGGAAAGACATCATAGGTACCGTCCAAATCCATTAGGTAATTGTACGTATTACCTGCTGGTGTTTCTATTAGCATTCTTACTTTAGCCGCCGAGCCTTTATATGCAACCATCACATAGCCATCGCTGGCATTGCTCACATCAATAGAGGCATCATCATTTTCGTAGACTTCCGTTCCACTGGCCTCAGGAGTAAGGACTCGGATAGTATTATCCCTAGTTCCTTGTTTCGACTCCTTTGCCTGTGCTCCACCTGATGATGTGCCTGATGAGTCTTCAGTGGCTGGACCTCCCATGGTTCCACAAGCCGCTAAGCTAACGCATAGAACAATCAGTGAAAGCAAATTGCTGACTTTTCTCATTTGCTTCCTCCAGTGTCCCCTAGTATTTAATTTTTGTAGAGTATTCGATAAAGCTCAACATCCCCGTTGAATTTGAAATCTTTATCAAGTGCAGAATCATATACTACGCCCTGCATCGTGCTGTTGTCACGACCAACTACCATAACTACAAAACCTTCTTCACCACCTAAAAGGTCTTTTACTGGAATCGAAGGTTTCATTCCCTGCTTAAGCTTGATTTTTTTAGCTGGCACCTTGCAGCCCTTAAACTGTCTTTTGTTGATTTTACGGGCAGGATAGTTCAATCCATCCAGCACTTCTATTATTCTACAAAAAAGCTCTGGTAAATCTGTGAACAACACCGGATCTTTTTGAAATCTATGGGTAATTCTTCCAGAAAAGCCATCAACTTGCTTATCGACAATAATGCCAATGCAATTGGCAGCTCTTCCCATTCTCGCTGAAATTGCCATTACTTTTCTCCTTGAATCATGTCATTAAGCTCTCTTGTATCCTCATCTGTACCTGCACTCTGAAGATTAACTGGAGCAACATTGTACTTAATATATCTCTTTCTAGATTCCTTGCTCAAATTCTCGTTAATTCGAGCCTGAACTAGTACACAGTCCTCCTGTGTAATGTCAAGTAATAGCACTACAAACTGATTATTAGAATATCTCGCGTACATATCACCACCGCGGGCAGCTAATCTAATTGCCTCTGAAAGCTCTTCAGCGAGTGTTGTCAATCTATCTGAACTATCAAGAGCAAATCCCTTGCCGTCTGTAATAGTGCAGAGCATAAGCCATGCAGCCTGACCAGAACGCTTAATTACTCTCTTAATGTATCTATAGCTCTCAACAAAGTTAGGATAAGTGCAATAGAAGGCACCCTCTATGTCTTCCTTCGAGGTGTCGAGATTCTTCTTAACCTCACTAATCATGTCAGTGCTGTTTTTAATCTGACCACCAAGAAGATCTAACTGTCTTGTCATCTGTGGAGAAATAGAAACGCCTAATTCCTCAAACATGAGATTCTCTGTATCTTCATAAAGCTTAAGAGCTTCCTTTGACTTACCAAGCTCAATCAAAGCCTGCATCTCATATGTCTGCCATCCGTCATAAGGATAAAAATTATTTGCTCTGCTGGATACCTCGTAAACAGTCTTGAAATCCTTTGATACAATGGAAAGCTCACAAATCTGCTTTACGCATCGATCATATAGCTTTTTAAGGCGTACCTGAACAGTGATTACCCAATCAGAACCGCTAAGTCCTGGCAAAAAATCTCCTGTGTACATATCACATGCTGCCTGTAAAAGAAGAAGCTGTTCTTTGGCATCTTCACATGCCAATGCCTTTTTGGCTGCCTCCTCAAATGCGATAGCATCACAATCTACAACAATTGATGGATTGATTTTGTAGACGCCTCTTTTTACATATACATAGTCTTCCTCTGGAAGGCCTACCTTAGGAAGGGCTCTTCTAAGACGAAAAACTAGCGCTCTAAGGCTGTTAGATGGATCAGCAATCTCCTCGTTATGGAAAAGATTGTACATAATCTGATCCCTAGTTAATCCATTAGGAAAATATAATAACATCTGAAACAGCTGATTTACTTTTGTTGTGTTATTACGCTCAATTGTAAATGGCTTTCCTTGATATGATATTTCAACATTGCCTAGCATCTTTGCTTTGATTTTAATACTTTTTTCCAACTTCTGATCTCCCTCTTATTCAAGATAATAATGTTATTTTTTGCATTACATTTTAAAGTATAATTTTTTTATATCATATTGTAAATAATAAAACACACACAAAAAGGGCAGTATCCATAAAAGATACGCCCTTTACCATTTAATCAAGCTTTTCTTTAACGTTGTACTTATTCATAGCAGCATCTAATTCACCTGCTAAAAACAGTTCCACGGCGCCTAAAACCTTCTCCATTGACGCGTCAACGCGCTCTCTATCCTCAGCATCGTAGCGACCAAGCACATGGCTAACCATGTCCCCATCTGTACACTCTCCAACTCCAACTCTAATACGTGGGAATACATTAGAGCCTAAAAGAGCAATGATATTTTTAAGACCATTATGGCCTCCAGCGCTTCCCTTTTTTCTGACTCTAATATTGCCAGTAGAAAGTGAAACGTCGTCTGATATCACAACTAGCTCTGTCTCTGGATCCACATCGTAATAATCAGCTAGAGGTGCTACACACTCTCCGCTAAGGTTCATATAAGTCTGAGGCTTTACCAGAATAACTTTGTAGCCATTTATCATGCCTTTGCCAACCAAGCCTTTTTGCTCTTTTTGGTTGACTTCTATTCCATATTTTTTAGAAATGACATCTATAGCTTCAAAGCCTACATTATGTCTGGTTCCTTCGTACTTCCTCTCTGGGTTGCCTAGACCAACAATTAAAAACATAAATCCTACTCTGGGAACTCTTCCTTATATTTATTAAGAATCATTGTCTGCATCTGCTCTCTTGTGGTAGAGCGAATAGGATGTGCAATGTCTTTATAGCCGCCCTCTGAACCACGTCTTGATGGCATAGCGATAAAGAGTCCCTTATCTCCTTCAATAATCTTGATGTCGTGAATTACAAATTCCTCGTCGATTGTTACTGAAACAACCGCTTTCATTTTGCCTTCCTTCTCAATTTTGCGAATTCTAATGTCTGTAATTTGCATTGTGTTATACCTCCCCAACTGGCATGTCGTATCGATTCTTGTTTCCGGTTACTATGCGGATTCCATTTTCCCCAATATATGTGGATCCGCTGAGCAATGTCTCATGGCTTTCAACAATGCAATTTTCTACGTGCACGTTGTCCCCTATGTATGCTCCGTTCAAGATGACACAATTCTTAACAACTGAATTGTTGCCAACGAACGCTTTCTTAAACAGTACAGAATTCTCTACTGTGCTATTGATAATACATCCTCCTGCTATCAGAGAATTTGAAACCCGCGAGCCTGAATTGTATTTTGCAGGTGGCAGGTCGTGAGTCTTTGAAAAAACTCCTGGCTCTGTATGGAAGAAACTATCTCTAACATCCTTGCGTAAGAAATCCATGTTTGCCTTGAAGTAGCTATCTACGTCAGCTATGTTAGCCCAATAGCCTTCCATGCGATATCCATAGATTCTCTTCATGCTCTTGTATCTTATGAGAATGTCTGTAACAAAATTGTATCTGCCCTCTTTGTTGCATTCTTCAAGCAAATCAATGAGAGCTCTTCGCCTAATTACATATACGCCTGCTGAAACAATGTCTGATTTGGCAACCATTGGCTTCTCCTCGAATTCCAATATTCTGCCATCTCTATCCATTTCCACTACTCCGTAGCGGTTAATATCGTCACCCTCTGGCAACTTAGCGCAGACCACTGTAATGTCGGCTTGCTTAGCAATGTGATAATCAAGAACCTTGTTGAAATCTAATTTATAAACACAATCACCACTTGCTATAATAACATAAGGCTCATGTCTTTTCTTTAAGAAATCAATATTTTGCCAAATGGCATCTGCGGTTCCTCTATACCACCAACTATTATTAGTAGTAACTGTTGGAGTAAATAGGAAGAGACCTCCCTGTTTTCTACCAAAGTTCCACCATTTTGACGAATTAAGATGCTCGTTAAGAGATCTTGCATTGTACTGTGAAAGTACGGCAACTGTCTGTATGTGCGAGTTTGTCATATTCGAAAGGACAAAATCGATACATCTGTAGCTGCCTCCTATTGGCATAGCAGCAATGGCTCTCTTATCGGTGAGCTGCTGCATTCTGCTTGAGTTTCCACCCGCTAGTATAATTCCTAATGCTTTCATAATCGATCACCTGCCTTGATAATGTAGCCGCCACTAGCCAGCTGTCCGTCAGGATAATCTGCATCGCTAGTCTCGCCTTTGATAGCTGTATTTTTTCCAATAGTTACATGGGCTGGAATAGTTGAATTCTCACCTATAACCGCAAGACCAAATCCATATATGCTGGCATTCAACTTGCTAGGTGCCTCTTCTCCTTGACCTATTCCTGTGCCTTCGCCTACTACCGTATTCTCGGCGATAATCGATTTGTCTATCACGCAATTCTTACCGATGGTAACACCTTCCATAATAATTGAATCGCGGATAACTGTTCCTTCTTCTATTACAACACCAGCACCAAGTACTGAGTTATAAACCTCTCCATATATCTGAGCACCAGCTCCTATAATTGCCTTTTCAACCACTGCTGAACTAGCAACAAACTGTGGCTCGATAATATTTTGATTGGTGTATATCTTCCAGAACTCTTCATATAAGTTAAACTCTGGAATCAAATCAATAAGCTCCATATTGGCTTCCCAATATGAGCCAAGGGTTCCAACATCCTTCCAATAGCTGTTGAACTCATAAGCATACATCGGTGAGCCCTTCTCGTGAAGATAAGGAAGCACGTGCTTACCAAAATCACAATTGCTCTGATCCTTAAGTGCTAAAAGTGATTCCTTAAGAGCCTTCCAGCTGAAAATGTAGATACCCATGGAAGCAAGATTGCTTCGTGGCTGAGGAGGTTTCTCCTCAAATTCACTGATGCGCTTTTCATCATCAGTAATAACTACACCAAATCTTGAAGCTTCTTCAATTGGCACAGGAATAACGGCAATAGTTACATCTGCACCCTTTGCTTTATGAAAATCAAGCATGGCCTCATAATCCATCTTATATATGTGGTCACCTGAAAGGATAAGCACATACTCTGGATTATAATTCTCCATGTATTTAATGTTCTGGAAAATAGCATTGGCCGTTCCGGAATACCACTCACTTGTATCGCTCTTTTCATATGGTGGAAGTACTGTTACACCACCATTATTTCTGTCCAAATCCCATGGAATACCAATTCCAATATGAGAATTTAGGACCAGCGGCTGATACTGAGTTAGAACGCCAACGGTATCAATCCCCGAATTGATACAGTTTGAAAGAGGAAAATCGATAATCCTATACTTTCCTCCGAAAGAGACTGCTGGCTTTGCTACGTCTGACGTCAACACGCCCAGGCGGCTCCCCTGCCCGCCAGCAAGAAGCATTGCGATCATTTCTTTTCTAATCATCCCTATCATCTGCCTTTCTCATGCTGTCAATGAGGGATGTCCCCATATAAAAACCCCTAAGAACTCCCCCTAATCACGCAAATCCCTAAAGAAATTCACAATCTTATGCATTTAGTATAACAAAGTGTTCAATTGCACGCAATAATATTCATAATTTTTACGAAAGGATTGTTAATTGTTAGACAATTTGAAGTAAACTTCACTAAATGTTTTGCTAAAATAGCACAATAAAACTCTTGAAACTAAATCCAATTGGGGGTAATGTTGATATGTTGGATTTTTTTACTACTTATTAAAATATAAGGAAGAAGATTTGAAATGTACAAAATAAACTTTAACGACAAGATTCACGTTCATTTTATAGGAATTGGCGGCATCAGTATGAGTGGTTTAGCTGAGATATTACTTGGTGCCGGATTTACTATTTCAGGATCTGACCGTGCATCATCAGAGCTCACAGAGCATTTAAGTGCCCTTGGAGCTAATATTAATTATCCACAGGCTGCAGCTAATATTACAGATGATATCGATCTAATCGTATACACTGCTGCAATCCACGAGGATAATCCAGAGTTCAAGGCTGCTAAGGCCTCTGGCAAGCCAATGCTTACTAGAGCCGAGCTACTTGGCGAAATTATGGAGAACTACAGTCGCTCTATCACAGTTGCTGGAACACACGGCAAGACTACTACCACTTCCATGGTCAGCCAGATTCTCCTTGAGACGGCAAGTGACCCAACTATTTCTGTTGGCGGTATTTTGGATGCCATCCACAGCAACGTTCATGTTGGCGACAGTGATATCTTTATTACGGAAGCATGTGAGTATACTAACAGCTATCACTCATTTTTCCCTAAATACAACATTATCTTAAATGTAGAAGCAGATCATCTTGATTTCTTCAAGAACCTTGAAAATGTTCGCGCTTCATTTAAGAAATTTGCGGAAAACACATCTGCTGACGGTGTACTTATCATTAATAATGAAATAGATGATGTTAACTACTTCACTCAGGATGTTAAATGCAAGGTAATCACTTACGCACTTAAGGGCGATGCTAATATGGTCCCTTCTGATATTTCATATAATGAAAAGGGCTATGCTAGCTTCACTCCTGTATTTAATGGCACACCTCTTGAGAGAGTATCTCTTAACGTACCTGGCGATCACAACATAAGCAATGCCCTTTCTGCTATAGCTCTTTGCCTTGAGATGGGTATTGATTACAAGCACATTATCGCAGGCCTTGCTAAGTTCGGTGGCGCTCATCGCCGCTTCGAATACAAGGGTACTTTTAATGGGGCTACAGTTATTGATGACTATGCTCATCACCCAACAGAGATTAAGGCTAGCCTTGCAGCTGCCAAGAACTATCCTCACGGTAGATTAATTGTTTGCTTCCAGTCTCACACATACACCAGAACATTGAGCTTCCTTGATGATTTTGCTCAGGCACTTTCAGCAGCAGACATGGTTGTTCTTGCAGATATCTATCCAGCTAGAGAGCCAGATATCTATGGCGTCAGCGCAAAAGACATTGCAGATAGAATAGAAAAGTTAGGCACAGAGGTACATTATTTAGGTTCATTCGATGCCTGTGAAAAATTTTTAGAAAAAAATCTTATTAACAATGACCTGTTGATAACTATGGGCGCCGGAGACGTGTATTTAGTAGGCGAAAACCTACTTAACAAATAGTTATCCACATTATCCACATTTTTCAAGGGGTTTTTCCCTTGACCTAAATGTGGATTTTTTTTGCCTTTTTTATGGTAAGTATACGGGTTATCCACATTGTCCACAATTCTCACAAACCCTTTATTTACAAGGCTTTGCGGGGGTCATGCCCTTTTCTTTTTGCTCATCCTTTGATATAATTTGCCTCAAGTTACGAGGAGAGGATAATTTTATGGCTGACATCATGTTGCACACTAGTAATAACTCGGGTTTTACTTGTGTTTCTAATACTTTTATTGATGATTTCATGAAAGATGCCAATGGGGAATACGTCAAGACTTACCTTTATCTACTTCGTTGTCTAAATAAAGATGGGTACGAATTTTCCATCGAGCAGTTGGCGGACTGCTTAGACCACACAGAAAAAGACGTAATGCGAGCTTTCACTTATTGGGAGAAAGTGGGCCTGCTTCATCTTGAATATTCTTCAGATAATGAGCTTTCAGGAATCTGTTTAGTGGATGCGAACACCTTCGATTCTGCACCACAAGCTGATTATGCTGCGTGTGCTAGCCCATTTGTTGCTAGCGCACCAGATCATAATCCATCACCTATCACTAATAAAACAAACAAGCTAGAGGTTGTACGACCAAATTACAGCCCTGACGAATTAAAGGCTTTCAAGGAAGAGGCCGACGTTAGCGATTTGCTTTTCGTTACTCAGACTTATCTTGGTCGTCCACTTTCTACTAGCGATACAACTACTTTACTTTTCTGGTACGACAGCTTACACATGACTCCAGATTTGATTCAGTATCTTATCGAGACATGCATCGACGGCGGTCACACTAGCTTCCACTACATGGATACTGTTGCCAGAAACTGGGCAGAGGACGGTATCACCACAGTCGAGGCTGCCAGAAAGACTAGCGCCGACAGAAACAACACTGTCTATGGCATCAAAAGGGCCATGGGCATCTCAGGAAGAGATTTGGTTGAGTCTGAGCTCAACTATATTGATAAATGGGCTAACACATATAGTCTTAGTTTAGATATTATTTGCGAGGCTTGCTCTAGAACAATCTCACAGACTAATAGACCATCATTTAAGTATGCGGACTCTATTCTTACTAAATGGTACAAAGCATCTGTTAAGAGCTTAGATGACATTGCTAAGCTTGATGAGGACTTCCAGGCAAAGAACTCAGCAAAGGATTCTTTTGCAAAGGCTCGTCAGACTTCTGCTACTACAGCTAAGTCAAAGCCTACTAACAACAAATTCAAGAATTTTACAGAGCGCGATTACAACTATGAGGCTCTGGAGAAGAAGTTATTGGGGTACTAGATTTCATAAAGGGGGAGAAGAAAAATGGCATTATCAAACGAACAATATGATGCGCTTATGCGCCAATATAATCATAAGCAGTCACGTAACAACCAAATTGTTTCATATCGTACAGATGAAGTGTACGAGGCCATCCCAGCCCTTGCCGAACTTGACGCAGAGGCTTCTTCCGTTTCAGTTACTTCTATCACAGCAATACTAGATGGAAAAGATGTATCAGAGGCAGCAGCTGAGTCAAAGCGCCGCCTTAACGAGCTCAAAGAGCGCAGAGAATCCCTTCTTTTATCACATGGATTTCCTGTTGACTATTTAGAGCCTCCTTACGATTGTCCTGATTGTAAGGATACTGGTTTCATCAATGGTAAGCGTTGCCATTGCTTCAAGCAGGCAGCCATTAATATCATTTACAAGCAATCTAACATCAGCAATATCCTTTCAAAGGAAAACTTTGATTTTTATGACTTAAATGTATACGACGAAAACTATTTTGAGGGTAATTCTGAGGTTAGCGCCCGTGCCACTGCACAAATAGCCCTAGAAAGAGCTAAAAACTTTGTGCAGAATTTTAAAGAAAAAGGTGGTAATCTCTTGTTGCTTGGGCAGACGGGTTGCGGAAAGACTTTCCTTTCTAACTGTATTGCTAAGGCACTTTTGGACGATGGCGTATCTGTAATCTACTTTACAGCCTTCGAACTTTTCCGCGTTTTCGAGGAGCAAACTTTCAAGAAAAACGCTGATGTAGCAGACATTCACGACCAGATTTTTGATTGTGATTTATTGATAATTGATGATTTAGGAACTGAGTTCCAGAATTCTTTTACTACAGCGAGATTATTCCAGTGTCTCAATGAGAGACTCCTTAGGAACAAATCCACTATCATTTCTACTAATCTCTCATTTGAAGAGATGAGGGACACTTACAGTGAACGCATTACTTCTAGAGTATTCTCTAACTATGACGTTCTCAAACTAATAGGCGAGGATATTCGTATAAAGAAAGTAATTAACAATTAAATATTATTCAAGGAGCAAAACATGCCAAACAATGAAATCGTGTTGGAAAACACACCCCCAATGGCTGAGTTAGGATTAATTCCTCACAAGAGCTGTTCAAAGATTGCTGAGAAGGTTAACGACTATCTCCTTCAGTGGAGACAGGAGCGCAAGAGCGACCAGTCTATTATTACACTTGCTGGTTATCGCAGCGATTCTTACATCGTAGACGCAGAGTGTCCTCGTTTCGGTTCAGGCGAGGGTAAGGGTGTTATAAATCAATCTGTCCGTGGACTTGATTTATACATTCTTGTTGATGTTACTAATTATAGCCTTACTTACACTGTATGTGGTCATGAGAACCACATGAGTCCAGACGATATCTACTGTGACTTAAAGCGTATCATTGCAGCTGCAATGGGCAAGGCTAAGCGTATCACTGTTATTATTCCTTTCCTCTATGAGGGAAGACAGCATCGTCGTAGCGGACGCGAGTCTCTTGACTGTGCTATGGCTCTTCAGGAGCTTATCCACATGGGTGTTGATAACATCATCACATTTGATGCTCACGACCCACGTGTTCAGAATGCTATTCCTTTATACAGCTTTGAGACTGTTTCTCCTACATATCAGTTCCTTAAGGGCATCCTTAAGAACTGCAAGGATTTAACTCTTGATAATGACCACCTTATGATCATCTCACCAGATGAGGGCGGTACAAAGAGAGCTGTATACATGGCATCAGTACTTGGTGTTAATGTTGGTATGTTTTACAAGCGTCGTGATTACAGCCGCATTGTTGACGGACGTAATCCAATCGTTGCTCATGAGTTCTTAGGTAACGATGTAGCAGGTAAGGACGTTATCATCGTAGATGATATGATTTCTTCAGGCGAGTCTATGATTGATGTAGCTACAGAGCTTAAAAAGCGTAATGCTAACCGCATCTTCGTAGTTGCAACATTTGGTCTTTTCACAAACGGAATGGACAAGTTCGATCAGGCAGTTGCTGACGGCATCATCTACAAGGTGGTTACTACAAACCTTACATATCTCCCACAGGAGATTCAGGACAGAGACTACTTTATTAAGTGTGACATGTCTAAGTACATCGCATATATCATCGATACTCTTAATCATGACTGCTCAATCTCAGAGCTTCTCAATCCTTATGGACGTATCGAAAAGCTTATCAACAGGTACAAAGCTGGCGAATATTAAAATCAAGGCCTGGTTCTTTCGAACCAGGCCTTTTATTTTATCTTATTAATTTATGTAACTTACGAATACATTTCCGTATGTTTCAAAATATTCTTGTGCATCACTTAATCCCATCTTTGAGTTTGTATTGGTCATAGGATCAAAGTAAATAATGTTAGCTGCATCATATCCAACAATTAAGACTGCTGTGTCATCACCGGTGTAAGCATATACCGGATTTCCTAGGTTTACATAGTAGAGAACCTGGGTTAATGATGCTCCTGTAAGGTCTAGTATGTCATATCCCTTCAATGTCCTTGAAAGTATTGAAATAGGAGTCTCTCCTGATTCTATGAGGTTATGAACCTGGACATTTTCGCCTTCATGAACCAGCATCGCCGAAAGTGCTCTTGCCATTCCACTAGCCTCGGAATCACTAGAACCAACTGCTATACCTGTAATTGTGTTCTGGTATGACTTGCGGCCACGTTTCCATACATATTTAGGCTCGTTATCAAGTACGATACCCATATTAGCATCTGCCTCTGCTATAGCAGATATCAAATCATCTGTGGCCAGTGATACCTTACTTCCTACATATACAAAGTACTGTGTTGAGCTAGTTGCCGATGCTACAGAAACAGTTCTGCTTTCATCAGCAAGCACAAGACCAGTCATTTCGTAATCTACTTTTCCAAGTTTTTCATCTTCCTCCAATGGAGTCATACTAAATATCACAACCTGCTGTTTTACATCATCCATGGCTGTGTTAATTGGAACTGCCTTGTTTTGCTCACCTACACTATTTTTAATAGTGTCTTCCTCTACGGGAAGAATTGTTCCATCAGCATCTATCTTGATTCGGTCCAGATAAATTGTATATGACTGTAAATCTATATTATTAATATAGTAACCACTCTTTTGATAAGTCTTTTGCTCATATGCTTTGCCTGTAGAGATACCGGAGATAGTTAGCTTGTACATTGGATAGATAGTAGATCCTGCACCATCCACCATAATGTCATTCTTTTTAACTGCTCCATAAATAAAGTCATCTTCTATAAATGCAAGAGGCTTAAGAACCTCACCTTCATTAGCTTTTATATCAAAACTTGAGCCAGTCTCCAAATCCATAATGTGGATTACTTCAGCCACTGTGGCTTCATCCATCCATGCTAAATATCTTCTTGAGCCAGATACGGCATACTGAGCATCGTCAAGACCAGTCATAAGCTCTTTGGTTGTAAGCTCATTAAGGGACATGTAAAGCAATGTACCATTTACCATGATGTAAAAATCATTATCTGCAGTCTCGTACAGTAGCTCTGAGAAATTAGCGTTCAGTATCTGATATGAGCTTGAAGTAGTGATAAATACCTGCTCCGTAGAGACATCGTTTATAGCATCATAATGGAATAGATTGATTCCACACTGACCCTCGTGGTTTCCTGAATTCATGTATCCATAAACCACATAATCCATTGTTCCTGATTCATCTATATTTAAAAGAAGTACCTGATGCTGGTCATATGTAAGTCTAGAATCTGTTGGGTTATCTACAAAAGTAAATATCTCCTTCATCTTACGGTCAGTCTGATTGTACTCATACAAACTACCATTTTGTACAAATGATACGATTGTACCTGTCTCATTAGAGAGATATTGTACATTTGGATCTGTAATACCTATATTCAAAAGATTATTCTTGATAACAACAGAATCCTCATCTAACAACTGCTCCATAGTTCTGTCATAGGCAAGTAAATATATTCTGTCCGCTGTATATCTAATTCTGAAATCTTCTGAACAGGTATAATACTCGCTTTTATCATCATTTTTTCTAGTGAGCAAGTAGTTAAATGTCAACGTTATGTAATTGGTACTGATATCCGTAAGCGATACCCTTACATCTCCCACCTGTTTGCCATCAAAGGTACCATATGCAACCTGCGACAAAGATGAATTAATGGTTACATGGCTTAAATCCTCACTAGTTGTATATGGATCAGGCTCTATATATGTAGCCAGGTCGCCAGCATCATCGGAAAGTGCTGTTTTGTGGAAATACTGGGCAAAATCCAATATATCTTCTTCATTGCATCCCTCAGGCTGCATAATTCTGGTGTAATAGTATACTTCACGTTCGTCATTTTTAATTGTTAAAACAAGAAGGTACTCTTCATTTTTCTCAATAAGGTTCTCAGCCTGAAAGCTAGCTGTAATTATGTCACCTTTTTTATTGAAATTTAGCTTGTTTTTTGAAATATTTCTCTGAGTGTCAAGAGATAAAATAGCGTACTCTAACGAATCCACGTCAAAATCCTTGCACTGGATAGATATGTTAACATTTCTCTCGCTATCAAGAGGAATAATGGCATCTCTCATATAAGCAGGGTCCATCTCATTAACATAGCCATGTAGCTCTGTTGATGCATCGCCTAAAAAGTTGATAGATACTATAGGAAGCGTTGCATCTGATTGCTTACTAACTTTAACGCTTTCTGATATATTTGTTATTATTTCAAAAAAAACTACAGAAATGATAAATACCACAAATAGCACTGCCATTCTCTTGAGAATATTTGTAGGTATACCCTTCTTGTGAAATTGAAGCTTCATTTAAAACGAATCTCGCTTTCTTGCCTAATAAATAATAAAGTGTTATAATCCGTTGGATTATGTTTCAAAGATAAGTTTAACATAATCGGAGGGCTCATGAAAAAGATTTTTGGCAAAATCGGCGCCTTTTTTAAACAAGGACGTCAGATAATAAAAAAGCCGTTTGTTGCCCTTGCTAATTCAAAGGCAGCCAAATGGTACTTCGATTCAAAATTTCATAAAGGTTGGATAAAACTGTGGACTGACTATGCATTTTGGATGCACATTCCACTTTCTATGTTACTTGTATTTATTATGGAGTGGCTATCAAGGCACTCATTGGTTCAGGCCTGTGGTTTCGTAATAGATCACACCGGTCCTTTCCTATTTAATTCCTACTGTATATTCGTTGCACTTAGCATTGTATTCCTCAGTAGACGCAGGGGCTGGTGGCGACTATTTATCAGTATGATATTTATAATACTCGGTATTATTAACTGTATTATCCTACTAAACCGTGTATCGCCTTTTGGTTACACCGACCTTTATATGATAAGCGATTTGCTGACTATGCAAGATAGCAATTACTTTTCAGCAACACAAGCAATCATTTCCATTATTGCGCTTATCATCTACATTATTATATTAGTTATTTACGCAAAGTTTGGTCCAAAGAAAAAAGATGTGAAGCCTTTCTGGCAGAGACTTGTGCTTGTAATTGCACTTTTCATATCTCTTTATCCTACTACCATCTTCCTTAGAAGCTCTGGTGTTATGACTTCATACTTTGGCAACCTTTCACAGGGTTATCTTGATTACGGTTATTTGTATGGTTTTTCTACCTCGGTACTTGATAGAGGTATGAACAGACCATTTGGTTATTCAGACTCAAAGATTAAATCCATCATCGAAGCTGACCAAGCTTACGTGGATTCAATCCAGACTACAACATACGATATTGCTGGCGAGGATGGTCAGTCAGATGGCAATCTTACAGTCACAGAAATCGACACTGGTGACAATAAGCCTAATATCGTTGTTATGCTCCTCGAGTCATTCTATGATGTGTCTGAGTGTGAATTCCTTGAGACAAGCGAAGATCCAATTCCTTTCGTTCACTATCTCGAGGACAACTACTCGACAGGTCACTGTATTGTTCCTGTTGTTGGTGCTGGTACATGTAACTCTGAGTTTGAGATTCTCACAGGCCTTAGCTGCAACTTCTTTGGCCCAGGTGAGTACCCACAGAAGACTATCCTTAAGGAAACTGACGTAGAAAGCTATGCCGACGTACTTCACGATGATGGCTATGCCACACACATTGTCCACAACAATGGTGGTAACTTCTACTCTAGAGCTAACGCATTTTCTATGATGGGATTTGATACATTCTCTTCTAAGGAAATGCTTGATATTACAGAATACACTCCACTTGGCAACTGGCCAACTGATGACATTCTCATCGGAGGCACAATGGATGCCATGGATTCAACTGATGGTAGCGATTTTGTTTACACAATCACAGTAGAAGGTCACGGTTCTTACCCTACTTACCCAGTAGAGACTGATCCAGCTATCAAAGTTAAGGCCAACGGCAAAACAGAGGGCGAGAATTACGCTTGGGAATACTACGTAAACCGTATTTACAACGTAGATGATTTCCTTAAGCAGTACATTGATGCTCTTGATTCCAGAGGCGAGGACACACTTGTTATCATGTTCGGAGATCACCTCCCTACTATGGGACTTACAGAGGATGAAGTCGCTACAGGAGACCTCTATCAGACAAAATACTTCACATGGAACAACTTCGGTATGCCAAAAGAGGACAAGGACCTCACTACATACCAGCTTATTTCTGAGTACCTTAACAGACTTGGTATTCACAACGGCAACATCAACGCATATCACCAGCGTGTTATGGCCGAGGGCAAGAAATACGGCACAGGCGACTACATGAATGATTTGCGTTTACTCCAATACGACATCATGTATGGTAACCGCTACACCTACAAATACGGTACCTCATATAAGCCGACCGAAATCGAAATGGGTGTACTTGATGTCACAATTGATAAGGCCTACTTCTTCAATGGCAGATACCACATTTACGGTGAGCAATTTACTAAATGGTCCAAGGTATTTGTCAACGGCGAACAGGTACCTACCAAATACGAATCAGGCCAGGTTCTTTCAATCAAGGCCTCAGATGTTAAAAACGGCGACATAATCACCGTATGCCAGATGGGTAGCTCCGACACCGTATTTAGAGAATCCAACAAATACGTGGTTGTAGACCCAAGCTACGCAGAGGAAGACATCGTCACCGAAGAAGACGAAGAGGAAGAAAGCGCCGACAACTAAGCCACATACTCCCAGGCATCCCCTGGGAGTTTTTTATTTGCTATAACTCTTCTTTCACAGCGCCCTTATGCTTTTTATTACCCTGCCCCGCCCTGCCTGGGCCCGCCACCGGGGTGTGGAAACCTTGCATGAATATTATGTTTTTCATATATGCAAAGTTCACATCTCTTATAGGCATGTGTCTTTTTCAAGCCTCCACAGTTTTCAAAAAAGTAGCTACTGTGCGGACACACCGTACGCGTAGATGGCAGTTTAAAAATGGTTCTGAGGGTGTTATGGGCGATTTTGGAATGAACTTAGAAAAATATAAAGCAGGTTTTGTAATATATTTGCAGCTGCCGCTAGGATGGCGGCAGCAGTGGTCACGCTGAGACACGATGTCGAATGTGCCACGGTGCATATATATACAAAACCTGCTTTTTAATTTTTCTTAGTGAATGTATCATGAGCCCATAACACCCTCTTAAGAATCATTTTATACAACTGCCATTAAAATTAATTATGTGTCCGCACGGGTAGCCTACATTTTTGAAAACAATGTATAAGAAATGATTAAGCATCAAGCTTAATCATTTCTGTACTAGCAGCACATTTATTTAAATGTGCTGTCCTCCGAAGGAGGATTAAAATGCAGCTTTCCTTGGCTGCATTTTAACCCCTTAAAAAGACGCATGCTAGATGTTCACTCTTTGCATATTGAAAAACTATAATATTCGCAAAATTGTTTCCACACCCCGGTGGCGGGCCTGGGCAGGGCTTTTAGCCTACTTGGCGCTGTGAATAAATGGGTTATAAGCTAAATATAAATAGTAAGATGGCTGCATAGTATGTGGCTAGATTTATGAAGTGGACTATGCGCTTGATTGATTTGCTTCTGTAGTGATAGAAATATAGGAATATGATTGTGAAGTCGCTAATCCAAAAGAGGATTCCGGCAATGGCAAGCCATAACATGCCCTGTAAACCGCATTCTAGGGCCTTTAGCGTCATGGTAGTGATGAAGTAGCAGTAGATTAGGCATGGCACGAATAAACTTCCCATATGGAGCCTAAAGTGGCTTCTCAGCCATGCCAGTAAGACACATGATATACAAGGCAGAATGTAGATTAGGGCACTAGTTCTGTCTGTAATTCGGCACATATAGTTTAATAGACCAACGTGACCTATCATAAAGGATATAATGCCAAGTATCATAAACTCCTTTCGGGTGTAGGTGTTGTAGAGACCCATTAGAATATCACCTACAAAGCATGCAAAAAGAGCCCACATCATCATTGTCAGCTTCTCTGAAAAGTAATGGTTAATGAATAGAATAGCCAAAAAGGAGGCACTACATACCACCTTAAATGGGACATAGTACCTCCTTGATAAGCTATTATCACATACCATAAATAATCCAATTATTAATGCCACATAAATAATAGTTTCAATAATCATTTTTCCACCTGTTTAATACTCATCTCTCTGGCTTTCAAGTATTGCTTCTAACTTCTTCTGGCGGCTGAAAAGAATTGCGCCTGCTCCAAGTAAGAAGATTGCAAGGCAAAGAAGATATCTGTTATCAAATCCGTCGGCTGTCTTAGGAGTACTGTCCTGTGTGTGTCCTGAAGAAATTGAGCCATCTGAACTTACCTTGTATGTAACGGTGGTTGTTGTCTTGCCAGCAGTTGTTGTAGCTGCTGTACCGCCTGTAATCTTAAGTGTTGTAAATGCATAACCATCTGTGTACTGGAACTGCACAGCATGATCACCATTTGCAAGGTTAGCTACGTACTCTTTTGTAAGAGTAATGATTGTAGAACCAGACTCCATTGTGTAGTTTGCCTTGTCTACTTCATTGCCATCTATTAATAGATATGCAAATTTGTCAACTGGACCATCACATACGATACGTACTGGGCCTGAGCCAGCTACTACTGTCTGGTTAGCACCCTCTGTTATGTGATACTTGTTTGTTGTCTGTGCCTCAGCTGATACAGTACCTGGTTTCACAACAGGAGCAGGTGTGCTGCTCTCGCTAGATGAGCCACCGCCGGAACCACCTCCACCGGTGCCACCACCGCTACCATTTTTAGTGTAGGTAAATGTAACTGACTGATTGTCAGCTACCACTACTGTATAAGTTGTAGGAGCCTGTGCTGTATAGCCATCATGAGGTGTTGCGCTTATTGTAGCACCTGCCTCATATTGATTTGTCTCGTTCTTAAATACTGTGCCATCTGCCGCCTGCTCTACAACAGTTACATTGTACTTGGTTGTAGGAGTAGGTCCTGGTGGCTCTGGACCTGGTGGTGTAGGTCCTGGAGAATCCTTGGTGTAAGTAAAGCTAATTGTGTCGTCAGCATCTGCTGTTATTACCTTAGAAGAATCTCCGCTAATTGTGTAGCCATCATAAGATTTTGCATTAACAGTGAGCTCGATGCCCTCTGTCTTAAATGTTGTATATGTATCAAATGTAGTGCCATCGCATACAGCGTTTACTGTGATTGTGTATGTTGTTGAAGCACCGTCTAAGATTACGTTTGGATAATTGTGTGAGAAATACTCAACTATAGGACTTGTAGGTCCTGCACCTGTTATATTAATGTGTGTTCCATCTGTAGGCCATTTTTCATGTGTTCCAATAGTCTGGATGCTAGAAGCACTGTTATTCTGGAATGAAAGATTAGTAATTGATGTATCATCAAGTGCATAATCACCGATAACTGTTGTGCCTTCTTTTATAATGTATTTGTTGTCTGAAACAGCCTTACTTGGAACATATATAAGCTTTGTGCCTGTATAAAGTCCCTTGTTGTGTATGTAATAATCACCGCCAGAAATACTAAATGCAATATTAGTACAGCCAAGGAATGTAGTTGCATCTGCACCTGACATGCTCTCACATGAAACGCTGCTTAATGCTTCGTCGCCCTTTAATGCACTATGACCTAGATTAAGATTTCCATTTACTTTTATAGTTGAAAGTGAATTGAATCCTGAAAGAGCACTGTCATCGATAGTAAGATTGCCATCGCAGGTAACTCCTGTGAGGGTGTCTTCATATCCCATCAGCTCTCCTAGCTCGATATGTCCATCTGTAACTACATAGGTACTGCCTTCCCAGGTACCTTCTGCTTCTGAAGTTGTCGAGCCAAAGAAAGTAAAGCCCGTCAGAATAATAGATGCGCTAATAAGAATACATCCTAGTTTTTTCAAAAATCCCTTTTTCATCTTAGCCATAGCATTCCCATCCCTAAATCCAAATGTTTAAAGATTATAGTTTATTGTATTTATTTTATTCTCTTAGCCACAACAAACATTCTGCCGTTTTCGGTGTATGTATTGCATGTGCTTAGAGTTAATAATTTGTCATCGCTAGTAATATCAATAGTCTCGTCAAATACCGATAAACTTTGGATATTATCTATAAACTCTTGAAGCTCCTCACCTGTCAGGGCATCTATAAAATCATAGTACTTGTAGGTGTCATCGTCCTCGTAACCTACTTCGGAAAGTCCCACGCCTACTACCTGATAAGTCTGCTCCTCGTATAGAGTTTTAAATATTATAGTCTTATGCGCCTGATAATAATCATAATCAAGATATCTCTTGAGGCCACCAAACATGGTACCTGAACGCATGTTATGTCCGTAGATAATTGTATTAGTGGTAGGATTAACTATGTCACACCTATAATCCACAAATAGAGTCCCTGCTGTGCTGCTCTCACCATAAAAATCACGTCTCAAATAGTACTCTGGATCGCTAGGTGTCTGCATAACCGGATAGTTGATATCTGTATCTACTACTGTAAGAACTCCTACAAAATCATTATTTTGAGAGTATAATTCATTCATTTCAGGAAGGATCGGTCTCTCTCCTGCTGCATAATTTGCATCCCACTGACTATGGATAAAATCATCATCAATTTCATTTGCAGGTGCAGTATTTCCTGATTCACCCCCATTTTGGTTCTCTACAGAATGTATATCGTCAATTACATTACTATTATTAACATTATTTTGTGAATTATTAGTGTTTCCTGTGGCATTTGCGGCACTCTGTACCTGGTCGTCAAGCTTTGCCAACTTTCTAGTGTGAATTATTTCCTTGATTTCCACACTTGCAAACACACCAATAAGCACTACCGCAAGTCCCACAAAAACATACCCCAATGCCTTTGTACTCTTGGCTCTACCAGCTGCTTCCTCGATAATCTCTCTATCATCAAGAAGGCCTGCTGATTTCTTGGCAACTATATCTGCTACATGCTCTGCGTACTGCTGTCCAATTGGACTGTTAAAAGTAATAATACCGTCTCTTATATCATTATAAAGGCGCAATGCCACCTCAGGGTCTTGAATATCAAGTTCCTGGTTGATGCACTCTATTTTTCTAACGTCCTCCTGGGCTCCTCGGTACTCATAGTAGGTCTCAAATTCGAATCCGCCTATGATGAACTTTTTTCTTTCAGACATACCTTCCCTATCCTAATATCAATAGATACTTAAATTGTATAGAAAAACGCTTGTTCTTACAATACTTTTCTTATTTTTATTAAGGCAAAAAAACAGCCCCATCCGAAGATGGGGCTGCCTCAATTTTGTTTATTTTGCCTTTGCGCTTACGTAATCAGATTCTGATACAAGCTCTAGGTCTTTGTTGCTGTCAAGGTAGTAGCCTTGTACGTAGTAATAGTAGGTCTTTCCACTTGTTAAGCCAGAATTGGTGTAGCTTGTTTCTGCACCAGATGACTTAGGAATTACTGCTATAAGTGTATCGTCTGCCTTAGATGTTGTGTTGTCATCACGGTAGATGTAGTACATGGTTACGCTTGCAGAATTTGTACATGTAATTGTCATTGAACCAGCTGAGTTACTTGCAACTCTAAATGCTGCTGTTGAAATCTCAGTTGCCTGTTCGATGCTTACATCCTTAGAGCTAAATATTCCAGTTCCCACATAAGCACGTGCTGAAATTCTGTACTTTGTGCTACCTGTAAGGTTCTTGAATGTGTAGCTTGTTGCCTTGCCTTCTACTCTGACTGTCTGAGTTGCGCCTGTTCCAAGGTTCTCAATATCAAGCTCTGTTCCCTCTGAATACATATCTCTTGCCCATGCTACTGAAATGCTATCCTGAGTATATGCTGTAACATGTAAGTTAACTATTGGCCAAAGAGCTATTTCAAAGTTATCAAGTCTTGTTCCTGAGAAGTTGCCAGTACCCTTAATTGTAATTGTACCTGTGCCGCTTATCTCTCCACCGTATGTAACAGTGTAGTCAGAATCCTTGAGAGTATAAACTCTAGCCTTGCCATCAATATCCTCAACCTTAAGGAATATTGTAAAGCTTGGAGTCTGGGCCTTACCTGTGTATCTCTGAGTCTTAGCAAGTACTACCTTACAATCGTCGATTGGACGCTCTATAATCTTGTACTCTACTGTCTGCTCACCTGTCTGAGTAGGATCACTTTCTACGAACCAGTGAACTGTAGCTGCTATAGTACCTACATTCTTAAGGTCATCATCTGAAGTAACTGGTACGTCAGTGTATGAACCATTTGGATTGTAAGTTCTTCTGAAGTATTCTGTGAGACTATCATCTACTAAAATATTAGGATAATTTGTCTCAAAGTCAGGCTTAATAGCTCGGCCTGTGTACATGTACTCCTCATTGAAGTTGATAATCTTTATAAGGCTCTTATCAAGAGCGATATTGAAGTTACCTACCTTTTCTCCTCTGAAGTAAGGATTCTTAGCTGTAATTGTAACCTTACCTGTTGTTGTATAGTTGTCATCAGAAGATACAACTACTGTATAATCAGTATTCTTTGTAAGAGTCATGTATGTTCCATCTGATCTGTAGAGAATTACCGCAAATATTGGGTCAATCTCCTGACCTGTAAGGAACTGATCTGGAATGCCTTCAACAGATGTATCAATTGTTACACCGTCAGGCTTGTAGCCTACAAATGTACACTGATCCATGTTAGCCATAATCTTGTACTCTCTGTAAAGGACTCCCTTGTAGCTTCCTATACCTTCTACATATACATATCCCTTGCCTGGATCTCTTGGCTGCTTCTTGTTAGCCTCAATCAAGCTTTCAGTTGAAGTGTCTTCCAACAACTCAGTTGTATAGTAAACTTTGTAATCTGTGCCTTCCTTAAGCTTAGCATCAGATGTGTTAGATACTACAACTGCTGGAGTTATATATGTACCTGTGTAGTCAAATGCATAATCTAATAGCTGAAGCTCATCTTCACGCTCAAACTGTACCTTGAACTTACCATCTCCAATAGAGCTCTGGCCTATTATGAAGTATGCCTTAATAGTTGTTGTTGAACCTGCATAGTTACCTGAATCTGTTGGGAATGTAACTGTTACGCATGCCATCTTAGCATCAGGAACTGTTGGGTCATAGTACTTATTGTTGTCGTCGTATCTTACTGTGTAATCAACATTTTCTCTAAGCACCTGTGCTGTAGAGCCGCTTGCAAGACCGCCATCAGTAATTGTGATAGTAGGTGTAATTGGCTTTCCATCATATTCCTGATAATAGTAGCCTGCGAATGAAGCATCGCCAAATATCTCAGATGACTTAGCTGCTGTAAGTGTAGTAAGGTCAGGTCCCTCTAATTTAAGAGTAACCTTATCAATATTTACTCCACTTGTATCGCGAGTATAGCTATTCTTCCATGTAACCTCACCTTCAAGGATTCTTGTATTAATCTTGTAAGAGTCAGTTACTGTGCCGTAATATCTTCCCTTACCGATGATGTTTACAGTCTTAACGCCTGCGTTTACTGTATCAACATCTCCAGACTCGTTTACTACCTGGATTTCAAAGTCTGTACCTTCTGTAAGAATTGTGTGACTTCCATCATCCTCTACAACATATACTTCTGTAAGCTTAGGTAAATGACTTACTCCGTCATATGTAAACTCCTGAATGTATGTGCCATCCTTGTGGTAAGAGAACTTGCCTTCTGCTGCAAGATCAGAAAGTGACTTACCAACACTAAATGGTACCTTAAATTGCTCGCCGCTATAGTTGCCTGTACCTGTGATAATCACATAAGGTGAGCCTTCTTTTACATCATAGTTTCCGTAAGAATCCTGAGTCTTTGAAGTATCCCATCCACCTTCACCGGATTTATCATTTCCAACTACAGTAATTGTATAGTCTGTTGGCTTTGTAGGATCTGAACCATCGTTCAATGTAACTGGATTCTCTGCTGATGCTCCAGCCACACCTGCATCCTTAATAACAACTGTTGGTGTACCGCCAATTGTAGATACATCACCTACTGCAATAGAGATTTTTCCTGTGCCATTTAAATAGTTTGCAGGAATTGATCTGTCTGTAACAGTAAATCTCTTTGTTATTGACTGGTCACAACTTCTGATACCAGTAATTGTGATTGTATAATCTCCCTTATCTACTATCTCAGATACAGGAACATTATTTGAATTAAGGATAGTCAATTCATAGTCGCTATTGTATTCGAGTATTGTACCATTTACCTCAAGACTTAACATGCTGCTGTCAAGTGGCACAGGATCTCCTGTGTATTCGGCACTTGTCTTTCCAATAGTTACTGTTGTGCTACGTAAATCTAGCTTTTTAATCCTAAAGTCTACATTTAATGTTTTACCAGCAATTGTATAATTTCCATTTGTACCCTCTGCAATCGTTACTGATGGATAAGCAGTAAATAGCTGACCTATCCTGGTGGCCTCAGCCTCAAGATAATCAGTCGCACCGATGTCATTGTTCTTGTATGCCGTCTCATCATTAATCTGATAGTCTGTACCGCGCTTAAGTGTAAGAGTACCATAAGTAATTCTTACAGCTGGCTTTACTGGAACACCAGGACCTGCGTATACTGCCTGCTCTACGCTTATAGTACACTTAGATAAATCAACAGGTGTAATTGTATAGTACATATTAAATGTACCAGAATATGCACCCATACCTGTAACTGTTACGTATGTACTACGCTCTGTCTGAGTAGCATTTATACAGTTATGATAATCAAGTGTGTAGTCTACATTTCTAACAAGTGTTGTAGCACTATCTGCTTCAGGCTTAATTAAGACATTAGGCTTAATATCACTGCCTGTAAATTCTGCAGTATATGATTCAGCATATGAGCCATCGCTCTGCTTAAAGGCCTTATAGTAATCTGTGATATCAATACCACTTACCTCAAGCTCTATTGTCTGAGGATCTCCCATTACATCTGTTGCTGTTTCGCCCTTGGAAATTGTAATAGTATGAGTTCCAACATTCTTTACTGTCTTTGAGCTAGGGTCGATTGCAAGTGAAGCAGAAGGAACTGTCTTTCCTCCACATACAGCAGTCACGCTAAATGAAATATCAGCGCCTGTGTATGCTGCACGATATACTCCATCTGCACCGTAAGTAATTCCTGTTCCAGAAAGAGAAATCTCTGCATCATTCAAATCGTATTTAATATTGTATGTAAGCTGAACTGAATCAGTATAATATGCAGAATCAGGCTTTGCTGTAAGTGTAATTGTCTTAGCACCTACTGACTTGATATCTGTTGGATATGTAACTGTGTAGTCCACATCCTTCTCACCGTATGCAAGTGCAATGTATGCATCAACATTTACATCGCCACCTGTGTATGCAAAGTCACTCTGGAGCAGTCTTGCATTTGCAACGGCGCTGCTTATAGGTGTCTTAAATGGAACATTGTCAAATGTAATGTTTCCACTGACGAAATTCTTGGCGCCACTGCTCTGGCCTGTAACTGTTACCGAGCCCTTACCTGGTCGCTGGCTTCCTGTAACAGTGTAGTTGTACTCTGTAGCAGAGCCTACTGTGTATGAAGACTCAATAGCTGATGACCATGTATCAGTTCCAGTTGAATAGTAAACATAAGCTGTAGGTGTCGCGCCTGCTGTAAATGTTGTGTTATCAAGCTCAACCTTTACAAGGCCATTCTTAGCAACAAGCTTGCCTCCCTCCTGGGAAATGCTCATATTTCTAAGCATCAGGTAAATATTAATATTTGCCTTTTTCGTTCCTTGATACTTGCCTTTACCTGTTACTTGTACATAGTTTTCGCTAAGGTTCTTGCCAGGAACTGTATTTGTACCATAACTTAATGTATAGTCTGTATCTTCTCTAAGAAGAGTTGTTCCGTAGTATACAGTAATATCTGCTGGCTTAATCTGACTTCCTGTAAATTCATAGTAAGGAGAACCTACTATTATCTTGAAGTCATCTCCACCTACATCAATTGCACGTACCTCAAATGTAGCCGTTGCTGTTGATGTAGTTGCATAATTACCAGCGCCAGTTGCTGTGATCGTAATTGTTCCAATTCCATTTACAAGACCTGTTGTGTCATAGCTTAATGTATAATCTCTGCCCTGTGTAAGTGGCTTATCGCCAGAATTGTATACAGTTAAATTTGAATCAATATTGATTGCAGAGCCTGTGTAGTATACCCAGTATACGCCACTGTCGTCTTTGTAAACCTGACCACCTTCTGCAATATCAATTTTCTTTAATTCACCATCACCAATTGTATAGGTGTAATTGAATCCATTCTTGTAATTGCTTTCTGCTGTTGCGGCAACAGAGACAGATGTAACCCCCTTTGCTGGTCCGATGGTTTCTGGAGTCATTGTATAGTCTTTATCTGCACCATACTTAAGTTCTTCAGAGAAAGAACCCACCTTGTATGTAATAGTAAGTTCACCATCTCCAGCAGTAGTATGTGCCACATTAATCTCTTCGCCTGTGAACTTTCTAGTAGCAGGATTATTTTCACAAGTAATTGAAACATGAGAATTGCTTGGAGTGCTTCCGTTTACTGATAAATCAATTCTCTTGATTCTATACTTGTATGTGTATGTACCGTAGTAACCCTTATCCTCATTACCCTTAAGTACTACAGTGATAATGTTCTGATCACCATGTGAATTATAAAGGTCATATCCAGCATCAGAAGTTCTACTTTCTACCAGATACTGATAATTAGAAGGACTAGTCTCTGATGAGCTCAAAGTAGCACCATCTACTGTAAGCACTTCGTAAGGAGTCTTATCAGAGCCTATATAATCAACCTGATAGTATCCCTCTGAAAGTGAATAATTCTCTGTTGCATCATAAGGATTCTTAAGTACAACTGTTGTAGGATTTGAAATATCATGACCAACACCGTAGGTCTCTTCTACTGTTCCAGTATAGTTGCCCTTACCTGTAATAGTAGCTGTATAGCCTGAGCCCGCCTTTGTTGCTGTGCTATCTGCTGTTACAGTGTAAGCTGTTGCTGGATCAAGAGCCTTACCACGCTTACTTGATATCAAATCTGAGCCATTATCAACGATTGTAATCACTGGACTATATGTGCCAGTGTGGCTTGCTGACCAATCAGGTGCAGCAACTGTTATATCTATTGTGCTTGCGCTTAGGTCTCTAGGCTGGATTTCGAAGAAGACATAGATATCTCCTGTTCCATAGTAGTTACCTTGGCCACTAATCTTTACATAGCTTGACTTTAATGTAGATACGTTAGATGAATTATATTCAACAACGTTTTCGTTATTAACGTATGTATATGTGAAGTCATCATAGCTAAGCTGTGTTGCTCCATCAAATACCTCTACGCTAGGTCTGAGCTTCTTGCCTGTATATTTTGGCTTATAGCTTGAGCAGTACTTATATAAATCACTTGAACCACTTGCTGGGCTAAACTCGCTGTCAGTTACCTGATATCCATTGAGCTTTATTGTTAAATTAGCCGCACTTCTAGATGTGATTGTAAATGTCTTTGGCACTGCACCAGTAAGGTTGTTAACACCAGTTACTGTAACAGTAGCTGTTCCTGCTGCAATATTATCAGCGTATGAAAGTGTGTAATTGCTATCACTTACAAAGTTCCCATTATCAAGTGTCAATGTAACACCTGGCTTATTCTCTGCACCAGTATAAGCAATGCTTGTGTATTCAAGGGTAATATTGCTGTCCTTAATTGTTGCTGGTGTAATTGCAAAAGTACCACTTAATGAACCTGTGTAATTGTTCTCAGAGGCCTTAATTGTAAAGCTTGCTGAATTAGTTACATCAGTGTGATTGTTATTGTAAACAATTGTAAAGTCCTTATCAGCGCCTTCTACAAGGTCTGTTCCATTAAATGATAATGTATAGTCTGTTCTCTTAAGCTCTACAGGATCTGCTGTATAAGTAAAGGATGTAGTATTTAAATTAAAGCTAATATCTGTATTTGTTCCAATATTTACCTTTGAAACTGTATACTCTGCTGCAGCGCAGAATCCATTATATTTACCAGTACCAACACAGACAAGATACTTTGTGCCTGCATTAGTTGTAAGCTCAGATGCCTTGTGCTTATCAGCGGTAACGCTATCAGCCCACTCTACATAGTAACCATCTGCTGTACTATTTACTTGAGTCTGTGTCAATCGAGTACCGCCCAAATATAAGTGAGCAGTTGGTTGAATCACGCTTCCAGTATAAACTCTCGAATATCCAGACTTCCATCCTGTACTGCTAGATGCCTTATAATTACCATTCTGATTTACCCAGATTACAGCATCATCTGTAAAGTTAGGTGTAATTGTAAATGATTTTGTCTGCTGACCTGTAAAGTTTCCAATACCCTTTATTGTAATGGTAGCTATGCCTGCTGCTGTGTTATTAGAATAAGTAAGCTCATAGTCTGTATCCTTTACAAGTGTCTTTGTAGTAGACTCATCTACCTTAAATGTAACAGTAAGATCTTCTGCAGGTCTTATTTCTTCGCCTGTACGTGTGTACTCTGACTTAGCAAGTGTAGCTACTACACTACTGTTATTGCTGATTGATAGTTCGTAAATATTAAAGTTAAGTGTAAGTGTACCCTTGTAACCATCTACAGCAAAGCTAATTGTAGCATCACCTACATTTTCATTATCTGTATATGTAGCAGTTGTATTACCGCTTGTTGATGTCTTTGGTGCAACCCAGCTTGCTACTTTCTTTGTGCCTGCTTCGTAGAATATAAAGTAATTTGCCCAATCGTCTGTAGGAGTTGTGATTGCCTTTCCTGTATATTCAAATGAAGGCTCTTCATCATTTACCCAATGTACTTCAAGGTACTTTGAGATATCATCTGCACTTGTGTCTACAACATAAGTTCCATAGTTAGAGCCATCTTCTGTCTTGTAGTTACCCTTACCTGTAATAGTAACTTTATAGCTTATTCCTGCTGTACCAGTAGTCTTATCAGAAAGTGCTACTGTGTAATCAGTACCTAGTGTAAGTGGAACATCTGTAAGTCCGCTTGTTGCTCCAGTAACTGATGATACAGTGTTCTTTGATGTATCAATTACAAAATTAGCGCTTACAAAATTAGCATCCCATGTCAAAAGCTTTGGAGTAATAGTAAAGTCTTTTGTAAATGTGTAAGTCACTCCACCAGAGCTTGTATATGGAATATTTACTGTTGCTGTACCAGCATCCTTGTTGCTTGAGTAGCTAATGCTTCCAAGCTGGTCCTCGCCATAGTTTGTTGTTCCATCAGAAAGCTTTACATGAGGCTTCTGTGGCTGAGCATTATACTCAACTGAATAATTAGTTGTGTATGAACCTGATGTTGTATCAGAAAGTGAAATAGCAAATACTGTAATTGTTACCTTTGCAAACACAGTGTCACTGTATTTTGCCTGAACTACTGCCGTACCTGCAGAGTTAGCTGTAATGCTTCCATCTGAGCCTAGGCTAATACAACTTCCTGAATCTATTGTCCACTTAATTGATCTTGCATAATTAGGTGTCAGTGTGGCAATTAACTTATCTGTCTCACCAACTGAATAGTAAATCTTGTCTCCATCTAATGTCTTGTTCTGAGATGTGATTGTAATTCCTGTTACATCATCAGGAGCATCTATTTCTTCAAGAGTAAGTCCTATAGTTCCAAGTACACCAGGCTGTAACAAAGCATTGTTACCAGTCATGGTATAAGTGTTATGCGAGCTTAGTCCCATCTTTACTTCATAATTTCTTCCTGCAAAACCAGAAATTACTATTGAATAATAATCACCTGGATTTACGTAAGAATCGGTACCTGCTGTATATGTGAAATTAAACTCTGCCTTATACCAACCAGGATTAGAGGCAGTAATTCCTGCGCATGTTGCTGTTGCTATGGCATTTCCGGCTCCTGGTTTATCGTTTGTGGAACTATTACTATCATAGAAGGTCGCTGTAAGTGTTGGAGCATCCTCCTCCTCTTCTAGCTCTATATATATGTATGCACTTGTTACTCTTGTATATTTTGTAGCCTGAGCACTTGTTGCTAGTTTCGATCCTCCTTGAACAGTAAATGAATCCTCTGGCAAAGTCTCCTCTGCAGAAATAATAATGTATGAGAAATGCTCTGACTCAAATGTTACATCAGAACCACTTACACTAGAGTCAAGCTTTGTAACTCCATTGCCTTCCTCTACACGGTGTACCTCTACTGCACTATCATCCACATCATTTAACTCACCAATACCACTTACTGTGATTTCAACAGCACCACCATCAGTCTGTGGTTGATACTTGTTTCCATCAGCATCGTAAATTGTAATATCGTAAGCTCTAAATACTTCGTTGTTTTCTTTTCCAGCATTGTCCAGAATCTGCTCAGCGTAATCAAGGCTGATTGGCTGGATCTCTACAGTTGCATTCTCTGGCATTTCACCCTTTACAGTAATTACTACGCCATCGATTGTCTTTGAAATTTTTGTATAGACAAGCTTGTATCCCATGTCTTCCATCTTGAATCCGCAATGGATACATACGCCGTCAGCATCAAACTCGCATTCCTCTGTTTCGTCAGAGATTTCTTCTTCGCCTGTTTTCTTATTGCGCTTTATAGTTCTCTTAATATGAGTTCCATCACCATTTGGTGTGTATTCGTACTCATATTCGTATTCGTCTTCTTTTTCTTCAGTGTATCCACAGTGAATACATGCTCCATCTTCCATAGAGCAGTCTTCAGTCACTGATTCACCACAGAGAGCGCAAATCTTCTCATGAGTGCCATCGCCATTGCTAATATAGCTCCACTCGTGTTTACACTCTTTATCCTTCTCTTCCTTTTCTTCTAACTCTTCTTTTTCAGAGTCTTCCTTTTCCTCAAGTTCTTCTTTTTCGGATTCTTTCTCTTCCTCAACCTTAGGAGTTTCGGTTTCCTCTTCTGTTATCTGGTCATTTGAAGAGCCATTGTTTTCTGTAGTCGAGTTATTTGTCTCGTCACTTGGTGTATCTATAGGATTAGGGTTGTTGGCATCATTATTAGCCCCATCTTCATTTGAGGCTTCATTTCCATTTTCTGGAGTAATAATATTTCCGTTTTCGTCTACTATTACAGGATTATCAATACCTGTATTATCCTGGCCTGCGATTTCACCATCTATGCCAGGTTCTCCCGTAATTTCTCCTGTTCCAGCCTCATCCACTTGTGCGGCTTCATCTACAGAAGCTTCTCCCTCTGGTGCAGTATACTCGCCTCCAGCACTCTCCTCAGGTGCCGCTGCGCTTTCCTCGCCTCCGGATTCTTCAGTGCTTTCTATGACTTCACCTTCAGCCCTGGTGTAAAAGTCGTCTCCAACCATTGTTGTTACAAGCAACAATGCTAGCAAGAAAGCCATTAATCTTCTTAAAATATTCATGCTATTATTCATGTGCCAACCCTCTTTTTCTGTTATTTTTTATACAAAAAATAGACGTAGATATACCACTACGATTTCCATATCGGCATAATCTATTATTAATTTTATATATTAACGCAGTTTTTCTTATGAAATTTATGTGAAATTAATATGTTAAAAGCCCCTAGAACAGGGGCTTTAGAATATGTTGGCACATTTACCGAAACATGTGTATTATTTCGCTATTCCATTTCCACAAGACATCCATACAAAAGTTCCTCAAAAGGCTGATAATTTAGCACTGAACTTTCCTTGCTGGCAAGTATCATATCGTTCTTTGTAGTCTTAGAAAAATCGATGTCAAAGTGGTTACTATTCTTGCAGATATACTCTATAAATACTCGCTGAGCGCGGCCATTACCTTCCCTAAATGGATGAATCATATTAATCTCACCAATCAGGTAAGCAAGCTTCTCAGCCATTTCTGTCTTATTATCCACATCCTTTAGATAATTATTATGAATTATCCACTCATGGACCCTTTTAAATTCTATCTCTATAAACTGAGTCAGGCAGAAAATAGTGCCCTTTGAAATATCTACGGTGCGAATCTGACCCGCCCACTCGTATATATCCTGAAACAAATACCTATGAATGGCACAAAGATGTTCTAAAGAAAAATCTCCTGGAATCGGACGCTGGCTAATCTCAAAATATCTCGCCGAGCTAAGCTCCTGCTCCACCTTGAACAGCTCGTCCTTATCCCTAATATCAAGTTTGTTCTTGAGGACATGAGTGTGTGGATAGCAGTACTGTCCGTTATCCTCATACTCATAGCGATAATATTCATCCATCATGGGCTTATCCTACCGAAACATACCTAGATGTAATCTGTCGAACTACATCCTCCACATCAACCTCTTTTTCGATAATCATTCTCCCACGCTCTATCTCCTCAGGAGTGAGTATCATGTCTTCCATAGCAAAGGAAGCTCTTACGCTTGCAATTTTTTCATCTGTAGACATTAGTCTCTCCTTAGATATCGACTTAAATTCCATTCTTCAACACCTTATACGTCGAAATGCTAAACAACGGTCCAAAAAACTTAGTTACATTATATCACAATTGTCTGACATTTCATACCCACCCCACCTAGGTTGAAATACATACCAACTATCTAGCCAAATCCCGCCTCATCCCCCACCCTTCATAGCATTTCAAGTTTTCCATCCGGCGCCCCTAGCCCCACATCCCGCTTGTAGGAACTTTTATGGCTCTAGATATGCATAAGGGCACCTGTGGTATCGATTCAGCGAATATTTGTAGTTTTTCTTCACGTCAAAAATTGACAACAGCCATGTGTCTTTCTAAGAATGAACTGTTTTCAAAAATGTAGCTTTGCTGTGTGGACACCCAATTAATATCTATGGCAGTTTTCAAAATGATTCTAAGAGGGTGTTTGGGGCTCATGATACATTCACTAAGAAAAATTAAAAAGCAGGTTTTGTATATATTTGCACCGTGGCACATTCGACATCGTGTCTCAGCGTGACCACTGCTGCCGCCATCCTAGCGGCAGCTGCAAATATATTACAAAACCTGCTTTATATTTTTCTAAGTTCATTCCAAAATCGCTCCAAACACCCTCAAAACCATTTTTAACTGCCATCTTAATGTGCCGTGTGTCCACACATAAGCTACTTTTTTGAAAACTGTAAAGGCTTGAGAAAGACACATGAAATGTCTGTTGTCAATTTGCGTGTAGAAAAACCAAATATTCATGCTGTGATACCACAGGTGCCTCTTAATGCATGTATAAAGCCATATAAGCCACACTTAGTCAAGCGGGATGTGGGGCTGGGGCGCCGGGTATCAGTTGTGTGCTATGAAGGGCGGTTGGCTTAGGCGTTTTGGATTTTGCCAGTGTATAGTTGGTAGTATTTGCCGCCTTCTTTGATGAGCTCATCGTGGCTACCACGCTCTATAATGCGACCTTGGTCAAGGACCATGATGCAATCAGAGTTTCGGATGGTAGAGAGGCGGTGGGCAATGACGAATGTAGTACGTCCATGCATAAGCTTGTCCATGCCGTCCTGCACGATTTTCTCGGTACGTGTATCGATTGATGATGTAGCCTCATCTAGGATAAGTACTGGTGGATCTGCGATAGCAGCTCTTGCTATGGCAAGAAGCTGTCTCTGGCCCTGTGAGAGGTTGCCGCCGTCTCCCTTGATTACTGTGTCGTAACCATTAGGAAGTCTTCTGATGAAGCTGTCAGCATTGGCAAGCTTTGCTGCTGCAATTACCTCTTCTTCTGTGGCATCCAGCTTACCGTAGCGGATGTTGTCAGCGATTGTACCTGTAAAAAGGTGTGTATCCTGAAGTACTATTCCAAGTGAATGGCGTAGGTCAGCCTTTTTGATTTTGTTAATGTTGATTCCGTCGTAGCGGATTTTACCGTCTGCTATGTCGTAGAATCTGTTGATAAGGTTGGTGATGGTTGTTTTACCTGCACCTGTTGCACCAACAAATGCTATTTTCTGACCTGGTGTTGCAAATAGCTTGATGTTGTGAAGTACTGTTTTGTCTGGATTGTATGCAAAGTCTACGTCGTCGAATACGATGTCACCTTCAAGCTTAACGTAGGTTGTTGTGCCTTCGGCCTTGTGATAATGCTTCCAAGCCCACATGCCTGTGCGCTCCTTGCATTCTACAATCTGTCCGTTTTCTTCCTTGGCGTTAACAAGCATTACGTAGCCTTCGTCTGTCTCAGGAGTCTCGTCAATTAAGTCAAATACTCGCTCGGCACCTGCCATTGCAAGTACGATAGACTGGAACTGCTGTGATACCTGGAATATAGGCATGTTAAATGAACGGTTAAACTGAAGGAATGCTATTAATGCACCAATTGTAAGACCCATCCAGCCATTGATTGCAAGTGTGCCACCTACTACTGCACATGCTACGTAGCTGACATTTCCCATTTGCATATTGATAGGTCCAAGGCTGTTGGCAAGTCTGTTGGCTTTGTATGCATTGTTGTAAAGCTCTTCATTGAGCTCATTGAATTTTTCAATTGCCTCCTGCTCGTGGCAGAATACCTTAACGACCCTCTGGCCGTTCATGATTTCCTCGATATTTCCGTTTACAGCACCAAGGGACTGCTGCTGCTTGCGGAAATAATTTCCTGAACTACCAGCAACCTTTGCTGTTGTAAAGGCAATGAGAACAATCATTAATATACTTACAATAGTAAGTGCCCATGAGGTCCTTACCATGTAGATAAATACTGTTACGATAGAGATTACACTGTTAAATATCTGAGGAAAACTCTGGGAAATCATCTGTCGCATTGTATCAATATCATTGGTATAAATCGACATTACATCACCGTGGGCATGTGTGTCGAAATAGCGTATTGGCAAATCTTCCATCTTCTCAAACATGTCATCTCGAAGATCCCTAAGAGTTCCCTGTCCTACATAAATCATCAAATAATTGTATAAATAAGTGGCTACTATACCCACTGCATAATAGACAACAATAGTTTTTATAGCATGAGCTAAGCCAGTGAAATCGGTGCTTCCACTTTTTACCATTGGTGTAATATAGTCATCTACTAGAGTCTGCATAAATGCAGTACCCTTTGCGTTGCACTGTACAGCAACAAAAATACTAAACGCTACTGTAAGCATGGCGAGCCAATATCTCTGTCCAACATATTTAAATACTCGGCCAAGGGCGCCGCGTCTTTTGGCCTTCTGCTCTTTTGTGAGCTTTGGCATCTGTCCTGGTACTGGTCTTCTAGGCATTGTCGGCACCTCCTTCCTGGTCTACTTTATCAAAATCACCGCTTCCAGCACCTGTCTGCTGCTGGTATATATCGCGATAGATTTCATTTCTAGCAAGCAACTCTTCATGAGTTCCAAAATCATCTATCTTTCCATCATCCATTACAATAATTCTGTCTGAATCCATAACAGATGAAATACGCTGTGCGATAATAAGCTTTGTTGTGCCTGGGATTTCTTCTCTGAAGGCACGTCTTATACTTGCATCTGTAGCTGTATCTACTGCAGATGTAGAGTCATCTAAGATAAGAATCTTTGGCTTCTTAAGAAGGGCTCTTGCAATACAAAGTCTCTGGCGCTGTCCACCCGATACGTTGGTTCCACCCTGCTCAATGTGAGTGTTATATCCATCAGGGAACTTTTCAATGAACTCATCAGCGCATGCCAGTCTAGCTGCTCTTTTAATATCCTCATCGCTGGCTTCTTTATCACCCCATCTAAGGTTTTCAGCAATAGTACCTGAGAAAAGCACATTGTTCTGAAGTACTACAGAGACCTGATTTCTCACTGTCTCCACGTCGTATTCCTTAACATTGTGTCCACCGATTAGAACCTGACCCTCATCTACATCATAAAGTCGTGAAATCATAGAGACTAATGTAGTCTTGGCAGAACCAGTTCCACCTAGAATTCCTATAGTCTCTCCAGACTTAATCTCTAGATTAATATGGTCAAGTACTGGCTTTTCAGCTGTCTTGTTGTAGCCAAATACTACATCTTTAAACTGAATAGAGCCATCTGGCACTTCATAAATTGGATCATCACCATTTGTGATTGCAGTCTTTTCCTCAAGCACCTCATAGATACGCTGCATACTTGCAATAGACATTGTTACCATGATGAAGATCATAGCAAAGAACATAAGCGACATAAGCATACTCATGCAGTATCCATAAAGCGAAAGTAAATCACCTGTCTCAAGTGTCTTGTCGATAACTATAAATTTAGCTCCAAACCAGCTAATAAGAACGATACATGTATAAACAACAGAGGTCATAAATGGCATTGTAAATACAACCATTTTTTCAGCTGCAGTAGCGAAATTGTAAATGCCGCCGCTTCCCTCTTTAAATTTGCTCTTCTCGTAGTCCTCTCTAACGTATGCCTTAACAACACGCATTCCAGTAATATTTTCCTGAACTGATGCATTTAAAGCATCGTATTTCTTAAACAAAGTATCAAAAAGCGGACGTGCCTTTGTCATTACAAAAGCCATTACAATGAGGAGTAAAATCATTGCAACCAAGAAAATAGATGCAATCTTTGGGCTGATAGTAAACGACAAAATCATAGCTGATATTACAGTCACAGGGGCTCTAAATCCCATTCGAAGAATCATGATAAAAGCATTTTGAATGTTAGTAACATCAGTTGTAAGACGAGTTACAAGACCTGCAGTTGAAAACTTATCAATGTTTTCAAAAGAAAAAGTCTGGATGTTTTCAAACATGCTCTTTCTCAGGTTCTTCGCTAAACCTGCTGATGCTTTGCTTCCAAATACAGCACCCATGATTCCACCAAACAGCCCAACTGCTGCACTGATAAGCATCATGGCACCTATTTTATAGATAGCAGACAAGTCGCCTTTTTCTACTCCTTCACTTACTAAATCTCCTACAAGTCGCAGGATATACATCTCCATTGCAACTTCAAGAATCATAAAAAAAGGAGTGAGAAAAGCGGCTGCTTTATATTCCTTTATTTCATGCAATATCCTTTTAACCAAAACTTAATCCTCCTTTTTCAACTCTACATAAGACTTATAGTCCTTAGCGTTTTGCTGAATTTTCTCAAATATTTCAACCAGTAAATCAATCTGATCCTCTGGAATCCCCCTTGTAATGTAGTCCTCAACCGCCATTATTTCTTTCTCGGCAAGTGTGCTGAAGTTCTTTCCTTTTTCGGTGACAACTATCTGTTTTTTTCTGGCATCTGTATCCACAGGAGCCTTAGCCAAATATCCTGATTTCTCCAAACACTGAATCATGTCAGCCAGTGTGGATTTAGGGAAATGAAATGTCTTTTCTAAGTCCTTTTGGAATACTGGGTCACTTTGGCGCTCAATGTATCCTACAAGCCATGCATTCTTTAAATTGCATGGAACTTCACCCATTTCTATTACGCCTCGGCCAACAGCTTTTTTAATTTCTCGAGCAGCATTATCAAGCATAAAGCCAAAATGCCTTCTCTTATCGAACTCTTCTCCTATCATAATTTTCCTTTCTTTCCCTTGATTTAATCCTCTTAATCGATTATATTTAACTTAATTGCGCACTACTTGTTCGTTTCCGAATAGTCCGCTTCCGAACTAAGAGTTAGTATACACTCTTAAATGTGTCCAATCAACAAACAAATTATAAAAAATCTATTAAAACTTACTCGGGCTGATTTTTCCGTGGTATAGTAGACAAAGATACATCAAATATGTTAGTCTTGCAGTTGTGCATTCTATTTATGTATCAATTTTTGAGGGTCAATATAAACATCTTACAATGTTGAAGGAGTATTATAATGAGAGAAAGAAGTAAGGATTTAAGGGTTAGAAGAACTTTAACTTCTATAAGAAAGTCATTTTATGAACTTGTTCTTGAGAAGAATTACAACGAGATTTCTATTACTGAACTTACTGACAGGGCTGGCATCAATAGAAAGACATTTTACTTACACTATTCATCACTTGATGATTTAGTTAAAGAAATTGAGGAGGAAATTGTATCAGACATTCTCGAAAGCATTGGCTCATACGCTGAAGCTTTTGACCTTCCAGGATGTATCAAAAACTTCTATATTTACTTGGAATCATGTAACGAAGTACAAAAGAAGCTTCTTTGCGACGACCACTATTCATTCTTCTATGAATCAGTTACAGATTCTGTACTTCGCAGTGAACCATTTGCAAAGTTCTTTGAAAGAACTGACTATCCATCAATCGTTCGTTCATACACAATCTCTATTACATTTATTTATAGAGACTGGCTTAAGGGCGGCCGTAAAATCGATTTCGACACACTCACAACTCAGGCATCAAATATCGTAGAGAATGGATATGCAGGAGTTTTAAAAAAATAATTTAAACCCTTGATTAAAAAAGACTTGTAACTTTGGCTGAAGTTACAAGTCTTTTTTTCGTGTTATTATAAATCTGATTTCAAATTAAAGGATAAGCTTCATCGCTCCATAGATACCTGCGTCGTTGCCAAGTGTTGCAAGAATAATTTTAGTATTGCGGCATCCGTGGAATGCGATTTGGTTGAATCTATACTCAACTTCATCGATAAGAATCTGTCCAGCCTTAGAAACACCGCCTCCAATAACAAATGCCTCTGGGTTTACAACGGCTGAGATAACCTGAAGACCTTGAGCCAAGTACTCGCATGCGCGCTTTACAACTTCTTTTGCAACTACATCGCCCTTCTTAGCCTCGTCAAATACTGCCTTTGCATCAATATTCTCTGTAGGAATAGCTCTAAGTCCGCTTTCATCCTCATTCATAGCAAGGCGAATCTTTGCAAGACGAGCGATACCTGTAGCTGAGCAATACTGCTCGAGACATCCATGATTACCGCATCCGCAAGTCATCTCCTCTGTATAGTTTACTCTGATATGTCCAATCTCACCTGCTGCACCTGCTGCACCTGTGATGATTTCATCATTGATAATTACTCCGCCGCCTACACCAGTTCCAAGTGTAACCATTACTGAGCTTGAATATTCCTTAGCTGCTCCCATCCAAGCCTCGCCAAGAGCTGCTACA
The DNA here is from genome assembly GCF_010906925.1 of Pseudobutyrivibrio xylanivorans. Classification (GTDB taxonomy): domain Bacteria; phylum Bacillota; class Clostridia; order Lachnospirales; family Lachnospiraceae; genus Pseudobutyrivibrio. Next base: position 8,534 of record NZ_VTVE01000003.1, on the reverse strand, counting down.
TTTGCGTCATTTCCTGCTTTTACTTTTATTCCGCCAAGCTCATCTGAGAATTCTTTTTCTACATTGAAAACGCCCCAACCTAAGTTTACACAGCGATTTACAACACCATCTCCTGATACAGGTCCCGGAATACCGATACCTACACCTGAAACATCATCAGCTGAGATGTTTTTCTCTGCCATCTTTTCCTTAACTGCTGTAGCTAAGTTCTTAAGAATATTAACTCCACCATTGCTAGTATCTGTAGGTACTTCCCACTTATCAAGTAGTTCTCCTTCATTTGTAAATAAGCCGCACTTACATGTTGTGCCACCTAAATCCAACCCAAATCCATACTTTGCCATACTCTCCTAAATCCTCCATTACTTTATTATTACTGACCTTCTGTAGTCGTAGTAATCTGTATATCTGTTGCGTTCTCAGGAATTACCCCCGGTGGAATCTCAGTTCCATCAAATGTCTGAGTCACCAGCTGATATGTTACTGTATCATCATCTTCTTGAGGATTCTCCTGATCAAATTCCCCCTGGCCCTCCTGGTCCTCAGGGCTTTCTTCCTCATCTATCACCGGTTCTTCCTGCTGCTCTTCAGTGCCAATGTATTCCACTGGCCTTAAAAACTCTGCCGGAAGCAAACCCTCATGAATATCCATCATGTATTCCTGCCAAATAGCTGCCGGATAAGATGACCCTGTCAATCCAGGCATCTGTTTTGGAATGTCATATCCCACCCACACGCTAGTGGTGTAATACTGAGTGTATCCAACAAACCATCCATCTCGGTTACTATTGGTAGTTCCTGTTTTACCAGCACAAGGCATTTCACCTAAATCATTTCCCTTTGCTGTACCGACCGCTATTACTGATTGTAGCATATCTGTCATAGTTCTGGCAGCATTTTCTTGATAAACTTGCACCTCTTCCTGGTTGGCTTCGTATAGGATATTTCCAGCTGCATCTGTTATCTTCATGATGCATCCTGGATCTCTCATATAACCATCGTTAAATATGGTTGCATAACCCTTTGCCATCTCTAGAGGGCTTACACCTACTGTAAGTCCACCAAGGCACGCCGCCATTCCATAATCATCCTTTTCTATATGACTAAATCCAAGGGTATTCAAGTATCCAATGCCCTTTTCTGGTGTCACCTGCTCATATAGCTGCCATGCTACTGTATTCTTTGAATATGCTACAGCATCTCTAAGTGTTATTTCTCCAGCATATTTTCCTCCAGCATTTTCAGGTCCACCTTCAAATTTCTCATCCATCACTATGTCATTTGGAGTGTAGCCCATCTCTAAAGCTGGGGTATAAACAATAAGCGGCTTTATAGAACTTCCCGGCTGTCTAAAGCTTTGAAATGCCCTGTTTAAAGTGTATCCTGAAACGTCCTGACTCCTACCACCAACTATAGCCACTGTCATTCCAGTGCTATTATCTATGCATACTCCTGCCCCCTGAAGCGCAAGTATTCCTTCGTCATTTACATCTGTAAATTCCTCTAGCTTTGTGTCTATGGTTGTTTGTAGTTTCTGCTGCTTATTTAAATCTATGGATGTGTATATTCTATAGCCCGATGTAAAAAGACTTGCATTACAATTGTTGTAAGCTTCCTCGTAAGCTCTTTCATATGCTTCTTTTGCCTCTTCTGATGCAAAATCATTTTTAAATTCAAAGCCTTCAGTCTCCATCAATGCCTTTGTAGCACAATAATATACGTAAGTTTCTACATAATTGTTTTTTACGCTATCAGGCCTTTCAAGTACAATCTCCTGTTTTTTTGCATTGTTGTATGTCTTCTCATCTATTACTCCATCCTTGTACATAGATGTAAGAATTAAATCTCTTCTAGTAATTGTATTCTGAGGATTAATTACAGGATCATAATATGTAGGACTGTTTGGAATCGCTAGTAAATAGCATATTTCAGACAAGCTAAGCTCTGTCACATCCTTGCTGAAATAACCCTTTGCTGCCGCCTGAATTCCATAATATCCATTGGCAAAATATACATTGTTAAGATAGAACTCAAGAATTTGCTCCTTGGAGTATTTTTTCTCCATTTCTGAAGCTATATATATTTCCTCTACTTTTCTCTGCCATGTTTTCTCATTGCTTAAGAAAATAGTTCTGGCAAGCTGCTGAGTTATAGTACTTCCTCCCTGAGTTACCTCGCCATCTTTCATCATAGCAAAAATAGCTCTAGCTATAGCTTTATAATCCACTCCGCTGTGCTTATAAAATTTCTTGTCCTCAATGGAAATAAGGGCCTCGCAGACATAAGTCGGGATATGATCGTAGGTAATATAATATACATCCTTTTCGCCCTTAAGAATTGAAATGGTATTACCATTTGAATCGTAAACTTCGCTAGTCTCTATCTGCCTAAACGTATCTACACTAGAATGTTTTACAATATTAATAGCCTCTGCTTTCAGTGCAGAGACTTCAGCTGCGTACCCACTGGCGTAGTAATAGGTAATACCTGCCACAAGAATGAGTAATAGTACGATTTGCAATTTTATTAATCGAAAGATTTTTTTATCTGCTATCCTTCGTTTTTTCGCCGATTCACTCATATTTTTATTTTAATCATTCTCAAAATCATTAACAAGACAAATGGCATTTCTTTGACATTTACACTTCGAAAATTTGCTTAAATACAGCTTAAATCTTGTATTTACCCCATTAGACCTTTATCATTATCTATGTGGTCTTTTATGGCACAGCGGGATTCTATTTTAAATATTCAGGGAGGTTTTCACGTGGAAAAAGAAAAATTAGGCGTCACTAAAAACGGCGAAGATATCATTGCTTACACACTTGTAAATAAAAATGGTATGCAAGCTAAAATAATGAACTATGGATGCAACCTATTAGAGTTTTGGGTTCCAGATTCTGAGGGTATCCTTTCAGATGTTGTTTTAGGATATGAGAAAATCGAAGACTATTTTGTAAATGGTCCTGGTTTTGGCTGCTGCATCTGCCCTAACGGCAACCGCATCGGCGATTCTAAATTCACTTTAAATGGTGTTGAGTACAAGCTTGATGCCAATGACGGCAAGAACAACTTGCACTCTGGATTCAATCCAATGCACAAGCGTATTTGGGATGTTGAGTCAGTTGACGATAGCCATATTACATTTACTTGTCACAAAGCAGATATGGAATGTGGTTTCCCAGGTGAGATGGACATCACAATCACATATACTCTTTCTGATGACAATGCTTTAAAGCTTGAATATTCAGGGGTTTCTAATGTTGATACAATCTTCAACCCAACTAACCATTCTTACTTTAACCTTAATGGACATGACTCAGGTTCCGTAATGAACGAGATTGTATGGATTGATGCTGACAAGTACACACACACTGATTCTGAGTCTATTCCACACGGAGAATGCCGCGATGTTAAGGGCACTCCAATGGATTTCACTACTCCAAAGCCACTTATTAAGGATACAGAAGCAGATTATGATCAGCTTAAATGGGCTGGTGGTTTTGACCACAATTACTGCTTAAATAACCCATCTCTCACTAAGCCAAGTTGTACACTTGAAGACCCTGAGAGCGGCAGAAAGATGGAAGTTTATACAGATTTACCTGGCGTACAGCTTTATGCTGGTAACTATCTTGATTCTTCTCATATTGGAAAGGGTGATTTCCCATATGACAAGCGCTACGGTGTTTGCTTTGAATCACAGTTCTTCCCAAATGCTATCAATGTACCAGAGTTTGCACAGCCAATTGCAAAGGCTGGCGTAAAGGCTCACTCTACTACAATTTACAAGTTCGTATAAATATGAATTATTACGCCGAGCTGACTTGCCTCTACAGTGCCTGTTAGCTCGGCTTTTTCTATGTAGGAAAGCGCTTCGCTGTCAGTATATATTACTGGTCTAGTAACAATAGTACCATCTTCTAATATTTCACCATTATTCTCGATGAATAGTTTACATTCTTTTCCTTCATTATCAGTTCCTTCAACAATATATCTTGCTGAAAGAGTCACATTTTCTCCTGGCTTTTGTCTTTGAGTGTCTACTCCTCCCGGCATTATCTTCCCTTTAAAAGCATCACAATCTATATAGCCTTCAAATAGTATCATCTTTGCTGAGCCAGATTGTCCCTTTACTTCATACTCTTCTTTTATATCTACATTAACAGTTAACACTTCTTTTAACATAATCCCCACCTATACGTAATCAACTTACAACTTCATCTATTGAAAATTTTCTAATGAAAAAAGGCACATCACATGGATGTGCCCTTAATAATTATCTTATAAAAAAGCCTTAATCTGCTTGTAAATTCCTGCTGCATCAAGCTCATACTTTTCAAGAAGCTTAACAGCTGGACCTGACTCACCAAATGTGTCCTTAACACCGATACGAAGCATCTTTGTTGGGCACTTCTCAGAAAGAACTTCTGCTACAGCACCGCCGAGACCACCGATAACTGAGTGCTCCTCAACTGTAACAACCTTTCCTGTCTTTGATGCGCTCTTTACAATAAGGTCTGCATCGATTGGCTTGATTGTATGGATGTTGATTACTTCTGCATCAATTCCGTCCTCTGCAAGCTTCTTAGCAGCCTCAAGAGACTCATTTACTTCAAGACCTGTAGCGATGATTGTAAGGTCCTTGCCCTCTTTAAGAACTACGCCCTTACCAATCTCAAACTTGTAATCAGCGTTGTCGTTGATTACAGGTACTGCAAGACGTCCAAATCTAAGGTAAACTGGACCATCCATCTTATATGCTGCCTCAACTGCAGCCTTTGCCTCTACATCATCAGAAGGATTGATGATTGTCATGCCTGGGATTGTACGCATAAGTGCGATATCCTCGTTACACTGGTGTGATGCACCATCCTCACCTACTGAAATACCAGCGTGAGTAGCACCAATCTTAACATTGAGATGTGGGTAACCAACTGAGTTACGTACCTGCTCAAATGCACGACCTGCTGCGAACATTGCGAATGAACTGCAGAATGGAACCTTTCCTGTACTAGCAAGACCAGCTGCAATGCCAACCATATTTGACTCTGCAATACCACAATCAATGTGACGGTCTGGATAAGCTTTCTTAAAAATTCCTGTCTTTGTAGCCTCTGCAAGGTCTGCATCCAAAACTACAAGATTATCATATTTTTCGCCTAAAGCGACAAGAGCATTACCGTAGCTCTCACGAGTTGCGATTTTCTTAACGTCTGCCATACTTACTCACCAGCCTTTCCCAATTCTTCCATAGCGATAGCATACTCCTCGTCGTTAGGAGCTTTTCCGTGCCATCCCACCTGGTTCTCCATGAATGAAACGCCCTTGCCCTTAACAGTCTTCATGATGATAGCTGTTGGCTGGCCTTTTGTCTCACGTGCCTCTTTGAAAGCTGCTCTGAGCTGATCAAAATCATTTCCGTCTGCAACTTCTACTACATGGAAATTAAATGCTCTGAACTTGTCTGGAATAGGATATGGGCTGTTAACATCCTCAATACGTCCATCAATCTGGAGTCCGTTGTTATCAACGATTACACAAAGGTTATCAAGGTTCTTTGCTGCTGCGAACATTGATGCTTCCCATACCTGACCTTCCTGAATCTCACCATCTCCAAGAAGAGTATATACTCTATATGATTCATTTGAGAGCTTTGCAGAAAGAGCCATTCCTACTGCAACAGATATACCCTGTCCAAGTGAACCAGATGATGCGTCAATACCAGGTGTATGCTGCACACATGGATGACCCTGAAGGTGTGAGCCAATGCTACGAAGGCCCTTTAAATCTTCTACTGGGAAAAAACCCCTCTGAGCAAGTGTAGAATAAAGACCTGGAGCAGTATGTCCCTTTGAAAGCACAAATCTATCACGATCTGCCTTCTTTGGATTCTTTGGGTCAATATTCATCTCTTCAAAGTAAAGGTAAGTAAATACCTCTGTTGCTGATAAAGATCCGCCTGGATGACCAGCCTTAGCTGCGTGAACACCTTCGATGATGCCCTTGCGAACCTCATTAGCTGTTTTCTTTAGCTCTTGATTTGTCATTGTTCTCCTCCTAAAACGTGTACCTAGTCAGCCTGCCTGACCGGGTCAATATTATCTCATTTCATCTAAGGTAATCAACATAATATTTTTGATTGCTGATGAAATGGTAATAGCATTTTCATGGAATCCTGCATTTGCAAATACTATGTAGAATGCATCTCCCTGACGGTGAAGCTGTTTTGTCTTCTCAATAAGCGACTTAAGCTGTGCAACCTCAATTGGCTCATTGTTGTAGTAACACTGCGCGAATATAGTAGCCGCCTTATTCTCGCATTTACCAAGTGAAACTAAATCAAAGCCATCCGTTGTGCCGGCTTCATCATCATTAACCCACCAGTTTCCAATCTCCTCAACAGTGAATGGAAGCTGATTCTTATCACTTTCATTTTCAAGGTATTCTCCACAAATTTTAATGAATACCTCTTTCATATAGTCTTGAATATTTTCTTTTATATGGTCCCACATACCGTCAATATCACCTGACATGTACATATCGAAATTAGGAACCACATATTTGTACCAGAAAAGCGTACTTGTATTTACGATTGAATATCTTGTCTTTTTTCTATTAGTAACCTCAGTAATAGCTGTATCTTTAGTACATACGCCAATTGCCATAAGTGAATTCAAATAAGGAACTACTACGTCCTTTGGCTTATCTACTGCAGCTGATATCTGATTAACTCTATTAAGGCCACTAGCCAATGTTGCAAGCATGTAATTATAATATGCTAGCTCTCTAAGCTCTGTGGACATTACCTGCTCTGGATTAAGACCAACACTTGATCTACCGCATAAGAAAAGTCTAGCAGCAATCTGCTTGATCTTGTCCTCTTCTGAAACCTGTGTAAGGCCAAAATCTTCAAATCCTGATACACCTAGTAATGCAGCAACTCTAGCAAGATTATAAGGAATACCACCTGTAATACCATAAAGAAATGCTGCTTCCTTAGGACTAGCATCATCAAAAAACTCGCATGAATCATAGAAGCCCAATGGCTCTAATACTAAATCCAAGTCAATATTCTTACTCCAGATGGCCTTTTTCCCCTTAATATACTTGTCTACAAGCATAAAAGCATCAGAACACAATATTAATTTAATTGGTAAATCCTTCCATTCTCCAACAACAAAATCATGGAGTACTTTATCAAATTCCGGATCTGCCTTCACAATATTTGGATATTGATCAATGATAATAAGCTGTTTTTCTTTTGCAGCTCTCTTTGAAATTTCTTTGCAGAAGCCTGCTGGATCAAAGGTTTTCTTGCTGCCCATGTATGAGCTGAGACGCTCCATCTGGTGCTTGCCAGTAGTCTCATATGCCTCAAAAAATAACCCCTTTTTATCCTGTGCAAACTCTTGAAGTAATGTAGTCTTTCCAATACCTATCTGACCGGATACAACCGCGATAGCACATTTGTCCCCTTCGTAAAAACCACTTAGTTTTTCTACTTCGTTCTTTCTACCTATAAACATAACACCTCTCCTTTGCACTGCTTTAGTGGCGCGTGCAAATCCATGGTATCACGTTTCAACTATTGATGCAATAGTCTGTAAATTTTAATTCATTTTTCAAAAAACCAAATATCTTAATAAATCTCGCCACTTTTAGAATTATCCTATATTTTAGGCTTTCTTGGTGGCTCTTTTTTTACCTTTTAGGTGCAAAAAGTAATCTTTACTTAAAAATTACGAAAAGTTTTCTTATGACTATATAACAAAAAAAGCCTTTAGGAATTAACCTAAAGACTATATTTGACATAAAAATAGTGCCCAGAGTCGGAATCGAACCAACGACACGAGGATTTTCAGTCCTCTGCTCTACCAACTGAGCTATCTGGGCACAAAATTTCAAGATTTGCGAAGCAAATCATGAACAGCGACGAGCCTCTTTGCCGTCAGGCAATCATAATGGCGAGTCACCGAGTTGCGGGAGATGGATTTGAACCACCGACCTCCGGGTTATGAGCCCGGCGAGCTTCCAGACTGCTCCATCCCGCGATATTAAAAAAGATGGGCGGTGGTGGATTCGAACCACCGAAGCAATTTGCAGCAGATTTACAGTCTGTCCCCTTTGGCCACTCGGGAAACCGCCCATGTTATTAACATATTTCTATATTCACTTAAATGGGACCTACAGGGCTCGAACCTGTGACCCTCTGCTTGTAAGGCAGATGCTCTCCCAGCTGAGCTAAGATCCCAAACTGTTTATTAAATTCAACGACCCCAGAGGGACTTGAACCCTCGACCTCCGCCGTGACAGGGCGGCGCTCTAACCAACTGAGCCATGAGGCCAAAAGGTATTTATAGCAACCTCAAAACTTCATACAGTGTCACGAGAACACGCTAACATCTTTTAGAATAAACCTTCGATCTATTAGTATTCATCAGCTGAATGTGTTACCACACTTACACCTTGAACCTATCTACCTTATCGTCTTTAAGGGATCTTATCTCCTTGAAGGAGGGGATATCTCATCT
>NZ_VTVE01000002.1 GCF_010906925.1 Pseudobutyrivibrio xylanivorans | reverse complement strand
CACCCGTCCGCCACTCAGTCAATAATCCGTCACCCCGAAGGGATCGTAGAAAATTGCTTCGTTCGACTTGCATGTGTTAAGCACGCCGCCAGCGTTCATCCTGAGCCAGGATCAAACTCTCATGTTAAAAAGTTTAATTCCGAATCAGTATAAAACTGACTTGTTTACTAATAAAGGTTTTGTTTCGTCTTAGAAACTAAATGAATTTCAAGGATACATGTTTTATACAAAACTGTATTAATTCAAGGTTTGTTTCACTGTTCAGTTATCAATCTTCGCTTTGTTGTTGCCCTCAGCAGCAACTCGTTTATACTATCATGTCGCCAGCTGTTTGTCAACAACTTTTTTGATTTATTTTTCAAAATCTTTTTCTCAGAAAACTCAGTGTTTTCTAAGTGTGTACCGCTCTCAGCGGAACGAATAGTATAATATCATCTGCCAACCTTATAGTCAACACCTTTTTTCAAAAAAATTAATGTCTTTATATTCCGATAATTCTTTCAATTAGGTTATTTGTATAGATATAGTAAAGCATTTGATTTTCCTTGGCGTAAGTTATTATAAATTGGCCAAAAAAGGATGTTGGAAAACAATCAGCTAGATACATTGCAAACCATGTAACTAGCATACCTTCTACTGCTCCAGCAATAATTCCAAGAAGTCTATTCACATCCCTAATGCCAGGAACAAATCCAACAGCTCTTAATAATCTATCTACTATATAGATAATAATTATTCCAACAGCAATAAGAAGAATATTTGATATTCCATTAATAGCTGCATCAGATAGCTCTTTAGCTATTGCTTTTATGATATTGTCGATAGAGTTCTCTATACTAGTCTCTATATCATCTTTTACAAACTCTGGAACAATTGAAAGGACAGCATCTCTACCGGAACCCACTTCCTCTGCTTCAGAACTATCGTATTTGGTGTGCAAATGACCATCTATGGCATTCTCTACACGTGTCGGTATTTCTGTATGGAGCTTTATGTAATCTGCCACATATACTTTTCCATAGTTTACAAAGAGGAGAAGGAAGATCCAAGCAACTAGGCTATATATAATCCTTATCATGCCTCTTTGGGCACCTCGAACTATAAAAAAGACCATCAACATTATAAAAATTACAAGTAAAATATTAATATCCATTATTCTCCCTTTTCTTCGTGCTATTTAATACATATCTGCTCAGTTTTGTTTTCTTCTATTAAATAGTATCTTTTAGAAGTTGAGCCTGGAATGATATTATATACAACCTCATCAAATTTATAGTTGAACTTTGCTATGCCTTGAAGGTTATATATAGTAATTTCATTTTCATTTCTAATGAATATCTCATTATTATCCATTATCTGAACACTTTCATAGCTACCGTCAATTTCCTTTGACATCCATCTAAATCCATAAAGATTATAAACGTTTAATTTATTGACAACCTCACCGTCTTCTTTTGCAGTCTCACTTATATATCCGAAATGGGTATCATTATAGAAGATACTCTTCATTTCTCCATTTACAGATATCTCCTTTGCTACAGTAGCTCTGAGATTGTTATTGAACAAAATAATCTTAGAATCGGAAAAGGCTATAGCTTTATCATTTTTTACATAATCAACCTTAGGAATTATAGAGCCTAAATATGTATAAGAAGCAACAATATTATCCTGCTCTTCTTTTCCCTCCTTTGTAAAATCATAGAACACAAGCTCTGAAGAAAGCTCTCCTGAATTTACATTTACAATAGAAAGTAAAAGTCTTGTGGCATCCGAAGAAAGGGCCATTGACACTGGAAATCCCTTGTTCTCAGGATGGATTTCACCTGAGGCAAGGAGTGTGCCATCCTTACCATACAACTGAATATAACTAACGCTATTCTCCTGTAAAAGGAGAGCCACTGTACCTTGGCTTGCCACCTTGGCCTCAAGAACAGGTGTGGTTGTTGTGATTGACTTTACAAATCCTTTTGAGGAAAAGAGATCTACTTCACTTCCTTTTTTATCGTAGACTACAATGTAGTCCTGGCAAACATCCATATTTGGATTAACCATATCGTAAGTATAGTTCCAAATCAAAGAGCCGTCATAGGTAGTACAAGATACACCATCAGGACTGTATTTCAGTAAGTTACCTTTATAGTCACAGTATGTACTTTCTGCTGACTCATTTCTCTCATAGGTCTTTTCAACTTGATAGTCGCTGTATGTTGTGAATATTTTTATTACCATCAAGGAAATTGCTACTATGATAATAAGGAGAATTAGGAAAATCCATCTCTTCTTTGGAGGTTCATAATTTTCATCAATCTCACGGAGGGGCTTTTCCTCAACCTCGACTTCCTCTTCTTCAGTTTTCTCCGGTAATTTTATTATTTTAAACTCTTCCATTTATACTTCCTATATATAATAAATGGGCTGATTTCACAGCCCACTTAATTAATAAACAAATATTGCTACTTGATATGGTGCCACTTTAAAGGCTACTGAGTAATCCCTACCATCACATTCCTCCTTCTTTGGAGTGAGGGTTTCTGGTATCAGACTGCCTTCTCCACCATAAGCTTCAAGCTGGCTATCTAATAGAAGCTTAAGCTTTTTGCTGGTAGGAACTCCCACCTTGTAATCATCATATCTCATTGGAGTCATATTGATTACAAATAATATGCTATTTTTCCCATTTTTGGCCTTGCGGATAAAGCTAAATATGCTTCTATAGCTATCATTTGCATTAACCCATTCAAAACCAGCCCAAGACACATCCTGCTCATACATAGCTGGATATGATTTGTAAATATGAAGTAAATCCTTGAACATCCTAGATACATGTCTATGATTTGGATTGTCAAGAACGTACCAGTCTAATTCTCTAGCTTCGCTCCACTCTGTCCCCTGAGCAAAATCCTGTCCCATAAATAAGAGCTTTTTGCCAGGATGACCCATCATAAATGCATAACCTGCCATAAGATTTCTGTATTTATCAACTTCTAATCCTGGCATCTTAGCAAGCATAGAGCCCTTGAGATGAACAACTTCATCATGACTCAAAACAAGAATATATCGTTCTGCCTCGTTATAGCTCATGGCAAAAGTCATCTTGTTGTGATTGTCTTTTCTAAAATATGGGTCTAGCTTCATATAGTCTATAAAATCATGCATCCAACCCATGTTCCATTTGTATGAAAAATTAAGACCACCATCTTCTACATCGCCTGTAATCTTAGGCCATGCCGTAGATTCCTCGGCAATCATCACTGTTCCTGGATATCTGCCGCGAATAAGAGTGTTAATATGCTTGAAAAACTCAATGGCTTCAAGATTTTCATTGCCGCCATGTTCATTAGGAATCCACTGACCTGGCTTCTTGCCATAGTCGAGATATAGCATGGATGCAACTGCGTCAACTCTAAGTCCATCAATATGATAAACGTCTACCCACTGTAGTGCGCTACCGATAAGGAAATTCTTAACCTCAGCCTTGCCATAATTGAATATTTTGGTTCCCCAATCTGGATGCTCTCCCTTTCTTGGGTCTGGATATTCATATAGAGGACCTCCGTCGAAATCCGCAAGTCCATGAGCATCCTTCGGAAAATGAGCTGGTACCCAATCAAGAATAACTCCTATTCCATTCTTATGTAGATAGTTGACTAAATACATAAAATCATCTGGAGTGCCATATCTCGATGTAGGTGCATAGTAGCCTGTGACCTGATATCCCCAAGATCCATCGAAAGGATACTCTGAGATTCCCATAAGCTCAACATGGGTATATCCCATGTCTAAAACATATTCTGTCAGGCTGTGAGCAAATTCTTTGTAACTGTAAAATCCATCATTTTCTGGTCTTGGATGTCTCTTCCATGAACCAGGGTGAACTTCGTATATGGACATTGGCTTCTCCCAAAAGTTGGAATTAGCCTTTCTCTGTCTCATCCATGATGAATCAGTCCATTTAAATTTGGTATTGTCGTAAATGATAGATGCTGTACCTGGTCTAAGTTCAGCGTAGGTAGCATAAGGGTCTGCCTTATAGAGCTTTCTTCCATCTGATGTGGTGATAAGGTACTTGTAAAGCTGGCCTTCCTTTGCTTCAGGAATAAATGCCTCAAATATTCCCTGGCTCTCAGGCTCAACTCGCTGCATATAATTTCTACTCTCATCCCAGTTGTTAAACTCGCCTATGACCGCTACCGATGTAGCGTTTGGAGCCCATACGTCAAAGTAAAAGCCTGTCTGCTTACCTTGCTTAGCCTTATGAGCACCCATCTTCTTATAGATGTCATAGTGTGTTCCTTGCCCAAATAAATACCCGTCTAAATCAGTGAAGTAACTCATTCTAAAATCCCCTTATTTTCTCCCGCTAATTAAAATGTGTTATCTATCAAAATCCTTCTCTTTTAAGATTATGTTGCCATTCTTGTCGTATTTAGGCTTGTTGAAGAATCCGCCCCTAGTAGATTTGTCAATAGCCTCATCCATAATCTCTGCAACCTCCTTGATAGTAGTTGCATGATCATAACGACCGATAAGATTGATTCGATTGTATAGAGCTAAAACACCCATGTCATCAATGGTACAGCCAGCTTCCATTGCGTATGTTTTAGCAAATGAAACAAGTTCATCAATTGAAAATACTGGTATAACAACTTTCTCTGTGAATCGCTTAGCAAAGGAACCATCTCTCAGTAATGCTTTCTCGATTCCCTTTTTGTTATCCTCAATAATTATAATTGTGCCTGAGTTATCCTGCTCCATTAAAAGAGATAGAGTAACGGCTGTCTCCTTTGAGATGCCACCGGCTGCCTCAATAATAAGACATCCTCCCTGAATCTTTGAATAAAGCTTCTGTATATCCTTTTCGTTTAGCTTTTCGCCGGAAATCTTGCCGATGCCACCCTTTGGATATCCGGTCTTTTTCTCAAGAACCTTTATGATACTAGTGGCCATCTGTGTCTTTCCAGATCCTGGCTCACCGATAATAGCTATACTTCCACCCTTGGAACCGGCCTGAGCTAAATGAGCAGCTGCGCCAGTTATAGCCTGAGCTATGCTCTTTTTCATTCCTGTTATTGGTAAGAAATATGAGAATATTGCTAAATCTTCATCTTCAAGCTCGAAGCCTGATGCATTGGCAGCGGTGTTGGCAGTGTCTGCGACCTGAGCTGGTGAAACAACTGGTGCCACTGGAGCAATTGGCTCATCCAAAGTAACCTGTGTTACTTCTGGAAGAGGGTCTGCCATTACTGACTGTGGAAGAGGTATTGGCTCTGGAGCAAATACTGGCTCACTCTGAATAGGCTCAACACCTGTATCCTCTAATATATCCTGAGGAAGTTCTATTGGTGGAAGCTCGATATCTGAAATATTAATATCAGGTACGCTATCCTCTGGTATTTCTTCTTCCTCATCTTCATCAAAGAATTCCTGATCTTCCTGGCTAACTACGTCTAGGTCTATCTCTTCTGTGAGAGGCTCTTCCGGCTCGTCATATGCTTCTGTAAGAGGTTCATCAAATTCCTCTTCTATTTCATCTGGCATCTTTATTTCAGGAAGCTTAATCTCTGGTAAAATAATATCTTCATCAACTGGTTCTGGAACCTGAGCGCTAATCTGCTCATTTCCTAATGTAAGTCTATCAATCTCCTTCTGTAGGAAATCGTTAACATCAGCAATCATTTGGGAAGCTTCTTTTAGGTCCACTTCGTCTATCTCCTCGGTATCTTCTAGTGTAGGTGGCTGCCAACTAGCCTTATCTAATGCCTCTGCAGCATGTAATACTGAATCTGCCACTGCAGAAACCGCACCTGGTATCACCGCCGCACCAGCCGGATTAATCACAGGAATATCTAGAGAGCCCTCTTCTAATCCCTCGATGTTGAGCTTAGGGATAGTAAAGCTCTTAGGTTCTGCTTCATCTGGATCTTCTGCATTTTGGAAATCATCAAGCTCCTGGTCCTCATCCTGATTTAAAATTGGCCAAGGCTTAATTTCCGGAGTATCTTCAGAGTTCTCCTCAGGCTCCTCCTCGATGATATCATCTGTTATTTCCTCAGTAAGTTCTTCTGTAGAATCCTCAGATAATTTAAGATCTGTGTCTGTATTATCATCCTGTTCGGATAAGTATTCTTCTTTTAAAAGTTCTGCGGAAGTCATGCCGGCATCAAGTTTTGACATAACGCCCTCAAGACGATTAAGCACATTGTTTGCTTCTCTAAGGGCTCTGGCTCTAGCATTCTCTAGCTCCTTAGTCTTCGCATCTTCCATGGCCGCTTCTGCTGCACGCTTTGTCTTTTCCCACTCAGCAAGAACGTCCTCTATGGTCATCTGACCCTCTACCTGGGCCTCTTCATCCTCAGCCTCATCAGGAAGTAGAAGACTTATCTGGCCATCATTACCCTCTTTAAGATATTCATTGAAGGTATCATTTATAGAGAACTCATCCTCATCTTCTAGAGCATCTTCAAGCTCTCCCTTAACCTGTAAATAAGGAATCTCCTCAACAAGATTCTTAATGGCGCCAATATTCTCAGATACTTCGCCCGTATCTGTAGCCTTCATAATCTCGTCGATATTCTTCTTAATCTCGGCCTGAAGATTAATAGTATCAAATCTCTCCGGTCCCTCTGGCAATTCAATTGCTGGCATCTGAGGAAGCACTTCACTGGGATTGATATTGCTGTATGGATGAATCTCAGCCAATCCATCCTTTTTCTGCTGGAAGCTACGGTATTTGTCCTCCTGCGCCTTATCAAGTGGCTGGTAAAGCATCTTTAATTCAAGGGCGCGCTCAACTACAGGACCGTCTCCGAACCAAAGAATGATTTCGTCGCAAAGTCCTATGCATTTTTCCGCCTGATTGGTCTTGTGATAAAGATAAGCAAGCTCATAAGCCCATTCCTCAATGAAATCACTTTCCTTGAGCTGCTCAAGAATCTTGATTAAAGTGGCATTGTCTGCCCCTTTAGCAATACTAATATTGTATTTCAGGATATATTTTAGACTATCATGAGGTGCAATTTGAACAAACTCATTGTAGTATTCCTGAGCCATCTCGATATCCTTAAGCTTGATGGAAATCATACACAGCTTATAGATAATCATTCGACCAATTGGAGAACGCTCATGTGCCAGGAATAGTAACTCCCTGGCTTCTTCGATTTTACCTGCTGCCTCATAGCACTCGCTACCAGCAATCAAATCGTTGATATTATGTACCTTTCTCCAATTTACTGACTCAGCTACAGACATGGCGTCAGCGAATTTATTTTGTGAGATGAGACCTTTCATCTCGTCAATCCTATTTTTGTACTCTAATTTTTCCACAGTATTATTCTCCAAAAACACATACTTATGGGTTTTAGAATGCAAAATTTGATATGCATTCCTCGCATCCTATAGTTATTAAAATACTAACATACCTTAAAGTTAAAATCAAAAAAACCGAGGCCAAAAAACCTCGGTTTAATAATTATTTAATAATTATTTATTTTTCTTTATAAGCCTTGAAAACAATGACTTTTTCTTGCTTTTTGTTTTTTCACTTTCGTGCTCAATTAATTCATTGGTCTCTAGGTCAATATGGTCAAGCAAAAGATAGTCTTCTGTGTTAGTTGACAATTGTCTTCTTGCCACCAAGTAACTAGCAAATCTTCCACCAATGTAGTAGATTACCGCTACAATTGGAACAGCCACAACCATTCCCCAGACACCGTAGAATCCAGCGCCTGTAACAACAGCAAATACAACCCAGAATGAAGATACTCCAGTGGAATCGCCTAAAATCTTTGGTCCAATTAAGTTACCATCAATCTGCTGTAATACAAGAACGAATATCAGGAAGTAAATTCCTTTCATTGGCTCTGTAAGGAAAATAATTGCAACAGTTGGAACCGCTCCAATATATGGGCCAAATACTGGTACAAAATTGGTCACACCAACAATTGTAGATACTAATACAGGATATGGCATATCCATGATTAAGCATCCGAAATAGCAAATAAAGCCAATAATCACAGAATCAAGTATCTTTCCGATAATGAATCCATAGAAAATCTCTGCTGACTTTCTTGAAATCTCAAGGATTATGTTGGAATACTTTGGAGCAAAAATACCACATATAAGCTTCTTAGCCTGAGCCTTAAATGTCTCTTTTGAAATAAGGACATATACAGACACAAACATACCTATGATGATACCTACCACAAATCTACCTACGGAAATAACACTTGAAGTGATTGTAGATACCATGAAACTCTTATCCCAATCTACGTACTGGTTTAAAAGCTTAAGTCCCTGGTCTACAATATCTCCAATATTATTGTCCTTAGCTTTCATAAGGACATCCTTATAATTGCCTTTTGTAATCTGATTACACCAGTCAAGGACCGCTGCTATCTGATCTTCTATATTGTTAGCAAGATAAATTATTGTGCTAATCAGGTTAGGAACAATAGCTCTAATGATAAATACTGCTATTCCACAAAGTACGATTAAGGACAAAACAGTGGAAAGTGTACGATTAGCCTTTTGAGCTGTAGCCTTAGTCTTAATAATTTTATTAAAGATTTTCTCGAATCTCTTCTCAAAAAATACCATAAATGGATTCATGAGAAAGGCCATGACAAAACCTATAAATATCGGCTGAAATACTGTAGATACATGATCCCATGCTGCTGCAACACTTCTAGAATTTCGCAGCATGAAATAAAAAGCTACCACCACGCAAGCAGCTATCACATTGCCTATCAGTTTCTTTCTTCTATATTTGTCCTGTTCGTAATTATCCCCTGACATACAATGCCTCCTAAATTACCTTCTGTTGTAGTTGATTAAGCATCCCTTGAGAATAATCTCACGCTCATCATCTGTAAGCTCTCCGAGAGTCATCTCAAATTCCTTTAATCCCTCATCCTTAACAACGTAAGCCTTGATTGTATCTGCCTTATTAATAACAGCATCCTTGATTCCAGGGATGAAGAGATAATCTAAGTTCTTGAATGGAAGCTCTCCTTCTGGAATAACAAATGGAAGCATACCCCAGTTAATAAGGTTAGAGCGATATCTCTTTGTAGCATATTCATTAGCAATATTTGCCCAACCGCCAAGTACCTTCTGACAAGATGCTGCCTGCTCTCTAGCTGAACCATCACCTGGCTTAACTGCAAAGATAGTTGAACCTACACCGAAATTGTCATGATTAACATCTGGGTAAGTTTCCTTTACCTTGTGAACAATTGCCTTAAGCTCTGGAACTGCCTCACCAGCACACTCTCCAGCCTCTAATGCCTTCTGAGCCTTCTGGATATTCTTAGCACGTCCAACATACTCTGGATCCTTACGTGAAAGAGTAAACTCAGCAAGGCCAAGTGGATTTGAACGATATGATGATGTCTCACCTGATGGAATAAGCTCATCAGTTGTTGTAACTGGGTCATGAATCTCAGAAACAACCTGAAGGAATAAATTCTCTGGAAGAGCGCTCATCTTTGGCCAATCCTTAATGTTTGGACCAAAGTGAATCTCTGTCTCAGGCTCAGCTACGCCGTGTGAATCAAATACACGGTTAGCGTAAATTCTGCCATCAAAGTGATATTTTGGCTTTGTATAATCTACATCGATTTCTGTTGCTGCTGTAAGGTAACCCTTATTAGCTGCTGTAGCTGCAATAGAACGAGCATCCATAAGTGCAACTGATGCAATCTGACCATTCTGAAGCTTAGAACCCTCGCGGTTAGGGAAGTTTCTTGTAGAATGACGGATTGAGAAACCATTGTTAGATGGTGTGTCACCAGCACCAAAGCAAGGACCACAGAATGCAGTCTTAACAATAGCACCTGTCTCCATAAGAGTTGCAACAGCACCGTTTTTAACAAGCTCCATGTAAATAGGAGTAGAAGCTGGGTATACAGAGAGAGTAAACTCATCTGGTCCAATGCTTGCGCCACGAAGAATATCTGCTGCATCACAGATGTTCTCGTAACCACCACCAGCACAACCAGCGATGATACCCTGATCTACGTATAACTTACCATTTCTAACCTTATCCTTGAGAGAGAACTCTACCTGACCATCAAGAGAAACCTTTGCTCTCTTTTCGCAGTCATCAAGGATATCCATAAGATTTGCGTTTAATTCATCAATTGTGTATGTGTTGCTTGGGTGGAATGGCATAGCGATCATTGGCTTAATCTCATCAAGATTAATCTCAATCATGCCATCATAGTAAGCAACCTGGCCAGGATTAAGCTCCTTGTACTCTTCCTTACGACCATGAATCTCGTAAAACTCCTCAGTCTTCTTGTCTGTAGTCCAAATTGAGCTAAGGCAAGTAGTCTCTGTAGTCATAACATCCACGCCAATTCTAAAGTCCATTGAAAGGTTGGCAACACCAGGGCCTACGAACTCCATTAACTTATTCTTAACATAACCCTTATCGAATACTTCGCCGATGATAGCAAGGGCAACGTCCTGAGGACCAACACCCTTTCTAGGTGTACCTGTCATATATACAGCAATAACGCCTGGCATAGCGATATCGTATGTCTGATTAAGAAGTTGCTTAACAAGCTCTGGGCCACCTTCGCCCATTGCCATTGTACCAAGTGCACCATATCTAGTATGAGAATCTGAACCGAGAAGCATCTTACCGCCTCCAGCCATCATCTCACGTGCAAACTGGTGAATAACAGCCTGATGTGGTGGAACATAGATTCCGCCGTATTTCTTAGCACAAGTAAGACCAAACATGTGGTCATCCTCGTTGATAGTACCGCCTACTGCACAAAGAGAATTGTGGCAGTTTGTAAGGCAATATGGAATAGGGAACTTCTCAAGGCCTGAAGCTCTTGCTGTCTGGATAATTCCTACATAGGTAATATCATGGCTGACTAACTTATCAAACTTAATCTGTAAGTGATCCATGTTGCCTGATGTGTTGTGATCCGAAAGAATCGAATAGGCCATAGTCTGTCCATGTGCCTCGTCCTTTGTGACCTTGCGTCCAATAGCGTGCTCGATTGCAGCGGCTGCCTCATGACTATCCTCAATTATCTGGGTGCCATTAATTAGGTATACTCCGTTGTTGTAAAGCTTCATTCCTTTATTCTCCTTTTTACTTCTTTAATCCAAAAAGGCCACCAAAGCCCTTTTTACCATTTTTCTTGCTGTCTTCCTCTGACTCTTCCTGCTGCCATTTAAAATATTCAGCATCTAAATCCTCTGAGGAAATACCTGCCTCCTCTGTTTCTGCTGCAGGCTCATCTAAATCGTCATATTCTAGACCAGCTCTAGCAAAATAATCCTTATCGATACGAATCTCTGGAGCTGCATACTTAGGGGCAGAATCAAATCCTTCTTCGCCTCCCTCATTCTTTTCCTTGAGAAGACGCATATTCTCCTCATCGATAAGTCTCAAATACTTCTGTGTATCTATCAAATCATTGAGATGGCTCTTAAGCTCTAACTGATTAGTCTTAATTGCTCTGTTCTCTTCTTTTATCTTTTTAATGGCTTCCTCGTAAACCTTCGCAACAGATTCCTGGGACTCCTTAACAATGTTTTGAATGCTCTCTAGGGCATTGTCTGTATACATAAGGGATGCGGCATATATGTCCTCTGCCTTTCTGGTGGCATCAAATACAATGTCATCGCCTTGCTTTTGCATTTCACGATTAGCTTTGTCGCGGCTCTTAACAGTGAGTTCATGCTCTTCCATCATATCGTACATGCACTCATTAAGTTCTTTCAAAAGATCCATCATGGCATTCTTGTCCACAATGACATTTTTTGTGCTTCCCTCATATGGCTGTGCCTTTGAAAATAGCACATGCATTTCTCTTAAAACTCGTTCTGTTCTGTCCTGTGCTCCCATATTTTCACCTATACATATAAAAATACCGAGCTGCCGAACCAGATACCATTTGGTAGCCACCCTAAAGAAACTCCCTCCAGGTAACCCCTCGTCAGATGAACGGTCCTACTTAGTGCTGCTGCATTCCTGCCCTGACACGATTCGTAGGTGCCCATTACGAGGGACCCAAAGATCATAGCAACTCTAGGGTAGCCGCCAAGTGATATCTAATTCGAGCAAATCGCTCGGAGCCCTTATTTTATGATAACTAAGGGCTTTTTGTCAACAAAATCCTACCGTTACTTTAATTGACTCTTTCGCTGTCTTAGTTCTTCAAAAAAGCTAGTCATCATCATCTTGCATTCTTCGCCTAAAACACCTGACTCAACCTCACATTGATGATTAAACTGTTTCATCTGTAAGACATTTATAATAGAACCAGCACATCCAGCTTTTGGATTCATGGCTCCAATTACTACCTTGGGTATACGAGCCTGCACTATGGCACCAGCACACATCTGGCAAGGCTCAAGTGTAACATAAAGGGTGCAATCCTCAAGTCTCCAATCTCCTGTCTTCTTGCATGCCTTTGAAATGGCAGCAATCTCTGCATGAGCAAGTACGCTTTTATCGGTGTTTCTGCGGTTGTATCCACGGGCAATTATTTTACCATCCTGAACAATCACGCATCCTATTGGGACTTCATCAATGTCATAGGCTTTCTTAGCCTGCTTGAGCGCCTGTTTCATATAACGCTCTTCTTCTGACATCATGGATTTTCACCTCCTATTTTGCTATACTTTTACTTGGAAATTATGCTTAATTTCTTAAAATTTAGCTATTCTATGTTAACACTTTTACCAATAAAAGGGAATGACTTATGCTTATACTAGGCTTACAGAAAACAACGCTTTTAGATTATCCTGGAAAAATTGCTAGCACTATTTTCACAGGTGGTTGCAATTTTAGGTGTCCATATTGTCACAACAGAGACCTTGTTATGCCACCTTCGGATGTGCAGGCATATTCCACTGATGAAATATTTGAACACCTTAAGGCAAAGTCAAAAGTTTTGGACGGTGTTTGCATCACAGGCGGCGAGCCAACTCTACACAAGGATCTTCCTGATTTTATTAAGCAGATAAAGGATATGGGACTTTTGGTTAAACTTGATACCAATGGAACCAATCCTGATATGGTTAATTATCTTATTAATGCAGGCTTAATCGACTATGTTGCCATGGATATTAAGCATTCCAAAGAAAAATACAACACAATTGCCTGCATGAAAAATTTTGATATTTCTCCAATAGAGGACACAGTTTCTCTTTTAATTAGTGGTAAAATGGACTACGAATTTAGGACCACAATCATGCGAGAATGCCATGACATTTCTGACATGGAATCTATTGGTAGATGGCTTTCAGGGGCAAAAGCTTATTATTTGCAAAGCTATCGAGAATCAGAACAGGTTATTAATCCTATATTCAGTCCTCATTCAGTAGAGACTCTTTCCGAGTTTGTAAATATACTTCGCCCTTATATACCAAACACTAGTATTAGAGGCGTCGATTAATAATTTTTTGGGGGATAGTATGAAAATTGAGGTTACTACAGACAGGCTGGTTTTAAAAGTTCTTAACTATGATTCTGCTCAGAAGGTTTTAGACTTCTATTTGCGTAACGGTAGTGTTTTCGAGAAATATGAACCTGTGATGGGAGAGGACTTTTATACTCTTTCACACCAGCGTAAGTTACTGGATTTTGAATACAAAAATATCATTAAGGGCATAATGGTTCGCTACTGGATTTTTGAAAAAGATAATCCAAACAAAATCATTGGCACTGTAAGTTATCGAAATATTGTAAGACCTATTTATGAAAGCTGTACTATCGGCTACAAAATGGATCAGGAATTTTTAAATAGAGGCTATTGCACAGAGGCTATACGTGCCACCATTCCTGTAATTGCTAGGGATTATGGGGTGCATCGCTTTGAAGCCTTGATTTTACCTGACAATAAACCAAGTATTCATATGGTTGAAAAAATAGGTTTTAAATACGAGGGATTGCTTAGAGATAAAATCAATATTAATGGAAAGAGACTTGACCATTGTATGTACGCATATTTAGCTAATAATTAATTTAACGTAGGGGGGCTTGAGTATGAGAGATATAGGGTGGATTAAGGAATCAGTGTTTTACCATATTTATCCGCTTGGCGCTTTTGATTGCCCAAGGGATAATAGGGGAGAGGAGACTGCCGGTCACAGAATTCTTACTTTGATTGACTGGATTCCTCATTTAACAGATATGGGCGTTAATGCTTTATATCTTGGACCTATTATGGAGTCATCCACACACGGATATGATACAGTAGATTATTACAAGATTGATTCTAGACTTGGGGACAATAATGACTTTAAAAAGGTGGTAGAAGCTTGCCACAAAAATGGAATTAGAGTGGTTCTTGACGGCGTGTTTAATCACGTTGGCAGGGGCCATTTTGCTTTTTTAGATGTTCTTAAAAATAGAGAAAACTCACCTTATAGGGAGTGGATTGCCGGGCTTAATTTCGGTGGAAACAACTGGCACAATGATGGTCTTTCTTATGAGTGCTGGGCTAGGGCAGAAGAGTTGGTAAAGCTTAATCACTGGTGCGAAGCTGTAGATAAACACATCTTAGATGCCATTGGTATGTGGATAGATGAGTTTGATATTGATGGTCTCAGACTTGATGCAGCTGACTGTATAGAAAGAGGCTTCTTTAAGCGTCTGAAAAATTTTACAGAACAAAAGAAATCCAGTTTCTGGCTTATGGGCGAGATAATTCATGGTGATTACAACATCTATGTAAATGAGGAAATGCTTGATGCTGTAACTAATTACGAATGCTGGAAGGGCATCTATTCAAGCCACAATGACCACAATTATTTCGAGATTAACTATGCAATGAAGAGGCAGTGGGGACAAGGCGGTCTATACGCCGGAAAATATCTTTATAATTTCATCGACAACCATGATGTTAATCGTATTGCCACTCTTTTGACAGATGAGGCTAATATTTATCCTGCTTACTCACTGTTATTTACTATGCCAGGTATTCCATCTATTTATTATGGCAGTGAGTGGGGTATTAAAGGGGATAAAAAAAGCGGGGATGGAGACTATGCTCTCAGGCCCGCTATAGATATTAAAACTATGAAGAATCCAGACTTAATTGATCATATCAAAACTCTGATTGATTTGAGAAAAAATCTGGAACCGCTTAAAACCGGTCTCTATGAAGAGGTGCAGGTAAGAAATGAAACCCTTGTTTTTGCCCGCGTTTTAAATGATGATTTTGTAATCGTTGCTCTAAATAATACTGCAGATACAAAGCATCTATCCTTTGATTATCGAGGACAGCACTTTGATGTAGAGCTTCCTCCTCACGGTAGCAAACTTTTAAAGTAGAATTCCTGATTTTTCCTTGCTGTGCTCTATTTTTTCATTGAGTATTTTAAATGGATGATAGAGCACAACACCTATAAATACGGCTATCACTACGTAAACAATCAACGTCAACATACATCTTTGATATGTATTCTCATAAAATCCACCGATACACTCTCGGACTGCATTCATGGAATAGTTAAATGGCATAAATTTATAAAGCACCTGGAACACCTTTGGAAGTACTTCTATAGGGAATGTTCCGCCTGCACCTGCTACCTGAATAACCATCAGGATTACGGAAAGTGCCTCTCCGATGTTTCCAAATGAGTATGCAAATGAATAGAGCAGTAGTGAATATACAAAGGATGTCCATGCACACGCCAACCAAAACAGGAAGTAATGCTGGCATTGTATTCCTACAAATAAAAATGCGCCAAGAACTGTAATTATTGTCTGAATCTGACCTATAACAAATGTTGTAAAGAATCTTCCCACAAAGCACTGCCAATTCTTAACATTTTCCATGCCTCTTGTGTCCTTAACCGCTGTCTTAAGAATTGTGGACATGATTAATGCACCAACCCAAATTGAAAGAACAATATAAAATGGGGCGGTCATAGAACCATTATTTGCTACTGGATAAATGTACTCATCAGAGATATCAACTGGACTGCTGATGAAATCAGATAAAAGTTCTGGGTCCGACTGTACCAAAGTCATAAACTTTTGGTAGGCCTCATTATCGCTGACGCCCTTTATATCCGCTATGAGATTGGCTAGCTGTCGCTCCATTTCTACAGCTTCATCTCTTGATTTTACAAGTGTTTCCTTTGATTGATTAATCAAATCTGCATAATTCTCCAGATTATCAATAACCAAATCAATACTCTGTGCATTATAATTTAAAAGCTTTTCAAGCTCAGTTATTGTAGAGCTTGCTGAATTAATGGCAGTCTGCTCTAGAGGTGAAATCTTATTTAAATAATCATCTCGTACTGTTTTTGTGTCAGCTAAAACTGTAGCCACATCTTTTGTAAGCTTTTCCTTTGCCTCGTTAAACTCAGCCTCTGTTTTTGCAGAAGCGCTGACAAGATTGTTTAAATCAGTAGTAAGATTGGATACCTCTCCATCTATTTGCGCTATAGTAGCAAGATAGATTTGCTGAGCATCCGCTCCAGGAATAAAGTCCTTGGCATCGACAAGCATTTGATAAAGACCTTTTCCTTCTTCATCTTTCCATGCTTTTTGAATGGAATTGATTTCTGATTGCAACTGAGTTGTATCTATATTGCCAAATGATATGCTGTTTAAGGCATTATTAATAGTGTCTATAGATGCATCCACATTGCTAAACTTACTGTTTATGTCTCCAACTTTTTTATCTATTTCATCTTTTAGCTTCTGAATATCTGCCTGGGCTGTTGCTCCGGTATTTTGCGCATTCTCAGCCATCTGGCCTGCAAGAGAGGTAATGGAACCTGCGCTATCTGCCACTGCCTGGCCCGCTTCTGTAATGCTATCAGCAGCATCGGATAACGCTATATAAGAATCCAATATAGCAATCAGTCCATTTAAATCCGAATCTAACTGCTCAAGCTTTTCTATTCCCTGACCTGTAATATTTCCTTGCTCATCAAGGGTGGCAAAGTATTCGCTGGCGTTTAATAGCACCTCAGCCATAGTGCCCACAAATGCATGGTCTACTTCTCGCTCAATTGCAGTTTTGACCTTACCTGTTATCTTAGGGGCAATGGCATTTTTCTTGTCATTTTCATAGTAAGTAATTACAGGATTTTCTATTTCTCCTCCCAAGAAACTTATCATATCGGCGCTAAATTCCTCGTCAATTACAAGAGCAGCATAGTATTTTCCCGAATATACTCCACTTATAGCTTCCTGAGCTGTGTCAGTAAAAACCCAACCAATTGTTGTGTTTTCTTTTAAATTTGAAATGATTATTTCGCCAACATTTAACTCGTAATTTCCAATAACAATGCCCTGGTCTGAAGATGCTACAGCAACCTGAAGATTTTTTGTTGCATCAGGACCATACGGATCCCAGTTGGAGAGAATATTAAACCAGGCATATAGGCATGGAATTACCGTTAGGCCTATGATAACTACCATGGCCACAACATTTACCGATAATCTTTTTATGTCTGCGACTATTATCTTGATCACATTAATCATCGTTTTAGCTTCTCCCCCATAGATTTAATCTCATCGATACTCTGAAGGACCTCTTCACCAATAAGGGCTTGTGCCTCTGCCTCTTCCTCCATAATTCCAAGTTCCTTTAGTTGCTCTTGAAGCTTGAAATCCATATATTCCACATAGAGAAGATAGAATGCTATTCCAAAAAGGGATGCAATCCAAAGCACAAGAAACACCAATTTTGAACGATTGCTAATAAAACTAATAGCAAGAAATACAAGTGGCAATAAGATATTTACCTTAAGACCCACCCTTATTTTTCTTTGATTTTTAAGATGTGTCTCCTGTTGCAGTTCTAAGAATTTTTCATATACTATTTGTTCTTTGTTTTTACTCATTTCTTTTCCCTTTTTATAACTCCACCCTCACATCATCTCAGTGTCTTCCATTCTCTCTTCCATGTAATGATTTAGAGATTCAAATGGAACCCTTATTAATAAACCAATTACAAGGGACACTGCTATAAATATACCTAGGCATCCTAAGTATTTAAGGTAATCTAATTCGTACATTCCACATAAACACTCACGAATTGCGTTGATTGCGTATGGGAAAGGGAAGAAGATATATACTTTTTTGAAGAAGTCAGGTAACAACTCAATTGGATAAGTACCTGAACTTCCGGCAATCTGTATGACTACAATTACTACTGCAAGAGCCTTTCCTGCATCTCCCCAAGTAACTACAATGGAATAAATCAAAATGGTAAAGGTTGTTGCTATTACTGAGGCCGCCAGCATAAATAGTCCAGGATGAATACATTGTACATGAAGGAGGAAAAAGTCTCCCAGCACAATAATAACTGCTTGAATTTGTCCTAATACCCAGAAAAGGACATATCTTCCGAAATATAATTGTCTTGCAGACGCATCTGGGTATTTGTCTTTATCTGGCTTTATCTTGATGATGGCTGTTAGAATAAGTGCACCAACCCAAAATGCGAGGGTTGAATAGAATGGTGCAACAGCTGAACCATAATTCTCCACAGGATAAACTGCCTCTGTAACCACCTCTACTGGAGTAGAGAAGAACTTGCCATATACCTCTGGGTCACCGGAGAGGGCGTTTACAAGCACAGATATCTTTTCATTTGATGCAGCGTTTTTAACCTGATCTATTACATCTATTAATCTGCCATTTACGTAGACAATAGCCTCTCTTGTTTTATCAAGACTAGTATTTGCACAGTCAATGGTATTGTCGATTGCGCTGAAAACTACTACTAGATTTCCAAAAGTCTCTCCCACAGAATTAAGTAGGGCATTTGTGTTGTTAAGTGTTCCTGTCAAAGATGTAAGACCTTCTGATACTTTATCCCTCAACTGTGTTTTTATGAGATTTTCAAGACCATCGCTATTAGTCTTAATATTTGACACTATTTCCTTTAGCTTCTGTTCTCCAAGTAAAGCCAATTTTTCTGTATCTATACTATTAATTTTATCTAGCTTTTCTTGAATTTTCGATGTATCGATATCCTCATAATTTACGCTGTTAGTCAATTCAATTAGGTTGTTAATTTCGGAATTTAATGCATTTATCTTTCCGATGATATTCTGGATTTCTACCTTTTGTGCCTCTACATCTGAAAGCTGAACAATCTTTTGATAAGTGGCTTCATCAATGATACCTACTGAATATAAAAACTGTATCTGCTCTTGGGTGAGTCCTGTAATACCTAGTGCCTCTAGTGTTGCAGATATGCTTTCTAGATTATCTGATAATGTCTGCAAAGGACCTGCCGCTATAGTCAAAGCCGACTGGGCATTATTAAGCTTGCTTAAAATATCGCTTTTAGCCTGCTCAAATACTATATCTCCCAAGTTATTAGGTAAATTTGCGGTAATAAGCTCTATTTCTGCCATCTTCTGAAGGGCCATTTTTATATTGTCAGCAATTACTTTTGCATCATTAGATGCTGCTGCAATATCAAGATACTGATTAATCTCTGACGCCTTTGTGTTGATAAGATTGATAGCACTGTTAATATCATCTGCATAGCTGCTTAAAGTTACATTGGCATTTTGAGAAACAGAAGCGGAACTAGCTACTGCATTGGCTGCTGATTGAGCCTGTTGTTGAATATTATTTGCATCCGTCTTAGCCTGCTGAAGAGCTGCCTGTAGCTGAGCGTCATTATCAATAATCTCTGTAATTGTATTTTGATATCCATTTAAATCATTACTTAGAGACTCTAGCTTTTCGATGGTTTCATCCAAGCCGCCTTTTTCTTCTAAATCAGCTGAGACATCAGAAGCACTAGAAAAAACCCTGCTGACAACAACTTCTGTAAAAGCTACATTAATGTTGTTCTGCAAAGATTGAACTACAGTATCTGAAATTTTAGTTGCTACTGGATTTTTCTTTTGATTTTCATAGAAAAGAAGAGTAGGTCGATTAACCTCCTCCGTTAAGACATTATACATGTTGTAAGTGAACTGCTTATCAATTACAACTGCTGCATAGTACTTGCCGCTATACACACCGTTTATTGCCTCGTCTGAAGTCTCTACAAACTGCCAGTCTACGGCTGTATTCTCGTGAAGATTCTCGATGATAGTATCTCCTTGATTGTGGTACTCACCCTCATCATCAGTGAATCCTTCATCAAGGGATACTGCTGCAATTTTAAGAGCCCCTGTATTAGCATAAGGGTCCCAGTTAGAATAAATATTAAACCAAGCATATAGTGCAGGAAGAAAACAAATTCCTACCACTATAGTCAATGCAAAAAAGTTCTTTATCAGGCTAATAACATCATCAAAGAATATCTTTTTAACGGTTTTCATACTTTCCCCTACTTTTTAGTATTTCTCTCCGCAGCATCACAGATCTTATAATTGTTACGGCTCTCCTGCTTTACCTCGTAAAGCATCTCATCCGCCAACTGCAAATATGCGAATAGGGTAGTATCACTTTCAGGCGTTCCATAGCAGATGCCTTGAGAAATGGTTACCCTGTCATCGCTAAGGGAGAATCTGTGCTCCCAATTTGCCTTATAGATCATGTTTCTTAGATTATCAACCTTATTCTCCACTTCCTCTTTGGTAAAGCCCTCGTAGATTACCACGAATTCGTCTCCACCGTATCTAGCTGTGAATATTCGATCTTCTTTCGATAATTCTAGAAGAGTTGAAGCTATAAATTTAATACAATCATCACCTGCTTGATGACCATAATTGTCATTGTATTGTTTGAAGTAATCGATATCTAAAATCTCTACGGCTATTGATGAACGATTAATGATGGCTTTTTCAAAAGCTTCCTCACTGTACTCATTCAACTTCAACCTATTATACATCCCTGTAAGAGGGTCTGTCTCTGAACGTTTTTGTAGAAATGTATTCTCTTCCTCTACTTTTCGGTTGATTTGTGTAAGCTCCATATACGAATTGCGCATAACAATCATGTTGCTAACCATCAAACGATTCTCTCGCTCCATAAATTCAGAGAGCTCAAAATAGAGAACAGATGCAATTTTATATTCTTCAATCTGTCCTACCTTACGGTAGTATCTGATTTTTAGCGTTAAAAGCTTTCTCTCTAGATTTTTAATTGAGGTGTGTTTTGTTAAGTCATCTAAAACAGAGTATGCTTTAAAGAAATCATCATACTTTTCAATAGCCAAAAGCATCTGCAAATAATCGTAAAAATCATCAAATACATCCAAAATAGGCATGCTAGTGCTGGCATTCTCATTGACCATATTGATCCAGTAGTCTCTGGCATCTGCCTCTCCAATAGCCTGATGAACTCTAGCAAAAAAACAATAAATAACGATTTTGTCCAAATCCTGTAAATATGGCAACGACTCTGTCTTAAGCTTTTTCTCTATCTCTAGATATTTATCTTCTCTATCTAGCTTAAGATAAGCTCGACCCATTCCAAGCATGATAGCAGTGGCATTTTCGATATAATCATCCACTGAATAATTATCTAGAAGATGTCTATATGCAATTTCAGTGTGGGAAATAGCTTTTTGATATTCCTCTATGTTTAGATAAAGTGAGCCTAGATTCATATGAATCATCCACTCAATGTCAGGGAGAGAGTAGTCCTGACAAATGCTGATTGCTTTTATGAAATAATCAAGGGCAAATGGCGCATTGCCTCTATTAAGAGAAACAATGCCTAGCATGTTATTGGCCATAGCAACATAGCCCCATTCCCTAACATGCTCCATAGGACCCATACATGATAACATCTGAGAATAGAAATTAGAGGCGTCATTCAAGAGATAATAAGTCTCACCTTTTGAAAAAAAGGCGTAGCCTATCAAAGCATCATCTTTAATACTCTTGCCATATGCTAACAACTTATCACAGGCAGATAGTAATGCTGCTGGATCTTTACCTCTATTCTTTTGGATTTCACTTATGAGAAGTTGAACTTCTCTGTTGTAGTTTCGGACATCCATGTCTTCTGCTCTCCAAATGTATAGTTTGATAGCTTATAACTCTTTTAATACGTTCGTTAATTTAGCAAATTCCTCTAACGAAAGTGCCTCCCCTCTGATAGTTGGGCTAAAGCCCGCCTTTTCAATTGCCTCGGCAATCTGTTCCTTTGAATAATGAAGACCATTGCTGAGACCATTTTGTAGTGTCTTTCTTCGCTGGTTGAATGAAGCTCTAATTATTTGAAACAGTAGCTTCTCATCGCATTCAACTGGTGGATTATTGTGACACTTAAGTGTAATAACAGTGCTGGATACCTTTGGCTGTGGCATGAAGCAGCTTGGTGGTACCTCACATACAATCTCTGGCTTGCTGTAATACTGAACTGCAAGAGAAAGGGCTCCATATTCCTTGGAACCAGGACCTTCTTGCATCCTATCTGCCACTTCCTTTTGAATCATAATAGTAATGGATTCAAGTGGAACATGCCTTTCAAACAATCCCATTATGATTGGGGTAGTGATGTAGTAAGGCAAATTAGCAACTACCTTTATTGGCTTGCCGCCATTTTTCTCAAGGGCCAGCTTGTTAATATCTACTTTTAAAATATCCTGATTAATTACCGACCAATTCTTATATGTTGATAGAGTATCATCTAAAATCGGTATCAAGGTCTTATCAATTTCAACGGCAACAACTTCTCTAGCTTCCTCACAAAGACGCTGTGTCATTGTTCCAATTCCAGGGCCAATCTCTAATACAAAGTCATCTTTTGTAATTCCTGCTGCATCGATAATGCTATTTAGAACATTACCATCTATAAGAAAGTTCTGACCATATTTTTTTTGAAAGGAAAATCCGTGTGCTTCAAGGACTGCCTTTGTATATGTTGGATTACTTAAATAAGCCATTCTTAATTCCTTTTACATTTTGAATAAATTCTAAGAGCATTCTCGTAAGTGATTCTTTCCACTTCCTCTACACTTACCCCTTTTAACTGGGCAATTTTCTCTGCTACATATTTTAAATAAATGGATGAATTGCGGCTACCGCGATGTGGCTCCGGTGCCATATAAGGACAATCTGTCTCAAGGACTATATTTTCAAGAGGGATTGCTTCAACGGTCTCAACAAGCTTCTTGCCATTTTTAAATGTGACAACGCCGCCAACACCTATATACCATCCCATCTTTACATACTCTAATGCTAATTCTTTTGAATAAGAATAGCAATGGACAATACCTTTGACATCTTGTGTATTATAACTCTTAATTGTGTTAAAAGTGTCTTCTGCAGCCTCTCTAGAGTGAATAACTACAGGTAAATTTACCTCTTTTGCAAGATCCATCTGCTTATCAAACCAGATGTGCTGCTTTGCTCGACCCTCAGGGTCCTTGACCCAATAGTAGTCTAAGCCTATTTCTCCAATAGCTACAACCTTTGGATTTGAGGCATTTTCTCTAAGCCACTCCAACACCCCATCAGATGCCTCATCTATTTCCTCTGGATGAATACCTATTGCTGCATAGACATTGTCATAGGACTCAGCCAGCTTTAGGCTGTCCTTGCATCCCCTGAAACTAGCTCCCACATTAACAATATTTCCAATATTATTTTCTTTCAATAAATGCGAAAGAAGTTCGACTCTATCCCCGTCGAACTTCTCATCATCATAATGAGCATGTGTCTCAAAAATCATTCATAACCTCAATTTATCTCTCGCATGTTATGTTAACAATCCCAAATTTGCTTACAGTCACTACATGTGACTTCCAGCAAACTTGGAAGTTGTTAACTACATGCTATTTCTACTGTGCTTAGTCTGATTTTCTCACACTAACCACATTACTCTCTTAACAAATCTCTGCTCCGTTAGGCATGTTGCGCTCTGGTGTCATAAGTGAGAGATTGCCCTCAGCATCCTCTGCGCAAAGAAGCATTCCTTCTGAAAGAACGCCTGCAAGCTTAGCTGGCTTAAGGTTAACAAGAACCATTACCTTTTTGCCTACCATCTCCTCAGGAGAATAGTGCTTGCTAATGCCAGATACAATCTGCTTTGTTGTAGAACCAATCTTAACCTGTGAACAAAGAAGCTTCTTAGAGCCCTTAACTGCCTCGCAAGATACGATTTTACCTACCTGGAATTGTAACTTCATGAAATCATCAAATGTGATTTCTGGCTTGCCTTCGATATCGATGCCTTCCTCTTCATCAGCATCTGCCTCCTCAGGCTGTGCTGGGTGAAGCTCAGCAACCTTTGCCATAACTTCATCAAGATCAAGACGAGCAAAGAGAATCTCTGGTGCATCTGTAACCTTGTTTCCATTTACATAATGACCGAAAGTAGAAAGCTCATCGTAAGGAATCTCCTTAGCACCAATCTGAGCAAGTACTTTCTCTGATGTCTCAGGCATAAATGCCTTAAGAAGAGTAGCACCAATTGAGATACCCTCTACAAGGTTGTAAAGAACTGTTGCAAGTCTGTCCTGCTTTGCCTCGTCCTTTGCAAGTGCCCAAGGCATTGTCTCGTCAATATATTTGTTACATCTCTTGAAGAGATTGAATACTTCTGTAATAGCATCTGCAACACGAAGCTCAGCCATCTTTGACTCAACTGATGCAACAGTGCCAGTAACTACTGCCTTAAGATCTGCATCAACATCCTCGACTACACCCTTGTCCTCTACAACACCACCAAAATACTTGTTGCTCATAGAGATTGTACGGTTTACAAGGTTACCAAGTGTGTTTGCAAGATCAGAATTAACACGCTCAACCATAAGTGGCCATGAGATAGCACCATCATTTTCAAATGGCATCTCGTGAAGAACGAAATATCTAACAGCATCTACGCCAAAGAAATCAACTAATTCATCTGCATAGATAACATTTCCTTTTGACTTTGACATCTTGTCATCGCCACCATCAGCAGCCTTAGTAAGAAGCCATGGATGACCAAATACCTGCTTTGGAAGTGGAAGATCAAGTGCCATCAAGAAGATTGGCCAATAAATTGTATGGAAGCGGATGATATCCTTTCCGATAAGGTGAAGATCTGCTGGCCATAAAGCCTTGAATCTATCAGATGACTCACCGTCGCAGTCATAACCAATGCCAGTGATATAGTTTGTAAGGGCATCAAGCCATACGTAAACTACGTGCTTTGGATCAAAATCTACTGGGATTCCCCATGTAAATGATGTACGACTTACACATAAATCCTGAAGACCTGGAAGAAGGAAGTTGTTCATCATCTCGTTCTTTCTAGATACAGGCTGAATGAACTCAGGATGTGTATTGATGTAATCGATAAGCTTGTCTGCGTACTTGCTCATTTTGAAGAAGTAAGCCTCTTCCTTAGCTGGCTGTACCTCGCGACCGCAATCTGGGCACTTACCATCTACAAGCTGTGACTCAGTCCAGAAAGACTCACATGGTGTACAGTAAAGTCCCTCGTATGAACTCTTATAAATATCGCCCTTGTCGTAGAGCTTCTTGAAAATCTTTTTAACCTGTCTCTCATGATCCTCATCTGTTGTACGGATGAACTTATCATAAGATGTATTCATTAAATCCCAGATTGACTTAACCTGTCCTGAAACATTATCAACAAATTCCTTTGGTGTAATACCAGCTTCTGCTGCCTTGAGCTCGATTTTCTGACCATGCTCATCTGTACCTGTCTGGAAAAATACATCATATCCTTCCTGACGACGGAAACGTGCAATCGAATCAGCCAGTACGATTTCGTATGTGTTTCCGATATGTGGCTTACCAGATGTGTAAGCAATAGCTGTAGTAATGTAATAATTGCCTTTGTTACCCATTTTTAAACTCCTAATCTTCAAAATAATCGTCTATTTTTTCCCCACAAGCACTGCAGTACTTGGAGCCGCTTTTGACTAAAGCGCCACACTTAGGACAGGCTGTGCCTCCCTTAAGTGACATGATATCATCATTTAATTCTTTTATTCTAAGGATGACAGCAGTGATTTCTTTCACCTCATCCATGTTTTCATCCTTATGTTCTTCGTAATATTTTTTGCCTAGCTTTTCGTATAGCTTAAGAAGCTCAGCTTCCTTGACCTTTTTGTCATACTGAAGCTTAGTCATATCAGAAGCATTCTGAGCAAACTTACCAATATCGTTAGTAGTATGTGCAATTCTATCTGAAAGATCATCAAAAATACCCATTAGACTACCTCCCTTTTTCAAAATTCCCCTTTAAACCTTTTGATTTTAACACAAGTGCCGGTTTTATGCTACACCGCCGTCTCTTATGATGATATAAATTAAATAAGCAACATAAAGAGCCAACATCAAAATACCATGTGGGCGAGTAAGCTTTTTCTTTTTAGCACAAATAATCCATACAATCGCTGAAAATGCAATAAGAATAAATGCATCAATTGCATTTACTGTAAGGTAATTCATAGGAGAGATGGCAGCTGCTGTTCCAAGAATCAGTAAGACATTAAATACATTCGAACCAACAACATTTCCTATAGCCATATCAAGCTCATTTTTCCTAGCTGCAACAACAGATGTTACAAGTTCTGGAAGGGATGTGCCAAGGGCCACAATTGTAAGACCAACAAGTGTCTCTGACATGCCAAACTTAAGAGCAAGAGTAGAGCATGAGCTAACAACCCAGTCTCCACCAAACTTAATAGCTACAGCACCACCAATAATATAAACAATACATCTCCATACAGGAATGTCTACTATTTCTGCCTCTTCATCATTTTCTGCTGCTTCCTTGCGAGATTTCTTTGCTGCCTTAAGCATGCTGTACAAGAAATATGCAAAAGCAACTAAAAGAATTATGCCATCAATATGTCCTACTGAATGACCAATAAGTCCCATAGCTACAAGGGCTATCACACAGCCAACAGAAAATGGAAAATCCTTCTTTATTGTGTCATCTGCTACATCAAGAGCTGAGAACAATGCACAGCTACCAAGCACAACCATAAGATTGAAAATATTAGAACCAACAACATTTCCTATAGCTAACTGGTTGCTTCCGGCAATGGAAGCTGTAACAGATACAGAAAGCTCTGGAAGAGAAGTACCCATGGCTACGATTGTCATACCGATAACAAGAGCTGGCACATGAAGCTTTTTAGCAACTGCAGATGCTCCTTCTACAAAAAAGTCAGCACCCTTAATCAAAAATACAAAACCTACCAACAGAAGTATCAATGCCCCTGGTATTGTTGAAAAAAATGTAACCATAATATCCTCCTAAAATCCAAGTGTAATTCCCATTGTATGTTCAAGCAAAATTTTAACGCCAAGGAAAATCAAAATCCCTCCACCTACTAGCTGAGCTTTTGCCTTAAACTTACTTCCAAATATATTTCCAACATAAACGCCACCTGTTGATATTGCAAATGTTGTGGCACCTATGATTGCTATAGCTCTTATTATATTGAATCCGTCATAGAAAGAAAATGTAATTCCACAAGCAAGAGCATCTATGCTAGTTGCAATTGCAAGTAAAGTAAGCTCCTTTAAATCAAGTGGTGGATCCATTTCTGTAGCACAGTCTTTATCCTTCCATTCTCCAATAGCTTCCACTATCATTTTACCGCCAACATAGAGAAGCAAAATAAATGCAACCCAGTGGTCATAAGCAACAATCATCTTTGCAAATGTGTTCCCAAGAATAAACCCTAGTAACGGCATCAAGGCCTGAAAGCCTCCGAAGAATAAAGCAATCAAAAAACATTGCTTTTTGTTTACTTTTTTCATGGCAAGTCCCTTGCAAATAGCTACTGCAAAAGCATCCATAGATAATCCAACTCCGAACAAGAAAATATCAAATACTGTCATTTTGTCTCCTTATACATTTCCTTTCATACCAAAAAAGACCCACGTGCAACCAAAGGTTACACGTGAGTCTCACTATTTAATGATTGCCAGGTTATAAAAACCGAGTCTGTTGACAAGCAACGTATCAAAATACGCTAGCTACTCCCTCACGAGATGTATACAATATACTAAATTATCTCGCAATATGCAATACTAGGATTTAATTGCTCCATCAACAAGACCACCCATAATTTGCTTTTGTGCAAATAAGAACAGAATAATCATTGGGATGATTGCAAGAAATGCTGCTGTAAGTATCAAATCCCACTGTTTTACATAGGAGCCAATAAATGCCTGTACTGCCACAGGAAGTGTTTTTACCTTTCCATTGTGACCAAGCATCAGTGATGGAAGAAGATAATCGTTCCATATCCACATACCATTTAATATTGTCACCGTAACAATTGGT
Source organism: Pseudobutyrivibrio xylanivorans (assembly GCF_010906925.1). Classification (GTDB taxonomy): domain Bacteria; phylum Bacillota; class Clostridia; order Lachnospirales; family Lachnospiraceae; genus Pseudobutyrivibrio. Next base: position 539,639 of record NZ_VTVE01000002.1, on the reverse strand, counting down.
GGCTTAAGCAGTGGAAGAATGATTCTAAAATAAATTCCCTCTGGTGAACAACCATCGATGGAGGCAGCTTCTTCCAGCTCAAATGGAATTGTTTTAATAAATCCATTTAAGATAAAAACTGTCATTGCCCCGCCGAAACCAAGGTAAGCAAATACAATGCCAGGGAAGGATTGAAGCATTGTGATTTCAAGAAATTTTCCTACATCTCTAAATGTAGAAATTAGCGGAAGCATTACAACCTGGAATGGGATAATCATTGATGCAATAAAAACCATGTAAATAAGCGCAGACCATTTTGTTTTATTTCTACAGATTACCCAAGCTGCCATTCCACCAAACAGTGCAAGTAAAACAAGGGAAAACACTGTTACAATAGCGGATGTTGCAAAAGCTGACCAAAAGCTAAAATTGGTATTATTAATTACCGAGGTCAGGTTGTTTATTAACTTTTCAAATGACATATTTGCAAGGCTTACAGGATTGCTAACTATATCATTTACATTTCTAAATACATTTATAACTATAAGGAAAAATGGAAATATAACTAAGATTGCAATGATAATTACAACTATTCTTATTATCAGGTCCAATACTGTTAATTTTTTTACCATTACATCTCCACCTCCCTCTTATTTGATACTCTTACTTGAATTATTGAAACTATTGAAAGAATGATGAAGAATAGCACTGCCTTGGCCTGACCTAGGGCATAGCTATTTTTTGTAATGGCTGTATTGTAAATATTAAGAGCAAGCATCTGTGTTCCATTTGTCAGATATTGTCCCATGAAATTTACTGAGCCTGTTCCATTAGTAAGTGCCATGTTTACATCAAACTGCTTGAATGCAGATTGTAATGTAAGGAATGTACATATAGTTATTGTAGATGCAATCATTGGAAGCTTTATTTTAAAGAATGTCTGCACAGAAGTTGCTCCATCAATTGATGCTGCCTCGATTACATCTGATGGGACAGTAGTAAGTCCCGTAATATAAATCATCATTATGTATCCTGCATATTGCCATATATATACAATGACAATGGCTAAAAATGCTGTGTTATATTTTGAAAGCATTGAGCTATTGTATTCAAATAATTGAAGGGTCCAATTTAAAACAACATTGTTAAACACAAACTGCCAAATATAACCAAGAACAATGCCACCTATTAAATTTGGTATAAAATATGCGGCTCTAAAAAATCCCACGCCTTTTATTTTGCTGGTGCAAAGTACAGCAAGTGCAAGGCCAATAACATTTACAGCTATCATATTAATCACTACAAAAAGAACTGTTATGATAAGTGACCATAGGAAACTTATCTCTGTAAACATAGCCTTGTAATTATCAAGCCCTACGAATCTTGTTAACCTAATTCCATTCCAATCTGTTGTAGAGTAAAAAAGTCCTAATCCAAATGGAATGATTACTGTCACAACAAAGCAAAACAAAAGTGGAAATAAGAAAATGAAATTTATAATTCCTTTATGATACTTTTGCGTTGGATAAATATATAATCCCCCCAGAAAAGCTATAACTCCAACTATCAATAGCTCTCCTCTAAATGTATTGTCAGCTCCCATTATGTCCATTATTAGAGCTGAGATAATTCCAAAGCAGCCCGCCGCTAGTAAAACTAATGACAGAGGTTTTTTATTATCTTTATTCATGCCATTATCCCCCACGAAATTCAATATGAGATGGAAAGCCGTTTTCATGCTTTCCATCTCATAGGTTTTATTTACTGAGCATATGCGTTTTCAGTTACCTGCTTGAATGTTTCAATAAATTCATCCTTACTGAGTGTACCTGATGCAAAATCAGCAAATACCTGACCTGTATAGTTCTGTGAATATCCATCTGTCATTTCAAGCCAGTGCCAAGCTGATGTTTTACCTGCTAAAGTATAGCTACTGATTGTGCCTGCAAATGGGTCGTTAGCAACAAATTTGCATGACTTGTATGGGCTGATAAATCCAGCTTCCATTACAAGAACTTCCTGTGCTTCTTCGCCTGCCATCCACTGTAAGAATGCCTCAGCCTCAGCTACATTACCATCCTTGTAAACTGCCCACCATGAAGGTGAATTTGTAAGAATAGTGTCCATTCCTTCTTCAAATGCATAAGGAATCATTCCACATTCAAAATTGTGAGCTTCTGCATAAGCATCTGCATCATCACCAGTCATTGTTGCGCCAATCCAAGAACCCTGTGTTACGAATGCATATTTTCCTGAAGCAAAATTGAGAATCTGCTGGTCATAAGTACCTGATACTAAAAGTGACTGATCAGAATATTCATTGAAAAGCTCTACCATGTCTGCGAAAGCAGCAAATCTTTCATCATCAATCTTTCCACCGTCACTTAACATATCGATATATGTTCTGTCTTCTCTATCAAGTCCAGAATCAAGATATGTTCCAAAAAGATGATTTCCTGTAGACCAATAGAGATTTACAGGCTCTGCGAAGTAACCAATTACTGCTGTAAGTCCAAGTTCATCCTTCTTTGAGTCGATTGTTTCAAATGCCTGTCTCATTGACTCTGGACCTGTAATAGATGCTGGATCTACCCCTGCTTTAGCTAATATATCTGCATTATAGGCAAGACCAACTGCTTCTGTTGTGTAAGGGAAACCAACTACGCCCTCATCACTTGTAAATGCTGCATCAGTGTCTTGTACCCATTCCTGGTCAGACATATCCTGAAGTAATCCATCCCAGTTATCAAAATCTGCTGCACCGCCACATACAAAAATATCTGGCATGTTGTCTGACTGGTAATAAGCTTTTAATTCACCCTGGATATCGATTCCTCCTCCCATAGATTCGATTTCCACATGTACACCAGTCTCTTTTTCATACATCTCGGCAAGCTTCTTTAACTGAGAATCTACCTCGATTTTTCCGTTGACTAATCGGATTGTTTTTCCTGTGTCACCTCCTGCAGTACCGCCTTCAGTTGCCCCTCCGCAACCTACTAAGCTGGCCCCCATTAGTCCAACTAATAACAGTGATAATAATCTCTCTTTCATACCAATACCTCTCCTTCATTTTTTATTTTTAGAGCTTTTGCTCATTGGTACCTATTATTCAATCTCCCATACTCCTGCAAACCACTGACGAAGAAACATCTCATCTGATAGTTCACTTGACTCGTAATTGCTAATCAGACAGGCCTTTTCTTTTACATCAAGTGGAAGAGTGTAATCAATTATTCTGTCACTTAGATTACAAATAACTAGAAGCTTTCTATCCCCATAGCTTCTGGTATATGAAAATACATTTTCGTCATCCTTGTCTAAAAGCTCGTAGTCGCCGTAGACAATTACTTCCGACCAATCACTCTTTCTTCGAAGCCCGATTAGTTTCTGGTAAAAATAAAACACTGAGTATTCATCAGCCAACTCGTCTTTGGCATTGATAAAAGTGTAGTTTGGATTAACCTTTATCCAAGGTGTTCCTGTTGTAAATCCTGCTTCATGACTTTTATCCCATTGCATTGGAGTTCTTGCATTGTCACGACCCTTTGCTCTAACACCTTTCATCAGCTCTTCAGCTGTCATGTATCCGCCGCCTACTAATTCTTTGTATGCATTTAGAATTTCGATATCCCTACAATCGTCTATTGTCCTAAATGGATAGTTTGTCATTCCAAGTTCTTCTCCTTGATAGATATAAGGTGTACCTTTCATCATGTGAAGAACTGTTGCTATACATTTAGCTGATAAAGAAGAATCATCTCCTAGGCGAGATACAATTCTAGGCTGATCGTGATTATCCCAATAAAGTGAATTCCAAGCCTTTCCTTCTAGCTCATACTGCCATTTGCTCAAATTTTCTTTAAGCTCAGGTAAGTTAAATCTCTTTGTAGTCCACTTGCCGCCATTTTCATAATCTAAGCTAGTATGCTCAAACTGGAAAACCATGTTAAGCTCTGAACCATCTATATTTGCATATTTTTTTGCTTCATCTATTGTGACTCCCGCGCATTCGCCAACTGTAATCAGGTCATATTTTGAAAGCACTCGCTTTCTCATTTCCTGCAAATAATCATGTACCTTTGGACCATTTGTAGTATTTGACAAGTCTCCATAAAGAGCACCTTTTGACTGGTTTCCATCTGGAAGACCTGGCACCTTTGATATCATGGAAATTACATCCATTCTGAATCCATCGATACCTTTTTTGCACCACCAGTCCATCATGCTAAATACTTCATCCCTGACTTTTTCATTGTCCCAATTCAAATCAGGTTGCTTTTTTGAAAAGCAGTGAAGATAGTACATATTTGTTTTTTCATCATATTCCCAAGCAGAACCGGAGAAACATGAACCCCAATTGTTTGGCTCCTTACCATTTTTTGGTTCTCTCCAGATGTAGTAATCTCTTTTAGGATTATCCTTTGAAGATCTGCTTTCCACAAACCATTTATGTTCATCAGAAGTATGATTAACTACCAAGTCCATTACGATTTTTATTCCATGTTCGTGAGCCTCTTTTAAGACAGCGTCAAAATCTTCCATGGTTCCAAAATCATCCATAATATCCTGATAATCTGATATATCATAACCATTATCATCATTAGGTGACTTGTAAATTGGGCTGAGCCAAATCACATTTATTCCTAGCTTCTGTAAATAATCAAGCTTACTTCTAATACCATTTAAATCACCAACACCATCACCATTAGAATCACAAAATGATCTAGGGTAAATTTGGTATATAACACTTTCTTTCCACCAAGCCTTTTCCATTTAGTCCTCCTTTAGTTATACGAATAACCTTGTAACTAAAAATTAACCCAAGCATTTGCTTGGGTCAAAGGTTATGCACATAACTATTACTATGTGCCATATTTACTTTTTGAATTTTATTAATTATTTACAACGACTTGCATGACTGCCTCACGATGAGTTCAACTGGCAGTTTTATGTTATGTTCCACTGGCTTATTCTTAATCATTCTCATCATGCTATCTACAGCCATCTCTGCTTTCATCTGCACATCCTGCCTGATTGTAGTAAGCTCTGGACTGGATATTTTTGAAAAGAAAATATCATCATAACCTGCTACAGAAATATCATCTGGAACCTTTTTTCCATGCTCATTCAAATACTTGATTAATCTAAGAGCATAGAAGTCGGAGTTGCAAAATACTGCAGTCTTTTCCATTAGCTTTGGATAAAATCTATCTAGTCCCTCTTGTAATTCTTCGGTTTTTATATTGATGATAAAATGTGAGTCTTCGTCTATGTTAATTCCATTATCCAAAAACGCTTGCCTAAAACCTCGCCATCTATGGCGTGTCTCCTCCTCGTCATTATCATCTAGCATTGCTACATTTCTGTGATTGATGGATACAAAATACTGTCCGATTTTATATCCTCCCAGATAATCATCTATAAATACCTGAACCATCTTATCGTATTCATGGATGAAGGCTGCATCTATAGTGACAATTGGCTTAACGAATTCTCGGCTGATTGCAATCATATTCTCTTTTGTATAATTGCTTAGGATTAATCCATCTAAGTTCCAGCGCAGAGCATCTTTCACAACTTTCTCAGGGGACTGGTCTAGTATGATTAGGATGTATTTATCCCTTTTTCTAAACTCCTTCTCCAAGTAGGAAAAGAGAATACTAAAATAAGGGTCCCCCATAATATCCTTTTTTTCACTGGTATTCATAACAGCTACACCTATCAATCCTGAGCATCTGCTTACAAGATTAATAGCAGATTGATTTGTTATGTACCCCGTTTCTGCTATCTCTGCCTCGATTCGCTCCCGTACTTCCTTAGAGACTTTTTCATGCTTACCATGTATCACGTAAGAAACTGTCGCTGTACTAACCCCACAAGTCTTAGCAATATCTTTTATTCTTACCATAACATTCTCCTCCTTGTTTTTAGTTATACGCATAACTTATTTACCTGTCAATATTTTTATGTTAGCTTTTACTTAGATTTACTGATAGGAGAAAGGTGATATGGAAAAAAAGTGGTGGCATAACAAAGTTGCTTATCAAATCTACCCAAAGAGTTTCTACGATACTAATGGGGATGGTATAGGAGATATAAATGGAGTCATTGAAAAGCTTGATTATTTCAAGGAGCTTGGTATTGACATTCTTTGGCTTTCACCAATTTATTGCTCTCCCTTAGCTGATCAGGGATATGATATTTCGGATTACTATAATATCGATCCTCGATTTGGAACTCTAGAAGATTTAGATAGATTAATCGCAGAGGGCAAAAAGAGAAACATTGGAATTGTAATGGACCTTGTTGTAAACCATTGTTCCGATGAGCATGAGTGGTTTAAAAAGGCATGCGCTGATCCTGATGGTGAATATGGAAAATATTTTTACATTGAAAATCACAAAGACGGAGAGCCATTACCTTGTAACTGGCGCAGTTATTTTGGTGGCAGCGTGTGGGATAAATTACCAGGTCATGATGATAAAATCTATCTTCACGTATTTCACAAAAAGCAGCCTGATTTAAATTGGGAAAATCCAAAGCTTCGTCGAGAAATCTATAAAATGATTAACTGGTGGCTTGATAGGGGAATAGCTGGTTTTAGAATAGATGCCATTATAAATATAAAAAAGAAACTGCCATTTTCAGATTATCCTGCTGACAGGGATGATGGTATGACATCTATGAATAATATGCTGGCAGAGGCTTCTGGAATCGGTGAATTCCTAGATGAGATGGCTACTGAAACATTTAGAAAATATCAGGCTTTCTCTGTGGGAGAGGTGTTCAATGAAAAGGACGAGGAGCTTCCTCTTTTCATTGGTAACGATGGATATTTTTCTACTATGTTTGATTTTTCAGCTGAGCTGATAGAAGAGGAGATGACACCTGATTTATACAAGAACGCCATCTTCAAAGCTCATGAGAGAGTAGAGGGCATTGGTTTTCTTTCAAATATAATTGAAAATCATGATGAGCCACGAGGGGTTTCTAGATTTATTCCAAAAGATGCTTTATCTGATGCTACCAAAAAAATGTTGGCTGCAATCTATTTCCTTCTTCCTGGTATTCCTTTTATCTATCAGGGTCAGGAGATAGGTATGGAAAATCTTGATTCAGTAAATGATTTAAATGAATTGGATGACTGCGCTAATGCTGACATCTATGAAAATGCTATCCATGAGGGACTGTCAAAAGAACAAGCACTTCAACTACTTGCTGAGAAATCTAGAGATAATGCAAGAACTCCATTTCAATGGTCAGATGGTGCTAATGCTGGATTTACAACAGGCAAACCATGGTTAATGATTAACCCTAAATATACAGATATTAACTATGCTTCTCAAAAGGATGACCCTAATTCTGTATGGAATTTTTATAAAAACCTTATCGCTCTTAGGAAAAACCCAGAATATGAATCAACATTTGTTTATGGCAAATTTATTCCTTTCTTGAAAAGACAACATAACCTCATTGCCTATAACAGAGTTGGAGATAAGCATATTATGGTTTTGGCTAATTTTCAGAAGGATGCCCAGACTATCAGTCTTCCTTCTAAAATTAAAAAGGTCTTGCTTACAAATGTAAGCAAAACCCCTGATAACTTTTCATCTACAAGCACAGAAATTGTGCTCTCTCCTTATGAATTGTTAGTTGTTGAAATGGTTTAGATACGGGCATCATTTAGACCATTTCTTATAAATTGAATTCACTATGAAAAAGCTTGCGATTCCTCCACAGATTCCTATTATGGAGCCAGCTAGCACATCTGTAGGCCAATGTACAAAAACATACAAGCGGCTTACAGCAATCAGTGTTGCTAGCACAAGGGATGGAATTCCAAGCTTTTTATCTCTAGTAAAGATAGCAGTTGCAACCGCATAGCTTGCATTGGAATGACCTGATGGGAAAGAGTAGTCATGTGGTATGCTAACTAGCATCTCAATTTCTTCTATCCAGCAAGGTCTACTTCTCATAATCCCTGGCTTTAAAATTATGTTACAAATAAATGCTGTAAGGACCAGCGCTATAGCTGCCTGTACTCCTGTTTTCCTCTTAGCAGGAATTATTAGAAGTATAATTGTAAGTCCTATCCAAAATAATCCTGCATTTCCAAGCACTGTAATCTTAGGAAATATAAAATCTAAAAAATCATTTCTTATACTCTGAAACCAGTGAAGTAAATCCATTTCCCATTGGTAATAAAAGACCTGTCCTACGTTGTCCATATAATCTTTCCTCCTGAGAGGCAATTATAATACATATTTTTTGTAGTCTCAATAAAAAAGAGCTTAGATTTCTCTAAGCTCTAAATATCTGTTAGCACTCAATTTTGCAGAATGACTTCTTGCCCTTCTTAAGCATAAACTCTTCGGCAAAAGCTGACTTCTCATAAGATGTGAATGGATCTGAAACCTTTTCTCCGTTTACAGAAACACCGCCCTGCTGTACATTACGACGTGCCTCAGCACGGCTAGCAGAAAGACCTGCAGATACGAGAATCTGAAGAATGTCTACCTTACCATCTCTGAAGTCCTCATCAGCAAGCTTGTGACATGGTACATTCTCTGAGTTAGCTCCACCTGCGAAAAGTGCCTTTGAAGCCTCGCGAGCCTTATCAGCTTCCTCTGTACCGTGAACCATCTGTGTAAGCTCATAAGCAAGGATATCCTTAGCCTCGTTGAGCTGTGCTCCCTCCCAGCTATCCATCTTCTGGATTTCCTCGATAGGAAGGAATGTAAGCATACGGATGCACTTAAGAACATCTGCATCACCAACATTTCTCCAGTACTGGTAGAACTCAAATGGTGAAGTCTTGTTAGGATCAAGCCATACTGCATTACCAGCTGTCTTACCCATTTTCTTACCCTGTGAATCAGTGAGGAGAGTAATAGTCATAGCATGAGCATCCTTACCAAGCTTACGTCTGATAAGCTCTGTACCACCAAGCATGTTTGACCACTGGTCATCACCACCAAACTCAAGGTTGCAGTTGTATTTCTGGAACATGTAATAGAAGTCATAAGACTGCATAATCATGTAGTTAAACTCAAGGAATGAAAGACCCTTCTCCATACGCTGCTTGTAGCACTCAGCACGAAGCATGTTGTTAACTGAGAAGCATGCGCCTACCTCTCTAAGAAGGTCTACATAGTTAAGATTGAGCAACCAATCTGCATTATTAACCATAAGTGCCTTATCATCAGAGAAATCGATGAATCTCTCCATCTGACGCTTGAAGCACTCAGCATTGTGATCGATGTCCTCACGTGTGAGCATCTTTCTCATATCTGTACGGCCTGATGGGTCACCAATCATAGTAGTACCACCACCAATAAGAGCTATTGGCTTATTGCCTGCCATCTGAAGTCTCTTCATAAGAGTAAGAGCCATAAAATGTCCAGCTGTAAGGCTGTCTGCAGTACAATCGAAGCCGATATAGAAAGTTGCCTTGCCCTCATTTATTAATTTTTTGATTTCTTCCTCATTTGTTGTCTGAGCAATGAGGCCTCGAGCTACCAGCTCATCATAAATTGTCATTGCATTTCCTCCTTACAATTCTTCTATACTCATAAATATTATTCAGCATACATTCACAAAATCGCCGTTTCACTGCTTTCCTTTTGTTCATGTATCTCGGTAAATAAAAAATAATAACAAAATCCCTCGCCCCCATTTTCTAGGGTCGAGGGATTTAAATTAGAGGTGCCAACCAGATTTGAACTGGTGATAGAGGTGTTGCAGACCTTTGCCTTACCACTTGGCTATGGCACCATATTATAAAAAGTAAACGGAGAAGGAGGGATTTGAACCCTCGCGCCGGTTGCCCGACCTACACCCTTAGCAGGGGCGCCTCTTCGGCCTCTTGAGTACTTCTCCAAAGTTGTAGGTAAATTACTTTAATTTGTTTCGACGCAAGTGTTATTCTACTAGAGTATAGGGCTCTTGTCAACAAAAAAATAGGGAAATCTTAGCGATTTCCCCAAGTTTTTTAATAGTTATTAATTTGCTGTTTTCTTAGCGTACATGAAGTAAATATTCATGTTAGTTGTAGCATATACACCCTCTACATTAGACTTCTGAAGATAGATGTGGTTGTAGTAGTATACAGGTACAACTGCGTATGTGCTCATAAGCATATCCTCTGCCTTGTGCATGAGCTCAGCACGCTTAGCATAATCTGTCTCTACATAAATCTCCTGGATAAGCTCATCATACTCTGTCCAATCTGGAGCCTGTGGTGTTGGGTTCTTACCAAGCTGCATATCGTTGTTTCCGCCGTATGATACCCACATCTCAAGCATGTTGATTGGATCGTTGAAATCTGCAATCCATCCCTCACGAGCGATATCAAACTTACCAGCTTTTCTATCCTCAAGGAATACGTTCCAGTCCTCAGTCTCAACCTTTACCTGAATACCAACCTTGCCCCAATCCTGCTGGATAAGTGCTGCAACACCTTCGTGTGTTGTAGATGGGTTTGTAAGGTATGTTACCTCAAGTGCTGGAGAGATGTCGTATGTGCCATCACCCTTATCTGTGAATGAATAGCCACAGTCCTCAAGAAGCTTAACAGCCTCTTCTACATTGCCTGCACCTGTTGTAGTAGCATCATAGTAGCCAGCATCAGCTGCTTCAAATACACCACCATTACCATCAGCCATTCCATCAGGAATGAATGTATCAGCAGGCGTCTTTTCTGTAGGCTCAACTGTATCTACAATCCACTGACGGTCAATAAGAAGTGAAAGAGCCTGACGCATCTTTGCTGCCTGCTCTGGTGTAAGACCATCAAAAATATCTGAATTTACATTAAATCCAACATAGTATGTTCCAAGTGAATCAAGTACGTGGAACTCTGGGTTACCCTTAAGTGACTCAATCTCGTCAGAAGGAATCTTCTGATCTACGAAATCAAGGTCGCCATTGTTGTATGCAGCGTAGATTGCTGTATCGTCATCTGAAAGCATGAACTCAAGCTTCTCAAGAGAAACATCGTCTGCTCTGTAGAAGTTAGGGTTCTTTGTATAAACCATTGATTCATTGTGCTTCCACTCTGAAAGTGTAAATGCACCATTACATACGAATCCAGGATTCTGTGCCCAAGCACCTGGTGCTGTGCCATCTGGATTTGCTGCCTCAACATCTGGCTGGTAAACTGGCAAGAATGTTGGGAATGCAAGAAGATCGTAGAAGTAAGCACATGGAGCGTTTAATTCTACTTCAAGTGTATAGTCATCTGTTGCTTCAACCTTAAGTGTTCCATCTTCATTTGTTGCGATAGGTGCAAACATGTAAGAGTAGTCAGCTGCTGTCTCAGGTGCTACTGCACGGTTCCAGCTGTATACGAAATCGTTAGCTGTAAGCTCTTCACCGTTTGACCACTTTGACTCGATGAGCTTGAATGTGTAATGAAGTCCATCCTCTGAAATCTCTGGCTCACCATCAGCAAGTGCTGGTACGCAGTTGTTGTTCTCATCGAGGGTATAAAGTCCTACGAATGAGTTAAGTGCAAGTGCTGCACCATCAGTTGATGAGTTAAGTGTTGGATCAAGATAATCTGGCTCTGATCCAAGAAGTACTTTAAGAGTTGTTGTGTCTGTGTTGATTTTTGTAGCTTCTACGGTTGTATTTCCATCACCATTATTTGATGATGAAGGCTTCTGACCTTTGTTACCGCATGCTACGATGCTTGTTGCCATTGAAGCAACAAGAAGAACTGCTAAGAGTTTCTTTTTCATGCTTCTTTCTCCTTTAATCTTAATTATTTATTCTAAACCCCTTCTTGGTTTAAAATCTATTTATTCCAGCATGCTACAAAATGTCTGTCTCCTCTATCAGTAAGTGGTGGCATCTCACATGCACACTGCTCAGTAGCATACTTACATCTTGTTCTAAATGGACATCCACTTGGCATCTTTAGAGGACTTGGAACATCACCCTCAAGAATGATTCTCTTACTATTTCTAGCTGTCTCAGGATCTGGAATAGGTACAGCTGAAAGAAGAGAAAGTGTATATGGATGTACTGGATTATTATTTAAATCATCTGCATCTGCGATCTCCATTATGTGACCTAAGTACATAACAGCAATTCTATCTGAAATATGATGTACAACTAAAAGGTCATGGGCGATAAATAAGTAAGCAACTCCAAGCTTTTCTTGGATTTCCTCAAACATATTTACAACCTGTGCCTGAATTGAAACATCAAGTGCTGATACAGGCTCATCACATACGATGAACTTTGGATCTACAGCAAGTGCTCGTGCAATACCGATACGCTGTCTCTGTCCACCAGAAAACTCATGTGCATAACGCATTGCATGCTCAGCATTAAGTCCTACAGTCTCCATAAGTGACAATATTTTGTCACGACGCTCGCCCTTTGAAGAGTAGAGCTTATGTACATCGAGAGGCTCACCGATAATGTCCTCAACTGTCATTCTAGGATCAAGAGATGAATATGGATCCTGGAATACCATCTGCATCTGCTTACGATATGGATGCATATCTACGTCAATTTTCTTTTCACTGTCGAAAAGAACTTCTCCATCAAATACGATACGTCCGGCTGTTGGCTGATAAAGACGAAGGAGAGTACGACCAACTGTTGTCTTACCACATCCTGACTCACCAACAAGTCCTAATGTCTCACCTGGCTTAATTGCAAATGAAATGTCATCTACAGCCTTAAGTGGTACCTTTCTAAATCCTTCCTTTACTGGAAAGTACTGCTTTAAATGTTCTACCTCAAGGAGGTATTTTTCTTCACTCATTCTATGCCTCCTTACTATTTTCAAACGCTTCTTTTACATTCATCCAGCAGCTTGCAAGATGAGTGTCGCCAACACGGATTTCCTCTGGTACCTCTGTAAGACAAATCTTCATAGCCTCATCGCAGCGAGGGCAGAAAGCACAACCTGCAGGCATGTTAAGAAGATTGATAGGAGTACCACCGATTGGCACAAGCTTTTTATTCATATTTTCTTTACGTGGAATTGAACGAAGCAATCCCTTTGTATATTCGTGAGCTGGGGCATAGAAGATATCGTCTGCTGTACCTCTCTCACAAACTCGGCCACCATACATAACCATAATCTCATCACACATAGATGCGATAACACCAAGGTCATGGGTAACCATAATAATTGCCATTCCAAGCTCCTTCTGAAGCTTCTGCATAAGCTCAAGAATCTGTGCTTGAATTGTAACGTCAAGCGCTGTTGTTGGCTCATCAGCAATAAGAATATCTGGCTCACAAGCAAGGGCCATGGCAATCATGTCACGCTGTCTCATACCGCCTGAATGCTCATGTGGATACTGATGAATTCTTTTCTCTGGGTCATTAACACCAACTAACTTTAAAAGCTCAATTGCTCTTTCTCTTGCCTGGGCCCTATTTTTATTTGTGTGAAGCATGATTGCTTCTTCAAGCTGATACCCAACTGTAAATACTGGGTTTAAGCTTGTCATAGGATCCTGGAAGATGATAGAGCATTTGCTTCCTCTAAACTTCTGCATCTCTTTTTCAGAGTATTTTGTAATATCCTCACCCTTGTAAAGCACTTCACCTGAAGTGATACGTCCTGTCTGAGCAAGGATCTGCATAATCGAATAAGCTGTAACTGATTTACCTGAACCTGACTCACCTACGATTCCAAGAGTCTTACCTGGCTCAAGCTTAAAATTAATACCGTTTACTGCCTTGACCTCACCTGAATCTGTAAAAAAGCTTGTATGGAGGTCATTTACTTCTAAAACATATTTTGAATCTGCCATAATTTCCTCCTAATTAATCAAGCTTTGTATCGAATGCATCTCTAAGACCATCACCTAAAAGGTTGAGTGCAAGTACGATTAAGCAAATAATAACTGCTGGAATTACAAGTCTTGCTGGATAAGACTGCATACCGGCTCTTGCATCATTGGCAAGTGAACCAAGTGATGAAAGTGGAATAGAAACACCTAGTCCTAAGAATGACAAGTAGCTCTCTGTGAAGATAGCACTTGGAATCTGAAGGGCAGTAGTAATAATAATTACTGATAAGCAGTTTGGTAAAATATGTTTTGTTAAAATCTTGCGATTTGGTGTGCCAATACATTTAGCTGCAAGAACATACTCATTATTTTTAATAGTAAGAATCTGACCTCTGATAAGACGAGCCATGCTTACCCAATAAAGAAGACCAAATACAATAAACATAGAAATCATATTTGTTCCAAGTCTTGAAAATACTGTTCCTGCAAGTTTGCCTGCCAATACTTCCTTAAGTACAACCGACAAAAGAATAATAATTAGCATGTCAGGCAATGAATAAATAATATCTACGATCCTCATCATTACAAGGTCGATTTTGCCACCAAAATAACCTGCAACTGAACCATAAATGATACCAATGAGTACTACCATAAGTGCTGCAACAACACCTACTGCGAGTGAAACTCTTGTACCATAAATAACACGAATAAAGTAATCTCTACCGAGACCATCTGTACCAAAAATATGAGGGAATAAATCTTCACCTGTCTCTTCCATGTATGCAAGTTCCTTGTCGGAATAGCACATGAAATCAAGGTTTGTCATTGTCTTATCACGCTGTCCATTGACTGTTATGACCTCGTCATAGCTATATGGAACAAAGTGTGGTGCGATAAGAATTGCTAATATGATAGCAACAAGTACAACAATACTTCCCATTGCAAGTGGGTTCTTGCGAAGACGTCTCATACCATCCTTAAAGAAAGTAGTAGACTCACCCATAACGTCCTGCTGACGCTTTTCATCATCTGTAGCTTTCTCAAAATTGCTAGCGTTGAATTTTGATACATCAACTTGAGCAGAGAGGAAGCTTCTTTTCATTTCTTTATTATCCAAAATATTCTTCCTCCTAATCCAGTTTAATTCTAGGGTCAACAAGCTTGTATACAATATCAGTAAGCAAGTTTGCTACAACCATAAGCATAGCAAGGAAAATTGTAACTGCCATAATAGTTGGGTAATCTCTTGTTGAAATGGATGTTACAAATGTTGAGCCCAGACCACCTATTGTAAAAATGTTTTCTACAACCATAGAACCTGTAAGTATATAAGCTACCATTGGTCCTACATAGGTGATAACTGGAATAAGAGCATTTCTAAGTGCATGTACAAAGATAACTTTTGTTCTTGAAACACCTTTAGCTCTAGCTGTTCTGATGTAATCCTGATTTAAAGCATCAAGCATACTAGTCTTTGTAAGACGAGTAATATATGCCATTGGATACACTGCAAGTGCAATTACAGGAAGAGTGTAGTTAGGATTCTCAGATGAAAATACTGGGAACAAACCTAACTTCAAACAAAATACAAGTAATAAAAGTGTAGCAAGAACAAAGGAAGGCATAGCCGTTCCTAAAGTTGTAAAGAAAATTATAAGTCTGTCTGGTAATTTATTTCTGTTAAGTGCTGCAATAGCACCAAGAATAATACCAAAAATAATAGCAATTACTGCAGCTCTAAGACCTAAACCAGCTGAAACTGAGAATTTCTCAATCATATCATTCCAGATAGGACGACCTGATTTTGTTGAAATACCCCAATCTCCGTGAAGAAGGTTCTTCATATAGAGTCTGTATTGTTCTCCAAGTGGTTTATCCAAGTTATATCTAGCCTCTAACTGCTGGATAACCGCTGGATCTGTGGCCTTTTCCTTGTTAAAAGGGCCACCTGGAATAGCGTTCATAGCAAAAAATGTGATTAATGTAATTATCCATAGAGACACTATTGCCAGTAAAATTCGTTTTGAAATATACTTCGCCAAATCATTTATACTCCTTTTCTAATTTCTTTCTTTTATATTAAAAATCCCTTATTGATTAAAGAATTTATAATCTAGCGAACTCTTTGATTGCTGTCTCGTATAAGTTGTCCCCCTCAGAATCAACTACAACGATAACAGGAAAATCTTCCACATATAGCTTGCGGATTGCTTCTGCTCCAAGGTCGTCATAACAGATAACCTCAGATGATTTAATACATTTTGATAGGAGGGCACCGGCTCCTCCAACTGCTGCAAAATACACAGCCTTATTTCTAACAACAGCATCAATTACTTCTTTTGTTCTTTTGCCTTTACCAATCATGGCCTTAAGTCCAAGATCTAAAAGGCGTGGTGCGTATTTGTCCATACGACTTGCTGTTGTAGGTCCAGCCGAACCTATTGGTCTACCTTCTCTTGCTGGAGAAGGTCCCATGTAATAAATTGTTTCATTTTCTATTGGTATTGGTAGTTCTTCTCCCTTGTTAAGTGCCTCGTCCATTCGTTTATGGGCGGCATCTCTAGCAACATATATGTAACCTGTGATGTAACAATAGTCGCCTGCTGAAAGTTTTGATGTAACTTCTGATGTGATTGGTGTTGTTATTCTGTGTTCCATTACATTACCCTCGTTGTATGTCTATTAACGTGACAGCAAATATTAATTGCAACTGGAAGACCAGCTATATGAGTAGCATAGGTATTAATATTAACTGCTAGGGCAGTAGTAGTACCTCCAAGTCCACCTGGTCCAATGCCTAATTTATTGATCTTTTCAAGCATCTCATCCTCTAAATCCTTAACCCAAGGAATAGTTGGACGGTCTGAAAATTCTCTTGTAAGAGCTTTCTTAGCCATAAGTGCTGACTTTTCAAATGTACCTCCAATGCCAACACCAACAACCATTGGTGGACAAGCATTTGGTCCAGCATCCTTGACTGCTGTAAGGATTGCATCCTTCACACCCTCTATTCCGTCTGCCGGCTTTAGCATAAAGACACGGCTCATATTCTCAGAGCCAAATCCCTTTGGAGCTATTGTTATCTTAAGCTCATCTCCAGGCACAATATCGTAATGTATTACAGCTGGAGTATTGTCCTTTGTGTTAACTCTCTCTATTGGGTCACCTACAACTGACTTTCTAAGATAGCCATCTGTGTAACCTCTTCTTACGCCATCATTAATAGCATCTGTAAGAGAGCCACCCTCAATGTGGACATCCTGTCCAACTTCAACAAAGAAAACTGCCATACCTGTATCCTGGCAAATTGGAATCATTTCCTTGTCAGCAATATCTAAGTTTTCTTGAAGCTGGTTTAAAATTTTCTTTCCTAGCTCAGATTTCTCACTATTAGTAGCATTCTTAAGTGCAGAATTCATATCTTCTGAGAGATAATAATTTGCCTCGATGCACATCTCTTTTACGTTATCACTAATTGTAGTAGTATTTATTATCTTCATCACAATATCCTGTTATTACTTTAAATTATCACTGCTTTACATGACTAAAGCAAAATTTTTCAAAATAAAAAGGCTGCTATTTAAAGTAAATAACAGCCCCATTGCTATTAAAAGTTACCTGAATCTATGATTCGGTTGTTGAACCTTCATTTAATTCTTCAACCTCTTCTGACAGAATTGTATCACTTTTTCTAACTTTTGCAATACTAATTAGTTTAGTATTTTCTTTTAAGTCGATTAATTTAACTCCAGATGTAATTCTGCTAAGAAGTGTTGTACCTGCAACTTCTATTCTAATAATTGTTCCAGCAGTATTGATAAGCATTACCTCATCATCCTTCTCCACTGCCTTTGCACCAATCAGATTTCCTGTCTTTTCTGTAATCTTGTAACACTTAACACCCTTACCACCACGGTGGATTGTGTTGAACTCAGTCATAAGCGTACATTTACCAAGACCGTTTTCTGATACTGTCATCAAACTCTCACCCTGTGAGATAAGCTGCATGCCGATAATCTCATCATCAGCTGAAAGATTCATACCGATTACACCCATTGTAGCACGACCAGTTGCACGAACCTCAGTCTCTGAGAATCGAATTGCCTGACCATACTTTGTAACCATGATTACATCTTCATCCCCATCAGTTAACTTAACTTCAATAAGAGTATCATCGTCACGAAGTGTTATTGCTGTAAGACCATTCTTTCTGATATTTTCATATTCAGTAATCTTTGTCTTTTTAACAAATCCATCGGCTGTAGCCATGAAGAGGTATTTATCCTCATGATAATCCTCAACTGGTATCATAGCTGTGATTTTCTCATCTGGCTGAAGCTGAAGAATATTAACAATTGCAATTCCTCGGCTTGTTCGGCTAGACTCTGGAATCTCATATGCCTTTATTCGATATACTCGACCTTTATTTGTAAAGAAGAGGAGATAATCGTGTGACGACATCATGAGCATCTCTGTAACATAATCGTCATCGATTGTGTCCATACCCTTGATTCCCTTGCCACCTCTATGTTGAGCCTTAAAGTTGTCTTCATTCATACGCTTGATATATCCAAGCTTTGTAAATGTAACAACTGTGTTAGTTACAGGAATCATATCCTCCATGCTGATATCAAATTCATCAAATCCGATGCTAGTACGTCTATCATCGCCGTACTTATCAGCAATCTCTGTAATCTCAGTTTTGATAACTGCAAGAAGAACTTTTTCATCTGCAAGGATTGCCTTTAACTTACCGATAAGAATCTGTAAGTCATTGTACTCCTGCTGAATCTTGTCACGCTCCAAACCTGTGAGAGCACGAAGTCTCATGTCTACAATGGCCTGAGCCTGTGCATCTGAAAGACCAAAGCGTTCCATCAATGTAGCTTTTGCTGTAGCAACATCTGCAGAACTTCTGATAATCTGGATTACTTCATCGATATTATCAAGAGCGATGAGTAATCCTTCTAAAATATGAGCTCGCTCCTCAGCCTTGTTAAGCTCGTATTTTGTACGACGAGTAACAACATCCTTCTGATGATTGAGATAGTGTACAAGCATCTGCTTAAGATTAAGAATCTTTGGCTGATTATCAACAAGTGCAAGCATGATAACACCAAATGTATCCTGAAGCTGAGTGTGCTTGTAAAGCTGATTTAGAATGATGTTAGGATTAACATCACGTCTAAGCTCGATACAAATTCTCATACCTTCACGTGATGACTCATCTCTAAGATCTGTAATTCCATCGATTCGCTTATCCTTGTGAAGCTCGGCGATTTTTTCAATAAGTCGAGCCTTGTTTACCATGTAAGGAAGTTCTGTTACAACGATACGATTCTTACCGTTGTCCATTGGCTCGATTTCTGAAACGGCACGGACTCTGATCTTAGCACGACCTGTGCGGTATGCCTCTTCAATACCAGCCTTTCCAAGAATAACACCACCAGTTGGGAAATCTGGTCCCTTAACAATCTCAAGGATCTCATCGATTTCTGTATCTCTATCTTCTTCAATCTGATTGTCGATAATTTTATTAACAGCACCAATAACTTCTCTAAGATTATGAGGTGGAATATTGGTTGCCATACCTACGGCGATACCAGTTGTACCATTAACAAGTAGGTTAGGATAACGAGCTGGAAGAACTGTAGGCTCTTTTTCAGTCTCATCAAAGTTTGGCATAAAGTCAACGCCATCCATGTCAATATCTTTACCAGTGGTGAACTTGTCATCCTTGTAATTGATACCAAACATAGTCATGGAAATCTTTGAAAGGCGGGCCTCAGTATATCGCATGGCAGCTGCACCATCACCGTCCACAGAACCAAAGTTACCATGTCCGTCTACTAGTGGATAACGAGTGTTCCATTCCTGAGCCATGTTGACAAGTGCTCCGTAAATTGAGCTGTCACCATGTGGGTGATATTTACCCATTGTATCACCTACAATACGAGCACATTTTCTGTGTGGCTTGTCAGGACCATTGTTAAGCTCAATCATTGAGAAGAGAACTCTTCGCTGAACTGGCTTAAGACCATCTCTTACATCTGGTAGCGCACGAGAGGCAATTACACTCATGGCATAATCGATGTAGGATGTTTCCATTGTTTGTTTTAGGTCAACTTCATGAATATTATCAAAAATTTTGTCGTCCATAATAATCCTTTATCTTTGCTACTCGGGCGAAGCCCGAAATTTTTTTACAAATTTTAGATATCTAAGTTTTGTACGTACTTTGCATTAGCTTCGATGAATTCTCTACGTGGCTCTACCTTGTCACCCATGAGAGTAGAGAATGTAACATTGATTTCTGAAGCATCTTCATCATCAATAACTACACGCTTAAGAATTCTCTTTTCAGGATCCATTGTTGTCTCCCAAAGCTGCTCAGCATCCATCTCACCAAGTCCTTTGTATCGCTGAATCTTGTTAGAACTATCACGACCCACTTCAGTAAGAATCTGATTTAATTCCTCATCGGAATATGCATACCAAACTTTTTTGTTTTTCTCCAATTTGTAAAGTGGAGGAGTAGCTAGATATACATAGCCTTGCTTAATAAGCTCCGGCATAAATCTGTAAAGGAATGTAAGCATAAGTGTTGCAATGTGAGCACCATCAACATCGGCATCAGTCATGATAATAATCTTGTGATAACGAAGCTTTGAAATATCAAAGTCCTCATGAATTCCTGTACCGAAAGCTGTGATCATTGCCTTAATCTCGGCATTACCGTAGATTCTATCTTCGCGGGCTTTTTCTACATTAAGAATCTTTCCACGAAGTGGTAAAATTGCCTGAGTTGCACGGCTTCTTGCAGTCTTTGCAGAACCACCAGCGGAATCACCCTCTACGATAAAGATTTCGCAATTCTTTGGATCTTTATCTGAGCAATCCGCAAGCTTTCCTGGAAGAGACATTCCTTCTAATGCTGTTTTTCTACGAGTAAGATCGCGAGCTTTCCTAGCTGCTTCTCTTGCTCGCTGCGCAAGTAGCGATTTTTCGCAAATATTTTTAGCAATAGTAGGATTCTGCTCTAAAAACCACGTAAGCTGCTCTGATACGATAGCATCTACCGCTCCACGAGCCTCTGAGTTGCCAAGTTTTTGCTTAGTCTGACCTTCAAATTGAGGTTCTTCAATCTTGATAGAAATAATTGCTGTAAGACCCTCACGAATATCATCACCATCAAGCTGTGGATCAGAATCCTTTAGAATCTTGTAATCTCTAGCATATTTATTAAATACCTTTGTAAGAGCACCTCTAAAACCAGTAAGATGAGTACCACCTTCTGGGGTAACAATATTATTTACATAACTGTAGGCCTGATCCTGATATCCATCATTATGTTGCATTGCAACTTCAACATAGATATTGTCCTTTGTTCCTTCACAGTAAATAACTTCATCATAAAGTGCTTCGTTACCTCTGTTGATATATTGAACGAATTCCTTGATACCGCCTTCGTAATGGAAGCTTTCTTCTCTAGGTTCTTCTCCTCTTGTATCTGTAAGAGTAATTCTAAGACCCTTTGTAAGGAAGGCTGTCTCACGAAGTCTTACTTTTAATGTTTTAAAATCAAAAACAGTGGTCTCAAATATTGTGTCATCTGGTAAGAATGTAACTTTTGTACCTGTTTCAGATGCATCGCAAGTTCCAATCTCTTTAAGAGGATACATTGTCTTGCCACGTTCATAGCGCTGTTTGAAGATTTTGCCTTCTCGCTTAATCTCTACTTCAACCCAGTTGGAAAGTGCATTAACAACTGATGCACCTACACCATGAAGACCACCTGATACCTTGTAACCGCCACCGCCGAATTTACCACCGGCATGAAGTACTGTAAATACAACTTCAACCGCAGGAATTCCAGCTTTGCTGTTGATACCAGTAGGAATACCACGACCGTCATCAACTACTGTAATTGAATTGTCTGGATTAATAGTTACCTGAATATGAGTACAAAATCCTGCAAGTGCTTCATCAACTGCATTATCTACAATCTCATATACTAAATGATGAAGACCTCTTTCAGAGGTAGAACCAATATACATACCAGGACGCTTACGAACAGCTTCAAGTCCCTCTAAAATCTGTATTTGGTCTGCACCATATTCCTGATTAACTTCCTTACTCATTTAGTTCCTCCGTAATTAATTCTATAGAACCATCTGTTACCTTATAAACTGTGTTTAGCTTAAATCGATTTTTTACAAATTCATCAAGTCCAGTACAAGTAATGATAGTTTGTGTATCAAGTAAATTATCTAATAAATCACTTTGACGATTTTTATCAAGCTCAGATAAAACATCATCAAGGAGAAGTATTGGCTTGTCATTTATTGTATTTTCAACAAGTTTAATTTCTGAAAGTTTAAGTGAGAGAGCACAAGTACGTTGTTGACCCTGACTTCCAAATTTTCTAATATCTATTCCATCAACAGTTATCTTAATATCATCTCTATGAGGCCCTACTGAAGTCTGGCAAAATCTCATATCTTTTTCTTTATTTTTTACTAATTCATCAAGGAAAAAAATGTCCTCAATATTTGGATCATAACTTACATCTATATTTTCCTTACCTGATGTAATTTTAGAGTGGATATCTTTAACTATGATGTTGATATCATTAATAAATTGTTGACGTCTTGTTATTATCTTTTTGCCATATGTAATAAGCTGCTCATCCCATACTGGCAATGTCTCTTTTAAATCAGGTTTATAAATCATCTCTTTTAGTAGAGCATTTCTCTGATTTAAAGCTTTGTTATAATTTGTCAAATCTGAAAGATATATTTTATCTATTTGACAAAGTTCAGCATCCATGAATTTTCTTCTCTCAGCTGGACCATTTTTAATAATATTTAAATCTTCCGGTGAAAAGAAAATAATATTGATTAGACCAAATAAATCAGCGGCTTTTTTAATTGGAACTCTATTAATTGCAATACCTTTTGATTTATTTTTCTTAAGATGAATATCTATTTGATAGTCACGTTCATTTTTTGAAATGACCGTTTTAATATGACTCTCATTTTTATCAAATTTAATTATTTCTTTATCACGACTTCCTTTATGAGATTTGGTAGTACCACTCATATAGGCAGACTCTAAAATATTAGTCTTACCCTGGGCATTGTCGCCAAATAGAATAGTAGTATGTTCATCAAAATTAATATTTAACGAATCATAATTTCTAAAATTCTCTAGCTCAATGGATTTAATTATCATTAGTAACTGTTACGCTTTCTCCATTAAATTCAACAACATCACCAGGATAAACCTTTTTGCCTCGGCGAGTTTCAACTTCACCATTATATTTTACAAGTCCTTCTTCAATGACTTCTTTGGCCATAGCTCCAGACTCAACTAAATTAGCTAGCTTTAGTAGCTGTCCAAGTTTTATAAATTCATCTCTAATTTGAATAGTTTCCATTAATTAGCTCCTGGATTATTAAAGTTAACAGGAAGGACAATGTAAATATATGTACCTTCATCATCTTTAATGAAACATGGACTCTTTGCATTAAGCATGTAAAGATTTATTTCTTCATCATCAATTGCCTTAAGTGCATCCATCACAAATTTTGGATTAAAGCCAATCATGATGTCCTTACCTTCTTTAACAATATCAATATCTTCATTCATTGATCCAATAAATGAAGTAACTGAAAGTGACATTACATTATCAGAAACGTTAACAATGATTGGTTTCTTATCACCTTCGTTAACGATAGTATTTGCTCTATCAATACAATCAAGTAAATCTTTTTTATTGATTTTAACTTTTGTCTCATAATCAGCTGAAAGCATCTGCTCAATTTTAAAGAACTCACCCTGAATAATACGAGATACAACAGTAGTCTGATCAAATTCAAACACAATGTGATTATCAGTAACGAAAATATTTACAAAATCATCAACACCACCGTCAATGATTTTAATAATTTCATTAAGAGTATTCTTTGGAACAACAACATTAACATCATTTGTTGCATCCTTAAGATCAACATATCTAATAGAAACTCTGTGACCATCAAGTGCAACTGCTTTTAGCTTGCCATCTTTTATTTCTAAAAGCTCACCTGTCATCATCTTATTGTTATCTTTATCAGGAACAGTAAAGATAGTTTTTCTAATAATCTCTCTTAAAGTATATTGAGAAATAATGATTGGTTGATTTCTAGTAACAACTGGAATGTATGAGAAATCTTCTCCTGACTTACCTACATTGAAGAACTTTGCTTTTTCACAAGTAATCTTTGTATTAAATGAAGCATCTGTTTCTATAGTAACTTCATTATCAGGAAGCTTTCTTACAATATCAGAGAAAATCTTTGCATCAAGTGCTACAATTCCTCTTTCTTCAATAGTTCCATTTATAATTGTTTCAATTCCAAGTTCCATATTATTAGCAGTAAGCTTAATCTCTCCAGAAGATGCATCTATAAGAATGCATTCAAGAATAGCCATTGTAGTTTTGGTAGGAACTGCTTTTGAAACAAAGTTAACTCCTTTTAAAAGGTCTGCTTTTTGACATCTGATTTTCATTTGATTGCTCCCTTTCTTAACATAAAAAAATATAATTTATTTTCTAAGTACTATTCTTATAGGCTGTTGATATGTATATAAGTGTGAAACAGCAGTATTTACACGTAAAACGTGAAGGATAAGTGCTTAAAAATTTGTGAATTTATTATTGATAATCTATGGATAAAATGTGACCAAAATTTGTTTAAAATTTGTTTTTGTTTATTATCCGCATTTAATAAACAGGCTAATAACAGCTTATCCATATGTTTATCAACATGTTATTAACAATTAGTTTGGATTGATTTTTTTCTTGATAGTTTCAACAAGTGATTTTGTACTATCGTCTTTGTTGATTTCTTCTTCTATTTTATTAGCACCATGGATAATAGTAGAGTGATCTCTACCTCCAAGAAGTACACCAATTGCCTGAAGTGAAGAATCTGTCATTGTATTACATAAGTACATAGCAATCTGTCTAGGTCTAACTACATTGCTTGATCTATTTTTAGATGCCATCTGATCAACTGTAATTCCAAAATGTTCTGATACTACTTCAATGATGAGCTGTGGAGTAATCTCTCTTGATATATTAGGAGAGATAAAATTCTGAAGCTCTCTTTCTGCAATATCCATTGTGATATCAATCTTTTCAAGTCTAGAAAAAGCAATAAGTTTATTTAAAGCTCCTTCGATTTCACGAATGTTTGATTGAATATTTTCAGCAATGTATTTTCTAATTGATTCATCAAGATTAAAATTCTTTTCTTCAATCTTTTTATTTAAGATTGCCATACGTGTTTCATAATCTGGATATCCAATATCAGCCATAAGACCCATATCGAATCTTGATTTGAAACGGTCATCTAATGTCTCCATATCTTTTGGTGGCTTATCAGATGAAATAACAATCTGTTTACCCATTGCATGAAGTGCATTAAATGTGTGGAAAAATTCTTCCTGTGTTGCTTCTTTTCCTATAATAAACTGAATATCATCAACCATGAGAACATCAACTGTACGATACTTATCTCTAAAACGTTGCATAGCTGTAGCGTTGTTATTAGTTCTCATGTTCTCAATAACTTCGTTAGTGAATTCTTCTGAAGTTACATATAAGATATGTGTACTAGGATTTTGATTTTCGATGTAGTTACCGATGGCCTGCATCAAGTGAGTCTTACCAAGTCCAGGTCCTCCATATATATAGAGGGGATTGTAAAATTCACCTGGTGATTCTGCTACTGCAAGAGCTGCAGTCTGAGCAAATCTGTTGTTGCGACCAACGACAAAATTATCGAATGTAAATTTAGGATTAATTGTAGAATTTCCTATTTTCTTATTATTAAATAGAGGTGTTTCTTCTATTTTAATATGCTGTGTATCATTATCTGCTTTAAGCTTGTTTGCTTCTTCTTGAGAAATGATTACAATTTCTTCAAATGAATTACCTGTGAGCTCAGCAATAGAAACCTTGATAGGAGTACCAAATTTTCTGGTTACATATCCTATAGTCATGCTGCTTTGATCACCGTTGAAAATGATATATAATTTATTATCTTCTATTTGAAATAATTCAAGAGGCTTAAGCCAAGATTCATAAGATACTTCTGCTACAACATACTCTGTTTTTACATAAGCGAGAATCTCATCCCATTTTTTAACAATTTCTTCCATCTAATATCCCTTTTATCCACAGTTTAATTATTTCCATTCTAACCTATATAAGGCTTTTTAGCAATATTTTACCCTAAAAGGTGTAGGGGGTTGTTTAATGTGAAAAGTGGCTTATTTTTTAAATTTGAGCCTATGAAATTGATTTTTGAGTTATCCACCATGAAATAATAGAGTTATCCACAGGATTAGAGCTTAGTTTTAATAAGTTTTTTGACTAAATTGTTGAAATTTTTGATTTAATTTGACTTTATCCACAATGTTATCCACAGGTTGTAGATAACAATTAATTTTTTTTAATGGTTTTAACACAACATTTTGTATTTATTTTTATTAATTCTATTAAGATATTGTGTTTTTTAGTTATCCACATGTATGTTTACTTTTAATTAATGCTTTTTTTATTGACTTTATAGGGTTTTCCTTATATAATTTCAACTGATGTTTTCTCATAAAGAGGAGGTGGATATATTATGAAGATGACATATCAACCAAAAAAGAGACAGAGATCCAAAGTACATGGATTTAGATCTAGAATGAGCACAGCAGGCGGACGTAAGGTTCTTGCAGCTAGACGTGCAAAAGGAAGAAAGAAATTATCTGCTTAGGCCACAGACCATGTGGTCTTTCTTTCTATTTAGGAGAAAATAATTGTTATGGAATTTAGTGAATCTTTAAAAAAGAATAAGGACTTCACTGTTGTGTACAGAAGAGGTGTGTCAAAAGCTAATAGACAGCTTGTTATGTATATCTACCATAATAATACAGATCGAAATCGCATTGGAATTTCTGTTAGTAAAAAGGTTGGAAATTCAGTAGTTAGACATCATTTGACGAGACTGATAAGAGAAAGTTATAGACTAAATGAAGAGATGTTCAATAGTGGTTTGGACATTGTAGTCGTTGCAAGAGAGGCTTCGGCTTCTGCTAATTTCGATGAGATTCAAAAATCTTTGCTTCATCTTGCAAATCTTCACAAGGTAACTCGAAAATAATTGGAATCATCGTTTCTATTATGTTGAAGAAGCTTTTTATATTTTTAATCAGGTTTTATCAAAAATATATTTCTCCAATGAAGAGAACTAAGTGCCCATATTGTCCAACATGTTCTGTTTATGGTTTAGAAGCAATTAAAAAACATGGGGCAATTAAAGGTGGTGCTTTAACTGCATGGAGATTAATAAGATGTAATCCTTTTTCACGTGGTGGATATGATCCGGTTCCTTAGTAAACTGGAGGTTTATTTACATTGAGCGAACTATTTTTAACCGCTTATAACGGTTCCATTTTAGGACCTATCGCTAAGGGTCTTGGATGGATTATGGACAGGATTTATGTTCTTCTTGCTGCTATTGGTCTTGAGAACATAGCTCTTACAATTGTTGTTTTTACTGTTGTTATTTACCTTTTAATGTTTCCTCTTACATATAAGCAGCAGAAGTTTTCTGTTTTGCAGCGTAAGATGCAGCCTGAGATGAAGGCTATTCAGGAAAAGTATAAGGGTAAAAAAGATCAGGCTTCAATGCAGGCTCAGCAAAATGAGACTCAGGCACTTTACGACAAGTACGGTGTTTCTATGGCAGGTAGCTGTGGATATATGCTTATCCAGATGCCTATTCTTTTTGCACTTTACAGAGTTTTCTATAATGTACCTGCTTACATTTCTTCTGTTAAGGGCATTTTCAGTAATCTTGTTACTGGTATTATGGCTACAGATGGTTATGCAGATAGCATGCAGAAAATTTATGATGCAGCTAAGCTTCGTCTTCAGATTACACCAGATTTTGGTGCTTCAGATAAGACTGTAGTTTCTGATTTCATTGTTGATACACTTTATAAGTTACCAAATGATGGATGGAATATGGTTGCATCAAAGTTCTCTGGTCTTTCTGATTTAGTTCAGAGTACTCATGTAGCTCTTGATAAGATTAATTACTTATTTGTTCTTAATATTTCAGATACTCCTTTGAATTTAATTAAGGATGGATGGTTTGCATCTCATAAGAATTTTGGTCTTATTGTTTGTGCTTTACTTGTTCCTATTGTTTCTTATTTATCACAGATGTTAAATATCAAACTTGCACAGACTGCTTCATCAGATCAGAATGATGCAATGGCTCAGCAGATGAAGACAATGAATATTATGATGCCACTTATGTCATTTTTCATTGCATTCTCTGTTCCTGTAGGTCTTGGTCTTTACTGGATTGCCGGTGCTGTTGTTCGTGTAATTCAGCAGTACTTCCTTAATAAGCACTTTGAGAAGATTGATCTTGAAAGTATTATTGAGGCTAATAAAGAAAAAGCTGCTAAGAAAGCTGAAAAGCGTGGTATTCGTCAGGCTCAGATTTATAATGCAGCTAATATGAACACAAAGAAGACTATGTCTGAAAAGGCTAATCTTGTTAATGCATCAGATGATGTTTTAAAGAAAGCTGAAGAATTCAGATCTAATGCTTCTGATGGTTCTCTTGCATCAAAAGCAAATCTTGTTAAACAGTTTAACGAACAGAATAATAAATAAGGGGGATTGACGTAATGGAATTTAAAGAGTTTACAGGTAAGACTGTTGATGATGCTCTTACTAATGCAACAGTTTCACTTGGTGTTACTTCTAGTGAGATTAAATATGAAGTTATTGAAGAAGGAAGTAATGGTTTCCTTGGTATTGGTTCAAAAGATGCAGTAATTAAAGTTGTTATTTCTGGAAATGAAGATCCAAAGGAAGTTGCTAAGGATTTTCTTAATGGTGTTTTCGAGGCTATGCAGCTTGAGGTTAATATTTCAATGGATTTAGAGGAAGCTGATAATACTCTTTCTATTGATTTAGCTGGTCCAGAGATGGGCGTACTCATTGGTAAGCGTGGTCAGACACTTGATTCTTTACAGTATCTTACAAATCTTGCTGTTAATCGTTCAGCTGAGAATTATACTAGAGTTAAGATTGACACTGAAGATTATAGACGTCGTAGAAAAGAAACTTTAGAGAACCTTGCTAAAAACATGGCATCTAAGGTTAAGAGAACAAAGAAGGCTGTTACTCTTGAGGCAATGAATCCTTATGAGAGACGTATTATTCATTCTGCTCTTCAGAATGATAATAATGTTACAACTCATTCAGAGGGTGAGGAGCCATATCGCTACGTTGTTATTACTCTTAAGAAATAATTATTGATTTTTTAGGGTTAGTCTTTTTATTATTAGACTAACCCTATTATTTGCTTTTAGGCTTAATTAAATATAATAGAAATTAATATTATTGTTAGTATCATTTTCTATTGTATTTAATGAATCTCTTTTGAGATTTTCTTGGTTACATTTTGGAGGTTTATTTTGTACCAGTCAGATACAATTTGTGCTATTGCTACATCACTTAATAGTTCAGGAATCGGCATAATTAGAATTAGCGGTGAAGATGCTATTTCTTTTGCGGATTCTATTTTTCGTGGTAAAAATAAACTTGCAGATTGTGAGACTCATACTATTCAATATGGTCACATTTATGATAATGAAGAACTTGTTGATGAAGTATTAGTTCTTATTATGAGAGGACCTAGAAGTTATACAACAGAAGATGTTATTGAGATTCATTGTCATGGTGGTATTCTTGTATTAAAAAAGGTTCTTTCTTTATTAGTTTCAGTTGGTTGTAGAATTGCTGAACCAGGAGAGTTTACTAAGAGAGCATTTTTAAATGGTCGTATTGATTTATCAGAAGCTGAATCTATTATGGATTTGATTTCTTCTAATTCAGAGCTTGCTATGAAAAATTCAGTAAAGCAGCTTTCTGGTTCTTTAAGAGATATTATTGTAGATTTACGTGACAAGATTTTATATGAAACTGCTTATATAGAATCTGCTTTAGACGATCCAGAACATTATGATTTGACAGGATATCCAGATGATTTAAAAAATAAAGTTGATTCGATGATTAGTAGAATTGATGATTTAATTAATTCATTTAACTCTGGTCATATTTTAAAAGAAGGTATTAATACTTTAATTCTTGGCAAACCTAATGCTGGTAAGTCTTCTCTTTTAAATACACTTAGTAGAAGAGAGCGAGCTATTGTAACAGATATACCTGGTACTACTCGTGATACTCTTGAAGAGCAGATTACAATTAATGGTGTTTCTCTTAATATTATTGATACTGCTGGTATTAGAGAGACTGATGATATCGTTGAAAAAATAGGTGTTGATAAAGCACTTGATTCTATTGATGATGCTGATTTAATTTTATTTGTGATTGATTCATCTAGACCTTTAGATGGGGATGATGAGTTTATTATTAGTAAGATTATAGATAAAAAAGTAATTATTTTACTTAATAAATCTGACCTCTTATCTGTTATTACAGAGGAAGATATATGTAATAAATACAATAAACCTGTTATTTCTTTTTCATCTGTTAGTTTAGATGGACTTAAGACCTTAGAATCTACTATCACTGATATGTTTTTCTCTGGTCAGGTTAAATCTGATGAGACTTTATATATTACTAACTCTCGTCAGGCTTCTTGTCTTGTTAATGCTAAAAATAGTTTATCTAATGTATTAATGAGTATTGATAATATGATGCCAGAAGATTTCTTCTCCATTGATTTAATGGATGCATACAATTTCTTAGGAGAAATAACTGGTGAAACTATAGAAGATGATTTAGCAAACAAAATCTTTAGTGAATTTTGTATGGGAAAATGATACGATTTTTCCAATGAAATGAAGAAAATATCGTATCAGGAGCAAATGAAATTTATTTTTTAAGGAGCAATTATGTCACACGTTGAAGAATCCTATGACATTGTTGTTGTAGGTGCTGGTCACGCTGGTTGTGAGGCTGCTTTGGCTGCAGCACGCATGGGCCTTAATACAATTTGTTTTACAGTAAGTATGGATTCTGTAGCTTTGATGCCATGTAATCCTAATATAGGTGGTAGTTCAAAGGGTCACTTAGTTCGTGAGCTCGATGCACTTGGTGGACAGATGGGTATTAATATTGATCATACTTTTATCCAGTCCAAGATGCTTAATAGTTCAAAGGGTCCAGCTGTTCATTCTCTTAGAGCCCAAGCAGATAAAGCTGCTTATTCTCTTAGAATGAGAAAGACAATGCAAGAAACTGAAAATCTTACATTGAGACAGGCTGAAGTAACTGAGCTTATTATTGAAAATAATAAAGTTTGTGGAGTTAAGACTTTATCTGGTGCTACTTATCATTGTAAGGCTATAGTTATTTGTACTGGTACATATCTTAGAGCTAGATGTTTATATGGTGATGTAATAGAACATACTGGTCCTAATGGTTTAAAAGCTGCTAACTATTTAACCCAATCATTATTGGATAATAATGTAGAAATGAACCGCTTTAAAACTGGTACACCTGCAAGAATTGATGGTAATTCTATTGATTATTCTAAGATGGAACCACAATATGGTGATGATCCAGTTATTCCATTCTCTTTTAGTACTAATAGAGAAGATGTTCAGATTGAGCAGGTTCCTTGCTATTTGACTTATACAAATGAAAAAACTCATGAGATTATTAGAGCCAATCTTGATAGATCTCCAATGTACTCTGGTGTTATTGAAGGAACAGGTCCTAGATATTGTCCTAGTATAGAAGACAAGGTTGTTCGTTTTTCTGATAAGAATAGACATCAGCTTTTTGTTGAGCCAGAAGGTCTTAATACTAATGAAATGTACATTGGCGGTATGAGTTCTTCAATGCCAGAGGATGTTCAGTATGAAATGTATAGAACAGTTCCTGGTCTTGAAAATGCTAAGATTGTTCGTAATGCTTATGCCATTGAGTACGATTGTATTAATTCAACACAGTTAAAAGCTTCTTTGGAATTTAAAGAAATCGATGGTCTTTTTGCTGCTGGTCAGTTTAATGGAAGTAGTGGTTACGAAGAGGCAGCTGCTCAGGGGTTGGTTGCTGGTATAAATGCTGCATTAAAACTTCTTTGTAAAGAGCCAATGATTCTTGATAGATCAAATTCCTATATTGGTGTTTTAATAGATGATCTTGTTACAAAGGAAACAAAAGAACCTTATCGTATGATGACATCAAGAGCAGAGTATAGGCTTTTACTTAGACAAGATAATGCAGATATTCGCCTCTCTAAAATTGGGTACGAGGTTGGTCTTCTTTCTAAAGAACGCTATGACCATGTAGTTGAAAAGGAACGTTTAATTGAAGAAGAGGTTGCTCGTATTAAGGAAATAAATATTGGAGCAAGAAAAGAGGTTCAAGAGTTACTTGAATCTTATGGTAGTATTCCTCTTTCAAATGGTATCAAGCTTGTTGATTTAATTAGACGTCCTGAACTTGATTATGATAAGCTTGCACCTATAGACCCAGAAAGACCAGAACTTTCTGATGAGGTTAGAGAAGAGGTTAATATCTATATCAAGTATGAAGGTTATCTTACAAGACAAGCTAAACAGGTTGCACAGTTTAAAAAACTAGAATCTAAAGTTATACCTCAAAATATTAATTATGAGGATGTTTCTAGTTTAAGACTTGAGGCCCGTCAGAAGCTTACTAAATTAAGACCAGCTAATATTGGACAGGCGTCTAGAATATCAGGTGTTAGTCCAGCAGATATTTCTGTTCTTTTAGTTTATTTGGAAACATATAAGGGTTAGTTTTAAGGGTACTTCTATATACCCTCTTAACAATCAGTTTTTAAGGAGAAAGATGAATAGAGATTATTCTTATCTAGTTAATACACTTTCAAGTTGGAATTTTAGTTTATCTGATAAACAGATTCAGCAGCTTGATTTGTTTTATGAATTATTAGTAGAAAAAAATAAGGTAATGAACCTTACTGCTATTACAGAGTTTGATGATGTATTAGTAAAACATTTTGCTGATAGTTTATCTATATGTACTGTTTTACCATCTGATGTTAAAACAGTTTGTGATTTGGGAACAGGTGCAGGTTTTCCTGGTATACCTATGGCTATAGCTTATCCAGAAATCTCATTTACTCTTATTGATTCTTTGAATAAGCGTATTAAATTTTTACAGGAAGTTGTAGATGCTTTAGGACTTACTAATGTTACTTTAGTTCATGCTAGAGCAGAAGAGGCCGGTCGTGGAAAAAATTATAGAGAACATTTTGATTTAGTTGTTTCACGTGCAGTTGCTAATATTGCTACTTTATCTGAGTATTGTTTACCTTTGGTTAAGATTAAAGGATACTTTATTAGCTTTAAGTCAGGTGATATAAAAGATGAGATTGAAGCATCTGGTTCTGCTGTTAAGAAACTTGGTGGTACTATGACAGAGCCTGTGTATTTTACTATTCCTGAAACGGACATTAGTAGATCTTTTTTGATTATTAATAAAGAAAAAAATACGCCAAAGGCATATCCAAGAAAAGCTGGAACTCCTAGTAAGGAACCACTTAAGTAAAAATAATTGGGGGATTTATGTATGGTTAATGACTTCCTTAGAAAATATCAGGAAGAACTTATTACACAGAAGATTCAATTAAAAGAAGATATGGATTTACTTGAGACTAAAATAAAAGAAGAAACTAAGTTTCTAAATCTTTTAGAAGAGTCTAATGAATCTTACTTTGTAGAGTTTACGCCTAGAGATATTAATGAAAAAAATAACAAAAAGGCAGAAGAAGTTAGATTAAATCTCAAGGATTTGAATTCTCAGATGGATGAAAAAATAAAGAAAATGAGATTTTTTGATGGTAGATTAGTAGAATTAAATGCTTTACTTACTAATTCAGTTGCTATTAATAAGCCATCTTCTACTATTAAAACTATTAATCCAGTGAGAAATAATTCTTCTGACTTAATTAATAGGTTAAATAATCTAAAGGATGTTATAGTTTTAGATCCTTATAAAGCAAAAATCGATTTGGAAAATATAATATCTGATATTGAAAAAGATATATAAACTATATATAGAAATGTTTCACGTGAAACATTTCTATATGATTTATGATCTAAACACAAAATATAGTGTTTTGAAATTTTAACTAACTGCAAGATATTGCTATTTAGATATAATAATGTTTCACGTGAAACATTATTAATAAAAAAATATGTACTATATATAGTAAGTAATATAGAAAAATATATCAAAGCAAACAGTCTTTCTGAGTAGAATTGAATATATCGTAATGATATAATGTTAACTATTCAGTACAAACATAAACTAACAAGGGAGAAAATAGATGAAGAGAGTAATTGCTATTGCCAATCAAAAAGGTGGAGTTGGTAAAACTACTACTAGTATTAATTTATCAGCTTGCTTAGCAGAGGCAGGAAAGAAAGTTCTTGTTATCGATACTGACCCACAGGGAAATGCAACAAGTGGTTTAGGTTTGGATAAGGATGAATGTGAGAATACTGTTTATGATTTAGTTCTTGATCAGTGCAGCATTAAGGAATGTATGTATAAGGTTGATAATATTCCAAACCTTACAGTTATTCCATCTAATGTAGATTTAGCCGGTGCTGAGATTGAGCTTCTTGGTATTAATGAAAAGGAATATATTCTTAGAAATGCAGTAGATTATGTAAAGGATGACTTTGATTATGTAATTATTGATTGTCCTCCATCACTTAATATGTTAACTATCAATGCGATGACTACTGCCGATTCAGTTCTAGTACCTATTCAGTGTGAGTACTACGCACTTGAAGGTATCAGTCAGTTGATTCATACAATTGATCTTGTTCAGCAGAGACTTAATCCAAAGCTTAAGATTGATGGTGTAGTATTCACTATGTATGACAAGAGAACAAATCTTTCTTCTGATGTTGTAGATACAGTTAAGAATAATCTTAATGCAACAGTATATCAGACTATTATTCCTAGAAATGTTCGTCTTGCAGAGGCTCCATCTCATGGACTTCCAATTAATCTCTATGATGAGAAGTCTGCTGGTGCAGAGAGCTATAGAAATCTTGCAAAAGAAATTATTGGAAGAAAGGATATATAATCATGGCAGCAAAAAAGGGAGGTTTAGGTAAGGGATTAGATTCTCTTATTGTTAAGAAAGAAGAGGGTGTTGTTGCAGTTAATCCAGAACAGCACGGCGCTCCTGTTGAAGTAGATATTAATAAGGTTGAGCCTAATAAGCTTCAGCCAAGAAAAAACTTTGATGAAGATAAGCTTCAAGAGTTAGCAGATAATATTAAAATACATGGTATCGTTAATCCAATTATTGTTCAGGACCGTAAGGGCTACTATGAGATAATTGGTGGTGAGCGTAGATGGAGAGCAGCTAGAATTGCTGGTTTCAAAAAAGTTCCAGTTATCATTATGAATCTTAGCGAGCAAGAGTTCGTTGAGATTTCTCTTATTGATAATATTCAGCGTGAGCAATTGAATCCAATCGAAGAGGCTATGGCTTTTGCCCGTCTTATCGATGAGTTTAATCTTAAGCAGGATGAAGTTGCTGAGAGAGTGTCAAAGAGTAGAACTACAATCACTAATGCTCTTAGATTATTAAAGCTTGATAAGCGAGTACAGGATATGATTGTTGATGACAAACTTTCAACTGGTCATGCCCGCGCTATGCTTGCGATTGCTGATCCAGACAAACAGTATGAGTTTGCTGAGAGAGCATTCGATGAAAAGATGTCAGTACGTGATGTTGAGCGTGAAGTTAAAAAGCTTTTAAATGACAAGAAGAGTGATAAGAAATCAAAGGCATCTGAGATTGATTCACAGCTTGCAGCTGTTTACCAGGAGACACAGGAAAGACTTAAGGGTGTGCTTGGTACAAAGGTCTTCATCAATGCTAAGGATAATAAATCTGGAAAGCTTGAAATCGAGTACTATTCTCAGGATGAGTTAAATAGAATCGTTGAATTACTAGAAAATATTAAATAGAACAAATGTTCTTAGGAGAGAGATTAATGATTGAAAAATACTTAGGAATAAGCTCTGATTATGTGATTATAGGTCTTGCTGGTCTTGTACTTTTAACAATGATTCTTTTAATCGTTTTTATTGTACAGATGGCAAAATTAAAAAAGAGATATAAGATATTTATGCAGGGAAATGATGCTAAATCATTAGAAGACACTCTTGTATATAGATTAGAGCAGGTTGATGAGCTTATTGAGGCAAATGCAAGTAACGAGAGAAACATCGATATGATTTTCAAGAACATGAAGGATTGTTTCCAGAAGATTGGTCTTGTTAAGTACGATGCATTCAATGAGATGGGTGGTAAGCTTAGCTTTTCTCTTTGCCTCTTAAATGAAAAGAACAACGGATTTATAATTAATGCTATGCATTCTCGCGAAGGATGTTATACTTATGTTAAGGAGATTATAGATGGAAATTCTATAATCCAGCTTGCTGATGAAGAAGAGCAGGCATTACAACAAGCTATAGGTGGTATCTAACGTGCATCAATATTTGCCAGCAATTGGATTTAGCAAAATTAAAAAAAGAGAACTGGAGAATCTTTTACAAGAGATTACTCTTAGACCGGATTATCAGGAATCTGCCATTGATTTCGAAGGCAATCAGTTTGTTGAGCTTAGATATATGGTTGCTGATAATGTAGGACTTGTTCTTAGAGGTATTTACAATGAGGATGATGAGTTTATCTTAGATTACTATTATCCTACTTATTTTGGTGAGTCAATTTCTTCAAAAAATGATGTTGAAGTAATAAAGCAATCGGATAAGGATAATTACCTTGTAATGTGTGATGAAATCAGATTAGGTGTTAATTTGATTTTTCAGCTTCAGAACATGGGAGAATTCCTTAGAAACAATATAATGGCAGGAAAGAGTGGAGACAGGACTATTAGACTTGCAGCTCTTTCACTAGATGCCAAAATCATTCTTCCTTTATATGACAATGAAAAGAGTCGTATAAAGGAGAAGATGAATAATAAAAAGCGAATTGATTTATTTGAACAGGCTAGAGAGGGAAATGAAGAAGCACTCGAAAGTCTTACAATGGATGAGATTGATCTTTATCAGAGAATATCTAGACGTGTGACCAGAGAAGATATTTTAAGTGTGGTCACAAGTTATTTTATGCCTTTTGGTATTGAAAATGACAAGTATGATATTCTTGGTGATATTTTGGATGTTAAGTCACTTGTAAATCACCTTACAATGGAAGAACTCTACATCATGATTATTGAGAGTAATGATGTAGTTTTCGAAGTATGCATTAATAAGAAAAATTTATTTGGAGAGCCTGCTGTTGGCAGACGTTTTAAAGGCACAATATGGCTACAGGGAACTGTTGATTTTTCGTAATTATTAGATTAAAATCTAGTAGTTGCTTTGTTCCTATAGCTCAGCTGGATAGAGCGTCCGCCTCCT
Organism: Pseudobutyrivibrio xylanivorans; assembly: GCF_010906925.1. Taxonomy (GTDB): domain Bacteria; phylum Bacillota; class Clostridia; order Lachnospirales; family Lachnospiraceae; genus Pseudobutyrivibrio. Next base: position 502,355 of record NZ_VTVE01000002.1, on the reverse strand, counting down.
AAGCGGAAGGCCGCGCGTTCGAATCGCGCTAGGAACGTTATTGGGGAGCCTGAGGGCTCCTTTTATTATTAGAAAAATAAGAGGGACGAATAATGGAAGTGTTTGTTATTTTTCAAAGAATGCTCATGTTGCTTGCTATGATGGCACTAGGCTATATAAGCTACAAAAGAAACTGGCTTGATGAAGGTGGACATAAAAAGTTGTCCGAAATGGTAGTAAATATTTTCAATCCAGCACTAGTAATTAATGGAGCAATAACAGCAACAGCAGCTGGAGGCTCTAATCTGTCTCTTATAAAAGAAAACCTTATATTTGTGTTAATATATTATGGAATTTGCATTGTTATTAGCTATCCAGTGGCAAAAATTGTCAGTGCAAAAGATAGTCAAAAAAGCATGTTTATGCTAATGACAATATTTTCAAATGTAGGTTTCATGGGCATACCTGTATTATCAAGTATATACGGAAGCCATGCTGTAATTTTCATTACATTTTATATTTTAGCCTACAATGTAATTCTTTATACTCTTGGAGTTTTTATTGCTCAAAGGAATATCCCAAAAGAAGAGAGAAAAAGCAGTCTATCAGGACTTCTAAATATAGGAATGATATGTTCAGTACTTGCTATTATTCTATATTTTAGTGGAATTAAATTTAATGACTCAGTAATGTCTTTCTTTAACTATGTAGGAAATGCAACAATTCCTCTATCAATGATTGTAATTGGAGCATCAGTTGCAAAGATTCCTTTTAGGGAAGTATTCAAAGGAATTCGTTTATACGTATTTGCTTTTATTACCCTTTTACTTATTCCAATAGCTGCATCCTTTATCTTTAAAGGAATGAAAAACGACGAGATGGTATTTGGTATTTTTATTTTATTGTTTGCAATGCCTGTAGGAAGCATAGTTTCAATGCTTATAAAAGAATACGGCGGCGATGAAACACTATGTAGCAAGACAGTTATCATAACTACTTTGCTTTCAATAATCACAATTCCAATAGTTACAATGTTTATATAATCATGGGCCTAGTGAATGCTAGGCCTTATTTTTATTTCGTTTAATAACAATAAATCCACATTTTTTTCGCAATATTGGGGTAAAATACTTTTATCTGGTAAGTAGTCGAATAAAATTAAATAATGTATAATCAAACTAAGTTTAAAAGACTCTAATTCATTTCAAAGGGGGAAGGAATAAGAGGAGGACAAAAATGTATGGCAGATTTGAATTTGACTAAAGAGCAGCAGGATACACTTGGGGAAATTGCAAATATTAGTATGGGTTCATCAGCTACATCTCTGAGTGCCCTTTTAAATAATCTAAAGGTTGATATTACAACACCAAAGATTGAATTGATTAGAAAAAGTGAGTCACTGGACGATTATCATAATGTGTGTGTACTTGTGCATATAAATTATGTTAAGGGACTTACTGGAAGCAATGTTTTAATTTTAAAAGAAAATGATGTTAAGATAATCGCAGATCTAATGATGGGTGGACAGGGTGTTGCTAGCCCAGAGCCTATTGGAGAGCTTCAGTTGTCAGCAGTATCTGAGGCAATGAATCAAATGATGGGTTCTGCAGCAAGTTCTATGTCACAATTACTTAATAGGGTAGTTGATATTTCGCCACCAAAGACCGATAACATAGATGTGGAAAGTGTAAAGATATTTGAGAGACTATTTGAATCTCCAGAAATTGATTTTGTGAAGATAACATTTAATCTCAAGATAGGTACAGTAGTTGATTCAGTGATGGTACAGCTGTATCCTATTTCGTTTGCACTAGACATGGTACATCTATTTGATAAAAAAGACGAAAACTAGGGGGCCACATGGACGAGAACGCTAAGAAAATTCAAAGAGAAATAGCCAAAGACAAAATTCAAATCATTCTAGCTAGTATTGCACTTGCTATTTTAATTATCATGGAGTTTTATATCATGATAAATTTCAAGAGCAATTTTATGGCTATGGCAATTGGCGTGCTTTTGATGATTGTTGTATTGTTTTTCCTTATTAGCGGTGTTATGGACATATCTCTTAAGCAAAAAGATATGGAAACACAGAAGTATGAGGATATATATAATGCGCAGAAAGCATCATACCTCGTCATTAAAAAGAGCTTCGATGAAATGGAGCAGAGACTTCGTGCTATAGAAGAGAATAGCTCACTCCCTGCAGAAGATATTATTAATGCTCAAAAAGCTGTTGCTAAGGTGACAATTTCAAGAAGTAAAGAAAATACAGATGCTTTAATGAACTCAAATGATGAGCTTATTAATCAGCTTGTTAGTATTCAGGAAAAGCTAGAATCTAATAATACACAGATTCTTGAAAAGCAGCAGAGCTTACTTAAGGAAAATAATTTTGATATTCAGCAGAAAATAGCAGCTATTACAAATCAGCTTTCAAGTTTAGAGGGAAGAATCCAGGGTGGAATGTCAGCAATGGCAGCTCAACCAGTACAAATGGCAGCACCTGTTATGCCAGAGGTGCAAGAACCTGTGCAGACAGCAGATATGCCTGTAATGGAAGAAGCTATAGCAGAGGATATTCCTCTTGATATGGATATAGAAGTACCGGCAGAGGAACCTGTAGCAGAAGAGGCACCAGTAGAGGACTTAGGATTAGATTTAGATGCAGTAGTAGAAGAGCCAGCGGCTGAGGAAGCCCCACTTGATTTAGATATAGAGGTACCAGCAGAGGAGCCGGTGGCAGAAGAGACACCAGTAGAAGACCTTGGATTAGATTTAGATGCAGTAGTAGAAGAGCCAGCGACTGAGGAGGCTCCACTTGATTTAGATTTAGAAATACCAGCAGAGGAGCCAGTGGCAGAAGAGGCACCAGTAGAAGACCTTGGATTAGATTTGGATGCAGTAGTAGAAGAGCCAGCAGCTGAGGAAGCTCCACTTGATTTAGATATAGAAGTACCGGCAGAGGAGCCAGTAGCTGAAGAAGAGGCTCCTGTAGAAGAGATAGTGGCAAGCGAACCAGAGGAAGAAGACTTAGGAGCTAGTTTAGATGCACTCCTACAAGAAATAGGAGAGCCTCTTGAGGAAGACGCTCCAGACGTGCCAGCAGCTGAAGCTGAAGCAGAAGCTCCTGCTGCTCCAGAGCCAGAGGTACCAGAAGAAAAACCTGCAAGTGAGGAAATAGTTATTCCAGATGTAGGAGTTGATTTAACCGATCCTAACCGTGTAATGAGCGCGGAGGAAATAGAAAAATTATTTGCAAGTATTTAGATTTTTAACACCTGTCTCATATTTGAGGCAGGTGTTGTTTTATAAACACGCAATTAAATAATCACTAGAAAAATTGTGAGGACTTTTCAGAAAACTCCCGTAAAAAAAGTTTTGAAAAACAGAAAAAAAATTAAAAAAAGGCTTGCAAAATATGCAAAAAGGCTATATACTTATTTTCGTTGCTGAGGCAATAAAGTAAATAAATGAGCGCGATTAGCTCAGCTGGCAGAGCACCTGACTCTTAATCAGGGTGTCCAGGGTTCGAACCCCTGATCGCGCACTACAGATCGTCGAGATGATTCTCGACGATTTTTTTATTTATAAAATAAGAATATGTAAATAAAAAAAGCATGCTAAGCATGCTTTTTTCTATCGACTAGCTATTAACTTAAATATTGGATTACCGAGGCTAGAAAACTTCTCTTCATACTCAGTCATAATATTGCCCTCATTCATAGTTGAATCGTTATGTAAATCATAAGTAACTGCATCCAACTTCCATAGAGGGTGGTTATTGATTTCTTCAACAGAAAAATCAAATAAATCACGATTATCTGTCTTAAACTCAATATGTCCTTCAGTTACAAGAATAGAATTATATCTATTAAGGAAAGTAGAAGAAGTAAGTCTACGCTTGCTGTGTCTATCCTTTGGCCATGGATCGCTAAAATTGAGATAAATTCTATCTACTTCTTTACAAGCAAATATATCAAGTATATCAGCGGCATCAAAACAGATAAACCTAAGATTAGGAATCTCCTCCTCCTGTACCTTCTGAATAGCTCTAAGAAGTACGCTAGTATATCTTTCAATGCCAATATAATTTATGTCAGGGTTTTGTTTCGCAAGTGTTGTAATAAATTGACCTTTTCCCATACCAATCTCAATATGTAGGGGATTGTCATTGTTAAAAAGCTCTGATTTAAATGAGCCCTTGAATTTAGCAGGCTGGGAAATACAATAAGGACTGTTTGCAACAACCTCATCCGCGCCTGGAATATTTCTTAATCTCATTATTACCTCCGTTTGAAAAATTAAAACATAGCTATCATACCATCTTTAGCAAAAAAACAAAAGAAGAGGTTGGCTTGAGAGAATTAAAAAGTTATACTAGTGAGATGAGGTACAAAATGAAAAAGAAACTATTGAAGGCATTAAGCCTTATTTTTATTTTTAATCTAATATTAACAGTCCCGAAAATAGAAGTTCAGGCACAGGATTATTGGCCTAGCAGTGTAGATGTTGCAGCAGAGGCGGCCATAGTGATGGAAGAGGAGACGGGAGCCATCCTATATTCGAAGAATATGGATGATGTTCATTATCCAGCCAGTATCACAAAGATAATGACAGCTCTTGTAGTTCTTGAAAACTGTGATTTGGATGAGACAGTTACATTTTCAGCAGAAGCTGTCTATGGAACAGAGCTTGGTTCATCAAGTATTGCCAGAGATGTTAATGAAGAGATGACTGTAGAACAGACTCTCTATGGTATGATGCTTGAATCTGCAAATGAATGTGCTTATGCTCTTGGAGAACATGTAGCTGGAGATATTAACTCTTTTGTTGATATGATGAATGCAAAGGCAAAGGAGTTGGGCTGCAAGAATACCCATTTTAATAATTCAAATGGACTTCCAGATGATGAACACTACACAAGTGCCTATGATATGGCCTTGATAGCAAGGGCAGCATATAAAATTCCAAAGTTTGCAGAGATTGTAGGAACAAAGAATTACACCATTCCTCCTACAAATAAGCATTCAGAGCCTACAATGCTTAACAATCATCATTGTATGCTTCACTATTTCAAGACTAATCAGTACTTGTATGAATATTGCCTTGGTGGTAAAACAGGATATACAGATGTAGCAAGGTCAACACTTGTAACATACGCTAAAAAAGACGGTATGACTTTAGTATGCGTAGTACTTAAAGATCAGACTGGCGAGCAATATGTAGACACAACCAACCTATTTGAATATTGCTATGACAACTTCACTAAATATCATGTATCTGATTTTGCTTCTATATCAGAGGATAATACAGATATAACTGGAAAGCTTAGTGAAAAGAGTGAGTTAATAAAGATAGATAAAAAGGGATTAATTGTAATTCCTAAGGCAGCTAGCATATTAGATGTGACTTCATCGGTAGTTCCATATAAGGATGATACTAACAAAGCTGTAGTTGGACAGCTCCAGTATAGCTATGCTGGAAGAAATGTAGGATATGCAAATCTTCTATTTACAAATGCAGAGACAGGCAGCTATCCATTTGACAACTTGCCAGTAGAGCAAGGAGGTAGTGGAAAGGATTATATCCAGGTAAACTACGTTAAGATTGGCTTGATAATTCTTATAATAATTGCAGTTGCGGCTGTAGTAATGTTTATAAAAAGTAAGTCTAGCTCTATTCTGTTATTTAGACATAGATTCAAGGCAAAGCACTATAGACAGCCTAAAACTAATATGACAATCATTAGAAATAATGGAAAAAAGCGAAGAAGACGCAGATAAACGACAGTGTATGTCGTAATATTAAAAGAAAAGGACAGAATATAATAATTAAGGACAGTTTATAATTCATAAACTGTCCTTTTATTTTATTAGAGACCTGAAAATAATTTTCACTTCTAGAAAAACAAATTATCTATTTATCAGACTATTAATCATTATTTCTAGCTGATGTTTATTGTTTGTAAACAATATTATGCCGTTTGAAGAGTTAATCATAGTTATAACCTTGTCAGAAAAAGTATCTGATTCAGATAAAAGTTGATAGAGATAATCCTTGTGTTTGCCATCTGCTTTTAAGAATAAAGTCTCATATTCTTCAAAAGGAACAAGGGTGGAATTGGTTTTATTCATTAGAAAGGCGATTTCCTTATCCTGCTCCAACTGGGCCTCAGTCTTATTGATAATAAAGTAACCTTTGTCATCCTTTGGCATACCAAGATTTTTAACAGCACGCTGAACTTGCTTGGTTAAGCTATCGCTAGCTGGATAAAGGGACTGGAAATAGCTCATGAAATCAGAGGCACTTTTAAAATGCTCATTGGTTCCTCTTTCCAAAACTTCAGTCATAAGAATTTTTTTAATAACATTCTCACATTCCTTACGAGAAGGATTCTTTCTGAGATTGATGGTTTGTTCTGACATATATATTCCTCCAATAATTACATCTATTTGGTATAAATAAAGTATAAGACAAATAAACGACAATAATAAGGGATAAAAAGACTAAAAATAAGACTAATAATTGTTTAAAACGACAAATATAAGGCAAAAAAGGCTAGAATATCAAGAAAAATAAAAGGTAAAACCAATAGAAGTAATAGTGATTTATTGACAGTAAATATAGAGAATGTGATAATTAGAATATAATTACCTCTTAGGAAGAGTAGGAGTGGAAAAAATGGAAAGTTTATTTTCTAGAGATGAAAAGAAGCAATATCAATTAGAACAGATTAATGATTTGGTAGAGAAGAATGGTGGATTAGTTCGTACTAGTGAAATAGAAGCACTTGGAGTGGACTACAGACGAGTTCTTCATTTTGTAGAGGAAGGATATTTAATCCGTGTAAAAAGCGGATACTATACTACAAAATATTTTGAGTGCACAGAGGATCAGTGGATTCAAAAGCTTTTTGGAGAAGATGGAATTCTTACAATGGAATCAGCGCTGTTTATGTACGGCTATCTAAAAGATAGACCGTATAAATGGAGCATTGCTATCAATAAAAACACAAGCAAATCTCGTTTTAACATAGACTATCCAATAGTAGAACCATTTTATACTGAGCCAGAGGTCCTTGAAATCGGAGTGACTGAAACGGATTTTGCTGGTGCAAAGATGAAAATCTATACAAAAGAAAGATTGATTTGCGATGTACTGAAGTACCAGGAAAAGATGGATAGAGAGGATTTCAAAAAAGGAGTATGGGGCTACATCATGGATGAGAAAAAAGATGTAGTAAAACTTATGGAATATGCAAAAGAACGAAAAGTCCTTAAGAAAGTCCAGAATATGGTAGGTGTGTGGCTGTAATGATTAATAGATTTACGATAAAGGAAAAGTCAGAACAATTAAATATTCCTTTTAAAAATTTATTATCTGCATCTGTTGCTGAAATAATAATTGGAATTATTGCAGATGGAAAGTATTGTAATGAGCTTTACCTTTGCAATACTGGAGATTTCAACCAGGCAGTTTATAAAGACATCTGTATCAGCAACATTTACTTTGAATATATTAAAGAAATAGATGAGAAAATGGCCGTCCTTTATATGAGGGATATTTTAAAGGATATTATGGCAAAGGGCTCCTCAGAAGCTTTTATTGTAAATGGAACTGTGGAAGAGGGAGCTATCCATCTAAAAATAACAGTGGATGAAATGTACATCCCACTTAAGATTTATTTTGATAAACATAGAGCATCACATGAGCCGGAAAAGATGGAACTGAAGCTCACTGCCTATGAAAATCGAAGTGTTGTTGTATTTACAAATCCAAAGGAAGAAGAATTAAGTAAGCATCTTATAGAAATCATAGAAAAGCTTGAGCTAATAAATGATATGGATCATTACTATTTGGCATATAAGATTCTTACGGAATATCCAGTAAATGGAAGAAAAGTAAAAGAGAGACTAGCAGAGCTTCTAGCAGAGCGTTCTATAGAGATAAATGATGACAGAATAAATATGCTAGAAGGATATAGAAGCTATACCTATATGAAAAAGAAATGGAAGGTAGAGCTTAGGCAGGTAAAGAAGTCTGAACCTGCATGGGAAGACGTAAATATATGTCTTATTAATTTTTTAAAGCCAATATGGAAGGCAATCGAGGACAATGTAGTCTTTTTGGGAGACTGGATGCCTCAGCTTAAGAGATTCCTAGACTAGTACTAGCAAGTAAAGTTTTTCTTAAGAATAGAAAAGACTGCATAGTAATAAGACTGTCTATCATTAACCTTGTAGAACTGCTGATCTACAGATATTTTAGAAAACTCTTCGATTTCAGATGTGTCGTAAAGGTTGGTGTAGACTTTATCCAAAATATAGCTAAAAGTGGTGCGATTGAAAAAGAGGCCTTTGAAAAGAGTTCCAATACACTTTTTAGAGAAAACACCACAGATAGTATCAAGATATTTACCAGAGAATTTAAAGCTAGTAATGTCATAGTCTGCAGAGTTGTCATATAAAAATACAGCTGTGCGAGGATCCATAAATGGAGTATCAACTGACATAAAAAATGCTTTTTCTCCAGAAATCATTGTAAGAGAAGACATAATGCCGGCATAAGGTCCGCCATTTTTAGAAATGTCAGGGATTTCTTGGGCGTCAATATCAAGGTGAGAAAAGTCACCACGTTCATTAACTGAAAGATAGATTTTATTAAAATAAGGGCTGAACTTATCGTAGATATATTCAACCATAGTCTTATCTTCAAATGGTAAAAGAGCTTTTGTTGTACCCATGCGAGAGCTATCGCCACCGCATAGAATAACTAGAGTTCTGTCCATAAGCACCTCCTGAAATCAAATTCATTATATAAATAAATAGGGAAAATTAAAAGTCACAAAGTAAATTATGAGTTTAAAAGAGAAGTTAGAAGAATACTCAAAATCAAATATGTACCCATTTCATATGCCAGGTCATAAGAGGATGTTTGAGGGACCATATAAAATAGACATGACAGAGGTGGAGGGAGTTGACAATCTCCATCATCCAACTGGTGTCATAGCATTAGAACAGCAAAGGATAGCTAAAATATACAATTCCAAAGAAAGTCTGATGCTAGTGGGAGGTTCTACTGTAGGAAATTTAGCAGCTATATATGCAGCCTGCAATGAAGGAGATACAATAGTAATCCAGAGAAATTCCCACAAAAGCGTATATAATGGAGCCATTATTAGGCATCTAAAAGTAGAGTACATTAATCCTAGCTGGGATGCAGATGGAATTTTCCATGGAGTGACTAGTGAAATGGTAGAAGCTGCCATAGAAAATTATTCTCCAAAGGCAGTAGTACTAACTACCCCAAGCTACGAGGGTTATCATTGCAACATAGAGGATATTTCAAACATTTGCCATGAAAAGGGAGTAATCCTTATAGTTGACCAGGCCCATGGAGCACATCTTGGATTCCATCCTGATTTTAAACATTCAGCAGTAGGTTTTGCAGATATAACAATTCAGAGCCTTCACAAGACCCTTCCTTGTTTGACCCAGACTGCACTTATGCATATATGCGGGAAGCTTGTGGATTCAAGAAAAATAAAAGAGGCTCTAGAGATATTTGAAACAAGTTCTCCATCCTATGTGCTTATGGATTCAATAAGTAGATGTATGGACTTTCTTGAAGAAAAGAAGGATATCTTTGGAGAATATGTGGATAAGTTAGCTGATTTTTATGAAGTAGGTGGACAGCTAAGACAGCTTCATATCATTGATGAAAGTAATGAAATAAAAGATAAGGGCAAGATTGTCATATCTACGAGAAATGCTGGTATTACAGGAGTAGAGCTTGCCAACCTACTTAGAGAAAAATATGAAATAGAAACAGAGCTTTCTAGCTTTTCATATGTGCTTGCAATGACAAGCATAGTGGATACAAAAGAAGGATTTCATAGATTAAAAAAGGCACTACTAGAAATCGACAGGACTTTAAAAGAAGAGCAAATTGAGATGCCTGAAATAACATTTGAATCAAACAAGGTAATGGAACCCTTTGAGGCAAAGAATAAATCTGCTGAAAGTATAGCTTTTGATGAAGCAAATGGCAGAATTTCAAATGTTATGGTGTGTTTATATCCACCGGGAGTTCCTGTGATTGTTCCAGGAGAAGAGATTAAAGAACAAAACATTAAATTAATAAAAGATGCTTTGGAAAAAAGTATACAAGTTACGGGGCTAATAAGTGGCACTATCTCCGTTGTAAAATAGGGATTTTTTAATTATACTTCTAAGTAAGAAAATATATGTATAGAGGATTATATGGGTAACATTTATTGCATCATGGGCAAGAGCTCATCAGGAAAAGACACTATTTTCAAGCTTTTGCTAGATAGGACAGATATTGATTTAAAGACAATTGTTTCATACACCACTAGACCAATCAGAAGTCATGAGAAGCCAGGTGAGGAATACAATTTCGTTAGCATAGAGGAAAAGGATAGACTTGTAGCAGAGGGTAAGGTCATTGAGCTTAGGGAATACAATACAGTTCATGGCCCATGGTTTTATTTTACAGTAGATGACGGAAGTCTAGATCTTGAGCACCATGATTACCTTATAATCGGGACAGTTGAGAGCTTCGTGAAAATCCGTGATTACTACGGAGAAGACAAGGTTTTGCCGATATATATAGAAGTAGATGATGGCATTCGCCTAACTAGAGCTCTTGAGAGAGAGAAGATGCAGGAGAATCCTAAGTACGAGGAAATGTGCCGCAGATTTCTTGCAGACCAGCAGGATTTCTCAGAAGAAAATATTAGAAATGCCAGAATCACTAATGTCTTCAATAACAACAAAGACAGCAAGGAAACATGTGATAAGATAGCAGCATTTATTAATGGCAGGTGAGCTTATGGATATTCGAGTAAATGAAGTAAGTCAGGTGCAGCAGCCGGAGGCTACGCAAGCAAAGGCTCCAGTAGATGACACTTTTAAATTTACACTTGCAGCAGCAGTTGATGATGCAGAGTTGCAGGAAAAGCTGACAAATTTACTTAATGATATAACCACACAGGGAAAGCTTTTGTCTGAGCATATGGATATCAGAGATATGAAGAGATATCGTGGATTGGTAAAGGATTTTCTCAATGAAGTGGTTAACCGTTCACACAAGTTTTCCCGCGAGAACTTTTTGGATAGACGTGGACGACACAGAGTTTATGGAATGATTAAGCTTGTGGATGAGAGAATGGATGAGCTTGCAACAGCATTAGTTCAGGACGAGCGAGACCATATTGATATATTAAATAAGGTTGATGAGATTAGAGGATTGCTTTTAGATATCATCACCTAAATTTGGGAGATAATTAATGAGCTTTGCAGAGATTATAGGTCAGGAGGATGCAAAAGACCTTCTTAAAAATGCGATAAAAACAGGAAAGCATAGTCATGCCTATATTTTCAGCGGAGAAAAGGGCTCTGGAAAAATGATGTTGGCTGAAGCTTTTGCCATGATGCTTCAGTGTGAGAATCCAGCAGATGATGCCTGTGGAGAGTGCCATGCATGCAAACAGACAGCCAGCCACAATAATCCAGATGTCATTTACATTTCTAGGGACTACGATAGTAAGACTAAGAAATTCAAAAAGAATATTAGCGTTGACCAGATTAGAGAAAAGCTAGTCAACGATGTTGATATTAAGCCATATAGTAGCAAATACAAAATCTATATTATCGATGAAGCAGAAAAGATGAACCCACAGGCTCAAAATGCAATGCTTAAGACCATTGAAGAGCCACCTGAATATGCGGTAATCATTCTGCTTACAGCAAATCATAATGCGTTCTTGCAGACAATTCTTTCCAGATGCGTTTTGATTCAAATGAAACCTGTGCATATTGACAGTATCAAAAATCTCTTGCAGACAAAGTACGATGCTGTGGACTATCAGTCTGAGATGGTAGCATCTTTTGCTCAGGGAAATATAGGCAAGGCAATAGCTTTGACAACGGATGCAAGCTTCAATGAAGCCAAGGATATGGTGGTTTCATTATGTAAAAAAGCAGGTAAAATGGATGCACTTCAAGTATCCAACGAAGTAAAATCAATCAAAGAAGCCAACGACCAGGAGAAAAAAAGCAACGAAGCAGAAAATGAAAAATTTCAGGGTTTTGTAGAGCAAATGCTAGATTTAATAACCCTTTGGTATAGAGATGTGCTATTATATAAAGCGACATTGAATGATAACATCCTTCTTTTCAAAGAGGATTTATTTGATATTCACGATCAGGCTCAGAGTTGTTCCTACGAGGGACTTAACAACATAATTGATGCTATATCAGAGACTAGAGCCAGACTTAATGCTAATGTCAATTTCGAATTGACAATTACGCTTCTCATAAATGCAATGAAGGAGAATACTAGATGATAAAAGTAATCGGCGTACGCTTTAGAGGCGGCGGAAAAGTATATTATTTCGATCCAGCTGGGGTGGAGCTCAAGCGAGAGGATCAGGTAATCGTTGAAACAGTTCGTGGTGTTGAAATCGGAACAGTTTTGTTAGTAGACAAGGAGATTTCAGATGATGAAGTCCCAGGCCCTATCAAAAAGATTATGAGAAAGGCCACAGAGGACGACGTTAAAAAGGCAGCCAAGAATCTTGAAAAAGAAAAAGAGGCTATGAAGATTTGCGAGGAGAAAATCGCTAAGCGCGAGCTTGATATGAAGCTAGTTGGCGCAGAATATACATTTGACAATAATAAGCTTATTTTCTATTTCACAGCAGACGGTCGTATCGATTTTAGAGAGCTTGTTAAGGATTTGGCAGCAGTATTCCATACTAGAATCGAGCTTAGACAGATTGGTGTAAGAGATGAGACAAAGCTTATGGGCGGAATCGGTATTTGCGGTAGAGAGCTTTGCTGCAAGAGTTGGCTTGGAGATTTTGTTCCAGTATCTATTAAGATGGCTAAGGAGCAGAACCTTTCACTTAACCCTACCAAGATTTCTGGACTTTGTGGACGCTTGATGTGCTGCCTCAAGAATGAGCAGGAGACATACGAGTATTTAAATAGCAGACTTCCAGGAATTAACGACACTGTTACTACACCAGAGGGATACAAGGGAACAGTTCAGTCTGTTAATGTACTTCGACAGACAGTTAGAGTTCTTTTCGAAGAGGGCGACCTTAAGGAAGTTAAGGATTATCCTACAACAGACCTTAAGTTTAAGCCTCGCAAGAAAAAGGTACAGGTATCTAAGGAGGAGGCAAAGGAGCTTGCCGACTTGGAGGATAAGGATTAATGGAAAATCTTGTGCGTTCAGATGAGCGAATAGATGATCTACAAATAAATGGATATAAAATAATTCAGCATCCTGACAAATTTTGTTTTGGCATGGATGCTGTCTTGCTATCATCTTTTGCCAAAGTAAGAGAAGGGGAAAAGGCGCTAGACTTAGGCACTGGAACAGGGATTTTACCAATCCTTCTTGAGGCAAAGACAGAGGGTGTGCATTTTATCGGATTAGAGATTCAGCATGAGAGTGCTGAGATGGCAAATAGATCAGTTCTTCTAAATGGACTGCAGGATAAGATAGAAATAATAGAGGGTGATATCAAGGAAGCCTCAGCTATTTTTGGAAAAGGAAAAATAGATGTGGTTACCAGCAACCCACCATATATGACTAATCATCACGGACTAAAGAATCCAAATGACGCAAAAGCAATTGCAAGGCACGAGCTTTTATGTTCCCTTGATGATGTGGTAAGAGAGACCGCTGCAGTGCTTAAACCAAGAGGAAGATGCTATTTTGTTCATAGACCAAAGCGTTTGGTAGAAATATTTGAGGCTATGAGAAAATACAGGATTGAGCCAAAGCGCATGCGTCTTGTGTATCCTTACGTAGATAAGGAACCAAATATGGTATTAGTTGAGGGTGTCAGAGGTGGCGGAGCACAGCTTACTGTTGAAGCACCACTTATTGTGTATGAGAATCCTGGTGAATACACAAGAGAAATATATGAGATTTACGGTATGAACTAGACTTTGGTCCAAAATACAGGAGATAATATGTCAGGAACATTATATTTAGTTGCAACCCCTATAGGAAACCTAGAGGATATGACCTTTAGAGCGGTTCGAATTCTAAAGGAAGTAGATTTGATTGCAGCAGAAGATACGAGAAATTCAATAAAGTTGCTTAATCATTTTGAAATAGATACACCTATGACTAGCTATCATGAGTTTAATAAGGTGGATAAGGCAATTACTCTTATTGAAAAGCTAAAAGAGGGTAAGAACATTGCAGTTGTCACAGATGCAGGTACTCCTGGTATTTCAGATCCTGGTGAGGAGCTGGTAGCTATGTGCTATGAGGCAGGCATAGAGGTAACTTCAGTACCAGGTCCAGCTGCTTGTATTACAGCAGTGACAATGTCCGGACAGGCCTGTAGACGCTTTGCATTTGAGGCATTTTTACCAAAAGACAAAAAAGAACGTCGTAGAGTCTTAGAAGAGACAAAAAATGAAACTAGAACGATTATTATATACGAGGCACCACATCATTTGATTGGCACCTTAAAGGAACTGGCAGGAGTTCTTGGAGAAGACAGAGGAATTACTCTCTGTAGAGAGCTTACGAAAAAGCACGAAGAAAAAGAGAAGACAACAATTGGCGGAGCGCTTTTATCATATGAGACAAAGGAGCCTAGAGGAGAATATGTTCTCGTCATTGCAGGCAAGTCCAAAGAAGAAGCTATTCAGGAGGCGCGAGCCCAATTTGAAGATATGACCATAGAAGAGCATATGGATCTGTATTTGGCTCAGGGTATGGATAAAAAAGAGGCAATGAAGGCGGTGGCAAAGGATCGAGGGGTTAGCAAGCGAGATATTTACAACGCCCTTTTATAGGAGGAGAAGATGAGTCATTTGGTTGCTTTATTTACAAGTAAATATTTTTTAGCCCCAACAATTGGATGGGCGGTTGCGCAGCTTCTGAAGATGATTATTGATACATTCAGAAGTGGGTTTAGCAAGGAGCGCTTCAAAAGCAATACAGGAATGCCTAGTTCCCATGGAGCGATAGTTTCTGCGCTTATTATTATCACAGGATTATTAAAGGGTACAGGCTCTTTTGAATTTGCTGTAGTTTTATTCTTTGGGTCAATAGTGCTTTTCGATGCTACAGGAGTTAGATTTGAGACTCAGCGTCAGGGTAAGGCCCTTAACAATCTCAACGATGAGAGACTTGAAGAAGGCAAGCAGCCTCTTGATATAATCCGTTTTAAGGAAAAGCTTGGACATAACATGATAGAGATTATTGTGGGATGTTTGATTGGAATAGTTAGTGCAATAGTGGTTTACCATTTGCCAATATAATTACAATTAAAGAGAGGGGGAAATTTGGTGGATAACATCGAAAAGCTAAAAGAGATAATTGATGCTTCAAATAGCATAGTATTCTTTGGCGGCGCAGGGGTTAGTACAGAGAGCGGTATTCCAGATTTTCGAAGTAAAGATGGCTTATACAATCAGCATGATGTTCGATTTGACATGTATCAGCCTGAGTATTTACTGAGTCACAGTTGTCTTATAAATGAGCCAAAGGTTTACTTTGAGTTTCATAGACAAAAGATGGATACCAGAAAAATCGAGCCTAACAATGCCCATAAATATCTAGCTAAGCTAGAGGAACAGGGCAAGCTAATAGGCGTGGTTACACAAAATATTGATGGTCTTCATCAGAAGGCCGGCAGCAAGAAAGTTTTTGAGATTCACGGAAGTGCACTTAGAAACTACTGCATGAAGTGCGGCACCACTTATCCTGTGGATTACATTTTCGATTCAGAGGATGAAATACCTAGATGTGACTACTGCGGAGGAGTTGTCAGAGCAGACATCACCCTGTATGAAGAGGGGCTTCCAGAGGACCAGGTAGAGGGCGCCATTAGAGCAATAAGCTCTGCAGATACCATGATAATAGGTGGAACTTCTCTGACCGTTTATCCAGCAGCATCATTTGTAAATTATTTTAAAGGGAAAAATTTAGTAATCATAAATCGTGACCCTTTGAATATTCGAGTTGGAGAAAATGTGCTGGTAATTCAGGAAAAAATCGGCCAGGTATTTACGAATCTAGCAAAGTTACAAGGAATAGAACTATAAAAATAAGAGAAAATAGGAAAAAGCCTTGAAAAACGCATAAGTTCATGCTATTATCTTAATTCGTGGTATAAAACATTTATATCCTTGCTAGGCTATATGACGTAGCTTGGCCAATAGACCAAAAGGAGGTAGAAAGCATGAACAAGTATGAATTAGCACTCGTTGTTAATGCGAAGATCGAAGACGATGCAAGAACTGCCACAGTTGAAAAGGCAAAGGAGTACATCACTCGCTTTGGTGGACAGATTTCTGACGTCGATGATTGGGGCAAGAAGAGACTTGCTTACGAGATTCAGAAGATGAATGAGGGTTACTACTACTTCATCCACTTTGATGCTGAGGCAGGCGTACCTGCACAGATCGAAGAGAATATTCGCATCATGGACAACGTACTTCGATTCTTATGCGTTAGAGCTGACGAGGCTTAATAGTATAAGACAAGGAGATTAATTATTATGAATAAAGTAATTCTTATGGGACGTCTCACAAGAGACCCAGAAGTTCGTTATGGTGGAGCAAACAACAGCGCTGTTGCAAGATTCTCTCTTGCAGTTGATCGTAGATTTAAGAGAGATGGCGATGAGCAGACAGCAGATTTTATTAACTGCGTTGCTTTCGGTAAGACAGCAGAGTTCCTTGAGAAATATGCTCGCAAGGGCACAAAGTTCGTTGTAGAGGGTCGTATTCAGACAGGCTCTTACACAAACAAGGACGGCCAGAAGGTTTACACTACCGATGTAGTCTGTGAGAATGTTGAGTTCGCAGAGAGCAAGAATTCTCAGAGCGGCGGAAGCAGCTTTGACGGTGGCGCAGGTTTCGCACCTAGCTCAGATGCAGGCGACGGCTTCATGAATATCCCTGATGGAATTGACGAGGAATTACCGTTCAATTAGGAAGGAGCCAAGCTCCGACCGGATTTCAATAGGAGGTTAAATCATGGCTTTTAATAAGACAGGTGATGGTCAGCAGAGAAGAAGACCAATGCATAGAAGAAAGAAAGTCTGTGTTTTCTGTGGTAAGGATAACGTAATCGACTACAAGGATACAGCAAAGCTTAAGAAGTACATTTCTGAGCGTGGAAAGATTCTTCCACGTCGTATCACAGGTACATGTGCTAAGCACCAGAGAGCTCTTACAGTAGCTATCAAGCGTGCTCGTCACGTTGCACTTATGCCATACGTACAGGATTAATTCTTGATATGATTATAAAGCACTTTCTAGGGAAACCTAGAGAGTGCTTTTTTTGTTTAGGAATAACACTTGGACATAATTTCGATGATTTTCTCATCAGTATCTTTCATACCGTAGTGGCCTAGGTAAGAGACATTGTTGATGGTGTTTTCCACACCTTTACTAACGATTCCATCACCATCAAGGAATTCATTGCCTTCTTCGTACATTTCAAAGCCCATAATACCAGCTTCTACAGCCATGGCAATCTTAGCTGCACAGCTTGCTTTGGCACCATCGCAGACTATACCGCTGGTAATAGCTAGAGCATTAACGATGGTGTGGCGAATCACAGTGACATCCTTGGTCAAAAGATAAGCAATTCCAGCACCGGCGCCAGCACCAGCGCTGACTGCACCGCAGTACGCTGAGAGACGTCCTATCCCATATTTGAGATGGAGAGTAACTAGGTTCGAAACTAAGAGAGAACGGTAGAGGTTCTCATCACTTTTTTCATAATGTTTAGCATAAGCAATTACAGGAAGGGAAGCGGTGAGACCCTGATTACCACTGCCAGAATTGATTACTACTGGCAGATTGCATCCGTTCATCCTAGCGTCGGAGCCAGCCGCTGCAAGTGCTTTAGCTTTGGTGCGAACACAGCCATCCTGTTTCATAAGGAGTCGTCCTATGGATGCTCCATAGTGACCATGAAGACCTTCCACGGCTATTGCCTTATTATAAGTAATCTGAGTATCAAGTAGATTTTTGACATCATCTAGGTCGCAAGTGGAGGCAAAATCAACTATGTCATCAACTGTTAAGAGGGTGTAATCCACAGAAGAATCAACCGAAGAATCAGTGGAGGATGTAATAGAAATCGGGGCATCATCGTAGGATAATTCAATGATATTAGTATGCTCATCCTGGATATGAACGAAGGAAGTGTGTTCAGACTTATATGCAGTGACTTCGATATCAAGCACATGGCAGGTGGAGAGAGGATATACCTCAATATCTATCTGAGTCATAAGTTCTCTTAGGGAAGTAGCCTCCTCATCAGTGACAGAAGATATTACTTCCAGACCCTTTGAGGCATCGCCGTAAAGAGCGCCTACTAATACTGCGGACTCTAAACCTTTCATGCCAAGAGTATTTGGAACGATAACACTCTTAACATTTTTGATAATATTTCCACTGACTTTCAAAATAATTTTTTCGGGTTTTACTTTTAGTAGTTCAGTTGCTTTGGCTGCTGCGAAGGCTATAGCAATGGGCTCTGTACAGCCCATGGCAGGCACTAATTCTCTATCAAGTATTTCCATATAAGATGAGTATTTAAAATCTGATTTTTCCATTATTCAGCCTCCAAAAATAAAATTTGTCATTGACTATAAACAAAAAATAAATTAAAATCAAGCACAACTTACAAAGAGGTAGGGATCTATTTGATCTCTGCCTCTTTTTTTATTTTGAGAGGAGATAACAGTATGAAAAGAAGCTTAGGATTATTACTTGCAACATCATTAATTGCCACATCATTGATTGGATGCGGAGAGTCATCAAGTAGTGAGAGCGCACAGACAGCAGGTAACGGGGATGTAATTAAAATTGGTGTGTTTGAGCCTAAGACAGGTGAAAATGGATCAGGCGGAGCTCAGGAAGAACTTGGTATTGAATTTGCTCACTCAGTGAGACCTACAGTAACAGTTGGTGGAAAAGAGTACACTATTGAGCTGGATTGGCAGGATAACCAGTCAGACAAAACTGTTGCAGCTACTGCGGCACAGAAGCTTATTTCTGATGGATGTGTGGGTGTTATTGGAGGATATGGTTCAGGTACATGTATCGCAGCAGGTTCTTATTTCTCAGATGCTATGATTCCGGCAATCGGAACAAGCTGTACAAACACTAATGTAACACTTGGAAATGATTATTATTTCAGAGTATGCTACCTAGATCCTTTCCAGGGCACAGTAATGGCTGACTGGGCTATAGACCAGGGTTATACAGAGATTGCCACAATCGACAATATTGGTAATGAGTACACATCAGGTCTAGTACAGACATTCAAGGATGAGTACGAAGCTAAAGGCGGTACAATCGTAACAGCCGAGACATTCCAAACTAACGAGTCAGACTTCAAGGCTATTCTTACAAATATTAAGAATTCAGGTGTTAAGGCCGTATTTGCTCCTACAGATTATGTATATGCTCCACTTCTTTTGAATCAGGCAGCAGACCTAGGGCTTGAAGTACAGTGGATTGCAGGTGACACATGGAATAACCCAGTATTAACGGAGGATGCAGGTGATAACGCAGAGGGGGTAGTTCTTGATTGCTTCTATGCAGAGGGCGGTAATGAAGAATTCGATGCAGCATTCAAGGAGTGGATTAACAGTGAATCAAAATACTTAGAGGCAAACCTTGGCACAGACAATATCATTGGTAATCAGGCAATGTGTTATGACGCATACATGGTAATGTGTGATGCAATCGAAAGTGCTAACTCATTAGATGGTACAGCAATTAGAGATGCCCTTGCTAGTATTACAGTTGAGGATGGTGTAATTGGCGGAACGGTAGTATTCGATGAGAATGGTGATGCCAAGAAGAACACAACCTATGTCCTAGAGGTTAAGGATAAAGCCTTTACCTTTGTTGAGGAAGTAACTCACGGGGAATAAATAAAAGTCAGCGGAATGAGAAATCATTTCGCTGATAAATTTAGAAAAGAAGGTAACATATATGACAATATCATATTTCTTTCAACAATTATTAAATGGCTTGTCATTAGGTGGAGCGTATGCTCTGATTGCTATTGGTTACACAATGGTATATGGAATTTTAAGAATGATTAACTTCGCTCACGGCGATGTGTTTATGATGGCAGGTTATTTTGCAATTTATTCCATGGCAGCATTTCCATGGCAATTATCACTTCCAATTGTAATTATAGGCACAATAGTTCTTGGTGTGGTAATCGAAAGAATAGCATATAAACCACTGAGAACAGCTCCTAGAATGTCAGTTATGATTTCAGCAATTGGTGTATCCTATTTTTTGGAGAATCTCGCAAATTATCTATTTACAGCAATGCCTCAAAGCTATCCACAGATTGATATATTAAAGCAAATACATACATTTGGGGATATTACAGTATCAAGAGTAACAATTATTGCACCAATAATCACAATAGTTCTTACCTTTTTACTAATGACACTTGTGAATCATACTAAGCTAGGCATGGCTATGAGAGCTTGTTCAAAGGATCAGGATACAGCGCGTATTATGGGAATCAAAGTGGATAGAGTAATTACCATGACCTTCGTAATAGGATGCGGACTGGCAGCAATTGGCTCAATCCTATATTTCACAGATAGAAATACAGTTCAGCCATATTCTGGATCACTTCCAGGACTTAAGTGTTTTGTTGCAGCAGTACTTGGTGGAATAGGTTCAATTCCAGGCGCCATGGTGGGAGGCTTTATCGTAGGGATATGCCAGATTGCAATAACAGCTGCAGGCTATTCTGTATTCTCAGATGCCTTCACTTTTGTACTACTTATATTCATATTGATTATTCGTCCTACAGGAATTTTCGGCGAAAAAGCAACTGATAAAGTGTGAGGTACTGTTATGCAAAAAATAAAATTAACTAACAAAACAATATTTAATATAGCTTGTGTTGCAATAGTAGTTATACTGCTTGGTTATTTACAGGCTACTGAGATTGAGAATTCATATGCAATCACAATCATTGAACGCAGTTGTATATATGCGGTTGCAGCAGTATCTATGAACTTGATGATTGGATTCACAGGACAATTCTCCCTTGGAACAGCAGGATTCATGTGTTTAGGGGCTTATATTACAGGAATCTTCACAATGCCAATAGAAATTCGAGATCAGGTGTATTACCTATATGGAATGGTATCATTCATACATAATATTCAGGTGCCTCTTGTGGTAGCCCTTCTAATATCTGGAGTAATTGGCGCCATCATTGCATTTTTAATAGGTTGGCCAGTACTTCGTTTAAAAAGTG
Organism: Pseudobutyrivibrio xylanivorans; assembly: GCF_010906925.1. GTDB lineage: Bacteria > Bacillota > Clostridia > Lachnospirales > Lachnospiraceae > Pseudobutyrivibrio. Next base: position 481,049 of record NZ_VTVE01000002.1, on the reverse strand, counting down.
ACTATCTAGCTATAGCTACTTTAGGTTTCTCAGAAATTGTACGAGCAGTTTTAGGCTGGGATGGACTAGGCAAGATCACTAATGCTTCGTATGGTCTCAGTAACATACCAGCCTTTTCAAGTATTTTCCAAGCAGTGATTATCTGTGGTGTGTGTATTGCATTGATGCTTTTAATGATTAATTCATCATATGGTAGAGCATTCAAAGCAGTCAGAGACGACGATATTGCAGCAGAAGCTATGGGAATCAACTTATTTAAGACAAAGCAGTTAGCATTTGTAGTATCTAGCTTCTTTGCTACAGTAGCTGGCGGACTCATGGCAGTATTCTTAAGGTCTGCAGCCACATCTACTTTTACAGTAGCTCTTACTTACAATATCCTCCTTATGGTAGTCATCGGAGGAATCGGATCAGTAAGTGGCTCGGTATTAGGTGCATTCCTTATTACAGCAGGCCAGGAGTGGCTTAGATTCCTAGATAAGGAATACTACATTGGTTCATTTAAGGTTCCGTTTACAAGAACAGGATTTAGAATGGTAATCTTTTCAGTCTTACTGATGCTATTTGTTCTTTTCTGGAATAAGGGAATTATGGGTTCAAAGGAATTCAGTTTCGATTGGTTCAAGAATATATATATAAGTATCAAAAGAAGAATAAGGAGGAAAAATAATGCCTAATAAAGAAAGTGTCCTCCGAGTTGAGCATGTAACAATGCAGTTTGGTGGTGTAGTTGCAGTAAATGATCTGTCACTTGAGGTGAATAAGGGTGAAATCATCGCTCTTATTGGACCTAATGGTGCAGGCAAGACAACAGCATTTAACTGTATCACAGGAGTGTACGAACCAACTAATGGAGAAGTATATTTTAACAATAAGATATTAGTTAGAAACCATCCTCAGGGTAAGATGAAGCGCATGTACCTAGGTGAGGATGAGGGAGAGTATTTTGGAACTATAGTAGCACCTACACCAGATGTAATCACTAAGAAAGGGATTGCCAGAACCTTTCAGAACATTCGTCTCTTTTCTTCCCAGACAGTAATGGATAATGTACTGGTGGCTAAACACATGAGAGCTAAGCAGAATCCCTTCACGGCCACATTTCGGCTGAACCATAGCGAAGAAAGCAGAATGCGTAAGGAGGCAGTGGAACTTTTAAAGGAGTTGGATTTATATCAGTACAAGGATGATATAGCAGGATCTCTACCATATGGAATCCAAAGGAAGCTTGAGATAGCAAGAGCATTGGCAACAGAGCCTAAGCTATTGCTATTAGATGAGCCCGCTGCAGGCATGAACCCACAGGAGACTATGGAGCTGACAGAGTACATTAGAGAAATCAGAGATAAGTATGACCTTACAATATTTATGATAGAGCACCATATGGACCTTGTAATGGAGATATCAGATAGAATATATGTGCTTGATTTCGGTAAGACGATCGCGAGTGGATTACCAGAGGAAATAGCCACTAATCAAACTGTAATAGAAGCATATCTGGGGGTGACTGAAGATGTTGGAGATTAGAGATTTAAGCGTAAGTTACGGTGGAATCAGGGCAGTAAGAAGCATATCCTTCGATGTAAATGATGGAGAGATATGTACGTTAATTGGCTCTAATGGAGCAGGTAAAAGTACTACATTAAAGTCAATCATCGGTCTGGTTAAGCCTGAGTCAGGCTCAATTAAGATAGATGGCAAGGAAATCATGGGTCAGCAGACCAATGAGATAGTAACAGAAGGAATTACGCTGGTTCCTGAGGGACGTCATGTGTTCCCTGATATGAGTGTATTAGAGAATCTTAAGATAGGCGCATATATGAGAACAGATAGCCTAACTGATGATATCGATTATGTGTATGACTTGTTTCCTAGGCTTAAGGAGAGATCATGGCAACCGGCAGGTACATTGTCAGGTGGTGAGCAGCAGATGCTTGCAGTAGGTAGAGCTCTTATGAGCAAGCCTAAGATAATTATGATGGACGAACCTTCCTTAGGTCTTGCGCCAATTATTGTACAGGGAATATTCGACATTATTAAAGAGATTAACAAGCAGGGAGTTACGGTACTTCTTATTGAGCAGAATGCAAATATGGCACTTAAGATAGCCCACAGCGCATATGTTATGGAGACTGGAGCTATCACACTAAGAGGAACGGGTGAGGAATTAGCTAAAAATGACGAGATAAAGGCAGCATACTTAGGAGCAAAGATTAAGCATTAATTTTTGGATGAAAGAAATTGAGATAATTTAATAGAAAACGGTTGCACTTATGCCATACGTACAGGATTAATTCTTGAATTTAAAAGACACTATTTAGAGTAATCTAAATAGTGTCTTTTGTCATATAATGGTTCATTATTATCGTTCTAATGGTATTTAATGTTTTATAAAATATTTAAAGGACAACCATATGAGCCAATATAAGATATGTGAGATAGTGTTATGCAAATAGATATTAATATGCTAAGTATTCCACATCATCGTAATAACTAGCCCAGTTGTTTTTGATTTCATCTTTATATACAAGTCTAAAACCTTCATAAGTGAAGTTTGGTGTAGTAGCACAAGATACGAAAGTGAAGCCTTCATTAGAAAGATTTTCCGCACCAAAGATAACACCTTTAGGGATAACGACCATTGCGCGTTGACCTTTTTCTACCTCATTTCCGAGGAAGATTTCTTCTTTTCCATTTGGGCCAAGAATAGTAACTTTCATACCACAGCCCTCGTGATAGTACCAAATCTCATCGCAGTCTATCTGATGAAAATGTGAGATTTCGTCTTTATCTAACAAGAAGTAAATACTGCCAGCAAGTGGACGACCCTCTATTTCAAATGGTGCGGTATAAACTTCTGCAAACCAACCACCTTCCGGATGCTGCTGTAAGTTATATTGTTGTTTTAATATGTCTGATCTCGAATTCATGTCGTTATTCTCCTCAAATAAATATGTATAAAATTATAACACAGATTTTTGTACCATTCTAAGCAGGTCGGCTTGAGCTCCCAGAACACTAGCGTTATTCCATTTCCGTTACCAAATGTTATGGAAGGTTAGTGCTCTTTCTAAAAAAGGACAGGCAAAGCCTGTCCTTTGTAGGATATTATAGATTACCAATTAACATTAACGCCATTCCATAACTGAAGTGAAATAGAATTCAATTGGGAAGTAGTATTATTCTGATATAAGTGATTATTGTACAAATTGTATGCTTCACCAAGAGATGAGGCCATTTTATTTATAAGACAATTTTTTATAAAATTAGCAGCGGAAGAACAACGATAATCTGGAGCTAGTACAAAGCTTTCTGGTGTAGCGTTGTTAGCAGCATAGTCGGCAAGATTTTTGTAAAGAGTGTTTAATTTACGGCCCATAATATATGAATTTATATATCTTCCAAAAAGACCATATATACTTGCAATAAAAGCAGCTGGCATAATAAACATAGGATGTTCTTCCGGTCCACCCATCAATGTGACGAAGGGGAGAAGTGGCATATTTAAAAGAACAAAAACTATGCTGAAACGAATGCATCCCCATATAAATGATATAGGAGCGGTTAAAGTAAGCGTTCTTTTTCGCTCAAGGCGAGATATTTTGTCAATCTGTTGTTGAATATTTTCGTAATACGGCATTGATTGATTAATTTTACGTATTACATCTGCAATATCTTCTGATTCAGAAGGGGTATTATCATTAAATTGAGCAGGCTCGATTGATTCATTTCTTTTTTCATTTACAAAAGAAATAGGAGTGCCGCATTTACTGCAAAAACTACTCCCTTCAGGCAACAATTGTCCACATTTTACGCAAAACATATATTTCTCCTTTCAAGTAAAAAAATGAGTCGATTAATTATATATATATATATTAAGTCAATGGGGAAAATATAACTTTTATCGCAAAGTGAGCAAGAATTAAAGAATATAATTGTCACCTATTAGATAACTAATGGTTGACATTCGACGTCTGTTTTCATACACTCAGTAGGGACTGGCTTTTAGAGCCAAATACTTACTGGAGTGTAACTAATCATGACAAAATCTATTTTATCTGTAAAAAATCAGGTTCTTTGCGCCTTGTTTGCAGCGCTAGTTGCTATAGGTGCGTTCATTCAAATCCCGGTACCTTATATGGATTATTTCACATTGCAGTTTTTCTTTGTATTGATGGCTGGTATTTTGCTTGGAGGAAAACTGGGGGCAATCTCTGTTGGATGCTATGTGCTTCTTGGACTAGTGGGGCTTCCAATATTTGCAGCAGGCGGTGGAATAGGCTATGTGTTCCGTCCTAGCTTTGGATATCTCATAGGTTTTATAGTGGCTGCATTTGTCACAGGGTTTATTAGTAGAAAAATGAGTGTAAGCTTCCTTCACTATTTTCTGGCTTGTCTGGGAGGCTTTGCTGTAACTTATGGAATTGGAATCGTATATAAATATTTGATGTTGAAATATTACTTGAATACTCCTGAGACACTTGGAGTTATTCTTTTATCTTGTTTTCCACTAGATATGCCAGGAGACCTTGTGCTCTGCGGCTTAGCATCATTTGTGGGAACAAGATTAACAGCTATTCGCATCATGGAGTAGGCATAAATAATGTAAAAGGAGAATAAGATGGGCAATTTAATTCAAGAGTTAAAAGAAAAGGTACTGGCAGGAAACGAGATTACAAAAGAGGAGGCTTTGGCACTTTACAATCTGCCAGAGGAGGATTTAAAAGAGCTTTGCCAGGCTGCGGATGAGTTGAGAGAGCATTTTTGTAATAATGCATTTGATATGTGCACTATTATTAATGGAAAAAGTGGGCGTTGTTCAGAAAACTGTAAGTTCTGCTCACAGTCAGCTCATTATAAAACCTGCTCTGAGCAGTATCCACTTCTAGAGAAGGAGGAAATAGTAAAGCAGGCAAAATACAATGCAGATCGTGGTGTTTTAAGATATTCTATTGTGACATCTGGAAGAGCTCTTACAGATGCTGAAGTAGACAAAGTCTGTGAGGCAGTAAGAGAGATAAAAAGAACAATTGATATAGAAATCTGTGGTTCATTTGGACTATTAAACACTGAACAATATAAGAGATTAAGAGAGGCTGGAATTACTAGAATTCATAATAATCTTGAAACTTCTGCAAGCTATTTTTCAAAAGTGTGCACCACACATACCCATGAGGACAAGTTGCAGGCTATTAGAAATGCAAGGGAAGCCGGAATGAGCATTTGCAGTGGCGGAATTATGGGACTTGGAGAGAGCGTAGAGGACAGAATCGACATGGCCCTAGAGCTTAGAAGCCTTAATGTAAAGAGCGTGCCAGTTAATATGCTTAATCCTATTCCTGGAACTCCATTTGAAAAAAATGAAAAGCTTACTATAGATGATATGTGCCGTATAGTTGCGGTATATCGATTTATTTTACCAGATGCATCCATTAGATTAGCTGGAGGAAGAGGACTGTTGCCAGGACATGGTAGAGAATGCTTTAAGTCAGGCGCCAATGCAGTAATCTCTGGTGATATGCTTACCACGGCAGGCTATACAATTGAGTCAGATATGAATATGATTCACGAGCTGGGATATAAGGAAGAGCTTTGGGAAAAATAGAATGGGCGTAGGTGAATGCAAATGACGAAATTACTAGAACTTGCAAAATGTAAAAAGGGTGTATTTATCACTGGAACAGGCACGGATATAGGAAAGACATATGTGACGGCCCTTTTAGCTAAGTATTATAGGGAACAGGGCATAGATGTAGCATATTATAAAGCTGCGATTTCAGGTGCAGATACAATTCCTGAAAGTGATGCGGGATATGTAAAAAAGATAGCAGGCCTAGAGCAGTCTGATGAGTCGATGGTTTCATATCTGTTTAGTGAGGCTGTATCTCCCCATTTAGCTGCAAAAATAAATAATCGTCCTATAGAATTAGATAAAATAGTTGGAGATTATCAAGTTGTAAGAGATAGTCATCAGTTTACAGTTGTAGAGGGAAGCGGAGGAATCGTGTGTCCTATCCGATATGATGAATCAAAAAAGATACTGCTACCAGACGTTGTAAAAGAACTGGGATTATCGGTAATTATAGTGGCTGATGCAGGTCTTGGAACCATTCACAATGTGGTAACCACAGCAGCTTATATTAAAACCCTAGGTATTGAAATAGAGGGAGTACTTCTTAACAATTACATAGGAGACTTGATGCAAAAAGACAATTACTACATGATTGAAGAGCTTACTGGACTTAAAGTAATAGGGACAGTAGCTCCAAATGGAGAGAACATAATATTTTAACAATTAAAGCTCACATTTGTGGGCTTTATTTATTTTGAGAAAAACAGTAAAATATCCCTTAATATACAGTTTATGATACATGAGGAGGGAAGGCTTTGAAGGAGCAGGCTAGAGAAATTATAGGTAAAGACGGGCAGAAATATACTATGAAATCAATAAATGCAGCTAATGCAGAACAATTCCTAGATTTCATGTATCAAGTATCTGATGATACCCATTTTATGACTCGGTATGGAGATGAAGTGGGACAAAGTGAAAAAGATATAAAGGAAGAAGAAAAGAGACTACAGAGCCTTTATGACGATTCGAGGCAGACTATGACTTCTATATTTGATAATGAAAAAATCGTTGGAAACATTGCTGTTAGATGCATCGGTAAAGGTCGAAAAACAAAGCATCGGTGTGAGATAGGACTTGGTGTTAGAAAAGAATATCACGGAGCTGGTCTTGGAACTATTTTAATGGAGCATGCAATTGATTTTGCAAAAAACGCAGGGTATACATGCATGGAATTAGAAGTGCTAGAGGATAACACGAAAGCTCTTGGCTTATATAAGAAAATGGGATTTGTAGAATCAGGAAAATTGCCTTGTGGATTTAAGCTTGATGATGGCACAAGCATAGGTGAGATTTCAATGTATAAATTGTTGTAGTAAAATAGGCAGGTGGCACTGCAGGCATGTCTAGATTTTCTTTTAGAAGAAGAAATAGACATTACCTTTGCAGTCCTAGATCAAAGAATAATGGAAGTAGGCCAGCAGGAACTACAAAAGCTTAGGCAAGAGGAAAAATATAAGGCTATTTCCTGCTAAGAATAAAGCTCAGCAAACTTCGCGCTATGTCGGTGGTAGTAACGAATCTCCGCCTCATGACACAGCTTTAGCTGTTCATCTAATCTGACAGTAAACATACCTAGCTCTATCTGAATATCTCGCAGGGTATCAGATAGGGCTTTTTTATATTTAGTATGTTTAAGTAGGTCAATCCATTTATCCAAGTCGTTGTCGTAGGCGAAAATAAGAACATCATAATAAGAGATGCCCTTGTTGGCCATAATATAATCATTTATCTCAAGTTCTGTTTTTGTAGGCTTTGAAGTTTTCATAACTTATAACTCCTTTCTTTAAAAACTTGTAACATTATAGACCAAAACGTAACATATTTGCAACATTTAAACTGTTTAGATTAGAAAAAGCGCGAAAAATGGGGAGTTACTAGACTTTTTTAAAATGGTAAAATATACCTAGTGCTTTAAATAAAGGAGCATAACGGTTAAAATTTTTATGATATTGAAAATCATATTTTAAGGATAATTATGAATAGTAGAAAACAGGTAGCAGTTGGTCTTTGTGTAGCAGTTTGTTTTGTAGGCTGTGGTAGCAAACCCAACATAGCTAAAGAAGAAAAAATAGAGGCAAAAGCCCAAGTGGCAGATGCGACTAGTGTTGAAGAAATACAGGACAATGGGGAATATGACTTCACCCTATGTTTTGCTGGAGATATTAATTTTGACGAAAATTGGGTCACAACCCAGTATTTGAATACCTGTGAAAATGGTATAGAAGACTGTATAGCGCCTGAGTTGATAAGTACTATGCAGCAGGCAGATATAATGTGGATAAATAATGAGTTTACCTACAGTGACCGTGGAAATCCGCTTGATGGTAAGGCTTACACATTTAGAGCCAATCCAGATAGGGTGGAGAATCTTAAGGAGCTGGGAGTAGATATAGTTGGCCTTGCTAATAATCATGTTTATGACTATGGAAAGGATGCGTTGCTAGATACATTTACCACATTGGAGCAGGAGGGAATCCCTTATGTAGGAGCAGGCCATAATTTGGCTGAGGCTAGCCAACCGGTATATATGGAGGTTGAAGGGAAAACAATTGCTTTTGTAGCAGCCTCTAGGGCGGAAAAAAATAGAATGACACCCCAGGCAACAGAAACCGAGCCAGGTATCTTAAGATGCTATGACACTGAGCTTTTTGATAAGGAGATCGAAGAAGCAGACGCAAATGCGGATATAGTTGTGGCATTACCACATTGGGGTACAGAGTATTCTACAGAATTAGAGAAAGTACAGGTGCAGACTGCCCATGAATATATTGATGCAGGAGCAGATGTAATTATAGGCGCCCATACTCACTGTTTGCAGGGATTTGAGTATTATGAGGGAGTGCCTATTGTATATAGCTTAGGTAATTACTGGTTTAACGAGAAGACACTAGATACAATGCTTGTGACACTTCATTGCTACGGAGACAATGATGAGGATCATATGGAAGTGCTTATTACACCAGCATTGCAGGCAAATTGTACTACCACATATGTGGCAGATAGCAAGGACCAAAGAGCATTATATGACAGGCTTGAAGATATATCTGTAAATGTAGAGATAAGTAATGATGGAAAAGTTGAGGTATCAGAATAAGGGGAAATAATGAAGACAGTTAGGGTAGTTGCAGCAGTAATAAAAGCAAAAAATGAAAAAGGCCAGCCCATGATATTTGCCACCCAAAGAGGTTATGGAGATTACAAAGATGGTTGGGAATTTCCAGGTGGGAAAATAGAAGCAGGAGAGACTCCAAAAGAAGCGCTTAAAAGAGAGATAAAAGAAGAGCTTGATACTATAGTTCAAGTAGGAGATTTAATAGATACAATCGAGTATGATTATCCAACATTTCATTTATCCATGGACTGTTTTTGGAGCGAAATTGTAGAGGGTGATTTGGTTTTAAAGGAACATGAGGCCGCTAGATGGCTTACAAAAGAAACCATAGATGATGTGGATTGGCTGCCAGCGGATATAACCCTTATAGAAAAGTTAAAACAACAGATTTAGCATATAAATACAACTTTAAATCGAATCAAGAGGAGAATATTATGACAGAATTACAGACCGGAAGACCTGCAGATTTGACCGGAAGACTAGAACGAGAGGTGCGAGTTTACGATTATTTAGATGAGCTTCAGATTGAATATGAAAGAGTGGATCATGAGCCAGCCACAACAATGGAGGCATGTGAGGAAGTAGATAAAAAGCTTGGCACCCTAATGTGTAAAAACCTGTTTTTATGCAACAGACAAAAGACCAATTTTTATCTGCTTTTAATGCCAGGTGATAAAAAGTTTAAAACAAAAGAATTGTCCCAGCAGATAAATTCAGCCAGATTATCATTTGCAGATGCGGAAGATATGTTAAAATACTTGGATATAGAGCCTGGTGCGGTCAGTGTCATGGGTTTAATGAATGACAAGGACGGTGCAGTAAAGCTTTTAATTGATGAGGATGTCATAAAAGGTGATTATATTGGTTGTCACCCATGTGTATGCACAAGCAGCCTTAAGATAAAGACAAATTTCATATTGGAGAAATTTTTACCAGCAGTATCCCATGATTATGAGGTAGTTAAGCTAGTAGGCGAGGATTAATTCCTTAGAAATAAGCCTTGCACAATAATTATAAAAGTTGTAAAGTATGAAAAAGACAAGGGCGTCTGCACTATGAGCAGGCGCCTTTTTGCTTTATAGGAGGCAAAATTGAGACCGATAATAGGACTGATACCTTTATATGACGATGAAAGAGAAAGCTTTTGGATGTTGCCAGGGTATATGAAGGCAATAGAAAAAGCAGGAGGACTGCCAATAGTGCTACCTCTGACAGAAGATGAAGAAGAATTATCAGAAGCATATAGCTTGTGTACAGGCATTCTCTTTACAGGAGGCCATGACGTATCGCCAGATGTATATGGCGAAAAAGCAAAAGCTACTTGCGGAAAGCCTTGCAAATCAAGAGATTTTATGGAAAGCTTTATATTGGACCGATGTTTGGTGGACGATAAGCCTTTTTTGGGTATATGCAGAGGGCTTCAATTTATAAATGCATATCTTGGTGGTAGTCTTTACCAGGATTTACCTACAGAATATAATTGCAGGGTAGAACACCATATGAGTCCTCCTTATAATAGGCCAGCCCATAAAGTTCAGGTGCTAGAAGGCACTAGGTTGGCAAAAATAATAGGAAGTGGCATTCACGAGGTTAACAGTTATCACCATCAGGCTATAAAAACATTGTCGCCAAAGGTGGAGAAGATGGCTGAATCTGAGGATGGATTAGTTGAGGCAATAGCTGTGAAGAATCACAGATTTGCAATAGGAGTGCAGTGGCACCCAGAGTTTTCCTATGAGAATAATGAGGAAAGCATGAATTTAATTAAGGCATTTATTAAAGAATGTATATAAAGGAAGGAGATTAATTATGAAGAAAAGAGTTCTAGCAGTTTTAATGGCTGTTGCTACTATGGCAACAATGGTAGGATGTGGCGACACAGCATCAGAGCAGAAGCCAGAGGCATCAGAGGGTTCAGGTGAAAAAGTATGGGTAATCGCTACAGATACAGCTTTTAAGCCATTTGAGTACACAGATGATAATGGCGATTTTGTTGGTATTGATATGGAAATCTTAGACGCAGTTGCTAAGGACCAGGGATTTGAGTACAAGGTTGATGTACTTGGCTGGGATGCAGCTATTGCAGCATGTCAGGCTGGTCAGGCAGATGGAATGATCGCTGGTGCATCTATCACAGAGGAGCGTAAGGCATCTGGTTGGATTTTCTCTGATGGATATTATGATGCTAACCAGAGTATGGCAGTAGAGGCATCATCAGATATCGATGGTTTTGATGATTTAGCAGGAAAGTCAGTTGCAGTTAAGACAGCTAGTATGAGTGCAACATATGCTGAAGAATTAGCATCAGAATACGGATTTACAGTTACATATTTTGAGGATTCTCCAACAATGTATCAGGCAGTAGTTGGTGGACAGGTTGCAGCAGTATTTGATGATACACCAATCATGGCTTCTAACATCAAGGAGACAGGCATTGCTATGAAGATTGTAGATGGAACAGGTAATGATCCAGCACAGTACGGATTTGCAATTTTCAATGCTGACAATCAGGAGCTTGTAGATATGTTCAATGCAGGTCTTAAGAATATCAAGGCTAACGGAACATACGATGAGATTATTAGCAAGTACCTTGGAGAATAAGAAACTAATGTGGGCAGCTTAAACTGCCCACTGATTATTGAGGATAATATATGATTAAAATTATAACAGTATATGGACCTATGCTATGTGGCGCTCTAGGAAGAACGCTTCTTTTGGCATTATTGGGATTATTTTTTGCCTGCATTATAGGCTTGTTTTTCGGTATTTTAGGTGTGCTTAAAAATAGAGCATGCAATGTTATTTCGCAAATATTCGTAGATGTAATTCGTGGTGTGCCAATGATTGTATTGGCATTTTTTGTCTATTTTGGAATCCCTTATTTATTTAACACAATGGTAGGTGGATTCAATATAAGCTTGTCAGCTCTTCAGGCTGGTACTATCTGTTTGGCTCTCAACTGCGGTGCCTACATGGCAGAGATTGTCAGAGCAGGTATTCAGTCCGTTGATCCAGGACAGATGGAGGCAGCTCGCTCACTTGGTCTTACATACGGTATGGCCATGAGAAAGGTAGTGCTTCCTCAGGCAATACGTACTATGATTCCTACATTTATTAATCAGTTTATTATTACATTAAAGGATACCTCTATCCTTTCAGTAATTGGATTCCCTGAATTAGTAAATACAGCGAAAAATGTTCAGGCTAATACATTTATGTCATTCCAGACATGGGCTGTTGTAGGAATTATGTATTTGATTGTTATCACTATCCTTTCACGTAGTGCAAAGATGGTTGAGAGGAGGTTAAGCATTGGTAGATAAGAGTACAGTTAAAATCAAAGTAGAACATTTAAATAAAAAATTTGGAAGCCTTGAAGTATTAAAGGACATTTCAACAGAAGTGTATGGTGGCGAGGTAGTATGCGTAATCGGACCATCAGGCTCAGGAAAGTCCACATTCCTAAGATGTCTTAACAGACTTGAGAAGGCAAGTGCAGGATTAATAGTAGTAGACGGCGAAGAGATTTTAAGCAAGCAGGTAAATATTAATCATGTGAGAGAAAAGATTGGAATGGTTTTCCAGCATTTTAATCTTTTTAACAACCTTAACATCATCGATAATCTTACATTGGCTCCTGTAGAATTAGGAAAATGCTCAAAGGAAGAGGCTACAGAACGAGCAAAAAAGATGCTTGAGCGAGTAGGCCTTGAGGATAAGGCAAATAGCTTTCCTAGCCAGCTTTCAGGTGGGCAGAAGCAACGTGTAGCCATTGCTAGAGCTCTTTGCATGGAGCCAGACATTATGCTTTTCGATGAGCCAACAAGTGCACTTGATCCAGAAATGGTAGGAGAAGTTCTTCAGGTTATGAAGTCACTTGCAGCAGATGGTATGACAATGGTGATTGTCACACACGAAATGGGATTTGCAAGAGAAGTGGCAGATAGGGTTATTTTCATGGATGGAGGATACATTGTGGAAGAGGGAACTCCACAGGAAGTATTGCTCAATCCTAAGGAAGAAAGAACAATAGATTTCTTAAACAAAGTATTATAGTGGGGGCTATATGAAAAATATAATTACAATTAGCAGACAATTTGGAGCAGGTGGTAGCACAATTGGCCAGGCAGTGGCAGAGAGACTTGGATACTATTATTGCGACAAAGATATGATTGTAAGGACTGCCATAGAAAGCGGAAATCTTTCACCTGAGGAGATTCGCTACTATGATGAAAAAGTTCCAAAGGAATTTGGATTTGGACAAAGCTTATTTGATTTTTACAACAAGCCTTTAGATGAGCGGCTTTTTAATGCGCAAAGAGAAGCTATTAGAAAGGTTGCTGAAAAGGGTAATTGTGTAATCGTAGGACGAAATGCAAACTTTATTCTTAAGGAATATGATAAGAGTCTTCATGTTTTCATTTCTGCAAGCGAGCGCTTCAGATTAAAGAGAATGATGGGTAAAATGCCAGATGTGCCGGAAGCTAAGGTCCTTGAGAGATTACATTCTGTTGATAAGGCTCGTAAGAAATATTGTAAATATTATACACACACAGAATTTGGTAATGCAGAATTCTATGATTTATCAGTAAAGAGTTCAACACTTGGAATAGATAATTGTGTAGATATCATTTGTAATGCGGCAAAGTTTTAGTGGATAGACTATTGCGTATTGACATGGGAAAAGATAACTAATTATAATTAAAAAAAATATTTTGTTTTCGACAAAGGCGTCGCATTTATTTGCGTCGCCTTTTTTTATGCTAAAAAAGCAAAACGGAGATGGTAAATCAAGAACAATTCTTGGAACTACGGTGGAATAGTGAATTAAAAAATGGGAAGGAAGGTAATATGATAAAACTTAACGATTATTTGTATGATGGTGAGACGATTTTTAGAATACTGCAAAAGTATATGGATGATTTAGAGGCAAGCGCGATGGATTCCCATAATCAAATAGATATAGTTCATTGTTCATTTCTTGAAACAATATACGAGTTATTGGAGCATAATGAGTTCTTGACGTCTCAGTCCCAGCGAATAAGAGAGTTTTATAAATACATGGTGGAGAAGTATTATTATCTTGCATTTACTTTTAAAGGGAGAATTAAATCCATTATCAGATCAGAGGAAAAATTTAATAGATATATAGTGGATTTTATATATGAGTATTATCAGCAGTATCATCATTTTCCTGCTATACAGGAAGTAAAAGAAAAGTTAAGCTGCTTCAGGGATTTGATTGCTTATAGGATAGTAATATCCTTGCCTAAGTGTCACCTTAAAGAGGGACAGGACAGTGAGGAAGAAGAGATAAAGCTATTATACGAAATAGCAAATGCACTTCCCTCTTTTTTATCAGAACAGGGATTTGCTGTTGTGAAATCAAATCTTGAGGGTAGGGAATGCTCTGACTTGTTGGATGAGAACTTGAGAGATATTTATAGAGATTATGTTCATGAGCCAACCAGTGCTGGATATAGATCTTTGCATCTAACACTGTTTGATGAGATGGCAAGATGTTATGTAGAAGTTCAGCTTAGAACAAAGGCCATGGATGACAGCGCAGAAATAGGAAATTCAAACCATTTAAGATATGTGAAGGCTCAAGAACAGCAGCATAGTAGAAGAAATGAAATACCAGTAGGAGAATGTTTATACTTCGATGAGGCGTATGAGCGAGTGGTAGCTCTTGAAGATATAGATTTATCAAAGATAGATGTAAATATGTTTACAGCGGAAAATAACAGCCTGATTAATGATGGATGTGGACTATTTAGGGGTAGACAGATTTTGCCGTTTGAACATTTATCAAGATTTCAAAATGGATTGGTGGATTAAAAAAGTAGATTAATAACTTGGGGGAATTTACAATGGCAGCATTTGATAGAGTATGTTCTGGTATTCCGCAAATGGATGAGCAGTTTGACAACATTAGATTTGGGGATAATGTTGTCTGGAGGGTGGATAAGCTAGAGGATTTTATGCTTTTTGCAGGTCCATACGTGAAGCAGGCAATAGAGGATGGGAGAAATCTAATTTATGTTAGATTTGCATCTCACGAGCCACTCTTTGAACCACAGGAAGGTTTGAAGATTGTTAATGTGGAACTGTCCCACAGATTTGAGACTTTTACAGTTGCTATTCATGAAATAATTGAAAGGGAAGGTGTTGATGCCTTCTTTGTATTTGATTGTCTGTCAGAACTTCAGACTGCCTGGGCTACAGACCTTATGATGGGTAATTTTTTTCAAGTAACCTGCCCATATCTTTTTTCACTTGATACTGTGGCCTTCTTCCCATTGATTAGAGGTAAGCATTCATTTAAAGCAATAGCTAAAATTCGTGATACAACACAGCTATTTCTAGATGTTTATTCAGATTCAAAGCATGTATATGTAAGGCCAGATAAGGTTTGGAATAGGTATTCTGAGACAATGTTTTTGCCTCATATTTATGAGCCTGAAAATGGTACATTTAAGCCGATGCTTGATGGTGTAATGGCTAGCCATTTTTATCAGTTACTTGAAACTGAAACATCAAATGCAGACCGTGGAAACAAGGATAGTTGGGATAGATTTTTTGATATGACAAAGACCATGCACGAAAATGGCATTGACGTCACTGAGCAGTGTAATAGAATGTGCAATATCATGATGAGCAGAGATGAAAGGATGCGCATCATGATAAAAGAAAACTTTAGGGCCGAGGATTATCTTAATGTGAAAAATAGGATGATTGGAACGGGCATGATAGGTGGAAAATCCTGCGGAATGCTCCTTGCCAGAAAGATTATTGAGAACAGTAGGCCTGATATATTTGATAAGTTTGAGCCCCATGATTCCTTTTATGTGGGCTCTGATGTATTTTATACATTTATTGTGGAGAACCACTTTTGGGATATTAGGGTAAGACAGCGAAAGCCAGAAGAATATTTTAGTTTGGCGGAGGAGTTTGCAAATCGTCTAAAAACGGGAAAGTTTTCGCGAGATATGGAAGAAGAGTTGGTTAAGCTTCTTGAGTATTACGGTCAAGATCCAATTATTGTAAGGTCTAGCTCTATTTTAGAAGACGGATTTGGCAATGCGTTTGCAGGAAAGTATGAATCAGTATTTTGCCCGAATGCAGGGGATATGGAACAAAGACTTTTGGAACTTGAGGATGCGATTCGTACAGTTTATGCTAGCACGATGAGTAAGTCAGCCTTAGATTATAGAAATCGTCGTGGACTGCAGGCAAGAGATGAGCAGATGGCTCTTTTGATTCAGAGAGTTTCGGGTTCATATTATGGGGAATATTATATGCCTTGTGCAGCAGGCGTTGGTTATTCATACAGCCCATATCGATTTATGGAAAGTCTGCAGCCAACAGCAGGAATGCTTCGTCTAGTAATGGGACTTGGAACGTCAGCAGTGGATAGAACGGAGGGCTCATATCCAAGACTTGTAAGCCTTGATAAGCCAAAGGCCTCAACAGCGAAAAATAGCATCGAAAAACATAGATATTCGCAGAAGAAACTGGAACTTATTAATCGAGCTGAAGGGAAGTTGCAGCAGGTAGAGCTGGATACAATAAAACCATTTATGCCATTTTATTTACAGGGCCTGCTTTTAGAACATGATTATGAGGCAGAAAGCATCTATCGTGAACAGGGACATCCTAGAGATATACAGTTTATTTCTTGCTATGGAATAGTTACAAAGGATGAATTAATGGCTCAGATGAAAGACATTTTGAGAACTATTCAAGAAACATATGAATATCCTGTGGACACAGAGTTTACTATCAATTTTGCTGAGAATGGAGATTATGTAATTAACATTCTGCAGTGCCGACCGCTTCAGATTTTTGAGGATTCAATGGATTTTGAAATGCCGGAAAATATTGATGAAAATAAGATTTTATTTGAATGCGAAAAGTCTTCAATGGGATTATCCAGAGTGGAAAAGATGGATTTAATAGTCTACGTTGATGCTGTTAAATATTACAACATGGGCTACAAGGATAAGTACATTATTGCTAATGCCATCGGAAGGATAAATTGGAAGATGCGTAATCAGGGAAAAAAGATGCTTCTCATGGTACCAGGGCGCATTGGAACAACATCTCCTGAGCTTGGAGTACCTACAGCATTTGCGGATATAAGTGAGTTTGAAGCAATTTGCGAGATTGCAAATTCTGAGGCGGGATACAATCCAGAGCTTTCTTATGGAAGCCATTTCTTCCAGGATCTAGTGGAATCAGGAATACTATATAATGCCATTTTTGAAAATGAAAAGACGAAGGTCTTTAATATGGGATTGTTGAAGGGAAATAAGAATATTTTGGTAGAGATGGATAGCAATTATAGGGAGATAGAAGAAATAGTAAAAGTGTATGATGTTTCCGAAAAGGATATTTACTTATGCAATGACATGAAAAATGAAAGAATAATATGTTATGAGAGATAGAATTATGCTATTATCTTTTCCATGAAATATGAATGCATCGTAGAAGCAAAATTTATATCTAGACCCAACAGATTTATAGCTAATGTAGAGGTCCATGGAGAAGAAATAAAAGTCCATGTAAAAAACACGGGACGTTGTAAGGAATTGTTAATTCCAGGAAGGACTGTGTACTTGGAAAAAGCAAGTAATCCTGATAGAAAAACACCTTTTGATTTGGTGGCAGTAGAGACACCTATTGGGATTGTAAATATAGATTCTCAGGCACCAAACGCTGTAGTAAAAGAGTGGCTTATGAAGCAGGACTACGACCTGGTTGTGCCTGAGTACAAATACGGGAACTCTAGAATCGATTTTTACATGGAAAAAGGAAAGGATAAATATCTTCTTGAGGTAAAGGGCTGCACCCTGATAAAAGATGGGATAGGTTACTTCCCAGATGCTCCTACCGAGCGAGGAGTAAAGCATCTTAGAGAACTTACCGCAGCCATAGACAAAGGATACAAAGCCATGGCAGCTTTTGTAATTCAAGTGGAGGGCGTCAGTGAGGTAAGACCAAACATAGAGACCCACCCTGAGTTTGGGGTAGCCCTTAATGAGGCTAAGGAAGCAGGGGTAGAGGTGCTTAACTTAGAGTGTAATGTGAAAAAGGATGAGCTTACAATAAAAGCTTCTAAATCATGATGATTTAGAAGCTTTTTGTATATATTAGCCACCCTAAAACTAAATGAATTGCAAGAATGAAAGGCATTCCAATGACGAAATACCAGTGTTTTGTCTTGTGGCGGAATAGGTACATACCTAAAAGAGTGCCGATACTGCCTCCGATAGCGCTGACTAAAAATAGAGTTTTTTCTGGGATGCGCCATTGATTTGAAATAGCCTTCTTTTTATCAAGTCCCATAACGGCAAGACCTAGTGCATTCATCATCACTAAATAAGAAATAATAATATCTTTCATAAATAATCTCCCTAGCAAATAGTATGGGTCTATTATAAAAAATCTAAAATAAAAGATGCAAACTATTTGTCTAAAATAAAAAAAGATTTATCATATAAGGAGGGATTAGGAAAATGGGAGAAATGTTATGCTTAGTAAGACACACATTGCAATAGGAGTGGCCAGCTCTCTTACAATTCTGGCGCCAGAGACTATACAAGAACTGTGTCCTATTGTTATAGGGGCATCGGTAGGAAGTATTTTATGTGACATAGACTGTAAGATCGGTGTATCAAAGGATGCAGTATTAGGCAGGTCTATAGCCACCATACTATCAGTGGCAGCCTTGTATATAGATATTGTTGCTCATGGCAGCATGTTTGAATACTTTATGCAGACCCACATTATTTCTTTGGTTCTTGGGCTTTTGATAATATTGATTACCGGGTATTTTGCTAGAGAATCGGAACACAGAGGATTTTCTCATTCTCTGACGGCATTTGGACTATATGGAATAGGTATATTTTTATTTTCAAAGCCAGTGCTTTTAGGCTTCATTATAGGATTTGCATCCCATTTATTGCTGGACGTTTTAACATATCGTCCGGTCCAGTTGTTTTATCCTAGAGAAAAGGGAGTAAGCCTTAAAATATGCAAGTCCAAGTCAGCGCTTAACACTGTAATAATGATATTTGGCTATATTTGGCTCATCGCGGTTTGCGTTTTGTACTATCAGCATTTTTTGGTTTTACTGCCAAAAAGGGGGTAAAATCCTATTGATTTATACATAGTGCACAGTTTTAGGTGTTGCAATTTGTTTAATTTGTATATTTGCCCAATGGAACTTTCTAAAAAAGATGGTATTCTAATGGTGTAATTAGGAATCAGCTTAATAGGAGGTTAGACGATGGGCTTATTTAGAGAGTTATTTGACAGCGAAAACGGCACATTAATGACATTCGTTGAGTATTTAAAGAGCGGATATGTCGACTAAATAAATTTTGAAAAGCATTTCGGAGTGTCCTTATAAAGGGGCACTTCTTTTTTTTACAATAATATCAGCAGATAACCTGCCCAGAAATGGCGGGATTAATTAACAGACGTAGGAGGTGCTGGTATGGAGAAGATTAAAATATACATAGACATGGATGGATGCATAGCAAAGTGGAACATGGATGCATCAATAGAAGACACATTTGAGCCAGGATATTTTGCAGCGTTGGAGCCGGATGAGAGATTGATAGATGCGGTTAAGATGCTTTCAGAGGAATATGATGTCAGTATTTTATCAGCTGTTTATCAGGATAATCATTCCATGGATGACAAAATAACGTGGCTTGATAACAACGGTTTAGGACATTTACAGAGGATATTTGTTCCTTATGGCCAGCCCAAGCAAAAGTATATAGATCAGGATTTTACATCTATTTTAATTGACGACTACTCTAAGAATTTGGAGGAGTGGATTTTAGCTAAGAATTGCTATGGAATCAAATATCTAAATGGGATCAATGCTACAAAGGGCATGTGGAATGGATTTATGATATCTAGCCGTATGAATCCTAATGCAATGTGCACCACTATAAAAGGGATTGTGTCTCAATTAATTGCGCAAAACACACTTGCAAAAAGTGCATAGATTAGCGATAATCAATCTTAAAGGGGAGGAGAGTTTTTTAGTGTAAAAGGAGGATAAAAAATGGCAGAGAACAAATACGCAGGCACTAAGACAGAGAAGAACCTTTGGGAGGCATTTGCTGGCGAATCAATGGCTCGCAACAAATATACATATTTCGCTTCAGTTGCTAAGAAAGCTGGATACGAGCAGATTGCAGCATTATTTTTAAAGACAGCTGACAATGAAAAGGAGCATGCTAAGCTTTGGTTCAAGGCTTTAGGCGGAGTTGGAACTACTCCAGAGAATCTTCTCCATGCAGCAGAGGGTGAGAATGCTGAGTGGACAGACATGTATGATCGCATGGCTAAGGAAGCAGATGAAGAGGGCTTCCCAGAACTTGCAGAACAGTTCAGAGGTGTTGGTGCTATCGAGAAGGCTCACGAGGAGCGCTATCGCAAGCTTCTTAACAACGTAGAGGCTATGGAAGTATTCAAAAAGAGTGGCGTAACTATGTGGGAGTGCCGCAACTGTGGTCACATTGTAGTTGGAACAGAGGCCCCAGAGGTTTGTCCAGTTTGCAAGCATCCAAAGGCATACTTCGAGGTTAGAGAAGAGAATTATTAATTCTTAACACTATGGATTTGTTTTCAGGGTCAATGTTGACAAGCTCAGCATGGCCCTGATTTTATAAGAATTTTTTTAGGAGGATAGTTTATGGTAAAGCACGTTATTTTATGGACTTTAAAGGAAGAGTTTTCCCCAGAGGAGAAGGCTAAAATCAAGGCTGGTATCAAAGAGGGTCTTGAGGCACTTCAGGGCAAGATTCCTGGATTAATTGATATAAAGGTTTACACAGAAGGATTGCCAAGCTCAAATGCAGATTTGATGCTTGATTCTTCTTTTGAGGATGAGGCATCTCTTAAGGGATATGCAGTTCATCCAGAGCATGTTGCTGTAGCAGACGGCAAGGTACGACCATACACAGCATCAAGAGTGTGCCTTGATTTTGAGGTATAGATAATAAGTAATACGAAAAGAGAAGCAAAATGAAGATAGTATTCCTAGACAGAAAAACAATTGGAGAAGACATTGATCTCTCTGGGTTTGAGAGATTTGGAGAGGTGGTTATCTACGACTATTCTACTTCAGAGGAAGTCCCTGAGAGAGTAAAAGATGCAGATATTATCGTACTCAATAAGGTGCTAGTTAACGAGTCAACAATTGGTCAGGCAAAATCCTTGAAGCTTGTGTGTGTCACAGCTACAGGTACCAACAACCTGGACAAGGATTATCTTGCCAGCAGAGGCATAGAATGGAGAAATGTAGCTGGCTATTCTACAGAGGCAGTTGCCCAGCATACACTTGCACTTGCACTTCACCTTTATGAGCACCTAAGCTACTATGATGAGTATGTAAAAAGTGAGCGCTATGTTAATGATAGGATGTTCACTCATTTTGAAAAGCATTTCAATGAAATCAGTGGCAAAACATGGGGCATAATCGGACTTGGCGCAATTGGAAGCAGAGTGGCTGAGATTGCAACATGCCTTGGAGCCAATGTAGTTTATTTTTCTACTACAGGACGTAATCACTCAGATATCTACAAGGAAGTGGATTTTGATACACTTTTATCCACATCGGATATCATCACTATCCACGCACCACTTGATGAAAATACACTTCATTTGATTGATAAGACTGCCCTTGAGAAGATGAAAAACACAGCTATTCTGGTAAATGTGGGAAGAGGTCCTATTATTGTGGAAAAAGACTTAGCTGACGCACTAGAGTGTGGACAAATTGCAGCAGCAGGTCTTGATGTACTTGATGTGGAGCCTATGTCTAGCGACAATCCACTTGTTAGAATCAAGGACAGCACAAAGCTTATTATCACACCTCATATTGCATGGGCGGCTGTAGAGGCAAGACAGCGTCTAATGAAAATTATCGAGGGCCAGATAGAGGACATCATTTCTTCAAAATAATCTGATAAACTGAAGTTCCTAAGTAATTAAAAATGGGGACTTGGCTTATGGATTTTAACTTTCAGGATGAAAACAAGCCATACTCATCTGATGATGCGTATGAAGATTTGGAAAAGATTCGCGATATTTTGCATGATGCTCAAATGAGGATAAATAAGGACAAAATTAATAAGGCAAATATCGATGTTAGTATAAACATAGATTTACCCGACTCAAATAAATAGAAAAGGCTGTAACAACAGTCTTTTCTTTATGTTTTAATAGAGGCAAATTTTAAAAAGAAAGAGAGTAATATTATGTGGTTATTTTTCGCTCTTGCGACTACCTTTATATGGGGTCTAGCAGAACTATTTTATAAGAAGGGTGCAAGGCCTGATGAGAAGTTTGCTCATCTTAAAATATGCGTCTGCGTAGGTTTCATAATGGGCATTCATGCCGTATTTACACTTATAACAGGAGATATTGGATACGACCCTAAAAATCTCATTAATTATCTTCCAGTATCCCTTTGTTATATTATTTCAATGGCATTTTCATTCTTCGGAATGAGATTTATAGAAGAGTCCATCTCAGATCCAATCGAAAACACATCTGGTGCTATTTGCTCCCTTTTAGCAGTTGTAGTTCTAGGTGAGACTATTGCAGCAGGTTCTGCGATAGCCATTGTAGTAATTGTAATTGGTATATTAGGTATTGGATTTCTAGATAATACAGGAGACACTGATAGAAAGAAAAAGCTTGGGAAGAAGATGGCAATTATAGCATTTGCAATGCCATTTTGCTACGCAATCATAGATGCCATAGGAAGTCTTCTTGATATATATTTCCTTGATATTGAAACAAGCCCACTTTCAAATATCACAGAAGCAACAATTGAGGATGTTGCCAATACATCCTATGAGCTTACATTTTTCATTTGCGCAGTAGTTCTTTTGATATTTATGAAAATCAAGGGAGTTAAATTTGAACTTCCTACACAGAGGGATAAGATTTTAGCAGGTGTTTGT
The DNA here is from genome assembly GCF_010906925.1 of Pseudobutyrivibrio xylanivorans. GTDB lineage: Bacteria > Bacillota > Clostridia > Lachnospirales > Lachnospiraceae > Pseudobutyrivibrio. The sequence goes on along the minus strand of NZ_VTVE01000002.1, from coordinate 458,308 downwards.
GAGACAGCAGGTCAGTTTACATATGTGTATGCCATGAGTGGAGATGGAGCAATTGCAGCCCCTATCATTTCATCGGTATGTGTAGTATCACTTATTCTGTCTAGAATTGTTTTAAAAGAGAAGCTTACTAAGCTTCAGTATTTCTTCCTGTTTTTAGTAATTGCCGGAATTCTAGCCCTTGCAGTGATTGAGGGAGAATAGAATAGATGGTATAATAAACGGAAAGTGTGTAATATTTTGGGGATAGACATTGAAAATATTGGTTTTTACGTGACGTTAGGAGGGGAAGTTTGAGTGAGAAAAACGAAGTAGTAATGTCTACAATTGACTACTCTGATGGGGATATATTAAGGATGCTTAAGGACTTGCCAGATGCATGCTGTGTTTTCCAGGTGGTGACAGATCCATTTGGTACAGTCCGAGACATGCTGTTTCTATTTGCCAATGAAAAATACGCTTCATTAGTTGGCAAACCTTCCGCTGAGTTAATAGGCGCAACCTATTACTCGACGGTATCTAATAGGGACGAGGATTGGATTAGGCTTAGTTATCAAGCTGCAATCATGCGTCAGTCTGTAATTAATCGCACCTATAATACACAATTTAATAAATGGTTTGAATTCTGGGCGGTGCCTGTATTTAAAAAGGGATTTTGTGCCTTTATTATTCATGACGTAACAGCTGAAAAACGCAAGGAAGATACCAAGGAAATAACTACAAAATCCAACAACGTAATTATTGAATGCGCTAAAGCATTGTCTGCAGGTGATTTCAAAAAAGGAATTAAGGCTGCTTTGAAAATCCTCGGAACAACCCTTAAAGCTGACAGGGCTATGATTATAGAAAATAACAAGGGTGAAATAGGAGAAATCGTCGAATGGTCGGACAGAGTAAATGGAACAGGACTGCCATCTAGAAAAGAATTCGAGCAATACGACATTTTTACAATGTGGAACAAGCAGATGTATGGCGAGAATATAATAATTATCGAAGATACATTGCTTGTAAATGTAAAAAACCAACAAGCCTATGCAGGTATGTTATCAGGAAAAGTTTCAAACTACGTGCTAGCTAAATTGACAGATAAAAATACGATTATTGGATATTTGCTGGTTGATAATATCAGTCGAGAAACAGATGTAAATATAAAAGAAGTAGTTGAATCTGTAGCAATTTTTATCTCAGAAGAAGTTAGAAACTATATCCTTCAGTCGGAAATGCTATATATGAGTGAGCACGATATTCTCACAGACGCTGGAAACAGAAAAGCTTTTAACTCTAAAATTGGAATGCTAGAGGGAATGGATATTTCCGTTGGAATATGCTTTGTGGATATAAATGGATTGAAGTCGGTAAATGATGAGATGGGACATGAAGCAGGTGATAATGTAATAAAAGAGGCCTCTGAGGCAATAGCATCCATCTTTAAAAAGAAATATTGCTATCGAATTGGTGGAGATGAATTTGTGGTAGTGATGCCTCAGGTTAGTGAGGAGACTTTTGCCCAGCATGTAGAGAGACTTCGAAAGAAGAGTAAAAAGATTTCAATGGCGATAGGTTCTGTATGGAGCGAAAAATGCTTAGATGTTGAGGATTTAGTTAATATAGCAGATAAAAATATGTATGCTGACAAAACAGAGTTTTATAGCAAAAACGATAGACGAAAGGAGTGATATATAATAAAATAATTTAGCGTACTAAAGTGAAAGAGAGGACGGAAGAAATGGTTATTTCAAAAAGTATGGAAGCCCTAGTTGCTGGAAGTTCTACTATCAGAAAGCTATTTGAAGAGGGCTTACAATTAGCGGCAGAAGTTGGTTCAGAAAATGTTTATGATTTCAGTTTGGGAAATCCAGCGTCACCGGTGCCGGCAAAAGTTACTGAGTCAATCAAAGATATATTAGCTGAAAATCCAGACTCTTACGTCCATGGATATATGAAAAATGCAGGATTTGACGAGGTTAGAGCTAATGTAGCAGTAAATCTTAATAAGAGATTTGACATGGGCTATGATGCAGGAGATATCGTCATGACAGTTGGTGCAGCAGGCGCCATGAACTGCATCTTCAGAGCACTTATCGAGACAGATGATGAAGTTATTGCATTTGCCCCTTATTTTGGAGAGTATCGCAACTATGCAGCTAACTACGGCGGCAAATTAGTTGTTGTCCCACCTGATATGGACAACTTTGATTTAAATATTAATGAATTAGATGCCCTTATCAATCCAAAGACTAAGTGCATTATTATCAATAATCCTAACAATCCATCTGGTAGAATTTTCCCAGAGGAGACAATTAAGCAGCTTGGCGCTATAATTGAAAAAGCAGAAAAAAGAATAGGTCATCCAATTTACGTACTTGCGGATGAGCCATATAGAGAGCTTGTTTATGATAATGAGGTGGTACCTTATATTCCTTCAATTATCAAGAACAGTATTTATATCTATTCATTCTCTAAGACACTTTCTCTTCCAGGTGAGAGAATTGGTTACATGGCTCTTTCTAAGAAAATGGATTGTTATGACGAAATGATAAATGCAATGGCTGTAGCAAATAGATGCTTAGGCTATGTTAATGCACCATCATTATTCCAGTTGGTTGTTTCTAGATGTTTGGATGAGGGAGTAGATCTTGATTTCTACGATAGAAACAGAAAGCTATTATATGACAAGCTTACATCCCTTGGTTTCAAGGTAGTTAAGCCACAGGGCGCATTTTATTTGCTTGTAAAGGCACCTATGGAGGACGAGGAAGAGTTTGTTTCTCTTGCTAAGAAGCATCACATTATTTTGGTATCTACCAAATCCTTCGGTTGCCCAGGATATATTAGAATGGCATATTGCGTAGACTATGAGATGATTAAGCGCTCAATACCAGCATTTGAAGCTTTGGCTAAGGAGTGCGGACTCTAGTTTATACAGGAGGCGATTTATTTGAGAAAGAAATTATTATCTGCAGTTTTAATAGCTGGAATGATGTTATCACTTTCAAGCTGTGCTAAGAAAAGTCAGGAAGTCATTTCAGATATGGCTGGCTCTGATGACACTCTTACCGTGTATGCTTGGGATGACAATTTTAATATTCCAGCCCTTAAGGCAGCTGAAAAGGATTACAAACAGGTTAATCCTAATTTTGAATTGAATATTGTGAATATGGGAAATTCAGATGCCATAGAGGATGCTGTTGAGGATGCCTATAAGGCAAAGGATTTCTCTTCACTACCAGATATAGTTTTATTTCAGGATCACAGTATCCAGAAGTATGTTAAGGCATATTCCGGTTCTTTTATGTCAGTTGAAGATGCCATTGTAGACTGGGATAATCTAGGCTCTGATAAGGTATCATATTCAGTGGTAAATGGAGTTCACTATGGTTTTCCAGTGGATTCAGGTACTACAATTTTTGCATATAGAGTAGATATTTTAAAAGAATGTGGATATACATTAGAGGATGTTACCGATATCACATGGAAAGAGTTCGATGAAATCGGTAAAGACGTATATCAGAAGACAGGAAAGTACCTAATTAGCGCCATTGGTAAGGATAATGATTTAATCTACATGATGCTTCAGGCTGAGGGTGAGTCCCAGTTCAGAAGCGGTAGTCCTTTTATTGTAGGCAATGAGAAGCTAAAAGAGGTAGTAGAGACAATTGTACAATTAGTTAATGATAACGTACTTTATCTTGCAGAGGATTGGGACGATTACGTTGATAATGCTATTGGAAATGATATGGTTGCCGGTGTCTATGATGGCAACTGGATTATTAGCTCTATTCAGCAGGTTAAGGCTAATTCAGGCAAATGGGAAATCACATACGCACCTACATTTACAGGCATTCCAGGCTACGCATCAAATGGTGGATCATCTCTTTGTGTGACTTCTAATTGCAAGAACTCTATGTTAGCCAAGGACTTTTTGGCATATACATTTGGCGGTGGTTCAGCAATAGATGGCAGCTCAATCACTTATGATGATGCTTTACTTAATGCAGGAGTTGTAGGTTCTTGTGTTGCAGCAGCAGGCTCTGATGTATATACTCAGGGTGTTGAGTATTTTAACAATCAGCCAATTTACGCAACAATAGTAGAGTACTCTCAGCTTGTTCCATCGGTAGAACAATCGGATTATCATTATGTATGTAGAAAATACATGTCACAGGCAGTGCTTGATATTATAAAAAATGGCACTGACATTGATGAGGCACTAGCTACAGCTGAGACAGAATATAAAAAGGAGACCGAACCAAAGTATTAGTTTAGGAAATAGGTAATGGCAAAGCAAAAACGTCAGATAGAATACAGGTATTACGAGATTCCATCGGATGAATATGTGCTTGCTCTTTTGGGGGAAAGCTGGGTTCAAAGCTACGGAGCGGAGACAGAGAACCTTTTACATTTTCATAATTATATGGAAATAGGGTATTGCTATTGGGGAAATGGCAAACTTACTATTGAGGAATCCACCGTTAATTATAAAGGTGGAATAATCACTATAATCCCGGAAAATATACCTCATGAGACCAAAAGTCTTAATGATGGCATATGCAAATGGGAATACCTGTTTATCGATATTGATAATTTTATTAGAAAAGAAATGCAGTTTCATAGATTGATACCTGAGGAGGTTATAAAGCGTATTAACAACCAAGGGTACGTCATTCAATGGAACCAAAATAAAAATCTTACAGCTTTAGTTCGTTCTGTAATGGAGGAGTATCGCGAGAAAAAACCTTATTACAGACAGGCTGTTAAGGGTTATCTTAGAGCATTTGTTGCAGAGCTATTGAGGCTCAATGAAGACATGAGCTCATCTCTTACACTTGAAGAGAAGCGACTTAATAGCTATATCGAGCGAAGTGTTAATTACATTGCGGAGCATTTTGCTGAGGAGATTAAAATGTCGGATGTGGCGGACGAATGCGGATTATCTGAGAGTCATTTCAGACGTATATTTGAAGAGAGCATGAGTATGAAGCCTCTTGATTATCTGAATATGATTCGCATTGATAAGGCTTGTGAGCTTATGCAGACCACAGATTACGCCATGGAGGAGATAGGATTTAGAGTAGGCTATCAGACTCCATCTACATTCAATCGCAATTTCAAAAAGCTAACTAGCAAAACTCCATATCAATGGAAAAAGGACAAGAACACTACAGGACTTACAAAAAAGAATTATAAAATCAGCGCTAAGAAGGGCTGGTAGGAAAGAGAATGGCCACAGGTCATTCTTTTTTTTACATATTTTAGACACAATAACAGTGAAAAATAATTATTCTCATAGATTTAAATGAGCGAATATGCAATTTTTTAGAGCAATTATATTTAACAAATAACAATAATTAATTAGTATTATGACCATATGAGGGGCGCATATTGGGAAAGGAATTGTGCATTGTGTACAAGAAAGCGCCAAATATCTAAGAGAGAAGGAGAATGGAGAGAGATGAAGAAAAAATTACTATCAGTAATGCTCGCAGGAGCAATGGTTTCTTCGCTAGTAGCATGTGGAGGTTCTGACGGAACTGGCGCAGAAGGGGGAGCAGCAGGTGCTGACGGTGCAGAGGAAAATGTACAGTCAGAAGATGAGAACACTTTAACAGTGTATGCTTGGGATGAAAACTTTAATATTCCAGCACTTAAGGCAGCAGAGAAGGATTTCCAGGAGGTTAATCCAGATTTCCATCTTGAGATTATTACACAGTCTCAATCATCAGATGTAGAGACAAAAATCACAAATGCAGCAGAAGCTGGAGACTATAGCACATTACCAGATATCGTGCTTTTCCAGGATCATTATATTCAGCAGTACGTAACAAACTATCCTGATGCATGGCAGTCAGCAGAGGATGCAACTTGTGATTGGTCAGGACTTGGAGCTGAGAAGCTTTCATACTCAACAATCAATGGAGTTCACTATGGATTCCCAGTAGATGCAGGAACAGCTATTTTTGCATATAGAACAGATCTCCTTGCTGAAGCAGGTTACACAATTGATGATGTAACAGGCATCACATGGGATGAGTTCGATGAAATCGGCAAAAAGGTATACGAAAAGACAGGTAAGTATTTACTTTGCATGGATGGGGATGGAAACGACTTATTCTACATGATGCTTCAGGCAGAGGGTGTTTCTCAGTTCAAAGATGGCGAGCCATACTTCAAGGATAATGAGACACTTGTAGAAGTATTCAATGTAGTTGTAAAGCTTGCTCAGGATAATGTTCTCTACCTTGCAAATGACTGGTCAGACTACACAGATCAGGCTATCCAGGGTGACTTAGTAGCAGGTGTTTACAATGGTAACTGGATTATTCCTACAATCGAGCAGGTAGCTGACAACTCAGGAAAGTGGGAGATTACAACAGCTCCAACACTTACAGGAAAGCCAGGCTATGCATCAAATGGTGGTTCATCACTTTATATCACAGCAAATTGCCAGAAGAAGGATCTTGCACTTCAGTTCCTTTCATACACATTTGGTGGAGAGTCAGCAGCAGACGGACAGTCAATCACATACGATGAAGCTCTTGTAAATGGTGGTGTAATCGGAACATGTGCAGCAGCTGCAGAGTCAGATGTATATTCACAGGGTGTTCCTTTCTTCAATGACCAGCCAATTTACGCAACAATCGTTGAGTATACACAGCATGTACCTACAGTAGAGCAGTCAGATTATCACTATGCAGCACGTACACAGCTTGGAACAGCTCTTCAGAATGTCCTTACAAATGGCGAGGATCCAGAAGCAGCTATTGCAAATGCAGAAGAGCAGCTTAGATTTGAAATGGAATTAGATTAATAGTTGTAAATGAATTTCTTTGGGAAGTGGCTAGCCCACTTCCCATTTTTAAAGAAGGGGGATGCCAAAGTGGAAAATAAAAGAAAAGGAATGACGCTTGCAAATAAACAATTGGCAGCCGGCTGGGCGTTCTTAACACCAGCAACAGTTCTCATTTTTATAATGAGTTTTTATCCAATTATTCAGGCTTTTATCACATCGTTAAAAAAAGGAAAAGGCGTAAATACAGTTTTCGCTGATCCACTTACATACAATTACACTCGAATGTTTCAGGATGGTATTTTCATTCAGTCAATGAAAAATACATTCTTTTATCTTATAATCGAGGTCCCTATTATGCTTGTGCTTGCAATATTATTAGCACAGCTTCTTAACAATAAGGACCTTAAATTCAAGGGATTATTCAGAACATGTATCTTTTTACCATGTGCAACTTCCCTAGTATCATACTCAATAATTTTCAAATCAATGTTTGCTACACAGGGCCTTGTAAATTCTGTGCTCATGAAACTTGGTTTGATCAGCGAGAATATAAATTTCTTAGGCACACCGGGAACAGCAAAGGCAGTTATCATAATAGCCCTAATCTGGAGATGGACAGGATATAACATGGTATTTTATCTGGCTGGTCTTCAGAATATAGAGTATTCCGTATACGAGGCAGCCAAAATCGATGGAGCCACAGGCTGGAAGACATTTTGGTACGTAACTGTGCCACTTCTAAAACCGACCATTGTTATGACAGCAATAATGTCAATAAATGGTACATTGCAGCTCTTTGATGAGTCAATGAACTTAACAAGTGGTGGTCCTGCAAATTCTACAATCACAATGTCACATTACATTTACAATCAAGCATTTGGACAGGGTGTAGGTGCACTGGGATACACATCGGCAATGGCATTTTTAGTATTTATCATGGTGGCAATACTTGCATTCATCAATTTGAAAGTAGGTGATACTCGTGACTAAGAATAATAAATCAATGGTACAACGTAGGCTTATTCCTACATACATATTTTTAATTATTTGCTCATTAATATCTGTATTTCCACTTTATTGGATGATTGCAGCGGCTACTAACACATCACTTAATGTGGCTAGAGGTTCTATTGCATTTGGAAATCAGCTATTAATCAACTTTGAGCACTTGAGAAACGCAGTACAGGGAACACTTTGGAGTAGTTTGGGAAATTCATTCCTCTATGCTACAGTACAGACTATTTTCACATTGTTTATCTGTTCCTTAGCTGGATACGGATTTGAGCTCTATCATGACAAACACAAGGATAGACTTTTTGGAATAATCCTTCTTGCTATGATGGTTCCAGCAGTGGCAACAATGGTTCCACTTTTTGTACTGATATCAAAGGTTAAGCTTTTGAATTCAGTTTGGGCATTTATTCTTCCAGGAATATCTACTCCATTTATGATTATGATGTTCAGGCAGAATTCCCGTAATTTCCCACCTGACATCATGGAGGCAGCTCGAATTGATGGACTTCCTGAGTGGAAGATTTTCTTCAAAATGTATATGCCAGTTCAGAAATCAATCTATGCAGCAGCTGGTGTTATATCATTTATGAACGCGTGGAATGCATATCTATGGCCAAAGGTAGTAATGACTGATAATAGAGCACAGACAATGCCAATGTTTATCGCAAATATCACTAGCGGATACACAGTAGATTACGGCATGACAATGCTTGGAGTATTGTTCTGTTCTCTTCCAACAATGATTATTTTCTTTATATTGCAAAAACAATTTGCAGAAGGTATTACAGGTTCGGTTAAATAAAAAGATAAAGAGGAAACCACATGTCTGAATTTAAATATTCAATCGTAAAAGACCCAACTATATACATGCAAAACAGATTGAATCCTCATTCTGATCATGAGTTTTATAGCAATGAAGGATATTCTTACGGGGAGCAGTCTGATTTCAAATATTCTCTTAATGGCATCTGGAAGTTTGAATACGCAAAAAACTATGATTGCTGTGACAAGACATTTTTTGAAATGGACCGTAATTGCAAGGGATGGGATGACATTAAAGTGCCAGCCCACATACAGCTAGAAGGTTATGACAAAATAATGTATGTGAATACCCAGTATCCATGGGACGGCCATGAGGAGATAGAGCCAGGAGAGATTCCTACAGAAGAAAACCCAGTTGCAAACTACGTGAAATATTTTGATGTCCCTGATTATATGAAGGATAGACCAGTTTATATTTCATTTCAGGGAGTAGAAAGTGGCTTTGCACTGTGGCTCAATGGAAAATATGTGGGTTATAGCGAGGACTCCTTTACACCGGCAGAATTTGATTTGTCCCCTTTTATAGTGGAAGGGGAAAACAAATTAGCTGTGCAAGTGTTTAAGTGGACTGCAGGCAGCTGGTGTGAGGATCAGGATTTCTTTAGATTCTCAGGTATATTTAGGGATGTGTATCTTTATACGGTGCCACTTACACATATAAGAGATATTCGAATCCAGACTTTACTTGATGATGAATATAAGGACGCAACACTAGTAATTGATATGGAGGTAATTGGGTCAGGAATGGCTCAAATTACTGTTTCTGATGATGAGGAGGAAATCCTTAGCAAGACCCAATTGTCAGAGGGAATGAATCATACTGAGATTCATGTACGTGGACCAAAGCTTTGGAGTGCAGAGCAGCCTAATCTATATGATTTGCAGATAAATGTCTTTGGTGAGACAGGACGTATTAATGAGGTAGTAAAAGAAAAGGTAGGAGTCAGACGATTTGAGATGAAGAACAATATGATGCACATTAATGGAAAGCGCATCGTGTTCAAGGGTGTAAATCGCCATGAATTTTCATCTACAACAGGCCGCGTTCTTTCAGAAGGTGATATTTTAAAGGATATCATCACTATGAAGCAAAACAACATAAATGCAGTGCGCACCAGTCATTATCCTAATCAGACAGCATTCTATAGGCTTTGCGATATATTTGGACTATACGTTATTGATGAGACCAATTTAGAGACCCATGGTACATGGCAGGTTCCTATCCAGATTCTTAAGGCAAGGGATGACAGCTATGCAGTTCCAGGAGATAGACCGGAGTACACTGAAAATGTAATTGATAGAGCCCGTAGTTTGTTTGAACGAGACAAGAACCACCCATGTGTGCTGATCTGGTCTCTTGGAAACGAAAGCTATGGTGGAACCAATCTGCGCAAAATGCAGGATAAGTTCCATGAGTGGGACAATGGTCGACTGGTTCATTACGAGGGAGTGTTCAATGACAGACGTGTAGATATTTCCGACATGGAATCTACAATGTATGCTCCTGTTAAGGATATTAAAAAATGGCTATCAACACATAGAGATAAGCCATACATCAATTGCGAGTATATGCATGCTATGGGAAATAGTTGTGGAGCAATGAGTAAGTACACAGAGCTTGCATATGAAGAACCATTATTCCAGGGTGGTTTTATTTGGGACTATATCGACCAGGCCATAACCACAAAGGACTGCAGAGGTGTGGAATTCGAAGGCTATGGTGGAGATTTTGATGACAGGCCAAATGATGGAAGTTTTTCAGGAGATGGTCTGTGTTATAGCAAGGACAGAAGTCCTAGCCCAAAGATGCAGGAAGTGAAATATAATTACCAGAATATAATGATTTCATTTGCTGGAAATAAAGCGCATATTGAAAACAGAAACCTATTTACTAATACAAATGAATATATAGGAATTCTTACAATAGAATGCCTAGGCGAGCTTGTAGCAGAAGACGAGATAAGGATAGATTGTCCACCTCTTGAAGCAGTTGATTATCCGGTGGAATTGGATTTACCTAATGACAATGAGTATGTGGTGACACTCTCTTTTGTGCTTCCTGAGGATACTTTGTGGGCAAAAGCTGGCCATGAAATAGCCTTTGGCCAGACCACAATAGGTGAATTTAGAGTGCCTATGAAAAAGGCTGGTGATTTAACAATAATAAAGGGATTTCATAATATTGGTGTTAAGGGCCAAGACTTTGAAGTGTTTTTTGACAACCAAAAGGGCTTAACATCATACAAGTACAACGGGAAAGAGCTATTAAAGCGCACTGTACTTCCAAATTTTTGGCGCCCTATGACGGAAAATGATTTGGCAAATCAGCTTCCATTTAGAGCAGGTCAATGGGAGCTTGCAAGCAAATACATATCTACTGCTGTAATGGATGAGAAGATACAGGAAAGGCCAGTGGTGGAGGAGATGGGTAGCAAAATAAAAGTAGCTTATACTTATCACCTTCCTACAAAACCAGCCCATGAGTGCAAGGTTGAATATTTGATAAACCCAGATGGCTTTGTAGATTGTAGATTGATTCTAGATAAATCAGATGATGTAGGTGAACTACCAGAGCTTTCTATGGCATTTACTTTGGATGCATCTCTCGAGAACCTTGAGTGGTATGGCAAGGGACCGATGGAGACATACTTAGACAAGGACCATGCTAAAATAGGTGTCTTTACAAACAAGGTAGCAGACAATATGGCCAAATATTTAGTTCCTCAAGAATGTGGCAATCACCAGAAAGTGAGATATGCAAAGATATCCGATGAAAAGGGTGATGGAATAGTATTTGTTGCAAATAATAATGGACTGTCAGCCCTTCCTTATTCTGTTAATGAAATTGAAGAGGCAAAGCACCATACGGAACTTCCTCCTATACATTTTACCCATGTGAGAATAGGCAAGCAAATGGGTGTCGCAGGTGATGATACATGGGGTGCAAAGACTCATCCAGAATTCATGCTTGATAACAGCAAGAAAATGGAGATTTCCTTTAGTTTTAAGGGTATCTAAGGTATAATAATTGTCGACTGGTTTTTTACTTTATGGGGTATTACCATGTAATCACCTATAAGGAACTACATCTGGTTAGACAGTTATTATATGGAGGGATGAATATGTTTGAATCAAACGATACTTTTGTAGAAGAGGCAGTTAAAGTAGTTGAGTCTGGAGCGATGAAGGCTAAGAAACTTTGCCTTTTAGCAGCTACACTTCTGTTTTGTGTGGCAATGATTTCTACTACGGGAATTATAAAGACTATATTAGCTATTTTGACTATAGTAGCAGGTTTGTCATATTGTTGGATTTTAGGCTATAAGAATATTGAGTATGAATATGATTATACAAACGGCAGTCTTGAGATAGCTAAAATCATCAACAATGAAAAGCGTAAAAAGGTAGTTAGTATTGAGCCAAGCGAGGTAAAGCTAGTTGCAGCAGTTGGAACTAACGAATCTCTTAAATATGACCATGTGAACCTTAAGACTTATGACTGTTCAAGCAATCAGGAAGATGACAAAGTTTACATCTTAGTGGCTCACAGCGAGGCAAAAGGATACGATTTCAAGGTAATATTCAATCCATCTGAGAAGTTGCTTAATGCTATGTCAAAATATAATAAGCATGAGATCTATGCTTAAAACCATCGGGGGATATGGTCGATAGACCAGATGGTATAGAAGGAGAAGAATAATGAATGAGAAAGAATTAAAAAGCATTTTTGTGGAAAAGTTCGGAGCAGGCGGCGATATACGCACTTACTTTGCTCCAGGCCGTGTGAACCTCATTGGAGAGCACACTGACTACAATGGAGGCCATGTATTTCCATGTGCACTTACCATTGGAACATACGCAGTAGCAAGAAAGCGTGATGACAGAGTAATAAAGCTCTATTCTGCAAACATTGAAAATGTTGGTGTAATCGAAAGCAGTCTTGATGACCTTACAAACAAGGACGAATATCACTGGGCAAACTATCCTCTAGGAGTTGTATGGGCTCTAATTGAGAAGGGTTGCGAAATTAAATCAGGCTTTGAAATGTGTGTTTGGGGCAATATTCCCAACGGTTCAGGCCTATCATCGTCAGCTTCATTAGAAGTGCTTACTGGTACTGTTTTAAATGATTTCTTTGGACTAGATAAGTCTAAGGTGGACTTAGCTCTCGTAGGACAGTACTCAGAGAACAATTTTAACGGATGCAATTGTGGTATAATGGACCAATTTGCGGTAGCAATGGGACAAAAAGACCACGCCATTTTCCTTGACTGTGCAGATTTATCCTATAAATTTGCCAGCGTAAAACTTCCAAATGCGAAGATTGTAATCACCAATTCCAAGGTAAAGCATTCACTTGTAGACTCAGCCTATAACGATAGAAGAAATGAAAGCGCTCAGGCACTTGCAGATCTTCAAACAGTTTGTGGCATCAATACACTGGGAGAATTAACTGACCAGGAGTTTGAGAAATACGGCTCAGCCATCAAGGACGAAGTTTGCTACAGAAGAGCTAAGCATGCAGTAGCTGAGAATCAGCGCACTATTAAGGCAGTAGAGGCTCTTAATAATAACGACATCGCCACATTTGGCAAGCTTATGAATGCAAGCCATGTGTCGCTTCGAGATGACTATGAAGTTTCTTGCGAGGAGGTAGATTTCCTTGTGGAGACAGAGTGGTCAGTTCCAGGCGTTATAGGAGCCCGCATTACTGGAGGCGGATTTGGAGGCTGTACAGTAGCCATCGTTGAAAATGACGCAGTTGATAATTTCAAGAATGTAGTAGGTAAGGCCTACAAGGAGAAATACAACCTTGATGCAGAATTCTACGTTGTCGATATAGGCGATGGAGCAAAAAGAATATCTTAGGAGGAATGGTAATGGCCTTTGCATTAGGATATATAGCATTCTATGGTCTATTAATATTTGGAATAGTAAAGCTTGTTAAATATCTGAAGAAGAAATAACATATTTGTCTAATAGCAATAGACTAGTAGGATTCGACAATATATTTTGCGTAGATAGCATAGAGGATTGCTGTACAACTAGTTTTTGATTATCAAAGGAAATTCGATATTCTCTTGATAAACAGTTGTACATTTTCCTAAATGCTTTGTTTAAATATTTTGGATCAGAGAATCCGCAAGAAATACTTATATCAATTAAAGTAAGGTCCGTGGTCAGTAAAAGGCTGCGGGCCTTTTAGAGGCGAACCACGCAACACTTGCTATGTATGAAGTACTCAAATCAGGCGGCCTAACTGGTGGATTTAATTTCGACTCTAAGAATCGTCGCCCAAGCTATACATATGAGGATATGTTCCATGCATTTATTCTTGGTATGGATACATTTGCTCTGGGACTTATAAAAGCAGCTGAGCTTATTGAAGACGGAAGAATTGATAACTTTGTAAAAGAGAAGTATTCAAGCTTCCAGGAGGGAATTGGCAAGAAGATTCGTGATAAGAGCACTACACTTCAAGAATGCTCAGATTACGCACTTAAGATGAAAAAACCAGAGTTACCAGGTTCAGGACGCCAAGAATACTTAGAGGCTGTTCTTAATAATGTATTGTTCAAATAAGTAAAAGGAAAATATACAACAAAAAACCATCCTAACCAAACTGGTGAGGGTGGTTTTTTGTTGTACGAGAAATATAGTAGATATATAATAATTACAACGAATATAAAAATAGGATAATAAAAAAGGGGCAGAAATGAAAAAAAGAAGAGAGCTAAAAACAAGAGAAGAAGCATTAATGAACTTCTTATGGAAAAAAGCAGAACCTATGACTCCAAATGAAATGGCGAGTGAACTGAGTGAGGAAGGATGGAGTAATGTAACTGTATATAAAATTGTACAAGCATTATCGGAAGAAGGATATTTGGAAATTGATAGCTTTGAAAAAGCGGCAAAAACATATGCAAGAAGGCTAGTTCCGAGTATAACAAAAGAAGAGTATTATGCTGGATTATTAATTAATAAGGGGTTTGGCAGTGATGCAATTGCAGAATTAACAGCATCATTTATTGGAGCAAATAAACTAAAGGAAAAGGATAAGAATCAGAAAGTAATATCTAAATTGGAAGAAGTGATAAATCAGCTAAAAGGCGAAAAATGATTACATTATATAGTGTTTCAGTAAATTCAATAATGCAAGCATCTGTTGCATCAACAATCATGATGTGTTTACTATACGTATTTAGAAAAAAAGATAGATTTTTTGATATAATAAATCCTAAAATTTTTCTATTGTTATATTCACTATGTTTATTACGAGTGCTATTTCCTATAGAAATTGAAGGACTTACAAGACCGGTTTCAGGGGGGATTATATGGAATCAAGCAAATAGTTTTTTAAAAAAACATATTATATTTTTTGGTGGATTAAACTATACATTTATAGATATACTAATATGTATTTGGATAATAATAGCAATCATAAAAATAGAAGTATACATAAAAAAATATAATGTAATTCATACTATTTTTTGGAATAATGATGAATATCTTGATGCAAAAAAATATATTGATACTAACTCAAAAAGAATTCATACAAAAATAGTAAAGGTAAATTATATTGATAGTCCGTGCTGTATGGGTGTGTTCAAGAGAATTATTGCTATTCCAAATGTGGCTTACTCGGAGCGAGAATTAGAAATAATTTTAAAGCATGAGTTTGAACACTTAAAAAACAATGATCCACTTATAAAATGTGCAATAAATATTATTTGTAAAATATATTGGTGGAATCCAGTAATCATATTTTTACAAAAAAATATAAATCAAAGCTTAGAAATATGCTGCGATATGAGGGTGATAAAAAATGATATTCATGACAATAGAGTAGAATATTTGGAAACAATATTGCAGGAATATAACAGGAAAAATGAACAGAAACAAGAAATGATGTTGGCACTAGCAGATGGAGAGGCTAATGAATTATATGAGAGATTTAAAGCTATTTCTTCTTTTAAAAGAAAGAAGTCGGTAGGAAATAATATAATTATAGCTATGACTTTTTGTTTGTTCCTGGCCATTTCGTATGGCTTTGTAGTTCAAGCAAAATATAATCCAAGAGAAGAGGATTTTGGATATTATGATGGAGATGTGTTATCGATAAATAGATATAATTCCTATATATTAAAGGATAAGGAGGGTAACTATTCTCTATTCTATAAAGAGTCATTATTTTGTAATGGAAAAAAGCTATTTGATATAAATAAAGATGAATTGACGTACTACACATATAATGGGACACAAATAAAAGAAAAACATAATGTTTAAAAGTAAGAGAGAAATCTCTTACTTTTTTTGTTGACACATTTAACGGTTATACTATAATGATAATCAATAAGAGATAATAGAAAGGGGGATTATTATGAGACGACTAAAACAAGTTGTTATATCTTGCATGTTTGTATTAACCATAACGGCTTCATATCCAATAGTAGGTGAGGTTGAAGAAGTAAATACAGGAGAATGCCATATCACAGTTACAGATATAGTAATAAAGGTCAAATATGTAAACGGGGTCAAATATGTAAGAAGGTGGGATCAAGCCAATAATGTTTGGATTGATGATGAGTGGAAAAGGGTTGGTTAAGAAATGAATATAAGAAAAGAAAATAGTTTAAAACTCATGGTTTATTTACTATTAATAGTTGTTTTAGAGATATTATCATACAGTGAAGCAAAGGTAATTCAAAAACAATATGGAATGCCAATATTTGCACCCGTAATAAATATTATTTTGGTTCCTTATTTAACATTTATTATGGGGAGAGAAATTGGAGGTATATCAGGAATTCGAAATGAAATACTAAAAAGTAAGAATGTATTTGGATTATTATTAAAGTGTTTTCAAATATTATTTTTGATAGTAGCTATATACATAGTATTAATTTCTTCTGGACGAATAATAAATTCTATTACAGGAAGAATGATTATACCTTCAGAGTATTTAAATAATTGCGGCGAACTGTATGTACGTCTCTATGATTATACAAAATCGGAATTAAACACGATTTTGATTCTTATATTTATTTTAGCAGGATATATGGTCTCAATTAAGGGGTTCAACAACTTTGACTGATAGAGAAGTATATTGGGGTGGAACATTGGAAATAACGGCTAAAGGTCAAACTTATCACCCTAACAAAAATGATGTTTCATATGATATAAATTGGGGTTCAGAAAAATATGGACATGGTTCAATTATAGGCTGTAATTCGTCGGCAACTTATAAAGCAACAAATGGATCGTTATCGGGAAAGATTACCGCGAATGTGAGTCATGATTTTGTATAGATATGAAATATAAAAGGAAAGCAAATGATAATTTATAAGGCAATATTAATCATAGTAGGAATTATAGTACTTTTAAGTGTTGTTATATATGCTGCAATACAGTTGATATCTGATATAGATTACAAGCGTCAGATTTCTGGAAAGAGACCAATGAGAGAATACAAGGGAAAAGAACCTTTGAATGAAGCCTATAATGAAGGTCTAGAAATTGAAAAAGCATCCAAGGAAATCTTAACTAAAAATGAAATATCTCACACTTTATAGTGTCGATAATGGGGGAGGATTTCTATGAATCAAGCAATAGTAGCATTAATAGTCATATTTGCTGCACTGATATTAATACCTGTTATTATAAGGATTTATCAAGATGCTGATTATAAGAAGCAACTGGAGGGGAAGATTCCTGAAAGGAAGTTTCATGGGAAAAATCCGCCAAGAGATGTTTCTGATGCAGTTAATTCCGGTGATGGGGATCAGCAAGCGTTCAAGGAGTCTTGCGATGCAGAATTGAGAATGCGAGGAATGCAAAACATAATAGGACCTAAATAAACAAAAAAGAGCTGCCTTTTATGAGGTGGCTCTTATAAGCAAAATCTAACACAGAAACAGTTAGCAGAAAAAATAAACGTAACAGATAAAGCTGTATCAAAATGGGAACGTGGAGAATGCTTTCCTGATATAAATCTTTTTGAGGCTTTATCAAATGTTTTAAATGTACCTATTGATGAATTAATGCTTCAGGGTGAAAGTGAAGAAGAAAAGAAAGCAAGACATAAATCTAAAATGATAAAAACCATAGCATTGGGTTTATGGATACTCTTAGGCTTTATGGTGGTGATAATAGATATGCTGTTATCAGTCGATATTAGGTATTTCATTGGAGTATATATAGGCAGAAGGTACAAATTGCTGCTACTGGTAGCTTACTTAGTAGTTCTATTTGTAATAGCAAGGTATCCAATTAAAAAAAGTAATAAAAAAGAGTCGTAACATGAAAAATCCATCCTCCAGAAATGGTTAGGATGGATTTTTTGATTCTATTTTTGAGTTCTTATGTAGTTATATAGCATTAGAGATATCTTGACTGTTATAGCGTCAGAGAACTTGCGGACGTCATAGCCGGTTAAATCAGCGAATTTATCTAGGCGATAGATGAGTGTGTTACGGTGAATGAACATCTTACGGCTGGTCTCGGCGAGAGAGAGATCATTTGCGAAAAATGAGTCTAAAAGGTTCAAAGTCTCCTCGTCAATTTGAGATAAGAGGTCGATATTGATGTGCTTGTTTAAATAAGCTTCAACTTCTTCCTCTGGAATATTATAAAGTAGACGGCCAAGTCCCAGGTCGTCATAACAGTATATGCGACCATTAGAGTTAAATGTGTTGCCGATGTTCATTGCAAGGATGCTATCCTTGTATGAAGCAGGTAATTCTTTGAAGGTATTTACTGACTTGCTATAGCTAAGCTTGAAGGATGTAAAGGCCTCAGCCTCAAGCATATCTAAATATGAGTTAGCAATTTGTACTATCTCTTCCTTAGAAGGAATAGATTCGTAATTTATTATGATTACGATGTGTTTGTTATCTACCTCAAGGACCACATCTTTGGAATCAGGAAGAAGACTCTTTAGCAGAGATACAGCTTCCTTAGTGTAGTCTGCTTGGCTTTCAAGATAGAAAACCTGGCGTATACCATTTTCTTCAATGTGAAATCTGTGGAGAGAAGAAACAGCGTCAGAGTAGGCAAGCTCCCCTCTAAGATAGAGACGGTATAGTCCGCTCTTAGAATCTACAGCATTAAAATGAATAATCATTTCTTTTAGCTTATTTAAGGTTTCCTCGTCAGATAAACCCGTATCAGAAATCTCAAAATTAATGCCAGTAGCTCTATTTAATTGCTCTAATAGTTTATCTTTTTTTTCTTCGAAGTTCATAAAACAATATTCCCCATAAATAGAAATCTTCTTAAGTAAGTAAACATAATTATAATACAAGGAAAAATCATTTTCATCTGAAAAGGGATAAATGTTGGTCAAATAAAAATGGCCATAAAAAAACTGGATGCGATTTACGCATCCAGCCTTAATATTCTTATTAGTTTGTAATTGTAAGCTCTGTTTCCTTATCGAAGAAGTGAGCCTTTTCCATATCAAGAGCGAACTGAACTGTGTCACCACCTCTTGCAGTTGTACGAGGATCAACTCTAGCTGTAACCTGAGTTCCAGCATAATCAAAGTATAAGTAAACCTCAGCACCGAGAAGCTCGTATACAGAAATCTTTGCTTCGATAACTGAAGAAGACTGTGTAGCAACGAAGATCTGAGAATCGTGAATATCCTCTGGACGGATACCAAGGATAACTTCCTTACCACCGTAGTTCTTCTCGTTAAGAGCCTTAGCCTTAGCTGTAGGAACCTGAAGTGTAGCACCGTTAACCTGGATAGAAGTACAATCATCATTGAGCTTACCATCAAGGAAGTTCATCTGTGGAGAACCGATGAATCCAGCAACGAAGAGGTTGCATGGCTTCTGATAAAGGTTAGCTGGTGTATCGATCTGCTGAACAACACCGTCCTTCATAACTACGATTCTTGTACCAAGTGTCATAGCCTCTGTCTGATCGTGTGTAACGTAAATCATTGTAGCTCCAAGTGAATCATGAAGCTTAGAAATCTCAGTTCTCATCTGAACACGAAGCTTAGCATCGAGGTTTGAAAGAGGCTCATCCATAAGGAATACCTTAGGATTACGAACGATTGCACGACCCATAGCAACACGCTGTCTCTGACCACCTGAAAGAGCCTTTGGCTTTCTATCAAGAAGCTTCTCAAGGTCAAGAATCTTAGCTGCCTCGCGAACCTTTCTATCGATTTCATCCTTTGGTACCTTACGTAACTTAAGACCAAATGCCATGTTATCATAAACTGTCATGTGTGGATAAAGAGCATAGTTCTGGAAAACCATTGCGATATCTCTATCCTTTGGCTCTACGTCGTTCATAAGCTTGCCATCGATGAGAAGCTCACCAGATGTAATCTCCTCAAGACCTGCAATCATACGAAGTGTTGTAGACTTACCACAACCAGAAGGACCTACGAAGATGATGAACTCCTGATCCTGAATCTCGAGATTGAAATCCTTTACAGCATGGAAGCCGTTAGGGTATTTCTTATTAATGTTTTTTAATGAAATGTCTGCCATAATAAAATATCCTCTCTTTTAAATATTGGGTTACCCCTTAACTATCTACGATTATAAAAAATGAAGAAAATGTGAACAATGTTAGAATAACCAAAAATAGAAGGAGCCTTTCGGTATTTTACCAACCCATTGTAAAATGTGCACAAACCAGCATGTATGGAATTAAGCACATATTCTATACTTGGATATAAAAATATATAATTTAGAAATGAATATGATATAATGACAAAAGTGTTAGATTGGAATAACCATCGGGAGAATTATTTATGGAAGCATTAAAATATAGGAATCGTTTAAGGCGATATCTCAGATTTCCTCTATACATGCTTATTATATTTTTAATAGGTTGTATCGTACTTAGTTTCGTAGATACTAAAATAGCAGAGATTATGACTGCATTTGTAGTTATCTATGGCATTCTTTGCTTTATTTATTACAGAGCAAATATCAAATCATTTAAAAACACAATAGTAGAATATGCTATTCACTATGGCACAGTTCAAAAGGAGCTCATTAAGAACTTTAGGCTTCCTTATGTTCTTTTGGATTCCACCGGAAGAGTCATGTGGATGAATGAGGAATTTTGTCAGTTGGTTGACAAGAGCAAGACATACAACAAGTCGATTACCAGCATTTTCTCAGAGATTACTCGTGAGGGAATTGAGCATGCCAAGGAAGACAACTTTGACATTCATGTTGAGTACAATGAGAGAAAGTACCTTGCATGTCTTCAGAGACTTGATGTCAGCGAGCCACTTTCAGGAGCTATGGCTACAGAGATGGATGAGAGTGCTGATGGACTTGTAGCAATCATCCTATTTGACGAGACAGATATCCAGGCTACTAAGGCCAAGATTAACGACCAGGCAATGGTCATGGCTCTATTATATGTAGATAATTATGACGAAGTATTTGATCAGGTTGAAAATGCTAAGCGTTCGATGCTTCTTGCATTATTAGATAGAAAGATTAACAAGTATTTTGGCGAGGCAGAAGCAGTAGTCAGACGTCTTGAGAAGGACAAATACCTTATTATTTTCCAGCACAAGTATTTAGAGATGTTTGAAAATGATAAGTTCTCTATTGTAGAGGATATTACTACTATTAAAATGGGTAACGATAAAGACATCACAGTCAGCCTTGGAATCGGTCTTGGCAGTGATGATTACACTCAAAAGGCTCAGTACGCACACATGGCTATCGACCTTGCTCTTGCAAGAGGTGGTTGCCAGGTAGTAGTTAAAAATGGTCAGAATGTTTCATACTATGGTACTCATGGTAAGGAAGTAGAGCGTACCACACGAGTTAAGGCTAGAGTTAAGGCTCAGGCCCTTCGTGAGCTCATGGAGTCTAGAGATAGAATTATTGTTATGGGTCACAATCTTTCAGATGCTGACTGTCTTGGCGCATCTGTAGGTGTGTTCTGTGCAGGTCGTGAGATTGGCAAGCCGGTTAATATTGTTATAGATACCATTACAGGTGCCATGAGACCTGTAGTTGAAAGCTTTACTAGCAGGGATGAGTATCCGGATGATATGTTCATCACATCGGAGCAGGCTCTTAATATTTGCAACGACAATACACTCATAATGGTAGTTGATACCAATAGACCTAGCTACGTTGAGTGTCCAGGCCTACTATATAAGAATAAAAATATCGTTGTTATCGACCATCATAGACAGGTGGAAGAGATTATTGAGAATCCAATTCTTTCATATATTGAGCCATACGCATCATCAGCCAGTGAGATGATTGCGGAAGTGCTTCAGTATTTTGCAGACAAGATTAATATCAACCCAACAGAGGCTGATTGTATTTATGCTGGTATCTTAATCGATACCAACAACTTCATGACTAAGACTGGTGTACGTACTTTTGAGGCGGCAGCATTCTTAAGACGTAATGGCGCAGAGGTTACTAGAGTTAGAAAGATGCTCCGTGAGAACATGGAGACATACAAAGCAAGAGCTGAGATTGTCAGAAACGCTACCACTTATCACGATGCATTTGCTATCGCAGAGTGTGAGCCAGATGGCAACTTAGAATCGCCTACAGTAGTTGGTGCTCAGGCTGCTAACGAGCTACTTAATATAGTAGGAATCAAGGCATCCTTTGTACTTACAAAATTCATGGACAAGATATTTATCAGCTCCCGTTCAATCGATGAGATTGATGTGCAGAGTATCATGACACGCCTTGGTGGTGGTGGCCATGTGAATATTGCAGGAGCTCAGATTCAGAATAGGACAATCGAAGAGGTTAGAGCAGACCTTGAGGAGACAATTGATAAGATGCTTGAAGAAGGAGAAATAAAGCTATGAAAGTAATTTTACTTGCAGATGTTAAATCCCTTGGCAAAAAGGGAGAGGTAGTTGAGGTAAGTGAAGGCTACGCAAGAAACATGCTTTTCAAGAAAAAGCTTGGTGTAGAAGCTACCAATGCAGCACTTAATGATTTAAAGCTTCAGAATAAGCATGATGAAAAAGTTGCTCAGGAGAATTATGAAGCAGCAGTTGCTTTTGCTAAGGAAATCGAAGAGTGGAAAGTAGAGACTAAAATCAAAACTGGAGAGGGCGGAAGAACATTTGGCTCTGTATCTTCAAAGGAAATAGCTGAGGCAGCTAAGAAGCAATACAATAAAGAAATCGATAAAAAGAAAATCGTGATGGATGACCCAATCAGATCACTTGGAACATACGAGGTAAAGGTTAAGCTTCATCCAAAGGTTACAGCTACACTTAGAGTACACGTGGGAGAACAATAAGGATAATGGAAGATGTTATTCGCAGACAGATGCCTAATTCCATAGAAGCTGAGAAGTCTGTCATTGGTTCTATGATCAGTGACAGAGACACTATCGTAGAGTGCTCTGAGATTCTTCTTAGAGATGACTTTTATCATCAGCAATACGGCGCTTTGTTTGAGGCTATCGTAGAGCTTTACAATGCAGGTGAGCCTGTTGATGAAGTTACTCTACAGAACAAGCTTAGGGAAAAGGGCGTAGGACCAGAGATTGCATCTCTTGAGGCAATACAGGATTTGATTCTTTCTGTTCCTACAACAGTTAATGCTAAAAACTATGCCAACATCGTCAAGGATAAGGCATTACTTAGAAACATAATAAAAGTTAATCAGAATATTGAAAACATGTGCTTTGAGGGTACAGAGGACGTTGATAGTATTTTGAATCAGACAGAAAAGGATATCTTTTCTCTTGTTCAGAATCGCGGTGAGACAGACTATGTTCCAATCAGACAGGTTGTTATGAATGCCATTGCTAAAATCGAGCAGGCTTCAAAACAAAAGGGCGTTGTTACAGGTATTCCTACAGGATTTATTGACCTTGATAGACAGACAGCCGGCCTACAGCCATCTGATTTGATTCTTATTGCAGCCCGTCCTTCAATGGGTAAGACAGCATTTGTTTTGAACTTGGCACAGCACATTACTATTCATGAGCATTTGTGTGCAGCAATATTCTCTCTGGAAATGTCAAAGGAGCAGCTGGTTAACCGTCTCTTCGCACTTGAATCGCGAGTAGATGCCCAAAAGCTCCGTACAGGTAACCTTCAGGAAGCCGATTGGGAGAATCTTGTTGAGGGTGCGGGTAAGATTGGTAATTCCAAGCTGATTATCGACGATACCCCTGGTATTTCCATTAGCCAGATGCGTAGTAAATGTCGTAAATATAAGATGGAGATGGGACTTAACATTATCATCATCGACTACTTACAGTTGATGACAGGTTCTGGTAAGTCAGAGAGTAGACAGCAGGAGATTTCTGAGATTTCACGTTCTCTTAAGGCTCTTGCCCGTGAGCTTAATGTTCCGGTTATCGCACTATCACAGCTTTCTCGAGCAGTAGAGCAGAGACCAGATCATAGACCTATGATGTCTGACTTGCGTGAGTCCGGAGCCATCGAGCAGGATGCGGACGTGGTTATGTTCATCTATCGTGATGATTACTATAACCATGATTCTGAGATGAAGGGTGTATCAGAAATCATCGTAGCTAAGCAGCGTAATGGTCCTATCGGAACCATTGAGCTTACATGGCTTCCAGAATACACTCGTTTCGCTAACAGAGATAGAAGTCAATATGCAAATAGAGAAGAGTAGAGCGCAGGCTCTACTCTTTTTTTACTGTTTATGTACTTGAGGAAAAAGCTTTGGTATTAAAGAGCTGATGATTAAAACAGCAAATGTAATAAACTCAAGGAATAAATATCTGCTTGTTTTGGTCAGATATAGAATAATAGAAAGCAGAATGCAAAGTACTAGGTAGATATTTGTTTTATTTTTAAAAATAGAGTTCTCTTCTTCTGTAACAGGTCTATTTGGATGATTGATAGGTCCAATAATAAAAAGAATTATAGGTAATAGGATACATCCAATAAGAGATATGTAATCTGGAACAGAAAAATACTTAACCAGCAACAGGGATCCTGTCAAAATTAAGCAGGACATTAAATAACAGTGGATGAATTTATTAAGATGAAGTCCACCTGCCAAAGACCTGAGGGGCATAAAAATACAAAAAAACAGGATGCACTCAAAAAACATACCAAGGAATATACCTATAATAAAGCAAGTGATAAAACTGATGCTTATTTCTAAAAAGCAAGTAAATCCATAAAGGTAGATATCATAATCCTCTTCTGAGATGGTGTCCTTTGAAAGAAGATAATCTGTAAGTTTAATAGCAAGTTTTTCCATTGAGCCCTCCTTAATTAAACAGACATCTTATTAGCTGCAAGCTCTAAAACAGCAGCTTTTATAGCCTTTTGACGATCAGCACTTATTTTTAATTCAATATCCTTATCACGAAAACCGAGAGTAATATAATAAAAATTCAGTTTTTTAATATAATGGTAATTTACGTAATAGGATTGGTGAGGTCGCAAGAAAACAAACTTGGAGCCTTCCAATTTTTCCTCAACATCCTTTAGCTTGCCATAAAAATATGTGGTGGTGCCATCATACAAATGAATGTAAATTGTACGATTATTACTTTCAAAATAAACGATGTCTCGCAAAGGACATTTCTTAAGCTCTTTGTTAAATGAGAATTGGAAATATTCTTCATTATCCTGAACTCGTTTGTAGGCCTCATCAAAGTATCTAATCAGCCTATCTTTATCTAGGGGCTTTGAAATAAATCTAAAAGGTTCTACTTCAAATAATTCTTTTAAATAATCATCAAAGCCAGAGATATAGATTATAAGAACAGAAGAGTCAATTTTTCTTATCTCTCTTGCTGTTGCAAGCCCATCAAGTTTTTCCATTTCAATATCGAGAAAAATAATATTGTAAGACATTCCTTGCTTAAATGATTTTAAAAGGTAATACCCGTCAGTGAAAACTTCTATTTCAGCGTTAATTTTTTTCTCGTCACATTGAGATAAGATGATGTCTTCAATTTGAGAAGAAAAGGCAGTATCATCATCGCAAATAGCTATATTTAACATTATTGTATCCTCCCTTACTAAAGAAAACTAAAACGATAAGATGGTTTTATATCCTGTAGATACTTCCGGTGTATCTACAGTGCCACCATGAGCTTCAGTTATTTGTTTAACAATAATCAAGCCAAGTCCATGACGTAAATCAAGTCTTTCATCTAATGCTTCAAAATAATGTGGTTTCTTTTGAGCTTCCGCAAACTCTCTTGAAACACCTACACCATTATCAGTAACTATAATCTGTGGCTTGCCCTTATTTGAATGTAATTCAACAGTAATATCACAGCCATTTGGATTATGTCTAATACTGTTGTTTACAAGGTTGGAAAGAGCTCGTTCTATAAGTCTCTCATTACAATCAAATTCTAATTGCTCAGCCGAAGGATCTATTTCAAGGGAGATAGAATAAGGAGCGTCTAGGCCTTCGTTTATTTTATCAGCCACAAAGGAACGAAGCAATTTTGAAATCCGTATATGCGATAATTCCAGAGGCTGCATATTGTATTCAAGCATTGAGAATAGATTCAAGTCAGCAACTAAATCTTTTATTCGAATAGAATTCTGCCCGATAATATCAGCATATTTTAATATCTCATCATTAACTTGTGGTTGATTTTTAATCTTATCAGAATAGCCAAGTATGAGAGATAGTGGAGTGCGTATATCATGAGAAACACCGGAAATCCAATTTACTCTAGCTTCGTTTTGTCGATTGATGACATAGGAAGCACGATTGACGGATTCAGCCACTTCTGAAAGTTGACCTTTTTCTTCAAGGTTGATAGTCTTGCCAGCGGCTAAAGACTCAATACCTTCAATAATTGGGTTGATCTTTGATATGAACCTATTTTTTGAATGCAAGTATATAAGGATAATTATTGCAAGATCAAATAGTAAAAGAACTAATAAAAAAATAGGAAATCTTTTAATTGCACGTATAGAAAAAAAGTTGGATTGCAACTTAACATAGCTATCCTTTGGGTAGCCAAGAAGCAATAATCCATCATCATTTGTATGTATGAAAACAGGATAATTATTTAAATACCCTTTTGAGATTACTGCTATATCATTTATGGAATATTTATCGGAAATATCACTTGGAGCATGATGGTTCCAGACCACATTACCTTCCAAATCCAGATAGATAGCCCAGATATTATATTTGTTAAGGATATTTTTTGCAGAATCAGAAATACCAGAGACATTACAATCGCTTTGAATAGCTGATAGAACCTGTAAAGGTGAAGACTCGGCATAATCCGTATTTACGATTTTATAGAAACTAGTAATAAAAATAATAATATTTATGACAACTAATGCGCATAAAAGAAGGATTAATCTAGAAAACTGTTTAGAAATATACTTAAGGTAAGGTCTCATATATTTATTCCTTTATAATAAGCCTATAACCTAATCCTTTTACCGTAAGAAGTGAAACAGGTGCAGAAGGATTAGATTCTATTTTCTCTCTAATTCTACGAATATGGGTATTCAAACTGTTTTCATAACCAAATGGATTGTCTCCCCAAAGAGCTTCGCAAATAGAATCCACAGTAACTATTCTTCCGGAATTATCTGCAAGAGTTTTTAGCAAAATGTGTTCCTTTGCTGTAAGAGGGATTATTTCTTCCCCCTTTATAACTTCCGCTCTTTCAAAATCTATTTGACATGCATCTAAAGTAATAACTGGTGAATCGTCCTTATAGGAACGTCTAAGAACTGCGCATATACGAAGTAGCAGCTCCTGTGGCAAAAATGGCTTTACGATATAGTCATCCGCTCCAAGACCAAGACCTGTCAGCCGTGCATCTGTAGCATCCTTTGCCGTTAGAAAAATGATAGGAATCTTTGACATTGCGTTAATCTGGTTAAAAAGTGTAAAACCGTCCCCATCTGGAAGCATAACATCAAGAACAGCCATATCTGGAAACTCTGACTGAAATTTTGCTAGCGCCTCAGCCATTGTTCCTGCTAAAACTATATTCTTAAACCCTGCCTCCTCCAATATGTTCTTAACCATATTAAGTAAGGCAGGTTCATCATCCACTATTAAAATTTTCTTCGAATAAATATACGTATCCATAAAAATGTTACCTTTCGGCTTGGATTATACCATAAATAGTGTTGCTTTATACATAAATTCTAAAAAGTTAGGTAAAAGTAAGGTAGAGAGAAAGGTAATGTAAGGATGGGGGTATATGCTAAAAACATAAAATGACAAAGCAATGGAATGGGAGGTCGAAAATGCTTACAACAAATATGATTAGTACAGTAGGGCTTACAAAAAAATACAACAACTTTGTATCAGTTAACGGAATAAACATTCATATTAGGAGAGGAACTATTTATGGTTTCTTGGGACCAAATGGAGCTGGTAAATCTACAACCATGAAAATGCTCCTTGGAATGGCAAAACCTACATCAGGTAAATTTCATGTAAATGGAAAGGTGATGCCGGAGGATAGAATAGAGATTCTAAAGAATATTGGTTCCTTTATTGAGTCCCCAGCATATTATCCTAATTTAACAGGCCGAGAGAATCTTGAGATTATAAGAAAGATTTTAAACCTGAAAAAAGAAGATGTGGATGATGCACTGGAGCTTGTAGGACTTTCAGAGTTTGGTGACAGACTGGTAAGGAAGTATTCACTTGGAATGAAGCAGAGGTTAGGACTTGCAGGAGCATTGATTGGAAGACCACCAATTCTAATTCTTGATGAGCCTACAAACGGACTTGACCCAGCAGGAATTCATGAGATTAGAAATCTTATCAAGGAATTGCCAAAGATGTACAACTGCACAATTATGATTTCTTCACATATGTTATCTGAAATCGAGTTAATGGCAGATGATATCGGAATTCTAAATCATGGAACACTTTTATTCGAAGGCAGCATGGATGACCTAAGAGCAGAGGCAAAGGTCCAGGGCTACAACGATAACAACCTGGAGGACATGTTCCTTTCAATGATTGAAGCTGATAACAAGCAAAGAAAGCAGAGGGCAGTATTATGATTGCGCTTGAGTTAAAGAAGGAAAAGAGAACAGGACTTGTAGCAATCCTATTTATTACAGGAATAATAGGAGCTCTATATGTGTTGTTGAATTTTAAGATTCGTGGAAACACACTTCTAAATATGCCACTTGATCCTATGGATGTACTTCTGACACAGCTATACGGAATGATAATGGTACTGAATATGTTTGCCATTGTAATCGCAACCAGTATTGCCTACAACATGGAGTTTTCAGGATTTGCAATCAAAAAAATGTATGTGCTTCCTATAAGCATGTGGAAAGTTTTTGTAGCAAAATTTCTCATAATTACAAGCGTATTTTTTATAGCTATAGTGATACAAAATGCAGCATTGATGTGGATAGGTATAAGCAAACTGGGTTCTGATAAATTTGATATGGGAGTGTTTCTGATGTTTGTCTTATATTCATATATTACATCTTTGCCGGTCATAAGCTTTATGTTGATGATAGCATCTTTATTTGAAAACCTATGGGTGACAATTGGTATAGGAGTGGCAGGATTTTTAAGTGCTGTTGCATTACAGGGCGATAATGCGAAATATGTTTTGTCTCATCCATTTATAGTAATGTTCAAACCGGCAATAGCTATGACAGCAAAATCAGATTTGGCTGTAATGTTAATAGCAATATTTGAAACTATAGTATTCTTCGCAATCGGAGTTGTGATAGCCGAAAATAAAAAATCAGAATAGGAGGCAAAAATGTTAGCAATAGAATTTAAAAAGATAAAAAGATCTTGGATTGTTCCACTTATATTTATTGCACCGATTTTGGTGGTGGCATCGGGAATATCAAACTTAAGCCAGTATTTTACACCTGAGTATACAAGCGCTTGGCCAGCAATGTTTATACAAAGCGCACTTGCATATGCATACTATCTGCTACCACTTAGCATGATTGTTGTGTGCGTATTGATATCAGCTAGGGAAACTCAAAACAATGGAATTCTAAAAATGTTGGCCTTGCCAGTAGATAGAGCGAAATTATCCTTGGCAAAATTTGCAGTGGTGCTGACCTTCTTATTCCTTGAAATATTAGTTTTCTTTGTAGTTTTCTTAGTTGCAGGAAAAGTGGCGATTTCAAGCCACAATATTACAGAGGACATTCCTATTCTTTATTTAGTAACTTGCTGCGCGAAATTATTCTTAACAATGATTCCAGCAGTGGCACTGATGTGGGCAATTACAGTGGTTTTTGAAAAGCCAATTGTATCAGTGGGATTAAATATTTTTCTAGTTCTTCCAGGAATTCTAGTTGCAAATACAGGCGCGTGGATTTTATATCCATATTGCTATAGCGGATATTTTATTTCTTGTTCTCTTAGAGATTTTACGACTGAAACTGATAGTACAAGATTTCAGTTGATACCATTTTTACCATGTGCAGTAGCATTGTTTGCACTTGCGTTAGCAATATCAGTATATAGATTTGGAAAAAAGGAGATGGCTTAGTTATGGAAAAAACAAATGTAAAGAAAATTGAAAACATGGGACTTATTGCTTGCCTATTACCAGTACTTACTCTTGTACCTACGATTTTTAAAATTCATCTTGCACCAATGGTACAAAGTGTGTGGGGCGTTGTGAATGTACTTTTTGTAATCGCAGGATTCGTCCTTACAATTACAGCCCTTAGAATGAAAAAAACTAGAAATGCGGTAAACATCATTGCCTCATGTATATGTCTTTTATGGGTGTTAATTCTTCTTGGAATTGCAGTTGTAGTTATTGTGTCCAATATGTAATTCGTTTTCAGAAAATTACATGTAAAAAGGTAATAATTACAAGTGGCAAAAATTGTGAGAAGCAAATGATAAACTCCCAACATAATCCTATTGGAGAAGGAAATTGGAGGTAAATATGAACAAAGATCTTAATGCACTCACAAATCCTATTGATGAGAAGGAGCTCGAGCAGATCCTCGGCGGTGGCGATGGTGTCTTCAGAACAATCAGCCATGAATGCCACATGAACACATGGATGTTCATCTTCACATGCTGTTCTTAATATTTTAGAAGCACATACAAATCTTTTTTTTAAAACTAATAACAGAAACTATAAACTTCACAACATTGTAAACAGTTCTCGGATAGGATTTTTCTAAGCCGCTTGGGGATGTTCCTAAGCGGCTTTGATTTTAAAAGGAAAAGGTAGATTGGTGGTTGGTATGAAAAATAAATTTGGAAAGATTTATGTAGATTATCTTTATGATCATGTTTTAGAAGATGTAAAAAAGGATATAGATGTAAATATTAAGGAGATGCCTGTTATAAAAGAAAAGGTGGAGAATGAGATATTTGTAAAATGCTTTAAATCCTTAATTTATTGCATGAATTTAGAACGAGTAGAAAAGAAGCTTGTAGGGGAAAATCCAGAAGAAAGATATACTTTTTTTTGTGAAAACAAAGATGCAATAATTGGGGGAATGGAAAAAATCTTTCCAGAAATGAAAAATCAAATTAGCGAAGAAATTAGGGGCAAGATTTGCTATTTGATTAAAGTTGTTGATGACTTTATGAATAATTATGAGGAAATCAGCAAGAAATTTTTATTAGAGAATGAACAGATAAAAAATATAAATGTAGGTGGAGATTGGCACAATGATAAAAGTGTAATAATTTTTGAGTTTACTAAGGGAAGTAAAATAGTATTCAAGCCTACGCATGGAAGAAATATAGAGTTCTTAAAAGGATTGTCATCTATATTTTTCGGGAGAGAATATAGTAGTTTGTATGATTCCTTAACAACTCCTGAAGGCACATGGGTGAAATTTATTGAGCACAAACCTATCAAATCACAGGACGAGATAAAACAGTTTTACTATAACTATGGAAAGCTGATTTATATGACCTACATCCTTGGGATTAATGATATGCATTATGAGAATTTACTGGCAAATGGGGTGTATCCAGTAATTACAGATGTGGAGACTATTTTTTCTTCATATTTATTCTTCAACATTCATAAGGCGAATTATGATGCTCAGTATAATGCTACCAAAAAGCTTATATATGGCACTATGGCAACCGGGCTTGTTCCAATTTTTACCATGTCCGACTATTTTGGAGGCGATGTTAGCTGCCTTTCAAATAGGGGTCTGAAGATAATGGTAGAAAAATTGGAGAATGAATACAGGGATGATATGTGCATCAAGGTAGCAGAAGATATGGTAAAGAGCGATTCCCATCTACCTAATAATGATATAGACCCTCTTGATTATGGAAAAGACATCATACAAGGATTCAATGAAGCTGATGAAATTTTTAGAGAAAATAAGCAAAAGATTTACAAATACATTGAAGATAACTTTGACAAGGTAGAGTCAAGAATCATTCTAAATATGACAAAGGCCTACGGTAAAATCCTTAGAATAAAAAATGATGTTAAATATAGAATGAAGCCGGAGTTGTTCAAGGAGTTACTTGGAAAACTCAAGAGAACAAATCAATTTAATGTAAAAGTATATGAGCACGAAATAGCAGAGCTTATGAATGGCAATATACCGAGCTTCTATTGGAGTGCAAAGGAAAAATGTGTATACGGTCCAGTTGATTCTTCAGTAGAAAAGATTATGGATATAAAAGGCTTTAATATAGAAGATGTAAAAGACATAATCGAATATCAAACAGCAGAAAATACAATTGAAGAGCAAAAGAGTTTAATAGAAAACGCAATAATATCAAGCAAAGTACTTAGCATTAATTATATTGAAAAAAGTGGGAAAGATAAGAGCATAAAGGCTAAGCCCGCAACTGAAAAGATGCTTAGAGAAAATATTGATAGAAATATTATTCTAGGCAAAGATAACACAATTGCATGGCTGGGCCTGATGGTTAATGACCAGGAGCAGCTTGAATATGCTATGGTAGATTGGTCATTGTATTCAGGTATTAGCGGAATAGGACTTATGTATTATACCGAGTGGCTGAATACAGGTGACAGGAATGCTGTAGCGGTCATGCAACTTATAGTAAATACCTTAAAGAAAGAATATGATTTAGGAAGATTTGATACCTATGATATTTCTTATTTCTGCGGACTTACAGGTATCTATTCATTCATAAAAAAGGTAGAAAAAATACCGGGAATAGAACTATTTGGCTTGAAAACAGCCTTTGAGAAGTTGATTGAGAAAAATATCGTATACACGAATTGTTATGATTCTCTATCAGGAGTTCATTCAGCGGTGCTCTATTACTATGGGGATTATAAGGAAAACTATTTTAGCAGAAAAATAATAACATCAATCACCTATTATTTCATGGAAAACTTCAACATGCGAATGATGGATGCTACGTTTAGCTTTGCTAGTTTTGCTCATGGGTATACTGGATTGATGACATCCTTGTTATGCATGAACAGAGTGGTAAAAGATGATAGATTTTCTATTCTTATTAAGAAGGCTTGGGAGAAGGAAAAGAAATTAAAAGTTTCTGACTTCAAATGGGTGGATAAGAGAAGAGCTGATGGAAGCAGCTCTCACTACTGGTGCCACGGTTCATGTGGAATCATGCAAGCTCGATTATTGTGGTACAAAGAAGAATTTCTTAAGGATGTAGAAATTGATTATTCAGAAGAGCAATTGCTGAAAGACTTAAGAGGATACAAGGAAATAATAGAGGCAAGTAAGATAAACACCAATAATTACTCTTTATGTCATGGCAATTTTGCTCTCATTGATTATTTGATCTCCTTTGAGAGACTTACTGGTGAGAGGATGAATAAAAAATACATAGAGCAGATGTTTGATGTAGCTCGAGAAGATGGATATAGCTGTATTGGTGCACCAGGTGCGATAAATGCAATCGGTTACATGGTTGGTGAAACAGGAATAAGATATCTTCTAAATAGATATGAGAATAGTCATATCAAATCAATTTTAACTTGCGAAAATCTCTAAGGAGGAGAGTCTGTGAAAGTTGTTTTACAAACAAGTGAATCTGATTGTTTGATAGCCTGTGCCACAATGCTTATGGACAGCTACGGTATAAAAGTTCCTGTGTATAGATTGGCAGAGAAAATTGAACTGTCCCGAGCAGGAAGCAATGTACTGCAGCTTAAAGAGGCATTAAAGGAATATGGATTTGGGGTGGAAGGTTTTAGGGTAGAGGAATTAGAAAATTCGATGCTACCTGGGATTGCCTATGTCAACAACAATCATTTTATAGTAGTCACTAAGGTTACTAAAACCAAAGTCATGGGGATTGATCCTGCGATCGGTCGCATAAGTTATGAAAAAGAAGAATTTTATAAGATCTACAGTAAGGTACTAGTTAAGTTAAATCAAATTGAGAAAACTTTCATACCAAAAGACAGTATAAGCATATTGTCTCGTTTTAAATCAAGTAAAGTCTTAGCAATAATGCTTGGCTTAATGTTGACAGCAGTGGCAACCCAGATTGTAGCTATGAGCTATTCGTATCTGTACAACGAACTCATTTATGGGACTTCCAGCACAAAAGTACTGAGCGTTCTCCTTCTTGCTATCGGTATACTTTGTGTTGGAAGTATAGCTCAGGGCATACTTACAAACAGATTCAATATTATATTTGAGCAGATATATGGAAACAATTTGCTTAACCAAATGGTGGCAAAAAACTATAAGTTCTTCACCTTTAGAAGTAATGGTGATTTACTATATAGAATAAATGCAAGAGGCGCCATAAAGGATTCCACACTTATGAGGATGATTCCATCATTGATTGCTTTTTGCACAATCATCCTAGTTCAGTGGATTGTATTTTCAAAAAGCTTGCTTGTTGGATTCGTATTTACGATAATGATATTTGTGTATCTATTACTTTATATATTAATCGGAGCTAAGATATATTCAGCCAGTAACAAATACACTCAAAAAATAATAAAGCTAAATACGACAAGTGAGAATATTGTCAGAGCCATTCTTACAATAAAAGTCCTCGGCGTAGAGGATAGCTTTACAAAAATGTGGCACAAGGAAAATGAAATACAGACAAAAGAATATGGAGTGCTAGTAATACTTCAGAGTATTCAAAATGTTTTGACCAACATTTTTATGTATATAGTACCAATTGCCACTATCACGATTTCAATTATTATCAGTGGAAACAAGGATTTTGTATCCCAGATAGCTTTGATTCCACTTCTTTATTTGGTAATACAAAATGTTACTACTATAGGACAGGCTTTAAATTCTATTTATCAAGTATTACCTGTTATAGATAAGACAAATGAATTGCTTGATGAAAAGTATATGCAGGATAGGCCAAGACAGTATGCCACAAGCAGTGATAGTTTGATTTCTATCAAGGATATGTCTTATTTTTATGGAAGCAAATGTTGCTTATCAGATGTAAACCTTGAGATAAAAGAGGGAAAAAAATATGCTGTAATAGGAAAATCTGGAAGTGGAAAGTCAACATTTTTAAAAATAGTATCTAATCTGCTATGCGATTATAATGGTCAGGTTTTGTTTAATGATAGTATCAAAGACAAGCCTATATACATGGATCAGGATACTACAATACTTGATGCTTCCATTATGGAAAATATTATTTTTGGACAAAAGGATATTTCCCAGATACGTATAGACGAAGTGGTAAAGGCCATAGGATTAGATAAAATAGTAGAAGCCCAGCCATTAAAATGGTTTACAAATATATCAAAGGGCAAGAA
Source organism: Pseudobutyrivibrio xylanivorans (assembly GCF_010906925.1). Taxonomy (GTDB): domain Bacteria; phylum Bacillota; class Clostridia; order Lachnospirales; family Lachnospiraceae; genus Pseudobutyrivibrio. Next base: position 423,021 of record NZ_VTVE01000002.1, on the reverse strand, counting down.
TTTATCAAGAGGGCAAGAGCAGAGGATTTGTCTTACTAGATGCTTACTTAAAGATTCTAGTATGTATCTATTAGATGAAGCAACTAGCAATATTGATGTGGTAGATGAAGAACAAATCATTAAAAATTTGCTTGCTCCTGGGGGATTGTTAGAGGAAAAAACGGTATTTGTGTCAACGCATAAGCTCAGCATGGTAGAATACGTGGATGAGGTCCTATATATACAAGATGGCCACATATATAAGGGCAATCATGAAGAATTACTTGCTAAGTTTGCAGAATATAGAGAGATGTTTGAGGTTTAATAGGTGGAGAATGAGAATAGCTATTTGTGATGACGATATAAGTTTTACTTCAAAATTAGAAGACATAATTAGTCGCGAATTTGCCAAAAATGGGAAAAAGACGGAGATAGATGTATTTTTCGATGGGGAAACACTAGTAAAAAGTATTGAAAGTGGTCACCGTTATAGCATGATTTTTCTTGATATAGAAATGAAGAAAATGAATGGTATAACAGCTGCCAGAAGAATACGTCAGCTAGACAGATATACACTGATTATATATATATCTAGTTATGATGATTATTTAAAAGAATTATTTGAAGTAGAGCCTTTCAGATTTGTTTCAAAACCTATTCAACTTGAACAATTGCAGCGCTATTGCGCTGAAGCAATAAAAAAAATAGAAGGTATGAACAACCTATTTGTTTATAGCTATAACAAAGAAGAATATAGTGTACCAATAAAGGAAATAGTGTATTTCGAAAGCAACAAACGATTGGTTGATATTCATATGAATGATGGGACTGTAAGGTCTTTCTATGGAAAACTCAATAATCTAGAAAAAGAAATACAAAAAATAAACAAGCATTTTATACGCATACATCAATCCTTTTTGGTAAACTATTCATACATTAAAAGTATGACCTATTCCGAGGTGGTTCTCGAGTGCAAGGACGAAGAATATGTGCTGAGAATTAGTGAGGACAGGAGGTCAACTGTTAGACAAAAAGTATGTGAGATAGCAGGGGGATCACAATCGTAAAATGACTAATTATGTGGCTTTATTTTCAGGGGTTTTGCTGGCTTTCTGTCAAGTATTGATTGTAAGAAAGTGTATGGGGGTGTTGCTGGGTTCTGAAAAAAAAGACATTGTAAGTAATATTTTGTGGGTGCTTTATTATATTTATGTTGCAACTACAATGAATATTTTCTCATTTCGAGGCACATATTTATTGATAGGAAATATGCTCTTTGTATTTACGATAGCGATTGTGACAAAAAAAGCATCATTACTGATGAAAATATTCTCCGTAATAGTAATTTTCACTATATGGACGACTGTTGAATCTCTTATTGGCATTACTATAGAAAGCATTGGTATTTCCTATATAGTATCTGAAAGAGTTGCAGACTTTTTATCCCAGATGAGTGTACTCTTAATAGTTATTACCATAGAGAAATATAAGAAAGATAGGTTTTCAAAGGATATATCCCTCAAAACATTTATTATGCTTGCCTGGATTCCAGTAGTAAGCATTTATTTTGAGATAGTTAGTGTAGAGGTTTCAAGAAAATATCCAAATTATGATGGATTTGCAGCCATCGCCAGTGTGGTATTGCTTTTAACAAATTATGTGATTTTTGATGCTTATGATTGGGTAAATAGAACTGTACAATTGCGGGCGCAGAATAAGCTTTTTGTGCAGCAGATTCAGCTTTGTAGCAGGCAAACAGCGGAGCAGGAGGCTACATACAAGGAGCTGAGAAGACTACGCCATGATATGAAAAATCATCTTACAAGTCTTTTGGGAATGATTGATTCTGGAAGTACCAATGATGCTCGGGATTACATAGAGAATTTACTTAATGATGGTAAACTTATAAAAACGGGTGATATATCAAGAACTGGAAATATTGTTGTAGATTCACTTATAAATTATAAGTACTCGATGGCTAAGGAGCTTGGAATAGAGTTTACATCAAATGTATTTATTCCTACTGAGCTACCATTTAAAAATGAAAACATAGTCATTATTCTTGGAAATCTACTAGAGAATGCTATAGAGGCGTGTGTTAAGGTAGATAATAATAAATATATTGGACTTGAAATGGGCTATGAAAAGAATATGCTGCAAATTTGCATAAAAAATAGCTTCACGGGAGAAATTAAGAAAAATAGTGCTGGAGATATAGAGACAACAAAAGAAGACAAAGAGAATCATGGAATGGGTATACTTTCCATTAAGATGGCGGCCAAGGAATATGATGGAGATGTACTGATAAAGAATCAAAAGGATGAGTTTACAGTGGTAGTTGTCCTATATGAAAATATGGAAAAATTACATGTAAACTGCTAATTTCAACATGACAAGGTAATAAGACTTTTTAACGGGTATAATCGTTTTATTCGATGTAAGCAGAAAAGGGAGGATTTACAGATGAATATGAAAAAGAATATTTCGGCAAAGATGTTAGAAAAGGTAGCTAGAACTACAGCTAAGGCAACAGCAGATTCTCGTTGTGTATGTATTCTTCATCAACCAAAGATGCCTGCTGATCTCAAAAAATTCAACAAGTAAGATAACCACGATTTGAAATAATCGCCAAAATTATTCCCCGGAGTCGTAGCGAGAGCTGCGGCTCCCTTTTTTGTGCAAAATTTGAAAAAAGAAAGCAGAGAAAAATATAGAAATTCTAGGGCAAAAATTAATAATAAGTCGTTGAAAAAGGAAGGCGAAATAAATTTCCTTCGAAAAATTACATGGAGAGTTATAAATTCAACATGGTCCATGGATAGATATAAAAACCAAGTATAATTTACACATTAAAAAAAGGAGGGTTTTTATATGAAATTATCAGATGTATGAAGGGGAGGTATTTATCGTATTTGTAAATACCTTATATGTGAAAATATAGACCAGTGGAATGTATATCCCTATCATCAAATAAAACTGCCTACTGGAACTATATATTTCATCTAAAAATTACTACACAAGGAGAAAGGGACAATAATGGAAAGTTTTTACGAGGAGATTAATAACAAACATATTTTTACACCAACAGAAGATGTTGTAATGACTAGAGGCAAAGGAATATATCTTTGGGACGAAAAGGGTAAGAGATATATTGATTGCGCAGCGGCTACATTCAATTTAAGTCTGGGATATAGTAACGAAGAAGTACTTGATGCAGTGAGGGAGCAGGCTGAAAAAATGGTGCACATAACATCTAGTTATATGTGCGAACCAGTTGCAAAGCTGGTTGATGAGTTGGTTAAGGTGACACCAAAGGATCTGACAAAAATTCATCTAAAGGTATCTGGAGGGTCTACAGCCAATGAAGGTGCAATAAAGATGGCCAATTTCTACAACAAGAAGTCGGGTGTAATTTCTATGTTTAGATCTCATGTGGGACAAACAATCTATACTATGAATGTTTCTGGTTTAGGATTTAGAAGAGAGCCATTTAGTAATTTGGGTAATGCAAATATTGTACATGTTCCACCAGCATATTGTTATCGTTGTTTTTATAATTCAACAAAAGATAAATGTCAGATGATGTGTGCCACACGCATAGAGGAATTCATTAAATATGCAGCTAATGGAAATGTCTCAGCATTAATTGTAGAGCCTATAATGGGAAATGGAGACAATATTATTCCGCCTAGAGAATATTTTGTAGAGTTAAGAAAGCTGGCAGATAAATATGGCTTTGCATTAATTTTTGATGAAATTCAAACAGGTGTAGGACGTACAGGCAAGATGTTTGCAGCTGATTACTTTGATGTTCAGCCTGATATTATGACAATTGCTAAGGGACTAGGTGGTACAGGATTCCAGATTGCAGCAATTGCTTGTAAAGAAGAGTATTCAAAAATGGAAGGATTCTATCATTCATTTACTTATGGTTCGAATTCTGTATCGGCAGCAGCAGGTGTGAAAACATTGGAAATTATCCAAAGAGATGGATTCTTAGATAATGTAACAAATGTAGGTGAATACTTTGTACAGAGATTAAAAGCATCTCAGCAGAAGTATGACTTCATAGGAGAAGTAAGAGGCGTAGGCCTTATGATTGGCTTTGAAATTATAGATTCTAAGGGAGAAGAGAATCTTGAGTTAACAAAGAAAATAACAAAGATGGCATTTGATAATGGCCTTATTTTAAGAACTTCTCGTTATGGTATCGGAAATGTAATAAAAATCAGACCGGCATTAACAATAACAAAGGCAGAGGCAAAAGAGGTATGTGACATCTTGGATGGCGTCTTCGATATGGTACAAAGAGGAAGCATTAAGGCAGTAGAGAGCGCCATTAAGACAGATGCTTATGCTGAACCTTCTGCATAAAAATTATTAATAAACAAATGAAAAATGTATCTAACTAAATTTACTAATCAAATCAGACAAAATATGAGGAGACTAATATGAAAGCGTTAACAACAGATAAGAATCATAAATTAGTATGGACAGAAATTGCGGAACCACAGGTGGTTGAAAAAACACAGGTTAAAGTGAAAATCTACGGTACCGGTGTGTGTGGTACAGATATAAATGTACTTAGAGGAAAAATGGTAGCTAAAGCTGGTATGGCATTAGGCCACGAAGCAGTTGGAACAGTTGTAGAAGTTGGTGAGAATGTTACAAATTATAAAGTTGGAGACAGAGTAGTAATTGACCCAACACAGTTTTGCGGAAAATGTGATTATTGCCGTCAGGGATTGACTTGTTATTGTGACCATTTTGATGATTATCAATTAGGAATTGGATGTCATGGAACATATACAAAGTATTATGTTGGCGAAGAAAAGTTTATGTATAAGATTCCAGATGGAATGAATTGGGAAACAGCTGCATTAGTTGAGCCATTAGCTTGTGTATTAAATATTATCAAACAGGCTAACATTCAACCTGAGGACAATGTATTAGTGTTAGGATCAGGAACTATTGGAAATCTGTGCCAGATGGTTTGCAAGAGAATTGCAAAAACAACTGTAGGTACAGAAATAAATACTTTTAGAAATGAATTTTCAAAGCAGTTTAATTCTGATGTTTATTATCCAAACGAGTTAACAATGGAAAAAGTATTAGAGTTAACAAATGGAAAGAAATTTAATGTAATTATCGATGCTGTTGGTAATCAATTACATAATGCAGTAGATTTTGCTGCAAAGGGAGCTCGCCTTTTTGCTATTGGCTTCATGAACGATTACGAAATTACAATTAATACATTAGATTATTTGACAAAGGGAATTAGTCTTGTAGGAACTGGTGAAGAACATTTACAGATGGCTCCAGCAATGGATTATATTAGCAGTTTCAAAGATATCGATAAGTTAATTACTACAAAGATTCCTATTTCTGAGTATGAACCAGCAGTAAATAACTTAATTGATGTAGAAAATTGCAAACATATGAAAGTTATGCTCATATCAGAAAATGATGAAAACCTATAAGGAGAAAGCTATTGAAGAAAATAATAAGTGATAATAAATATTGGCCAATAATAATGCTGGCGGTTCCCGCAAGCATTGAGATGGTTTTTCAGCAAGTATTAGGACTGATAGATAATGTATTTATAAGCCATATAAGTGATGAGAAGCTGGCTGCAGTTGGCCTATGTAACCAGATTTATTCATTGATACTGATAATAGTAGCAGCAATAGCTTCTGGAGTAGGAATACTAATTGCACAAAACTATGGAAAACAGGATTTTGAAACAATAAAAAAGATAATCCATGATGTATTAAAGGTAGCAGTATTAGGTGCCATTGGATTGATAGTTATATTTAAGGTTTCAATTAGAAATATTGTTTTATTTATGGGTGCGGAAGATTTAGTCATTCAGTACGTAGAACAGTATTGGAATATAGTTATTTTCTCATTAATGTGCTCCGTAATTAATAGTATTTTAGGAAGTATTTTACGAGCAATGAATAACACCAAAACACCTTTAGTAGCAAACGGAGTTGGCTTGCTAACAAATACCTGCCTAAATTATATTTTAATATTTGTGGCAGGAATGGACATTAAAGGTGCGGCAATTGCTACAATCCTTTCACGACTATTAATACTTGTTTTATTTGTAATTCATTACAGAAGAATTGGATTATTATCTCTTCAAAATATGCTAATGAGCACAGATAGGAAACTTTTGCAGAATATAGCAATGATTAGTATTCCAATTTTTATAGGAGAGCTAGCATGGGCAATTGGAAGCTTTATGTACAATAGCTTTTACACTAGAATAGGAACATTTGCGATAGTTGCCTATCAAATTGTTTTTAGTGTTGAAGAAATATTCATAATGTTTTCATTTGGATTTACTGTAGTAGGATTCTCACTTGTTGCTCAGCACTTAGGAAAAAATGAAGTAGATGAGGCAGTACAAAAATCTAATTTAATCCTAAATGCAGGAAAGATATCAGCAATAATATTTGGAATATTACTTGTGATATTTACATGGACTGGAGTACCTATGATGTACTCAGATACAAGTGCCACAACAGTTGCGGTAGCAAAAATAGCTTTATCTATTAATGCAGGTATACAAATAATAAAAATCATTAATTTTATACTTGGTAACGGCGTATTAAAAAGTGGTGGTAAAACAAAAAATGTCATGCTGGTGGATACTATAGCAACATTTTTAGGATTACTATTTGCTTTTATACTTGCCTTCTATTTCAAGATGGGATTCTGGGGAGTCTTTGCTGGAAAAATAATAGAAGAGCTTATCAGATATTGCTTAATGACTGCATTATTTAAATCAAGAAAATGGATCCAGTCTATGGAGGAAGCATACACATAGGAATGGAGAAGGAAAAAATATTTAGGGGGTAAAATATGGATGAATAATAAAAACAAACTACTGATGTGCGCAGATTATCCATATTATAGAGATTCAGTTGATGATTGGCATGATAAGTTAGAGAAGCTGAAGCAATTAAAAATAAATGTTGTTACATGCTACATACCATGGAGACATCATTTGGTGAATTTAGAATCGAATAAATACGATTTTAAAGGAAATGATAAGCCAAATACAAATTTAATTCGGTTTATAGAAGAATGTGAAAGCTGCGGTTTAAACATGATTATTAAACCAGGACCTTTTATACATGCAGAAGTAAACTACGGTGGCTTACCAGATGAATTAAATAATATTGATTATGAGAAAAAAGAGTCTTTAAATGGTGAGCTATGTAAATACGAAAGGAAAAAAGGATGCTATTATATACCATCATCTTTCTCCAAGAAATTTATAAATTCAGCAGAGAAATGGTATGAAGCTGTAATTAATGCAGTAAGTTCACATTTTTATCCTAATGGATGTATTGTTGGCATTCAATTAATGAATGAAGGAATATTTTCAGACGCAAATAGTTTAATTAAGGATTGGGATTATTCTAAGAGTGCAATAGACGGATTTTCCAATTATTTGAAGAATAAATATAAAACAATCAAATATTTAAACAGCTGCCTCGCAACTGATTATAAGGATTTTAATAATGTTACAAATGAAAAAAAATCTTTAGTATCTGAGAGTATTCGTAAAGAATGGATTGATTATCAATATAAAAGCTTATATGAAACATACAAAAGATTTCAAAAGAAATGCGTAGGTACTGTTCCAGTAATAGCTAATTATAATTTTCCATTGAATTCCCCTGAGGGAGTGTCTACATGGATATCCAAGGTAAGACCAGAATATGGTGCAAACATAATGTATGGATTTACTTCATGGGGTGGAAATATTGTAGAAGATAAAGAAAAATTCTATACATATTTACTTGTTGCAAAAAGAGAAAAAGGAATTCATATGGAATGCAATTGGGGATTTTCGAAATTGTATGAAAAAGAGTATGAATCTTCCATAGTTCCATTCTATGAGGCAGCATTGTCAATCGCAAACGGGGCAAAGGGATACAATATTTATACTGGAGCAGCAACATCAAAATGGGATGAAAATCTAGATAATATTTATGAAAGACCTTACCCAGATTGCAGCCCGATTGATAGTCAGGGTAAGTATAACGAAAAAAAGAGTAATACTATTTATAAATTCAATTCATATTTAGAAAAATATGGAGATGAAATTATTAATAGTGTTCGCAATAATGACTGCGCTTATCTAATCAACCCACAGGATTATTATGATGGATGTTTAAATGCCGGTAAGGAAAATATTGCATTAGATACACTTTATTGGTTCCAACATAATATGAGAGCATATAGCTATGACTATGATTTAATAAGTACCGATAACTTCGAAAAAAGAGAGTCGATAGGATATAAAGTTATATTCATGGCCGAAGGAATTAATTTGTCTAAAGAAGTAAAAGAGAAATTAGATGATTTCCAAAGTAATGGCGGAAAAATCGTATATCTAAACTCAAGTATTAATTATGATATTAATCATTACTCAAATGGGTTTACAAAATTGATTAAAGATATAGATGTATCATTTGATGTGTATAGTGATGATTATGAAACTCAAGCATGGGGAATCCATAATGATGACAAATTAACAAAACACATTTTCATATTCTCTAGATCAAATGAAGAAAAAGAGCATAGTGTAAAGATTAAAAATGATGGGATTGTAAATGAGCTGAAGGTATTATTACCACAAGAATCGGCGGCTATAGTTAGGCTTGTAAACAATGAGGTCAAAGGCTTTTTTATCAAAGGTGAAAACGATCTAGCACAAAAAATGATAAAACCAAAGCTTTCATATGGGGATTATGTTTATGAATCAAATGAATATGGAGATGTACTAAATTTAGCATAGGAGAAAGAAAAATGTATAAAGACTATAAGAACGGAACCGCAACATTTGTGATACCACATTGGAGAACAGAAAATGATCTTAGCAGAAAGCATTTAGATGAAACAATTCAGGGTATCATGAATCAAACAGATGATAACTGGAATATTGTGTTAGTTGATGATGATTCACCTTGTAAAGAAGCCAAGGAATATCTTGAAACAATCAAAGCTCTTAATCCTGAGAAAATCCATGTTATTTACTGTGAGGAAAACAAGGGACCAGGGCATGCAAGAAATTGCGGAATAGAATTTGCATATAAAAACGGATCGCCAATTGTTTTGTTTAATGATGCAGATGATATTTCTAATCCAAAAAGACTAGAGAATGTAAGGAAAAAGTTCATAGATAATGATGATGTAAATGTTGTATATTCAACATTTAAAGTTATTGATGAGAACAGCAATCTAGTTGAGGAAAGTAAATTATCACCAGCAATATATGAAACATTAGAAGGACATACAAGAGATATTGTAGAGGGAGAAAATGCATGGATTGCTATCGCTACTGATAAGAATTATACGAATTTGACATCTGCGACAGCTGTTAGAACTGATTTAGCATATATGGAGCCATTCCCACTTGTAAAAGCATCAGAAGATGCAAATACATGGTTAAGATATGCGGCACATAAGGGTCAATTCATTTATGATGCAACAATTCCTAGTTTGTACAGAATACCTCAAAATACAGAGTGCTCAACAAGAGCAAGATTAAATAATTTTTATGAAGTTAAGGCAAACGTAGATAGTGATGGATTTTTTAAAGCTATGGAAATTGCCTTAGAGAATAAAAATATTGATTACTCACAGTGCAATTCTCTAAAAGTAAAATTCTATGTGAAATTAGCTGAGAGCTTATTAAATGGTAAACAGAAGGAGCTTGCAAAAGAGCAAATCAACAAGGCAATGCTTATTTCAAGAGATGAAACAAGTGAGCTTTTGGGACAAAAAGAAGAGTTAAAGATATTGTGCTAACTAAAAAGGATAGCCCATAGATTTATTTCTATGGGCTATTTGTGATGAAGTATTGGTTTATAATATGATTACATGCAAAGGGAAAAATATGGGAAAAATAGATTTACACATGCATACAAAACATAGTGATGATGGAGAGTTCACACCAAAAGAATTAGTTGATAAATGTTTAGACGCTGGGATAAAAATGATGGCATTTGCTGATCATAATTCTGTTAAAGGCCTTGAAGAAGGGAAAAAATATGCAGAGTTAAATGGAATTAAATTTATCAATGCCACAGAGATAGATTGTAAAATAGGAAATATAAATTTACATGTATTAGGTTATAATCTAAGTAAAAATCTTAATGCTATAGATGAATATGAGCAGAGTATTATTTCACAGGAAATTGAACTTTCAAAGCAAAGAATAGATGCTATTAAAAGTGTTGGGATTGAGCTTGATGAAAATGAGGTTTATAAACTTTCTCCTAATGGCGCAGTGACAGGAGAAATGATTGCTGAAGTTGCTTTAGCCAACAAAAATAATCATGATATATTAAAGGAATATTTAAATGGCGGAAATCGCAGTGATAATCCTTATGTAAATTTCTATTGGGATTATTTTGGAAACGGCGAGTTTTCAAATTTAAAACCTGTTTATATGGATTTAGAAAAGACTGTTGATATGATAGTAGAGGCGGGAGGTATACCTGTACTAGCTCATCCAGGTCAAAATATTTCTGAGGATGAGGAAGTCCTGAAAAAAATAATAGATACAGGAGTAAAAGGAATAGAAGTATTTAGTAGTTACCATACTAAAGAGCAAGTGGATTTTTATCATAGCTTTGCCAAAAGCAACAATTTGCTTGAAACAATAGGAAGCGATTTTCATGGTAAGACAAAACCAAGTATTCACTTAGGACAGAGTATGGCAGACGAAGAAGTAGAAAATAGACTTTTGGAATTTTTTGGAGACGTATAATTTTATGCTAGAAAAAATTAAAGAAAAGCTAACAGACGGAAAGACAGTTATTGTCGGAATTGATGGACTTGGTGGAGCAGGAAAGAGCTCTATATCAGAAGAAATCTATGAGGAGTTATCAGGGGAGAATATTCCTATACAAGTATTTCACATAGATGATTTTATTCATCCCAAGAAGATTAGATACAATGATAACTATGCCGAGTGGGAATGCTACTATAATTTGCAGTGGCGATATGACTATTTGTTGGAAAATGTTATAAATCCAATAAGGAAAAATGGAAAGTTTACTGGCCTTATCGAATTATATGATAAAGATGAGGATAGGTATGAGAAGAAGTCAGTTGATATTAAGGAAGGCAGCGTAGTTTTAATAGAAGGTATTTTTCTTCAAAGGGAAGAATTGTCCCAGGTATTTGACTATATGATTTATATTGATGTTCCAGAATCTGAGAGATTAACGAGAGTTTTAAAGCGAGACGGATATATTGGAACAGCTGATGATATAAAGGAAAAATATGAGAATAGATATTTTCCCGCAGAGAGACATTATGTAAATATGTATTCGCCAAGTAAATTAGCTGATTATGTTATAAAGGGGTAATAGATGGACGTAAAGTGGTTGTTTTTTGATATCGGAAATACGATTTATGATGAGACTGAAGCTGATAAGGATAGAGTTGAGACCTTATTGAGCAATGTAGATTATGATGTAACTGCAGAAATATTTTATGATGATATGATAAAGGCAGCGGCAGCATACGCTAAATCCCCTTTTGCTGCTGTAAGAAATAAATATGGCATAGAAAAGACAATACCATATTACGCAGACAAAGAAAAAGTATATCCAGATGTTATTTCAACACTAGAAAGACTTAGCTTAAAGTATAACATCGGAGTGATTGCCAATCAGCCAAGTGAGACCCAGGATAGATTAGAAAAAGATGGCTTGGATAGATTTTTTGACATCTGTTTACTTTCTGAAGCTGAGGGCTTGGAGAAGCCGGATAGAAAAATATTCTTAAGAGCTCTTGAACAAGCAGATTGCAGGCCAGAAGATGCTGTCATGATAGGTGATAGATTAGACAATGATATTTTTCCAGCAAAAGAAATTGGATTTAAAACTATATGGCTACGTCAAGGGATAAGCTGTGAGCAAGAACCTATTAACAATAATTATGTTCCGGATGTAGAAGTAAGTAGTTTTAAGGAATTGCTAGAGATATTGGATAATGAGTAAAGTTTAGGAGCTTATGCATATAAAAAGAGTATCGCGAATGCGATACTCTTTTGTCTTACTTATTAAGCCTTTGAATCAAGGAATGTGTTAATCTCTTCGATGAGGTCATCAGCGTCGATACCGTGTACCATAGCTGCCTCCTCGATTGTCTCCATCTGAGATGATGGGCATCCAAGGCAGTGCATACCGATATTAAGTAAGATAGGAGCTACATCAGCATCAATCTGAAGAAGCTCGCCGATCATAGTTGACTTAGAAACTCTTGCCATTATATGTTCCTTCCTTTCTTTTTATCTCCTAGTTTCAGATGATAACATGGTTGAAAATATTTATCAACGCCATATATTAATTGTTGTTGATAATATACAATTCTATTGCATACAACTGATAAAATAGTTGTGTACACAATTTGAACTTTTGTTAGCTGATTTCAATCGAAGTTAGTTGAGGCGAACCTGTGTAAGGCAGTAAAACTAAGGGATTTTTAAAAATACAAAAATGTTCTTGATTTAGACACAATTAAGGTGTATAGTAAACACATCAGTTGCGAAATTGATAATTTTTATTAATAACAAATATTAAGGAGGAGTTTAATCATGGCATACGTTATTTCTGATTCATGCGTTTCATGTGGTACATGCGAGCCAGAGTGTCCAGTAGGAGCTATCTCACAGGGCGACTCACAGTTCAATATCGATGCAGGTGCTTGTGTTGATTGCGGTACTTGCGCAGGTGTTTGCCCAACAGGAGCTATTTCACAGGGCTAATAAGAGCAAATTAAAAAAGAGTTTCGCGAAAGCGAAGCTCTTTTTTTGTTTGCCACGACACGCCCTATTTGCGAAGCAAATCTTTCGATGGGCGTGTCTTCCCGCAGTATTCCAAAAAAACAAGCCCAAGATTTCTTGGGCTTGAGGGTTGTTATATCATTGCAAGCTTCTGTACAGCGTTATCCTGAATCATTGTGTCGTAGTGTTCAGACATATACTGTGCTGTACCTACTACATAATTCTGCTGATCACTGTATTCTGAAAGAATGTTGCAAACTTTGTTGTATACCTCTGGTGTATCATCTGTTTTGCTAACTACCAGATAGTACTGACCATCAAATGGACTCCTATAAAGAGAGTTTTTGCCGTTATAGAAGGTAGCCAGGATTGATGAAAGTCTAATGACATCATCAAGATTATCAAATACAAACATCTTAGTGATATCAACTGGCAATCCTTTTTTAGCTGCCTGCTCTGGGAAAGCCTTGGCAGCGTCGGCTGCCTTTTCAAGTAGACTATTGAACATGTTAAGTATGTCACTAGCAGAAGTCTCGTTAAATGGCTTTGTCTTGCTAGCTGTTACATCATCGTCATCATAGTCGTAATCGTCGTCCTCATCCTCTGAGAATCTAGAAAATCTAGTGTCTAACTCGTCAGGATTTTCTACCTTAGTAACAAGTAGAACAATGGACTCAGACGAAAGTGGTACTGCTTCTATCATTAGAGGGATATCCTCTGCTTCAAATCCGTATTGATATGATGCTTGCTCCATAAGCTCTCTGAATAACTCTCTTGCCTTGGCAGAGCCATAAGCAAGCTCAGATAGCTTGATGTGACGGCTAATTAAATCTTCTCTTGAAAGAGTGCATCTGATCTGGTTCTCGTTGATTTTTTCAATCTTCATAAAATCACCTCCCGAATCGAAAAAGATGCTATTACGTTTCTTGTTCGACTATTATATATATATTATATCGGAAAGTAAAGGAAAGAGGCATATAAAAACAGTGAAAAAATCTTAAATTTTTATTAAACCACAACAGTTACAGAAAAGTTGTCAATTAAAAAATATGCTTGCAATATAATTTTTTATGTGATATAAATTTTAGCGCAAGATGCTTTTTCCGGATGGAAGGAGCTGATATATTGATTAATATCAATTTGGATGACAGGTATGAGATTATTAAGACACTGCAACAGTCAGCAGCTACCGCAGTGGTGCTTGTCAGACACAAGAAGATAGGAGCACTCAGGATTCTGAAGGCCATTTCCAAGGCTAGTCCTGATGCACACAGCATCCTATCCGAAGCACATCTTTTACAAGGGTTTAATTCGACCCTATTACCCACCATTTATGAAGTAGAAGAAGATGAAGAAGTCTATTATTTGATTGAAGAATATATAGATGGAATTTCATTGAGGGAGTACTTGCTTGGCAAAGTAATCACGAAAGATGAATTGATAAAGTTTGCAGTAGAGATTTGCTCTATTGTGGAACTTTTGCATAAGGCAGGTAGAGAGCCTGTACTTTATCTTGATATGAAGCCGGATCATTTGATTATTCAGGAGGAAAAGATTCGCCTTATTGATTTTGGTATATCTATGAGAAAATCAGAATGTAGGCAGATGAATCCTCAGGGAACCCCAAATTGGGCGGCTCCAGAGCAATTAAGAGGAGGCTTTCTAGACGAGCGATGCGACATCTATGCCGTAGGCAAAGTGATAGATTTTATGCGAAGCAATAGTTATGCAAAAGATGATTATAAATTAGCCTATTTGATAGAAAAAGCTACAGCTGAAAATGTGGAATTAAGGACTAAAAGCATATCAGTGCTGAAAGAACAGTTGATAGCTTTAATAGGGAGTAAGGGAAATGAAAAATTTGGGAAGAAGCATCTTGATAAAAGAATCGCAGTAGTAGGTTCTGGCACATCAGTAGGTACCACACATATTGCGATATCTTTATGTAAATTTTTCAATAAAAGAAAAATAGATACCTATTACGAGGATTTAAGAAAGAATACTGTTAATGATATTTGGAAATCTGTGAAGAGCGCAAGATTAGAAGAAGGCGTTTTATACCACGATTGCTTTAGAGGCGTCATGAATTATGGAGATGCTATTGAAAAGCACAAGCCTCCTGTTGGTTTGCGTGTTCTTGATTGTGGAAAAGATGCAACGGATATACTGCTATCTGTGGATATTTTAATCTATGTGATAAGCGGCAGTCCTTGGCAACAAAACATGATTTATCCTCCATGGATTAAGGAGAAAAATGTATATATAATCAATAATTTTTCTAACAAAATAACTTCTATTAAAAAAGCCAAGGAACTTAAAAAAAGAGTTTACATGTATCCACTAACTAGAAATTCCATGGATTTATCCAAAGAAGAAGAGAAAGTATTCACAGCGATTTTTAAAAATGAAAAGGATTATATTTAATAAAATAAAAAACAAAAAAGACAACAACAATAAGGGAAAAACCATATGTGTATCTGCAGTGGCACCTAAGTTGGGCTGTACATTTATTTCACTTGCCATAGCTAATTTTATAGGCTCCTGTCTGAGAGAGAATGTGATTTTTATCGAACTGAAAGAGGAAAGTAGTTTGCTTGGAATGGTTGGAGAAAATCAGATATCAATAGGAAGGAGCATAGGCTACAAATACAAGGGTGTTAAATATATTTTGACAAACAGTGTAGAAGAGGCAATAGAATTGCTAGCTAGAGAAAGAGGATATGTGATAGTAGATTTAGGAGTTTTGGGAAATAATACTGCAGCAGTTTTTAACATATGTGAGAACAAAATTATTATAGGTAGTTTTATGCCTTGGCAAAGACGTGATTTCCATGAATTCATACGAAAAAATATTTTTAAAAGATTTGATATGGAAAACATTAAATTTTGCCAACTGGGTAGAGACAAGAAAGCACAACAACTTTTTTATGAATCTTACAGGTGTAGGCTTAATAACTTGCCTAAAATAGATAATCCATTTTCATTAAAGGAAGAGAACTTTGAAGACATTATTAATTTATTATAGGTAGCTGCGGAAAGGAGAAGTATAGATAGGAAAATAATATCGTTATTTATTAGTAGAAAAAGATAATAAGAAGAACAGATAAAAATTGAAGTATTTGGTAACGAATATGATATGAAAAGAGAGTGTAACAAACACTCTCTTTTTTTCTGCCATATAATAAGGCGAAAAGTGGAATTTCACTAGGTGATTTGCTATACTTTTACAGTATATGAGAGAAAGGGAGACGCATATGAATCAAAGTCACCATAACTATAATCGTAATCATAGAAATAACCACTACAATCGTAGGAGAAAAAAGAAAAATTACATCCCAAGAGGATATTACTACATAGGATCAGTTGCACTGTTTCTTACAGTTGTATTAGTAGGTCTTCTTGCATTCAAAAAATATTCATTTACAAATGAGCATGTTGAGCTGACTGAGTGGTATCAGAACACTCATGAAAATGAAGTCTCAGTTGTTTTGAATGGCGAATACAAGAAATCTCAGGACGAAACTGGCGCAGCTTTACCAAATGCCAATGCTATTAAAAATGAGGGTAATGTATATCTTGAGCTTGGCTTTGTAAAGGCCAATATCGACAACGGCTATGTATATGACCCATCAGAGATAACACTTAGATATGCTACTGACAGCGAGGTATATTCTGCGACTTTAGGAAGTGCTGATTATGTAGTTGATAAGAGCAATAATTCCCTTGGTGAGCCAGTAGTAGTTGCACAGGGAGATGCAGTATTTATTGCACTTGATTATCTCCAGATTTTATCTGATTTTAAATACACTCTTTTTGAGAATCCAGACAGAATTGTTATCGAGACAGCTGGATATGAAAAGCAGGTTGCTACAGCAAAAAATGATACTTCAATCAGAATCTCTAACGGCAGAAAGAGCCCTATCTTAGAGGATGTTGAAAAGGATGAAGAATTAAATGTAATCCGTGTTTCTGAGGATAAGGATTGGAGCTTTGTTGTTTCAGCAAAGGGAGTTATGGGATACATTCCTAATAGCAAATTCTCTGAGCCAACAGCTAAGACTGTAGAGTCATCTCTTCCAGAGAGGACTTACAATCATATTTCTATAGGAAGTGATATTTCACTTCTCTGGCATCAGGTTACATCTCAGACATCTAATGCTGATATTGCTACAGTGCTTACTAATTCAGGAAATATTAATGTTATTTCCCCTACATGGTTCCACTTAAATGACAACAAGGGTGGCATAGCATCTCTAGCAAATGCCAATTACGTAAGTGTTTGCCATTCTAATAATGTGCAGGTTTGGGGACTTGTAAGCGATTTTGAGAATCGTGACATTGAGACAACTACAGTATTAAATACAACATCTTCAAGAGATGCGCTTGTTAACAACATTCTTGCACAGGCTATTACTTATGGCTTGGATGGAATCAATATAGATTTCGAAGAGGTATCAAATGAGGCTTCCGATGGATTTATCCAGTTTATCAAGGAGCTTTCTATCAAGTGCGAGAAGAACGACATTATTTTATCAGTAGATAATTACATGCCAAAATATACTCCACATTACAACAGAGCAGAGCAGGCTAAATATGCCGACTATGTGGTAATGATGGGATATGATGAGCACACAAATGGAAGTTCAGAGGCAGGCTCCGTTGCATCTATAGGATTTGTTGAGGAAGGTGTTGCAGCTACTCTTGAAGAGGTGCCAGCAGAGCAGGTTATCCTTGGAATGCCATTCTACTGCAGAGTATGGCAGGTTAATGGAGATGGCGGCATTATCGATAGCAAGGCATACGGATTAGATGCTATACAGTCATTTATTAGAACTAACGGACTGACACCTGAATGGTCAGATGAGGCTGGTCAGTATTATGTGGAGTTTGCAGATGGAGACAAATTCTACAAGATTTGGATTGAGGATGAGAATTCAATCGAGCAGAAGTTAAAAATAATGGATAGCTATGGTCTTGCAGGTGGGGCATTCTGGAAGAAGGGCTTCGATAATTCAGCTACATGGAATGTTATTGCTAAATATTTATAAGACATGTAAGACACAGAAAAATCATAGAATTTCCCCATTTTACAAGGGGTTGCACAATCTAAAAATATTGTGTTCTAAGGGAAAAGTGATATAATTTTGAGTATGATTACTAAGATTATGGATGTTTCTGAGGAGCCAATAAATATGGAGTATATCAGAGAGGCTTCTGAGATATTAAAAAGCGGTGGGCTAGTAGCTTTCCCAACCGAGACGGTTTATGGTTTGGGAGGAGATGCCACCGATAAAGAGGCCTCGCGTAAGATATACGCAGCAAAGGGTCGTCCATCGGATAACCCTTTAATTGTACATATAGCAAAGTTTTCTCAGTTAGAAGATATTACAGAGAATTTACCTAAGACAGCAAAATTACTTGCTGATGCATTTTGGCCAGGACCACTTACCATGGTATGCAATAAAAATCAGGTTATCCCATATGAGACTACTGGTGGACTTGATACAGTAGCAGTGAGGATGCCTAACAATCCAGTGGCCTTAGCACTTATTGAGGAGAGCGGATGTATGATAGCTGCTCCTAGTGCTAATACATCAGGACGACCTAGTCCTACCAAGGCCAGCCATGTATATGAGGATTTGTCTGGCAAGATAGAGGCTATTTTGGATGGTGGAGCAGTTGACATAGGTCTTGAGTCTACAATCGTTGACTTGACCGAGGATGTAGTTACCATTCTTAGACCGGGCTTCATCAATATGGATATGCTTAGGAAAGTAGTTGGTGAGGTTAGGATGGACCCTGGTATTGTTTACAATGACAAGGGAACTACCAGTGGAGCAAAGCCTAAGGCACCGGGTATGAGATACAAGCACTACGCACCAAAGGGTGATTTGACAATCATCTCAGGTGAGGAAGATACAGTAGTTGGCAAGATTAATCAATTGACAAGAGAAGCACTTAAAGAGGGTAAAAAGGTGGGCATTATTGCTACATCTGAGACTGCGGATAGATACCCTGAGGGAGAGGTGCTTGTTATTGGAAATCGTTCAGATGAGAGTAGTATAGCTCACAACCTATACGATATTCTCAGACGATTTGATGAGCTTAGTGTTGACCTAATCTATTCAGAGAGTTTTGCCACTCCAAAGATGGGTCAGGCTATTATGAACAGGTTGCTTAAGGCAGCAGGGCAAAAGACCATCGAGGTCTAGGGAGATTTGTCCAGGAGAATATGAATATGAAAAATATTAATAGAGTTATTTTTGCTTCGGGAAGTGGCACATCCAGAGCACCTATGGCTACAGCTATATTTCATGCTATAGCCCACGATAGGCCCATAATTTGTGAGGCCAGAGGCTTGATTGTCCAGTTCCCAGAACCTTTAAATCAAAAGGTAGAGGCAGTTTTAATAAGTAATGGATGTAAGCTTTCGGATTATTCTTCCAAGCAGCTGATGGACTCGGATTTCTCCGAGAATACACTTGTGATTACCATGGAAGAAAGCCAGAGGCAAAAGATATTAAGTGAATACACTAATGCCACAGAGGAAAATACACGCCTCTTAAATGAGCTTGTTGGGGACGAGCTTGAGGTGATGGATCCATATGGTGGCTCAGTACAGACATACGGACTGTGCTATGAGGTCTTAAAGGCATCAATTGAGAAGTTAATGAGGGTATTAGAGGCATAATTTATATTGTATTGGAGGAGAATACCATGAGTGATAAGAGACTAGATTATATTAGCTGGGATGAGTACTTTATGGGCGTTGCAGTATTATCGGGTATGAGATCTAAAGACCCAAATACACAGGTTGGAGCTTGTATTGTTAGCCAGGATAATAAGATTCTATCCATGGGTTACAATGGTTTTCCAAATGGATGTTCAGACGACGAGTTTCCTTGGGCAAGAGTAGGAGACCCTCTGGAGAATAAGTATTTCTACACAACACACAGCGAGCTTAATGCAATATTGAACTATAGGGGTGGTTCGCTTGAAGGCTCAAAGTTGTATGTATCTCTTTTTCCATGTAATGAGTGTGCTAAAGCAATTATTCAGTCTGGTATCAAGACAATAATTTACGATAGCGACAAATATGAAAACACACCATCAGTTATCGCATCTAAGAGAATGCTTAGAGCAGCAGGTGTGGAGTTTTATCAGTATCAGCACACAAATCGAGAAATTAAAATAACACTATAATTGTCGGATTTTATAGGAGACAACATTGAAGGACAAGAGAAAACAAAATCGGGAAGTAACAAATTCCCTGGTGCTTGTGTTGCAATTTGGCCTAAACATTATAACGCCAATATTGCTGTGCACCATAGTTGGAGCAGTTTTAACTAAAAACTTTGGCTCCAAGGGATATACGATAGCAGGCATTCTGATAGGCATAGTTGCGGCATTTAATGGCGCCTACAGAATGGTTAGGGGTTATCTCAAGAATCCGGAGTCTCCGGGGCAGCGTGCGAGACGTCTGGAAGAAGAAGCAAAACAAAGTCAAGAGGTAAAGGATGATTAATTGGATGAAGAGATTGAATCAAGCCTTGCCGGGCTTGGTTTTAGGAATCCTTCTGTACGGATTGCTGGTTGAGATTATCGGTGTCTGGTTTGTAAATGACAAACTTAGATATACTACAGGACTTTTAATTGGAATCGGATGTGCTATTGGCATGGCCATTCACATAGCGATGATTATTGAGGAATCAGTGAGAATAGGTCCTGGACATGACAAGTATCTTTCATTTAAATCGGTGGCGAGATATTTTGTCTTGTGTGCAATTATGATAGGGATGACGTTTTTTAAACTTGGAAACATGTTTACAGCGATCATCGGTGTACTTGGGCTCAAGGTTAGTGCCTACGCACAGCCTTTGCTAATAAAAGCTTTCAAAAAGAAACATGAAGATATGGAAAGCAATGAAGATTTAGAAATAAATAGTGAAAAGGAGGTGAAAGTGTGACAGAAGGAATTTTACTGGCCTCAAGCGATACTGTGGACATGATAAAAGGTCTGTTCAAGTATGAAATATTTGGACAGGAGGTTTGGATCACAACCTCACATGTTTGCATCTTAATCGTGTGGCTTTCATTGGTAATCTTTTCCATAATTGCCAATCGCAAGCTGAAGCATGCCACTGAAGTTCCTGATACCTTCCAAAATATTCTGGAGCTTATTGTAGGACTCCTAGATAGCATAGTGGAAGGAAGTATGGGTAAGCACGCACCAGTGTTTGCAAACTGGATATGTACCATATTCTGTTTCATTTTGGTATCCAACTTATCTGGTTTGGTTGGCCTAAGACCACCAACAGCCGATTACGGTACAACACTGGCTCTTGCATTAATTACCTTTGTTTGCATTCATGTAGTAAAGGTAAGGCATCAGAGTGCAAAGGACATTTGGGTGGATAAATGTTCACCATTGCCACCATGGTTGCCAATTTGGCTTCCTATCAATGTCATTTCTGATATTGCGGTGCCTATTTCAATGTCACTACGTTTATTTGCAAACGTTCTTTCAGGAACAATCATTATGGGTCTTGTATATGGATTGCTAGGAAAGTTCGCCTTAGTATGGCCTGCAGCATTGCATGTATACTTTGATATTTTCTCAGGTGCAATTCAGACCTACGTTTTCTGTATGTTAACAATGACGTACATTACTCAGTCTTATGGTGATTCTTAAGAGGACTGAAAAAGAATAATACTTTTTAGGAGGAAAACATTTATGAACATTACAGGTACAGACTTAATTAAAGCTTGCTCAGCAATTGGTGCTGGTCTCGCAGTTATCGCTGGTATTGGTCCTGGTATCGGCCAGGGTATTGCAGCAGGTCACGGTGCAGCAGCCGTTGGACGTAATCCAGGAGCACAGGGACAGATCATGTCTACTATGTTACTTGGTCAGGCCGTTGCCGAGACAACAGGTCTTTATGGCTTAGTTATCGCCCTTCTGTTACTCTTTGTACAGCCATTAGTAGGATAAAAAAATCATCAAGATTTTTATTATCCGTATAAGGATGCTTTTTTGGAAACAGGTTTACAAAAAAGTAGTCTGGCTGAAAGCCAGATTAAAATGAAGTTTTCATATACTTCATTTTAACCATGGCTAATAAAACCTAGGAAGAAAAATAAAAAAGGAGGGCTAAAAGTTGGAAAGACTATTTGACTTAGATGCACAATTGCTTAATGATGCAGTACTTTTAGCCATTGCAGTATTCTTCCTATTCCTTATAATGTCCAACATGCTGTTCAACCCAGCTAGAAAGCTGCTTAAGGACAGAAAAGAAGGCATTGCAAAGGATATTGCAGATGCAAAGAACGATAAGGAAGAGGCAGAAAAGCTAAAGGCGGAGTACGAAGCAAAGCTTAAGGATATCTCAAAAGAAAGAGATGCTATCCTAAGCGAAGCAAGACAAAAAGCCTTGAAGAATGAAACCAAGATTGTAAGCGATGCTAAGGAAGAAGCAGCTGCCATCGTAGCACGTGCTAACGAAGAGGCAGAGCTTGAGAAGAAGAAGGTTGCAGACGAGGTTAAGCAGGAGATGATTTCTGTAGCTGCTGTAATGGCACAGAAGGTTGTAGCTGCCAACATCGATACAACAATTCAGAATACCTTAGTAGAGCAAACACTTAAGGAAATGGGTGAAAAAACATGGCTAAATTAGTCTCAAACGTATACGGTGATGCGTTGTTTGAGTTAGCTGTGGAATCAGGAAGAGTCGATGACTTCTTAAAAGAAGCAGAAGGTGTAATCGAAGTTGTTAAAAAAGATGACGGCTTTTCTCAGATGATGAATCATCCAAAGATCAATAAAGAAGAGAAGCTTCAGATTATCGACGAGATTTTCAAAGGCAGAGTAAGTGATGAGATTGTGGGACTCCTTAGAATGCTTGAGGAAAAGGACCACATCAAAGAAATAGAAGGCGTTTTAAACTATTACATTGAAAAAGTTTACGATTACAAAAAAATCGGTCGCGCAACTGTTTCAACTCCACTTGAACTTACAGATGCTCAGAAAGCAGATGTCGAGAAGCGTTTGCTTCAAACTACAGAATATAGCTCATTTATTATGAACTATATCGTAGACCCTGAGTTAATCGGGGGTATGGTAATTCGCATTAAAGATAGAGTTGTTGATAGTTCTATCAAAACTCAGATTAATAAATTGTCACACGAGTTATCAAATATTCAATTGAAAGTAGGTGAATGCGCTCCATGAATTTAAAACCAGAAGAAATTAGCTCGGTTATCAAAGAGCAGATGAAACGCTATGCAGCGCAGCTTGACGTGGCAGACGTAGGAACTGTTATTCAGGTTGCCGATGGAATTGCACGTATTCACGGATTACAGAACGCTATGCAGGGTGAGCTCCTTGAGTTCCCTGGTGAAGTTTACGGCATGGTCTTAAACCTTGAGGAAGACAATGTAGGTTGTGTTCTTTTAGGAAACGATAAGAATATCAACGAAGGCGATACAGTAAAGACTACTGGTCGTGTTGTTGAGGTTCCAGTTGGTGACGCTATGCTTGGACGTGTAGTTAATGCGCTTGGACAGCCTATCGATGGAAAGGGACCTATTGAAACTACTAAGTTCCGTCCTATCGAGCGTGTTGCTTCAGGTGTTATCTCACGTAAATCCGTAGATACTCCATTGCAGACAGGTATTAAAGCTATCGATTCCATGATTCCTATTGGACGTGGACAGCGTGAGCTTATTATCGGAGATAGACAGACAGGTAAGACTGCTATCGCTATTGATACAATCATTAATCAAAAGGGACAGGGCGTAAAATGTATTTACGTTGCAATTGGCCAGAAGGCTTCTACAGTTGCAGCCCTTGTTAAAACATTAGAGGAATATGGTGCTATGGCTTGGACAACAGTTGTTGCCGCTACAGCATCAGAGCTTGCACCACTTCAGTATATCGCTCCTTATTCAGGATGTGCTATCGGTGAGGAGTGGATGGAGAATGGACAGGACGTTCTCATCATCTATGATGATTTGAGTAAGCATGCTACTGCATACCGTACACTGTCATTACTTCTTCGTCGTCCACCAGGACGTGAGGCTTACCCAGGCGATGTATTCTACTTACACTCAAGACTTCTTGAGCGTGCAGCTAGACTTTCAGATAAGTTAGGCGGCGGTTCACTTACCGCACTTCCTATCATTGAGACTCAGGCAGGCGATGTATCAGCATATATCCCTACCAATGTTATCTCAATTACTGATGGTCAGATTTATCTTGAGACAGAAGCATTTAATGCAGGTTTCAGACCAGCCGTTAACGCAGGTCTTTCAGTATCCCGTGTAGGTGGTTCTGCTCAGATTAAGGCTATGAAGAAAATCGCAGCTCCTATCCGTGTTGAGCTTGCTCAGTATCGTGAGCTTGCAGCTTTCGCACAGTTTGGTTCAGAGCTTGATGCAGATACAGCTGAGAAGCTTGCTCAAGGTGAGAGAATCAAGGAGATGTTAAAGCAGCCACAGTATGCTCCAATGCCAGTAGAGTATCAGATCATGATTATCTATGCTGCTACTAAGAAATATTTGCTTGATATTCCAACAGCAGACATTCAGGCTTTTGAAAAGGCATTGTTTGATTTGGTTGATACCAAGTATCCAGAGATTCCTGAGTCTATTAAGACTACAAAGGTTCTTGAGGATGATATGGAGCAGAAGCTTATAAAGGCTATCGAGGAGTGTAAAAAGAGCTACAAGTAAGGAGGGTGATCTGTTATGGCCTCAATGAGAGACATAAAGAGAAGAAAACAGAGTGTTTCCAGCACTCAGCAGATCACTAAGGCCATGAAGCTTGTATCTACAGTAAAGCTCCAGAAGGCTCGTTCTAAGGCAGAGCAGACTACACCGTATTTTAACGCTATGTACAATACAATCTGTAGCATGCTTGCCAAGGCAGGAGCAGTAAATAACAAGTACCTTAAGGACAATGGTTCTGAGAAGATTGGCGTTATTGTCATCACATCAAACCGTGGTCTTGCAGGTGGTTACAATTCAAATATTGTAAAGATGATTACTGGTTCTGATATGAAGCCTGAGGATGTAAAGCTTTATGTAATAGGACATAAGGGAGGCGAAAGTCTTACTCATAAGGGTTATGAGATTGTTAAGGACTATTCTCCAGTGATGGAGGCCCCTACTTATGCAGATGCAATGGAAATCTGCAAGGATGTCCTAGGAGCATATGCAAGCGGGGAAATCGGACAGATTTACCTTGTATATACACACTTCAAAAATACAGTTAGCCAGATTCCAAAGCTTATGAAGCTACTTCCAGCAGAGGTTGCAGAGGAAGATGTTGCAGCAGCTAAATCTTCAGGTGCAGAGGCTCTTATGAACTTTGAACCAAATGAAGAAGAGGCTCTCGACCTCATTGTTCCAAAGTATGTGACTTCACTTGTATATGGTGCCTTAGTTGAGGCGGTTGCATCTGAAAATGGTGCTCGTATGCAGGCAATGGATTCAGCGACAAATAATGCTGAGGAAATCATTAGTGATCTATCATTAAAATACAATCGTGCCCGCCAGGGATCAATTACTCAGGAGTTGACCGAGATTATCGCTGGTGCCGAGGCACTTTCTTAAAAAAGCAGATAGGAGTGAAAAAATGGCAAATAATATTGGTAAAATCACTCAGATTATCGGTGCCGTACTTGACGTAAGCTTCGCAAATAGCGAGCTTCCAGAAATCAACGACGCTCTTGAAATTACAAGAGATAATGGAGAGAGACTGGTTGTCGAGGTAGCACAGCATTTGGGTGACGATACAGTTCGTTGTATTGCCATGGGTCCTACAGATGGTTTAGTACGTGGAATGGATGTACTTGCTACAGGAGCACCAATTTCGGTTCCTGTTGGTGAGGCAACACTTGGTCGAATCTTCAACGTACTTGGAGATGCTATTGATGAGCAGCCAGCACCTGAGGGTGTTGAGAAGATGCCTATCCATAGAAAAGCTCCAGCATTTGAGGAACAGGCAACATCAACAGAAATGCTTGAAACAGGTATTAAGGTCGTTGACCTTCTTTGCCCTTATCAGAAAGGTGGTAAGATTGGATTGTTCGGTGGTGCCGGTGTAGGTAAGACCGTACTTATCCAGGAGCTTATCCACAACATCGCAACAGAGCACGGTGGATACTCAGTATTCACAGGTGTAGGTGAGCGTACTCGTGAGGGTAATGACCTTTACTATGAAATGAAGGAGTCAGGCGTTATCGACAAGACCTGCATGGTTTTCGGTCAGATGAACGAGCCACCAGGAGCTAGAATGAGAGTTGGTCTTACTGGACTTACTATGGCTGAGTACTTCAGAGATAAAGGTGGAAAGGACGTGCTTCTTTTCATCGACAATATCTTCCGTTTTACTCAGGCTGGTTCAGAGGTTTCAGCCCTCCTTGGTCGTATGCCTTCAGCCGTTGGTTATCAGCCAACACTTCAGACAGAGATGGGTGCTCTTCAGGAGCGTATCACATCTACAAAGAATGGATCTATTACATCAGTTCAGGCTGTATACGTGCCTGCCGATGACTTAACAGACCCAGCTCCAGCGACAACATTCGCGCACTTGGATGCTACTACAGTTCTTGAGCGTTCTATCGCCGAGCTTGGTATTTATCCAGCGGTAGACCCACTTGGTTCTACATCGCGTATCCTTGACCCACGTATCGTTGGTCAGGAGCACTTTACAGTTGCACGTGGTGTTCAGGAGATTCTTCAGAAATATAAGGAATTACAGGATATTATCGCTATCCTCGGTATGGATGAGCTTTCAGAAGAGGACAAGCTTGTAGTTAACCGTGCACGTAAGATTCAGAGATTCTTGTCACAGCCATTCTTCGTAGCTGGTCAGTTTACTGGTCTCGAAGGAAAGTATGTGCCAATCGCTGAGACAGTACGTGGCTTCAAGGAAATCCTCGAAGGTAAGCATGATGATATTCCAGAGAGTTACTTCCTCAATGCTGGTACAATCGACGAGGTTCGTGCCAAGATGAACGCAAAGTAGGAGGTGGCAAATGGCAGATAACACCTTTAAAGTATCAATCATTACGCCAGAGCGTACCTTTTATGAAGGTGAGGCTACTATGGTTGAATTTAATACAGTCGAAGGACAGATTGGTGTGCTTCCAAAGCACATCCCTTTGACTACTGTTATTGCGCCGGGCATTTGCACAATCCATGAGGCAGAATCAGAAAAGAGAGCCGCTGTTCATGCAGGACTTGCAGAGGTTTTGCCTGACAAGGTGACAATATTGGCAGAGATTGCCGAGTGGCCTGATGAAATTGATTTAAGCCGTGCCCGCAGCGCGGAAGAGAGAGCTAGAGAGCGATTAGCAAGCAAGGCCGAAAATATAGATTTGCTAAGAGCTGAGATAGCTTTAAAGAAAGCATTAATTAGACAGGATATTCTTGCTAAATAATGCAAATGGGAGGAACGCACCATGTTAGATGCTGATACAAGGCGAGACATAGAAGATCTTAAAAGACAATTGAAAACCTATGAGGATGAAGAGGCTCAGTTGCTAAAAGAGCTGGAAGTTTGTCGTGCACGAAAAACTGAAGTAAAGGACAAGCTTAAAGTGTTGAGCGATGACGATAAGTATCAACAGGACATGTTGGCTATGGTCTACCAGCAACGACATGGTCTAGGTAAGTCTAAGAATCCCGAAGAATAAAATGTACATTTTATGTGGCACCGTATTTGCGGTGCCATTTTTTTATTA
This sequence comes from Pseudobutyrivibrio xylanivorans, assembly GCF_010906925.1. Classification (GTDB taxonomy): domain Bacteria; phylum Bacillota; class Clostridia; order Lachnospirales; family Lachnospiraceae; genus Pseudobutyrivibrio. Next base: position 395,475 of record NZ_VTVE01000002.1, on the reverse strand, counting down.
TTATAATAAATGCAAGCTGAAGTTGCGTAAATGCAAATGTAAATTGGTAGAAAATAAATGCAAGAAAGATAAACTTCTAAATATAAAAGATTGAAAGGAGGATAATAACATGAGTTTTGCGGAAAATCTAAAAGAAACAAGAAAAAGAAATCAAATGTCTCAGGAAGAATTGGCAGAGATGCTGGGGGTAAGTAGGCAAGCTGTCTCTAGATGGGAATTAGGCGATGGTTATCCAGAAGTAGAAAAGCTAATTATTCTGGGTGAAAAGCTTAATGTCTCACTAGACTATTTGTTACTTGATAAGAAAGAGTTTGATGAAACAGCCCCTGATAAAGAAAGAGTACAGTCCTCAAATAGAACTATTAGAATCACATCACCAAATGAAGGAGTAATAATAGACACAACCCTCGTTATGCGCTCCCAGGAATTCAAGGGCTCAAAGAATAGCCCAAAGTATGCTCTTTTTGCATCAGAAAAAGGAAATTCAATATTTGGCCCTCTAAATAGATTCTTAGGTTGGTACAGAGACATTGAGAATATCACAAAGGAGATTGAAGAAATCAATCAAGCAATGGATAAAGGCGAGGCATCATATATTTTGAGGTATAGTGTGAAGTGCAAGAGGAAGTTTTTGAAGGTTGAGATGGAGTGAGTAATAGTTAAATTCCACTGATAATAGTTACAAGCTGTATAAATAGATGAATTAATATGGTACAGTTATAAAAGGTAGTTTGAGGTAAAGGGGGATGTTATGTTAACTATTTTAGCAGCAGGACAAGGGCACACAGACATTGTAATATGGATTTGTATAGGTGTGGCTGTATTTGGAGGTTTACACATAACAAAAAAGAAGTAATCATCTACGCGAGGAGAATATGCACTTATGAAACGAATACTAATATTTTGTTGTACTGGATTTGAGATGATGGAGTTTGCTCCATTCTACGACGTGGCCGGTTGGGCAAAAAGCGAATACGGCTTTGATGTAGAAATCGATACATGCGGATTTACTAAAGATGTAAAAAGTGCATTTTGGGGAACAGAAATCAAGGTAGATAAATTAATCGCAGAGGTAAATGTGGATGACTATGATGCACTTGCAATTCCTGGAGGAGACCATCTCTATGGTTTCTTTGGCGAGGCATACGACGAGAGATTTCTAGAGTTAATTCGTAAATTCGATAATAGCAAAAAGGGAATAGCAAGTATTTGTGTGGCGGCCCTTCCAATAGGAAAAAGTGGTGTGTTAGCCGGAAGAAAAGCTACTACTTATCATCTTGCAGATGCCTATAGACAAAAGGAATTAGCAGGCTTTGGTGTAAATGTAATACCTGATGAGCCAGTTGTAATAGATGATAATATAATCACCTCATATTGTCCGCAGACTGCACCGGCAGTTGCTTTTGAGATGATGAAAAAGCTCATTGGAGAAGAGAAAGTAAACGTAGTAAAAGAAGGAATGGGTTTTGATGAAATTAATATTTAAAAACATTAAGAAAAAATTATATACATTGGCTTTAATTGGAGCAATGCTTTCAGCAGCCTGGACCAATTATGTCGTTGTAGATGCTGAGGAATATGTAGCACAGCAACCAGCTATAGCATTTGATGCAGCAGGATGTCTTGTTGCAAATAATGCAACTGGAAGAATCATATATTCACAGAATGCAGATGCCGTATTGGAACCTGCTAGTACTGTAAAAATCATGACGGCGCTTTTGACAGTGGAAGCTATCGAAAGAGGAGATATTGCATTAGATTCTCCAGTACTTGTGAGCAGTACAGCATTAGCGAGCCTTCCATCAGATGCTAGTCATGTGGAGCCAAGACTTATGGCAGGAGAGGCGCTCAATGTAGATCAGCTTTTATCTGCTATGATGGTAAGCTCCGATTGTCAGGCATGTAATGTGCTTGCTGAATTATTAGGTGGTTCGGTACCAAATTTCGCAGCCATGATGAATGCTAGAGCAGCTCAGCTTGGATGTGTAAATACCAATTTTACGAATCCTTCTGGTTATCCAGATAATAAGATGTACACCAATGCGACAAGCTTGTATTTAATTACTGCAGAGGCTATCAAGCATCCGCTTTTTAACAAGTATTTCGGATTACAATCTGCTGTGATTCCAGCAACCAATTTATGTGTTGCACCAAGAATACTAGTTAACACAGACGCCTTGATGATACCAGGAAATATTTACTACAATCCAGCAGTAATAGGTGGCAAGACAGGAACAGCAAATAGAGCAGGTCAGTGCCTTGTCAGTGTTGCCGAAAGAGATGGTAAGAAAGTTATTTCTGTAGTGCTAGGTGCAAGAAACAGAACTATGATAGATGGCAATGTTATTTCCATGAGATACTATGAGAGCAATAGATTGATAGAGCACGGATTTAATAATTATTGGTAAATATAGTGAGAGATGAAAGTAGGAGTGATTATCAACAGACAATTATCATAAACCCCTTCAACATGAAAGCACCCTAATTGCGGGGTGCTTTTTACTATGGATTTTATGTGCTAAACTATATAAATACTGAAAATAATTTTGGAGGTAGTTATGGGCGAGAGATTAACCAAAGGTGATATAGAAAAAATACAGGCAGAGATAGATGAGAGAAAGCTGGTTATCAGACCAAAGCTTCTAGAAGAGGTTAAGGAGACAAGAGCGCAGGGCGATTTATCTGAGAACTTTGAGTATCATGAGGCAAAGCGTGCTAAAAATATGAATGACAGCCGTATCAGATATTTGGAGAAGATGCTTAAATTTGCAGAGGTTGTAGATGATTCAAGTGCCGAGGATGAGGTGGGAATTAACAACACAGTTACCATTTACATTCCAGAGGATGATGTGGAGGAGACTTATAAGCTTGTCACATCTATCAGAGGCAATTCTCTGAAGGGACTTATTTCAATAGAGTCGCCTCTAGGTGCAGCAATTAGAGGCAAGCACGTAGGCGACAAGGTAATGGTAAAAGTTAATGATGATTATTCCTACGAAGTAGAGATTAGGAACATAGATAATTCATCTACAGACGAGGATGACCAAATTAAAAGGTATTAAATTAAAGACCTAAGTTCGATAGAATTTAGGTCTTTAAAATGTTATAGTAAAGATAGGTTTTTATGGGTAAAACTGAGTAAGCATCTTAGAGGGGTGCGATAAATAATTAATAGTTAGGAGATTTATTTAAAAATGGCAGTATTAAGCAATTGTAAGCCAGAGAGAGTATTTCATTATTTTGAGGAGATTTGTAGTATCCCACATCCTAGTTACCACGAGGAGAAAATTAGCGCATATCTAGTAGATTTCGCTAAGGCTCACAACTTGGAGTATTACCAGGATGATTTATACAATGTAATTATGATTAAAGAGGCATCTGAGGGAATGGAAAGTGCAGCTCCACTTATTCTTCAGGGCCACATGGATATGGTTGCTGAGCAGGAGCCTGATTGCAAGAAGGACATGCTCACAGAGGGGCTTGACTTAGAGATTGTTGATGGGTTCGTTACAGCTAAGGGCACAACACTTGGGGGCGATGATGGAATTGCAGTAGCTATGATTCTTGCAATTCTTGAGGATGATCAGCTTAAACACCCACGCCTAGAGGCAGTTATTACCGTTTCAGAAGAGGTTGGAATGGAAGGAGCGGCCGCTATTGATGTTTCAATGCTCAAAGGTCGCAAGCTTCTTAATCTCGACAATGAAATGGAAGGACAATTCTTAGCTGGTTGTGCAGGTGGATGCAGAATGGAGATTAAGTATCCATTTGTAAAAGAGTCAGTTAAGGGGTCATTAGTTTCAGTAGATGTTAAGGACTGCACTGGTGGTCACTCAGGTGCAGAGATTAATAAGGGCAGAGCCAACGCTTCATTTATGGCTAATAGACTTTTAGCTGCAGCAGTTGAGGTTTCTGATATTAATCTTGTAGATTTTGTTGGTGGTACAAAGGATAATGCTATCCCTCGTGCTACATCATTTAAGGTAATTGCTTCTGATGAGGCTGTTAAGGCAATGGAAGCAGAGGCAGCTGCAATTAAAAATGAATTTGCTATCACAGATCCTGATATGAAAATCGAGTTTAAGAATGAGGGTGATGTGACAGTTGATGGCGTAAGTGCCGCAGACTCTAAGCGTATTGTTGAGCTTTTATTATCTATGCCAGATGGAATTCAGGCAATGAGCCATGATATTGAGGGTCTTGTTGAGACTTCTCTTAATCTCGGTATTTTAAAGCTTAATGAGGATCATCTTTTATTTGCAAGCGCTCTTAGAAGCTCAGTAGACAGTGCTAAGAAGGCTCTTATGAGAAAGGTGTCAATGGTTGCTAAGGCATACGGTTGTGATGTTTCAGCTCATGGTCAGTATCCAGCATGGGAGTACTTGAGAGTCTCAGCTTTTAGAGATGAAGCAGTTAAGATTTACAAGGAAGTTACAGGTCAGGATGCAGTAGTTGAGACTATTCATGCAGGTGTTGAGTGTGGTCTTTTAGCATCAAAGCTTCCAGGACTTGATGCAGTTTCAATTGGACCAGAGATGTACGATATTCATACTCCAAAGGAGCGCCTTTCTATCGCTTCTACAGAGAGAATATACAATTATGTAAGACGAGTTATAGAGGAAAGTAAATAATTAATTAGGGGTTACTAGGAGGAAGGAGAAGAGACTATGTTTAGAATCGGAATGCTTACTAGTGGTGGTGATTGTCAGGCTCTTAACGCAGCTATGCGTGGAGTAGTTAAGGGTTTGGCTGCAAATGTTAAGGATTTGGAAGTTTACGGATTCTTCAACGGCTACAAGGGTCTTATTTACGGGGATTACAGACTCCTTACTAATCAGGATTTTTCAGGAATCCTCACAAGAGGTGGTACAATTCTTGGTTCTAGCCGTCAGCCATTTAAGCTTATGAGAGAGCCAGATGAAAACGGTCTTGATAAGGTAGAGGCTATGAAGTCCAACTACTACAAGTTGAATCTTCAGTGTCTTGTTATCCTTGGAGGTAATGGTACACAAAAGACCGCCAATCTCCTTAGAGAAGAGGGCCTTAACATCATTCATCTGCCAAAGACAATCGACAATGACATCTACGGTACAGATTTTACATTCGGTTTCCAGAGTGCCATTGATATCGCTTGTAACACTATCGATTGTATTCATACAACAGCGTCTTCTCATAGCCGCGTATTTATTGTAGAGGTTATGGGACACAAGGTAGGCTGGCTTACACTTTATGCAGGCGTTGCATCAGGTGCAGACATTATCCTCCTTCCAGAGATTCCTTATGATATTAAAAAGGTAATTAAGGCTATCAATCGTCGAGCAGAAGAGGGCAAGGGATTTACCATTTTGGCAGTTGCCGAGGGAGCTATTTCCAAGGAAGACGCCAAGCTCTCTAAGAAGGAATATAAGAAAAAGCTTGAGACCTCAAAATTCCCATCAGTTTCTTATGAAATTGCAGATAGAATTCAGAAGGAGACAGGTATTGAGGCTAGAGTTACAGTTCCTGGTCACATGCAGCGAGGCGGTAGCCCAGATCCATATGATAGAGTTCTTTGTACTCGACTTGGTTCTGCAGCAGCTCAGGCTATCATGGATGGTGATTACGGCAACATGATTGCTATGGTTGATGGCAAGACTAAGAGAGTTCCTCTTGAAAAGGTAGCTGGCAAGCTCAAGATGGTTGAGCCAGATTGCCAGATGATTCAGGAAGCTAAGAGAATCGGCATTAGCTTCGGTGACTAATTTTAGAATAATTTAGGGTAGGTAATTGTTATGTCCTATATGGCATTATATCGAAAGTTCAGACCACAGACATTTGACGATGTTAAGGGTCAGGACCACATTGTTAAAACACTTCAAAACCAAATAAAAAATGACCGTATAGGACATGCATACCTATTTACAGGTACACGAGGTACTGGTAAGACCACAGTAGCCAAAATCCTAGCTCGCGCCATCAATTGCGAGAATCCAAACGAGGACGGTTCTCCTTGTATGGAATGCGCTATGTGCAAGGCTATCACTGATGGTACATCCATGAATGTTATTGAGATGGATGCTGCTTCTAACAACGGTGTAGACGACATTCGTACTATTCGTGAAGAGGTTCAGTACCAGCCAACAGAAGGTAAATACAAAGTATATATTATTGATGAGGCTCATATGCTTACTGATGCAGCAGAGAATGCACTGCTTAAGACTTTGGAAGAGCCTCCTTCTTATGTAGTTTTTATTCTTGCAACTACTGAGGTAGATAGGCTTCAGATTACAATACGAAGCCGCTGCCAGAGATATGATTTCCATCGTATTTCAATTGATACTATTGCTGCTCGTCTTACTGATTTGATGAATCAGGAGGGCATAGAGGTAGAGGACAAGGCAATCCGCTATATTGCTAAGGCCGGAGACGGTTCTATGCGTGATGCCCTTAGTCTTATGGAGCAGTGTATTGCATTTTACATGGGTCAGACCCTTACTTACGATAATGTACTGAAGGTCCTTGGGGCCATTGATACCGAGGTATTTTCTCGACTGACACGTAGCATCGTAAATGGTCAGATAACAGGTGCTATTAGCATTCTCGAGGATATCATCAATCAGGGTCGAGACCTAAATAAATTTGTAAATGACTTCACTTGGTATTTGCGAAATCTTATGTTGCTTAAGAGTTCAGATGATATGGAAGATGCCCTTGAGATGTCTTCCGAGAATTTGGCACTTCTTAAAGAGGAAGCCCAGATGGTTGACACAGAAGTGTTAATGAGATACATTCAAGTCCTGTCTGTACTTTCTAACGACATTAAATTCGCAAGCCAAAAGAGAGTTTTAATAGAGATTGCTCTTATCAAGCTTTGCAAGCCTGAGATGGAGCAGGATATGTCGGCACTTCTTAATAGAATGGCCAACTTAGAAAAGAAGGTGGAATCAGGTGTGCCAGTTGTTATGGCATCCCCTGTAGGAGACACAGGAGCTACACCCAGTGTAGCAGCAGCGCCAGTGAAAAAGGAGCCACTTCCAGCTGCTGTTCCTGAGGAGGTCAAGCAAGTATCAGCTCGCTGGAGTTCAGTACTTGGCAAGATGCCACCTAATATCAAGATGTATCTTAAGGAAGTAAGCACCGTCACTGTTAATGAGAGCGGAGAGCTTCTTCTGATATTCGATCAGCCACAGGGCTCAGAGCGAATCGCAGGAGATTTCGTAAACAGACCTGAGGTGATTGATGAGATAGAACAGGCAATTGAATCTATGATTCAAAAGAAAGTGGTTGTTAAGGTTGAGATTAATTCAAGTGGAATTAGTTCCCAGAACACCAAGACAGACGTCAGAGATTTCTTTGCAAATGTAGGCATTGAAATAGAACAAGAAGAATAGCAATTATTTGATTGTTAGATTTTATATTTACGGAGGTAACAAAAATGGGAAAAGGTAGAGGCGGATTTCCAGGTGGTGGAATGCCAGGTAATATGAGTCAGCTTATGAAGCAGGCACAGCGTATGCAGCGTCAGATGGAAGAGGCTCAGGCACAGCTTGAAGAGGCTGAGATGACAGGTACAGCTGGCGGCGGAGTTGTTGAGGTTACAGTTTCTGGTAAGAAAGAAATCACAAAGATTAAAATTGATCCAGAAGCAGTTGATCCAGATGATGTTGAGATGCTTGAGGATCTTGTTATGGCAGCAGCCAATGAGGCACTTCGCAAGGTTGATGAGGTAAGCCAGGCTAGCATGTCTAAATTTACAGGTGGTTTAGGATTTTAATCTAGATGGAATACTATAGCAGGGAAATTAGTAATTTAATAGCAGAACTAAGTGACCTGCCTAGCATTGGAAGTAAGTCAGCCCAGAGGCTGGCTTTCCATATATTAGGTATGGATGAGGAAAAGGTCAATGACCTTGCCAATGCCATTGTTCAGGCACGCAAAAATGTGCGTTACTGTAAGGAGTGCTTTACTCTTACTGACGATGAACTGTGTCCAATCTGCTCCAATCCAAAGCGCAATAAAAATGTGATTATGGTAGTAGAGGATACGAGAGATTTGGCAGCCTACGAAAAAACAGGCAAGTTTGACGGAGTTTATCATGTGCTTCACGGAGCTATTTCTCCTATGGCAGGTATAGGACCTGGTGATATCAAGCTCAAGGAGCTTATGGTTCGCTTGCAGCAAAACGATGTGCAGGAAGTTATCGTAGCTACTAATTCATCACTTGAGGGTGAGACTACAGCTGCTTACATTAGCAAGCTCATAAAGCCAACAGGAATCAAGGTCAGCAGAATTGCATCCGGTGTTCCAGTTGGAGGCAATCTAGAATATATAGACGAGGTTACACTGCTTAGAGCACTTGATGGCAGAACAGAACTATAGTCTTTCTTAGGGAACTTTTACTTGAATGAGATAAAGGTTCCTTTTTTGCATGATAAGGAATTTCTTTGGGGTACTATTGAGGTGATTTCTGGTTTTATCACTGGAGATTTTGCCGTGGGAATAAATACTTTTTAAGAAGGAGGGGTTCTTATGTGGTTAGTATTTGCTTTTTTATCTGCAGTATTTGCGGCACTTACTTCAATACTTGCAAAAGTAGGAATTGAAGGCGTTAACTCTAATTTGGCAACTGCAATACGTACAGTAGTGGTAGTTATTATGGCTTGGGGAATAGTTTTTATGACCAATGTACAAAGCGGTCTTGGTTCAATCAGCCGTAAGAGCTGGATATTTTTGATATTATCTGGACTTGCTACTGGAGCTTCTTGGCTATGTTACTACAGAGCATTACAGACAGGAGAGGCATCAAAGGTAGTGCCTATTGATAAGTTGAGTGTGGTAATCACTCTGATTTTGGCATTTATTTTTTTACACGAGCAATTTACAATTAAGTCATTAATAGGGTGCGTATTGATTGGCGTAGGTACCTTGTTTATGGTTTTGTAAGAGACAGGAGTTCTTTCCTAGAAGATAGATTTAAAGGAAGCAAACAATGTTAAAACTAAAGCTAGATAATTTGTTAAAAAGATTTATAAAAGGTAAAAGAGTACATCTCAAGGCGGTTGGAGTAGCAATAGTTGTTATTTTGATAGTGATTTGTTTTAAAGGAATCACCGGCAGAGATGGCAGCGTGCATGCTAGAACGGAAATCGATAGGGAGAGTACAGTGAGTAAAACCGTAGATGGGGTGGAGGATGCTAGTCCTCAGGTTAATAATACACAAGTACTTCCAGTAGCAAAAAAAGGAGAGACAATCATGAATACTGCAGACGTTAAGGATAAGGCTAATTTTTACGCAGTAGAATTTACAGAGGAAAGCGAGATTTTTACAAGAATAAAAGGAAAGTCCTACAAGGATAACTGTACAGTTCCTTTGTCAGATTTGAGATATTTACATGTTTTGCATGTAGGATTTGATGGGAAGAGTCATGATGGAGAGATTATTTGCAATAAGTATATAGCAGATGATTTGCTTGAGATATTTGAGGAGCTATACGAGGCAAAGTATCCTATAGAAAAGATTAAGCTGGTGGATGAGTACGATGCAGATGATGAGGCATCTATGGCAGATAATAATTCTTCTAGCTTTAATTTTAGATACATAAGCTATACTACTAAGATTTCAAAACATGGCTACGGCCTAGCAATGGATATAAACACACTTTACAATCCATATGTTAAAACAGTTAATGGCAAGCTTAGCATAGAGCCTGCCAATGCAGCAGACTATGTGGATCGGAGCAAGGACTTTGATTACAAAATAGATGAAGATGATTTGGCATACAAGCTTTTTATAGCCCATGGTTTTGAATGGGGAGGAAGCTGGAAGAGTTCAAAGGACTACCAGCATTTTGAAGTACCAGACTCTGTAGTGAAGACTTTGTATAAATAAATGGTTCTAGGAAGTGGGGCAAACCAAATTGTTCTAGAGGTTGATTCGTGGGAGACGGCTTTTGCCGTCTCCTTTTTGTATGTTGAGTTGTTGCAGTTAATGATTGTCAGGAATTGGTAGACATGTGGATAGATGTAATAGCTGATATGTCGTTATTTGTTTTGCTAAATGTCTTATAGTGCAACATATTATATGTTGTGGGGAAAAGTTGATGGGGATTTACGGGGATATTTCAAATATTCATTTTATACCCGTAGTCCAGAGGAATTCAAAAAAGCCAGAATCGAAAACCTACGGGTAAAATTTAATTTTTGGAATTTGCACCGTAGGGAATTTTTGAAGGCTACGGGGATTTTTCGGAAAGTGTAAATAAACCCGTAGACTAACTTAGTTTGAAGAAACCCGATTACGGGTATTTTAGAAAAAAAGAGAAAAAAACCGTAAATGAAAAATTTTAGGACCGAAAAGCTACGGTGCAAATCGCGATTTTTAAAAAATACCCGTAGGTTTTGGATTCTGAAAAATTTTTAGAGGGATAATGAGCAGAAAAAAGAATTTTACAATATAAATTGGTAAAAGAGAGCGGTAGAAAGTCCGCTATTTGCATACGAAAGGGGTCATAAGCGAAAAGTCAGATAGAAAACTCCGAGTAAATATTTTAGAAAAACGTCCGACATATATGTTGTCAGAGGAATTATCTGATGATTTAAATACCCTGGAGGAACTATATGCAAATAGAAGGACTCAAGGTAAAGGATTACATCAAAACAGAAGGTACAGGCGACCAATTATTGGCCGTGGGAACCAGCGGTATCAAGGACGATAACAAAGCAAATAATAATAAGGAGCTTAGAGCTCTTAGTGTAGATAATGCATTTTATGATAATAAGGGAAAGATGACTGATGAGGAGTTCGTAAAGGATATGAACGAGGCATCAGCTCTTGGCATGTCTACAGTTAATGCAGTAAAAAATGTAGAGCGCACTTGGGATGAAGAGGCAACAGCTAAAACTAGAGAAGATGGACATGACCCTATGGACATGGAGCCAGAGACACTAGTTACTGTAGTGGATGAAATAAAGATGAATCTAGCTAAGGCTGGGGCAGATATCTCTAAAATGGGTGGTCTTTCAAAGGCTGAGATTGAGGCAATGTCGGGTTCAATTTCTCAGGCAGTAGAGATGACAAATGGTCTTGGGGATACACTTCCAGTTGAAGCTCAGGCTTATCTTGTAAAGAATGAATTAGAGCCAACAATTACTAATATATATAATGCAACATATTCTGCACCTGCTAATCCAGTGGCAGAAGAAACAGAAGAGGACATTATTGGTCTTCTTGAAAAACTAGGCGATAAGTTAGATTCACTTATAGAAGAGATAGAGAGTGAACAATCAGAGTCTGCGCAAAGACCAATGTCACCAGCTGAATTGAAAGAGATGGTGGCGACCATGATGAAGCAAGATGTTCCTGTTACAAAGGAGCATCTTGAATACATGGCACAGCTTAGCGAGTATGAAAAGCCAGAGGAAGCAAATATCGTAAATGCGATATCTGACATAATAGCAGAGGGAAAAGAGCCACAGGATGCATATCTTATTCCTGGTTATTCTCTCATGGATCAGGCTAAGAAGACTTTTGCAGAAGTAATGGGAATGGATGTAAATCAGCTACCTACTATTACTGCTCAAAGACAGCTTACTGAGATTCAACTTACAATGACAGTAGAGGCTACTTTTACCATGATGAAAAATGGTATAAGTGTAAATACTAATGACCTGTCTGATTTACTTGATAAATTAAAACTTCAGGAGACAAATCTCCTTCAAATTCTTATGAAGGCAGAGAATAAGGAAGCAACAAATTCCAATGTAAATCTTTTCAAAGAAGTAATGAATAACATGGCAGAGATTCAGTCTGCCCCTGCAGCAGTCTTTGGAAGATTCTCAAATATTGGAATGGAAACATTCTCCTATGTACATCAGGTCAGCGTATCTGTTACTGCTGAGTACTCACGTATGGAGATGACTTATGAGGCAGTTGGAACAGAGGTACGAGCAGACCTTGGTGACAACATTAACAAGGCATTTAGAAATGTAGATGACATTTTAGATGACCTTAGTATTGAAGTGACTGAATCTAGCCAAAAGGCTGTTAGAGTACTTGCATATAATGAAATGGAAATTACAGCTGAGTCTGTTACATCAATGAAGGCATCTACAGAGTTGGTAGCTAGAACATTTAAGAGCATGACTCCAGCAGTAGTAGCTGAGATGATAAAGCGAGGCAATAATCCTCTTGATATGACTATGAATGAGCTGAAGGAAACTGCAGAAAATATTAAGGCAGAAACTGGAAGCACATCAGACGAAGAGGGATTTGCAAAATTCCTTTGGAAGGCTCAGCACAGTGGTGATATTACTGAAGAAGAGCGAGATGCATTTGTAGGAGTATATAGACTTCTTCATCAAGTAGAAAAATCTGATGGGGCAGCAATTGGCGCTCTTATTAGTCAGGGAACAGAGGTTACACTCAGAAATCTTATGACAGCAGTACGCTCTAGCAAGCATACAGGACGGGATTATGAGATCAATGATAAATTCGGTTCCTTAGATGAAATGGTTGTAAAGGATTTATCTATCACAGAGCAGATAGAAAAGGTATTCCTTACTAATAGATGTCGCGATGCAAAGGAGGCTATGACTCCTGCTAAGATGCATCAGGTAGGACAGGAAGAAATTCTTGATATGAATCCTGATGAGTTTGCAACAGCTATGGAGCAGACTACTTCAGAAGCTGAGGCTCAGGCTGAGGTCCAGTACAATGAGTACATTACAAGCCAGCTTAAGCAAGCTATGTCAAGCAGCGCTAATGTAGAAAATATTTTGGAGCAGTTTAATATACCAAATTCTGCAAATATGATTTCTGCTGTTCAGGCTTTGATGCAGGATAGCAACACAGTCATTAAAGATTTGTATGGCAGAGCAGCTAAGCAGCAGGATATGGATATTCAGGATTTGATTGATTTGGCATACCAGAGATTTTCTGATGCTTGCCATACTCCTGAGGAGATGGCGGAGGCTGAGGAGGCCCTTGGCACACTTGCAGAAAATGTCATGAAGAAAATGATAGAAATGGAAGATGTACGCACTATCGATATGGATTCCATGAAGCTGGTTGTGCAGCAGTCAAAGGCTATCAGAGAGATGGCAAACAGTGGAGAGACATATCATATTCCTATTATGGTGGCTGATGAAGCTGGCAATATGAACCTGCGAATTGTCAGAGGAAGTGGAGAGTCTGGACTTATTAAGATGGCTCTTTATCTTCAGTCAACAGGAACAATCTCTACCACATTTAGATATGAGGCAGGAGAGGTAAAAGCAAACGTAGAATGCGAGAGTGCACAGACTAGAGAAATGTTTGCAACGCAGGCTCCTATGATTGCAAATACAATGCAGCAGGAGACAGGATTTTCATTTAGTTTTTCATTTACAAGAGTAGAGGGTGTCAGCGTGACAGACGTGTATAATTGGCAGCTTGGCAACTTCCAGGTGGAGGAAAAACGTGACAATGAAATCCAGACAGAAGCCCTTTATGGCATTGCCAGAGGCTACATAAAAGTAATGAGTGAGATGTTTATGTAGCCATTTTAATGGACAAAAAATTTTAATCGGAAAACATACAAAAGCTTGGTTAAGTTTGGATGTATCCCTCCGATAATATTTGTGTAAGGACATGGAAGACCTATACAATTTCAAAAAAACACCGCACGGATGCTAGACTTGTTTTACGGCTATTAGGAGGCAGCATATGCGAATTAACAATAACATGTCAGCGGTGATTACCAATAATCAACTTCTTGGTACTGAGAGTTCCCTTTCAGACGTAATGGAAAAATTAAGCTCTGGTTTTAGTATTAACCACGCATCAGATGACCCATCTGGTATTGCTATTGCGGGCAAAATGCAGGCTCAGATAGATGGTTTAAATCAGGCTTCGACAAATGGTTCCGATGGTATTTCGGTTCTCCAGACAGCTGAAGGTGCTTTAAACGAAGTAACAGATATGATTCAGAGAATGAGAGAATTATCTGTTCAGGCAGCAAATGGAACTAACTCTGATTCTGAGCGAGAGGCTATTCAGAAAGAAATAGAATCTCTTCTAGATGAAATCGATAGAGTCGCAGCGACAACAGAATTTAATACAATAACTCTTTTAGATGGATCACTAGATTGTAGAACATATGGAAATGATGTTACTAGAATTGCCACATCAAATGATGTTCCATCTGGTATCTATCAGCTTAAGATCACACAGGCAGCTCTTAGAGCAAAGACTACAATAAACGCTACAACAGCAGGAACAGTTGTGGAGAACTTCGATAATACTTTTAAGAAAATCGAGACTACAACAACTGTTAATGTTCCAGGGCTTACAGCATTTAATTACAAGGATTTCATTGACCAGACAACTTGGGAAACAGTGACTAGAGACTATTCTGGTGCAACAACAGTTACAACAAGTACTGGTACTAAAAATGGTCTTGGATTATCAGGCTCAATTGCTATAAATGGATACCCAATGGAGTTTGCACAGGGCTCATCTGGTGAAATGGTATATGGGCAGTTGAGAATGGCATGTGAAAAGGGCGGAGCAGTTATTTCTGATTTTGACGATCCAGATGGACTTTCAATTTCATCATATAAATATGGTGATAATGCAGAGTTAGAAATCGATTTTTCTAGCGTGGAATTTGCGAAGGCTCTCGGATTTGATGAGAATGTTTTGGCAAAGGATGAGGGCGGAAATACTATTCCAAAGTTCTTGGGAACAGGAACTGATGCCAAGATGACACTCTTTAAAAAGGGTGATGTAGATGACACCGGAAAGCTTATCGACACAGAATTTGGTAAGCAGGCAACATACAAGACTGAAGGTAGACGTGTAATCATCACAGATACAAAGGGCTTTGAAATGTCGTTCTTTGCAGATGATGGATACACAGGAAATGTCACATTAAATGTTACTGACATCGGTTCAATGGCACTTCAGGTCGGTGCTAATGAGGGCCAGCAGATGAAGGTCAGAATTGCAGCAGTAACAACACAGTTTATGTACATAGACGATGTGGATGTGACTAGAGCAAAAGGACCAGAGGATGCGATGGACGCTCTCGGAGACGCGCTTAGCTATGTAACAGCAGTTCGCTCACAGCTTGGTGCATACGAGAATCGTCTTGATCATACAACAAAATCTCTTGATGCCACTGCGGAAAATATGACCTCAGCGATTTCAAGAATAGAAGATGCCGATATGGCTACAACAATGGTGGAATACACTAAGTTAAATGTACTTGAGCAGGCAGGTGTATCTGCACTGGCACAGGCAAATGAGCTTCCACAATTAGCTTTACAGCTTCTTCAGTAAGATTTTATAGCGTCATTAGCCCGATGGGGCGACGACAAAGAGCTAGTTTTATTAGGAGTGATAGTGAATGAACAGAGATAAGATTTCAGCTTTTACCTTAAAAATTGCTTCGAGCAATGGATGTGGCTTGATTTCAATTCTTTATGACATTTATGAAGAATATGAAAAAGATGCCATTGACGATTTTAAGGCTGGGAATGTAGACAGTGCAATTGAGGCAACAAAAAAATGTGCCGAGGTTGTCAGTCACCTCCAGAAAGATTTAAATTTTGAATACAAGGTAAGCGGAAATCTGTACGCGCTCTACGATTACGTACAGCGAAATGTAGCAAAATCCATTTATAAAGCTAACTCAGACGGATTGAAAGAAGCTAAAAAGGTGATGGATGAACTGGGCGATGCGTTTGAACAGCTAGCAGAGCAGGACAAATCCAAGCCACTAATGGGCAATACACAAAAGGTTATAGCAGGTATTACCTATGGAAAAGGCACATTAAACGAAAGTTTGATGGGCAACCAAGCTAGTAGAGGCTTTTGGGCATAAAGTAATATTGATATTTCATGACTCTCGACTCGTTCGGGAGTCTTTTTTTATGCATAACTAACAAAATTTCAAATAGTCAAAAATAACAAAAATAAATATAGCGAGAAATGCTCTGTATTTTTTCCCAGGTGGAATTTATAATTCTCCCCGAAATGGAGGTGAGAAAAATCAGCACATTCCTGATTTGGAGCATTCTTACCACTGGTTGTTTATTTGACGCCAGGGATTACAAGATTCCAAATGAGCTTATTATACTTGGCTATATAGGAGGATTACTTCTAAATATACATAGCTATCAGATAATGGGAGTTGCCATTTTTATTACAAAAGCAATTTGGCCAATCCTTCTACTTTCTCTGCTGACTGTAGTAAGGGGATTAGGTGCGGGTGATGTGAAACTATTTTCTGTTATGTCTACGATGGTGGGGGCAGCGGATCTAGTTACTACATTTATATACTCGGTTATGATTGCTGGAGTCATAGCGATAGGGCTTTGTATAAAAAATGGGCATATAGTAAAAAGAAAACTTCACTATTCTTACTATATTGCGGCTGCATTTTTTTTACTGCAATACAAACAGGGATAGATGGAGGTTAATATGAAAAATTTGGAAATAGCACTGTGCGATTCATGCACAGATTACATTCTCAAATTCGCTTCTTTTCTTATGGAGCGCTCAAAAGTCGGGGTACATATATTTACAACCCCAGAGAGTTTTTATTCAGATGAAAACGATTATGATATCGCAATTATGTCTGAAGAATTTAAAGAGATAATGAGCTTTAGACCTAAGGGGCTCTTAAAGGAAAAATATTTCCTATGTGAGAATCAAGAATTAGAGCAGGATAACTATATTTTTAAATATCAATCAGTAGAAAAGATATTTAATAGAATTCCTGGTTTGAGAGATACAAAAGCTAGTATTAAAAAATCTAATGAAAAATCTAATGTAACAGCTATTTACTCGCCTGTTACTCATGAACTGCAGTTGCCATTTGCAATGGCACTGTGTCAATCATATAGAACCTATGGAAAGGTTTTATTCATAGATCTTGAGGAGATTTCTATTTTGACTTCCCTAATAGGAAGTAACAATAGCTTTAATCTGATGGATCTTCTATACGAAATTAATACTAATTCAAATGCTTTTGATTTATCTAAATATGTACAGAGTTTTATGGGATTTGACTATGTTGAGCCTTTTACTAATCCAAATGAGATAAGTGAAATTGATGAGGACACTTGGAGAGATTTTTTCAATGCACTTCTTAAAGAAAACTATGACCAGATTATAGTTTTATTTGGAAGGACAATAAATGGATTTTCCAAATTTATTGACAGCTTTAACAAGCTATATGTGCTAGGAAAATCGGGAGATTATTTCAAAAGAGCCCAGGAGCAATTCTTTGATTATTTGGAAAAACTTGAGGCGAATGTGGATATAGAGGAAGTAATTTTGCCTATGTCTGCAGGAAATTTGTCTGATGGTGCATATCACATAGAGGAATTGTTGCAGGGCAATTTGGGAGTGTTTGTGAAAAAGATGATGAATGCTAATGGAAAAAATGAAATTAAAATGTGTGGATAGTTTAGAAGAAGAAATACGAAGACAAACAATGGATGAAATTGATTTGTCTTATGACGTAAGTGATGAAGAAATTCTTCGAATAATACAGGAAAAAATAATCCTAAAATCGAAAACTACACCCCTTTCTCTTAAGGAAAGACAGTATATTGAAAATCATGTCTTTAATTCCTTGAGAAAACTGGATGTACTAGAAGATTTACTGATGGATGAAGAGATAACAGAAATTATGATAAATGGCCCGGATAATATTTTTATAGAAAAAAAGGGCAAGGTTATCCATTCGAAGGAGAAGTTTTCATCTGAAGAAAAGCTAAATGACATTATTCAAAATATAGTTGCAAACAGCAACAAGATAGTAAATGAATCTAATCCAATAGTGGATACAAGATTAAGTGATGGCTCCCGAGTAAATATTGTGTTAAAGCCAGCCGCTGTGGATTATCCGATTATTTCAATCAGAAAATTTCCTAAGGAGCAGATGACTATGGCAAAGCTTCAGGAGTTTGGATCAATATCAAGGGAACAAATTGAGTTTTTAGAAAAGCTTGTTAAGGCAAAATACAATATTTTTGTGTCGGGTGGCACTGGCAGTGGTAAGACCTCATTCCTCAATGCATTAGGAGAATTCATTCCTTCTGATGAGCGAGTGATTACAATTGAAGATTCTGCTGAGCTTCAGCTCAAAAAGGTTGAGAATCTAGTAAGACTTGAAGCTCGTAACGCAAATCTGGAAGGGAAAAATGAGATAAGCATTAGAGACTTGCTTAAGTCATCACTTAGAATGCGCCCAGACAGAATTATTGTTGGAGAGTGCAGAGGTGCAGAGGCACTTGAGATGCTACAAGCATTTAACACTGGCCACGATGGAAGCTGTTCTACCGGACATAGTAATTCCTGCAAAGACATGTTATCTAGACTAGAGACCATGGTCCTTATGGGGGCCGAAATCCCTCTTCCTGCAATCAGACAGCAAATTGCATCAGGTATCGATATTATTGTTCAGCTGGGGCGACTTAGAGATAAGAGCAGAAAGCTGCTTGAGATATCAGAAGTAGAAGGAATTGAGAATAATGAGATTAGATTAAATACACTGTACAGGTTTAAAGAAAATGGAGAAAAGGAAGGGAGGATTGTTGGTGAATGGGAAAAAGTGGGAAAACTGATTCACACAGACAAGCTATCAGCAAGAGGTCTATCACTGGAATAGGCCAAGGGTTTCTTATCACTATAGTTATAGCTTTCCTTTTTTATAAATCTATTTTTGGACTAATAGTAGGTGTAGTGGTGGTTCCATTTTGGCTAAAACTCTGTCAGGGAAAATATGAAATGGAAGAAAAAGCTAGGGTATCAGTTGAATTTAAAGAGTACATGATGCTTATTGTTACAGCTTTGCAGACTGGTTATTCATTGGAAAAAGCGTTAAAGCAATCAGAAAAAGAACTATTACGTTTATATCCCAAAAATTCAGCAATCATTAATCCAATTCATGTTATGAATCAAAAGATTGCAATGAATATACAAGTAGAAAAAGCTTTTTCAGAATTAGCGGAAACCATTGAGCTGGAGGAAGCTGTAAGCCTGGCAGAAATTATATCCTTTGCAAAAAGAAGCGGTGGAGATTATGGAAAAAATATTAGGGATACTGCAATTAAGATAGAAGAAAATCTGGCAGTAAAAGAAGAGATACAAACCATAACCACTGAAAAGCGTTTAGAACTAAAAGTTATGAGCGTAATGCCAATGGGAATATTGGCGTATATATCATTAACTTCAAGAGGATTTATTGCGCCATTATATGGCAATTTGCTAGGAGTTATCTTGATGACAATTTGCCTATTTATTTATGGGGCACTGATAGTTATGGGAGGAAAAATAATTGATATCAAAGTCTAATAATAAATCACAGCCGATTAACACAAAAATCATTTTGACAATTGTTGTGATTGTTGGAGTTTTGATTTTGCTCTATGACTACAAAAGCGCCAAAAAAGATTTTGCAGGGATAATTCCAAGAAATGAATCTGGAGGGCCAAAGGTGAATGAGAGTCTAGAGGTAGAGTTTCTTGATCAAAACCAAGAAGTCACCTTAGAGGTATCAGCCAAGGGACTTAAGGAAAAGGACATAGAAAAGGCATTTAGTGATGCAGTAAAGGAAATTGACAAAACATATTTAGGTAAGAATAAATCCGCTGATAGGGTATCAGATAACTTGAATCTGAGAGATACATATGCAAATGGTCTTGTGGAAGTAGAGTGGAATTTTGATGTCTACGGATATATTTCAGCAGAAGGGATTTTAGACAAAGAAAAGATTCCGGAGGAAGGTCAGCTTGTGACTCTCACAGCCATAATGTATTGCCAGGACAGGGAGCAAATATACAGCTTCTGTGTAGTGGTGGTACCAAAGGGAATGGATACATTAGAAGGCCAGTTAAACGCAATCGAAAAAGCAGTAAAAAATCAAGATGAAAAGACTATGGAAGACGATAATCTTATACTTCCAACCAAGGTGGAAACCATGGATATAAAGTGGAGTAGAAAGATGGATTATCGAGGACTACAGTTGATAATTCTTGGTTTTGTATGTGTAGGTGCTTTATCAATTGGCAAAAAACGCGATGCTAAGAAGGAAAAAGAAAAGAGTATTGCGGATATGGATATGGACTACCCAATGATAGTTAGTGAGTTATCAATTTTGATGGGCGCAGGTATGAGTTTCAGGAAGGCGTTAGAAAGAATTGTACTGAAGTATACAAACAATGTCAGGGCTGGAAAAACTGAAATACGTCCAGGATTTGAACAAATGGTAATTACCTACAGAAGAATGTCTGATGGGTTAAGCGAGATACAGGCCATTGAAGAACTGGGAATGAAATGCGAAAGCAAAAACTATCGAAAGCTTTCAATGCTTCTCAGCCAGAATCTCAGAAAAGGCTCAAAAGATTTGATAGATTGTCTTGAAAAGGAGCAGCAAAATGCTTTTGAACTAAGAAAACAAAGGGCTATACGAGCAGGCGAGGAAGCATCTACTAAACTTTTGATTCCCATGGCAGGAATGCTTTTTATCGTAATTGTAATTTTAGTGGTGCCTGCTGTATTGCAGATAAATATCTAAAGGAGAGGAAAGAAATGAAGAACTTTTATTTAATGAAAATTAAGAATAGAATTTGGAATTTTATTGAAGAAGAGGATGGAATCGGAACAGTAGAGATGATTTTGATTCTGGTGGTACTTATCGGATTAGTACTCATTTTTAAGAGCCAGCTTACTTCGTTAGTTAATACAATTTTTGACAAGATTAATTCTCAGGCTGGAAAAGTATAGTGGCTAAGGGATCACTTACAGTTTTTTTATCGTTAATATTAGTTTCTGTTATGACCCTTCTGTTTACAATGTCTGAATGTATTAGATTTGTATCTATTGATTCTATGGCGCAGGAATATACTGACATGGCAGTTGAGAGCGCTTTCTCAGAATACAACCCATATTTATGGACTAATTACAAAATACTGGCAATTGATTTGGGTTATGGAACAGATAATCTAGGACCGGGAATATTTGAAACTAAAACTGCTGATTATTGTCAAGTGAACTCAAATATTGACCAGGGAAATAACTACGCAAGACTGATGGTTAATGGTTGCGAAGCTTCAAGCTACGGTCTTTTGACTGATGGAAATGGTCAGGTGGTAGTGGCCCTTGGGGCAAAAGCTGCAGGCTATGGAATACCATCTCAATTAATAGATGCCTATAAAGCAAATGTAGATGAGATAAATGGAATAGAGAAAGTGCCTGTAGAGGACAATGCTAAGTCCAGCAAAAATCAGTTAGATGGTGCTAGAGCTGCAAATGCTGAAGCAAAAAGAAGGGCAGCAGAAGATGATGACCCAGATACAGATCCAGATGATATTCCAAGCCCAGGAAGTGTAGAAGATGACCCGTTTGATGCCTTCAACACAATTCGTGAAGCATTTTCAAAGGGTATTTTAGTTACAGTTATTTCGGAAGACAGTATGTCGGATTATGAAATAAATACGGACCAACTTCCTTCTCATAGAAGTTTAAATGCAGGGTCAATGGAAATAACAGAGAGCAATGGGCTAGTGGATAAAGCTTTATTTATAGATTATCTATTAACCAACTACAGCTGCTATACAAATAATCTAAAGCATGATGGTATGCAGTATGAGCTTGAATATTTGATTGCTGGAAATAAATCTGATGTGCAAAATTTAGCTTCTGTTGTTGAACAGATTTTACTTATCAGGGAAGCTACAAATTATATGACTATATTGCGGACACCGTCCCTTGAGAATCAGGCAGATGCAATAGCGCATATATTGGCAGGATTTACCCTTAATGAGGGGATAATACAAGCTGTCAAATACGGAATTATTGCCGCATGGGCTTACGCAGAAAGCACCATGGATGTTAGAACTCTCCTGTCAGGAGGAAAAATTCCAATCATGAAAAATCTAGATCAGTGGAGTTCAGATGTATATCATTTATCGACCATAGCAGATGTAAATACGAAAGCAAAAGAGAGTGACACAGGCATTGGCTACAAGGAATATCTTATGGCATTTTTGGCAATTAGAAGTGAATCAACCCTTGGAATGAGAGCGCTTGATGTCATGGAAAATGCACTGGGTCATACAGAAGATTATAAAAGTGTAAAAATGGACAACATGCTTTATGCAGCAGATATGACATTAAGTTTCACATCTGAAGAAATGTTTTTATCGATGTTTAATCAAGCTGAGAGTACAAAAGGATATTTCATTTCAAAGAAAAAATATTTGTCTTACTAATCATAGAAAGGAGGTGTAAAAAGGTGTCTCTAAAAATCAGAAAAACTATTCCCCATAATTCAAATAAGAGTGTATGCCGGCCGCCAATTGGCAACACTTCAATTTTCAAAATCATATCAAAAAAATTCAAATCGCCTATATGTAATATAAATTCTAAAGAGATGCCTTTTTATGCCTCCTTTCAAAAAGCTAGTTACACAATAGAGGCAGCAGTAATAATGCCTTTATTTATCACATTGATGGTCTTTGGAATGTTTATTTTTAGGCTGCTTCAAGTACAAAGCGGCGTTCAGCATTCGATAGATACGGCAAGTAGAATGATGGCAATTACCCTTGGGAATATATCCAATGAGGGCGAATCAGATAAGGATGTAGAGATTAATCCTGATGATGCAACCTTGGGTAGTTTTCTTACTAGTGAAGGGATGAAAGTAGCTGCGATAGGATATGCCCAAGCTAATATTTCAAGTAATAAAGTACCGGTTGAGTTTGTGGATGGCGGTGCCCTTGGATTTAACTTTTTTGAAAGTAATGTAGAAGGAAATTATATTGATTTAAAAGTAACCTATACAATGACATTCCCTGTTGGATTGCTGGGTGACTTTTCTTTTGATGTTTCTCAAAGGGCAAGAAATCGAAAGTGGGTAGGATACTCGAAAGCAGAAAACACTACAGATGGCCTTTATGTATATATAACTGATCATGGAGAGGTTTATCACTCTAGCATGAATTGTACATATTTAAGACCTTCAGTACATAGAGTTCCAATGGGAGATTTGGTCAGCAGAAGAAATAATGGTGGAGCAATCTATTATGAATGCAAGCGCTGCAAAAATGTAAAACCAAATGGATTTGTATTTTTAACAGATTATGGAACAGCTTTTCATAATGACCCAAATTGTACAGAAATAAAACATAACATAAAAAAGGTGTTATACGAAGAAGTAAAAGATAGTATGAGGCCATGTAGTAAATGTGGCCAGACTCATTGATGGAATAGGAGTTATTATGCGAGAAATTGGTTTGATTATTTTCTATGGATTGACCGCGTTTGATGATATAAGAACAAAGCAGGTGCGAATACTTGAAATTATAGTATTTGGAATACTTGGAATAATTGTAAATGTCATTTGGCCGGTTAAATCGGTTGAAAGTATTATATGCGGCCTTCTGGTTGGAATAGTTCTATATATTTTCAGCATACTTACAAAAGAAAAAATTGGTAAAGGAGATTGCTTTATCATAATGGTAAGTGGCTTATATCTTGGATTTATTGATGTTTTAATACTGATTTGGATAAGTTCATTTCTAGCACTTATTTACGGATTGATTAAAATCAAAAAGTTAAAAAAGGATAGCAGCTATGAAATACCATTTGTACCATTTTTGCTGAGCGGATTTCTATTGATGTATGGAATTCATAGTTTTGGGAGCTTGATTATATGAAACTAAAAGGGAGTTATACGGTAGAGGCTACAGTAATAATTAGTGTGAGCCTGATATTATTTGGACTTGCTGTAGCACTTGCCTATGAATTGTTTAAAGAGAGCATTAATTACGTAGCTCAGGCCGGAGAAAATTATGATGCGGTGCGAATGTTTAGACTAAAAGAAGCTGCCATGGATGTAATTAATGCAATTAGGGATTGAGTTATGGAAATTAAATATATAAGAAAACACAACGATAGTTTCATGACAATTATTGATGAGGCTAATGCTGTTGAATATGAAACAAAGATGATAGATTCAAATGACATATCCATTTTGCTTGAATATTCAATTATAGAAATCGATGGAACAACACAGTATAAATACAATATTAGCCGAAAAGAAAATCTACAGGATTATTTGGAAACTAGAGATTACTCTTTAGAGGCGATTGAAAAAATAGTGCTCAGTCTGCAGATTGGATTATCAGAATTGGAAAAATATCTGATAGATGAAAGCCATATTTTCCTTGAAAAAGATACTATTTTTCTAGAGAAAACAAATGCCGGAGAGAGATTATCATTATGTTACTATCCGAAGGATAATGGAACTATTCAGCAGCAATTTCGGGTTTTGATGGAACATATCGTTTCGAATTTGCAGGGAGGAGACAGAAAAAAAGCGGAGCATATCTATGCTATATACGATATTTGTCTTAAGGAAGACTACACCCTTGAGGAGGTGTTAGATTACCTGCAGAGCAATTCAGAGGAACAGCCTGAGATTGTAGTTAATAAAATTGAATTTGATGATGGTTTTGATGAAGACCTAGAGGACAATAAAATAGAAGATTATTTTGAAGATTCCAGTGAAAGCCTATATGACTATTATGAGAAAAAGAAGAAGAAAACATTAGGTGGAAGACTTTTATCGCTAAACATATTTGATGGCATAAAAGGATTATTGGAGAAAAAAGGTGAATCTGCCATATCAAAATCACTGAAATTTGAGGACTTTATTATAGAACCAGATACAGAAATCGAAGAAAAGACAGTATTGTTAAAAGATAGTAAGCCAGCTGGGAAACTGGTTTACGATGGCAGAGATGGAGCAGAGGATGATTACATCATTACAAAGGATATTTTTAGAATTGGTAGCTCTAAAACCAATGATGCAATATTGAATTCAAAAGCAGTGAGTTCCTCCCATGCCAAGATATACCGTGAGAACGGAGAGTATTTTCTTGAGGATATGAATTCATTAAACGGAAGTTATATCCAAGGTGGCATTTTAAATTACAAAGAGAAAGTAAAATTAAAGTCCATGGATGTAATCAGATTCGCCGATGTATCCTTTGTGTTTATGTAGCCCCATGTTGTTATCAGCCTCCTAATTTGGTACAATATTCTAAGTTTCGGGTGTTTGTACCCATAATTAGTTAGGAGATATGGAAATGGGATTTATTGACAAGGTATTTGGAACACATTCCGAGAGAGAGCTTAAGAGAATTAAGCCTATCGTGGATAAGATAGAATCATACAAGGAAGAAATGGGAAAGCTTTCCGATGAGGAGCTCCGTGGCAAGACAGCAGAGTTTAAGGAGCGCCTTGCTAATGGTGAGACTTTGGATGATCTTTTACCAGAGGCATATGCTACTGTCCGTGAGGCAGGTAAGCGTGCACTTGGTATGGAGCATTTTAGAGTACAGCTCATCGGTGGTATTATTCTTCATCAGGGCCGTATCGCTGAGATGCGTACTGGTGAGGGTAAGACTCTTGTTTCTACACTTCCAGCATATTTAAATGCGCTTGAGGGTAAGGGCGTACACATCGTCACAGTTAATGATTACCTTGCTAAGCGTGATGCTGAGTGGATGGGTGAGGTTCATCGTTTCCTCGGTCTTACTGTAGGTGTAGTTTTAAATGACATGACAAAGGAAGAGCGTCAGGCCGCTTACAATTGTGATATTACATACATTACTAACAACGAGCTTGGTTTTGATTATCTTCGTGACAATATGTGCGTATATGAGAAGGATCTTGTTCAGAGAGGCCTTCACTACTGTATCATCGATGAGGTTGACTCAGTTCTTATCGATGAGGCTCGTACACCACTTATTATTTCTGGTCAGTCTGGCAAGTCTACTAAGCTTTACGAGCTTTGTGATGTTCTCGCTCGTCAGTTAAAGCGTGGTGAGGATCTTCCAGAATTCTCTAAGATGGATGCCATCATGGGCGTTGAGAGAAATGAGACTGGTGATTTCATCGTAGATGAAAAAGACAAGGTAGTTAACCTTACAGCACAGGGTGTTGAAAAGGTAGAGCAGTTCTTCCACATTGAGAACTTAGCAGATCCAGAGAATCTTGAGATTCAGCACAACATTATCCTCGCACTTCGTGCTCACAATCTTATGTTTAAGGATCAGGATTATGTTGTATCAGACGGACAGGTTATGATTGTCGATTCATTTACAGGTCGTATCATGCCAGGTCGTAGATACTCTGATGGTTTACATCAAGCTATCGAGGCTAAGGAAAAGGTTGAGGTTAAGAGAGAGTCAATGACTCTTGCTAGCATCACATTCCAGAATTTCTTTAACAAGTACGATAAGAAGGCTGGTATGACAGGTACTGCTCTTACAGAGGAGCAGGAGTTCCGTGATATTTATGGTATGGACGTTGTAGAGGTTCCTACTAATAGACCAGTTCAGCGTATCGACCATGACGATGCAGTTTATAAGACAAAGGCTGAAAAGTACAAGGCAGTTGTTGAGGAAGTTAAGGCAGCTCACGACAAGGGACAGCCAGTACTTGTAGGTACAATTGATATTGATATTTCAGAGCTTGTTTCTAAGATGCTTCGCAAGGAGGGAATCGAGCACAACGTACTTAATGCTAAGTTCCATGAGAAGGAAGCTGAGATTGTTGCTGAGGCTGGTAAGCATGGTGCAGTTACCATCGCTACTAACATGGCCGGCCGTGGTACAGATATTAAGCTTGACGAGGAAGCACGTGCAGCAGGTGGTCTTAAGATCATCGGTACAGAGCGTCATGAGTCTCGTCGTATTGATAACCAGCTCCGTGGACGTTCAGGTCGTCAGGGAGATGTCGGTGAGTCACAGTTCTTCATCTCACTTGAAGATGATCTCATGAGACTCTTCGGTTCAGAGAGACTTATTACAATGTTCAATGCTCTTGGTATTCCTGAGGGTGAGCAGATTAAGCATAAGATGCTTTCAGATGCAATCGAAAAGGCTCAGAAGAAGATTGAGGAGAACAACTTCTCAGCACGTAAGAACCTTCTTGATTATGATCAGGTTATGAATGAGCAGAGAGAGCTTATCTATGCTCAGCGTCATAGAGTTCTTATGGGAGAGGATATGCACGACCAGATTCTTGGCATGATTCGTGACAAGGTTGACGAGTGCGTTGAAAAGACTATCCCAGATGATGTGGAGAAGGAGCTTTGGGAGCTTCCAGAGCTTAATCATCTCCTTTGCCCAGTAATTCCAGTTCCTGTTATGACACAGCTTTCAATCGGAAACATTAAGAGTAAGAAGGAGCTTAAGGATAAGCTTACTGAGATTGCACTTAAGATGTACGATGACAAGGAAAAGGAATTCGATCAGCCAGAGCAGTTTAGAGAGGTTGAGCGTGTAATTCTTCTTAGAGTTATTGACCGTAAGTGGATGGAAGAAATCGACGATATGGAACAGCTTCGTCAGGGTATCCGTCTTCAGGCATATGGTAATAGAAACCCAGTTGATGAGTACAAGGCAGCCAGCTATGACATGCTTGATGCTATGAATGCATCTATTATCAACGATACACTTATGATGCTTTACAGAATCCGTATTGAGAAGAAGGTAGAGCGTGAGGAAGTAGCTAAGGTTACAGGAACTAACAAGGATGAATCAGCAACTCGTGCACCAAAGAAGCGTGTCGAGAAAAAGGTCTTCCCTAACGATCCATGCCCATGTGGAAGTGGATTGAAGTATAAGCAGTGTTGTGGAAGGCACTAAGAAGGGGCCCTTTAGGGAAGATTTCTTAGTGCTATGTCGGCGCCCACTTTGCCCGTAGAGCAATTATAATAGCGCTGACTTCCCGTGTTAAAATAATATGACAAATTTAGAAGAATATTACAATAAATTCAATGAGGACAAGCGTCTAAACAGTCGCCATGGTATCATGGAATTCACTGTGACTATGAAGTATGTTCATAAGTATTTGGACTTGCTTGCCTCTGAGAATTCATTAGATAAATCCGATATTAAAATATTGGATATAGGTGCAGCCACAGGCGGCTACAGTATTCCATTGTGGCAAGAGGGTTATGACGTCACAGCTGTAGAGCTAGTTAAGCACAATCTTGGAATGCTAAAGTCCAAGGGTACTGGCGTGAAAGCATACCAGGGCAACGCCCTAAAGCTTAAGCGTTTTGAAGACAATAGCTTTGATTTAACACTACTGTTTGGTCCAATGTATCATCTGAAGACTAGTGAAGAGCAGCTTCAGGCACTTTTAGAAGCCAAGCGTGTTACAAGGCCTGGTGGGTATATTCTTGTAGCTTATGTTATGAATGAGTATGCATTCTTAACATACGGTATTAAGGAAGGTCATGTTCTTGAGAACATCGCTGATGGCAAGCTAGATGACACATTTCATGTGAGACCTGCTGAGGATGATTTATATATGTTTATGCGCACGGAGGATATTGCAGCACTTAATCAGGCTGCGGAGCTTCAGCGTATGCAGATTATTTCTCCAGATGGTCCTGCCAACCATATGCGCCGAGAGGTAAATGCACTTACAGAGGAGCAATTCAAGCAGTTTATCAACTACCAGATGACTGTTTGTGAAAGAGAAGATTTACTAGGAGCATCTGCTCATACAGTAGATATCCTTAAAAAATAATACTGTCTTTCGGTTATTCGCCGAAGAGGGGATTCCCCTCATGATTTCCCAAATTTCAATTAAAAAATTAATCTAGGGTCCTTGAAATAAGGACCTTGGTTTTTGATACCCTTTTTTACTTAATAGGAAATTACTTTGTAATATCCTATTAAGTAAAAACAAGCTGTGCTTGAAAGATGTGTCTCGCTGGCAGATGAATTTAATTGCTTACAGCAATTGCCAGCTCGCACTGCTGGAGTTTTGCAAAGCAAAACTCTAATTTAGAAAAAAATGAGTTATGAGGAGTTATTAAAATGGAAATTACAAAAGAATTATTAAATAGAATAAATGATGAATTAGAGGATTTTTATGTCAAAGAGGGACGAGTAAAAAAGAATAATATCGAAAAGCAGGCACTAACAATTATTCCAAAGGAAGGAGATAAAAGTGTATGTCCTACTGTTTATGCGGATGATTGCAATTCATTCGAAGAATTATTAGAGACGATTAAAGCTGCATCGCAGGTTAAGACACCTGTTTTTGATGTAGATGAAATTACATCTAGAGAATACATTTTAAATCATCTTAGGGCTTGCATGATTTCAAAAGACAATGTCATCTTAGAGGACGAGGAAGTAGTTTACAGACCATTTTTAGATATGGCCATTGTTTATAGGGTGATAATGTATCATCCGGACAACAATCAAATCGGCTCAATTCTTTTAAGAAAAGGGATGCTTGAGGAGGCAGGAATCGAAGAAAGTGAATTATACGAAATTGCAAAATCAAATAGAGACTATCAAATGAAAACACTTTTCCAGACAATCGAGGACATGACTGGGGTAAATTATGAAGAGGAGTTTAGCTGTCAAGATGGACCGGATATGTATGTAGTGACATCTAAGGATAAAATACAAGGCTCCTCCGTATTAATTACAGATTTAATCCAGGAGTTAGGAACAAGTATAAGCAAAGAATGCTATGTAATACCATGTAGTATCCACGAAATTATTCTTATCCCATATGATGAGCGAATAAATGCAGAAAACCTTAAGCAACTTGTGATGGAAATCAATGCTACCGAGGTAAAAATAGAAGAAAAACTGACAGACTCTGTTTATTTATTGGATAAAAGTGGAATATCTAAAATAGCATAGACTACAGGATAAATGAGTTTGCATTTACTTTGTAACGGGAAGTGCACTTCGCTTTTTTTGATGTTGAAACCATGGTATAATTAAAGGACAAAAAGGAGAAAAATAAGGCCTTATCACTGAAAACAATCATAGGTAAGCAAGTGACAACTTCCTCTGTATAAAACAATGAGGAGAGCGGAAATGAGAGGTGCTATAATGGCAAATACAAACGTAATTCGTTATAACAAGCCTAATATTGGTTCTTTGCCAAAAGAAATTGGAAAAGACATTCTTATGACAATTATGAATACGCCAAAACCTGATTATGAAAAGCGCAAGAAAGAAGCTGAAGAATTAGAAGATAAAATTTTCGCAGCAGAATATAATGGAAAGGCGTAATGCAGTAATTGAAACTAAACATTTATATTGTACACATCTAAGCGATGCAGATGTGAATGAAATAAAGAAATTTTCAGTAGTAAACAAAGAAGGTATAGGCGTAGAAAAATTTATAAGATTTAATTCTTATATACATGAAGATACTAACCTAGACCGTTCATATCTAATACGTGTGAAGGCGACGGATGAACTAGTAGCATATTTTTCACTACGTGCAGGATTTGTTGCTCTTGATAACACGTTGGAAAATGAAGACTCTTTTGATTCGATTCCTGGCGTTGAGATATCAAATTTTGCAATTAGCAAGCATTATCGACAAAAACATCCTAAGACAAAGGGGATAGGTAAGGTTATATTTGAAAATATAATTAAACCTATAATCGGAGAAACCGCAAAATTAATAGGTGTGCGCATTATTTATATTTTTGCATTACCAAAAGATAAACTTCTATCTTATTATCATGGGGCCTTTGATTTTGTGAGATTAAGTGAAGAACAAGAAAATAAAATGCATAATAGAATACGTCCGGCGTATGATAAAGACTGTATTTTTATGTATCAAAGAATCTAATATTCCACAAATAAATCTCAGAAAAAAGAAGACTAATTATTAAAGGGAGCATCATGAAGAAGCGAATTATAGGACTGGATATACTTAGAGTATTAGGAATTGTATTCATTTTTTTGTATCATGTGACAGACAGTTATGTGGGGCTAGGTGGCACAGGTGATGGAGTGTTTTCATCACTTGCTTTATTTAGTATCCTCTCTAGGCCAGCGAGCATATTTTTGTTTTTGATTTCTGGATTTGCCCTTATGTATAATCGCGAGGGTGAGCTGAAGCTAAAGGACTATTATATTAGAAGATTTAAGAGTCTTTATATTCCATTTTATGTGGCATATATATTGATGCTGGGCATAGGAGTTGTGCTGTTAAAATGGGCTCCATGGAATTATATTCCTAAGAGGAAATTCGTATATACGATACTTGGAATAGACGGGATAGCTGTAAAATATAGTCCAAATTATTATCTGATTGGCGAGTGGTTCATGTCATGCATAGTAATCTGTTATTTGCTATTTCCACTACTGGCCATATTAATAAAAAAGGCTAAGTATCTTACACTGTGTGTGCTATTTGCAGCCTATGTTATCCTAGCAAACTTTATCAATCCATTTGAGCTGTCAGTATTCATAAATCCTTTATTTATAATATTCTATTTCTATGTGGGAATGTGTCTGAAGGGATGGCTGATAGATAATCAGATATCAAAAGCTGTAAAGATCATTAGCGTTGTTCTATCAATTGGTATTTTATTCATTTACCTTGCAGATAGCCTTTTTACAACAAAGCAAATAATTGCCTGCACCGAGAGTGAGGCAGAGCTATTATGCTTTATCTGGTCCATAGCTTTGGTGATTGCATTCAAGGATATTAACCTGAAAGAGGGAGCGATATTAGCAAAGATAATAAAGTACCTATCAGGTATAAGCTGGTACGTAATTCTTGTTCACCATGTGCTTGCAATAATCTACTTTACAATTAATGGTGTATCTGAAAATCTTGTAAGAGATTTTGTAATCATATTAGCCCTGAGCATTATTTTAGCAGAGGTGGTTAGAAGGATTACAAATCTTATTAAGAAACTGGTATTCACGTAAATGCGGAATAGACAATTCGCATATACGTATTATTAAAATGAAAGTGAGGCCTGTGACTCAGCCTTTTTACGAGGGCTGGTGCCATAGGTCTTTTTGTATGCTCTTAAGAATGTGGAGTAGGTGCCGAATCCAGACTGCTGGCTAGCCTCTACTATTGATAATCCGGCATCTATATAAGACTGAGCCAGGGACAGTCTT
Source organism: Pseudobutyrivibrio xylanivorans (assembly GCF_010906925.1). Lineage (GTDB taxonomy): Bacteria > Bacillota > Clostridia > Lachnospirales > Lachnospiraceae > Pseudobutyrivibrio. The sequence continues at coordinate 363,519 of NZ_VTVE01000002.1, read as the reverse complement.
TTGATAGTGATATAGTTTCCGATGGTATAGCCGGTTTCCGCCTTAAAGGTGTGCATTAGATAATAGCGGGAAAGAAAGAATTTCTCGCTTAGAGAGTCTACGGATAAATCAGACGTAAGATTTTCATTTATATATTGGATAATGGAGTTGATTTTGGTGCCAGCGTAGTTAGTAGAAATATATTCAACCTCATTGCTGATGGCAGCCCTATTAAGCTCCACCATAAACTCAAGAAAAAGGACCTGCATAAAAAGCTCATTGGCATAGGCATCTTTTCCCAGATTATTTATTAACTGTCCAATAGAGGCAGCAACCTTTGAATTTTTAAAGGAGTGAAGTCTAAGTACGTGGGAATTTTTTTCCATTGCATTTTTAAAACACAAAGATAAATCATTATCATCTCTAGTGTATTCGGCCAAAAATTCCTTTGAAATGTAAATGATGATTCTTTCATATACTGAGTTGTCATGGAAGATAGGTCTATGAACTTCGCCTGCATTTACAAAAACAATATCACCAGCCTGCAAATCAAAATTTTGTCCCTCAATAGAGTATGAGGCATTTCCAGACAGGTGAATTAGAACCTTGTGGAAATCGTGATAATGAAAATCGATTTCTCCAAGATTGGAATCCTTTAGATGGAATATTTTGAAATTGGAATATAAATATCCTTTTTTATTGTACTCAGCCATAAATATCCTCTATTAATAACTCTGATTTAATTAAAGTATAAAACCGGATAGCACTATTTGCAATATTTTGAACACTAGGGTGGCTTAACAAAACGAAAAGTGCCTAGTATAATGAATTTAGATTAGGAAACTATGTATAGCACCGAAAGGATATTACTTATGAAATTTACAAAAATGCATGGCTGTGGTAACGATTATGTTTATGTGAATCTGTTTGAGGAGCAGGTAGATGACCCTGCAGCAGTATCAATCAAGGTTAGCGATAGACATTTTGGAATTGGCTCAGACGGAGTGATTACAATTGGCCCATCTGACAAGGCTGATTTCAGAATGAGAATATATAATGCTGATGGTTCAGAGGCAGAGATGTGCGGCAATGGTATTCGTTGCGTTGCAAAGTATGTTTACGACCACAAGCTTACAGACAAGACAGAGATTTCTGTTGAATCAGGAGCAGGCGTTAAGTATCTTACTCTATTTGTTGAAAATGGCAAGGTAGAGCAGGTAAGAGTTGATATGGGCGAGCCTATTCTTACACCAGCTGAGATTCCAGTAGTTGCTGATGGAGATAAGGTGATTGATGCGCCTATTGAGGTTGGCGGCAAGACATGGAACATGACATGTGTTTCCATGGGCAACCCACACGCAGTAGTTTTTGTAGATGATACAGAGCATTTTGAGCTTGAGAAATATGGCCCATTATTTGAGAGTCATGAGCGCTTCCCAAAGAGAACAAATACTGAGTTTGTTCAGGTTATCAGCCGTACAGAGGCTAATATGCGAGTTTGGGAGAGAGGCTCAGCAGAGACATGGGCATGTGGAACTGGTACATGTGCTTGTGTTATGGCATGTATTTTAAACAACAAAACAGAGGATAAAGTTTTAGTACATCTTCGCGGTGGAGACCTTACTATTGAGTACGACAGAGATACAAATCATGTATTTATGACAGGTCCTGCAACAGAAGTATTCTCAGGAGAAATTAATTTATAAATTGTAAATCAATCAGATTATATCTGTAGGAAAATGGAGTATAAAATGAAATTAAGTAGCTTAATCGAAAAACTTGATTATGAATTATATTCAGGCAGCGTAGACTGTGACATCACAACTCTTACTTATGATTCTAGAAAAGTAGAGGAGGGTTCACTTTTTGTATGTATCTCAGGTGCAGTTAGAGATGCCCATGATTTCATACCTGATGTAATTGAAAAGGGTGCAAAGGCAATCATCATCGAAAAGGATGTTGAAAAAGTTGAGGGAGTTACTTTTATCAAAGTGGCAAATTCCCGTGAGGCACTTGCAATTACATCTGCAGCTTATTTTGGCCATCCAGCAGAAAAGCTTAAGACCATCGGAATCACAGGTACAAAAGGCAAGACAACAACCACATACATGGTAAAGTCTATCTTAGAGAAGGCAGGAATGAAGACAGGTCTTATTGGAACAATCGAGTCAATTGTAGGGGATGAGCGTATCCCAGCTGTCAACACTACTCCAGAGTCTTACCGTGTTCAGGAGCTTTTTAAAGAGATGGTAGATGCAGGCCTTGATGCTGTAGTTATGGAGGTTAGCTCACAGGCCCTTATGCAGCACAGAGTGTCTGGATTTACATTTGATATTGGTGTATTTACAAATCTTGAGCCAGATCATATTGGTGAGAACGAGCACAAGGATTTTGCGGACTACATGCACTGCAAGAGCCTTTTGTTTCAGCAGTGTAAGACTGGCATTTTCAACGGAGATAGCGAGCACATCGATGGCATTTTAAAGGATCACACATGCGAGGTTATCAAATACGGCTACGGCAAGGATAACGACCTTGTAGCTGAGAATGTTGAGCTTTTAAATGAGCACGGAGCGTTAGGAGTTAAATATCACATTTCTGGCACAACAAACATGGACGTAGAGGTAAATGTACCAGGTACATTCTCTGTATATAATTCACTTACTGCTGTTGCAATTTGCAAGCAGTTTAATGTTGCTGAGGACAAAATCAAGGCAGCCCTTAAGGATGTTCATGTAAAGGGACGTATTGAGCTTGTTCCAGTTTCTAAGAAATTTACAGTTATGATTGATTATGCTCACAATGCAATGGCACTTGAGAGTCTCCTCACTACACTTAAGGCCTACGAGCCAGGCAGACTTGTATGTCTTTTCGGTTGTGGTGGAAACAGAGCAAAGAGTCGCCGCTATGAGATGGGTGAAGTGTCTTCAAAGCTTGCTGATCTTACAGTTGTTACTTCAGACAACCCACGTAATGAGGAGCCAATAGACATCATCAATGACATTTTAATTGGTGTTCACAAGGCTGATGGCGAGTATGTTACTATCCCAGACCGCAAGGAGGCTATTCGCTATTGCCTGACCAATGCAAAGGAAGGTGACATTGTAGTTCTTGCTGGCAAGGGCCATGAGGACTACCAGGAAATAAAAGGTGTTAAACACCACATGGATGAGAGAGAACTCATCGCTGATATTATTAAGGAGGACGGTCATGACATTATTTAAAGGTGCAGGAGTAGCGCTGATTACTCCATTTAACGAAGACGATACCGTAAATTATGACATGCTTGGTACTCTGATAGACAGACAAATAGAAGGTCACACTGATGCAATCATTGTTTGCGGTACCACAGGTGAGCCAGCCACAATGAGTGAGGAAGAAAAGCTTTCTGTTATTGAATTTACTGTAAAACGTGTTAATCACAGGATTCCAGTAATTGCTGGTTCAGGCGGCAATTCAACACGACTTGTTATCGATTTTTCGAAAAAGATTCAGGCTCTTGGGGTAGATGGACTTCTTATAGTTACTCCATTTTACAACAAGGCAACACAGCAGGGACTGTACGAGCACTACACTAAAATAGCTCATGAGATTGATCTTCCAATCATCATGTACAATGTGCCTAGCCGTACTGGATGCAACATTCTTCCAGAGACAGCTATGAGACTTGGCCTTGAGAATCCAAATATAGTAGGCATTAAGGAAGCTAGCGGAAACATTTCCCAGATTACAAAGCTTGCAAGCCTTTGCAGAGGCTGCCTTGATATCTATTCTGGAAACGATGACCAGATTATTCCAATTTTAGCTCTTGGTGGAATTGGAGTAATATCCGTGCTTTCAAATGTGGCACCACGAGGCACCCATGACATGGTTATGGAATATTTAAATGGACACGAGGAACGAGCACGAAAGCTACAACTTGATTATCTTGAGCTGGTAGATGCACTTTTCTGTGAAGTAAATCCTATCCCTGTTAAATCTACAATGAATATGTTAGGATTTAATGTAGGTAGTCTTAGACTTCCACTTACAGAGATGGAGGATGAGCATAAGGTGGCAATGAGCAAGCTGCTTAGCAGAATGCCACAGGAAATGCTTGCATAGGGTGAAAACTAATAGCGAAGAATTTTTAAAACCGAAGAATGGTCCAGTGACATTTATTTTGGTGGCAATTAATATAATTGTCTTTATTGTGCTGGAGTTTATGGGTGATACTAGAAGCGGAGGATTCATGCTTTTACACGGGGCGATGAATCCTTACCTCATTTTATCTAATGGGGAGTGGTATCGCCTTTTTACATGCATGTTTTTGCACTTTGGAATTGAACATTTGGCCAATAATATGCTCTTACTATTTTTGCTTGGACAGATCTTTGAGCGAGCAGTGGGAGTGACTAGGTATATTGGCATCTATATAGGAGCAGGTTTGGCTGGCTCCTTTTTGTCGTTTTTCTACATGTGTCTCATGGGGCAAAATGACATTGTGGCAGGTGCCTCTGGAGCCATTTTTGGCATAATCGGTGGAATGATTGTTGTCATAATAGTCAACAGAGGAAAATATAGCGGAATCAGCACAAAGCGTATGATTTTCATGGCGGTGCTGACCCTTTATTTTGGATTTGCATCAGCTGGAACAGACAATGCAGGGCACATAGGAGGTCTGGTGGCAGGATTACTTTTTACACTAATTACCTATGGAATTCCAACACTTATACACAATCATCACGTTGATTTAAACAGTGAAAAAACTTATACTTTAGATAATAACGAGCACAAAGAGGGTTAATAATGAAGGTAAACATTTACTACGGCGGTAGAGGTCTTTTAGAGGACCCAACATTATATGTTATCAATAAAATGGAGCAGGTTCTTGTTGAGCTTCAGGTTGAGGTCACTCTCTATAATATTTACGAACAGAAAAATCAAATCTCTATGCTGCCACAGACATTAAAGGACGCAGATGGAATCATCCTTGCAACCACAGTAGAATGGCTGGGTATCGGCGGCTATATGAATCAGTTTTTGGATGCTTGCTGGCTCTACGCTGACAAGACTTCCCTTGCAACTACATACATGCAGCCAGTAGTTATGTCTACTACCTACGGTGAGAGGGAGGCTATGGTTAGCCTTGAAAATGCATGGGCAATTCTTGGTGGTCTGCCTTGTGCTGGATTCTGTGGCTATGTTGAGGACTTAAAAGAATTCAGGGAAAATGCTGAGTATGCTCACATCATTGAAAAGAAGGTGGAGGCACTTTATAGAACTATTTCTCAGCACACTAAGGGACTTCCTACCAGCAATCAGGCTGTTACTAGAAGCATTTCTCGTACAGCGCAGCTTGAGCTTTCTCCACAGGAGTCAGAGCAGCTTTCTAGATTCGTATCTGACGATGAGTATGTTCAGACACAAAAGGCTGATATCGCTGATTTGACCAGCATGTTTAGAGACATGATGGGTCAAAAGCAGGAAGATAGCACCAACGAATATATCAACGATTTCAAAATACATTTCCGCGGCAACAAGGATTTTACTGCCAAATATTTATTTATGATAGATGGCAAGACCCAGCCACTTTTTGTATATGCAAATGGTGAGCAGCTTGAGTGCCGCTATGGTCGAGAAGACAATATAGATGTATATATGAAGCTTTCGGCAGCAATTATGGATAATATAGTAGCTAGTCGAGAGACATTCCAGAGAGCATTTTCAGTAGGAGATATGACTGCAAAGGGCAATTTCAAAACACTTAGAATGCTTGATGAGATATTCCCATTTTCAGATTAGTATTTACATTAAGGAGGCAAATGATGAAGGACGAAAAATGTATTTTTTGTAAACTAGCTAATGGAGATATTCCTACTAATTCTATTTATGAGGATAATGATTTTAAGGTGATTTTAGATGCAGACCCAGCTACAAAGGGACATGCACTTATTCTTCCAAAGAATCATTTTGCAAATTTACTTGAGGCAGATGATGATGTACTTGTAAAGGCACTTCCTCTTGCTAAAAAGATTGCTAAGAACATGATGGATAAGCTTGGTTGCGCCGGAGTTAATATCGTTCAAAACAATGGCGAGGCAGCAGGCCAGACAGTTCATCATTTACATATTCATGTAATCCCTAGATATGAAGATGATCCAGACAAGACAATTTGCGGATGGAGCCATCAGAAGTTTACAGATGAGGAGACAGCAGAGGTGGTTAAAAAGCTATCTATGTAGTTGTTCCGTGGGGGGATAAATATGAAAAAAAGAATAATTAGTCTTTTATTAGTTGGTATGATGACAGCCAGTCTTGCCACAGCATGCGGTAAAGGCAATGAGCCAGAGCCTGAGCCACAGGAGCCAAATTCGTCTAACCAGACATTAGGAGAGTTGGAGCATAAGCCAGTTGACGGGGACGTTTCCGGAATAGCTGGCATGAATGATTTTAATAGTCAGTTGATAGCCTATGTTGGAGAAAATGGCTATGAAAAAGAGAATTATATGATATCTCCTACATCTTACAAGGCTGCTCTTTGTCTTGCAGCGGCAGGTGCAAATGGTCAGACTCAGGATGAGCTACTAAAGGCTATGGGATTTCAGAGTGTTGATGAGATGAATGCTTGGTATAGCATGGTCTACAACGAGACAGTGGATTTCAATGATAGTCTAGAGGCTGAAAAGGAAAGCATTGCTGAAATCCAAAGTGACCCTGATATGGCAGACTATTATACAGTAGATGGGGAACCAGACGGAGCATTTAGATTGGTAAATTCTATCTGGGCCAATGAGGACGGCAATCCTGAATTCACCCAGGAATACATAGACCTTGCCAAGGAAATGTATAGCGCACCAGCTACAACAGTACCAGGTGCTGACCTTGCAGATGCAGTAAATTCATGGGTTTCAGATGCCACAGATGGCCTTATTAATAGTATTACTAATGACATGAGTTCTGTAGACTTAGCTCTTGTAAATGCCCTCTACTTGAGAGCTGGCTGGGTAGATTCATTCCCAGAGGGTGGTACAGTGGATGATGATTTTACAACAATAAATTCTGAGACTGTTACTAAGAGCTATATGTGCAAGCAGGATGATACATATTACTACGAGGGTGAAAATGGCAAGCTTATCATTCTTCCACTAGACTATGGTGTTAAAGCAGCATTTGTATTAGGCGAGATTGACGATATAGATACGGCCTTAAAAGAGGCTACAGAGTACGAGGTAGACATAAAGCTTCCAAAGCTAGATATGGAAAGTGAATTTGGTAGTAGCGTATTGATTGGGTATTTAAAGAGTCAGGGCGTAGAGCTTGCATTTGATAAATACGGAAGCGCAGATTTTTCTACAATGTCCACTGTGCCTGTATATATCAGCGATATTATTCAAAAGACTAGAATTAAAACAGATGAAGAGGGACTTGAGGCAGCAGCTGTTACAGCAATTATGATGACTGAGTCAGCAGCGATGCCGGAGGAAAAAGAAGTAAAGACATTCTATGCCACAGAGCCTTTCAAATTCTTCGTTTACACAGAACTTGAAAACGAAGAAAATGAAATACTCTTCTATGGACAGATGGTTAAATAACTAACCACAGAGTTCAGAAATTAAATTCATGATAGTTGTATTGGCGTCCAGTAAATGGCTGGATGCCATTTTTTCTTTTATCTTGTCGCGACGTTTGTAGACATCTTTTACAGATTTAACAAGAATATCGCCAGTTAATTCTTCCTCTTGAAGGACAGTAGAAAATCCCTGCTTTTCATAGCTTTCAGCATTGAGAATCTGGTCGCCACGGCTTGCAGCTGCAGAAAGAGGAATAAGTATATTTGGAATCTTAAGAGCAAGAATCTCGCTAATTGAATTGGCGCCGGCACGGCTAATCATAAGATCAGTCATAGCAAAAACATCATTGAGCTGTTCACTGATAAATTCATATTGTTGATAACCGGTCTTGCCAGTGAGGTCATTGTTGATATTTCCCTTGCCTACAAGATGAACAATCTGGAAATCCTGAAGCAAGGTATCAAGAGATGACCATACAGCATTGTTAATAAACTTAGAGCCAATGCTTCCGCCCATAATAAGGATAACTGGCTTTTCATTATTAAATCCAGTGAAGCTAAGACCTGCCTCCTTTGAACCGGAGAAAAGTTCCTTTCGAATAGGGGAGCCTGTGTGTACAGCCTTGCCCTCAGGAAGATATTTCATTGTCTCAGGGAAGTTGCAGCAGACCTTTGATGCAAAAGGAATGGCAAGCTTGTTAGCAAGTCCTGGTGTCATATCTGACTCATGGATAATAGCAGGTACATGCTGTCTGGCAGCAGCCATAACAACTGGAACAGAAACGAAACCACCCTTAGAGAAAACAATATCAGGCTGAAGATGTTTTAATAGCTGATTAGCCTCAGAAAAGCCCTTAATTACTCTAAATGGATCAGTAAAATTTTTCCAATCATGATAACGTCTTAATTTACCTGATGAGATGCCGTAGTAAGTAACTCCTGCATGCTCTACAAGCTTTTTTTCAATACCGGTATATGAGCCGATATAGTGCACTTCGAAACCAGCCTCTTTTAAATATGGAAGAAGTGCCAAATTTGGTGTGACATGACCAGCAGTTCCACCACCAGTCATTACTATTTTCTTCATATATAAAATCTCCAATAATAAAGTTGATTTAAACATTTACAATAATAACAATCGTATAAGAAAAGTCAAATTCATGGTGTAATAACAGTTAATCCATGATAGAATGAAGAAGAACTATAGATGATTTTTGGAGAGTATTGTATGAAGATTCTAATAGTTGACGACGAGATATTTGCAAGGAGAACCTTGGAAAGGTTACTTTCCATGGAAGATGACGTTGAGGTTATTGAGGCAACAGATTGCTATGATGCCTTTGCTCTCTATGAGGAAAAGCTTCCAGATATTGTGATTACAGATATCATGATGAAGGGTGGAATCGGTGGCGAGTGGCTCATTGAGAAGATTCTCGCTTCTAATCCGGATGCAAATATTATTGTTTGTTCAGGCAGACAGAAGACAGACCTTTTAAAGTACAAATTAATGGGAGCTAAGTATTGCATACAAAAGCCTATCAAGTACCAGGAATTATGGGATTGTATCGATGAGCTCATGATGTCATAGTCGCTAAATTTGACAAAAAATTGTAAGAATGTTATATTAGCCTTTGTAACAAAATCGTAACAACTTATTTTTTTCTGTAAAAAAGGGAGAATAAGAAACGGAGGCATATGAGTAAATTTAGCGATATAGTTGCTGTATTGTACCAGGAAAATAAGAAGTATATTAACAAGCGTACAATGCAGGGCGGCGCTCTTGTGGTAGCACTTTGCATGTTATCAACAATGGCTTATGTTGAGTCACCAGCCAAGGCTACTAGAAGCGTTGAGTTAGAGCCAGCAAGTACTGCAGGTGCTTTTTATGCTGTATCTAATATTGAATTGAGCGCACAGCAATCAGAACTAGTTTATGCAGCGTCAGACGTTACAGTTGTATCGGCTACTACAGATCAGGTAGAGCCAGACGGAAATGATAAGTATGACCAGTGGGCTGATAAGGTCATGGCAGATGTAGATGAGTATCTATACATTCGTGCAGAGGCAGATGCCAGTTCCGAAGCTATTGGAAAGCTTCGCGCAGGTGATGTTGCTACACTAGTTGATGTTTTTGATGGATGGTACGAGATTGAGTCAGGTAATGCACACGGTTTCGTATCAGCAGATTATTGTATTACAGGTATCGAAGCATATGAGCATGCTCTTGATGTATGCGATTCTTATGCTACTACAGGTGTTGCAGGACTTCGTATCCGTAGCGAGGCATCTGAGGATTCTAAGATACTTAAGGTAGTACCACAGGGTACAAAGCTTACAGTTAATACAGACGCAGAAGAAGTCGAAGGTTGGATATCTGTATCATACGAAGGCAATACAGGATATGTTAAGTCTGATTATGTTCAGGTAGATATGGCTACAGGAGAGGCTATCACTCTTGAAGAGGAGGCCGCAGCTATAGCCGCAGCCGAGGAAGCAAAAGCCGCAGCTGCAGCAGCCGCTGAGCAGGCTAAGCAGGAGGCAGCCGCTAAGGCAGCTAGCAACCAGACAGTTATAGCTTCAGCTGATGATATTACACTTCTTGCAGCAATCATTCAGATTGAGGCTGGTAGTGAGATTTATGAAGGACAGGTTGCAGTAGGTGCTGTAGTTATGAACAGAGTTTATAGCGGTTCTTATGCTAATTCTGTCAATGGTGTTATTTTCCAGAGAGGCCAGTTTGCTACATCACGTATGTCAGCAGTTATTGCCAAGGGACCAAAGGCATCATGCATTCAGGCAGCACAGGAAGCTATGGCAGGTTCTGATCCAACAGGTGGTTTAACACACTTTAGACGTGCCGGTTCAAAAGAAGGCTTGGTAATCGGTAACCACGTTTTCTACTAAAATTAAAATAATGTATAAAAAATCTAGCTCTTGGGCTTTACCCAAGAGCTTTTTTGTGCTATGATGCATAATAAATCAAAACGAATGAATATTTATACATAAAAGACGGAGGTGCGATATGAACTTTAAAGGTAAGAACTTTTTAAAAATGTTAGATTTTTCATCAGAGGAAATTAATTATTTAATTGATTTGTCACTTAAGCTTAAGGACGAAAAGAAGCAGGGCAAGTCACAGAAGGACTACATGGCTGGCAAGAATATTGCTCTTATTTTTGAAAAGACATCTACACGTACCCGTTGTTCTTTTGAAGTGGCTGCATACGATATGGGTGCTTGTGTAACATATCTTGATCCATCTGGTTCTCAGATTGGCAAGAAGGAATCTATTCCTGACACAGCTCGCGTACTTGGCCGCATGTTTGATGGTATAGAGTATCGTGGATTTGAGCAGACAAAGGTTGAGGAGTTGGCAAAATATGCAGGTGTTCCTGTATGGAATGGTCTTACAAATGAGTCTCATCCTACACAGATGATTGCAGATATGATGACAATTAAGGAACATTTTGGAAAGCTTTCTGGAATAAAGTTTGTATATATGGGCGATGCCCGTTATAATATGGGTAACTCACTTATGGTCACATGTGCAAAACTGGGAATGGATTTTGTTGCATGTACAAACAAAAAGTATTTCCCAGAGGCTGCTCTTGTAGAAGAGTGCGAGAAGATTGCAAAGGAGACAGGCGCTACTATTACATTGACAGAGGATGTGGCAGCAGGTTGCAAGGATGCTGATGTTATCTACACAGACGTATGGGTTTCAATGGGAGAGCCTGATGAGGTCTGGGAGGAGCGTATCAAGGAGCTCAGCCCATATCAGGTAAATGCAAAGGCATTCTCATATGCGAAGCCAGGTGCTAAGTTTATGCACTGTCTTCCAGCATTCCACGATTTAAAGACTACTATTGGTCAGGAAATCTACGAGAAGTTTGGCATTGACTGTATGGAAGTTACAGACGATATTTTTGAAGGTGAGCGTTCAATAGTCTTTGATGAGGCTGAGAATCGTATGCACTCAATAAAGGCTATCATGTACGCAACATTGGGAAATGCTTAATCAAATTACATACGAATACTATGATACTGTAGATTCAACAAATGATAGAATAAAGGACAGGGCCCGCCAGAACGCAGATGGGGGCCTTGTTATTTCTGCAGGCACTCAGACAGCAGGCAAGGGACGTATCGGCAGAAAATGGGAGTCGCCTACCCATGACTCTATTTCTACATCTATGCTGCTTAGACCAGAGGAGATTAGCCTTGATGCTATTCCGACTATTACGGTGGTGGCGGCTATGGCTGTTAGAGATGCCCTCAGCAGATTATATGGATTAGATGGTCAGATTAAATGGCCTAATGACATCGTCCTTGATGGAAAAAAGATTTGTGGTATCCTCACAGAGATGGAATTAAAAGAAGGCAAGGTATGGTACGTGGTTGTGGGCATAGGTGTTAATGTGCACAACAGGCAATTCCCAGAAGACATTGCCTTTAAAGCTACGTCAGTTGATTTGCAGCTGGAATCAGTTGGCAAACAAGGCCATAGAGGAGAACTTACAAAAGCTATATGGGAGAGCTTCAAAAAGTATTATAATATCTTTATTCAGACACAGGATATGAGTGGCTTGAAGGAAGAATATGAAAGCCATCTTGCTAATTGTGGACAACGTGTTAGAATAGAAGCTCAGGATAATTCCTACGAAGCTACCGCTATTGGCATTAATAATCGAGGCGAACTGATAGTTGATGTTGATGGCGAGGAAAGAATAATCAGAACCGGTGAAGTATCGGTAAGAGGAATATACGGATACGTATAGCTTTTTTCGATTAAAGGAGATATATGGACGAAGTAGTTTTATGTGGCTCTAGTTGCTACACTAAGAAATTTTATTTGAATCCAGAATTTGAGGGACTCCCTCCAATGATTAAGGATGAGCTGAAAGTTATGTGCGTGCTTTACACCGAGGAGGTCAGCGGCACGATTCAGATGCTCTTTGATGAGGATGGTTCTCTTCGCATTCAGGTGGACCACAATGAAGACGATTTGCTTTATGATGAGATTGGTTCTGCTCTTGAGGTCAAGAGAATGCAAAGGGAGCGTATGGAATTATTTGAAGCTCTTGAAACATATTATAAAGTCGTATTCTTAGGTGAGGGAGGTCTTTAGACTATGCTACTTACAATAGACGTTGGAAATACAAATATCACACTTGGTGTGTTTAAGGACGAGGAACTTTTAGGTTCATTTCGTGTAACAACAAAAATCAATCGTACATCAGATGAGTTCGGTATCACATTTAGAGAGATTCTTCGCTCTAACGATTTGGACGCAGCAGAAATAGATGATGTTATCATAGCTTCAGTAGTGCCAAATGTTATGCACTCACTTACCAGCTCAATTATCAAATATTTTGACACACAGCCAATTATTGTTGAGGCTGGAATTAAGACTGGTATCAGAATAGCTACAGAGAATCCAAAGCAGATTGGTGCAGACCGTATCGTTGATGCGGCTGGGGCATACGAGCTTTACGGCGGACCTGTACTTGTTCTTGATTTCGGAACAGCTACTACATACGATTTGGTAGATGCAAGTGGCGCATTTGTTTCAGGTGTTACAGCTCCTGGTATCAGAATCAGTGCCAAGGCCCTCTGGGAAGACGCAGCTAAGCTTCCTGAGATTGAGATTAAAAAGCCAGAGAAGATTCTTGCTAAGGAGACAATTTCTTCTATGCAGGCCGGTCTTGTCTATGGTCAGATTGGTCAGACAGAATACATTGTTAAGAACATGATCAAAGAGAGCGGTTATGAGAATGTTAAGGTGGTAGCTACTGGCGGTCTTGGTAATCTTATTGCAAGCGAGACACAGTGCATTGACATTTACAATCCAAACCTTACACTTTTTGGTATGAAATTTATTTACGATAAGCAAAAGAAATAATGATTGAACAATTACAAATAGGAAATGTAAAACTAGAGAATAATTTGATTTTGGCACCAATGGCAGGAGTAACAGACCTGCCATTTCGTTTGTTATGCAAAGAACAGGGCGCAGCCCTTTGTTGCATGGAAATGGTCAGCGCCAAGGGAATCTATTATAACAATAAAAATACAGAGAGCCTTTTGACGGTTGATGAAAGAGAGCGACCTGTCAGCCTACAGCTTTTTGGTTCGGACCCAGAAATCATGGGGCAGATGACAGCTAAAATCGATTATCGTAATTACGATATATTAGATATCAATATGGGCTGTCCTGTACCAAAGGTTGTTAACAATGGCGACGGCTCTGCCCTCATGAAGAATCCAGTACTAGCTGGCAAGATAATTGAGAGCATGGTGAAAAATTCTTCAAAGCCTGTAACGGTTAAAATTCGAAAAGGTTTTGACGATGAACATATTAACGCAGTAGAGATGGCACATGTGGCAGAGGAATCTGGTGCGGCGGCAGTGGCTGTCCACGGACGTACCAGAGAGCAGTATTATTCTGGCAAGGCCGACTGGAGTATCATTGCTGATGTCAAATCAGCGGTCAAGATTCCAGTCATTGGAAATGGTGATATCTTAGATGCAAAAGATGTGATTGCCATGAAGGAGCAGACAGGCTGCGATGGATTTATGATTGGCAGAGGTGCTCAGGGTAACCCATGGATTTTCCATCAGATTCTTCATTATTTTGAGACAGGGGAATTGATAGGCAAGCCACCGATGGAAGAGATGGTAAAGACAATGCTTCGTCACGCCAAGCTTCAGATTGAATTCAAGGGAGACTACCTTGGAATCAGAGAAATGAGAAAGCATGCGGCATGGTATACAGCAGGCTATAAGGGTGCCAGCAAGCTGAGAGGTAGGATAAATGATGTGGAATCTTACGAGGAATTAGAGCAGCTTTTTACTGAGTTTCTTAGCACTTATTGCTAAATGATTTTGAAGATTCTATGAATAACTTTTGGAATTCTTGACATCAATTTATGAGTGGCTTATAATTCAAAAAGTTACTACGATTAAGAGGGTTTCGGGTATCGAAATCTTTAAAAATATATCCGAACAGGAAAGGAAAAATTATGGAAGCAAAGAAGAATTTACTTACAGCCGAAGGACTTAAAGTATTAGAGGACGAGCTTGAGGATCTCAAGGTCAATAAAAGAAAAGAAGTATCTCAGAAGATTAAGGAAGCTAGAGAGCAGGGCGACCTTTCAGAGAACGCTGAGTACGATGCAGCGAAGGATGAGCAGAGAGATATCGAGGCTCGTATCGAAGAGATCGAAAAGATTTTAAAGAATGCTGAGGTCGTAACAGACGAGCATGCAACTAAAAATATTAACATTGGTTGGACAGTTACACTTCTTGATGTAGAGTTTGATGAGGAAGTAGAGTACAGAATCGTTGGTTCTACAGAGGCTAACAGCCTTAAGGGCAAGATTTCTAACGAGTCACCTGTAGGTAAGGCTATTCTTGGACACAAGAAGGGCGACACTGTTGTAGTTGAAACAGATGCAGGCGAGCTTCAGTACAAGATTCTTGCAGCTAAGAAGACAAAATAATTTTTAGACTTATTTTGGGTCACAACCATATTTTGGTTGTGATCTTTTTTATTTTTTAACTAAATTCGAACAACAAAGGAGGGACAAAATGCTGGCTGAATTTAAGAAAAAATACATAGGTAGTAAAGCTTTTTATAAACGATATATATTTCTGGCAACACCTATGATTATCCAAAATGCCATTACAAACTTTGTAAGTTTTTTGGACAACATAATGGTAGGCCGACTGGGAGCAGATTCTATTTGTGCGGTATCTACAGTTAACCAACTGAACTTTGTGTTCATGCTTGCTGTATTTGGTGCGGCATCGGCAGGAAGTATTTTTGGTGCCCAGTATTATGGTAAGGGTGACCATAAGGGTCACATGTATACATTCCGTTTCAAGCTGTACGGTACTTTGCTTGTGACAATTCTTGGAATAATAGCATTTAAGCTTTTTGGAAGTCAGCTTATTTCGCTTTTCCTGACAGAGAGCGAGGGGGCTTCTCCGGAAAAAGCACTTGCACTGGGCCTTCAGTATCTGGGAATTGTTCTGGTGGGGCTTATTCCTTTTGCAGTAAACCAGGCATACTCTACCAACATAAAAGAGACAGGACAGACAGTTGTACCTATGGTAGCAGGTATGATTGCCGTGGCAACAAACGCAATACTTGATTATTGCTTGATTTTTGGTTTTGGACCATTTCCAAAACTTGGAGTAGCAGGAGCAGCTATTGCAACTGTTATAGCTAGATACATAGAGGCATCTATTGTTGTTATCTGGGCTCATACACACAGAAGTGTTAACAAATATCTGGAGGGTGCCTATGTGGGATTTGGTATTCCAAAGGATATCTTTAAAAGCATAATGATTAAGGGCACTCCACTTATGTTAAATGAGGTGCTTTGGGCTGCAGGTGTCAGCGCAGTTACTCAGTCATATTCACTTAGGGGAATGGACGTGCTTTCGGCGCTTAGCATTTCAAACACGGTTGCAAACTTATTTAATATTGTATTTATCCAGCTTGGCGCTTGTATAAGTATTATTGTAGGACAGCACTTAGGTGCAGGAGAATTGGAAGAGGCCAAGGATGCTGATAATAAGATGATAGTGTTCAGCGTTTTCTGCTGTACTATTATGGCAATAATAATGTTTGCATGTGGCGGTCTGTTCCCACAGATTTACAATGTAGATGCGCATATCAGAAGTCTTGCAACAAGCTTTATAGCAGTTGCTGCTGTATGGATGCCATTTTGCTCATTTAGCCATTGCTCATACTTTACACTTCGCTCAGGAGGAAAGACTCTTGTTACATTCCTTTTTGACTCAGTGTTTACATGGGTTGTTATGGCACCATTTGCATTTGTGCTTACACGATATACATCTCTTGGAATAGTGTGGGTATATTTCCTTGTTCAGGGTACAGAGCTAATTAAAAATATCATGGGTTATTTCATGGTAAAGAGCAATGTATGGCTTGTGAAAATAGTTTGAAAGGGCCTGCCTTGACTGAATTGATACACTAGATTATAATTAAACGGCTTTTAAGATTACGTAAATAATAAGTAGAAATAGATAAGGAGACATTATGGCAGAGCAGGATATCAATCAGCTTTTACAGGTCCGCCGTGATAAGCTTGCTGCACTTCAGGAAGCAGGTAAGGACCCATTTCAGATTACAAAGTTTGATCAGACACATCACACAGACGAAGCACGTGCACTTTATGAGGAGCACGAGGCCAAGCTTTTAGCAGGACGTGCAGCTGTCAATACAGACGGTATGGATGAAGAGGCTGCAAAGCAGGCAGTTAACGACGATTACAATGAGCGTCGCGCAATCATGGATGCAGAGCCAATTCACGTTAGCATTGCAGGTCGTATGATGTTTAAGCGTGTTATGGGAAAGGCAAGTTTTTGCAATATTCGTGACCGCAAGGGTGATATCCAGGTTTATGTTGCCAGAGATGCAATCGGTGAAGAGTCTTATGCAGATTTCAAGAAGTCTGATATCGGTGATATCTATGGTATCAAGGGATGGGCTTTCAGAACAAAGACAGGTGAGGTTTCAATCCACGCTGAGGAGATGACTTTACTTTCTAAGTCACTTCAGATTCTTCCTGAGAAGTTCCACGGTCTTACAGATACAGATATGAGATACCGTCAGCGTTACGTTGACCTTGTTATGAACAAGGACTCACGTGATGTTTTCGTTAAGCGTTCACTTATGATGAAGGAGATTCGTAATTTCCTTGCTGAGCGTGATTTCATGGAGGTTGAGACACCTATTCTTGTTTCAAATGCAGGTGGTGCAGCAGCTCGTCCATTCGAGACACATTACAACTCACTTAACGAGGATGTTAAGCTTCGTATTTCTCTTGAGCTTTATCTTAAGAGACTTATCGTAGGTGGTTTCGAGCGCGTATACGAAATTGGTCGTGTATTTAGAAACGAGGGTGTTGACACTCGCCACAATCCTGAGTTTACACTTATGGAGCTTTACCAGGCATACACAGATTATGAGGGTATGATGGAGCTTACAGAGACTATGTTCCGTCGCCTTGCTGAAAAGGTTGTAGGTTCTACAAAGATTTCGTACAACGGAATCGAGATTGACCTTGGTAAGCCATTTGAGAGACTTACAATGACAGACGCTGTTAAGAAGTACGCAGGCGTTGATTTTGATACAGTTGCTGACGATGAGGCAGCAAAGGCTCTTGCTCGTGAAAAGGGCGTAGAGTTTGAGGATCGTCACAAGAAGGGTGATATTCTTAATCTCTTCTTCGAGGAGTTCTGCGAGGACAATTTGGTTCAGCCTACATTTATTATGGACCACCCAATCGAGATTTCTCCTCTTACAAAGAAAAAGCCATCTGACCCATCAAAGGTAGAGCGTTTCGAGCTCTTCATAAACGGATGGGAGATGTGTAATGCATATTCAGAGCTTAATGACCCAATCGATCAGCGCGAGCGTTTTGCAGCACAGGATGCTAATGCAGAAGCTGGTGATGATGAGGCTGAGCACACAGATGAGGACTTCCTCAACGCACTTGAAATCGGTATGCCACCTACAGGCGGTATTGGTTATGGACTTGATAGACTTTGCATGCTTCTTACAGATAGCGCAGCTATCCGTGACGTGCTTCTCTTCCCAACTATGAAGAGCCTTGATGCACCAAAGAAGTCTGCTACATCAGCTGATGACAAGTCAGGATTCTTTGCTCCTAACTCAAGCATCGATTTCTCAAATGTAGCTATTGAGCCACTTTTTGAGGAGCAGGTTGATTTTGATACATTCTCTAAGAGTGATTTCAGAGCAGTTAAGGTTAAGGCTTGCCAGGCAGTACCAAAGTCTAAGAAGCTTCTTCAGTTTACACTTGATGATGGTACAGGCACAGATAGAACTATCCTTTCTGGTATTCATGAGTTCTATGAGCCAGAAGAGCTTGTTGGCAAGACACTTGTAGCTATTACAAATCTTCCACCACGCGCAATGATGGGTATTGAGTCATGCGGTATGTTACTTTCAGCAGTTAACAACCTTAAGGATTCAGACGGTGAAGAGCTTCACCTTCTTATGATTGATAACCACATCCCAGCTGGCGCAAAGTTATACTAAGAATTTTTGGTCCTAGGGGACGGGGTTCCTGGTCCATTTTAGATTAAGGCCCTATAGCGAAAAGCTATAGGGCTTTTTGCTTTGTAACGACCTACAGAAATGAGGCAATGTGTATTAGTCTTTGACCTTTTAAAGTTTAAAAGTTTAAAGTGCGAATGCATTGTATTTCCTATGTTTTAAAGGCTTTCTCACCATAGCGGAACCGATTTAATCGTGATATAATTGACAACGCTGTGCGTAAAAATTAAATAAAGAATTTATTTAGAGGGAGTATTTAAAAGATACATGAAGGAAAAGAAATTGGGACTTATGTCTCTCATACTGATGATTTTTACATCAGTATATGGATTTAATAACATTCCAAGATCTTATTATTTAATGGGATATGCAGCTATCCCTTGGTTTGTTATTGCAGGAATTTTATTTTTTATTCCATTTGCATTTATGGTAGCAGAGTTTGGTTCTGCTTTTAGAAACGAGACTGGTGGAATGTATTCATGGATGTGTAAGTCAGTTGGACCAAAGTATGCATTCATCGGCACATTTATGTGGTATACATCCTATGTACTTTGGATGGTAAATGTGTCATCAGGTATTTGGGTGCCTGTATCAAACGTTATTTTTGGTAAGGACACAACAGCAACATGGTCCTTATTTGGATCACATTTCTTATCAGGTTCTAGATTGCTTGGTATCATGGCAGTTATATTCTTTATTGTAATCACATATTTTGATTCAAAAGGAATTGATAAAATTAGCACAGTTACATCTGTTGGTGGTACAGCAGTTCTTACAATTAACATTATGGTGGTAATCGGCTCTATCATTATGATTATTGCTCGCGGTGGACAGCTTCAGCAGCCATTTGCTGGATTTGAATCACTTAAGACTCCACTTAATGTAGCATATCAGGGAAGTCCGATTGCGATTTTGTCATTCATCGTTTATGCGCTTTTTGCATACGGTGGAATTGAGGCAGTAGGTGGACTTGTTGATAAGACAGAGAACCCTAAGAAGAATTTCCCAAAGGGAATCGTAATAGCAGCACTTGTTATTGTAGTTGGATATGCAACACTTATTATGCTTGTAGGTTCATTTACAAATTATAAGCAGATTCTTGGAAATGATGAGATTACACTTGGAAATGTTTCTTATGTAATCATGTCAAATTTCGCAGCAGAGATTGGCAAGGCATTTGGTGCTACACCTGCGACACAGCTTGCACTTGCTCATGGATTTGCCAGAGTATATGCATGCATTATGCTTCTTGCTCTTATGGGTGCTATGTTTACACTTGTTTATTCACCACTTAAGCAGATTATCGATGGTACACCAAAGGAGCTTTGGCCAGGTAAAATGGGTGAGACAGCCGAGGGTGGAATGCCAAAGAACGCTATGTGGATTCAGTGCACAATCGTTTCAGTGATGATTTTACTTATCTCATTTGGTGGCGATACAATGCAGCAATTTTTCTTGATTCTTACAGCAATGGTAAATGTTGGTATGACAGTGCCTTATATGTTTATCTCATTTGCATTTCCTAAGTTCAAGAAGATGAAGGATGTAGATAGAAGCTTCGTAGTATTCAAGTCTCAGGCTTCAGCAAATATCTGGGGATATGTGGTAACACTTACTCTTTTATTTGCCAATGCATTTGCAATTGTCCAGCCAGCTCTTGATGGCGACGTAAAGACTACATTCTGGTCTTTAAGCGGCCCAGTTATCTTCGGATTCGCAGCATGGGTAATCTACACACGCTACGAAAAACGCCTTTTGGCCCAGGGGGACGGGGTCAGTGGTTCATCTGAAGAAGTGTCAGAGGAGCCAGTAGCTCAGACAGAATAGTGGACCTAGGGGACGGGGTTCATGGACCATTTTGCAGGCCTAATTGGCCTGCATTTTTTATGTCTTTAGTTAAGCGTTTAACAATTGCTAGTGCCCAATTAAATTGGTATGATATTAAAGACTGAAAAATTGAGGAGTTAAATATGAAACAGGGGTTATTTTCAGATAAGGATTTTATTCATAGACTGTGGAATCTTACATTGCCACTTGCGTTCCAGAGCTTGATGCTTGCACTTGTTGCGGCATGCGATGCAGTGATGCTCGGCCGAGTGGAGCAGGATTCTATGGCGGCGGTATCGCTTGCTACACAGATACAGTTTATCCAAAATATGATGCTTGCAGCAGTGACAGGTTCCATTGCGATACTTGGTGCTCAGTACTGGGGCAAGGGAGATAAAAAGACTCTCCATAAGATTTTTGGAATGAGTCTTAGAATCGCATTTATTATTTCAATTTGTTTTTGCGTGGCATGTACCTGCTTTCCAAGACAGTTGATGATGATTTTTGCTGAGGATGAGAATCTTATTGGAATAGGAATGGGATATCTCAGAATAGCAGGATATTCTTATCTTTTGACAGGATTGTCCCAGTGTTTCCTTGGCACTATGCGTGTTACTGGTCATGCAGATAGAAGTGCACTTATTAGCTCTGGCGCTGTAATTATAAATATTATTTTAAACGGCATATTTATTTTTGGATTGTTTGGTCTGCCAGCTATGGGTGCCAATGGTGCGGCCCTAGCTACACTTATTGCAAGAATAATAGAGTTTAGTGCAGCTGTTATCTCATCATTCCAAAAGGATTTTATTCATCCTACAATAAAGGATTTGTTAGTGAGAGACAGATTGTTGGCAAAAGATTACGTGAGATGTGGTCTTCCTCTGGCGGGAGCAGCCCTGTTCTGGGGAATAGGATTTACATCTTATACAGCATTTATGGGACACTTGGGTCCGGACGCAGCGGCATCTAATTCCGTTGCAGCAGTTGTGAGAGATTTGATGTGCTGTCTATGTGACGGTATCAGTGCAGCCGGTGGAATTATAGTAGGAAATGAGCTGGGAGCTGGAAATCTAGATACTGGTAAATTGTACGGTAGCCGTATAGCAAAGCTTTCAGTTTATGTGGGATTTTTATCTACAGGTATCATTTTACTGGTGACACCGATTGTATCAAATTTCATTATTCTCACACCGAAGGCCAAAAGCTATCTGGTGGGAATGATGGTTATAATGGCTTTTTATATGATAGGAAGAGCTATCAATACAGTGGTAATCAACGGCGTTTTTGGTGCTGGGGGTGATACACTGTTTGATATATATAGCCTGGCAGTTTGCATGTGGGGCATAGCTGTGCCGCTGGCATTTTTAGGAGCATTTGTATTTAAATGGCCAGTTCTTTGCGTTTATGCTTGCACTTGCGTGGACGAAGTGGGAAAATTGCCTTGGGTTTACCACCACTACAAGAAATACAAGTGGGTAAAAGATTTGACTAGATAATTGAGCACAAGAAGGGAAGCGAGGATGAAAAAAGGATTAGTTATGGAAGGTGGAGCAATGCGAGGCATGTTCACCTGCGGTATTATCGATGTTTTGATGGACAATGGTTTTGATTTTGACTGCGCGGTTGGTGTATCTGCCGGAGCTACATTTGGCTTGAACTACAAATCAAAGCAGCCAGGAAGAGCTCTCCGTTACAACAAGATTTACTGCGGAGACAAGAGATATGCCAGTGTGCATTCTCTTTTAACTACAGGAGATATTTACAACGTATCATTTTGCTACAACACACTTCCATATGAGCTGGATTTATGGGACACCGAGACATTTTACAGCAATCCAATGGAATTTTACTGTGTAGTAACTGATATCAATTCAGGCAAGGCTGTTTATCACAAGTGTGACAACGAAAGCCATAATCCATATGGAGTAGACATTCAGTGGATTAGAGCATCTGCATCTATGCCGATTGTTTCACGACCAGTGGAGATTGATGGTGGGCTTTATTTAGATGGTGGAATGTCTGATTCTATTCCTCTTGAGTTTATGGAAAAGCAGGGATGTGACAAGATTCTCGTTATCGAGACTCAGACCAAGGATTACATCAAAAAGCCTCAGGCGCATATGTGGCTTGCAAAGTTAAAGCTTGGCAAATTCCCTAACATGCTTGATACAATGAGAAATAGATACAAGATGTACAACAAGGAAAAGGAATACATCAGAAATCAGGAGGAGGCCGGAAAGGTATTTGTCATCAGACCAGATGAGCCTCTTAACATAGGTCCAATCGAAAGAAATCCTGATGAACTTCAGAGAGTTTACGAGCTGGGCCGAGCTGCAGCAACTAGAAATTTAGATGCTTTGAAGGCATATTTTGAAGTATAAGAATTGGCTTCTCACAGGTAATTATGTGATTTCTGTGAGAAGCCTTTTTAGTTACCAAGAAAAAGTATATAATTGCTATAAAGGGCGTTATGAAAAGTAACTATTTCTGCGGATAAAATAATAGGTTGTAGGGGACTATATGATTTATCTTATCTGTTTTTTGGTTGTACTTGTTATGCTTCTTTATCTAATAGGGTATGGAAGAAGTATAGGTATTTGGACAGTAGTTTTGACATCGTCGATTGCCATTGGAAATGGCGGATACTATGCCCTTGCTACGTCATCAAATCTTCAAGAGGCACTTCTTGCAAATAAAATTGCCTATGTCATAGGTGTATTTGCGCCAATTACTATTTTTTTTAGCATATGTAATCTGTGCAGAATAACTCTTTCTAAGAGAGTGAGTACAATATTATTTTCTATTCAAATTCTTATATATCTTTCAGTATGCACAATGGGAACTAAATATACTTTTTTCTATAAAGATGCGATTTTTCATGAGGGATCTACAGGAGTATATTTGGAGAAAACCTATGGGCCTATGCATACCGTCTATTTGTTAGCCTTGCTGGGTTACACAGCAGCAGGACTAGTTGTTAGCCTCTTTTTTATAAATAAAAGAACAATCGTTAGCCGCATCAATATTGATATGTTTATTTTTGTAGATATTCTATCTGTGGGAGTGTATCTGATTGAGAGATTATTACATTTGAATATTGAATTGATGCCGGTATCGTTTACCCTTTCAATAGGACTCATGTTGATTCCGTTGACTAAATTGTCCATTTATTCGGTGAATAATATTAATATTTTTGCAGATGAATTGCAGAAGACCGCCTATATTCTTTTTTCAAAGAAGCTTAAATACATGGGAAGTAATGAGAAGGCGGAGGAATATTTTCCTGAACTAAAAAACTGGGAGTTGGAGGAAAAAATCCCAGGAAGCGGAGGGCGATTTAATACATTTTTACGTCAGCCTCTAAATGAATTTGTAAGAGAGGGCAATCAGGAAAAAATAAATGGAAAACCATATAGATATAAGGATCAGATCTGTACATACGAAATTGGAATTCTTAGAAAAGCTAGCAAGAAGAACTGTGGCTATTATATAAAAATTTCTGATGTAACGGATATGATAAACGAAAATTTATTAGCGGAGCAGTAATTAATGGGGAAAGAAACGGGTCAATCTGTAGTAGGGGTTATAGATAACATTGTTCGACTAGGGGTAATGTTTATACTTGCCATAATCTTTATTATCATGGGAGTTGCTATGTGGGATAGCAATAATTCCCAGGAGCTATATAAAGGTTCTTTTAGTGCGGCCACTTTAGATAGAAATTGGACTCTTTTGTCTAGAGGGACGGAGAGAAAGGTGGATTTGCCCCTGGAACTTAATACGGAAAAAGGTGAGGAAATAGAACTTGTTAATTCTCTGCCAGGTGATTTGAGTGATGGCATGAGTCTGATGATCAGGGCAAATATGCAGGATGTGACTATATATGTGGATGAGGAAAAACGAGTTGAGTATACAACTGCATCCATAAAGGATATGTCCTATTATATTCCTAGTGCATATGTAGTAATTGATTTGAACGAAGAGGATTCTGGAAAAATCATTAGAATGGTGATATGCCCTAAGGAGCAGCCGGTAGTAAATGAGGTGCGAATCAGCTATGGTAATAATGTGTGGTTTGACGTCATCAAAAAAGGTTTGCCTGCTTCAGTATTTGCCATAATTATTTTAATACTTGGTGTATTGATGGTGGTTGCGGCATTTGTTTTGAGAAAGTATTTTAATGCAAATACACCGAGAAATTTGGGCTTTTTGATGATAAATATAGCACTGTGGATTATAAGTGAGTCAGGGTTGAGGCAGTTTATATTTAGTAGACCATCTCTTACCATGTATTTTTCATATATTCTTGTGGAATTAATAGGTGCAATGGCTTGTCTCTATTTTGATGAGGTGCAGCACGGTGTATATCATAGATTTTATCTTGTAGCTGAGTGTATAGTTCTTGGCCAAGTGGTTTTAAATGTCGGCTTGCATGTGTTAAAAATAGCTGACCTGTATGTAACTATGAAGTATTCCCACATGTGGATTGCATTTTGTGCGGTGCTTGCGATAGTGACTATAGTGATAGATATCTACACAAAGAGGGGACGGACATATGCAATTACCATAATTGGAATGGTGTGCTTTATCATTTTGTCACTTAATGAATTGCTGGGATTTTATTTGAATCGGTTCCATGTGTTTGGTGGGTCTATCTGTATAGCTATGCTGTTTCTCATGGTGGCTACAATTATACAGACTGTATATGATGAAGTGAATGGAGTTGAAAATCGAGAGAAGATGCAGACAGCCATGACTATTAACACAATCCAGACGATTGCCGGCGCTATAGATGCAAGGGATGAGTACACAGGCGGACATTCGGAGCGTGTAGGATTTTACGCCAGTCGTTTGGCCAGAGAGATGGCGGCGGACTATGATTTGACGGAAGAAGATATCTTGCGTGTCCATTATATAGGCTTGGTGCATGATATCGGAAAAATCGGTGTGGCCGACACGGTGCTGAATAAATCAGGACGCCTTACTGCTGAAGAATTTAGTCTTATGAAAAAGCACACAGAAATTGGCTATGAAATAATGAACTCTTTGGGGCAGGAGATTAAGGGCGTTTTAGATGGTATCAGATATCATCACGAGAGATTCGATGGACTTGGGTATCCAGATGGACTTTCAGATACAGATATTCCACTTATAGCTAGAATTTTGGCGCTCGCCGATAGCTATGATGCTATGACATCTAATCGTGTATACAGAAAGCGACTGACAGATGAGCAGGTTAGAGAGGAAATACTAAAGAATTCTGGAACTCAGTTTGACCCAGCCCTTGCAGAGATATTCATAAGACTTATTGATAGAAAAGAGCTGAGCGTGATGACTGTAGAGGGAGCGGCTGCTGACTTAAGTGGAGTGGTAAGAAAGTCGTCTCTACTAGAGGATAAACTTCAAAGAGATTTGCTTGATAAAATGGATATCATAAATCCGACTCATATCAGGATGCTTTGCTACATAATGAAATTGATGGAAAAGAAGGGCAAGGAGTACATTGTATATTTTGCTTCAGCAAAATCGATGGAAAAGCTGGAGGAGCAAATTAAGGAAAATTCCAGCAATCATGATGTATTCCTGCTTTATACCAATGAGCAGTATATAATAGCTCTCTATGACAAGACCGAGGAGGAGAAGTTTGTATTTGTAAATAGCGTGCGCATGGGCTGCCATGATGTGAAGATGGTGGATATTATGGACATGCTAGATTCTTGAAGGGATATTAATAAAAAGGATTTTCTGCCGATATAGAAAGTATAAAACAAAAGAATTGCAATTTCGGCAGGAAGTCCAACTCTCCGGTGGTTGATTTGACAAAGGTTAGATTGGCTGACGCGAAGGCACAGCAGGAAAGACAATTCGAGAAAGGAACTTAATAATGACATTATCAGTTTTCGCTTGAGAGCTGCTTTTCGATTTCAATGGAAGTTGGGAAGCAGCTCGTTTTAGTTTGAGAAATTTATAGGTAGGGGGAATGTCAGGGGGCTTAGGGATAATATATTAGCATTTATATACAATTATGAAAAAAAGTGCTAATATATTAGCATGATTAATTTATATCAGAAAACATGGAATGAAATAAATAAAGAGATAGCAGGTAATGTCCGTCTGCTTAGAAAAAGAAAAAAGATAACTCAGAATGAATTGGCGAAGAAATCAGGAGTAAGCTTTGCTTCTATAAAACGATTTGAGCAGACAGGTGAAATTTCGTTACAGTCCTTAACAAAGATTGCCATAGCATTGAATGTTGAAGATGAGCTAGAGACATTGTTTACATCTGTGCCTTTTTCATCTATAGAGGAGATTATAAATGAGCAAAGTTAGTAAATTAGATGTTTATTTTGGAAATCGTTTAATTGGAACTATGGCATTGTATAAAGATACTTTGGCGGCATTTGAGTATAGTAAAGATTGGCTGAAAGATGGTTTTTCAATCAGTCCTTTTTCTCTACCTCTAGAGAAAGGTGTGTTTATACCGAAGCTAGATCCATTTGGTGGATTATACGGTGTTTTTGCAGATAGTCTTCCAGATGGATGGGGAAGACTTCTTGTTGATCGTTTAATGAGAAGAAATGGTCTTAATCCTGAGCGTATGGGGAATCTCGACAGGTTAGCTATTGTAGGTGAATCTGGGATGGGGGCACTTGCTTATAAGCCTCAAACTGTTTTAAGTAGAGGAGAGGAGAAAAAAGGGCTGGACATCATAGCTGAGGAATGCAAGGAAATCCTTCAAACTGAATCTACAAAGGGGTTAGATTATCTGTTTGAAAATGGTGGTTCTTCAGGAGGGGCGAGACCAAAGATTCTTACGGAAGTTGATGGAGAAGATTGGATTATTAAGTTCCCTTCAAGTGATGATAGTAAAGATATCGGAAAGATCGAATATGACTATGCTATTTGCGCAAAAGAATGTGGAATAGAGATGGAAGAAGTGAGATTGTTTGAATCGAAAAAGTGTATGGGCTATTTTGGAACAAAACGATTTGACCGAAAAAAGAAGGGCGACAATTATAGAGTACACATGGTATCGGCAGCTGGATTATTGGAAACATCACATCGAGTGCCTAATTTAGACTACAATACATTGATGCGACTCACACTGCAACTTACTAAATCGATGGAAGATTGCGAGAAACTATTTAGGATTATGTGTTTTAATGTATATGCGCACAATAGAGATGATCATTCTAAAAACTTTAGTTATCTCTATGATGACAAGGAGGATCAGTGGCATTTATCACCTGCATATGACTTGACATATAGCAATTCTATTGCTGGCGAACATGCAACAATGGTCAATGGAAATGGTTCAAACCCAAGTGAAGATGATGTGTTGGCTGTAGCAGAGAAAATCGGGCTTAATTTAGTTAAAGCAAAACGGGAATCAAATAAGATATATGAATGTGTTCAGGAGATGCTGGGAAGATATTTATAGAGTGAAAGCTTTATGACTTGCTGAAATTCTTATGGACATTTTGTGAATAATAGAGCTTTTTCTACAATAGAATAGTAAAATTAAATTTGTAATAGCCGATAACTATCATAGAATTCTATAGTTTTTTATGAAGCCATGGGGCTGAGAAGGAATATATATGAAAAAAGTAATTACTTACGGAACCTTTGATTTATTCCATGAAGGTCATTACAAATTATTACAAAGAGCAAAAGCACTGGGTGATTACCTAATTGTTGGTGTGACCACCGAGAGCTATGATAGACAAAGAGGTAAGCTTAATGTAGTTGATGATTTGCTTACTAGAATAGAAAATGTTAAAAAATCTGGTTTTGCTGATGAAATTATCATCGAGGAAAGTTACGGTCAGAAGGTAAGCGATATCCAAAAATACAATGTTGATATTTTTACTGTAGGTAGTGACTGGGTAGGATACTTTGATTATTTGAGAGAGTATTGTGAAGTGGTATACCTTGAGCGTACCAAGGATGTATCATCTACTATGCTTCGCAATCAGAATTTCAGTATCAAGCGAATCGGCATTATTGGTAATGGTCGTATAGCAGGTAGATTTGTAGCTGAGGCTCGCAAGGTATCTGGTGTTAATATTCAAGGTGTATATAATCCTAATACTGAAAGTGCAAAGGAATTTGCAGAAGAACATGATATAAATTTATTCAAAACAGAGCAAGAGCTTCATGAGAACTCTGATATTATTTATGTTGCTTGTCCTCATCAATATCACTATGAATATATTAAAACAGCATTAACACAAGGGCTCCATGTGATTAGTGAAAAGCCGCTTGCCCTTAAGGAAGATGAAGCCAGAGAGTTATTTGACTTGGCAAAGGAGAATGGCGTCATCTTAATCGAGGGAATTAAAACAGCATATTGTCCTGGCTTTACAAAGCTTATGGATGTAGCTAGAAGCGGAATAATCGGAAATATTAGATATGTAGATGCATGCTTTACTAAGCTTGAGAAAACTGATAGCAGAGAGTTAACTGATACTAAGTATGGCGGAAGCTTCATAGAATTAGGAAGTTATTGTATGCTACCAGTTATTAAGCTTTTTGGCTTGGAATATGATGATATTAGCTTTAATAGTATCCATGCAGAAAATGGACTGGATGTATTTACCAAGTGTTCAATGAATTTTCCTAGGGGAATGGCTACTATCACTTGTGGATTAGGAGTTAAAAGCGAAGGCAGATTACTTATCGCTGGAACGCAGGGATATATAATCGCAGAGGCGCCTTGGTGGAAGACCACTTATTTTGAAGTACATTTCGAAGATCCAGGTAGAGTCGAAAAATATTCTGAGACATTCCTAGATGACGGACTTAGATATGAGATAGCTGATATGTTAAATCAGATAAATGGTAATGAAAGCAGCGAGTTCAAGCTCACAAGAAAAGAATCAATAACTATGGCTTCCGTTATGGAGAAGTTCCTCATTCATGAGAATAGAGGAGTCTAATTAATAGGGATTGGGCGGATAATGAAAAAAGAAGATTTGTACATTTTAAAAAGAAGAATAAAAGCACTGTGTAACAGCATGTGCTTTTATTTTTGTAGAGTTTTTCCTATTGATAAAAAACTTGTAAGCGTGTGCACTTTTGAGGGAAAAGGCGGATTTGGATGCAATCCTAAGTATTTGGTTGAAAAGCTTCACAAAATGGATGGATCTCTTAAATTTGTTTGGTTTGTAAATAAAAATGCTTGGGAAAAAGAATTCCCTGATTATATAAAAAAGGTTCCAAACACTCTGTGGTCTAGAGCATACTATCTGACTCGTTCAAAAGTGTGGATTGATAATTATAGAAAACCTTATGGAACAGTAAAGAGAAAAGGTCAGTACTACGTAAATACGAATCACTATACACTCGGTATCAAGACTGTTGGATTATGGCGCGGAGCAGGCTTTTCAAAAATGGCATATCTGGTTAGCAAAAATGATTCGGATATGATAGATGATTTGATAATCGATTCGAAATTCTGCGAGCTGGCTAGTCCAAAGGGGCTTATTTACGATGGCCACTATCTAAAGACAGGCGCACCAAGATGCGATGTGCTATATGGTGACAGAAGTGTCATTAAGCAGAAATATAGGATAAAAAATGGTCTGCCAGAAGATGCAAAGATTCTGTTGTTTGCTCCTACTTTTAGAGAGGGGGCTAAGGATGGAAAACGTTTTGTATATTCGCAGCTTTGGAGTGTAGATTTTAAACATTTGATTGACTGTCTTGAGGAGAAATTTGGAGGCAAATGGTACATCTGCTTTAGAGTACATCCGCAGCTTGCAGCAGGATTCTCTGATTATGAAAATGATGAAATCGCTGATAGAATCCTCAATGAAAGCCAGGCAGACGATTTATATGAAATCATGGCGGCTATGGATGCCTATATGACAGATTACTCTAGCGCATGTTTCGAGGCGGCATTTGCAAAAATGCCTGTATTTATCTACGCAGATGATATTGAAAAGTATGAAAGAGATAGAGGGTCACTATACTGGAATATGACCACTGACTCACTTGACAAGGTCACAGCAAATCAGGAAATGTTCCCAGGAGAAGACTGGGTATTCCCATTCTCTATCGCCACCAATAATGATGACCTAGAGCACGATGTACTGCATTTTGACCAGCAGAAATACGAGGATAGGCTGGATGAGTTCTTTGGAAAGATCGGATTGGTATTTGACGGTAATGCCAGCGAGAAGGTGGCCCAGGAGATTTTGGGGAGGATGGAGTAAGAAAAAAGGCGATGGCGATTTGCTATCGCTTTTTTAGGACACAAAATATTCACAACATTCTGTGGGATTTTGAGTAATTTGGGACGAAATAGGGTAAAATATTAGTGATAGTGTAAAAAATGGAGAGACTAACGAATGCTTAGAACAGAGGATTTAGTTAGAACCTTAAAGAAAAATAAATACGTTATCTATGGCGCAGGATATGTAGCTGATAATTTTTATAAAGCGCTTGAAAATAGAGATTTATTGGGAAAGTTTGAAGGGTTTATAACAACTAAAGGATCATCAGAAGCAAAATACGGCTGGTCTGTAAGAGCGATTGATGAATGTAATCTCAATGATGAATTGGTTTGTATTGCTGTACACGAGTCAATTACGGGAGAAATTGAGACAATTCTTAAGCAAAGTGGAATAGAGAATTATACATGGATATATCCAAATCTGTATGAGCTCTTGGCGGGTAATAAAATATGTACAGAGAATGTTCCAATTAAATCAGTACTGAGTGCTAATAAAAATAATTTAATGATTGCTATTCGTTATGCAGCAATTGAACAATTCTACGGGGAAAGAGCCGATGGATATGAGCTGTATTTGGCAGCGATGAAATTGCATTGTGGTATTGATACAGCAAATAAGAGATTAGATTCCTTCAAAGAGCTGATTGAGATTGTTGAAAAAAAAGGCTACAAAGAAATAAATCCAATTAGTTTATTAGAGAATTATGAGTTGCTTGATGGAGTACATCGTCTTGCGATAGCTATATATTGGGGCGAAAATACAATTGATGCAGATATTTATAAATCTTTAAATGGCGGGAAAATAAATATCCATGAGGCAAATGGAAGAGCAGATATATCCGAGTTGTCTAAAAAACTAGAAGAAGGAATACTTAGTCCGTTAAAAGAAATAAATAAAAGAATAATGGAGAAATATGGGGTAAAATGCTAAAACTCGATAATTGTGGACCAATTGAATATAGAAAGATGTCTCAAAAAAATAAGGTTTACTTATTTGGCGCGGGTAGGGCGTTGGAAAGTTGTCTTGATATATATCATGAAAACAAAGACATTGAAGCAATTGTTGATAATAACGATCGAATGTGGGGAAATAGCGTAAAGCATAATGGAAGAGATGTAGAGATAATTAGTCCTAAGAAATTTGTTAAAAGAATTAAAGGAGAGATATCTCGAAGTATTTTGATGATTACATCCCCATTTTACAGTGCAGAGATTGTAAATCAGTTAGATGTTATTCCAGAATTGGATGGTTTAAGAACTTTTTTGCAAATAATTGTAAGAAACACAAAAGAAGCTGGGACGGATTTTGTGTTTTCATCAGGTTCAATGATAATCCCTAAGAAAATCCATTATATTTGGGTTGGAGGGAAAGAACTGCCGGAAGAGTTTAAAAAGAACATTCAAACATGGAAAAAATATAATCCTGATTACGAGATAATAGAATGGAATGAAAATAATTATGATTGTAAGAAATGTGATTATTCGCGAGAAGCTATAGAAAGTAAAGCTTTTGCTTTTTTTCCTAATTTTGCGAGATTAGACATTATTTACAATGAGGGGGGAATATATTTGGATACTGACGTTGAGGCTTTAAGAAGTTTTGATGACTTATTGTGTGACAAAGCGTTCTTTAATATGGGATGTGCGGACAGAATTAATCATGGCTGTGGATTTGGTGCTGCGGCACACAGTGAAATCATTGGCGCACTAAGAGATAAATTTGCCCAAAGTCATTTCTTGAACGAAAATGGAAAACCAGGAAATGTTCCTTGCCATCAATTTGTACATCCAGAAATGAAAAAAAGAGGATTTTTACTGGAAAACAGATATCAAAAGATTGATGGGGTGGTTGTATATCCAAATGAGGTAATGTCTCCATTGACAATTCCAGGAATGCCAGATTGCTTCTCAGATAAGACGGTTTCGGTACATAAAGAGGCGGGAGCTTGGAAGAGTGATAGAGAAAAAGAAGGAATGCAAAAATTAGAAGAATTATATAAAGAAAGAATAAGATAAATGGATGTAAGATTAAAAGCTGAAATTGAAAAGAAATATAATGATCTTTTTGAAAAATATGGGTTAGAGCGTCCACTTGATGGAAAAAAGATTGCAGCCTATGTAAAAGAAATACTAGAAGAGTTTCTTAAAGATAAGAAAAAGCCTGCTATCTATGCTAATGGTGGTCACACAAAGATGCTTATGGCTGATTTTATGTTTGAATTGAAGAACGTAAAAGTCATCATTGATAACTATAATCAAGAAAATGAGTCAGGGTTCAAACAAATCACAGACAATGAAATATCTGAATATGAGATAGACGGTATTATTATTTCTTCATACAAATTTAGGAAAGAAATTGCAGCTAAATTAAAAGAAATATGTCCTAGTATTCCTGTTCTAGATATTTATGAGGAAATTAATAAAAGGGGTATAAAACTGAATGCGGACTACTATTATGGAACTCATCCTCAGCAGATATATAGAACAATAAACAAGCTAAAAACAAAACCTGATGATAAAGAAAAATATCGTGAATTAATATCTTTGTTTCTTCAAATCAAAGATATTAGATTAGCAATAGAGTGTTGTAAAAAAGCAGATTGCTTGTATGCAGAAAAGCTATATCAATGTCTTCTAGAAGACATTGAAGAATTATATAGCTTAATGCTAGAAGCATACAAAAAAATAGATAAAAAGAACGTTCTGTTACTATGTCTAGATGGTATGAAGAGAAGTGATATGAATCACCAAGTAATGCCAAGAATCATGAAGATAATAGATAGAAAAGGTCTTTTTTATACAAATGCATATTCTTATTCAACATCCACTTTTGAAAGTTTGATGCCAGTGTATAGCGAAAATTTTAATATGCAAACAGGTTATTACAAAAGTAATAAAGTATTAGGTGATGAGTGTAGATTTATAAAGCAAGCGAAAGAACAGAAAAGAAAAATATGCTTGTATACTGACATGGACAAACATATTGAAGATTCGTTAATAAAGTATAGCGGAGCATTTCAAACCTTGACCCAGAAGTTATGGGATTTTATGTTAGACGCTTTGGAAACAGATAATGGATTATTTTTAATTCATGAATTATATGAAACCCATTATTCATTTTCAAATCCATATACTGAAGGAGATGTTTTATTTGAAGGGACAGCAATGCTGTTTGATTTTTTGCCACAGAAGGGCGGAAAACTCAGAGCTGATTATGAAAAACAGCATGATGACTCTATGAGATACACAGATGAAACACTTGAAATTTTCTTGGATAATGTGGATTTAAATATATTAATGTATGCGGATCATGGAAATCTATTATTGTCAAAAGATACTAAACTTGAGGATGTACCTGAAATAGAGCTTACATGTTCAGAAGGATGGACTCAAGTACCATTTATAGTATTTGGAAACCATGTTAAAGCAGGAAGAAACAATCAAATTGTTTCTTTGGCAGAGATGAACAATGTTGCATTATCGATGGAAGAAGGCAGGGATATTGATATTAAGAAAAGAGAGTATATAAAGTGTGCTCGTTCAGAAATCTATAATCCTGACTTTAAGTTTTTATATAAAAAACTAGGATACGAAGAAGACTTGTTGGCTTTTGAAGCATTTGTATTTGAAAATGGAGATAAGATAATAATATTTAGCAATGGAAGAAAAAGGGTATATGAGCAAGACACTGAGATATTAGATTCTAATAAGATAGAAGAATTGTTTAGTATCGTTAAGGATGACATTACAGTAGTTACAAGATGAAAGGGGACCATTTATGCAAGCAATAATATTAGCTGCAGGTATGGGGCGAAGACTTAAAGAATTAACACAAGACAATACAAAGTGCATGGTTAGAGTTAATGGGGTGACTCTGATTGAGAGAATGCTGTCTCAAATAGATAAGAAGCATTTTTCTAGAGTTGTAATTGTGGTGGGTTACCATGGTCAAAAGCTAATAGATTATATTGACACCCTTAATACACAGACTCCAATAACATATATAGATAATCCTATTTATGATAAAACCAACAATATTTATTCTTTGGCTTTAGCCAAAGACTGGTTGTTGAAGGATGACACAATCTTGTTTGAATCGGACATTATTTTTGAGGATTCTGTTTTAGATTCATTGTTAGAAGACCCAAGAGAGACATTGGCTCTCGTTGACAAATATCAGTCTTGGATGGACGGAACATGTATAAAACTGGATGAGGATGATAATATTGTAGATTTCATTTCAGGAAGAAATTTTGATTTTAACAATACGATTGGTTGTTACAAGACTGTAAATATTTATAAGTTTAGTCGAAGATTCTCTGAGAATTATTACATACCATTTTTAGATGCTTATCAGAAGGCATTAGGTGAGAATGAATATTATGAACAGGTATTGAAAGTTATTACGATGCTTGATTCATCAGAAATAAAAGGAAAGCGCCTTAACAATCAGAAATGGTATGAGATTGATGATGCACAGGATTTGGATATAGCAGAAGTTCTTTTCTGTGACAACATATGTGCTAAAGTCGAAAAAATTGAGGAAAGATATGGGGGCTACTGGAGATTTCCAGGACTGCTTGATTTTTGTTATCTAGTAAATCCTTATTATCCTAATCAAAAAATAAAAGATGAAATGAAAGCCTCATTTGACTGTTTGCTTACTAACTATCCATCTGGGATGAAAGTAAATTCACTATTAGCATCTAAAAATTTTAACGTCCATCAAGAAAATATAGTTGTTGGTAATGGAGCAGCAGAATTGATTAAGATATTGATGGAGCAAATGGAAGGTAAGGTAGGTTTTATTAGACCTACTTTTGAAGAATATCCAAATAGATATCCGTCGAAGCAATCTGTTGTTATGCAAGTGGATAATCCTGATTATTCATATGGAATCAAGGAAATTGAGTCTTTCTTTGCAGATAAAAAAATACACAATTTGATAATTATTAATCCAGACAATCCATCAGGAAATTATATTGAAAAAGAGGATTTATTATCTTTAATTGAATGGTGCGATGAAAGAAAGATAAATATTGTTATCGATGAATCTTTTGCAGATTTTGCAGACGAAAAAGAAAACTCCTTATTAGACCAAGATATATTGGAAAAATATAAGATGTTGTATGTAGTAAAGAGTATTTCTAAGTCCTATGGAGTACCGGGACTGCGTTTGGGAATAATGGCATCAGGTGATAAAGATTTAATTGGCCTGATAAAGAAAAGCGTTTCTATTTGGAATATAAATTCATTTGCTGAGTTTTATATGCAAATTGCAGAGAAATATAAAGGTCAGTACGAGAATGCATTAATAGAATTTAGAAATGAAAGACTACGCTTCTTTAAAGAGCTGAAAAAGATAAGTAGCATAAGAATTGTACCATCACAGGCAAATTATTTCATGATTGAATTGCTTAACGGGCACAAGGTAGTTGATGTTATTCAGCAGCTTTATATTAACCATAATATTTTGGTTAAGAACTTATCTAAAAAACTTAATGGAAAAGAATATATACGTGTGGCGATTAGAGATGAGGATGACAACAATAAATTGGTTGAAGCTCTCAAGAGTGTATTAAGCTAGTAGGAGGAAAAGTTCTTGCTAAAAGTATTTTTTATTATTAATTGTTTTTCAAAAGGTGGAGGGGCAGAGTCTCTTTTAACATCGATCTTAAATGGATTGAACCCAGAAAAATATGAGCTGGGAGTTATGGAGATTATTCATGATACCATCAAGCAAGAACAAATACCAGACTATGTGAAAGTATATCCATATTATACCTTGGCAAATGCGCCTGATAGAAAATCTCGTATGTACTACGTATATCATGAGTGGGATAAGGTAATAGCTCAGTATATACCACAAGACTACGATGTTTATATTTCATTTAATTATCTTAAACCAAGCTTCCTGTTGCCTCCAGGTAAGAAAAATATCGCTTGGATTCATGGTGATCTCTACAATCTGCTCGAGGAAAATATGCAAGAAGAACGGCAGCTTCAAGACAAGTCTTTTGAAAAGGCTAAAAAGAT
The DNA here is from genome assembly GCF_010906925.1 of Pseudobutyrivibrio xylanivorans. Classification (GTDB taxonomy): domain Bacteria; phylum Bacillota; class Clostridia; order Lachnospirales; family Lachnospiraceae; genus Pseudobutyrivibrio. The sequence continues at coordinate 326,772 of NZ_VTVE01000002.1, read as the reverse complement.
TGTGGTGATTAGCGATAATACAGAAAAGTCATTAATAGATTTATATCCGAATCATAAGGATAAGGTAATAAAATTATATAATTGCATAGACGCTAAAAGGATTAAAGATGAATCAAATCGTAAATGCGATATAAAACTAGATGAGAACGCCATTATCTTTTTTGGAAGACTGGATGATAATAAGAACCCAATAAGAGCGATTGATATATTTGAACAAGTGCTTAATAAAAATAGTAATGCGAAACTATATTTCTTAGGAACAGGAAATCTTAGAGAAAAGGTAGAAGAAATAATTAAAGAAAAACAGTTAGATCAAAAAGTGGTTTTACTTGGATATCATGAAAATCCATTTCCGATTGTGAAACAGGCAAAAGTAATGCTTATGGTTTCCAAGTCAGAAGGATATAGCTTGGCTGTGTCAGAAGCGATTAGCTTAGGTGTACCTGTAGTATCAACTAGAGTAGGGGCTTCAGAACGACAAATAGCAAGTAAAAGGAATGGAAGAGTAATAGATACCAACGAAGAAGCAGTAGAAGCTTTGTGCGATTATCTCGATAGAGAAAGTAATGATGAAATAAAGGCTGCAATGTTTGCAGATGAAAATGATAGATTTGAAGATTACATTAGGGATATTGAAAAGATGATTGATGTAATTTAAATCAGATTAGGAGCCATGTATGTTTAAAGTAGAGAGCATTAAGAGCGTAGAGGATAGGGTTGATAAGGGATATTCAATTATATGCTATGGTGCTGGAAAGATGTGTTCAAAACTTGAGGACATTTTGGAGTCTCCGAAAATAATTCAATCTATTAAATACATAATTGACGAAAATAAAGACAGGCAAGAAGAAAAAATATTATTGGGAAATAATAGCGTAGAAATTATTTCCTTAGACAAAGCAAAGAAAATCATAGGTAATGGTAGATATTTAATAATAATCAATAATTTAAAATATGAAGAGATATTAGAGATTCTTGATAGAATACCAAGTTTAAGAGAAGTAGATATTTATTCATTAGAGCTACTAGGAGCAATTAAGCAAGAAGAAATAGATTATAACAAATATGTACCGACGAATATTAGAAGAACTTCTGAAGCATTAATCCCAAAGATAATTCATTATTGTTGGTTTGGAAATGGAAGCAAATCTGATTTGAATAAAATGTGTATTGATAGTTGGAAAAAATGCTGTCCAGACTATGAAATAATTGAATGGAATGAATCAAATTATGATGTAAGTAAAAATAATTATATGTATCAGGCATATAAAAGAGAAAAATGGGGGTTTGTGCCTGATTATGCTAGGCTTGACATTGTCTATAACAATGGTGGAATTTACTTAGATACAGATGTTGAAATAATTGATTCATTAGATGATTTATTATATCAAGAAGCATATTGTGCGTTTGAACATAATGATCATATAGCATTGGGGTTGGGTTTTGGTGCGCGTAAAGGAAATTCTTTTATTAAAGAATGGCTGGATGATTACGAAGATAAATTATTTATAAAAGAAGACGGAAATTTGAATTTAACAGCAAGCCCGGTATATCAAACTGAAGTGCTAAAAAAACATGGATTAGTATTAAATGGTGAATACCAGTTTATAGATGGATTAACTATTTACCCGGGAATAATGATTAATGGAATGTGTTCTAAAACGAGAAGGGTAAAGACCAGAAACTTTACTAAATCAATACATCATTATGAAGCATCGTGGGAAGACAGTATTTTTAGAGAACATAATAAAAGAATATCTGGGGATATGAATAGAAGTATGTAATTTTTGCATAACTTGGAGGATGGTAAAAATGGATTATATAGATTATATAAGAACATGGTTATCCGGAATAGATGATGAAATAAGTTTTTGGGAAAATGAGGTTTTTAATGAACAGGGACAATTTCACAATAAAATAATAACAAGGTATATAAAAGATAGGAAATTCAAATTAGAAGATGATTTAGAAGATTATGATGAATGTAGTTTTTTAGATGTAGGAGCAGGACCTTTTTCGCGATGTGGATTTGAAAGTGAAAAAGTTAAAATCAATGCAATAGCCGTAGACCCCCTTGCAGATGTATATAGACGTCTGATGGAGAAATATAATCTTACAAATGGAATACAGTTAAGAACAGGTTTAGTAGAGTTTTTGGATGAATTATTTGATGAAGAAACATTTGATATTGTACATATGAGTAATTCTTTGGATCATTCATTTGACCCAATACTTGGAATATATCAATTGCTTTATGTGTGTAAAATCGGGGGAAAAGTAATTTTAAGACATCATGAAAATGAAGCCGAGAACGAAGAATACGAAGGATTTCATCAATGGAATTTATCGGTACACAATCAAGAGAATTCGTTTATGGTTTGGCGTGAAAATATAAGACATAATGTAAACAAATTATTTGCGGAATACGCGGATATAACTATATATCCAGACCAAAAGGAAAACGAATCAAATTGGTTTTATAATAAAGTGGTTTTAACAAAAAAGAAAACTATAGAAGTGCCAAAGAATGAGTATTTTAAAATCTTTTCAAAAGTAATATATTCTCATTTTTTGAATTATTCATATGATAGGGAGCAAGAAGCACTATTATATGGACGTAAAAATAACTTTGCAAAATTGGTAAAAGATAAAATAGCATTATTAAGAAATAAAGCTATTATTTTAACTAATAAAACCCCTTACAAAAAAATAGATATTTATGGAGTAGGTGGTATAGGAAGAGACTTATATATTCTTTTAACAGAAATAGGCATTACTGTTGATAAAATAATTGATAAACAAGATAAGCATATCGGACTTTTACCAATTGTAACTATGGCCAACTATGTATTTGAAAAAGAAAAAGATTTAATAGTAATAACTTTAGATAAGGACTACGAAATTATAAAAAGGCAATTAATAAATAAGGGAGTAAATGAAAAAAAAATAATAAAAGTAGATCAGTTTTTAGAAAGCTTTTAGTGGAGAAAAGAATATGTTGGCAAATTACATTAGTAAAATTGGTATTATACCAAGTGAATTAATAGAAAATAAAGATATTATTTGGATGTTTCATAATGATATTAATGCGTTGTTTAAATATGATAAAAAACTTAATAAAGGTGAGTTTGTTTGTTCATTAGAGGAAGAGGCGTCGATTAAAAAAACGCTTATAGGAAAACTGATTATAAGAGACAATACAATATTTATGATACCAATGTGGGGGAATTATATCCACATTTATGGTATTAATTCTAAAAAACAGGAGATTTTACAATTAAAGGATGAACGATTATATAGAACTAAGATGTTATTTTGTGGAGCATTTATGTATGGAAATGACATCTATTGTATTCCAATGAACTATCAATATTTGATTAGAATTACAGCTGACAATACGATTGAATACTTATTTGATATAGGAGAAATATTCAAAAAAATAGGTATCCATAAGGTATGTTTAAATCGGGCTGCTTTTTATGGAAAGAAAATAGTAGCAGTTCAGACGGGGGATAACAGATATATAGAATATGAATTAGAAAATCAAATTATTGAAGTCAAGGAGAGCGGTATAGGTAATATTCAATTAAATTCTGTTGAGATTATTGCAGATGAAATATATTTGTGCGGAAAAACTAATGATAATAAATGGAAAGTGTATAGAGAGCGGGATAACAAAGTCGTATTTCAATCAGATGACTGGATTACAATTAGAAAAATCGGAAAGGATTTGTTGATAGATACAATAAGAGAAGAATGGTTTGTAATAGTAGATCACAAATCTGGAATACAGAAAAGAGTTGAGGATCCTATATTGGTAGAATCAGGTTATTATAAAAATGGAATTCTTTCAGATGATGGAAAGTATTATTACAGTAATAGACAAAGAATTTTGAAAGAGTATGAAAATGGAGAATTTGCCGATGTAGGAGAGTTGGAAGCAGAATTTGACATTAATATGATTGTAAAAGGTGAAGAGAAAATTAATGAGATAGAGTGCTTTAAATTAGAGAATTTTGTTGAGTTAATATGAAAGTAATGGAGAGGTGGATATGATAGATGTAAGTATTTTGACATATTGGGGAGTGCCAAACTATGGGGCTTGGACACAGGCATATGCGTTAACCTCATATTTAAATAGCTTAAATAATGTATCAGCACGTCAACTAGCTTATTTAGAACAAAGTCATGATGATATTTATTATAGAAATGATCTAAGATTAAAGAATTCATTTTCATATAGTTGGAATATTATACCGCATACATTTGTTGGATCAGTTGGAGACCTTGAAAAAAGAAAATACGATGTATTTATAACAGGTGCAGATAGTATATGGTCATTTGAGGGAAATACTTTAAATAAAGATCTACATTTGATGGGAATAGGAATTGATGCGAAAAAAAAAGTATCCTATGCGCCAAGCGCCGATAGGTTGACTGTTGAAGAACTTTCAGTAGAAATGATCGATGGTATTAGTTCATATGATTATTTATCGGTGCGAGATGAATATACAAAAAAAATAATAGAAGAGTCTGGAGTAGATAAGAACATAGAAATAGTAATTGATCCTGCTTTATTATGGGACTTCACAACTGATAACAATATTGTATTTCCAATATATAAAGATTATATAGCAGTATATGGTGCACATTGGGATGAAGCTTTTATAAAAATGGCACAAGAGTATGGACGAAAAAATAATTTGAAGCTAATATCGTTAGGATATAAAAATGATTGGTGCGATATGAGCATTAAAATGAATGAACTAAGGGCGGTGGAGTGGATTGGATTTATAGGAAAAGCTAATGCAGTGATAACAAGTACATTTCATGGCCTAATGGTTGGGATTAATTATGGGAAAAAAGTGATTCTAAATCAGGTTATTAGTGTGGCAAATCGGTCTGAAACACTTAGGAAAGATTTAAATGCAAAATCTTTAGAAATTCCAAATGCATTCGAGTTTCAAAAGGAAGAATATGTAGATAGACTTGTAGCATTAAGAAATAAAGCAAGTGATTATATAAAAAGGGCTTTGTTAGATGGAAATGAATGATGGGAAGATTATAAGTGAATTTTTTTATGGGGCAAATATCGATGACTCGATTTTGAGGAAGAGTTCCTCGGGGGGAGTCTTCTCTGCTTGTGCAAAAGTTATATTAAAATTAGGTGGAATTGTTATAGGCGCAGTATATAATGAAGAAAAATATTTGGTAGAACATATTGCGGTAGATACATACGAAGCTATTGATAGGATGAGAAAATCAAAATATGTATGGAGTGATTTTACTAGAAGTATAAAAGATATTCAGAAAGCCATTATAGAAAAAAGATATGTTCTATTTACGGGGACACCTTGTCAAGCTGCGGCTATACAAAAGAAATTTGGATACTATGATAAATTGTACGTACTTGACTTGTTTTGTCATGGAACTGCAGAACCAAATTTTTTTAAAGCATATTTAGAATCTTTAGATTATAAAATTAAAGAAATCGATTTCCGCTTTGAGGGGAAAGAAGATAATTATAACTTTAAATATGTCTCTAATGATGAATGTAATCAAGAGATTATTTCAAGTTGGAATGAGAATATATTTACTCGATTATATATGGAATCGGTAGTGATGCGAAATGTATGTTTTAAGTGTAAATATTGTGAAAAAAAACATGTGAGTGATTTGACAATAGGGGATTTTGATTATAAGGATTATGCAAGAGAAAATGGGATAATGGCAAAGCACCCTTCCATTATTACGATAAATACACCTAAAGGTAAATATCTATGGCAAACTATTAGAGGAGAAATAAAGCATAGGAAATTACTTAAAGAGGAGATGATTAAAAGTTATTTTCAAAATCATTCTTCTGGTGGAGTATGGGGATATAACTGGGATAGAAAAAAAGAATTTGAAGAATTAGTTCAAAATGAAGGGTTTGAAAAGGCGGCAATAAAGACTTGTTATCCTCGAGAAATGGTATTATTGGAAAAATTGATAGGGAAAACAGTATATCTATATGGAGCAGGCAAGATTTCAAAACGAATTATCAGTATAAAAAATAAGTATTTTAAGAATGATATTAATGTTGAAGGAATCATAGTAACAGAAAGAATTGCAGAAAGAAGCATATATGGCATACCGGTAAATATATTAAGTGAAATTGATTTTAACAATATAAATAAAGTAATGGTTGTTCTTGCTGTAGGCGATAAATTTCAAGATGAAATATATAAAAAACTTAATTCCATTACTAAAGAAATAAACGTTATTAAATACTAATGGTGAACTATATCAATCAATTATACTAGGAGAATGATTATACTATGGGATATATAATTTTTGGTGCAGGTGCATATGGTCATACTGCGGTAATGAATTTAGGAAAAGAAAACATAGACTTTTTGGTTGATAATAATAAAACGGGTGTTTCAGAAGATGGTATAGATATTTATCTTTTTAACGATGTAAAAAAAGATTTAATAAGTAAAAGAGTGATTGTATGTGTGTCATCTAAATATCAAGAGGAGATATGCAAACAACTAATTAATAATGGTATAGAGTTTGAGTTGTTAAATGATGTATTAAGCAAAAATAGGGCTGAAAAAATAAAAAATAGGACGGATTATATATCTGTATATAAAAGAGCAATAACCTGGATAGAAAAATATAGTATTAAAGGACAAGGGATAATTGTTTCAACAGATAGTAAAGTTAGTTATCCAGAAGTAACAGGATATTATATTCCGACGCTTTTAAAATGGGGTTATAGAGAAACTGCGATATCTTATGCAAAATGGCTTTTGAGTATTCAAAAAGAAGATGGATCTTGGTTTGATGCGTATGATAGTGAGCCATATATATTTGATAGTGCGCAAATCCTAAAAGGACTAATTGCGATTAGAGACATCTTGCCAGATGTGGATATTGCAATAATAAAAGGTTGCGACTGGATTCTTTCGCAAATGAATGAAGAAGGAAGATTGATTACACCAAGTAAGAATGCATGGGGAAAAGATAGAACCTTCTGTGATGAAAAAATACATATATACTGTCTTTCTCCAATTAAAAATGCGGGCTTAATATTTAATCGAAATGATTATATAGAAAAAGTTGATAAAATATGGGGTTATTATAAACAAACTTATTATGACGAAATAATGAATTTTAGTTTGTTATCGCATTTTTATGCATATGTTATGGAAGCTTTAGTTGATATTGGAGAAGTTGAAATGGCGAGGGAAGCTATGAGAAATATTTCAGCTTATCAAAAAGAAAGTGGGGCAGTGCCAGGTTTAAATAATGTTGATTGGGTATGTTCGACTGGTCTTTTTCAATTGGCATTAGTGTGGTTTAGATTAGGAGATATTTCAAGGGGCAATAAAGCTTTCGAATATGCTTGTAAACTTCAGAATGAGAGCGGCGGTTGGTTTGGAAGCTATATTTCGGAGGAAAATGCTAATGAAACAAATTCGTATTTTCCATCGGCAGAAATTAGTTGGGCTGTAAAATATTTTTTAGACTCCTTATATTATAAAAATCTTGCAGAATTTAATGATGAAAATGATGCTTTTATGCAGAGCATAGATGATGAGGATGATAGATATAAAAAATTAAAAGATATTATAAGTAAAAGTAAGATTAATACAAGCATTCTTGATGTAGGATGCGGTAAGGGGAGATATTTAAAAAAATACATAAATGATTTACCTAATTATAAGTATCACGCTGTAGATTTGTCACCACTAGTTATGGAACATATAAAGGATCCAAGAATAGAATGCAAACAAGGAACACTGACTGAGATACCTTATTTGGATAACAAGTTTAATGTTACGTATACTTGTGAGGCATTAGAGCATGCTATTGACATAGAAAGTGCTATAAGAGAAATGGCTAGGGTAACAATAACTAATGGGAAAATAGTGGTAATTGATAAGAATAAGGAATCTCTAGGAAGATTAGATATTGGAGAATGGGAACAATGGTTTGATGTAGATGAACTAAAGAATATAATGTGTAAATATTGTTCAAATGTTTATGTTGACACTAACATAAATTATGAAGGAAAAGGTTCTGATGGACTTTTTTGTATTTGGGTTGGAACGGTGAAATAAATGATTAAAGTTTTAACAATTTTTGGAACGAGACCAGAGGCAATAAAAATGTGTCCTGTTGTTCTTGAAATGCGTAAGCATAGTGAAATAGAAAATCGGGTTTGTATCACTGGACAACATAGAGAGATGTTACATCCAGTTTTAAAAGCTTTTGATGTTACTCCAGATATTGATTTAGATTTAATGCGACCAAACCAAACCCTTTCTATGATTACGGAAGATGTTTTGGAAAAAGTGGGAACAATTATAGATGAATATAGTCCCGATATAGTTTTGGTTCATGGTGACACAACAACAGCGTTTGCCAGTGCTTTAGCATCGTTTTACAGAAAGATTCCTGTAGGGCATATTGAGGCAGGATTGCGTACAAATAATATTTTTTCTCCATTTCCAGAAGAATTTAATCGAAAATCTATAGACATGGTATCGGAAGTTTTTTTTGCTCCTACGGAATTAACAAAAAACAATTTATTAAAAGAAGGAATTAATTCGAAAAAGATAGTTGTAACTGGAAATACAGTTATAGATGCAATGTCAATAACTGTAGATGATTCATATATCGATGAAAATATAGAGTGGGCAAATGGAAGCAAACTTATCCTTTTAACAGCACACCGTAGAGAAAATATAGGTGTTCCAATGCAAAGAATGTTTGCCGCAGTAAAAAGGATAGTAGAAGAATTTGAAGATGTTAAATGTATTTATCCAGTACATATGAATCCGAAAGTTAGAAGTATCGCAAGAGAGGTTTTGAATGATGATGCTAGGATTAGGTTAATAGAACCATTGGATGTAGTTCAGTTTCATAATTATATTAATAATTCTTATCTAGTTCTTACTGATAGCGGTGGAATTCAAGAGGAAGCGCCTTCACTAAATAAACCGGTTCTTGTAATGAGGGAAACTACAGAAAGACCGGAAGGAATTGAGGCAGGGACACTTAAGTTAGTGGGTACAGAGGAGGATAGTATTTTTAATGCAGTAAAAGAACTACTAGTTGATAAAAATATATACAACAAAATGAGTACAGCACCTAATCCATATGGTGATGGGCATGCATCCGAAAGAATTGTTGCCGAAATTATTAGGAGATTTGGTTAATGGCAGAAATATCAATTGTTTTACCTGTATATAATGGAGAAAAATATTTGGCTAGGTCAATAGAGAGTGTTATTAATCAATCATTTCGTGATTGGGAATTAATAATAGTTAATGACTGTAGCACTGATTCATCTAAGCATATAATGGAGAAGTATGCGGAGATAGACGAAAGAATAACAATAATAAATAATGATATTAATCAAAAACTACCGAAATCTTTAAATATTGGATTTAGGAAAGCAAATGGAAAATATTTGACGTGGACATCTGATGATAACAGATATAGAGAACTAGCATTAGAAAAGATGATTATGTATCTGGAAAGCCATAAGAAAAGTGCTATGGTTAAGGCCGATATGACAATTGTGGATGATAACGAAAATGTTATTAGTACAACAAAATCATATGAAGACAAACAAATGTATATAAATAATCAGGTGGGAGCATGTTTTTTGTATAGACGCGAGGTATATGAAAAAATAGGCGAATATGATTCTGATATGTTTTTAGTAGAGGATTATGAGTATTGGCTTAGGGTATTAATGACATATGGGCATATAGATTATATACCAGAAGATTTATACATATATTTGCATCACAATCATAGTTTGTCTGTAGATAGAAGGAAAGAGGTAATAGAACAGAGATATAAACTTTATAATAAATATAAAGAATTCTTTTTCAAAGGCTTAATTGATAATGATTTGATGTATGATTTCTCGCATATATATAAAAGTATGGAATTACAAAATATGTTAGATGAAGGAGAGAGGAGAAAATATCAAAAATCAATTTTACCATTAATGAACGAGTTGGTTGATTATACAAAGCACAAGAAGATCGGTGTATATGGGGCAGGGATTAAAGGGAAGCAATTTGTAATAGAGAATAAAAATGTTGTTGCAGTAATTGATTCAGATATCAAAAAATGGGGCTCATTTGTAAGCGATAAAAAAGTAGTGTCAATTGAGGATTATTGCGAGAAATATGGAAACATGCCAGTAGTTATAGCTGTAACTAATAGAAAAAAACAGCTAGAAATAATGCAATTATTAAAGTCTTATAATCTTAAATATTCGTTGTGGGATATTTTTCAATAGAAAGTGGAGGGGTTATGCGCCAGTACATAAAAAAGAAATGCTATGAGACTATAGCGGGCTTAGATGAAATACATTCAGAAATTGAAAAAAAATATTCAAATAATCAATTGCAAGATATTTTAGAATTGTTGGAATTATGTCAACAAGCTGCTATTAGTATAGGTAATGCTATAGAAAAATCTGAAGGAGAAGGCACGGCTGCGGTAAGTTACTTAGAGAAATATTGTGACTTAACTTATGAACTACATGAAGCAATCATTAAAGATGGAGCGATTAATAACGAAACAAAAGCCCTGAAAAACTTACGTGGATTCATACAAAAAACGAGTAATGAATTAAATAATAACATTAGGACTCGAAAAGAGGTTGTATTCTTACCTTATAAAGCTTCTATGTGGGATTCTTTAGAATCAGTATGGAAAAAATATGAAGAGGATGAAGATTGCGATGCATTTGTTATACCCATTCCATATTATGATAGAAATCCAGATGGAAGTTTTGCAAAACAATATTATGAGATAGGAGATTTTCCAGATTACGTACAGGTATACCATTATGATGCCTATGATTTTGAGGGACGACATCCAGATGAAATATACATACATAATCCGTATGATGATATGAATTATGTTACCTCTATAGAACCTTATTTCTATTCTGAAAATTTAAAAAAATACACGGAAAAGCTTATATATATACCATATTTTGTTCTTTGGGGTATAGAGAAGGGCGAGGTGGTTTCATTAGATAGAGTTGAAGGATATGCAGTGACTAAGGGGGTTATAAATGCTGATAGAGTAATTCTTCAATCTGAAGAGGTAAAAGTAGCATACGTAGAAGCTTTAGTTAACTATTTTGGAGAAGATACAAGAAGAGTTTGGGAAAATAAAATAGAGGGAACAGGTTCTCCGAAGATAGAAAAAGTTCAAAATATTAAGAGAGAAGATTACACAATACCCGATGAGTGGCAGAGGTTAATTGAACGCGAAGATGGAGCGATAAAAAAGGTGATTTTTTATAATACAAGTTTAAAAGCATTTATAAATGCACCTGGAGCTATGTTGAAGAAGATTCAAAAAACATTATCATTTTTTGAAGAAAATAAAGATAAATATACATTATGGTGGAGACCGCATCCTCTTTTTAAATCAACTGTTAGCTCGATGATACCGGAAGCATGGGAAGTATATTCTGCACTTGTGAATGACTATACAAAAAATGCTTGGGGTATATATGATGATACGCCAGATTTAGATAGAGCAATAGCATACAGTGATGCTTACTATGGAGATGGAAGTTCTGTAGTTGAACTATATTCATATACTGGGAAACCAATAATGTTACAAGATCCTTATATTTAAATAAAAATTTCTATACTGGAAATTGTTATAGAAAGCTATAGGTGTAACAACTTTACAATAGATAGTTTAGATGCTATACTCATCCATGCAATTCAAATAAGCATTAAGGCATCGCGACCATTTCGGTCAAAATACCCACCAGTTTTGATGACAGAGTGCAATTTAAGGATGAGTTATGAGCTATATTTTACAGTCAGCAGTAGTTCTTTAGACTTTTTTTATTAGAGTATCTATATTTATCTTTCCTTTTTGTTTATTTGAAGAGCAAGAAGGAGGGATGAGTTTGAGAAAAGCGGATAGTACGTAGGTTTTCTCCTTGATGAATAAGATTGTAGATTTTATAATTAAGGAGAGAAGACATTGTATCAAAAGAAATATGAAGAATTAAAATTTACAGATGATTTTATGTTTTGCAAGATATTAATGGGAAACAAAGATATCTGTAAAGAGATTATTGAATTGCTCCTGGGAGTTAAAGTTAAGAATATAGTATACCTAGAGGAGCAAAAGCCAATTGAAATAACATCTGATGGTAAGGGAATTAGGCTAGATGTATACCTGGAGGATGGAAATACAGTATATGATTTGGAAATGCAGACCACGATAAGTAAGGACATTGCTAAGCGTTCTAGATATTACCAAGGAATGATTGATTTGAATTTAATCAGCAGAGGTGCTGCTTATTCTGAACTGAAAGAATCGTATATAGTATTTATATGTTTGGAGGATTTGTTTAAAAAGAATAGAAGTTTATATACCTTTAGCAATATTTGTCTGGAGGATAATGAGCTAATACTTGAAGATGGAACAACACGAGTTTTTGTTAATGCCAGTGGCAGTAGAGATGGGCTTACAAGTGCACAAATAGCTTTCTTAGACTATGTGTCCGGTAAGGAACCTACTGATGAATTGACAACTAAGCTTAGTATGGAAGTAAAACGGGCTCGCGATAAAGAAGAATGGAGGAATGAATATATGACATTACTTCAAAGAGATAGAGAAAAATATGAGGAAGGCAAGGTAGAAGGAAGAGCTGAAGGAAGGGCTGAAGGAAAAGCTGAAGGAAAGGCTGAAGCTTTAATAGCGCTAGTAACCGATGGACTTCTTGATATTGATATAGCTGCTAAGAGACTTAATAAATCTCCAGAGGAATTATTAGAAATAATTAACAATAATAGAAAGTAAAAGAATTATAGCTTCTCATGTATGCAAGCATACATGAGGGGCATTTTCTATATGAGGAAGTTATGATTATTTTTAGAGCAGATGGAAATGATAAAATCGGCGCAGGGCATGTGATGCGGTGCTTGAATATGGCAGAGCAATATATCGATGAAGGAATTGAGGTATTGTTTTTGACGGCAGATGATAGTTTTAGCCAACGTATAGTCGAAGCAGGCTGCAATCATATAATACTTAATTCTGACTACAATAATATGATAGAAGAAATAGAGCAAATTGAAAGTATAGTGGATGAATATAATCCTACTATGTTTATTGTAGATTCATATTTTGTGACAGATGAATATATGCGCCGAGTAAAACGCGTATGCAACGATAAAGGGTGTAAGCTCACATATATAGATGATGTTTTGGCTTTTGCTTATCCTTGCGACATATTGATAAACTACAATATATATGGGCCAGATTGTAAATCAGAATACAAAAAAATATATTCAGGTGCTAATGTAGTACTTCCAGAATTAAAACTTGGATTAGAGTATTTGCCATTAAGAAAAGAATATAAAAATATACCGCCAAGAAAGGAAAAAGGAGAAATCAAAGATGTCTTTATTTCTACTGGAGGAGCTGATACAGAGCATATAGGTCTTGCTTTATTGAAATATATAAAAAGAAATCCCGTCTTAGATAAATATAATTTTCATTTTGTTATTGGCGCAGTAAATACAGATAAAGAAAAGATAGAAAAAATTGCAAAAGAGCAAAGCAATATTATCACATATTTTGATTTAACTAGTCTTAAGGATTTAATGCTTAAATGTGATGTTGCAATCAGTGCGGCTGGAAGTACTCTTTATGAATTATATGCCACACATACACCGACAGTTACGTATATCGTAGCGGACAATCAAATTCGAGGAGCTAGAGGATTTGAAAAAGCTGGATTAATGAAGTGTTGCGGCGATATACGAGAATTAGGGGCAACAGTATTGGCTGAGCGATTATTGACAGAAGTGTTATGTCAAAAACGATGATTTTGGGGCAAAATAGGTTATAGGATTGTAGGCTGATACACTGTATAATAAATACATAATTGACTTAGCCGTACGGCTCATTATATAATCAAAACAGGATTATAAAGCCGTACGGCTAATTTTATGCAAAAATGTCAATGATAACGCCGTACGGCGAAGAGGTGTTTATGAGGGTAACAGATTCAAGTTCATTTGGAGCACAGGTTAAAAATAAAAGAAAAAAATTGGGATACACACAGAAGTACATTTCAGAATTCACAGGCATAAGTGTAAGTTTTTTATCAGATTTAGAGAATGGAAAGAAAACTATCGAGCTAGATAAAGCTTTAAGAGTTGCAAATCTATTAGGACTTGATGTTGAACTTAATGAAAGGGGCTAATAGATGCGAGAGTTAAGTGTGTATATAGAACTAAATGGAATACAGACTTTGGTAGGTAAGATTTCTGGCGAGCAATATAATGATGCTAGATTTAGATATGTAAGGGAATATATTGAAGCTAGGGAAGCAGCTCCTATTTCTGTTTCATTACCATTTCAAGACGATTATTTCTCTACTGAGCAGACAAGAAATTTTTTTGAGAGTTTGCTACCGGAAGGTTTTTCTAGGAAAGCTGTGGCGGATTGGATGAAGGCTGATGAAAATGACTACATTGCTATTTTGGCTCAGTTGGGAAGAGAATGCCTTGGAGCGATAAAAATAGTTGAAGGAAATGATGATAGAGAATCAGGGTATGAGTTGTTGTCCGCAGAAAGGGTTAAAGCTCTCGCTGCAGAAGGGGCAACTAAATCTACAGAAATATTATTAGAGACCCATCTTTCTTTAACAGGAGCTTCAGGAAAAGTAGGATTATATTACAATAGTGATAATAATACATGGTATTTACCAAAAGGTGATGCTCCTAGTACGCATATTGTGAAGCAGAGTCATGTAAGGCATAAGCAAATTGTATTGAATGAGCAGTTGTGTATACAAACTGCTAAACGTATAGGAATTGCAGTGCCAGAGAGTTTTATAGTTTCTAATGGTTCACAATCAGATCAGGATGTTTTGTACGCTACCCCTAGATATGATAGACCTCTTTCTGAGAATAAAATAATAGATGGGTTGAAATGTCCATATAGATTACATCAGGAGGATTTTGCTCAAGCGTTAGGCATTTTTGCATCGGACAAATACGAGAAGGTTCCGTCGGGATATATGTCGAGGATGTTTGACCTGTTAAGACATAATTCGGTAAATCCTATCGAAGACCAGATTGCCTTATTAAGGATTATTATTTTTAATTACTTGATAGGAAATACTGATTGTCATGTGAAGAATTTTGCTTTGTTGTATAGTGAAGATTTAAAATCGAAAAGATTAGCACCGGCTTATGATTTGGTTGCAACTAGAGTATATAGAACTACATCAAATATGTCATTTTATATAGGTGGAGAACTAGATATTTCGAAAATTAATAGAAATAACTTCGCCATTTCTGCTTTTGAAATCGGATTATCACAAAAGATGGTATTAGACAATTTTGATTATGTTGCAAATAAACTTGAGGGAGCAATGACAGAAGCAGCAGAGGAATTGGCGAATAAAGGATTTGATAATTCAATATCGTTAAAAAACGAAATATTGAAAAATGGAGGTTACGCCTTTTTGCACATGTAAATTATAAATAGAAATATTTTGTGAAAAACCAGTGCCTCTCCTTGAAAAGGAGAGGTTTTTATTATAAAATTTTCTCCGAAAGACGAAATCGTTAAAGTGTTCACAAAATCAATGTTTTTATAAAGGAGTAACAAAATGATAGAATGGAAAAATTTCGACAAGCTTAACTCATTCAAGAAGCTTCAGGGCCTCAAGAATCAGGTAGAGCTTAAGACAGCTATGGCAGGAGCAAATGGTGCTAAGCGTGTTGCGGAGTACTCAGTTCCTATGTCAAATGGTATGGTTTACAACTTCGCTTCAAAGCAGGTTGATGACACAGTTCTTGATGCACTTGCAGAGCTTGCAGAGGAGACACAGCTTACAGAGAAGTTTGCAGCACTTTTCAATGGTGAGGTTATCAATACAGGTGAGAAGAGATTAGTTCTTCACCAGCTTACACGTGGTCAGCTTGGCTCAGATGTTGTTGCTGATGGCGTTAACAAGAGAGAGTTTTACGTAGAGCAGCAGAACAGAATCGCTGAGTTTGCTAAGAAGGTTCACGCTGGTGAGATTGCAAACGAAAAGGGCGAGAAGTTCACAACAGTAGTTCAGATTGGTATTGGTGGCTCTGACCTTGGTCCTCGTGCTATGTATCTTGCACTTGAGAACTGGGCAAAGGTTACAGGCACATTCAAGATGGAAGCTCGTTTCATCTCTAATGTTGACCCTGATGATGCTGCTTCAGTACTTGCAGGTGTTGATGTTGCACATTCTATCTTCATTCTCGTTTCTAAGTCAGGTACAACACTTGAGACTCTTACAAACGAGTCATTTGTTAAGGATGCTCTCAAGAACGCAGGTCTTGATGCTTCAAAGCACATGATCGCTGTTACTTCAGATGCATCTCCACTTGCTAAGTCATCAGATTACCTTGATGCATTCTTCATGGATGATTACATCGGTGGCCGTTACTCATCTACATCATCAGTAGGTGGTGCAGTTCTTTCACTTGCATTCGGTCCAGATGTATTTGCTAGATTCTTAAATGGTGCAGCAGCTGAGGATGCTCTTGCTAAGAACACAGATATCCGCAAGAACCCAGCTATGCTTGATGCACTTATTGGTGTTTATGAGAGAAATATCCTTGGCTACGAGTCAACAGCAGTTCTTCCATATTCACAGGCACTTAGCCGTTTCCCAGCTCATTTACAGCAGCTTGACATGGAGTCAAACGGCAAGAGCGTTAACAGATTTGGCGAGGCAGTTGATTATGTTACTGGCCCAGTTATCTTTGGTGAGCCAGGTACAAATGGTCAGCACAGCTTCTACCAGTTATTACACCAGGGAACAAACATCATCCCTCTTCAGTTCGTAGGCTTCAAGAAGAGCCAGATGGCTACAGACGTAGTTATCGAGGACAGCACATCACAGCAGAAGCTCAAGGCTAATGTTGCAGCTCAGATTATGGCATTTGCTTGTGGTAAGGATGATGACAATAGAAACAAATATTTCGAGGGCAATCGCCCATCATCAATCATCGTTGGCGAGCAGCTTACACCAGAGACACTTGGTGCACTTCTTGCTCACTTCGAGAACAAGGTTATGTTCCAGGGATTTGTATGGAATCTTAACTCATTCGATCAGGAAGGTGTTCAGCTTGGTAAGGTACTTGCTAAGAAGGTTCTTTCAGGCGATACATCAGATGCTCTTGCAGCATACGCTAAGCTTCTTGATATCTAATAAAATAGTTTACAAAAATGGCCTCTGCTTATTGCGGAGGCCCATTTTTTCGTTTACGATAAAGGAAGTTATAATTATAAGGAAGTATTACTATGGGAAACAAATACAACGATAGTGAGATGGAGTCCGTTAAAAAATCCTGGGCAGGAGAACGGGCCAAGCTAACTCAGATGACGGGAAAGGAAAAAGCGGATTACATCTTTACCTATTATAGGATTCACATTTTATTAATCTTAGGCATTCTGATTGCTGTAGGTTGGTTCATCCATCACGCTATGACTTACGTGGACTATGAATTCTTCGGCATGGTTATAAATGGTGAGTCAGTAAATCAAGACCGAGAGCAGGAGATTACGGAGTATCTTGGCATGACAGGCCATGAGGCTGCTGATTTATCTGCAGGTCTGACTACAGATGAAGATGTGGCAGGAGGTTACGGTACGCGACTTAGCGTTCTTGTTATGGCGGGGCAGCTTGACTTTGCATTTACTGATGAGGAAGGTGTGAAGTACCTGACTAACTATGGAATCATCACTGATGACAATCAGCCAATCGATATTTCTGATAGCCCTATACATGAGTATTTTGGTCTAGATGACAATATTAAATATCTGGTTTGGGCTGGTCTTTCAGGCAATAGGCAGTATCTAGACTCAATGATGCAGATGATGGACGATATTGAAAGCGGTAAGATTAAATAAATTTAAGGAGAAATAATTTTGGGAAGATTTTTTAACAGCAGATTCTTTGAGGGAATCACAAAAGCCACGGATGTTTTACTCATTGGCTTCTATTTTATTATTTGTTCATTGCCAGTATTTACAATTGGCGCTAGCACTACAGCACTATACTATGCTATTCACAAATGCACTTTTAAAGGAAAGGGTTACACAACAGACTTTTTCCGTTCATTCAAATCTAATTTCAAGCAGTCAACATTATCATGGCTGATATTTATCGTATTATTTATAGTTTTAGGCGGTGATATTTATATCACAAGAAATATGCTCCAGCCTGACAATCCACTTGCAGCATCATCCATGTTTTTCACGGTTTTACTTGCATTTATGGTGGTATGGTCAATCTACCACTTCGCTTATATTGCCCGCTTTGAAAATGGATTCAAAGCATCTTTCAAGGTGTCTGCAATAATTATGATTGCTAATCTTGGATGGACATTATTAATTATGGCAATTGTTATTGCGGCAATTGTACTTGTCTATCTTTTCTTATTCTTATATGTATTTATGCCAGGAATAATGGCATGTATACTTCATCCAATTCTTGAAAAAGTATTCCGCAAGTATATGACTCCAGAGGACTTGGCGGCCGAGGAAGAAGACCTCAGCGAAATTTAAAAGCTTGACATAAAAACGTGTTTGTGATACAAGTGTATTAGGACACGTAATACAGCACAGGGGAGGTATTAGATGATCCAATTAAATTATAGAGATTCTAAGCCTATATATGAGCAAATTAAAGATGGTTTACGACGTCTGGTGGTGTCCGGTGCAGTTCGCACCGATGAAAAGCTGCCTAGTGTGAGGGAGCTGGCTACCAGTCTGTCTATCAATCCCAATACCATCCAAAAAGCTTATAGGGAACTAGAGCAGGAAGGTTACATTTACACAATTGCCGGCAAGGGAAGCTATGCTGCACAGCGAGCTGATGTTGCCACAGGGAGGAATGAAGAACTTATGAAAGAATTCGATGAAATTGTGAAAGAACTTCTGTATCTATGCGAGGATAAGAACATCCTCATCCAAAGAATTGAAGAACTTGCGAAGGGAGGTGGCCAGAGTGATTCAAGTAAATAATGTCACCAAGAAGTTTGGCGATTTTACAGCACTTGATGGATTGGACATGCATGTAGAGCGTGGAGCAATCTATGGTCTTGTTGGACCTAATGGTGCAGGTAAGTCGACAATCATCCGCCACCTTTGCGGAGTTTATAAACAGGACGCTGGCGATATTTTAATCGAGGGCCAGCCAGTATTTGAGAATGAATTGCTCAAGCAGAAAATGGCAATTATTCCAGACGACATTTTCTTCTTTTTACAGGCAAACACAAAGGATATGATGAAATTCTATAAGAATATGTATCCAAAGTTTGATGAGAAACTTTTCTTCAAAATTGCGGAGTGTTTTCCTGAAATTAATATGAAGAAAATGGTACGTAGTCTTTCAAAGGGAATGCAGAAACAGGTGGCTTTTATGTTGGCAATTGCCAGCCGCCCAGAGGTTATGATTTTGGATGAGCCAGTTGATGGTCTTGATCCAGTTATGCGTCGTCAGGTGTGGAGCCTCATCATGTCTGATGTGGCAGAGACAGGAGTTACAGTTCTTGTCAGCTCCCACAACCTACGTGAGCTTGAGGATGTCTGTGACCATGTAGGTATTATGAACCATGGTAAGCTTCTCATTGAGCGTTCACTTGACGAGCTGCAGACATCTATTACTAAGATTCAGATAGCTTTTGAAGGTGAGATGCCTGAAATGCCTGAAGAGATTCAGGTTCTTAAAAAGATTTCAAATGGTAGAGTTCATACTCTTATTGTTAAGGGAGAGCCTAGAGCTGCAGAGCAGAGAATTGCAGCCCTCAATCCACTTTTGATGGATGTGCTTCCACTTACACTCGAAGAGATCTTTATTTATGAGTTGGGAGGTGAGGATTATGCAGTCAAAGACATCATTTTTTAACAAGGGACTGTATAAGAAAAATATTAGCAGAACCTGGATTGCAGGTTTGCTGTATTTTATTATACTTCTGTTACTCATGCCTGTTTCTTATATCATCAGCATTGCAGATTGGGACAACACCTATTTTTCAGATGTAGGAATTACAAAGGGAATGTGCCTGTTCATGCATATGTCTGATATGCCAACAGCGGGATTGGCAGTATGTATAGCGATAGTTCTTTCGGCTATCACTTTCTGGTATTTATTTTACAAGCGCGACACTTATATGATGCATGCTTTCCCAATTAGCAGAAAGAGTGCATATTTTACTGGAATAGCATCTATTCTTACAGTTGCCATTATTCCAGTTGTAGCTGTGTCTATAATAATGTCAATAATCGCACTTACAGTAGACACTATAGCAATGGGCGGCATTTGGTATTGGGCGCTTATTGTGATTGTTTCCACAGTATTGTTCTTATCAATAGCAATGTTTGCGCTTATGGTTTCAGGCCAGCTTATCACAGGTATAGCATTCTACTTTATTTTTGTAATGCTTTACTTTTTAATGGAGCTAGCATTCAGAATTACTTCCGCTATGCTTTTATTTGGAATGGGCGCTAGCTTGCAGAGTCAAAATGTGAGAATTTTTAGTCCACTTCAGTATATTCCTGGAAATTGCAAAGTGGATTATATAGCATGTTACACTGGAAATGGATACTTGAAATCATTGATAATGAAGTTGGAAGGTGCAGAGTACCTAGCTATTTATTTCGTGGCAGCATTAATTTTGCTTACCGTTTCATTTCTCCTTTATAAATATAAAAAGCTCGAAACTGTTCACGATTTTATTGCGGTACCTTTTATGAAGCCTGTATTTACCATTGGAATGGCATTTTTCATTTCAATGGTTGCAGGTGCCTTCGTTAGCGGCATGTACGACGCTACAGGCAACCATACATATTCCAGCAAATTTGCAGTTGCAATCGTATCTTCGCTAATTATTGGAGTACTTATTTTCTTTGCAACACAGATGATGATTGAAAAGACAATCAGAGTATTTAATGCGAAAAAGGCAATATATTGCGCAGGATATTCAGTTGTAGCACTTGCAGTATTATTATGCTTGAGATTTGATGCATTTAAGGTAGAGAACAAGGTGCCAAATGCATCAGACGTAGCATGGGTTGGTATTGAGGCCAACTATACAATGGTATTTACTAGTGAGGATGAGATTAATACAGCTATTTCTCTTCACAAGAACTTCTTGACAGACAAGAAGGAGCTTAGAGATGTAAATGTCAAATACGAACATGTTAACGGCAGTTACTTTACTATAAAGTACAAGCTTAAAAATGGAGATTCAATTATACGTCAGTACCAAGTTGTGGACACTGAGTCTCCAGACGTAAGCCCAGAATACGTGGCAGCTACACAGCCTATTTTAGATTTCCTTAACAATCCTACTATTATTAAGGAGCATGTAATAGGAAATATCTGGGATGATTGTAGTGTCACCGATATGTATTTTAGTACAGTGACTTATGATGATAATCGTAATGAGTTCAACTACTATACAGAGTACTTCATGAGTCTCAGTGAATATGAGAAGATGAAGAAATTTGAAAAGGTTTATCAGGCACTTCTCAAGGATATTGATGAAGGAAAAGTATTTCAAACAACATTTGCAGGATACACTTCTGAAAGAGAAGACCAGTCGCTATACAACGATTTTGGCTTTAATGTAGTTAATGAAGAAGTACCATATTTCTCCGATGTAGATACATATTATGATGAACAATACGATCCTAGAAACACATATGAAGGTGAAGGAGATATGCATGAGCAGTCTATTTATTGTTCATTGAATACGGAATGTAAACACACACTTAAGGCATTAAAAGATGCAGAATTCTATTATACTGATGATCAGGTGATTACCTGGGAGAAATATAACAAGATGATGGGTTATGAGTATGAAGAAGACCCAGAGACTTATGAGTAGAAGTGCACAAAAATAATTTAATAATTTTGTAAAAAAGTTTTCCAAAAGCTATAAAGTTTTTTCAGCCGCGTTCCGATAAATGAAATGTAAAGAAAAATGTAACTAGAAAATACGGACATAACTGACTGAACATAAAGGGAGGAAAGGAGTGTTGAGATATGCGTATTGAGGCTTACAATCAGGTAGCGCAGCTCTATCAGACATCAAACAACAAAAATGTCACACAGTCTGCTAAGACTAATAGTATGGGCCGCGATGAAGTTCAGATTTCATCAGCAGGTAAGGATTACCATACAGCAAAGGCAGCTGTTGCTGAGGCAGCAGACATCAGAGAAGACCTTGTTGCGGACATTAAGGCTCGTATCAAGGCTGGTACTTATGACGTAAGTCCTGATGATTTTGCAGAGAAATTATTGTCTCAGGTAGGCTCTATTTAGGAATTAACCATACACAATCGCGGTAAGTCTGCGGTTTTGTGAATGGTGCCAATAGAGCATTATTTTAAGCGAGGTATGATGCGTGGCTAGTTTAATGGAAGAATTGCTCTTAACTATGGATGGTGAAACGGAGCAGTATGAAAAGTTAATCAGTCTTAATGATGAGAAGAAGGATTCAATCATCTATAAGAAACTTGACGTACTGGAGGCTATTACCGTTCAGGAGCAGGCCATTGCAGACGCCTTATTGGAACTGGAAAAAAAGCGCCAGGGATTGATGCAGAGTATTGCAGCAGTCATGGGGCATGAAAACGACCAAATTACAGTTTCATGGATGATCGATAATTTGGCTGGACAACCTGTAGAACAGAAAAAGCTTATTACAGCTAGAGGAAAACTTAGGGAAGCGGCAGACAATGCCCAGATATTGAACTTCCAGACACAGAACTTGCTTAGGCAGGCTATTGAAATGGTGGAATTTGATATTACCCTCCTGAAGAGTGTCAAGCAGGCACCTCAGACTTCTAACTATGGTAAGAATGCAGAGACTACAGGAGATTTGTTAGGTAATAGAGGATTTGATGCTAAGCAGTAGGAAACGGATGTCCTTGAAGTATTAGCAGAGTTTCTTTGCGGAGACTCATTTACTTTGGAGGATTGACGTATGGCTAATAGTTTTGGAAGCTTATATGTTGGGGCATCAGGCCTACAGTCTGCATCACATGGATTAAATACAACAGCAAACAACCTTACAAACGTTAATACCGAAGGGTATGTACGTCAGCAGGTTGTTTACGAAGATAGAGATTATAGAAAAATAGGTAACGCTTCGGTCAGCACACAGTATGCTGGCCTTGGTGTGCAAGTAGGAACAATCGTCCATACTCGCGATATCTTTTTAGATAAGGCATATCGTACAGAGAGTGGGCGATATTCTTTTTATCAAGCTAGCTCAGAGGCAGTGCAGGAAGTTTACACTCATCTGCAGGAGTCTGACGGCGTACAATTCGAGAAAGCCATCGAGGATTTCGAGGGCGCTTTTGAAGAGTTTGCCAAGGACCCATCAGATACTGTAAATCAGAACCTGGTATTGCAGAAGGCTAGCCTTTTTTTGGCCCGCGCACAGGCGGTACAGGACGGATTTGAAGATTACCAGACTATTATCAATTCCAAAATCACAGAAAAGCTCGAGCGAATCAATGAGATTGGAAAAGAATTAGTTGATTACAATAAAAGAATTCAAGCCATCGAGGCAGCACATGTGGAGAAAGCCATGGATTTAAGAGATAAGAGAGACCTTCTCTTAGATGAGCTGGCTGGACTTGTTCGCATGAGTTACAGCGAGGACCCTTCAGGTGTTGTAAAGGTTGAAATCGAAGGCGTTGAATTTGTAGATGAAATCAATTGCCACTATGTAGGTATATATGCAAATAAGAGAACAGGATATGTGACTCCATACTGGCCACAGCTTTCTGATCTCAAACATGAAAATGAAGAGGATAATTATTACTATCCAATTTTTGATACAACAAATGTAAGTGCTGAGAAGAACTCAGATATTGGAGAAATCAAAGCGCTTATCATGGCAAGAGGAACTGGCTGGAGTAACTACCTTGATTATTTTGATGAAAATGGTCAGTACCTTACACCGGAAGCATACGAATCAGGAATAGCAAACTCAATCATGATGAACTCAGAGGCAGAGCTTGATACACTTATTCATCAGCTGGTTACTACAATCAATGATTTGTATAGCCCAATTACAACAACTTCAGCAGCCATTGAAAATGCTAAGACTATTTCATACAAGATTCAGGATGTAAATGGCAATGAAATAACAATTACTGAAGACGCAGACAAATTTAGAATTCTAGACGAGGCAAACTGCTCAGTAGGTACTGACGGCAAGCTTCCACCTAGAGAGTTGTTTGTAAGAAACGGAACTGAAAGATATACAGCAAGAGAGGTTACAATATACGATGAAAATGGTGTAGAAATTGGCAACCAGCTTGTATACGCATACAACGAGGAAGACCCAACAGATACATCAAAATGCTATACATTAAAGTCTCTTAAAATAAATGAAGAGCTTGTTAAGCAGGAATCGTATCTTCCACATCGTGTTTTCTCAGACCAAAGCCAGATAGATCAAAAACTTGGTACAAATTTAAGTTTAATCTGGACAAAACAGCCATTCAACTTGAATCCTAGTGATACAACTCCATGTGGATTCTCAGGATTCTATGTTAAGTGGATTGGAGAAATTGGTAATACAGGTAATGTATATAAAACTACAGCCAAATCTCTTGAGGGCACCAAAGAAGAAATTGAATTTTCTCGTCAGGGTGTTATCGGAGTATCTTCAGATGAAGAACTTACAACAATGATTAAATATCAGTCAGCTTACAATGCAGCTAGCCGATATATAAATGTAGTTAATGAAATGATTGAACACCTAGTGACATCACTTGGACACGTATAAGACTAAAGGCAGGAGGAATAGCCTATGTCATCAACATTTTTTGGATTAACAATAGCAGCATCTGGACTGAATACATCTCAGGCACAGATTAATACAACTGCTAATAATATCTCAAACGTAAACACCACAGGCTATAGCCGTCAGGTTGTAAACACTGTGGCATCATCTGCTTTACGTTGCTATCAGAGCTGGGGTACTACAGGTACTGGTGTAGAGGCAACAGGTGTTACTCAGCGCAGAGATTTATACTACGATGAGAAATACTGGAACAATCAGTCAGCACTTGGTTTCTATGACAAGAAGCAGTACTACATGGCTCAGATTGAAGATTATTTCAATGAAAACAACAATAACGCTGGTTTCACAACTATTTACACTAAGATGTTTAACGCTATGAGTACTCTTCAGGGAAGCCCTGGAGATGATACAGTTAGAAAGCAGTTTATTTCTAATGCTAAGCAGCTTACAGAGTATTTCAATCAGTTGGCAACTAAGCTTGATGATTTACAGAGTTCCATCAATGATGAAATTAAGACAGCAGTTGATGATATCAACGCGATATCGGAAAAAGTAGCTATTTTAACAAAACAGATAAACACAATCGAGCAGGGTGGCGGACGTGCCAATGAGCTCCGTGACCAGCGAGCACTTTTGATAGATAACCTTTCGAAGATGGTCGATGTAAAGGTTCAGGAGACAGAAGTATTAAATAGTAATGACCCTGATATGTACACTGGTGCAACATATTACACTGTATATATCAATGGCCAGATTCTTGTAGATACATATGAACACAACACACTTGCTGTTAAATCTCGAGAGCTAGACCAGAACCACAACCAGACAGATATTGACGGTCTATATGAAATTGTTTGGTCAAAGGATGGAGATAGATTTAATGCTACACCAAGCTCAAGTGGCGGTTCATTAAAGGCCATGTTTGAAGTTCGTGATGGTAACAACAACGAGAATATGCACGCAACAGTTACTGGTGCAACAGCTAATTCCATTACAATCACAAACTTGAGCATTGATGATATCAATGAGCTTAACATGCCTACAAGAGGTTCCCTTGATACAAATAATACTGAGTATACATACGACAGCTTCTCATTTGACACAGATGATGAGGGCAAGGTTAAATCAGTGACATTCTACATCAATCAGACACTTACTGTTGCTGAGCAGAACAATTTATATGGCCAGGCTCTTCAGGTAGGTGACGATGTGGATTACATGGGTATTCCATATTATCAGAATCAGATGAACCTGTTCCTTAGAAACTTCTGTGAGAGATTTAACCATATTGAAATTGGACCAGAGGATGATTACACAGTGGACCCACCAATTCTTAGCCCAGACAGAGGTTATGATTTAAATGGTGATCCAATGAACGCTTTCTTCATTTCCAGAGATAAAATTGACCTTACAGTAGAGCATCAGATGAGAGAAGGCACAATAAACGCCACAATGTACAGTGGCAAGGATTCAAGCGATGATACAAAAAAATATGAGTCATATTATCTTATGACTGCAAAAAATGTTGGAATCGCTATGAAGATAGACAAGGATTCTTCAAAGATTGCTACAACAACACGTGAAAACTACAATTCAGGTGTTGATGCAGCTGATTTAGTAGTAAAGCTTCAGGCTCTTCAGAGCAAGACAAAGTTATTTAGAGGTGGCGGAGGAAATGCATTCCTTCAGTGTATCTATTCAGATGTAACTGTTGATACTCAGGAGTGTAAGATTTTCCAAACCAACTTTACAAACATCGAAAAGACTATAGGCAACCAGCGTACATCAATTTCTGGAGTTGATGAAGATGAAGAGGCTTTAGACTTAATGAAATTCCAGAATGCCTACAATTTGGCGTCTAAATGTATTTCTACATTTGCCGAAATATATGATAGGTTGATACTTAATACGGGTGTTTAAAAGGTGATTTTGGATGTGTGTGTCTTCCCGCTATCCGGGTAGATGGTATTCAACCTAGGTCTTATAAAAGAAAGAGGTACTATTATGAGAGTTACAAACAAAATGATAATGAACAACGCAGCTTCAAATATCAACTCTACAAAAGAGATTGTAAATCAGCGTAATACTCAGATGACAACTCAGAAAAAGATTGATAAGCCATCAGATGATCCTGTAATTGCAGTTCGTTCACTCAGATTGTCTACAACTCTTTCACAGGTAACACAGTACTATCAGAAGAATATTCCTGATGCATCTAGCTGGATTGAGGTTACTGAGACTTCACTTCTAAACATCAGAGACTTGATTACAGATTGCAAGACTCTTGCTGATAAGGGTGCCAATGGTTCTTTGAATCAGGAAGATAGAAATACAATTATCACTCAGCTTGAATCTCTTCAGAAGGCTGTTTTCAAAGAGGGAAATGCTGACTATGCTAACCGTACAGTTTTCACTGGTTATAGAACTAACAGTGACTTAGTATTCACGAAAAATGAGACAGATACTGAGTACCAGATTACACAGACTCTTTCTATCGAAAAGAACATGGAAGAGCATAGATACTACAACGGAATCACTAAGGTCCCTACTACAAAGACAGAGGTTGCAGCAGTTACTAATATCAATGATATGGCGCAGACAAACTATTACCGAGTACGTCTCAACTATGATGATGTGCTTTCTCGAGATAATTTTGTAGTAACAGATGCAGCTGGTAATGAAATAACAGTGGATATTACAGATTTTGCGAATGAGACAGAGTGGGCTGATTACGAGGTGGCAGATGGAGCGAATCCAGGAGAATTTCTTAAGAAGCAGGGCGAGAAGACTGTACCTGATGATTCCATCTATTTCATTAGAGAGACTGGCGATATCATTTTAGGAAAAAATATTGCAGCTCAGCTCAAGGCAGCAGATGCAAAAATTGACATTACATATACTAAAAAAGGATTTGCTGAAGGAGAACTTCGTCCAGAGTATTACTACAACTGTACAAAGACAGCAGATCCACTTGATGTAAATGTTCCAGTAGAATACAAGAAATTTACACCAGATGGAGAAACTATCCACTATGATATTCAGTATACTGTTGCAGCAGGACAGACAATAAATATCAATACAGAGGCATCAGATGTATTTAACAGTGATGTTTTACGTGATATTACAGAGATGCTTGATGCGGTCAAGAATGCACGAAATGCTCATAACAAGCTTGATGAAATCAAAAAAATGAAGGACGAATCACAGTATGCAAATGAAGATGACCAAGCATACTTAAAGCAGTGGGAGGACGCTCTCAAAAAAGAGGCAGATTACTTTGATGACAATTTGAAAAAACTTTTCTCAACAGAAATAGGCAAAACTGCTAAGTATTGTGATAAAATAAGTTTAAGTATTACTGATTTGGGTTGTAAGAAAGATTCTTTGGATTTAACTAAGATTCGTGTTGGCGATCAGAGACAAACAGTTCAGGGTCTTCAGTCTACCAATGATGACGTTGATCTTTCTCAGATTATTATCGATTACACAGCAGCTTACACAGCATATCAGGCATCGCTTACAGCAGCTGGAAAGCTGGGCGATTCTACACTACTAAATTATCTTTAATTCGCAGGAGGAGAAGGGACGATGCGCGTAAAAACTAGATTGTTTGGCGAAATTGAAATTGTTGAAGACAAAATTATCAATCTCGTTCATGGACTAATAGGTTTTCCAGACATGAAGAGATACACCCTTATTTTTGATGAGGAGAAGAAAAACAAGGGCAACATCATGTGGCTTCAATCCCTTGATGAGACAGATTTTGCAATGCCAGTAATGCTTCCACATCTTGTGAAGCCAGACTATGCACCACAGCTTAATGAGGATTCACTTGAGCAGTTAGGAGATCTTACACCAGAGAATACTTATGTATTAGTTACTGTTAGAGTTCCTAAGAACCCTAAGGAAGCCTCTATTAATCTTAAGGCTCCTATTATTATCAATGCCGACACTAACGTAGGTGACCAGATAATAATCGAGGGCTCAGAACCAGTCCGTTATTTGATTCATGATGCAATACACGGAAAGGATGGTGAGTAGCGATGTTGGCATTAACACGAAAAACAGGCGATGCGATTATGATCAACAACAACATCGAGATTACAGTCCTTGAGGTTCGCGGTGATCAGGTCAAAATTGGTATTTCAGCACCAAAAGAAGTATCTATCTACAGAAAAGAAGTTTACTTAGAGATTCAGAAGGAAAACGAGGCAGCAACAGAAGCTGCTCAGGCAATCAGCTTAGACGATATCGAAGCTCTCAAGAATCTCTTATAAAATCAATATTTTTAAAAGATAATGGCGGTCAGTTAACTGGCCGCCTTTTATGCTATAATTTTACATAAGTGAGAACAAATGTTTGACATATTTGTAGGCTGTGATATAATTTCATCATACGATTGTGTGCAATTAATTTTTGGTGAACAATATGGATTTTAAATTACATTCAGAATATAAACCTACTGGTGATCAGCCTCAGGCTATCGAGGATTTAGTCCGGGGATTTAAGGAAGGCAATCAGATGCAGACACTGCTTGGTGTTACAGGTTCTGGTAAGACATTTACCATGGCCAATGTAATAGAGCAGCTTAACAAGCCTACTCTTATTATCGCTCACAATAAGACCCTTGCAGGTCAGCTTTATAGCGAGTTTAAGGAGTTTTTCCCGGAAAATGCAGTAGAGTATTTTGTTTCCTACTATGATTATTATCAGCCGGAGGCGTATGTGCCTAGCACTGATACATACATTGCCAAGGATTCATCCATCAATGATGAGATAGATAAGCTGCGCTTGTCGGCGACTGCATCACTTTCTGAGCGACGAGATGTTATTATCGTTTCATCTGTTTCTTGCATCTATGGTATCGGTGAGCCAGATGATTTCCAGAACATGATGGTGAGTCTTCGCCCAGGAGATTTAAAGGATAGAGATGATGTTATTCACGAGCTGATTAATATCCAGTACATGCGCAATGATATGGATTTTGACCGCGGTACTTTTAGAGTTCGTGGTGATGTGCTTGAGGTTATCCCTGCAATTACCAAGGACTACGCCATCCGTATTGAGTTTTTCGGAGACGAAATTGATAGGATTTGCGAGACAGATATTATGACAGGTCAGGTCAGAAGAGAGCTTGAGCATGTGGCTATTTTCCCTGCCAGTCACTATGTCATTCCACAGGACAAAATCAATGCAGCCTGCGCCAGCATAGAGGCGGAGCTGGAGGAGAGAGTCAAGTTCTTCAAGTCAGAGGACAAACTAATCGAGGCTCAGCGAATTGCAGAGCGCACTAATTTCGATATAGAGATGCTTAGAGAAACAGGATTTTGCTCGGGTATCGAGAATTATAGTAGACATATGACTAGCCAGCAGCCTGGTGAGCCACCGAAATGTCTTATTGATTATTTTGGTGATGATTTCTTGATTATTGTGGATGAGAGTCATATCACCTTGCCACAGGTACGAGGCATGTTTGCAGGTGACCAGGCTAGAAAGCGCACATTGGTGGAGTATGGCTTTAGATTGCCATCGGCACTGGATAACAGACCACTTAATTTCGGAGAATTTGAGTCCAAGTTAGATCAGATTATGTTTGTATCTGCTACACCTGGCGACTATGAAGAAGAGCATGAGATGCTTCGTACAGAGCAGGTTATCAGACCTACTGGACTTCTTGATCCGGAGGTTGAGGTGCGACCAGTTGAGGGACAGATTGATGACCTTTACAAGGAGATTCAAAAAGAAACAGCCGGCGGTCACAAGGTAATGATTACCACATTGACCAAGCGTATGGCAGAGGATTTGACGGATTATCTTGCTGAGCTTGGTGTCCGTGTTAAATACATGCATTCAGATATTGATACTATGGAGAGAGCAGAGATTATCAGGGATTTGAGACTTGATGTGTTTGATGTTCTAGTAGGTATCAACTTGCTTCGAGAGGGTCTTGATATTCCAGAGATTACACTTGTTGCAATCTTGGATGCTGACAAAGAGGGATTCTTACGTAGTGAGAGGTCATTGATTCAGACTATTGGTCGTGCAGCTCGTAACAGCGAGGGTCACGTAATCATGTATGCCGACACCATGACAGAGTCCATGGAAAAGGCCATCAGTGAGACTGAGCGTCGTCGCCAGATTCAGATGGCATACAACGAGGCTCACGGCATCACGCCTACCACCATTCAGAAGTCAGTCAGAGAGCTTATTTCCATTGGCAAGGCCATCGCTAAAAAGGAACTTCAGTTTAAGAAGGACCCTGAGGAGATGGATAGCAAGGAGCTTGAGAAGCTTATAGCTGACATCCAAAAGAAGATGAAAAAGGCTGCTGCCGAGCTCAACTTCGAGGCTGCTGCTGAGTATAGAGACAAGATGGTAGAGCTTAAACAGATGATGCAGCAGATGTCAGAAGAGTAATTTATTTACAAATTCCATATGATTGTTTGACTTGTAAAACAAGTTTTTTGAGGATATAGAAATGAAAGAAAAGAAATACATTAAAATCAAGGGGGCCAACGAGCACAACCTTAAAAATATTAGCCTAGACATTCCCCGTGATGAGTTTGTAGTACTGACCGGATTGTCTGGTTCAGGCAAATCATCACTTGCATTCGATACTATTTTTGCAGAGGGACAGAGACGATATATGGAGTCTCTATCTTCATATGCCCGTCAGTTCTTGGGTCAGATGGAAAAGCCAAACGTAGAGCATATGGAGGGTATGCCTCCAGCTATTTCAATCGACCAGAAGAGCACCAATCACAATCCACGTTCTACTGTTGGCACAGTTACAGAGATTTACGATTATATGAGACTTCTCTATGCTAGATGCGGTGTCCCTCATTGCCCTAATTGTGGCAAGCCTATCAGCAAGCAGACAGTAGACCAGATGGTAGATGCTATAATGGCTCTCCCTGAGCGCACCAAAATTCAGCTTCTTGCTCCAGTAGTTAGAGGCCGCAAGGGTACTCATGAAAAGCTTTTTGAAAAAGCTAAAAAGTCTGGTTATGTCCGCGTAAATGTTGATGGCAATGTATATGACCTTTCTGAGGAGATTAAGCTAGATAAAAATATCAAACACAACATCGAGATTGTGGTTGATAGACTTGTGATAAAAGAAGGAATTGAAAAGCGTCTTACAGATTCAATCGAGTCAGTTCTAAAGCTTGCTGAGGGACTTATGATTGTTGATGTTATCGATGGAGAGCCTATCAGATTTTCTGAGGGATTCTCATGTCCTGATTGTGGCATTAGTATTGATGAGGTGGAGCCACGTAGTTTCTCCTTTAACAATCCATTTGGTGCCTGCCCAGAGTGTTTTGGTCTTGGTTATAAGATGGAATTTGACGAGGATCTTATGATTCCTGACAAGAGCCTTTCATTTAATCAGGGCTGCGTGCAGGTTATGGGCTGGCAGTCAGCCAACAAGTCTACAAGCTTTGCCCATGCTCTTTTAGAGGCATTGGCTAAGGAATACAAGTTTTCACTTGATACACCATACAAGGACCTTCCTGAGAATATCAGACACATGTTCATTCATGGTTTTGACCGTTCAGTGGATGTTGAATATGAGGGTCAGCGAGGTAGAGGTGTATATCCTACAGTGTTTGAGGGCCTCATTGAAAATGTTAATCGTCGTTATAAGGAGACATTTTCAGAGAACCAAAAGCGTGAGTATGAGGAGTTCATGTTCTACAGTGAGTGTCCTTGCTGCCACGGTCAGCGACTAAAAAAGGAATCACTAGCTGTTACTATAGCCAATAAGAATATTTTCGAGATGACTCAGTATCCAGTCCATGAGCTCTATGATTTGATTGATAAGCTAGAGCTTACAGAGCAGCAGAAAAAGATTGGTGCTGTGGTACTCAAAGAGATTAGAAATAGACTTAAATTCATGGTGGATGTAGGACTTGATTACCTTACACTGGCTCGTGCTACAGCCACTCTTTCAGGTGGTGAGGCTCAGCGTATTAGATTGGCTACCCAGATTGGTTCGGGTCTTGTAGGTGTTGCCTATATTTTGGATGAGCCGTCAATTGGTCTTCATCAAAAGGACAATGATAAATTACTGGCATCACTTAAGGGACTTCGAGATTTAGGTAATACACTTATTGTTGTAGAACACGATGCAGATACAATGCGTGCTGCTGACTATCTTGTGGATATCGGACCTCGTGCAGGCAAGGATGGTGGAGAAGTCATAGCTGCCGGTACTCCTGAGGAGATTATGGCTTGCCCAGATTCTATTACAGGCCAGTATTTAAGTGGCAAGCTTTGCATACCAGTTCCTTCTGAGCGCAGGGAGCCAAAGGGATGGCTCACTATCAAGGGCGCTCGGGAGCACAACCTCAAGAATATCGATGTAGATATTCCACTTGGAATCATGACAGTAGTTACCGGTGTGTCTGGCTCCGGCAAGAGTTCACTTGTCAATGAAATATTGTACAAGGATTTGGCTAAGAGACTTAACAGAGCTAGAAAAATATCCGGAAAGCATGATGATATTTTAGGAACAGAGGCACTTGATAAGGTCATCGACATCGACCAGTCCCCGATTGGACGTACACCTCGTTCTAACCCAGCTACATATACTGGAGTATTTGATTTAATAAGAGATTTATTTGCTGGTACAACTGAGGCCAAGGAGCGCGGCTACAATAAGGGACGCTTCTCATTCAATGTAAAGGGCGGTCGATGTGAGGCTTGCTCTGGTGACGGTATCATTAAAATAGAGATGCATTTCCTTCCAGATGTGTATGTTCCATGCGAGGTCTGTGGAGGCAAGAGATATAATCGAGAGACTCTAGAAGTTCATTACAAGGGTAAGACAATCTACGATGTTCTTGATATGACTGTTGAAGAGGCTGTTGAGTTCTTCAAAAATGTACCAAGCATTGCCAACAAGATTCAGGCACTATACGATGTAGGCTTAGGCTATATCAAGCTTGGTCAGCCAAGCACCACTCTTTCAGGTGGTGAGGCACAGCGTATTAAGCTTGCAACAGAGCTTTCTCGCCGCGCTACTGGCAAGACAATTTACATCCTTGATGAGCCTACAACGGGACTTCATTTCGACGATGTAAACAAGCTTGTTGAAATCATGCGCAAGCTCTCAGACTCTGGCAACACAGTAGTGGTTATCGAGCACAATTTGGATGTAATCAAGTGTGCAGATTATATCATAGACATGGGCCCAGACGGCGGAGACCGAGGTGGCACAGTAATAGCCAAGGGCACACCAGAGGAAATCGTAAAGGTGAAGAAGAGCTACACTGGCCAGTATTTGAAGGAATATTTAAAGTAAACAACTATTATTTTTAGAGGTGGACTACATCCACCTCTATTTTTTATAAAAATAGTAAAAAACAACTTGCAAAAAGAATAGGCATAGGGTAGTATATAACTACTTAAACAAAAAGGGATTAATTGTTATGAAAAGGAGAAAATTATGTTTTGTAATTCATGTGGTACAGAAGTAAGTGAGTTCGCTAGGGTATGTCCTAACTGTGGTGAGCCAACTGTAAAGGTTGAGACAAGAGAGGTGCTTGGCACTAAATGGGCTGATTTTTTGGGATATTTTTATTTTTGGATTGGCTGCCTTTTTGGTTTGATTGGAATAGCAAGGCTAGTGGAATTAAGTGGAAGAAGTGATGATTTACTTGGCGGAAAGGCTAACCTTTCAGGATATATTACTGTGGCGGTTGTTTTAAGTCTTGTGAATATAGCACTTTTGGCTGTTGCAGCGGTGGCTATCATAAATAGAAAGAGAAGTGCTGGCAAGTTAGTTTGTGCAGTTTTTGGCTACGAATTTGTTTCGACCATTATTTTACTAATTTATGGTTCCGCAGTATTGGGCCCTGGTAGTTTTTCTGGAAGTGATGGAGTTCGTATGATATTAGATATAGTGTTAATATTTGTTAATGCATCATACTTCGATAACCGACGTGACATCTTCGTAAACTAAAAATGAAAGCAATTCAAAAGGCACACCTCATAGTGGGTGTGCCTTTTTTATGCAGTAACAAATATAAAATTAATCAGTGATAATCTCGTAAGAATAGTCTCTGAGATTTGCACGAAGCTCGGCGCGGTGACCTTCTTTTTCCCAAGCAAGTTTTAGCATAAATCCATTTGCTTCTGCTGAAAGAGTACTGTCAAAACCAAAAGCTGGGTGTGTGTTTCTCAAACGAAGTAATTCAAG
The DNA here is from genome assembly GCF_010906925.1 of Pseudobutyrivibrio xylanivorans. Lineage (GTDB taxonomy): Bacteria > Bacillota > Clostridia > Lachnospirales > Lachnospiraceae > Pseudobutyrivibrio. The sequence continues at coordinate 291,681 of NZ_VTVE01000002.1, read as the reverse complement.
TTGCTTTTTAACTACGTCATTTTTAAGAGCTACTTCAATCATTTCGGAAGAGAGGTTAGTACGATTGATTTCCTTGTGGCCGCCCACACCGGCGTGGGCAACTGCCTCATGGTCATTTCTACCTGCGAATAAATCCAGATACCATACTTGAGGCTTACCTGGCATAAACATCTGAATAGCACGAGCTAAAAGCATTTTGCTGTCATTCTCGCCAAGGGCACTGTAGTATGTTGCATTGACCTGATAGTACATATTTTTCTGTCCGTGGAGATCCTTAACATAACCGCCACGGCCAACAATTGTATCAATAAGCTCCTGGATTTCTTTCTCATCAAGCATTCCCTTTAAATCAAGAAGAGGAATACCGTCATGACAACCGAGCATATTCACTACTCGAATATTTTTCTCGGTAAGTTCCTTAGCCCAATCAACTAAAAGCTTTCCTGATTGCTTCTCGAGAGTATAGATGAGAAGACCAGGAAGGAAGAAATCGTAGGTCATATAGCCCTTAGAAGCGATGGTTTCATAAGTGCCTTCGCCGTAAGTGGCGTGAATTTCTGGTAAAAGAGAAAGTCCATATTCGTTGGCAATATCCTTTACGCGCTCTAACACATCCCATGTGTCAGGCTCGTTTAAGAAATTCTTTTTACCTGGCTCCTTAGGTGCGTATGCAAATGCATCCAATCTTACGATTTTTGCACCATAATCGGCAAGAGTCTTAAGTGTGTTTCTATAGTGCTCCCATACGAGATCAGATTTGATGTTTAAATCCATCTGTCCAAGGTAGCGTCTGCTTGCTTCTAGATAATTAACAACGTCTTCTTTGTATTCTTCATAACCAGCGAAATCAATTTCAGAAGGGGTCTTGCCTTCATCCAGTGAAGCGCAAATGCGCTCTGCTAGATTAGTAGCTGCAAGATATTGCATTCCTGCGGCCTCTATTAAGTCGGCTGCATCAGGTCTCTTGTAGCGGACCTCCTGGTAGAATGTGTTCCAATATGGTACGTCCTTGCCATCTGGCATGCGAACCATAAGAATTGGAAGACCAGGTTTTCTGAAAAACATGTCTTTGATATATTTTTCATCAGGTTTAATATAACCTTCTTCAGTCATCTCCCCGCAACCTTCCCAAAACTTGTTCCAGTTGATGAAGAAGTCAGCGTATTTGGAATTCTCACCATTTTTTATTAAATCCTGAAACTGTGGTGAGAGAACAGAGGCGTGATTTAAGATAAAATCAAGCTTCAAGTCGATTCCCAAATCAGAAAGGGCCTCAATGGCCTCTTGAGAGCCAAGCTCCTTATTTATGCCGTAATCTATTACAGAAAATCCCCTGTCTAGATCGGTATTGTAAATACTAGGTAAAATATAAAAAGACTGGAATACATCTTTAAACTCAGGTTTCTTAAGAACCTTGATGATGTCCTCAAGTCTGTGGCCCATGCTGTCAGGATAAGCATTTAGCATAGGTCCGTTATCATTGCGTGTAGTACTCATAAAAACTCCTTTGGACTAAGCCATTAATTTGCTAAAAGTTTCAAAATCGATTAATTCCCCACTCTTAGTGATAATGATTTTAGCTTTTGACGCTTGTGATTTAATCTTTTCCTGCTCAATGTTTAAAATAAGCATTGTAAATGGGCTATCTAATTTGCCGTCTCTATTTCTAGAGCGTCTATGCTCGAGCGTTTCCTCTGGGGTAGAGTTTAAAAGGATAGGAATATCCACGTTAGAAAGGTAATCGCTATTGCCGTGGGTCCACTCTAGGATGAGAACCTTGGTGTCGCTCATGTCTACTTCGTCATACCAGAGGCTGGCTTCGTCGCGGCCCATTCTCTTAAGCCACAGCTTGTCAGCTCCATTTAAGAAAGCTGAGAGTATAGAATCTACTTCCTCAAAATCGATTTCCTTAGGTGTTCCAAGATAATTTTCTAAAGCTGAACGTCCACCATCTAAATATGTCTTAAACCAATCGTATTCTGAAATGTGAGCCTCATTGGCATCATCATCTACTTTCTGAAGCTCTTGAAGCTTTGCGATTACAGATGGATTGCTGAGTTTTGAAGCTGCAAGAGCTCGCACGCCGCCCTCACGGAATATATGTAGACGCTCAGCATCGTTGTACATTGGAATACGATGTGGATAATTGTCACCAGACATTGTGTAGCTTTTGATTCCAGCGGATGTAAGCATATAGGAAAGAATAGAAGCTATCTCACTTTTTCCAACGCCAGAACCACCGTGAACACAAACAACTGCACGACCAAAGCTATTAGAAGCGGCAGCCTTCTTAAGCTGCTTAACTAAAGCAGGGAAAATAGTACGTGCCTTAGCAATGTGTGAATCACCAATTTCAATCTTATCTCCTGGCATATCACCATGTGGAATGTCAGAAGGAATATTAAGTCCATCTACAAAAGTAAGAGTTGCGTTAAGCTTCTCTAAAACTGATGTATCTGTTGCAATCTTGTTGAATTTACTGTTCATTTTAACTCCCTCACTACAAAAAAATATGAAAAAACTGCAAAAACCCGCGTAAACTTGACACCTTATGCGCGTAAGTGCTATTATGTTTTCACAATACAATACAATCGATTTTTTGTAAAGGGGTTTTTGTTAAATGATAACTATCAAGGAGATTGCTCAGAGACTCAACATGTCCACAACCACAGTATCTAACGTCATTCACGGCAAGGCTGGAGAAGTTTCTGAGGAGACAAGACGTCGCGTAGAAGAATTACTTAAAGAAGTAGACTATGTGCCTAATATCAATGCCAGGAATTTGGCTCAGAATGAGTCTAAAATCATAGGTCTTGCCCTAAAAGCTCGTGTTGATAAGTACGAGAATCTTATTATGGATCCATTCGTAGCAGAGCTTATTGGCGGTATAGAGGAGACAATTAGAAACGCTGGATACTTCATGATGCTTTACATCTCAAGGGATACGGAGAAAATAATGCGCCATGTTTCAACCTGGAATGTGGATGGTCTTATTTTGTTTGGTATGCTTGATGATGACGGTATACGTGTTAGTACAAAGTATAAAAAGCCTATAGTCTGCCTTGATACATATAGTATGGAGGGGTTAAAGCATTTCACCAACGTAGGCCTTGACGATGAGCAAGGTGCCTACGAAATGGTTAAATACATCATTTCTTGCGGACATCAACGCATTGCATTCCTATCAGATAATACTAAGGGTGTAGACTTAGCCCGTTTAAATGGCTACAAGAGAGCCCTTAAAGAAGCAGGAATTGAATATAGTGAAAAGGACTTCTTAAAAATACGTCCAGCCAGCGCCGAAATAGAGGAAAGTTTGGATGAAATATGCCATAGAGCCCTTGATTATACTGCGATTATGTGTGTTTCTGACTTGTATGCAGTAACACTTATGTCAGCCCTTACAGACCGTGGAATCAGAGTCCCAGAGGGTATTTCTATAGCTGGATTCGATGATAATATGCTGGGAAGTCTCTATAGACCTGCCCTTACTACAGTGCATCAGGATGTAAAACAAAAGGGAGTAGTTGCTGCAGAGACGCTTTTAAAGAAAATTCGAGGGGAAGAAACCGAGGCACAAATAACTTTGCCAACCAGACTTGTCATCCGAGATACTGTCACAAAGCCTAGAAAATCAAGCTTTATGGGCCGTTTTTAATATAATTTAGATTTTAGAAATGGGGGTTGACCGGTCAGAAAAGTTGTGTTATGTTTTACTTATAACAAACTTATGCGCAAAAGTTGACTAAAGAAAACAAGGGAAATTGTGCACTATGCACAATTGTAGAAAGAATTTTTCTACACAATTAACATTTTACATGTTATGGGAGGGATTATCGAAATGAGAAAGAGATTACTTTCAGTACTCATGATAGGCGCTATGGCCAGCAGCCTCGTAGCTTGCGGTCAGCCTAACACAGCAAACAATGGAGGTTCTAACGCACAGGGTGGTGGAGCATCAGCAGATAGCTCAGCAGTTAGACTTCTAAATGGTAAGCCAGAGATTGATGCTCAGCTTCAGGATTTAGCTAAGCTCTACAAGGAGGAGACAGGAAACGAACTCATCGTTGAAACAATCGGTGGCGACACAAGCGCTTCTGACGAGCTTAAGAAGATGTATCAGGCAGGCAATATGCCAGATATCTTTGTAATCGAAGCAAACCAGGCAGCTTCTTGGGATGGCAAGTTAGCAGATCTCAAGGGAGAGACTTGGACAAATAATACTGAGTTTGAACTTGTAGATGACTCAATGGGAACAATCGGATTCCCTTACACAGTAGAGGCTACAGCACTTGGCTACAACGCAGATGTGCTTAAGGCAGCAGGTGTTGATCCTTCAACACTTACAAGCCCAGATGCTTATGCAGAGGCATTTAAGACACTTGATAGCAAGAAGGACGAGCTTGGAATTAAGGCAGTTCTCGGCTGGTGTGCAGAGCCATCAAATCTTGGATGGTCTTCAGGTACACACGTATTTGGTCAGTATCTTGATGCAGGTCTTGCAGCTGATGATACTACATATATTGATTTACTTAACGACGGTGGTCAGGTTGATCACGACAGAATGCTTGCATTCGCAGAGTTCGTTGGCATGATGAATCAGTACTCAGATCCAGATCTTCTTATCGATGGTACTTATGATGAGCAGGTAGCTGGCTTCAAGGCTGGTGAATATGCATTCATCACACAGGGTAACTGGTGTGTAACATCTCCTGATGATGTTGATTTTGAATGTGGATTTGCTCCATACGCATTTGAGGATGGCATTGATACAATCATCGCTGGTCCACCAAGCTATTGGGTAGCTTATGCAGATGGTAACGTTGAAGGCGCTAAGGCATTCTTTAACTGGTGCGCAGGTGACTCTGCTCAGAACATTCTTGTAAATGATGCAGGTCTTGTTTCTCCATTTAGTGATTGCCAGTACGAAGCTGTTAACCCATTCTACGCTAGCATGAAGTCATACATCGACGCTGGTAAGTTCAGTGGATGGCATACAATGCTCAAGAAGGATGGTCTTCAGAATCAGACATGTCAGGTATTTGCTGATTATGCTCAGGGCAAGCTTGACGCAGAGGGCTTTACATCAACAATCGAGCAGGTAATCAAGGATTACTATGCAAACTAATTAAGTGATAGCTTTGGGGCAGGGCTAAATGCACTGCCCCTTTTTCTTTAAAAGAGCAATGAGATTCAAATCTAATTGTTATAAGAGTTGGGTAGGAGAGAAAGGAGATTAGTTATGGGTGAGTTCTCCGCGAGACGAAAAATCTTTTCCTTTGGATGCATGATTGTGGGAGTTGCCATGATGATTGCGGGATTATATATGGCAATTACACTTACAGACTTCTGGGGTGTTAGAGGTACATTGATAATTGCAGGCTGCGTTGCTTTCTTTGTGGGATTATATTTCTTCCCTACATTCAAGCACCACAGAGGAATCATTAATTTTATGTTTTTATTCCCGCTGTTATTTGCTTTTGCAGTAACAGTTATCATTCCACTTGTACTTGGTATTGGATATTCATTTACAGACTGGGATGGTATTACATTAAATAAATTCGTTAAATTCGATAATTATGCAAGAATGTTCCATGAGCCACAGTTCTTATGGTCAGTATTAATCACATTCTTGTTTGTAATATTAAATATTGTTCTTGTAAATCTTGTGGCATTTTTACTTGCTTTGTTGTGTACTTCAAAGCTAAAGGGTCTGGGATTCTTTAGAGCAGCTTATTTCGTGCCAAACCTTATTGGTGGTATCGTACTTGGTTATATTTGGCAGTTTATTTTCTCAAAAGTAGTAACCGAGATTCTTAATTCACAAGCATCTATGCTTACAGAGACAAAGACAGCTCTTATCGGAATTGTCTTGGTTTATGTATGGCAGTATGCTGGATATATTATGTTGATTTACATTACAGGACTTAATACAGTGCCTGGAGATGTTATTGAGGCTTCATCAATTGACGGCGCAAATTCATTGCAGACTCTTTTCCAAATAAAGATTCCAATGATTGCTCCAACAATTACAATTTGTACATTCCTTACACTTACCAGTGCGTTCAAGCAGTTTGATGTTAACTTATCATTAACAAATGGTACTGGTTCAGTTAACTTCATGGGTAAGTTCTTGTCAAAGGGTACACAGATGTTGGCACTTAATATTTACGACACAGCATTTGTAAATAATGAATATGCATACGGCGAGGCAAAGGCAGTATTCTTCTTTATTATTCTTGCTATTGTTTCAATTTGCCAGGTTCGTATTTCTAATAAGAGGGAGGTGGAATTATAATGAAGGTAAAAGAGAAAACCTCCAAAATCGTTATAAAGATGATTATCGCTATCGTAATTGCGATATATGTTTTGTTCCCATTCTTCCTTGTTGTGATTAATTCATGCAAGCAGACAGCGGACATTACAGCAAATCCTATAGGATTTAATGGCGTATCACTTGCTAACTTATACCAGAATTTATCAGATGTAATAAACAATACCCATTTCCTTTTCTGGTCAGCATTTACATCATCAGCTGTTATTACAATTCTCTCATTAATATTGTTAGCTCTTCTTGGAGCAATGGCTGCATGGGTAATCTGCAGAAATAAAACAAAATGGTCAGTGGTAATTTATTTTACATTTATTGCATCAATGATTATTCCATTCCAGGTAGTAATGCTTCCACTTATCTCTACATTTAGAGATGTTGGAAATTTTGTTGGCATTCCTTTGATTCAGTCAATCCCAGGTATCGTATTTGCGTATCTTGGATTTGGCGGTGCAATGACAGTGTTTATTTTAAATGGATTTATTAAGGGAATTCCTATGGAACTTGAAGAGGCAGCCTCTATTGACGGATGTTCTCCAGAGCAGACATTCTTTATTGTAATTCTTCCATTATTAAAGCCGGTAATCACTACAGTCACAATCCTTAATGGTATGTGGATCTGGAACGATTATTTGCTTCCATCAATTCTTCTTCAGCAAAATGGACCAGTTAAGACTCTTCCAGTTGCTGTTCAGGCGTTTGTTGGTTCATATGTAAAACAGTGGAATTTGATTTTAGGTGCTGCGTTGCTTGCTATTATTCCAATTCTCGTTCTCTTCTTTATTGCTCAGAAGCAAATTATGGAAGGAATGATTGAAGGTGCGGTAAAAGGTTAAAATATTTTTGAGGATTTTTTCAAATCTTCACATAGCCATCACATTGGGATGTTATAAGAGAAATGTACTAGCGAAAGCTAATACCAAATTTTTCATAACTCAGCGACCAAGGCGACTTGGTCGCACTCCCCGACTCTTACGCGTCAGTGCACATGCGCTGGCGCTTTTTTACTTAATAGGAAACTGTTTTGCAACACAAAAGCACCTCTTATATATAAGAGCCTTGAATAATGTGGGATTTTGTATATAATAAGAAAGTAAAAATGCGTATTTCTGTCCATAAGGACAGTAGACTATACTAAAACACAGAAAGGATAAGAAAATGGCAGCATCAGATATCGGTATTGATTTAGGTACAGCGAGTGTTCTTGTTTATGCAAAAGGCAAGGGCGTTGTTTTGAAAGAGCCTTCAGTAGTGGCTTTTGATAGAGATACAAACAAAATTAAAGAAATCGGTGAGGAGGCACGTCTTATGATTGGCCGTACTCCTGGTAATATCGTGGCAGTTCGTCCACTTCGTCAGGGTGTTATCTCTGACTACACAGTTACAGAGAAGATGATCAAGTACTTCGTTCAGAAGGCAATGGGCAAGAAGAGCTATCGTAAGCCTCGTATTGCTGTATGCGTTCCTTCTGGAGCTACAGAGGTAGAGAAGCGTGCAGTTGAGGATGCAGCATTTGCAGCAGGCGCACGTGAGGTTTCTATTATTGAGGAGCCTATCGCAGCAGCTATCGGTGCTGGAATCGATATTTCACTTCCTATGGGTAACATGATTGTAGATATCGGTGGTGGTACAGCAGATATCGCTGTTATCTCACTTGGTAGCTCAGTTGTCAGCACATCTATCAAGGTTGCTGGTGATGACTTTGACGAGGCTATCGTTCGTTACATGAGAAAGAAGCACAACCTTCTTATTGGTGAGCGTACAGCTGAGGACATTAAGATTAAAATTGGTCGTTGTTTCCCACTTGGCGATTCAGAGACTATGGATGTTAGAGGACGTAACCTTGTATCTGGTCTTCCAAAGACTATTACGGTTACATCTGAGGAGACTGAGGAGGCTCTCAAGGAGTCTACAATGCAGATTGTTGAGGCTATCCACTCAGTACTTGAGAAGACTCCACCAGAACTTGCAGCCGACGTAGCAGATAGAGGTATCGTACTTACAGGTGGCGGTGCGCTTCTTCGCGGACTTGAGGAGCTTATTGAGGACCGCACAGGTATCAACACTATGACAGCTGATGAGGCTATGACATGTGTTGCTATTGGTACAGGTCGCTATGTAGAGCTTCTTGCAGGAGATTAATTAGAACTATTTCGTTGAATAACGATACGGACCCCGATTTTTGAAAAAATTATATTAAATAATTATTTTTTCAAAATAGGGGTTATTTTTATATTCAAAAATCCGATATACAAATTGGAGATTATTAATCAGATGCCTTAAATAGGGGGATATTCATGGTTAAAGGTCTATATACAGCCTATACAGGAATGGTTAACGAACAGAGAAGAATGGACGTAATGACCAATAACTTGGCCAACTCAGCTACCACAGGCTACAAGAAAGAAGCCATGGTTGCTCAAGCATTCGACGAGAGATTAGCCATCAAAATCAAAGACACATCATCACTTGGAAATAGACCAGAGGGAATAGGATATATGTCCCTTGGAGCTAAAATCGGTGAGACATACACAAATTGGGACCAGGGCGGTTTTCAGATTACTGATAAGCCTTCGGATGTGGCCATCGGTGGTAGAGGATTCTTTGCTATAGCTTTTACAAACAAAGCAGGCGAGACTTCTATTAGATACACAAGAGATGGTGCATTTACAGTTGATACTGATGGATACTTGAGAACATCAGATGGAGATTATGTACTTAATCAGGAGGGAGCTTTGAATTCTCTCTACGGCGAGGACTATTACGTACAGATTGATCCTAATTTAGAGTATGCAATTGCCGCTGACGGTACTATTTCTCAGAACAATGAAGAGGTAGATACAATCGGAGTCATTGATATTGCAGACTACGATTATATCAATAAATACGGTGAGAACTTATACACATTGATCCCTGGAGGACAGATTGTTGAAAGCGATGCTATCCTAGAACAGGGAACACTTGAATCTTCCAATGTCAATGTTGTAGAGGAAATGGTTAGCATGATTCAGATAGCTCGTGCATACGAGGCTGGTCAGAAGATGATTCAGACTGAGGATGCTACACTTGAAAAAACCGTCAATCAAGTAGGACAGGTATAGAACCGCTGAAAGTAACGTAAAAATTACTAGATAATTAGAAGTTGTATAAATAGCTTGTAGTTATCAAGCTATTAGCTCTCTGGAGAATGACGTGTAGTCATCGGAAGAGAGACTAATGCTTGATAATGTAACAAGCGGGAAACAAATCATGGAGGTACTTGGCATATGATGAGAAGTTTGTGGTCTGCTGCTTCAGGTATGAAGGGTCAGCAGGTATCAGTTGACACAATTGCAAACAACTTGGCAAATGTTAATACAACTGCATATAAATCTCAGAGTACACAGTTCAAGACATTGTTATACCAAACAATGCAATCTACAAGTACAAATGGTCAGGGCGAGACAAAACCTACCAGTGCTCAGGTTGGACTTGGTACAAGAGTTGCTTCTATTAATGCTAATTTTACTCAAGGTAGCCAGCTTGCAAAGGATAGCCCAACAGCAATGTGCATCATTGGTAATGGTTTTTTTGCTGTAGAAGATGGAGACGAAACTCACTATACAAGAAATGGTGATTTTACATGGGCGCTTGATGATGGAGGTAACAAGGTGCTTACCACATCAGAAGGCTACAAGGTTCTTGATCAGGCAGGAAGACCTATCACTGTTCCAAATACAGTAGAAAAGGGATTCACAGTCAATCCAGACGATGCTTCGATTTCATATCAGAATCCAGATGGTACATACACCAACACAGGTCAGTCAATTGCACTGTACCAATTTACAAATAGAGTCGGCTTGGACAAAATCGGAGAGAATCTCTACGATGAGACAGCTGCCTCAGGGGAGCCAATGGGTGAGTGGAACACTCAGGGAGTAAACAGGAGTTCAATAGCTCAAAACTATTTGGAAGGATCTAATGTAAATGTTGCTGACGAGATGGTTAGTCTTATCATTGCACAGCGTGCATACGAGATGAACTCAAAGGCAATAACTACTTCAGATACAATGTTAGAGCAAGCTAACAACCTTAAGAGATAGTTTAGTAACATGTAAATGAATTCTCTAATTTGCGGTACCGAGAATTCGCGGATTTACGGGAGGAATGAAAAATGGATACTATGGTAATGAACACTTACATGCAGACGCAGTACAACAAAGCGGCCACAGAGGCTGCAGAGAAGACAGCAAAATCACTTGGTGGTATTTCAGCAACTTCCAGCAAGGAAGAAGTTACAGAAGCAGTAAAGGGCTTCGAAACTTACTTGATGGAGCAGGTGCTCAAAGAGGTTAAGGAATCTTTTGTTCCAAAGGATGACGAGGATTCTTCAATGTCTATGTACAAGGACTATTTCATGGATAGTGCTTATACAAAGGTAGCAGAGCAGCTTGTAGATGAAGTTGGTGGAAATATTACAGAAGATTTCGTAGAGCAGATAATGCGTAACTATGGCATTACAGGTACTTCTAATATTCCTACAGAGGAAGGTGGACTTGATGCCGATGCAGTATCAGAGGAAATTGCTCAGGCAAATTCTTCGACAGTTCAGCAAGTATTAGCATAAGAATATTTTATAGAGGCATTGCAAGGGCAATGTCTCTTTTTTTATGCTATTATATATCCTATGGAAGAAATAACAGGTTACGTAGAAGGAATAATATTTAGAAATTCAGATAATGGTTATACTGTTATGGACTTTGTAGTAGATGAATTTCTCATTACAGTAGTAGGGATTTTTCCAACTGTTGGTGAGGGCGAGAATCTACTTCTTAGAGGACAGTATATTGACCATCCTACATATGGACGCCAGTTTAAAGCTACAAGCTATGAGGCGGTGGCTCCAGCTGATGAGCTATCCATGGAGCGATATTTGGGCTCAGGTGCAATAAGAGGAATTGGACCAAAGCTTGCTGCTAGAATCGTTAAAAAATTTGGCGCGGATACATTTAGGCTGATTGAGGAAGAACCGGAGCGTCTTGCAGAGGTAAAGGGTATTTCTCTTAACAAGGCCATGGAGATTTCAGACCAGATTGTAGGAGCTAAGGACATCCGCAATGCCATGATTTTCCTTGATAAATATGGATTGCACGGCAATACAGCTATCAAAATTTACAATAGATTTGGCAATGAAGTTTACAACATTATCCAGAGCAATCCATACAAGCTGGCTGATGAAATATCCGGAATAGGATTTAAGACAGCTGATGAGATAGCCACACAAGTCGGCATAAAGGTTGACTCTGAGTTTAGAATCAAGGGTGGTATCCAGTACATTTTAGGCCAGGGAGCTGGTCTTGGACATACATATTTACCTATCGAGCTTTTGAAGGATATGTCAGTTGACCTGTTGAAGGTGGATGAGGCATCTGTTGAGGCACAGATTATGAATCTGGCCATGGAAAGAAAGCTGATTATCAAAAAGGATGGGGACAATACACAGATTTATTCCAGAGCATTTTTTAGAATGGAAGAATCTATTGCAGGGATGCTTCGAGAGCTTAATGTGACCTACAAGGCAGATGAGGCAGACTTGCAAAAGGTCATTCGTCGCATAGAAAAGGATGAGGAAATAGAGCTGGATGAGTTGCAGAAAAATGCTGTCATTTCAGCTGCTAAAAAGGGATTTTTCATTCTTACAGGTGGCCCAGGTACAGGAAAGACCACAACAATCACCACCATGATTCGTATGTTTGAGGAAGAGGGGCTAAACATTTTCCTTGGTGCGCCTACTGGCCGTGCTGCAAAGCGTATGAGTGAGGCTACAGGCTACGAGGCTCGCACTATTCATAGAATGCTTGAGGTTTCAGGAAGACTGGGCGATGATGACGACGTGGCATCATTTGCTAGATTTGATAGAAACGAGGAGAATCCACTGGAGTGCGACGTTATCATTATCGATGAGATGTCCATGGTGGATGTATCCCTTATGTATTCTCTTCTAAAGGCAATATCGCCAGGTACTAGACTGATACTGGTAGGTGATGTAAATCAGCTTCCATCAGTGGGTCCAGGTAATGTGCTAAAAGACATATTGGCATCTGATAAATTTGAGTCTGTTAAACTGGAAAAGATTTTCCGACAGGCTCAGGAGAGCGACATTGTTATGAATGCTCATAAGATACACCAGGGCCAGCATGTTTTACTTGATAATAAATCAAAGGATTTCTTTTTCTTGAAACGAGATGATGCTGACACCATTATCAGTGTTATGCTTACCCTTGTGAAGGAGAAGATGCCTAAATATGTTGATGCAGGAATAAGCGAAATACAGGTGCTTACCCCAACTAGAAAGGGACTGCTTGGAGTAGAGAGACTAAACAGTATTTTGCAGAGATATCTTAATCCAGAATCCCCGGATAAAAAGGAATGGAAGGGCGATACCAGAGTATTCCGTGAGGGTGATAAGGTAATGCAGATTCGAAATAACTACCAGCTAGAGTGGGAAGTTACCGGCAATTACAATATTACCATCGAAAAGGGTCTTGGAGTCTTTAACGGAGACGTGGGAATTATTAAGGATATCAACGAATGGGGCAAGACTGTAACTGTCGAATTCGAAGAGGGACGAAAGGTTGTCTATCCATTTGCCAGTCTTGATGAGTTGGAGCTGGCATATGCAATCACAGTTCATAAATCCCAAGGTTCTGAATATCCGGCGGTAGTTATGCCAATAGTAGATGGACCAAAGATGCTCATGAATAGAAATATTCTCTACACAGCTATTACCAGGGCAAAAAAATGCGTCACCATGGTAGGCGACGCAGATGTTTTTTACTCTATGGTTGATAATACATCTCAGGCTAAGAGATATTCTGGATTGAAGGACAGAATAGCCGAGGCCTTTAGAGAATAGATTTAATAAATAATTTGTTGTTAACGCTGTCGGCGAGATTGATGATTTCGCCATTATCAAGCTGAATAACAGGTCGTGATAGGTTGCTCTTGTTGATGTAAACTACGCGGCCTGTTTTTGCGTTGTTTAAAATGACACGACTGTTATTGTATGTGTTGGCGATTCTCTCCAAGAAGGTAAGAATATACTGAGTACGGTACTTCTGTAAGCCCTCTTTTTCGAATTCGCTGATTACCTGGAATGAGCAAAGTGGATCACGATGAGCACGAGCAGATGTCATGGCATCGTACACATCGGCGATGGCTACAATACATGAGAAATCGTCCATCTCGTCATCAAAGAGACCTCTAGGATATCCGCTTCCGTCTGCTCTTTCGTGGTGCTGTAAGGCTGCTGCTGAGATTCTAGAATCGAATCCCTTGCCGTTTAACATCTTTTTACCCTCAAGAGGATGAGTCTTCATAACATCAAACTCTGCATCGGTATAGCGGTCTGGCTTGTTCAAAATATCCTCTGGAATCTTAAGCTTACCGATATCGTGAAGAAGACCGGCAAGAGTGAGTGTGTTTAAATCATCCTTTGGCAATTTAAGCCATTTACCAATTGCTCGAGATATAAGTGCAACATTTAAAGAATGAGAATAAATAGGATCCTCCAAATTTCGCATGTTGCTGAGCATATCAAAAAGCTCTAAGGCTGTCTTGGACTTAAATAAAGCTTCGCATTTATTAAGCAAATCATCTGTGCAAGATGAATCGCCACCATCTGCTATCTTTTTAAGCGTCTCTTGTAAATATGCGATATTAATAGCATAGTCAGATTGGAACTTCTTGAAAGCAGGAGATGCTTTTAATCTCTGAGTATAAGTGATTTGGTCACTGACTCTAGACTCAGACCTCTGAGGCTTGGCAGGTGACTTTACTGGTTTCTCCTCAGCGGGAGCAGGCTCAGCTGCAACTTCCTCTTCCTCAATGTCCTCAACAGAGACAGATTCTATTTTGTAAAAGGTGAGTTTGGCAATGAGCTGATTAGTTAACTCCTCGCCTGCCTTTGAAATAGTCTGGCCTCTCTTGGTAAGAACTGGCTCGGCTACAACCATGCCGGCCTTTAGTTTGTCTACAGTAAGTGTTTGCATATTATTCCCCCATAAATTTTCTATAGATACTTTTATTATAATTCCTGCCATAGTTAAAAACAATAATATTTAAAGGAGTGGAGATTATTAAAAATTAAAGGATTGACAAGGATAAATAAAAAAGATAATATTTTACTGACTTAAGTCAGTCAGTAAGAGATGGGAGAGAATTTTCAATGAGGGAAAAAAAGAATCCAGACGAAAGAAAACAAGAAATAATACAAGTTGCTGGTGAATTATTTGCCACAAATGGTTATAAGAAAACACAGGTGAAGGATATAGTTCAATCCATAGGTGTAGCGCAGGGGCTGTTTTATTATTATTTCAAATCTAAAGAGGAGGTTATGGCTGCTGTGGCTGAAGAATATGCAGCAGAAATAATAAATGAAATAGAAAAAAATATTAATGAATGTGAAAATACAGGGAAAAAAATAGAGTTAGTATTTAATACATTTATTTCTAAAGCTCAAAAAGAGAATAAATTATTTATTGAAATTCAAAGCGCTGACAATAGTATAGTGCATACCATTGTTCAAAGTATTATTGGAAAGAAATTGATTCCTATTGTCGTGTCAATAATAGAGCAGGGTAAGAAAAACAAAGAGTGCAACTGTTCTAATCCGTTAATATCGGCAAAATTCTGTGTCTTTGGTGTTTTTTCAATACTAGACGGTATGGGGCCTGAGGAAAAACTTCAATTCTTGTTCGTTAATCGTGGGGATATCGAAAGAATCGTTTACAGAATAATTGGACTTGAAAACGGAGGGTTATATGAATCAACACGAAGTGTCAATGGAGATGACAAGTGATATAAAAGGGAAAATGATAATTAGTGAATTTCCTGAAGCTAGTGAAAGAGTGGCTGATTTCATTGGATTAAAGGGAGAAAGATTTCACTATGATCGTGAAAATGATAGATATTTTATCAATAGTTTTTATCCATCATTCCCAAGTGAATCCTGAAACAGATTCATTGTTGGTGCAAGTAAAATGGTTAGAAATGAAATAAGAATTCCATTACAGGCTGATATTGTCGTTACGGGAAAGTGTCATTGTAAATGCTGGCATTGTTTTAGGATAAAGGATAATCGAGAAGATTTGACTTTTGAAGAGATAGAAAACACGTTGAAAGAATTACATGATATGGGTACTGCGACTGTGGGAATCACAGGTGGCGAACCTATGTTGAGAAAAGATATCAAGGATATTCTTCGGCTAATCCCCAATGATATGGAGGGGCAATTATATACAACTGGTCACAATATAGATGATGAGTTTGCAATGTTTTTGAAAACAACAAATGTAACACGAGTGATTATAAGCTTGGATCATTATCAAGAAGAAGTTGCTAATAAAATGCGAAACTACCATAATGCTTTTGCAGAAGCGAAGAATGCTATTAAGACTTTGGTTTCCCATGGAATATATACTGCTATAACAGTGTGTATTACGGAAGAGTTATTGGATGAAGAGAAGCTAAATGAATATTTTAAGAATGCAAATGAATTAAAACCAGATGAGATTCGTATTATTCTTCCAATTCCACAAGGAAATTTGGAAGGAAACAACGTGACTAGATTATATTCTGATGCAATTAGATTTATAAAAAATATCAAGGAGAAAAACAAGAAAAATCCAGAGTTGCCGGGAATAGTGAATTTTTGTGAGTTCGAGAGCGCGGGATATATGGGCTGTGGAGCTGGTGCAAATTATATATCCATAAACAATGATGGTTTAGTTACACCTTGTGTAGCAGTGCCACTATCCTTCGGAAATATTAGAGAGAAAAGTTTAAAGGAAATATTTGAATCTATGGCTGCGTATTTTCCGAAATCATCAAGAATTTGTTATGGAAAACTAAGCGGAAAAGTTATGGCCAGACTAAATACGGATACTTCAATTACACCACTGAATCCAGAAATGTCAAAAATCGTAGCTTGTAATTGTACTAAATCAAAGCATAGGGCAACAATTTTCGATTGCTTTGTATCGTAATGAGGAAGGGGATTGTAATGACTAGAATTATTGGTAGGGGCGTTTATGTTCCGGCAAGAAGAACAAATGAAGATTTTGAAGAAAAGTATGGAAAAAAGGCAAAGGCTATTTCAAGATTAATAAATCATGAGGTTCATTATCTCGCAACAGATATAGAGAGTAGAGAAGTAAATATATCTAATGTAGGAATGGCATTAAATGCAGCAAAGCAAGCTATACAAAATGCAAAACTAGCTAATGAAGACATTGACTTGATAATTTATAGCACGTCTACTCCAGATTATCTATTGCCTCCAAGTTATATTTTATTGCAGAAAGAATTAAAAATAAAAAACTGCATGGGATTTGATATTAGATCAGGCTGTGCAGGCTTTGGCACAGCATTGACTCTAGCAGACAAATATATAAAAACGGGCGAATGCAAAAATGCATTAGTTGTAGGTGCAGATTTGATAAGCTCGCGTTTTACGAAATTCCCTGCAAAAGAGTTAGATATGAAAACATTGTTTAATTATATGTTTTTCGGAGATTGTGCAGGAGCAGTTGTTCTGACTGGAAGTGACGAGGACAGAGGAATAATATCGACAAAAGTTGAATCTACAATGGCAGATGTTGATATGGGATCAGCATTTTATGTGGGAGGTGCTTTGCACCCATACCCATCAGAAGAGGTTGATTCTGAAAAGTGGGCTGCTTATCAAGCTACAGGATTAAGTGAAGAATATTTGTCAAAAGTTCTGATTGAAACTTTTGAAGAATTTCAAAATGAGTCAGGGGTAGATTTGAGTGAGATAGATCGATTTATAATGCCTATTGAATCAGAAAAAATAGCAAAAAGGGTATTTGAAAGATTTCCAGAAATTACTCCAGACAAAATTTGCTCGAATCATAGCGAAGGCGGAGCCCTAATAAATGCCGCTATTCCTGTCGCAATTAATTCGGCAATTGAAAATGAAAAACTTAAGAAAAATGAAAAAGTATTGATATATGCTGCGGAAAATACACAATGGCAGCATGCAATTATATTTATGAAATGGTAGAGGTGGGGAAAATGACTATTCTAGAAAGATTAAAAAATGTATTAATGAATAATTATAATGTAGCTGAGGAATTATTTGATGGAAACACGTCATTTGTTGATGATTTGCATTTAGATAGTTTGGAATTGTTGGAAATGATTCTAACAATAGAGGACGAATTTGATATTACAATTCCAGAGGAAAAAGTCGAATCCATTACAACAATAAATGAACTGGTAAGTGTTATTGAAAATGCTGAAGTAGCAGGATAAAAGAAAGGTAAAAAAATGAAGGCTTTATCTTTTAATAATGTTTCAAAAGAGTACAGTGTGGGTCACGGAGTTGTAAGGGCGTTGGATGGAATCTCATTTGACATCGAAAGTGAGAAGGTCACAGTTATACTTGGACCTAGTGGTTCGGGGAAAAGTACAATGCTCAATCTAATTGGAGGTATGGACAAGTTAACCAGTGGTCAGCTAATGGTTTTCGGTGAAAATATATCGCAGTATTCTGAAAGAGAATTGACCAAATATCGAAGAAATCGAATTGGTTTTGTCTTTCAGTTTTATAACCTTATTCCATCATTAAATGCATATGAAAATGTAGCTATCGTGCAAAAAATGAATGGGAATTCTTTTTGCGCGAAAGAAATGATTAGGAACGTGGGGTTAGAAAACCGGTTAAAGCATTTTCCTTCAGAATTATCGGGAGGAGAGTTGCAGAGACTATCAATTGCCAGGGCCCTATGTAAAAATCCAGACATACTATTGTGTGATGAACCTACTGGAGCATTGGATAGCGAGACAGGAAGAATGGTTTTAGAATTACTGACTGACATGGCAAAAAAATACAAAAAAACAGTAGTTATAGTTACTCATAATGCATCTATAGCACTTTGCGCTGATACAGTAGTTCATTTGAAAGACGGACATATTGAAGAAGTTGTAAAAAATGAAAAACCATTAAGTGTTGATGAGGTGGATTGGTAATGTTATTGATAAAAAAGATGTGTCGTGATCTTTGGAATATGAAGTCACAATTTCTATCTATTTTTTTGATGTGCATGCTTGGGGTTTTAATCTATTCTGGAATTGAATGTGTTTGGTATGGAATGGAAGTTGAGAGTGACAAATACTTCGCAGAGACAAATCTGGCAGATGTATGGCTCAATGGAAATAATATTACCTATAGTGACAAAAATAGAATTGAAGGGATTGAAAGTGTAGAGCAAACCCAATTATCAGCGGTGTATGATAGCTTTTTGGATGAAAATAATGAAGAAAACATTAGATTGATAGCCAATGCCGCTGATAATATCTCGAAGCCATATAATTATAGTGGAAAGAAGTATGATCCAAATGGAGACGGAATATGGCTAGATAAAGACTATGCCGATGCCAAGGATGTTTCAGTGGGCGATTTCATCAGAGTATATGATGATGAAAAAAATTTTAAACTTAAAGTCGAAGGTCTAGTTTATAGTCCTGAATATATTAGTTACACAGGTACTTTGACATCTATAATTCCAAAACATGAAAAGTATACATTTGGATATGTATCGTTGGATACGTTGCAAGATATTAATAGTTCAGTAAGATATAATCAGCTTAAGATGGTTGTCGAGGAGGATACCGATTTTTATGAACTTAAAACAAGAATTCATTCACTCCTTGAAGAAAAATACATCAATTGCATTGAGCTGAGTGAGTTTAATCAAGTATATTCATTTGTTAGTAAAATACAGCAGATTAAGAAGATGGCAATTATGTTTTCTGTTATTTTTCTATTGTTAGCAATACTTTGTATAAGAACTACTATGAAGCGTATAGTTCAAAAGCAAAGAATACAAATTGGTATTTTAAAAGCGGTGGGTATATATAATTTCGCAATAAAAATCCATTATGCTATGTATGGTTTTATAGTTAGTATAATAGCAACTTTATTAGGATATATACTAGCTCCAAGGACAATAGCGCCAGTGCTGTTAGACCTTCAAAAAGATTTTTATAGCATGCCAAAGTGGAGCATTATAAGCTCAAACTATTCTATAGTATTAATTGTTTTGATGGTTTTAATATGTACTATAACTGCTTGGCTATCATGTACAAATATAGCAAAAGAAGTACCTGCCCAATCTCTTAGAAATCAAGTGATTGATTCTAATAAAAAGACTTTTATCGAGAATATTGAAGGTCTATGGAACAATCTCTCTTTTGAGTGGAGATGGGTTTTGAGAGATGCTAGTAGAAATAAAGCTCGAACTTTGATTGCGATAGTTGGTGTTTTTGGAAGTATGATGTTGCTCATAGCAAGTTTAGGTTTGCAAGACTCAATTAATAAGAATAATGATGTGATATATAATGAGCAATATACATATTATAAGCAATTGACGGTTTCACCGTTGATGACAGAAGAAGATAAGGCTGAAATAGAGCAAAAGCTATTTGGAGATTATCAATGGGTAATGTCAATTTCGGGCGAATGCAAGAATTCAAAGAATATTGGAACGGTAAATGTATTCGTTATAGATAAAGGATATTACTACAATATTAAAAATGCTAATCATATTTCAATCGAACTACCAGAAGATGGATTAGTGGTATCAAAGCAGACTGCCAAGGAACTAGAAATAAAGAAAAATGAATACATAAATCTATTATATAAGGGCACAGAAATCCCAATAAAAGTATCAGACATTCAACCAATAGGAACACCTCAGGGGTTGTTTTGTTCAAAAGAATATTGGCAGGATTTGGGTTTGGAATTTGTTCCAAATACTCTTTTAACAGGAAAGAGTAAAAATCTATCTGATATAGAGGAAGAAAGTTTTGTCAAAGAGACAGTAGAAAAATCTGTGCAAGTTGAAGAGGCAGATAGAGTAATAGATAGTGTAAGAGGTGTAATTATTCTATTAATTATGGCCGCAATTTCATTGAGTGTAGTTATATTGTATAATTTGGCATTATTGAATTTTTCAGAAAAATATAGAGAGTACGCTACATTAAAGGTACTAGGGGCATTTAATGCAGAAATAAAAGGTGTAATTTATAAAGGTAGTGTTTTAAATGTGTTATTAGGGTGGATTATAGGAACTGTTGTAGGCTGGTATTTCTTAAAATTATATGTTTATACAATATCCACAACTACCACAGTCTATTCTCCTTTTATAAAAGTGAGTTCATATATTTGTGCTACTTTAGTGGCATTGGGATGTTCTATTTTTGTTAACTTTGTCGTGGCAAGGAAAGCGATAGCAATTGATATGGTAGAGTCATTAAAATCTGTTGAATAGATTTAATGCTTGTTCAATTTGATGATGAAAATAGAAATACTTTTAAGGAACAGATATTGAAGTTATTAGTATTTGGGAGTATACTAAAATCCCTAGGAATGACCCTAGGTAAGACAATTTCATATAGAAAGAGAGTCATATAATGGAAAAGTTACTTTTTACTTCAGAGTCAGTAACAGAAGGCCATCCAGATAAGGTATGTGATGCCGTATCTGATGCCATCCTCGATGCTTGCTTAGCTGAAGACCCAATGAGTAGAGTAGCTTGTGAGACTGCTTCATGTACAGGATTCGTTCTTGTTACAGGTGAGATCACAACAAAGGCTCAGCTCGACGTTCCAGCTATTGTTCGCAAGACTCTTCTTGAAATCGGATATGACGATGGAAAGAAAGGCATTGATGGAAACTCTTGCGCTGTTATGGTCGCTCTTGATCAACAATCCGCAGACATTGCTATGGGTGTTGACAAGGCTCTTGAGGCAAAGGAAGGCTCACTTGCAGATGATTTAGATACAGGTGCAGGTGACCAAGGTATGATGTTCGGTTTCGCAACTAACGAAACAGAAGAGCTCATGCCATACCCAATTTCTCTTGCTCATAGACTTGCTCTACAGCTTGCTAATGTCCGCAAAGATGGTACACTTAAGTACCTCCGTCCAGATGGAAAAACACAGGTATCTGTAGAGTACGACGAGGCTGGAAAGCCAGTTAGACTAGAAGCAGTAGTTCTATCTACTCAGCACGATGAAGACGTTACTCAAGAACAGATTCACGCAGACATCAAGAAATATGTCTTCGACCCAGTCCTTCCACAGGACATGATTGATGATAAGACAAAGTTCTACATCAATCCAACAGGCCGCTTTGTTATCGGCGGACCACACGGTGATGCAGGTCTTACAGGCCGCAAGATCATCGTTGATACTTACGGTGGATATGCTCGTCACGGCGGCGGTGCATTCTCAGGTAAGGATTGCACAAAGGTTGACCGCTCAGGTGCTTATGCAGCACGTTACGTTGCAAAGAATATCGTTGCAGCTGGACTTGCTGACAAGTGTGAGATTCAGCTTTCTTACGCAATCGGTGTAGCAGAGCCTACATCAGTTATGGTAGATACATTTGGAACAGGTAAGCTTTCAGATAACAAGCTTGTAGAAATCGTTCGTGAGAACTTCGATCTTCGTCCAGCTGGTATTATCAAGATGCTTGACCTTCGTCGTCCAATCTACCGTCCAACAGCAGCATATGGTCACTTTGGCCGTACTGATGTTAAGCTTCCATGGGAGCAGACAGATAAGGTAGATGCTTTAAAGAAATATCTTTAAGAAAATCAATATGCTATAATTAAGGCAGCCTCTAATATGGGGTTGCCTTTTTTATTATTTATTTGATGCTAGTAGATTTACCAGAATAAGGTACACAATATGAAATTAAAAAATCGACTTCTTATTTCTTTTTTTATAATTACAATTGTTCCTGTTGTGTTGTTTAACGCCTTGATGCTTGGCCTAAAAGAGGTCATTAGAAAGGCCAGTGAAGAGCAGTTAGGACGCAACATAGTGATGCAGGCTCTTAAGCATTACATGGATGATGGAGGCCTTTTTGATGAATTGGTTTTCAATTTTTGTGTAGCAGAGTTTGTGATTCTTCTTTTGACGGCTATTGTCATGGTAGTCTGGATATATAAGGGGATTGCGCCACAGATTAAGATACTTAAAATCGCTGCCAATAATGTAAAGGAAGGCAATCTGGATTTCAGTGTTGCTACAGGTGGCACAGATGAGATGTCAGAGGTGTGCAATGCCTTTGAGGATATGAGGGTTCGCCTTAAGAATAATGCCAAGGACCGTCTAGAGGATGAGGCGGAGCAGAGAGCATTGATTTCAAATATTGCCCATGATTTAAAGACCCCTATCACTGCCATTAAGGGATATGCAGAGGGTATGCTTGATGGGGTGGCCGACACTCCGGAAAAGCGAGAAAAATATATTAGAACTATTTACAACAAGGCTAACGAGATGAACACACTCATCAACGAGCTGACATTGTATTCAAATATTGATACCAATAAAATTCCGTACAATTTCCAAAAGCTCAACATACATTCTTATTTTGAGGACTGTATAGAAGAACTTGGAATGGACCTTGAAAATCAGCATATTCGACTTGACTATGCCAATTATGTCGACCCAGATGTGCTCATTATCGCTGATCCTGAGCAGCTTGGCCGTATTATCCACAACATAGTCAGCAATTCTGTTAAATACATGAGAGCCGATGTGGCCTCAAGAATTGCAATTACAATAAAGGACGTAGGTGATTTTGTTCAGATTGAGATAGCTGACAACGGCAAGGGAATCGCAACTAAGGATTTGC
Source organism: Pseudobutyrivibrio xylanivorans (assembly GCF_010906925.1). Lineage (GTDB taxonomy): Bacteria > Bacillota > Clostridia > Lachnospirales > Lachnospiraceae > Pseudobutyrivibrio. The sequence continues at coordinate 268,639 of NZ_VTVE01000002.1, read as the reverse complement.
CTTACGTTTTTGATAGATTCTATAGAGCTGACGCATCGAGAAATTCTGCTGCGGGAGGCAGTGGCATTGGTCTTTCAATAGTCAAGAAAATCGTTGAAGACCACGGCGGTAAAATTTGGGTTACCAGCAAAGAAAACGAAGGAACTACAATGTACTTTGTAATTAGAAAATACCAGGAGGTAATGTATGAGTAGGATACTAATCATTGAAGACGAAGAGTCAATTGCAGAATTGGAAAAGGATTACCTTGAGCTTTCAAACTTTGAAGTAGATATTGAAGCAGACGGAGAAAAGGGATTACAGAAGGCGTTAGCTGGAAATTATGACATGTTTATTCTTGATTTGATGCTTCCTGGTTTAGATGGATTTGAGCTTTGCAAGCGCATCCGTGAGGTTAAAAATGTACCAATTCTTATGGTTACTGCAAAAAAAGAAGAGATAGATAAAATCAGAGGCCTTGGCCTAGGCGCTGATGACTATATTACAAAGCCATTCTCACCTAGTGAGCTTGTTGCTAGAGTAAAGGCTCATCTTGCAAGATACGAAAGACTTGTTCAGTCACCTGCTATTCAGAAAAATGAAATCAGCATCAGAGGTCTTCGAATAGACAAGGCCAGCAGACGTGTGTGGATTAATGGTGAGGAAAAAGTATTTACTGCCAAGGAATTTGATTTGCTCACATTTTTAGCAGAGAATCCTAATGTTATCTTCTCTAAGGAGCAGCTTTTCGAGACACTTTGGGGAGAGGAATCTATCGGTGATATTTCCACCGTTACAGTTCATGTTAATAAGATTCGTGAGAAAATTGAGTTAAATACATCAAAACCTCAGTATATCGAGACAATTTGGGGTGTAGGCTACAGATTTAAGGTATAAAAAAGTGTGTGGCATACACTGAAATTGTGTTAGAATATTCATATAATTTAATTTCTGAGGGGGAATTTGTATGAACATTATTTACGAGGACGATAGCATACTTGTATGCTACAAGCCTGCAGGTGTGGCTACCCAGACCAAAAACATTGGACAACAGGATATGGTGAGTCTCTTGAATAATTATTTGGCTGAAAAGGGAGAAAAACCAACAATCCGCGTCGTCCATCGTTTGGACCAGCCTGTAGAGGGAATCATGGTTTTTGCAAAGAGTCAGGAGGCTGCAAACAAGCTGACTAAGCAGATTACAGACCATGTATTTACTAAGAAATACTATGCAATTATTAGTAGGGAATCATTCCCAGATGAGGGAGAGTTGGTTGATTATCTAGTAAAGGATAATCGAACTAATCTTTCCAAAATCGTTCGAGACAATGATCCACGAGCTAAAAAGGCAGTTCTTAAATACAAGGTTGTGGACCAGTGGGACGACAGAAAGCTTTTGGATATTGATTTATTCACAGGCAGACATCATCAGATTCGCATACAGCTTGCCAGCAGAACAGCTCCTATCATAGGTGATGTGAAATATGGTGGAGCATCAACTGGTCACAGTCTTGCTCTTTGCTCACACCACATTGGATTTAAGCATCCTGTAACAGGCGAAGAAATGGGATTTGATGTGACTCCTCAAGGAGAAGACTTTAAAGATAGCCGCATAGCTGGCTAAAGAATACGGGGGAACTTTCTTGGTTAAAATATATGTGTTGGTATTTTTGCTGACTGCATTTATTATGTTGGCCTGCATAATCTATATAGGCACTCGGCACAAAATCAAAAATAACAAGCTTAATATTTCCATAGTGCAGCTTTTAAGTATAGGTATTCTTACATGCCTTGCCTATACTGCGGCCATAGCAACTCATATCGAAATACATTCTGAGATTGCCTACATAGTATATTTTTCAAGTATTGACTGGCTGCTTTTGACATTTGTCTTTTATGCAAGGCAATACACAAAGGTCTGGGCTGAAAATTATTCGGCTCCACTTATGACAGCCACAATCGCATTTATTGACAATATTAGCATAGTAGCTAATCTACGTTGGCACCATGTATTTGCTCTGAAAAAAGTGCATTTTGGTCCCGATGATTGGTTCTACGGATTCAAGACAACAGGCGATTACTATATGGTGCACCTTGTTTTTTGTTACATCATAGTTGCACTGGTAGTGATAATCTTTGCGAAAAAAGCACTTGCCACTAGTGGATTCCATAGAAACAGATATCTTGCAATTCTTGCAATGCTTGGCGGAATTGTAGTACTCAATGTTTTCTATCTGTTTTTTGATTTTCCAGTTGATATTTCCATATTCTTCTATGCTATCGCATCGATTTATGTGGCTTACTATACTCTTTTGTATAATCCAAAGGCTTTTGTGGAGTATATGCTCTCCACAATCACAGAGCGTATGGAATGTGCACTGATAGCATTTGATGAAAATGATAGTTGTATTTTTGCCAACCAATTTGCTAAGAGAATGTTCTCGCCTAGCGGAGACCGTCGATTGCTAGAGGAGCGTTTCAGAAAATGGAAGGATGGTCGAGAGGCAAATTCCATTTCAAACTCTAGCTGGAATGACATTTACACCTTAAATGGTGATGAGTACAGATTTGATATTCACTTCAATAAAATTTACGATAGGAGAGGTTACTACTGCGGATGTTACTATTCATTTTATGATGTAACAGGTGATTACCTGGCCTACGAGGAGGAGAAATATCGAAGCAGTCACGATAGCCTTACTGGAGCTCTAAATCGTGAGAGTTTCTATGAGGAAGTTCGAAACATATTGGACGAGAATCCTGACACAGAATATTTAATGGTCTGTGCCAATGTAAAGGGCTTCAAGCTCATCAATGACATGTTTGGAGTAGACGAGGCAGACAGATTACTTATCAAGGCTGCTGACACAATAAGGGAAAGACTTAAACCTGGAGCAATATTTGCTCGATTAGAAGCAGACAGATTTGCGGTGCTTATGCCAAAGAGTAGATACACTGAAGAAGTATTTATGACAGGCATGAACAAGGTAAGCCATTTCCTTAACAATGCCCAGTACCGCATGGTTATTTTGGTGGGAGTCTATGAGATATACGACAGAGAAGCATCTGTTATATCAATGGTAGACGGTGCATTTTTGGCCATTGATTCCATCAAGAGTAGCTTCAAGAATTCTATAGCTTACTATGGAGATATGCTCAGACGAGAGTATATGAGTGAGCAGAAAATCATTGGAGAATTCGAGGATGCTCTGTCTATGGGACAGTTTGCAATGTTTCTTCAGCCAGTAGTTAATATGGATGGCAAGATAGCAATGGCAGAAGCACTTGTACGCTGGATTCATCCTGACAGAGGAATCATAGCGCCAGGTTCATTTATCCCGTTATTAGAGAAGACTGGATACATTTACAAGCTTGACATGTTTATCTGGGAACAGGCAGTAAAGCGTCTGGCATATTGGGCATCAATAGACCGGGATGATGTTTCTATTTCCGTCAACATTTCCGTGAAGGATTTCTACTATATTGACTTGTTTGAGACGTTTACATCACTAGTTGAAAAGTACAGAGTAGATCCAAAACGACTAAAGCTTGAGATAACCGAATCAATATTCATGACAGAAAAAGAACGTCAAATAGATATCATTAATTCCCTGAAGGAATATGGATTCCTAATCGAGATTGATGACTTTGGAAGCGGCTACTCATCTCTTAACATGCTAAAAGAAGTTCCAGCCGACATCCTTAAAATGGATATGGCGTTCCTTTCAATGGATAAAAATGCTTCAAAGGGTCGCAAGATAATCAATACAATTATCACTCTTGCAAAAGCCCTAGGCATGTTTGTAATAATCGAAGGCGTGGAGAATAAAGAGCAGCTAGACTACCTGTCAGGAACCGGAGCCGATTATCTCCAAGGCTACTATTTCGACAAACCACTTCCAGTTAAAAAATTTGAAGAATACTATTTATAACATAAGGGCCCAGCAGGGCCCTTTATTTATGCCACAGGAGCGTATATTATGGTCCGCAGTGAATTGTTACTTTTAAAGTGGCAGTGGGCTTGTTTTTGGCTAGTTTATGTTATAAAATAAAACGGCTAATGTAATGAATTTATAAATATAAAGGAGAAAAAAATGGCACAGGAAAAAAAGCTGGTAGAAGCGATTACCTCTATGTCAGAGGATTTCGCACAGTGGTATACCGACGTAGTCGTTAAGGCTGATTTGATTGCATATTCATCAGTAAAAGGATGCATGATTATCAAGCCTGATGGGTATGCTATTTGGGAAAATATCCAGCACGAGTTGGACAGAAGATTCAAGGCGACAGGAGTACAGAATGTGTACATGCCGATGTTTATTCCTGAGAGTCTTCTTCAGGTTGAGAAGGATCATGTTGAGGGATTTGCACCAGAGGTAGCTTGGGTTACACATGGTGGTCTTAACCCGCTTCAGGAACGTCTTTGCGTTCGTCCTACATCTGAGACTCTTTTCTGTGATTTCTATAAGGATATTATTCACTCTCATAGAGATTTGCCAAAGGTTTACAACCAGTGGTGCTCAGTAGTTCGTTGGGAGAAGGAGACACGTCCATTCCTTCGTTCGAGAGAGTTCTTATGGCAGGAGGGCCATACTGCTCATGCTACAGCAGAGGATGCAGAGGAGCGTACAGTTCAGATGCTTAACCTTTACGCAGACTTCTGTGAGGAAGTTCTTGCTATGCCAGTAGTTCGTGGACAGAAGACAGAAAAAGAAAAATTCGCAGGTGCTGAGGCTACTTATACAATCGAGGCACTTATGCATGATGGTAAGGCTTTACAGTCTGGTACTTCACATAACTTTGGCCAGAACTTCTCTAAGCCATTTGGTATTCAGTACACAGATAAGAATAATCAGCTTCAGTATGTTCACCAGACATCATGGGGCATGACTACACGTCTTATTGGTGCTATTATTATGGTACATGGTGATGATTCAGGTCTTGTACTTCCACCACGTATTGCACCTACACAGGTTATTGTTATTCCTATTCAGCAGAAGAAGGAAGGCGTGCTTGAGAAGGCTGCAGAAGTTTGTGAGCGTCTTGGAAAGACAATGCGCGCTAAGCTTGATGATTCTGACAAGTCACCAGGTTGGAAGTTCTCAGAGGCTGAGATGCGTGGTATCCCAGTTCGTGTAGAGCTTGGACCAAAGGATATCGAGGCTGGCAAGTGTGTACTTGTTCGCCGTGATACTCGCGAGAAGATCGAGTGCTCACTTGATGAGGTAGAGACAAAGGTAGCTGAGCTTCTTGAGACTATCCAGAAGGAGATGTTCGAGAGAGCTAAGGCTCATAGAGATAGCCACATCTTTGATGCTCACAATTATGCTGAGTTTACAGAGATTGCAAATAATAAGCCAGGATTTATCCGTGCTATGTGGTGCGGCGATGAGGCTTGCGAGAACAAGATAAAAGAGGATTTAGCTGTAACAAGCCGTTGTATGCCATTTAATGATCAGGAGCAGATTTCTGACGTATGTGCATGCTGTGGCAAGCCAGCTAAGAAATTAGTATATTGGGGTAAAGCTTATTAATATGAATTTACCAGCAGACGTTTCGAAAATAATAAATATTTTAGAATCTAACGGACACGAAGCCTACGCAGTGGGCGGCTGTGTCCGTGACTGCATTCTAGGGAAAAATCCCCATGATTGGGATATAACCACATCGGCTTTGCCTGAGACGGTAAAGTCTCTTTTTGATAGGACTTTTGATACTGGAATTGAGCATGGCACTGTGACAGTTCTTTTGCATGGTGTAGGCTATGAGGTTACAACATACCGTGTTGATGGCAAATACGAGGACGGTCGTCATCCTAAGGAGGTTACATTTACTGCCTCACTTGAGGAGGACTTAAAGCGTAGGGATTTTACTATCAATGCCATGGCTTACAATGAGACTAAGGGCCTAGTGGATTTGTTTGGTGGTGAGGCCGATTTAGAGGCAGGGATTATTAGAGCGGTAGGCAATCCTACAGAGCGTTTTACAGAGGATGCTCTTAGGATGCTTAGAGCCCTCAGATTTTCTGCCCAGTTGGGATTTGACATTGAGGCAAATACTTATCAGGCTATTAAGGATTTGGCGCCAACTTTAGAGCGTATTAGCGCAGAGCGAATTCAGGTTGAGATGGTAAAGCTTGTTACATCAGACCATCCTGAGCGTATGAGAGACGTTTATGAGACTGGACTTACAAAGGTATTTTTCCCTGAATTTGATGCTATGATGGAGTGCGACCAGGTAAATAAGCACCATATGTATACTGTGGGTGAGCACACTATTGTATCTATGGGATTGGCACCTGCTGATAGGGTTATCCGCCTAGCTATGCTTTTACATGATATTGCAAAGCCAGTTTGCAAGACCACAGATGAAAATGGCCAGAATCATTTTAAGATGCACCCGGTAGAGGGGCAGAAGATGGCAAAGGCGGTGCTTCGCAGACTTAAGTTTGATAACGACACCACTGATAAGGTCTGCAACTTGGTGAAAAATCATGATGATAGACCAGCTATCAATGAGCGAAATATCCGCCGCATGATTATAAGGGTGGGTCAGGAGAATTTTAATGATTTGCTTGCAGTTAAAAGAGCGGATTGTCTGGCCCAGAGTATGTACCATAGGCAAGAGAAGCTTCAATATATAGACGAGCTTGAGAAGATGTTCAATCAGATAGTTGCGGCAGGGGATTGCCTTAAGATAAAGGACCTTGAAATCAATGGTAAGGACCTGATTCAGATGGGTGTGCCACAGGGACAGCGCATAGGAGAGGTTCTAAATACTATTTTTGATAGGGTGGTAGATGAGCCAGAGCTTAATAATAGAGACATTCTTATTAAAATGGCTAAGGAGATTATCGGATAACTATTTCTGGGGAGATATGGTAAAATTATGGGTATGAAAGGGCTTTTTACTAATAAAATATCTAAATTAATATTGATGGGGCTTCTTATTATGGCAGTTGCTGTTGGATGCGGCCAAAAGAAAGGTGGCAACAATGCAGTCACAAGCCATACAGGAAGTGCCCTTAAAACTGAACAGACAGAACAGGATGCGGATGTCCTTGTAGAAGGCGGAAACAAGCCTCTGTATATAGTTGAGGATTTGAACATGACAGAGGAGACCATAGCTTTATACTCTATTGACGAGGCAAAGCAATATCGCTATGGCTACAATATGACTACCAAGTTTTTGGATAAGTATGGGGACAACAGCACCTGGGCAGAGTTTACCATAGGTTCTGTGGTGACTATTGGAGATTTTTTACCATCTTCTGGAGCATTAGGAGAGGTTAAGAAATCGACAGATGTCTGGATTCTTGATGATCTATCAAAGTATTCAATCGATGAAAGCAAGAATTTAATAGCCATAAATGGCAGCAATTATAAGCTGACAGGCAACACAAAAGTCTATTCCGACACAGAGAAAATACTTGTATCGGATATTGGCAAGGATGACATTATTACTGTTATCGGACGGGAAAAAGAAGTTATCTCTATTGCTGTAACAACAGGCCATGGATACCTTTATTTGTCAGATACATCGCTATTTGATGATAGTATGATTTTCATTGGCAATAAAATCGTATCAATGGTCAATGGAGATGAGATAATAGAAGTTCCTGAGGGAACATACAAGATTACTGTAGCTAACAACGGCTGGGGTGGCAGTGGAGAATATACTGTTGTAAGAAACGAGACCACCCAAGTAAGCCTAGAGGATTTAAAGGGTGATGGACCGTCCTTCTGCTTGATTACCTTCATGGTGACTGTGCCAGATACCCATGTATATATTGATGGCCAAGAGGTAGATGTTACAGAGCCTCAATATGTTCAATACGGAAGTCATAGTCTAAAGGTGCAGTGTCAGGGATACACTTCTTGGAATAAGACCCTTGTTGTCAATTCAGAATCTGCAACAATTACTCTTGAGTTAGAGTCAGAAACTGGCACCTCATCGGCGGATGAATATGACAATACTACAGAAAATAGTCAAGAAAATGACGATTCAGAATCATCTGAAAATGAGCCGGAAACAGAGACTGCTGGTAGCACAATTAAGGATGATTACGACTATGAAGTAGACTATTTGTCAACAGTTTCAGACCTCATAAGTAACCTTATGGAGTAAAAAAATGTGAAAAAAAAGTGAACGTCCCGAAAAATCAAGGGTTTGTAAATAGTAATAGTGTTTAAAAAACGAGTAAAAAATTTGTAATAATCCATAAAAACCTTATAAATTCGGGACTTTTTGGGCATAACGTGTTGACAGACAAAATTAAAAGAATTATAAAGGATATTGTAGTTACTAAGGGCGAAGTCCCTAGCTATAAATTAAAATTCTCGAGGAGGAATAGTAATGAACAAGACAGAATTAGTAGCAGCTATCGCTAGCAAGGCTAACATCTCTAAGAAGGACGCAGAGGCTTCTGTAAAGGCTTTCACAGAGGTTGTTGCTGAAGAGCTTAAGAAGGGGGAAAAGATTCAGCTTGTAGGCTTCGGTACATTCGAGGTTTCTAAGAGAGCAGCTCGTACAGGTAGAAATCCACAGACAGGTGCTGAGATGAAGATTCCTGCATCTAAGGCTCCTAAGTTTAAGGCTGGTAAGGCACTTAAGGATTCTATCAACTAATTATTAGAATCACCTGGGGTTCGGACAATCCGAGCCCCTTTATTTTATTCAATTAATCTAATGATTACGCCAGTTACGTTCACAAGCCTTAGATACTCTTTGCCGGACTAACACGTCCTTGCAAAGAGCACTAAGAGCTTGCGAACTACTGGCTAGATATAGAAATAATTGGGATTATAGGTAGCCAGCTGTTTATAGTCAGAGTAAGAGACTCAAGTTGGAGCACCGATTCTAAAATGTAGTTGATAGGCCGCTATTTTTGAGGATGGATGATGAGACTAGACAAGTATTTAAAAGTAAGTAGACTTATAAAGAGACGTACTGTTGCCAATGAGGCATGTGACAGCGGTAGAGTACAAATTAATGGAAAAATTGCGAAAGCTTCCACTGATGTTAAAATTGGTGATATAATAGAGATAGCATTTGGTAACAAGAATGTGAAAGTTGAGGTCTTAGATATTCAAGACACAACAAAAAAAGATGCGGCAGCGGATCTTTTTAAATACCTATAGACTATAGGATATGGTACTATATTCTAAATGTATATAAGGGGAGTAATATGGCAAGAAATAACAGAGGACGAGCTGTAAGGCGCAGAGCTCGAAGACGAAAGAAAACCTCCACAGGTAGAATATACGTAGCAATAGTAATGCTCTTCATGATTGCTGTTATGGCAATCCAGGTTATTAGACTCTACGATAAGAATCAGGAGCTTAAGAAAGAAGAGGCTACATTGCAAGAACAGGTAGACGCTGCTAACGAAAAGAGTGAGCAGTTAAAAGAGGAGGCAGAGTTCGCAGAAACAGACGAATACACTGAGCGAGAAGCTGCAGAGAAGCTTGGACTTACATATGAAAATTGGATTATTTTTAGACAAGAAGATTAGAGATTTTATCGTTAAATATAAAATGTTAGAAAGAGGCGACAGAGTGGTAATAGGCCTTTCAGGCGGTCCCGACTCGGTGTGCCTTTTTTTTGTTCTTTTAGAATTAAAAGAAGAATATAATTTAACCCTTAAGGCACTTCATGTAAATCACTGTATTAGAGGCATAGAGGCTGATAAAGACCAGGAGTTTGTTAGGAATCTTTGCCTTACCCATGGAGTTGATTTGGAGGAGCATGTGGTTGATATTCCAGCCTTAGTTGAAAAGACAGGACGTTCAACTGAGGAAGAGGCTAGAATAGCCAGATACGAGCTGTTTGAAAAGGCGGCGGAGAATCTTGCAAATGAAACTGGAAAACCCGCTAAAATTGCAATAGCCCATAATGCAGATGATAATGCAGAGACTGTGCTTTTCCATATGGCTAGAGGGACAGGTCTTGATGGCATGTGTGGCATTGCACCAGTCAGGGACAATATAATAAGACCTCTTTTGGAGGTGCCTAAATCAGAGATTCTTCAGGTTTTAAAAGACAATAATATAGACTACTGCATTGATGCCACAAACAATCAGGTGGACTATGATAGAAATAGAATCAGACATAATATTATGCCTGAATTTGCCCAGATTAATGATAGGGCCCTGGAGCACATTTCAGAGATGACACAAAGGCTCACAGAGGTTGCTGATTATATCAATCTGGAGGCGCGAGGACTTTTGCAGATTGCCAAGGAAGAAAATGGACATTTGCGAAAGAGGGCAATAGCTACGGCACCTTCAGTTATTGCAAGCCAGGCAATAAAGCTTTACCTTAGTTCGTTTATGCCATACCAAAAGGATGTGTCAGCTGTTCATGTGGATAAGATTTTGGAGTTATTAAACGAAGATGGAGAGCGACAGGTTCAGCTTCCATACAAGAAGACTCTCATTATTTCCTACGAGGAGATGTATGTGTTAGAAGAGGACGAGACTAAAGTTGAACCAGTTTTTAATTATCGGGAATTTGATTATGAACAGGGGATGAATTACCCTACAGACCGCTATACTAAATGGTTTGATTGTGATAAAATATCGGGTAATGTTGTAATAAGAAATAGGGCTGAGGGAGATTATCTTACCATTGATTCTGAGGGTAATCACAAGCTTCTGCAGGATTACTTTATAGATGAGAAGATTCCACGGCATTTACGTGATGAAGTGCCACTTGTATGTGATGACAGTCATGTGATGTGGGTGGTTGGATATCGCATCAGCGAGCATTACAAGATTTCTAAAAATACTACTCGAGTATTAGAGATAAGTTACACGGAGGAATAGGAAAATGAGTGAGAACATACGAGTTCTGTTGCCAGAAGAAGAGCTTGCAGCACGTATAGCTGAGCTTGGAGATCAGATTAGCAAAGATTATGAAGGCGAGAGCGTATTTTTGGTTTGTATTCTTAAGGGAGCTTCATTCTTTGCATGCGAGCTTGCTAAGAGAATTACAGTACCAGTTATTATCGACTTCATGGCTACATCAAGCTACGATGGAGGTACAGTATCTTCTGGAGTTGTTAAGATCAAAAAGGATTTGGATTTAGATCCAACAGGACAGAACGTTATTATAGTTGAGGACATTATCGACAGTGGAAATACATTGAATTTCTTAGGTCAGCTTTTCAAGGACAGAGGTGCAAAATCAGTCCGTATGGTTACTATGCTTGACAAGCCAGACCGTAGAGAGGTTGATGTGCACGTAGATTATACAGGATTTACTATTCCTGATCAGTTTGTTGTGGGTTATGGATTAGATTATGATCAGAAGTACCGCAATCTTCCATATATTGGAGTTGTGGAGCTAGACTAGGAGGAGATTTTGAGAAAACGTAGAGCGTCGGGGATGCTAATATACGCCCTTTTTGTTGCAGTAGTATTATTCATTTTATATACCAGTATGGGAAAGTCTACAACTGACTATAACATGGCTCAGTTCAAGAAGGCTGTTAAAAATGATAATGTATCTTCTGTTAGTATTTCTCAGAATCAGGAAGTGCCAACAGGTGTTGTTACAATAAATCTTTCAAATGGTGAGCAGGCCACACTTTATGTATCAGATGTCAATGATTTTCAGCGTGAGCTTCAGGAACTAGACGTTGCATATACCCTCAGCGATATTCCGCATGATAGCTGGATATCAGAGTTATTGCCTATGCTCATTGTCCTTGGAGCAGTATTCATCTTATTTATGATAATGATGAATGCTCAGGGGTCAGCTGGTGGCGGCGCCAATGCCAAGATGATGGACTTTGGCAAGAGCAGAGCCAAGATGACCAATAAAGAGGATATTCACACTAGATTTAATGATGTAGCTGGTCTTAAGGAAGAAAAAGAAGAAGTAGAAGAGCTTGTTGATTTCCTTAAGGACCCAAAGAAATATACTGATTTGGGAGCTCGTATTCCAAAGGGCGTTATTCTGGTAGGCCCTCCAGGTACTGGTAAGACACTTCTTGCCAAGGCTATTGCTGGTGAGGCTGGAGTACCATTTTTCTCAATATCAGGTTCTGATTTTGTAGAGATGTTTGTTGGTGTAGGTGCTTCTAGAGTGAGAGACTTGTTTGAAGAGGCAAAACAGAATGCACCTTGTATTGTCTTTATAGATGAGATTGATGCTGTGGCTAGACGCCGTGGTACTGGTATGGGTGGTGGCCATGATGAGCGTGAGCAGACACTCAACCAGCTCCTTGTAGAGATGGATGGATTTGGTGTCAACGAAGGCATCATTGTAATGGCGGCTACCAACAGAGTTGATATTCTTGATCAGGCTATTATGAGACCTGGCCGTTTCGATAGAAAGGTCTATGTAGGTAGACCAGATGTTAAGGGACGAGAGGAAATCCTCAAAGTTCATGCAGCTAACAAAAAACTTGGCGATGATGTAGATTTACATCAGGTGGCTCAGACTACTGTTGGATTTACTGGAGCTGATTTGGAGAACCTCCTTAATGAGGCGGCTATTCTTGCAGCAGGTGACAACAGACCATTTATAAAGCATGATGACATTAAAAAGTCATTTGTTAAGGTTGGTATCGGTAAGGAGAAAAAGAGCCGAGTTGTTTCTGAAAAAGAAAAGAAGATTACAGCTTATCACGAGGCAGGACATGCTATTTTATTCCATGTGCTTCCAGATGTAGGACCTGTTTATTCGGTTTCTATTATTCCAACAGGTGCTAGCGCAGCTGGTTACACAATGCCTATCAACGAAAATGATGAGATGTTTAACACCAAGGGTAAGATGACTCAGGATATCATCGTATCCTTAGGTGGTAGAGTTGCTGAGGAGCTTATTTTTGATGATGTGACAACAGGTGCATCTAACGATATTAAGCAGGCTACTAACTTAGCTAGAAATATGGTTACAAAATATGGCTTCTCTAAGAATATAGGTATGATTCATTATGGGGATGATGAAGAGGAAGTATTCATTGGTAGAGATTTAGCTCATGCTAAGAACTTCTCAGATTCTACAGCAAAGCTCATCGATGAAGAGGTTAAGAAGATCATTGATGAATGTTATGAAAAAGCTGTGAAAATTTTGAGAGATAACGAGCAGATACTTCATAAATGTGCTAATCTATTGTTAGAGAAAGAAAAGATCGGACGCACAGAGTTCGAAGAATTATTTGGTGTTACAACTCAGTCAGACGGTGAAAATGAGTTTGATGGAGTCGCTGTAGAGGGGATTGATTGGGGGAACTAGTGCAATATGCACAAAAAATATTTAGGATGTTTGTTATGTTTGTGCACACTTAGGTGCTGCTACCCCATATAATAAACATCGTAAAAACCCCCCAATACATTATATAATTTTTACTAACCCCATAGTAAAAATACCTTCTCCTAAAAAGACAGCGATCGTTGCTGTCTTTTTTACTATCTAAAAATATTCTTCTAGCTCACGTCTAGTTTAAGGGGAGACTTCATGAATATCCAGGCGATTTACTCCGACGGAACAGCTGAATATAGAACTCCAATGGAACCTGAAGAAAACGAATTAGTTACTATCAGGCTTAGAGCTTATCACCAGGAAGATATCCAGGTATTTTTGGTGTCTGGTGCCAAGGAGAATATCCAGATGAAACTGGAGCGCACCAGAGGCGAGTTTGATTTTTATGCCTGTGATGTCCAGTTGGGCACAGAAGAGTTTAGATATCATTTTGAAATTGTAGGCGACTACGGTGGAATCTATTACTATGACAGGGTTGGATTATGGAGAGATTATCGCGAGCATTATGAATTTTCAATAATGCCAGGCTTTTCCACACCAAGCTGGTCAAAGGGTGCAGTTATGTACCAGATTCTTGTAGATAGATTTTGCAATGGGGATACTTCTAATGATGTTAAGAGCAATGAGTATTTTTATGTAGGAGCTCCAGTGCAGCAGGTTAAGGATTGGAATGCCATGCCTGCAAATTTGGATATAGGACGTTTTTATGGTGGCGACCTAGAGGGTGTACGACAGAAGTTCCATTATTTAAAAAGCCTTGGAGTAGAGGTTATTTATTTTAACCCATTATTTGTCTCACCATCTAATCATAAATATGATACTTCGGATTATGATTACATAGACCCTCATTTTACAGTAATAAAAAATGATGGCGGCGAATGTCTCAAGCAGGGTGATTTCAATAATGCCCATGCTACTAAATATAAGACGAGAGTTACCAATAAGGAGAATCTGGAGGCTAGCAATAAGTTTTTTGCTGATTTTGTAGAAGAGGCTCATTCCAAAGGAATTAGAGTAATCATTGATGGAGTTTTTAACCACTGTGGTTCATTTAATAAGTGGCTTAATAGAGAAAAGATTTATTCAAAAGCGGAGGGATATCCTGCAGGTGCATACGAGGCAAAAGATAGTCCCTATAATAGCTTTTTCAAATTTAACGAGGATAAATGGCCAGATAATAAAAGCTATGATGGCTGGTGGAGTCATGACACCCTTCCAAAGCTTAATTACGAGGAATCGCCAAAGCTATATGAATACATTATGAATATAGGCAAAAAATGGGTGAGCCCTCCTTATAATGTAGACGGATGGCGCCTTGATGTGGCAGCGGATTTAGGTCATTCAGAAGAATTCAATCATAAGTTCTGGAGGGACTTCAGAGAGGCTGTTAAGGAGGCTAATCCAAATGCAGTGATTCTAGCAGAGCACTATGGTAATCCGAGTGCTTGGCTTGATGGTACTCAGTGGGATACCATCATGAACTATGATGCCTTTATGGAGCCGCTTACATATTTCCTCACCGGCATGGAAAAGCATTCAGATGAATTTCAACAGTCGGCTTTGGGGAATGGCGATAGATTTAAAAATACTATGCTTCACTTTATGGCTCGTCTAAAGACTCCGTCTTTATATTGTGCCATGAATCAGCTATCTAACCACGACCACTCGAGATTTTTAACTAGAACCAATCACAAGGTAGGCAGAATTGCTACCATGGGAACTCAGGCTGCAAATGAGGGCGTTAGCATCCCTGTATTAAAATTAGCTGAGATGGTTCAGTTTACATGGCCGGGAGCGCCAACCCTTTATTATGGCGACGAAGCAGGTGTTTGTGGATTTACAGACCCGGATTGTCGACGAACATTTCCATGGGGAAATTGCAATTATGACTTGATAGATTACACCAGAGATATTATTATGGTACACAAGCTTAGTCGTGCTATAAAAGAAGGATCATTTAGATTCTTAAATTGCGGGCAGGGATATATCAGTTACGCAAGATTTACAGCTGACGAGCAGATTATTGTGGTTATAAACGCGAACTCTAATAATATTGATGTTGATATTCCGGTTTGGATAGCAGGCACGCCGCTTAATTGCAATCTGGAGAGATTAATTATGAGCAACGAGGTTGGATATTCTATCATGCCGACCGATATAAAAGTTGAAGGTGGTAACCTTCATGTCAGTCTCACACCGCAGACTGGCATAGTGTACAAAAGGAAATAACAATTTTTGTTTCCAAAGCTTTATCAATATATTGTATAATATGTTTATGGTTTGGGTTGAATGCCACAATACCTAGTTATTTAAGTTCTACGGGAGAGTTATTATGGCAAAGGATCTCACATGTCAAAATGAAGTCGACATGCAGGCACTTGAGGACCGACATAAAGAGTTAGAGAAAGCATGGAACGATTTACTAAAAGAAAAAAGAGAATTTGAAGCAAGGATTCACACCTTGGAGCAGCAGGAAAAGCAGTTTGAGTTGAAATGGGATATGCTCATTCGTGAGACTCAAAAGCTTGCTGATGACAAGAAGCAGTTCGAGCGCAAGAAGAAATTCTTCGAGCATGTACAGGTGAATTCTGAGGATTCGTACAGCCAGACGGACAATATTGTCCACGGAGAGATGTTCTTCTCTGGTGTATCTACACAAAAGGCGCTGAAAAAGCGCTATAAGGAACTCATCAAAATCTATCATCCAGATGGAGAATCAGGCGATACAGCCACAGTAGCTGAGATTAATCGCGAGTATGAGGACCTTAAGACACAGATGAATTAAACGAGATTAAAAAAGTTGCACCTTTGGGTGCAACTTTTTGCTTATAAAATAAACTGCATATCAGTTGGTAAATCTGCCACAAATGACATAGGACTTCCTGCAATAGGGTGAGTAAATTCTATTTTGTGAGAATGTAGGGCTTGCCTATTCATATATTCAAAATCTGGATTGTAGAGATGATCTCCAATTAGCGGATGTCCTATATATTTGAAGTGAACACGTATCTGATGGGTGCGGCCAGTTTCTAGATGAATTGAAACAAGGCTGTGCCCATTATTTCCTTTGATAACCTCATAGTGAGTAACAGCTCGCTCGCCATTTTCAAAATCCACCTGTCTTGTGATTATAGAATCATCTACCCGGCCAATAGGCGCATCAATAGTGCCTGTTTTTTCTGCTAGAGTACCTCTTACTATTGCATAGTACTCGCGATAAAACTGCCTGTTTTTTACCATGGTAGATAAAATGTTGGCGCTCACCAGATGCTTGGCAATAACTGTCAGCCCGGAAGTGTTTTTATCAAGTCTATTGGCGCATCTGAAGATAAAAGGCTTCCCCTGGGACTCATAGTAATATGCCAATCCATTTGCAAGAGAATCCTCGTAATGATTGAGACTAGGATGTATAGGCAGCCCTGCAGGCTTATTTATTACGATTATATCTTCATCCTCATAGACGATATCTAAAGCCATCTTCACAGGAGGGATTTTCTCGGAAGAATTATCCTCTGATATATTTACAGTTAAAACCTCCCCGGCGGAAAGCTTTCTATTCATGTGAACCCACTGCCCATTAATTACCACATTATTTGGCATTTTCTTGATTGCAGTGATATTGGCGCTAGAGTAACCCTGAGATTTCAAATATTTATCTATTAGAAAACCATCGTATTCAGTTGAAATTTCGTATGTAAGAGTTCTGTTCATAAGATGAATGATAATAGGCATTTTATAACAAGTCAATTGAAAAAGATGTGTTGTAGAAATTAGATATTGAAATAATAGATAATATGGGATAAACTGTTAAAAAAATATAGGTAGCGGGGCACTCCTTTGCAGGTATTATATTAATTTTTATAAAACTTTTTTAATTTTTATAAAACCCAACTCCATTCTCATTCGTCTTATATATAAAGTGAGAAAGGAGGAGCTGAATATGAGAAAAAGGAAACCCTGGTGAAATAACTATTTTTTATTCATTAGTAAAGCGTGATATGGCAGCATATTCTGCGACAAGAGAAAAAAAGGAAAAAATATTTAAACGAATAATTATTAATTTTAAGGAGAATGCGAAATGAAAAAAAGAACAATGGCATTATTGCTAGCTGCATTAATTGGAAGTATATCAGTGTTCACAGGTTGTGGTTCAAATGGAGAAAAAACTGGAGACACTACAGGAGAAGCGACGGCTGATGAAAGCGGAGAATCAACAGCAAGTTTTGGAGCGCGTATGTTAGAAGAATATCCAATCGATACAGATGATCAAGCAACGCTTGATACAATGGAAACAGATTATTCGAAAGTAAACTGGCAAGTGGTCTATGAACCGGAGCCAGGAATTATTGTATCCGAAGGGACTTTTGTTAAAGAACAAAAAATAGGGCCTGCTAGTAATCATTTGATAGTTGCATTTACAAATTTGACAGGGGACCATGCAAAGTTATCTATTGAAGGATATGTTGAAAATAAAGATGATGATGTGATTTATGATTTAATAGATAATGAGGTGGAGATTTGGGCTGGAAATACAGTTGCTCGTGATATTGATTTGCAGACTGAAGAAGCTTCAGGAAATATCAAATGGAACAATATTACCATCGAGCCATCAGCTTTAAAATATGCTCCATACGAAGTTAGCCCAGAATTGACTAAAAAAGAATCTGGTCTATATGGAATTGAACGAAACTTATATGATGTTGAAGCACAATGCATAAGCGGCGCGTTTTTTGAAACAAGACAGTGTGGTCTTATTCTAGACGATGGTGGAAATATTATATATGGAATTGATAGTACAGATTGTGGTTATCTTGGGTTAGGAGTCGAAACGTTTAACGGGAAAAACGCTGACGTCGCATATTTCTGCAATTCATACAAAATTGATTAATAATTGGAATAAAACCTTAAAACATCTCTTGAATAAATAATTGGTGTAAATAATTAAATGGATATTGGAGGATAAATGGATTTAGTTACAGCGGTAGAACTTGCCAAGCAGCATGATAATGAAGGTATAGCTTATTTATATGAGCAGACTTATCAGAAGAATTATTATGTGGCTCTCAAGTATATGACAAATGAGGAAACAGCCCAAGATGTGCTTCAAGATGCATATATTAAGGCGTTTTCTAATATTGATAAGTTAGAGAATTCGGATAAATTTGAAAACTGGATGGCTCGAATTGTAGCTACAACTGCCCTTGATGAACTTAGAAAGAAAAAGCCAACACTCTTTTCAGATACTGAAAATGAAGAGGGCCAAACAATCGAGGATACATTCGAGGATGACAGAGTTGAGATTCGGCCTGAAGTTGTGATGGATAAAAAAGAAACATCACGACTTGTTCAGGAGATGATGGCGGATTTGTCTGATGAGCAACGTGTGTGTATTACCATGTTTTACATGGAAGAGATGTCTGTAAAAGATATCGCAAATACATTAGAGGTTTCTGAAAATACTGTAAAGAGCCGATTGAATTACGGTAGACAAAAGATTAAAGATAAAGTAATTGCTCTAGAAAAACAGGGAACAAAGCTCTACAGTCTTGCTCCACTTCCATTCTTTGTATGGATTATCAAAGCAGAGATGGCAAAGACTACTGTGGCAGTTCCTACATTTACGGCAATCGTTTCTGGTACAGTATCTGCGGCAACTGGAACGACTGGAGCTACTGCAACAACTGCAGGTGGCATAACAGCCGGTGAAGCTGCGAAAGTAGCAGTAGGAATTACTACAAAGAAAATAATTGCTGGAGTAGTTGCTACAGCTGTAATTGGAGGTACTGCAACTGGCTTAGTCATTCATGGAAAAAATAATGGAGAGAAAGAACCAGAAAATGTAGAAGAGACAACTTCATATAACAACCCAGATGAAGAAAATGGTCCGCAATTATCAGAATATAACAGCTCGATTACTGAACCTTGCAAAGTGGCGATATATGAAAATAAGGCATATTATGCTCTACATGAGAAGGATATAGATAGGGAAGTTATCTATGAGTATGATTTGGATACAGAAGAAAAGAAAGCTGTCTACACATCGCCAGAAGAGACATATATGGACTTTGGTACAATGGTTGCTAAAGATGGATATTTATATTGTGCCGTTAATCCACAGGATAGAGGTGAAGATGATTGGGTAGATGGCGCGGCATATATATATCGATATGATTTAGAATCTTTTACGGAGGAAAGACTTTGTGAAGGATGGGATATATTTATGGTTGATGGAAATACATACTGTACAGTATTTGATCCAGACACTGACTATTTACCATATTGGGTAGCTTCCGTAGATTTAGATTCATTAGAAGTAAATAGATTGGCAGTGCTTCGATTTAATGTAGAAGATTATGGTTATTCGGAACCAGATTTTAATGATAGTGTTTATTATTTTTCTTATAATAATCAGCTTTGCTTGTGTAAGAAAGTATTTGATATAAATGCTGAAGAATATGTGGTATGTGAAGCATATGTGTTGGATGGTGAGAGATTAGATACAAATGAAATAAAGCTGCCGGATTATAAAAAAAGAATAAATGCTATAACCTCAGCATTACAAGAAATGTTTGGTTTAGAAAATTGTTCGGGTATACATTATATGGCAGATGATTATATTTGTTTAGATTATTGCCCAAATGGAAGGCATGTGGAAGGCTACTATATAATTAGCCCAGATGGCAAAGTGTCATTATTAAATTAACTGCTGTATGAAAAATGAAGGAGATATTGATATGAAAAAAAGAAAATTAGCTTTATTACTAATAGCAACTATCGGAGTGCTTACAGTTTTATCGGGCTGTGGCTCAAAGGAGGATTCCATAGCGGAATCTGCAAAGGGAGAGATAGAAGATGTTGCAGAAGAAAATGCTTTTGGTGCGCGTTCTTTAGAAGAGTATCCTATATCAGATGATACTAAAACAAAGCTAGAAGCTTTGACTACAGATTATTCAAAAGTAAATTGGGAAGTTGAATATGAGCCTAAGCCTGGAATTGTAGTTTCTGAAGGCACGTTTGTAAAAACAACAAGTATGGGTTCAGAAAACTATATTGTAGTAGCATTTACAAATTTAACAGGAAATCATGTAAGCCTTTCTCTTAAAGGATATATAGAAGATGAAGATGGCAAAGTAGTAAAAGATATTATAAAAGATGATTTAGAGATTTGGGATGGAAATACTGTTGCAAGAGAGGTGAATTTGAATTATGCAAATGCTTCTGGAAATATTAGATGGGATAATATTACTATTGGAGCATTGGATAGAGAATATGTGGATTTTGCAATACATTCAGAGTTGACGACAAATGCGTATGATCAATACTATATTGCCTCTAATTTGGAAAAACTTCCAGAACACGATAGCACTAAGAGATTCTCCCAGCAGGAGTTTGGAGCATGTGGGCTTGTTTTAGATAAAGATGGAAACATTTTATATGGACAGAATGCAGGAGCATTTGATAGTGGTGCAAAGGGTATTAGTATGGCGATAGAATCATTTGGCGGTGAGAATGCAGATGTTGCATACTTCTGTAATCCTTATTTGTAAAGGTAAGTATAAAGAGTTTAGGAATGATTACAGTCTTTTGGGTCTTTGGTTCAAAGGAGAATTAAAAAAAGAGACTAGCGCAGCTGCTAGTCTCTTTTTAGAAGGAGAATTAAAAACTTTATGAAGAAAATGAATTACTTCATAGTTGCAATTACATTTACAACCTTTTTGCTTGGGTCAAATGGGATTACATTTCCTTGAACCTCTACACCGTCAACAGTGAGAGAAGAAACACCCTTTTGAACCTTGTTTGGATTCTTGATTTCAATGTTGTATGTTACACCGCGGTATACACGAGTAATCTTGAAATCTCCAAATGCAGCTGGAGTACATGGATTTACTGAAAGTCCCTCAAGTGTAGGATAAATACCTAAGATGTACTGAGAGATATTTGTAAATGTCCAAGCTGCTGTACCTGTAAGCCAGCTGTTCTTAGCCTCACCATGGAACTTGGCATCTGCGCCAGCAACCATCTGTGAGTAAACATATGGCTCAGTTCTATGAATCTCAGAGATGTCCTCGATGTATGAAGGACAAGTCTTCTTGTAAACTTCGAATGCTCTATCGCCACGACCGATGCATGTCTCAGCAATTGAAATCCATGGATTGTTGTGGCAGAAGATACCAGCATTTTCCTTGTATCCTGGTGGATATGAAGTAATCTCACCAAGTTCAAGGTGATATCTTGTGTAAGCAGGCTGAAGAATCATAACACCATACTTTGTATCAAGCTTAGCCTTTACAGAATTAAGAGCCTTCTCAGCGTTGCCATTATCAACACCTACACCAGCCATTACACACATACCTTGTGGCTCGATGTAAATCTGGCCCTCATCACATTCCTTAGAACCAACCTTGTGGCTGTAAGCATCATAAGCTCTAACGAACCATTCGCCATCCCAACCATCTTTTTCGATAGCCGCAATCATCTTATCTACTTCTGCAAGAACACGTGCTTCTTCAGCTGTATCTCCAAGGAGCTTTGCAAGAGCTGCATACTCGCGGCCATATTTTACAAACATACCAGCGATAAATACTGACTCAGCAACTGGACCCTCTGAAGGACCGAAGCACTGGAAACTTTCGCCTGGATGCTCTGAGAAGCAGTTCAAGTTCAAGCAATCATTCCAATCAGCACGACCGATAAGTGGAAGGTTGTGTGGACCCTTGTGGTTAACAATATAATCAAATGATCTCTTCAAATGCTCCATAAGAGTAGTTGCAACTGACATATCGTTGTCGTATGGAACCATTTCCTTAAGGATTGAGGTGTCACCTGTTTCGCGGATGTAAGCACTTGTACCAGCAATGAGCCAAAGTGGATCATCATTGAAACCAGAACCGATATCAGAATTACCCTTCTTTGTGAGTGGCTGATACTGGTGGTATGCAGAACCATCCTGGAACTGAGTTGAAGCAATGTCAATGATTCTCTCGCGAGCTCTATCAGGAATAAGATGAACAAATCCAAGTAAATCCTGGCAAGAATCTCTGAATCCCATACCACGTCCAATACCTGTCTCATAATAAGAAGCAGAACGTGACATGTTAAATGTAACCATACACTGATACTGATTCCAAATGTTGACCATGCGGTTTACATGCTCATCAGAAGATTCGATGTGGAATTTGCTGAGAAGGTTATCCCAATATTTGCATAACTCATCAAATGCTTTGTCGAAATCTTCTGTTGTCTGGTATTTAGCAAGAAGAGCATCAGCTTTCTTCTTATTAATAACACCAGGCTTTTCCCATTTATCATCTTCAGCATTCTCGATATAGCCAAGAGCGAATACGAATGTCTTGCTCTCGCCAGCTTCAAGAGAAACATTGAGCTGATGTGAAGCAATTGGGTACCAACCAGAAGCAATAGTATTATGAAGCTTTCCTTCGATAACAGCTGCTGGCTTATCAGGTCCGTTGTAAGCGCCTCTGAATTCATCACGACTTGTTTCAAAACCATCAATTTTTGCATTTACAGAGTAAACAGCGTAGTGATTACGACGCTCTCTGTATTCTGTTTTGTGATAGATAGTAGAATCTACAACCTCTACCTCACCGATTGAAAGGTTACGCTGATAATTCTTCATATCATCATCAGCATTCCAAAGACACCATTCTACATAAGAGAAGAGCTGAATGTCTTTTTTAGCATTGCCCTTATTTGTAAGAGTTACTTTTGTAAGCTCTACTGGATTATCTGCTGGTACAAATGTAACTAAAGCAGCTTCTACATTATTTTTAACACCAGTGAACTTTGAATAACCTATACCGTGACGGCACTCATAAGAATCAAGCTCAGTTTTTGTTGGCTGCCAACCTGGATTCCAAATTGTATCACCATCTTTAATATAGAAGTACTTTCCGTTTGTATCAGGAGTTGTATCGTTGTAACGATATCTTGTCATACGAAGAAGCTTTGCATCCTTGTAGAATGTGTAACCTCCACATGTATTAGAAAGTAAAGTAAAGAAATCATTGCATCCAAGATAATTAATCCAAGGCAATGGAGTCTTTGGGGTAGTGATGACATATTCTTTATTATTATCATCGAAGTATCCGAATTTCATACGTTCCTCCCATTTGCTTAAATTAGAAATAAAACTACATTTTAGAAAACGATTAAGTGGCTAAAGTAGTGATATTTCAAGAAAATCGCCTTCAAGCAGCCGTAAACGTTTAAGTTAAAAGGCATACTTATCTGCATTAAGAATACCATATCGGGGCTAGAAAACAATCATAACTTTGTATTTTTGTGGATAATGTACTAAAATAACAGTTGAAAATAATACGAAAGCCACAAAGTTTCGAAAAAGACTTGTACAAACGCGAAAACAGGGCTATATTTAACTTAACGAAAACGATTAAGCAAAAAGCGTGGCAAAAGTAGGGAGAAAACAGACAATGGTTTCATTAAAAGACATTGCCGCACGATGTGGAGTTTCGATAGCTACAGTCAGCAAGGCGCTGAATGATCATAGCGATATCGGACAGGAGACAAAAGAAAGAATTCGCCAGACAGCAAAGGAAATGGGTTATGTTCCTAATGCAGCGGCCAAGTCCATGAAAACAAACAGGACACATAATATTGGGGTGCTTTTTATGGATGATGCCAGAAGCGGTCTACAGCATGACTTCTTCGCAGGCTTATTGGAGAGCTTCAAAATATCGGTTGAAAAAGAGGGATACGATATTACTTTTATTTCAAATGATAGAAGCAGACCAGGCAGAACATCTTATCTTAATCATGCTAGATACAGAAGATTTGACGGCGTGATTATAGCAAATGTTCATTTTGATGACCCAGAGGTGATAGAGCTGGTCAATAGCGATATTCCGGTGGTCACAATCGATCATATTTATAATGATACGACAGCAATTCTTTCGGATAACGTCGACGGAGTTTCAGTACTAGTCGATTATGCAGTAAAAAATGGGCACAAGAAAATAGCTTTTATCCATGGAGTTGATTCCTCAGTAACCAAATCACGAATGGTTACTTTCAATAAGAAAATGGAGGAATACGGAATAACCATTCCAGATGAGTACATCATGGAATCTCCATATAGAGATATGCATGGTGCCTACGAGACAACATTGAAGCTTTTAGAACTTCCTGATGTACCGACCTGCATCTTTTATCCTGACGACTACGCATCTTATGGCGGAATCAGAGCAATCAATGAAAAGGGGTACAAAGTACCTGATGACATTTCGGTGGTTGGGTATGATGGAATAAGAGTTGCAAGACACATCAGACCAAGGCTTACAACCTACAGACAGAATACCGATGAGTTGGGCGCACTGGCAGCGAGAAATCTTATCGATTTAATCGAGCGACCAAACACGACATTAATTAAGCAAGTGGTTGTAAAGGGAAAGCTCCTTGAGGGAGATACACTTAAAAAACTGAATTAGGCATTTAGTTGAGAATTCAACTTATATAAATGCAGTAACAAAACAATGTGGTGCTAAAGAATAAAAATAGGGAAGAGATTTAGCATCAAGCAGGCTAGAGGCCTACGATAAAATTTATTTGGGAGGAACACAAATGAAAAAACGTTTAGTAAGTTTGCTTGCAATGGCAACAATGACAGCATCTATGTTTGCTGCATGTGGAACAACTGACATGGGTGGCGAAGCTGCTACAGAGGAGAAAGAGCCAGCAACTGCAGAAGAGATTGATGCAGAGGCAGCAGCTGTTGACCTTGGTGAGGACACAGGTAAGGTTCTTAACATCTATGTATGGAACGAGGAGTTCAAGAGCCGTGTAACAGATCACTATCCAAACTATGAGGAAGTTGACGCTACACATGGTAAGATTGGTGATGTAGATGTTGTATGGCAGATCACAGAGAATGCTGGTAATGCATATCAGGATAACCTTGATGCAGCATTAAAGGGACAGGCAGATGCAGCTGATGATGACAAGGTAGATATCTTCCTTATTGAGGCTGACTACGCTTCTAAGTATTGTGATACAGATTACACAATGCCATTATCTGATCTTGGTATTACTTCTTCAGATCTTGCTGATCAGTATGAGTATACACAGACAATCGTTAAGGATGGTTCTGGAAGAGTTAAAGCTTCTTCATGGCAGGCAGCTTCAGCTGGTCTCATCTACAACAGAGATATCGCTAAGGAAGTTCTTGGAACAGAGGAGCCAGACGAGGTTCAGGCAGCAGTAGCTGATTGGAGCAAGTACAATGAGACAGCTAAGAAGGTAGCTGATGCAGGATATACAATGTGTTCAGTAATGGATACATATCGTACATATTCTAACAACGTTTCTGGCCAGTGGGTACAGGACGGCAAGGTAGTTGTTGATGACAACATCATGAACTGGGTTGATGATTCAATGGCACTTGTAGAGGACAAGGCTGAGACAACATACGCTCTTTGGGGCGATGACTGGGCAAAGGGTAAGTACCCAGAAGGAAAGCAGTTCTGCTACTTTGGACCAGCTTGGTTCTTCAACTTCTGCTTAGACGTTGATAAGGAAGGCACAGTTGCTAACGATGGTAGATGGGGATTCTGCGAAGGCCCACAGTCTTACTACTGGGGTGGTACATGGATCTGTGCAGCAACAGGAACAGATAATCCTAACCTTGTAAAGGATATCATCCTTACAATGACAACAGATCAGTCAGTACTTAAGGAAATTGCTACAGCAGATCTTGATTGCGTAAACAGCAAGACAGTTCTTGGTGAGCTTGCAAACTCAGATGAAGGTAACATGGATCTTCTTGGTGGACAGAATCCATACGCTCAGCTTGCAGCAGGCGCAGAGGGAATCGATCTTTCAAACCTTTCACCATACGATCAGGGATGTAACGAAGAGTTCCAGAATGCTATGAAGAACTACTTCGAAGGAAATGCTACTAAGGAAGAAGCACTTGATCTCTTCAAGAAGGCTATTTCTGAGAAGTATCCAACACTTACTGTAGAGTAATCAATCAGTAGAATAATTTAGAGGTATAATATGGGGGCGTATGGGTTTTCCTGTGCGCCCTCTATAATGAAAAGAAATATAAAGGGAGCACCTTATGAACAAGAAGAGCAAAGTTGTACGTTACAATAAATGGGGATACATTTTCTTACTACCTTTTATTGCGGTTTTTTTGGTATTCCAATTGATTCCATTAGTAACTACGATTTATAATTCATTTTTCTTGCACATGGAAGATGGATTAACTGTTGTTGGTCCTACATTCATTGGGCTAAAAAACTATTCAACAATTATATCTAATGGTGATTTACCAAAGTATTTCACTAACACAATGATTATGTGGTTCATGGGATTTGTACCACAGATTCTTTTATCATTACTTTTGGGAGCATGGTTCACAGATCCATCTCTTAAGCTTAAATTTCAGAGATTTTTTAAGACGGTTATTTATTTGCCAAACTTAATTATGGCATCTGCATTCGCGATGTTATTCTTTACTTTGTTTTCTGATATGGGGCCAATTAATGATATTTTGAAAAATTTGGGAGTAATAAAGGAATCATATCAGTTTATGAGTCATGTGTGGTCAGTACGTGGACTTGTTGCCACAATGAACTGTTTGATGTGGTTTGGAAATACGACTATTCTTCTGATGGCAGGTATGTTAGGTATCGACCCAGCTTTATTTGAAGCTGCTCAGGTTGATGGAGCTACTGCTACTCAGATTTTCTATAAGATAACTTTACCTTTACTTAAACCTATTCTTATTTATGTAATGATTACATCTCTTATCGGTGGATTGCAGATGTTTGATGTTCCTCAGATTTTGACAAACAAAACTGGTGATCCAATGCGTACATCGATGACACTTATCATGTATCTGAATAAGAATCTTTCTGTCGGAAGTAGAAACTATGGTTTTGCAGGTGCATTATCAGTATTTATGTTTATTTTGACAGGCGTTCTTAGTCTGATTGTATTTAAAGTGACAGGTAAGGATGATAAGGACGGAAGATAATCTTTATCTGAAGATAGTGTTTATAGAGAGGATAATAATATGACAACAAATACAACTGATATGGCTGGGAAAACTAAAGACGGTGCTTCAGTCTTTGTGAGAAGATTTGTGGCTTATCTAGTACTTATTCTAGTAACAATAGTGTGCCTGTTTTGGTTCTATCTATTATTTATTAATTCCACAAGATCTCACTCTGAAATGAGTGCCGGATTTACACCAATTCCTAGTAGTCATTTAATAGCAAACTGGAAGAACTTAATACATGGAACAATACCTGTGGTATCTGGTATGATTAACTCACTTTTGATAGCCACAGCGTCTGCTGTACTTGCTACATACTTTAGTACAATGACAGCTTATGCAATCCATGCATATGATTTTAAGTTGAAAAACTTCCTTTATACATTCATTTTGATGATTATGATGATTCCTACACAGGTTACAGTACTTGGTTTCATCGGATTAATCAAAGATATGAATATTGATGATACAGCGATTGCGCTTATTATTCCATCGGTTGCTTCACCAGCAGTATTCTTCTATATGAAGCAATACATGGATTCTACACTTCCTCTTTCATTGATTGAGGCAGCAAGAATTGATGGTTCTGGTGAGTTTAGAACATTTAATAATATTGTACTTCCACTTATGAAGCCGGCTATTGCTGTACAGGCAATATTCAGTTTCGTAGCAAGCTGGAATAATTACTTCGTTCCTGCACTTGTACTTCACTCACAGGAAAAGAAAACACTTCCTATATTAATGCAGCAATTACGAAGCGCAGATTTCTTGAAGTTTGATATGGGACAGGTATATATGATGATTTCATTCTCAATATTCCCTGTTATCATTGTATATTTAATTCTTTCAAGATATATTGTAGGCGGAGTTACACTTGGTGGTGTAAAGGGCTAGTCAATTATTCTTTATTGTGGCGAAACTGTGCACAATAAATAAAAATTACACAAATATTCTGAATAAATTACATAAATATTGCGCTAAGCTGAGTATTATGTTATAAACATTTTGGTAGAGTAATTTATGGAGGATGTGTAAATGAAGAAAAAATTGATTAACACAATATTAATTCTTACATTTGCAGCTATGATGTGTGCATGCGGAGCCACAAAGGAAGTTTCAGTAGATCAGACTTCTATTAAATCAGCTGCAAAAGCAATTGGAGGTAAGAGTGCATCTGTTAATACTGTAACAGCGGATGGAACAGTGACGACAGATGGTACAGTAACAACAGATGGTTCGGTAAACACAACAACTGACGCTGTACCAGCTGCTGTCCCAACTGATGCTTCACAAGCTACAGGCGTGACACAGTCTGACGTGGTTGTTGAGGATTACCTCATTTATAATAATGTAAATATTATGCCAGGTGGAGATGTAGCTCCTGTATTAAAAGCACTTGGTGCTCCTGAATACCAGTATTCATACAAGTACTGCGGTACAAACAAGACTGCTACAGATTATTACTATGATGGACTTGAGATTTTTACAGCTCCAGATGACCAGGGCGTAAGCAGAATTTATATGATTAGAGGACTTGATTGTCAGTCGAGCACAGCAAAGGGTGCTTCTCTTTGTCAGGACCTTAGTGTATTGAAGAGCTGCTATGGTGCACCATCAGAGCAGACATCTGATTATATCTCATATAAGTTCAATGGATTTACAACTACCATCACGTTAAGTGAAGGATATCCAGCTGTAATTATGTTTAGCACATTGGATCAGTAATTAATTAACGGTATAACTACATATAATGAAAAAGACTTGACACTTAGTCGCTGCTGTGATAAATTTAGCTAGCGACTAAGAAAAGCAGGTCTTTTTTTTATGCTCTTTTTTCGCCCCGTCAAATTGTTCGCTATGACGGGTGAGTATAACAGAACTGCAGAGTAGAAAATTTACGGAGGTGGAAGTTGTGCGCACAAAGATAACATTGGCATGTACAGAATGCCAGCAGCGTAATTACAACATGACAAAAGACAAGAAGACACACCCTGACAGAATGGAAACAAAGAAGTATTGCAGATTCTGCAAGAAGCACACAATGCACAAAGAGACTAAATAGTCATTTGGAGGTGCGATTATGGCAGAGGAAAAAAATACAAAGTCAGGACGTCTTTCAGGTCTTAAGACAGAGTTTGGCAAAATCGTTTGGGCAGACTCAAAAGACGTGTCAAAGCAGACAACAGCAGTTATTGCTGTGTCAGTAGTTGTAGCATTGATTATCATCGTATTAGATGCAGTAATCAACAAAGGTGTAAATATCCTAGTTAATTTATAATGGAGGCATCGCGTATGGCAGAGGCAAAGTGGTATGTAGTTCATACTTACTCAGGCTATGAGAACAAAGTCAAGACAAACATTGAAAAGGCTATCGAGACACAGAAGCTCGAGGAGCAGATTCTTGATGTACGAGTTCCTATGGTTGAGGTTACCGAGACTAAGGACGGCGTTAAAAAACAAGTTTCAAAGAAGATGTACCCTGGTTACGTTCTTATTGAGATGATTATGAATGATGAGACCTGGTATGTTGTCAGAAACACAAGAGGTGTTACAGGCTTCGTTGGACCAGGAAGCAAGCCAGTGCCATTGTCAGAGGCAGAGGTTCAGGCATACTTACTAGGTGGTAGCACCGAGAAAGTCAATGTTGAGGTCGACTTCGAGATCGGAGATACACTTAGCGTTGTTGATGGTACCTGGAAAGATACTGTTGGTGTTGTTAAGTCTATCAATACTAAGAAGCAGACTGTTACAATCAGCGTTGAAATGTTCGGCCGTGAGACACCGGTAGAAATTGATTTCACGGACGTACGTAAAATGGATTAAATCAGCATTATCTTTTGCTGATACAGATTTGCAGGAGGAATAGGATATCATGGCAAAGAAAATTGAAGGCTATATCAAGTTGCAGATTCCAGCAGGCAAGGCTACACCAGCCCCACCAGTTGGTCCAGCACTTGGTCAGCATGGTGTAAACATTGTGGAGTTTACAAAGCAGTTTAACGCAAAGACAGCAGATATGGGAGATACAATCGTTCCTACTATCATCACTGTTTATGCAGATAGAAGCTTTAGCTTCATCACAAAGACTCCACCAGCTCCAGTACTTATTAAGAAGGCTTGCAAGATTGCTAAGGCATCTGGCACACCTAATAAGACAAAGGTAGCAAAGATTACAAAGGCTCAGGTTAAGGAAATCGCAGAGACAAAGATGCCAGACCTTAACGCAGCAACAATCGAGGCTGCTATGAGCATGATCGAGGGAACATGTAGATCAATGGGCGTTGAGGTTGTAGACTAATTACAGCTTAGCGAAAACAACGTTCTTACTATTAACGAATGAGTGGGAGAGCATAAGCTCGATGAACCACAGGAGGTAAACATGAAAAGAGGAAAGAAATACGTAGCAGCTGCACAGTCATACGATAAGTCAGTTGCATACGATCCAGCAGAAGCAATCGCTCAGGTTAAGAAGAATGCTACTGCAAAATTTGATGAGACAATTGAAGCTCATATCAGAACTGGTTGTGACGGACGTCACGCTGAGCAGCAGATCCGTGGTGCTGTAGTACTTCCACACGGAACTGGTAAGTCAGTTAGAGTATTAGTATTCGCTAAGGGTGCTAAGCTTGACGAGGCACAGGCTGCAGGCGCTGATTTCGTTGGCGGCGAGGAGCTCATTCCAAAGATCCAGAACGAAGGTTGGGCTGAGTTCGATTCTGTAGTTGCTACTCCAGATATGATGGGTGTTGTTGGTCGTCTTGGTCGTGTACTTGGACCTAGAGGACTTATGCCAAACCCAAAGGCTGGTACAGTTACTATGGATGTTGCTAAGGCTGTTGAGGAAATCAAGGCTGGTAAGATTGAGTATAGACTTGATAAGACAAACATTATCCATGTACCTATCGGAAAGGCTTCTTTCACAGAGGAGCAGTTAGCGGACAACTTCCAGACTCTTATGGACGCTATCAACAAGGCTAAGCCATCAAGCTTAAAGGGTCAGTACATTAAGAGCATTTCACTTGCTCCTACAATGGGACCTGGCGTTAAGCTTAATGTTGCTAAGGTTTCAAACTAATAGTTGACAGTCCAATATACAAAATGATATAATGCACAAAGTTGTTGCCGAAGACAGCAGGTGGCGTTAGCCGTAAAGAGATTATCTCTACCAGCCGAGGACGATTAAGTATTTATCGATTAATCACCTCTATGTCTTTATGGCATAGAGGTTTTTTTACTTATCCTCATATAAGCAACACTAAAAATTATAAGGAGGAAAAATTCGTGGCAAAAGTTGAATTAAAGCAGCCTATCGTTGACGAGATTTCAGCTCAGGTTAAAGATGCAGCATCAGTTGTAGTAGTTGACGCTCGTGGACTTACAGTTGCAGAAGACACACAGTTACGTAAGCAGCTTCGTGAAGCAGGTGTTTCTTACAAGGTATACAAGAACACACTTATGAAGCGTGCTTTCGAGGGTACTGACTTTGCTCAGCTTGATGATGTTCTTGAAGGACCATCTGCAATCGCAGTTGCAAAGGAAGATGCTACAGCACCAGCTAGAATCCTTTCTAAGTTTGCTAAGACAGCATCTAACCTTGAAATCAAGGCTGGTGTTGTAGAAGGTACATTCTACGATGCAAAGGGTATGGCAGCAGTTGCTTCAGTACCAAGCAGAGAGGAGCTTCTTTCAAAGTTACTTGGAAGTTTACAGTCTCCAATCACAAATTTCGCTCGCGTTCTCAATCAGATTGCAGAGGCAGAGGCACCAGCAGAAGAGCCAGCTGAGGCTCCAGCGGAGTAAATCAGAATACTCAAACCAATATACATTGATTTATAATTTTTTAATGGAGGAAAATTATCATGGCAAAGATGACAACAGAAGAGTTTATCGCAGCTATCAAAGAGCTTAGCGTATTAGAGTTAAATGACCTTGTAAAGGCATGTGAGGAAGAGTTCGGCGTTTCTGCAGCAGCAGGCGTTGTAGTTGCAGCAGCAGCTGGCGACGGCGCAGCAGCAGGCGAGGAGAAGGACGAGTTTGATGTAGAGCTTACAGAAGTAGGTTCTGAGAAGGTTAAGGTTATCAAGGTTGTTCGTGAGGCAACTGGCCTTGGTCTTAAGGAAGCAAAAGAGCTCGTTGATGGCGCTCCAAAGGTAATCAAGGAAGCAGCTGACAAGGCTACAGCAGAGTCAATCAAGGCTCAGCTTGAGGAGATCGGCGCAAAGGTTACATTAAAGTAAGAATTTTGCACGAGCAGAGTAAATAATAAAAATAGTATCTCAGAGATTTATCTCGCTGAGATACTATTTTTTTATTATTGTGCGCAGCAGGCGTTTATGTTCTGCTAAAAAAACAATATAATTAGTACTTGACTTTACTATTGATTTTGGCATAGAATGTAGGTTGCACTATTGTGGTGCAGTGTGCATTGCTATGCCTTTTTTCATGGCAATGAAATTCGACAATAAAACATTGCAACAATTCGGTGAAGCCCTTTAGATTCGCTGTTTTGTTGACAAATAAAATGAGAGGTGGAACGTCAATGGAGAAAAACAGAATACGTCCAGTGAAAGCTGGAAAGAACTTGCGTATGAGTTACTCGAGACAAAAAGAGGTTCTTGAGATGCCTAATTTAATCGAGGTCCAGAAGAACAGCTATGACTGGTTCGTTAAGGATGGATTAAAAGAAGCATTTGCAGATATCTCACCTATTCAGGATCGAGGAAATCAGCTTGAGTTGCATTTTGTTGACTTTGCACTATGCAAGGATGAGGTGAAATATACTATCCCTCAGTGCAAGGAGAGAGATGCAACATACGCAGCACCTTTAAAGGTAAAAGTGCGCCTTGTTAACAAGGAATCCGGCGATATGCAGGAGCACGAAATTTTCATGGGTGACTTGCCACTTATGACTGAGACAGGCACATTTGTTATCAATGGAGCAGAGCGTGTTATCGTATCTCAGCTTGTCCGTTCACCAGGCATCTACTATGCAATCGGACATGATAAAATTGGTAAGGAACTCTATTCATGCACAGTTATTCCAAATCGTGGTGCATGGCTTGAGTATGAAACAGATTCCAATGACGTTTTTTATGTACGTGTAGACCGTAACAGAAAGGTACCTGTTACAGTCCTTATTCGTGCGCTTGGTTTAGGAACAAATCAGGAAATTATAGATGTATTTGGTGAGGAGCCAAAGATCCTTGCTACATTTGCTAAGGATCCAGCTATCACAGAGAAGAACCCACAGGGTAGCTATGAGGGAGGTCTTTTAGAGCTCTATCGTAAGCTTCGTCCAGGTGAGCCTCTTGCTAAGGATAGTGCTGAGTCTCTTATCCATGGCATGTTCTTTGACCCACGTCGTTACGATCTTGCTAAGGTTGGACGCTATAAGTTTAACAAGAAGCTTATGCTCAAGAATCGTATTACTGGTCATATTCTCGCAGAGGATGTTGTTGATACAACAACAGGTGAGATTATTGCTAAGGCTGGAGAAAAGGTAACACTTGAGATGGCTGATGCTATCCAAAATGCAGCTGTTACTCATGTATTTATCCAGACTGAGTCACGTAATGTTAAGGTTCTTTCTAATATGATGGTTGACATCACAAAGTTTGTTGATTGTGATGCTAAGGCTCTTGGTATTACTGAGCTTGTTTACTATCCAGTTCTTGAGAGAATTCTTCAGGAGAACACTACAAAAGAAGATATCGAAGATGCAATTGAGAGATCAGTAGCTGATCTTATTCCAAAGCACATCACAGTAGAGGATGTATTTGCATCTATTAACTATAATATGCACCTTGAGTACGGCATTGGTAAGGATGACGATATCGATCACCTTGGTAACCGTCGTATCCGTGCAGTTGGTGAGTTATTACAGAACCAGTATAGAATTGGTCTTTCACGTCTTGAGAAGGTTGTACGTGAGCGTATGACTACTCGTGACCTTGAGGATATTTCTCCTCAGAACCTCATCAACATCAAGCCTGTTACAGCTGCAATCAAAGAGTTCTTTGGTTCATCACAGTTGTCACAGTTTATGGATCAGAACAACCCACTTTCAGAGTTGACACACAAGAGACGTCTTTCAGCACTTGGTCCTGGTGGTCTTTCAAGAGATCGTGCCGGATTCGAGGTTCGAGACGTACACTACTCTCACTATGGACGTATGTGCCCTATCGAGACACCTGAAGGACCTAACATCGGTCTTATCAACTCTCTTGCAAGCTATGCTCGTATCAATGAGTATGGTTTTATTGAGGCACCATACAGACGTATTGATAAGTCAGACCCAGAGAATCCTCGTGTAACAGATGAGGTTGTATATATGACAGCTGACGAAGAGGATAATTATCATGTAGCACAGGCTAACGTCAAGCTTGACGAGGAAGGCCACTTCATGAGAAAGAACGTATCTGGTCGTTTCCGTGAGGAGACACAGGAGTACGATAAGAAGATGTTTGATTACATGGACGTATCTCCTAAGATGGTATTCTCAGTTGCTACAGCCCTTATTCCATTCCTTCAGAATGACGATGCTAACCGTGCCCTCATGGGTTCTAACATGCAGCGTCAGGCAGTGCCACTTCTTACTACAGAGGCACCAGTTGTTGGTACAGGTATGGAGCCAAAGACAGCAGTGGATTCAGGCGTTTGCGTAGTTGCTAAGCGTGCTGGTATCGTTGAGATGTCTGAGACAAAGCGTATCATCATCAAGGCTGATGAGGACGGTACTAGAGATGAGTACAACTTATTCAAGTTTACACGTTCTAACCAGTCTAACTGCTACAACCAGAGACCAATCGTATTCAAGGGTGACCATGTAGAGGCAGGCGAGGTTATCGCTGATGGTCCTTCTACAAAGAATGGTGAGCTTGCTATTGGTAAGAATCCACTTATCGGATTCATGACATGGGAAGGTTACAACTACGAGGATGCGGTTCTTCTTTCAGAGAGACTTGTACAGGATGATGTTTATACATCTATTCATATTGAAGAGTACGAAATTGATGCTCGTGATACAAAGCTTGGACCAGAGGAAATCACACGTGATGTAGCTGGTGTAGGTGATGATGCTCTTAAGGATCTTGATGAGAGCGGTATTATCCGTATCGGTGCAGAGGTTCGTGCCGGTGATATCCTTGTTGGTAAGGTTACACCAAAGGGAGAGACAGAGCGTACTCCTGAAGAGAGACTTCTTCTTGCAATCTTCGGTGAGAAGGCTAGAGAAGTTCGTGATACTTCACTTCGTGTACCACACGGAGCTTATGGTATCGTAGTTGATGCTAAGGTATTTACACGTGAGAACGGTGATGAGCTTTCACCAGGTGTTAATAAGTCAGTTCGTATCTACATCGCTCAGAAGAGAAAAATCGGTGTAGGTGATAAGATGGCTGGTCGTCATGGTAACAAGGGTGTAGTTTCCCGCGTACTTCCAGTAGAGGATATGCCATATCTTCCAAACGGACGTCCACTTGATATCGTACTTAACCCACTTGGCGTTCCTTCACGTATGAACATTGGTCAGGTCCTTGAGATTCACCTTTCACTTGCTGCAAAGGCACTTGGATTTGATATTGAGACACCAGTATTTGATGGTGCAAAGGAAATTGATATTCAGGATACTCTTGAGCTTGCAAATGACTATGTAAATATGCCATTTGACAAGGAAGAGGCAACAAATGGTGAGGATACATTCTTTGACAAGTACGTAGATGTACTTCGTGAGGATGTAATGGATTACTTATCTACTAACCGTGCTCACCGTGCTCTTTGGAAGGGTGTTCCTATTTCTAGAGATGGTAAGGTTCAGCTTCGTGACGGACGTACAGGCGAGCCATTTGATGGTCCTGTTACAATCGGACACATGCACTACCTGAAACTTCACCACCTTGTTGACGATAAGATCCATGCTCGTTCAACAGGTCCTTATTCTCTCGTTACACAGCAGCCACTTGGTGGTAAGGCACAGTTCGGTGGTCAGCGTTTCGGTGAGATGGAAGTTTGGGCTCTTGAGGCTTATGGTGCATCATATACACTTCAGGAAATCCTTACAATGAAGTCTGATGATGTTATCGGTCGTGTTAAGACATACGAAGCAATTATCAAGGGCGAAAACATCCCTGAGCCAGGTATTCCTGAGTCATTCAAGGTATTACTTAAGGAATTACAGTCACTTGGTCTTGATGTACGAGTTCTCGATGAGAACCGTGAAGAGGTTGAGCTCATGGAAACAAGTGAATATGGAAATACAGACCTCAATGCAATCATTGCAGGTAGCGATAGAAACTTCGCATTCGAAGATGACAGCTCATTTGCTCAGGCAGGCTTCTCAACAAAGAAGTTTGACAATGAGGGCGAGCTCGTAGACGATGATGAAATCGAAGAAGAGTCATACGACGAAGATGATTTTTCTGACGTTGCAGATGATTTTGATGAGGAATAAATAGGAAGGGAGCTAGAAAATGCCAGAGAATAGAGAAGCGACATATCAACCAATAGCATTTGACGCAATACAGATTGGATTGGCATCACCTGAAAAGATTAGACAGTGGTCTCGCGGTGAAGTTAAAAAGCCTGAGACAATTAACTATCGTACACTGAAGCCTGAAAAGGACGGTCTTTTCTGCGAAAAGATTTTTGGACCTAGCAAGGACTGGGAATGTCACTGCGGAAAGTACAAGAAGATTCGTTATAAGGGTGTAGTTTGTGACCGTTGTGGTGTTGAGATTACAAAGGCATCTGTACGTCGTGAGCGTATGGGCCACATTGAGTTGGCAGCACCAGTTTCACATATTTGGTATTTCAAGGGTATTCCTTCACGTATGGGACTTATTCTTGATCTTTCACCAAAGACATTAGAGAAGGTTCTTTACTTTGCATCATACATCGTACTTGATGCAGGTGATACAGCTCTTATGTATAAGCAGGTTCTTACAGAGGCTGAGTACCAGGAGGCTAGAGAGACTTATGGTAGCCAGTTCAGAGTAGGAATGGGTGCTGAAGCTATCCAGGAGCTTCTCAAGGAAATTGACCTTGATGAAGAGGCTACAAAGCTTCAGATTGAACTTGATAACGCTACTGGTCAGAAGCGTTCACGTATCATTAAGAGACTTGAGGTTGTTGAAGCATTCCGCGAGTCAGGAAATAGACCTGAATGGATGATTATGACAGTTATCCCTGTTATTCCACCAGATCTTCGTCCTATGGTACAGCTTGATGGTGGCCGTTTTGCCACATCTGACCTTAACGACTTATACCGTCGTATTATTAATAGAAATAACCGTCTCCGTAGACTTCTTGAGCTTGGCGCTCCTGATATCATCGTACGTAACGAAAAACGTATGCTTCAGGAAGCTGTTGATGCTCTTATCGACAACGGTAGACGTGGTCGTCCAGTAACTGGTCCTGGTAACAGACCTCTTAAGTCACTTTCAGACATGCTTAAGGGTAAGTCAGGACGATTCAGACAGAACCTTCTTGGTAAGCGTGTTGACTACTCAGGACGTTCAGTTATCGTAGTAGGTCCAGAGCTTAAGATTTACCAGTGTGGTCTTCCAAAGGAGATGGCACTTGAGCTCTTCAAGCCATTCGTTATGAAGGAGCTTGTTGGCAATGGTATGGCTCACAACATCAAATACGCTAAGAAGATGGTTGAGAAGTTCGAGCCACAGGTTTGGGACATCCTTGAAGATGTCATTAAAGAGCATCCAGTTATGCTTAACCGTGCTCCTACACTTCATAGACTTGGAATTCAGGCTTTCGAGCCAATTCTTGTAGAGGGTAGAGCTATTAAGCTTCATCCACTTGTATGTACAGCTTTCAACGCCGATTTCGACGGTGACCAGATGGCTGTTCACCTTCCACTTACACAGGAGGCACAGGCTGAGTGTAGATTTATGCTTCTCTCACCTAACAACTTACTTAAGCCTTCAGATGGTGGTCCTGTTGCCGTTCCTTCACAGGATATGGTCCTTGGTATTTACTACCTTACACAGGAGCGTGGTACTACAGTAGGTGATGGAAGAGAAGAGCCAGGCGAGGGTAAGGCATTCAAGAACCTCAACGAGGCTATTCTTGCATACGAGAACAAAGCACTTACAATGCATGCACGTATCACAGTACGTATGTCTAAGAAGTTAGCAGATGGTACTGTTGTTACAGGTAATGTTTCATCAACACTTGGAAGACTTATCTTCAACGAGATTATTCCTCAGGATCTTGGCTATGTAGATCGTACAAAGCCTGAGAATGAGCTTGCTCCAGAAATCGACTTCCACGTTGGTAAGAAGCAGTTAAAGCAGATCCTTGAAAAAGTTATTAATACACATGGAGCTACAAAGACAGCAGAGGTTCTTGATGATATCAAGGCTATGGGTTACCACTACTCAACAATTGCTGCTATGACAGTTTCAATTTCAGATATGACAGTTCCACCTCAGAAGCCAGAGCTTATTGCTGCAGCTGAAGAGACTGTAGATAAGATTACACGTCAGTATAAGCGTGGTCTTATTACAGAGGAGGAGCGTTACCGTGAAGTAGTTGATACATGGAAGAATACTGATGATGAGCTTACTAAGGACCTTCTTGATGGTCTTGATAAGTACAACAACATCTTCATG
This sequence comes from Pseudobutyrivibrio xylanivorans, assembly GCF_010906925.1. GTDB lineage: Bacteria > Bacillota > Clostridia > Lachnospirales > Lachnospiraceae > Pseudobutyrivibrio. The sequence continues at coordinate 229,726 of NZ_VTVE01000002.1, read as the reverse complement.
ATGGCTGATTCAGGTGCCCGTGGTTCTGATAAGCAGATCAAGCAGCTTGCTGGTATGCGTGGTTTGATGGCTGATACAACAGGTCGTACAATCGAGCTTCCTATCAAGTCAAACTTCCGTGAGGGTCTTGACGTACTTGAGTACTTCATGTCAGCTCATGGTGCTCGTAAGGGTCTTTCTGATACAGCTCTTCGTACAGCCGATTCAGGTTACTTGACACGTCGAATGGTTGACGTTGCTCAGGAGCTTATTATCCGTGAGTCAGACTGTGTAGCTGGTACAGATCGTGAGATTCCAGGTATGTGGGTATACGCATTCATGGATGGTCGTGAGGAGATTGAGTCTCTTAAGGACCGTATTACAGGTAGATTCTCTTGCTATTCAATCTATGATGCAAATGGCGAGATGATTGTTAAGGCTAACCATATGATTACACCAAAGCGTGCAGCAGCTATTATTGAGCGCGGTGTTGATGATAAGGGTCAGCCAATTAAGAAGGTTAAGATCAGAAACGTTCTTAACTGCCGTTCACACGTTGGTGTTTGTGCTAAGTGCTACGGTGCTAACATGGCATCAGGACGTGCTGTTCAGGTTGGTGAAGCAATTGGTATTATCGCAGCTCAGTCAATCGGTGAGCCAGGTACTCAGCTTACAATGAGAACCTTCCATACTGGTGGTGTTGCTGGTAACGATATTACTCAGGGTCTTCCTCGTGTCGAGGAGCTTTTCGAGGCTAGAAAGCCTAAGGGACTTGCAATCATCACTGAGATTGCTGGTACAGTTACAATCGAAGAGGATTCTAAGACAAAGAAGAGAGAGGTTGTAGTAACTAACTCTGAGACAGGTGATGTTGAGAAATACCTCATCCCTTACGGTTCACGTATCAAGGTTCTTGCAGGTCAGGAGCTTGAGGCTGGTGATGAACTTACAGAAGGTTCTGTAAATCCACACGATATCCTTACTATCAAGGGTAAGGCAGCTGTTCAGGATTACCTTATCCGCGAGGTACAGCGTGTATATCGTTTACAGGGTGTTGATATCAACGATAAGCATATTGAGGTACTTTGCCGTCAGATGCTTAAGAGAATCAGAATCGACGATGCTGGTGATACAGGATTCATGCCTGGTTCACTTGTAGATTGGCTTGATTTTGAGGAAGCTAACGAGCAGATGGAAGCAGAGGGTAAGGCAGTTGCAACTGGTACACAGGAACTTCTTGGTATCACAAAGGCAGCCCTTGCTACAAACTCATTCCTTTCAGCAGCTTCATTCCAGGAGACAACAAAAGTTCTTACTGATGCAGCTATCAAGGGTAAGGTTGATCCACTTAACGGCCTCAAGGAGAACGTTATCATCGGTCGCTTAATCCCAGCTGGTACTGGTATGAAGAGATACTCTAACATTCCACTTTCTACAGATGCTGATATTGCAAACGCAGCATTAGCTCAGGAATTTGAGGGAGAAGCTGAGACAGAAGAGCTCACAACTTCAGATGAATTAGTAGATGTTGAATAATCATCAAGATTATTCAACATCGTAATAGGATGCTTTCTTGAACAATGTTCAAGAAAGTAGTCTGGCTGAAAGCCAGATTCAAATGCAGTTATCATCTACTGCATTTGAACCAGGATGTTGAATAATAGAATCTACTATATATAGTATGTATAGAACTAGGGCCTATATTGGCCCTAGTTTTTTCACATTTTTACGCTTGACATAATGATTTATTGGAAATATAATGTTCTAGCATGCGCTAATAGGGTAATTGCGCCCATTTCCATGCAAAAGAATAAATTAGGAGGTAAAAAAGAATGCCAACATTCAACCAGCTAGTTAGAAAAGGTCGTCAGACATCTGTAAAGAAGTCTACAGCACCAGCACTTCAGAGAGGTTACAATTCTCTTAAGAAGAAGCCTACAAACACTTCTTCTCCACAGAAGCGTGGTGTATGTACAGCTGTTAAGACAGCTACACCTAAGAAGCCTAACTCAGCTCTTCGTAAGATTGCCAGAGTTCGTCTTTCAAACGGAATCGAAGTAACTTCATACATTCCAGGCGAAGGTCACAATCTTCAGGAGCATAGCGTTGTTTTGATTCGTGGTGGCCGTGTTAAGGATTTACCAGGTACACGTTATCACGTAATCAGAGGTACACTTGATACAGCCGGCGTTGCTAACCGCAAGCAGGGACGTTCAAAGTACGGCGCTAAGAGACCTAAGGACGCAAAATAAGATAGCTTAGGTATTAATTTATTGTATATCACATAAACTTTGGTTAGTGTTGTATTTTATTTTACTTAAGATAAATACTGCACGAACACACAGTATTACATGTGAGTACCGTTGATCTAACAAATTTTAGTTAAGGAGGGAAGTATCGTGCCAAGAAAAGGACATACTCAAAAAAGAGACGTTTTGGCAGATCCTATATACAATAGCAAGGTAGTTACAAAGCTTATCAACAACATCATGCTTGATGGTAAGAAGGGTGTAGCTCAGAAGATTGTATATGGTGCATTTGACAAAGTCGCAGAAAAGACTGGAAAGCCAGCACTTGAGGTTTTCGAGGAAGCTATGAACAACGTTATGCCTGTACTCGAGGTAAAGGCTAGACGTATCGGTGGTGCTACATATCAGGTACCTATCGAAGTAAGACCAGATCGTCGTCAGGCCCTTGGCCTTAGATGGCTCACAATGTTCTCACGTACACGTACTGAGAAGACAATGGAAGAGCGTCTTGCAAACGAGATCATGGATGCAGCTGGTAACACAGGTTCAGCTGTTAAGAGAAAAGAAGAAATGCATAGAATGGCAGAGGCTAATAAGGCATTTGCTCATTACAGATTCTAATAGGAGGGGCTAACAGTGGCAGGAAGAGAATATCCACTTGAGCGTACCAGAAATATTGGTATTATGGCTCATATCGATGCCGGAAAGACTACACTTACAGAGCGTATTCTTTATTACACAGGTGTTAACTACAAGATTGGTGATACACACGAAGGTACTGCAACCATGGACTGGATGGAGCAGGAAGCAGAGAGAGGTATCACAATCACTTCAGCTGCTACAACATGTCACTGGACTGAGCAGGAAAACTGCAAGCCTAAGAAGGGTGCTTTAGAGCACCGTATCAATATCATTGATACACCAGGCCACGTAGACTTTACTGTTGAGGTTGAGCGTTCCCTTCGTGTACTTGATGGCGCCGTTGGTGTCTTCTGTGCAAAGGGTGGCGTTGAGCCACAGTCAGAGAATGTTTGGAGACAGGCTGACACATATAACGTACCAAGAATGGCTTTCATCAATAAGATGGATATCCTTGGTGCAAACTTCTACGGAGCTGTTGATCAGATCCGTGATAGACTTAAGAAGAATGCTATCGTTCTTCAGCTTCCAATCGGTAAGGAAGATGATTTCCAGGGAATCATCGATCTTTTCGAGATGAAAGCATACATCTATAACGATGATAAGGGTGATGATATTTCTATCACAGACATCCCAGCTGATATGGCAGAGGATGCTGAGCTTTATCACACAGAGCTCGTTGAGAAGATCTGTGAGTTAGATGATGATCTTATGATGGAGTATCTTGAGGGTGAGGAGCCTTCTGTTGATGCTCTTAAGGCAGCACTTCGTAAGGGTACTTGCGAGTGTCGTGCTATCCCAGTATGCTGTGGTTCAGCTTACAGAAACAAGGGCGTTCAGAAGCTTCTTGACGCAATCCTTGAGTTCATGCCAGCTCCTACAGACGTACCAGCTATCCAGGGTGTAGATATGGATGGCAACCCAGTTGAGAAGCACTCTTCAGATGAAGAGCCATTCGCAGCTTTAGCATTTAAGATTATGGCTGACCCATTCGTTGGTAAGCTCGCATTTATCCGTGTATACTCAGGTACATTGAACTCAGGTTCATACTGCCTTAACGCTACAAAGGATAAGAAGGAGCGTGTAGGTCGTATTCTTCAGATGCACGCTAACAAGCGTACAGAGTTAGACAAGGTTTACTCTGGTGATATCGCAGCTGTAGTAGGTCTTAAGGTTACTACAACTGGTGATACAATCTGCGACGAGCAGCACCCAGTAATCCTCGAGTCTATGGAATTCCCAGAGCCAGTTATCGAGCTTGCTATCGAGCCTAAGACTAAGGCTGGTCAGCAGAAGATGGGCGAGGCTCTTGCAAAGCTTGCTGAAGAGGATCCTACATTCCGTCAGCACACTGATCAGGAAACAGGTCAGACAATCATCGCTGGTATGGGTGAGCTTCACCTTGAGATCATCGTTGATCGTCTTCTTAGAGAGTTCAAGGTTGAGGCAAACGTTGGTGCACCTCAGGTTGCTTACAAGGAGACATTTACAAAGCCTGTTGATCAGGAATACAAGTATGCTAAGCAGTCAGGTGGTCGTGGTCAGTACGGTCACTGTAAGGTTAGATTTACTCCAATGGATGCTAACGCTGAAGAGACATTCAGATTTAAGTCTTCAGTAGTTGGTGGTGCTATTCCTAAGGAATACATCCCATCTGTTGGTGAGGGTATCGAGGAAGCAGCTAAGGCTGGTATCCTTTGCGGATTCCCTGTTCTTGGTGTAGAAGCAGACGTTTACGATGGTTCTTACCATGAAGTCGATTCATCAGAAATGGCATTCCACATTGCTGGTTCAATGTGCTTCAAGGAAGCTATGGCTAAGGCAGCTCCAGTACTTCTTGAGCCTATCATGAAGGTTGAAGTTACTATGCCTGAGGAATACATGGGTGATGTAATCGGATCTCTCAACGCTAAGAGAGGTCAGATCCAGTCTATGGATGATCTTGGCGGCGGCAAGATCGTTAGAGCACTTGTTCCACTTGCAGAGATGTTCGGATACTCAACAGAGCTTCGTTCATCAACACAGGGTCGTGGTAACTACTCAATGTTCTTCGAGAAGTATGAGCCAGTACCAAAGAACGTTCAGGAACAGATTATCTCTAATCATTCAAAGTAATTCTAAATAGTTGAAAAAACTCGGTATTTCTATTATAATCGGAAATACCGAGAGTTTAGAACTAAACAGCCCGGTTAGGGCATTATATTAAGGAGGATTTTTAAAAATGGCAAAAGAGCATTTTGACAGAACCAAACCACATTGTAACATCGGTACTATCGGACACGTAGACCACGGTAAAACAACTCTTACAGCAGCTATCACAAAGGTACTTGCAGAGAGAGTATCTGGTAACGCAAAGGTAGACTTCGAGAACATCGATAAGGCTCCAGAGGAGAGAGAAAGAGGTATCACAATCTCTACAGCTCACGTTGAGTACCAGACAGAGAAGAGACACTATGCACACGTTGACTGCCCAGGCCATGCTGATTATGTAAAGAACATGATCACAGGTGCTGCTCAGATGGACGGCGCTATCCTTGTAGTTGCTGCAACTGACGGTGTTATGGCTCAGACAAAGGAGCACATCCTTCTTTCACGTCAGGTAGGTGTACCTTACATCGTAGTATTCCTTAACAAGTGTGATATGGTTGATGATGAGGAGCTTATCGAGCTCGTAGAGATGGAAGTTACAGAGCAGCTTGAGGAGTATGACTTCAACGATTGTCCAATCGTTAAGGGTTCAGCTCTTAAGGCTCTTGAAGATCCAAACGGCGAGTGGGGCGACAAGATCATGGAACTCATGAACACAGTTGATGAGTACATCCCAGATCCACAGCGTGAGACAGATAAGCCATTCCTTATGCCAGTAGAGGACGTATTCACAATCACAGGTCGTGGTACTGTTGCTACAGGTAGAGTAGAGCGTGGTGTTCTTCACCTTAACGACGAGCTTGAGATCATCGGTATCAAGGAAGACACAATGAAGACTGTTGTAACTGGTATCGAGATGTTCCGTAAGCTTCTTGATGAGGCTCAGGCTGGTGATAACATCGGTGCACTTCTTCGTGGTGTTAACCGTGATCAGATTCAGCGTGGACAGGTACTTGCTAAGCCAGGTACTGTAACATGCCACACAAAGTTTACAGCTCAGGTTTACGTTCTTACAAAGGATGAAGGTGGTCGTCATACTCCATTCTTCAACAACTATCGTCCACAGTTCTACTTCAGAACAACAGACGTTACAGGTGTTTGCGAGCTTCCAGCAGGTACAGAGATGTGCATGCCTGGCGATAACGTAGAGATGACAATCGAGCTCATCCACCCAATCGCTATGGAGCAGGGTCTTACATTCGCTATCCGTGAGGGTGGTAGAACAGTAGGTTCTGGTCGTGTTGCTACAATCATCGAGTAATAACGAGCGAACAGCCCAACCCAAATTATAAAAATTATGCCCTTCGAGGATTTCCTCGGAGGGCTTTTTTGTTTGACGAAATAGACTATTGATGGTAATATCTATATACAAAGAGTGCTACCGATAGTGCATTGAACCCCAAATGTTAGACATTAAATTCTAACAGGAGGGGTTTTTTATATGCAAAAAACTAGTTACGAAGATAAGTGTAAAGTAGTATCTATGGTTTTAGATGATGGGTATTCATATCTAAAAGCGGGAAGAACCATAGGTGTAAGCAAAACAACTGTTATGGGATGGGTTAGAATTGTAAAAGAGCATGGATATGCAAAGCTTGAAACACCTAAGAGATCATATTCAGGTGAATTCAAGTTAAGTGTGTTAAAGTATATGAAAGAGAATCATTGCTCTTTGCATGAAGCTAGCGCACATTTTAATGTGTGTCGTTCACAGATACAGCGATGGGAGAAAAAGTATTATGAGAAGGGGGAAAGTGCATTAATGGAAGATGGTAGGGGACGGTCTTCTAAAATCAGGAAACCACGGACACCTGTTGATTTGAACCAGGATTTATTAAAAGAGTTGGAATATCTTCGCATGGAGAATGAATACTTAAAAAAACTCAATGCCTTAGTTCAGAAAAGGGAAAACCAGAGTTATACGAAAAAGTAGAAGTCATCAGAGAACTAAGGCTGAAGTACCCATTGATGGCATTATTAAGATGCGCAGGTATACCTCGCTCAACATACTATTATTATGAAAAGAAAAAAGCTCAAGATAAACACAGAGATTTAAAAAAGCATATTACTAGAATTTTTAATGAAAATAAAGGTCGATATGGATATAGAAGGATTACAATTCAGTTACGAAATGAAGGCGTTACTGCTAATCATAAGTTAGTACTTAAACTTATGAATGAGTTAGGGCTTCATTGTAAGGTCAAAAGAAAAAAATATAAATCCTATAAAGGAGATATTGGAAAAGCTGCTGATAATGTTCTTAACAGAATGTTCAAAGCTGACCGACCAGGGGAAAAATGGACTACTGATGTATCAGAGTTTTCAATTACAGCAGGGAAATTGTACCTTTCACCAATCTTGGATATGTTCAATGGCGAGATAGTAAGCTATCATATAGGAAAAAGCCCTAATTTCAGGCAAACAATGGTGATGTTACAAGATGCTCTGAATACTAATTTAAATATTACCGGTTTAATTATGCATTCTGATCAAGGTTGGCAGTATAGACAGAATGAATATCAAAACAGACTCAAAAAAGCTGGTATTATTCAAAGTATGTCACGAAAAGGAAATTGTTTAGATAATTCAGTAATGGAAAATTTTTTTGGATTAATGAAAAGTGAAATGTTTTATGGAGAGGAAAGTCATTTTAAGTCTCTTGATGAGCTAGAACTTGCAATGAGAGACTACATAGAGTACTATAACAATGAGCGAATTAAGCTTAGATTGAGAACTTCTCCTGTGAAATATAGAGAAGAATTTCAAAAAAATGGAGCTTAATTCTTGGGTGGCTACTGTCTAACATTTGGGGTTCGTCTCATAGACGGTTAGCCCAAAACAATAAAGCAATTAAAAATAACCGCTCAGTTTGTCAGGCTCGGCGGTTATTTTTGTATCTTGGCATCATGCTTACCTCGCACGTAACCAAGACTATAGAAAGTCGCACACAGTCCTAAGACTGCGATTAAGTCTGTGATTGTCAGCATACGCAAGTCCTCCAGTAAAGATTTCCCTAAGAGAGGGATAGAAATCTCTATATGAACGGAGGTCACAGTCCTCCGAGAGAAGGACTAACCGCCTACCGTGAATGGTAGCACTAAGAAGTATTATAGAGAACAAATGTTTGCATGTCAATGGGAGAATTAGATATGGCGGGTACAATTATTTATTTAGCAATATCATTTTTTGTTTCGCTTATATTTATTATATTGGGGATTCAACAGTACAAAAGTAAAAAGCCAGTATCAATTAACACTGGAGAAAAACCACCAAGCGAAGATGAATTAACTAGTGTCACAGAATGGAATCATAGGCATGGAAGAAACTTCATTTTATATGGCGGCATGCTTTTTATTTCACTGTTTATTTTTGGTGTTCTTATAAATCAAGATAGTAGTGGCGTGCTTCAAGTTGTTTTGTTTATGATAGTGATATTTGCAGAGGTAGCTTGGCTAGAGATTGAACATATCATGATGAAGAAGAAAATGATAAAGAAATAATAGTTAAGTAGTAAGCAATAAGAATCGATATAAAATATAAGATAATATTGATTAGGGAAAGCATTTGTAATTAACGGATTAATCTGTTTTACAAATGCTTTTTTAGTTAGAAGGTAGGTATTATGTCAGGTATTTCAGTAAATCAATTATATAATGCATATTCTAATAGTACTATCAATAATAAAAGCACTGTAAAAGCAAGTATAGAAATGAGTTCCAGTTGCAGAAGGATATCAGAGAGGACTAAAGAAGCATGTTGCTAAAACGAAGATATTTAACAAAGAGAGAATGGAACAAATACAAGATATCTTACATGAAAATGCTGAAGTCTTAATAAAAGATCACCCAGAAATATTTGGTAATGAAACGCTAAAGTCAAAAGAAAAGGGAAGAAACAATGATATGTCTAAGGAGTTCTATATTAGAATGAAACAGGCAGAGTATGAAGTAATATCAGCAGATGTAAGTAGACTAGAAGACGAAAAGGAATCTCTTATTTAGGTGAAAAACAAAGTCTCACTTGAGACAGAAAAGATGATAAATGAAGCAGTAAACAAGATAGCAGAATCTACACTCCAGAAAGAATTTTTACAGTTAGCAATAGAAGAAAATTCTCAATCATTTTGGGGTAAAACAATTTCTGATATCTTTAGGAAGTTTAAAGAATGGTTGTTCAAGTCTCGTGGACTTGAGGTGGTTGAGAAAACAAAAACTAGTATTTACGAGCGACTTAAGGAAGCCCAAAAGATTGCAGATGAGCATAATGCACAGCGTAAGATTAAGCCTAAGAAAAAGGAACATGGATTGGAGAGATAGAAAGTGTCAAAAAACTAAATGAGAATCTAATTCTTTATAATTAATAAATAGTACCAATGTGCCATAAAATGCACATACATTAATGTTATTATCCTCATTAGATACTATTATTGGAGGCTATTATATGTACGGAACGGGAACCAAGAAAATGCTGAATATGCTCATCCTAGATATTTTAAGAGAATATTCTGATAGTGACCATAGGCTTTTACAACAGGATATTATTGATTTGCTCAAAACCAACTATGGAATGGATTGTGAGCGAAGAGCAGTTAAGAATAATATAGTTAGCCTTCAAGAAATGGGATACGATATCGTGGCAAAACAAGGCTACTATTTAAACACTAGAGATTTTACAGATGCTGAGCTACGTTTAATAATCGATAGTATTTTTACATCAGGTGCTATTTCAGATAAGGATGCTCATTCTCTAGTAAAGAAGTTGGAGCGATATTCAAATAAATTTTTTAAAGCACATGTGTCACATATCCATAGTACTTTCAGTGGAAAGAATGCTGATAACCAAAAGGTTATGGATTCTATAGCTGTTATTGATGAGGCAATTTCAAAGGGACGGCAGATATCCTTTTCTTATTTGCAATACGGAATAGATTTTAAGCTTCATCCAAAGCGAGATTATAAATATGTTGTAAGCCCGTATCAGATGATTAGCAATAGAGGGAAATATTACCTTATAGCCAATAATGCTGAGTATGAAAACTTATCTCATTATAGATTGGATAGAATCACTGATGTGGAGCTTCTAAAAGAAAAAGTGAAGTCGATTAAAAACATTAAAGGATATGAAAATGGTCTTAATTTGAAAGAGCACTTGGCTGAACATTTTTATATGTATTCTGGCGATAGCATTCATATTAAGTTAAAAGCACATGAGAATCTGATGGATAATCTTGTAGATAGCTTCGGAAAAGACTTCAGAGTAGTTACTGAAGGCGAAGATGAAATCATTATCAGTTTGAAATGTAATCCTGATACTTTTTTCTATTGGGCTATGCAATACGGCTTAAATATAGAGGTACTCGAACCTGAAAGTATGAGAAAACGTATCAAGAGTGCTTGCTTAGAAATAGAAAAGAGGTATCGTTGATTATAGGAGATAGCATATGGGAATGGATGAATCTATAAGAGTTAAGCTACATAGAGGTGCTAATCAGATAGGTGGAGTTTGTACAGAAATATGTACAGACACTACAAGGCTATTATTTGATGTTGGTTCACCGCTAGAAGATGAAGGAGAACAGGAACTTCTTGAGATTGAAGGAGTTACCACTGGACCTATGGATTGTGATGGGATTTTTCTTACTCATTATCATGGCGATCATATAGGTGAAATCGATTATGTGGATGCAAATATTCCAGTGTATATGGAAAAATATGCAAAGAAAATTCTGGAGGTACAACAGGAGCATATGAAGAGTCTTGGTAGTGCGGTGTGGGCGGATTCTGTAAATGAAATCTCGGTAGGTAAGACAATAAAGATAAAAGATTTGCAAGTTACACCACTTGCGTCTGATCATTCAGCTGCAAATTCAGTGATGTATCTAATTGAAGGATGTGGAAAGAGAATTCTTCTGACTGGAGATTATAGGTTACATGGATTTTATAAAGAAAAACTAGAAACTCAACTTAAAGGATTAGGCTTAATAGATTTGATGATTACTGAGGGAACTACCATTACTCGATGTGAGGAGCCCAATATAAAAAAGCTTGATGAAGAATGGGTAGCTGAACAGTTTGAAAAAATCTTTGAAGAGTATAAGTATGTGTTCTTACTTACATCATCATCGCAGTTAGATAGAATAGCGGCATTTTCCAGATGTGTACCATATGGTAAATATATGATTACCGATAAATATCAACAAGCTTTAATTAAAATTTATGACCAAGAACGGGAATCATCACTTAAATCCAGAAAAGTCTTGTATTACGACGATAATCTTAAGGAGAGTATAGAAACAAGTGGATTTGGTATGGTAGTGAGGGCAAATGATTTCTTTATGCCTATAGTAGATTATTATTTTAAGAAGCACCTTTTTGAGACAAAATTAATCTATTCTATGTGGAGCGGCTATAGAGATAAGACTATGATTAAGAAAATGATTAGCTATGCGAAAGGTAAAGAATGTACAGTCCATGTATCAGGGCATGTTACAAAGGAAGATTTAGAATACGTAGTAAATTCTGTAAAGCCAAAGAAATTGATAATTCATCATTCGTCATACAAAAAACAAGGTGCCTACCTTGATATTATGCCAGAAATAGAAAACATAGAAATATCAGATAAAAATTATATTGTTTTGTAATATATTGGAGGCTGTTTATGTCAAAAGGAAATTTTACCTGCGAAAAAATGATAGAAATATGTGAGAAGAAATTAAGAGATAATCCTCAATTGTTCTATAAAGAAAGCTTTATTGCGAATGAAGATTATATGAGCGATAATCCAAATACGTATCGTTCCGAAGTAATTGCAAAGGTTGTTAATAAGAATATAGAAAAATTGAGAAGCATTAGATTTATTACCAGACAGGCAAGTTATAAAGTTGTAAATCACAATGCGGAAATCACGTTGACTAACCAAGAAGAAAAAAATCTTGCAAAGATATTATTGAAACAGTCAAAGATAAAGAATGGTTTTGATTTAATTGGTGCCATAGAAGACTACGAAGTCCCATTAAAAAACAGTAATGCAGATATAGGTATAGGGAAAATAGATCTTTTAGCAATTAATGAAGCTGATAAGGTTGTTTATATTTTAGAGTTAAAAAAGAAGGATAGCAAGGAGACTATGTTACGCTGCGTTCTAGAAGCATATACGTATTCTAAAATTGTTGATAAAGATAAGTTATTTAAGGACTTTAATATACCTAGTGATTACAAATTGTTACCCGCACCATTAGTGTTCAAAGATAAATTTCAATACCAACAGATGGCAGAAGCAGACACAAAAAGATCTGAATTAAAAAAATTAATAAAAAGTTTAGAGATACAAATCTTTTATATTGAAGGACCACTTGATAATGGTTTATATCAGATAGTTAAATAATTCGAAACTTTAAAGCAATGTGCTAAAAACTGCGCATTGCTTTTTTTATTATGTACATATAAAAGCACATTGTAATTGTAAAGAAAGGATTGCTATGAAAGATTATTTTGAGGAAATCATTGGGTATGAAGATGTAAAGAACCAGTTAAGACAAATAATAGATATGCTAAAGAATTCAGATAAATATAAGAAGATGGGGGCTCGGCGTATCAATGCAGTCCTATTGGATGGTGAACCTGGAACAGGAAAAACAACGTTTGCCAATTGTTTTATTAAGGCGACTGGGAGAGAAAGCTTTGTGGTTCGCAAAAAGAAATCCAATGGAAGTTTTTTAGAAGAAATATCAAAAGCCTTCGAAGAAGCGGTTGCTAAAGCGCCTTCTATTATTTTACTAGATGATCTGGATAAATTTGCAGAAAAAGATGGAGGTAAGGACGCAGAAGAATATGTTACAGTTCAAGCTTGTCTCGATGAAGTACGTGATAAAGATGTCTTTGTGATAGCAACTACAAATGATGTTTCTGATATGCCTAAATCTTTATTACGTTATGGCCGTTTAGGTTTCTCAATAGATGTTGGTACACCATTAAAACATGAGGCAGTTGAGATTATAGAACATTATTTGAAAAATACAGCTGTTGCTGCAGACCTAGATGCCGAGTCAATTGCTCGATTAATGGATGGATACTCGTGTGCAACTCTTGAAATTATTATTTCATTGGCTGCTATGAAAGCTGCATATAAAAATCAAGAAAAAATAGAGATGCAAAATATTGTAGATGCTTGTCTTGATGAAATATTTCTTGCTGCAGAAATAAATAAACCAATGAGCGAAGATTCATTAAAGGAAGTAGCATACCATGAAGCTGCCCATGCTATGGTTGCGGAAATACTTGATCCTGATAGTGTAAGCATTGTATCAATGCGAAAGACCAGACCTAACAATTTGGGATTTGTTAGATATTACAGACGACCTAAGAGTGAGTATACATTTGATTATATTGAAAAATTAATTCAAATTTCATTAGCTGGAAAAGCCGCAACTGAAATTGTATTTGGAGCATCTGATATGGGGGCTAATAATGATTTACATATGGCGTTTGATTACGCAGAAAAGATTGTTGATAGTACGTGTTCGTTTGGCTTCAATAGTTGGATACAAGATAAGGACTCTGATTTTGCGGCTGAAAACAGAAATCGAGAAATGGTAGCTGTAATGGAAAGAAATTATACGGCTGTAAGGAAATTGCTTATTGAAAATCGATATTTGTTAGATACGTTTACAGAGGCATTGCTTAAGCAAACAACATTAATCTATTCAGATGTACAAAAGTTGATGAATAGATAGCAGTTCCAGAAGGGTAGGTGTTGGATTATGAATACATTTTCATTCGATAATTTTCTTGTTTCAGAAACAAATCGTTTCGCAAAAGAGGCGTGTATTAGATTTGCTAATAGCTTGGGCGAATTATATAACCCTTTATTAATCTATGGCGCAAACGGAACTGGAAAAACACATTTGTTGAATTCAATAAAAAGAAATATTGAAGACAAAAACGCAGATATGAACATAATATTAGTCACAGGAGAACAGTTTGCTAATGAAGTAATCGAAAATATGAGAGCAATTAATAATGCTGAATCGATGAATAAAATGCGACAAAGATATTATAATGCAGATATATTAATCATTGATGACTTGGATTGGTTGCAGCATCTTGAGGCAACGAGAGAGGAACTTCTACATGTTATTGAAAGAATAATGAATGATGGAAAGAAGCTTGTAGTCTCATCAACTACTGGTATTAACGAATTATTTGTTGATTGCCCTAAGTTTAAATTGCAAATTGATATATTCTATGTTGCATCCATAGAAAAGCCTAATGCTATGTTGATAGATTCAATTCTTAATAAAAATATTTTGGAAGGATTATGTGTCAGTGATGACGTTAAAGACTATCTAAAAGAACATGCAGGAGAAAGCATCACAAAATTAAAAGGTATGATAAATACTATGAAGATGTGGATAGATATTTATGATCATGAACCATCGTTGGCTGAGGTTGAAAATATATTTGAAGCAGCTGCTCATTATTCTTACAAAATAAATGTTTAGGAGTCTAAGGAATGAAATATCCATATGTTGAAGATGCAGATAAGAAGCTCTTGTTGTTATGTGAATCAAAATTTCAAAAGCTTTATAAGGTAGACAAAAAAGAGGAGGCTAGAGAAAGATTGCTTTGGGAATTGGAAATCACAGAAAAACAAAAATCTGCTTCGTGCTGGTTATTTATTTACGATGTATTACAGGCAATTAATGCAAACGAAGAGGAATATTGGTTTAGAGGTACAGTTGGTTCATTGGTTTTAGCTTACCTTTTAGGCATGACAAGCATTGATCCTGTTGATTGTAACCCTAAGTTATATTCTGAATTTTGTATAAACGATAGTAATGATTATCGATGTTGTTTTGAGGCAAATGTTTCTCCTTCGTTGTATGAAAAGCTAGTAGCTTATTTTGATGAAAATCTGCTCCATGACAATATATCTAAATTTTTTACAGATGAAGGCGATTATTGTGGAGTAGTTATTGGTGGAGAACAGAGGAGAGTGTATAAAGGATTTGCAAGTATTCCAGATTCATTTCATTTCTTATTTTTCCCCTATGAAAAAACAGCAGCTAAAGCAAAATTAGAAAATTATAGGCCATTCTTGGAGTGTAAACCGATAGAAGTAGCGGACTATATTAAATGTTTGGGCTTAGGACATGGTATTGGAGTATGGGAAAACAATGCTGAATACTTAATAAAGAATGGAATTGTAACTTTACATGAGGTGATTGGCAACAGAGAAGATGTTTATGAAATGTTATTAGACCATGGTGTGGATAGAAAAATTGCTTTTGAGATTACAGATTATGTAAGAAAAGGTATTCCAAAACACAGAGGATGGAACGCTGAAATGTTAGATGTAATGGAAAACGCTAATATTCCGGCATGGTTTATTGAATCTTGTACGAAAATTGCCTGCCTATTTCCTAGAGCTCATTGGATGAATTATTGTCAATATTATAAAGGAGAGTTTGTATATGAATAATATACGCATTAATCGACGACTTGTATCTGAAGAATTAAATGATGCTCAAAATGCATATGAAAATAAGAGAATAATATCAGGGCTAGCATCAGGCTTTAAAGATTTTGATATATTAACACGAGGATTTCCTCGGAGGGTTTTTTTATGCTATTAATATACAATATATAAAATGTTGTTGCATAAAACTGAGAGTTAAGATATTGTATGGATAAAAGAATAGATTCTAAAAAATATCATTGTTGTATATGGAAGGATAACGTATGAGTAATAAGGTATGGGGAGTTTTTGCGTTAATTTTATCATTGGTATTGGCCTTCAAGTTTTTTGGCGGTTCAGTATGGATGATGATTATTATTTATGGGGTATGTTTACTTTATATAAGAGATAAAAGAGATGAATGGAAGTATGAAAGGAAATATATAATAGTTCGAGCAATAAGTACATTAGGTTTATTGGCAATTATACTAGGCAAAATAATAGTAAATGATTTATTTGTTATTATGGGAGGCGCCCTAGTTGCTTGTACATTAGCACCGCTGATTGTAATGGATTTCTATTACTATTATAAGAAATAAAGAGAAATATGGAATTTAGAGAGTTGTAGAAAGGTGAGTTATAAATGGATATTAAGTATTTACTTTTTTTACAGAATATCAGATTAAGGGCTCCTGAATGGTTCAATGAGCTAATACAATTTATAACTGATACAGCAGGGGGAGCTCTGCTTATATTGATTCCTATGATAATATTCTTCTGTATAGATAAGAAGAAGGGTGAGTTTGTATTGATTTCTTTTTCTATAGGCTCTGTTCTAAATGTTATTATTAAAAACATATTTTGCATATATAGACCATGGATGCGCTCAGAGCTGATAAAACCAACAAAAAAAGCAATTAAAGGGGCGGGGGGATATTCATTCCCAAGTAGTCATACACAAAGCAGTGCTTCATCTTATGGCGCTATTGCTTATGTTTATCGTA
The DNA here is from genome assembly GCF_010906925.1 of Pseudobutyrivibrio xylanivorans. GTDB lineage: Bacteria > Bacillota > Clostridia > Lachnospirales > Lachnospiraceae > Pseudobutyrivibrio. The sequence continues at coordinate 213,252 of NZ_VTVE01000002.1, read as the reverse complement.
AAAAGAAAGCGGTATGTGCGACTTTTATATTATTGGTACTTTTAGTTGCATTTTCAAGAAACTATCTAGGCGTACATACACCACAGGATGTAATAGTAGCTATATTAGAAGCCATAGCAGTAATATATCTGACCAGCATTATTCAAAAGAAACTGGGAGATTCATTAAAAAATCGTATGATTTTCTATTTTGTAGTGGTTGCAGTTATTGTGGTAGTTACTGCTTTTATGGTAGTTAAGAATTATCCTATTGATTATAATGAGGCAGGCAAAATTATATATAAGCCTGTTCGCGCTATTAAATCATACGCAAATAAAGCAGGATTGATTATAGGAATTCTATCTGCTTGGATTCTAGAAGAAAAATATATCGCCTTCAGCACAGAAAACCTAAGTATGAAAGATAAATTAATTCGAGCGATTATAGGAATTACAGTTTATCTATTAGGTGATATATTTGCCGATATGATATCTTCACTAGTATCAGTCAGATGGATAGAGGCATTTGTGAAAAATGGAATACGCTATTTCTGTCCTTTCTTCTTTGGTCCACTGATCTTTACAAGAATAGGAGCAATTAAGGGAAACACAGAGCGGAGCTAAAAAATATAGGGCCTTATCAAATCCCACTAGATTTGATAAGGCTCTTACTATATATTTATATACATCATGAGAATGATTCAGAGTTTTTTACTAGAATACCTCTATAGAAAACCGTATTATATAAGATGAGAGCAAAAAAGGAGAATAAAAATGCAAGAATTACAATTACACAGAATTTATAAACATTTTAAAGGAAACTACTACTTGGTTGAGGATGTATGCAAGCATTCGGAGACACAGGAAGATATGGTAATTTATAGAAAGCTATATGATGATGGTTCTCTATGGGTGAGACCGCTGGATATGTTTTTATCAGAGGTGGATCATGAGAAGTACCCTGATGTAGAGCAGAAATATAGATTCCAGTTGCAGGATGTGCCAAAGAAATAATATAGGTAACAAAGAGATTAGGAGATAATATCGTAGTTATATATGACGCAGCAGGAATTTTTTGAAACATACGGAGCCAGGCTCAATGAGCAGCAGGTTGAGGCTGTGAAGACTGTTGAGGGGCCTGTGCTTCTTTTGGCAGTTCCAGGAAGTGGCAAGACTACAGTGTTAGTTAATCGCTTGGGATATATGCTCTATTGCAAGGGCATTGCGCCAGAAAATATTCTCACACTTACATACACCGTGGCAGCAACAAAAGACATGGCTGCTCGATTTAAAAATATATTTGGCGAGGAAGTTTCAGATAGACTAGAGTTCAGAACTATCAACGGAATTTGTGCCAAGGTAATCGCTCATTATGGTCGATTAATTGACAAGCCTTCATTTGAATTATGTACAGATGAAAAGGAAATAGGCGCACTTCTCGGAAATATTTATTTAAACGTAGTGGGAGAATATCCGACAGAAAGTGATATTAAAACTGTAAGGACGTTAATTACATATTGCAAAAATATGTGTTTAGATAAAGAGGAAATCAAGAAGCTTGGGAAAGATGAGGACCTTGATTTACTTCAAATATACGAAATATATAATAATGAGCTTAAATCAAGAAGTCTGATGGATTATGATGACCAGATGGTCTATGCATATAGGATTTTAAAGGGCTCTAAATTTATACTTGATTACTATCAAAAGCAGTATCCATATATCTGTGTTGATGAGGCTCAGGACACTTCTAAAATCCAGCATATGATAATTAATTTGCTGGCGGGAAATGCTGGCAATATTTTCATGGTAGGAGATGAGGACCAGAGTATCTATGGATTTAGAGCAGCCTACCCAGATGCTCTTTTAAATTTTGAGAAAGAGCATATTGGAGCAAAAGTTTTATACATGGACAAAAACTATCGTTCCAATGCAAAAATAATAGAGGCCGCTGACATTTTTATACAACATAACAAAGACAGGTATCAAAAGCATATATGTGCTACAAGAGAGGGCACATCTGAGATTAATTTCCTGGAGATTAGTCGGGAAAAGCAGTATGCTTACCTAATTAAGGTGGCAGAGAATATTCAAAACCAGACAGCCATATTATATAGAGACAACGAGAGCATTTTGCCGCTTGTGGATTTGTTGGAGAGAAAAGCATTGCCTTATAACATTAAAAATGTGGATATGGCTTTTTTTACAAATAAAGTGGTGCTAGATATATTAAACATTCTTCAGTTTTCATTTGTACCAATGGATGAAGAATTATTTATGAAGATATATTTTAAATTCCAGTCCTATCTCAGCAAGCAAAACGCAATAGAAATGTGCAGGCTGGCCGAGAGAAATCGCTCATCCATATTAGAGGCGGCAGAGCTTATAAATATTAATGGGCGGGTATTAGGTAATTGCAGATCTCTTGACACTCATTTTAAGAACATGGTAAATGAGGACCCATACAAGGCTATCATCAGAATAGAAAAATATATGGGATATGGCGAATACATGACTGCAAATAATCTAGATAAGAATAAGTTATTTATTCTAAAAATGCTTGCAAAGCAGGAGCCGACTATTCCATCATTTATAAATCGCCTTTATGAACTCCGCCAGATTCTCTCTGAAAAGAAAAATGGAAAAAGGGAGAAGCTGATACTTTCCACAATCCATTCTAGCAAGGGATTGGAGTATGACAGTGTAATTCTTATGGATGTTATAAATGGGGTATTTCCAAGCAAAGTCATTAGGAAAAATTCAAGAGCATCAGCTCAGGATAAAAAGGATTTTGAAGAAGAAAGAAGAATCTTCTATGTGGGAATGACTCGAGCTAAGGAAAGGCTTACTATTTTTAAATATTTAAATAAGCAATCAGTTTTTGTCAAAGAATTAGCGCTAGTTGAAGAGGCTGAAGAAAAAGAGACAAGACCGGAGAAAGTATCACCTGAAAAATCATATACTACTGCAGCATCATCTTATCTAAATAGGATGAGAAAGCAGAGTTAATAAAAAGGGTTAATTAAAAGAGAAGGAAGGAGTCGTTATGAACGAAAATATCACAAAGCGTAACCAACTGCTGGCACAGAAGGTTATCAAGGGGCTTGAATCAAGAAATATGACAGGCTACTATGCTGCTACTAAGGAAGAGGCACTTAAGATAGCCCTTGATTTAATTCCAGAGACTTCATCAGTAACAATGGGTGGGGCTATGTCTGCAAGGGAGATTGGTCTTGTAGATGCATTAAAAAATGGCAATTATAATTTCATCGAAAGAGAAAATGCCGAAACACCTGAAGAAAAAAGAGCTGCAACTTTAAAGGGTTATGATGCAGACTATTTCTTATCAAGTGCCAATGCTATCACAGAAGATGGCGTAATGGTAAATATAGATGGCAATTCAAATAGAGTTTCTTTTATTGCCCATGGACCAAAGCACGTTATCTTTATCGTAGGTATGAATAAGGTGTGTGATGATATTGATGGTGCTATGAAGCGTGCGAGAAATGTGGCAGCACCAATCAACGCTCAGAGATTTGGACTTACAACACCATGCGCACAGACTGGTTCATGCATGAATTGTAAATCACCTGATACTATTTGCTGCCAGTTTTTAATTACTAGATATTCTAGACATAATGACAGAATGCATGTGATTCTTGTTAACGATTCTTTAGGATTCTAAAAGAAAAATTAATACGTGAAATTATTTCAGCTTCTGGGATACATTCTCAGAAGCTTTTTTTCTGGCAACAAATATGAGAAAATGAAGATAATATTTAAGGAATTTGCCTACAAGAGAGGAGAAACTATGATTAAAGTATATTGCTATTCAAAATGTTCCACATGTAAAAAGGCTATTAAATGGCTTGAGGATAATAAAATCAACCATGAAGTTATTGATATAAAAGAGAATCATCCAGATGAGAAGACTCTTAAGGAGCTTCACAAGAAAAGTGGACTTCCACTTAAGAAATTCTTCAACACTAGCGGAATGCTTTATAGAGAAATGGAGCTTTCAAAGAAGCTTCCTGATATGAGTGAGGCTGAGATGTACAAGCTTCTTGCATCAGATGGAATGCTTGTTAAGAGACCTCTTTTGATAACTGATAAGGGCGTAATGCCAGGATTTAAGGAAGAGACCTGGAGTGATTTGACAAAATAGTTTCCATATAAAAAAGAATTAGAGAGTCTGTTTGAAAGTATTTCAAGCATCTTTTATTTACCTCTCAGGAGATAAAATTTACCTCTTATCCCAAATTGTTGTACGAGGAAAAAAGATATGTAAAATTATAATCATAGGAGGCGCCAATAGTTATGAAGATAAATATTGACGTAGATGATTCTTTACAGCAGGACATGATAACCATCCATTGCAGAGAGATAACAGATGAGATATTAGAGCTGCAGCGACTGTTATCCCAAAAGCAGACAGGTGGGCAAAAGATATCAGCCTATATTGATGACACAGAGTACTATGTGGATGTCAAAACAATATTGTTTTTGGAGGCTGATGGTAATTACATATCTGTCCACACAGCAAAGTCAATCTACAGGGTTAGACAAAAATTATATGAGCTTGAGGAGTTGTTACCGAGGGATTTTTTACGAGTATCCAAATCGACTATCGTAAATACGGAACTAATTGCTTCTATTAAAAAGAACATTACAGGAGCAAGCGAGATATCCTTTAGGAACTCCATTAAGAAGGCTTATGCATCGAGAAACTATATTAAAGCATTGATAGAAATCATGGATGAAAAGAGGTTGAAAAGATGAAAGATTATAGAATTAAAGCAGTAGTTAGAGGACTAGCGATTATCGCATTTGCGGTATGTTTACTTCTTAGCAAGACAACAGCATTTCAGACATTTCCAATGGTAAAAATTGGAATGTGCATTATCCTAGCTATAGTACTTATAGAGTCACTTTTTGAAAGAAGCTGGCTTGGAGTATGTTTCCCACTTGGTATTGGCGCATGCTTATTCCAAAGTGAATTAGGTCTTGGCAGTGTAAATTATGCAATAATCATTCTTGCATTTGTGCTTATTGGAGTAGGACTTACACTTATATTTGGAAAGAAGAAATATACTAAAATCTACGAGAATGCACATGACAAATTCTGTGATGCTGGGGGCTCAGAGTATACTGAGGATACAGACAGATTTGACTTAGATAATAATATGGGCACAAAGACCCAGTATGTTAATATCAAGAATCTCCGTCAGGGTAATATTGATAATGCCCTTGGTCAGCTTACGGTTTACATGAATGGCACAACAATTGCACCAGAGGGGGCAAAGCTTGATATCGACAATGGCTTAGGCCAACTTAATATCTATTTCCCAAAGGAATTTAGAGTAGTATTTAAGACAGAAAACGGACTCGGAAAAATTAACATCCACGGAGAAGGCTCCAAGGATGAAAACCAGCCAATCGTTTATGCAAATGTTGATAACGGTCTTGGTTCAACAGATATTTATTTTGAATAATGTATCAAGGAGGGCCCTTTAGGGAAGATTTCTTGATATACAGAACTCCCATTTGTCGAAGGCAAATTTTCAATGGGAGTTCTTCATTGTGAGGTAATATGAGTATTTTAAACGTAGAGCATTTATCCCATGGTTTTGGAGATAGAGCCATATTTGAAGATGTTTCATTTAGACTTTTAAAGGGTGAGCATATTGGACTTGTTGGAGCCAATGGTGAGGGTAAGTCCACATTTATGAATATAATCACAGGCAAGCTTCAGCCAGATGAAGGTAAGATAGAGTGGTCGAAAAAGGTGCGAGTTGGGTACTTGGATCAGCATACTGTTCTTGAAAAGGGAATGACTATAGGCAGTGTCCTTCACAGTGCATTTGATTTTCTCTATGAGATGGAGCAGGAGATGAATGACATCTATGCTAGCCTTGGAGATGTTACAGATGACGAGGAAATGAACAAGCTCATGGAGGAGGCTGGTACTATTGCAGACCTGCTTACCATGCATGATTTCTATATGATAGATGCAAAAGTTGAGGAGGTCGCTAGAGCCCTTGGCGTTCTCGAGTTGGGACTTGATAAGGATGTAACAGAGCTTTCAGGTGGACAGCGAACCAAGGTACTTATGGCAAAGCTGCTTTTAGAGAAGCCAGACATTTTACTTCTTGACGAGCCTACCAACTATTTGGATGTGGAGCATATTGAATGGTTAAAGCGCTATCTCAATGACTATGAGAATGCATTTATCCTTATTTCCCATGATGTGCCATTTTTAAATTCGGTTATCAACTTGATTTATCACATGGATAACAAGCAGCTTAATCGCTATGTTGGCGACTATGATAAGTTCCAGGAAGTCTATGCTATGAAGCAGAGTCAGCTCCAGGCAGCGTACAATAGACAGCAGAAGGAGATAGCTGAGTTAAAGGATTTTGTGGCTAGAAACAAGGCAAATGTTGCTACTAGAAATATGGCAATGTCACGCCAGAAAAAGCTAGACAAGATGGACATGATTGAGCTTGCAGCAGAAAAGCCAAAGCCAGAATTTTACTTTAAGGAAGCCCGCACCCCAAGCCGTGTAATATTCTCCACAAAGGACTTGATTATAGGCTACGATAAAAATGAGCCACTTTCAAAGCCTCTTAATTTAGAGATGCAGCGCAAGCAAAAGATAGTGCTCACTGGTGCCAATGGTATCGGAAAGACAACACTTTTAAAGAGCATTTTAGGCTTGATTCCACCACTTTCAGGCACAGTTTATCAGGGAGAATTCCTTGAAATTGGATACTTTGAGCAGGAGATGGATCAGCATATTTCAACAACTTGTATCGAGGAAATATGGAACGAGTTTCCATCGTACAATCAAAATGAAGTAAGAGCAGCACTGGCAAAGTGCGGACTTACAACAAAACATATAGAGAGCTTGTGTAGAGTTCTTTCAGGTGGTGAGCAGGCCAAGGTGAGACTTTGCAAGCTTTTAAATCGTGAGACCAATCTACTTCTACTTGATGAGCCTACCAACCATCTTGATGTGGATGCCAAGGACGAGCTGAAGCGTGCGCTTAAGGAGTACAACGGCAGCATTCTTATGGTATGTCATGAGCCAGAGTTCTATGAGGGACTGGCTACTGATGTGTGGGATTGTAGTACATGGACCACAAAGACTATATAGTATGTGAAAAAATGAAAAATAATAAATGACATTTGTCATTTCACATGATGACAGCCTTCACTACAGAGGGCTGTTATTTTTTTGTATCATTCAATCATAAAATAAAACAAACAAACTCTAGGAGTTTTAAATGAATCAAATAATCGAGAGGAGAAGATTATGAGTGAGAAGATAGTAAAAATAGAAAACCTTGTAAAAAGATATGGAGATAAGCTGGCAGTTGACCACTTCTCTCTAGAGGTTGAGGAGGGAGAAATCCTTGGACTCCTTGGACCAAACGGTTCCGGAAAAACTACAACAATCAATTGCCTTCTTTCACTTTTAACTTTTGACAAAGGGGAGATAACAATTTTTGGTGAGAAGATGGCACCTGATAAATACGATATCAAATCAAAAATCGGTGTTGTACTTCAGAACGTAGCAGTTATAGATACTTTGAATGTATATGAAAATGTTGATTTCTTCTGTGGCCTATACATTACCGACAAGACATTAAGAAAGCAGTATGTTGAGGAAGCACTTGAATTTACAGGACTTACAGAATACAAAAAGTACAAACCAAGGAAGCTTTCCGGAGGTTTACTTAGAAGATTAAATATAGCCTGCGGAATCGCTCACAAGCCAAAGCTTATTATTTTCGACGAGCCTACAGTAGCCGTTGATCCACAAAGTAGAAATGCAATTCTTGAGGGAATCAAAAAGATGAACAAGCAGGGAGCTACAATCATTTACACCTCACATTATATGGAAGAAGTTGAGGAGCTTTGTACACGAGTTGTCATTATGGACCACGGCAAAAATGTTGCAAATGGAACTTCTGCTGAGCTTAAGGCAACGCTTATGAATAGAGAGACAATCAGAATTAGCTTGCCTGGAAAATCAGAGAAGATTATTGAGGGAATTAAAGAAATCAACCATGTATATAAGACAAAGGAAGAGGGAGATGACATTATCATTAATTGCAATGGTGGTGAGCATAATCTGGTACATATTTTAAGCTATCTCACAGACAACAACGTACCATTTGGCCGTGTATCCACAGAGTTACCTACACTTAACGACGTATTCCTTGAAATCACAGGAAAGGAGCTTAGAGACAAATGTTCATAAGAATGTTTTTCTATAAAATAAAAGAGATTTCCAGAAACCGCACATTACTTGGCTGGAATCTGGTTTTTCCACTTGTACTTGCAACAGCTTATTTCCTGGGATTTGGAAATATGATAAAAGATGACCCAGATGCCTTTAAGACTATTGAAGTGGGCTACGTAAATACGGATGAAGAGAATAGTCCTTTTTCTCTGGTGCTTTCAAGCCTAAGTAAGAAAAATGATGGAATTAGGGTCCTTAAAGTACATAAATTTAGTGATGTAGAGGACGCGAAAACAGCACTTGATGAGGATGAAGTAGAAGGTATTTATATAGAAGAAAATGGCAGTGTAGAAACTATAGTGCCCGCCAATGGTCTTGTATCTACCACACTAAATCAGATTGTAAGAGAGTATGAAAATGGTAAGGCCGTAATCGAGACTATTGCCAAGGACCATCCTGAAAATGTAATGAATGCAGTTAAGATGATGGAGATTAATAAGTCTGTTTTAAAGGAATATGACTTTGGTACAAATACATCACCATATCTGCAATACTATTTTGCATTGATAGCTATGTCATCTCTTTTTAGTTCGTGGATAAGTACTAGGATGTTAGAGGGTATGTGTGCAAATCTTTCCGAGAATGGTAAGAGATTTGAATGCGCTCCAGTGTATAAGCTTCCATCAATTGTGGCAGGAATTTTAGCAGGTGTAGTACTGCAGTCTATCTCAAATGGAATCGTAGCTTTTTATGTGGAAAAAGTTTTAGGAATTGATTTTGGTATTCCACTTTTAAATGTACTGGCAATAACAACACTTGGTAGTGCACTTGGTATTTCATTTGGAGTACTTATAGGTTCTCTTTGTAAGAATCCAAATTTGCTAGTAGCAATTCCACTTTGCTTTTCAATGACTTGCTCATTTTTAAGCGGTCTTATGTGGCACCAGATTAGGCAGTTAATAGAGTATCACTGTCCAATTATCAACAGAATTAACCCAGCGGCACTTTTGACAGATTGTCTGTATGTGAGAGCTACATACGGAAAGACAGAGGTTTATTACAGAGATATTTTTACAATGCTAATTATTATTGCAGCGTGTTTAATCATAAGTGCAATGTTTTTAAGGAGGAGAAAATATGTCAGTCTTTAAGGCAATAATCAAATCTATCAGATCCAACATGATAAATATAATCGTATATTTCTCCATCTTTGCATTTTTTGGAAATATAACTGCCAGAGCTAATGTGACTACAACGGATACCATGTTTGAAGAGGTGACAATGAAGGTTGCAGTGACAGACTATGATAATTCAAACATCAGTAAGGCGGTGGTGTCATATTTAAAAGATACTCAAAAGGTGATTGACCCTCAGACTGAGGATACACAGACTATTAATGACAATGTGAGATTTGGAATATATCAGTATGCAATCATAATTCCAGAGGGCTTTGGAGAATCTCTTAAAGCAGGAGATGGTAAAAACGAATTAGAATATATTGCTCCTGGTACATCGGCATCAGAGTACCTTTTGACCCAGAAAATAAACGACTATTTGAATGACATTGTGATTTATATGGAGAATGGGTATACTGAAAATGAAGCAATAGAACTGACTCATCAGCAGATGGTTAAGCTTAATGATACAAAGGCTATTGTCAATGACAAATCCGATGAAAACCATCGTTCATTCTACACAGGAATGTTTACATTTAACGGATATAGCATGATGATGATTCTCTGCATCTGTGTCAGCACAGCGCTTATCAGCTTTACAAAGGACAAGGATGTAAGCAATAGAATTTCTGTCAGCGGAATGACTTTTAAAAAGAGAAATTTTGCTATAATCGGCGCAGTTGCATTATTTGGATTTGTACTTACCACAGTTGTTATTCTTGTGATTCATTTGGCAAGTGGAGAATATGCTAATGACAAGCTGATTTATTATGCAATTAATGCTTACGTGCTGATGTTTGTAGGACTTGGAGTGGCTTACTTATTTAGCACAATCACCTCAAGTGAGAATCTCATTAATATGCTTTCAAACATGTTTATTATTTCAATGAGTTTCCTCTGTGGCGTGTTTGTTGATATACAGTTTTTGTCAGAATCGATTATAAAGGCTGCTCATTTCCTTCCATTATATTGGTACGTGGCAGCAATTAAATTTATAAATAATACAGCTACAAGCAAAATCTTCTGTAAGCAATTTGGAATGTATTTGTTGATTGAAATTTTATTTGCATTTGCATTTTTTGCAGCAGGAATGATTATTTCAAAGAAAAAGGAACAGTATGCTATTTGATGTAATAGTTCGCTTATTGGCAGCTATCGGATTAACTTTAATTACCAATGCAAAAGGCATTACAACCACTTCGGTTGTAGTGTCTATTTGCATTTTTTTATTTATGGAAGTTAGTCTTTTGTTCAAAAATAAATATATATATATTTGTCTGACTGCAATCCCATTTTTGTATACGGAAATAGCCTTGGTAAAATGGAGTGAAAGCGCTAGTCCTAGCAAGTATCTTATGATGTGGGCAGTTGTGATTCTTGCAGGGTTAACAGGAGCTGCCCTGGTTTTATATAGCAGAATGACTCATTATCAGGAAATGTTAAACAAGACCAAGGATGACAGCAGAGAACTTGAGAATGTTTTGGAAAACAAAAACCGCCGACTTATGATGGAACAGGACCAGCAGGTACATCTGGCTACACTTGCAGAGCGAAATAGAATTGCTAGAGAAATACATGATAATGTGGGACACTTACTTTCACGAGCAATCCTATTATTGGGAGCCATCACTACAGTCAACAAGGACGAAACCCTAGAGCCACAGCTGAAGATGCTGGCAGACACTCTGGATGAATCCATGGCAAAAATGCGCTCTTCAGTTCATGATTTACATGATGATTCAATTGACTTAAAAAAGAATTTTGAGGAAATAATAGGAGAGTTGAAAAACTTTACCGTAAATACGGATTTGGATTTAGACGAAGCAATTCCTACTAATATAAAATTGTCTTTGATTGGTATTTTAAAAGAGGCAGTGACCAATATTTTAAAGCATTCAAATGGCGATACAGTATCGATAATCATGCAGCAGAATTATAGCTTTTGTACCTTGTCGATAACTGACAATGGTACAGTACCTGAAGAGACTAAGAGAAAGCTACAGACAGATGATTACGAGGGAATAGGTCTTAACAACATTAGCAATAGAGCCAGGTCAATAGGTGGCGATGCGTACTTTTATACTGATGAGGGATTTACGGTGTATGCCAGACTACCATTTGGTGGTAAGAATTAATATGTGGGAGAAAATATGGACAAGAAAAGAATTTTACTTATCGACGATGATGAGCTCATAACAATGTCCCTGGAGATGATTATTTCCGCTGAGGAAGATTTTCAAGTAGTGGGCAAAGGAAATAGTGGAAAAGAAGCAGTGAAGCTCTATGATGAGCTGACGCCAGATATTTTGCTTATGGACATTCGCATGGCTGATATGAATGGACTGGAGGCAGCAGAGGTGATTCTTGGGAAACATCCAGATGCCACTATTTTGTTTTTGACAACATTTTCAGATGATGAGTACATAGTGAAGGCCCTCAAGCTTGGAGTTAAGGGATATCTTTTAAAGCAGGATTACAAATCACTACCAGTTGCCTTGCATGCGGCTATTGATGGGCAGAGTGTTTTTGGAGGAGCCATTGTGGACAAGCTTCCTGCATTAATGAATAAAGCTGACAATCCTGGAGGATTTAACTATCAGGAAAAAGATATTACTGAAAAGGAATACGAAGTTATTCAACTAGTGGCGGAGGGATTTTCAAACAAAGAGATTGCCCAAAAGCTCTTTTTGTCAGAGGGAACAGTGAGAAACTATCTGTCTACAATCCTTGAAAAACTGGAGCTTAGAGACCGTACACAGCTGGCAATTTTCTATTTGAAAAATTAAAATTTGCATTTTTTATCAAAATGTGTAAAATAATGAAAATAGTTTGCTCGTCACAATTTAGACACAAACTTGTAATAGAATGCAATAGATTTTTGGTTATACACAAGAGGGAACTATTTTTATGTGTAAGAAAACTAAGGGTATTATGGCATTAGCATTGGCATTTGTTTGTTTGATGCCGAGAATGATTGTTAATGCTGAAGAGGCTGCACCTGTTACAGAGGCTGCACCTGTTACAGAGGTTGCACCAGCAGAGGCAGTTCCAACAGAATATGTTTCACCAGAAGCACAGCTTTACAATCAGACAGCAGCAGAGGTGAGCGTGGCACAGGCTACCAGACAATTGGTTTTAATCGGTGATTCCAGAACAGTGGGTATGAAGAGCGCTGTAGGAAAAAATGGCAATATCTGGTCAGCCAAAATCGGAATGGGATATTCGTGGATGAAGAGCACTGGCGTACCACAGGTAGAGGCCAACATTAATTCCAACACTGACGTAGTTATTCTAATGGGTGTCAACGATGTACGAAGCCTTTCATACACAAGCAAGTACACATCATATATCAATGAAAAGGCAGCTAACTGGACAGCTCTTGGAGCAAGCGTATATTACGTATCAGTTAACCCAATGGCATTTGAGACAAGCTCATATCCAGGAATTACTAATTCAGTAATTGAGTCATGGAACTCAAAAATGAAATCGGGACTTAGCGCCAATGTTACTTACATTGACACATATTCACAGGTCCTTGGCAAGGTTTCATCAAGCGACGGAATTCATTATTCGCGAGGCACTTATAAGACAATTTACAGTCTTATTGGTCAGGGAATCTTAGCTGACAAAACTGAAAAAGCATACGCGGCAGCACTTGCAGCTACACAGCCTACACCTGAGGTTGCTGTAGTACCACAAGAGCCAGTACCAGCGTATTAAAAAGCTAGATTATACAGGCTACTGAGAAGATTTCTCAGTAGCTTTTTTCTTTGGCCCTTTGTCCTTTTCTTTTGAAAAAATAATGTTATTATAATATAGCAACTTAAAAGACCTAATGTTTATAGGGTAATATCGCTGGCACGATGACCCCTATTTTTTAATACTATAGTTTTTTGTTTTGTTAGAGGAGTAATTAAATATGCTTGAAATCAAGAACCTTACTTATAGGGTCGATGATGAGGGTGATTCTACAAAAGAAATCATCGACGGTCTTGACCTTACGGTAGAAGATGGCAAGTTTATAGTCATCACCGGTCCAAATGGTGGAGGTAAGTCCACATTGGCAAAGCTCATAATGGGCGTTAATCAGTTGACATCTGGCCAGATTATTTTAGATGGTGTGGATATCTCTGAGAAGAATATTACAGAGCGTGCAAAAATGGGAATCAGTTTTGCTTTCCAGGCACCAGTTCACTTCAAGGGCATTCGTGTAATCGATTTGCTCAGACTTGCAGCAGGCAAGCACATATCGGTTGCAGCAGCATGCGAGTATCTTTCAAAGGTTGGACTTTGCGCTAAGGATTATGTTGAGCGCGAGGTGAATTCTTCACTTTCAGGTGGAGAGCTCAAGAGAATTGAAATCGCCACAGTATTAGCTCGTGGAACAAAGCTTTCAATTTTTGATGAGCCAGAGGCAGGTATCGACCTTTGGAGTTTCCAGAATTTAATAAAAGTATTTGAGAACATGCGCCAGACAATCAACGGTACTATTATCGTTATTTCTCACCAGGAGCGCATACTTAACATTGCCGACGAAATCGTAGTTATTGAAAATGGCAAGGTTAAGGCAAAAGGGCCAAAAGATGAGATTCTTCCAGGACTTCTTGGTACATCTGCAGCAGCAAATATTGCCTGCGAGAAGTTAGGAGGTGATCAGTAATGACTCTTGATGCAATTCAGAAGAATATTTTACATGAGGTTGCTGATCTAGATGGCATTCCTCAGGGAGCATACAATATCCGTTCCAATGGTGCCAGCGCCGGCAGAAACACAACTGCCAACATCGACATTGTCACCAAGGAGGACAAGCCAGGCATCGACATCATTATCAAGCCAGGCACAAAGGGCGAGAGCGTACACATTCCTGTAGTCCTTACAGAGAGTGGACTTAAGGATATGGTATACAACGACTTTTACATCGGAGAAGATGCTGACGTAACTATCGTAGCAGGTTGTGGTATCTCAAACTGTGGCGACCAAGACTCTCAGCACGACGGTATCCATACATTCCACGTTGGCAAAAATGCCAAAATCAAGTACGTAGAAAAGCACTACGGTGAGGGCGACGGCAAGGGAGCCCGTATCCTCAACCCAGTTACTAACGTATATCAGGAAGAGGGCAGCTACGTAGAGATGGAAATGGTACAGATTAAGGGCGTTGACTCTACAATACGTACCAACCTTGCTGAGCTTAAAGAAGGAGCTACTCTCTTAATTCACGAGGCACTTATGACTCACGGCTCACAGTCAGCCACATCTGACTACAAAGTTTTGCTCCAGGGTGAAGGCTCTAGCGCTGATGTTGTATCACGTTCAGTTGCAAAGGATGATTCAGAGCAAATCTTTGAAGTATCCATCGAAGGCGACTGCGCATGCAACGGACACGCTGCCTGCGACGCAATCATCATGGGCAACGCACACGTTGTGGCAATACCTAAGCTTGACGCTAAAAACGTTGACGCAGCCCTTATCCACGAGGCAGCCATCGGAAAAATCGCCGGTGACCAGCTAATCAAGCTTATGTCCCTTGGACTCACCGAAGAAGAAGCGGAGGAGCAGATTGTAGCAGGCTTCCTCAGATAATATAAGTTAATCCGAGAGAGAATCGAGTATTCGGTTCTCTCTTTTTTTGTAATTGGCCCAAGCATAGTAACACACTTTCTTGCAACTTGTGGCATGGGGACGTAAAATTAGATTAGGTAAAAGGGGGTTGTTTATGGAATTATGTTATAACATGGTCATAAATATTGGGCTTTTGGTATTGATAGCTATTACGCTGACAAAGATTCCTCTGGTGGAGCATACGCTGTGCGATGAGGGTGGCCAGGCGAAAGTTGGACGGTTTGTGCTAGGTGCTATTTTTGGGGGCTTTTGCATTGTGTCCACATGTACTGGCGGTGTGGTGCAAGGAGCTATTCCAAATACTAGGGTGTTAGGTGTGCTGGCAGGAGGTCTGCTTTGCGGTCCTATTGTGGGGATTACCGCTGGCGTTATTGGAGCGGTGCATAGATTTTTGTTTGATCCTCATGGGGTTACTACATTTGCGTGTGCTTTTTCTACATTGCTAGAAGGTTTTTTTGCAGCGGGGATTTATCAGTTTTTGAAGAAGAAAAATCATACACTGAGATGGACGGAGCTTCTTTTGATTACAGCTGCAGCGGAGGCTGTCCATATGGTGAATTTGTTGATATTTGTTAAGCCTTTTGCATTGGCTGTGGATATCGTAAAGACGTTGACGGTGCCAATGGTTATTATTAATTCCATTGGAATGCTTTTGTTCTTTTCTATTTTTAAGGACGTGTATATGATGCAGATGCTTGAGGCGGACAATGAGCGACTTGAGATACTTAATAACGACTTGATAGAAAAGTCTAAGGCAAAGCCGAAAGTGGGACCTTTTGGGCTGCAGGCTGGAGACCATACAGAGCTGGTGGAGGCAGATAATATTTACTACATAGAGGCAATTCATAAAGGAGCTAAGGTTTACTGTAAGGATAAATCATTTTATAGTAATGAGCCTCTTGTTGAATGGGAAAAGAAATTAGATTCTGGGGATAATACATTTGTGAGAATTCATAGGAGCTATATTGCTAATTTAACTAAGGGTGAGTCCCTGCAGCCAGATGCCAATAATGGATACGCCCTTTGTATGAAGGACGAGAATCACACTATTATTCCTATAAGTCGAAAGGTGATACACGAAATAAAGGATTATTATAGCATGTAAAACAGTACCTATTTTTAGCATTTGAGTCCGTATGCATTGTTAGAGCTATATTTAGATACTATACTCCAAATTAAGAGATGTCCTTAGGAGAGGACAAATAAATGTATTGGGGGTAAATGTATATGATTAGTTTTGTTATTTGCTTGGCGGTACTTATTGGTGGGTATTTCGTCTATGGAAAGGTGGTAGAGAGAATCTACGGTCCAGATGACAGGCAGACACCAGCAGTGCGGATTAATGATGGTGTGGACTTCGTAGTAATGCCGAAATGGAAACTGTTTTTGATTCAACTTCTTAACATCGCAGGACTTGGCCCAATCTACGGTGCCTTGGCCGGAGCACAGTGGGGTACATCAGTATTCCTGTGGATTACACTGGGTACTATTTTAGCTGGAGGCGTTCATGATTTTTCTGTAGGATTCATGAGCATGCGTCATGACGGTGCCAGCGTATCAGAGCTGACAGGATTGTACCTTGGAAATATCATGAAGACAGTAATGCGTGTGTTTAGCGTAGTTCTTCTTGTTATGGTTGGTACTGTGTTTGCAGTAGGTCCTGCAGGTCTTATTTCTCTTTTAATTGGAAATCAAGGTGGCACAGGCCTTCTTACTAACACATACTTCTGGTTGGCAATTATTTTGATTTACTATTTCATTGCCACATTTATTCCAATCGATAAAATCATCGGAAAGTTATATCCAGTATTTGGTATCTGCCTTATAGTGATGGCTATAGGCGTTGCTGTAGGTATATTTACACATGGATATACTATTCCAGAAATTCAGTTAGCTAATTTACATCCAGCAAATACACCTATTTGGCCAATGATGTTTGTATCAGTTGCCTGCGGTGCAATTTCAGGATTCCATGCAACTCAGTCACCGCTTATGGCTCGTTGCTGTGAGACAGAAAAAGAAAGTCACATGGTATTTTACGGGGCAATGGTAAGCGAAGGAATCATCGCTCTTATTTGGGCTGCGGCAGGTAGTGCTATCTATGCAAAAACTGGTGGCCTTACCACAGGATTGACTGAGATGCTTGCAAATGGTCAGGCTACTTGCGTATATGATATCTGTACAAAGACGATGGGTGGATTTGGAATAGTCCTTGCAATGCTTGGCGTTATTGCATGTCCTATTACATCAGGTGATACAGCATTTAGATCAGCAAGACTTGTAATTGCAGATTGGTTCAAGATTGACCAGAAGCCATATCACAGT
This sequence comes from Pseudobutyrivibrio xylanivorans, assembly GCF_010906925.1. GTDB lineage: Bacteria > Bacillota > Clostridia > Lachnospirales > Lachnospiraceae > Pseudobutyrivibrio. The sequence continues at coordinate 195,904 of NZ_VTVE01000002.1, read as the reverse complement.
CGTCTATACATTTGTGTTCCACTTCTTGCAGCAGGAGCACTTATTAGCCAGTTAAATTATGGTGTTATTTGGAGATACTTCAGCTGGTCAAATCAGACACTTGCAATGATAGCTCTTTGGACAGCATCTATGTACTTATATAAAAATGCTAAGAATTATTGGCTCACTGCAGTTCCAGCTACATTTATGTCGGCGGTTTCAGTGACATATTTCTTCTGCGCACCAGAGTGTTTGAATCTTGCAACGACAGTGGCATATCCAGTAGGAATAATTGCAGCAGCTGTTTTCCTTGGATTATTTATTAGAGCAACTCAAAAGCAGCATGATGCTGTTCCACATATGAAAATGATGCATCATGTATAATATGAAAAAGTAGGGCAAAAAAGGTCGAAAAACCAATCTTTGAGTATCACTGAAAAATTTGTGATTTTAGTCCATATCTGAGACGAATGTGTTATTATATATTTACACTTTCGATGGAGGTAGGATATGGCTATAGCACCAATTAGCGGATTAACTACATACAGTCCAGTAGCTAGTGTTCAGCCTATGAACTATGCAGTTGAAAATGCAGCAGGTTTTTCTGATGTATATAACACTGAATCTGTTAAGGGCGGTGCAGCTGTTACAGGTACAGCTCCAGTTCAGTACCCTAATGCTAGGGTGGAGGAGCCAGATGAGAGCAGACCTGTCGATTCAACAGCTATACTTGAGGAGAAGAAAAAGACAGCTAGCCAGTTCAATGACATAGCAGCTAAGTTTTCTTCCATCAAGACCAGCTATAATAATTCAGGTGTAGGTAATTCCTACGGAATGGTTGGCAGCAGAATAGATGCATTCGCATAATTGAATATGTATTTTAGGCCATGGCGTTGTCCATGGCCTTTTTTATTGTTGATAACTTGTTGTGAAATTCAATAGATGCAAAAATAAATAGTTGCAAAATGCAACAGTTATGTTAGAATAAGTTCAACATTTTAAAGGAGGAAGGTTATGAGTTATTCAAAGAATTTTAGAGAACAAGTGAGACAACTGGAATTCCTTCTAGACAGTGTCGATGCAGAGGATTGTTGTTGCTGTAGTGTGAATAAGCAGCAGTGCTTTGCCTTGGTCGAAATAGGACGAGCTCCAGGCATATCATTGAAAGAACTTGCAGATAGACTTCATTCGGATAAGAGCGGGGTTAGTCGAACAGTTGATGATTTGGTAAAAAAAGGATATGTAGTTCGTAAGCCGTCGGAGATTGACAGGAGATATGTGGAACTAAGCCTTACCGACATGGGCAGTGAGCGTTTTGAAAAAATAGAAAAATCCATGGATGATAAGTTTGCAGATATCTGCAGGAACATACCAAAAGACAAGCAAAAGCAAGTATTAGAATCATTGGAGTTGATAAATTCAGCTTTAGAAGCTTCAAAGTAACAGAAGTCACAAAAAGAAAAGAGGTATATTGCTATGATTAGAGAGATGAGACCTGAAGACTGGAACAGAGTTAATGAAATATACCAGCAGGCATTAGAAAGAGGGATTTCCACATTTAATACCCAAAGCCCTTCATTTGAAGAATGGGATGCAGCACATTGCAAGGAATGCAGATATGTCTATGAGGAAGATGGCGTAGTATGTGGTTGGATTACTATAGCACCTACATCAGGTAGATGTGTATACAAAGGAGCTGTGGAGGTCAGTGTTTATGTAGATGAAGCTTGGCAGAATAGAGGAATAGGAACAGCTCTTTTATCTCATTTATGTTCTGAAAGCGAAAAGAATGGTTATTGGAGTCTATATTCTGCAATTTTTTCTATAAATGAGAGCAGCATTAAATTGCATGAAAAATGTGGCTTTAGAGTTATTGGAATTAGAGAAAAAATAGCAAAAGATAGATTTGGTATTTGGCAAGATACAACATTGATGGAAAAAAGAAGTCAGATGATAGTTTAAAGTAGAGAGACACAATGGGAAAAATACTTAGATTTGTACAGGATGAGCTTTTAGGAATGGAGTGGTTGGCTACATGCACCGGCAGATTTCTTACAATGATTGGAGTTGATATTGAAAGCAAGCTGGGAGGAAGCATACATTTTTTTGTTTATGACACAATTAAAATTATGCTATTGCTGTTTAGTTTGATTACATTCTTTGGCTACATTGAAACTTATATTCCTCCTGAAAAAACGAGAGCTGTTTTGGATAAACTCAATGGTTTATGGGCAAATATAGCAGCTGCATTATTTGGAACAGTTACATCATTTTGTTCCTGTTCGTCTATTCCTATATTTATAGGTTTTACCAACGCAGGCCTACCGGTGGGAGTAACATTCTCCTTTTTAATATCTTCACCAATGGTTGATATTGCTTCATGTGTATTGTTAGCAAGTGTCTTTGGCTGGAAGGTTGCGATTGTCTATATTGCTACAGGACTGATAATTGCAATCGTAGGGGGCTGGATTATTGGAGCTCTTCATATGGAGAATGAAGTAGAAGAGTTTGTTAGAAATAAAGGAAAGTATACTCAGGTACAAATTTTAAACCAGACTCAAAAAGATAGAATAAAAATTGGGCTTAGAGAGGCTTTTAATACAATTAAAAATATATGGATTTTTATAATCCTTGGAGTGGGCGTAGGTGCATTTATTCATAATTGGATTCCAAAGGAACTGGTTGTGAGAATTCTTGGTAAGGGAAATCCTTTTGCTGTATTGATAGCAACTTTACTAGGTGCACCGGTATATGCGGATATATTTCAGACCATTGCAATTGCAGAGGCTTTATTGAAAAAAGGAGCATATCTTGGAGTGATTTTGGCATTTATGATGTCCATCACTACACTTTCTTTGCCATCACTTATAATGCTGAAAAAGATAATAAAAGGAAAGTTGTTTTTTGCCTTCCTAGCAATATGTTTGGTGGGAATTATGATTGTAGGATACATGTTTAACATAATACAAAATATATTACTAATTTGAGGACAGAAAAATGAATTTATTTGATTTATTGAGCAAGCAAAAAGAATGTTGTGATATCGAGAACGAATTTGTAAATATGGTAGAAGGCTGTGAACTAAAGAATGTTACTGTGGTAGGAAGCAGCTGTTGCAAGAGTGGTTATAATTTATATGAGCAATTAAAGAAAAAAGTTCAGGAATTAAATGTTGCAGTAAAGCTTTCATATACGGACAGCATTGAATTTGCAAGTGAATATGGAATAATTAGTAGACCGGCTATTGTTGTAGATGATAATGTTATTGCCTGTAATAATGGTATTGATGAAAACAGTCTAAAAGAATTGTTGGTTGGCTAATTATTCAAAGGATTGTTTATAGATTATTAGGCTATGGTGTTGTCCATGGCCTTTTTTATTGAATTTTTTAAATAAATCATTGACTCTAAACCTGGTTCATACTTTAAAATCCCTGACAAACAGGAGGTATAAAGTATGAAAGAATTCTATTATGACGCAAAAGATAGGATGAACCTGGTTAGAAGAATGCATGAAAAAATGAGTCCAGGAAAGGTGGATGACATTACTTGGAATGATTTAGAGCTGGATCAGGTGTTTCTTGAGGTTAATCATGGAGAATGTTTTTTAGGAGAGCAGTATCTGTATCACATGCTGCATTGCTCAGATGTTAATATTCCAGAAGATTTAATAGAAGAATTTGAAGAAGAGAGCAAACTGAAAACGTCTATAAAGGATAGGCTAAAGAAAATAGGCAAGATGACAGAAAGCTATTACCTATATGAACTACTTAAGGACAGCGACATGCTACTTATAGATAATGGGTGGCTTATTAATTTACTTCAAATAACACTTGTTATTTTGGGAATTATGGCTATTGTGACCCAAAGTCCATTTCTCATAGCAGCCTTAGTGGGGAATGGCCTTATAAATCTTACAATATATTTATTTGTAAAGAGAAAGTATGAGATATTTATCAATACAATGATGTCATTTAAGGAAATATATGATAATGCAGGAGCTTTAATTAAAAATCAGACTCTTAGCAGATATATTTCTGAGTCGGAGAAAAGAGCGTATCAGAATATTAAAAATCTAAGTAGAATCATGATGGGGGTGATTTCTAGAAAAAGAGCCAGCTTCACCCAAGATGTGGTAGTGATGGCGATGGAGTATATTTATGGTGTCTTATTATATGACATAGCCATCTATAATCTTGTGATGAAGGGTATATATAAAAAGGAGCAGGATGTACTTCTGATTTTGCAAATGATTGGAAGGATAGACTGCGCCATGAATATAGCAGAATATAGAGGCCGTATAGATAAATGGTGCACACCAGAGTTTTCTGATAGCCAGCTAAAAATGGAAGGCCTAGTACATCCCCTTATAGAAAAGCCAGTAGAAAATGATTTTTCCATTGATAATAAAGTTATAATCACCGGCCCTAATGCAGCAGGGAAATCCACATTTATAAAGGCGTTAGCTATATGTGCTATTCTTGCTCAATCTATAAATACAGTTACAGCAACTAGGTTTATCCTACCTAAAATGACAGTCATGACATGCATGGCCCTTAGGGATGATGTGATATCCCATGAGAGCTATTACTACAGGGAGGCCAACTATATAAAGCGAATTTTGGAAGAGGTAAGTGAATCAAAAGAAAAGCTATTTATTGTGATAGATGAGATTTTAAAGGGAACTAATACTACGGAGCGAGTAGCAGCCTCAAAGGCAATACTTAATTATCTGGAGGATAAGGATGTTTATGTGATTATAGCCACCCACGATATGGAACTTACATCCCAAAGAGGATATGTTAATTTTCATTTTGACAGTCAAATATTAGAAAACAAGATAGTTTTTGATTACAAGATTCATGAAGGAGTAAGCAGTAGTAAAAATGCTATTGCACTGTTAGAATATTTACAGTATCCAAAGGAAATCATTACAAATGCAAGGAGTTACTTAAATGAAAATAGGAGAAGTATCTGAAACTTTAGGCATTTCTGTTAGCAACATAAGATTCTATGAGAAAAAAGGGCTTATAGGGCCTGATAGAGACAAGGAAAGCAAATACAGGAATTATAGTGAAGAGGATATTAGTGAGCTGAAGCAGATAATAGTTCTCAGGAAAATGGGGGTAACCATAGAGACTATTACTGAAATTTTGAAAAGCAATGTTAACATTTCTGATGCCATAAACATTCAGCTGGAGGCACTTAATGAAGAAGAAAAGAGAATTAAAGCATCAAAGGACTTGTGTAAGAAGGCAATGTCAGAGGTAAAGGATAATCCTAAGGAATTGGTATATCTTTTTGACTATGTGGGCGAAGAGGAAAGCCATGGTGTGAAATTCCCTGTAATAGACGAGCTTGTTGATGGAGTAGCTAAATATGTTGATGTGGACGGACTGATACTATCTCTTCCATTTGGTGGATATTTGTATACCAACACCCGCTTTAAAAGAATTGTCACTACAGCAATTGCTCTTTGGTTCTTAATTTTTATTGGTTTAGTGATATATTTAGTCATTACTCGAAAATAGTTATTGAGAAAGAAATAGGCATAAAGATTGGCGAAAGTGTTTGTTTAATGCATAAATACTATATATAATAGACCTATGAGATTTTTGTAGACGGGAGGTAGCTATGAGTAAAGTATTGATTTTTATGGCAGAGGGCCACGAGGAAATCGAAGCCCTTACAGTTGTTGATTTACTTAGACGTGCAGGAATTGAAATAGAGATGGTATCTATCACTGGCAATAAGAGGGTACCAGGCAGTCATGGTATTATGACAGTCTGCGACAAGCTTATTGAGCAGGTTAATTTTGATAGTGCAGATATGCTTGTGCTTCCAGGCGGTATGCCAGGCACACTTAACTTAGAGCTATGTGAGCCACTTATGGATCAGGTTCATGGCTTTAATACTTCTAAAAAGGGACTTGCTGCTATTTGCGCAGCTCCTACAGTATTTGGCAAGGCTGGATTGCTTCAGGGCAAGAAGGCTACATGCTATCCAGGAATGGAGGGTGATTTGCTAGGTGCCAATGTGTCTACGGATGCAGTTTGTCACGATGGCAATATCATCACAAGCCGAGGACTTGGCACAGCAATACCATTTGCCCTTGAGATTATTAAGACATTTCAGGGTGATGAAGCAGCAGACAAGATAGCAAAGTCTGTAGTATACAAATAATAGAATAAAGCCTTTATAATATGGGCGCTACATTAGAAAGAGGACATAAGATGGAAAAAATTAAAAGCTTTACAATTGACCACAATGTACTTACACCAGGATTTTACATTTCACGAGTAGATGATGGAGATATCATCACTTATGATCTTCGTACTAGAAAGCCTAATGCTGGGGATTATATGGACAATGCAACAATGCATTCTGTTGAGCATATGATTGCCACATATATTCGCAACTCTGAGATTGCAGATCATGTAATCTACTTTGGACCAATGGGATGTCAGACAGGTTTTTACCTTGTTGTTAAGGGCGTAGATTCTGTTAAGACATTTGAGGTTGTTAAGAAAGTATTTAAGCAGACAGTTGACCATGAGGGTGATGTGTTCGGCAAGTCAGCTATCGAGTGTGGTCACTATGAGAACTTGGACATCAATCTTGCTAAGACTGAGTGTGCTAAGTACCTTGAGGTTCTTAACTCATGGACCAATATGGAGTTTTCATACCCAACAAAATAACATCAAGATAATATTAATCGCTGTAAAGGAGAGCTTATATGAAATTAGGAATTATTGGCGCTATGCAGATTGAGATTGAGAACCTTAAGCCATCTATTAAGGGGGCCAAGGTAGAAGTTATCAGTGGCATAGAGTTTATATCTGGCAAAATCGATGGCATCGATGTAGTTGCTGCAGTTAGCGGCATTGGCAAGGTATTTGCAGCAGTATGTACAGAGATAATGATTCTCCATTTTGGAGTTGAGAAGGTTATCAATATCGGCGTTGCAGGTTCACTTGTAAAGGACCTTAAGGTTCTTAACGTGGCAGTTGCAGAGTCAGCGGTACAGCATGATATGAACACAACAGCTATTGGAGATCCAGCAGGTCTTGTATCAGGAATCAACGTTATTAATTTCGATACTGATCCAGAGCTTAGAAATGTAGTTGTAGATGTTCTTAAGGCTAGAGAGATTCCTTATGAGACAGGAGTTATTGCATCTGGCGATCTATTTGTTGATACAGATAGACAGCGCCAAAACATCCACTTAAAATTTAATGCTATTGCAGCAGATATGGAAGGCGGTGCTATCGCCCATGTTTGCTACATTAACAACATTCCATTTGCACTTATTCGTTCAATCTCTGATGCAGATGGCAGTGCTATGGATTACAATACATTTGCAGGTAAGGCGGCAGAACAGTCTATTGCAATCGTACTTGATGTAATTAAAAAGCTTAAATAGATTAATGGCCACCTTTTATAGGTGGCTATTATTGATTTGACATGCCTAACTTAAAAACTTAAAATTAAAGAGGTTTTAAGTATATATACAAGGAGACGAAAATATGTATATGAAGGAATATGAGCGTTGGCTTGCAGCAGACTTAGAGGACTGCGATCTTAAGCCAGAGCTTTCAAGGATTGGCGGGAATGAAGAAGAAATAAAAGATAGATTTGCTGTTGCACTTGCATTTGGTACAGCAGGACTTCGTGGTGTGCTTGGAGCAGGTACTAACAGAATGAATATTTACGTAGTTCGTCAGGCTACACAGGGACTTGCTAACTGGGTTAAGACTCAGGGTGGCAATCAGACAGTTGCTATCAGCTATGATAGCCGTCTTAAGAGTGATGTATTTGCTAAGGAGGCAGCAGGTGTACTTGCAGCCAATGGCATCAATGTACGTATTTACGATGCACTTATGCCAGTTCCAGCACTTTCATTTGCTACCAGATATTACAATTGTAATGCAGGTATCATGGTGACAGCATCACACAACCCTGCTAAGTACAATGGTTACAAGGCATATGGTCCAGATGGATGTCAGATGACTGATGATGCAGCAGCTATTGTTTATGCTGAGATTCAAAAGACAGATGTACTTACAGGAGCAAAGGTCATTTCATTTGCAGAGGGTGTTGAAAAGGGACTTATCAAGTTCGTAGGCAATGATTGCAAGGATGCTTTCTATGCAGCTATTGAGGAGCGTCAGGTTCGCCCAGGCCTTTGCAAGACAGCAGGACTCAAGCTTGTATACAGCCCACTTAATGGCTCAGGCTTAGTTCCAGTTACACGTGTACTTAACGACATTGGTATTACTGATATTACAATAGTTCCAGAGCAGGAGTATCCTAATGGTTACTTCACTACATGTAGCTATCCAAACCCTGAGATTTTTGATGCACTTAAGCTTGGTCTTGAGCTTGCAGAGAAAGAGGGGGCAGACCTTATGCTTGCAACTGACCCAGATGCAGACAGAGTTGGTATCGCTATGAAGTGTCCAGATGGAAGCTATGAGCTTGTTTCTGGTAATGAAGTAGGTGTACTTCTTCTTGATTACATTGCAGCAGGTCGTATTGAAAAGGGCACTATGCCTAAGAACCCAGTTGCAGTTAAGTCAATTGTTTCTACTCCACTTGCTGATGCTGTAGCAGAGCACTATGGTGTAGAGCTTCGTTCAGTTCTTACTGGATTTAAGTGGATTGGTGACCAGATTGCAGGTCTTGAAGCAGATGGTCAGGTAGATAGATTTATATTTGGATTTGAGGAATCATACGGATATCTTGCAGGCCCATATGTACGTGATAAGGATGCTGTTATCGGCTCTATGCTTATCTGTGAGATGGCAGCTTACTATCGCAGCATCGGTAGCTCACTTAAGCAGCGCCTTGAGGAGATTTATGCTGAGTATGGCCGTTACCTCAACAAGGTAGATTCCTTTGAGTTCCCTGGACTTTCTGGAATGGACACAATGGCAGGTATCATGAGCTCACTTCGTGAGAAGCCACCAGTTGACTTTGCTGGAATCAAGATTTCAAAGGTTACAGATTACAAGAACACAGCTGAGACAGGCCTTCCATCAGCCAATGTACTTATCTACAGCTTGGAGAATGGATGTACAGTAGTAGTTCGTCCTTCAGGTACAGAGCCTAAGATCAAGACATACTTTACTACAAAGGGTAAGGACCTTGATGAGGCACAGGCAATGAAAGAAAAGCTTGCTGATGCTTTAAAGCCAATATTTAAGTAATACAAAATATAGTTTATTGATAGACTCCTGCGAAATGCAGGAGTCTTTTTTTAAATATTTTTTTAGTTTGTTTGACAAAAAGGTGTTTTAGTGTTATGGTTAATTACACAAGTAATTAACCAACTTACTCAGGAGGTGATTAGGTGCAAGGAAATCTTGGGGAAGATAAATCCATTTATATCCAAATTAGTGAAATGATAGAGGATGAAATATTAAGGGATATTTTAAGAGAAGAAGAGCAGGTGCCCAGCACAACAGAGCTTTCTAAGTTCTATAAGATTAATCCGGCTACTGCGGCAAAGGGAATCAATATTCTAGTGGACAAGGACATATTATACAAGAAGCGAGGTATAGGTATGTTTGTAAAGGATGGAGCAAAGAACAGCATTCAGGAGACTAGAAGAAATAGTTTCTATGAGAATTATGTAAAGGCTATTATCAGTGAAGCCAAATTAATAGGCATCAGCAAAGAAGAACTTAAAAAGATGATTGATAGTAATTTAGATATGTAGGGAAAAAGGAGGAAATATGGCAACATTATCGGGAAGAAATATTGTAAAAAAATATGGTAAAGATACAGTTCTTAAAAATGTAAATATTGATATTGAGACGGGGAAAATCTACGGATTGATTGGTAGAAATGGAGCAGGTAAGACAACACTTTTATCAATTCTTACAGCTCAGAATCCTGCTACAGAGGGTGAGATTACACTTGATGGTCAGCCAGTATGGGAGAACGAGGCATCCCTTTCTAGAATATGTTATTCGAGAGAGATTTCACCAGTTACTTTATTTGGACCTAATACACTTAAGGTAAAGGACTATTTAAAGCTTGGTAAGACATTTTATAAGAACTGGGACCAGGAATATGCAGATGAGCTTATTAAGATGTTCAATCTCAATGTTAAAAAGAGAGTGCACAAGCTTTCAAAGGGAATGCTTTCTGCAGTAACTATTATTCTCGCCCTTGCAAGCAAGGCTGAGATTACAATTTTAGATGAGCCAGTGGCAGGACTTGATGTAATTGCAAGAGAGCAGTTTTACAAGCTTGTTATTGAAGAATACGCTAACACAGGTCGCACATTTATTATCAGTACCCATATCATAGAGGAGGCAGCTTCTCTATTTGAAAAGGTAATAATGATAGATAATGGTGAGATTGTACTTGAGGAAAATACAGATGACCTTTTGGCTAGAGCATATAGAGTTAGCGGTGAGGATGTTCAGGTTGATGAGGCAGTTAATGGCTTTAAGGTATATCATCCAGAATCAGTAGGACGCAACAAGGCTGTTACAGTACTTGCGGATGCACCAGTTGACGGTTTCTCTGATTCTGTACAGGTTGAGCCAGTATCCCTTCAGAATCTTTTCTATGCCATGTGTGTAGATGGCAGAAAGGAGGCATAATGAGTTTAGCAGCTAGATCTTTAACATATTATTTAAAAACAAGTGTCCAGTACATTGGATATTCAATTGCTATATCAGCGTTGATTTTTGTGGAGTTTTTATTTATCCATTCAGGTGAGGTTGACGCTTTTGGAATAGCATTTAGGATGGCGGTGTCGATTTTGGCCTTGTTTATAGCAATGTTAAATCCAATGTACGCTCTCTATAGTCCAAACTGGTACGATGGCAATGTACTTTCCATGGGAGGCAGAAGAAAAGATATTTTCTGGGGTTCAATAGTAAAAGAAATCCTTTTCATATTAATGGGATTGATAATTGTCAGTGTAATATACTCAATATACGGAACACCAGAGATGATTCCTATAGCAGTTTATCTGATGTTTGGTTCGTTACCATTCACAGGGCTGGCACGAATAATCGGTCATAAGATTAGAAAGAATGGTAGGATTGCGGTTATTGCTATTGCTATAGTAGCAGGATTATCAGCTGCAGCAGCCAGCATGATTTCTAATTCTAGATTATATGAATTTGATTTTCTCCCAGAGGGTGGCGTTTCCATGTTACTTTATATACTTATAGCTTTAGGTATTTATGCTGTGTTACAGATTTTCATTTACAGACTTTGTAGCAAGGCAATGGTTCGATAATAGATGGGAGGAAATATGGGACAAAAGTTTAAAGCAATGTTTGAAGTGAGAAGGGATAGCATTTTGCTTAGTTATGGGATATTTCTAATTGCTATGGTATTTGGAATCATCCTATGCTTCTTTACAATGGACGGAAAAGATTTTGATTCCATTAGATATGCTGCAGTCATTGGAGGCGCGTCTATTTACTTTTCCATAAGTTTATTTTTTAGGATTGTGTATTATTCAATGGAATCTCAAAGAGCAGTATTATTTGGTATGACCAGAAGAGATACGTTTATCTTTGAAAAAATAATAGATTTCATAGAGATAGCAACCTTAGCAGTAGTATGTGCTGTATTATTGCCAGGAGGAAAGTACCTTTTGGTAATTAAATTGGCAGTGCTTACATTTGCATTTTTCTCTTGGCTTGAGGCCATCTGTGGAAATCTGGTTATAAAATTTGGCAAAACAGGTTATTGGGTTTGCTATATAGGAATATTTGTTGTATTTCTAGGATTACCAAAGCTTATACAATTTGTACCTGCAGTGAGAGATGCACTTGGTAAGATAGCAGAAGGAATGGTTTTTTCTGATCAAAGTCAAGGAATATACTGGGGAGCTATGGCTGGTGTGATTGCCTTAGCATTAATTGGACATTGGATTCTTTTTAGAAAAATTTCAGTTAGTTCATTAGCTGAATAATTTTAGAGGCCTTAGGGCCTCTTCTTTTTACTTTATGGGGCAAAATGGTTATAATGAATACATATAAGAAGGAGGATGTTATGGCTAATATATTATGGCAGGATAGAAAAAGATATTTTGGTCTTCCACTTAGCTTTACAAAATATAGCTTAAGTGATGATAGACTTTTTGTAGAGACAGGACTTTTAAATCTCGAGCAGAACGAGGTTAGATTATATAGAATTCTGGATTTACAGCTTAAGAGAAGTCTTGGACAGAGAATTTTTGGTGTGGGTTCTATTATCGTTACATCATCTGATAAGAGCCTTGGCAAGTTTGAGATTAGAAACATCAAAGATTCAGCCGATGTTAAGGAAAAGCTTTCTACTCTTGTAGAACAGCAGAGAGAGGCAAAGCGTGTTGTAGGTAGAGAGTTCATGGGCGGCGCTGACGACATGGACGATGATGATTTACATGACGGAGTTTTATAAGAATAATGAATAATACAAAGAAAAATGGACGGGTGGAGTTATTACGTTTGATTTTTGCTTTGGGGATTCTTTTCTTTCATATTTGCAAGCGATTTGTAGATGATAGTATTATTCCAATAGGTAATACGGATTTTAATTTCTTCTCCAGAGGATATATTGGTGTGGAGTTCTTCTTTATAGTCTCTGGATATTTACTTGCTTCTTCAGCATATGCCAAGAATTCAAAGGGTGAGCCTGAGCTGATTGGTTCAGAGACAGCTCTTATGATGAAGAAAAAGTTTTGGAATATTTTTCCATATCATCTATTTGCGACAATGCTTACTATTATCGTAAATGCGTATTTTTTGGAAAAGACCATGGTAGATAGATGGTATTACCTGGTGGATTCCTGGGCATCTATTTTCTTTTTACAGGTATTTGGTTTCGATAGCACATGGGTAAACAAGCTTACATGGTATATTGATGTATGGCTCATGGTTACTTTTATTTTCTACCCATTCCTTAGAAAACACTATGATATTTTTGTAAAGATAATTTGTCCGCTGTTGGCGCTATTTGTCCTTGGATACATGGCCCATGAGTATGATGGCATAGCAGGAATAGATGGCTGGACAGGCATGTTTTACAAGTGCTTCTTGAGAGGTCTTTCTGAGATGGCTCTAGGTTGTTGCACATACAGTCTGACTAGACAGTTCAACAAATACAATTTTACAAAACTTGGTAAATTTATTTTGGGAGTGCTTGAGGTAATATGCTATCTAATAGTATTTAGATATGCATGCACTGAGGTGGATGCCAAGTACAGTTTCCCAGTTATTTTTGTGATGTGGATAGGACTTATACTTACATTTTCTGATATCAATCCATGTCATGAGATTTTTGACAAGCCGATTTTTGCAAAGTTTGGCAAAATCAGTTTGTTGATTTACTTAAATCAGTTCTATGCAATCAGATTTGTGCAGGAGGTATTTTCAGGAATTAGTCTTACTGGAAAGGTAGTCCTATGTACAGTGATTACAATCATAGGTGCGCAAGTTTGTGGATTTGTGATTGATGGAATTAAAAAGTTACACCTAATAAACAAACTCATTATCAGAAATTAAAGGGAGAATGGTTTGGTTTTTAGTTCATTGATATTTTGCACTATTTTTCTCCCAGTATGTCTTCTTTTCTACTACGGTATACCAAAGATGACATTCTGCGGAGCTCAGCGCAAAATAATCGTATCTAATTATATACTTCTAGGCTTTAGTCTATTGTTCTACGCCTTCGGTGGAGTGAAATATCTGCTTCTTATTGGGGTAGTTATTTTGATTAACTGGACCGCAGGTTTTTTGTGCTCTGCTTCCCGACATGGGATTGTTGTCCGTAGGATTGGTCTGTTTTTTGCAATCCTATGTGATTTGGGAGCACTTTTTTTCTTTAAATATTTCAATCTTTTTATTGCGGTAATTGAAAACATTTTCTTTGGTGGGAAGCTTTCTCTCGGAGAAAAAATCAGTGGTATTTTCTCTGGTGTGGGTACCGGAGCTCTTGGAATAGGAGAAATAGTACTTCCTGTTGGTATTTCATTTTTTACTTTTCAGGCTCTTTCATACGTTATAGATGTGTACACTGATAAAGCAGAAATCCAGAGCAATCTATTTTATTTTGCCTTATATATTGCCTGCTTTCCCCAGCTTATAGCAGGTCCGATTATCCACTACAAGGATGTGGCAGGCCAGCTGACAGATAGAGTGGTTAGTTCCTCTGGTTTTGCTGAGGGAATCAAGAGATTCTGTTTTGGTCTAGGTAAAAAGGTACTTATTGCAAATACACTTGCCGTGATAGTAGATAGAATTTGGCAGATGGATTTGAGTGATCTTGATGCTACAACAGCCTGGCTTGGGGCAATCTGCTACACATTCCAGATATACTATGATTTCAGTGGCTACTCAGATATGGCTATTGGCCTTGGTAAAATGTTTGGATTCGACTTCAAGGAAAACTTTAATCATCCATATCGTTCAGAGTCCATTAGAGAATTCTGGAGACGCTGGCACATTTCTCTTTCCAGCTGGTTTAGAGATTATGTATACATTCCTCTTGGAGGCAGTCGATGCAGCATAAAGAAAACTTGTGGAAATATATTCTTAGTATTTCTTTTGACAGGAATATGGCATGGAGCCAATTTTACCTTCCTTGTATGGGGCCTAGTTTACGGATCGCTTTTGATTTTTGAGCGTCTATGGTTTGGAAAAATACTTGAGAAAAATCCTATTAAATTTTTTAATCGAATCCTGATTTTTGTAATCGTAACAATCCTATGGGTTGTATTTAGAGCAAACACAATAATGGATGCAGGCATCTACATTTCTAGAATGTTTGCAGGTGGAATAAAGCTATTAAATCTATTTTACTATCTATCTGGAATCAGCGTGATAGCAATATTATTTGCTATGCTCTGCGCCGGATTTGTACAGGCCCACATGAGTGTGAAGGCTGTAAAAGGAAATGCCTTGGTGTGTCTTGCTATCCTTGTATTAAGCCTGATATTTATGGTTAACGGAACCTACAATCCATTTATTTACTATCAGTTCTAGGAAGGGGCAAAATGAATTTTACAACTATCAAAAATAAAATATTCATATTTGTCTTTCTAGGAATCCTAGTGTTCCCGTGGGTGGGAGGAGGACTCCTTAGACTATTTGCGCCTTCAGTTTTTGAAAAGCTCTCTATAGTGGAGACAGAAAAACGACAGTTACAGCAGGTTAACGTAGAGGAGCTTTTGGACACCGGAGAAAGTCTCTCTGGCTATATCGATGACCGTATCCCTTTTAGATACTCTATGATTTCCTGGTACAAGCAGATAAATGACGCGGCAGACGAGAAATACCAGATAGCCGCTTCGAAAATAGGGCAAGCCATCTACCGGCCTGTGGAGCCGTCTCCTGTGGTAGCTGATGTACCAGAGGAAGTACCGGCTCAGGAAAATGCACCAGTCACTGAATTCATACCGGAGGTAGAGGAGCCGGTTCAGGAGGACCCTAACTTTTATCCTCTAGCTGTATATCAGGATGTAATTATAGGTCGAGAAGGCTGGCTATTCTTATACGGCGAAAACGAAATAGAATGCTACCAGGGCTCCAACCTACTCACAGACGAAGCCATGGCAAGCTATGCTTCAAAGTTAAATGAGCTTCAGACTATCTGCAACGCCAAAGGCAAGCAGCTATATATTTTCATAGCGCCAAACAAATCCCAGGTATTTAGCAAATACATGCCTACGGTGGAAATCGTAAATACGTATAAAAGGGAGCAGCGACTACATGCATATCTGACTGAGAATTGCTCCACACCATTCATTTATCCACTGACAGAATGCTTAGGGGCAGCCTCAGCCTACCAGACTTACTACAAATACGACAGTCACTGGAATCACTTTGGAGCCCTCTACGGCACCAATGCACTATATGCAGCCATGGGTGTAGAACAAACGGACCCAACCCGGTGGATAGTAGGCACAGGGGACGCCGAGAAATACGAGCTTTACACCTACATGGGTATGACCGACGACAGTATCACCCATGATGACACCGAATACATAATGGACTACCGCCCAGAGATAACAGTAAATGGACTAAACCTTGACGCTATGGTTTGTCGCACCACCAGCGACGGTGCCAACCAGAGCAAGCTATGCCTCATCGGAGACAGCTTCCGTGTAAACATGATGCCGTACCTATCCAAGGACTTCACCTCATGCACCTTCGCACACCGCGACTACATGACCAGCGTCAAAGCCGACATCAAGGCCGCGGACATCATCGTCATCGAGGCCGTGGAACGCTACGACTACGAGGCCTTTGCCACCGTCCAGCGCACCATCAACATCCTATCTAAGTAAATTCAGCCCCACATACCTGTGGGGCTTTTTGCTGCCCTTCTGTAAGAATTCTAGGCCGCGCCCCTGCCACCTGGCCCCGGCCAAGGGTAGGCCTTGAAGGGCAGCAAAAAAGCCCCGGCAAAGCGGGGCTGAATTTTAGAGAACTGCGATGAGGTGCTGGGCGATGGCTGCGTAGCCGGCGTCGTTAGGGTGTCCGGCCAAGAAGGAGCCGATGGTGTATACGCGGCCGTCAGGAGTGACGTATTCGTCGCCTTCCTGAAGCTGGTATTCGGTAACACCTTGGATGTCGGAAAGGCTGACGTAGGTGCAACCTGTGGAAGAGGCTACGGATTTCTTGGTGCTGATGATGCTTGAGTATGCCCAGAAGTTGTCAAGCATTACGATGCGTGCGTTAGGGTTGTAGCTTCTGATATATTTAATCATGTCGGTGAGATCCTCGGAAAAGTGGGTCTCATGATTCTTTACGTTTTCGCCAAGTTCGATGACGATGGTACCGTACTGGTAGTTGGTGATGTATGGGTCAAGGTCATCAAGTTCTTTGTTTCTGGTGTTGGAAAATTCCCATGCTCTAAGTGACATAAAGTCGTAAGAAGAATATCCCTTTGCGGCTACGGTAAGGTGTACGTAGTCATTTGCTGCAGTGGAAGCTCCACAACCCCAGCCTGAGCCCCACCAGTCGCTGGTGGCAGGATACATGGTTATTGAGTTACCAATGAATAAGATGTCTTTTGTGGCAGTTGGAACTGGCTTTGAGGTAGATGGAAGAGGGATGTCTATGTATTCCTCAGATACATCTTCAAATGAAACATAGCCGAAGTCGTCGCTGACTTTTATTTTGTAGTAGTCAGTCTGGTCACAGGTGGCCACGATTGAAACACGCTGGTCAACTGAGAGTGTGCCTACGATTTCTGCTGTGTCGTATGGTTCTTCTCTGACGGTTGCATCAGCAACTGCAAAGTATGTAGCCTCGAAATCTGTGAAGGTGTATTCATCTTCTTGCTCTGCGGCAGCGGCTGCAGCTTCGATAGCATCTTGCTCAGCTTTTTCTGCTTCAAGGCGAGCCTGCTCCTGTTCAGCTTCAATACGTTCTTTTTCAGCTGCTTCCTTGGCAGCTTTTTTATTTTGGATAACCACAAGGGAACCGAATGCGATAATTAAGATAACAAGTGAAATCCAAAGAGTGATAACGATTTTCTTTCTCAAAATAATTCTCCTGTCCTATAATAAGTATTATAATTACTGTATTATAGCACTTTAGAAGTTGTTTGAGGATAGAATATTATGAAACCAATACTTTCAGCAGAGGAAATGAGAGCCTGCGACCAGGCTACTATTGAAAAACATAAGGTACCATCCCTGGTTCTGATGGAGCGGGCGGCAAAGGCTGTGGCTGATTTTATCATTGATAAATACCCTGAGGCTAATCAGGTGTGCGTACTGTGCGGACCTGGAAATAACGGGGGAGACGGAGTAGCTATTGCAAGGCTTTTGTATTTGTCTGGTAGACAGGTGAAGACTGTTCTGATGTCAGATGAGTCCAAATATTCTGCTCAGCTGAAAGAGGAGATAGAAATTGCAGAAAGCTATGGCATGGATTTTGCCTTAGGTTTCAATGAAGAAAAAATACAGTCATCTGATTTGTTCGTAGATGCCATGTTTGGAATAGGGCTGACAAGGGGAATTTCAGGAGATTATTTGGCAGCGGCAAAGCTTATAAATAATTCTAATAAGCCAGTGGTAGCTGTTGATATTCCTTCAGGCTACCATACTGACTGTGGAAAACTTTTGGGAGAGGCTGGTGTGATGGCCAGTGATACCATTACTTTTGCCTATATGAAAAAGGGCCTTGTGCTAGGAGAATGCAAGGAGGCAGCAGGCGAAGTTCATGTAGCAGATGTAGGTATTTATTTGGATGAGACTGAGGGAAAGGCTATGATTTTGGAAGAAGCAGATTTAAAGGATCTTCCTAAACGAAAGTCTACAGCCAACAAAGGCTCCTGTGGCAAGATTTTGATTATTGGTGGAAGCGAAAATATTTATGGTGCCCTGTATTTGTCAGCTAAGGCTGCCCTTACTGCAGGGGCTGGCTTGACCAAAGTTTTTACCCATAAAAACAATATAGAATCTATTAGGCAGGCTATTCCTGAGGCGATGTTCTGTGGATATGAGGACTTTGAAAAAGAAAAGCTTTTAGAGTCAATTAACTGGGCCGATGTGATTTTGATGGGTCCGGGTCTTTCAACCGGAAAACTTTCTGAGGAAATAGTGACAACTGTCCTTGATAATGCCAGTGTACCGCTTATTATAGATGCAGATGGAATTAATATTTGTGCCAATATGAAGGGGGCACTAATTAAATATGCGAAAGAAAATCCCGTTATTATGACTCCACATCTCAAAGAGATGGAAAGACTATGTGGCGTTCCTGTGAAGGAGATTAATTATGACATGGAAAAAGTTGCCAGAGATTTTTCTTATGAAACAAATGTGACTGTGGTTTTGAAAAATTTTTCTACTGTCATAGCTTCAAATGATAATATTTTTTATTCCACAAGCGGAAACGAAGCTCTTGCAACTCCAGGCTCAGGAGATGTGCTTGCAGGAATTATTACCTCATTTGTTGCCCAGGGCTTGCCAGTGGTGAAATGTGGGGCAGTTGGCGCATTTTTTCACGGTCTTTGTGGGAAATTAATATCTCAAGATGTGGGTATTAAAAGTGTGCTAGCTTCTGATATAATTGAAGGAATAAAAAAAATAAATGTATTGACATAATTTGAAAATAGTAATAAATTACTACTGTATGGTATTTTGCACATAGGAGGACAATATGGCATTAACAACAGCAAAAGGATTAAGAGATCAGAACGGTTTAACAGAAGAAGAATTCTTAGCCCAATATGATCCAGGGGATTATGAGAGACCATCGGTAACAGTTGATATGTTACTCATTGGACCAAAGAAAGATTTGTCAGGACTTAGAATCTTACTTATTAAGCGCGGCGGACACCCATACCTTAATTGCTGGGCTTTACCAGGAGGCTTTGTTCATCCAGATGAGACATGTTACGAGGCAGCGAAGAGAGAACTTAGTGAGGAAGCAGGCGTAAAGGATGTGTTCCTTGAGCAGGTTTATACTTTTTCTAAGCCAGATCGCGACCCTAGAACTAGGGTAATGAGTGTTGCTTATATAGCACTTACTAGCAAAACTGTACCAGTACGTGGTGGCGACGATGCACTTGAAGCAGCATGGTTCGATTTTGAGTACACAGACTCACAGATCCATATTTTCAATGAGGACATCGGAGTAGATATCGTATATGAGCTTTCTACAAAGAGATTTAAGAATGGTCATATCAAGTATCCAAATCTAACACCTACACTCAAGAGCAAGACTAGACTTGCATTTGATCACGTTGAAATCATTATCGAGGCAATGAAGAAAATCAGAAAAGAAATCGAGTACACAGATTTGCCATTCAGTATGGCACCTGTTAAGTTCACATTGCCAGATTTACAGGTAATTTACGAATTACTTCTTGGACACAAGCTTTACAAGGCTAACTTCAGAATCATGGTTGCCGACAGAATCGAGGCACTTGGTGAGAAGACTAAGTCGATTGTTGGACGCAGAATGTCTGAGGTATACATGCTTAAGTAGGAGACATAAGTAAGATGAGAGAGTTTAATGTTAAAGACCAGACAGAGAAATTAATCCAGTACACTAGGGATTGGTTTAACAAGTTTGGTGACAATTCTAAAGCAATCATAGGTATTTCCGGCGGTAAGGATTCTTCTGTTACAGCTGCAGTATTAAAGGCGGCTCTTGGAGCAGATAGAGTTCTTGGAATCATCATGCCAAACGGGCAGATGGTAGACCTTGATGATGCAAAGCTTCTCGTTAATCATCTTGAGATTCCTTATGAGATAGTTCCAATCACAGATTATTACAATGCAGCTATAGCTACTTTTGAAAAGGCAAAGACATTTAAGGTGACAAAGGATTTGAAGATTAATCTTGCACCACGTCTTCGTATGTCTACTCTTTATGCTGTAGCCCAGGGACAGGATGTTACATCATTTGTCGTTAATACATGTAATGCATCTGAGGATTATGTGGGATATTCAACTAAATATGGTGATGCGGCTGGTGACGTTTCACTTCTTCAGGATTTCACTGTGACAGAGGTTCTTCAGATAGGAGAATATTTGGGACTTCCAAATCAGCTTGTGCACAAGGTGCCTTCTGATGGTTTGTCAGGTATGTCTGATGAAGAGAAATTGGGATTTACATACAATATGCTTGATGAATATATTTCTGATTCAAATGCAGATATCCCAGCAGACACTAGAGAATTAATTGAGAAAAAGCATGTTGCAAACTTGCACAAGCTTCAATTAATGCCTGCATATAAAAGACATTAATTAAGATGTAATTGGGAGGATAATATATGTCTTTTGAAGTAAGAAAAATATTTGAGGATTTATCGCATCTTAGCAAGGTGCATACTAAAAAAGAGTATGCAGCAGCTATGGATATGTTTAGAGCAGATAGATTCTCTCTTTTGAGGGATTTGACTGAATCAGGTGACTACGCTGCTAACAGCCTAGTATTGTGTCAGGATGTTCAGGATGAGTTCAAGAAATTTGGTAAGGTTCGAGCAGCAGAGCTTATGAACCTAAATTATTTCATGATTTACTATATTTTCCCATCTATTCTTTTGGAAAAGGAAAATGGGGCAGAGATATGCGATATTCTTAGAGATACATGGAATGGCTTCTTTAAGGCAAATATCAATTATACAGATTATGAATCATTGATGAGCGGTTTCCAGACCAAAATATTTGGAATTCCAATCGGAAAGAACTAGCATGAAAAAGATTTTAATGATAGGCACAGGAGGGACAATCGCCTCTAAGCAGACTGAAGCTGGTCTTACACCAGGCCTTACTGCTGAGGATGTTTTGTCCTATATTCCTGCCGTGGAGCATGTTTGTCAGGTTGAGACTATTCAGGTCCTTAATCTTGACAGCACTAACATGACTCCAGAACACTGGAAAGTAATTGTTAAGGCAATAGAGGACAATTATGCAAGCTACGATGGCTTTGTTGTGTGTCACGGAACAGATACTCTTGGATATACAGCAGCAGCCCTTAGCTACATGATTCAAAACTCTGCCAAGCCTATTGTAGTTACAGGCTCACAAAAGCCAATTAGTCGAGATATCACTGATGCCAAGACTAATCTTTTAGATTCATTTATCTATGCTTCTGATGATGCATCTCAAAATGTCAGCATTGTATTTGATGGCAAGGTCATCTGTGGCACTAGAGCTAAAAAAGAAAGAGCTAAAAGCTACAATGCATTTTCTAGTATTAACTTTCCATACCTTGCAGTTATTCAGGATGGAGTAATAGTTAGATATATTCCAGAGGTACCAGTTCGTGGCATTCCTAGTTTTTACTACGAGATGTCTGACAAGGTAACACTCTTGAAATTATACCCAGGAATGAAAGCAGATATATTATCATTCCTGTTTGAGAACTACGATATTGTAGTCATCGAAAGCTTTGGTGTAGGCGGTATGCCTAATTCTCTCATGGATACATTCTATGAGGAGATGGACAAATGGAAGGGTACAGATAAGCTTGCAGTTATGACCACTCAGGTTGCCAACGAGGGCAGCAACATGACAGTCTACGAGGTGGGCCGTCAGATTAAGGCTGATTTCCACATGATTGAAGCTTATGACATGACACTTGAGGCGACCATGACAAAGTTAATGTGGCTTCGTGGCATGAACTACAGTAACACCCGTCTTAGAGAGGCATTCTACACAGAGATTAATAGAGATATTCTATTTAAAAAACATTAAGGCACAGAGGCTTTTGCTAAAACGGCAAGGGCCTTTATTTGGATTAGGAGAGAATATGAAGACGATTCCACTGTATGATAGGGAGCCATTTGCAAAAGAATTTTCTGCAAGGGTCATTTCTTGTCAAGAGGAACTGAATGGGGAGAAAAAGCTGTACAAGGTAGTGTTGGATCAGACCATGTTTTTCCCTGAGCAGGGCGGTCAATCAAGCGACAAGGGTATGCTGGACGGAGCGACTGTTTTAGATGTTCAGATTGAAGAGGATGTGATTTACCACTATTGCAGCAGCGGCTTCTTAAGCGGAGAGGTGGTTCACGGTGAGATAGATTGGGACCACAGATTTAACAATATGCAACAGCATACGGGTGAGCATATTTTTACCGGACTTGCCCACAATATTTATGGAGCAGAAAATGTTGGATTTCATCTGAGCGACAACACAGTCACCTTGGATTTAAATATCGAGATGACAGAAGACCAGGTGAGAGAAATTGAATATAAAGCCAATCAGGTGATTGCTAAGGATTTGCAGGTAAAGGCCTATTATCCGGAGCCAGCTTTGCTTCCTGCAATCGATTATAGGAGCAAAAAAGAAATAGATGGTGCAGTACGCCTTGTAGAGATAGAGGGCATTGATATATGTGCTTGTTGTGCTCCCCATGTGAAGACTACAGGGCAGGTTGGACTTTTAAAGGTGGTATCCTGGGAGAAATACAAGGGTGGAGTTAGAGTGTATATTCTATGCGGCCTTAGAGCCTTAGAGGACTATAATCGTAGGATTTCCATTCTATCAAGCACCTATCAGACACTTAACTGTACAGAGGATGAACTTCCAAACAGAGTGTCAGGATTACTTAGTGACAACAAAGACCTTAAATATCGAATCAGTGAAATCAAGTCAAAGGCCCTTATGGAGCAGATTGAAAAATATCCATCTGAGCTCAATGATGTGACTATTTTTACTGAGGATTTAGATATTAAGAATATGCGCGATGGTGTAAATGCTTTGATGGAAAATCACAGCGGACTTTGTGCAATATTCTCAGGTGATGACGAAAGCGGATACGACTTTGTCATTGGTAGCACAAGCCGTGATTGTGGTGCCATTGCGGCAGGCCTTCGTGAACTGCTTGGAGCAAAAGGCGGCGGCAATAAGCAGATGGCCCAGGGCAACATAAATGCCACTAGAAGTGCCATAGAAAACACGCTGTAATAAAAATGTAACAAACATCAACAAAACGTAACAATTGTGTTATACTGTAAGAAAATAATAAATAACGCAAAAAAGGGAAGAAAAGTGTATGAAAGATATTAGAGATCCAAAAAAAGTTGTAGAAACTTTTAGCTCTATAAAAGAGTTTTTCGCTAGATTGTGGGCTAAGCCTAATGTTAAAAGATGGACCATTGAAGGATTAGTTTCAATTGCAGTGGGTGTATTGGCTGCATTCCTTACATTCCACACATTGAACAAGCCGAAATCCTTGGAAGTGAGCAAGAAGGGAGCTGAGGCTCCGATAGTTGAGGGCACTGAAGAGGTCAATGGCGAGGGATTGCCAGCAGACGATCCTGACGCAGATGTTGTAATCGAAGTAGTTGAGGGTGTAAGCGATTCACCTGCAGAATATACTGGCGTTGCAGATGAGGTGGCAGATTGGTCAAATGAAGAGATTGATGCTGCCATATCAGAGCGTAGCAGTTATATTTCTAGTACAAAATACGCTTCAGTTGTAAATAGCTTTTGGGAATCTAAAAGAGGTGTGACAGATGTGGCATGGCAGTCTATGCACATGTTTGACACCGATAAAAAGATATACACTGCAGCAGATTTCGAGGGCATGAGCCCAGAGGCAATACATGCTGCCAAAAACGAAATTTATGCTCGTCATGGATATTCTTTCAAGGATCAGGATTTATACAACTATTTCATGTGCTACATTTGGTACAACCCATCTGTTATGCCTGCTGATTTTTCTGAAAGTGTATTTAGTGAAACTGAGGTTAAAAATCTAGATATATTAAATGAGCTTGACACTATGTAAGGATAATGTGTTTTGTAGAAGGACTGGCTGATTAGCTGGTCCTTTTTGTTATGAATTAACATAGGATTTTTGGGGCATAGTATGTATAATTGTAGAGGATTTTTTGTAAGGAGAAATTATGGAAAATAAAAGCGGACGACAGTCTAATATAGAACTACTTAGAATTATAGCTATGCTTATGATAATTTGTTATCACATTATCATCCATTGCGTTAACATTCAGATAAGCAACGCCGCATCAATTGAGAGACTACAGAATGGCTGGTTTAGCACACCGGATTTCTACAGCCAGTTACTTATGCTAGCTCTTATGATGCCTCTTGGACTTGTGGGCAATGCAATATTTATTATGATATCAGGATACTTCCTAGCAGACCGAGAGATAGACATGTTAAAGGTATCCAAGAAGCTTATATCCCAGCTATTTTTTGCGGCTGTCACATTAGTGTTGGCGTCCTCATTTTTTATCTGGTATTCATGCAAGAGTCAGTTCTTATCTGAGAACATGATAAGCTACATCAAAATCCAGTACTTCAACAAGATGTCATGGTTCGTTGGCTACTACTTCATCATTATCCTTATAGCTTTTATGTTTTTAAATAAATATCTAGCTAAACTTACACAAAAGCAGTATGTTGGATTTTTGCTTGCTATATTTGCAGTGACTGAGCTAGGCTGGTCAGGCAAGCTTTTAGATGATTTGGCAAGTGGCCTTAGAACCGTATTCATCGGAGTATTTTTATATGCCCTTGCCGGCTACATTAAAAAATACGACCCGTTTAAAAAGGTGAGAGGCTATGTATTCCTGCTTCTCATAGTGCTTGCTAATGTAATTATAGGCCTTTCCTACTACAACAACGTAATAGGCAAAATAGACACCTACTATGACACTATGGCTACTCAGAATCTAACAGAGTTAGAATTCATCCAGTCTATTCCTCGCTATGAGAATTTCAGTGTGATGGTTGTAATCATTGGAATATGTCTATTTGAGCTCGCTCGCAGGATTACAATCCCATCAATTGGGCTCATCAACAGGATTGCCCAGGCAACATTCATGATATATCTTATCCACGACAATGGACTTGCATATAGTATATGGCAGACCCAGGACTGGCCAACTCTTCTCTACAATGACACCACAGGATTCCTTGTAAAGCTATTAACATGGACTCTTGGAGTATTTGTTGTAGGATTAGTTGCCTACATCGTATATACTATTCTTAAAAAGTTGATTGTAAAATCAAAGTGGCTATTCATTAAAAAATAAAAGGAGTAACAATGGAAAAGTATACATTCGTACCAAAGGGCGTATGTGCACGTCAGATTGACTTCGAAATCGAAGACGGCAAGCTTCACAACGTAAAATTCACTGGCGGTTGTGACGGCAACACCAAGGCAATCAGCAAGCTTCTTGAGGGCGCTGACGCATCAAACACCGTAGACATCCTTAAGGGCAACCTCTGCGGCATGAAGGGCACAAGCTGCGCCGACCAGCTGGCTAAGGGCATCGAACAAGCGCTTGCCAAATAACACAGTTGTAAACAAATCTTAAGAGAGCAGGAAGAGCCTGCTCTCTTTTTTGTATTTACAACTGTCTTGTCAGTAGACTTTACATGTGCTAGAATGTGTTAAATATTTTTTTAGAAGTAAAGGGAGATATTGTATGAACGAACTTGTACAAGAGATAGAGAAGCTAAAGAAAGAAAAGAACGCAGTGGTGCTGGCACACTACTATGTGAATGATGAGGTACAGGCGATAGCGGATTATATTGGCGATAGCTATTATCTGGCAAAGGTTGCAGTGGGACTCGAGGAGAGCACCATTGTATTTGCTGGTGTTAAGTTTATGGGCGAGTCGGCCAAGATTTTAAATCCTGAGAAGACAGTGCTTATGCCTGATGCTAATGCAGATTGTCCTATGGCTCATATGGCAGAGATTGAGCGTATCGAGGAAGTTCGCAAGGAGTATGATGATGTGGCTGTTGTTTGCTATATCAATTCTACTGCAGAGCTTAAGATGCATTCGGATGTGTGTGTTACTTCTGCCAATGCTATGAAGATTGTTAAGGCATTGCCTAATAAAAATATTTTCTTTATTCCAGATGAGAATTTAGGAAGATATATTGCTGAGAAGGTACCTGAGAAGAACTTCATCTTCAACGATGGATTCTGCCACGTTCATAAGGCCGTTACAGCTGATATGGTTAGCCGTGCTAAGGAGTCACATCCAGAGGCTGAGGTACTTATCCATCCAGAGTGTACATTGGATGTTCTTGAGCTTGCAGACTATATTGGCAGCACTTCGGGAATCATCGACTATGCTACAAAGTCAGATAAAAAGGAATTCATTATTTCTACTGAGCTTGGTGTGCTTTACCAGCTTAAGAAGAACAATCCTGACAAGACATTTTTCTCTGCAGGTGGAGTTCAGATTTGTCCAAATATGAAAAAGGTCACACTTGAGAAAGTAAGAGATTGTCTCAGAGATAATACAGGTGTAGTGGAAGTTAGTGATGAGAAGAGAGAAAAGTCACTCAAGCCACTTGCTCGTATGTTAGAGCTTGCTAAATAAAGGTAATAAAGATATGGATACAAAATATGATGTAGTAATTGTTGGTAGCGGTGTAGCAGGATTGTTTTGTGCACTTAGCTTACCACAGGATAAAAAAATACTGTGCATTTCAAAAGATGCTTTAGAGGGCTGCGATTCATTTTTGGCTCAAGGTGGTATTTGTATGCTCAGAGATGATGACGATTATGATGCATACTTTGAGGATACCATGCGAGCAGGTCATTATGAGAATCGCAAGGAATCTGTTGAAATAATGATTAAGAGTTCCCAAGATGTTATTGGGGATTTGGTTGAGCTTGGTGTAGAGTTTGAGAAAAAGGATGGCCAGTTCGTATTTACGAAGGAAGGTGCTCATTCAAATAATAGAATTCTTTTCCATGCAGATATCACTGGCAAGGAAATCACAAGCAAGCTTTTAGCTAGAGCTAAGGAGCGAGAGAACATTACTTTGATGGCTCACACTACTATGGTAGATTGGGTGTGTCAGGACAATGTTTGCTATGGTATCGTAGTTGCAGATATGGATGGCAAGACCACTGCTATTCAGGCTGATGTTACAGTACTGGCCTGCGGCGGACTTGGAGGAGTATATCAGCATTCTACAAACTATCGCCATATTTCAGGAGATGCACTGGCCCTTGCCATGTATCATAATGTTAGACTTGAGAACTGCGATTATGTGCAGATTCACCCTACTACACTTTATACTAAGCAGGGCGGTCGAAGCTTCTTGATTTCAGAGTCTGTTAGAGGCGAGGGAGCGGTTCTTAGAGATAAGGATGGCAATCGATTTACAGATGAATTACAGCCTAGAGACGTGGTTAGTAAGGCTATATTTGACAAGATGAAGGAACAGGGCACTGACCATGTATGGCTTGATTTTTCACCTATTCCAAAGGAAGAGATACTTAATCATTTTCCTAATATTTATCAGAGATGTAAGGAAGCCGGATATGACCCACTTACAGACTATGTGCCAGTAGTTCCAGCTCAGCATTATTTCATGGGCGGAATATACGTAGACAAGGATTCTAAGACTACAATGGAGCAGCTTTATGCAGTAGGAGAGACAAGCTGCAATGGTGTACATGGTCGAAATAGACTTGCTAGTAATTCTCTTTTGGAGAGTCTTGTATTTGCAAAGCGAGCAGCACATGATATCGCAAATACGGATTCCTTTAAAAAGCCAGTAGATTTTGATAATCTAGTAAATATGGATGGTTATGAGGATTTGCCATCTATTATGGAATACTACCACGCTATGGTCATGGGCGAGATTGAAAAAGAAGAAAAACTTAGAGCCGCAAAGGAGGCAATATAATGAATAACATAACAATGACACTTAACGCAGACGAGCTTATCAGAATGGCTCTTAAAGAGGATATATCAAGCGAGGACGTTTCTACTAATTCTGTAATGCCAAGCGACCAGGCAGGAGAGGTTGATCTCATCTGTAAGGAAGATGGAATCATCTGTGGAATGGATGTATACGAGAGAGTATTCAAGATATTAGATGAGAATACAATCGTTGAAAAATATGTTAATGATGGAGATGCAGTTAAAAAAGGCGAGCTTATGGCCAAGGTAAAGGGCGATATCAGAGTATTGCTTTCAGGTGAGAGAGTTGCCCTTAATTATCTCCAGAGAATGAGCGGTATCGCTACATACACAAATCAGGTGGCATCACTTCTTAAGGGAAGCAAGACAGTTCTTCTTGATACAAGAAAGACTACACCTAACATGCGTATTTTTGAGAAGTATGCTGTAAAGTGCGGTGGCGGTCAGAATCATCGTTACAATCTTTCAGATGGAATTCTTTTAAAGGACAATCACATTGGTGCTGCTGGTTCAATCACAAAGGCAATTGAAATGGCAAAGGCATATGCACCATTTGTTAGAAAAATCGAAATCGAAACAGAGACACTTGAGCAGGTTAAGGAAGCTGTAGAGGCTGGCGCTGATATTATCATGCTTGATAATATGGATGTTAATACAATGAAAAAGGCTGTTGAAATCATCGATGGCAGAGCCCAGACAGAGTGCTCAGGCAATGTTACAAAAGAGAATATCAAGAATATTATCGATAGTGGAGTTGATTATGTATCAAGCGGTGCGCTTACACATTCTGCACCAATCCTTGATATCTCAATGAAGAACTTACACGCAGTATAGGAGGAGCCATGGACGGACAAACTCGAAGACAGAGATTAATAGAGCTGGTCAGTGAATCGGACAAGCCGGTATCAGGGACTGCCCTTGCTGCCAAGCTTAATGTAAGTCGTCAGGTTGTTGTGACAGATATTGCTTTACTTAGAGCTAACGGTATAGATATTATTTCTACTAACAGAGGCTATATCGTAAATACGGATAACAAAAAGTGTTCACGTGTGATAAAATGTCGTCATACTGATGATGAGATTTTAGATGAGCTTTTTACAATTGTGGACAATGGAGGCTCAGCTGATAATATCATTATTAATCACAGATACTATAATCGTCTTGAGGCGCCACTTAATGTGCATTCTAGATTGGATGCTAAGGAATTTATGGAGGCTATCAAATCAGGTAAATCAAAGTCCCTTAGCTCTGCTACCAGTGGCTACCACTATCACACAATCAGTGCAGATAGTGAGGAGGCACTGGATATCATCGAGCAGGAGCTGAAACAAAAGGGATACTGGTTGCCCCTTGATGATTGGATTTTAAAATAATTGAGAGCGTAACTCGCTTAGTTAGATTAAGAGGAGTTTAAAATTGTCAGCTATTAGTAATGATTGGCTGGAGCCATTAGCTCCAGAGTTTAAAAAGCCTTATTACAAGGATTTATATTTGAAGGTAAAAAAGGAGTATCATGAGCAGACGGTATATCCACCTGCTGATGATATTTTTAATGCCTTTGATTTCACACCTCTTTCAGAGGTGAAGGTGGTAATTATAGGCCAGGACCCATATCATGAGCCAGGTCAAGCTCATGGACTTTGCTTTTCTGTGAAGCCAGGGGTAAAGACACCACCATCCCTTGTGAATATCTATAAGGAACTTCATGATGATTTGGGCTGCAGTATCCCTAATAATGGATATCTTGAAAAGTGGGCTCGACAGGGCGTTCTGATGCTCAATAACGTACTTACGGTACGTGCCCATCAGGCAGCAAGCCACGCAGGTATTGGCTGGGAGCAGTTTACAGATGCTGCTATTGATGTGCTTAACAAGCAGGATAGACCTATAGTTTTCTTACTTTGGGGCTCTCCAGCAGCTAAAAAATGTGCCAAGCTTAATAACCCAAATCATTTGATTTTAAAGGCACCTCATCCAAGCCCTCTTTCTGCCTATAGAGGTTTCTTTGGATGCAAGCATTTTAGTCAGGCTAATGAGTTTTTAAAGTCAAAGGGCCTTGAGCCAATTGATTGGCAGATAGATAACATCTAAAAGCTTGAAAATCACAGAAAATTCATGATTAAATCCGTCTATTTTCTTGTTAATTTAAAAGGTTTAAATTATAGTTAAATTAGAGCTTTATGCATATAAAGATATGTGGAAATAATGATAGAGGCGGGTTAGTGTTGAAGAAATTTATTGAGTTTAATAAACGCTTTTTTGGGCCAGATCTCCCCACCGAATTAGTCCTCTTTAATATAATCACTATTGTAGGCTGTGCTGGTGGTGTTATTACTGTGCCTTTTAATATTGTAAATGGCCTTTCAGGCATTCTTACAGCAGTTATTGTTGTAGCTGTTGTTATGGATGTTGTTTGCATTTATATGGCCAACTGCAGAAATCGACTGAAGAATAGCATGATTGCAGTTTGCTTTGTGGTTGCTATTGGCCTATTCCCTGTTATGTTCTTCGTTACTGGTGGCATCAACTCTGGTATGGTCTGCTGGTTCTCTATGGGAATTATTTTCATATTCATGCTTTTAGATGGCATGGATTTTGTCTTTATGTTACTTACTGACATAGCTATTATCATAGGTTGCTATGTGGTTTCTTATTATCACCCTGAATATGTAATTGCTTTAGATTCAAAAGAGAGTGTTTTCTTTGATACGATTCAGTCTCTTTTGGTTAGCTCACTTGCAATAGGAGCAATTGTTAAATTCCAAAAAAGTGTATACGTTAAGCTCTACAAGCAGGCATCTATTAACAATGACGATCTTTTGGAAAAAACTCTTCAGGCTAAGAAAGCTGAGAAAATGGCTCAGTCTGCTACAGAGGCTAAGAGTAATTTCCTGGCAAACATGTCTCATGAAATCAGAACTCCAATTAACACTATCATGGGTATGGATGAGATGATTCTTAGAGAGACATCTGAAAAGGTGGTTGAGGAGTATGCTCTTGATATTAAAACAGCATCTCAGAATTTGCTGTCACTGATTAATGACATACTTGATATCACAAAGATTGAGTCCGGTAAGATGGGCATAGTTATGGGTGAATACGCATTTATGAGCATGATGCATGATGTGCTTAATAATGTAACCTTGAGAGCTAAGGAAAAGAATTTAGAGATTCGCCTTAATATTTCTTCTGATATCCCGTGCAATATGATTGGCGATGATATCAGAATTAAACAAATTTTAACAAATATAATTACAAATGCGGTAAAATATACTCAAGACGGATATATTTCTATTGCAGCTTATTCTACCAAGACAGATGATGGTTTTGTAGATTTGACATTTGAGGTGAGCGATACAGGAATTGGCATCAAGCAAGAGGATATCAAGCGTATGTTTGAATCCTTTGAGCGACTTGAGGTCAATAGAAATAGAAATATCGAAGGCGCAGGGCTTGGAATGACTATTACTCAAAATCTTTTAAAGATGATGGGTAGCACACTTCATGTTCAGAGTGTATACGGTGAGGGTTCTACTTTTTCTTTTACAATTAGGCAGGAAATTATGGATCCAGAGCCGATAGGGGATTTTCAGCAGAAACTTAAGCAGATTACAGCCAACTATGAATATAGCACAAGCTTTGAGGCGCCAAATGCAAAGTTCTTAGTTGTTGATGACAACACAATGAACCGTAAGGTTTTTGTGGCATTGCTTAAGGATTCAAGAGTACAGATTACAGAGGCCGATAGCGGTGCTGAGTGTCTTCGTCTGATTAGAGAAGAGCATTTTGATATGATTTTCCTTGATCATATGATGCCGGGGATGGACGGTATAGAGACATTTAGGGCTATGGCCACACTAGAAGGCAATAAATGTCTTGGTACACCAGTTATAGCACTTACTGCAAATGCTATTGCGGGAGCAAAGGAAAGATATTTAACAACTGGTTTTCATGGATTCCTTTCAAAGCCAATTGTTCCAGCGCAGCTTGAGAAGATGATAAGAGATTTTCTACCGGAGCATTTGCTTGAATATCATGAGCCAGATGCTAAGGATGAGGCTAGAAAGAATCGCTCGAAAAAGATAGAGCTACCTGATATAGAGGGAATTGACTGGGATTATGCACTTTTACATTTCCCAGATTCTAATATGGTATATCAGACGGCAGTTGATTATTATGACTCGATTGATTATGAGCGAGATCAGATTTTAAGTTATTATGATGGTATAGAAACAGGGGAGTCTCTTGAAGATTATAGGATTAAGGTCCATAGCGTAAAAAGTATGTCAAATACTATTGGTGCTGTGGGGCTAGGTGGACTTGCTAAGCTGTGTGAGTTTGCTGCAAGAGATGGGGATATTGAACGAATTAAACTGCTAACACCGGTGCTTTTAGAAGAGCTTGATAATATGAAAGCTAGAATGGATGTGCTTGCATCAGAAACAGAAAAGCCTATGCTTGAGGACATGGATGACTTGTTCGCAATGCTTGAGATGCTTAAGATGTCCATTCGAGCTCATGACACAGAATCTTCTGATAACACTATGAAGCAGATAATGACATTCTCCTATGAAGAGGGGATACAAAAAAAGCTAGATTCTCTAAATATGCATATTATAAATTTAGAGGATGATGAGGCATTGGAAGCTATCGATGAACTACAAAAGTGATTGCTGAAGGAGAGGGCTCATGCGAAAAATACTTATTGTTGGTGATTTTACAAATGATACGTCCGACGTAAATACATATTTATCACAGCATTTCCACACACAGCTGTGTACGAATAGTGCGAAGATTGTAAAGAGCATGTTAAAATTGTACACTCCTGATTTGGTTTTGATGGATATAGATTGCTTTAATAATACCCATGCTGAAATTTTTGAAGTGATTCAAGAATATAGCGAGGAGATTCCTGTTATAACATACGGACGAGAGAAGAATAAGCAGATGTTTATCAATTACTATTATTCAGGTCAGTGCAAGCATATTCCACAGGCCGATAGGGAATCTTTGATTAAGGCTATCTGCAAGGAATTTAGCATGAGTGCAGATCCGATTTTAAATGCCGTAGTGGAGACAGACAAGAGACACATAATTGTTGTAGATGATAATCCAGTTCTTTTAAGAAATATGAGGAACATGCTTCAGGATAAATATAGAGTTACACTTGCTACATCAGCTGCTCAGTGCATGAAGGTACTTGGCCAGGATAAACCAGATCTTGTAATACTTGATTATGAGATGCCTGTTGTGGATGGCAAGCAGACACTTGAGATGATTAGGGCAGAGGATGATTACAAGGATGTTCCTGTTATTTTCCTTACTGGAATAGCAGATAAGGAGCATGTAGATGCGGTCCTTGATTTGAAGCCGGCAGGCTATTTTGTAAAGCCACCTATGCAGACTAAAATAATCAATGCTATAGAAAATATTTTCTTAAAACAAGCAGATTAATAATTCGCTGTCAAGCGGGGTCACTTAAGTATATCTTAGGTGGTCTCGCTTTATTTTTTATGATAAAATATTTTTTATCGAGGGGTGAATAAAGTTAGGGAGAACGTATGCGGATTATTCATTGTGCAGACCTGCACCTAGATTCCAAAATGGAGAGCAATTTAGATAAAGATCAAGCCTTACTTAGGCGCTCGGAGCTTATTGAGACATACGAGCGCATGGTGGAGTACGCTGTGGCAAATCAGGTTAGAGCGATTCTTATCGCTGGTGATTTGTTTGACAAGACTCACATCAGAAAAGAGGTTAAGAGGCGTGTTGTGGAGCAGATAGTAGCTCATCCAGAGATAGATTTTTACTATCTTAAGGGCAACCACGACAGATGTGATTTTATGGAAGCGGGCATTGATGAAGTGCCAGCTAATTTTCACATGTTTACAGATAGTAGCTGGACTAGTTATACCTGTGAGGATGTGGTCATAACTGGTATTGAAATTAACTCTTCCAATGCAACTACTCTTCCTCAGAGTTTGGTGCTTGATTCAGCTAATACTAATATTGTCATGCTCCATGGTCAGCAGTCAGACTATGACGGCAAGGACGGTGCTGAGATTGTAAATACTAATGCCTTAAAGGGCAAATTCATTGACTATTTGGCCCTAGGCCATATACACAAGTATATTTTCCAGCAGCTAGATGAGAGAGGCGTATATTGCTATCCTGGTTGTCTAGAGGGTAGAGGATTTGACGAGACAGGGGACAAGGGCTTTGTCCTTATGGAGATTGAGGATGGTGTTATTACATCAGAATTCATTCCATTTGCACTTAGACGTCTTCATGAGATAGAGGTGGCTGTCACTGCAGATATGGATGTTCAGTCTGTTATCAATAAGGCTAAGAAGTTGCTTGATGATGTGGATCCTCAGGACATGATTAAGTTCGTAATCACAGGTGAGCGTGAGTTGGAGGATGAGATAGATATCACCAGATTCATAAGAGCCTTCGAGAATAAATATTTCTTCGTAAAGTGCTATGACAGGACTAAGACTTTAATCGACTATGCTAGCTATCAATACGACAAGTCCCTTAAGGGCGAGTTTGTCAGACTTGTTCAGTCTCAGGATATGGACGAAGATGAAAAGGCTAAAATAATCGAGATAGGCATAAAGGCCATAATGGGGGAGGATATATAGTATGAAACTTATTTCTTGTTATATTGCCCATTTTGGCAAGATAAACGATTTTAAATACGATTTTAACGAGGGATTTAATTCTATCCTAGAAGAAAATGGATGGGGTAAGACTACCTTCTCTGTTTTTATTAAGGCTATGTTTTATGGTTTGGAGTATTCTCCAAACACAAAGAAAAAGCTGATGGAGCGCAATCACTATCTTCCATGGGATGGTAGTCTTTGCGGTGGCAACATCGTCTTTTCTACCAAGGAGGGCCAGTATAGAATCGAGAGGACCTTCGGCAAGACAGACAAGGACGATACATTTGCAATCTATGATAATGTAACAGGACTAGAGTGCACAGAATTCACTAGCAATGTAGGCGAAGAGATTTTCAAAGTGGACAGGGATTCCTTTGAGAAGAGTGTATATATTCCACAGCTTTCACTTGGTACATCTATGACAGATTCCTTGAATGCCAAGATGGGTAATCTTGCAGCAGCAAAGGATGATATCAGCAACTTCGACGTTGCCTTAAAGACTGTCAAGGATGCTAGGACCGAGTACACCAGAAATAGTAAAATCAATCCAGGCAAGCTAGTTGCTGTTAAGCAAGAAATCAACAAATGCAAAGAAGATTTTGAGAAGCTTCCTATTTTCGAGGAAAGCGCTGAGGCTATGAGCTGCCTTGTTGAGGAGAAGCAGGCCAATTTAGACGCTCTTGTGATGGAAAAGGCTAAGCTGGCTGAGACAATTCAGCAGCAGAGTAAGAGAGAGCAGGAGCTTGGCGCATATAGGATTCAAAAGGAGAATCTTAATCAGGAGATAGAAAAGGCCAAGGAATTCGAGGTATTCTTTGCGGCAGGTGTTCCAAGTGATGATGAGATGGCCATGCTAGAGCAGACAGAGCGTGATTTGACTGTTCATGAGCGAGCCCTTCGTGGAATCAAGGAGGATATTCAGAGAGAGAATCCAGTGTTTGAAGCACCATTCAAAGAGCGTATTCCTGATATTTCAGAGTTTGATCTATGGAATAAAATGGCAGCAAACCTATCAGAACTTCGAGCTAAGGCTGAGCATTCTAAATTATCAGAGGAGTCCAACAAGCAGCTTACAGAGCTTAAGTTTTTCTTTGGAAAGCTTGTTCCTACTGATGAGCAATTGGCAGAGATTGAGCACGCTACAACTGTGATTACAGGACTTGAGGCCCAGATATCCCAGAGCAATGACCGCTTGAAGAGCCTTACAGCTGAGCGTGACATAATGGAAAAGCTCAACAAAAAGAGTAGCATTAAAATATGGCACATATTAGGCACAGTTCTTCTTGTGATATTCATTATTTTTGGCATTGTTTTTAGCCAATATCTTGATAACAATCTAGGCAGAATAGTTGAAATAGGAAGTATTGTAGCTGTAGTACTTGATGTGCTTATTCTATTTATATCTGGAAGAAGAGCTCGCGTTAATAGAATAAAAGAGGCCAAGGACTATGAGGAGCGAATCCAAGAGGAGGAGGACTCTATAGAGATTACTAAGCTTGAGCTTAGAGAACTATTTGAAAAATGTGATGAGTTTCTGTCTAATTATCTTCTTACCAGAGCAGATACTATGCAGGAAAATGTTTACGAGATTCGTCGTAAGCTAGACCAGTACAAACATTTACTGGAGGAGGAGCAGTCCCGCCATCAGGAGGCCGAGGGTACACTTGATCAGTTGGCAGACTTGCAGCTTGAGCTTTACACTAAGATTCAGCCATTTGCCACACCATACGGCATCAATCTGTATGAGATGGGTGGAGAATACGAGTTTTTAGCAAAGCTTAAAAAGGATGCAGACAGATATGCAGACTACTTAGAGGAATCAGAAGAGATAGCTCGTCATGAGAATTCAATAAAGACAATGACAGCAGATATCAAAAATATCCTTGAGAAGTTCCCGGTAGACAGAAGCCTTGACAGAGCAGAGCAGATTCAATCTATCAGTGCTAATAAGCGTTACTACCTGGCTATCAATGAACGTATAGCAAATCTTAGGGACGAGATAGCTGCATTTGAGACAAAGCATGCAGTAGATGATAATGTGCTGTCAGTAGATGATTTGCAGCAGCAGCAAAAGTCCCTTGATGAGCAGATTATGGAGCTGAATAAGCAGATTCTTCAGGAGAGGGATAATTTATCCACAGCCCTTGAGGAGGTTGAGAGGCTGACAGATGTTTCTGAACAGATAGAGCGTCTAGAAGTTCAGGAAAAGGAATGCAAAAAGAGTGCTGAGCTTCTGACCAAGACAGAGGACTTTTTACAGAAGGCTCGCGAGAGTTTCCAGGCCAAATACATGCAGCCACTGCAAAATGGACTCCACAAATATTTAGGCCTCATAGATGGACCTACAGGTACCCACTCAGGATACTCAATAGAGGACTTTGAGCTAGATATGGACCTTAACATTAAGCTATCCTACTCTGGTAGCACAAAGGGCGCAGAATACCTATCTCAAGGCTATCAGGATGTGGTTGCCCTTTGTTCCCGTCTTGCCCTTGTAGATGTACTCTATCCAGACGAGAAGCCTATTCTCATCCTAGACGATCCATTTACCAACTTGGACGACAAAAAAATTAAGGAGTCACTTAAGCTCCTTAACCGCATAGCGAAGGATCGCCAGACCGTCTACTTCACATGTCACGAAAGTAGATTATAAAAGATAAAGAAAACCTACACCGCTAAAAACGGTGTAGGTTTTTGTATTCTAGGAGTCCTTCATCTACCCATTCATGGATAATGGATTTGTCGATTCCAAATTCCTGAGCCAGAATCATTTCGTTGACATCATAGTTCTCGCTTATGAACGCTTTCACTTTTGGAAAGAGTTCTTTTTTAATGCATTCTCTACATTTCCCTTGAGGGGAACTGATAGGTATTCGGCAGCCGCAACTTTCACAGTATCTAACGGCTGGACCGTTGTTATTTAAAAAATCGAGAGCTGAATGTGACATAAACAAATCCTCCGAGATGGGTGGAACTATAAACCTACATATTCTTTGAAGAAATCACCGCGCTGCTCGAAGTTTTTGAAGACTCCGTAGCTTGCAGATGCTGGTGATAAAATTACCGCAGTACCCTTTGATGCGTTAGCCTTAGCAAAGGCGCAAGCATCCTTAAGGTCTTGGATGTAGTGTACCTTTTCCATAAATGATGGTGAGGCAGCAGTCTTGAGCTTTTCTAATATGACTTTTCCGCTGTCGTACATAAGTATAATGTGCTCAAGTCTAGTGGTAGGTAAGAAATCTACAAGTGGGTCATAGTCGATGCCTCTATCCATTCCTCCAAGAAGTAGTGTGCCTGCATTTGGAATAGCTCTTACAGCACTAATTGCAGATTCAACAGTGGTTGAAATAGAGTCGTCGTAATAGTCGATTTCATCAAGCTTGCCAAGGTACTGAAGACGATGGGCAAGTGTCTTAAATGTAGCAAGTGCAGCCTTGAAATCCTCGTCAGAGATGTCGTATCTGCGACATACATCATAGACAAAGGCTGTGTTGAAAAGATTGTGTGTGCCTCTTAAAGTTACCCCAGGGATTTCCTCAAATGAGTTGAATGGAAGATCCTGAGACTTAACCTTGATTACAGTAGCCTTGCATTCTCCTGTAGCAGGTAAAAAGTCTGGGTTACAGAAGAGGAAGTCACAGTATCCTTGATTTCTGTATATATTTTTCTTGGCATTCCAGTATTTCTCAACTGTGCCATAGTGATCTAAGTGGTCCTCGTAAAGGTTTAGAAGAATCGCCTTTGATGGAGCAAATTTAGCATACTCTAGCTGATGGCAAGAAAGCTCAAAAACTATTATTGTACGTGGGTGAATCTGGTCGGTAATATCAAAAATAGGAATACCGATATTTCCACCGAAGAGCACATCCTTACCGCATTCTTTAAGTATATGGTATAAAAGTGAAGATGTTGTGGACTTGCCCTTTGTGCCAGTGATACCGATAGTCTGTGCGCCATATACCTCAAGGAATAAATCAGCCTGACAGGTGATGCGACAAGAGTAATTGCTGATGTCCATTGGCAGGACAATTCCTGGGCTCTTAAATACAACATCATAATCATTGAGGCAGTCCAAATAGCTGGCTCCTGTAATGACCTTGTGGCTAGATGTAAGGTCTGAACTGACTGCATTGGCATCAGCTATATCAAGGCATGCGTATCCGCCTACAGAGCTAACCATTCTAAAGCTTGACTGACCCTCTCGGCCGTAGCCTAAAATTAATACCTTTTTATCTTTAACTAAATTTCTAATTGTTTCCTTCATTTGCAAGTGCGTCCTTTATTATAGATTCGAAATAATCATTTAATGCATGTTCCTTGCTGTATTGCTTGATATATTTAGCAAATGGCACGCTTGGTACCACAGCTGAATCCTGGTAGTGCATTAAAAGTGCTGGAAGGGCAATCTGCCTAGCAGCGTACTTGCTGATTGTTTCGGTGATAGAGGCATTGACCTCATCGCGGCTACCAACACATTCAAATGGCTTTTCAGGAAGGATGCCACATAACTTGTCAAAGTCCTCCATAAGAGTCTCATCTTCAAACAGTCTCTTGCCAAAGATGGCATCTAACTCTTCGAGAGAAAGATATGGCGATAGGATAATGTATACAAAGAGACACTTTGGACAATGTCCGCACCAGATATCCTGCTTGCTTCCTACGTTGCAGCTCTTAAAAATGCCGTGGTATTTTTTGAAGCGTGAAAAGAGCATAGCAATCTGAAGCTCTGAAAGAGGACGCAGGAAGCTGAAATAAAATACTCCTGAACCAATATAGTTTCTCTCGTAGCTTCTGAAATCAGACTCAAACTCAAAGCTCTTTGAGTACTGATGATTAACATAGCTGTCTAATACAGTGGATTCATTGGCACTAGACTCATTTGAAAGAGCCACAAAATCCAAGTTGTTTAAGTATCCTGCAATGATACTAGAAAATGCAACAAGGGCTGAAAATGGAGTGTGACCATTTAAAAATCCCTTGGCATTTAAATCAAGCATGTTTTTATCTAGAGTACGCTTTGCGTAGATTGTTTTTTCGGTAAGCTCTGCCACCTGTACTGTAGAGTCTGTGGCACCACGAGAGTTAATTACATAGCAATTGACATCTGCCTTATCTTTTAAGAGTTCGATAGATACAACAGAATCCTTTCCACCGCCTACAGGCACCATAACAGAAGGCTTTTTGTTGCCCATGATTTTAGGAGCATCCTTTGGAGTGAAGCTTCTGGTAGGCTGTGAGCTTTCGCAGCTGATGGTCATGAAGTCTTCGAATTCTTCGCTGATGCCATTGGTGTAGTAAAATTCACCAAGGCCATTGAAGTAAAGCTTTTTCCACCATCCAATTTGCTCGGCAGTCAATGCTCTGTCCTTGATAATAACAGTAGGTGGGCACGCAATTTTCCAGTAGCTAATAAGCTCAACCATTCCAAGAGAGAAGACCATGTCTTCAATTAAATCTGTGTTAATCTCATCAACTGGATTGATTCTTGGGATATACCAAGTAGGGTGAAACTCAGAAAGACCATCAATGGAAAAATCAAAGGTCATGCTGATGCCTGAATCATCTAAATCATAAGAGAATCCCTGATATGTAAAAGTAGGATAGTCCTCTCTGCATTTTTTATAAAAATCTTGTCTACTCATATATATATGATAATTCCTTTATAAGTTTTAATTGTTTATAATATACGTAGTTACTATTCACAGGAACCCGCACTCATTCCTAATGGAACTCTTTTTGGGTTCTTCTTGGTGGGTGTATGGAATTAGTAACATTTTAACTAACAAATTATATCACAAATTTCTTTAAGTAAAAACATTAGGGAGAATGAGCTTATGCCACATGTTGGAGGCCAAAAATTAAAGATAATAAATGAGTATCAGATTCTCATGGAAGAAAGCGATGAGAATCATCCTATCAATGCCATTGAGATGACTAGACGCCTTGAAAAGCGTGGTATTCCTGCCGAGCGCAAGGGCGTTTATAGAGATATGGAGACACTTATTGATGCAGGTGTTGATGTAATAAAGGGGACCAAGGGATACTATATTGGATCCCGTACCTTTGAGCTTGCAGAGCTAAAGCTTCTTGTGGATGCAGTGGGGGCCTCAAAGTTTATATCTCAAAAGAAAACAAGAGAGCTTGTGGAAAAGATTACAAGTCTTGCGGGTGTTGATGATGCGGAGCAGCTTAGCCGTCAGGTTGTAGTGCCAGACAAGCCTAAGGCAGGAAATGAAAAGATATTCTATTCAATCGATGTGATTTATCAATGTATAGATAACAATAAAAAGATGTCTTTTAAATATCAGGAGTGGACCCTAAGCAAGGAGATGCAGCCACGCCACGGAGGAAAGACCTACGTAGTAAGCCCTGCTTTTTTGCTTCGAAACGATGAGAACTATTATCTTGTTGCCTTTGATGAGGAAAGTGGTGAAATAAGACATTATCGAGTAGATAAAATGACATCCACTTCAGAAATGGAAGAAGATCGAGGTGGACTTGAATTAATAAAGGAGCTTAATCCTCATGAATATGCCAAGCAGCATATCAGTATGTTCTCAGGTGAGGAGAGGGTTATCACCATTAGATTTGCCAAGCATTTGATTGGTGTAGTCCTTGATAAGTTTGGAACAGAGATAGATGTGCGCCCAGATGGAGAATCTCACGTAAAGGCCCGCATATCTGTTGCAGTATCTCCTCAGCTCTACGGATGGCTGGTAGGTATCGGTGCCACTGTGGCATTTCCAGAGGAGGAGGTTATAAACTACCGTAAATACCTGGAGGGTATATTAGAGATGAGCTAGTAGTAGACGAGACTTTATGTATTAAAAAATGTAAGCCAGTAGATAACAAGCTCTTAGCTCTCTCAAGGAAATCGTGTTAGATGACTGGAGAGAGTCTAAGGCTTGTTGTCGTAACTGGCATAGTTTTTATAAGTCCTCTAGTTTTAGATATATCCTCCATCTACGCCTATTATTTGCCCTGTCATATATGATGGGGCATTTATTATGCTCAAAACTACCTGGGCTATTTCTTCTGGTAAGCAGAATTTTCCAGCAGGAATTTCCTCAGCAAGCTCTGATTTTTCCTCAGGAGAAAGCTGAGAGTTCATGTCAGTGTCAACTACGCCGCAAGCAATGGCATTAACAGATATACCATTTGGAGCAAGCTCCTTAGCAAGGGCCTTTGTAAATGAATTGACACCACCCTTTGTAGCAGAGTATGCAACCTCACAGCTGGCACCTACAGTGCCCCATATAGAGCTGATGTTTATGATATTTCCAGACTTTTTGCTTACCATGGCAGGGACCACAACTTTTGATGTATAAAAAAGTGGAGAGAGATTGGTGCCAATCATGCTATCCCAATCATCTACAGACATATCAGTAAGAAGACCTATAGAGGCCTTGCCTGCATTGTTTACAAGCACATCTACTTGGCCAAGCTTTTCTAGGGCATCCTTGCATGAGGCGATAGTAAAATCAGAATCTGCTATATCACCACAGTAGGTGTAGACCTGGATGTGATATTCATTGGATAAATCCTCAGCCAGCTTTTGAAGTAAATCCATATTTTTATGGCAGAAAAGGGCCAGATGATATCCTTCTTTTGCTAGGGCTTCGGCGATAGCTTTTCCTATTCCTCTGCTGGCTCCAGTGATGATAGCTGTCTTTTTCATTGAATTCTCCTTTGTCAATAGCTAATAGCGTATACAATTTATAAAATAATTATTAATAATCTGATAAATGCCTTGTGGTTTTACCATGCAATTGATATACTATTTACATGATATACCAATTCAAAAGTATCACTTCTAATTGATACCTCTAGTATATCAAATCCACATGTAAAGGGGTACGACATCATGAAAACAACAATCACAGGAAAGAACATCGAATTAACCCAAGGTCTCAAGGACGCTGTGGAGGAGCGTTTCAAAAAATTAGACAAGTACTTTAACAAGGATACGGAAGCAATCGTAACGCTAGACGTGGAGAAAGGACGTCAGAAAATAGAGGTTACAATCCCTATGAAGGGAAGTTACTTGAGGGCTGAAGAAGTTACATCTGATATGTATGCATCTATCGAGGCAGTTACTAATACACTTGAAGCGCAGCTTAAAAAACACAGAAACAAAATCATCGACAAAAAGCAGTCAGATTCTCGTGTGATTTTCGCACAGGATTTCATCGAAGAGAAGGTAGGCGAAGAAGAATCAATTCAGATTATTCGTAAGAAAACATTTGATATGAAGCCAATGTATGCTGAGGATGCTTGCCTTGAAATGGAGATGCTAGGACATGACTTCTTCATGTTTAGAAATGCAGATACAGACGAGATTAATGTAGTTTACAAGAGAAAAAATGGAGCTTATGGTCTTATAGAGCCAGAGTTCTAGAGTTCAAATTTTCATAAAGAAAAGTTCAAAGAATTTTAACCTCCTAATGATAGAATTGGAATTCGGTTCTGTGTTTTATCTTTAGGAGGTATTTTTATGAATAAAACTGTATTCGGTTTTCAGTTGGCCTACTTCAGACGAGCGGCAAATCTTACTCAAGAAGAATTAGCATTGAAAGCAGGATGCGCGACATCAACTATTTCTAGAATTGAATGTGGATTAGAATTTCCAAGACTAGAGTTGTTTGCAAGGCTCGACTCCATTTTCGAGCAATTTGGTTTTACCTACGAGGAACTGCCTATGAATGAAATATATGATTTTCATAAGGCAAAGGACGAGCTTCTGGCAGCCATTCATGACGGGCGAGAGGAAATACTTGAACGAAAGTTAAAAAGATTTGAAGAACTAATGATAAAAGACAATGTGGAACACCAACAATACTACGCACTAGGCTATCTCA
Source organism: Pseudobutyrivibrio xylanivorans (assembly GCF_010906925.1). Taxonomy (GTDB): domain Bacteria; phylum Bacillota; class Clostridia; order Lachnospirales; family Lachnospiraceae; genus Pseudobutyrivibrio. The sequence goes on along the minus strand of NZ_VTVE01000002.1, from coordinate 152,274 downwards.
TTTGTATGAGAAAAAGGGGCATGAGTATTGAGGAATATATAGATAGATGTATTGAATTATTTGAGAAGGGGAGAAAAATACCAAAGATAGAAGATTTGCATATGCTTCATCTCACGAGGATAGAGCATATGATTATTTTTGAATATGCCAAGGGGCACTATGAGTTGGGAGAGCTGGAGTTTGCAGAGAAACTTATGGCGGCTCTCATGAAGTACAGTTTAAAAAGAAATACGGATTATCATATCCAAAGATGCAAGGTAATATCTGCTACATTTGCCAAGGTACTGCTCAGTAAGAAGGATTACTGCAAGGCGCAAAAATGCGTCAATTATTTGTTGGTGAAAATAGCGGAGGCCCTAGATTCGAGAATTCTTTATCATGGACTTCAGATTCAAAAAGAATTATTTGACGCGGCGAATGATAGAGAAGGGGCACTAGTTATCGACGAGTTTATCCTGGCATCACAGAAGATGGTCAATTATCTTCATAATTATAGAAAGGCTGGGTGACTTGTTTTTTTTACACCAAAATACTATATTAATCGAGGAGAAAAGCTTTAAATAATTTAAAGAGGTATAGATAAATGGATATAGTAGTTTTAGCTGGCGGACTTAGCTCAGAGAGAGATGTATCATTTAAATCAGGCACAATGGTTGCAAAGGCCCTTAGAAATAGAGGCCATAGAGCGTTAGTGCTTGATGTTTTTATGGGATATTCTGATGCAGAGTGTGATGTTACTGATATTTTTGAAAACAGTGAGGCTAACTCTGTAAAGGTGGCTGATATTCCTACAGAAGCACCAGATATTGATGCTATTATTGCAAGTCGTGCAGACAAGAGTCCAAGCTTTTTTGGACCAAATGTAATCAAGATTTGCCAGATGGCAGATATTGTTTTTATGGCTCTTCACGGTGGCGATGGTGAGAGCGGTAAAGTTCAGGCAGCTTTTGACTTATATGGAATCAAATACACTGGAAATGATTATGTTTCTAGTGCTATTTCAATGAGCAAGCAGCTCACAAAAAATGTATTTGAAAGAGTTGGCGTGCCAACACCTGCTGGAACATCTCTTAAAAAAGAGGATAGAGCAGGATTTAAGTTTGAAAAGTATCCTTGCATTGTAAAGCCAAATTGTGGTGGCTCATCAATTGGAGTTACTATTGTTGAAAATCCTACAGAACTTGATGCTGCACTTGATGCTGCATTTGAGTGGGAAGATGAGGTAGTTATCGAGCAGTTCATCAAGGGACGTGAGTTCTCTGATGGTGTTATCGAGGGCAAGGCCCTTCCTGTAATTGAGATTGCTCCAAAGCAGGGATTTTATGATTATAAGAATAAATATGCAGCAGGATCTGCTGTTGAGACATGTCCTGCTGAAATCAGCCCTGAGGCAACTGCTCAGATGCAAAAGTTTGCTGAGAAGGCATTTGTTTCACTTGGACTTACAACATATGCCCGCATGGATTTCATGATGGATGAGGATGGAAATATGTACTGCCTTGAGGCTAATACACTTCCTGGTATGACACCTACTAGTCTTCTTCCTCAAGAGGCAGCTCAGGTTGGCATGGATTTTGAAGATTTATGTGAGCATTTGATTCAGGTTTCACTGAAGAAATATAGATAGGATATAGAAGTAGAGAGACGCAGTATATGAAGAATATGACATTGGCTTATGTTGCTCAGGTTGTAGATGGGCAGCTGATTATCCCTGAGGGCAAGGAGGCTCTTAAGGATAAGGAAATTCAAGGCGCGGTTAATGATAACCGTAAAATTGAAAAAGATTTTCTGTTTATTCCAATGGTTGGGGCTAGGGTAGACGGACATGATTTTATTGAGGATGCTTTTTCTAAAGGGGCGCTTGCATCACTTTCGGAGCGTCGTCTTAATAACCCATCAGGTCCTTATATTATTGTAGAAGATACAAAGATAGCTCTTAAGCAGATTGCTACAGCATACAGAATGCAGCTTAAAATTCCAGTAATTGGAGTTATAGGAAGCGTAGGAAAGACTAGTACAAAGGAAATGATTACATCTGTTCTTGAGACCAAATACAAGGTACTTAAGACAGAGGGCAACTTTAATAACGAGATTGGACTTCCACTTACAATCTGCCGCATCAAGCCAGAGCATCAGGTGGCAGTAGTTGAGATGGGTATCTCAGATTTTGGCGAGATGCATCGCCTTGGCGACATTGCAAAGCCAGACTACGTGGTAATGACAAATATTGGTCAGTGCCATTTAGAATTTTTAAAGGATAGAGATGGTATCTTAAGAGCAAAGACAGAGGTCTTTGAGCACATGCCATCAAATGGAGTTGTTATCTTAAATGGTGATGACGACAAGCTGATTGGTGCAGAGACTTTTGGTCAAAAGAAAATATTCTATGGCCTTAATGGACAGGAAATCAGCGCTACAGATGTGGAGGCTGATGGAATTACTGGTACCAAGGCAGTGGTTAGTATTGGTTCCGATTCATTTGAAGTAATCATCCCTCTTCCAGGTACTCACAATGTAATGAATGGACTTGCAGCAGCTGCAGTTGGAAGAGAGCTTGGACTTTCAGTTTCAGATATCAAGAGAGGCCTTGAAAATGCAGGTACAATCGCAGGCCGAAACAATATAATTAAGGTTCGAGAGGTGACAATCATCGACGATTGCTACAATGCCAACCCAGTTTCAATGAAGGCTTCTATTCAGGTCCTTGGCAAGGCATCTGGCAGAACTATTGCAGTCCTTGGGGACATGGGAGAGCTTGGCAGCGACGAGCGCAAGCTCCACTACGAGATAGGCCAGTCACTTGAGGAGAATCACATCGGATATGTATTCACAGTGGGAGAGCTTTCTGAGGAAATCAACAAATCTCTCAGCCAGAAGAATAGCTCTTGCATGGCTCACCACTACAAGACAGTAGAGGGAATGCTTGAGGATCTAATCCCTATCATCAGAAGCGGAGATACAATCCTTGTAAAGGCATCACACTTTATGAATTTTTCAACTGTTGTTGAGGCGATTAAAAATAAAGTAGGATAAGAGAATTGCAGGAACTATACAATAAAATGCTTGAGGTCCACAATACTGTAGATAGTATTTTTAAAACAGTTGAAGTGCCTTCAATGCTTAAGAATGAATATAATAACAAGGTATCTCAATATGAGAATATGTATGAGTCGGTAGAGACTATGAAGGCTATGGCTGAGACTGATGAGGCAAAAGAAGCCCTTGTTAATCAGCAGATTGAGATACTTAATGTTCGCATGAAATGCGAGGTGGAGTTGGCAAAAAAGGCTGCAGCTTATAAAAAGGTCTAGGATTTGCCACCATATTTTACCTTATAATACAATTCAAACATTCTCTTGGCATCATCCTGAATATAGGATGGTGCCATTTTTACATAATCCGAAAGTAATCCTCTGTCATAAATATCTTCGTCAGTATTCTTTTGTATAGTCTTTTTTATCTGCTGTACATCTAGCTCCAGCTTGCGCTCAGGGCTGGCAAGAATGTAGCGAAGTTTGTAAAAGATTTTAAGACCTAGGAGGACCATAACTAAAAGACCTACTAGGCTGGCAAAAATAACCGCGATGATTTTTGCTACATGAAAAGCTTTGATAGATTCTGTAGAGGCATCGTCTTCAATTGTATCTGGAATAGCAGGAACTGCTGGAGCATCTACAGAGCCTGTATCCTTTTCAAGCTGCTTTCTCCATGAGCGATATTCGGCAGGGATAAATTGGCTGGTTGGCTCAAAAGGAACCCAACCAACATTTTTTATATAAGCCTCTGGCCAGGTGTGGGCACAGGCTGCCGAAACATTATAACTGCTGGCTGCATCAAGGGGGAACTGATAGTAGAATCCGCTTGCTGCCCTGGCAGGGATACCTGATAGGCGAAGTAGCATTACCATTGAGGAAGTATAGTGGACGCAGTATCCCTTTCCAGTGTCAAACAAAAAGTTGTCTGCTAGCATGCTCATGCCAGCAGCTTCATTCATATCAGCTTCTACAGCATCTGCATCTAAATCTGTAGAGTAGGTATACTGGCGCAAATAATTCTCGATGGCCTTGCATTTATCAAAATCACTGGCGTAATCACCAGCCACAGTGGAGGCAAGAGATATCATTCTCTCTGTGGCACCATCTGTATCTAAGTAGTCGACAGTTACATTCTGAAGATTTTCTACGGTGTCGTTATAGGCATCTTCCGAAATTATCTTTGAAAAATTAATATCGTACAGCGATTTTAGATAATCACAACAGCTGTCATAATTCAGGTAAGAATCTGATGAAACAGGATTTCTATAAAGGTCCATAAGATATGGATTACCATAATCTATGTCTAAATAGATGGCGCTAAGAGTATATCCCTTTTGATGTTTCTTATCGTTCTTCTGAAGAGGATTGCCATTTTCATCAGTGAGCCTAATGGTATTAATAGGGGCAATTTCATCCCTTGTGGTGAGAAAAGAATATTCTAGCGAAAGGTCAGAAATGGTGGAAAAAAGAGCGGCTGTTTCTTCATCCACGTCGTTTCTCCATAGAAGGTTTGCAAATTCTACAAGATGTGAGATATCTGTAGAATCTGTTCCTGCTAAATATAGTGTTTTGGCCTGCTTCATTCTCTTTGAGGTAGTCTCATCGAAGAATATGAAATAAGGCAGGTTGTTTGTAGTGATAATAAGCTGCGTTGTATCAGAAATCTTCAGCTGATTGCCAGAGTTTGTAAGGCTGCTGTAGCCGGTAGTGTATTTATCTGTCCCTAAGATGTTTGAAAAATAGTAGGAAACATTGTCTATTACAACACTTGCTTTATCAGTTACAGGAGTCCAGTTGATAGGCTCTTGTCTGACTGGAATGAGATAAATAATGATTCCAAGAAGTAGAAAATAATAAAAAGAAAACTTGTTAGGCTGGATAGCGCAAAGAGTCATAATTGCAAGGAAAATTATCAGAAGCGTGTTGGTGGAATTTTTCTCCCAAAAACTTCCAAAGGCTAGGAAAAGGCAGATTGATACTAGGGCAAGAAGAACACTACCGTAGTCTATATATTTTTTGAATTTTCTTAAGGCGTGGAAAAGAATTTGGATAGCAATAATAGCTAGGATAATGATTCTAGTATGGGAAAAAAGAGCATTTAAAATAAAGGAGCCAGCAGAGAAATCCTCGCCGTATCCATTGTAAATGCTATATATTTCCACAGAAATAATCAGTAGACAATATTCAAACATTAACAGTTTGATTTCATCCAATAATACTGCAGAAATCTTTTTTGTCTCTACAATCTTCTTTAATGAGAATGCATGTGTTCTTGTCATAGTCTACACTCTTTTCCTTGATTAGGGACTGAAGCTTCGTCTTTACTGCATCTGATCTATAGAAAATACCGTCGGCAATTTCGTTGTAAAAATCCATAAAGCTTTCGTAGGAATCCACTGTTGAAATCTTTATATCACCTGATGGATAAATGATTTCAAGAGGAACATTTTGCTGACCGAAATTCCATGCTGCGGAAACTACAAATTCCAAAAAGAAGTCTCTCATTTTTAAAAACTCTAAGTTTTGCTTGCTATCTTGCCAATTGGCGGCGTCCATTATTATGGTGACGCTGCGCTTTTCCATAGGATTCGGTAGACGTACCATAAGCTCAGAAAACTTTGCGGAGACCTTCCAGTTAATAGAAGAGAGGCTGTCACCAGCTTGGTATGAGCGCATATCATTTCCTGGAATATCTTCTACCTGATTAATACTTTTAAATCCTGTATTATTTACCAGATTTTCAAAATCCAGTGCAGAGTTTGCTATGTTTGTAATCTTGGGACGAACCACAGCTTTAAATGTATACAGTACATTTAAATCCACTGAGAAAATATTAAAAGGATCTGTGAATGTAAGGCTTTTTACACCTACATCATAGGCACCTGCATACTTGCAATTTATACTTGAAGTTAGTTCCATTTTTTCTCTTACATCTAGAGATATAAGCTGTCCATCGGTAATTTCCAGCAAATCGCATCTATCAGAATAGGTTGACAGTGCCATGTTATGAATTGGAAGAAATCCAGAATTTTCCAGGAGAATTCGATACTTATGAATTTCTCCTTTTGAGACTTTGTGGATTTCTATTTCCTGATATATGGCTAGGAATTTGTAATTTAGCCAAATATAAAGAATAGAAACAGGAATTATAAGAATCATGGCATACAGCCATACAAAAGCAACCGGCCCTCCAAAGAAGCTGGCAAATACAATGCTTAATATGAGAAGCAATATATAAATGGCAAAGTTTTTGAAATGAATGGATATTTTCATGAGACTTTTACCCTATGTAGTATCTGCTGTACGAGGAATTCTTTGGTGGTTTTAGAAAGCTTGGCCTCGGTGGTAAGCATAATTCTGTGAGGTAGGGTATAGGAGGCAGCCTCGGCAATATCCTCTGGAATACAGTAGTCTCTCTCGGAAATATAGGCCAGGGCCTGGGCGAATCTGAGCATAGAAAGAAGTCCTCGAGGAGAGGCTCCGCAAGAAATCTCAGGTGTGTTTCTTGTCTCTTCCACGATTTTCACCCCGTAACGGCGTAAATCTTCGTGAATGGTGACAGAATTCACTTCTTTTCGCATAGCTATAATATCTGTCCCTGAAAGAACAGAAGAAGTTTTTTCATGTAAAGTGCCATCAAGGAAACGAGTGGCCATTTCTTCTGAAGCCTTGGCATCAGGATAGCCTACACTTAGCTTTATCATGAAGCGGTCCATTTGGGATTCTGGAATAGGATACGTGCCCGCCATCTCAGTAGGATTTTGTGTGGCGATTACCATAAAAGGCTCTGGGACAGAACGCTTTTTGCCATCAATAGTAACAGTGTGCTCCTCCATTACCTCTAGAAGTGCGGCTTGAGTTTTAGGTGAAGTTCTGTTTAACTCGTCGGCTAGAAGGATGTTATTCATGACAGGACCATCGATTACTTTGAAATCGCCGGTTTTTTGATCGTACATGGAAAAACCAGTAATATCCGATGGAGTTGTATCAGGTGTGCATTGAATTCTTGAAAAAGAAAGGTCGATAGAATCCGATAGGGCTTTTACGATAGATGTTTTGCCAACTCCAGGAACATCCTCTAGAAGTACGTGGCCGTCGGCTAAAAGGCAAGCAATGATTTTGTCTAGAACAGGGCCCTTGCCTACAATGCGCTGCTCTATGTTAGATTTTAGCTTTTGAATATTCTCCCCCATTATATATTCCCCTTATTATTAGAATTTTAGTGTATTAAAAAAGAGCGCTTTAATTAAGCGCTCTTTAGAACTACAAGAGTTTGGCATCTGCCTCAAGCTGTGTAGCTATCAAACTGCGTACATAAGCTCCTGGACGTTTTTTGTTCTCTCCTTCCAATGTGGCACAGTCAACTGGTGGAAGGAATGTGATAATGACTTTTGCTTTTTTAATACGAGGAGTGTGTGTCTCCAGGACATTTCTAGTATTTGTGAAGCATACTGGAACAACAGGTGCCCCTGTTCTGACAGCAATTTTAAGAGATGCCTCATGGAACTCGGCCATCTCTCCGGTCTTAGAACGTGTACCCTCAGGAAATACAAACATATTGATGCCTGCCTTGATATATTCCTGAGCTTTGATAATAAGCTTTAAATCTGTGCGAGGATCAGTTCTTGTAAGGAAAAGGCAGTAGTTCATGTACATCCAAACATTTAAAAGTGGTATCTTTTCAAAAGTCTTTTTTGAAAGAAAGCCTGTAACTGCTGGACAAATATGATAGCCAAGAATTACGTCGAAGAAACTCTGATGGTTTCCAACGAAAAGAACTGATTTATCCTTTGGAATGTTTTCGTATCCGTTAACTGTATAATCAACACCGGAAATAAATGCGATAACGCCGAAAGCCCAGGCAACGCACTTATAGCCAATGACGTCCTTAGCTTTTTTGCTGAACAATCCGACTATGAACAAAATTACCCAAATAGGAATACTTATGATTAAGAAAAGTGTTACGAATGTAATTGCAAGAATGGTTCTTAGCATTGTGACCTCCAAAATTAGTTTATGGTTACATTATAAAATAGAGGACAAAATTTAGCAATTGTGGGCTTTGAGGCGGATTAATTATAATAATTATTCAAAAAAATGAATATAAATTTTGACAAAATAACCAAAAAGTGATACAATATCGCAAACCACATAAGAATGCTGATTAAAGTATTCAAATGCTAGAAAAGGGGGAGGACATCATGGAACGCGAAGACTTCGACAAGGTGCGAGAATCAGTCAGAGCGCAATGCGGTAGTAGAGTTGTTATTCAGTTAGACAAGGGTCGTAACAAAGTTGACATTCAGCAAGGTGTTATTCAAGAGGCTTACCCAAGTGTATTTACTATATTAGTTGACGACACTGAGACATGTCCATCACAGTTACTTTCCTTTAGCTATACAGACATCATTACTAAAGAAATTCGCATGAAACTTTGCTAGAGTTTGATTACTAGTTACAATTAAATAATGAAGAATTGAGCCGTTGATTTAATCAGCGGCTCTTTTTAGTTGATGGATTATAGAATGTTACTATTCACAGTGACTCCCCCAACATTCATAATGGAAGTCTTTCAGACTTCTTTCTCAGTGCTAAAGCACTTAACATTATTCATGTAGGGGGAGTCACTGATTCCAGTTTATAAATATTTAAAGATTATTCTCTTACATGCAAGCATGACGAGAATTAATCTATAAGATTTAAGTACTATTGTAAGTTACTATTCACAGTTACTCCCCCAACATTCATAATGGAAGTCTTTCAGACTTCTTTCTCAGTGCTAACGCACTTAACATTATTCATGTAGGGGGAGTCACTGATTCCAGTTTATAAATATTTAATGATAATTTTCTTACAAGCAAGCTTGACGAAAATTGAACATTAAATATTTATAACTGTGAATAGTAACTTGAAAAGCCACACTACAACTTGTATCATAATATAGAGAGAGTATGAGAATTTGCACTAGATATAGAAGGATAGATATAGTGTTATGAAATACAAGAAAATAGCTAAAATAGCATGTTGCTTTGGATTAATAGCATGCATTATTGCATCAGATTCTACAATCTCTTTTGCTACACGAACTGTGTCAGAGATTGAGGCAGAGCAGGCAGCATTACAGGATGAGATAGATGCAATAGATTCGGATATTTATGCAGTAGTTAGTCAGATAGCCGAGATTCAGGCAGAGATAGATGACACAGAGGCAGAGATTGCTGAGACAGAAGAGGCTTTGCAGTCGGCTCAGGCAGCCCGTGATGAGCAGTATGAGGCCATGAAGCTTCGTATAAAATATATGTATGAGACTCCAGACCCTAGTGTATTTGAGATGCTTATGGAGTCAGGTAGTATCAGTCAGTTTCTTAACAGACTTGACTATGCCAACAGCGTACATGAATACGACGATGAAAAGCTCAATCAGTTTATTGCTACAATAGCTGAGATTGAGGAACTTGCAGATGCTCTAGATATCCAAAAAAAGGAACTTGAATCAGCAAAGTCAGAACTGGCCGCTCAGGAGACTGAGCTTGAGGCTGTTGCTGATGCAAAGCGTGGAGAGATGGATGATCTTGATGCTGAGTTAAAAGAGGCCAAGGAAATTGCAGCTCGTGAGGCGGCTCTTAGAGCTGCTCGTGAGGCAGCGGCACGTGCTCAGAATCAAGGCACTGCAACAGCAAGTGTTTCAGCTGGTTATTCTGGCTACAATGTTAATGGAGATTTAAACCCGGGTTACAGAACAGGTGTTAGTGGTGGAAGCGTTGTTTCTTTCGCTAATCAATATGTAGGCTGTCCTTACGTATGGGGTGGTAATTCCCTCGGCGGTGGATGTGACTGCTCTGGTTTTGTACAGGGTGTTCTTGCCAACTTTGGTATTACTTATGGCGGCCGTATGACTTCTGGTACCTTTAGAAATGTTGGACAGGAAGTTAGCTACAATTACATGCAGCCGGGTGATATTGTATGTTATCCAGGTCATGTAGCTATTTATCAGGGCGGAGGCACAATTGTTGAGGCCCAGAGTACAGCCACTGGTATTACCAATTACCGTTCAGTTAACTGTCACTCAATCATTACAATTAGAAGAGTACTATGACAAAACAAAAGCTGATTAAATCAATAGTCTTATTAGTATGCGTAGCTGTAGTTGGCTACGTATTACTTAACGTAAATTTTAACAGGGACAAGCTTGATTATAATGAGCATTTATCTGATGTAGCAGTTACAATCGACGGAGAAGAGGTCACTTATCAGGATTTGGCATTTTACATTCTCTTTGAGGAGAGAAAGGTGGAGGAGCAGGCTAAAATTTATAATCCAGATTCTCCAAAGGATTACTGGAACCTCCATACTAATGACACTTTCATTCAAGAAGAGGCTAAAAATGTTGTGATGGAGATGGCTATTCACGATCATCTTTTTTATCAGCTTGCAGTAGAGGATGGTATGGATACTCTTTCAGCAGATGAGGAGAGGGATTTAGAATTTGCCATTACTGATTTCTGGGAAGACCTATATGAACAGCAGCTGGATAAATTGCCATGCGACCAGGATACTATCAATGAGCAGATTAGACTTGCCGCTGTGGCAGAGAAGTTCCAAAACTATCTTGCCGTTAACAAGGGACCTAGCCAGGCTGCATACAAATATGACGGCTACTATTATGAGCAGATTAGAAGCCAACATTCCATTAAAATAAACAACAAGCTCTGGAATAGATTTGTTCTTGGGGATGTTACACTGACACATACTCATTTAAATTACATTAATGGTTTAAATAATGAGAACAAGAAAAAGGAAGAAGATTAGAAAGGCAATAACAATGAGTAAATTAAATAGAAACGACCCTTGCTGGTGTGGAAGTGGTCGCAAGTATAAGCAGTGCCATGAGGCCTTCGATAGAAAAATCGAAAGCTTTGCGGTAAAGGGACACAAAGTTCCATCTCACGATTTGATTAAGACACCAGAACAGATTGAGAAGATTAGACAGTCAGCAGTAATTAATATGGCATGCCTTGATGCTGTAGCTGAGGCAATTCACGAGGGCATGGCAACATCTGAAATCGATAAAATTGTCTATGAGACAACTACTAAAATGGGAGGTATCCCTGCACCACTTAATTACGAGGGCTTCCCATACAGCGTATGTACATCAGTAAATGACCAGGTTTGTCACGGTTATCCTTCTGATGATGTTATCCTTAAAAGTGGTGACATAGTAAATGTAGATTGCTCCACAATTTTAGATGGATATTTTTCAGATTCATCTAGAATGTTCATGATAGGCGATGTTGACCCAGAGACAAGAAAGCTTGTTGAGGTTACAAAGGAGTGCTGCGATTTAGGACTTGAGCAGGTTAAGCCTTGGGGATTCCTAGGGGATGTTGGAGCAGCTATCTGCAAGCACGCTCACGCCAATGGTTATCAGGTGGTTAGAGAAATCGGTGGCCACGGAGTAGGACTTGAGTTCCACGAGGAGCCATGGGTTGGCTATAATACACTTCCTGGTACAGAGATGTTACTAGTTCCAGGTTTTATGTTTACAATTGAGCCTATGATTAACATGGGTACACAGAAAATAAAAACAGACCCTAACAATGGCTGGGAAGTTTCCACACTTGATGGCAAGCCATCAGCTCAGTGGGAATATCAGGTACTTGTTACAGAGACAGGATATGAGGTAATTTCATATTGATGCGATTAGACAAGCTTTTGGTAGAATTAAATATCGGAACAAGATCTGAGGTTAAGGCTCTTCTGAAGAAGGGCCTTATTTTTGTAGATGGTCAAAAAGCTACAAAGCCAGAGACCAAGGTAGATGAAAATGCAGTGGTGATTTCTTATCAGGGAAAGGAATACACCTATCAGAAGTTTTCTTATTATGTAATGAATAAGCCAAAGGGACTGATAACAGCCACAGAAGATGCCCATGATAGGACAGTTATGGATTTGTTCTATGAAAAATGTCCTGATGCTCCAAAGGGATTAGCACCTGTAGGAAGACTTGATAAGGATACTACCGGTCTTCTTTTGATTACAAATGATGGCAAGCTGGCACATGAGCTACTATCGCCTAAGAAGCACGTGGATAAGACATATTTTGTGACGTTAGATGGGCAGCTTTCTGCTGAGGATATTGCAGCTCTTGAGGCTGGGGTACGAATCGGCGAGGGAGACCTTACGGCGCCTGCTACAGTCAAGTATGAGGGCGGCAATACCTGCTATATTACAATCCATGAAGGTAAGTTCCATCAGGTAAAGAGAATGTTCTTTGCAGTAGGCAGGGAAGTCCTTGAACTGAAACGCACATCTTTTGGACAACTTACCCTAGATGAGGAAGATTTACCAATAGGGCACATTAACAAACTAAAGTGTGAAAGTTTTTATTGACGATTTAACAAACAAGTTTTATCATAGTCTAATCGAGGGGTTTTAGAATTTAAAGCGATAAAGCGAAAAAGTGAAAATCTGATTGGGGAATGGGATTTTCAAGTACAGGAGGAAATAGACATGAAGAAGTTTCTTAGTCTCGCGCTTAGCGCATCAATGGCGACTGCTTTACTCGTAGGCTGTGGTAATAGCGGTAATTCTACAGGATCAGATAATGTAGATACTTCAGGAGAGCTTGTTTGGAAGATTGGTGGCATCGGCCCTGTAACAGGTGGTGCTGCTCAGTATGGACAGGGAGTTGAGAATGCAATTCAGCTTGCTGTTGATGAGATAAATGCAGAGGGTGGTATCAACGGATACCAGATAGCTTTTAATTTCCAGGATGATGAGGCAGATGCTCAGAAGGCTGTTAATGCTTACAACACACTTAAGGATTGGGGCATGCAGATTCTCGAGGGTACAGTTACATCAGGTGCCTGCGCAGCTGTTTCAGCAGAGACAAACAATGACAGAATTTTCCAGCTTACACCATCAGCTTCATCTACTAGTGTAACAGAGGGAAATGACAATACATTCCAGATCTGCTTCTCAGATCCTAACCAGGGTACTGTTTCAGCAGACTACATTGCAGACAACAATCTTGGAACTAAAATCGGTGTAATCTATGATAGCTCTGATCCATATTCTTCAGGTGTATATCAGAACTTCGCATTAGAGGCACAGGCAAAGGGTCTTGAGATTGTAGCTACAGAGTCATTTACACAGGATAACAAGACAGACTTTACTACACAGCTTAATAAGTGTAAGAGTGCAGGCGCAGACCTTTTATTCCTTCCATTCTACTATCAGGAAGGTTCAGTAGTACTTACACAGGCTGACCAGATTGGTTACGACCCAGTAATGTTCGGTGTAGATGGTTTCGACGGATTACTTGGTGTTGAGAACTTCGATGTTAGCCTTGCAGAGGGTGTATATCTTCTTACACCATTCGCAGCAGATGCAACAGATGATGCAACAAAGTCATTCGTATCAAGCTACGAGGAGAAGTTTGGTGGCACACCTAACCAGTTCGCAGCAGATGCTTACGATGGAGTATACATCTTAAAGGAAGCTATCGAGGCAGCAGGCCTTACACCAGATGCTTCTAACGAAGAAATCTGTGATGCACTTATTGCACAGATCCAGCAGGTTAACTACAACGGACTTACAGGTGAGAATATGACATGGAATGATGCCGGCGAAGTATCAAAGGCACCAAAGGCTGTCATCATCAAAGATGGCGGTTATGTATCAGCAGAATAACCAAGTAGGTCGGTTACGTTCACAAATATAATTATTCCGTTACGCTCTCAAGCCTAAGATATTGCTTCCGTTCACTACATGTGAACTGCAGCAACACTTAGAGCTTGATAGCTACGAAAAATTATTTTGTGAACTACCGACTGAATATTATACTGTATCAAAGGCGATGCAGGCTGATGACTACGAAATAGACGTAGCATGGCTTTGCATCGTATTTAATTTTTTTTGAAAGGAAGTTTAGGTTATGGGATTTTTAACCTATTTGATTAACGGCTTAAGCTTAGGAAGTGTATACGCGATTATTGCCTTGGGATATACCATGGTTTATGGTATTGCTAAGATGCTTAACTTTGCCCATGGTGATGTAATCATGATTGGAGCTTATTTGGTATTCATGACAATGACAGGTTCTGGAATGCCAGTAGTGGTCTCAATAGTGATTTCAATCATTTGCTGTACAGCTCTTGGAATGCTTATAGAAAAGGTGGCATACAAGCCACTTAGAAAGGCAACAAACCTAGCGGTACTGATTACAGCAATCGGCGTCAGCTACTTCTTGCAGAATATGGCGCTGTTGATTTTTGGCTCTAATCCTATTTCGTTTACTTCAGTAATCACATGGCAGGGTATTACACTTGCAGGCGGACAGCTTAAAATCACAGGTGTTACTATCATTACTATTATTACATGTTTAATTATCATGGTAGCTTTGATGTGGTTTGTTAAGAATACAAAGCCAGGTCAGGCTATGAGAGCTGTATCAGAGGATAGAGATGCAGCCACACTTATGGGAATCAATGTAAACGGAACTATTTCCCTTACATTTGCAATTGGTTCAGGACTTGCAGCCATTGCTGGTGCATTGCTTTGCAGTTCTTATCCAGTTCTTACACCATACACAGGCTCTATGCCAGGTATCAAGGCATTTACCGCTGCGGTATTTGGAGGAATTGGTTCTATTCCAGGAGCATTGATTGGTGGACTTTTACTTGGTATTATTGAAAATCTTGCAAAGGCATACATCTCAAGTCAGCTTGCTGATGCTATCGTATTTGCAGTACTTATTATAGTGTTGCTTGTTAAACCTACAGGAATTCTTGGCAAGCAAACAAAAGAGAAAGTGTAGGTGGCAGCTATGAAAAATCTTAATAAATCTACACAAAAATTACTTACAACAATCGGTATAATCATTGTTTTATATTTAGTGGTAACAATCATGGAAGCCACAGGCAATCTTAGCTCTCTTATGGGAGGACTTATGGTTCCTGTATGTGCCTTCTCACTTGTTGCAGTAGGACTTAATCTCTGTGTTGGATATCTTGGAGAATTATCACTTGGACATGCAGGATTTATGTGCGTTGGTGCATTTACATCAGCATTTTTCTCAAAGGTATTTATGAACACTATTCCAGATGTACCACGTTTTATCTTGGCATTTATCATTGGAACAGCTATGGCAGCATTGTTTGGATTCCTTATTGCTATTCCAGTTCTTAGACTTAGTGGAGATTACCTTGCAATCGTAACTCTTGCATTTGGCGAGATTATTAAAAATGTAATCAACACTCTTTACGTAGGAATTGATGGAAATGGAATTCATCTTTCAATCAAGGATATGCTTTCACTTGGCATGGAGCCAGGGGGACAGGTAATTGTAAATGGTGCTCAGGGCGTCACAGGTACCCCTCGCCAGTCTACATTCCTTATCTCTGTGATACTCCTTATTGTTGTCTTGATTCTCACATACAACTTTGTACATTCAAGAACAGGACGTGCAGTGCAGGCTATCCGAGACAATCAGATTGCAGCTGAGACAGTTGGACTTCCAATTACAAAATATAAGCTGATAGCATTTACATTATCAGCAGCAATTGCAGGACTTGGTGGTGTGCTTTTTGCTCACAACATCAGCTCACTTCAGGCAACAACCAATACTTTTGGTTACAACATGTCTATCATGATTTTGGTATATGTTGTACTTGGCGGTATCGGTAATTTCCGAGGCTCTGTCATTGCAACAGCAGTTCTCTATTTGCTCCCAGAGCTTCTGAGAGGAATGCAGAATTATCGTATGCTCATTTATTCTGTAGTACTTATTGTACTTATGTTATTTAACTGGGCACCAGGTATTTTAAAATGGCGTGAAAAGCATGGGTTTACAGCAGCTGCTGTTACTCAGAAATTTGGCAAAAAGAAAAAGGAGGTGCAGTAATGAGTTTACTTGAAGTATCATCTCTTGGCATTTCCTTTGGTGGACTTAGAGCAGTTGATGAATTTAATCTTAATATTGAAAAGGGCGAGCTTTACGGTTTGATTGGACCAAATGGTGCAGGTAAGACTACCGTTTTCAATATGCTTACAGGTATTTATAAGCCTACAGATGGCAAGATTTTCCTTGATGGCAAGGACATTACAGGAAAGAAGACAGCTGACATTAACAAGGCAGGTATTGCTAGAACATTCCAGAATATTAGACTTTTTGGAGACCAGTCAGTTCTTGATAATGTAAAGATTGGACTTCATAATTCTTTTGAATATGGCACAGGTACAGGTATACTCAGACTTCCAAAGTATTTTTCTGTAGAAAAGGAAATGGATAAAAAGGCGCTTGAGATTTTATCTGTATTTGGTCTTGATAAGGAGGCTGATGTTTTAGCTTCAAATCTTCCATATGGTAAGCAGCGTCAGCTTGAGATTGCAAGAGCTCTTGCAACCAATCCTTCACTTCTTCTTTTGGATGAGCCAGCTGCTGGTATGAATCCAAATGAGACCAAGGATTTGATGAACACAATAGCTCTTATTAGAAAAGAATTTGGTGTAACCATTCTTTTGATTGAGCATGATATGAAGCTTGTATCTGGAATTTGTG
This sequence comes from Pseudobutyrivibrio xylanivorans, assembly GCF_010906925.1. Classification (GTDB taxonomy): domain Bacteria; phylum Bacillota; class Clostridia; order Lachnospirales; family Lachnospiraceae; genus Pseudobutyrivibrio. Next base: position 135,678 of record NZ_VTVE01000002.1, on the reverse strand, counting down.
AGAAGCTTACAGTGCTCAATTTTGGACGTGTACTTTCACAGGGAGAGACATCAACAGTACTTAATGATCCAGAGGTTATTAAGGCTTATCTTGGAGAATAATAAAACAGAGGATTTAGAAATGTTAAAGGTTGAGAATTTAGTTGTAAACTATGGAGTTATACAAGCTCTCAAAGGAATCAGCTTTGAGGTAAATGAAGGTGAGGTTATTGCTCTTATAGGCGCCAATGGTGCAGGTAAGACAACAACACTTCAGACTATTTCTGGTATGCTTTCTCCTAACTCAGGTAAAGTACTTTTAAATGACGTTGATATTACAACAATTCCAGGTCATAAAATAGTGTCTATGGGTATGGCTCATGTGCCTGAAGGACGTAGAGTTTTCCCTGGATTAACAGTGCTTGAAAACTTGAAAATGGGAGCTTATACTAGAAGTAACAAGACAGAAATAGCTAAGACATTAGAGCAGGTTTACGAGAGTTTTCCACGACTTAAGGAGAGACAGAATCAGCTGGCTGGTACACTTTCAGGTGGAGAGCAGCAGATGCTTGCAATGGGTCGTGCCCTTATGAGCAATCCTAAAATCGTACTTATGGATGAGCCATCAATGGGACTTTCACCTATCTATGTGGATGAGATTTTTAAAATCATACAGTCTATTTCTGACGCAGGCACCACAGTACTTTTGGTAGAGCAGAATGCTAAAAAGGCTCTTGCTATTGCAGATAGAGCATATGTACTTGAGACAGGTAATGTTGTTCTTTCTGGAGATGCTAAAGACCTACTTAATGATGACTCTATCAAAAAGGCATACTTGGGCGAGTAGAATATGCAGTTCTATATAGGGATATCTTAGAGGCAATTAGATTGTTACTAAGACTATTGTTATAGGATTGCAAATAATAAGGGGGGCTAGTATGGAGGAGAAGAAGCTAGTTATTTCTATTGCGCGTAGTTACGGTTCTGGTGGTTTAACCCTTGCTAAGAAGCTGTCGAAGGAATTGGGGATTCCGGTATACGACAGAGAGATTCTGCGAATGGCCTCGGACCAGAGTGGAATCAATGAAGAGCTGTTTGGCCAGGTGGATGAAACAGTACGTAAGATTTTCCTTTCAACTAAAGGCAAGTACAAAGGAATGCCACTTACACCTGAGTACGCAGCATTTACTTCCGATGACAATCTGTTTGAGCTTCAGGCAGATGTTATCAAGCGAATTGCCAACACGCAGAGTTGTATCTTTGTAGGACGATGCGCTGATTATATTCTTAGGGATAGACCTTATGTGCTTTCACTTTTCTTCTATGCTTCTGAAGAAGATTGCTTAGCTAGACTTCGTAAGCAGGTAAGTGGAACAGACGAGGAGCTTTTAAAGAGGATGCATGCCATCGATAAGCATCGTGCTGATTACTACAAGTATTACACTGGCCGAGATTGGAACGATGCCAGAAATTATGACTTCTGCCTCGATACCGGGGTGATGGACTATGATAAACTCATAGAAGTCGTGAAGTCTTATATTGAGATAAAAAATAGAGAATAACTATTTATATTTTATTATGTTTTCAAGCCATAATTCGTTGCTTTATTGACTTAGTTGATAAAGGAGGAATTATGGCTTTTTAATTGAAATAATAATTATATTCGATATAATAGTTTTATAGAAGATTATATATAATTATATAAGATTATAGATAATTATATAGATTTATATATGAAAGGCAGATGTTATAGTATGAATAAAAGAAGCCCTTATAGTATTAGCTTTGGGAGAATCCCAAGCCAATATATTAGTAGAAGTTTGATGATAGAAGACATTATTGACATTTTAAATAGCGAACCGGTTGAGGAGCAGGCATTTAAACTGACAGGTATCAGAGGGACAGGAAAAACTGTAACTTTGACAGCTATAGAAAGAGAGCTCAAGGAAGATGATAAATGGATAATTGTAGATTTAAAATCTAATTCGGATATTTCAAAGGAGTTAGTAGCAAATCTATATGGCGAGGTGCCATTTTTAACATCTTTTATAGATGCTAATCTGAATTTATCAGCCTTTGGAATTGGAGTTAATATCGAGAAGAAAAGTCCAGTTATAAGCATGGATGTAATATTAAAAAACATTCTTAATGAGGTTCAGAAGAAAAATAAAAAGGTGCTGGTAGTTATAGATGAAGCCAGAAAAACCGACGAATTGGTTGATTTTATACAGGAGTTTCAGATTTTAATTAGGAATGAATTACCTATATACCTAATTACTGCTGGCTTGTATGAGGATATTGAAAGTATAGAGAATGCGGAAGGACTTACATTCTTTCTTCGAGCTACAAAATATGAAATGAAGCCTTTGAATCTCATTGTAATTGAAGATGATTACGAGAAAACCCTTGGGGTAAGTGAAGATATTGCTAAGGAATTAGCAAATCAAACTAAAGGATATGCATTTGCTTATCAGGCTTTTGGAAAATATATGTGGGAATCTGGTGAAAAAGAGATTTCAAAATCTGTATATGCTTTAGTTGATGAAGCCCTTGCAGTAAAAGTTTATGATAAAATTTGGAGTGAACTTCGGGATAAAGAAAAGTGGTATCTGAATTTTATTGTAAAAAAAGAAAGTATGGCAGCTACAGAGTTACTTGAATTAACTAAGACAAACCATAGTGAATGGAGTGAACCACGTAAGCGCTTAATAGAAAAAGGTATTTTAGATGGATCAGAGCGAGGTGTAGTAAAAGTAAGATTGCCAAGATTTAAAGAATACGTGGAGGCTAGACAAAAACAATGAATTTAAAAGTTTTAAAAACACTTGAATATGACAAGATAATAGCACGATTAGCTGAGAAAGCTACCTGTGAGGCAGGAAGACTCAGATGTCAGCAGCTACTTCCTATAAATGATATAGAGGAAATTAAGGTGATGCAGCAGGAGACTGCCTGTGCCCTTAATAGACTTATAAAGGTGGGAGATGTAAGTGCTAGCGGTACAACAGACTTGCGCCCATCACTTGCGAGACTTGAGCTGGGCTCTTCTCTTACAATCGAGGAGATATTAGCTGTTGCCAATGTGCTAGAGGTAACAAAGCGTGTGGCAGCTTACGGCAAGCAGTTAGAAGAGGAGGATGCTCTTAGCTTCTACTTTAATGGACTTTCACCAGAAGTAGCTATATTAAATGAAATACGTAGATGCATCATAGATGAAGAGACAATTGCAGATGATGCCAGCACTGCCCTTTATGACATTAGAAAGGGTATGCAGCGCACAAATGACAAGATAAAGAGCGTAATGAACTCTTTGCTTAATAATTCAACAACAAGAGGATATCTTCAGGAGCCAGTTGTCACTATGCGTCAGGGAAGATATTGTCTTCCAGTGCGTTCTGATTACAAATCAAGAGTTCCTGGTATGGTTCACGACCAGTCTTCAACAGGCTCTACTTTCTTTATTGAGCCTATGCAGGCAGTTGATTTGAACAATGAAATGAGAGAGCTTCAGGTTAGAGAGCAGGATGAGATAGAAAGAATCTTAGCAAATCTATCAAACAGGATTGCAGATGCTTCAGAGGGAATAATTCGTAACTTTGAGCTTCTTACTGAAATAGACTTTAACCTTGCTAAGGGACGTTATGCTGTTGAGCTAAATGCATGCAGTCCAGAGTTTAACGAGGATGGAATCATTAACTTACGTGGCGCACGCCATCCACTTTTGGACCCAAAGAAAGTAGTGACAACAGATATAAAGCTTGGAGACGAGTATAACTTGCTATTGGTAACAGGTCCAAATACTGGTGGTAAGACAGTCTCACTTAAAACATGTGGATTACTTACACTTATGGCGCAGGCAGGTCTTCATATTCCAGTTAAGGACAGAAGCCAGGTAGCAGTATTTGACGATGTATACGCAGACATAGGTGATGAGCAGTCAATCGAGCAGTCACTGTCAACATTCTCGTCTCATATGGTTAACATTGTCCACATTTTAGAGGCTATTAATGGTGGAAGCTACTCTCACGAAACAGAAGAATTAATAGCCAAGAATAAAAAGGACTTTAAGCATTCAAAGGTACTTTACGGTTCAAAGACTGAGGTGAAGGTTCCTCAGTTCCTTATTCTAATAGATGAGTTATGTGCTGGTACAGATCCTAAAGAAGGCGCGGCACTTGCACAGTCAATACTGGATAGACTGCACACACTTGATGTACGCACAATGGCTACCACTCACTACAGTGAATTAAAAGTATATGCGCTCTCAACTGAGGGGGTAGAGAATGCTTCATGTGAGTTTTCTCTTGAAACTTTAAGCCCAACTTACAGACTTATCATCGGTGTACCAGGAAAATCCAATGCTTTTGCTATTTCCACAAAACTTGGAATTCCTTGTGAGTTAATTAATGATGCAAAGAGTAGATTGTCTGAAAATGATAAATCATTCGAAGATTTGATGGTAGATTTAGAGCAGAAACGTCACGAGGTGGAAGAAAATGCAAGAAAAGCTGCATCAGATTTAGCTGCTGCAGAGCAAAAATTGGCGGATGCAACTGCTCGTGAAGAGAAAATCAAATCTCAAAGAGAAGAACTTATTAGACAAGCTCACGAAGATGCGGCGGCAATTTTGCAAGAGGCAAAAGATATTGCTGACGAGACAATTCGTGACTTCAACAAATTTGGAAAAGGCTCTGGAAACATCTCTGCTATGGAGGCAAAGAGAGCTGCTCTTGGCAAAAATATCAACAAGAATAAGAGCAAGGCCAAGGAAGAAAAGAAAGTGGAAGAAAACCACAATGTACCTACCAATCTTCATGTTGGAGACAAGGTAAAAGTACTTTCTATGAATCTCACGGGACAAGTCTGCACAGCACCTAATGCTAAGGGGGATGTAACTGTCCAGATGGGTATCATGAAGTCCACTGTCAACATCAAAGATTTAGTTCTAATAGAAGAGGAAGATAAATTTGTGCCAAAGAAGGGCACTAGAGTCAAGAACATGACCTACGGAGGATTCAACAAGTCTGCATCTATTTCGCCAGAGATTAATCTCCTTGGATGCACTGTGGATGAGGGCATTGCCAAGCTAGAAAAATACCTAGACGACGCCTACATCAGCCACCTTACCTCTGTTAGGGTAGTACACGGTAAAGGAACCGGAGCACTTCGTGCAGGTGTCCACCAATACCTGAAGCGCTGCAAAAACGTAGCCGACTTCCACCTTGGCGAATTCGGAGAAGGCGACGCAGGCGTAACAATCGTCACATTTAAATAAAAAACTTCTGGTTACGTTTACGAGCCTTAGATGTCACTCCGCTCAGCATGAAAAGCTTCGCTTGAGTAACACTAAGAGCTCGTTAACTACCAGAAGTTTTTTTATTTAACGATTGTTACGCGCGGTTGGACATCTACATACGTAAATAGTCGATGCCTTGGCGTACTTCGTCAGGGACTTCGCCACCGTTCTTTTCCACCTTGTCGATGATGGTTTTCAGGTGGTTGACTGCCTGTGCAGTCTTGATTTCATGACGAGAAAGAACCTGTTCGAACATTGGGTGGCTGGATACCTTGGACCTGTAAGCTTTTGAGAAGGTGCAATATTTGTTGAGAATATTGCGCTCGGACTTGTTCAGGCGGATACTTCCCTTGGCTTCGAAGTTGATCCAAATTGTGTATTGTTTAGTGAAGGCTTCACGCATATTGTTGCGGGAAGACTTAAGCAATATTTTGACCTTTTCCTTGTTCTCAGCAGAAAGTTCTTTGTTCTTGCGATAGAAGGTAAAGTAATCGTAGAAATCTGATGTGAGGCAATCGCTGGCAATATCATTCCATCTAGGACCCTGCTCCTTACGGCAAATCTCCCAACGGAAAGCACCGCAGCAGTAAATCATCAGCTTGTCTAGGTCATCAAATGTAAACAGTGGGAATACAAAACGACCTGGGCTGTCTACTTTGATACCGCCGCATTCCTGCCACATCATTGCACGCATACCACAGTTTGGAAGAAGAATGATATCTGGCTCTACGCGCTTAAGGTAGGCCTCACTCTTTACATTTGCATCCATGTCAGTGAAATAGCCTTCTCGTAAAAAGATACCGTAGTCTACTTCCTCGATTTTGCTGAGAGCTTCCTGAAGTTTTGCGCTAGTCAAAAGCATTCGCATTGGCTCTGCACCGAAGTCCTCCTTTGTAAGAACAGGACAGAATGCAGTCATTTTTCCTGATGTAGTTCTGTTTGATGATACAAAGAAGTTGTTGATCTCAAATTTTACTTTTTGCTCCTGGTCATTCATCCATGTAGGCATGTCAGCCTCAGAGATGTTGCCCATTTTTCTCTCTTCAAGAACGAAGCCTCTGTAGTCAAGGTCTAATTCATTCTTGCTAGGTTCGCGCTCTCCTGCGTATACAGCTCTAAGCCAGCTGTATATTGTAAAGCAATGCTCGCTCATGCAGAGAGTATCAAGTCTTTCAACTAGGTCGGCAAGCTCATTGGTAAGCTCTTCGCCAACAGCTCCGTAGTCTATGTAACCAAAGTTAAGGAACATCAAAATAATAGTATCTAACTCGCCACCATAGGCTTCAAACTCAAGAGCTCTGAAGAAGGTCTTAAGGTAGATTTCATAGAATAAATCTGTAGCTTTCTTTCTGGTACGACGCTCATTGTCCTCCTTGCCCTCACGGTCGCTAAGCGCAAGATAAGCATCAAGTTGAGCGCGATATTCTTCAACTTTTTCTTCTTCAATTTCAGCAAACTCACAGATGTGTTCAAAGGTCTGAGTGAACTCAGCCTGTTTTTGCATCTTAGCTTCATCAAAGGCTGCGGCACTTGCAGCAAAGTCGTGGCTGTCATATTCAGCCCATCTCTCTTTGAGCAGTGTCTTGTCGTAGAGTCCACATGAGGATAGATATTTATAAAGCATTTTCATGAGCTTTATAATGTCATCCTGAGCAGCTCCACGCTCTGCGGCGTATATTCTAAGGTTGAAAATAAGCTCAAACATATCGCCCCTATCTGCAGAAAGAAGAATAGGAGTGAACTCATCCAAATAAAAGCCCATAGTTTCTGCGCATTCAATAGCGCGCTTCATGTAACCACAGCTGATGCCAATGACACCATTGACAATTTCTGTGCGCTTACCATATATATTTTCAATTTCTTTATTGTCTACTGAATTTAAACTGTCGATGTAGTCGTGTTCCCATTTTAAAATTTCACCATTTAGTTCAAGAGGCTCCATTTCCTCAAGCATAGGAATCTCGCCAGCTGGTGCACCAATGGCACGGCACTGCTTGCGATATTCTGAATTAATACCTCTGCAGTAGTCGGTGAAATCATCCACTTTTTTCTTGTAGTCATCATATATTTTAAAAACGTCGCGACACTGTCTGAATGAGCCCTTGGCAAATCCAAAGATATAAACAGGCTGCTCCTTAAAAATGGTGTCAAAATCAGACATGTGCTTGTATGAACACTTAATGATAGTGGAATCCTCGGCAGCAGTATAGTCAGCCTCGTATGAAATATTGAGCGCATCTGAAAGACCAGCAACAGTTCCAGGTCCTAAAGCAAGCTTTTGACCACGCCATTGCTGAACAATTTTTCCCTTAAGAACAACATACATGCTGTCTACTGGATCGCCTTCATTTATTAATTTTTTGCCTTTTTCGATAGTAATAGGTTCCAATTTTTCTCCTTAATACATAGTACCCTTATTATAGATAATTTAATTATAAAAATGTCTGAAAATTATGTCAATTAAATGCCGTGTTTTCACGGAAAATTTGATTTTTGGGGAGATAAAAAATCGGTGTAAAAAAAATTTTTACAGAAAAGATGTTGACATACTTTGTCAGTCGTAGTATATTTACTTCATCAGATAAAGTACTACGTCAGTCGTAGCACGGCAGATGAAGTACGAGGAAGTGAGTATTTAATTAAATAGGAGGGAGCACATGAGTGAGATTAGTAGTGATGTAATTCGCGGCTACAACGACACCATGATTCTTAGTATCCTGATTAAGGAACCTTCTTATGGTTATGAGATTTCAAAGCAGATTAAGAAAATATCTGAAGAGAAATACATCATAAAGGAGACAACACTTTATTCAGCTTTCACAAGAATGGAAAAGAATGGATATATAGAATCATTTGTAGCTGATCCGGATCCAGAGGGAAATGGAAAGAAGCGTACCTATTATCGCGTTACAGAGGCTGGCAAGGAATATTATCAATCAAAATGCGAGGAATGGGAATTAACAAAAGAAGTTGTGGGACGTTTTATAGATAGTTAGGAGAAAAATATGGAAACAATAAAAAGTTATTTGGAAGCAATGTTTGCTAACATGCCAAACACTCCAGAAGTAAAAAAGGCAAAAGATGAGCTTTTGACAATGATGGAAGATAAATACAATGAAATGATTGCAGATGGTGTTAATGAAAATACCGCTGTAGGTACAGTCATTTCAGAGTTTGGTAATCTCGATGAATTGGCAGAGGATTTGGGACTTGAAAAAGAGGTTGAGGAAGTTCACGAGAGAGAGCAGGAGATTCCTAGACGCTTCGTATCAATGGAAGAGGTCAATGATTTTATTGCATCTAGAAAAAGGAGCGGCTTATTTGTAGGAATTGGAACCCTTCTTTGCATCATAAGCGTTACATCTCCAATTTTGTGTGATACAGCTTTCTATTCAAAGTTCTCAGATAAATATGGAGTTCTTGGAATGTTTATGTGCATTGCAGTAGCTGTAGCATTTTTTGTATTCAATGGCATTACAGGAAAGGATTGGGATTTTCTTAAGAAGCAGCCTTGTCAGATTGATATGGCAACAGCCAATATGGTTAGGGAAAAGAGAAAGGATTTCAAGATAACAAGAGCATGGATGCATACATTGGGCATTCTACTATGTGCTTTTTGTTGGTTGCCATGTGCAATTATAGATAACGACGTTTGTCCAGTACTCTTATTCTTTTCAGTAGGTATCGGAGTTCTTCTTATAGTGTATAGCTCACATGTGTATGGTGCTTATGAGACAATTTTAAGTCTCAATGACCAAAATACTATCAGTGGTAGATATGGCAGAGAAGAGGATGTTGAGTATGTAAATGACAGAGCAAAGGTAATTATGGAAGTATACTGGAGCACAGTAACATGCATTTATTTGATTATCAGCTTCCTTACATTCCGCTGGGAGAGCACATGGATTATATGGCCGGTAGCAGTCATAATCAATAAGATTTTGCGACTTACACTTACTAAGGAGGAAGATTAATAATGGAAAGAAAGAAAAAGAAAATATATCTGGTAACTTTGTGGATAATTACCTTAGCAGTTATTGTAGGTGCTTGCTTCTATAGATTTTCTTTTGGTCCAAAGGGAGAATTAGCGGTAGCAGATTTTGAGAAACAGGATGTAACAAAAGTTAATCTAGATATGGATATTGGAGATGTTGAAATAAAATATGGTCCTACTTTCCAGGTTGAATATTATTATCCTAAAAAGTTTGCACCAAAGGTAGAATTAAACAACGGAGTTCTTACTATTCAGCAATCCCAGAGAAACTGGAATTTCAATGGTAATTTCTTTGGTCAGAATGAAAAGAACTATGAAATGACAATTACTATTCCAAAAGGTTCTGATCTTTCAGATTTAGATATTGATTTAGATTTAGGCGATATAGAACTTGAAGGGCTAGTGGCAGATACACTTACAATAAACAATGAATTAGGAGACGTTAATATTAACAATTGTCAGGGAAAAAAGGTAGATATAACAGCAAAACTTGGAAATGTTAATTTTACAAATAGCGTTTATCCTACAGTGATTGTTAATGCAGATTTAGGAGATGTTAATCTTGATGGAGATTTTGATTCTATTGATGCACACGTGGATTTAGGTGATCTGGATATTAGCACTGATAAACCTACAGATGATGTTAAAATTAAAGCCGCATGTGAACTTGGCGAAATTGAAGTTAACGGCGAAGACTGGTAATTACCCCCCCCTTAAGTAGATATAAATCTACTTAAGGGGTTTTTATATTTTTGATTGCAGTCTTACGTTGATAATCCTCTGTCTATTTCGTATAATTAAGAAGAAATTTGCAGCAAAGCTGCTCTGCTCCGTTGGAGCTTAGATTGGAGAGTAATTTGAAGTATATTAACACACTTAAAGAGGGAGACAGAGGCACAGAGACATATTTGTGCAAGAAAAAAACACAGGGAATTTCAAAGACCGGCAAGGCTTTTGAATCTCTTACACTTTGTGACAAGACAGGCACCATTGATGCTAAAATCTGGGATGTTGATTCAGAGGGAATCAGCGATTATGACGAGCTTGATTTCATCACAGTTACAGGTGATATCACCAGCTGGAATGGTGCATTACAGTTCAATATAAAGCGCCTTCGCAAGGCCAATGAGGGAGAGTTTGAGATTACAGACTATATCCCTTCTAGTAAAAAAGATATCGGTGTTATGTGGAATGATTTGACAGCACTTATCAATTCTATTCAGGCACCATATTTCAAGGCATTACTTAGAAAATTTTTTGTGGATGACAAGGCATTTATCGATGAGTTTAAGGCTCATTCAGCGGCTAAATCAGTTCACCATGGATTTACAGGTGGTCTTTTAGAGCATACACTTTCGGTGGCTACTAATTGCGATTTTTATAGTAGACAGTACCCATTCCTGGATAGAGATTTACTTATCACAGCAGCTATTTTCCATGATATTGGAAAGGTGAGAGAGCTTTCTGAGTTCCCTCGCAATGACTACACAGATGAGGGACAGTTACTTGGCCATATTTATGTGGGCGCTACTATGATTGATAGAGCCATTGATGACATTGAGGGCTTCCCAGCAGTTAAGAGAAAGGAGCTTATCCACTGTATTCTTTCTCATCACGGCGAGCTTGAGTTTGGCTCACCTAAGAAGCCAGCTATTGCTGAGGCAATTGCACTTTCATTTGCGGACAATCTTGACGCTAAGCTAGAGACTATTTACGAGGCTCTTGAGAATGTTGAGGAAAATAATTTGACATGGCAGGGATTCAATCGCTTGCTTGATTCGAATATCCGTAGAACAGGAAAAAATTAATGAATAAAAACGATATTGTAAGACTTACAATTGAAGATATGTCCCTTGAGGGGGCTGGAATTGGTCACACTGATGGTGTGACCATTTTTGTGAAGGACGCTGTGGTTGGAGACCTTTGTGATGTGATTATTACAAAGGTTAAAAAGACCTATTGTTTTGCTGCTCTTAAGGAGGTTGTGGAGCCTAGTCCATATCGGGTAGAGCCTCCATGTGCTATTGCTAAGCAGTGCGGTGGCTGCCAGATTATGCAGGTTTCTTATGAAAAGCAGCTTCAAATCAAGGATAATATAGTGGCCAATAATCTAGTAAAAATTGGTGGCTATGATCGGGCATACGTTGAGTCCATACGAGAGCCAATACTTGGGATGGAAGAGCCACTTCGCTATCGCAACAAGGCCCAGGTGCCTATTGGTGTGGATAAGGAAGGCAGGATAATTGCAGGATTTTATGGTGCTAGAAGCCATCGAATTGTGCCATCCACTGATTGCAAAATCTGCTCCAAAAAGAGCATGGACATCGTATATTCGGTAATAGATTACATGAATGAAAATCATGTAGCAGTATACGATGAGAATAGTGGTAAGGGACTTATTCGACATGTTCTTGTCCGGGAAGGAAAGGCAACTGGGGAGACTATGGTCTGCGTAGTTGTAAATGGAGACAAGTTGCCAGCTATTGATTCACTTGTGGAGCATGTGAAATCTGTGGAGCCAGCGCTGGCATCATTAGTTCTCAATATCAATACCCGCCGAGACAATGTCATCATGGGATATGAGACCAGAGTTCTTTATGGTAAGGAGGCTATCAGAGATACAATTACCCTTACAAATGGAGATACCATAGCATTTGACATTAGTGCCAATTCATTCTACCAGGTCAATCACCACCAGATGGAGAAATTATACAGCCGTGCCCTAGAGTATGCTGATTTACATGGTACTGAGGAGGTGTGGGATTTGTATTGCGGAATCGGAACCATTTCTCTTTCTATGGCAAAGCATGCAGGACGAGTAATCGGAATAGAAGTAGTGCCACAGGCCATCGAAAACGCCAAAGCCAATGCGGCGCTTAATGGACTTTCGAATGCAGAATTTTACTGTGGTGAGGCGGAAGTAGTCCTACCAGAAATCTATGACAAGATGTCTCACCCAGATGTAATAATGGTTGACCCACCACGCAAGGGCTGCGATGTAGTGGCTCTTGATACAATGGTAAAGATGCAGCCAAAGCGTATCGTATACGTCAGCTGCGACAGCGCCACACTAGCCCGGGACCTTAAACACCTTGAGGAGCAGGGCTACCACCTAGAAAAATACACAGTCTGCGACCAATTTGGACATACAATGCATACGGAGACGGTTGCGTTATTGTCCAAGAATTGGTCACAAGCTGAGCACTTTATAGATGTAAAAGTAGATTTAGCTGAGATGGATATAACTGCAGCAGAGAGCAAAGCTACTTACAGACAGATAAAGGATTGAGTCAAAGAAAACTATGGAATAAAGACCCGTAATGAATACATAGCTCATGTAAAAGAAAAGCATGGAATAATTGAGCGTGAGAATTCAAGACCATCACAGAATCCAGATTATGTGAGACGAGAGTGCCCAGAGGGGCATTGGAAGCCTATTGAAGAGGCGCTGAAGTATTTTAAGATGATATAAGAACTAGAAAAGACAGGAGTTGTTGTACATCCTGTCTTTTTAGTATTAGAGAGATATCATAAGGTATATGCAATACTTATTTACTACTTGTTACAGTAACTAATTCCTGCCATACCTTCACCATTGCAAAGGTGTCTAACTCACAGTATTTCAATAAGTTATGCCGAGTTATTTCTTGTTGTTCTGCTGGCATATCTTTAATCTTAGGAAAAATGGTCATAGCGTCATTTCCATTTTGAACTTCTTCCAAGTTATGATAATTAAGAGCTGGATCATCTGGAAAAATTGCAGGTAAAACACTCTTAATTGAGAAGGAGCCGCCCATAGCTTTGTTGTAGTAATAGCCTTTTTGGAAAGGTACTAATAAGTCAATGATATGGCTTTCTATATTTAGTAGATGGCTTGCTAAATCAGGAAAAGTAGCAGCTAGTTCTTTTATACGAGTGCATTCAAAGGCTTTGTTGTATGCCGTAATACAAACATCTTTGGGAATATCTTTTATTAATGCTTCCGCTATAGCACGTCTTGGATCTTCTCCAGAAACTCCTAAAAACTCCTTATGTAAAAGTGGACCATTTTCCTTTTCAATATAATGTAATGAGTACTGAAATGGAATCTGTTGATAAGGCCTTGTTCCATTGAACTGAGGAATGACTGGTTGCATTGTCTCAAAATCGAGGAAATATAATGGATATGACAATGTATCCAAAAACTCTTTTATATTTTCTTTTTCAATATATGTACCTAAGTCATTAAGTTGATACTTGATTTGTCTGAGTTGAGTAGTCGTTAATCTTGTATCAGAATTAGCTAAGTCTTCATAGCTTACTAATCCTCTATGATAAAGATCTATTTTACCCTTAAAAGCCATATGGTACATGCTGAATACGTTTGGTTGTGGGAGGTTACTAGTGCAGTAATTCCAGTATGAACATTCATATGGAGAGCAGCATCTTTCACCGATATCAAGTGATGGCATATCTTTACATTCTAATATCTCTTTAGCTCGTTTTATGTTTGGCTCTACATTAGTCAATTCAGCATTAACTTCTGAAGTGATATCCGTAATTGCAAAGAATTGAGAAATGTCGATTTCGCCATCATATACGTATTGATTATTAATGTTAACTAAATAGGTTCGATTAACTTTGATTCCTGCCTTTTCTAAAACGTATCTTTGAAAAGCGATATCAATAATGTAGACTTCATCGACTTCATCTTTGCAAGTAGAGCTTTTAACCTCATAAATTGACCAGCCTTCTCCATCATATTTTAGTAAATCAACAGCACAATATAAGCCATCAATTGAAAAAGCAGCCTCACATATTACAGGCGTATTGTTTGTTAATTCATTTTTTGTCTTTTTGAGCATCATAGGGATATCTATTGACCCTTCGTCATTAAATGTACTTACATCTACATAGGTACCAAATAAGCCTTTGGCCAATTCACCTACTTCATGTCCCGCATCGAAACGTGACTGTATCATAGCATCAATCTCAACAAGTTCAGGATGATATTTATTTAGCCAAGCCATTTTAGGACATTGCCTAAAGCTGCAATACTTGGATTTAGATAGATATACCATAATGAGTGCCTCCATTTTTAAATTATAGATATAAAATGTGTCTTTTCTTTAAAGTTGATATCATACTGACTTTATTGATGGGGAAAAAATTGTACATCCCAAGAGATATATTATGTACAACCAAAGAAGTAATCAAGTATTTGAAAGCACTAGAGTAATGAGGAGGTGCCTATGCAGTTTTATAAAATTTCAGCAATAATAATCGACAATGAAAAAGATGAAGATACAAATAAAGAGTCTAGGAGAAGAAGACAACCTGCAGAAAATAGATTACGTTCTAATCTGGCTAGACGCTGTGAAAGCTATACTGCAGATTTTATTGATAAAGGATATTTATTTGTTTCTGGTGGACAATACGATGATGATTTTTATATGGGAATGATTACAAGAGAAGATATTGATATTGAATTTATTGTTTCCAACTTTTTTAGAAAAAATAAAGTAGAGGTGTCATCACTTGATATAAAGGAAACAACATTAAAGGAGTTTAATCAATTGCTTATTGATGCTGATAGGTATGATTTCATTGATTCGGATGAAGATATCTTAAGAGAATTTAAGCTCGATGCCATAGCTAGTCCACGAAGAGGACCTAGATATGGACATGATTTTGATGAGGACATAATTCGTGACATAAAAAATGAAACAATATATAAGCTCGCAAGTACTTATTTTACAAGGGAGACATTTATTCCAGAATTAAATCGTATCTTTGTAAATAAAGAGAATAAATATATACTAGGACATCCGGTAGATTACATTATCGAGAGCGACGATGAACGTACACAGATAGGTATGATGAAGCTTTTGCTACAGGCTCTTTATAATGCAAAACGTATAAAAAATAGAAGATATGCTGAGGTTGTAGTTGATGCAAATACAGATTTTAAAAAAGCATGGTTTGAATCACTTTATAATAGCTGTGCCGGCGGTGCAGTAGTTTTAACTATGGGAGATTCAGATGACAATGATGACGATGATGAGATAAGTGCTGATTACTATTATATAGAAGATCTTTGTAAAGTGATACGTCGTCATAGTAGTGACGTGTTAACGATTATTTCTATGCCAAGAGAAAGCACGAATTTACGCTTGAAATTGTTTGAATATACAGGTGCAATGTCTTTTGTAGAGATAAAGGAAGAACTTGCTTTTGATGAAGATGCAATTACATATCTAAAGAAACGAGCTAAAGAATATAAGATACGTTTTGATAAAAAGCTTTTATCAAGTATTGAGACTGAGCATGGATACTTGGTTACTGAATTAAATGGAATCTTTGATGAATGGTATAACCAAAAATTAAAGAATACAGTGTTTAGTCAGTATAAAGATATATGCTGTGCAAAAAATGAAATTAAAGAGGCAAAAGTTAAAGGTGATGCTTATAATGAGCTCAATTCTATGATTGGTCTTAAATCCGCTAAGAAGGTGATAACGCAAGCTCTGGATTGTTACAAGGCTCAAATAATCTTTAAAGATAAAGGGCTAAAAGAAGATTCATTCTGTAATCACATGATTTTTACTGGTAATCCTGGTACAGCAAAAACAACAGTGGCAAGACTGTTTGCGCGAATCCTTAAAGATAATAAGGTGATTTCTAAAGGACAGATTATTGAAGTTGGTAGAAGTGATCTTGTTGGTAAATATGTAGGCTGGACGGCGCCAACTATAAAGAAGATATTTAAAGAGGCAAGTGGTGGCATTTTATTTATCGATGAAGCATATTCACTTGTAGATGATAGAGACGGTTCTTATGGTGATGAAGCAATTAATACTATAGTCCAAGAAATGGAAAATCATAGAGACGACGTTATAGTTATATTTGCAGGTTATCCAGATAAGATGGAAGGGTTCCTTGATAAGAATCCAGGGCTTAGATCTCGTATAGCACATTACGTTCATTTTGAAGATTATGACACGGATGAGTTATGCCAGATTGCTGAGTTTGTAGCAGCAAAGAAAGGGCTTTGTTTTGATGACAAGGCTAAGAATAAAATAAGAACGATTATGGAAAAAGCTTGTACTCAAGAAGATTTCGGAAATGGCAGATATGCAAGAAATCTCGTTGAGAAAGCTAAGATGGCACAAAATAGCAGACTTGTTCATATGGATTATGAAGCTGTTACTAATGATGATGTAAAACGTATTTGCGAAGAAGATATTGAATTACCTGTGGCATTCAAGAAAACAAGTAGGCAAATAGGATTTATTACAGCTTAGTATGTATTACTAATAATATAATATGGAGGATAAAGTATGGATTTTTATAAATATATAAGATCACGTGATATAAGAAAGTATTTGGAAACTGAAGGATATTCTTTTTCTCCGATACAATCAGCTTGGTTAGTATGGATGGGGCGTACATTTCCTATTACGGAACGTCATAATGATTGGAAATGGATTATTGATAATATGCCTGATTGCGAAGTTCCTGAGAGACCAAATTGTGAGTATTGGTCAAGCCTGCATAAGTTGGTCAGTGAAATAATAAAGTTTGAAGAAGATTGCATCGAGTTATTTATGGCGAAGGAAGAAAGTTCGATTTATTCATACCAATATAAATGTGATGGTGATTTAGACTGGACTGAATGTTTTGAGAATGCCTTTAGTTCATTTGATAAGTGTATTAATGGCGTGAAATCAGAACTTCCCGAATATGACAAGATAGTTGAAATTCGAAAAACATATATTGATACAAACGAATTTATATTGGCCGAATATAATTCAAAAATGGAATTGATAGGGATTGAAAAATCTAATATGACGAATGATGAAATAGATTTGTTAAGCTTATCGTTTGACGGAATGTGGTTTGATTTTCCCATACCGTTTAAAAAAGGCGATATAGTTAAAAGTGCTTCGTATAATTGGGGTAGGTCTTTTGAACCATTTGTTTTATTAAATACGAATCCATGGATGAAAAAGGAACGCGCTTTAAAAACGGGAAGATATACCGAGGGATGTGATTCGTCAGATATGAATGCTAGTGGCTATTCTACTGGTTTTTATGAGTCTGATCCATTATTTATCAATGATGATGTGATGTGTGACTATTTAGATTTAGAGTATTACAGAGGCGAATATACCGGTCCGCAACGTCTATTACCATTGCTTGCAAAACAGATTACAGGTGAAATTGATATTTGGGAATACACCTATGGTTATAGACAAATTGTATCTGAATATGAATTCGAAAGAACAAAAAAGGAAATGGGAAGTTTTGTAATGAATAGTAGTCCTGTTTATGAGATATTAAGAGGAGCAACAAGCTTTGAAAGAACTTAAACTTGATTTAAAACAATCTGAATATGAGGAATTAATTGATACTTTTATGCCATCTGAAGATATGAAAAATCATCTCAAGACTGTTAGAGTATGCCCTTTTACTATTATGGAAATGATGTTTGGTTCACCTGTTAGTCTATACATAAAAACAGAATGGTTTTATAAACTGTCTCAGATAGAACAGATAGTTGAAACTGAAGTTGATAATATTAATTTCGAAATCTTTACATTTACAGATGCATATAATGAATTTAAGTGTTCCATAGATGCTCTTGAAACATCTTATAGAGGAGTATACTCGGTGGAAAATTGTTGGTATGACTATGATATTTGCGAAAGAAAGGCAACTTTAATTGGCGCTGTAAATGATTATCAAAGTGTATTAGCTGTTATTGAGGAAGCTATTACAGAAGAACTAGATATGCTTGAAGAAGACGAAGAGCCTGAAAAATATTCAACCTGGTTTGAAGTTAAAAAATGGGGAACGAAGAACGGCAATTATTCTTATTACTTTATAGGAAATACTCCTATATGGTTTGAAAAAGAGTGTATTGAGATTAATGCTAAAACTAAGCAGTTTTCATCCTTATTTTATTTCTTCGATAGCAGATTTTTAAAACTACCTATACCTTACAAAACAGGGGATGTCATAGCAATTGATACATATCCTTTTGGCCCAACTACACCGGCTGTTATATATGACATAGCAGATGGTGGTCGAATTATTGATGTTATAGCGAAAGATTACAAGGGAAAATGGCATACAGGAGGTTTGCTCAACGGTAATTTAGGCAGAAGTAGATACCAAAATGACTGGATTTCTCCACTATATAATATTAGAAAATGGACTGAGCCTTTGTATGATTAAGATGACCAGAAAAATACCCATAGATTATACACATTATGCTAGTATAATGTATAGAAAATATTCAAGGAGGAGAAAGCATTGAGCGCTAAACAACCTAAGAAGCTCTTGATTTTTAATATCCTAGATATTCTTCGTAAATATACTGATGAGAATCATAGACTTAGTCAAAAGGAAATTGAAGAAATCTTAAAAAAAGAATATGAAATGACTGTAGACCGTAAATCAGTAAAAGCAAATCTGATGGATCTTATAGAATTCGGTTATGAAATAGAATATAGCGAGTCTCTTCGTATGATTAAAAATAAATCTACGGGAGAGATGGAGGAAAGCTATATCCTATCGGATTTCTATATGTCTAGAGACATAACAGATAGTGAGCTTAGATTGCTGATTGACGGTCTTTTATTTTCTACTCATTTGCCATACAGTCAGTGTAAAAACCTTATTGGTAAATTGGAGAATCTCTCTAATGTTTATTTTAAATCGAGAATAAAGCATATAGCTACCATGCCAGAGGATAAAACTAATAACCAGCAATTATTCTTCAATATAGATATATTGGATGAGGCAATTTCTCATGGAAAGAAAGTTTCTTTTAAATATCTGGAATATGATTTAGATTTGAAAACTGTTAAGAAAAAACAGGCAGATGGAAAAGAGAGATTATACATAGTTTCTCCATATCAAATGGTCGCAAAAGAAGGAAAGTACTATCTTATTTGTAACTATGACAAATATAAAGATGTTTCAAATTATCGCATTGATAGAATTACAGAAATCAATATCTTAGATGAAAAGATAAAGCCTTTTGAAAATCTTGAATGGTCTAACGGTCAGAAGCTTAACCTGGCTACATACATGAAAGAACATGTTTACATGTATAGCAGTGGTAGTTCAAAGGTTAAGCTTAGAATCGTTGATATTATGCTTAGCGATATTGTTGATATGTTTGGCAAGGATATTAAGGTTGCTAAGAAAGAAGATGGATTTGTAGAGGTCACAGTACGGGCAACAGATCAGGCGATTGTTCAGTTTGCTAAGAACTATGCACCAGATGTTATTGTACTTGAACCTAAACGTATAAGGGAGCAGGTTGTTGAAGAGTTGCGGAAAGGATTGGTGGGGTATGAATAAATACAGTAAAGAATGGTTTATAAAATATATAGATGATTTTGAGCATCTTTATTTTCAGGAAATAAAAGATATATCGGTAGATGGGCAGAAAGTAATAAAAAATCTTGGAATCAAAGCAAATAATAATGTGTCTAGAGAGTACGAAGAAAACATTATTGAAAAAGAGTATTTAGATAAAGGAATAGTAAATGACATTGTTGTTGCATGGAAAGCTGGACGATTGGAGAAGAAAGGTGACGATTATATAATCCAAATGAAAGATGGAAACTATCTTAATGGATATGGTCGCCCTATTAAAGCGAGCGAACTTAATGAATATTTAAATAGAATTCAAACGAAAGATGATGATTCTACTAATGAAGAGGATTTTGAAAAAGAGTATAAAAAATATATAGAAGAGGCTGGACATGTTCCGAATAATTTTGGTGCTGTCTATATTATTAATCTTATGTATTTTAAATCAAGTCGTAAATGGCCAATTTATGACAAATTTGCACATAAAGCATTAAAAGCGATTCTTATGGAAAAAAGTCCTGGAGAAATATGGATTGGTGATGCTCCATTGAAAGGGGAACAAGCTAAAGTTACCAATATGTATTTAGAGTATTGCTGGTTAATAACTACATTATTTGGTGGAAAAGAGATAGAAAGAAAAATTGATAGAGCATTATGGGTTTATGGTCATGCAACAGAAAAATAAATGATATAAAAAGATTCATTTGCGTTTTGCGATGCACAAAAAAATGTGCATCGCTTTTTTTATCATTTATATAAGAAAAGTGTAGCTATAAGGAGTATCTAAAATGAAAAAAGGAATCTTCTGGTGGAATATTGTTTATATAGATGATTGGTCTTTTATTAGATTGATTCCAGTAATGGTTGAGTGTGACATTAATGGTAATCCTATAGAAGACGTTGTCTTTAGCTCTAAATCTGGTGAGAATTTTAATCACAAAATAGAATGGAAAAAGCAAAAGGATTCAAATAAGTATCAATATAATTATTTCCCTCGCGGAAGAGTTGAAATTAAAAATGGGAAAGTAAGGATATTTGCAAATCCTATAGTATTTGAAGATAATGAATCCAAAGAGCTTATAATAAAGATATTTGAGTTACATGATGTCGCAGATAAGATAAATTGGATTTCAGATAATTCTTCGCATTATCAATATGTACAAGAATTGAATTTATGAGGTGTAGCCATGGTTTATATAACTGGTGATTGTCATTCTGATTTTAGAAGATTTAGCACCAAGAATTTTCCAGAACAAAAGAAAATGACAAAAGATGATTATGTGATTATTTGTGGAGATTTTGGTGGCGTCTGGGATAAGGATGTAGAATCAAGAAATGAAAAATACAATATGGATTGGCTAGATGATAAGCCATTTACGACGTTGTTTGTTGATGGAAATCATGAGAACTTTGATCGACTATATTCTTATCCAGTTGAAACATGGAATGGTGGGAAGGTCCATAAGATTAGGGATTCAGTTATTCATCTGATGCGTGGACAGGTTTTTCAGATTGAAGGAAAGACATTTTTCACTTTTGGTGGAGCTAGTAGCCATGATATAGATGGTGGAATTCTTGATGTAAATATGCCTGATTTCCATAAGAAAAAGAAGTATCTTGATCGGGAATGGATTTCATACAGAATTAATCATATTAGTTGGTGGGAACAGGAATTAGCAAGTGTAGAGGAAATGGAAGAGGGAATTGAGAATTTACGTAAATACGATAATTCAGTTGATTTTATAGTTACTCATTGCTGTGCTTCATCTACACAAGCTACTTTTAGTTTTGGAAAATTTACGCCTGATAAACAAACAACTTATCTTGAACAGATAAAACAAAGTATTAGTTTTAGAAAGTGGTTTTTTGGCCACTATCATGATAATAAGCAGTGCTCTGCAGATGAGTTGTTGTTATACGAACAAATAATAAGAATTTTATAGTAAGTCGTAGAGATGGGAATAAATTTACCCATCTCTTTTTTTATATTTAGTGTAACAAAAGGAAAACAATAATTAAGGAGGTATTAGTATGGAAGTTCAAATGGGATTTAGAGTTTTAGCAATAAAGGAAATTACTGATGAAGAATTCGAAAAAATAAAGTCTGATCACGAATTATGGCTTTCTGATTCATCTAAAGGTAAGAGAGCAGATTTATGTGATTTAACTTTAAAGAAGCATAAATTAGCCGGAAGAAATTTCTCGCAAGCTAGGATGAGTGGAGTGAATCTCATTGATGCAGATTTGAGAGGGACAAATTTTACTGAGGCAAATCTTGATAACGCAGATTTGCATGGTGCAAATTTAAAAAATGCAATACTAAGCGGAGCTGATCTTACTAGAGCAAATCTGACCGATGCTAAGTTAAATAAATGTGTAGCGCCGGGCACATTCTTCGACAGTGCGACTATGTGGGGATGTGAAATAAAGCGTGCAGATTTATCTAATGCTAGATTCTTTTATACACAAGTGTGTGATGCAGATTTTACTGGAACTAATTTGCAGAAGGCCGTTTTTATTGGTGCTGATTTGGACAATGCTATTTTTACAAAGACTAATTTAAAAGATGCATATTTTGCTCATATAAATCGTAGTTATTGGTCTGATTTTTCTGGTTCAGATATGACTGGAGCAGTTGTTACTGATACAAAATTTGATGAGGATAATTTAAAGAATGTAAAAGGTTTATATAGAACACTTTATTGTCCAGAAGAAGGCTCCTTTATAGCTTGGAAAAAATGTAGAGACGGCAAAATCGTTAAATTATTAATTCCAGAGGATGCTGAACGAAAAGGGTATGCCATTGGAGATTGTCGAGCATCTAAAGCTATAGTTATAGATATTTTCGATAAGGATGGAAAATCTGTTGATGAGGCAATTAGTAGAGTTGATAAGGAATTTATTTATAAAAAGGGGGGGACTGTTGTCGCAAAGAAGGTGCCTGAGAATTATGCAGATATTACAGGAATATGGTTTGAATTATCAAGAGCTGAGGCAGAGTTATATGACGATATTGATGGGGACGATGAGTAAAATACTTCAGAAAGGATGCATTTGATATGTTTGAAATAAAAGGCAGTGTGAATACAGCAATATGTTATGCAAAAGTTGTAGATAATGATGCAATTGAACAAATTAGGCGAATGTGTGACTATCCTATGACTGAAGGCTCGAAAATAAGAATCATGCCCGATGTTCATCCGGGGAAAGGTTGTACTATAGGAACAACAATGACCGTTGTAGAGAAAGCTGTCCCAAATGTTGTTGGTGTTGATATTGGCTGTGGTATGTATACCGTCAATTTAGGAAAACAAGATATTGATTTTGCAACATTTGATGCTGTAGCTAATTACATACCTCATGGGCGTGAAGTGTGGAAAGCTCGTAAAGTGAAGTTCGATTTGACCAGATTAGATTGTTATCGAGAACTCAAAGATGTAAGACGACTAGAAAAATCTATAGGAACACTTGGTGGAGGAAACCATTTTATTGAGATTGATATTGCATCTGATGGTACTAAATATCTAGTTATTCATTCAGGAAGTAGAAATTTAGGTTTACAGGTGGCAAATTATTATCAGCAACTTGCTATCGATTTACATCATGGTGCAGAAGAGTATCTGAAGCAGCGCGAGGAACTAATAAATACATACAAATCTCAGGGGCGTAGAGGCGAAATACGAGATACATTGAAAGAATTAGTTTGGAATAAGACAGAAACAGATATTCCAGATGATCTTTGTTATTTGTATGGAAAGTATTTTGATAGCTATTTACATGATGTTGAAATCTGTCAGGAATTTGCTCGACTCAACAGAGAAATAATGGCCCAGATTTTGATTGAAAAGAATGGTTTAGTGCAGGTGAATGCTTCCATACCATTCATAATTATATCGATACTGAGGAAATGATGTTAAGAAAATTGAATGGAATGCTAAAAGATTTCTTACAAAGAATAACTATCGTATTCAGACGGACGCCGTAAAGAATTATTTGATTCCGTCAGGAAATTATAGAGAGGACTTGCAGTGGATTCAATATGCTGAAGAAGCAGACTTGCTAAATGTTGCCTTATTTGGCTTTACAGCAAAGGCATGGAGAGAAGCAAATCCGGAATTAGCTAAAAATAGTAATGTAAGAGATTATGCTTCGATTAATGAATTAACGGTTCTATCGAATTTAGAGACTCATAATGCGCAGATGATTCGAGAAGGAAAGGAAAAGAAGGATAGATTTGAAGTATTACAGGATATTGCAAAGTATCAAATGGGTGTGTTAAATGAGGCTGCTCGTATTGAACAAAAGGGGGTTATAGAAATTGAAACAACAGGAGATAATCAAAAAGGAGATGAAAATTATTTTGGACAATCAAAGTCAAGCTGAGACTGTCGTTTTTCTCACAAAAAAATAAGCATTTTTAAGCATAATGGTCACCCCAGTGATACTCACGGGGCGGCTTTTTTTATTTTTTTCCATACCAGTAGTATGTGGACGGGGCGTATGTACTGTTTTACTATGTCTATCGTAGTACGACAGATGCAGAGACCTTATATCCACAGTAACTAGACATGTATTAATGGTGATTGAAAAGGAGATTAGAAATGGAAAAAAAGAAATCGGCAGCCGGTTTTCTGGTTGCGCTAATTATTACGGTTCTGTTTTTTATAGCGCAGGAATTTGTATTTGGGGGACCCGAGGAATTTGGCATAGGGTTTACGGCAGTTCGTGTTGTGTTGGGGCTTGGCGGACTCATTGCCATTACTAAGTTGTATGGAATCGACTTTAAATTCAGAGGGAGAGAGGTTGGCAGAGGGATTATTACCGTCGGGTCACTGATTTTTCTGGCTATAGGTATATGGAATTTTAGTGGTACATTGAAAACACCGGAATTAGGATTTATGCAGGCGCTCCCCGCAGTTATTATTATTCTGTTTTGGGGAATGAGTGTAGGTCTTTTTGAAGAGGCCCTATGCAGAGGTGTGTTATTTAATACATTTAGAAAACGTATGGGTGAAAGCCGTAGCAGCATAATGAAGTCTATAGTTTTTTCTTCACTCATATTTGGATGTTTGCATTTTATGAATCTTATTGACAATCCTCATCTTGTTGTTGCGACTATTACTCAGGTTATATATGCGACATTGATTGGAATATGTTTAGCATGCATTTATTACATTACAGACAATATCTGGGTGGTTTCCATCCTACATGGGCTTTTTGACATAGGAGCAGTTATTATGGGATGTTTTGTAGTTTCAGGCTCGCGTATTTTTTCAGATAAA
Source organism: Pseudobutyrivibrio xylanivorans (assembly GCF_010906925.1). Lineage (GTDB taxonomy): Bacteria > Bacillota > Clostridia > Lachnospirales > Lachnospiraceae > Pseudobutyrivibrio. The sequence goes on along the minus strand of NZ_VTVE01000002.1, from coordinate 110,760 downwards.
GACGACACCATATTGGAATTGTTCCAAGCTTCAGGTATATACATGATTATTACAGCGGTATTCATTATTTTGCTGTTTATAGAATTCGAGAAAAGAGGAATTTTGGAGGAAAAATGAAAAAAAGAAGTTCTACACCCGGGTTTATTCTTGCAGTTATTATGTTTTTAATATCGTCAGTAGGATTACTGTTTTTAGGCGAGGGAAATTTTGGGCTACCCGGAATGATTGCTCGTTATGTTATTGGTATAGTCGGCGTTGTTTTTATGGCAAAAGTATATGGAGTAAATTTTAAAATCAAAGGATTTTTCAAGGGACTTTTTAGCGTTATCGGCTTAGTTGGAGTAGTTTGTTGCATACATAATTTAATAGCTATGAGGATTCCCACTGATCTTGGTCTCAAAGAGGGACTTCCAAGTGCAATCCTCATGTTTCTGCTTATGATGTCAGTAGGTGTATTTGAAGAGGCTATCTATAGAGGTGTACTCTTCAATACATTAAGAAATTGTTTTGGTGAAAGCAAGGGAAGAATAATGCTGGCAGTGATTTTATCTGCGATTCCTTTTGGAATTACTCATTTTCTTAATCTTATTTTCTATCCAAATCTTGTAGTATGGACCACTTCTCAGGTTGTATATGCGACTGCAGGTGGAATTCTTTTTGCATGTGTTTACTATATTACAGACAATTTTTGGCTGGTTGTGTTCTTACACGGACTCTATGATTTCTTTGCAAGTATTTGGTCATGCTTTGTAAGTCAGGCGGAGGGAATTGGAATTCCTGCAGTAGACTCAACAATAATGCAAGGAATAAAAGATGCGTTTTTCGATTGTACCATTGGAGTGATTGCTTTCATTGTATTGTTAGTAGTTCTCAATAAAAGAGAAAAGGAAAGTGAAGTATAAAAGGAGTAAAAAGCCTCTTCACAGATAATTCATTGGAATAAATCAGAAGAATTGCGTAAAATTAATATGTAAAGGGAGACAGAGGTAATAGGTACACTATGTGGGATTATAGCTATGTTATTCCTAGCATTTTAATACTGTGCATTCTTCTGTTTTATTATTTTACTTTAAAGAGACTGCCAATTAGGATTAACCGCGGCTTCGTGGCTTTGTTAGTCACAGAAGTGGTGGTAATTGGTTCTGACATTCTTGCATCATACGCTGATGAGAAATATAAAGAACTGCCATATAATTTGGTGGTTTGGTTAAATATCTTATATTTTGTTGCATTTGTCATTCGAATGAAGATGTTCGATACGATTACTTGCAATGTGTTCTCTATTAATCCTTACGAAGATAAGATTGGTTCGTTCGTTAAGGATATTCCTATTATACTCACTACAATTGTAATTATAAGTTCATATTGGACGGGAAGTGTTTTTTCGATAACAGAAAATGGATATGTCCGTGGCCCTTATTATGACATAATATATTTTCCATATATATGGTATTTAGCACTGGCTATTTATTATATTGCGAGATACAAAAATCAAATAAAAAGAAAGAGGGATTTGGTTTGTGTAATTGTATATACGGATTTAATAATTATAGGACTAAGTATTAGAATACTGCTTCCGCAAGTTCTTTTGTTTGATACATTTTGCGTAATGTCAGTAATAATTATTAACCTGGTATTTATGAACCCAGAGTTTTATATAGATAAGAGAACTAATCTATTTAACGCTGAAGCTTTACATACAATCCTTCGGGAAAAGCATAGCATGAGGGATCATTATATATATGCATTTGTTATAAAAAATTATAATGAAGCCAGAGAAGTATACGGACCCCGTCAGATGGATGAAGGTGTCTATTTAATCGGAAACTATCTGAATAAAACATTTCCTAAGCTTAAATTTTTCTATTATCGGAATGGCAGATTTGTGGTGATAGGCAAGGACTATGAAGATCTTTTAAAATCGAAAGAAAAGCTGGTAGATAGATTTAAGGAACGCTGGGTATCTAAAAATACAGAGCTTTACTTGAATGTAGGCATAGCAATGGGTACTGTTGATATTATGGACTATGACCCAGAGCTATTAATTACAACAATCATTAGCGTTCTTAATAAACTAGGAGCAGATTCTTCCATAAATGAAGTAGAAATAAATGAGCAATCCATAGAGGATAATAGAAAACAAATTGAGGTAAGGCGATGCCTAGAAATTGCTATAGCCCAAAATAGAACCGAAGTATTTCTACAGCCAATAGTGGATGCCACAACCCATAAAGTTATTGGTGCAGAGGCGCTATGCCGAATTAGAGACAATGATGGGAAAATAATTTCACCTGGATTATTTATACCAATAGCTGAGAGAAATGGTCACATAACAGCTCTTGGTGAGCAGATGTTTGAGAAAGCCTGTAAATTTGTCAGTGAAAACAATATTGAGCAGTATGGTATGGAATGGGTAAATGTAAATGTATCAACTATCCAGTTCATGCAGCATAATCTTGCAGATAGATTTGAAGAGATTCTGAAAAAGTATAAGCTTTCTCCGGAAGTTATTCATCTGGAGCTTACTGAGGCCGCTATGGTGGAGGAAAACCTCATGGATAGCCAGATTAGAAATCTGCAGGAAAAAGGTTTTTATCTGGTTGTGGATGATTATGGAACAGGTCATTCGAATATAAGCAGAATTAAAAAATATCCATTTATAAATATTAAGCTAGATATGAGTTTGGTATGGGATTACGCTAAGAAACCTGGAGTTATAGTTCCTAGGATGGTCCAGGCATTTAAGGAAACAGGATATACTGTCACTGCTGAGGGAATAGAAACAAAAGAAATGGCAATAGCTCTAAAAGAATGTGGATGTAATTATCTCCAGGGAATGCTATTTAGTATGCCTATTCCAATTGATGAATTCCTTGAATATGTAAAAAATAATTAGATTGAAAAAAGAGGTCGAAATGAAGTGAACCTCAAAGCTAGGCACAAGCCTAGAATTTGATGGGTGCTTCTCTTCGACCTCATATTTTTATGTTATTTAATTGTTATATTTCCAGCAGGCTTGCCATATTTATCAGCTGTGATTTTTCCGCCAAGCTCTGTCTGTACGTAATCGATAACAGCCTCATCCATTACGATTCCTGTGTCAAACTGATTAGTAGAATTTCCAAATACATAATATGTATCGCCACCTGCAGCTACGAAATTGTTAGTAACAACGGCATATGTATCCTTAGTAGAAAATGGCTTGCCATTAATACTTTCGATTGAAACTCTGCCAATTGCAGCTGGGCTATAGTATGTAGAATCTGGATATGCTGGACCCTGTGCAAAAGGAACAGCAGTATTTACTGTAAATTTAATACCTGAAACCTGAGGGAAACCACCGAGGGCATCAGGTGCACAGTATGTACTAGCTTCAAGAGCTTCAAGCAACTCGTCGCCAGTTACATAAACTACAGAAACAGTATTACCAAATGGAAGAACGGTATTCAAATCTTTTTTAGTTACGCCGCCCTCGCTGATGCTAGCACGGATTCCTCCACCATTAGTGATTGCTACAATGTGGTCAGCAGGAACAGTAATAGAACCATTTTCCTTTGTTACGCTCCATTTGATAGCATCGCAAATCAAATCACCAAGATTAGTCTCTTCTGTACGAACACCAGGATCCTTGCTTCCGTTTAAAGCAACCTCAGACTGTGCGAATACTACATCGTATTCAGCGTCGATTCTATCAATAACAGCCTGTGCAATCTGTGCAGTAGCTGGATTATCTACCATACCCTCTGTACTAACAAGATAGTGGTCTTCTATAGTCTTAGTAGCATTGTCGATAACGATGGCACCGATATATTCAAGCTTTGTGCCTGTAGAAGTAACAGGCTCGCCAGCAGAACCTTCTGTCATAACAGTGTGAGAATGACCGTCGATAATCATATCTATACCAGTTGTATTAGCGTAAAGGTCAGTACTTCTGTGACCATCAGGAGCTGACTCTTCATCAACACCAAGGTGGGCAAGGCAGATAACTAAATCACAACCTTGACTCTTAAGTGTATCTACCTGACTCTGAGCACATGTGTAAAGGTCGGTCTTTGAAAGGAAGTTGATTCCCTTTATAAGGGCTGGATTAACCTTTGTCTGAGTCTCAGGAGTCTCCATACCAAAGAATCCGATTTTTAAACCTGTATTTGTAGTAAATACATAGTTTGGATCAAGGATTGGATTGCCGTTTCCGTCTAAAACATCAGCACAAATAGTTTTGAAGTTTGCCAAAGCTAAATTGCTTTTAAGCTGTGGATAACCATAGTCGAATTCGTGATTACCAAGTGTAGCCACATCATATCCAGCAGTATTCATAAGAGCTACAGCAAATGCACCCTTTGAAGTACTTACATAAGGTGTACCCTGACTGAAGTCTCCGGCATCAGCAAGAACAACCTCTGCACCTCTGCTTTTTAATTCATCCTTTAATGCAGTGACTTTTGCATATTTATCAACTGCACCATGGACATCATTTGTGTGGAGAATGATAGTCTTTCCAGTTAAATCATTTGAAATGCTGCTTACTGCTCGCACATCAGCTGCACCATCGTAAGCATAGGCTGTTTTTGGTACAAATGCCACGGAAAGGACAAATACCAAAGCAAGTGCAAGAGTGAGCACTCTTTTTAAACCATTGAGTTTTTTCATACAAACCTCCTTAAAGTAATTTTAGCCCTTAAGCCTTATCACTATAATACATCAAATGGCATATCTATTAAAAGATAGTAAGTACAAGGTAGTTTCACAGTTTTTTCACACAGTTTGCAAAAAATGGTAAGAAACTTCTGTTATATTACTCCTATGCAGACCAGAAAGGAAAATTTTTTAAATAAACAGAAGAAGGTAAATGACGATATCAGAGATTACTTTCAGCTGTGCATAAAGAGTATCGACAAGGATAACTTGCATATGCTAAGGAAGGTTTGCATGTACGTTTCCATGGTGTACATGCTAATGTTTGCCATAGCATTTATTGTCATGCCTGTTTTTAAGATAGATGTTACTTTCTTTTTGGTAATACCACTTCTAGCAATATATTTCTTTGTAAATCTCCATATAAGTAAATTAAAAGAAGAAATTAGTACCAATGCTACGGGATTAATATGTGGAGCATTTTATTTTTCAATGTGTATCATATGCGTCTGCATGGATGTATTTGGCAATAGAAGTCTGCAGATGATATGGACGCCGCTGGCATTTATTGTTTTTCCGATGGTGTATATAGATAAGATGTATAAATATGGAATAGAGGAATTGATTATTATTCTGATTTATGCGCCGTTGGGATACTTTAATAAAAGCATAGAACTGTTTAGACTTGACTTACATATTCTTATTGCTGCCTATATTATTGCTATGATATGTGCTCATATTATTCTTGAAATGCGAAGTAAAGCGGGACTTACGTTGATTGAACTGAAGAAGATGAGTGCCATAGATAAGCTTACCCACGTGCTTAATAAGGGAGCACTTCTACAGAAAATCGACAATTATTACTTGCAAAAAGAGGCGGAGGCACCTAGTGCAATGCTTATTATTGACTTGGATGATTTCAAACAGGTCAATGATAACCTGGGTCACAACACTGGAGATTTGCTTTTGGAGAGAGTGGGAACCCTTCTTATCAGCAGCTTTAGAGTATATGACATAATAGGAAGATATGGTGGGGACGAGTTTGTGGTACTTATGCCTAATATGACAGACCCTGCTATTTTGCAATTGAGATGCCGTACATTGCAGATGTTTTTGGCAGATGTACAGCTGGGAAATGGTCAGCCATTTTCTGTAAGTATAGGTGCAGTTATTGACAAGGGATATCATGCCAGCCAGGATGTATTTAGGATTGCCGATGATGCACTTTATAAGTCGAAAATAATGGGCAAAAACTGTGTGACAACATGGATGGTAGAAAAAGAATCTGAAGTTTCAATAAAACCTATAATAATTAATATAGTGGAAAATGAAGATGATCCTTTGGCAAAATTAGGAGATGATTCTGACGAATACCTGTATAAGGTGGTTTCAGATGTAGATGAATCCATTAGGACAATAAGTCAGTACCGAGAGAATATTAAAGCTATAGTTGTAAATATGGCTGTAGAAATGGAATCTGATGGAATCATTCTAAGATATATAAAGACTAGAGAGGGCTTTTCCAATATACCTGTTCTTGCCATCGCATCAACAGATGAGGAGGCAAGAAAGGCTAAGAAACTTGGAGCCAACAAAGTTCAAAAGAGCGATTTACCACCTGAAAAATATAGGAATACAATTAGTAAATTAATAAGCATGGAAGAAATATGAATCGGCGGCAAGCACCACAGTGTCGCCGGTTTTTATTTGTAATTCATTGACAGGAATAAGTGCCTCACCATCTCGCATGACAACTGCAGGAAGAAAATGTTCAGGCACCCCAAGCTCATCCACACGAAGACCGCTCCAACAGTGTCCATCACTTACCCTTACAGTAAGCATATCGATGTGTTCATCTCTTGCAAAATTGGTAAGCATCTTAACTCTAGAATAGTGCTCAACGAAACCGGCGCTTATGATACCAGTAGGGATAGCAACAACGCCTACACCGAGAAACGCCGTACAAATACCCATGATTCTACCTGCAGTGGTGATTGGGAAAATGTCACCATAACCAACAGTAAGCAGAGTAGATACTGACCACCAAATTCCAGAAAAGGCATTTTCAAAAACATTTGGCTGGGCATTATGCTCTGCATAGTAAATACCAATAGAGCTTGCTAACATCAATATAAGCACAATAACAATGGAAGAAAGAATTTGATTCTTCTTTTCGTGTAATACGGAAAAGATTACTGCAAAAGAATCATACTGTCCGTTGATTCTAAACAAGTGGAAAATTCTAACGACTCTAAGGATTCTAAAGGCAATAAATCCAGATAAAAAGAAAAATGGAAGTATGGTAAATAAATCTACGATGCCATCGAAAGAAACTAGAAACTTGAGGATGGCCTTTTTCTTTGAAAGATTAGGATAAAGCAAATCAGCAGTCCAGATTCTAAGGACATACTCGATGCAAAAAATGATAATAGTGACAAGGGCAACAGCGTCTAGTATTGGAAAATAAGGAGATAGATTGCTAAAGGTCTGTAAAACCATAACAAATACATTGAGAATGATAACCGCTGCAATGAAAATATCGAATGCACGGCTTACAATATCTTCCTTATTTCCAATTTGAATGATGTTAAATATACGCTGTTTTTTCAAAACAAAACCCCCATTTGTTTATTATTTAAGAGCTAACCCGTAATATTTTGCAATGCCTGTTGCATCGGCAACACCAAGCTGTTGATACTGCTCTGGAGAGCTTAAGTGATTTACTCTGTCTGAATAATTGGTGCAGAAAGCATGCTCAACAATAATACATGGAATTCCAGAAGTCTTTGAACGATTAATAAGGGCGTAGTAGTCCTTGGCAGAGCCATCTGGATATGTGCCAGAATCAGAATCGCGAGTGACAAGACCTGTGCCATTTGGGCAGAGCTTCCAGTTGTTAACCTGAAGGCCTGTACCTACAAGCTCATTTAGAATAGAGCTACCAAGATTCTGTCCAACTACACAGTAAGATGGCTTGTAGTTAGGATTTGGAATAATTATCTTGGAACCGTTTTGTGAAGCATCTAAATCAGGGTCATAGTCATTATGAAGGCTGACGATTACATTTGCCCCAACAGATTTGGCATAATCAACACGACCTGTTAGGCAATCAGATTTTGAATTCTGATCAGCTCCGTATGGGCAGTCAAAACCGTAGCGAGTCATATAAACTGTTACACCAGAATATTTCTCAAGCTCCTGCTTGCAGTAGTAGGCGATGTAGAGGTTGGCAAGGCCTTCCTCGAAATTTTCATAGTGACAACCTATATGAGTGCTGTCGTGTCCTGGATCTAAAACAACTACGATATTTTTTGAAGTCTTGTTAGATTTGGCTTCTGAAGTAAAGTCATTGCTGACAAAAAAACTAACTGATGCCGCTAAACATAGGGCTAAAGATATGCATTTTTTAAAGAATAATCTCATAACAAATCTCCTTGTATATTTTCCATAATTTTATCATCAAAAAAGGGTATTATCAATTTTTTGTTGACAGGTGCCAACTGAAGTTGTACTATGAGGGCAACTTAATAAGAGATAGAGGTTGCGGGAGACATTAGTAATCTCATTGATGGGACAGGCCCATGTGATATGAGATGAAAGGGGATTTCGCCGAAAGAGGATACCGCCTGTAGGTGTTTGATCTTGGGCATATAGTTAATAGCTGTATGACTGTCATTTATAGTTAATTATAGATGGGGAGCTATCATAATCGTAGACATTTATTAGCTGACCATCTATGTATGGTCAGTTTTTTTATTACTTAGGAGGATAATATGAGTATTTTTAACGGTGCAGCAGTAGCAATTGTAACTCCATTTAATGCAGATGGTTCAGTTAATTATGAGAAGCTTGATAATCTTATTGAATATCAGATTAAGAACAGTACAGATGCAATTGTTATTTGCGGAACAACAGGCGAGGCTTCAACACTTTCTCATGAGGAGCATTTGGATGTTGTTAGACATTGTATCAAGACAGTAAATAAGAGAGTACCAGTTATTGCAGGTACAGGTTCAAATTCAACAGAGACAGCTATCTATTTATCACAGGAGGCCGAGAAGGCTGGTGCAGATGCTGTACTTCTTGTAACACCATATTACAACAAGGCTACACAGGGTGGTCTTTATGTACACTTCAAGGACACAGCAGATGCAATTAACATCCCATGTATTCTTTACAATGTACCTAGCCGTACAGGTTGCAATATTTTACCAGAGACTGCAGTTAAGCTTGCAAAGGATGTTAAAAACATTGTTGCTATCAAGGAGGCATCAGGAAATATCAGCCAGATAGCAAAGCTTGCTCACTTAGGTGCTGGTGTTATTGATATTTATTCTGGTAACGATGATCAGATCGTTCCTATTATGTCACTTGGTGGAATTGGTGTTATTTCTGTATTGTCAAATGTGGCACCACAGCAGACACATGATATTTGTCAGGCTTGCTTCGACGGAGATTTCAAGAAGGCAGCTCAGATGCAGCTTGATGCACTTCCACTTATTGATAGCCTCTTCTCAGAAGTTAATCCAATTCCTGTTAAGAAGGCACTTAATTTAATGGGCTTTGAAGCTGGACCACTTAGAAAACCACTTACAGAAATGGAAGAAGCTCATGCGAAAATCTTAGAGGAGAACATGAAAGCTTATGGAATTTACTAATACAGTTTGGTCTTTACTTCCACCATTAATCGCGATTATTCTCGCCCTTATTACAAAGGAAGTTTATTCATCTTTATTTATAGGTATATTTACAGGTGGATTGTTATACGCAGGATTTAATTTAACCGCTGCTATGCAACACATCTTTGTTGATGGCATGATTGGTCAGCTTTCAGACAGCTGGAATGTAGGTATTCTTATTTTCCTTGTTGTTCTTGGAAGTATGGTTATGCTTATGAATCGTGCCGGAGGTTCGGCAGCATTTGGTAAATGGGCCGTTACTCACGTTAAGACAAAGGCAGGAGCACAGGTAGCTACAATTGTCCTTGGTATGCTTATTTTTATCGATGATTATTTTAACTGCCTTACAGTAGGTTCAGTTATGAGACCAGTTACTGACAAGCATGGCATTTCTAGAGAAAAGCTGGCTTATCTTATTGATGCAACAGCAGCACCTGTCTGTATCATTGCTCCTATTTCATCATGGGCAGCAGCAGTTACAGGCTTTGTTGATGGAGCTAATGGACTTTCACTTTTTATTAGAGCCATCCCATACAACTTCTACGCATTGCTTACACTTGTAATGATGTTTTCTATTACATATATGAAGTTTGACTATGGTGCTATGAATTTAGCGGAGCTCAATCACAGAGCACAGCTAAAGGAAAGGAAGAAAAAGGATGCTGCCAGCCTTACAGGTGCAGAGGATCAGCCTCACCCACCTATCTCTGAAAAAGGAAAGGTTAGCCATCTTGTATTTCCAATCATCTCTCTTATTGTGTGCTGTATAATCGGCATGATTTATACAGGCGGTTTCTTTGAGGGAGCTAGCTTTATTGATGCATTCTCTAATTCAGATGCTTCAGTTGGACTTGTTTATGGTTCAGTAGTTGCACTTATTATTACTATTGTTTTCTACCTTATAACAAGAGTGCTTAGCTTTAATGAGTGCATGAATGCAATCCCAGAGGGATTCAAGAGTATGGTGCCTGCAATACTTGTTCTTACATTTGCATGGACACTTAAGTCTATGACAGATTCCCTTGGTGCAGCAGAGTATGTTGGAGGTATCGTTGCCAATATTGCTGACAATAGAGCACTTATGAGTCTACTTCCAGCGCTTGTATTCTTAGTAGGTATCTTCCTTGCATTTGCAACAGGTACATCATGGGGAACATTTGGTATTTTAATCCCAATCGTTGTAAATGTATTTGGCGGAGATGTAAATAACGAGCTTATGATTATTGCTATTTCAGCATGTATGGCTGGTGCAGTTTGTGGAGACCATTGCTCACCAATATCAGATACAACAATTATGGCATCTGCTGGTGCTGATTGTAACCATATCAGTCATGTAAGCACTCAGCTTCCATATGCATTTACCGTAGCAGCTGTATCACTTGTTTCTTATATAGTATCTGGATTTATTAGAAACTGGTTTGTTTGCCTTGTTATCGGTATTGCTCTTATGATAGGAACACTTCTTGTACTTAAGAAGGTGACTAAAGCAAAAGCTCAGGCCTAGTATTTTGGTAATTTTTAAATAATAGTGTCAAGGAAGGTCATAGGCCATAACCTTGGCACTTTTTTTAGTGGAAAAGGGCAGGTGGCACCTTAATAAACAATTGTATACAAAAATAAATCCCACAATCTTGGGGAAATATATTAAAATTGTTTATTAAGAGAGCAAATTGTTTTAAAGGAGTTTATTATAATGAAGGATATTAAATACCTAGTGTTAGATGTGGATGGCACACTTACAGATGGTTGCGTATATATGGGAGAAAATGGCGAGCTTTGCAAGGCTTTCAATATAAAGGATGGCTACGGTATTTGTCATCAGGCTATTCCAGCTGGAATCGTTCCAGTTATAATAACAGGTCGTACTAGCAATATTGTTTTGAATCGTTGCAAGGAGCTTGGCATTAATGAAATTCACCAGGGTATATCTGATAAGCTTGGAGAATTAAATGAAATTCTTGCAGAGCGGGGGGAGTCATTAAAGGATTGCGCATACATGGGAGATGACTTAAATGATTTACATGTAATGAAAGCAATCAAGGCAGCTGGTGGACTTATTGGCTGTCCTGCAGATGCAGCGGCGGGAGTTGTTGAATTAGCTGATTTCGTTTCATCCAAAGATGGCGGAAGAGGTTGTGTTAGAGAGTTTATTGAATGGATACTTTATTAATTAATAGAAAAGAAGGGATTGGCAATAGATTTGAGATTACAGGTACGGGGCTAAAGCTAATTGCAATATTGACTATGTTTGTTGATCATTTTGCTCTTGGACCACTTTCATCTTGGATTATTGAAAACATGCCTTCTATGTCGGCAGACACATATGCCTCCTATTACATTTTCTACCATGTGTTGAGAGGCATCGGAAGGATGGCTTTTCCTATATATTGTTATCTTCTGGTGGAGGGAGTGGACCACACTAGAAATATTAAGAAATATGCAGTGAGGATTTTGACAGTAGCATTGTTGTCGGAGATACCGTTTGATTATCTTTTCTATGGCAGATTTTTCTATTGGTATCACAACAATGTACTGTGGGTATTATTATTGGGATTGATTTGCCTTCATCTGTATAGTCTTGTTGAAAAATACGAGGCTAGTCTTGCTCTTAAAATGGTAATAATGTGCGTGGGAATGGCTATTGCGCATTTTACATTTGTTGATTATGGAGAGGCAGGTATTTACTGTATATGCTTGATGAGCATATTAAATGGGGAAGATTTCAGAACACGTATTATAGCTTTTATGGCAGGAGTGGGAGCATTAGCTGTTTTATCAAGCGCTATTGAATTGCTTGCCATGGCAATGGTTATTCCAATTGCCTTATACAGAGGAGAACGAGGAAGAGATAGCAGATTCCTTAGAAAATTTTTCTATCTGTTTTATCCCCTCCACCTTTGTTTATTAATACTTGTAGATTACTGTATTTAGATTTGACAATATTTCAAAAGGTGACAGCTTTTATCTGATTTATTAAGTGTTTTTAATCCTTTTTACGAAAGTCATCGGAGATATTGTACAAACCTAAATATAGTGATAGAATACTGAAAGTTTAAATAAAATTATATTTTTAAGGGAGGAAATTTATGAACACAAACGCACCTATCAAAGATGCATCCGTTCTCGGAGTGCCAAAAATGTTAATTCTTGGTCTACAGCATTTATTTGCTATGTTTGGAGCCACAATCTTAGTTCCAATCCTTGTTAACAATTACTTCGAAGGCGAAGGTCTTTCAATTCAAGTTACTTTATTTTTTGCCGGTCTTGGCACTTTATTTTTCCATTTATGTTCTAAATTAAAAGTTCCAGCTTTTCTTGGTTCCTCATTTGCATTCTTAGGAGGATTTCACACAGTTGCTAATTTACATACAGGCATGTTTAAGAATATGACTATGGGTGAGAAGCTTCCATATGCATGTGGCGGTATTGTTGTGGCTGGATTACTTTATTTGATTCTTGCTTTAATCATCAAGCTTGTTGGTATCAAGAAGGTAATGAAGTTTTTACCTCCAGTTGTAACAGGACCAATCATCATCTGTATAGGTCTTTCACTTGCACCATCAGCTATTACAAATGCTTCTCAGAACTGGTTACTTGCTCTTATCGCACTTGCCGTAGTTATCGTATTTAACATCTGGGGCAAGGGCATGTTTAGAATTTTGCCAATTCTCATGGGTGTAGTTATCTCATATGTATTTGCAATTATTTTCAATGCTATTGGAATGACAAATGCAGATGGCAGTGCAATTCTTGATTTTGCAGTTGTAAAGCAGGCAGCTTGGGTTGGAGTTCCTGATTTCTTCCTTTGCAAGTTCAATGTGCAGGCCATTCTCGTTATGGCACCAATTGCTATAGCTACAATGATGGAACATATCGGAGATATGTCAGCAATTTCTGCTACAGTAGGAGAGGATTTAGTTACTGATCCAGGTCTTCATCGTACACTTATAGGCGATGGTCTTGCATCATCTATTTCAGCACTTTTTGGTGGCCCTGCTAATACAACTTATGGTGAGAACACAGGTGTCCTTGAGCTTTCAAAGGTTCATGATCCAAAGGTTATTAGAATTGCAGCAGGTTATGCTATTGTCCTTTCATTTATTCCAAAGATGGCTGATATTATTGGTACAATGCCTACTGCCATCGTAGGTGGAATCAGCTTTATGCTTTATGGTATGATTAGTGCAATAGGTATTAGAAATGTGGTTGAGAATCATGTTGATTTTACTCACTCACGAAATCTTATAATAGCAGCAGTTATTTTGGTATGTGGCCTCGGATTTTCTGATGGACTTACATTTACAGTAGCAGGTACTGATATTACTCTTACAAGCCTTGCTATAGCTGCTATCGCAGGTGTTGTGCTCAATGCGATTATTCCTGGACGTGATTATGAATATGGAAATCCAGAGCCATATCGCTTTGATAAAGAAGGAATTTAATTATAAATGGGCGAACAACCCGTTAAAAGAAAATATTATTAGAGGAGGTTTCTTATGGAGAAACTTGAGAATGTTGTAGAGTTAACACACCCTCTACTTCAACACAAAATTACAATGCTCAGAGATAAGAACACAGGAACAGCAGAGTTTAGAGCCCTTGTAGAGGAGATAGCTATGCTTGAGGCTTTTGAGGCTCTCAATGATTTACAGACAGTTGATATCGAGTGCGAGACTCCTATTGAGAAGTGCATGGCACCAGTTATCGCAGGTCGTAAGATGGCCATTGTACCTATTCTTCGTGCAGGTCTTGGTATGGTAAATGGTATCCAGAGACTTGTACCTACAGCTAAGATTGGTCATATAGGTATGTATCGTGACGAGGAGACTCATGAGCCACACGAGTACTACTGCAAGCTTCCTAGCCCAATCGAAGAGAGACTTATCGTTGTAACAGATCCTATGCTTGCAACAGGTGGTTCAGCTATCGATGCTATCGACCTTATTAAGCAGCACGGCGGCAAGCGCATTAAGTTTATGGCTATCATCGGCGCACCAGAGGGAGTTAGAGCTCTTCATGAGGCTCATCCTGATGTTCAGATTTACATTGGACACATCGATAGAGAGCTTAATTCTGATGCTTACATCTGCCCAGGTCTTGGAGATGCCGGCGACAGAATTTTTGGTACAAAATAATTTAAAATATTTTGCACAAAAGTATTTACTTACTACTTAGGATGTGATATAAAATAACTGTTCGGAATTTTATTCGGACAGTTATTTTTTTTTCGAAAGAGAGGATATATGTTATGGAAACAGGATTAATTGCTTTAATTGCCATTATCTTATTAATCGTATTGGTAGTTGCGGCTGGTTACGTGAAAGCTCCACCAGATAGAGCTTACATCATTTCGGGTCTTAGAAAGAACCCTCGTATTTTAGTAGGACGCGCTGGAGTTAAGATTCCATTCTTCGAGCGAGTAGATAAGCTTTATCTTGGTCAGATGACAGTTGATATCAAGACAGAGCAGTCAGTTCCTACAAATGACTTTATCAACGTTAATGTAGATGCTGTTGCAAAGGTAAGAATTGGTACAGATGCCTCTTCAATCCAGCTTGCAGCAAAGAACTTCCTTAATAAAAACCCAGATCAGATTACTCAGGATTTACAGGATTCTCTTCAGGGTAATATGCGTGAAATCATTGGTACACTTTCTTTGAAGACTATCAACACTGATAGAGATTCATTCTCAGATCAGGTTATGGAGAAGGCTTCAAAGGATATGAACAAGCTGGGTATCGAGATTCTTTCATGCAATATCCAGAATGTAACTGATGAAAATGGTCTTATTAATGACCTTGGTATGGACAACACTGCTAAGATTAAAAAGGATGCAGCTATTGCCAAGGCACAGGCAGATAGAGACGTAGCTATTGCACAGGCTGAGGCTGACAAGGCAGCAAATGATGCAAGAGTTACAGCACAGACAGAAATCGCTGAGAAGAACAATGCACTTGCTATCAAGCAGGCAGAGTTAAAGCAGCAGGCTGATACAGCAAACGCTGTTGCCGATGCAGCATACTCAATCCAGCAGCAGGAACAGCAGAAGTCAATTGAGACTGCTACTGTAAATGCACAGATTGCTAAGGCTGAGCGTGAGGCAGAACTCAAGCAGAAAGAAGTTATCGTTAAGCAGCAGGAACTTGCAGCTCAGATTGAGAAGCAGGCAGATGCTGAGAAGTATCAGGCAGAGAAAAAGGCTGAGGCAGAGTTAGTTCAGAGACAGAAGAAGGCTGAGGCTGCTAAGTACGAGCAGGAGCGCGAGGCTGACGCTAGAAAGGCACAGGCTGAGGCTCAGAAGTTCGCAGCAGAGCAGGAAGCAGCTGGTATCAAGGCTAAGTACGATGCTGAGGCAGCTGGTATCGCAGCAAAAGGTAAGGCAGAAGCTGAGGCTATCAAGGCAAAGGGTCTTGCTGAGGCTGAGGCAATGGAGAAGAAGGCAGAGGCTTATCGCAAGTACAACGGCGCTGCTATGGCTGAGATGATGATTAAGGTTATGCCTGAAATCGCAGCTGAGATTGCTAAGCCACTTGCAGCAATTGACAAGATTAATATCTACGAGTCTGGTGATGGTTCAGAAGGTGGCGCTGCAAAGATCTCTGGCAACATGCCAGTAGTATTAAAGCAGGTATTCGATACAATGTCAGAGGCTACAGGCGTAGACCTTGCTGAAATCATGAAGGCTAATACATACGACGCTAAGGTTAACAAGAATGTTAACATCAACGGCGCTGATGTAGCGGTTGTTACAAAGAAAGATGATGAGAAATAACTAGATTATTAAAGCCTTCCCAATAATTTATATATAGCTCAAATCCCTTCTGGATTAATTGTCCGGAAGGGATTTTTTATACCAAAAAAGGAGTTGCAATTAAGCAACTCCTTGATTTTGAAAATTATTTTACGTCGTAATAGATTCTAGATTCTGGTGGAACAGACTCTGTGATAAATGTAGAACCACCGATAATAGAGTCATGTCCGATGACTGTGTCACCACCTAGGACTGATGCATTAGAGTAGATAGTAACATTGTCCTCGATAGTAGGATGGCGGCGAACCCCACGTAAATTCTGACCACCTCTAGTGGAAAGGGCACCTAATGTAACACCCTGATAAATCTTAACATTTTTTCCAATGACAGTAGTCTCACCAACTACGATACCAGTTCCATGATCAATAAAGAAGTACTCGCCGATTGTTGCACCAGGATGAATATCAATACCTGTATTAGAATGAGCATACTCTGTCATGATACGTGGAATGATAGGTACTCCAAGTAAATAGAGCTCATGAGCTAATCGATAAATGGTGATTGCAAGTATTCCAGGATAGGCAAATACTATTTCATCGATTGATGTAGCAGCTGGGTCTCCATCGAAAGCAGCAGCAAGGTCAGTATCTAAAAGAGCACGTACCTTTGGAATACGCTTTAGAAATGCAAGAGATAGCTCCTCAGCTTTTGTGGTGCATATCTCCTCGCAGCATCCATCAAAATCAGGACGATAGCAAAGTATAAGAGATATCTGCTTGTTAAGGTTGTAGACAACATCTTCCATTAGAGTGTTTAGATTGGTCTCTACATTATATACTTTGTAGACGTGATCTCTGTAGTAACCAGGGTAAACAATTCTAAGGAGCTTTTTTGTGATATCAATAATGCTATCCTTATTTGGCTGATGATAAGTGTCCATCTTATCAATAGCTCTGTCTGATTTGTAATCTTTAATCAGTTCTTCGGTAATCTCAAGGATTTCCTGTTCAATTTTTTTACCGTCCATAATTTCCCTCAATCCTATAAAATCAATGCTTTTTTTATTGTAACACATAACAATTTTTATTGCTTGAGATTTTTAATCAAGTAAATCCAAGTGTGAAAAATCAGCGAGAATAATGTTATAGATAAATGTTGCACGGCAGAAATTAAATCACGAGTAACATTTGTGCACATTTACTATTTTCAAACCTATAAAAATTGTGTATATTTTCCTAGTTAAAAAATAGAATAGAAGGAATGAGTATATTATGAAGGTCAAATTTTCAATAAAAAAGGCCCTTATAGGCATGGTTCTTATCATGCTTTCACTTTTAGGGGTAATCAATTTATTATATAGCTTATATAATTTGCGAGACGGAATGGAGCATGAGGCTATGAGAGGTATTGAGGCTTCTTGTAACACTTATGTCACTATTTTGGAATTGACTACATTTGATGAGTCTGTAGAAATGCATAGTCTAGAATTTCAGTTACACAAGGATTCAGGCTATGACTACTCATTAATTCTCGATGATACAAGAGAACGTTCTTCAATAGACGAGATAGTTGGAACAAAGGTATCTGATGAGGTGGTTGAGGCTGTTCTTAAAAATGGTGAGAGCTATAGCGCTAGCAATGTAGATATAGGTGGTGAATTATACTATGTTCACTATGAGCCACTTGTTCATAATACAAAGATTGTTGGAATGGCATTTGTAGGTCTTAAGAAGTCAGATATTTGGGAATACGTAGGAGTAAAGACTCGTGCTATGGTCATAGTTTCCCTTTCTGTAATGGCTATATTAATTAGCATTTCGATTTTTGCAGCACTTAAAATTGCAAAGGCTATCAAAATAAATGTGGAAGCAGTTAATAAGCTTTCTACAGGAAATCTTGATATTAATATTCCAAAGAAAGTTGTTAATAGACCAGACGAGCTTGGTCTTATGGCACGTTCTGTTAATAATCTTTCTGAGAAGCTTCAGTCAGTAATCGGTAATGCTAGAAGTTCTTCTAGTGAGCTTGATGTATCAGCAGAGTACTTATCTCAGACAGCAGAGAATATTTCAATCACAGCTGACAATGTATCAAGTGCTGTTGATCATGTGGCAAATGGAGCTACTAGCCAGGCTGAGTCCCTTCAGGAGGCTGTAACTAGCGTGGAAGAGATTAATGATGCTATTCAGCTTATAACTGATAACACCAACCATATGAATGATATAGCAGAGTCAATGCAGAATAGCTCACAGACAAGCTCAGCAGCATTGCAGGAGCTTCAGACATCCACTGAGGAGGCCATTGAAGCAATTGATGAAATCGTACAAAAGATAGCAAAGACAAATCAGGCTGTTGGCTCTATTAGTGAGGCTGTAGAGGTAATTGATTCAATTGCAGCCCAGACAAACCTCCTCTCATTAAATGCAAGTATTGAAGCAGCAAGAGCTGGTGAATATGGTAGAGGATTTGCAGTTGTAGCTAATGAAATTCGTGATTTGGCAGATAAATCTGCAGCAGCTGCAAAGAATATCCAGGAGACTATGTCTATTCTTTCAAATGATTCTGAGGCAACTATGGAGAACGCAGGAAGTGTTCAGGATTCTGTAGCTAAACAGGGTGATGTAATCAGTAAGACTATTGATTTAGTAAACGAGATGATAGTTAAAATAGATGAATCACTTACTGTTACAAATAAGATTGCAGAGAGTGTTTCAATATCAGATCATGCAACAAAGGTATTTGCAGATACAATCAATTCTCTTTCAGCTATTTCGCAGGAGAATGCAGCAAGTACAGAGGAGACAAGAGCTTCTATGATTGAGCTTTCAGAGACAGTGAGTCAGTTGTCTGAGAAGGCTAGCAACTTAAATGATATTTCAAAGATTCTTGAGAAAGAAATGTCATTCTTTAATGAAGAAAGCATTGCATAAAATATGCGCCTGACCAATAGAATGGTCAAGCGCTTTTTCTATAGTAAACTATATAGATTTGCAAATGATTTCAGTCATCTTTGGCTTGTTCATGCAATAGAGATGTATGTGACCCATACCGCATTTACGTAGGTCTCTAATCTGGTCAATTGCATATTCGATACCGGCCTTCCTCATGTCTTCTGGGAAGTCGCCGTATTTTGCACATATATCGGCAAGCTTTTTAGGAACAGAAGAACCTGCAAGAGTAACAGTGGAACCAATTTGCTTTGCTGATGTGATAGGCATGATACCGGCTACTATTGGCACGTGAATTTCAGCTTTGTCGGCACGCTCAACAAAACGATAGAAGTCAGCGTTGTCGAAGAAAAGCTGAGAAATGAACATTTTTGCGCCCATATCCTGCTTCATTTTCATGAAAGCCAAATCTGAGTCAATAGACATAGCCTCAGGATGCTTTTCTGGATAGCATGCTGCCGAAACATCTAAATTGGTATTAGTATTTAAAAATCGAATCAAATCAGTGGCATGTGGGAAAATTCTCTTAGCAAACTGCTCATCCGACATATCTCTTGGCTTGTCACCTCTGAGAGCCAGTACATGAGAAACTCCACTTGCCTCTAAATCTTTTGTAACTTCAAGAATGTCATCCTCTGATGAGCCTACACAAGTCATGTGGGCCATAGCGTCAATCTTTAAAGTATTTTGAATATAAGAAGCAATCTCAACTGTCTTTTTCGAACGGCTTCCACCTGCACCGTAAGTAACACTGATGAAATCTGGGTTAAGCTTTGCAAGCGAATCTAGAACGTTGTAGCAATTATCAAACTCATCATTTTTTTTAGGAGGAAACACCTCGAAAGACATAGATGCATCCCTACTTAACATTTCTCTAAACATTTTTGTCTTTTTTTACCCTTCTTTTGTACTATTCATATTAATTACACATATTTTAAATAAATAAATGTTATCATATCTACTAACTAATAAAAAGGATATACTTTTTATTTGGTGGAATATCACAAAAGGGAGCATCATAATGAACTTTAGGCAGTTAAGGGGAGTCTTTTTCAAAGCGGGGAAAATGCAATTCCCAGAACAGAAGAATTTGGTGCGACAGCTTGGCGCAGACAGCATGGTATTACTTAAGAACAGCGATCTTCTTCCTATCAATAGAGGAAAGATTGCTCTTTTTGGCGCGGGCGCAGTAGATACTGTATGCTGTGGTATTTATTACAATTACGTATATACGGATAAAAACGTAAGCATTAAAGAGGGGCTTCTGGAAAATGGATTTACCTTCACCACTGATTCTTGGCTTGAGAAAATGGAAAAGTCATTGAAGCAGGAGGAGAAAGTTCTCAAGAATCAAGCTGAGGACAAGCTTTTTTCTGGACGCAGAGCTTATGTAGAGGAAGTACCTATTTCTGTTGCAGATATGGCAGAGGCAATTCTAGGTACTGACACTTGTATTTACGTTATCCGTAGACAGGCTACTTACGAAGATATAGGCAGCCTTGAATATCAGCTAACAGAGGAGGAACATGAGAATATAAAGCTCATTTCTGGTTCCTTCAAAAATGTTATTCTCGTACTCAATTCTGGCATGATTGAATTGAGTTCAGTGGCAAGGATGAAAAACGTAAAGGCGATAATTCTCATGGGAATTCCTGGAATGGAAGCAGGCAATTCTCTTGCAGATGTGCTTACAGGAATTGTAAATCCTAGCGGTCGCCTTACATCTACTTGGGCTAAGAAGTACAAGGATTACTCAACTTGCTACAATGCAACCAAACGCAAAGACACATCTAAAGAAATCGATTACAAAGAAGGTATCTATGTGGGATACCGTTATTTTGATGCCTTTGATGTGGCACCACTTTATCCATTTGGATATGGTTTGAGCTATACCAATTTTAGAATTGATGCCAGATATTTTGAGGCGAGTTGGATGGGCGGAGTAGTAATCCGAGTAAAGGTAACCAACACAGGAGATGTATCTGGCAGACAGGTTGTGCAGGTATACTGTTCTCAGCCTGAGGACAAGCTTGATAAGCCATATCAGATTCTAGTAGGTTTTGGAAAGACTGGTAAGCTGAAGCCTGGTGAATCAGAGGAGATAACCATGAAAATACCTATCATGCAGTTATGCTCTTTTGATGAAGAAAATAGTCAGTGGATTATGGAGAAGGGAGACTATCTTTTTAGAATAGGAGATAACTCAAGAAATACAAATCTTTGCGCAAAGCTAGTTTTGGACAAGCGAACTGTTTTCAAGCGCGTAACAGAAGTTATTTCCCCTAAGAAGAATTTGGAATTTTTGACTCCACCACCAAGGACATTGGAGAAGACAGGATACATTTTTTCAACGTCACTTTCTGGAGATGATTTTAATTCTGAGAATAAAGTGGTCGTTCCAACTAAGAGTTTTACCACACTTGTGCCAGAGGGCAGCAATTACGTATCCTATGTAAATAGCAATCCATACGAGATTCCTTTTAGAGCAGAGGAGAAAATCGAGTATGTAAAGCCATGTGGAACTACAACATTTTTTGACGTAATAAAAGAAAAGATTACAATGGAAGAATTTGTCTCATCCCTTTCCCCAGAGATTTTGGCAAGAATTGTCTCTGGAGAATTAAATGAGTCAAAGCTTCAAAATGAAAATCGATTTGGATTTGATTTTAGATTTGATAGAAACAAGCTTGAAGTGGCAGCTAGGACCACATCCCAGTTTGCAACCACTCTTGGAATTCCTGGGGTGACAATAGCTGATGGACCATCAGGACTTCATCTTAAGGGTGTGTATTGCACATGCTATCCATCGCCTATGAACATGGCCCAGACTTGGGATATGGGAGCAATGGTTAGAATGGGAAGAGCCTATGGCAGAGAGATGGAGCACTACGGTATTGACTATTGTTTGGCACCATCACTTAATATTGTCAGAAACCCAATGAAGTGTATAGCATACGAACTATACTCTGAGGATCCTAGTTTATCTGGAATTATGGGCGCTGGCTTTATAATGGGTGTGAAAAGGTATGAAGGTCGCAATGTGATTATCAAGAATCTTCCTACCATTAATCAGGAAAACTTTAGAAGAGATGTTAATATAAATGTTTCCTCTAGAGCATTTGGTGAGATATATCTTAGATCATTTTCTGTGTGCCAATTTACAGGTCAGCCGGCAGGTGTGCTTAGTAGCACTAATAGCATAAACGGTGAACCTGCTTGTTCACAGCGTGGACTCAATACAGATATCATTAGAAATGACTGGGGATTTAAGGGATTTGTTATGTCTGATTGGGGCAGTGATACTGAAAAATCATATGATTTACATGCAGGATGTGATTTGATTATGCCAGGATATAATCCAGATAAAATCCTTGAGTCCATGATGGAGACGGCGCCAACATTTGAAGAGGATGGCTATGTTTCAGTTGTGGAGACAGCGTATTTGTATGATATTCCAATGATTCGTTATGAAAATTGGGGCTCATTCATGCTGGATAAAGATGGCAAAGACAAAGTGGTGGCAAAGGTGCCTGCTGATATAGAAATCAGTGAAAAAGCTCTGAAAGCCGAAAAGGAAGGTCTTTGCAAAATAGAGACTGAGATGGATGGTACAAAGACTATAACATATTTCGGTATAGATAGAGGCGCATATTTTGCTCTTGGAGAATTGCAACAGGCAGTAATTCATATACTGTCAGCAATAAAAGATTCAGCAGCAATGAAGAAATTAATGGAACATGTAAAAATTTGAGACATTATTTATAAATTGTTGGTTTTAAAATTGTTCTCCCTCGTATACAATAGTAAGCAGTTAATTATTGTATACGGAGGGAGTTTTTTATGCTGGCGGAAATATTTGCAGTTGTAATTTTCGTGACAATGTTTGGATTTATCGTATGGGATAGATTTCCAAAGCATTATGTAACCCTTGGCTGTGGCGCGCTTACTAGTATATTTGTATTTGGAGTAGGTATGCGCAGCGTAAAAGCATTTGTTGATACTATTGCTGTAGGCGGTATTTTTAAGAGGGATTTTTGGTATGCAGCCGAAGAGGCATCCGAACAGACTTCAGGTGTCAACTGGGCTACCATTATTTTCCTCTGGGGCATGATGATAATGGTTGAAGGAATGGCAGAAGCCGGATTCTTTGATTGGCTCTGTTTGAAGATAGCAAAGCTTGCTCATTACGAGCCAGTGAGAATTTTTGTGGCATTTATGGTTTTGTCATCTGTTCTTGCTATGTTCATTGATTCCATTACAGTTATTTTATTCCTTGCAGCAGTTACTATCAGACTTGCAAGAACACTTAAATTTAATCCGATACCGGTTATTATGG
The DNA here is from genome assembly GCF_010906925.1 of Pseudobutyrivibrio xylanivorans. Lineage (GTDB taxonomy): Bacteria > Bacillota > Clostridia > Lachnospirales > Lachnospiraceae > Pseudobutyrivibrio. The sequence goes on along the minus strand of NZ_VTVE01000002.1, from coordinate 87,411 downwards.
CAGAGATTTTCTGTGCCAACTTAGGTGGAAGCGCAACTATGTGTGGCGATCCACCAAACATTATCATTGGTACTTCTCTAGGGTATTCATTCTCAGATTTTGTACTTAACACAGGTGCAATCGGAGCTGTTTCTCTTGTGATTATTATTATTTATTTCTACTTTACAATGAGAAATAGACTTCAGGACCCTGCAGATAAGGTGGATCCATCTACAATTGATGTAGAGATTCGAATCGACAACATGAAAGAATTTTTGACAAGTACCGTTATTTTCCTTATTGCAGTTGCACTTTTGGTTACACACGCTATGACAGGCCTTACAGTAGCATTCATAGGTGTTTTCATTGCTGCTATTACACTTATTACTGCAGGCCGCAAGGCAATCACACTTTTAAAGAGAGTTGATTATCCTACATTATTGTTCTTTATAGGACTTTTTATTGTAGTAGGCGGTTTGGAGCAGACAGGTATTCTTGAGATAATCGCTGAGTTTATTGCCAAGGTTTCAGGTGGTAATGCATTCGTTATGATTGCTATTATCCTTTGGGTAAGTGCTATCGCTTCAGCATTTATTGATAACATTCCATTCTCAGCTACTATGATTCCTGTTATTCGTACACTTGCTGCTACTACAGGCGTAGATCTTTCAACTATGGCATGGACACTTGCTATCGGAACAGACATCGGTGGCAGTATGACTCCAATCGGCGCCAGCGCCAACGTAGTAGGTATTTCTACAGCAGGTAAAGAAGGTTACCCAATTAGCTGGGCCACATACTGTAAGGAACTTGTTCCAGGTACGATTATCGTGCTTGTAGTATCTATGATTAGTATTTATATTAGATATCTTTAAAATGATAGTCTCTCTTGGGTCTGTAGCCCTTGAGAGACTTTTTCGTTTTATTAAGTAAACTCAAAGACATGACTCGACTTCTGAGAATTAATCATATAAAATAAAAGTAGAAAATACTGGAGGAGGGGAGCATATGGGGCAGTTTATCATTTCAGTAGGTAGAGAATATGGCAGTGGTGGTCATGAGATTGCCAGCATCTTATCGGAGAAATTCGATATTCCTATGTACGACAGAAATATGCTGGATCAGATGGCCGAGAAAAATGGTATCGATTCTGAGGAGCTCCACAAGCACGAAGAGATGAAGCATCAGGGGCTGCATCGCACCGTTAGAGGTCATTCATCATCTATTCAAGACACCATCGCCCAGTTACAGTTTGATTTTATTCGTAACAAGGCAGCCAGTGGAGAGAGTTTTGTGGTTGTAGGCAGATGCGCGGAGAATGTTCTTCGAGACAATCCAGCCCTTATCTCTATATTTGTAAGAGGTGATGAGGAGGCCAAGACAGAGCGTATATGTCGTCTTTACAAGCTTAACAAGCTAGAGGCCAAGGCCAAGATGTTTAGACACGATAAAAAGCGTAAGGCATATCACAATTACTATTCAAAGATGAAGTGGGGCGATAGTAGAGGATATGATTTTTGCGTGAATAGTTCACTTATGGGAGTTGAAGCCACAGCAGAGGCTCTCTACAAGATGATTTCAGAGTTTTTGAAATCGAAGGAGCAGTAAGGTTATATAAAGGAATTTTGGGGAATAATGTATAGTGTATTTTTAGTCGAGGATGAAATTGTTATCCGCGACGGGTTAAAAGCTAGTTTTCCATGGGAACAGGCGGGATTTGCCTACGTTGGGGATGCCGCAGATGGAGAGATGGCGTTACCACTTATTAGACAAACTAAGCCGGACGTACTTATTACAGATATCAGGATGCCATTTATGGATGGTATAGCTTTGTCCAAAATGATTAGAAAAGAGCTTCCTGATACACGTATTATTATCATAAGTGGTTTTGATGATTTTTCTTATGCCCAGGAAGCGATTAATATTGGCGTGGATAACTATATCCTTAAGCCAATTACCAAGGACAAGCTTGGGGATGTTATGTCCGAGGTCAAGATAAAACTGGATAAGGAAAATGAAAAAAATAATTATCTAGAGCAATTCAAAGAAGAGTCTCAAGAGTACGAGCAATTCGCCAGGGTAAAATTTTTTAATCAATTGGTAAATGGCACCATGTCTGTTTTGGAGGTTTACGAACGTTCCGAGGAGCTGGGGCTTTCTCTTGATGCGACTCATTACAATCTTGTACTTCTTGATTTTACCCCTATGACAGGAGTGGCAGCTGCTCCTGCATATTCTAAGCAGATGGCTCGTCTTTCAGAGCAGCTGATGCAATATCTAAAGTGTTGCCCAGAGTATATAGTTTTCCATTGGAGTATGGATACCTATGCCATCATAGTTAAGGGCGACGAATCAACAATAGAATCTCACACTTCGAATTTAATTGAAAATATTAAGCGCCGCTGCATGGTATACGAGGACGAGATTAATTGGTATTTGGCAGAAAGTGGAATTCTCACACGCTTCTCAGAGTTTGCCAAAGGATGTCAGGTTGCCAATAAGCGACTTAGCTGTAGATATATGAACCCGGCAGGTCACATTTTTACAGATGATGATATAGAGGCTATAAAAAATAGTGAGGATAATGCTGAGGCTTCAATCGACCAGCGTTTGGTATCGCTATTTCTGGAGAATGCAGAGGAATCAGAAATCCAAGGTTTCTTAAGCAATCTTATAAGCAAGCAGACAAAAAATGCCCTAAATTCCACAATGTTTTGCAAATATTTTGCCATGACAATGTATATGTGTGTCTGCGATTATTTAAGAAAATTATCAATTGACCCAAATGAGGCATTGGAAGATGATACAAGAAGAGCAATTGAGAATGTCAACTGCCAGACTGTTATGGAACTGGTAGAGAAGATGTTTGAAGTGGCTATTTCTAAGCGTAAAAATTTAGTAGGCAAGCAGTCTAAATCACAGCTTGCAGCAGCTATCAAATATGTAGATGAGCATTATGGGGATTCCAACCTCAGTCTTAATGAGGTGGCAAAGGAGGTCAATATTTCTCCAAGCTACCTTAGTGCCATGTTCTCTAGAGAGAATAAGACTACATTTGTAGAGTACATGACTTCTAGGAGAATGGAACATGCCAAGCATATGCTTCTTAGCACAAATGAAAAGGCTCAGGTAATTGCGGAAAAAGTGGGTTATAAGGACCCTCATTATTTCAGCTATATTTTCAAGAAGACCTACGGAATTAGTCCAAAAGAATTTAGAGCAAAGGGGCAGGGCTGATGAGAATACGCGGGGAACTAAAGAAAAAAACTACCACCAGCCATATGCTGCACAAATTAATAACAGTAATTCTTTTGCCTATGAGTATAGTTATTGCTATTCTCATAGGCATCTTAGGATGGTATTCAATTCAGTATCGAACTATCCTTCATAATGTAACGGCAGCTTCTGAGTTCAACCAGGATTTCAAAAACGATGTTGATTTGAAAATGTTTTACTATGTCAGCGATAGTGCCTATTCTGAAGGAAAGCCAGTGGATGAGGTTGAAAGCGCAAGAGAGCTTGCAGATCAGCTTTTGAAGCAGACACAAGAAAAGCCTAGTATCGATGCTATAGAATCAGTTAGAGATTTGTGTATCACCCTTGAGGAGAGAATGGATGAAATAGATAATGCCACCTCCTATGATGAGGGGATGGTTCAGCTGGAGAATAATATTTACATCCTAACGGAGCTGATTCAGACATTTATGTACGACTATCTGTATCACGAGTCAGTTCACTTGAGCCAGTTGCAGACAGAGATTACCAGAGAGCTACAATACTTGATTATAGCCACTATAGTGGCGGTTATTCTGCTTGTTATAGCTATTGGCGTATACACAACACATACTACCGAGAAAATTACTAATCCACTTACAAAGCTGACCAATCGTGTAAGGGATATTCAAAAGGGAGATTTTGAACAGAGGATACCGGTTGAGGCAGAGGAGATTGAGGTTCAGACTCTGTCAGATGGTTTTGAGGAAATGGTGGGGCAGCTTAATTCTTTGATTCAGGAGAATAAAAAGGCTGAGAGAAGAAAACGCCACGCTGAGCTGGAGCTACTTCAGGCTCAGATTAATCCGCATTTTTTGTACAATACTTTAGATACAATTATCTGGCTCATTGAGGCAGACAAAAAAGAAGATAGTATACAGATGGTAAGTGCCTTATCGGATTTCTTTAGATTCTGTTTAAGTCGAGGTAAGGATATTATCAGCCTGGAAGAAGAGGAAAAACATGTACTTAGTTACCTTGCAATCCAAAAGGTTAGATATCAGGATAGGATGGATTACGAGGTGGTTATTCCAAAGGACCTTTACGATTATTCTATTCCAAAGCTGACGCTTCAGCCTTTGGTTGAAAATAGTATTTACCACGGTATCAAGCTTCAGCGAGAAAAGGGCTCTATTCGAGTAGAGGCTGTGGACTTGGGAGACAAGATAGAGCTTTCTGTTAGGGATAATGGAGCTGGAATGACAGAAGAGCGTTTGCAGGAAATGCGAACAGCAATTGAGACAGGAGAAAAGACAGGATTTGGCCTTAGAACTGTCCATGAGAGAATGCAACTTTTGTATGGTGAAGAATACGGACTTACCATAGCAAGTACTGAGGGGGTTGGAACAACAGTAATAGCTGTTATTCCTAAAATATTAAATAGCGAGAAGGGGATAATTAATGTTTAAGAACAATAGAATAGTGATTGGTCTCCTTTGCATTATGCTTGCATTTGTGGTGATTGCTTGTCAGGAGAAAACAGTTGATCCATACGTAGAAGAAGAGGAAAGTTCTCTTATAACAGTGGGATTTTCCCAGCCTGGAGCAGAGTCTGCCTGGCGTGTTGCTTTAACAGATTCTGTAAAGGAGAATTTCACCGAGGAGCGAGGCTACAAGCTAATCTATAAGGATGGCCGGTCAAAACAGGATAATCAGATAAAGGACATAAGGACATTTATCCAGCAGGGAGTTGATTATATTATCATCAGCCCTATAGTGGAGACAGGTTGGGATACAGTATTGTCAGAGGCAAAGGAAGCTGGGATTCCAGTAATAATCTGCGATAGAAACGTAACGGTTTCAAATGAATCTCTATACACAGCCTTTGTTGGCTCAGATTTCAAAGCAGAAGGGGACTATGCAATTACGAATTTAGAAATTCTTCTGGCAGAAAATGGAAAAGCAGATAGACCGGTAAATATAGTACATATCCAGGGAACACTTGGCTCATCAGCACAGCTTGGCAGAACCAAGGCCCTCGAAGATGCCATAGAGACTCACGATAATTGGAACATCGTGTATCAGGATTGCGGAGAGTTTACTAAGGCTAAGGGGCGAGAAATAATGTCAAATGCCCTAAAGGAAGTTGGCGCAGGAAATATAGATGTAGTTTACTGCGAAAATGACGAGGAAGCTTTTGGTGCAATAGCTGCCATGAATGAGGCTGGAGTAAGATATGGAATGGAAGGTGGAATTAAGGTGGTCTCATTTGACGCTATGAATTCAGCCCTAACCATGTGTATGGCAGGTCAGATAAGCATAGAGGTAGAGTGTAATCCCCTCCAGGGTCCATATATCTATAATCTTATAAATCATCTTGAAAAAGAAAAAGTGGTGCCAAAGATTACATATATTCATGAGGAATGTTTTACAAGTGATATGCTAGATGTGGATTTTATTGCATCAAGAAAATTCTAAAAAACGCCAAGGAATTACTCCTTGGCATTTTTTATTTAATCATTGATATAAGTGCCTTTGCAGCAGGCTTGCCTATACTTTTAGATTCTATTTCTGACCTAAATACAGGATAGATACCATCTACATTTATGGTGTCGTCATCGAGATATACAGTTTCTACTGTATTATAGGCTTGCTTTAAAAATTTGTTTATAAAAGAGGAGCTTCTAGTATTAACCCCCACTGGATCCTTTGAATTACACCAGAGAAAACAATTGTCATGATACGAAAGTCCTGCATCTCTAATAGCATCTACAAATCCAGAATATGTCAGAACTGAAGATTTATTATCTAGTAGAAAAATTCCACCTAAATCTTTTTTACCCATGTTTATAAAAGAGCGAGCTGTCTGGTAGCCTAGGTTGTAACTATCAGATGAAATCTCCTTGCCATTATATATGCCAATAGGTGTTGCTTCCAAGAATATAACAGGAGTCTTGCGACGAAGGAGCTGTTGCATCAAATCCACATTCATAGAAGGAAGAGCTGAAAGTGCTGGCTCAATTATAAGACCTGCATACATATCATCTAGCATCAGCTGAAGGTAGCTACGCTCCTTGGAAAATTCATTAGAAGTCTGGTGGTGCTCTACTTTAAAGCCTTGTTTTAAAAGTGTAGATGAAATATCAGAAAGAAGTGAACTGCCTCTTTGAGATGAAATATCTGGAAGTAAAATCATCACTGTATCTTTTTTAGAAGAATCACTTTTACCTATAACTGTATTTCCACTTCCCCAGTGTTTGCTTATTATTCCGTCCTTAACAAGTAGATCTAAGGCCTGTCGCACCGTTGAGCGGCTTACATTATAAATTTTAGCAAGTTCAACTTCTGTAGGTAATTTTGAGGCCATTGGATAGGTGCCCTGTAAAATTTCCTCATTAATTTTTTCTCTAAGTAAAATATATTTTGGAATCATAAAAATTATCCCCCTAAGCGTAAGAGTTCCCCTCTCATAAATCAAATGATAGCATAGTTTGACTAAAATTGGTATGAAAATTGTTCAACATTCAAACATACCAATCTTAAAATATTCTCTTTTTAAATTAAAAATATTCAACCTAAAAATGAAAAATCAACACTTAATCCTGAAATTGGTATGCAAAATATTGGACTGGTAAAAATTGGTACTATCCTATGTTTAGAAACCAACTTTTTTGCACCTGTTTTATTGTTGCAAAAATTTCATGATGCTACATTAGGATTAGAAAAAAACAAGGGCCAGCAATTGGGGCTGGTTAGGAGAAGGAAGGAGATTAACCTTATGAAAAAAAGATTATTAGCAGGAATGTTTGCAACCCTCATGGCTGCATCAATGGTAGCATGTGGTTCTGATGGTGGTTCCACAGGTGGAGCAGCACCAGCAGATGGCGGTGAGGCTACAGAGGCTGAGGGCGGAGACGCAGCTGCTAACGGAGATGTAATTACAGTTGGTTTTGCACAGGTTGGACATGAGTCTGATTGGCGTACAGCATCTACTAAATCAGTTCAGGATGCTTTCTCAGCAGCTAACGGATATGATCTTCAGTTTGTTGATTGTGATAACGATTCAAAGGCTCAGATCGATGCAGTTAGACAGTTCGTTCAGAACGACGTTGATTACATCGTAATCGATCCTATCGTTTCAACAGGTTGGGATACAGTTCTTACAGAGTGCGAGGACGCAGGTATTCCTGTAATCGTAATCGATAGAACAATCGAAGATTCTGATAAGTATGTTTCATGGGTAGGTTCAGAGTTCATGAACGAAGGTCTTGCATCTGGTGCATGGCTCAAGGCTTACGCTGAGGCAAAGGGTATTGATGACCTTAACGTTCTCGTTATCGAGGGTTCTAATGGTTCTTCAGCTCAGATCGGACGTACAGATGGATTTAAGAAGTACGCTGACGAAGAGGGATGGACAATCCTTGATTCACAGGATGGTAACTTTACACAGGAAGGTGGACAGCAGGTTATGGAGTCTTACTGCAAGTCATATGCAGGTAAGTTCAACGTAGTTGTTTGCCAGAATGATAACGAAGCATTTGGTGCTATGGATGCTATGAAGGCAGCTGGTGTTTCTTATGGTGTTGACGGCGATGTAATCCTTATCTCATTTGATGCTTGCAAGGCTGGTCTTGAGTATGTACAGTCAGGCGATATCAATGCAGACTTCATGTGCTACCCACTTCAGGGTTCTTATTGTGCAGATATCATCAAGGCACTTCAGAATGGTGAGACAGTTGCTAAGGAAACATTCATGACAGAGCCATGGTACGTAGCAGAAGATATCCTTCCTTCAATCACATATACAAACAACGCTGGTGAAGAGGTTACAGAGGATCTTATCGTAGTAACTGATGCAGCTTCACAGGCTTCATACTAAAAAATGCATGCTCAGGATTGAGCAAAGCATAGTTTACCAGTAGTAAAGAAAATAGGGGAGGATGTCCTCCCCTATTATTATAACTAAGCTAGTAGCTATCAAGCTTTTGGTGGTGAAATGTTTAATTACCTGTAGTTCACAAGCTCTTAGATTGCTTAAGGGAATCGTTTTAGATGACCGAAGCAATACTATGGCTTGTGAACGTAACAGGTATAAGAAAAAGCCAAGGCTTGTATGCGTAACTAGCGTAGATATTAGAAATAAAGAAAGTGGAGAACGATTATGGATGAAAATATTTTGATTACTATGCGGGACATATCCAAATCCTTTCCAGGTGTAAAAGCATTAGATCATGCACAGTTTACTCTTAGAAAGGGAGAGATACATGCGCTTATGGGAGAAAACGGTGCGGGCAAGTCTACACTTATCAAAGTGTTGACTGGTGTTTATTCTCTCGACGCAGGTGAGATTCATGTAGCAGGAGTGGATGGGCCAGTAATAAACCACTCAACATTAGAGGCCCAGGAAAAAGGAATTGCTACAGTATACCAGGAAGTTAACCTTTGTCCTAACCTGACTGTGGCAGAAAACTTATTTATTGGCCGCGAGCCAAAGACACCTATTGGAACCATCGACTGGAGAACAATGAACAAGAAAGCAAAAGAGATAGTCGATGGATTGGAATTAAAAATTGACGTAACTATTGCACTTGAAAATTATTCTCTTGCAATACAACAGATGATAGCTATTGCAAGAGCTGTAGATATGGATTGTAAAGTTCTCATTCTTGATGAGCCAACATCATCACTTGATGATAATGAAGTTGAAAAGCTCTTCAAGGTAATGAGAGATCTTAAAGCAAAGGGAGTTGGAATAATATTTGTTACTCATTTCTTAGAGCAGGTTTATGAAGTGTGTGACACAATTACTGTTCTGAGAAATGGCGAGTTTGCTGGTGAGTATTCGGTGGAAGAAATGCCTCGTGTCAAGCTTGTGGCGGCAATGCTTGGTAAGGATTTCGACGATCTTGCCTCTATTAAAAAGGAAGGAGCCTCACATGTTTCGGACGATGTTGTTGTTGATGCTACTAATCTCAGCCACAAGGGAACAATTAAGCCATTTGATTTCCAGATTAAAAAGGGCGAGGTTGTGGGCGTTACTGGCCTTCTTGGGTCGGGCCGCTCAGAGATGGTGCGCTGCATCTATGGTGCAGATAAAGCTCAAACTGGCGAATTAAAAGTCAACGGCAAGAAGCTCAACATTAAAGAGCCACTTGATGCTATCAAAGCTGGTATGGGATATTTGCCAGATGATAGAAAGGCCGATGGATGTATTGGTGATCTTTCAGTTAGGGAGAATATTATTCTTGCCCTTCAGGCAAAGAATGGTATGTTCAAAAAGATTCCAGCTTCAAAACAAAATGAAATTGCAGATAAGTTCATAGATATGTTGCAGATTAAAACTGCATCAAGGGAGACTCCTATAAATCAATTATCAGGTGGTAATCAACAAAAGGTTATCCTGGCAAGATGGTTATGCACACATCCTGATTTCCTTATTCTTGATGAGCCAACAAGAGGTATCGATATCGGTACTAAGACAGAATTCCAGAAGCTTGCCCTTAAGTTTGCCGAGGAAGATGGAATGAGTATCGTCTTCATTTCTTCTGAAATAGAGGAGATGCTTCGTACATGCACAAGAATGTATGTAATGCGTGATGGCGCACAAGTTGGAGAAATATCTGGCGAGATGACTCAGGAATCAGTCATGGCTGCCATAGCAGGAGGTGGAGAATAATGATGGAGAATTTTAAGAAGCTTGCAAAGAAACCACTGTTCTTGCCGATTTTTTGTATGATTTTGGTATTGTTGATTAATGTGATTAAGTCCCCAGACTTCTTCGCTATTAAAATCAACAACGGTGTTTTGTTTGGTAGAATTATTGATATTTTAAATCGTGGTTCAGAGATTGCGATTTTAGCAGTTGGACAGACCCTTGTAGTAGCGGTATCAGCGGGAACCGATATTTCAGTGGGTTCTGTAATGTCCCTTTCAGCATGTGGATGCTGTATGTTGCTTGCAGGATATGGTAACAACTCAGTATCAACACTTGCAGTACCAATGGTAGTTGGTATGTTATTTGGTGTATTCATGGGCGGTCTCAGTGGCGCAATGAATGGTGCACTTGTAGCGAAGCTTAAAATACAGCCAATGGTTGCTACGCTGATTCTGTTTACAGCAGGTAGAGCTATAGGTCTTTTGCTTTGCAACAACCAGATTACTTATATTCGTTATGAGCCGTACAAGTATCTGGGAAATTTCTTGCCGGGATGTCCAATTCCTACACCAGTTTTTGTGGCAATAATTGTAATAGCTGTTGTGTCTATTCTTCTTAAGAAAACAGCTTTAGGACTTTATATTCAGTCAGTTGGTATCAATAGCCGCGCAGCTAGAATATCAGGTATCAACTCAGAAGTTATTTGCTTTATCTGCTATGTAATTTGCGGCATCTGCGCAGGTATTGCAGGTATTGTAGCTTCATCAAGAATCTATTCAGCTGATTCAAATAATATTGGTCTTACATTTGAATTGGATGCCATCCTTGCAGTTGCTCTTGGTGGCAACTCACTTGGCGGTGGTAAATTCAATCTTGCAGGATCAATCATCGGTGCTTATACAATTCAGGCTATCACAACAACACTTCTTGCAATGGGTGTTTCAACTGATAAGGCACCAGTATTTAAGGCAATTATCGTTATTATTATCGTAGTTGTGCAGGCTCCAGCCTTTAAGGCATACATGGCAGCTAGAAGAGCTCAAAAAGCTAGTGTAAAGGAGGCGGCATAATGAAGACAAAGAGAAAACTTGATTCAAATACTGTACTTGTTTTCATAACCATAGCATTATTTGTTGTTATGTACGCTATCGGTTGTGGAATCTATCAGGATAAAGGTTTTGGAAACCTCCAGACATTTTTAAATATTTTAATTAACAACGCAGGTCTTATCTGTGTAACATGCGGTATGACATGCGTAATGCTCACAGGCGGAATTGATATTTCCGTTGGCTCAGTAATAGCAATGGACTGTATGCTTTTGGTTTATGGTATGACTGAGTGGAAAATGGGCGCTGTTCAGATGGTTATTCTGATTCTTGTAATCGGACTTATATTTGGTGCAGTTCAGGGCTTCCTTGTAGGTTATCTAGAAATCCAGCCATTCATTGTAACAATGGCAGGTATGTTCTTTGCAAGAGGTATGACAGCTGTTATCTGCTCTGGACAGATTTCTATTACAGAAGCTGACAACCCAACATTCTATGCTTGGGCAAATTCAAAAATTAACCTTCCAGAATTTTTAGGTAAGGCTAATAGACATGGAAAAATCGTTGTTCCATATATACGACCAACAGTAATCATTGCATTTTTAGTACTCATCCTTATTTTCTTAATGCTTAAGTACACAAAGTTTGGCCGTAATCTATATGCAGTTGGTGGAAACCAAATGTCAGCAACAATGATGGGACTTAATGTTAAGAAGACCAAGATGTTATCCCATGTCCTTTCTTCATTACTTTGCTCAATCGGTGGTATTCTTTATTGCTTGAATACAATGTCCGGTTCAGTAAATCAGGCGACAGGACTAGAAATGGATGCAATCGCATCGGCCGTAATCGGTGGAACCCTCCTTACAGGTGGTGTTGGAAATGTTATAGGATCATTCTTCGGTGTAATGATCACAGGTACAATTACAGTACTTGTTAATACAAATGGAAAACTCCTTTCAAGCTGGGCAAACATTGCCACAGCAGCCCTCCTTTGCATTTTCATCATTCTCCAATCTGTTTTTGCACTGGTTAAGGCTAGACGTAACAAGTAGGTTCTTTCATTTTCTTTAATCTAATCTTTCATACACAAAGGGCGAGTCTTAATTGACTCGTCTTTTGCTTTTTTTATAAATACTTACCTTAATTGTAAAATGTTGTATAATTAGACTAACAACAGGCTTTATGAGGGGTGATTATGAAAAAGAAACAGTTTAAAAACAGTCTTAAAACTCAAATGCTTAGGATGACAATAGTTCCTCTTGCTATTATGACAATTGTTATTGTGGCTGTCAGTGGAAGTATTGTAAAAAAGGCAATTACCGACAAAATAGAAGATGAATTGATAAGCAATGCAGAGCTTGTTGGATTCATATTTGATAAATATTATGTGGGGGATTTCAGAGTTGAGACCAATAGCGAGACAGGCGAGGTAGATTTATACAAGGGTGATGAGAAGCTTAATGGCGATGACACCTTGATGAAGAATCTATCTGACGTTCTTGGAATCCAGATATCTATTTTTTACAATGACACTAGAATTATTACCACATTATCTGATGAAGAAGGCAACAGTGCCATGGGCACAGCGGCTGCTGCTGTAGTAAAAAGAGATGTTCTGGAAAAGAAGGAGAGCGCTTTCTACACTAATGTAATGGTCTATGATGAAAAGAGCTTTGCATACTACAAGCCACTTTTATCAGATGATGGCACAGCAATTGGTATGATAGCTGTATGTGAATCTGGAGCACTTGTAAACAGAGAGGTAATCAAATACGTTATTCCTGTTATAGCGGTATGCTTGATTATTTCTGTTTTCTTTGGCTTTATAATGGTCCGCTACAACAAGCGCATTGCCAATAGAATTGTAAAGATAGACAAGTATATGAATTCTCTGGCAAATGGAGAATTCAAAAGTGAGATGCCTCGAGAATTGATGAGCGCAGATGATGAAATCAAGCATCTTGCCACTGATGGTAAGCGAATGGCTCATTCTCTTATGATGCTAGTTGAATACGACGCATTGACAGAACTTAACAATAGACGTTTCGCTGATAAAAAGCTTCAGGAGATTCGTGTTGCAGCAGTAGAGCAAGGCGTCAAATATTGCCTTTGCATCGCTGATATTGACTTCTTTAAAAAGGTTAACGACACCTACGGTCATGAGATGGGTGATGTGGTACTTAAGGCAGTGGCAGACAAGCTAAAAGCTGGAATGGTAGGCAAGGGCTTTGCAGCACGCTGGGGCGGCGAGGAGTTCCTTCTTATATTCAAGGACCGAGAGCTTGACATAGCAAGGCGAGAGCTTTCAATGATAATGGATCAGGTTCGCACCATTTACGTGCCAGACACCGATAGACAGATTACCATGTCATTTGGATTGACAGCCCTGGTTCCAGGGGAGACCATCGACGAAGTACTTAATCGAGCAGATGCAAATCTATACGAGGCCAAGGAAACTGGTCGAGACCAGATTATATGTAAATAGGATAAAAATAACGCCGTCTAGCTTAAGAGCCAGACGGCGTTTTTCTATGCTTCTTTAAATTCAGGATGTGAGAATTCTTTTCTAACCAGTATGAAGCAGATGGTAAATGAAAGAGCATCTGCGATTGGTCCTGCGAAAAGAACTCCATTGAAACCAAATATCATAGGTAAGAATACAATAAGTGGTGCAAGGAAAAGCACCTGTCTTGTTAGAGACATAAAGATTCCTTTGTATGGCTTTCCAATTGATGTAAAGAAATTGGAAGCAAGTGGCTGGAAAAATGCTGTGAAGATTCCGAAAAGGAATATTCTAAAGTACTTTTCACAGAACTGGAAGGATAGCTCGTCACCAGTACCAAATATTGAAACAATTTGGCGAGGGAACAATTGGAAGCAAGCCCAGCTAGTGAAAGTGATAATTGCGGCAAGTTTTAATGCAAGATAAAATGCACTCTTAACTCTCTTATAATTTTGAGCACCGTAATTAAAACTAATAATTGGCTGAAGTCCCTGAGATATACCAATTACAAATGAAAAACAGATTCCGTTAACTTTTGAAATAATACCTGCACATGTAATAGGAATATCTGAACCGTAAATTGACTGAGCACCGTAATGACCCATTACATGGTTCATTACAATCTGAACAATCATCATTGCAATCTGATTGATAAATGGTGCAGTACCAAGAGCTGCGATTGAACCGATAATGGCAAGGTCTGGAATGAAATGTTGCTTTTCAAGCTTTACTGTTTTGAATTTTTTAAGATAAACAAGAACCATAAAACCGGCAACATACTGACCGATAATTGTGGCAACAGCAGCTCCTTTCATTCCCCAGTGAAACACTGCAACAAAGAGGAAATCTAAAACAGTATTGATTACGGCGCCAGTTACATTGATTGCCATAGTCATATTTGGACTGCCGTCAGCTCTAACAATATGTGCACCACCTGCAGAAAGAATGAAAAGTGGATAGCCTAGTGCACAGATTCGTGAGTACTCAACGGCGTAAGGTAATATATTTTCAGTTGCGCCGCATCCAATAAGAATAGGCTCTAAGAAAAGCTCTGTAACAATAAGAAGAACAAATCCACCTAAAAGCATAAGTGAAATTGCGTTTCCTATATAATAGCCCGCCTTTTCTGTTTCACCTCGTCCCATGGCAAGGTTGAATGTAGAAGCTGCGCCAATTCCGCAAAGCAGGGCAATGGAAATATTTAAAATTGAAAGTGGAAACTGAATATTTGTGGCACCATTTCCAAGTGGGCCAACAAAGTTTCCTATGAAGAGCTGATCCACCATGTTGTAGAGTGAGCCTACGAGCATGGCGATGATGCTAGGAATAGCAAATTTTCTAAGAAGCTTTCCAACAGGTTCAGTTCCAAGTGGGTTTTGCATTGTTGTAGTCATAAATAATTCCTTCTTTATAATAATGTAGCTGTTGGTTTATTTCCTGGTCCAACGACCGCTGGCACCGCATGGAAGTACAAGACCTGACTCAGTGACAGGAAGACCAATTTCATCAGCTGTTACTTCTCCAGGATGATTTTTCAAAAGAGCAGTGCTAATCATATAGTTAAGCACAGCAGGCTGAAGACCTGTTGTGTATGAGTTAACTAGGAAAAATAGAGCGTCATCTGCAAGAATCTGCTCACAAAGCTGGATAAATGGGAAAATATCATCCTCGATTTTCCAAACTTCATTTTTGGAACCTCTTCCGTATGAAGGAGGGTCCATGATTATGCCGTCATATTTATTGCCACGGCGGATTTCTCTTTCTACGAATTTACGGCAGTCATCTACAAGCCATCTTATTGGTGCATCTGAAAGACCAGATGAGGCTGCATTTTCTTTTGCCCACTGGACCATACCCTTTGAAGCATCCACGTGAGTAACCTGAGCGCCTGCTGCGGCTGCAGCAAGTGTAGCGCCACCTGTGTAGGCGAAAAGGTTAAGTACCTTTACCGGGTGATTCTTTTCTTTTATTTCCTTATTTATAATAGAAGAAAACCAATCCCAGTTTACAGCCTGCTCAGGAAAGAGGCCTGTATGCTTAAATGCAAAAGGCTTTAGGTTAAATGTAAGCTTCTTGTTGCAGATAGGATAGCTGATGGTCCACTGCTCTGGTAAATCAAAAAACTCCCACTCGCCACCACCTTTATTTGAACGATGATAATGAGCGTTAAGCTTCTTATAATAAGGAGAGGATTTTTTAGTGTTCCAGATTACCTGTGGATCAGGTCTAAGTAGAACATAATCTCCCCAACGCTCTAGTTTCTCACCAGAGCTACAATCTATTATTTCGTAATCCTTCCAATTATTAGCTGGTTGCATGATTTACTAATGTTACTATGAACAGTAACTATCCTTTCTATATTATATATGTACTTTACAAATGTGTTTGCTTTGACTATTATACTGAAAGATTATTAATCTTCAATGATTTCTAGTTCAAAAAATTCATTTCAACCACAAGATTTAGTTGTTTTTAAAATTGTACTAAATAAAATACAATAATTTTTATCTTTTTCTTGCTAGTATTCCCTTTCTCGTGTATATTATTACTTGCTGTGACATGATAGCTGTGAAGCGTGAGGTTGCAACCTAGTTACTCAGGTTGGTTTTCCGTGGAGCGAATGTCAAGTTAGGAAACTGACGACAAGTCACTGTACAACAGAAAACCGTCCGCATTTGCGGAGACGACGTGTGAGAACTTGGTTCGAACTTTGAGTTTTAAACCATGATACACACGGGTAAGTGTACAGTCGCCACTTGTTCGATTTTTCAGAAATTAGAAAAACGAAAAAGGAGGAGACTTTTTTTATGGCAAATCAAGTTATGAGAATCACACTCAAGGCTTATGATCATGAGTTAGTAGATTCATCTGCCAAGAAAATCATCGAGACTGTTAAGAAGAACGGAGCACAGGTTAGTGGTCCTGTACCTCTTCCAACAAAGAAGGAAGTTGTTACAATTCTTAGAGCTGTACATAAGTACAAAGACTCTCGTGAGCAGTTCGAGCAGAGAACTCATAAGAGATTGATTGATGTCATCGACCCAACACAGAAGACTGTTGAGGCACTTTCTAAGTTAGAGATGCCAGCAGGTGTTGAGATCAGCATCAAGAACAAGTAATTGAGTTCATTAATCATGTAAACATCCAAGATGGTTTTATATAGAAGCAACTTAGATTTCTTATCTAGTTCCACTTATATGACACTGTTCTAGGATGAACGGTTCCGCTACCCCAGTATTGATTAGATGGGCAAGAAGCGTTCCGCTGTAGAAAATGGAGGTAAGAAAAATGAAGAAAGCTATTTTAGCTACAAAGGTCGGAATGACTCAGGTCTTCAATGAAGGCGGCGAGCTTATTCCTGTAACTGTACTTTCTGCTGGTCCATGTGTTGTTACACAGATCAAGACAGTAGAGAACGACGGTTACGATGCAGTTCAGGTTGGCTTTGTTGACAAGAAGGTTAAGCTTGTTAATAAGGATGCTAACGGACGCAAAGAAATCATTCATCGCAATGGCGTAAACAAGCCAGAGAAGGGTCACTTCGATAAGGCTGGTGTTGAGCCAAAGAGATTTGTTAGAGAGTTCAGATTTGATAATTGTGCAGATTATGCGCTCGCTCAGGAAATCAAGGCTGATATCTTTGAGGCTGGTGACAAGGTTGATGCAACAGCTACTTCAAAGGGTAAGGGATTCCAGGGCGCTATCAAGAGATTAGGTCAGCACAGAGGACCTATGGCTCATGGTTCTAAGTTCCACAGACATCAGGGTTCAAATGGTGCATGTTCATCACCTAGCCGTGTATTCAAGGGCAAGGGTATGCCTGGTCAGATGGGCGGAACAAGAGTTACAATCCAGAATCTTGAGATTGTACGTGTTGACGTTGAAAACAATCTGCTTTTAGTAAAGGGTGCTGTTCCAGGACCAAAGAAGTCTCTTGTAACAATTAAAGAGTCAGTTAAAGCAGGAAAGTAATCTTACGATAGGAAAGGAGGAACTTAGCGATGGCTAAAGTATCCGTATATAATATGGAAGGCAAAGAAGTTGGCACCATGGATCTTAACGACAGCATCTTCGCAGTTGAGATTAATGAGCACTTAGTTCACATGGCAGTTGTCCAGCAGCTTGCAAATAACCGTCAGGGAACACAGAAGGCTAAGACACGTTCTGAGGTTTCTGGTGGTGGTAGAAAACCTTGGAGACAGAAGGGAACAGGTCATGCAAGACAGGGTTCTACAAGATCTCCACAGTGGACAGGTGGTGGCGTAGTATTCGCTCCAACACCAAGAGATTATTCATTCAAGCTTAACAAGAAGGAGAAGAGAGCAGCTCTTAAGTCTGCACTTACTTCAGTTGTTAATGAGAACAAGTTCATCGTTGTTGATGAGTTAAAGCTTGATGCTATTAAGACAAAGGATTTCGCAAAGGTACTTACAAACCTTAACGTTGAGAAGGCTCTTGTAGTTCTTGATTCTAACGATAAGAACGTAGTTATGTCTGCAAAGAACATTCCTACAGTTAAGACAGCTCTTACAAACACAATCAACGTATATGACATCCTTAAGTACAACACAGTAGTTGTTACAAAGGCTGCTGTTGATCAGATTCAGGAGGTGTATGCATAATGGCAAACGTACAATATTATGACGTAATCCTTAAGCCTGTAATCACAGAGAAGTCTATGAACGCTATGGCTGAGAAGAAATACACATTCCTTGTTCATCCAGAAGCTAACAAGACTATGATTAAGGAAGCTGTTGAGAAGATGTTCGACGGAGTTAAGGTTGCTTCAGTTAACACAATGAACGCTGATGGCAAGACAAAGAGACGTGGAATGACTTACGGAAAGACAGCAAAGACAAAGAAGGCTATCGTTCAGCTTACAGCTGATAGCAAAGACATCGAGATTTTCTCAGGTCTTTAAAATAATTTAATGTATGCGCAGTCGAGCGCGATAATAAACGAGTTTTTGAAAGGAGAAAAGAAATGGGAATTAAGACATATAACCCATATACACCTTCGAGAAGAAATATGACTGGTTCTGATTTCGCTGAGATCACAAAGAACTCACCAGAGAAGTCACTTGTTGTTTCACTTAAGAAGCACGCTGGTCGTAACAATCAGGGTAAGATTACCGTTAGACATCATGGTGGCGGTAACAGACAAAAATATAGACTTATTGATTTCAAGAGAAATAAGGATGGAATTCCTGCAAAGGTTATTGGTATCGAGTACGATCCAAACAGAACAGCTAACATCGCTCTTATCTGCTACGCAGACGGCGAGAAGGCTTACATCCTTGCTCCAGCTGGTCTTACAGACGGCATGACAGTTATGAACGGTGCTGACGCTGAAGTTAGAGTTGGTAACTGCTTACCACTTGAGAAGATTCCAGTTGGTACACTTATTCATAATGTTGAGCTTTATCCAGGTCGTGGCGGACAGCTCGTTCGTTCAGCTGGTAACTCAGCACAGCTCATGGCTAAGGAAGGAAAGTATGCAACACTTCGTCTTCCTTCAGGCGAAATGAGAATGGTACCTCTTAACTGCCGCGCATCTATCGGTGTAATCGGTAACGGTGATCACAACCTTGTTAAGATCGGTAAAGCTGGTCGTAAGAGACACATGGGTATCAGACCTACAGTTCGTGGTTCTGTTATGAACCCTAATGACCATCCACATGGTGGTGGTGAGGGCCGCGCTCCTATCGGACGTCCAGGTCCATGCACACCTTGGGGCAAGCCAGCTCTTGGTCTCAAGACAAGAAAGAAGCACAAGCAGTCTAACAAGCTCATCGTAAGAAGACGCGATGGTAGAGCAATCAAATAAGGAGGATACACATGGCACGTTCATTAAAAAAAGGACCATTTGCTGATGCAAGCTTATTAAAGAAGGTTGATGCTATGAACGCTAGCGGCGACAAGTCAGTTATCAAGACATGGTCACGTCGTTCTACAATCTTCCCACAGATGGTTGGACATACAATTGCAGTACATGACGGAAGAAAGCACGTTCCAGTATATGTCACAGAAGACATGGTTGGACACAAGCTTGGAGAGTTCGTTGCTACAAGAACCTACAGAGGTCACGGCAAGGACGAGAAGAAGTCAAAGGTACGCTAATTAACAGAAAGGAGTTTTAATCATGGCTAAGGGACATAGATCTCAAATTAAACGTGAGAGAAACGATGTAAAGGATACAAGACCTTCAGCAAAGTTATCTTATGCTAGAATGTCAGTTCAGAAGGCTTGTTTCGTACTTGATGCCATTCGTGGTAAGGATGTTGATACAGCTCTTGCTATCGTAATGTACAATCCAAGATACGCTTCAAGTGTTATAGAGAAATTACTTAAGTCTGCTATTGCAAACGCTGAGAACAATAACGGCTTAGATCGCAAGGACCTTGTAGTAGCTGAGTGCTATGCAAACAAGGGACCTACAATGAAGAGAATTAGACCAAGAGCACAGGGTAGAGCTTACAGAATCGAGAAGAGAATGAGCCACCTCACAATCGTGCTTGATCAGAAAAATTAAGGAGGCAAAACATGGGACAGAAAGTTAATCCTCATGGCTTAAGAGTCGGTGTTATTAAGGACTGGGATTCTAAGTGGTATGCTGAGGGCGAGAACTTCTCAGACTACTTAGTTGAAGACTATAATATCAGAAAATTTCTTAAGAAGAAGCTTTACGCTGCAGGCGTTTCTAAGATCGAAATCGAGCGTGCTGCTGGTAGAGTAAAGGTAACTGTTTATACAGCAAAGCCAGGCGTTGTTATCGGTAAGGGCGGCGCTGAGATCGACAAGATTAAGAGTGAGCTCCAGAAGCAGACAAGCGATAAGCTTGTTGTAGATATCAAGGAGATCAAGAGACCAGATCGTGATGCACAGCTTGTTGCTGAGAACATCGCAGGTCAGCTTGAGAACCGTGTATCATTCCGTAGAGCTATGAAGTCTTGCATGGGTCGCGCTATGAAGACTGGTATCAAGGGTATCAAGACAAGCTGTTCAGGACGTCTTGGTGGTGCTGATATGGCTCGTTCAGAGTCTTACAATGAAGGTACTATTCCACTTCAGACACTCCGTGCTGATATCGATTATGGATTCGCTGAGGCTGACACTACTTATGGTAAGGTTGGTGTAAAGGTATGGATCTATAAGGGTGAAGTACTTCCAAAGAAGAAGAATGTGGAAGGAGGAGCTCAATAATATGTTAATGCCAAAGAGAGCGAAGCACAGAAAGCAGTTCCGTGGGAACATGGCTGGAAAAGCTTCAAGAGGAAATAAGATTGCATACGGTGAGTTTGGTATCGTTGCAATGGAGCCAGCTTGGATTAAGTCAAATCAGATCGAGGCTGCTCGTATCGCTATGACACGTTACATTAAGCGTGGTGGTAAGGTTTGGATCAAGATTTTCCCAGACAAGCCAGTTACTGCAAAGCCTGCTGAAACTCGAATGGGTTCAGGTAAGGGTACACTTGAATATTGGGTAGCTGTTGTTAAGCCGGGCCGTGTATTATTCGAGATCTCAGGAGTATCTGAGGAAGTTGCTAGAGAAGCACTTCGTCTCGCTACACATAAACTTCCTTGCAAGTGCAAGATAGTTTCCCGTGAGGATTTAGAAGGCGGTGAAGCATAATGAAGAATACAAAGTACGTAGAAGATTTAAAGAACACTTCAGTAGCAGAGCTTAATGCTCAGCTCGTAGAAGCTAAAAAAGAACTTTTCAACTTAAGATTCCAGAATGCTACAAACCAGTTAGATAACACAGCAAGAATTCGCGAAGTTCGCCGTAACATCGCTCGTATTCAGACTGTTATCACAGAAGCTGAGAAGAATGCGTAATAACGAAGAATCTTAATTATTTGAAAGGAGATCAAAGACGTGGAAAGAAACTTAAGAAAAACACGTACAGGTGTTGTTGTAAGCGACAAGATGGATAAGACAATCGTTGTTGCAATCCGTGACAATGTAAAGCATCCACTTTACAACAAGATCGTTAAGAAAACATATAAGCTTAAGGCTCACGATGAGAACGGCGACGCTCACATCGGTGATACAGTAAAGGTTATGGAGACTAGACCACTCTCTAAGGATAAGAGATGGAGACTTGTTGAAGTAATCGAGAGAGCAAAATAATTAAAGGAGGCTACTATAATGGTACAACAGGAAAGTAGATTAAAGGTAGCCGATAATACTGGAGCAAAGGAAATCCTTGTTATCCGTGTTATGGGTGGATCTACAAGAAGATATGCCAACATTGGCGACGTAATTACTGCTACCGTTAAAGATGCAACACCAGGTGGCGTTGTAAAGAAGGGTGACGTTGTTAAGGCAGTAGTTGTTCGTTCAGTAAAGGGTGCCCGTCGTAAAGATGGTTCTTATATCAAGTTTGATGAAAATGCTGCAGTCATCATCAAAGATGACAAGACTCCAAGAGGAACTCGTATTTTTGGACCTGTAGCTAGAGAGCTTCGTGAGAAGCAGTTCATGAAGATTGTTTCTCTCGCTCCAGAAGTATTGTAGGAGGAAGAGTAGATGGCAACAATGAAAATTAAAAAGGGCGATACTGTTCGTGTCATCGCTGGTGGCGATGTTAACAACGAAGGTAAGGTTATCGCAGTAGATAAGAAGAATAACACCGTTACAGTTGAAGGTGTTAACATGGTTAAGCGTCATGTTAAGCCTAGCATGGCTAACCAAGCAGGCGGTATCATCGAGCAGGAAGCTCCTATCGATGCTTCAAATGTTATGTTACTTCATAACGGTCAGCCTACACGCGTTGGCTTCAAGATGGACGGAGATAAGAAAGTCCGTTTCGCTAAGAAGACTGGCGAAGTGATTGACTAATTGAAGAAAGGAGAACAGTTCGTTGAGTAGATTAAAAGATCAGTATCTTAATGATATCGTACCAGCAATGGTAGAGAAGTTTGGATACAAGAATATTATGGAAGTTCCTAAGATCGAAAAGATCGTTGTCAACATGGGTGTTGGCGAAGCAAAGGACAACGCAAAGCTTCTTGAGTCTGCAGTCAAGGATATGGAAATGATTACAGGCCAGAAGGCAGTTACAACAAAGGCTAAGAATTCAGTTGCTAACTTCAAGATTCGTGAAGGTATGGCAATCGGATGTAAGACTACACTTCGTGGAGAGAAGATGTATGAGTTCGCAGATCGTCTCATCAACCTTGCACTTCCACGTGTACGTGACTTTAGAGGTGTAAATCCTAATTCCTTTGATGGTAGAGGTAATTATGCACTTGGTATCAAGGAGCAGATTATCTTCCCAGAAATCGAGTACGATAAGATCGACAAGACTCGTGGTATGGATATCATCTTTGTAACTACAGCTAAGACAGATGAAGAGGCTAGAGAATTACTTCGTTTATTCAACATGCCTTTCGCTAAGGAAGCATAGGAGGAAAGTTATGGCAAAGAAGTCAATGAAAGTTAAGCAGCAGCGCAAGGCTAAGTTTTCTACACAGGAATACAGCCGCTGCAAAATCTGCGGTCGTCCACATGCATACCTTAGAAAGTATGGTATTTGTAGAGTATGTTTCCGTGAGTTAGCTTACAAGGGTCAGATCCCAGGCGTTAAGAAAGCTTCATGGTAAGATAACGAACACAGATTGAAAATTAGGAGGAAATTGCATCATGACAATGAGTGATCCAATAGCAGATATGCTTACAAGAATCCGTAATGCAAATACTGCAAAACATGATACAGTAGATGTTCCTGCATCAAAGATTAAGGTTGCAATTGCAGACATTCTTGTTGATGAAGGATTTATCACAAAGTATGACATCGTTGATAATGGTAACTTCAAGGATATCCGTGTTACATTAAAGTACGGTGCAAACAAGAACGAGAAGATTATTTCTGGTATTAAGAGAATCTCTAAGCCAGGTCTTCGTATTTATGCTGGTAAGGACGATATCCCATACGTTTTAGGTGGACTTGGTATCGCTATCCTTTCTACAAACAAGGGCATCATCACAGACAAGGAAGCTCGTAAGCTTCAGGTTGGTGGCGAAGTTCTTGCATATGTTTGGTAATCATTTCCAGACATTAAGTAACTAATTACCTAAAAGTATAACCCGGTTATAGAAGCCGGACATACTATCATATTTAAGGAGGTACGGGCATGTCACGTATAGGAAGAATGCCAATCGCAGTTCCAGCTGGAGTTACAGTTGAGATTGCAGAAAATAATCATGTGACTGTAAAAGGTCCTAAGGGTACTCTTGAGAGAACACTTCCATCTGAGATGGATATCAAGCTTGAGGGTGCAGAAGTTGTTGTTACTAGACCTAATGATTTAAAGAAGATGAAGTCTTTACATGGTCTTACAAGAACACTTATCAACAACATGGTTGTTGGTGTTACAACAGGCTATGAGAAGACTCTTGAAGTTAACGGTGTAGGTTACAGAGCATCAAAGGCTGGTAAGAAGCTTACTCTTAACCTTGGTTACTCTCACCCAGTAGAGATGGAAGATCCAGAGGGTATTGAGTCAACTGTTGACGGAAATAAAATTATCATCAAGGGTATCGACAAGGAAAAGGTTGGACAGTACGCTGCCAACATTAGAGATAAGAGAAGACCTGAGCCATATAAGGGTAAGGGTATTAAGTACGCTGATGAAGTTATTAGACGTAAAGTCGGTAAGACCGGTAAGAAATAGTAAAGGAGTGAATGTAAAATGGTAAGTAAGAAATCTAGACAAGTAGTTCGCCAGACAAAGCATAGAAGACTTCGTAACACTCTAGCCGGTACAGCAGAAAGACCACGTCTTGCAGTGTTCAGAAGCAACAATCACATGTATGTTCAGGTTATTGATGATACATGCGGAAATACACTCGTTTCAGCATCTACTCTTGACGCAGACGTTAAGGCAGATCTTGCAAAGACAAATAACGTAGAAGCTGCTTCAAAGCTTGGTACAGTTATTGCTAAGAAGGCACAGGAAAAGGGAATCAAGGAAGTCGTATTTGACAGAGGTGGTTACATTTATGCCGGCAAGGTTGCAGCTTTAGCAGATGCAGCTAGAGAAGCTGGATTAGAATTCTAGGAGGAGAACACATGAAACGTGAAATCATTGACGCTAGCCAGTTAGAGTTAACTGAGCAGGTTGTAGAAATTAAGCGTGTAACAAAGGTTGTTAAAGGTGGACGTAACATGCGTTTCACAGCTCTTGTTGTAGTAGGCGATAAGAACGGACACGTTGGCGCTGGACTTGGCAAAGCAGCTGAAATCCCTGAAGCTATCCGCAAGGGCAAGGAAGATGCTATGAAGAAGCTTATTACAGTTAAGCTTGATAACAACCACAGTATTACACATGACATCCAGGGCAAGCACACTGGTGCTTCTGTACTTCTTAAGAAGGCTCCAGAAGGTACTGGTATCATCGCTGGTGGTCCAGCACGTGCCGTATGTGAGCTTGCAGGTATCGGAAACATCCGTACAAAGTCACTTGGATCATCAAATAAGCAGAACGTTGTTCTTGCTACTATCGAGGGACTTAGAGCTCTTAAGTCGCCTGAGGAAGTAGCTAAGGCTCGTGGCAAGAAGGTTGAAGACATTCTTGCTTAAGGAGGAAAGTAAAATGGCAGAGAAGAAGTTAAGAGTAACACTCGTAAAGTCTACAATCGGTGCTGTTCCTAAGAACAAGAAGACTGTAGAAGCACTTGGCCTTAGAAAGGTCAATAAGACTGTTGAGCTTCCTGACAACGACAGCGTTCGCGGAATGCTTAGAATGGTCAATCACTTAGTAAAAGTTGAAGAAATTTAATAGAAGGAGGTGCCATAATGGATTTATCTAACTTACAGCCAGCAGAAGGCTCAAAGCACAGCGATAATTTCAGAAGAGGCCGTGGTCACGGTTCAGGAAATGGCAAGACTGCTGGTAAGGGTCATAAGGGACAGAAGGCTCGTTCTGGCGGAAGCATTAGACTTGGATTCGAAGGTGGACAGATGCCTTTATACAGACGTCTTCCTAAGCGTGGTTTCAAGAATAGAAATACAAAGGAAATCGTTGGTATCAATGTTTCTTATTTAGAGAGATTTGATAATGGTGCTACTGTAACTGTTGATACTCTCATCGAGAGCGGTATCATCAAGAACCCTCGCGATGGCGTTAAGATTCTTGGCGGCGGCGAGCTTACAAAGAAGCTCAACGTTCAGGCTAATGCATTCAGTGCTAGCGCAAAGGAGAAGATTGAGGCCTTAGGCGGAACAGTAGAGGTGATCTAATGTTTCAGACACTTCGAGATGCTTTCAAAATTAAAGATTTAAGAAGACGCATAGGCTTTACAATATTTATGCTTGTTATCGTCCGTCTTGGAAGCTTGCTTCCAACTCCGGGCGTTAACGGAAGCCTTGTGGCTAGCTATTTCAAGGAAAATAGCAATACAGGATTGAATTTCTTTGATTCAATCACTGGTGGTTCTTTCTCATCAATGTCAGTATTTGCATTGAATATCACACCATACATTACTTCTTCTATCATTATGCAGCTTCTTACTATAGCTTTTCCAAAGCTTGAAGAGATGCAGCGTGATGGTGAAGCAGGCAGAAAGAAGATGACACAGATTACTCGTTATCTTACTGTTGCTTTAGCTTTGGGTGAATCAATTGCTATGGCTATCGCATTTGGAAAGAGTGGCTATCTTTTAAAGTTTAGTCCATTATATGTAATCTTAGTAGTAGCATCTCTTACAGCTGGTTCAGCAGTGTTAATGTGGATCGGTGAGAGAATCACTGAAAAGGGTATCGGAAATGGTATTTCTATTGTTCTTACAATTAATATCATCAGCCGTATCCCAGCTGATTTAGAGGCTCTCTATACTCAGTACATGAAAGATAAGACAATTCCAAAGGCAACTTTGGCAGCAGTTATTATCGCAGCTGTAATTATTCTTATCGTTGTATTTGTAGTAATCTTACAGAGCGCTGAGAGACGTATTCCAGTTCAGTACTCAAATAAGATTCAGGGCCGCAGACAGGTTGGCGGTAACTCATCTGTTATTCCTATGAAGGTTAATACAGCTGGTGTTATCCCAGTCATTTTTGCTCAGTCTTTACTTCAGACACCAATCATGATTGTTACAATGTTTAACAAGAATTTGACAGGTGTTTGGGCTAAGATTCTTAATGTTATGAATCAGAAAAATTGGTTCGATCCTACAAACTGGTTTAATTCAATCGGAGCAATTGTTTATATTCTCTTAATCATTGGATTTGCTTATTTCTATACAGAGATAACATTTAATCCACTTGAAATTGCAGAGAACTTAAAGCGCTCAGGCGGATTTATTCCTGGTATCAGACCTGGTAAACCAACTTCAGATTATCTTGCAGCTATTCTTAAGCATGTAATCTTTATTGGTGCAATTGGTCTTTCGATCGTAGCATTGCTTCCAATCGTATTTGACGGTTTACTTGGCACAGATGTTTCATTCGGCGGCACATCAATTATCATTATTGTTGGTGTTATCATTGAGACGTTAAAGCAAGTTGAGTCACAGATGATGGTTCGTAATTACAAAGGATTTTTAAATGACTAATAGTCATTAATGCATCTAAGGAGATACGTGGGTTATACCGCGTATCTCTTAAGGTGTTTTTAAGAGAATATTTTTAACGTAAATAACGCAGGAGGTTTTTTACATTATGAAGATTATTATGTTAGGTGCACCTGGTGCAGGCAAAGGAACTCAGGCAAAGCAGATTGCAGCTAAGTATTCTATTCCTCACATCTCTACAGGTGATATATTTCGCGCTAATATAAAGAACGGTACAGAGCTTGGCAAAAAAGCAAAGGAATACATGGATCAAGGTTTGCTTGTTCCAGATGAACTTACATGTGATCTTGTAATGGACCGCATTGCACAGGATGACGCGAAAAATGGATTTGTATTAGATGGTTTCCCAAGAACAATTCCACAGGCAGAAGCTCTTGACGCAGCTCTTACAAAGATCGGACAGTCAATGGACTATGCAATTGATGTAGATGTTCCAGATGAGAATATCATCAACAGAATGTCAGGTCGTAGAGCTTGCCTTAACTGTGGTGCTACATATCACATCGTTTCTATTCCACCAAAGAAAGAGGGCATTTGCGATTCATGTGGTAGCGCTCTTGTTTTAAGAGATGACGACAAGCCAGAGACAGTTAAGAAGAGACTTGATGTATATCATGATCAGACTCAGCCACTTATTGATTATTACAAAGGTAAGGGTATTCTTAAATCTGTTAGTGGTACACAGCCAATGGAAAAGGTTTTTGAGGATATCACAGCTATATTAGGAGCTTAGGATGTCAGAAGCAATTACTATTAAAACTGAAGAAGAAATTCAATTGATGCGTGAGGCAGGCAAGATTCTTGCTCAGGTTCACGAGACTCTTGCAAAAGAGATTCATGAAGGAATGTCTACATTAGATGTAGACAGACTCGGGGAAGAAGTTATTCGAAGCTTTGGCTGTGAGCCAAACTTTAAAGGCCTATATGGTTATCCTGCCAGCGTATGTGTTTCTGTAAATGATGAAGTTGTTCACGGTATACCTACTGCTGATCACATCCTTGTGAATGGAGATATTGTTAGTTTAGATACTGGCGTTCTCTACAAGGGATATCATTCAGATGCTGCTAGAACAGTTGGCGTAGGAGAGATTTCTGAAGAGGCAAGACTTCTTATAGAAAGAACTCGTCAGTCTTTCTTCCAGGGTATGAAATATGCAAAGGCCGGCAATCACCTTTACGATATATCAGGAGCAATTGGAGATTATGCTGAGAGTTTCGGATATGGAGTTGTTAGGGATTTGGTTGGACACGGCATTGGAAAGTCATTACACGAGGCTCCAGAGATTCCAAACTTTAGAAGAAAGTTCAGAAAAGGACCAAAGCTTTTAAAAGGAATGACATTAGCGGTTGAGCCAATGATTAACGCTGGAAGCTATGATGTTGCTTGGATGGATGATGAGTGGACAGTTGTAACAATGGATGAATCATTATCAGCTCATTATGAAAATACAATTGTTATTACAGATGGTGCTCCAGAGATTTTAACATTGACACCTTCTGAGCTTGCTAATCCGGAGGGAAATACATGGATTTAATGCTTGCTACTTCTAAGGCTGGCCACGATCAGAAAAAAGTATATGTAGTTATTGATGAGGTTGAAGATTATTTCATACTTGCCAATGGAACTACAAAGACGGTTGCCAAGCCTAAGAAAAAGAAAAAAATTCATTTACAGCTAATAAAAAATATTCCATCAGATGTGCTTGATGAGATAAAAGACATTACAGCACTTGATGATATTTCAATTAAAAGAATTCTTAAAAGTTATAATAGGAGGAACAAAGATGTCTAAGGCAGATGTTATTGAAGTAGAGGGAGTAGTTGTTGAGAAACTTCCAAATGCAATGTTTAAGGTAGAGCTTGAAAATGGTCACCAGATTCTTGCTCATATCAGTGGTAAGTTAAGACAGAACTACATTCGTATCTTACCTGGTGATAAGGTAACAATCGAGATGAGTCCTTATGATCTTTCTAAGGGAAGAATTATTTGGAGAGATAAATAAATTTTTGTTGACATACACGAAAACGCCCGCTATACTATTAAACGGACGTTTTTAGAATGTTCAAATTATAGATTGACCACAACCTTTGAAAAAAGGGCATGGAAAGGAGGAAAATCGTGAAAGTAAGATCTTCTGTAAAGCCTATGTGCGAGAAGTGCAAGGTCATCAAAAGAAAGGGTAGCATTCGTATTATTTGCGAGAACCCAAAGCATAAGCAGCGTCAGGGTTAATTTCTGAGCAGCTTATTTAGCATTTATTATGTGCGGCTGCAGTCTAAAGTGTATCTAATTTAGACTGTTCATAATAAAAATGGCCTATCATACCGAGGCCAAACAGGACAAGATATGGGCGTACACACATTTCAGGCCGATTTATCGGAGCTGTACTTTCTATATCGATTATTAATTGTAGAAATATTTATGGAGGTGTAAACACACATGGCTCGTATTGCAGGTGTAGATTTACCAAGAGACAAGAGAATTGAAATTGGTTTAACTTACATTTACGGAATTGGTAGAGTAAGCTCAAACAAGGTTCTTGAGGCAGCTGGTGTTGATCCTAACACACGTGTCAAGGACTTAACTGATGAAGAAGTTAAGAAGATTAGCACAGTTATCGATGAGACATTAACTGTTGAAGGTGATCTTAGAAGAGAAGTTGCTCTTGACATCAAGAGACTTCAGGAAATCGGATGCTATAGAGGAATCCGTCACAGAAAGGGTCTTCCTGTTCGTGGACAGAAGACTAAGACAAACGCTCGTACTCGCAAGGGTCCAAAGCGTACAGTAGCAAATAAGAAGAAGTAATTTATTCAATAGAAAGAAAGTAGGTTAGTTTAATTATGGCTAAAGTTGCAAAGAAGACAACAAAAAAGCGTGTAAAGAAAAACGTTGAACACGGACAGGTACATGTTCAGGCATCTTTCAATAATACTATCGTAACTATTACAGATGCTCAGGGTAATGCTCTTTCATGGGCAAGTGCTGGTGGTCTAGGATTTAGAGGTTCAAGGAAATCTACTCCTTATGCTGCACAGATGGCAGCAGAGACAGCAGTTAAGGCTGCATTAGTTCACGGATTAAAGAGTGTAGATGTATTCGTAAAGGGACCAGGTTCAGGACGTGAGGCAGCAATCAGAGCGATTGACGCTAACGGCGTTCAGGTTCTTACAATCAAGGATGTTACTCCAGTTCCACATAACGGATGTCGTCCACCAAAGCGTAGAAGAGTCTAATTAGGAGGAAAATCTAATGGCAGTTAATAAGACACCAGTTCTTAAAAGATGTAGATCTCTTGATTTAGATCCTACATTTTTAGGATATGATAAAAAGTCACGTAGACAGAAGAATAGAGGAAGAGGCAAGAAGTCTGAGTACGCTCTTCAGCTTCAGGAGAAGCAGAAGGCTAAGTTCATCTATGGCGTACTTGAGAAGCCTTTCCGTAATTATTATGAGAAGGCTGACCGTCAGAAGGGTATGACAGGTGAAAACCTTATGACAATGCTTGAGAGCCGTCTTGATAACGTAGTATTCCGTATGGGATTCGCTCGTACAAGAAAAGAAGCTCGTCAGGTTGTTGATCACAAGATGTTCCTTGTAAACGGCAAGCCAGTTAACATTCCTTCATACCTTGTAAAGGCTGGAGATGTTATTGAGGTTCGCGAGAAGTCAAAGAGCCTTCAGAGATTTAAGGACATTACAGAAATCACAGCAGGCAGAACAACTCCTGAGTGGGTTGACGTTGATGCTGAGAACCTTAAGGGTACAGTTAAGGAGCTTCCTAATAGAGAGCAGATTGATGTTCCTGTAGACGAGATGCTTATCGTCGAGTTATATTCAAAATAATAAATTTTAGTAGATGTTTACAAAAAGCACTTATACAAGCTTGCTTGTATAAGTGCGATTTGTTACAATTTTATTATGCGGCAATGAGCAATTTAGCAGGATATTTTAGAATATTCTGTTTTTTAGAGTCTATTACATTATATTAAGGAGGCAATGTAGTGTTAAATTTTGAAAACCCAAACATTGAAATCGTAGAGATTTCTGAGGACAAAAAATACGGCAGATTTGTTGTAGAACCTCTTGAGAGAGGATATGGTATAACACTTGGTAATTCTCTTCGTAGAATTATGCTTTCATCTCTGCCAGGAGCTGCAGTTAGCCAGATTAAGATCGAGGGTGTTCTTCATGAATTTAGCGCCATTCCAGGTGTTAAGGAAGATGTTACTGAGATCGTTATGAATATCAAGGAGCTTGCTATTAGAAATAACAGTAGCTCTGATGAACCTAAGACAGCATATATTGAGTTCGAAGGTGAGGGAGTTGTAACAGCTGCTGATATCCAGGTAGATTCAGATATCGAGATTATTAACCCAGATTTAGTTATTGCACACCTTAATGGTGGTAATGATTGCAAGCTTTACATGGAGCTTACTATCACAAAGAATCGTGGTTATATCTCTGCAGATAAGAACAAGACTCCAGATACTCCAATCGGCAAGATTGCAGTTGATTCAATTTACACACCAGTTGAGCGTGTAAACATGACAGTAGAAGACACTCGTGTAGGCCAGGTAACAGATTACGATAAGCTTACACTTGATGTATATACAAATGGCACAATGGGTCCTGATGAGGCTGTTTCTATGGCTGCTAAGGTACTCAGTGAGCATTTAAATCTTTTTGTTAATCTTTCAGAGGCAGCACAGGATCTTTCAGTTATCGCTGACAAGCCAGATGATACAACAGGTAAGACTCTTGAGATGAGCATTGATGAGCTCGAGCTTTCAGTTCGTTCATACAACTGCTTAAAGAGAGCTGGTATCAACACTGTTGCTGAGCTTTGCGACAAGTCACCTGATGACATGATGAAGGTACGTAACCTTGGTCGCAAGTCTATGGAAGAAGTAGAGCAGAAGCTTAGCGAGCTTGGTCTTTCACTTAGAATGGTAGAGGACTAAATCGCCTAATATAGTTACAGGAAATAATACGTGGAGGGTAAGACCGATGAGCACATCTGCGTAAGCCTTTCCA
This sequence comes from Pseudobutyrivibrio xylanivorans, assembly GCF_010906925.1. Taxonomy (GTDB): domain Bacteria; phylum Bacillota; class Clostridia; order Lachnospirales; family Lachnospiraceae; genus Pseudobutyrivibrio. The sequence continues at coordinate 55,397 of NZ_VTVE01000002.1, read as the reverse complement.
TAATCAAGTTACGGGATAAGACCGATGAGCACCTGTGACGCCAGTTATTAAGGAGAAAAGAAATGGCAAAGTACAGAAAGTTAAGCAGAACATCTTCACAGAGAAAAGCACTTTTAAGAAATCAGGTAACTGAGCTTCTTTATCACGGCAAGATCGTTACAACTGAGGCTAAGGCTAAGGAAGTAAAGAAGATTGCTGAGCACATCATTACACTTGGTGTAAAGGAAAAGGATAACTTCGAGGAAGTTACAGTTCAGGCAAAGGTTGCTCGTAAAGATAAAGATGGTAAGAGAGTAAAGGAAGTTGTTGATGGCAAGAAGGTTACTGTATACGATACAGTAGACAAGAAGATCAAGAAGGATTCAGCTTCTAGACTTCACGCTCGTCGTCAGATGATGCAGGTTCTTTACACTCCAACAGCTAAGGGCGACAAGAAGAGCCAGGCACACAAGGTAGATATGGCAAACTTCGTATTCGATGAGATCGCTCCAAAGTATGTTGATCGCAAGGGTGGTTACACACGTATCGTTAAGATCGGACCACGTAAGGGCGATGCAGCTATGGAAGTTGTTCTTGAGTTAGTATAATAAATATTGACTTATTTCCCAGGACCTTTGTCCTGGGTTTTTTTTATTCTATTATGATTAAAAATAAGTATTTTTTATTAGTAGATTGTTGTATTATGAGCATAAGAGGGTTAAATAATTATTAAAGGACAAGAGGAATATTATGGCAAGAACTTCAATTACTAAAATGACAGAGGGCAATCCACTATCTTTAATTCTTGGCTTTTCAATCCCTATGTTGGCTGGGCTATTATTCCAGCAAATGTATAATCTGGTAGATACAATAATTGTAGGTCAGACCCTTGGCGATAGTGCACTGGCAGCAGTTGGTTCTACAGGTTCAATCAACTTTTTAATTAATGGCTTTTGTATGGGTATGTGCTCTGGATTTGCCATACCTGTAGCACAGAGATTTGGTGCAGAGAGCTACGATTCAATGAGAAAGTTCGTTGGAAATTCAATAATACTTTCAGTTATTTTTTCAGCAGTAATTACTACAATAGTTAGTATTTATTGTTATCAGATACTGGCAATTATGAGGACTCCTGATGATATTATTGACTTAGCCTATTCTTATATTTCGATAATATTCTTTGGAATACCAGTCACCTTCCTTTATAATTTGACGGCGGGTATAATCAGATCTCTCGGTGATAGCAAAACACCTACATATTTTTTGATTATGGCCGCTGGTATCAATATAGTTCTTGATATAGTTTTTATTATCGTATTAAAAACTAGTGTAAATGGTCCGGCTCTTGCTACTGTTATATCTCAATTAATAGCAGGTTTAAGCTGTGTCATATATATGAAGCTTAAATTCCCAATTTTAAAGATGAAAAAAACGGATTTAAAGCTTGGACCACATCATTGTAATGTACTTGTTACAATGGGCATTCCTTTTGGATTACAGTATTCTATTACGGCTATAGGCTCTGTAATTTTACAGACTGCAGTCAATGGACTGGGCACAATTGCGGTAGCCTCAATGACAGCCGGTGCCAAGGTATCTATGTTTGTAGTTTGCCCGTTTGATGCACTGGGCGGAACAATGGCAACCTACGCAGGACAAAATGTTGGAGCTAAAAATATACCTAGAGTGAAAAAAGGTGTGTGGACAGCTCAGATGCTTGGTACAATTTATGCTGTATTTATCCTTATAGTATTATTTTTCGCTGGAAAATATTTGCTTAGGATGTTTACGGATACATCAGTTGTAATTGATCAGGCAAGGATGTTTTTGCTTGCTAATGCAGTTACATATACTTTGCTTGCAGCTGTTAACATATTTAGATTTGCAATACAGGGTATGGGATTCTCGGGATTTGCAATTTATTCAGGTGTGATGGAGATGGTGGCAAGAATACTTGTGGCATTTACATTAGTACCAATGATTGGATACGCAGGAGCGATATGGGCAAGCCCTGTTGCTTGGTTATTTGCAGTATTTTTCCTTATTCCAGGATTCTATTATTGCTGTAGAAAGCTTGAGTATAAATTCTGTGATGAAAACTGCCATCACCTATAGAGTAGGACAGTTTTATAAATTATTAAAATCAAGAGCTTTACCGCGGGGTGAGGCTCTTTTTTACATTCTCTTTTAATTATTGACTTTAGCCATTAAAAGTGCTAAAGTGTTCACCATAAGCGAAAGAGGAGGAGAAAATATTATGAAGAAATTTCTCGGTTTAGTCACTGCATCAGTTTTGGCTTTTGGTTTAGTTGCATGCGGCACTGATTCAGCTAAGGAACGCACAGAGGCAAATACAGACAGTGCAGCTACAGAGGCTACAGCAGAGTCTACTGATGGTCAGACTTACAAAGTGGGAGTTATTCAGCTTGTACAGCATCCAGCACTTGATGCGGCTACTCAGGGCTTTGAGGATGCTCTTAAGGAAAAGCTTGGGGATAATGTAGAAGTCACAGTTGAGAATGCATCTGGTGATAATGCTACATGCGCTACTATCGCCAATACATTTGTTTCAGACAATGTAGATCTTATCATGGCAAATGCTACACCAGCACTTCAGGCTGCTCAGACAGCTACAAGTGATATCCCAATCGTAGCTACATCTATTACAGATTATGCTACAGCACTTGGAATTAGCGACTGGAAGGGTTCCACAGGAATCAATGTAACAGGTACTTCTGACTTGGCACCACTTGATGGTCAGGCACAGATGCTCAATGAGCTTTTCCCTGATGCTAAGGAAGTTGGAATTATCTATTGCTCAGGTGAGGACAACTCATTATATCAGGCAAACAAGATGACAGAGTACTTAGAGGGTTATGGCTACAATGTTAGCGCATATACATTCTCAGATTCTGCAGATGTATCTACAGTAGTTCAGACTGCTTGCGGTTCATCAGATGTTATCTATGTTCCAACTGATAATGTAGCTGCAAGCTGCGCAGAGACAATCAACAATGTAGCACTTTCAGCAGGTGTTCCAATTGTTGCAGGTGAAGAGGGTATCTGCAAGGGTTGTGGTATCGCTACACTTTCAATTCAATACTATGACATCGGATACGAAGCAGGTCTTATGGCATACGACATCTTAGTTAACGGCGCTGATCCAGCAACATTCGAGATTAAGTATGCAAGCGATTTTACTAAGGAATATAATCCAGTAATTGCTAAGACACTTAATATTGAGTTACCAGACGATTACGTAGCAATCGAGATGGAAGACTAAGAAGATATTTCTTCTACATAAAATATTAAAATGCGGGCAAGGTCATTAACTGACCTTGCTCTTTGGAGTTTAAAATGGGAATCGAAACATTAATAGCAGGAATGCCTGGTACCGTTGCACAGGGTATCATCTATGGAATAATGGCACTGGGTATTTTCATTACATTTAAATTATTGAATTTTGCTGATTTGTCAGTTGATGGCTCGTTTGCTACAGGTGGAGCTGTGGCAGCTATGGTTATCGTATCTGGAAAATCATGGGTATTGGCATTAGTACTTGCTTTTGTGGCAGGTGCATCAGCAGGTTTAATTACAGGTATCCTCCATACAGTGCTTGGTATACCTGATATTTTGGCAGGTATTTTAACACAGTTGGCTCTTTATTCTATCAACCTTAGAATTGCCAACAACCAGCCAAATACACCTATTTCAGTTGATAAATATAATTTAGCAGTATCTCTTAGATATAAGGAAGATGCCCTTATTACAGTATTAATATTTGCGGTTATCATTATTGCAATTATGTACTGGTTCTTCGGTACTGAGGTAGGTTCGGCAATCCGTGCCACAGGTACTAATCCAGCTATGGCAAAGGCTCAGGGAATCAATGTTAATTTTATGAAGGCATTAGGTCTTGTTATCTCTAATGCAATTGTTGCCTTTGCGGGTGCTTTATTTGCTCAGTTTAATGGCAATGCAGATGTAAATATGGGCCGTGGCGCTATCGTTATTGGTCTTGCATCAATTATTATTGGTGATGTTCTTTGCAATGCATTATTTAGAAAGAAGAGAAACTTCATTTCTACTCTTTCATTTGTAGTATTTGGTGGTATTCTCTACTATCTGTTTATTGCGATTGTATTGTGGATGAAGATGCCAGCAAACGATATGAAGCTATTTACAGCTATAATTGTTGCTATTTTCCTTGCTGTTCCTTACCTTAAAAATAAGGCAAACAGCTCATTTAGAAAAGCTGCTAGGGAAGGAGGTAAGAACAATGCTTAATGCTATTAACTTACAGAAGACCTTTAACCCAGGCACAATCAATGAAAAGGTTGCATTGGCAGGCGCTACACTTCACCTTGAAGAGGGCGAGTTCTGCACAGTAATCGGAGGAAATGGAGCTGGTAAGTCTACATTTCTTAATGCAGTAGCAGGAGTTTGGCCAGTTGATGGCGGACAGATATTAATTGACGGTACAGATGTTACTGGTCTTCCAGAACATATGAGAGCAAAATATTTAGGTCGTGTATTCCAGGATCCTATGACAGGAACAGCTGCAAGCATGCAGATTGATGAGAATATGGCTCTCGCAGCAAGACGTGGCAAATCAAGAGGCTTAAGCTGGGGCGTTACTAAGTCTGAGCGTGTGAAATATCATGAGATGTTAAAGGAATTGGGACTTGGTCTTGAGGATAGACTTACAGCTAAGGTAGGCTTGTTATCAGGCGGACAGCGCCAGGCCCTTACACTTCTTATGGCTACAATTCAAAAGCCAAAGCTTTTACTTTTGGATGAGCATACAGCAGCCCTTGATCCAAAGACAGCAGCCAAGGTTCTTGAGATAACAGATATGCTTATCAAGGAGCACAATCTTACAGCTATGATGGTTACTCACAACATGCGTGATGCTATCAGATATGGTAACAGACTTATCATGATGAATGAGGGTAGAGTTATCCTTAACATCAGTGGTGAGGAGAAGAAGAAACTTACCATCGAAGACTTGCTTCACAAGTTTGAGGAAGTTTCTGGTGAAGAGTTCACTAACGACACTGAAATATTGTCTAAATAATACAATATAAACATAGAGCAGCTTGTTATACTTTCAAGTCTAAGCGATTGTTTTTGTTCACTAAAATGTGGACTTGTAGCAACGCTTAGAGCTTGATTGTCACAAGCTGTTTTTTTATAAATTTTAAAAAAAGATTGTTTACCATTAATTTGTATTAAAAATTTATTAAAATCGACATTTTTACACCAATATATGATAAATTAGAATAGACGATTTTAGATAATACGGAGGCAGATGTGAACGATAATAATAACAACCAAAATGGTAATAATAAGAAGAATCATCAGCCATTTTATACATTGGGAATTCTAGTGCTTATAGCACTTTTCTTTACAAGTATGGTGTATAAAGGTGCTTCTTCTAATTCTTCTCAAGAGATTAAATACTCAGAGTTTTTGAATTTAGTAGAAGAGGACAAGGTTGCTGAAGTCACATTTAAAGACGACTTAATCAATATTACCCTTAAAAAGGGCGAGACTTATGGACTCAGTGAAGAGGAAGCTGATTTGATGCAGCAGATATATGAGTCTACAGGTCAGAAAGCTTCGACTAAGCTATACACAGCCTATGTTAGAGATGATGATCTTGTTCCACTTTTAAAGGAACACAAGGTAGAATTCGAGGGTACAGAGGCTGATTCTACAGCAGCTATTATTTACAATATCCTTTCATTCATTCTTCCACTTGTGCTTCTTTGGGTGGTACTTGGATTTTTAATGAGAAAGATGGGCGGAGGCCCTATGGGCGTTGGTAAGTCAAATGCCAAGCTCTACAACATGGAAAAGGCAACAGGCGTTACGTTTAAGGATGTTGCCGGACAGGACGAGGCTAAGGAATCAGTGCAGGAGATGGTAGATTTCCTCCACAATCCTAAGAAATACACAGAGATTGGTGCGAAGCTACCAAAGGGAGCACTTCTTGTAGGCCCTCCTGGTACAGGTAAGACTCTTCTTGCAAAGGCAGTTGCTGGTGAGGCGGGAGTACCTTTCTTCTCCCTTGCAGGTTCTGATTTTGTAGAGATGTTTGTAGGTGTTGGTGCATCTAGAGTTCGTGATCTCTTTAAAGAGGCTCAAAAGGTAGCTCCTTGTATTGTATTTATTGATGAGATTGACGCCATCGGTAAGAGCAGAGATGCTCATTACGGCGGCGGTAATGACGAGCGTGAGCAGACACTTAACCAGCTTCTCTCAGAGATGGATGGTTTCGATTCAAACAAGGGTCTTTTGATTCTTGCAGCTACAAATAGACCAGAGGTACTTGATAAGGCACTTCTTCGTCCAGGACGTTTTGATAGACGTATTATTGTAGATAAGCCAGATCAGAAGGGACGTCTTGAAATCCTCAAGGTACATGCCAAGGATGTTAAGATGGATGAGTCTGTAGATTTAGATGCTATGGCCCTTGCTTCAGTTGGATTAGTAGGTTCAGATCTTGCTAATATCATAAATGAGGCCGCAATTTTAGCAGTTAAGGACAAGCGCAAATACGTTAATCAAAAGGATTTATTTGAGGCATTTGAGCTTGTTGCTGTAGGCGGTAAGGAAAAGAAAGACAGAGCTATGAGTGAGAAGGAACGAAAAATTGTTTCTTATCACGAGGTTGGACATGCACTTGTTTCTGCACTTCAAAAAGATGCAGAGCCAGTTCAGAAGATTACAATTGTACCACGTACAATGGGAGCCCTTGGTTATACACTTCAGACTCCTGAGGAGGAGAAGTTCCTTGAGACTAAGGACGAGCTTATAGCTAAGATTGTCACCTATATGGGGGGTCGTGCTGCAGAGGATATCAAGTTTGGTAGCTACACTTCAGGAGCAGCTAACGATATTGAGCAGGCTACTAAAATCGCCAGAGCGATGGTTACACGCTTTGGTATGTCAGAGAAATTTGGAATGATGGGACTTGCTACTGTTGAGAGTCAGTATCTTGATGGAAGAGCATCTCTTATTTGCGGCGATAATACAGCAGCCCAGATTGACGAGGAAGTTCTCAAGATGATTACTGATGCCTATTCCAAGGCAAAAGAGCTTCTTGCAGAAAATATGGAATGTCTCGACAAGATTTCTGAGTATCTCTTTGAGCACGAGACAATTACTGGTAAGGAATTCATGAAGATCTTTAGAGAGATTAAGGGATTGCCTGATCCAGAAGAGGAAAAGGATTCTTCTGAAACTGAAGATGATGAAAAGTCAGTTCCAGAAGAGACAAAAGAGTACAAGAGCATCTTTGATGACAATGATTCAAAAGATGATCATGATAGTATTTTTGATGAGTAATTTATGGTAACAGAAAAAGACCTTAGTAAACTCCCGGATCAACCGGGAGTTTATCTCATGCATGGACGAAATGATGAGATAATTTATGTAGGCAAGGCGCGTTCTCTTAAGAATAGAGTTCGCCAGTATTTTCAGCCTAGTCACGATGAGGGGCTCAAGAAAAAGCAGATGGTGGCAAATATAGACTATTTCGAGTTTATTGTTACAGATTCTGAGCTTGAGGCCCTTATTTTAGAATGCAATCTAATAAAAGAGTACAGGCCGAAATACAATACCATGCTTCGAGACGACAAGACATATCCTTACATCGAAGTCACACTTACAGAGGACTACCCAAGGGTGCTCTTTTCTCGTCGTATGAAAAAGAATGGCAGCAAGTTCTTTGGCCCATTCACTTCTGCAGGGGCGGTACATGATACAGTTGAGCTTGTTCAAAAGCTTTATAAAATTCGCACATGTAACAAGAAATTTCCTGAGAGTTTTGGCAAGGGAAGACCTTGTCTTAACTACCATATTGGCCAGTGCCTTGGAGTTTGTCAGGGCAATGTTTCAAAAGAGGAATATGGTAAAAACGTAGAAAAAGTAATCCAATTTTTAGACGGTGATTACAACGACACTTTAAAAGATTTACAAGAAAAAATGCTTGCGGCTTCTGAGGAGATGGACTTTGAAAAGGCGGCAATCTACAGAGATTTGATTGAGTCTGTAGAGGCCTGTGCTGGAAGACAAAAGGCCACTCAACTGGATGGAGAGGATAGAGATATTATTGCGATGGCAAGGACTGCAGAAGATGCAGTTGTTCAGGTTTTCTTTATCCGTGGCGGCAAGATGATTGGCAGGGAGCATTTCTTTATAAATGTTCGCGTGGATGACAAAAAAGAAGATTTGCTGGAGTACTTCATAAAGGATTATTACACTGGCACTCCATTTATCCCAAGGGAGATTTTTGTACAGTTCGAGATAGATGAAGTGGAGCTTTTGGAAAAATGGCTTACAGACAAAAAAGGTTCTAGGGTTTACATCAGGACGCCTAAGCGAGGGGATAAGGAAAAGCTTGTGGAACTTGCGGCAAAAAATGCCCAGATGGTTTTAGATCAGGATAGAGAGAAAATCAAAAAGGAAGAGGGCAGAACTATTGGAGCTATGAAGGAAATAGCAGAGCTTCTGGGGCTTCCAGGTGCCAGCCGTATGGAGGCTTACGATATATCGAATATTTCTGGTTTCCAATCAGTAGGTTCAATGGTGGTATTTGAAAAGGGCAAGCCTAAACGTTCAGATTACCGCAAATTCAAGATTAAAACCGTAGAGGGGCCAAATGATTATGCTTCTATGCATGAGGTGCTTACAAGGCGTTTCTCTCATGGTATTGAGGAGCTGGAAGCCAATGGAGGAGTCATTGAGGACAGCTTTACTAAATTCCCAGACATTATCATGATGGATGGTGGCAAGGGCCAGGTGCATATTGCAAAGCAGGTATTGTCGGAGCTAGGACTTCATATTCCAGTAGCTGGTATGGTAAAGGATGATCATCATAGGACCAGGGGATTATACTTTAATGATGTGGAGCTTCCAATAGATACCCACTCAGAAGGATTCAAATTGATTACAAGACTTCAGGATGAGGCCCATAGATTTGCTATTGAATATCATCGTAGCCTTAGAAGCAAGGGACAGGTTCACAGTTTCCTTGATGATATTGATGGAATTGGTCCGAAGAGAAGGAAGGCGCTTATGAAAAAATACGTCTCAGCAGAAAAGATGGCACAGGCTTCTATTGAGAATTTGATGGAGACGGAAGCTATGTCAAAAGAGGCTGCAGAGAATGTATACAATTACTTTCACCCTGTTAATTCTAAGGGAAATGATATACAATTTTAATAGTGATTTTATAGTATAATGTGGGAGGAATTTCTATGGCAAATACAAAATATGTTACTGTTGCAACTGTGCAGGAGAGATTTAATCTTATTAACTATACACCTGAGCTCAATCTAGAAGATATTCATGTAACTGTTGCTGATGTCAACAGACCAGCTCTTCAGCTTCATGGATTCTATGAGCATTTCGAGCCAAAGCGTATCCAGGTAATCGGAAACGTTGAGGTTGCATATATTGCTAAGAAGACAGATGCAGAAAAGGCAGAGAGTTTTAGAAAGCTTTTCTCTTATGATATTCCATGTATTATTTTCTGCCGTGGTGAGAAGCCAGGAGATATTTTACTTGAGGAAGCAGTTAAGGCTAACGTTCCAATTCTTGGAACAGAGCGAGCTACATCTGAGTTTATGTCAGCTTTGATTTTCTCCCTTAATAAGGATTTTGCTCCATACACTACAATTCACGGCGTACTTGTAGATGTATATGGTGAGGGACTTCTTATTACTGGAGAGTCTGGAATAGGTAAGTCAGAGGCAGCATTGGAACTTATCCGAAGAGGCCACCGACTTGTTTCAGATGATGTGGTTGAGATTCGTCGTCCTAATAACGAGAGACTATATGGTAGAGCACCATCTATCACTCAGTATCTTATCGAGCTTAGAGGTATTGGCATTATCGATGTTAAGTCACTCTATGGTGTTGAGGCAGTTAAGGATGAGCAGCGTATTGATCTTGTTATCAAGCTTGAGGATTGGACAAAAGAAAAGGAATACGACCGTCTAGGTATGACAGACGAGTACATGAATATTCTTGGCATTGATGTAACATGCCATTCTCTTCCAATTAGACCAGGTCGAAATCTGGCTATTATTTGTGAGACAGCAGCAGTTAACCATCGTCAGAAAAAGATGGGTTACAATGCAGCAGAGGAGCTTTATCGTAGAGTACAGGACAATCTAGACGAGAATAAATAAAGCTTAAGTTATAGAGTTAGGAGTTATAAATAATGGAACGTAAAAATGCATGGCAAAAATATACCTCAGAGAAAGATAAGAAAAAGGTATTTAAGTTTGCTGAAGATTATAGAAAATTCTTATCAGAATGTAAGACAGAGAGAGAATGTGTAAGCTTTTTTATTGAGAAAGCTGAGAAAGCAGGCTACAAGAATCTTGATAAGATTATAAAAGAAGGCAAGAAGCTCAAAGCTGGTGACAGAGTATACACAGCTAACAAGGGCAAGGAGATTATTTTATTTAATATTGGTACAGAGTCACTTGAAAATGGTATCAATATTCTTGGGGCGCACATCGACAGCCCACGTATGGATTTAAAACAGAATCCAGTTTTTGAAGACAGCGATTTAGCTATTTTAGATACACACTATTATGGTGGAATCAAGAAATATCAGTGGGTAACTATTCCACTTGCACTTCACGGTGTAATGATTAAGAAAAATGGTGAGTCTGTCATAGTAAATATTGGCGAGGACCCATCTGATCCAGTATTTGGTATTTCTGATTTGCTTATCCATCTTGCAGCAGACCAGATGGATAAAAAGGGAGCCAAGGTTATAGAGGGCGAGGACTTAAATGTCATCGTTGGAAGTATTCCTGAGTTCTCAAAGAGCGGTAAGAAAGAAAAGGAAGCTGTTAAGGCAAATGTGTTAAAGCTTCTCAAGGACAAGTACGGCATTGAGGAAGAAGACTTCATCTCAGCAGAGATTGAGGTGGTTCCAGCTGGTCCAGCTAGAGATTTTGGATTTGACCGTTCTATGATTTTGGGATATGGCCATGACGATAGAGTTTGTGCATACCCTTCATTTATGGCATTAGTAAATTGCAAAGAGCAGCTTAAGAAGACAGCTTGTGCAATCCTAGTGGACAAGGAAGAAATCGGCTCAGTAGGTGCTACAGGTATGGAATCAAGATTCTTTGAGAACACTGTGGCAGAACTTTTCAATTGCTTAGGTGATTATTCTGAGCTCAAGCTTCGCAGAGCTCTTACAAATTGCAAGGTTCTTTCATCAGATGTATCAGCAGCATTTGATCCTACTTACGCTTCAGCATTTGAGAAGAACAACTCTGCATATCTTGGACGTGGTGTTGTATTTAACAAGTACACTGGTGCAAGAGGCAAGGGCGGCTCTAACGATGCTTCAGCTGAATACGTTGGCGAGATTCGCGGCATCATGGAAAAGGAAAATGTATTCTGGCAGACAGCAGAGCTTGGCAAGGTAGACCAGGGGGGTGGCGGAACAATCGCCTACATCATGGGCAATTATAACATGCAGGTAATTGACTCTGGAGTTGCTGTGCTTTCAATGCACGCTCCATGTGAGATTATCTCAAAAGTAGATTTATACGAGGCATTATTAGGTTACGAGGCATTTATTAAACATGCTTAATAAGAACTATAAAGAATTAGCAGAAGATTTAAATACAAAATTTCCAGAGGCATTAGTCTTTGTGGATGAACCTATGAAGGGGCATACCACTTTTAGAATTGGCGGTCCGGCAGATATTTATATTGAGCCAGACTATGCATCTATTATCCCGTTGATTAAGTACCTTAAGGAGCAGGATGTTCAGTTCATGATCATTGGCAATGGCAGCAACCTTCTTGTATCTGATGAGGGAATTGACGGTGTAGTGATTTCCTTAGGCAAGAATTCAGATGCTATCACAATCAATGGAGACACTATGGTTGTGGAGGCAGGTGCAATGCTTTCTTCGGTTGCCAATGCAGCTGCAAATGCAGGTCTTACAGGCTTAGAATTTGCATCCGGCATACCAGGTTCCATTGGTGGTGCGGTATATATGAACGCAGGCGCCTACGGTGGAGAGATGAAGGACATAATAGAGTCAGTGCTTATTCTCACAGACGATTTAGAGACTAAGGTAATGACACCAGATGATTTACACATGTCCTATCGCCATTCTTCTTTAATGGAAGATGGAGGTTATGTGCTTTCAGCGGTGATTAAGCTTGATAAAGGTAACGAAGAGGAGATTAAGGCCAGAATCGATGACATCAGACAGCAGCGTATTTCTAAGCAGCCTCTTAATTTCCCAAGCGCAGGTTCTACATTTAAGAGACCTGAAGGATATTTTGCAGGCAAATTAATAGATGATACAGGCCTTAGAGGCTATAGCGTTGGAGACGCTCAGGTTTCTGAGAAGCACTGTGGATTTGTAGTTAATAAAGGAAATGCTAAGGCAGCAGATGTACTACAATTGATGAAGGATGTAGACGTAAAAGTTTTTGATAAATTTGGCGTTCACCTTTCACCAGAGGTAAGAATAGTTGGGAGGAACATCCATTGAAGCTACTTATTTTGACAGGAATGTCTGGAGCAGGTAAAAATACAGCTTTCAAAATGCTTGAGGATATGGGCTATTATTGTGTGGATAATTTGCCTATACAATTACTTAAGTCAGTGGTAGAATTGGCTGAAAATGGTACCTTCGACAAGAAAATTGTAGTTGGAATAGATGTGCGAGGCGGCAACGCTGTAAAGCTTTTACCAGATATATTGCAAGAATTGGACAATGATCAGCGTCAATATTCTATATTGTTTTTGGATGCTGAGGACGATGTACTTGTTAAAAGATACAAGGAAACACGTAGAAACCATCCTCTTTCTGGTAAGGAGCGCATCATGGCTGGTATCCAGGAAGAGCGAGAATCTATCGGATTCCTAAAGGACGAGGCTGATTATGTAATAGACACTACTCATCTTCTTACAAGAGAACTGAAGGAAGAGCTTGAAAAGATTTTTGTTGAGGATGCAGATTACAAGAGCCTTTTCGTAACAATCGTGTCATTTGGTTTCAAATATGGTATCCCAGAGGATGCGGATTTGGTTTTTGATGTTAGATTTTTACCAAATCCATATTATGATACTGACTTGAGACCTTTTACCGGCAACGACCAGCCCATTAAGGATTTTGTTTTAAAATATGATGAGGCTCAGACATTCTTAGCTAAGACTACTGACTTGATAAAGTTTCTCATTCCAAATTATATTAAGGAAGGAAAAAATCAGCTTGTCATTGCAGTTGGTTGTACTGGCGGCAAGCATCGTTCAGTATGTTTGGCTGACGAGATTTTTGAGGCACTTAACAATGATGAGTCTTACGGACTTAAAATAGAGCATCGTGATATAGGAAAAGATGCATTGAGAGGAAAATAATTGTCATTTTCAAAGAAAGTTAAAGAAGAGCTTTTTAAAGTAATCCCTAAGAGCAGACACTGCATAGTTGCAGAGCTCGCGGGGATTATAACATTGCATGGAATTGATTCATTAGAACATGATTCAAATGATGTATTAAATAGAAAGGTCTTTACTTTATTAAATAAAACACTTAATATAGGGAAAGATGTCACAGCATTTAATGGGGATGTCTTATTTGAGACTCGTAAAATGCTCAAGCTATCAGATGATAATACATCGGTAGATGAATTAGTATTGCAGCAGCCTTGTTGCAAGCGAGCATTTATACGTGGCGCTTTTTTAGCGGCTGGCTCAATCACAGATCCTAACAAGGGATATCATTTCGAGATTGTATGCTTTAATGATAAACAGGCTGATTTAATTATTAGAGCAATGAGTGCTTTTGATGTAGAAGCTAAGCAAGTAGAGCGAAATGGTAAGATTGTTGTTTACCTTAAGGAGGGAGCTCAGATAGTTGAGGCTCTTCGTATAATGGAGGCAGCACACTCTGTAATGGAGCTGGAGAACATCCGTATAGTTAAAGAAGTTCGTGGCACAATAAACCGCAAGGTTAACTGCGAGACTGCTAATATCAGCAAGACTGTTAGTGCAGCAGTTCGTCAAATCGAGGACATCAAGCTTATAGATGAGAAGCTTGGCCTTGATACATTGCCTGTCCAATTACAGGAAATAGCCCAAATACGACTCGATTATCCGGACACACCTTTGGGAGATTTAGGTCAATATCTAGACCCACCAATTGGCAAATCAGGAGTTAATCACAGGTTAAAAAAGCTGGCAGCTATAGCTAGGGAGTTGAGGTAGCCAGTAGAGGTTTTATTTAGTTATTCAGGAGGACGTCATGCAAAAAGAAGTTACTATCCAGATGTCGAATTCGATGGAAGCAACACCTATCGCACATTTGGTGCAGCTTGCGAATCAGTTTACCAGCTCAATCTATTTCGAGATGGATGAAAAGAAAGTTAACGCAAAGAGTATCATGGGAATGATGAGTTTAGTTTTATCATCAGGCTCTAGAGTTGTAATTGATGCAGCAGGAGATGATGAGGAAAAGGCAGTAGAGGAGCTCTCAGAATTCCTTACAAAATAAACTTATTTAGGTAGAGGCTTATGTCAAAGAGATTATTATTTATTATTAATCCCCGTTCAGGTAAGGGGCAAATAAAAGCACATCTTGCGGACATCCTCGATATTATGATTAAGGCAGGTTTCGAAGTCAGTGTTCATATTACACAGGCTGGAGGCGATGCTACAAAGCAGACAATAGAGCAGGCAGAGAATTTTGATAGAATCGTTTGTTCCGGTGGTGATGGTACCTTGGACGAGGTCGTAACAGGTATGATGACCCTAGAGCCATCTAAGAGAAAGCCTATTGGATATATTCCGGCTGGTTCTACAAATGATTTTGGAAATTCTCTGGGCATAGATAAGAACATGTTAAATGCAGCCCAGATTAGTGTATCTGATCACCTATTTCCATGTGATATAGGTCGATTTAATTCAGATTCATTTGTTTATGTGGCTGCATTTGGTATCTTTACAGAAGTATCCTATGCTACCTCTCAGGACATGAAAAATATTCTTGGACACGCTGCTTATATCATAGAGGGTGCTAAACAGTTGCGTGATATTCCATCATTCAGAATGCAGGTGGAGCATGACGGCAACGTAGTTTATGATGAATTTATTTACGGAATGATTACTAATTCCAAATCAGTAGGTGGCTTCCAGGGTATTATCAGAGGCGATATAGGCCTCAACGATGGAGTATTTGAGGTCACTCTTATTAAGATGCCTAGAAATCCAATCGAACTCAACGAGATTCTTGGCTTTATGACAGGCATTATACCTGATTCAGATATGGTTTACTCATTCCAGACTAGTGATATAAAATTCACCTCTGCAGAGGAAGTCCCTTGGACTTTAGATGGAGAATATGGTGGAAGTCACAAGTCAGTAGAAGTATCGGATGAGCAAAGTGCCCTACAAATAGCTATTGAATAGACTTTATCGTTATGTTAAAATTTGCGTTAGATGGGGTCAAATGACCCAAATAACGTTTTTATGGAGGAATAATTATGTTAGTTTCTGCAAAAGAAATGCTTGATAAGGCAAAAGCAGGCCACTATGCAGTTGGTCAGTTTAACATCAACAACCTTGAGTGGACAAAGGCCATTCTTCTTACAGCTCAGGAGCTCAATTCACCTGTAATCCTTGGTGTTTCTGAGGGCGCTGGTAAGTACATGACTGGCTTCAAGACAGTAGCTGCTATGGTTAAGGCTATGGATGAGGAGCTTGGTATTACAGTTCCTGTAGCACTTCACCTTGATCACGGTTCATACGAAGGATGCTACAAGTGCATTAAGGCTGGTTTCACATCAATCATGTTTGATGGTTCACACTATCCATTCGAGGAGAACCTTGCTAAGTCTACAGAGCTCGTTAACGTAGCTCACGGTCTTGGTCTTTCTATCGAGTGCGAAGTTGGTTCAATCGGTGGTGAGGAAGACGGCGTTGTAGGTATGGGCGAGTGTGCTGATCCTAACGAGTGCAAGACAATCGCTGACCTTGGCGTTGATATGCTTGCAGCTGGTATTGGTAACATCCACGGTAAGTACCCAGAGAATTGGCAGGGACTTTCATTTGAGACACTTGATGCTATCCAGCAGAAGACAGGTGCTATGCCACTCGTTCTTCACGGTGGTACAGGTATCCCTTCTGATATGATTAAGAAGGCTATCGAGCTTGGCGTTTCAAAGATCAACGTTAATACAGAGTGCCAGCTTTCATTTGCTGATGCTACACGTAAGTACATCGAGGCTGGTAAGGACCTTGAGGGTAAGGGCTTCGATCCACGTAAGCTTTTAGCTCCTGGTACAGATGCTATCAAGGCAACAGTTAAGGAAAAGATGGAGCTTTTCGGTTCAGTTGGAAAGGCTTAATTTATCATGATGTAATAGCTCTTACATGAGCTTTTAGAATAGACAATCGGTGCATTTTACTGATTGTCTATTTCTATATAATGTTTGAAAGGATTACAAATTAATGGAAGAATTTTTTAATGTGGCAGACATCTTTGGCGAGAATGTTTTTAACGATTCTGTTATGCAGGAGCGTCTCCCAAAGAAGACCTATCAGAAACTGAAGCAGACAATTTCTGAGGGTAAGGAGCTAGATTTAGAGACAGCAGATGTTATTGCTCACGAGATGAAAGAATGGGCAATTGAAAAGGGAGCAACTCATTATACTCACTGGTTCCAGCCACTTACTGGTATAACAGCTGAAAAGCATGATTCCTTCATTTCAGCCCCACTTCCTAGCGGCAAAGTTTTAATGAGCTTTTCTGGTAAGGAATTGATTAAGGGCGAGCCAGATGCATCTTCTTTCCCTTCAGGTGGCCTTAGAGCTACATTTGAGGCAAGAGGCTATACAGCTTGGGATCCTACTTCTCCTGCATTTGTTAGACAGGATGCAGCAGGTGCAACGCTTTGCATTCCTACAGCTTTCTGTTCATATACAGGCGAGGCTTTGGATCAGAAGACTCCACTTCTTCGTTCTATGGAAGTTGTTTCAGAGCAGGCTGTTAGATTGCTTAGATTATTTGGAAATACTACATCAAAACGAGTTATTCCTTCAGTCGGCGCAGAGCAGGAGTATTTCCTTATTGATCGTGAGATGTATCTTGCTAGAAAAGATTTGATGTATACAGGTCGTACTCTCTTTGGAGCTATGCCACCAAAGGGACAGGAAATGGATGATCATTATTTCGGTACAATTCCAGAGCGTATAGAGGCTTATATGCGCGATGTAAATATAGAGCTTTGGAAGCTTGGAGTATCATCAAAGACACAGCACAATGAGGTTGCACCAGCTCAGCACGAGCTTGCTCCTATTTATGCACAGTGCAATGTTGCAGTTGATCACAACCAGATTATTATGGAGACTCTTCGTAAGGTGGCTAATCGCCATGGACTTCAGTGTCTACTTCACGAGAAGCCATTTGATGGTGTCAATGGTTCTGGTAAGCATGACAACTGGTCACTTGTAACAGATGATGGTATCAATCTATTTGAGCCAGGTAAGTCACCACATGAGAATGTTCAGTTCTTACTTATTCTTTGCCTTGTACTTAAGGCAGTAGATAAGCATGCAGATCTTCTTAGAGAGTCTGCTTCAGATGTAGGAAATGATCACAGATTAGGTGGTAACGAAGCACCTCCAGCTATCATATCTGTATATCTTGGAGAGCAGCTTGAGGATGTATTGACTCAGCTTATCTCAACAGGTACAGCTACAAAATCTAAAAAGGGCGAAAAGCTTGCTACAGGTGTTAAGACTCTTCCTGATTTCAGAAAGGATGCAACAGATCGTAACCGTACATCACCATTTGCATTCACCGGAAACAAATTCGAGTTCAGAATGCCAGGATCTCAGGATTCAGTTGGTGAGCCTAATGTAGTTTTAAATACAATCATGGCAGAGGCACTTTGTGAGGCATGTGATGAGCTTGAAAAAGCTAAGGATTTCGACAGTGCAGTTCATGATATGATTAAGAAGCTTGCTACAGAGCACCAGCGCATCGTATTTAGCGGTAATGGATATGCAGACGAGTGGATTAAGGAAGCTAAGAAGAGAGGTCTTCCAAGCATTAATTCTCTTGTAGAGGCTATTCCAGCCCTTACAACAGAGGCTACAGTATCTATGTTTGAGAAGTTTAAAGTATTCTCTAAGGTAGAGCTTGAGTCACGTGCAGAGATTGAGTATGAGCAGTATATTAAGTCAATCAATATTGAGGCTCGTACAATGATAGATATGGCGTCAAAGCAGATTATTCCAGCTGTAATTAGCTATGCTACAGAGCTTGGACTTTCTATTGGCACTATTGCAGATGCATGTCCTGAAGCTGATGTAAGCACTCAGAAGGAGCTTCTTATCAAGGTATCTAATTACCTTCGTGAAGCTAAGGATGCACTTGTTAATCTCCGCGAGACTAATGAGAAGGCATACACAATGAAGGCTGATAGCTGCAAGAAGGCTAACTTCTATCACGATAAAGTTGTTAAGGCTATGGAAGAGCTTCGTGCTCCTGTAGATGCACTTGAGATGATTGTGGATAAGGAATCATGGCCAATGCCAAGCTACGGCGATATGATTTTTGAAGTTTAATTAATAATAACATTGGAAATCTGGAAATCCCCCTAGTTACACTCTCAAGCCTTTGATATTCCTTCCGGTCACTAATATGTGACCTGCAGGAACACAAAGAGCTTGATAGCTACTAGGGGGATTTATTATTGCTAGTTTTTAATTATAATACAAAAATCTATCCCCCTATTTACGAACTCTCAAGCCTTTGATATTACTTCCGGTCACTAACATGTGACCTGCAGGAACACAAAGAGCTTGATAGCTACTAGGGGGATTTATTTATGTTTAGCTTTTTATAATAATACAAAAAATCCCCTAGTTATACTCTCAAGCCTTTGATATTCCTTCCGGTCACTAACATGTGACCTGCAGGAACACAAAGAGCTTGATAGTTACTAGGGGTTTTTATTATAAAAATTATAAATCACCTAATTTATTGCGGCGGTGCACCTGGTACTCCTGGCACCACAGGTGCTACTGGAGGTGTTGGTGCGGCAGGTGCCGCAGGTGGCGCTGCAGGAACTACTTCTACTGTGCCTTCGCCTCCTGGATTGGCTGGAGCAATTGCTCCACCACCTCCGATTGCTCCGGAGTTAGGTAGCGGATATCCACCATGAATAGGGCAATACTGTCCAAATGTAGCGGCATCTAATCCATACTGTGCATCTGCAGAACCAGGTGCTGCACCTAGGATAAATACACCGGTGTAATATGGACATTCTGAATTAGCAAACATGTGAGTTGCGGTACATACATTTCCGGCGTAGTGATGATCACATGTTTCGGTAGGTTCTGTACCTTCTTCGAAGTACTCTGTGTAAACTTGAGAACCACGAGGGTCACAATCACATACACCAGGAATAGCAAGCTTACCAGATTTCTTACAAACTTGTTTGGTAACTATCCCGCTAGGCTTAGTGAAATCTTTGTACTCAAGATTCTCGTGAATTCGGCTCATTACTGCCTTCCAAATTACCTTAGAGTATGTTGTATAGCTCTGAGGGGTATTGTCATCAAATCCACCCCAGATAACTGCTGTATAGTAAGGTGTGAAACCGGCAAATACTGTATCTTTGTTTTTGGTTGTAGTACCTGATTTACCAGCTATAGCCATACCTTCAAAGTTGGCAGCTTTACCAGTACCGGTTGTCATAACATCTTCCATAGCGCTTGTAAGTAACCAAGAAGTAGTTTCTTTTAAAACACGCTTTGATTGATTCTCTCTGTTATCAAGAATTATATTTCCTTGATGATCAACTATAGTCGTATAGAAGATTGGTGAATTATACTCACCGCCATTTGCTATTGTTGCATAGGCTGTAGTTAAATCTAAGTTTGTAACACCCTTAGTGATACCACCAAGTGCAAGAGCAGCATTGTTATCTGTATCAGTCAGGGTAGTGATGCCAAGGTTCTGAGCATATTGATAACCAAGGCTTGTACCAATATCCTGCATAACCTCAACTGTAACTACGTTAATAGAATATGTAATAGCTGTACGAATATTGGTCCAGCCCAAGTATTCCTTATTGTAGTTGGAAAGCTTAGTACCATCAGCATATGTGGTAGGCATATCATTTTCAACAGATGCAAGTGTCATACCGCCTGCATCAAGTGCTGCAGCATAACATGCTACGACCTTGAATGTAGAACCAGGCTGTCTAGTAATGCCTGTTGCTCTGTTAAGAGTCTTGGCCGCTTTTTTATCTCCACGACCACCAACTAAAGCCACAACCTGACCAGTGGAATGATCAATAACTGTCATAGCTGCTTGAGGCTGTAATGTGTAGGTGACGGATTCAGCAAGAACTTCGTCACCATCTTCCATGATGGCGTCTTTATATGCTGCGATGGCTGCGTCTGCTTCTTCTTGAGAATCAAATTCCAAATCATAATTTTTGTCGCTTGCTTGGTAGTAAGAAAGCATTGTTATATCTGAATAGTTTGCAGTGGAACCATCGGCCTTTGTTATTGTAAGTCTATATGAGAAAGAAATTTTTTCTATATCATTGTAGTTTTCAGTGTTGTTTACTTCTTCCTCTACGATAGTCTGAATTGAACTGTCCTGTGTAGAATAAATAGAAAGTCCACCAGAATATAAAAGATTATAAGCTTCTGTTTCAGAATATCCTAACTTAGTCTGTAAATCATCGATGACTTGATCTGTTAAAGCATCAACGAAGTAAGAAGTAGAAGAAGTACCATAATCTGTATTAGCAACCTGAATCCTATCATATACATCATCTGCAATAGCTTCTTTGTATTGAGATTCGGTTATATAACCCTGTTTAAGCATATCGCCTAAGACTTTCTTACGACGCTTTGCATTGTCCTCGGGATGAGAAATAGGATTATATTTTGTAGGGTTCTGAGTGATACCTGCAATAACAGCACATTCTGAAAGGCTAAGGTCTGAAACTGACTTACCAAAATATCTTTGGGAAGCAGCTTCAACGCCAAGAGTATTCTGACCTAAGTTGATACTATTGAGATAGTTTTCAAGGATGGTATCCTTGCTGACTACCTTTTCTAGTTGAACTGCTAAATACTGTTCCTTGATCTTACGATTGATACTGTCGATAAAGGTATGCTCTGAAGTCCAAGTTGTAAAGTAGTTGTTTTTAAGCAACTGTTGGGTGATTGTACTAGCACCCTGTGAGAAATCAAAACCATTTGTAACACCGGTGTACGCTGCACGAATGATACCTTGAATATCTACACCATTGTGTTCTCTAAAACGTGAATCCTCGATAGCAATGAAAGCATTTTGAAGATTCTCTGGAATATTCTCTAGCTTCACATAAGTTCTGTTTGAACCGGTAGCTGCAAGAGTCTCGATTTCATGACCATCTGAATCGTAAACCTTACTTAAATAACCAGTAGGGGAAATATTAATCTCTGACACATCTTCAGGAAGTTCGGAGATGAGATTTTTTGCGTAGAGGTAAGCAAATATTCCACCAGCAACAAATACAGAGACAATGCATATCAATGATATACGAATGATGGCAAGCCCTGCACTGTGGCGTTTGCGTTTGCCTCGTCCTGCAAGCTGTGCGGATCGCTTAGCTGCATTTTCTTTTCCGTAATTCATAATAACCTCCAATTTAGACTTCATTATAGCAAACTCTTCATTTATAATAAAGAGAATCGGTATTTTAAAAGAATAGGACAGATATGGAAGAAAAAGAGTTTAAGATAGTATATGAAGCAGGCCAGGGTGAAATAGAAGAGAAGAAGTCTAGATTTATTGCTCACGTGGCACCTGTTACCTCTGAGGAGGAGGCTGTTTCATTTATTAATGGAAAGAAAAAGGAATACTGGGATGCCAGACACAATTGCTCTGCCTTTGTAATCGGTGACAACAATGAAATAACCCGATGCAACGACGATGGTGAGCCGGCCCAGACTGCAGGCAGACCAATGCTTGATGTACTTCTCAAGGAAAATGTTCATAACTGTGTAGTTGTGGTTACCAGATATTTTGGTGGAGTTTTGCTTGGAACTGGCGGATTGGTTCGCGCCTACCAGAAGTCTGTCCAGGAAGGACTTAAAAACGCAAGACTTATTGCGCCTAAAAAGGGAAGAGTCTGTCATATTACTACCGATTACAATGGTTATGGAAAATTAGAATACATTCTACGTGAAAAAGATTTTCCTATTTTAAATACAGATTTTGGTGCTGATGTAGTAATTAAATCTGTAATACCATCTGAATTTGTTGAGGAATTTACAAAAGCGGTAGCTGATAAAACCGCTGGAAGTGCCCTAATTTCCTGGGATGACGAGATTAAGTACGCCATTTTAGATGGGCAATTGATAAATTTTTAAAAAAGGTTTGAAAAAGTGCTTGCTATTTTAAAATCTATGCTTTATAATAGCATTCGTTGACGCCGATAAGACAGTCAGCCAGCTAATTTAAGCTATATTGGCCCATCGCCAAATGGTAAGGCAACGGACTCTGACTCCGTCATTTCAAGGTTCGAATCCTTGTGGGCCAGCTAAGACCTAAGCATAGCGCTTAGGTCTTTTTCTTTTATGGAGGTAACATAATGTATCAGTATAGTGACAGGATCAGCTACAGTGAGGTAGATGCTAATCTTAATCTTACATATTATAATTTGGTAAATTACATGCAGGATTGCAGCTGCTTCCATTCTGATGATGTGGGAGTTGGAGTTCATTATCTTGCACCACTTAATCTAGGCTGGTTCGTTACAACATATGAGATTCATATTAATCGTCTTCCTAAATATATGGAGCGTATCAAGATATCGACTTATCCATATCAGGTTCGCGGAATGATGGCGCGCCGTGTATATGTTATTGAATCAGAAGAAGATGGAGAACTTCTTATATATGCAGATTCTCTTTGGGTGCTGATGAATCTTGAGAGTCTTCACCCTGCAAGATTAAATGATAAAATTATAGAAGCTTATCCTCTTGATGATGCTAAGCCGGATTTTAAATTTGACAGAAGTAAGCTTCAGTACAGAGATGAGGGCGAGCTTGTTGGTAAGTTCAAAGTTAATGAAAATCACATCGATACTAATGGTCATATGAACAATTCCTTCTATATAGATGTGACCAGAAGATATCTTCCAAAAGAGGACTTTTCTCAGATTACAGTCAACTATAAAAAAGCAGCTCTGCTATTTGATGAGTTGGATGTATATTTGGTAGAATTAGAAAAGGGTTACCAGGTAGTTCTTAAAAAGGACGATGAAGTTTATACAATAGTGGAGTACAAATAATGAAGCTAGGAGAAATACAAAAGCTTAAGATAGAAAAAAAGGTAGAATTCGGAGTATACCTATCTGATGGTACAGATAGAGTCTTGCTTCCTAAAAAGCAGGTTCCAGAGAATTATAAAATTGGCGATGAGATATCTGCCTTCATATATAAGGATTCCAAGGACAGGCTTATTGCTACCACCAACACCCCAAAACTTACTTTAGGCCAGTACGGTCTGCTTACCGTTAGCCAGGTTAATAAAGTTGGTGCATTTATGGATTGGGGTCTTGAAAAGGATTTATTCTTACCATTTAAGGAAATGACTCGTCAGCCAAGTGAAGGTGATGAGATTTTAGTAAGAGTCTACATTGATAAAAGCGAGAGATTATGTGCCAGCATGAAGGGCATCTATGATATGCTTTCCAAGAAGCCACCTTATCAGGTGGGAGATGAGGTTGAGGCTAGAATTTATGAGTTCGGTCATGACTTCGGTACATTTGTTGCACTTGAGGATAAGTATTCTGCTATGATTCCTCGTCATGAGGATGTATCCAAATTTAGAATTGGAGATGTTCTTATGGTTAGAATCACAGGAATAAAAGAAGATGGCAAGTGTGACGTTACAATCAGAGACAAGGCATACGTTCAGATGGATGAGGATGCAGAGGCTCTTCTTGATTTGATTGATAGTTATGCAGGAGTATTACCTTTTACAGAAAAGGCATCTCCAGAAGTTATTAAGAGAGAGACAGGACTTTCAAAGGCTGCATTTAAGCGAGCCGTAGGACGTTTATATAAGGAACGTAAAATTTCTCTCGAAGGTGGTAAAATTCGCCGCATATAATATCAGATTAGTGATATACTATATATAATTTATGCTAGAAATGAGTTGAAAGACAAAAGGAGGAAATGTAATGAAAAACGTAATTGCAACAGACAAGGCACCAGCAGCTATCGGACCTTACTCACAGGCTATCGAGGTCAATGGAATGGTTTATACATCAGGTATTATTCCAGTAGATCCAGCTACAGGAGAGATTCCAGAGGGTGCAGCTGCACAGGCAGACAGAGTATTCAAGAGCATGACAGCTCTTTTAGAGTCAGCAGGTACATCTATGAAAAATGTTGTTAAGACTACAGTCTTCATCAAGAACATGGATGATTTCGCAGCTATTAATGAAGTATATGCTAAGTATTTCCCAGAGCCATTCCCAGCTCGTTCTTGCATTGAGGTGGCACGTATTCCTAAGGATGTTTTATTAGAGGCAGAGGCCATCGCTACAAAGTAATTTTTCGGAGAATAAAGTTTTATGGTTTATGATGTAATTGTAATAGGTGCAGGCCCAGCTGGGCTTACAGCTGGTATTTATGGCAAGCGTGCGGGGCTTGACATTCTTGTCTTAGATACCAGTTCTATTAGTGGGGGGCAAATTCTTAATACATACGAGATAGATAATTATCCAGCACTTCCCGGTGTATCAGGCACCCAGTTGGCAGAGAGCATGCGCAGCCATTGCGAAAAGCTTGGAGTTGAGTTCGCTAGAGGACGAGTTACTTCTATTAATGAGAAGGATGGCCTCAAGGAGCTCATTACTAAGAAGGCTACTTTTTTAGCAAAGGCTGTAATCATCGCTACAGGAGCTTCCAATACAAAGCTTGGTTGTCCTGGCGAAGAAGAATTTTCAGGTATGGGCGTTTCTTATTGTGCAACATGCGATGGAGCCTTCTTCAAGGACAAGACAGTGGCTGTAGTTGGTGGCGGAGATGTAGCTCTTGAGGATGCAGTTTACCTAGCCAGATTCTGCGAAAAGGTATATCTAATTCACAGGAGAGCTGAGTTTAGAGGCGCAGCTTCTTTGCAACAGCAGGTTCTTTCATCTGACAAAATTCAAATAATCTATGACACTACAGTTGAGGCAATCAATGGAACTGAGGCTGTGGAGTCAGCTACAATTAAAAACAAGAAGACAGGAGAGACTTCCACTCTTAAGGTGGATGGAGTGTTTATTGCGGTTGGTACTGCTCCAAACACAGCATCAATAGCAGGTCTGCCTGAGCTTGATGAGAGAGGTTATATCATAGCTGATGAGACTTGCGAGACAAATGTGCCAGGCATATTTGTTGCAGGGGACGTAAGAGCTAAGCAGCTTAAGCAGGTTATTACAGCTACAGCAGATGGAGCTAATGCCATTACATCTGCCCAGAGATATTTACAGGCTAAATAACTTACTAAAATATTACGAATATTACGGATTTTAAACTCCTAAAAAACATAAAACTTTTGAGGTAATTTACGGGTTGACAGAGGCAAATTTAGATTATATAATGTCAACACAGTCGTAACAAGTTTGTAATAAATTTGGAGGTTTTCTTACAAATGAATTTAAAATTGACAAAAGCTGTTAGCTATTCACTTGCAGCGTGTGTTTTAGCATCTAGCATAGCTCTTACATCAGATGCTGCTAGTGCTGTATCAGGCGTTAGTGCTTTGTCTAGTGTGACAGGTACATTAGAGGATTCTGATTACAGTGCATACGCTGGTGCACAGCTTACAGTTGACTATATGCTTGCTGATGCTACTGCTATTTCAGCAGAGTCACAGCTTGCCGCTAACGAGGCAGAGAAAGTTGCCTCAGCGGATGATCCTTATGCAAATATAGCAATTGCGCAGGTTGATAACTATGTATATATTCGAGAGTCAGCATCTCCTGATAGCGAATATGTTGGAAAGCTTTATAACAATTCAGCAGCTACAGTTTCAGAGACTGTTGAGGCAGCGGATGGTACATGGCTTAAGATCACATCTGGTGATGTTACAGGTTATGTTAAGAGCGAGTACGTAGTACAGAATGACGAGGAGCTTGCTAAGTCAGTTTCTAGACGTCTTGCTACATGTCATACTACTACTCTTTATGTTAGAGAAGAGGCTACTACAGATTCAGACGTTATTGATATGATTCCTGACGGCGATGATGTTACAGTTATCGATGAGTCTACAGCAGCAGATGGCTGGGTTAAGGTAACATGTAATGCTGGAGAGGGTTACGTTAGTTTAGATTATGTTTCTCTTTCAACAGACTTTACAGTAGCTGAGTCAAAGAATGCTGAGATTGCTCGTTTGGCTCGCGAGGAAGAGGAAAAGCAGAAGGCTAGAGAGGCAGCTGAGAAGGCTACAATTACTGCACAGGCAGTTCAGGCTAATGAATCATCATCTTCATCGTCATCATCTTCATCATCAGGAAAGACTTATGCAGCACCTTCAGGTAGCACTGGTGGTTCAGTAGTTTCTTATGGTGCACAGTTCGTTGGTAATCCATATGTATATGGTGGATCATCACTTACTAATGGTACAGACTGTTCAGGATTTGTTATGAGTGTATACTCAGCATTTGGTGTTAGTCTTCCTCATTCATCAAGTGCACTTCGTAGCGTTGGTTACGGTGTATCTTATGATGAGATGCAGCCAGGTGATATTGTATGTTACTCAGGTCATGTTGGTATCTATGCTGGTAATGGTCAGTTATTACATGCATCTACATACAGAACAGGTATCACATATTCAAATGTTAACTACAAGAATATCTTAGCTATTAGACGAATCTTCTAAAAATATAAATAATTTAGGGCACCGGAGTTTCGGTGTCCTTTGTTTTTGTAATATTCATCAAGTTACGAAAACGATTTATGTGTCTTGAAACAGGAATTTTGTAATATTGGATGATAAGAAACACTAATTGTCAGAATTTTAAATTTCAAAAAACTTGGCTTGATTTTAAAAATTGCACAAAAACAGAAGAAGTTAAAAATACATATAATATAGTATGTGGGGAGTCGGTAACAATTAATCAACAAATTGTCAAACAATCAAGGCTGAAAATCGGACTTGTAAACGAGTTATCCACTTTATCCACCGAAAACGATGAAAATTGTGAAAAGTTATCCACAATCCACATAAACGAATGTTTTGTCTTAATTTTACAAAAGTTGGCATTTTGTAGTAAAAGATTGACAAAATAGAGAAAGGCTTTTTATCAGAAAAAAGCTGACGTTTTCTGAAAACAGAGAGAATTGTATCAATATTTACAAATGATATTTGGGCAAAATGGATACTAGTTGTAAATTTGCATAACAAAATCCCAGTTTCCTATTTTATTTTTTGGTTATTTATATTAGAATGGGCATAGGTTATGTGAAATAGTATGCAAAATTAGGATTTAGCATTGTTTATATTGCATATATTACATAGGAGGTATTCGATATGATTTCGAATCAGATTATGCAAAATACAATAGAGGGCTTGCATCAGCTCACAAAAGTTGATTTGGCTGTAATGGATTCCGAGGGTACTGTATGTGCCAGCACATTTATGGATACTGCTGGATATACAGATGCTGTTTCGGTATTTGCTTCTTCTGAGGCAGATAGTCAAGTCGCACTTGGATGTCACTTTTTTAAGGTGTTTGATGATCAGCAGCTTGAATTTGTGATTTTAGCCCAGGGTGATGATGAGCAGGCTTCTACTATTGGAAAGATTGCTGCTTTCCAAATTCAGGAATTGATGATTGCCTATAAGGAGAGATTTGATAAGGACAACTTCATTAAGAACTTGCTCCTTGATAACTTACTTCTTGTAGATATCTACAATCGTTCTAAAAAGCTTCATGTAGACATAAATGCACGTCGTGTAGTTATGATTGTTGAGGTAGGCCCTGATAAGGACGGAGATGAGCTTGATAGAGTTCGCTCCGTGTTTGGTGGCAAGACAAGAGATTTTGTTACTGCTGTAGATGAGCACAATATCATAGTAGTAAAGGAACTTGGAGAGAATGACACATACGCAGACATTGATAAGATTGCTGCGGTTATTATCGATGCGTTCCATGACAAGAATTCTAAAGACATTAGAGTTTCCTATGGTACAGTTGTAGGAGAGATTAAGGAAGTTTCTCGTTCATATAAGGAAGCATCTATGGCTATGGATGTTGGCAAGATTTTCTTTGCTGACAAGCGAATCATTGCATACTCAGCTCTTGGAATTGGCCGTCTCATATACCAGCTTCCAATTCCACTTTGCAAGATGTTCATATCAGAGATTTTTGAAAATAAGTCTCCAGACGATTTCGATGAAGAGACTTTGACTACAATCAGCAAATTCTTCGAGAATAGCTTAAATGTTTCTGAGACATCTAGACAGCTTTATATCCATCGTAATACTCTTGTTTATCGTTTGGATAAGCTTGAAAAGAGCACAGGTCTCGACTTGCGTATTTTCGAGGATGCAATCACATTTAAGATTGCGCTTATGGTAGTAAAATACATGAAGTACATGGAAGATGAAAAATTCTAGCACTTCATATTAGGTAATAAAGAAAGAGGTACTTACATTGATACGATTAGATCACGTTAGCAAGTCCTATGAGGTTGGTAAGCCAGCCTTAGAGGATGTGACTATACACATTGATCCAGGCGAGTTTGTTTTCGTCGTTGGTGATTCAGGATCTGGTAAGTCTACACTTATTAGACTTCTCCTTAAGGAATTGGAGCCAACAAAAGGCAAGATTTACATTAACGGTCAGGACCTTAAAAAGGTTACACACAAAAAGATTCCAATGTACCGTAGAAATGTTGGCGTTGTATTCCAGAACTTTAGACTTCTTCCAGATAGAAATGTATATGAAAATATAGCATTTGCTATGAAGGTTGTTGAGTCATCAAATCGTGAGATTAAAAAGAGAGTTCCTACAATGCTTTCTCTTGTAGGACTTGCAGCAAAATATAAGTCAAGACCTAGCCAGTTATCTGGTGGTGAGCAGCAGCGTGTTGCTATTGCTAGAGCTTTAGTAAATGAGCCTAAAATCATTCTTGCTGACGAGCCTACAGGTAATCTTGACAGCGATAACACATGGGAAATCATGCGATTGTTAGAAGAGATTAATCGCAGAGGCACAACAGTTGTTGTGGTTACCCATAACATGGAAATAGTTAGAGCTATGAATAAACGAGTTATCACCATTAAAAAAGGCGTGGTAGTAAGTGACGTTGGAGGTGATGACTATGAAGATTAGCACTCACTTATATAACATTGGCCAGGGTATTAAAAATATTTGGAGAAACAAGCTTTTCTCATTGGCATCTATAGCGACTATGACAGCTTGTATTTTCCTTTTTGGTATATTCTATTCACTTGGCACCAACTTCCAGACTATGCTTAAGGAAGCTGAGGAAGGCGTTGCAGTAACTTGTTTCTTTGACAAGGGTATTACTCAGGAGCGTATTGATGAAATAGGTTCAGAGATTAAAAAACGCCCAGAAGTAGCTTCTTACAATTTCGTTTCAGCTGAAGATGCTTGGGAGAATTACAAAGAAGTTTATTTTGAGGGACACCCAGAGGCAGCTGAGAGTTTTAGAGAGGATAATCCTCTTGCAGATTCTGCTAACTATGAGATATATCTCAGTGACGTTTCTATGCAGTCTACTCTTGTATCTTATCTCGAAGGACTTGAAGGCGTCAGAAAAGTAAACAAATCTGAGGTAGCAGCTAAGACACTTACGGATATCAACAGTGCGATTACGATAGTTTCAATGGCAATTGTCATTATTCTGTTATTCGTATCTGTATTCTTGATTAGTAATACAGTTATGGTTGGTATTTCTGTCCGTAGAGAAGAAATTGCCATTATGAAGTTGATAGGAGCCAAGGATGCATTCGTCAGAGCTCCATTCGTAGTAGAGGGTATTGCAATTGGTCTGATAGGTTCTATCATTCCTCTTGTATTATTGTTCTTTATATATGAAAAGGTAGTTGCTTATGCAGCAAGCGAGTTTAATTTCTTAAGTAGCATGGTTTCTTTCATACCAGTAAAGACAATATTTAACACTCTTGTACCGATATCATTAATACTTGGTGTGGGAATCGGTTGGGTAGGTTCTAGACTGACCTTGCATAAACATCTTAGAGTTTAGTATAATAATGAAATCTGGGGAGTGCCTTGGCAGACGCCGAGGCACTTTTAGTATATGGTTAGCAACTAGTTTTATTTTGAACAGAGGGAATAGTAATGAATGAAGAATTTGAAGAAGTAAACACAAGTCTTAACACAGAGGCGAGTTCTGGGGAAGTCGAAAATCTAAACCCTGTAGAGGAGAATCCTCAGGGTGAAAAGAAAGTGCATAAGAGTTTAGCAATAGCGCTATACGTATTTATAGGAATAATTGTTGGCACTAGCATTACCATGGCTATAAGCAAAAGCTATATAGATACACAGAATGCTAAAATCATGCAAAATGCCGATTCTAAACTGTCATATTTAGAGAACTTGATAGATGCTTATTATTATAATGATGTGGATCAAGAGACACTTCAAAATGGAGCATATCATGGAGTATTTGAAAGTCTTGAGGATCCATATTCTCAGTATTTTACACCAGAAGAATATGAAGAATATAGTAGCGTAGTCAATGGCAATTTTGGTGGAATTGGCGCAGGTCTTCAGAAGGATGCAGACACAGGAGAGGTAGTAGTTACAAAGGTATATGCTGATTCTCCAGCTGAAAAGGGAGGCGTCAAAGAAGGAGATATTATTGTTTCTGCTGATGGCCATAAGGGTGTCAACTATTCACTTGAGGATTATGTATCTAAATATCTTCGCGGCGATGAAGGCACAGAAGTGACTATTGTTATTGATAGAGACGGCGAAGAAATAGAGATTACATTAGTTAGAGATATTATTGAGGTTGAGACAGTTTCCTATAAGATGCTGGATGACAATATCGGTTATATCCAGATTTCTCAATTTACAGGAAGCACAGATAAGGAATTTGAAAAAGCATTTGAGGATTTACAGGCTCAGGGCATGACATCTGTTATCTATGATTTGAGAAACAATGGTGGCGGTATAGTTGATACAGCTACTAATATATTAGATTATCTTTTGCCAAAGGGTACTGTAATGTACACAATGGACAAGGCGGGCAATCGCAGAGATTACAATTCAGATGCTAGCCACAAAGAGATTCCTACAGTAGTACTAGTTAATGGAAATACAGCATCTTCTGCTGAGATTTTTACAGGAGCTATACGTGATTTTAAGTATGGCACTATTATTGGCACACAGACCTATGGTAAGGGTATTGTTCAGACAAGTTTTCAATTACAGGATGGTTCAGCTATTAAGCTTACTACTAATAAGTACTACACTCCAAGTGGAGAGTGTATCCACGGCCAGGGCATCACACCGGACGTTGTCATAGAATATGAATTCTTAGGTGGCGAGGATGATGAATATGCTGTAGAGTTTGATAATCAGCTTCAGAAGGCCTTAGAAGTATTGCGCCAGTAGTACAAGTGGCAGAGCAAGTTATAGCAAGAAATAGTGGTGGATAATAGTTTTATCAGTAATAGCTATTTTAAAATAGCCTGTAGCTATCAATCTCTTACTGTTGCTTAGCGAGACGTGTTAGTCGAGTGATGCAATAGTAAGGATTGAGAGCGTAACAGGCGGGTGTAAAAAGCGTAACAAGCGAGAATTGAAAAGAGGTGATTTCGTGATAGAACTTGATCAGTTCAAACAGCGACTTGCGTCGCACAAAAATTCTATGACGGAAGTGAGGGATTCACTTTGACGTCGCAGCTAAGAAGGCTCGTATAGAAGAGCTTGAGCGCGAGATGGAAGCTCCTGATTTTTGGGCAGATGCGCAAGTGTCTACCAATAAAATGAAAGAGCTTAAGTCCATGAAGGATGATGTTCTAATCATCGATAAGCTTGAGGACTTATATAAGGAAATAGAAGATTACATCGAACTTGGAAATGAAGAGGAGGACCAGGAGATAGTTGATACTGTTGGCCTTCTTATAGAAGAGTTTGAAAGTGACTTAGAGACTCTTAGAATGAAGACTCTTTTATCGGGAGAGTATGATAGTGACAGCGCTATTGTGACACTTCATTCTGGAGCAGGTGGCGTTGAGGCATGTGATTGGGTGCAGATGCTTTATCGTATGTATTCTCGTTGGGCTTCTGATGCTGGATTTTCCGTTGAGGAGCTTGATTACCAGGAGGGAGATGAGGCTGGTATCAAATCAGTCACATTTCAGGTTAATGGAGAAAATGCATACGGCTACCTTAAATCAGAAAAGGGAATTCACAGACTTGTTAGAATTTCTCCATTTAATGCACAGGGTAAGAGACAGACTTCATTTGCATCATGCGATGTTATGCCTGACATAGAAGAGGATGTGGATGTTGAAATCAAAGAAGAGGATATCCGTATTGATACATATCGCTCATCAGGTGCTGGTGGCCAGCATATTAACAAGACCAGCTCGGCTATACGTATCACACATTTCCCTACAGGAATAGTTGTTACTTGCCAAAATGAGCGTAGTCAGTTCCAAAACAAGGATAAGGCAATGCAGATGTTAAAGACTAAGCTCCTTCTTTTGAAACAGGAGGAGAATGCAGCCAAGGCTAGTGGAATCAGAGGCGAAGTC
Source organism: Pseudobutyrivibrio xylanivorans (assembly GCF_010906925.1). Taxonomy (GTDB): domain Bacteria; phylum Bacillota; class Clostridia; order Lachnospirales; family Lachnospiraceae; genus Pseudobutyrivibrio. Next base: position 22,587 of record NZ_VTVE01000002.1, on the reverse strand, counting down.
TCAGATATAGGATGGGGAAATCAAATACGTTCATACGTATTACAGCCATACACTATGGTCAAGGATCTTCGTACAGGCGAGGAGTCAGGCAATGCAGATGCAGTATTAGATGGCAAGCTTACACCATTTATGAATGCCTATCTCAAGTGGCTTTCTCTTGGTTGTCCAGACCGTGGAGCTACTGCTGAGGACTAAAAAACGAAAAAGCCTAATTTTACTAGGCAATAATTTAATATAGTACTTGAAATTAGGTAGTGTTTAATGTTATTATCTTCTGAGCGTGTACAAATGTTTTTGTGCTAAAGACACTTATGGAGGATATATGGCAGAGAAGACTACCTATTTTGTTTTAAAAGAAAAGGCGGTTCCTGAGGTTTTGCTTAAGGTGGTAGCTGCGAAGAAGCTTATTGAAACTGGCAAGTGTGATTCAGTTCAAGAAGCTACAGAACAGGTTGGAATTAGTCGTAGCTCTTTTTATAAGTATAAGGATGACATTTTTCCATTCCACGAGGATGCAAAAGGGAAAACCGTTAATATGGTCATCCAATTAGAGGATGAGCCTGGAATTCTTTCCAAGGTACTTGAGGAGATGGCTCATTTTCATGTGAATATTTTGACAGTACACCAAAGTATTCCAGTCAACGGATTCGCTACAGTTACTATTTCAGTAGATGTTCTTGAGGATTCAGGAGATTTCTCCGAATTAGTTAATTCTATCGAAAATGTTGGCGGTGTTAACTACGTAAAGATTTTAGCAAGGGAGTGACAACATGAAAGCAGCAATTATGGGATACGGAACAATTGGTTCCGGTGTAGCAAAAGTTCTTGATACAAACAGAGATATTATCAAGGCTAGATTAGGTGAGGAACTTGAGCTTAAATATATCTTGGATTTGAGAGATTTTCCTGGTGACCCTCACGAGGATTGCTTCGTCAAGGATTACAAGAAGATTGCACAAGATGAAGAGGTACAGATTGTCGTTGAAACTATGGGTGGTGTGGAGCCTGCCTTCACATTTGTTAAGGAAATGCTTGAGGCTGGAAAGTCTGTCACTACTTCAAATAAAGCCCTAGTAGCGGACAAGGGCGCAGAGCTTATGGAAATCGCTGACAAGCACGGTGTTAACTTCGTGTTCGAGGCAGCAGTCGGCGGTGGTATTCCTATTATCCGTACACTTACTGCATGTCTTACAGGTGATGTTATCGAGGAAATCGATGCAATTTGCAACGGTACTACTAACTACATGCTTACAAATATGGAGCAGTTTGGCAGTGATTACAATGAAATCCTTGCTGAGGCACAGGCTCTTGGTTATGCAGAGAAGGACCCAACAGCTGACGTTGAGGGTCATGATAGCTGCCGTAAGATTGCAATTCTTACATCACTTATTTCTGGAAAGACAGTTGATTTCAATGATATTCCAACAGAGGGTATCAGCAAGATTTCTTCTACAGATTTTAAATATGCTAAGGAAATGGGCTGCAGCATCAAGCTTGTTGCTCGTAGCGTTAAGGAGGGAGACACATATTCATGCCGTGTAGCTCCATTTATGATTAAGCCAGAGCAGATGCTTTACCATGTAGCAGGTGTTATGAATGCTGTTTCTGTAAAGGGAAATATGCTTGGTGAGTCTATGTACTATGGTGCAGGCGCAGGTGCTCTTCCTACAGCATCAGCAGTAGTTGGTGATATGGTATTCCTTGCTAGAAATACAAATAGACAGGTTAAGATTGGCTGGGAGGCTGAAAAGCTTACACTTGCTAATCCATTAGAGCAGAGATATCGTTTCTTTGTTAGAACTTCAGCTTTACAGTCTAATATCGAAAATGAATTTGGCAATGTTGAGTACGCAAGCCTTGATTTAGACAATGAGACAGGTTTTGTTACAGCAGAGATGTCTGAGGCAGAGTTCGAGGAGCGTGCAGCAGCACTTGGTGGCATCATTTCAGTGATTCGTTTCTACTAAAATTTGTGGTAGATAAATCTAATGTAATGCTGTAAATTGAAAACTTAATGTAACTATGTTGTTAAAATGAGCCAGCAGCTATCAAGCTCTAAGGTCTCTCAAGTGAAATATGTAGTTGAGCTAAGAGACTCTAAGGCTTGTAGCCGTAACTGGCGTACTAATAGAAATTGGAGAATTGTTATGTATATTACTTGCTTAGATTTAGAAGGTGTTTTGGTTCCAGAGATTTGGATTGCTTTTGCAGAGGCTACAGGTATTCCTGAGCTCAAGAAGACAACAAGAGATGAGCCAGATTATGACAAGCTTATGAAATATCGTATTGATATTTTAAAAGAGCATGGCTTAGGTCTTAAGGAGATTCAGGAGACTATCGCTGGTATCGATCCACTTCCAGGAGCTAAGGAGTTCTTAGATAAGCTTAGAGCATTTGGACAGACAATTATTATCAGTGATACTTTCTCACAGTTTGCAGGACCTTTAATGGAAAAGCTTGGCATGCCTACAATTTTCTGCAATGAGCTTATTGTTGGAGACAATGGTGAGATTACAGGATATAAGATGAGATGCGACAAGAGCAAGCTCACTACAGTTAAGGCTCTTCAGTCTTGCGGTTTTGAAACAATCGCCAGCGGTGATAGCTTTAATGATTTAGCTATGATTCAGGCATCAAAGGCAGGCTTCCTTTTCAGAACTACTGAGGCTATTAAAAATGACTATCCACAGTATCCTGCTTTTGAAGAGTACGACGACTTATATAACGCTATTGTGGCAGTACAGCAGTAATTAATAATCAAAGCAAGTTTTATTATCAAAACTTGCTTTTTTTATGTCCAAATTTAATAAAAATTGCGGTTAAAAGGACAGACTGTCCAATAAATAAAGTCCGGGAACCGTCTTAATTAGTGCAAAGTTGACAGATTGTTAATAATAAGACAATGACAATATTAGTCAATTGTGCATACATAAGCTAAATTATGTGAAAAATTTATGTTGATATTTACCTATAACTGCGTTATGATTTAATCAGATAAGTTAATAAATGCCCGTGAGAGATGAGAATGTGGCTGTGACAAGAGATGAGCTCTTGCTCCTTTAGGCATGTTCTTTTTTTGTGCCTAAACTTAGGCAAAGGTGCTAGGGAGGAGTATAAAATGCATAGAGAATTCATCGAAAAGCTGGAGGTTAATCCAGTTATCGCAGCCATAAAAGACGACGAAGGTTTGGCTCATGCTTTAGAGACGGATTGCGAGATAATCTTCATATTATACGGAGATGTTTGTACGATTCCGGATATTGTACAAAAAATAAAATCAGTCGATAAGGTAGCTATGGTGCACCTGGATTTGATTACAGGCCTCAATAACACCAAAGAAATCTCAGTCGACTTTATTAAAAATAATACTGAGGCAGACGGTATTATCACCACCAAAGGAAATCTCATTGGACGGGCGAAGGAGTTAGGCTTATATACGGTGCTTAGATATTTTGTAATTGATAGTATGGCTCTTGTGAACATTGAGAAGCAAGACCGTCATGGAATATCTACACCGGACGTCATCGAGATTCTTCCTGGCATAGTCTTACCTAAGATTATCCAGAGGGTGAACAGAGCTAGTAGAGTTCCTGTCTTAGCGGGGGGCCTTATTAGTGACAGAGATGATGTTATGAATGCACTTAATAATGGGGTGCTGGCAGTATCGACTACTAATGAAGAGGTCTGGCAGCTATAAGTGTTAAAAGCCTTCTCCGAAACTAGCCAATGCCAAATGGCGCAAAAAGAAGGAGGAGTAATAATGGCAAAATACGTAATGGCTCTTGATGCCGGAACAACAAGTAACAGATGTATCCTTTTCAATGAAAAGGGCGAGATGTGCTCTGTTGCACAAAAGGAATTTACGCAGTATTTTCCACAGCCAGGTTGGGTAGAGCATGATGCTAATGAAATCTGGCAGACACAGCTTTCTGTTGCTCGTGAAGCTATGAGAAAAGTGGGTGCTACATCAGATGATATCGCAGCAATCGGTATCACAAATCAGCGTGAGACAGTTATTGTTTGGGACAAGGCTACAGGACAGCCTATCACACATGCTATTGTTTGGCAGTGCCGTCGTACAGCTGACTTTGCAGAACAGATGAAGGGTAAGATACCTGGAATTGTTGAGAAATTCCAGCAGAAGACAGGTCTTAAGTTTGACCCATACTTCTCAGGAACAAAAATCCGTTGGATTCTTGATAATGTAGAGGGTGCTCGTGAGAGAGCAGAAAAAGGTGAGCTTGCTTTTGGTACAGTAGATTCTTGGTTAATCTACAAACTTACAAAGGGTAAAGTACATGTTACTGATTACTCTAATGCGAGCCGTACATTATTATTTAATATTAATACTCTTGAATGGGATGATGAGCTTTGCCAGATCCTTGAGATTCCAAAGAGCATGCTTCCAGAGGCTAAGCCTTCTAGCTGCATCTATGGAGAGACAGATCCAGAATTCTTTGGCGGCCCTATCCGCATCGCAGGTGCTGCTGGTGACCAGCAGGCAGCTCTTTTCGGACAGACATGTTACAAAGAGGGTGAAGCTAAAAATACATACGGAACAGGTTGCTTCATGCTTATGAATACAGGTGAGAAGCCAATATTCTCTAAGAATGACCTTCTTACAACTATTGCTTGGGGACTTGATGGTAAGGTTACATACGCACTTGAAGGTTCTGTATATGTAGCTGGTGCAGCTATTCAGTGGCTTCGTGATGAGTTGAAGATTGTTGATTCTTCACCAGATTCAGAATACTTTGCAACACGTGTTAAGGATACAAATGGATGCTATGTTGTACCTGCATTTACAGGTCTTGGCGCTCCATACTGGGATCCATATGCACGTGGAGCTATCACAGGACTTACACGTGGTGTTAATAAGTATCACCTTATTAGAGCAACACTTGAGTCACTTGCTTATCAGACATACGATGTATTACATGCTATGGAGCTTGACTCAGGAAAGCATCTTACAGCACTTAAAGTTGACGGTGGTGCATCAAACAACAACTTCTTGATGCAGTTCCAGTCAGATATTATTAATACAGACGTTCTTCGTCCAAGCTGTGTTGAGACAACGGCTATGGGTGCTGCATATCTTGCAGGTCTTGCAGTTGGCTACTGGAAGAGCAAGGAAGATGTTATCAAGAACTGGTCTGTAGACCGTGAGTTCAAGCCAGCTATGACTGATGCAGACAGAACAGCAGCTATTAAGGGCTGGTCAAAGGCTGTAGCAGCAACACGTGGTTGGGCTAAGGAATAGCCTGTGGTAAAGCAACGTTAAGTAAAAATATAAGCACCTTTCGTAAAGTGGGGAAGCGCGAGTAGGGTGCTGAATGTCCAGGGGACATTCGCCCAGCACCGACCGTAGTGGAACGGAGATGGCATCCATGCCGGGGAAGGAGGGTGCCCCTTTAGGGGAGTTCCCTTGCCCGAGTATGGAAGGTGGCCTACGGGAGCATGTAGTGCTAAATAGGTGCTTATAAAGTTATTAATTAAAGGGGGTAATATTTATGTCAGTTTATGTAGGCGAGTTTATTGGTACTATTATACTTGTATTACTTGGTGATGGTGTTTGCTGTAACGTTTCTTTAAATAAGTCTGGTTTTAAGGGCGGCGGAGCAGTTCACATCCTTATCGGTTGGGGAATGGCCGTTATGGTTCCTGCATTTGCAATGAGCAGTTTCACAGGATGCCCTTCAGCATTCAACCCTGCAGTTACAATTGGTATTGCAATCAGAAGCGGTGATTGGAGCACAGTACCTGGGCAGATAGTTGCTCAGATGCTTGGTGGTTTTGTAGGTGCAGCTATATTGATGCTTCTTTATCACGATCATATCAAGGCTACTGCTGAGGATGATGTTGTTAGAGGTTGCTTCTGTACAGCACCTTCTATCCCAAATCAGTTCCTTAACTTTATGTCAGAGTTCGTAGCTACATTTATTCTTGTATTTACACTTGCTCTTATTCCAGCAGGTTCTGACCGCACAGTTTGGGTACTTGTATATGGTGTAATCGTTGCTTGTGGTGCTTCATTTGGTGGTCTTACAGGATACGCAATGAATGCAGCAAGAGATACAGCTCCTCGTATTGCTTATCTTTGCCTTGCACCAAACTTTGGTAAGAAGAACGGAAATTGGAGCTATGGATGGATTCCAGCTGTAGCACCTATCTGTGGTGGTGTTGTTGCATCCCTTCTATACAACGCACTTGCTGCAGCTCAGATGTTTGGTTAAAAGAACTGTTCACAGAAATGTAATCTATGTGAGTTATTATTAATTCAGTATTCAATACTGAAACCTGTAACCATTTTTTAAACTTTATTATTGATACACTGAGGATTGGAGTCGGTATTGAACGCATGATGAGATGCGTCTAATTGCCGACTCCTTTTTTCAAAAGAATATGTAAAAGGTAGGAGAAAAAACTATGTTGTATGATGTCATAATCATAGGCGCAGGCGTTTCCGGTAGCGCAATTGCAAGAGAACTCTCACGCTATGAGGCAAATGTCTGTGTACTAGAAAAATGTGAGGATGTATGTGAGGGTACCTCAAAAGCTAATTCGGCAATTGTACATGCAGGCTTTGATGCAGCAGCTGGATCATTAATGGCAAAATTAAATGTCAGAGGAAACGAGATGATGGACGACCTTTGCCGTGATTTGGACATTCCGTTCAAAAGAAATGGTTCCATGGTTGTATGCATCCACAAGGAAGCACTTCCAGGGCTTCAGGATCTCTATGACAGAGGTATTAAAAACGGTGTAAAGGGTATGAAAATCTTGAGCCGTGAAGAGGCACTTGAGATGGAACCAAATCTTTCTGACAACGTAGAAGGAGCACTTTATGCACCAACTGGCGGTATTATCTGCCCATTTAAGCTATGTATTGCAATGGCAGAAAATGCAAATGTAAATGGAGTTGATTTTAGATTTAATACCAAGGTAGAAGATATTAAAAAGAGCGAGGATGGATTGTGGCACATTCGCACTAACAATGGTGAGTATGTTTCTAGATACGTAGTAAATGCTGCAGGCGTTTATTCAGGCGTGATTCACAATATGGTAAGTGAGGATGATGACAAAATTGAGATTATCCCAAGAAGAGGAGATTACTGCTTACTTGATAAAGAAGTAGGAAATCATGTTAGTCATACGATTTTCCCACAGCCAACAAATCTTGGTAAAGGCGTGCTTGTTTCACCTACAGTTCATGGAAATCTTATTGTTGGACCAACAGCAATAGATATTGATGACAAAGAAGGAACAAACACAACTGCAGAAGGAATCAATGACCTTATTGCAAAGGCTAATGACCATGTGAAAAACCTTCCAATGAGAAAGGTAATCACATCATTTGCAGGTCTTCGTGCTCACGAGGCTCGCCATGAATTTATCATCGGTGAGGTAAAGGGAGCAAAGAATTTTATTGATTGTGCAGCTATTGAGTCTCCTGGTCTTACCTCAAGCCCAGCCATAGGCGAAATGGTTGGAAATATGTTAAAGGATATGATGGGACTTACTCCTAAGGCTAACTGGATTAGTAAGCGTAAGGATGTAATGAATCCTGAAAATCTATCCATTGAAGAAAGAAATGAATTAATTAAGAAAAATCCGGCGTATGGTAACATTATTTGCCGCTGTGAGTCTATTTCAGAGGGAGAAATTCTTGATGCAATTCACAGACCACTTGGAGCTCGTTCATTGGACGGAGTAAAGAGAAGAACGAGAGCTGGAATGGGAAGATGTCAGGCAGGTTTCTGTTCTCCAAAGACAATGGAAATTCTTCACAGAGAGCTCGGCCTTGATTATGAAGAAATAACAAAGAGTGGTGGTCGTTCAAATATCGTTATTGAGCGCACCAAAAATCAGAAGGGAGGCGAGCAGTAATGATGAACTATGATATTGTTATTGTTGGCGGCGGCCCAGCAGGACTTGCAGCAGCTGTTGCAGCACGAAATGCCGGAGTAGATAAAATCCTTATATTGGAAAGAGATAAGGAGCTAGGTGGAATTTTAAATCAGTGCATCCACAATGGTTTTGGACTCCACACATTTAAAGAAGAGCTTACTGGTCCAGAGTATGCTTATAGATTTATTGAAAAAGTATTAGATGCAAAAATAGAGTACAAGCTTAACACAATGGTAATGGATATCTCTGAAGACAGAGTTGTAACAGCTATGAGCCGTGAGGATGGAATGTACCAGATAAAGGCAGGGGCTGTTATCCTTGCCATGGGATGCAGAGAGCGCCCAAGAGGAGCTTTAAATATTCCTGGCTTTAGACCGGCAGGTATTTTCTCGGCAGGTACTGCTCAACGTCTTGTAAATATTGAAGGTTACATGCCAGGTAGAGAAGTAGTAATTTTAGGATCTGGTGATATTGGCCTTATTATGGCACGCCGTATGACACTAGAGGGTGCCAAGGTAAAAGTTGTTGCAGAGCTTATGCCATATTCAGGTGGTTTAAAGAGAAATATTGTACAGTGCCTAGATGACTTTGGAATTCCTCTTAAGCTTTCGCATACAGTTGTTGATATTGAAGGCAAGGAAAAAGTAACAGCAGTTACTATCGCTGAGGTTGATGGTAAGGGCAAGCCAATCCCAGGTACAGAGGAGAGATACACATGTGATACCCTTCTTCTTTCCTGTGGACTCATTCCAGAAAATGAGCTTTCACGAAATGCAGGAGTTGAGATGAGCCCTATCACAAGTGGACCAATAGTCAATGAATCACTTGAAACAAATATTCCAGGCGTGTTTGCTTGCGGTAATGTTCTTCATGTTCATGACCTTGTGGACTATGTCTCAGAGGAGGCAGACAGAGCTGGTCAGAATGCAGCCAAGTTTGTTAAGGGTGAACTTTCTGATGCGAAATCAGATATTGAGATTGTTGCTACAGAAGGTGCTAGATACACTGTGCCTTCTACAATCAATGTAGACAGAATGGATGATAAACTTACAGTTCGTTTCCGTGTAGGAGCAGTGTACAAGGATTCATTCGTGAGTGTTTACTTTGACGACGAGCGTGTAATGCACAACAAAAAACGTATCATGGCTCCAGGTGAAATGGAGCAGGTTATTTTACTTAAGGACAAGTTGAAAGAAAAATCAGGTCTTAAGAAAATAACTGTAAAGATAGAAAATGAATAGGAGGCAGAAGATAAAATGGAAAAGAGAGAATTAACATGTATCGGCTGCCCAATGGGTTGTGCCATTACGGTAGAATTAGAAAATGGAGAGGTTGTTTCAGTGACAGGTAACACCTGTGGCATCGGTGATAAATATGCAAGAAATGAAGTTACTCATCCAGAGCGTACAGTCACATCTACAGCTGTTATCCTAGGAGGAGACAAGCCTCGCGTTTCAGTGAAGACTAAATCTAACATACCTAAGGACAAAATTGATGCAGTCATGAAAGAAATTGATGCAGCAGTTATGTCCGCACCAATCCGCATAGGCGACGTGGTAGTTAAAAATGTCTGCGGCACAGGCGTTGACGTAGTAGCCACACGCAACGTAGAAAAAATTTGACCCTAGGGGACGGGGTTAGTGGTTCATTTTAAGGGGTAGGAAACATCCTACCCCTTTTTTATTGTGCTTTTGTATATTGGTAGTATGGTAAGATGGTACGAGAACTGTATTACTTGACATAGTACAGAAAGTAAAATACTATGTGAAAAGAATGTCATTCAATACGGGAGGATAGTAGTTTATGAAAAACAGAAAAATTATTAGTATAGTTATGGTTTTGCAGATTATATTATTAGCTGCATGCGGTGTATCAAAAGATACAAATGATACTAAGATTGATACTGAACAAGTTGATAAAGATAATGAGAAGGATAACAAAAATGAAGAAATAAATGAGGAACAAGATGAGGGACAGTCTATAGGGACTGCACTTATACTTCCAGAGGATGACACAGATCAAGATACTCAAATATATAGGGATTTTCTCACGGGAAAGAGTGAATTGAGCTTGGCGTTTTATTGCGATAATGTTTTCGATGAAGAAAATTATGGGACGTACGATTTTGGTGATATAAGAGATAAGTCAATTTCATTTATGGAGTTTATAGATGAATTTGAAAAGAAAGCTAATGTAGAAATTGGTACTGTAGCATATGCTTACATAGATTGTGGAGATGATGGGAAAAAAGAATTGGCATTAGACCTTAAAGCAAAGTCAGGTAGCGGTCCTTTTGCAAATGATTATGTTGTTATAAAAGATATTGACGGAGAACTACAGCTAATCTACACCCTAGATGGCGAATGCGGTGCTAATGGTTGGAATGATTTAAATGAGTATGGCTATATAGGTACATATGGTCAAGGAATTAGTACATCGCGATACCATGAGGCTGCTTTAATTGATGCTGATGGAAATTACAAGTATGGATATTTCGATTACAGTGGGGATCCAGGCATGGATTTGGAACAGTTTTATGAAATAAATGCTGGCTCAACTGATTATGAGAAATGTGAAGAACTGAATGAAGCGGCAGAAGCGCATGGAATCAAGCCAATGTTTTATGAAGCTAGTATTCCTGACGAGAATAGCAACAGTGAAGAATATCCGAAGTATTATTGTGTTGAGTTCTATAATACAAGTAATGAAATAGTAGATGCTAAGGAAATCAAAAATGAAGAATTCTATATGAACATTATGGAAGTTTTTGAACATATACATTTTATTTCAAAGGAAGAATATGATAAAAAAATAGCAGATAGACAAGCGGATATAGGGTTAACAGATAAAATAGGCAGTGAGGCAATCCCAGAATATACAGTAATTCTAAATTTAAAATAGAATTTTTTTAATGCAAGAGAATACATGAAGAATATATACAAATGAAAAAGGAGGTGCTTGAATAGCACCTCCTAATATATTAGCCACGTCCGATACACATCTGGAAGAAGGCTACCTCGTTGTTGTCATTTATAGTAAAGTAAATGCTATAGCCGTTTTCGTAAGTATAGCTTATAATATGTTCGCCGTCTTCTGACTCATATTCACAAGCTGACTCACCATAAGCTTTTAAAATTTCATCTATAGTAGAACCAACTGTAATGCCTTTGCTTGTTTTCCAGTCATTGCTAAAGCTTTTGAACTCAACAATCTCTGTAGTATCTCCTTCAGTGCTATATGCCAATTCTCCTGCATTATAGTATTTGCTAGTGTGGTAATCACCGTCATCAGTTGTGCTAGCAGGCTCACCAAGTTTCTCGAGAACAGTCTTGCCATCATCTAAAATAGAAAAGCTAATATTTTCCTTTTCGTTTTCAACTGTCACCTCTAATTTATCATCTTCTGCAGTGAGAAGAGACTCCTCGGCAGAATCACACTCTGATGCGCATTCCTCAAGGCCAACACCACATCCGTTATCTTCATTATAAAAGTCATCGTTTTTTCCACAGGCTACAATTGATAAGCCCATTGTCATAAGAAGTACTAAAAATTTTTTGTTCATAACATAAATCTCCTAGCTGTATTATTTGTATTAATACGGTTATATCACTAGCTGTAAATCTTGTCAACAGAAAAAACAATGTGCAAGACGGCGCAAGTTGCTAACGAGTTTTATTTTATATATACTGAATTAGTAAAAATCCACAGGAGAAAATCATATGAAAAAGAGAATTATAGGCCTCGATATCCTCAGAGATATAGGTGTTATCTTTATATTTTTATATCATTTTTGTATAGAGTATATTAACTTGGCTCATGGCACAGATCCAATCATGCCTTCGGTCAATTATTTTGCTAATATATGGGCTCGTCCAGCTAGCTTGTTTTTGTTTATTATTTCAGGTTATGCGCTTATGTATAATCATGAGGATGAGCTGACTACAAAAGAATATTACATCCGAAGATTTAAGGGATTATTTATTCCATTTTATATCGCATATACGATAATGTTTCTTGCATACTTTGCAGTAAATAATGTTGCAGCAGGAAGCACTTCTCCACTTTACACTTTCGTATTTACGATTATTGGTGTAGATGCAATGGTACAGGAGATGAGTGGAGGACTGGACTTTTACCTTATTGGAGAGTGGTTCATGTCATGTATAGTATTTTGCTATATATTCTTCCCACTTTTTGCGAAGGCTGTTAAAAAGTGCAAATATGTTTTGCTTGTAGTGCTTGCTCTTTGGAGTGGATTTATGCTTTTTGTTTTCAATCCTTTTGATATGCAAGTGGAGCACAATCCATTATTTGTGTTGCTGTATTTTTACGTGGGAATGCTCCTTTATGAGCTCGTTGGACAAAAGCAGATTTTAAAAAATATAAGAATAATTTGCACTGTAATTTCAGTGGCCATATTCGTTTATTTACTGCTCGCTGGCTACACTGCAATTTTCCCTGTAGTTTTAAATCAGCCATTTGAAATTGTATGTGTCATATGGTCTGTTACTATGTTTTTAGCAATAAGGGATGTGGATATTAATCCTGAAAAGAGAATATATAAGGCGATTACTTATATTTCGGGCATTAGTTGGAATATAATTTTAGTTCACCATATGATAATCATTTTGTTATTTAAGCATTATGATATTTCTTTATACAGTCGTAGAGAGACCTTTACATTATTCTTATTAGCTATCGTTCTTACATGGATAGGAGCGAAAATAGTAAGAAATCTAAATGCTAAAGTAAAATCAGCATTTGTAAATAAATAGCATCCTATATTTAGCTTGGGCTTATAAAAGGAGCTTTTTATATAAAAAGAAAGAGAGTTACAACATGGATATTACTAAACAGATTGCAACAGAGCTTCAGGTTAGACCTGCACAGGTTGAGGCTGCAGTGAAATTATTAGATGAGGGGAATACAGTTCCATTCATTTCCCGCTATAGAAAAGAGGCTACAGGCGGACTTAATGATGAGCAGTTACGTGCTCTTTCTGAGAGACTTACGTATTTACGAAATCTTGAAGAGAAAAAAGCCACATGTCTTGCGTCCATTGAGGAGCAGGGCCTTCTGACAGATGAGCTTAAAAAAGCTATTCTTGAGGCAACCACTCAGGTTGCTGTTGATGATTTATATCGTCCATACAGACCAAAGCGCAGAACTCGAGCTACTATAGCCAAGGAAAAGGGCTTAGAGCCACTTGCAAATATTATTATCCTTCAGATGACAGACAAGTCTCTTGAAGAGGAGGCAAAGTCATTTATCAATCCTGAAAAGGAAGTTAACACACCGGATGAAGCTATTGCTGGTGCTTGTGATATTATTGCAGAGAGCATTTCTGACGATGCTGATTATCGTACCTGGATTCGCGAGAAAACATTTAAAAATGGTCGCATTATTTCAAAGGCAAAGGATGCAGAGGCGGAGTCGGTCTATGAGAATTACTACGACTATGACGAGGCAATTGCTAAGCTTCCAGGGCATAGAATCCTTGCCCTTAACCGTGGCGAAAAGGAAAAGATTCTAAAAGTGAGCATTGAGGCTCCAGTTGATGATATTTTAAATTATTTGGAAAAGAAAATTATCAGCAGAGATAACGTAAATACGAATCAGACTCTGCAGACAACAATCGAGGATGCATACACAAGACTTATTGCACCTTCTATTGAAAATGAAATCCGAAACAACCTTACAGAGATGGCAGAGGATGGAGCTATCAAGGTATTTGGAAAGAATCTTACTCAGCTTCTTATGCAGCCACCGATTGCAGGTCGTAATGTATTAGGCTGGGACCCTGCCTTTAGAACAGGATGTAAAATCGCAGTTGTGGATGCTACAGGAAAGGTGCTTGATACAACAGTAGTTTATCCAACCGCTCCTCAGAACAAGGTAGAGGAGACTAAAAAGGTGATTAAGTCCCTTATTAAAAAGTACAACGTATCTCTTATTTCCCTGGGCAATGGAACAGCCAGCCGTGAGTCTGAGCAGATTATCGTTGATATGTTAAAAGAGATTCCTGAAAAGGTTGAATACATTATCGTTAATGAGGCCGGGGCTTCTGTTTATTCAGCAAGCAAGCTTGCTACAGAAGAGTTCCCTAATTTTGATGTAGGACAGCGTAGCGCTACATCTATGGCTCGCCGTCTTCAGGACCCACTTGCAGAGCTTGTTAAAATTGATCCAAAATCCGTAGGTGTTGGTCAGTATCAGCATGACATGAATCAGAAAAAGCTTGATGAGACCCTTGCAGGAGTAGTAGAGACATGTGTTAATGCTGTTGGTGTAGATTTAAATACAGCTTCGGCATCATTGCTTGAGTATGTTTCAGGTATCAACAAAACCCTTGCAAAAAATATCGTTGCATACCGTGAGGAGAATGGAAAATTCAATTCTCGCGCAGAGCTTAAGAAAGTTCCTAAGCTTGGACCAAAAGCATTTGAGCAGTGCGCAGGTTTCATGCGAATTACAGGCGGAAAGAATCCTCTCGATGCTACAGCTGTTCATCCAGAGAGTTATGATGCAGCTAAGGCTCTTCTTGAGAAGCTTGGATTTGATGTAAAAGACATTGCATCAGGAACACTTAAGGAAATCCACAAGAGTATAAAAAATATCAAAGAGTTATCAACAGAACTTGGCGTTGGAGAGATGACTTTAGAGGATATTGTAAAGGAACTTGAAAAGCCAGGACGCGATCCACGAGAAGATATGCCAAAGCCAATCCTTAAGAGTGATGTTCTTGAGATGAAGGACTTAAAGCCTGGTATGCAGCTTAAGGGGACCGTTCGAAATGTTATCGATTTTGGTGCTTTTGTAGATATTGGAGTTCACCAGGATGGATTGGTTCATATTTCACAGATGACTGATCGTTATATTAAGCATCCGTTAGAGGTGGTTTCTGTTGGAGATATTGTAGATGTGGAGGTTCTTTCTGTGGATGAAAAGAAGGGAAGAATAGCCCTTACTATGAAGCTTTCAAAGAAATAACAAAACCATGGAAAGAATATGGGATACGGGTCTTTATTTTTACTTAAAGGTTTTCGTATTATCATCACATTATGCCCAGAGATTTTGTGGCATTTATACAAAATAATACCCTGAATAGTTCAAACTGTTGACATTCTTGTCATAGATACCTATACTGAATTTCAGTAAGAAAAGTAACAGACAGTTTGCTTTTTAGGAGAAATGGTTTAAGAATGAGTCGTAAGGGGTTTCGACTCGTTCTTTTTTTGTATATAGAAGTATATTATGGTAAAATACACTATATATAGGGAGATTTTGATTATGACAAATATTAAGTTTAGCACCAAAATATCAGAGAATGATTTATATAGATACAACTTACATCACACATATACTTCCAATCAGGGGATTCTTTCTATTTTACTGTTTGTCCTTTTGATTACAGTATGGATTTTACGTTTTCAACAGCTGTCCCTTGCATATAGAGTTATGTATCCAGTTGTGGCAATTGTGTTTTTGCTTTACATCCCTATGAGCCTTAAGCTTAGGGTTAAAAATCAAATGCTCCAGGATGTATTTCAGCACCCACTTACTTATGAGCTTACAGAGACAGGCATTTTAATTAGCTCACCTACTACAGAGCAGCCTGCAGAGTTGCCATGGGAGTACATTTACAAGGTATCTTCTTGGAAGGAATATTTTTTGATCTATTCAAATAGAGTCAATGCATATATTATTCCAATGTCAGATATTGAAAATGAATATTCTTCAATCAAAGAATATATTACAAATCATGTAGAGGATTATAAATTACAATTAAAATGATAGAGATTATTGAAACTAATTCACCAGAAGAAACAGAAGCCTTAGGAAAGCGTCTCGCAACAGAGGCCACCCCAGGACAGGTGTTTACTCTCATTGGAGATTTGGGAGTGGGCAAGACAGTCTTTACACAGGGATTTGCTACGGGTCTTGAGATTGATGAGGCTATATGTAGTCCTACTTTCACAATAGTTCAGGTATATGATACAGGTAGGCTTCCTTTTTACCATTTTGATGTATATCGTATAGGCGATGTAGAGGAGATGGACGAGATAGGATATGAGGACTACATTTATGGAGATGGAGTGTCTCTTATCGAGTGGGCTAATCTTATAGAGGATATTTTGCCTGATAATTATACTCAGGTTACAATAGAGAAGAATTTAGAAAAAGGATTTGATTACCGCAAGATTACGGTAGAGAAGATACAGAAATAACTATGAAAATATTGGGAATAGACGGCTCTGGGCTAGTGGCTTCAGTTGCCATTGTAGAAGACGATAATTTAATTGGCGAATATACAACTGGATATAAAAAGACACACTCGCAGACATTGCTTCCAATGCTTGATGAGTTGTCAAAGATGGTTGAGCTTGATCTTAATTCTATAGACGCTATTGCTGTTGCAGCTGGCCCTGGCTCATTTACAGGCCTTAGGATTGCATCGGCCACAGCAAAGGGACTTGGCCTTTCTCTTGGCTGTCCTATTATTTCTGTACCTACAGTAGATGCATTGGCATATAATATGTGGGGCAGTTCAGATGTTATATGTCCGATTCTTGATGCGAGACGCGGACAGGTATACACAGGCTTATATGAATTCGACCAGGATGGTAGCTTGCATGTGTTAAAAGAACAGTGTGCAGTAGATTTTCATGATATTGCAGAAGAGATTAATTCCCTTGGCAGGCCAGTCACATTCTTAGGTGATGGCACTCCTGTATTCGCAGAGATGATTTCATCCATTATAAAGGTTCCATATAGATTTGCTCCAGCTCATGTAAATCGTCAGCATGCATCATCAGTTGCAGCGCTTGGAGCTGTTTACTATGCAAATGGTGAATGTGAGCCAGCTGCTGATCATAGACCTGAGTATCTTAGACTTTCCCAAGCTGAGAGAGAGCGTCTTGAAAAGAAAGGTAGTTTGCAATGAGTATAGAATTTCGCTTTGCAAATGACCGAGACCTGGATACTATAGTAGAAATAGAAAATTCCTCTATGAGTTGTCCTTGGTCAAGAGATTCTTATAAAGAGGCTATGGATTCAGATCATGCATTTATCATGGTTGCTACAGAGTCAGATTCATGTGTAGGTTTTGCAGTTTTTTATTTGACTGTTCCAGAGTCTGAGCTACCTGATATAGTTGTAGCGGAGTCACATAGAGGCAAGGGCGTTGGAAAAGCTCTTCTTGATGCTAGTCTTAGAGAACTTACATCAAGAGGTGTGGATACAGTCTTTTTAGAGGTTAGAGTCTCTAACGAAAGGGCCAAGGCTCTCTATGAGAAAGTTGGTTTCGAAGAGATAGGTAGGCGCAAATACTTCTACTCTGATCCAGTTGAGGATGCAATATGCATGCGCCTTGAGATGAATTAATACTTTTTTATTTAGCTAGAGTAATAGAATTTGAGGATATAAAATGTTAGATGTTTGTTTGTTGGGGACAGCTGGAATGCTGCCTTTGCCAAACAGGTGGCTTACATCCTGTTTGATGAGGTTCAATGGTGAGGGCCTCCTGATAGATTGTGGCGAGGGCACCCAGGTGGCTTTAAGGGAAGCAGGTTTTTCACCTAACCCTATTTCCATAATCTGTCTTACTCATTATCATGCTGACCATGTTAGCGGTTTGCCAGGATTTCTATTATCAATGGGCAATTCAGATAGGACAGAGCCGGTCACAATAATTGGACCAAAGGGGCTTGAGAGAGTTGTTAATTCCCTTAGGGTGATTGCTCCAGAGCTTCCATTTGAAATTAGATTACATGAGATTACAGAGCCGGAAGATACCATTGAAATAATGGGTTATCATATCCATGCTTTCAAGGTTAATCATAATGTTCTTTGTTATGGCTATAGCATTGAGATTCCTAGAAAGGGCCGTTTCAATGTTGATGCAGCTAAGGAAATGGGGATTCCAATCCAGCTATGGAACCCACTTCAGAAGGGCCAGAATGTAGAGCTCGAAGGCAAGACCTATACACCTGATATGGTGATGGGAGCTGCTAGAAAGGGCATTAAGGTCACATATTGTACTGACACGAGACCTACCGCATCTCTTGTTGATGGGGCTAAGGATTCGGACCTTCTTATTTGCGAGGGCATGTACGCAGAAGAGGAAAAGCTGGCTAAGGCAAAAAAGAATAAACACATGACTTTCTATGAGGCAGCAAAGGTTGCTAAGGATGCAAATGTATCCAAGCTTTGGCTTACTCATTTTTCACCATCTATGACGGGACACAAGCGATATATGAAAGCTGTCTGTGATATATTTCCACAGGCTGAGCTTGGAGAAGACGGCAAGTTCTTAGAGCTAGATTTTGCGGAGGAGTAATATGAGAAAGGTACTGCGAATTGGAATAGCGGTAATCTGTATGGTATCCCTGGTTGTGGGATACTATGCCTATTTGTCTAAAAGAAACTCTCAGTCCAAAGCTGAAGAAGCTACTGAGGTATCTGAGGTTCAGGCTATTATCAATAAGAATTTTAAATCAGATTATCCTGCTACAGCCCGTGCAGTTGTCAAATGGTACAATCGAATTATTACGGCCTATTATAGTGAGGATTACACTCAGGAGGAGCTTGAGAAGATGGCAGATCAGGCTCGTATGCTAATGGATGACGAGCTTTTAGCATACAACCCTAGAGATACATATTTAGCCTCTCTTTCTATGGAGATAGAGGATTTTCATAACAGATCTAGGACTATAGTCTCAGCGACTATCAGTGATTCCAAAGAGGTCCAGTACAAAAAGGTTAATGGTTATGACTGTGCGTTCATATCTGTATATTATTTTATCAGAGAGGGCAGCTCATACGACCGTACATACGAGGACTTTTGCTTGAGGAAGGACAAAGATGGTAATTGGAAAATCCTTACCTGGAGATTGGCTACAAAGGATGAAATAAATGGATACTAAAGAAATAAAAATACTTTCTATAGAGAGCTCCTGCGATGAGACTGCAGCGGCTGTTGTTGTAAATGGAAGGGATGTTAGAAGCAATATCATTTCTACACAGATTCCTCTTCATACATTGTATGGGGGAGTTGTTCCAGAGATTGCTTCTAGAAAGCATATAGAGAGAATTAATCAAGTTATAGAGAAGGCTTTAGAAGAGGCGGATATGGGCCTTGAGGACATGGATGCTATAGCAGTAACATATGGCCCTGGCCTTGTTGGAGCGTTGCTTGTAGGCGTGGCAGAGGCCAAGGCTATTGCGTTTGCCACAGGAAAGCCTCTTATTGGCGTTCATCATATCGAGGGCCACATAAGTGCTAACTACATAGAAAACAAAGATTTAGAACCACCGTTTTTATGCCTGGTGGTTTCTGGTGGTCATACACATCTTGTGCGTGTATCTGATTATGGCAAATACGAAATACTTGGTCGTACTAGAGATGATGCCGCAGGAGAAGCCTTTGACAAGGTGGCTCGTGCTATAGGTCTTGGTTATCCAGGTGGACCGAAGGTAGAAAAGGCAGCTCATGATGGTAATCCTTTTGCTATTCAGTTTACACGACCTAAGGTTACGGATGAGCTATATGATTTTTCCTTTAGTGGTTTAAAATCTCAAGTATTGAATTATATTAATGGAGTGCAGATGAAGGGCGAGACTGTTAACGAAGCAGATATAGCAGCCTCTTTCCAACAGACTGTTATAGATACTCTTTGTGACCATGCGGCTCGTGCTATAGATGAGTTTGGCATGGATAAATTTGCAATAGCAGGTGGAGTTGCATCCAACCAAACCCTTAGAAATGCAATGGAAAAAATGTGCCAGGAAAAGGGCGTGAAATTTTACCACCCATCTCCAATACTATGTACAGACAACGCAGCTATGATTGGCGCGGCAGCGTATTATGAATATTTGGCTGGCCGAAGAGATGGCTGGGATTTAAATGCGATACCTAATTTAAAATTAGGAGAACGTTAATGTAACTATTGTTTTATGGCTTACTTAGAATACTAAAAGGGAACAATAATGAACAAGTTTACAGCGATAGTTCTTGCAGCAGGCAGTGGCAAGAGAATGGAACAGGAAATACCAAAACAGTACATGAAGATAGGCGATGCACCATTGATGGTTCATTGTTTACGAACATTTCAAGAGAGCAAGGTGACTCAGATTGTTCTTGTTGTAGCGCCTGGAGATGTTGAGAAGTGTCGCAAGGAAATCATTGAGAAATATCATATTGATAAGTGCGTTGCTATCGTTGAGGGCGGTGAGGAGAGATACAACTCTGTATACGCTGGTCTTAAGGCTGTTGACGATGGCTATGTTTTAATACATGATTGTGCAAGAGCTTTTGTTACAGTAGATATTATTCACCGCTGCATGTCTTCTGTAGCCTTGTATGAGTCCTGTGTAGTAGGTATGCCATCCAAGGATACTGTTAAAGTTACTGACTCTCATCGCAAGGTTCTTGATACACCTGATAGAAGTAATGTGTGGATTGTACAGACTCCACAGTGTTTTGAGTACAATCTTATCCGTGGCGCCTATGACAAGATTATCCCTACAGCAGATAGCTCTATCACGGATGATGCTATGATTGTTGAGATGGCTACAGACCATGAGGTTCATATGATAGAGGGTTCCTATATGAATATAAAAGTGACCACACCTGAGGATGCTGCATTCGGAGAAGCCATCCTGAAAAGGAGGTAGAAAAATAGCCTTAAATCCTAGCGTTGTCGCAATTTTCTGAATTCAAGGATTTTAGAAAAAACTTACATCTTTTTTGTTGACATCTGATGTGTTGGATGATATTATACTATTCGTGTCCGAGAGATGCATAACAGAATATGGAGAGGTATCGAAGTGGTCATAACGAGGCGGTCTTGAAAACCGTTTGTCCGCAAGGGCGCGTGGGTTCGAATCCCACCCTCTCCGCTTGATAGGCAATCACAATAGTGGTTGCCTTTTTTGTTGTATATATACTTGCATAAAATATAGTTGTGTTTTAATGAATTTTGAGCTAGTCTAAATTCAATATGTGATTTGGAGGAAAAGGATATGCTTTATTTTTCTTGCGACTATGCTGAAGGATGTCACCCAAAGGTTTTGGAAGCTCTTTCGAAAACTAATATGGTGTCTACACCAGGATATGGAGAAGACGAGTTCTGCCAACAGGCCAAGGCTAAGATTCGCGATTATATAAATTGCCCAGATGCTGATATCTACTTCTTGGTTGGAGGTACACAGACTAATCAGGTTGTAATTGATTCTATGCTTTCTAATTATGATGGTGTTGTAGCAGCTGCAACTGGTCATGTGGCAGTTCATGAGGCTGGCGCCATTGAATATAGCGGTCACAAGGTAATAACTATTCCTGGCCATGAAGGCAAGATTGATGCGACAGAATTAAAACAAATGCTTGTGGACCATTATGCTGACGATAGTGCAGAGCATATGGTGAATCCTGGGATGGTTTATATATCATATCCAACAGAGTATGGAACCCTCTATTCACGAGATGAATTAGAAGCTGTTTCTTCTATATGTAAGGAATACAATATACCTCTATTTATAGATGGGGCTAGACTAGCTTATGGTCTTGCAGCACAGGATGATCTTTCTATGGAAGATATTGCTTCATATGCAGATGTATTTTATATAGGAGGAACAAAAGTCGGAGCTCTATTTGGAGAGGCTATTGTTTTCACCAAGGGTAATACACCTAAGCATATGATTACTCAGATTAAGCAGCATGGAGCTCTTCTTGCGAAGGGAAGACTACTTGGTGTTCAGTTTGATGCATTATTTACAGATGACCTTTATATGCAGATGGGAAAGAATGCAATTGCACATGCTAATACTATAAGAGAGGATTTGAAAAAGAAGGGGTACCACCTCTATATGGAGAATCCTACTAACCAGATATTTGTTGTAATGGAAAATAGTAAGCTAGAGGACCTTAAAAAAGAGGTAGCTTATGGCTTCTGGGAGAAGTATGACGAGGCTCATACAGTCATCAGAATTGCCACCAGTTGGGCCACTGAAAAAGCCTCTGTTGAAGCTCTAAAAAAAATCTTATAAAATTTGAAAAAAGCTGTTGACATTTAGTTGTCTCCTTGCTATTATAAACAAGCTGTCGCGTGAGCGAGAACACCTTGAAAAAGCGTGTGATATCTCACAAAATCAGCTGAAAAAATTTAGTAAAAAGTGCTTGACAAAAAGCCATCCACTTGATACTATATACAAGCTGACTCGAGAGAGCTTCAGCCCTTGATTTTCCTAAGAAAGTCAAGAAAAAATAAATAAAAAAGTTGTTGACAAAAAGCTTGCGACATGATAGTATAAACGAGTTGCTGCTGAGGGCAACAACAAAGCGAAGATTGATAACTGAACAGTGAAACAAACCTTGAATTAATACAAGTTTTTAAAACATGTATCCTTGAAATTCATTTAGTTTCTAAGACGAAACAAAAACCTTTATTAGTAAAGTCAGATTTATTTTGACTAGCGATTGAACTTATTGTAGCGAACAAGTTCGCTACTTGCATAACTTTTTGCTTCACTTCGTGAACAAAAAGTCATGATTCTAACATGAGAGTTTGATCCTGGCTCAGGATGAACGCTGGCGGCGTGCTTAACACATGCAAGTCGAACGAAGCAATTTTCTACGATCCCTTCGGGGTGACGGATTATTGACTGAGTGGCGGACGGGTG
>NZ_VTVE01000029.1 GCF_010906925.1 Pseudobutyrivibrio xylanivorans | reverse complement strand
CTGTTTGGATTGGGATTTTATACTTTCGACTAAATGTCCATGTCGGTTGCTTGGTTACTAAACGTGTAATGGTATCTATTACTTTCAATGCCGCGATAACGCTGTGATTTTGTTGTACTGACTCATAAAGTTTGCTTAATGTGCCTTGTGTAACAAAGGGTCTAGCTGCATCGTGTACGAATATATACTCACACGGCTCAATTGCTTTTAATACATTATAAATACTGTATTGGCGTTCACTACCACCTTCCGTGATAATGCCTAACTTACTGTAATTGATAAGCATTGTTTGTAATGTATCTATTTCATCATGTTGTGCGGCCAGGTGTATCGCACGACAGTTCTTATCATTTTGAAATACCTGTACAGTATGTTCCAGTATTGATT
>NZ_VTVE01000028.1 GCF_010906925.1 Pseudobutyrivibrio xylanivorans | reverse complement strand
CTTTGGTGTTGTTTGACGTGTTAAGACGGTCAGCTGCCGCGCGAGAAAGCGAAATAACGCGGTCGTTGCCGTAAGGGCCGCGATCATTAATGCGCACCACGATCATTCGCCCGTTAGCCAGGTTAGTGATTCTGGCGTAGCTGGGGATCGGAAGCGTTGGATGGGCCGCCGTCAGCTGTGTCGGATCGAAAGCTTCGCCAGAGGCCGTCAGGTTACTGCCTGGTTCGGCATCATAGATTGCCGCCAGTCCCGCCTGGCTAAATCGAGACGGATCCTGCACGATTTTGTAGCTTTTACCGTCGCGCTGGTAATCCTGATTTGCCGTCGCGTTCAGTGGTTCGAAACGCGGGTCCGCCCCGCTAATTTCAACTATGGGGCCGTTACATAC
>NZ_VTVE01000027.1 GCF_010906925.1 Pseudobutyrivibrio xylanivorans | reverse complement strand
TCAAAATACTTTACACCTCTTCTTAACAAATACTTCTCATACTACTTTAAAACAAATGAAATCGTTTGGCAACAATTAAACAAAAGATAAGATAAAAGTTGTGCAATTTAATAAATCCTATATAATGAAAAAATAGGAGTGGTTCATAGATGTTAGAAAAAAACTACATATTTTTACTTTGGATTTATATATTCTGGTTTTTAGGTAGCGTTTTGTTAGTATCCTTACACATTATTCCGCCAGAGCTAACTGCAGTGCAATCATTATTTTTAGTATTTACTGGTGTTTTTGCGGCTGTTTTCTTTATCATGCAGTATGGAAAGTGGCTCGGTTCAGCAATTACGTTACTTATTTTTGTTGTAAGTACTTGTATTGAATGGATGCAACTAAGT
>NZ_VTVE01000026.1 GCF_010906925.1 Pseudobutyrivibrio xylanivorans | reverse complement strand
AAGTTGCATTAGCTCTTTTTCGCTAATGCCTCCTTCAGGCCCAAAAACACATAAAACAGACTGTCCAGGCTTCATGGTTTGGAATAAGTTAGCAAGCGCGCTGTCCTCGCCTTCTCTGGCGCTCTCTTCATATGCTGCGATAACAAAGTCATAGTGAACATGGTCAAACATTAACTCTTTGAAACTAGCAGCATAATGAACTTCTGGAATGATTGTCCTTTGCGATTGTTCAGCAGCTTCTTGCGCAATTTTTTGAAGTCGCTCGATTTTTTTGATGACTTTCTTGTCATCCCATTTCACCACAGATCGTTCTGCTTTATAAGGGATAAATTTGTGTGCGCCTAGTTCTGTACTTTTTTGAATGATGAGTTCTAGTTTGTCGCCTTTTGGTAGAC
>NZ_VTVE01000025.1 GCF_010906925.1 Pseudobutyrivibrio xylanivorans | reverse complement strand
GGCGTGGGCAAGGTGAAACGTTAGCCTTTGCCGGGCATACCGACGTGGTGCCGCCTGGCGACGCCGATCGTTGGATCAATCCGCCGTTTGAACCCACCATTCGTGATGGCATGTTATTCGGACGCGGTGCGGCAGATATGAAAGGCTCGCTGGCGGCGATGGTGGTAGCGGCAGAACGCTTTGTCGCACAACATCCCAACCATACGGGGCGACTGGCATTTCTGATCACCTCTGATGAAGAAGCCAGTGCCCACAACGGTACGGTAAAAGTCGTCGAAGCGTTAATGTCGCGTAATGAGCGTCTCGATTACTGCCTGGTCGGCGAACCGTCGAGTATCGAAGTGGTTGGTGATGTGGTGAAAAATGGTCGTCGCGGATCGTTAACCTGCAACCTCACCATTCATGG
>NZ_VTVE01000024.1 GCF_010906925.1 Pseudobutyrivibrio xylanivorans | reverse complement strand
TTTATATTTCCGGTGGCGATGCGGTTAGGGGTCACACCCGTTTACATCCCGAACACGATGGTTAAGACCTAATCGGCCGATGATACTATGCTGGAGACGGCATGGGAAAGCAGGTGGCTGCCGGGTTTGCTTAAACAGCAAGGAAACTTGCTTTCATATATAAAATCACCGCTAAAAGCGGCGATCATTTGAGAGCTTAACAAAGTTAAACTTTCAAATGGTCGAAAGACCAAGATAGCAACTTGAAAACTTCATACAGTAGAGATGATAATTTAAAGAATTTTCTTAAATATCAAGACATCCGAGAATTAACAAACCAAACAAGTTCTTATTGAACAAATTAAAAATGTAACGCTATACATTCGAGATTAAACAATCAAGAGCGCAGGGTGGATGCCTTGGCACTAA
>NZ_VTVE01000023.1 GCF_010906925.1 Pseudobutyrivibrio xylanivorans | reverse complement strand
CAGTAGCCGTTGGCGAAAATCCCCAACTGACCGCTGGCAACCAGATCTTTGATCTTGTTCTGAACTTTGGTGAACTCTTCCGGGCTGTTCAGGTGCCAGGTCGAAACGCCTTTCAGCATTTCAGAGGCTTTGGTTGGGTCAGCTTGCAGTGCAGAAGTGATGTCCACCCAGTCCAGCGCCGAAAGCTGATAGAAATGAACGATATGGTCATGCGTGGTGTGCGCAGCCAGAATGATGTTACGGATGTAGTGCGCGTTAACCGGAACGTCGATATTCAGCGCACTTTCTGCCGCACGAACGGAAGACAGCGCGTGAGTGGTAGTACATACGCCACAGATACGTTGCACAATCATCCATGCATCGCGCGGATCGCGGTTTTTCACGATCTCTTCCATGCCGCGCCACATGGTACC
>NZ_VTVE01000022.1 GCF_010906925.1 Pseudobutyrivibrio xylanivorans | reverse complement strand
ATGCTGAATGGTAAAGAGATCAATAAATTATCCACTGGGGAACGTTTACTGCGCGGTCTGGTTTATCTGCCGGAAGATCGCCAGTCATCCGGACTGAATCTCGATGCTTCGCTGGCCTGGAACGTCTGCGCCCTTACTCATAACCTTCGTGGATTCTGGGCGAAAACCGCGAAAGATAATGCCACCCTGGAACGTTATCGTCGGGCGCTGAATATTAAATTTGACCAACCGGAACAAGCTGCACGGACATTATCCGGTGGCAACCAGCAAAAAATCCTCATTGCCAAATGCCTGGAAGCTTCGCCGCAAGTATTGATTGTCGATGAGCCGACGCGCGGCGTGGATGTCTCGGCACGTAATGATATCTACCAGCTGTTGCGCAGCATCGCCGCACAGAATGTGGCTGTGCTGCTTATCTC
>NZ_VTVE01000021.1 GCF_010906925.1 Pseudobutyrivibrio xylanivorans | reverse complement strand
GGGCCTGTGGCCCAGCCGGTGGAGCCAACGAAGGCGATGAGATCCCCCTGGCTCACCGACATGCCTTTCTTCAGCCCGGTGGCGAAGCGGCTGAGGTGGGCATAGGCGGTGGCGTAGCGGTTGCTGTGGCGCAGGACGACGATGTTGCCGTAGCCGTTCTGGGTGCCGACGAATTCCACCACGCCGTCTGAACTTGCCTTTACAGGAGTGCCGGTGGGGGCGGCGAAGTCCACGCCGGCATGGGTGCGCCAGTTCTTGTGGATGGGGTGGAAGCGGCGGCCGAAGCCAGAGGATATCCGGGTAAAGGCCAGCGGTGAGCGCAGGAAGCCCTGGCGCAGGCTACGGCCCTCGGCGGTGTAATACTGCTCCTTGCCGCTGGCGCCCTTGTAGAGCACGACGACATGGCGCTTGCCCTGGTTGACG
>NZ_VTVE01000020.1 GCF_010906925.1 Pseudobutyrivibrio xylanivorans | reverse complement strand
GTCCTGCTCTCCCCCTGCCCCCATTACTGGTGCATCCTTCTTATGCCTGGTTGTCGGCGCATTATCCGGCAACCATCCCTGTTTCCGCGCGATGTGAGCCGATGACCGCCCAATCCGATTCCCTTATCCGTTTCCTGCTCCCCGACGCCGGTGTCCGTGGCGTCCACGTGCGCCTGCAGGCCACCTGGCAGGACATCCAGTCCCACGGCGAGTATCCGGACAGCGCCACCGAACTGCTCGGCGAAGCCTGCGTGGCATCGGCCCTGTTCACCGGCCACACCAAGGTGGACGGCCGCCTGTCGATCCAGCTGCGCAGCAATACCGCCCTGCGTACCCTGTTCGCCGAATGCACCGCCGCCGGCACCCTGCGCGGCATCGTCCAGATTGCCGAGGGCGGTGATGCCCCCCGTGACCTGACCGACC
>NZ_VTVE01000001.1 GCF_010906925.1 Pseudobutyrivibrio xylanivorans | reverse complement strand
AGATGAGATATCCCCTCCTTCAAGGAGATAAGATCCCTTAAAGACGATAAGGTAGATAGGTTCAAGGTGTAAGTGTGGTAACACATTCAGCTGATGAATACTAATAGATCGAAGGTTTATTCTAAAAGATGTTTAGCGAATAGGATACTAAGTCCTACTGTGTGAAGTTTTGAGGTTGCTATAAAATAAAGGTAGCAAGCATTTATTAACGCTTGCTATTTTTCTTAATAAAGTAACTTATTTGGGGGCGTAGCTCAGTTGGGAGAGCACCTGCCTTGCAAGCAGGGGGTCAAGAGTTCGAATCTCTCCGTCTCCACTAAAGTTCTTGCAGAATTTTGCAAGAACTTTTTTTATGAAAGTCACTTTGAAAAAACTTAAATTAATGTGAAGTTTTTGTGATTTTTCTATTGAAAGCGACTACATATTGTGATATTATCATTGAGTCGCGTGGGTGAAGGACTTAAATTAATTTTAGGTTTTTCGCTTACGATTTAGGGGATTGGTCAAATGGTATGATAGGGGTCTCCAAAACCTTTGGTGGGAGTTCGATTCTCTCATCCCCTGTTTGACTAGAGCTGTAAGCTACATAGCTTACAGCTTTTTTTATTGCGTTATAAGAAAGTAAAAGTTTCCGATGAGAAACTAATTGTTTATTCTTTTTTTCACAATTATTACATATAATGAAAATGTGCAAACGCATTATATCAGCCAACCCCTACGGCTGATTATGATTAACACCCTATTAATCATTTCTCCCCTATTTTTATAATAGGCCCTTTGTAAAATTCGATTTTACAAAGGGGTTTTTTTTTATATAATAAAATATAAGCTATTTATAGCGAAATATTATAGGGAGAATAATAATAGGGAAATGAATACTAAGAATTTTAAGTGCTTTCAGGTTCTTTATGAAGAAAAGAATCTTGTTCCAGCTGCTAAGAAATTATTCATGTCTCCTCAGGGGTTAGGAAAGTTAATCAAGAATCTTGAGGATGAGCTGGATACACCTTTGTTCATCAGAAGC
The DNA here is from genome assembly GCF_010906925.1 of Pseudobutyrivibrio xylanivorans. GTDB lineage: Bacteria > Bacillota > Clostridia > Lachnospirales > Lachnospiraceae > Pseudobutyrivibrio. The sequence continues at coordinate 1,403,253 of NZ_VTVE01000001.1, read as the reverse complement.
AAGGATGGATTCTTGCCTACTGATGCAGGGATTTTGTTTTACGAAAAATGTCTTGAGCTAGAGAAAAGTTTTCGGGATTTAATGATTAATCTTGAGAATGTCCGCAACCGAGAAAAGCGTTTTCAGATTGGATTTGCGTCTGGCTCAATTAGGGTTATTGATATAAATAAGATTCAGAAGTTCATGGATGAGAATCCAGCAATCGTCGGAGCCTGGTACGAGCAGGATAATGCTATGGTTAAGGAACGAGTTCTTAATGGGGAATTAGGATTTGGATTTGCTATTGGCGCTCCAGAGGATGATCGTCTCAAGGGGGAGCTTATTAAATCTGAGGATATGGTCTTATATGTATATAGAGGACATCCTCTTTTTGATAGAGAAGAGATTTCCGTAGAGGAAATTAAAGGAGATAAAATTATCTCTATGGCTAGCAGATATAGGATTCATCAGGATTTTCTTACAGCTTGTCATATGAATGGATTCCATCCTAACATAGTGGGTAATGTTAATGAAGGATTCTCTATTTTCAGACTAGTTGAAAATCGTGTTGGTCTTGGTGTGTCTCCAAAGATTTTACCAGACTCTGATGATGTTAGAGCGGTAAAGCTCAAGGGTGAATATTCTTGGGATGTATACGGCATTTATCGCGAGGATGGAGCAGATGTAGAGCTGGCTAAAAAGTTGATTGCGTTTATTAAATAGTGTCTAAAAAGAGACATGATTCATTGAATATAGATAATCTTAGTGATATAATATTTTTAAATATTCAGACAATTTAAAACATTGACTGAAGGGGATTTTAATAGGTGTTTTTACAGACAAAAGGAGAAGGATTATGCTTGCTACACTAGTACCACTTTTTTTTGAAGACATGTCAGTGGCATCATATTGTTTGTATGCCCAAAAGGAGAACATGTTTGAACATCCTCATTTACTTGGAGCTGGTAAGTATGATGGGGCCGGTTCTATCGTAGGAATCGAAGTATTTGACAGTATTTCAGAGACGGATTTAATTGATAATTGCAGTATTATTATTCCGATTAATAATATTTCATTGTTTTCAAATATAGAGCAGCAGCTCACTAGATTTCAAGGAAGAATAATGCTTCTTCTTGATCAGTCTATTAAGCCGGAGGATTCTTATAACAAGAGAATTGTGGACCTTAAAAACAAGGGATTTAAGCTTGCAATTAAGGATTTGCCTCTTGCTAATGTTGAAGACTATAAGACCTTACTTAAGGACTTTGATTTATTCCTTGTTAATAGTGATACAGGTGATGTGGTAGAACAGGCAAAGGCTTTCAGAAAGGTTTTGCCTAGTATAGATTTCTGTGCAGAGAATTTACATTCTAAGGAAGAATTCGATGCAGCTAAGGATTCTGGTTTATTTAAGATTTTTGAGGGAACATTCTTCAGAATTCCTATTAATACTCAGGATACAGAGGTTACACCTATCAAGATGAATTACATGAAGCTTATGAGTGTGATTAATCGTCCTGACTTTGACCTAGAGGATGTAGCCAATGTAATTGGTCAAGACCCGGCTCTTTCTATAGAGCTTCTAAAAATTGCCAATAAACTGACACTTAATTCAAATATTAGATCTATTCAGCAGGCTACAGCACTTTTAGGGCAGCGAGAGCTTAGACGTTGGTTGAACACTACATTGTTTAACGGACTTGCAGCTGGTAAGCCAAATGAAATCACTCGTCTTTCATTGATTAGAGCTAGATTTGCAGAGAATCTTGCATTGGTATTTGATTATGCAATGCGCAAGGATGAGCTTTTCCTTATGGGATTGTTCTCACTCTTGAATTTAATTCTTGATATGCCAATGGAAGAGGCTCTTACACAGGTAGGTGTTAGCAATGAAATCAAGAAGGCCCTTGTCAGCGGAGATGGTATTTTTGCACCACAGCTAGACTTCTTACTTAGCTATGAAGCTGGTGACTGGCAGGAAGTTTCTAGATTAATGGTGCTTCATGACATAGAAATGCATGTGGTATATGATGCTTATGTAGAGGCATTGAAGTGGTATGGCAATATGTTTATAGAACATTAATTAAATAAAAATGTCTTATTTAGCCTCGTGGGTGGTTCCACGGGGCTTTGTTTTGGATAAAAAACAATTTTTGCGTCTTTTAGTGCACGAATTGATAATTGTGGGCTCGAATTAGATTGACATACTCCTATAATGATGATATAAATTTATAGTGCTTTTTTTAGGTATGTTTTATTGTTTATAGGAGTTGAGTTATTATGAAGTTTAAAATTAGACTTGAGAACACTAAAGATGCTGAAGAGTTTGTAAAAGCAGCATCAGAGTGCGGCGGCGAGGTTGATCTTCATAGTGGCGTTGTATATATCGATGGTAAGTCGCTTCTTGGTGTGCTAGCTATGGGTATTAAGCGCGAGATGGATGTTCATGTTTCTGAGCATGTATATGCATCCTTCAAGAATGAAGTTGAAAAGTTCGTTGTTGCGTAGAATAGAATAATGTATAATAAAGCCTGTGATTATCACAGGCTTTTGCTTTGCAAAACTTTATTTTATTCAAAATGAAAGTATCTAGATTAGTTACTCCTGAGGGAGAGAAGGCACAAATTAATATTTCCGTTAGAAACTTGGTTGAGTTTCTGCTGAGAGAGGGCGACATTGATAACCGAAGAGGCTCTGTTGACCCATTTGAAGCGATGCAGGAGGGTAGTAGGATCCATAGAAAGATTCAAAATTCTATGGGTCCATTTTATAGTGCAGAAGTTCCTCTCAAATATGCTGTAGAGTACGACGATTACATACTAGGACTTGAGGGAAGAGCAGATGGACTAGTATTAGATAGAGATGAAAATGGCGATGTAGTCACTGCTACAGTTGATGAAATAAAGGGCATGTATATGGATGTCATGACCTTTGAAAAGCCGGTTCTAGTGCACGAGGCTCAGGCTAAGTGTTATGCCTATATTGTGGCTAAGGAATATGAGCTTGAGACCATAGAGGTTCAGATGACCTATGTGAGTCTTGAGACAGAGGAAATCAAATATTTTAATAAAATATATACATATGAAGAGATAGAAGAATGGTTTTTAACAATAATTGGAATATTTAAAAAGTGGGCAGATTTTCAATTCTACCATAAGAAGGAGCTTATTGATTCCATTCAAGGCTTGCAGTTTCCTTATGATTACAGAGATGGACAAAAGAAGCTTGTTGCTGATGTGTACCGTAGCATTTATAGAAGAAAGATTCTTTTTATGCAAGCTCCAACTGGTACAGGAAAGACTATTGCCAATGTATTTCCGGCTGTGATGGCATTAGGACAGAATTTAGCAGAGAGAGTTTTTTATCTTACGGCCAAGACGGCTACAGCTTTGGCGGCTCGAGATGCATATAGTTTGCTAGTTGAAGGCGGTTACGAGGGTAAGACAATAATGCTTACCGCCAAGGAAAAGATGTGTCTATGTGATGAGGCGGATTGTAATCCTGACTATTGCCCATATGCAAGGGGTCATTTTGACAGAATAAATGATGTAATATATGAAGTTATTACTAAAGAGACAGTAATAACACGAGATATACTCCTGGGATATGCTCAGGAGTACGTGGTGTGCCCTTTTGAGTTGGCACTTGATGTAAGCACATGGTGCGAGGGAATTATCTGCGATTATAATTATGTGTTTGACCCAAATGTTTATCTGAAGAGATTTTTTGCGGAAGGCAAAAGTGGCGAGCATATTTTCCTAGTTGATGAGGCTCATAATATGGTAGATAGAGCTAGAGAGATGTATTCCGAGACTCTAATCAAAGAGGAGATTCTTTCTATTAAAAGATATGCTAAGTCGGTTAGTAGAAAGCTTACCAATGCGCTGGAAAAATGCAATCGTATTATGCTTGAGTATAAAAGACTCTGCGATAGTGACATTACTGTCCTAGAAGATATCGATACATTAGTTTATGCATGCGATAATCTTCAGATGATATTTGAGCAGCTATTCAAAAAGGAAATAAAATTTGGCATTTACCAGGATGAGGTCCTTGATTTTTATTTTAGATTGAGAAATTTTACAGCTATAGCTTATCAGCAGGATAGGGCCCACTACAGAATATACTGTGATTTTGATGAGGATAAGAATTTTAATTTACATCTTTATTGTATTGACCCATCTGCACAGCTGCAGGATAGACTTAGACTAGCTAGGGCATCAGTGTATTTTAGTGCCACACTTCTTCCTATAGATTATTACAAGGACTTATTGTGCAACGATAAGGATGTTTACGCTATATATGTAGATTCAGTTTTTGATCAAAAGAATAGACTGTTGTTACTTGGTACTGATGTGACAAGTAAATATACAAGACGAGGCGATGGCGAGTATACTAAGTTCGCTAAATATATTCATAGCATTGTAAGTGCAAAGCAAGGCAATTATATGGTCTTTGGACCTTCCTATAAATTCATTGAGGATATTAGGCAAAAATATGTGGAGCTTATGGAAAATGATTTTTCTGAGCAGGGTGATTTTGCATGGGAAAATATATCTGAAATAGAGCGGGAGGATTCAGAAGTTTCATATAAAGAAGAATTTGATAATGTAGAGCTTTTAGTGCAGAGACAGAAAATGACAGAGCAGGAGCGAGAGGATTTCTTGCTGGAATTTGAAAAGCAAAGGGACAAGTCAATGGTGGCCTTTTGTACCCTTGGTGGCATTTTCTCAGAGGGAATAGATTTAGTCGGTGGAAAGCTTATTGGAGTTATAGTGCTTGGAGCTGGATTGCCACAGGTGGGAAATGAAAGAAAGCTTATGTCAGATTTCTTTGATGAATATGGTAAAAATGGATTTGAATATGCCTATCTTTATCCTGGAATGAACAAGGTAATTCAGGCAGCGGGAAGACTTATTCGTACAAAGGATGATGTAGGAGTAATCGCTCTTTTAGATGAAAGATTCAGATTTTCAAGCTATAGAAAGACTTTTCCCCGAGAATGGAATGATGCTGCATTTACAACTGTAGATGATGTTTCGGTAAAATTGACGAATTTCTGGGAGAAAAAAAGCTAAAATACTATTAGGAGATGTGAATTTTTTGTGTTATACTGTCTACAACTGTGGGATATGAGATGACTAATCAGTCCCAGAGGAGTCTAAATAAATATCACGGAGGTGTAATGTGGGCAAGGTAAGAAGAATTTACGTCGAAAAAAAGCCACAATTCGCAGTATCTGCTAAGTCACTGTTTTCCGAAATAGGAAGCTATTTGGGTATCAAGGGTGTTACAGGAGTCAGGGTTCTGATTCGTTATGACATTCAGGATGTTTCTGATGAGGTCTTTAAGAAGGCTGTTAAGACCGTTTTTTCGGAGCCGCCTGTTGATGATGTTTATGAGGAGTCATTTGACTATAATGGTCGTGTCTTCTCTGTTGAGTTTTTGCCAGGTCAGTTTGATCAGCGTGCTGATTCTGCTGAGCAGTGCATGAAGCTTTTAAATGAAAATGAAAATCCAACTATTCACACAGCAACTACCTATGTTATTGAGGGTAGCATTTCTGACGATGAATTTAATGCTATTAAAGAGCATTGTATTAATCCAGTTGATTCTAGAGAGACTTCACTTGAAAAGCCAGAGTCTCTATCTGATATTTTCGAAGAGCCAGCCGATGTCAATACTTTTGACGGTTTCATTTCTATGGCTGAGAAAGATTTACGCAAGTTATATGATTCCTTAAATCTTGCTATGACATTTAAGGATTTCCTTCACATTCAAAATTATTTTTCCAATGAAGAACATAGAGACCCTACTGTTACTGAAATTAGGGTATTAGATACATATTGGTCTGACCATTGTAGACATACTACTTTCTCTACAGAGCTTAAGAATGTCACATTTGCTGATGGTTACTACAGAGCTCCTATCGAGGATACTTACAATGATTATCTTGATAACTTCAAGGTACTTTACAAGGATAGAGATGACAAGTTCGTATGTCTTATGGACCTTGCGCTCCTTGCAATGAAGCGTCTTAAGGCTGATGGCAAGCTTGCAGATCAGGAAGAGTCAGATGAGATTAACGCATGCTCAATTGTTGTACCTATCAATGTAGATGGTACAGAAGAGGAGTGGCTCATTAACTTCAAGAACGAGACACACAATCACCCTACTGAAATTGAGCCATTTGGTGGCGCTGCTACTTGTCTTGGTGGTGCAATCAGAGATCCACTTTCAGGACGTACTTATGTATATCAGGCAATGCGTGTAACTGGTGCCGCTGATCCTACAGTATCTGTTAAGGATACTATGGAAGGAAAGCTTCCACAGAAGAAGCTTGTTCGTGAGGCAGCTCATGGATATAGCTCATATGGTAACCAGATTGGTCTTGCTACTGGATATGTTAAGGAAATCTATCACCCAGATTACGTTGCTAAGCGTATGGAGATTGGTGCTGTAATGGGTGCTGCTCCAAGACGTGCTGTTCAGCGTCTCAACTCTGATCCAGGAGATAGAATCATCCTCCTCGGTGGACGTACAGGTCGTGATGGTATCGGTGGTGCTACAGGTTCTTCCAAGGCTCACAATACAGAGTCTACTGCAGTGTGTGGTGCTGAGGTTCAAAAGGGTAATCCACCTACAGAGAGAAAGATTCAGAGACTTTTCAGAAGAGAAGAAGTTTCTTATATAATTAAGAAGTGTAATGACTTTGGTGCAGGTGGTGTTTCAGTTGCCATCGGTGAGCTTGCTCCAGGTCTTCAGGTTAACCTTGATAAGGTGCCTAAGAAATATGCAGGTCTTGATGGTACAGAGCTTGCTATATCTGAGTCACAGGAGAGAATGGCAGTTGTTGTTGCTCCTGCTGATGTTAACAAATTCCTTCAGTATGCAGCAGAGGAGAACTTAGAGGCAATCGAGGTTGCTATTGTAACAGAGGAGCCTAGACTTGTGCTTAACTGGAGAGGTAAGGAGATTGTTAATCTTTCTCGTGCTTTCCTTGATACAAACGGTGCACATCAGGAGACAGACGTATTCGTAGAGCTTCCTGATAATCAGAATAAATATACTGACAAGATTGGTATTGAAAAGGTTGCTAAGGATATTGAAAATGGCGACTTTAAGGCTGCTTGGTTAGATACTCTTGCTGACTTAAATGTCTGCTCGCAGAAGGGTCTCGTAGAGATGTTTGACGGCTCTATTGGAGCAGGTTCGACACTTATGCCTTTCGGTGGTAAGTATCAGCTTACAGAGACACAGGCAATGGTAGCTAAGGTGCCAGTTGCTGATGGCAATACAGATGCAGTTACAATGATGGCTTATGGCTTCAATCCATATGTCAGCTCATGGTCACCATACCATGGTTCACAGCTTGCAATTTTAGAGTCAGTTGCTCGTATCGTTGCAACAGGTGGTGATTACAAGAAGATCAGATTTACATTCCAGGAGTACTTCCGCAGAATGAGCGAGGATCCAAAGAGATGGAGCCAGCCATTTGCAGCACTTCTTGGTGCATATAAGGCTCAGATGGAGTTTGGACTTCCATCAATCGGTGGTAAGGATTCAATGTCAGGTACATTCAATGAAATTGATGTTCCACCAACACTTGTTTCATTTGCTGTAGATGTGGCTAAGGAGCAGGATATTGTTACTCCAGAGTTAAAGGAAGCAGGAGATAAGCTTTACTTACTTAGAGTTCTCCGCGACAACTATGATCAGCCTAATTACGATCAGGCAAAACTTATCTTTGAAGTTGTTAGACAGATGGTTGAGCTTGGCAACATTAAGGCAGCTTATGCACTTGATGCATACGGACTTGTACCAGCTGTTTCAAAGATGGCATTTGGTAACAAATTCGGTGTTAAGCTTCATGATGCATGTCAGACAGAGCTTCTCTTTGGTTGTGTCATTGGTGACATTGTTGTAGAAGTTTCTGAGGATGGCGCAATGGCAATTATACAGGAGCTTGAGAAGCGCGGATTATCAGATTGCGGTTATGAAGTTGGCGAAGTTACAGCTGATAGCACATTTACATATAAAGACACAAAGATTTCTATGGATGAGGCCATTGCTGCTTGGACAGGTACTCTTGAAAAGGTATTTAAGACACGCAGCTACGAGGATACTTCACTTGTAGATACAGGTGTATATGAGGCTAAGAACTTCTACGTTTGCAAGAACAAGATTGCAAAGCCAAGAGTATTTATTCCAGTATTCCCAGGAACTAACTGCGAATATGACTCTGCTAGAGCATTTGAAAATGCTGGTGCTATTGCAAATGTTAAGGTATTCAAGAACCAGACAGCAGAGGATATCAGAGAATCAGTTGACGAGTTCTCAAGAGCCATTGCTCAGTCGCAGATTGTAATGTTCCCTGGTGGATTCTCAGCTGGTGATGAGCCAGAGGGTTCTGCAAAGTTCTTTGCAACTGCATTCAGAAATGAAAAAATGAAGGAGGCTATTCACGGTCTTCTTGATAATAGAGATGGACTTATGCTTGGTATCTGTAATGGTTTCCAGGCCCTCATCAAGCTTGGTCTCGTACCTTATGGCGAGATTCATACACAGAAAGAGGATGCTCCAACTCTTACATACAACACAATCGGACGTCACATTTCTAAGATTGCTTACACTAAGGTAGTCAGCAACAAGTCTCCATGGCTTGCAGGTGCATACCTTGGCGAGACATACTGTGCTCCAGCTTCTCATGGTGAGGGACGTTTCGTCGCTTCTGATGAGTGGCTTAAGAAGCTATTTGAAAATGGTCAGGTGGCTACACAGTACGTTGATGAAAATGGTAATCCTACAATGGATGAAGAGTGGAATATCAATGGAAGTTACTGTGCTATCGAGGGTATTACTAGCCCAGATGGTAGAGTATTTGGTAAGATGTGCCATGCTGAGCGTAAAGGGCAGGGCGTAGCTCTCAACATTTACGGTGAGCAGGATATGAGACTCTTTGAAGCTGGTGTAGCTTACTTTAAGTAAAACGTAAAATCCAAGGTATATTCTACCTTGGATTTTTACAAAACATAGAACCGGTTGGATTCTGTGTAGATGATAGATAGCTTCTGTTTATGAAAATACTAGTCAGAAGCAGGAGAAAATGTAAAAGGGTAGAAAAGAGGAAAGATGAAAGCATTTTTGATTTTGGAAGATGGTACAGTGTTTGAAGGAACAAGTATTGGTTCTACAAGAGAAGTTGTCAGCGAGATAGTATTCAACACATCAATGACAGGTTATCTTGAGGTACTTACAGATCCTTCTTATGCAGGTCAGGCAGTGTGCATGACATACCCACTGATTGGCAACTATGGTATTACTGATGATATGGAAAGTGGCAGACCTTGGCCAGACGGATTTATCGTTAGAGAGTTAAGCAGAATTCCTTCTAACTTCCGTTGCAAGGGAACTATCCAAGATTTTCTAGTAAAGCACGATATTCCAGGTATTGCTGGTATAGATACTAGAGCACTTACAAAGATTCTCAGAGATCGTGGTACAATGAACGGAATGATTACTACAAATGAGAATTTCAATTTTGAAGAAATTAAGCCAAAGCTTCAGGCTTATGTTACAGGTGATGTAGTTTCAAAGGTTACTTGTTCAGAGAAGACAGTTTTAAAGGGAGCAGGTAAAAAGGTTGCACTTTTAGATTTTGGTGCAAAGAAGAACATTGCAAAATCTCTTAATGATAGAGGTTGTGAGGTAACTATTTATCCAGCTCACACAAAGGCTGAGGAAATCCTTAAGACTAATCCAGACGGAATTATGCTTTCAAACGGACCTGGAGATCCAAAGGATTGTGGACCTATCATAGATGAGATTAGAAAGCTTTACGAAAGCGATACACCAATATTTGCAATTTGCCTTGGCCATCAGCTTATGGCACTTGCAACAGGTGCAGATACACACAAGCTTAAATATGGACACAGAGGAGGGAATCACCCTGTTAAGGATTTGCAGACAGGTCGAGTATATATTTCCTCTCAGAACCATGGCTATGTTGTAGATACAGACAAGCTTGATCCTAAGGTTGCAACACCAGCATTTGTAAATGTTAATGATGGAACCAACGAGGGTCTTAAGTATACTGGAAAGAACATTTTCACTGTTCAGTTCCATCCTGAGGCATGCCCAGGACCACAGGACAGCGGATACTTGTTTGATAGATTTATTGAAATGATGGGAGGAGCGAAATAATGCCAAAGAGAAGTGACATTAAAAAGGTAATGGTGATTGGCTCAGGTCCTATCGTCATCGGACAGGCAGCAGAGTTTGACTATGCAGGTACTCAGGCTTGCCGTTCACTTAAGGAAGAGGGCATGGAGGTATGCTTGGTTAACTCAAACCCAGCTACAATCATGACAGACAAAGAAATTGCAGATCAGGTTTATATTGAGCCTCTTACTGTAGATGTTTTAAAGCAGATTATTATTAAGGAAAAGCCAGATTCACTTCTTCCTACTCTTGGAGGTCAAGCTGGACTTAACCTTGGTATGGAACTTGCTGAGTCAGGATTCTTGGCTGAGCAGGGAGTTAAGCTTATCGGTACAACTGCTGAGACAATTTTTAGAGCAGAGGATAGACAGGCATTCAAGGATACAATGGAAAAGCTTGGTGAGCCTGTAGCAGCATCCCTTGTAGTAAATACAGTAGAGGATGGTATCAAATTCACAAATACAATCGGCTATCCTGTAGTACTTCGTCCTGCATATACACTTGGTGGTTCAGGTGGTGGTATTGCTCACAATCAGGCAGAATTAGTTGAGATTCTTACAAACGGACTTAGACTTTCTCGTGTACACGAAGTACTTGTAGAGAGATGTATCGCAGGTTGGAAGGAAATCGAGTACGAGGTAATGCGAGATGCAGCAGGCAACTGCATCACAGTATGTAACATGGAGAATATTGATCCAGTAGGTGTACATACAGGTGATTCTATCGTAGTTGCTCCTTCACAGACACTTGGCGACAAGGAATACCAGATGCTCCGTACATCAGCTCTTCGTATCATCGATGAGCTTGGTATCACAGGTGGATGTAACGTACAGTATGCTCTTCATCCAGAGAGCTTTGAGTACTGCGTAATCGAGGTTAACCCTCGTGTATCTCGTTCATCAGCACTTGCTTCAAAGGCAACAGGTTATCCAATTGCTAAGGTAGCTGCAAAGATTGCCCTTGGTTACACACTTGATGAGATTCCAAATGCAATTACTAAGAAGACTTTCGCCAGCTTCGAGCCAATGCTTGACTACTGTGTAGTAAAGATTCCTAGACTTCCATTTGATAAGTTCATTACTGCAACTAGAAAGCTTACAACTCAGATGAAAGCTACTGGTGAGGTAATGTCTATCTGCAACAACTTCGAAGGTGCCCTTATGAAGGCCATCCGTTCACTTGAACAGCACGTTGACTCTCTTATGAGCTATGACTTCTGTGATATGACAGATGAGGAACTTAATGAGGCACTTACTGTTGTAGATGATAGAAGAATTTACTGTATCGCTGAGGCACTTCGTAGAGGTGTATCATACGAAAAGATTCATGATATTACTCAGATTGATATCTGGTTCATTGATAAGATTAAAATCCTTGTTGAGATGGAACAGCGCCTTGCTAATGAGGAACTTACGGTAGAGCTCCTTAAGGAAGCTAAGAGAATTGAGTTCCCTGACAATGTCATCGCTGATTTAAATGGCAAGATGACAGAGGAAGAAGTTCGCAAGATGCGTTATGACAATGGAATTGTAGCAGCTTACAAGATGGTTGATACATGTGCAGCAGAGTTTGACGCAATGACTCCTTACTACTATAGCGTTTACGGTAGCGAGAATGAGGCAGCTGAGACTAGCGGACGCAAGAAGGTACTTGTACTTGGTTCTGGTCCTATCAGAATCGGACAGGGTGTTGAGTTTGACTACTGTTCAGTTCACGCTACATGGGCCTTTGCTAAGGAGGGCTGGGAGACAGTCATCGTAAATAACAACCCAGAGACAGTTTCAACAGACTTTGATATTGCTGATAAGCTTTACTTTGAGCCTCTTACTAATGAGGATGTAGAGTCTATCGTTAATCTTGAAAAGCCAGATGGCGCAATCGTTCAGTTCGGTGGTCAGACAGCTATCAAGCTTACAGAGCACCTTATGAAAATCGGTGTGCCAATCCTTGGTACAAAGGCTGAGGATGTAGATGCAGCGGAGGATAGAGAGCTCTTCGATGAAATCTTAGAGAAGACTCAGATTCCACGTGCAGCCGGCGGAACAGTATTTACAGCTGAGGAAGCTAAGGAAGTTGCAAACAGACTTGGTTACCCAGTACTTGTACGTCCTTCATACGTTCTTGGTGGTCAGGGGATGCAGATTGCATTCAATGATGAGGAAATCGAGAAGTTCATGGACATCATCAATCAGATTGCTCAGGATCACCCAATCCTTGTAGACAAATATTTACAGGGTAAGGAAATCGAGGTTGACGCCATCTGCGATGGTGAGAATATCCTGATTCCAGGTATCATGGAACATATCGAGCGTACTGGTATCCACTCAGGTGATAGTATTTCAGTATATCCTGCACATACAATCACACAGGATATCAAGGACAAGATTGTAGACTATACAGAGCGACTTGCTAAGGCTCTTCACGTACTTGGTATGATTAACATCCAGTTTATCGCCATGGATGGAGAGGTTTATGTAATCGAGGTTAACCCACGAAGCTCTCGTACAGTTCCATATATCAGTAAGGTAACAGGTATTCCAATCGTAGACCTTGCAGCTAAGGCTATCTTAGGTCACAAGATCACAGATATGGGATACAAGCCAGGTCTTCAGCCAGAGGCAGATTACATTGCAATCAAGATGCCAGTATTCTCATTTGAGAAGCTTCGCGGTGCTGAGATAAGCCTTGGACCTGAGATGAAATCTACAGGTGAGTGTCTTGGTATTGCTAAGACATTTGAAGAGGCTCTCTACAAGGCATTCCTTGGCGCGGGAGTTGTACTTCCAAAGCACAAGCAGATGATTATCACTGTAAAGGATGCTGACAAGCCGGAGGCACTTGAGGTAGCAAAGAGATTTGAGAAGCTTGGTTACAAGATTTATGCTACACGCTCTACAGCTAAGTTCCTTCAGGACGGCGGTGTAGATGCACTTCGTGTCAACAAGATTACACAGGAATCACCAAATGTAATGGACCTTATCCTTGGTCACAAGATCGATCTTGTTATCGACACACCTACTCAGGGACATGGTGACAAAACAAGAGATGGTTTCCTTATCAGAAGAAATGCAATCGAGACAGGTATCAACTGTATCACAGCTATGGATACTGCAGTTGCTCTTGCAACTTCTCTTGAGTCTGCAACTACAGAGTACACACTTGTAGATGTGGCAACTATATAATTTAATATAATTAATTAAAAAATATTGACCTTCCACTATGTGGAAGGTTTATATTTTATTCAAAGACATGGCCTGGTCTAAGAATAATTACATTGGGAGGTAATGAGATATGGGAACAGTACCCGTAGCATCACTTGTAGGAATGTGTGTTTCACTGGTTATTGCATTTGGATTACCAATTGGACTCGTGATATATGGGAGAGCGAAACTAAAAGCAAACTTGATTTGGCTTGTAATCGGAGCAGTTACATTTGTAATATTTGCCCTGGTTTTAGAGCAAATTATGCATACTGTAATGCTTAGGCATCTAGGTGATACTTTAGCTGGAAATGTTTTATTGATGGCAATTTATGGGGGACTTGCAGCAGGTATATTTGAAGAAATAGGCCGTTTTGTTTCTATGAATTTATTTAAGAAACATAGTCTTGGAAAACAAAATGCATTTATGTATGGAGTTGGCCATGGTGGAATAGAAGCAATTATACTTGTTGGCATAACTTACATTTCGAATCTTTTAACTTCATTTATGATTAATGCAGGAACTTTTGAAGCCTCACTTTCTATGCTTGATGATAAAATGAAAGAGGATACTCTGAATCAGGTTTCCTTATTATGGACACTGCATCCGACAGTATTTTTTATGGCAGGCGTGGAGCGCATTATAGCTATAGCTTTACATATATGTTTGTCTTATATTGTTTATAAGGCAGTAACGGAGCATAAGATATATCTTCTTTTGGTAGCTATTGCTATTCATGCAGGTATTGATTTTATAACAGTTCTTCTCGGTGCTCAGATTTCAGTTTTCATGCTTGAGATTATACTTCTTCTTATCGTTGCAATAATTTCTATAATTGTTTATAAGAAATATAAAGGTGAAAAAACCGACAACAGGGAGCAGGATTATGAAAGAGAGAGTTTATGAAAACCGATGTGGAGCCATCCACTATTGGATAAATCCAGATGGGGATAATAAAGATAAGCAGATAGTATTTCTGCCGGGGCTTACTACTGATCATAGACTGTTTGATAAGCAGATAGAATATTTCGAAGGTAAGTATCCGGTGTTTGTATGGGACCCACCGGCTCATGCATCTTCCTATCCATTTGAGTTGGATTTTTCTCTATCCGATAAGGCTAGATGGCTAGATGAAATTCTTATGGAAAATGGTTTTGATAAGCCTGTAATTGTGGGACAGTCAATGGGGGGATATTTGGGACAGATGTATATGCAGCTTTTCCCAGAAAAGATAGTAGGATTCATTTCTATTGACTCAGCTCCGCTGCAGAAGCAGTATTATACAGGAATTGAACTATGGCTTTTACATAGGATGACTCCAGTCTATCGTCATTATCCATGGAAGACTCTGATTAGACAGGGAACAAAGGGCGTTGCTACTTCTGAATATGGGCGTGAGTTGATGAGAAAATTCATGATGACCTATGATGGTAATCAGGAAAGATATGCTAGGCTTGCGGGCAGTGGATTTAAGATTTTAGTGGAGGCAGTAGAAGAAGAGCTTCCTTATGAGATAAAGTGTCCGGCGGAACTTATATGCGGAACAAAGGATATGGCTGGGTCCACCAAAAGATATAATAGAGCTTGGCATAAGAAATCGAATCTACCAATTCATTGGATAGAAGGCGCTGGTCATAACGCAAATACGGATTGCCCAGAGGAAGTAAATAAAATAATTGAAGATTTTTTAAAATAAGTGTTGACCTTCCATCTGGTGGAAGCTTTATATTATAGCCATAGACAAGGCCAAGTCGAATAAAAAATCTAGGGAGAAAGCATGAAAATCAATCAAGTTGAAGAGCTAGTTGGAATTACTAAAAAAAATATTCGCTTCTATGAGGAGCAGGGATTGATTAATCCTGAGAGAAATAGAGACAATGGTTATAGAGAATATTCTCTTAAGGATGTGGATCTATTAAATAAGATAAAGCTACTTAGAAGTCTGGATGTTCCAATTGATGAGATTCGGAAATTGGAAGCAGGAGAGATATCCATGGTAGATTGTCTGGATAGGCACATTTCCCATTTTACACATCGCCAAAAGGAACTGGATATTATGAAAGAGATGTGCAGGGAAATAATGGCTGAAAATGTTCAATTTGATGATTTACAGGCAGACTCTTATCTAGAAAATATGAGAAACCTAGAAAGGGGAGGTGTCAGATTTATGGATGTAAATAAAACAGATATAAAGAAGACCAAAAGAGGCCCAATTATTGCAGCAGGGGTTAGCATCATATTTTTTATCCTTATGATAGTGTTTATGTGCTGGACGAAAAGTGCAGATGAGGAGACCCCTATAGGATTAGTTGTAGTTATGGTATTATTGTTTGTGTCTATGATTGTTGGAGTTTTGCTAGCACTTAGACAGAGATTAAAAGAAATTGATGGAGGAGAGATTAATGAAGCTCGTAAGTATTGAGACAATTCCAGGACAGGAATTTGAGGTTATTGGTGTGGTAAAGGGTACTATCGTACAGTCTAAAAACTTTGGTAAGGATTTTATGGCTGGAATGAAGACTCTTGTTGGTGGTGAGATTTCAAGCTATACAGAAATGCTTGTAGAGGCAAGACAGATTGCCACAAAGAGAATGGTAGATGAGGCAGAGCAGCTTGGGGCTGATGCTATCGTAGGAGTTAGATATGCATCTTCATCTGTTATGCAGGGTGCAGCAGAGGTGCTTGCATACGGAACTGCAGTAAAGTTTTTATAGAACTAGATAAATAATTAGGGATGGCAAATGCCATCCCTTTGTTGTTCATTAATTAAAATGTAACTGTCTTTGGAGCATCAGTGAATGATGAGAAAGTAGCTGTAGCGTTCTTGAAGTAAAGAACCTCAGTGTTGTCATCTTCAGCTGAATACATAGCCTTGAGATTTGGATAAGCATCAAGCATGTTCTCCTTAGCCTCGATTCTATCATCACGTACAAGCTCGCCTGCAACACGTACCCACTTTCCTTCTGCAAATCCGCAAATCTCTACCTTAGGATTCTTCTGAATCTGCTTTGATACGTCCTTTGACTTTCCAGTCTGGATGTAAAGCTTATCTTCGAAAATATGAATAGTGCCGAAAGGACGAACTCTTGGCTGGTCACCATCAACTGTAGCTAAATAATATGTACCGCATTTCTTTAAAAACTCGCAAACTTCTTGCATAATGAAAACCTCCTTAATGAATAATGCTTAAACACTTATATTATAATTAATTGCATGCAATCTTTTCAACCCTAAAATTCATAGGACGATTATGCAAACATGATAAATTGAAGTGTAGATTATTATTCCAACAAAAAAATTATACCAATAACTTTAAAGTAGTTATAGACAACTATAAAGGAGACTGGTATAATTAATATCGGTGTATGCGTTTATATGATTATTGAATCTAAAGTTTCAATTTTACGGGAAAATATTGGTTAATAGTAAAAAGGGAAGGACGGTTATGATGAAAAACAAAGCATTTTTTACAACATTAATTATTGGTGCACTTCTTTGCGGATGTGGTAGAACGTCGGACGTTGGTACAGGGAATATAGATAATGATGACTTAGTAAGAGAAGAGGTAAGTATAGAACAGCTTGCCACTAGGGGAAATGGAGATATGGTAGATTATGAATCTATCTATCTTAAATCAGATAATACTAATATAGGAGATAGAAATTACAGTTTATTATACTTAAATGATGATGACGTACCTGAGATAGCAGTTTATGGAAATGGTCTTCAGCATAATGATTTAGTTGAGATATATACCATAGTTGAAGGGGATGTAAAAGAACTTGGAGATTATGGTATGTATGGAACTATACAATATATCAAGCAGGAAGGAATTATCTACGAGGAGTACGATAGTGCTGAAAGCTTCTATACAAATATTTATAAGATGCAGGATGGAGATGTAACTACTGTAAATAGTCTGCAAATGGATTATGGAACGGATGGTATTGTTTATACTATAGATTCCCATTCAGCAGATGAAAGTGATTATAGAGAAATGCTTGCAGAGTATGACGGTAAGTTGGTAACAGTTGGAGCAGGTAAATAGTAGATGGATGCTAAGCTTGTTCAGAAAATGAAAAAAATTAGAAATGGGATTTTTGATTTAGTTGGCCTAACAATATTGTTATACACGATAGCTTTTATTCCGCTGACGATAGCAGGCCTTCAACTAAGAGCATGGGTTAATGTAGCATGCGCAGTGTTTGTTGGAGTTTGCGTGTTATTGTGGCTGCTTTTAACATTTATTACTGCTGATAGTATAAAAAAGAGAATTACTATGGGAGTAACACTTTTGGGAATAGCATGTTTCTTATGGATTTTTAGATTTCCATTATTTATATTTTGTGCAGCGGTGCCGCATAAAGAGCGAGTAGATACAATTGATGGAAAAACTTTTGTTGGCTATGAAGACAATTTCTGGGATAAATCAATAGACTATTACGAATATAAGAATTTTATTGTATCAGGTGCTAAACGGATTTTTTCATTATATACCGTAGAAGAAAAGCCGGATGGCAGCATAGCATATTATGATATGGATGGAAATAGGATAGATCATCTTCAGGATTTGCATGAATATAGGTATGTGGATGAATTAAAAGAATAAAAGTTATTTTATTCTTCAGATGTTATAAGGGAAGATAATTTATGAAAAAGAAACATTTAGTTATAGGCTTGGTGATAATAATAGTTTTACTATGTGGAGTAATCTGTTTTTTGAATCGAGACTATAGTTTTTCTTTTGTAAGAGACGAAAAGTATGGTTTATCTGTAAAAGTTAATAAATACATTGGAAGAGATCCAGTAATAGTTTTGCCAACTAAAATAGGTATTTGGGATGTGGTGGAATATGATGAATCTTTTTTGAACAACGAAAGAATAAAAGTTGTGACAATTCCAGAGGGCAATATAGCTTATCCTAAATTCCAGGATGATAATTATATACAGGTCGTTTTCTTTGATAATAATTGTACAGCAATACCTGATTCTTTTTTTGAAGGTTGTTGTAATTTGCGAGAAGTAAATGGACTATTGAAGGTTGAAATAATTGGAGCAAATGCTTTTCGCGGATGTAGTAAATTAGAAAATGTGGATTTTTCTTATAAATTAGAAGTCATAGGCGAGGGGGCTTTTGAAGGTACAGATATAGTTGATATAGACCATGGTATGACGATTTATTCAGAAGAAGAGAATGATGTTGTGGATAAATATTTTGAATTATGCAAAGTAGAGTCAATAACTGAAGATAAAGTGATTTTATATAGTCTAGATTCTGAATGTTATTATGAAATCGATTTAAGTGAAGCGGAAGACTTGATTGAAGGTGAGTATTACAATGTAGTATTTACTAGTAAAAATCAAATTGGCGAGAATAGATACTCAATCGAAGATGCTACTGTTATGTTAGAAACCTTCGAAGAGTGCATAATATGTAATTATTGAATATTATCATGGAGGAAATGATGTACATGAAAAATAAAAAGTATAGATGGTGTGTTGCTGGTCTTGCGGTTGCTATGGTTATGTGTTCCTGTGGCAAGTCGACAGATTCAGTTAGCAATAAAAATGAGGAAGTAGTAGAAGAAAAGCAATCAGAAGAAAATACGGAAGAGATTGTATCTGAAGTAAAAAATAGCTATTTTTTTGATGCATCCCAGGAGAATCCTACATATACAGTAAATGCATTCTTGGAAGAGGATGTGGATGAGGTCAACATGAAAGTTGAGCAGGTGGCTACTTATGATAATGGCGATGTATATACCATTAATATTCAGTATGATGATTGTCCGGGCAGATACTATTATGATGTTACAGATAGATTCAATCTAGGTTTCTTCTATGTAACAGATAGCAAGATAATAATGATAAGAGAACAGGAAGATGTTCCAACGGAAGATGAGTTTATTTCAGATGGTATCCTAATATGTGATAGTGAGGATTCTACGATAAATAATGATGGCGAAGAAGTTGAAATAACAAATGAGGATGGCACTTGTAGATGTAGTATTTACAACACCCTTATAGAAAGCGGCTTTTATTCTACTTTTGTTTGGACTGAAGGAAAAGGGCTTACTTGTTTCAGATCTGGATATGGAGCAGGGGGAGAGCCAATCGAACTAGTGCTTCAAGACTATAGAGATATCAAAAGCATAAGTTTACTAGATATATATGATTTTGATGATGATTCTTCTTTAGAAAATGGTATGTATACTCAGGTGACAGATGAAGCATCGGAAGAGGAGTTTTTATCATATTTTTATAATGATGATTCTCAGTATGAGATGATTGAAGACGCTGGTGCTGAGGTTTTTGTTGGAACAGTAGAAGATAAAAACGTATTTGTATCATTGGTTAGCAATAGTAAATCAGAGTATCCTAAGGAGGCCTATGGATTTAAATATTCAACTAGTGACGCTGTAAAAGAGGCTAAATACATTCCATATCAAGAAGGTATAGAGGTCCTTGATGGAATAAAATCTATAGATGGTAAAGAATACCAGTACATCGATGAGATTAGGCCTCTGCTAGATTACCAAGAAAAAGAATATATAAGAGAAGATGGCAAAATAGTAAAGGTGGAATATAGCTCAGATTCAGAGGAATATGGAACCTATAATTCCTCAGGAACCCTATATTATGACAGTCAAGAACGTCCTTTTTATAAATCATATTATGTCACTAGCGGCTCAAAATATATGTTTTATTTATACGATGAAGAAGGAAAATTGATGCAGATATTTGATTTTGGTGGCATGGCCTATAAAGGGCTAGAAGAAAACCAGGATATTGAAATTGGAGTGGATTTTAAAACATATATTTTTGAAAGATAATGGGGATGGCAAAGGCCATCCCTTTTTTATATAATTTATGCTATGGGAAATAAAGATAATCAGGAATTTAATAAGGCCTTATCTAATTTCATAAATGATGCAGCAGCTGGTGGAGCAGTGCGGCATTTGGCAGACAAGGGATATGGCATAAGCGAGATAGGCGAGCAGCTGGATTTTCCGGTGTCAAAGGAGAAGATTGCCAATTTTATGTGGGAACATTTTCTAAATACAGGAAAGATTTCCCTTGAAGCGCCAAGGGACACCTATGAGAAGGCTTCTTTTGTGAAGGAGCAGGATGAATTTGGCAAGATTAGTTTCAGAAGGGTGACAGAAACTGTTGATAACTCAAACCGTAAATACGTATTATGTGAATTCGGCAAGAAGTTATATAGGAAAGATCCTGAGTTTGTGACGTGGCTAGATAGCTTGGAGGATAGGGATAAGGAATATATTTTACTATTGCCTTGGCCGCTAGAGCCTGTGTACCATGAGCTGGATGAGAGAATGATTAGACTTGGATTTAAAGCATAAGATAGGACAGATTATGAAGACTACAAATCATATTAAAGGTATTATTTTTATTTTGCTGGCAGCATTTGGATTTTCTCTTATGACCTTTTTTGTAAGGATATCGGGAGACCTTCCAACAATGCAAAAGGTATTTTTCAGAAATAGTGTTGCACTTATAGTAGCGGTATCAGTAATGATTCGTTCCAAGGAAAAAATTGTAGTGGGAAAGGGCAACAGGCTAGGTCTTTTCCTAAGATGTTTTTTTGGTACTACAGGAGTGATTTGTAATTTCTATGCCATAGATAGACTTGGAATAGCAGATGCTAATATGCTAAATAAGCTATCGCCATTTTTTGCCATACTACTTTCTATTGTTATTTTAAAAGAGATACCAAATAAATTTGATATTATAACCACAGTTATAGCTTTTATAGGGGCGTTGTTTATCATAAGACCTACAGGAGCTGTCTCATCATTCTTCCCAGCAATTATGGGATTGATAGGAGGATTTGGAGCGGGAGCAGCATACGTATTCGTTAGAAAAATAAGCAATAATGGTGTGAAGACACCTGTTATTGTAGCTGGCTTCTCACTGTTCTCGTGTCTTGTAACTTTACCATTTTTAATTTTTGATTATTCTCCAATGAGTTTAAAGCAACTGGGATTTTTGGTAATGGCTGGAGTGGCAGCATCTCTTGGACAGTTTTCTATTACAACTGCCTATAAGTATGCGCCTGCAAAAGAGATATCTGTGTTTGATTACACTCAGGTAATATTTGCTGCACTGCTTGGATTTGCATTTTTTGGAGAGATTCCAGTGGCACTTAGCTTTGTTGGATATGGAATTATCATCACCGTGGCGGTGATTCGTTGGAATAGAAATAGAAAGATAGATTAATGGTAAATCATTATGGCAATAATTAGAATTAATGATATTAATGACGATAGAGTGGAGTTGTTTACAAAATATAATGAGGCTCAGCTTTATCATTATTTTGAGCCAAAGGGGGGAGCATTTATAGCAGAGACACCTGAGGTAATTAAGCGTGCCCTTGATAGGGGAGCGGAGCCTTTGGCGTTTCTTGTAGAAGAAAAGGCTTTTGAAAGTGATGTGGTACAGAGTCTGCTTAGAGACTATTTAGAAGAAATTGATGTATTTATAGCACAGCTTAATGTGATTAATAAAATCACAGGTTTTAATCTGACCAGAGGTGTGCTTGCTGCATGTAAGCGTCCTAATCTTCCAGAGGCAGGAGATCTTTTAGCAGGGGCTAGACGAGTTGCTATTTTGGAGGATGTGATGAATCCTACCAATGTGGGTGCTATTTTTAGAAGTGCAGCAGCCCTTGGAATAGAGGCGATTTTTCTTACCCATCCCAGTGCGGATCCTTTCTACAGAAGAGCTGCTAGAGTTTCTATGGGGACGGTATTTCAGGTGCCATGGACATATTTTATAAAGGATTCAGACTATATGAATACTCTTCATGAGGCGGGATTTTCTGTTGTTTCTATGGCTCTTAAAGAAGGTGCTATACCCCTCTCCGCGCCAGAGTTGAAGGCACAGGAGAAGCTTGCAGTGGTATTTGGAACAGAGAGTACTGGAATAAAGGATGAGACAATAGCAAAGTCTGATTTTGTTTCTATTATTCCAATGCACAATGAGGTGGATTCTTTAAATGTTGCAGCAGCAAGTGCAGTGACATTTTGGGAGCTTTGTAAATAATCATTATTTATTAAGAAATATAAGGATTATTATTTGTAAGTAATATTCATAGGGAGGCGTTATAATGGATGAGCGATTGAAAAGGCAGATGGATTTTGCCCTTGAGATAGATAAAGAGAAAAACATTTTCAGACAGACTCATATATCAGGTCATGGTCGAAATGAGAATGATGCAGAGCATGCTTGGCACATGGCCATTATGGCTTATCTATTGCAGGAGTATTCCAACGAGAAAATAGATGTGGCAAAGGTAATGCTCATGTGTTTGATTCATGATATAGTGGAAATCGATGCAGGGGATACCTATGCATACGATGAAGAGGGGCTTAAGACCCAGAAGGCCAGGGAGGATGCTGCAAAAGAGCGCATTTTTTCTATTTTGCCAGATGATCAAAAGGAAAAGCTCATGGGGCTTTTTGATGAGTTTGAAGCCTATGAGACTGCTGAGGCAAAATTTGCTCACGCCATGGACAATATACAGCCACTTATGCTTAATGACAGCAATGGTGGAGCTGACTGGAGAGAGCATCAGGCTAAGGCATCTTTAGTTTATGGTCGTCAGGGCAAGACAGCACTTGGTTCTCAGAAATTGTTTGATGAAGTGGTAGATGTGCTTATCAAGCGCAACATTGAAAATGGAAATATTAAACCAGAATAAGTAAAGGATTTTTATGAAAGCACTTATTGCAATGAGCGGCGGTGTAGATAGTAGTGTAGCTGCTCTTTTAATGAAAGAAAAAGGATATGATTGTATTGGTTGCACCATGAAGCTCTATGCCAATGAGGATATTAATGTGTGCGCCACTAACACTTGCTGTTCTTTAGATGATGTAGAGGATGCTAAATCAGTGGCAAGGCGACTTTCCATGCCTCATTACACATTTAATTTTCAGGATAGATTTAGAGAGACAGTTATAAACGATTTTATTAATTGCTATGAAAATGGAATGACACCTAATCCATGTATTCAGTGCAACAAGCACATGAAGTTCTCAGAGCTCTATAGGAGGGCATTGGAGCTTGGCTGTGACAAGGTAGTAACAGGTCACTATGTAAGAATCCGTAAATGCGATAATGGATACCAGCTTTTAAAGGGACTTGATGACAACAAGGATCAGTCTTATGTTCTCTATAACATGACACAGGAGGAGCTTGCACACACTGATTTTCCTCTGGGAGAATTGACTAAGGATGAGGTTAGAAAGATTGCTGAGAGCAATGATTTTATCAATGCCAACAAGCCTGACAGTCAGGATATTTGTTTTGTGCCAGATGGAGATTATGTGTCTGCACTTAAGAGACTTACTGGCAAGGAATATGAGCCAGGTGAATTTGTGGACGCCGATGGCAATGTGCTTGGTCAGCACAAGGGAATAGTAGGATATACAATCGGTCAGAGAAAGGGGCTTGGTATTTCTGCTGCTCATCCACTTTATGTGACAAAGCTTGACGTTCCTAATAATAAGGTTGTGTTAGGAAAGAATGAAGATCTTTTTACAAGAGACGTGTATGTTAAGGATATAAATTGGATTGGTCCAGATGAGACTCCAGAGAGATTTTCTTGCAAGGCTAAGGTTCGCTATAGAATGGCAGAGCAGCCATGTCAGGTAGAAAAGACTGGTCCTACTTCTGCAAAGATTATTTTTGATGAGCCACAGAGGGCAATTACACCGGGACAATCTGCTGTATTTTATGATGGAGAGGTTGTTCTTGGTGGAGGAATAATATATAATAATTCACTGTGATAAATTTTGGTTTTAGTAAAGCTTTAAGGAATATTTTGTAATGAAAGGTTCTCAAAAGAAAAAAATATTTTGGATGATTTTTTCTTTGGCCTTGGCGCTTTTGACCATATGGGCGGTGCTAAAGCAGAGTGAGGACATGTCTATAAAAAAGCTCCTTACAATTATTGAAGGAGCAGATAAAAAATGGATTATTGTCTCCATGATTTCGGCTGCTTTGTTTGTTTTTTTTGAAGCGGTAGCGATTTGCTCGATTTTAAAGGAAATCTCATACAAAAAAAGTATAGGTAAAGGTATTCTTTACAGTACATCAGATATTTATTTTTCGGCTATCACACCGTCAGCTACAGGTGGTCAGCCTGCCAGCGCATTTTTCATGTTGAGAGATGGCATACCGGTGGGTGTGGCATCCGCTACTTTAGTTGTGAATTTGATGATGTATACGGCAGCTATTATTTTTCTTGGTTTGATAGCTGTAATCCTATCACCTAAGCTATATTTTGAATTTAATTTTTGGTCTAGGGTTTTTATAGGGGCAGGAGCTATAGGACTTACAGTTCTAGTTATTTTCTTCTTGGCGGTTTTGCGAAGAGGTGAAAAGGTATTTACCGCACTGGCAAATCTTCTTCGATTCCTGCACAAGAAAAAGATTATTCACAAGCTGGACAGTAGATTACTGAGGCTTAACAAAATACAGATTGATTATGAAAATTGCTCCAGCCTTATTGCTGGCAAGTCTTCAATTATGTTCAAGGCGTTCTTTTGGAATGTGATTCAGCGAAGTTGCCAGATTGTAGTACCTTCAATGGTATATATGGCATTGGGCGGTCAGAGACATCAATCTGTTTTGCTGTTTTTTAAACAGTGCCTAATTACAATAGGTTACAATTTTGTCCCTATTCCAGGTGCTATGGGAATAGCTGATTATCTTATGATTGATGGATTCTCTAGTTTTATGACAAAAAATGCGGCGTTTGAATTAGATATGATTAGCCGCGGTATTACATTTTATATTTGCGTGACAATCAGTGGATTAGTCACACTGATAGGATATATGAAAGGGAAGAAGAGATATGATAGGAGTTTATGATTACACGGTTATTTTAACTTATCTTTCAACTTGCTCAGGCTTGCTTGGAATTATTTTTACAATGACAGAGGTGGGACATCCATACTGCGGCACACTGTTTCTTATGATTTCAGGATTGCTTGATGGATTTGATGGCAAGGTTGCTAGAACAAAACAAAACAGAACTGATTTGGAGAAGCGTTTTGGAATTCAAATCGATTCACTTTCAGATTTAATATGCTTTGGTATTCTTCCAGCAACTATCGGAATTGCACAGCTTAGAGTAAATGGACGTCTTCCAGAACTTTCACTTACTGACAAGCAGATTCCAAACCACATGGGACTTTTAGTGCTTCTTATTTCTATTGCTGTATTTTATGTACTTTCAGCACTTATTAGACTTGCTTATTTCAACTCTACAACAGAGGAGAGAGCAGAAGAGGCTAAAATCAAGGGTAAGGAATACTTTACAGGTATGCCAGTTACTGTAGCAGCACTTATTTTTCCACTTACACTTGTAGTTCATTGGTTTGTTAGAGCGGATCTTACAATGTTCTATTTCTGGGTATTGTTTATTATGAGCCTTCTTTTTATAGGCAATTTCAAGGTACCAAAGCCTAACATTAAGCAGTTTATCGGTATTTTCTTTGTGGGATTAGTTGAGTTTGTAGCAGTTATTTTTATTTTATTCTTTTCGTAGATGAGTACATTAAATTTTTTATATGAAACAAAATTGGGGCGAATAATACTTCGCCCCTTAATATCAAAACCAATTTCTGATTTTTCTGGATTTATTTTAGATTCCAAAATATCAAAGGCATTAATTCGCCCTTTTGCAAAAAATAATAATATTAATTTAGATGACTATATTTTAGATGATATAGGTTCTTTTAATGACTTCTTCTGTAGAAGAATTAAGTCAGAACTCAGACCGATTGATGGTGAGCCTAGTCATCTTATCACTCCATGTGACGGATTACTTAAGGTGATTCCTATTAAAAATGGAGAGGTTTTCCCTGTAAAGCAGAGCATTTTTACAATAGGAGATTTGCTTAAGGATAAGGAGCTGGCAGACAGTTTTGAAGGTGGCTATTGTCTGGTATATCGTCTATGCGTTAATCATTATCATAGATATAGCTATTTTGAATCTGGTGTGAAAGGTGTGGATGTAGTTATCCCTGGAGTTTATCACACAGTTCGTCCTATAGCCCTTGAGGCAGGTCCTGTTTTTGTACAAAACGCAAGGGAGTATACAGTTATCGAAACTGAGAATTTCGGCAAATGCGTACAGATGGAAGTTGGTGCTATGCTTGTAGGACGTATAGTAAATGAGGAGCCTGAGTCAAAAGAGGTAACTCGCGGCAGCGAGAAAGGCCACTTTGAATATGGCGGCTCTACTATCATAGTGCTTGTTCCACCGGGTAGAGCAGTAATTGATGAGCAATTGCTTGAGGCATCTGCTAAGGGAGAGGAGACTCCTGTTGTTTTAGGTCAACAAATAGGAACTACGATATAGTAAAATCATATTATAGATTATTATTGCCTTTCACTTCTCTGGTAGGTACAGAGAGGTGGGAGGTTTTTTGTTTTGGAAATGTAATTGATGATAAAAAATTAAATTATGTTTACATAAGTGGTTTAGTATGCTAAAGTAATAAAGTAATTTTTAACGAAACTATAAGGAGAAAATAGATGAAGAAGAGATTACTTGCTGCTTTATTAACTGTTGCAATGGTTGCATCTTTTGGTGCTTGCGGTGCAAAAAAAGAAGAGGCTACAACAGGTGAGGCTACAGAAGAGACAGTAGATAGCGATGTTGCTTATATTCAGGAGAAGGGTACTTTAGTTGTTGGTATCACTGATTTTGCTCCTATGGATTATAAGGATGATGATGGCAACTGGATTGGCTTTGATGCTGATATGGCGAAAAAGGTTGCTGAGTCACTTGGCGTAGATGTTGAGTTTGTTGAGATTGATTGGGACAACAAGATTCTTGAGCTTGATAATAAATCAATCGATGTGGTTTGGAATGGTATGACTCTTACATCAGAAGTTACTAATGCAATGGAGTGCACTAATGCATATCTTAACAATGCACAGGTTGTCGTAGTATCTAAGGACAAGGCAGAGGATATTACTTCAGCAGAGGATGCATCTTCACTTTCATTTGCAGTAGAGTCTGGTTCTGCTGGTGAAGCAGCAGCTTCAGAGAACGGATTTGACTATGTAGCTGTTAAGTCACAGGCTGATGCAGTTATGGAAGTTGCAGCTGGTACTTCAGATGCATGTATCATCGACTTGTTAATGGCAGGTGCTATGGTAGGCGAGGGCACAAGCTATCCAGATCTTACATATACAGTTGAGCTTACAAGCGAGGAGTACGGAATCGGATGTCGTAAGGGTTCAGACCTTGCAGCATATATTAATGATGAGCTCAAGGCACTTTACGAAGATGGCACTATGAACGCAATTGGCGAAGAGTACGGAGTTCAGGCAGCTATCGTAAAACAGTAGGACGGTATTTAAGATGTTTGCAAACGTAACATTATCACTACTTGAGGGTTTCTTGGGAACCCTCAAGTTATTTATTTTAACACTTTTATTATCACTTCCATTGGGACTTCTTATTAGCTTTGGCTCTATGAACAAGAATCCTATAGTGAGACTTCCAATCAGATTTATAATTTGGGTTGTACGTGGTACGCCACTTATGTTACAGCTTCTCATTATTTTCTATGGACCGGGTATATTTTTCGGGATGAATTTCTGGGGCTCTGGTGACACTGGTAGATTTACAGCAGCACTTGTTGCATTTGTAATTAACTACGCTTGCTATTTCAGTGAGATTTTCAGAGGTGGTATCCAGTCTATTCCAAAGGGACAGTATGAGGCGGCCGCAGTTCTTGGACTTACTAAGGGGCAGACTTTCTTTAAAATAGTGCTTCTGCAGGTAGTAAAGAGAATTGTTCCACCTATTTCAAATGAAGTTATCACACTTGTTAAGGATACTTCTCTTGCGAGAGTTATTGCCTTCTATGAAATCATCTGGGAGGGCGAGAGATTTATTAAGAGTGCAGGAATCATTTGGCCACTGTTCTATACAGGTGCATTTTATCTTGTATTCAGTGGAGTTTTGACTCTGTTATTTGGCTATATTGAAAAGAAATTGGATTATTTCAAATAGGATAATTCATAAGGACGAGAGATAGACTATGGCGATTTTAGAAGTTAAGGATTTAAAAAAGAGCTTTGACAATCAGGAGATTTTAAAGGGAATTAGTTTTGAAATGGAAAAGGGGCAGACTCTTTCTATTCTAGGAAGCTCTGGCTCTGGTAAGACTACCCTTTTAAGATGTCTTAATTTTTTAGAGACACCAGATGCTGGCACAATATCTGTTAATGGAAATCTGCTTTTTGATGGTGCAGTAGGACATGAAAAGGGAGTTGATTTAAGAGAAAAGCGACTTCACTTTGGAATGGTTTTCCAGCAGTTTAATTTATTCCCACAGTATACAGCTCTTGAAAATGTTACTCTTGCTCCAAAGCTTGAGGCTAATGGCAAGAGCGATGAGGAGATTATAGAGCTTGGCAAGGAGCTTCTTGTTAAGATGGGACTTGAGGATAGGATGAACAATTACCCTCACCAGTTATCTGGAGGTCAGCAGCAGAGAGTGGCTATCGCAAGAGCGCTAGCACTTAAGCCAGATATTCTGTGTTTTGATGAGCCTACAAGTGCTCTTGATCCAGAGCTTACTGGAGAAGTACTTAAGGTAATCAAGGAGCTAGCTGATCAGCATACCACCATGATTATAGTTACTCATGAGATTGGATTTGCTAGAGATGTTTCTGATGAGATTATCTTCATGGACAATGGTGTGATAGCAGACAAGGGAACACCGAGTCAGCTTATTGATAATCCATCTAACGAGAGAACGAGACAGTTTTTGGCTAACTATTTAAAATAAATTTTCATAGAGAAGGGAGAAAAAATGGCTACACTAGGTATTGTTATTGCAATCGTAGTTTATTTGGCAGCACTGCTTATTATGGGGGCTTCATTTGCCAAGGAGAATCACACTGTAGGTGATTATTATTTAGGAGGAAGAAAGTTAGGTCCTTTTGTTACAGCTATGAGTGCTGAGGCATCAGACATGTCTTCATGGCTTCTTATGGGACTTCCAGGAGTTGCTTTCGCTACTGGTATTTGCGATGCATTCTGGACAGCTTTTGGACTTGGTATTGGAACTTATCTTAACTGGCTTTTGGTTGCTAAGCGTCTTCGCAAGTATTCTGAGAAAAATGATTCAGTGACCATTCCAGATTTCTTCGAGCACAGATTTAGAGATAAGAGCCATATACTTATGCTTTTATCATCACTTATTATTGTAGTGTTCTTTGTTCCTTATGTAGGTTCTGGATTTGCTGCATGTGGTAAGCTTTTTTCATCACTTTTTGGACTTGATTATACAGTAGCAATGATTGCATCAGCAGCGGTTATTATCGGATACACAGCTACAGGCGGATTTATGGCTGCATCTGTAACAGACTTTATCCAGTCAATCATTATGACTATTGCTCTTATTGCAGTTGTTTGCTTTGGCCTTTCTACTGTTGATGGCCTTCAGACAGTAAGCACATATTCCACATCACTTGATGGATATATTAGCTTACTTTCAACATATGATTTTGATACAGCATCAAGAGTTTCTTATGGTGGTATCATTACTATTATTTCAACAATGGCGTGGGGACTTGGTTACTTTGGTATGCCTCATATTCTTCTTAGATTTATGGCTATCGAGAAGCCAGAGAAGATCAAGCTCAGCCGTCGTATTTCTACTGTTTGGGTATTTATCGCCATGGGCGTAGCTATATTTATCGGTGTTATGGCAAGAACTATGGTTAGCAAGGGCGCTTTGGCAGAACTTCAGGACCCAGAGAGAGCAATCATCGTAATTGCTCAGACTCTTGCAGAGCACAGCTTTATAGCATCACTTTTAGCAGGTGTTATCTTAGCTGGAATTTTAGCATGTACAATGTCTACTTGCGATTCACAGATGCTTGCGGCTTCATCATCAGTGTCTGAGAATATTATCCATGAGACATTTGGAATTGAGCTTTCTGAGCATATGCAGATGGTAATGGCAAGAGTAGTTCTTGTTATTATCGCAGCTATTGGTGTTATCATTGCTAGAGATCCTAACAGCTCAGTGTTTGGTATTGTATCATTTGCATGGGCAGGATTTGGTGCTGCATTTGGACCTATTATGCTTCTTGCTCTTTTCTGGAAGAGAGCTAATAGATATGGTGCTATCGCTGGTATGCTTGGTGGCGGTGTTATGATTTTTGTTTGGAAGTTTTTAATCAAGCCACTTGGCGGTGTCTTTGGTATCTATGAGTTGCTTCCAGCATTTATCGTTGCCCTTATCCTCTGCGTTGTAGTAAGCCTTGCTACTGAAGCACCTAGCAAAGAGATTGTTGAGGAGTTTGAATCAATCAAGTAAAATAGTCATAATTAGTAATCGAAAGATGCATAATAACTATGATTGATAAAAGAGTTTGTGTGCGATGTCTGCTTCGTGATATGGTTGATGCAGATATGGCTATGATAGAAAAATATAAAAGTGCGCTAAAAGAGGCGGATATGGTATCTGACGAGGAATACGAAAGACGCCTTGATATATGTGGTGAATGCGACAAGCTAAATGCAGGTACTTGTATGTCCTGTGGATGTTATGTTGAAATTCGCGCAGCAGCTAAAATATCAAAATGTCCTACAAAAAAATGGTAGGGCATTTTTTAGTGATATTTTTACCTTTTTTTATCAATTTTTTGCTTATTAAAAGATATGTTATTGACGGAGGAAATTAGGTATTGTAAAAAGAAAATAATAAGGGAAAAAAGGAGAAGAATAATGTCAAAATTAGTTATCAATAACGAAAACAAAAAGAGCACCATAGCTCCAGAAATTTACGGACATTTTTCAGAGCATTTGGGACGCTGCATCTACGAGGGGCTTTATGTAGGTGAGAACAGCGATATTCCTAATGTAAATGGAATGAGAACTGATGTAGTAGAGGCCTTAAAGGAGATGAAGATACCTGTTCTTCGTTGGCCAGGTGGATGCTTTGCGGATGAGTATCACTGGATGGATGGTATTGGACCAAAGGAATCTCGAAAGAAGATGATCAACACTCATTGGGGTGGAGTTGTTGAGGATAATAGCTTTGGTACACATGAGTTTTTTGAACTTTGTAGACAGCTTGGATGTAAGACATACGTAAATGCGAATATGGGCTCAGGCACTGTCAGAGAAATGAGTGAGTGGGTTGAGTACATGACATTTAACGGTGTTTCTCCAATGGCTGATCTTAGAAAAGCTAATGGTCATGAGGAGCCATGGACAGTTGATTATCTTGGAGTAGGCAACGAGAACTGGGGATGCGGCGGTAATATGCGTCCACAATTTTATGCTGATGAATACAGACGTTACCAGACATACGTTAGAAATTATGATGGCAATAAGCCAATAGCAAAGATTGCTTGCGGTGCCAATGTAGATGATTATCACTGGACCAAGGTTGTGCTTGATACATGCTTCGATGGTACTCCTGAGAAAGAGCATGGATTTATGGATGGTCTTTCACTTCATCACTATACTCTTCCAGAGATGGATGGAGATTGGAACTACAAGGGAAGTGCTACTGATTTTACAGAGGAAATATTCTACAAGACTCTTAAGAGATCTTATTACATGGAAGAGCTCATCACAAAGCATGGTGCAATCATGGATCAGTATGACCCAGAAAAGAAGATTGGCATGATGGTAGATGAGTGGGGTATTTGGACAGATGTAGAGCCAGGTACAAATCCAGGATTCCTTTATCAGCAGAATACAATGCGTGATGCACTTGTAGCTGGTATGAATTTAAATATCTTCAACAAGCATTCAGACAGAGTAAAGCTTGCATGTATAGCTCAGATGGTTAACGTGCTTCAGTCTGTTGTTCTCACTGAAGGCGAGAAGATGATAAAGACACCTACATACTATGTATTCAAGATGTATCGTCATCATCAGGGGGCTACACTTTTAGGAAGCGATTTGCTTAACTCTAGCAAAGTAGGCTCTGGTGAAAATGAAGTTCCTAAGATATTTGAGTCAGTTTCTGAGGATGAAAATGGAGTAATCAATATTACTCTTACAAACAATTCTCTTAAGGATACAGAGAATATAGAGATTCAATTAACAAAGGATGGAGATGCATATTCAGTATGTGAGGCATCTATTGTAACTGGTGCTATGAATGCACACAATACATTTGAAAATCCTGAGGTAATTAAGGAGCAGGAGTTTACAGATTACTCTAAGGCTGTAAATGGAATCAATGTTACTATTCCAGCTTGCTCAGTAGTAAGTATTAGAATTAAGAAATAGCCTAAATTTAGGAAAATAATAGTGTTTCAAATATAGCTAGTTATCAATTTGGTTGATAACTAGCTATAATTTTTGCCTATTTGATTTCACAGCGGTAGGAGACTATTATATTCCTATAACAAATACATATGATTATTTAATTGTTATTTAATATTCAAGAAAGGAGCAAGGCAAATGAGAACTATAAATTGTACATCAATGATGAATATGTGCATGCGTCGAATGCTGTTCTCCCAGGTGATTAAGGGCCGAGGGTGCATGGCTTATTGTCTTGCGCCAATATCTTAAGAAGCCATTGCCTGGGAGTAGTTATAAGCGGCAATGGTTTTTTTATTGCCAGGTTATGGCACAAGGAGATTTATAAATGAGAGCAATAGAAATTAAAAACTTATCAAAAAGCTTTGAAAGCAAGGACAGCAGAGTTGAGGCACTTAGAAATATCAACTTGAATGTTGAAAGCGGAGATATCTGTGGAATCATCGGAATGTCTGGAGCCGGTAAGAGCACATTGATTCGATGTTTGAACTATCTTGAGAAACCAACTAGTGGTCAGGTTATAGTTTACGGAAAGGAGTTAGGACAGCTTAATGAGGCTGAGCTTAGAGCACAGCGGCAGGAGATATCAATGATTTTCCAGCACTTTAATTTGCTTCAGCAGAAAAATGTCATTGATAATGTAATATTTCCACTTACACTTCAGGGTGTAAAAAAGAAAGAAGCCAGAGCAAAAGCATTCGAGCTTCTTGCAAAAGTAGGGCTTGAGGATAAGGCTAAATCATATCCTTCGCAGCTTTCAGGTGGACAGCAGCAGAGAGTTGCAATAGCAAGAGCCCTTGCTTCCAATCCAAAGATTCTTCTTTGCGATGAGGCAACAAGTGCACTTGATCCACAGACAACAGCATCAATCCTTACACTTCTTAAGGAGATTAATAGAGAGTATGGAATCACAATAGTTCTTATTACTCATCAGATGTCAGTAGTAAAGGCCATCTGTAATAAGGTGGCAATCATCGATGACGGCGAGCTTATTGAAAGCGGAAGAATCGATGAGGTTAATCTTCCAGAAGACAAGTTCTTTTGGCTGAACAAGGAAAATGAGTTAAAGAATAGAGAACAAAGAGAAGGAAAGGAGGCAAAAGATTATGTGGGATAGTGTTACAACAAATATGATATTAAACGGAATACTTGAGACAGTCTACATGACAGTGGTTTCCACATTCTTTGGATACCTTCTTGGACTTCCAATGGGAATTTTACTTACTACTTCAGATAAAAACGGATTAAAGCCTAATCCATTTTTATATAAAGTGTTGGATGCAATTTCAAATGTAGTGCGAAGCGTACCATTTTTGATTTTACTTATTTTACTTATTCCTGTTACAAGACAGATTGTAGGTAAGTCATACGGCACTACAGCAACAATCGTTCCGCTTGTTATTTCAGCAGCTCCATACATTGCAAGAATGGTGGAGTCATCACTTAAGGAAGTGGACGCAGGAGTTATAGAGGCAGCCAAATCAATGGGCGCATCTAGAATCCAAATCGTATTTAAGGTGCTTCTTGTTGAGGCAAGAACATCTCTTATCACCAACGCGACAATAGCCTTAGGTACTGTACTTGGTTATTCAGCTATGGCTGGTACCGTAGGCGGTGGTGGACTGGGAAATATAGCAGTCCAGTACGGATACTATAGATATCAGACAGATATCATGATAGTTACAGTTATCTTGCTTATTATTTTATTCCAGGTATTTACAAACTCTGGAATGTTCATAGCAAGAATACTGAATCACAAGAAAGTATAAGGGTATATTAGGGGAGATAATATATTACTTAAATTTTTACACACAAAGGAGAGAAAAGACATGAGAAAGAAAATTTTAGCAAGCATTTTAGGGGCAACATTTGTAATAGGTGCATTAGTAGGTTGCGGAAGCAGCGACGCTACAGCGGATGCACAGCCAAAGGCAGATGAGGCAACAGAGGCAAAAGAGGAGAACAAGGAGCTTACAACAATTACAGTAGCAGCATCAGCTACACCACACGCAGAGATTTTAGAGTATGCAGCTCCACTTTTAGAGGAGAAGGGCTACAAGCTTGAGGTTACATTATTTGATGATTATGTTCAGCCAAACCTTGTAGTAGATTCAGGCGAGTTTGATGCAAACTACTTCCAGCACGTACCATATCTTGATAGCTTCAACGAGGAGAAGGGTACACACCTTGTAAATGCAGGTGGCATCCACTATGAGCCATTTGGTATCTACCCAGGTCAGAAGGCATCTCTTGACGATATCGAAGATGGTGACACAATTGCTATTCCAAACGACACAACAAACGAGGCTAGAGCACTCCTTCTTCTTCAGGACAATGGTCTTCTTACATTAAAGGATGGTGCAGGTCTTACAGCTACAGTTAATGACATTACAGAGAATCCAAAGAACATCAAGTTTGAGGAGCTTGAGGCAGCTCAGGTAGCTCGTGTAAAGGACGAGGTAGCATTTGTTGTATTAAATGGTAACTATGCACTTGAGGCAGGATATTCTGTATCAAAAGATTCTATCGCTTACGAGTCTGCAGATTCAGAGGCTGCTAAGACATACGTAAACATCATTGCTGTTGCAGAAGGTCACGAGAATGATGAGGGAATCAAAGCACTTGTTGAGGTTCTCACATCTGACGATGTTAAGAGCTATATTGAGTCAACTTATGACGGTGCAGTTGTTCCATTTTAATTAGTGAAATTGCAGCTTATAATTGACAAATCACTGCAAAGAAAATAATATATAATTACCTATTGTTTAGATAGGAGATTAAAAGCAGATGGTAGATATCATCTGCTTTTGCTTTGTAGGATAGGATAATAAAATGTTAAATCAGTTTTCGAGAACAGAACTCCTTTTAGGTAAGGATGCAATGGAGGAGTTACAAAATAAAAGAGTGGCTATCTTTGGTATTGGTGGCGTAGGGGGCTATGTATGTGAGGCCCTAGTTCGTACTGGAGTGGGTCACTTTGATTTGGTGGATGATGACAAGGTATGCCTGACTAATCTCAATCGACAGATCATTGCCACTAGAAGTACCGTTGGCAAGCACAAGGTAGACGTCATGAAGGAGAGGATGTTAGACATCAATCCAAAGGCTGATATTACAGTTCATAAGTGCTTCTTCCTTCCTGAGAATGCAGATACATTTGATTTTAAGTCATATGATTACGTAGTAGATGCTGTTGATACAGTTACTGCCAAAATAGAAATTATCATGCGTTGCAAGGAGCTTGATGTTCCTGTAATTAGTTGCATGGGCGCGGGCAACAAGCTTGACCCTAGCAGATTTAGAGTGGCCGACATTTACAAGACTACCATGTGCCCACTGGCAAAGGTAATGAGACGTGAGATGAAAAAGCGTGGAGTTAAGAGTCTTAAGGTGGTATTTTCCGATGAAAAGCCAACACGTCCAGTTGAGGATATGGCTATTAGCTGCAGGACTAATTGTATTTGTCCACCAGGCGCAGAGCACAAGTGTACAGAGAGACGTGATATACCAGGCTCTATTGCATTTACACCTGCTGTGGCAGGACTTGTTTTAGCAAGTGAGGTTATTAAGGATTTGTCTAACGGTTTTGGAGGGAGAGTTTAATTATGACATTACAGCAGGTTTTATACGCTCTTACAATTCAAGAGTGCGGTTCAATGAACAAGGCAGCTGAAAAGCTTTATATCGTTCAGCCTACTTTGACTTCTGCAATTCAGGAGCTTGAAAATGAAGTGGGCATCACTATTTTCATGCGTACCAATAAGGGCGTTATTGTAACACCTGAGGGCGAGGAGTTTCTTAACGACATTAGAGGCTTTTATCGTCAATACGATATTGTAATGCAGAAATACAGTGGAGAGGGTAATTACAAGAGAAAGTTTGGTGTTTCCACACAGCACTATACATTTGCAGTACGTGCTTTTGTTGATATGGCAAAGCAGTACGATATGAATGATTTCGATTTTGCTCTTAGAGAGACTACCACTATGGATATTATCAATGACGTTAGTTCTCTAAAGAGTGAGGTGGGAATTCTCTATATCAATGAGAGAAATAAGAGAGCCATGAACAAGCTTTTTGTGGAGCATGGACTGGAGTTTCACACACTTATAAAGTGCCGTGCCTTCGTTTATTTATGGAAGGACCATCCACTTGCAAGCCAGGATTCTATTAGCATTGAGGATTTGCAGGAATATCCATGTATGTTCTTTGAGCAGAGAGACCAAAATGAATTTCTGGCAGAGGAGATTCTTAGCGAGAACTTTTATCCAAAGACATTGAGAGTCACAGACAGATCGACAATGCTTAATCTTATCCGGGCTCTCAATGGTTATACACTATGTTCAGGAATCATCTGGGGCGATTTAAATGGCGACGGTTATATCGTAGTTCCATATCGCGGAGATGAGGAGAATCCTAACAGCGTAATGGAAATTGGATATGTAACTAAAAAGAATAGTGTAATGAGTAAAATGGGAGAGCAGTTTATCGAGGAAATCCACAAAGCTTTGGAGCAAATCGATAAATCTGTTATCTACGAAGGATAATTACTCATTTATGAAAGGGGCTATGGTAGTTCTTACTTCTGTAAGACTAAGCCCTTTTTCTTTTGCAATTTTTGATAAATCATCAAACTCTACTTTAGATTTTTGGACTCCATAGCCACTTGATTTTTTAACATGAACAGGGCCTAGTGGAGTATCAATAGTTTCTATTTTTCTATCAAGAATAAAGCGATTACATGCTTTTTCTCTGATGCCAATAGTGGTAGTGTTGGCAAAAATAGCTTTTACCACAGCATCCTTATCTGCAGCAGTTGTGATAACTGTAAGCAATACGCCAGGACGATTTTTCTTCATCTGGACAGATGTGAAGAATGCTTCCCTAGCTCCTGATTCATAGATGGCATCAAGAGCAAATCCTAAATCTTCTCCAGTAATATCATCTATATTGCAGTTTAATTCTATTATTTCATCTGTTGAGCCTATGGTCTCACCTAGGAAAATGCGGACACAGTTAGCCACAGGGAAATCTTTCTTGCCCATACCGTAGCCAATTTTTTCAGTAGTCATGGTAGGCATAGATTTAAATTCTCTGCCGAAATGCATGAGAATTGCAGCTCCTGTAGGAGTGCATAGCTCGCTTTCTACTGTGTCGCTGTATGTTGGCAGGCCCTTTAGTAATAGTGCAGTGGCAGGAGCAGGCACAGGTAAAATGCCGTGGGCGCACTTAACAGTTCCACTTCCCACATTGATAGGGGATACGATGATATCCTCCACCTGAAGCTTATTTATTAAGTAGCATACGGCAATCACGTCAGCTATGGCATCCATAGTGCCTACCTCATGAAAATGAATTTCACTGACAGGCTCACCGTGGACAGCTGATTCAGCCTCTGCTATAGAATTATAGATTTCGATTCCATGATTTTTAACTGCATCATCAACAGATAGATGTTCTATGATATGGGTAATGTCAGCTAAGCTACTGTGAGAATGATGGTGGTGTTCATGATTATGGTCATGTTCGTCGTGATGGCTGTGTTCTATTTCTTCTTCTACGCCATTTATGGATACAGTGACATGAGTTCCCTTGATACCACATTTTTCCGCAGAAGAAGCGGTATATGCAACTCCTGGAATTCCTATTTTATTAAGCTCATTAAGGGTGGCATCTTTGTCATCTACCAGTTCAAGTAGAGCAGCTGTAAGCATATCACCAGCAGCACCCATTTTACATTCAATATAGAGAGTCTTCATAGTTCCTCCTATAAGTTTAACGATGGTTAATTAGGCTGGCTTGGTAGGCAGCTCCAAAACCATTATCAATATTTACCACGGAGATTCCGTTGGCACAGGAATTTAGCATGGATAAAAGTGCTGATATTCCACCAAATGATGCACCGTATCCTACAGAAGTAGGAACAGCAATTACAGGACATTCTGCAAGTCCGCCAAGTACGCTGGCAAGAGCACCCTCCATACCTGCGATGGCAATTATTACATTGGCATCTACAATATCATCAAGGTGGGAAAGTGTGCGATGTATACCGGCAACTCCCACATCGTATATACGTTTTACATTGTTGCCAAGAAACTCTGCTGTAAGAGCAGCTTCTTCTGCAACAGGAATATCGCTAGTACCACCTGTGGCTACTACAATTGTGCCCTTGCCATTAGCCTGTGGAATGCCGCCTATGATGGCAATTTTTGCATCTTCGTAGTAGGTAATGTCGTGAGCTTTTTTGACTTCATCAGCCTTTTCTGGTGAAATGCGAGTAATGAGGATTCTATTTTGATTTGATTCCTTCATGGTATCAATAATGCCAATGATTTGTGCTGGTGTTTTGCCGGCGCCATAGATGATTTCTCCTACACCATTTCTCAGGGCTCTGTGAGTATCAAGCTTAGCGTAGCCGATGTCCTTAAAAGGCTTTGTTTTTAATTGGTGCATGGCATCATCGACAGAAATATTTCCGTTTTTAACACCTTCTAATAATTCTTTGATTTCATCATTCATGGTCTAATTATCCTTTTTTGATGATAGAACTTCGTTAAGACTTCCTGTACGATATCCTTGTAAATCCAGTGATATATATTTGAAGCCAAAGCTTTTGAATTCAGTAATTATTCTGTTTCGATTATCATCCTGAAGGAGAATAGGAAAATCCTCAGGAAGAGTCTCTATGCGAGCTGTATCCTTTTGCATGCGTACACGAAACTGCTTAATCCCAAGTGAGGAGATAAGATCCTCAGCTTTTTCAATCATTGCAAGCTTTTCTGGAGTGATTCGCTCGCCGTATGGAATTCTGGATGAAAGACAGGCAAATGATGGCTTGTCCCATGTAGGAAGACCTAGCTCCTTGGAATACTGACGGATTTCTGCCTTTGTCAATCCCACTTCTCTAAGAGGACTTAAAATCTCTAATTCTTTTATGGCCTGAAGCCCTGGACGATAGTCACCTAGGTCATCTAAGTTAGAGCCCTCTGCTATGTAAGCAATGCCATTTTCTGCAGCCATCTTTTTCATACGAGAGAAGAGAATGTGCTTGCAGATGTAACAGCGGTTAGAAGGATTCTTGGCGAATTCTTCGTCCTCCACCTCGTGGGGATAGAGGATAAGCTGGCGGATGCCTTCTTTTTTGCAGAATTCAGAAGCTTCATCCTGCTCTTTGTGAGGGAAGACTTCGCTGATTCCTGTGATTGCTATGCAGGAATCCCCTAGGGTATCGTGGGCTACCTTAAGAAGAAAAGTAGAATCCACCCCAGCTGAATAGGCGATGGCAATACTGCCTTTTTCCTTAAGGTATGCTTTTAATTCATTTAGTTTATTGTCGCTCATGATTGTAATCCTTTTGTGTTATTCAAATGCAGCTGCACAATCCTGTAGTCTGTTAATGATATCAATATGCTGAGGACATACACCCTCACACTGACCACACTGAATACATGCGCTGGCCATTCCTTTATTTGATACGGCCTTGTCGTAGTCAGCCTGACCTGCCTCTTTTTGCTCCCAGATAAGCTGCTTGTTTCTTGCAGAGAAAATCTCTGGAATAGGAATCTGCATAGGGCAGCCGTCTGTACAGTAGTGACAAGAGGTACAAGGGATAGAATCGATGCCATCCAAGATATCCTGCGCCTGCTTAATAACTTTCTTTTCATCTTCTGAAAGTGGCTTAAAGTCTGCCATATAAGAAAGATTGTCAGCCATCTGCTCCTCAGTGGACATACCTGAAAGTACAGTGATAATGCCATCAAGTGATGCCACGAATCTAATTGCCCATGAAGCTACGCTTAAATCTGGTCTTGCACTTGTAAGCAAATCTCTAACTGCCTTTGGAGGATTGGCCAATGTGCCACCTTTAATAGGCTCCATTACTACAATTGATTTGCCATGCTTTCTGGCAACTTCG
Source organism: Pseudobutyrivibrio xylanivorans (assembly GCF_010906925.1). GTDB lineage: Bacteria > Bacillota > Clostridia > Lachnospirales > Lachnospiraceae > Pseudobutyrivibrio. The sequence continues at coordinate 1,362,589 of NZ_VTVE01000001.1, read as the reverse complement.
TAGCAAGCTCTTGACTGAACATCTGGATTGTTCCAGTCAGCATAGTTGATCTGAAGCTGAACAAACTCAGCATCTGGATGAGCTGTAAGAATCTCATCAAGTCGCTCAGGAGTAGAGTGGAATGAGAATCCCCAATGCTTAATCAGGCCCTTTTCCTTCATTTCCTTTACATAATCCCAAAGATGCCATTCATCGTATTTTTTATAGTTGCCATCCTGAAGAGCGTGGAGAAGATAGTAGTCGATGTATCCTGCTCCAGTGCGCTCAAGACTAGTAAGAAGCTCCTGCTTTGCGCTAGCCTCATCTGTTGCAGCAAATGAAGCAAGCTTTGTTGCCAGTGTGTAGCTCTCACGTGGATATCTATCTACGAGAGCAAGCTTTGCTGCCTTCTCTGATTCGCCGCCATCATATACAAAAGCGGTGTCAAAATAGGTAAGACCTGCCTTCATAAACATGTCTACCATTTCCTTAGTACGTTCTATATCAATCTTTGTTGGATTGTCCTTTTCCTTTGGAAGGCGCATCAAGCCAAATCCAAGCTTTGGTGTGCTTTCACCGAAATATCTTTCTGCCATAGTGACCCCCTTTTACTTAAATACAATAGTATTATGGGCATTTGTATTTGCCAGTTTACTGCCCAGATATGTTTTAAGTATAACATATAGGAAATTTAAATAAGAATATCATTTGTTGTCGTCTTGCTTATTATTTTTTGCGGTAGGGTAGGGGCGAGGTGAGGTTTCCTGCTGTAGGTTATGTAGATGGCGAATTGATTTTACTGCCTAAAATGAAAAAGTCCGTGCAAGCAGTAGAAAAAGATACTTTACAGGTCGGTGCAAAAGTATTATTATACTACCAAGGCTTAAATTGATATAAGTGACATATGAGGTATGCAGAAGAATAGACGAGGACAATGCTATGAATAAAGAGACAAAAAATAACGTGACTTTTATGACATTTGATTTGTTTAAGAATGCAGGTGTGAAGCATGGCTTTTCTACAAGGATTGGTGGAGTGAGTGATGGTGTTTTTGATTCACTTAACTTGGGATTCAATCGTGGAGATGAGGATGCCAATGTACACGAGAATTTTAAGCGAATTGCAAATGCACTTGATATGAATTATGAGCGTATGTGCCTTTCAAAGCAGACACACACAACCAATGTAATTGTGGTGGATGAAAAGGATGCAGGAAATGGAATAGTTAGACCGCTTCCTTATGATGATGTAGATGGGCTTATTACAAATGTAAAGGACATGCCACTGGTTACTTTTTATGCGGATTGTGTTCCTCTTTTTTTGTATGATCCGGTTCATGAAGTGGTGGCTCTTTCCCACTCTGGTTGGAGAGGAACAGTTGGAAAAATTGGCAAGGTGACTATTGAAAAAATGGCTGAGCATTTTGGCACAGTTCCAGCTGATGTAATCTGTGGTATAGCTCCAAGCATATGCAGAAATTGCTACGAGGTAAGTGCTGATGTTGCAGATGCTTTTGTAGGTGCATTTGGAGAAGAAAATAGAGATGTGATTTTAAAACCATCGGTCTTTAATCCAGATGATTCAGATAAATACATGCTTGATTTGTGGGCTGCATGCAAGCTTGTTTTTCTTGAAGCAGGAGTGCCAGAGGAGAATATTGAAATTACGGATTACTGCACTCGGTGCAATCCAGATTTATTCTACTCACACAGAATTATGGGAGCAAATCGAGGCAGCCTAGCTGCGTTTATTTCATTGTAGTTTAGTTTATTTGGGAGAATGTTGTTTATGAATTGTAAAAATTGCGGAGCGCCTGTAGATGGACATATTGCCTGCCCTAAGTGTGGGCGGATAGTTGATTTTTCTGGCGGAGTTTCAAAACCAGAACCTCGCACTAGTTATGGAATTAATTGGGGTACAGAGGAAACACCTGCAGCTACGGCAGGGGTGGAGTTGGCAAAAGAGAATAAAGCAGAAGCTACATCAGTATCAAACCAGGTATTTGAGCCTGTGACAGAAGAGCCAGTAGCAGAAAATAGTGTAAAGACAGCTCCTTTTGTAGCTGAGTCTAGAACAGATACATCAGAAGATGAATCTGAGGATATCTCTATTTTTGATACATTCAGCGAAGCTATGTATGATATTGCTGAGGACGTGTTAGAGGTTGGGGATGATATGAAAGAGGATATAGCTGATGCAGTTGAGAATATTACTGATGCTGTAGAGAATATTGCTGATGCTATTACTGCAGATTCGGATGATGAGGATGAAGAAGATAATTCGGCTGCTGTCACTTCAAGTTCTATAGCTGCAGAAGATAAAGAAGAGGAGCCATACAGATATAAGGATAATAAATATGAGTTTAGTGGTGTAGCAAGTTCAGCTGACTCAAGCGATATTTCGAAAGGAAATCGAGCAAAATCTCGTAAGAGTTTTAAAGGGAAGCTGTTTGCTGCGCTAATGTCCATTTTGGTGTTCATGCTACAAATAGTTTATGAAACTGCAACTTATCAACCTACGTATACATATGATACACCATCGACTAGTATAGATAATAGATATTTAAATTCTGAATATGCTAGGCAAGAATTATACAATAAAACAAATTTAAATATTTACGGTTTGTCGGCAGGAGTCGAACAGGATCCAGTTGTATATGTTTACGCTGACTTAGGAAAGATCTATAAAAGTGATGGAGAAAGAATTGAAATATTTAATAATGCTATTGTGAAGTCTGACTTAAATCACAAAAGGATTGCATATTATCAGGAAGGGCAGTTGTTTTTGGTAGATAAAAAGTTGGAGCCAGAAATCGTAGCTAGTAAAGTAAAGGATTTCCAAATTTCATCAGATGGAGATGACCTTGCATATATAAATGAAAACAATGATTTGATTTATCGTAAATACGATAACAATGATTATGAAGAATATACAGTAGCTTCTAATGCGGATTCTTTTGTTTTTGCTGCTTCAACAAGTAAAGCAGGCTTTTTATATTTAGGGGAAACTGATGAAGGAAAAGCTCTTATTCAGTGTGACAAAGATGGAAACAATCAGAAAGTAATAGCATCAGGAGAGTGCAAACCAATTTCTGTTGCATATGATTTACTTTGTACTTTTTATTTGGATGAGAATAATCACTTGCATAGATATTATGATGGAAGTGATGAAGATATAGAATATGATGTGACAATAAATGATAATTCTGAGTATATTATTTCCAATGACAAGAGCGCTATATTAGTTAACAATATTGCTGTGGATGGTAAGATCTACTGTGCTAACAAATTTACAAAAGAATTATCTGTTATTGATGAGCCAGGATTATCTGAGGTTGATATTTATGAGGCTACAAAAGCTGTTGTAGCATTAGCCGTTACATATCGGTCAGATGAAGGGCTTGTAGAAGTGAAATTTGGTCCTGGCGGATCTACCAAATATGTGATTACAGAAAGTACAAATGTAGATTGCTTTGCAGTTAATGCCAAAGAGGATGTAGTACTGTACAAGCTTGATAATCAGTTGTACAAATGGTCTAGAACAGAATCCACAGATGAAGTTATAGATGAAGATGCTTCAGCCATTGATAATATATCTGTCTCAAGTCCTGGAGAATTCTATTATCTAAAGGGAAGTGAATTGTATTATTATAGTACTATTACCCATACACATGAACCGGTTTTATTATCAGATGAGGTAGACAGGATAGATAAATACACTGATAATACAGGTCATGTTACAATCGGATTTGTTAAAACTGATTTAATAACCCGATATATGTTGACAGAAAACGGACAATATATTCAGGAGTAAAGGGCATTTACAGCCGCTGGAATATCTTCCTTTGGAATTCTGCTGAAGGACAAAAGAAGAGTTTCCTCATCTTCAGTAGAGCTGATAGTATTTACCGCGATGCCTTTTTTTAGAAGCGCATCTGATAGGTTTTTACCTTTTAAATTTAAGGCGATTTCCATTCCGCTATCGCCAAATAATAATTGTTCAGAAGAGAAATGTTTACTTAGTTCACTAAGAGCTAGTTCACGTTTCTCTTCTTGTAGTTTACGGATTTTTTTTATGTGCCTGTTAAGATGGCCATCACGAAGAAACTGGGCAAGTGCAATTTGCTCAGCCTTTGAGGTGGTTTGGTTGAAATATTTTTTTATGTCCTGATACTGGTTTTTGGTGTCCTTTGGAAGAATAATATAACTGATTCTGACGCTTGGAAGAAGGACACTTGAAAAGGAGCCAAGGAAGGCCACTTGCTCTCCGCCAGTCATGGCATATAGACTAGGGGTAGGGGTGGTTGAAAATACAAACTCATTTTGATAGTCATCCTCTATAATAAGGTGGTCATTGGTGAAGGCATGGTCGATAAGCTCGCGGCGTCTCTTCATAGTCATGACCTGGCCCCATTTGGTCATGTAGGATGGGGTGACATATATGAGGGCACTGTTTTTATCTCTATAATTTACCTGATAGCCAGCCATCTCAAATGTCTTGGCACCATCAGAAAATTCTCTTGTAGGAAAAGATATAGTCTTATCAGTTGGATTAAGAGCAATTAGAATCGTAAGCAAACTTTGGAATCCGGCGCCGATTACCACGTCATCTGCGCTGCAAATGATATTTCTTTTTTTCCTAACATATTTTGCAATTTCTGCTCTAAGATCTTCTTCACCTTGATTGTCGGAATAGGATAGTAAACGTTCCTCTTGTCTGAGGGCGGATTTCATATATCTAGTCCAAAGCGGAAGGCAAGAAACCTGCTTATCTTCGCCGATTGTAGCTAGGTCATAGCGGATTTTGGCAGTATCTTTTTTGATATTTTCAATTTCTTTTTCCTGAACGCGGTCCTTCATGGTGGCCGAAAGACCTGTTACAAAATAGCCAACCTTCTCCACTGAGTAAATATATCCATCGGCAGACAGCTGCAAGTATGCTGTTTCTACAGAGGTGCGGCTAACACTAAGAAGCTGCTCCGTCTCCCTGAGAGATGGCATTCTATCCCCTTTGTTTAGGGCTCCTTCGTTCATTTGCTTAACATAATAGTCATAGATTTTCTCGTATACCTTCATATCTGTCCCCTAAAAATTAATTTAAATTGAGTATTTTTTAAGTATCAGTTTGGTGGTATTATACCGCTAACATAAATGATTAGGAAGTGCTTTCGAATAAAAAGTTTAAATGGAGGACATCATGAAAAACACATCTATCAGCACAAAAACTAACGCAACTGAAACCACTCATACTTTGATTATTGCTTCTTTGATGGCTGCACTTACATGTGTGGGCACTATGATTATAAAAGTTCCAACACCGACAAATGGATATATTCATCCAGGAGACGGATTTGTTTTGTTATCGGGTCTTTTACTAGGGCCTATTTGGGGAGGCTTGGCAGCAGGCATTGGTTCAGCTCTTTCTGATTTAATTGGCGGATATTTTATTTATGTTCCTGCCACTTTTATCATTAAGGCACTGACTGCGTTTGTAGGGTATTTTGTTTTTGTTTTTATGAAAAAGGTTATTTCTTCAAAAACCAATCCTGCGCCAGTGATTATTTCAGGAATAACAGGAGAGGCTGTGATGGTGGTTGGATATTTCCTTTTTGAAATTTTCATGCTTGCCACTGTAAATGGCTCCTCAGTACAAGCTGGATTTGTGGCTGCTACAGCAGGCTTGATTCCAAATATTATACAGGGAGTTTTTGGAGTAATTATTTCCACAGTTCTTTATCCTTTGCTTACTAAACTTTCTCGATAAGAGACCATTATTGATAAAATATTTCATCTATTGAAAAAAGTGGAATCGCCTATTGACTATATAGGCGATTCTTTTTATAGTAATCACATATTTAACCAGTAGGTAAATATATTTAAGATAAAAAAAGTGAAAGGAACAGGAGATAATGTTTGTTTATGCAGATAATGCGGCAACAACAGCCGTTAGTAAAAATGTATTAGATGCAATGGTTCCAATATACACAGAAGTATATGGAAATCCATCTAGCTTATATTCAGTAGGACAGAAGGCTAAGGAGATTCTTGAGGAATCAAGAGAGAGAATTGCAAAAATCTTAGGAGCTAAGCCACGTGAGATTTACTTTACATCAGGTGGTAGCGAGGCTGACAATCAGGCTATCGTATCAGCTGCCAGATTTGGAGATAAGAAGGGAAAGAAGCATATTATCTCAACAAAGTTTGAACACCATGCAGTACTTCATACTCTTCAGGCTCTTGAGAAGGAAGGCTTTGAAGTAACACTTCTTGATGTACATGAGAATGGTGTTGTTACACCTGAGCAGGTAGCAGATGCTATTCGTGAGGACACTGCACTTGTAACAATCATGTACGCTAACAATGAAATCGGAACAGTTCAGCCAATCGCTGAAATCGGTGCTATTTGCAAGGAGAAGGGTGTTCTTTTCCACACAGATGCAGTTCAGGCTGTTAGTCATATTCATATTAATGTTGTAGAGCAGAATATTGATATGCTTTCAATCTCAGCTCATAAGTTCCACGGACCAAAGGGCGTTGGTGTGCTTTATGCTAGAGGCGGTGTTGCTCTTACTAACATCATCAATGGTGGTGCTCAGGAGAGAGGTAAGAGAGCAGGTACAGAAAATCTTGCAGGTATTGTTGGTATGACAGTAGCTCTCGAGGATGCTGTTGAGCATATGGATGAGAACAATGCAAAATTCGAGAAGCTTCAGGACAGACTTATTGAGGGACTTTCAAAGATTCCTTATTCAGAGCTCAATGGTGACAGACGCCAGAGAGTAAAGCCAAATGTTAATTTCTGCTTTGAGGGAATTGAGGGAGAGTCATTGCTTCTTCTTTTAGATGACAAGGGAATTGCAGTGTCATCAGGCTCAGCTTGTACATCAGGCTCACTTGATCCTAGCCATGTACTTCTTGCTATCGGAAGACCACATGAGGTGGCGCATGGTTCTCTTAGAATTTCTCTTGGAGAGGATGCAGATGAGGAGCAGGTAGACTACATCATCAAATCTGTAACAGAGGTTGTGGAGTATCTTAGAAGCTTTTCACCATTCTGGGGTGATTTAACAACTGGCAAGAGACCACACGTTTTTTCAGAGCATAAAGCAGTATAAGGAGGAAATGAAAAATGGCACTTTATAGTGAAAAGGTTATGGACCATTTTAGAAACCCAAGAAATGTGGGAGTTATAGAGGATGCTGATGGAGTTGGAGAAGTAGGAAATCCAGTCTGCGGCGATATTATGAAAATCTATTTAAAGATTAACGATGAGCAGGTCATCAACGACGTAAAGTTTGAGACATTTGGTTGCGGTAGTGCCATTGCATCTAGCTCAATGGCTACAGAGCTCATTAAGGGCAAGCCACTTTCTGAGGCATTACAGCTTACAAACAAGGCTGTTACAGAGGCGTTAGATGGACTTCCACCTCACAAGCTTCACTGTTCAGTACTTGCTGAGGAGGCAATCAAATCAGCAGTAAAGGATTACTATGACAAGAATGGAATCGAATATGATCCAGCTGATTTCCCAGAGGATCATGACTGCGAGGCATGTCATTTACAGTAACTAAAGAGTGTGGTCAGGAGATAAAGGCTCCTGACCTTTTTATTGCAATAGAATAGAGGACACCATATAATTAATTCAATTGAATTATAAGGTGGGGGACAATAATGGAAAGACCAATACTAAAAAATAAAATTTACCTGTATTTGACAGAGTTTTTCGCAGGAATGTCAGTTATGGCTGTAGAGCTAGGTGCCAGCAGACTATTGGCGCCTTATTTTAGTTCATCACAAATAGTGTGGACCATTATAATAGGAACAATTATGATAGCCATGGCGCTTGGAAACCTTTACGGTGGCAGGATGGCAGACAAGGATCCCAATCCAGATAAGCTTTATAAGAGGATTGTGATAGCAGCCATTTGGATAGGACTTATTCCTGTAGTTGGAAAATATATAATTATTGGAATATCGGCGCTTCTGATTTTTGCAGTTAGCAATCATTTCCTTGTTATTGCAGGATTTGTTGCCTGCATGGTGTTATTCGTATTTCCGTTATTTCTTCTGGGAACAGTTACTCCTTCCCTTGTAAAGTTTTCTGTGGATAGCTTGGATGACAGCGGAAGTGTAGTTGGAAAGCTCAATGCCAGCAACACAATCGGAAGTATCATAGGCACCTTCGTGCCTACATTTATTAGTATTCCTGCAGTGGGTACAGCAGTTACATTCTTGATTTTTGCTGGAATACTTTTAGTGCTTTGCATTGTATATTTTGTAAGTTCAAAGATAAATTTTTCACAGGCCAAGAGGGTTCCTATTAGCATAGTGCTATTTTTAGTCTGCTGCCTACTTGGCCATAGCAATAGCTTTGCTTTTTGGCAGACTAATCTTAACTATGAGGGTGAATCTATTTATAACTACCTGCAGGTGTATGAGGACGATAAACAGGTGACACTTTCTACCAATGTGTTGTTTGGCGTCCAGTCGGTATATCAAAAGGAAAAGGGGCCTACCGGCTTGTACTATGACTATGCCATGGCGTCACTTTATATGGCAAATGAAGAGGCGAAGGAGACACCCTTAAAGATACTTATCCTTGGAAATGGCAGTGGAACATTTGCTACTCAGTGTGAGAGATATTTTGACAATGTAGATATTACCGGTGTTGAGATTGATGGAAAAATCACCGATTTGGCCACGAAGTATTTTGAACTGCCAGAGGATGTTCCTGTTGTCACATACGATGGCAGGGCATATCTTAATGCTATTGATGAAAAATACGATGTGATTATGGTGGATGCCTATCAGGATATTACCATTCCATTTCAGATGTCTTCCCAGGAGTTCTTTCAGTTGGTAGCAGACCATCTCGATGAAAATGGTGTGATGGTAGTCAATCTTAATATGAGAAGTGATACCCCAGGAAATATTAATGATTACCTTTCTGATACTATAGGCAGTGTATTTCCATACATTTACACAGCAGATGTTAGTGGATGGAGCAACAGAGTTTTATACGCTAGCTTTAATTCGGAGATGGTGGCTAATCTAGAAGGGGCTATTAATAGAGAGACTGATTCGGATTTACGATATATGATGGGAAAGTCCTATGAGGGGTTGCAAGCGTACAATCCAGGTGATTTGATTATGACTGATGACAAAGCTCCGGTTGAGCTTCTAGGTATGCAAATAATTGACGAAATTATCGTGGATGAAGTAAATTATTATAAAAGAATATATAAGGATAAGGGTCTTTCGGGACTTTTAGAATTGATATAAGAGAGGGGATTTTATGGCTTATTTTCCAATGTTTGTTGATTTGACAGACGCCAATTGTCTGGTCGTAGGAGGAGGCTCTGTAGCCCTTAGAAAGGTTAACGTTCTTCTGGATTTTGGCGCAAAAGTCCATGTTATTGCAAAAGAGATTTCAATGGATTTGGCCGCACTTTCAGAGGAGACGGATCACTTGCTTCTTGAGCAGAGAGAGTTTACGCCATTTGATTTGCAAGATAGAAAATTGGTTATTGTTGCAACAAGCGACAATGAATTAAATGGGCAGATTTATATGATGTGCTCAGAGGGTGGAATACCTGTAAATGTAGTTGACGACCAGGAAAAATGCAGCTTTATTTTTCCTTCTTATATCAAGGAGCAGAATCTTGTAGGTGCATTTTCAAGTGGAGGCAATAGCCCTGCCCTTACTCAATATCTTAAGAATAAAGAAAAAGAAATACTTACACCTAGGCTTGGTGAGCTTAATGAAGTTCTTGGTCGTTGGCGTCAGCCAATCAAGGAGCTTTTCCCACTGGAGTCTAGTCGCAAGAGTGCATTCGAGCAGCTTATTGACTATGCTCTTTGCTATGATGGCATTCCAACAGACGAGGAGATAGAAGAGTTGCTTGGGGCCATTAGTATGACTTTGTAGAGGAATATAATGAAAGAAATATCTTATAAGGAATTAACAGAATTAGCAGAAGGGAGTTATGTATTAGTCGACATTCGAAATGAAGGCAGTCTAAAATATGGAATGATTCCAAATGCCATCAGCATTACTCACGAGATTTTTGAGACGGATTTTGAGGGTGTCGTAGCTAGACTTGATAAATCGAAAAAGATTGTTTTGTACTGTACAAGAGGTCAGATTTCAGTGGATGATGCTGAGCTTCTTTGCGATGAGGGATTTGATGCTGTTAGCTTAAAGGGTGGATATAATAGCTACCTTTCAGCACTTATGGAGCAGCAGGAATCTGAGGGAGAGGCAGAGCTTTCTGAGAAGACAGCTGAGATAGAAAAAAGCATTCGAAAGAAATTCCACAAGACTCTTTTTTCACCATTTGCCAGAGCCTGCAAGCAGTATGAGCTTATCAAAGAGGGAGACCATATCTGCGTGTGTATTTCTGGGGGCAAGGACTCTATGCTTATGGCAAAGCTTTTTCAGGAGATTAAGCGCCATCAGAAGGTGAATTTTGAGCTAACATTTCTTGTAATGGACCCTGGATATAGCCAGGTAAATAGACAGCTTATAGAGAGCAATGCCAAGCTTATGGGCATTCCTATTGTTGTGTATGAAAGCGATATATTTGATGCGGTTGATACAGTAGATAAGAACCCATGTTATCTTTGCGCCAGAATGAGAAGAGGACATCTGTATTCCAAGGCCAAGGAATTGGGCTGCAACAAAATAGCTTTGGGCCATCATTATGACGATGTTATCGAGACTATTCTTATGGGAATGCTTTACGGGGCCCAGGTGCAGACTATGATGCCAAAGCTTCATTCCACTAATTTCGAGGGCATGGAGCTGATTAGGCCACTCTATCTGGTGCGCCAGGATGATATTATCGCATGGCAGAGATACAATGGCCTTCACTTCCTACAGTGTGCTTGTCACTTTACTGAGACTTGCGACAGCTGCTCAGTTGATGGTACCAGCGCATCAAAGAGACTTGAGACTAGAAATCTCATTGCTGAGCTTAAAAAGGTTAATCCTTATGTGGAATCCAATATTTTCCGCAGCGTGGAAAATGTTAATCTAGCTACAGTTATTGCTTACAAGCAAGATGGAGTTAAGCATCATTTCCTTGATACCTATGATGAATAGTTACTCTTAAGTTATGATAAAAAATATGGAGAACCATCCTTTGGGTGGTTCTCTTTTTTGTCTAATTCTCTTACAATATTTAACATTTAGATGACAAAAATTGACAATATTTTGCAAAAAAAATACAATTAAGGGCAATATATCTATTATTATGTGGGGTTTATGGGATGGACTTTAGCCAGTATGAAATGCAAGGCTTACATGATGTAGGCGCTATTAATATTTTCATGGGAAATCAAGGTCGCAATTACAAGAGGCATTGGCATTCCTATGGAGAGATTATTTTAGTAGGGCCAGGAGATAGGCACATTTTCATGGTCAATCAAAATACCTACGATTTAGTGTCAGGTGATTTTGTATTGGTTTGGCCTAGAGAGATGCATGAGGTAGTAGATACGAATTTGGAAGAGGCATTAATTATTCAATTTAGCAATACTTTTATGAATTCATTATTTGATCTTCAACGTATCATGCATTTTTATAGAAATCTTCATGTACTTTGCGTAAATAATCATCGGCAGTTAGTTTTACAGTTACAGGAGATTGTTCATAAGATGCGAGACATTTTCTTTTCAGATTCATCTGATAAAGAGCTGAGATGTTGCATGCTTCTTATGGAGTTTATGCTTACACTAGATGAGCATAAAAATGAGTTTGCCCCAGAAATTAATTCTCTGGATAATAATGGATATAATGAAGATATCATGCGACGTATGATATCAGTTACTGATTACATTAAAAATAACCTTACTGCTGACGATTTGTCACAGGCGACTATGGCAAAGATGGCCGGCATTAGTAAGGATTATTTTTCCAGACTATTCAAGACAGTTACTGGCACTAATTATAGCAAATGGCTAAACATGATTAGGATGGAAAAGGCTACAGAACTGTTGAGTCTGGACAATAGACCACTTACCGAGGTTGCGATGCTTGCGGGATTTCAAAGTATCCCTAGCTTTAATAGAGTATTTCGCGCCGAAAAAGGTATGTCTCCAGGGGAGTATAGGAGCTTACGTGTAAAGGAAAAGGAGGTATTATGACTAGATTAACTAGACATGGAAGAACTATTGTTAAGGCACTATCTATGGTAGCACTTGCTGCAGTATTATTAGCAAGCGTAGGTACTAGTGCTGTTCATGCTGAGGTAGCTACAGAGAGTTCAGTTACACAGGAAATGTGTAATCCTACATATTGGAATAATTTATATGGCGATACAAATGGCACAGTTTTAATGGATGCCAATCAAATAAATTCTTTTAATAGTGCAGCATTAAAGGCAGCTGATTGTCATATGAACGATTTGACTGCTATGGATGCTAGCTTTGACAGCTCAGAGCTTAAAGGCAATCTTGCTAGCGCTATTATTTCTGAGAAGCCTGAGAAACCTATTTTTGTTAATGGCGTTCAGACAGACACAGCTACATATTATGGGGCTATTTCCCAGTTGGTTTCAGCTACAGGCTGGGACGGAGTAATTGGGCCTAAATATGCTCTTGCTGTTAGTCAGACTCAAATCAAATCAATCCCTACAGCTGATTATATTGGATATGATGAAACAGACTCAGACGATGAGGTTACTTTATCTAGCCTTAGAGTAAATGAGCCATTTATTGTAAAGCAGACAGCTGTTATAAATGATAAGGTTTTCTATTGGGGATATTCTAATAGCGTATCTGGTTGGGTACTTGCAAGCGATTTAGCTTTTTGCGGTAGCAAGGCTGAGTGGCTTAATATGTGGCAGACAGGTGTATCCAATAAGGATTTTATTGTGGTAACAACAGACTATTTCACACTTTCTGAGTCACACTATGCACCTAGTGTATCTGGTGTTAAGTTGACTATGGGAACCACTCTTAAATTAGTTCCAGAATCAGAGATTCCTAGAAATATTTCAATGCGAGGAACATGGAATAATTATGTTGTATATATTCCAACTAGAGGTGCAGACGGAAGCTGCGTTAAGGAGATTGCATTAATTGCTCAGAATAAAGATGTAAACGAGGGATATTTACCTATGACATCAGCTAATGCAGTTGATTTAGCTTTTAAATATCTTGGAGATACATACGGATGGGGCGGTATGCTTGATTCTGTAGACTGCTCTGCATTTGTTAGAAATGTTTATAAGTGCTTTGGATTAGAAATGCCTAGAAATACTAACTGGCAGAAGGAAGTGCCTGGCACTTGCGTAAATGTTGGCGAGTACGATAGTGCAAGCAAGGCAGCATTAATTTCTGGTTGTACACCAGGAACTCCTCTTTATTTTTCAGGTCATACTATGATTTATCTTGGCACTGTAAATGGCACATCTTATGTAATAAGTGCATTAGGCTCAACAGCTGACAGTGAAGGATATCTTGATGTTCGAGTTCAAAATACAGTAGCAGTAACACCACTTACTGTTAGAAGGAAAAACGGAACTACATGGCTTGAAAACATTAATGGTGTAGTTATGCCATGGGCGATTGCAAACAATTAGAGGGGTAGTGAATTGAAACATACGGATATGCGGTATGTAATAAACTAGAAATAAAGGCAAAAGGAGAATGGTGGTAATGAAGGAATTTTACATTGATTGTGACGGGATTAAGTTGCATGCCAAATTGGATTTTCCAGAGGGGTTTGAAAAGGGGCCTCTTTGTATTCTGATTCATGGCTTTACTGGTCACATGGAAGAGGACCATATTGTAGCTGTTCAAAAGGCTATCAATAAGGCTGGGGTTGCTGTGCTTCGCGCAGAAATGTATGGTCATGGCAAAAGTGATGGGCAGTTTGAAAATCACACACTTTATAAATGGGTGACAAACGCTCTTGCTGTAGTTGATTATGCCAAGACTTTAGATTTTGTAACAGATTTATATTTGTGCGGACACTCTCAGGGCGGACTTCTGACAATGCTTATAGGTGGTATGTGCAACACTGCTTTTAAGGCAATTATTCCATTATCACCAGCTTGGATGATTCCTGAAATCTGTCGAGAAGGCTCCGTTCTAGATCAGACCTTCGATGTGAACAATATTCCTGAGACTGTATCATCCGGTGATTGGAATCTGTCGGGAAATTATATTAGAGTAGCTCAGACAATTCATGTGGAGGATGAGATTGCAAGATATAATGGTCCGGTTCTAATAGTTCACGGTGAAGCAGATGAGGTGGTCCCATTTTTCTATGGAGAAAAGGCTGCAAAGCTTTATAAAAACGCAAAGCTTGTTCCAATAAAAGATGATGATCATTGCTACGGACGCCATATGGATGAGATGGCAGATGCGGTATATCAGTTTTTTGCTGAGGATATGAAGTAATACATGGGGTTATATAATGTATGTTGTAAGTTAATGTTTCAATAAATAACAAAAGTGGAGGGTAAAAAATGAAAAAAGTGGATAATGCAACAAAGTATTATCTAGGATTTATTGCAGCAGCATCTCTTGTTGCTATAGGTGGGGCAATTGATATGCCAAGTTTTTTCGAGGGCTTATTAATAGGAGCTAGTATTCCAATTGCTGTTTACTGCCTTTGGAAATATGGCGTTTATCAGAATGAAAAGAAGAACAAAGCCAAAGAGGATGATGCTACTGGTATGAACAATGAAAATGCTTAAGGCTACAATGGGGACATTGTGAATTTAAGCAAAGGAGAATTTTGAAGTGAAAAATACTAGCACAAAAAAGATTGTTATCTCAGCCATAGTTTTAGCAGTGCTTATTGCAGCATTTGCACTTTTATATGGCAAGTTTCCAGCCAAGAGTACAGCCGGTGACAAGGCTATTGTTATTGAGGTTGTAGATGAAAGTGGAAACAGTACAGAATATGATGTTGATACAGATGCTGAGTATTTGAAGGATGCCATGGATGATTTGGCAGAGGCAGATGATAGCTTTTCTTTCAGCGGCAAGGATGGCGGTTATGGTCTCATGGTGCAGGTTATTAATGGCAAGCAGGCTATCTATGAAGAGGATGGTGCTTACTGGGCATTGTATGTAAATGGTGAGTATGGTCAGTATGGAGTGACAGAGCAGCCAGTTACTGATGGAGATACTTATACTTGGTCATATGAAGCGGCTGAATAGTATGGAAGACAAGTTTCGTTTTTCTGCCAAAGACATTGCACTAATCGGTGCCATGATTGCAGTAATAGAAGTATGTAAGGCAGTTCTTAGCTTTATGCCAAATGTAGAGTTGACCACATTTTGGTTGATTATGTTTACCCTATATTTTGGAAGAAAGGTTATAGCGGTAGTGCCAGCCTTTATTTTAGTAGAGGGCATTATCTACGGCATGAATACCTGGTGGATAATGTATCTATACATCTGGCCTTTGCTTGTGCTTTTGACTTGGCTTTTCAGAAAAGAAGATTCAGCATTATTCTGGGCAATTTTCTCAGGCATATTTGGGCTATGTTTTGGTGCCCTTTGCTCTATAACCTATTTTTTCATAGGATTTAGCTCAGGTGGAATTGCAGCAGGATTTAACACCGCCTTTCCTTGGTGGATTGCAGGAATAATGTGGGATATGATTCACTGCGTAGGAAATTTTGTTTTAATGCTATTTCTGTACAAGCCAATACGAAATGTAATGAAACGGTTTTAATTTTAGGACTTTATGATTAGAAAAATTCTAGTCATAGAGTCCTTTATTTTGTTGCGGAACATTCTAAAAAAATAGGCTTGCAAAAATAGGTGGTAGGAGTTATTATAAAGAAAATAGATTGCACGCAATATAATGATACAAAATCTAAAGGAGGGCTAATCATGAAATGCGCTGTTAGATATTACACAAAGACAGGAAATACTAAGAGACTTGCTGAGGCTATTGCTAATGTAGTTGGAGTTGAGGCTTTGCCAATTAGTGAGCCAATTACTGAGCAGGTAGATATTCTTTTCCTTGGAAATTCATATTATGCTTTTAGCATTGATCCAGAGGTTAAGAGCTTTGTAGCTTCACTAGATAAGAATCTTGTTGGCAAGATTGTTAACTTTGGCTCAGCAGCAATGCTTAATTCTACATACAAGAAGGTTAAGGCTGAGGCTGACAAAGTTGGTATTCCAATGGACGAGAGAGAGTTCCATTGCAAGGGCGAGTTCAAGGGACTTCACAAGGGCAGACCAAATGCCGACGATGCAAATGCAGCAGCAGAGTTTGCAAAAAAGATTATTGGCTAAATAGACAACAGGCTGTCACAGAAGTGGCAGCCTATTATATTGCTAATTTCCAGCGATTATCTATTTTAGGACTGTAGTAGAGTCGCACAGTCCGCTCAGTTCCAAAAATCACCACTCGACACTCAAATATCTCGGTGCTATTGCTAACGTATATGCCGTCCTTAGTAGTGCGGGTCCCCTGCTTGGGGACTGGCTTGTAGGTCTTGATAGAGTAGGTTTCAAATATGCCATCCTCATTTTGAAGGCGGAACTTCAGTGGGATGGCTGAGCCATCTGATTTTATCTGGCAGATGACATCTATATTGTCAAAAATATTTTTCATTTTGTAGTACATGTATGGTCACTTCCATTCTTGTAAAAATAGTATCGAAACTATAGGAGATATGTAGCCGTCATACTGGCGCTCACCAAGATCAGGAAAGCAGTTAGCACACTGCCTCTGGCAGCATATTCCTATCGTCTATATAAATATCACAGGTTATTTTTCTGGAATTGTTCCCGTAGAGCTCAACAATCTCAGGTAGATTGTCATTAATAGCATCAAAACTAAGCCCCTGCTCAACACACCAATCAAGAGCAGAAGACAGGGCATCGCCTGCTCGGCATGTCCATAGGATAATTTTATTGCCAGCGGCCTGCTGAGCCTGAAGATATTGAATCAACCTAGTATTAGGCTCCCCAAGCTCTGGCCAGTTACTAAAGCAGAGAGTACCATCGAAATCCACAGCTATTATCTTGTAATCCATAGGCAACCTCCTGAAATCTCGAATGTTAGTTCCGAAAATATGTTCTATATCTGTATCAATAATATACACCCTGCTTTCTCTTTTTTCAATCGAACAGAAAATAAATTTTCAACCAATTACTCGAACTAATAATAATTGGGAATTTAATCTTTATTTTAGTAGGTGGAAAGTATACAATTAGCATAATTAATTAGTTGATAGTAGGACTATTTACTTGCAAGGAGAGGAAAAATGAATATTGAATATCGCTTAGGAACAAAGAGTGATCTGGACAATATTTGTGTATTGATAAGGGATGCAGTTAAGGAAATGGAAAGACATGAAATCTATCAGTGGGATGATGTCTATCCTGCTAGAGGAGATTTTGAATCTGATATAGAAAAACAGACACTATACGTAGCATACGAAGAGGATAACTTAGTTGCTTTATATGTTATTAGCGGAGAGTGTGACGAGCAGTATGGCAATGCAAATTGGAAATACGATGATAACTCAGCCTATGTATTGCATAGATTTTGCGTTTCACCACGTTTTCAGAATAAGGGCATAGGAAAGGCAGCTCTTATTCACATCGAGCACCAGATAAAGGATATGGGATATGAATCTGTTAGACTAGATACTTTTACAGAAAATCCATTTGCGCAAAACTTGTATCGCCACAATGGCTATGAGGCCAGGGGTTTTGCTGATTGGCGCAAGGGTCGATTCGATTTGATGGAGAAAAAATTGTAGGTAATAGAAGATGAAAACAGAAATAACAGTCATAGTTGACAATATAGCAAGTGAAAATTTATGCGGTGAATGGGGACTGAGCCTTCTTGTTAAATATAATGGAAAGAAGATTCTTGTGGATGCAGGCGGTTCCAATCTTTTCCTTGAGAATATGAAAGGACTGGGAGAAGATGTTGCAGAGGTAGATTATGGAGTCCTTAGTCATGCTCACTATGATCATGCCAACGGCATGCCTGGTTTTTTTGATAACAATTCAAAGGCAAAACTTTTTGTTAGAGAAAATACAGCTGCAAATTGTTATGATAAGAAATTCATTTTTAAGAAATATATTGGCATACCTAAGAGAATGCTTGAGGACTATGCAGATAGAATAGAGAAGGTAGAAGGGGTATACGAAATTACAGATGGAGTATATCTAGTGCCACATACTACAGCGGGGCTTTCTAACATTGGAAAACGAGAAAAAATGTATAGGAGGACTGGCTGGAAATGGAGCTTTGATGATTTTGACCATGAGCAAAGTCTTGTAGTTGATACAGATAAAGGATTATTGATTATTAATTCCTGTTCACATGGAGGGGTTATAAATATCATTAACGAGGTGAAAGCGGCATTTCCTGAAAAGAAAATATATGGATATATTGGCGGTTTTCATTTGTTTAACAAGACTGATGAAGAAATATTAGATGTAGCCACTGCAATCAAAGAAACATCAATAGAATATATTTGTACAGGACACTGTACTAGAGGAAGAGCCTTTAAAATTTTAAAGGAACAGCTTGGGGATAGAATTGAACAGATGAAAGTGGGACTGCAGATAGAGATTTAAGGGGAATGTATGGGAGAGGTTTTATCATCAGCACATGTGCATACAACTTTTTGTGATGGAAAGTCTACGGCGGAGGAACTAGCTGTAAGGGCATGTGAATTAGGATTTGTTTCTCTTGGTTTTACATCTCATGCACCGCAGACTTTTGATGAGGCACATTGTATTAATCCATCCAGGGAAAGTGATTATAAAAAAGAAATAAGAAAGATCCAGCAAGACTACAAGGGAAAGATGGCTGTGTATCTTGGGATTGAACGGGATTTATATAGTTGCTCAGATGTAGCCGATTATGATTATTTTATTGCATCGGTTCATTATTTTATGAAACCTGATGGAAGTTATGTTGGGGTTGATGGAGCAGCTGAGGAGCTTCAGAAATATATTGATGAATACTGCGGTGGCAGTGGGCTAGAAATGGCTAAGCAATATTTTTCATTGTTTAGAGATTATGTGCTTGATTTTAAGCCTGCGATAATAGGGCATTTTGATTTATTAAGATACAACAATTCCATATTGCATCTATATGATGAAGAGTCTTTGGCCTATAGAAAAATGGCTCTTGATGCGCTGAGAGATATGTATGAAACAAATGCTTTTCTTGAGGTAAACACCGGTGGCATGGCAAGAGGGTATATGAAGGCTCCATATCCTGCGCCATTTTTGCTTAAGGAATGGAAAGAATGGGGAGGAGAAGTGATTATCAATTCTGATTGTCATGATGCCAAATTGCTAGACGCTGGGTATTCACAGGCCAAAGATATTTTATTATCTCTAGGTTATGATCATGTTGTGCGACTTAGTGCAAATCCACAAGAGGGTATGTGGGAGCAAGTTGGGTTGCTTTAAAGTATAATGGCTTTTGAATGGGAGGTTTTATGGGTATTGATTATAGGAGACTTAGCAAAGAGTATTTAGAAACATTTATTCAAATGCGAATTACGCAACTTCGCGAGGAGGGGGCTAAGGAAGAAATCGATTTGGAACCTGCTCTTAGAGATTATTATGATAGGCATATGGCTGATGGGACATTTGTATCTTGGCTAGCCTTTGATGGAGAAAAAATCATCGGAACAAGTGGAATGTCATTTGTAGAGAAGCCTCCATATTTTGGCTGTCCCTCTGGAAAGATGGGATTACTTTCCAGTATGTACACAGACCCAGAGTACAGGAGACGAGGAATAGCAAAGGAGCTACTTGATAGAGTGGTTAAAGAGGCGAGAAACTATGGCTGCGGAACAGTACAGATTACTGCCTCAGATATGGGTGTGAAGCTGTACTCGTCATATGGATTTATTCATAACGGAAATTTTATGCAGTATAAGCTTTAGCAGGAGTTTTTTATCACAGAATGGGGTTATTACTTGTGTTGTTACAAAATAATATTTAAGAGGAAACAGATTTTTAGAGGAGGGTTTTTACATGTTTGATTTCAATTATTTTACACCTACAAAGGTGGTATTTGGAAAGAATACTGAAGCAAAGGTTGCTGATTTAGTAAAGGAGTTTGGTGGTACAAAGCTTTTAATTCATTACGGTGGTGGAAGTGTTGTTCGCTCTGGACTTTTAAAGAGGGTGACAGACACTTTGGACGCAGCAGGAATTAGCTATGTAACATTAGGTGGAGCAGTTCCAAATCCTCATCTTGGTTTAGTATACGAGGGGATTGAACTTTGCAAGAAAGAAGGCGTGGATTTCCTTTTGGCAGTTGGTGGAGGAAGTGCAATCGATTCAGCTAAGGCAATAGGATATGGTGTAGCCAATGAAGGAGATGTATGGGATTTTTACGATTATAAAAGACAGGCAAAAGGCTGTCTTCCAGTAGGAGTAATTCTTACAATTGCTGCTACTGGTAGCGAGATGAGCGATTCTTCAGTAATTACTAAAGAGGATGGTCTTGTTAAGCGTGGATACAGCAGTGATTTTGGGCGTCCAAAATTTGCAATCATGAATCCAGAGTTGACTATGACATTGCCAGACTATCAGACAGCATGTGGATGTACTGATATTATGATGCACACCATGGAGAGATATTTTTCAAATGGTGGAAATATGGAAATTACAGATTCTTTGGCAGAGGGGCTTCTTCGCACCGTCAAGAAAAATGCCCTTATTTTATACAAAGATCCAAAGAACTATGACGCTAGAGCAGAAGTTATGTGGGCGGGAAGTCTTGCCCATAATGGACTTACAGGCTGTGGTAATGATGGCGGTGACTGGATGACTCACAAGCTAGAACATGAGCTTGGTGGTCTTTACGATGTGGCCCACGGAGCAGGTCTTGCAGCTATCTGGGGAAGCTGGGCTAGATATGTATATAAGAACTGTTTGCATAGATTCAAGAAGTTTGCACTAAATGTCATGGAGGTAGAAAACAGCGGCACTGATGAGGAAATTGCACTTCGCGGAATTGAAGCAGTAGAGGATTTCTATAGACAAATTGAGATGCCTACAAATCTTCGTGAATTAGGTATTAACCCTACAGAAGATGAGCTTGCTCTTATGGCAAAAAAATGTGCTATCGGAGTTGGCGGAGAAAAAGGCTCTGCAAAGGTGCTTAATGAAGCGGATATGCTTGCAATTTATAAGGCAAGTATGTAGGAGCGATAATACATGGAAGAAGAGGTCTAAAATAGTGGTACGTGCATTAACTAGTGGGATTTGAATGGCAAACAGAGAAGAATAGCATTGGCAGGCTATACAGGAATCAAAAATAAAAGGAATAGAGAATATGGATTATATTAAGGACTTAAGAAAAGTAATAGGTCATGATTTAATTGTAGGTGTGGGCTGCGGTTTGCTCCTAGAGAATGAAAAAGGTGAACTTCTTCTACAGAAGAGGAGCGATAATGGTCAGTGGTGTATACCAGGCGGAGCACTGGAGCCTCATGAAACATATATTGAAGCTGTAAAACGAGAAATACGTGAGGAAGTTGGGATAAACGTACTTAACCCAGAGCTTTTTGGATTGTATTCAGGAGAGGATAGAGTCATTCATTATCCCAATGACGATGTGGTGTATTCGTTAGCTGTTATTTTTAGAGCAACTGAATATGAGGGTGTGATTTCAGATGAGGATTCTGAAGTGTTGGAGCATCGCTTCTTCGCACGAAATGAGATTCCAGATGAACTTTTTTATCCTGATGCTCGCCCAATCCGAGACTGGGCCGCTGGCGGAAATACTTGTATTGTTAAATAAGAGCTTTTTAGGGGGAAGTTTAATGTGTTAGCGTGGATTAGAAAATTCAATTTAAAAAAGGCAGGATATATTTCTGTTTCTATAGGTCTATTTACAATAATTGTGCATATTTTAGTGATTACAGGAGTTTTACCATATCTTTGGGTAAATGGTGGACGGTCAGAATCTTTTGAAGTTGCTAAGCAGACTTCAATTTCATCAATTATAATTTTACTTATCAGTATCGTAATTACGTTAATTGCAAGTCAGATTATCCCAATCAAGTTTAATAAGTTTTGGGGAATTGTTGTATCAGTGTTCTTGATTGTCTTGTTGCCATTATCTTTTATTGGAATTATTCAGCAGTTACTAGGTACTGTTTTTGAAAAATGTGTTATGTCACTCGTGACAATAATTGGTTTTATTGCTGCGGTGAGAATTGCCTTTGAAAAGAGATGGTAGAGCGTCTGGTATTTGAAGGAAACTAGAGTTTAATGAGCTATAGGATCAAAAAATAAAGGGAATAGAGAAATAGATTTAATGTAAGGCATATTTTAGGAGATTAGAAAATGATTTGTGCTAGTTTAGAAGAAGTTCGTTCTAATATAGATAGAATTGACAATGAGATTATTAAGCTGATAGCTGAGAGAAGTGATTATGTAAAACAGGCATCTGCCTTTAAAAAGAGTGAGGACGGAGTAAAAGCACCTAATCGTGTTGAGGCTGTGATTAATAAAGTGAGAAGCAAGGCTGAGGAATATGGTGCAAATCCAGATATGGTTGAGAAATTATATAGGGAAATGATTTCAAGTTTTATTAACATGGAGATGGATGAATTTAAGAGGAAAAATGAAAATTAGTAGAGCAGAATTACAAGATTTAGATGAGATATTAAAGTTGCAGTACTTGGCATATCAAAGCGAGGCTGCATTATTTGGAACAGATGATATCCCACCACTTAAGCAGACTATTGAAGAGGTTGAGGATGAATATAGCAATGGCATAATCTTGAAGATGCACACAGATGATAATGTTATTGTAGGCTCTGTTAGAGCAAAAAAGAGAAAGACACTGCATATATCGGTAAATTAATGGTGCATCCTGATTATCAATGTCAGGGATATGGAAGCAAATTATTAGCGGAAATAGAAAAAAGTTTTCCTGATAGTAGATACGAGCTGTTTACCAGCACAAGGAGTGTTGATAATATTAGGCTTTACAAGAAGCTAGGTTATAAAGAATTTGATGAAAAGAAGATTGATGATGAATTAGTGTTTGTATATATGGAAAAGTAATTATAAAAGGAGAAGAATATGGAAACTTGGTACTACACTGTCGTATCTATTGACGGGGATTATGCGAATTTAAAAAGAACAGATATTGATTCAGACGAGTTAAAACTTGTGGCTAGGGCACTACTTCCAGCTGATATAGAAGAAGGAACTAATCTGAAGTACGAGTTAATGCAATATTTTATTGTATAAGCGTTTTTATAGAAATAATATGGAAAAATTAGACGGTAAAATAGCCATAGTAACTGGAGCAAATTCGGGAATGGGTATGGCTACGGTAGAGGCATTAAGTGACGAAGGCGCGAATGTGATTATGCTTTGCAGAAATGAGAAGCGGGGCAAAGAGGCCTTTGAAAAGTTGATGTTAAATAAAAATCGCAAGATAGAGCTAATGCTCTGTGACTTGGAGGATTTTTCATCAATCAATTCATTCGTAGAAGCAATAAAAGAAAAATATGAGAAAATTGATATTTTAGTAAACAACGCTGGATTTATTTCTCTAGATAGACAAATTACAAAAGAAGGATTTGAAAAACAATTTGGTATCAATCATCTGGGGCATTTTTTACTGACTACTAAGTTGATTGATATGATGCATGAAGGGGCGAGAATCGTCAATGTTGCATCAGGTGCTCATAAGGTTGGAAATATTCATTTTGAAGATATCAATTTAGAAAAGAGATACAACGTTATAAAGGCATATTCTCAAAGCAAACTTGCAAATGTACTTTTTACAAGGGAGCTGGCAAATCGTTTGAAGGATAGGAAAATCACAGTAAACTGCTGTCATCCAGGTGCAGTTGCGACTAATATTGGAATAGATAGAAACACTGGATTTGGAAAGACTATTACAAGTTTACTAAAACCATTTTTTCAAACACCTGCCGAGGGGGCGCGTACAGCAATTTTCCTTGCAACGGATGATTCTGTTGAAAATATTTCAGGAGAATATTTTTATAAATGTAAGATTGCATTGTCTTCAAAGCGCTCAAAGGATATGGAGTTAGCAAGAAGATTGTTTGAGCTCAGTGAGGAATTGGTACAAAAGGACAAAGACAAGGTATAAAAACATCAAAATGACGGACTGGAGGAAATGTAATTGAAAGAGTATTTATCTGCAACAACTGGGGATTTACAGAGAGTTTATGACATTGTTCAATCTTCAATTCGAAGTACATACCCTAAGTATTATCCTAAAGAAGTTGTAGATTTTTTTAGTGATTTACATAGCAAAGAAAACATTTTAAAAGATATTGAGGATGAGCTAGTTGGGATTCTTCAGGTAGATGGAAAGTGTGTTGGAACTGGCTGCTATAAGGATAATCATATTACTAGAGTATACATTGAACCGGCCTATCAGAAAAAGGGGTATGGTTCATACATTATGGATTGTTTGGAAAAGAATATTTCATTGAATTATTCGTCAGCAGTTTTGGATGCATCTTTGCCAGCAAGTCACTTATATTCAAGCCGTGGATATGAAACAATTGAACACTGCAAATATCCAGTGGAAAACGACGTGATTCTTGTGTATGAAGTAATGGAAAAGGCACTGTCTAAGAATGAGACAAGGATAGATTACAATGGGAAAAAATTTGTGCCATTGATCAATACTGAAAATGGTGAGGTTGATGGTAATACAGTGTTTATCTATCACCAAAGTGGAACAGATTTTTCTGCTGAATATTCTGGCGGGGAAGTGAAGACTGGTTTTATGGTTGGAAAAGTTGATGCAGCAGGAGAGCTTGATTTCTATTACGAGCATCTGAACTTGGATGACGAGATTCGAGCTGGAAAATGCCATAGTGTTCCAACTATAAAAGATAATGGAAAAATTGAATTACATGAAAAATGGCAATGGCTTAATGGAGATTGTTCCAAAGGAGAATCAGTTGTAGTCGAGCTATAAAAATATAAATAGAAAAGATTGTAGGCAACAAGGAGGAGTCTAAAAATGGATAAAGAATTGGTGGAGTTTTTAATTAGGGCGAAGAAGGCTACATATGCAGGCAAGGGGGCAGAGACAACATCATCTCGTGAGAAATCCCATGATTTGATTTATAGAGATGGCGATTATATGTATTATGATACCTATCTCGGTACAGGGAAATTCGCCGGTGAGGAAGCTCTCTGGATTAAGGATATTCCATATTGGAGTATGAATTATATTGGAATAGTAACTGGGGATAATTTCAGTGGAGATTTTTTGAAGGAGGCACTGCTTTTAGTTCCTGAGGATAAACCTTTTAGAGGGCCGGAGAAATATACTAACGGTGACTACACTTATGATTGCAAAATCGATGGAGATTATAAGTGGTTTAATGGACGAGAAACTATTTCATATAAAGGCGAAGAGATCTATGAATGTATTTTCCACGGTGGACTTGTGGAATAACTTAGAGATTGGTGAGGGCTATGAGTAGATTAAAAACATTAAGAGAGTATGTGGATAATGAACTTTTGATGCTGGCAGAAGATAAGAGGGTGAGTGCAACTGCACATCTTTATGGTGTGTCCCTTGCGGCTACAATACTAGCAAAAAAGCGTGGGATGAATGAAGAACTGGCAGCTATGGCAGCCATGCTTCATGATATGCATGCATACAAAAGTGGTTCATATGATGACCATGCGCATCTAGGAGCGGATTTGGCTAGGGATGTTCTAGGCAAGCTTAACATAACAAAAGAGGAAGAGACAGATATAATATGCTCTGCTATATATCATCATGATGATAAACTGGTGGTTGACTCACCGATGGATGAATTGTTAAAAGATGCAGATGTTATTGATCATTGTTTTAAAGACTCATCAAAGCCGGTGAAGGAAAAAGAGCAGCAAAGATACGATAACCTATGCAAAGAATTAGGACTAAACTAAAGCGTTTTAAATGAAGAAAGTGTTGTATGAAAAGGGGAGAGAAATGAATAATGATAAGAAAATAAAACTATGGAATGTATTTCGCGATTATATGGAATATTTCCTACTATATTGCTTTCTAGGATGGGTATATGAATCAGTGTGGTGCTGTATGATATATCACCATAGAGGATTTATTAATAGAGGATTTCTATTTGGACCGTGGTTGCCAATATATGGATTTGGATTTTTTATAATACTTGGAATATTCAAGATTCTTAGAGTAAAGAAGCCACTTTGGGTATTTATAGTAGGAACAGTTGTGGCCACAGTGGCGGAGCTTGTGGCAAGCTATATTATTGATGCTACAATAGGCACTCCTATGTGGGATTACACAGGATATTTTATGAATTTTCAGGGGCGAATTGCGCTGGTTCCAGATTTGATGTTTGGACTTATGATATGGGTGGCAATTTGTCTGATTCAGCCAGCAATAATTAAATTGCAAAATAAGTATAGATCCTCTAAAATTCATAATACATTTTTTATCGTATTTACGGTATTGTTTATGATAGATCTTATAAGCAGAATATGGCTTGGAAGCAATATCTAAATATAAATAGAGGTCAAAGATGAAAGTAATAAAGCATATTTTTGATGGGGTTTTTGGTTGTGAGGAAAGTACAAAGAATAAGCCGACAGTATCAGTAACACTAGTGGATGAGTTAGGAAATGAATCTTATGTAACAGTGGAAGATCAGTGGCTTGTGGAAAATGGTCTAGATGTGGGCGATAAATGGCCAGAGGATTTAGACCAATAAACATAGGCGCTTATAGTAAATGAAGAGAGGGCTAGAATAATGAAAATTGAACACATTGCAATGTATGTAAATGACTTGGAGGGGGCTAGAGATTTTTTTGTAAAGTATTTAGATGGCAAATCAAATGATGGCTATCATAATAAAAATACTGATTTTAGATCATTTTTTATAAGCTTTGATGATGGGGCAAGACTTGAGATTATGCAGAAGCCTCAGATGGAAGAAGCAGAGAAAACTCTTAATAGAACTGGTTATATTCATATTGCATTTTCGCTGGGAAGTGCTGAGGCGGTAGATAGTCTTACAGCACGTTTCAAGGAAGATGGCTATGAAGTAGTAAGCGGACCAAGAACAACTGGAGATGGCTACTATGAAAGCTGTATTGTAGGCATTGAAGGCAATCAGATAGAAATCACAGTTTAGGACCTGCGCAGCAGAAGCGTACAAGTATGAGGTGAAGGATGATCAAGCTCAATGATATTGATGCGGGGCGGCCTTTTGATTGGGGAAATACGTCAAAAGACTATGCCAAATATAGGGATATTTATCCGGAGGCATTTTATAAGTGCATATTGGATTTGGGATTGTGCAAGGATGGACAGCGTGTACTTGATATAGGTACAGGTACGGGCGTGCTGCCGAGGAACATGTACAAATATGGTGCAAAGTGGACTGGAACAGATATTTCTGAGAATCAGATAGAGCAGGCGAAGCTGCTTGCAGCAGAGCATAATATGGATATTGAATTTTATGCTTGTCCAGCAGAGGAAGTAGAGTATTCTCCAGAGACATTTGATGTTATTACAGTGTGCCAATGCATATGGTATCTCAATGCAAAAGTGTTTCCTGAAAATTTTGCCAAGATGCTGAAGCCAGGTGGCAAGCTCTTGATTTTATATATGGGATGGCTTCCATATGAGGATGAGATAGCAGGAAAAAGTGAGGAGATAATATTAAAATATAATCCTGCATGGACAGGCTGCGGTGATAAGGTGCAACCAGTTTTTGTACCAGAGGAATTGCATTCATATTTTGATTTAGTAAAAAGAGAAGAATTCAGAGTAGATGTGCCATTTACGAGAGAAGGCTGGCATGGGAGAATGCGAGCTTGCCGCGGTGTGGGTGCATCTATGGATGAGAAAAAACTCCCTCTTTGGGATAAGGAGCATATGGAAATGCTTCAAAATAATGCCCCTGAAAAATTCAATGTTAAGCATTATATTTCCTATGCAGAATTACAAGTGAAATAGTAGTCAAAGAGTTATCGCAAAATGCGGTAGCTCTTTTTTTGTTAAGTGCGTTAGCACTGAGATAGAAGTCTGAAAGACTTCCATTATGAATGCGGTAGAGTTACTGTGAATAGTAACTATTCACACTCAAAAAAAGAAAAACAAGAGGGCTTGTTGATATGATTTCTCAAAAGAAAAAAAGTTGTTGACTTGCAACTGATGTTAGATTATTATAACAACAGTTAGTAAGAGCTAACGAAATAAAAATGACGAGAGTAGATTATGAGCGAAGAAGTATTTGAGATAGTTTGTTCCATGGATAGGCGCAAGGTTGAACTTCAGATTGTACTACAGTGTGCACCTACACTAGCGGGACTTAAGACATCCAATCTTCTTATTCTCCCAAAGGACTTAGAAGAGCAGGCTAGAGTGATACTACGTCACACCGGTTTAGTGGGGTATCGGTTAGTGTACGATAGGCACAGAGTTGTGTTTCTTGTATTCAAGAGGGATATGCTTATAAGCTACTTGAAATCAGATGAGGTCAAAAGTTTTCTTGCTTCTTATGAGTACGACGTTGATTGCTTTGGTGCTTGTCTTAAGACATTCCAAAGGAGATATGAGGATTTCGTAAAAAGCAGAAAGAATTTTCCACACGAGATGGGCGCATTTTTGGGATACCCAATGTGTGATGTAAAGGGCTTCATCGAAAATGAAGGCGATGGGTTCTTAATAGCTGGTTACTGGAAGGTTTACGGGGACGCTAATAGGACAAAGCAGCTGTTTGAACTTTTCGACGAAACAAAAGATGATATGGTTTGCATGCTTTCAAAGGGATTTACATTAAATCAGATTATTAGTGAACAGTCCCGTGCATCATTAGCAAGCTAAACAAAGACAAAGGAGAAACATGTCATGAGTAAAGTAAATGTAGTTTTTTGGTCACAGTCAGGTAATACAGAGAGCATGGCCAATGCAGTAGGTGCTGGTGTTACAGCAGCTGGTGGAGAGGCAAATGTTGTTTACGTTGGCGATGCTTCAATAGATGAGTTAAAG
The DNA here is from genome assembly GCF_010906925.1 of Pseudobutyrivibrio xylanivorans. GTDB lineage: Bacteria > Bacillota > Clostridia > Lachnospirales > Lachnospiraceae > Pseudobutyrivibrio. The sequence continues at coordinate 1,333,606 of NZ_VTVE01000001.1, read as the reverse complement.
AATGCAAAGGCATTCGCACTTGGTTGCCCAGCAATGGGAGCTGAGGTTCTTGAAGAAGGTGAGATGGAGCCTTTCGTAACAGATTTGGAAGGTTTTGTTTCAGGTAAAACAATCGGTCTTTTCGGCTCTTATGGTTGGGGAGACGGACAGTGGATGCGCGACTGGGTTGATCGTATGACAGCAGCAGGCGCAACAGTAGTTGGCGGCGAAGGCGTTATCTGCCAGGAAGCTCCAGATGGAGCAGCTGAGGAAGCTTGCAAAGAGCTTGGTAGAGCATTAGCTGCAATTTAATAAAAGCTTATTTCCTTTCCCTGAGTTTCTAACCGGGTTTCTTAGGGAAGTTATTAGACTCCTTTTACAGCCTCCAGGTATGCCAGTGCCTGGAGGAATTTTTTTGCAAAAAAAGAGAAGCTATAACAGCTTCTCAATTAGAAAATCTATTTATCCTGTATCAATTGATTGATTTCGTTTATCTCACCATTGATGCTTAAGGTATCAAGAAATGTGCATATCAAAAGTATGGCCAGTGACATGACTGTTAAAACTGTAACTGAAAGACTACTATACCAACCAAAAATCATTCCAAAGACCAGTATGAGCCCAATTGAATAAATAAGTTTTATTGTGGTTTCCAAAAGAAAATATGGTATCTCAAATTTGTTAATGATATATACTCCAAAATAGATAAGTGCATTAACGCCTAGTGCTTGGAAAACTGTATCAAGACAGAGGAAAGAAGCCTTGTAGCAAAGGGCCACAAGAGAAAGTACAACCAATGTGACTCCGGTCATGGCAAATATATTAAGGATATTTTTTCGCATTATCGGTTCCTCCTTATAAGCACTTCTCTAATGTCCTTGAGATACTTTCTGCTTACACAGATTCGCTCACCGTTTGTAAGCACCGCTTCAAGCTTTGAGTTGGCTAGATTCTTAACGCTAGAAAGTGTTTCTACATTGAGGATAGTTGATTTGCTAACTCTTACAAACCCAACGTTAGAAAGCATTTCATCTAATTCGATTAGACGAAGATTAGTCTGATAGACATCTGATTTGTCGTATATAAAAGTCTTCTTGTCCACACTTTCTATGTAATAGATATCACCTGCAAAAATAGAGTAGGACTGTCCTTCCTTTTTGCAGAGGATGGTCTTGTCAATTCCGCGGACAAAGTCGCAGACTCTTTTAACATTTTCTGTCAGTTCGCGATACTCAATTGTAACTGCAGGATTCTCGATATCCTGTCTGTTTTTCATTGTAAGTTGCATTTTGTCGGCTCCACATGAAATACCATATGAGTACCAACAGGAAAGAGACAGTCTGTGCAATGCAAACTCGTACTGTCATCAGCTCATCGGCACCGGTATTTGTAACAACGTGTAAAATATTAACGATGGTATTGTTGACAAAATGGTCGCTCATAGACATATATAGGCTTCCAGTAATCCTTGTCAACATAGTAAATTTTAAACCAACCAGTGCACTTACCACAAGCATAAAAAGTGAGGTTATAATCATTCCTCTAAGGCTTTGTCTTCCATCAACATAGTTTCTAATAGGCCCGGCAACATGCCAAAATCCAAATAGGATAGCAGAAATAACAGTGGACTTTACAAATGAATATTTAGTCTCGAGAATTCTAAGAAAAAGTCCTCTGAAATTTCCTTCCTCCATAATTACGTTGACTATATTTCCAATGATGCAAATCAAAAAGAAGATTAGTTCAGTTCTATTGCCAATATTTGAATCGATTGCATAGGCACTCACATACAATTCCAATGATTTAAAATTTCCACTATTTAGTGAAAGTAAAAATTCAGCCCCATATGCGATAAAAAATACGCCCAACCCAAAAGCTAAACCTAGTAAAATATATAGTAAATGTTTACCGTTTTTAAATCCGATTTCATTTTTTGAAATCCTTAGCTTGCAGGCTATTATTGCCATTATAATGATGCCCAGCAGCTTGTGAATGATAGCTTCGCCAACCCAGGTTTGGTCTGTTCTTAGAACAAAATATTCAAGAATGTGTAATAGATAGTAAAAAATGTAAAGGGTAAATACCATAAATAAGGGGTTTTTAATTGTTTTGTGGTTCATTTTTCTACCTCGTTTCTTTTTTTGAATGTCTGTTTTCTCGAAGTTATCATAGGAAAAATATGTCATCAAGAGCTCTACTACCAAGATGCAAAATAGCTATACCAAGATACAAATTTTCTAGAGCAACCATGGGAGATGCCATACTTTTTCCTGTTAATATTTAAATTTTGTCGGTAGATATGAGAGGGAATTTTTTTTATCCTTAGGATAAAGTGGGAGGTAGTATGCTATGGGAATTTTCAGTCCAGATAGTGAATTGATGGAGTTTTTGGGGAAGGTTACAGATTATATAATCATCAATCTGCTCACTCTATTTTTATCTATACCTATAATCACAATGGGTGCAGCCCATACTGCAAAATTTTATACATCAATGAAAATTGCCAGAGGGGAAGAACCAAGCGCAGTAAAAAGTTATTTCAAGTCATTTAGGGAAAACTTTTCTCAGGTTACAGCCGCATGGCTAGTATTTCTTGTGCTAGGAGTAATCCTGGTGTTTGATTGGTACAACGTACTTTACGGCAAAGGCCAGAGTATGCCATTTCCATTAAAAGTCATGCTTGGCATTATCAGCTTTGTTGTCTGGGCTAGCTGCTATTGCATGTTTGTATTTGAAGCCAGATTCAAGGTGACTTTAAAGGAACTGTTTAAAGCATCTATTTTGATGGCACTTGTGAATCTTCCTAGGATGGTTTTGATAGCTATTTTTGTGTTTTTGCCATATTTAATTTGCGCGTGGTATATACAGTGGGGGCTTGCAATATGGCTTTTTGCAACTACAGTGACCTTGTACTACATAAGCAAAGAATTTAACGGGCAGTTGGAGATGTTATATAAGGACAGCGAACAATGAATCTAATTAGTTCTTTATTTGGAAAAATAATAAACCGTGCCAGCACAAAAAAGCTCTTTATCTTTTACACTTTATTTATTATTTTGCCAATGCTTTTAGTGGACGGCATGTTTGTATCTAGTGCATACAGGTATGAGAAGACAGCTCAGGAACATTTGCTAGAGAACCAAGCTAATGCCATTCATTATACCTTTTTTAATCAGGTAGATCAGGCGGCCAAGCTTGGCAATGCCATATACACCAGCATGTATGTGGACAATTTTTTGACTAAGGAATATACATCCAATTTGGACTTTTATAATTCCAGAAAAAGTTTTTTTGACAACACACTTTTGCAGATGGTTGAGAGCCAGTCAGGCCTTACATTTACTTTCTATATAGACAATGACACTATTACAAATGGTGCTGAGTTTCAGAAAATAGATCAGGCTTATGACATGGATTGGTATAAGTGGATGAAAAAAACAGACCTAAATAAGGGCCTTGTTTTTGGAAGTCGCATGACACCTGAGGGGAATGATCAGAGAAAAATTTATTATTATCAACGGCTAAATTACTACGGAAAAGATCCTGACAATTTTGTTGTTATCACGATAGATTACAGCAAGTGCAACAATGATATTGCCAATCTGAACTACGGAAATCCTGCATATATTTGCGATGATAAAAGAATTCTTTTGACAAATGGAAAATACAGTAACGTCAACAAGAAGTACAGTTTAAAGGCAGGTCTTAATCCATCCTATGTGGATCAGGTGGAAGTCTATGGTCAGACTCTATACATTGAAATTGTAAATAACAATAAGGATATTATCAGTGTAATGAGGGCGAGATGGTATCAGTTTTTACTTCTTGCTGTTGTAAATATCATTTTGCCATTTTTCGTTGCAGGAATAATATATGCTGCTTATCAGGCCAAGCTTAAAGAGCAGGAAAATGTTATGGCAAAGAAAAATGCAGAGCTACTGGCACTTCATAGCCAGATTAATCCACATTTCTTGTTCAATGCATTAGAAAGCATAAGGATGCATGCACTGATTAAGCAGGAAAATGAAACTTCAGAAATGGTGGGACATTTGGCTAAGCTTCAGCGACAGTACACTGAGTGGAGCGAGGACAGTATCACAATCGAAAAAGAGATAGAGTTTGTCGATTCGTATTTACGGTTACAGAAATATAGATTTGGAGACAGGCTTTCATTTGAAATAGATGTTGCTGATGAATGCAAAAACTTATTTATACCAAAGCTGTCATTGGTTACATTTGTGGAGAATGCATGTGTTCATGGCATTGAAAGCAAGATAGCACCTGGGTGGATATTTGTTAGAAGTTATATTGACAGAGATACACTCATCATGGAGGTTGAGGATACAGGAAATGGTATCGATGAGAGCATTAGATTGGACCTTTTAAATAAGATGCGTTCATCTAGTATTAGCACACTGAAAGATTCAGGCAGAGTGGGGATTGTAAATGCCTGTCTTAGATTGAAAATGATTTCAGATGATGAGGTGTTATTTGATTTAGATTCGGAGGTAGGTACTGGAACGCTAGTACAGATTTGTATTCCAGTTAAGTATGTAAAGTCAAGGGGGAATAGGGTTGTTAAAAGCATTGTTGGTAGATGACGAACCGTTTATTTTGCAGGGGTTACAGCTTCTTATTGATTGGGACAAGGCAGGATTTGAAGTTCATACTGCCTCAAATGGTGAGGAAGCATACGAGTATTTACAGTCAAATTCTGTAGATTTAATAATTGCAGATATTAAAATGCCTGTAATGACAGGAATTGAGTTGTTGAAAAAAATCCGGGAGGAATTAAACCTGGATACCTACTTTATTATTTTAAGTGGATATGCAGAGTTTGAGTATGCCAGACAGGCGCTTCATTACCATTGTACGGACTATATTTTAAAGCCTGTTGAAAAGGACCAACTGAAATCCCTGTTAAAGAAAATTACAGATTTGGCGCAACAAAAAACATCTAAGGAGAAAAATGGTATCAAGAGAGAAAAGGCATTGATGGAGCGCACATTGATGCATTTGCTCAGCGGAAAATATGACGTAAACGACCTGGAGTACATAGAAGATAAAGTCCCTGTGGATGATGAAAAATGCTATGTGGAAATACAGTTAAATGATAGTGGCTGCCTAGAGGAGTGCGCTGACGAGGATAAGAGAACGCGACTTGATAAGATATATCAGGCAGTGATTGATTATCTGAAGCAGGATGCCATGTATTGCATTCGAGATGTCTCTGATAATAGCCAGATATATGATATAGGCTTTGTATATAGTAGCTTTATGGCGCAAAAGATTAAGTCGACCAGGGAGGACTACCTGAGGGGCTTTTATAACTATATTGTTTCTAACACCAATTTATCTATCACCATGCTGGTGGGAAAGATGGTGTCTGGAATCAGAAATGTTTCAAAATCTTACGGCACAGCAAATATGCTTCGTTCTCTTCAGGGATTTAGAGCTAAAAAAGACATTTATTTTTATGAAGAAGAATATAAGGTGAATGAAGCTGGACTTGTAATATGTAAAAAGCAGCTTGATATGTTAATAAATGCAATTGAAACAGGAGAGCATGTTAATATTCGTAAATGCGTAGATGATTTTTACGAAGAAATGCAAAAGATGGGAGTGACAGGCTCTACAATCGATTTGAATGTTAACTATCTGTTGTTCCAACTTATTCATCTGGCAAGCGAGCTAGATAGTGAGGTAAATCAGGAGGAGATTCTTCGAATTATATCGGAGAGTACCTCTGAAGAAGACATTAGTCGAAGCAGTAAGACTCATCTTTGCAGGATGGCATATGCCTACAGTGAGTACCTGTGTCAGCTTCGTAAAAACGTATCATGTAGTGTCTTAGTAAAAATAGAAGACGAGATAAAAAAGAATTATTCGTCCAACTTAACACTTAAGGATTTGAGCGAAAAATATTATGTTAATTCTGCTTATCTAGGTCAGTTATTTAGAAAAAAATGTGGCTGTTCTTTTAAAGACTATTTAAACCGAACCCGAATTGAGGCGGCTGCAAAATTGCTTAGAAAAACTGATATGAAGGTATATGAGATAGCAGAATCAGTAGGTTACAAGGATGCAGATTACTTTGTAAATAAATTTATTGAGGCAAAGGGCTGTACACCTACAAAATACAAGAAAAATATTGGATAAATATAAAAATTCGGGGAGAAAATATAAAATTTCTCCCCTTTTTTTCTATAGTTTATCGGATGTTTTGTTTGAAGATTAAAAATACAATATTGACATAGGTAAGGGAGAGGGCTCCCGATTATAACAGGAGGGTTTTGTATGAAGAAAAAATTAGTTAGTGCTTTATTAATCACTGGCATGCTTTCATCTATGTTTGCCGGATGTGGCAAATCAGCAGGTGGCGGCGGTGCAGTTAATGCAGACGGTATTAAGGAGTTTACCGCCTTTTTTGCTGTTCCAGGAAACGAGATTAATAATGACAATGAGATCCAAGGTCTCATTGCAGAAAAGACAGGCTGCAAGGTAAAAGAGTCATGGCTTACAGGTCAGTCTGCTGAGGAAGCAGTTGGTACATTTATTGCCGGTGGCGAGTATCCAGACTTTATCGACGGTGGAAATAGTTCAGTTCAGCTTTATGAAGCTGGTGCTCTTATTCCAATTGATGAGTACTATGATGATTATCCAAATATCAGAAATTACTTTACTGATCAGGAATGGGATATGCTCCGTCAGAGCGATGGACATATTTACTGGATTCCACAGTTCTCTAAGATTAATGGAGAGGAAAGAGTTTGTCAGCACAATGACGAGGCTTTCTGGATTCAGACAAGAGTATTAGAGTGGGCAGGATATCCAGAAGTTCATACAATGGATCAGTATTTTGATTTGATTGAATCTTACAATGAGGCAAATCCAACAATGGAGGATGGCACAGCAAATATCCCTTACACAATTCTTTGTGATGACTGGAGATATTTCTGCTTGGAGAATGCTCCACAGTTCCTTGATGGATATCCAAATGATGGTTCAGTAATTGTTGATCCTGAAACACTTACAGTAATTGACTACAATACAACTCCAACAGCTAAGAAGTATTTTGAGAAGCTTAATGAGGAGTACAAGAAGGGCATCGTAGATCAGGAGTCATTTACTCAGACATATGATGAGTATATTGCTAAGCTTTCTACTGGTCGTGTACTTGGTATGATTGATCAGTGGTGGGATTTCTACAATACAGCAGGAGATGCTATCAAGTCAGCAGGTCTTGATAAGCAGGGCTGCGAGTATGTTCCACTTCCAATCACTATCGAAGAGGGCATGACAAACCAGTGGCACAACTCAGGTGGAGCATTCAATGCTTCTTCAGGTCTTGCAATTACAACAAGCTGTCCTGACGTAGAGGGTGCTTTACAGTTTGTAAATGATTTGCTTGCTCAGGATGTTCATGATCTTAGATTCTGGGGTGTTGAAGGTGTTGATTATGAAGTAGGCGATGATGGCTTATATTATAGAACACCTGAGATGAGAACAAATTGTGCAGATTCTTCTTACAAGGCTGCTCACCTTTGCTTCTATTCATACTTCCCACAGTTCAATGGTACAAGCCAGGATGGAAAGAATGCGATGAAGCCAGAGAATCAGGAAAATGAATTCTATGATGGACTTTCAGATAATTTAAAGAAGTGCTTCGATGCATATGGTGTTAAGACTTATGTTGAGATGCTTGGTACATCTCCAGCACCAGGTCCTTGGTACCCAATGTATTCATACTCTCAGACTCTTACAACATCAACACCAGGTGGTGTAGCTTGGAACAAGATTGGTGAGGTTAAGCATGAGTATCTTCCTAAGGTAGTTATGGCTGAGAATTTTGAGGCAGGCTGGGAAGACTATATGAAGGTATATAACGAGTGCAAGCCTGAGGACTTCCTCTCTGAAATGCAGACAGAGCTTGAGCGAAGAGTAGAAATGGCAGCTAAATATCAATAAAAGGTGTAATAGGTTATAAAACCCATGGCGGGCATAATCCTTTTGTGCCCGCCATTATTATACCTATTTATAGCCTAAAATAAGGATTTTTAGCTATAAAAGATGGGAGTTTAAATCATGAAAACCAAAAAATTAAGTAAAATTGAATTCAAGCATCAAAGAGTTCTAATCGTATGGGCTGCCATTATTTGTTTATACGGATTTATTTTCTACTATGTGCCACTTGTAGGGTGGTTAATGGCGTTTCAGAATTATAAGCCAGTGCTTGGAGTTTTTAAATCAGAGTTTATTGGATTAGATAAATTTAAGTTTTTATTTGAAGATGAGAGCTTTATTCGTGTAATTAGAAACACTTTCGCAATGGGTATTATCAACTTGGTTTGTACCTTTGTTATGGCAATCCTATTTGCGATTCTTTTAAATGAAATAAAAACAAAAGGCAGCAAAAAGGTAGTTCAGACAATATCTTATTTGCCTCATTTCTTATCATGGATTATTGTTACTGGTATTTTACATGATGCACTTTCTGGTTCTGGAATTATAAATGAATTGTTAATGAATTTTCATATTATAAGCAAACCTATTGATTTTTTTGCACATGAAGGATATTTCTGGCCTATAGTTGCCTTCGCAAATGTTTGGAAGGAAACTGGTTGGAATGCAATTATATATTTAGCAGCGATTACTTCTATTGATCCATCACTTTATGAAGCTGCTGCTATAGATGGAGCTGGAAGATGGGCAAAAATTAAGCATGTTACACTTCCAGGAATCAAGCCTACTATTATGATTCTACTTCTTATGAATGTAGGAAATATCTTAAATGCAGGTTTTGAAATTCAGTACTTGCTGGGTAATGGACTTGTTCAAAAGGTATCACAGACAATTGATATCTATGTACTTAAATGGGGTATTAGTCAGGCTGACTATTCTTTAGGTACAGCAGCTGGTATCTTCAAGAGTGTGGTAAGTATTGGATTGATTTTAGTATTTAACAATATCGCTAAAAGACATGGCGAAGAAAGATTATTCTAAGGAGGCAAAGGAATGGAACAGAAGAGAAGACGTAAAAAAATTTCCGGCGCTGATTTAGCATTTAGAATTTGCAATGGCATTTTTATGATAGCCTTTGTAATAGTTACTTTATATCCGGTTTTAAATACACTTGCTATTTCTTTTAACGAAGGAACAGACGCCCTTAGAGGCGGAATATATCTATGGCCTAGAGTATTTACTCTGAAAAATTATACTACTGTTTTACAGAAGGATAATTTGATTACAGGTGCTTATATTACAGTTTTGCGAACAATAATTGGAACATTACTTGCGCTTGTTACAAATGCAATTTTGGCATTTATCGTAAGTAGAAAGAATTTTATTTTCGCAAAATCAGTATCACTATTTTGGGTTATAACAATGTATGTTAATGGTGGATTAATTCCGACCTTTCTCCTCTATAAATCTTTAGGACTTACAAACAGTTTTGCTGTATATGTAATTCCAGGAATGATATCTGCTTTTAACATGCTAGTAATAAGGACCTACATGAGGGGCATACCTGATAGCTTGGAAGAGTCTGCCCAGTTGGATGGAGCAGGTTACACAACAATCTTCCTAAAAATAATATCACCGCTTTGCAAGCCTGTTTATGCAACAGTGGCACTCTTCGTAGCTGTCTTTCAGTGGAACTCTTGGTTTGATGCAATGCTTTACAACAGAATGTCAACACAGTATACAACATTGCAGTACGAATTGATGAAGCTTCTTTCATCAGTTTCAAATCAAAGCTCCTCAGCTGAGGCTATGAAAAATTCGGAAGGTTCTATTACACCTACATCTATTAGAGCAGCAGCGACAATTGTTACTATGCTCCCTATAGTTTGTATTTATCCATTTTTACAGAAATACTTTGTAACAGGACTCACCCTTGGTGGTGTTAAGGAGTAATATTTTATGAGAAATTATAGAAATGTCTTTTTGGAAATCGGTAAGAATCAGGAAGAGATAGAAAAACGTCTATACGATATTTTTGAAGAAATATTTTATGGACCGGACAAGTTTTACGAGACAACAGCAGATGGAAAAATGGGCTATCTGGTGGACACAGGAAATGTGGACACGAGAACCGAGGGCATTTCTTACGGAATGATGATGTCTGTACAGCTTGATAAGAAAAAAGAATTTGACCAGCTTTGGAACTGGGCCATGACAAATATGTACATGGACTATGGTGAAAATAAGGGATATTTTGCCTGGTCAGTAGACCCAAGCGGTAAGAAAAATGCAGACGGTCCAGCACCAGATGGCGAAGAATTTTTTGCAATGGCACTTATTTTTGCCAGCCATAGATGGGGTGATGGTCAGGGCATTTACAACTACAGCCATATGGCAAAGGAGTTGTTAAAAGTCTGCATACATCATGAAGAGCTGTATGGCGGTCATAATATGTGGACGGATGATGGACTTATTAAATTTGTCCCTGGACTTGATTTTACTGACGCTTCATATCATCTTCCTCATTTTTACACCTTGTTTGCAGACAACTGCTATGAGGAAGATAGAAGCTTTTGGCTTAAGGCAGCAGAGGCTAGCAGACAGTATCTGAAAAAGTCATGTCATCCAAAGACAGGATTATCGCCAGAATATGGAAACTATGATGGTACTCCTCACGTAGTTGAGCCAGGTACATTTGGCGGGCGACATGATTGGTTCTACAGTGATGCCTACAGAACTATTGCAAATATAGGGCTGAGTTATGAGTGGTTTGATAAGGATACAGAATTTGGAAAATGGTCGAAAGAGACTGCCAACAATCTACAGAGATTTTTCTATTCCCTTCCAGAAAAAGATGCTAGAGGAATCTATGAAATAGACGGAAATATTGTAGAGGGAAAGGCGCTACATCCAGTTGGACTTACAGCCACAATAGCCCAGGCTTCATTGGCATCAGACAACGAATATTCACTTAAGGCAGTGGAGGATTTTTACAACACACCACTTAGAACAGGTGATAGACGCTACTATGATAATTGCCTGTACCTATTTGCGTTTATGGCTTTAAGCGGAAACTATAAGATTTGGTAATAAATATTATTTAATATTTATCCATAACAAAGAAAAACCACTATCTTACATGGGGGTAGATAGTGGTTTTTCGTCGTTTATGTTATGGTAGGAACTTTCCTGATGCAAGGTACAAGTCGTACCATTCCTTGTGAGTCAAATCTACTTTTGCAGCATCACAGAATTCCTTAAGGTGTGCTGGATTCATAGTGCCGGCAATGGCTTGCATTTTAGCTGGATGTCTTAAAATCCATGCGATAGCAATGGCAGTTTTAGACACACCGTATTTGGCGCCAATTTCTGCAAGCACATCATTGAGCTCCTTGTAGTCAGGATGGTCAATGAAACAACCCTGGAACATGCCAATCTGAAGAGGAGACCAGGCCTGGATTGTTATGTCATTAAGGCGGCAATAATCAAGTATTCCATTGTCTCTATTTGTTGAGCGGTCTGTAGTAAGGTTGTTTAAATAAAGGGCAGCATCGATAAGTTGTGATTGGTCAAGTGAGAACTGAAGCTGGTTAAATACCAGTGGCTGCTTAACATACTTCTTTAATAACTCTAACTGACCAGGTGTTACGTTGCTTACACCAAAATGTTTTACCTTGCCTGAGGTGTAGAGATTGTCAAAAGCCTCGGCAACTTCCTCAGGATCAAAAAGTAAATCGGGACGATGTAAGAGTAGTGCATCCAGATAATCCATTTTTAATCGAGAAAGGATTTCGTCTGTGCTCTTTAAAATGTCTTCCTTTGTCCAGTTATATTCTTTTGTATCAAAGTGTAGGCCACATTTGCTTTGGATGATAACATCCTCTCGCTTTAAGCCTGTAAGAGGAAATGCATCTCCAAATCTTTTCTCAGCCTCACCATCTCCATAGCATGTGGCATGGTCAAAGAAATTGATGCCATTCTCAGCTGCAGTAGAAATGATTTTTGCTGCCTCATCCACATTGAGTGCAGGCATTCTCATACAGCCTAGGATGATTCGCGATGCATTCTTTGGGCCGTTAACTACATCCAACATTTTCATATATATTGCCTCCTTAAATATTTTCAAACATTTATCTAATTATACAAATACCAAGGAATCAAATTCTTCTTAATATTTGATTTGCCATGTATCAATTTTTGCTATGAGCGTTACCTTACAAATACAAAAGAGGAAGAGGATATTCCAAAGCTTGTAAACATCTTTTGCCGTGGCGATGGAAGAGATGGTACAATCGAAGGCTTCATAAAGCTTAATGAAGAGGATTGCACAAAGATTTATAAGATGATGGTTTAAAAATAGAAGAGTTAAAAATAAGAGGCAGATGCACTTAGCATCTGCCTTTTTCGCTGTTTATCACAAAAATAACGTTGTTTGTCACATTTATATATTGTATTGATGATGCACATGTTATAGTGGATGAGTAAGAAGTTGGAAGTGAATTTAAAGCGATAGATATCAAATGCATTGATATAGATTATATGTATTGGGAGTAATTTTAGTCGCGAATGAGATTGCCCCGAAAGATTATTAAATAAGGAGGAAAAATGAAAACACATTTGCAATATTAAGTTGGACACTCCTTAAGTAGAGTCCTGTTGATAGATAGTATCAAGCCCAGTCTCGAAGAATGCACCGGTGTTTGATAGCCGAGTATCTTCTTTGGAGGGCTATTGCACTAGGTTTAAATAATTGCGATTTCCTAAGTGGTATAGTGGTCAATCCGCTTCCTTTTAAGAATAAATCTACGGATTAATCCATTGTTACGCTACACAGACCCTTTTCATATGATGTCTAAAGGTGTGCATAGTAAATGAGAGTATTTGCTTTAGACTTCAAGGCCAGAGAGATTCGCAAACTTTGAATTATAAAGAATTTCGTGGCTTCCTAGTGTTTTAGTCAAGAAAGGAGGTGATAAGATATGGAAAAAATAATTCTTATTTGGAATTATCCACATTTCTTTGGCGTGCCAATAATATCTATGATTTATAAAAAGAAGTATAAAAGATTTGTTCAATGTGCAAATCAAAAATTAAAAGAATTTGAAATAGAGATGGTATTGGATGATACATTTGGTGATATCGAAGTATTATTAAAAAATCAATATAAGATGATTGTTTTTATTCCAGGATGTGAGACAAAATATTGGATGTGGATGGATGATCTGAAAAAAACAATGATTCCATCGCTCATTTTTACTGAGTCAGAAATGTATAATGCTGATATATCGAGGGTTTTACATTTGTTAAAAAATATCAATAATTAATGAATATGGAGGATTTATATTATGTCAGAGAAGTTATTAGAGAAAGTTTTAAAGGAAGTTGATACAGATGAGTTGGAGAATGTAGAGGGGGGGATTGATATGCTAACAATTAGTTATGCTTATGGAGCAATTGTTGGTGGGTTTTCCACTTGTAGTTTTCCGGTTGGTTTATTGGAGTCACATCCGATGGAACCTGGAATTGGTACATGCACAACTAGAACTAGGTAGATGGTAACTATATGGAAAATATTACATTTTCAAGAGATACAGTATTTGTAAATTGGATTGCAAATCTAGATAGAAGACATTTTTTTGATGAGAATTTTACAATAGCTGCTGTAATTATAGTTAAAGATGAAGAACGGTGCATAGCAAGATGTTTAGATAGTATAAATGATTATTTTGATGAAATAGTTATTATAGATACTGGTTCAAAAGATGATACGCTTAATATTCTCGATTCTTATAGTAACAATAAAATAATGGTGCTGGAGAAAAAATGGGAAGATGATTTTTCTTATGTTAGGAATGAGTCATTAAAAACCGTAAAATCAGATTGGATTTTCGTTATTGATGCTGATGAATATTTAGATGAAAACTCGTATGATTTTAAAAAAATTATTGCTATGATAAATGCTTATAGTGATGCTGATAAGAATGTTTTTTGTCCAATAATTATAGATTATGATGGGAATGTAAGTATATCAGTGCCTAGAATATTTAAAAATAACAATCGTTTTAAGTATTTTGGAAGGGTACATGAGGAATTGCGAGTATATGAACAAGAACGTTTTAGTCTACCGCTTAAGATTGGCTTAAATATAATACTTAGACATGATGGATATAAGAAAGATATAATCGAAAAAAAAGAAAAATATAAACGGAATATTAGATTAGATCTGATAAATGTAGAAGAGGAACCAGATAATCCTCGGTGGGTATATTTTTTACTGCGAGAAGCCAAAACTACTTTATCACTTCAAGAGTATAAAAATTATATTACGAAACATATTTTGAAGAATCAAAATGCAGGAATAGTGATCGATAATATAAATGATGGTGAATATACCTACGGATTGTTAGCTCAATATGCCTATAAGTGCCTTTTTGATGGATTTTTTTCAGTAGCTATTGACATGGCAAAGATATTGGATGAACTCATGCCTAATAATAGTGATAGTGTATATATAGAGAATTATGCAAATATCGCAACTTGTAAGCAACTAGAGAAAGAGTGTTTGAGGAAGTTGGTTGTGTATAGAAAGAATAATAATAATAATAGTATAGCAACCGATGGAATGTTACATAGTGAAGGGAATAGCGAAGGGAAGCATATAGATTATTTGTTGGGGTGTGCATTGTTTGATACTGGGCATATTTCTAGAGCTATAGATTATTTTGATTATTTGAAAGGGTATTTTGAATCGGATTACTTGTTTAATTACTACAGGGAATTCTTCTCGATAGTATTTGGAAAAGTATGAGGAATGTCATAAGTATTTGAGAATGTATTAAAAAGAGATGACATAAACGAGAAAATTATACTGAATTCTAAGAGGGCAAAATTTTGGCTGTTTGCACTTCTTTTTTATCAGGAAAACGTTGTTTATCACAAAAATAGCGTCGTTCGTCACAAAAAGCTTGAAAATATTAGACGAATAAGGTATTGTGTACCCACAAAAAAATATGAGACACAACAAAGGAGGATATATCATGTGGGGTGACAACTGGTTATTTAGTTAATGAAAATCTTAAAAAGCTCGGTATTTACCGGGCTTTTTCTTTGTTTGAGGCCTATTATATAGTATTATGATTAGGGCAAGTTATATAAAGGGGGAAAAATGGAATCAAATTTTCTTGTGGCAGTATGTGACGATGATAAAGAAAACAGAAAAGCTATTATTGATATAGTACTTAAGCATTTTGAAAGTATAGGAATAAAAGCAGAAATTAAAGAATATAAATCTGGAGAGGATTTATTAAAAAATGTTAATGAGCAGATATGTTTGTTATTTTTAGATATCGAAATGCCAGGGAAAAGTGGTATCGAAGTAAAAGATATATTAACTACGAAAATGAATGTTTCAAACATAGTTTTTGTTACTAATCATATTGGATTTATGAAAGAAGCATTTGGAAAAAATGTTATTGGATTTATGGAAAAACCAATAGATGAGAATCAGATTATTCATTGGGTAAATATCGCGTATGAGGCATTTAAAGATACTAGATATATAAATATAGACAAGAACGCAAAGATTAAAGAAGACTCAATAAAATACATAGAGGCGGAAGGAAATTATGTTAGGATTGTGCTAGTTGATCGTAGTGGAGGTATACTCCAAAGAGGCACAATTGCCAATTGGGAGAAACGATTAGACGCTAATTTTGTAAGATGTCATAAGTCTTTTTTAGTGAATATGAATTATATTACGAGTATACATTATAAAGAAGTCGAATTAGAGGGGAATACGTGTGTTCCACTGGGGAGGAACTATGTTAATGATACAAAAAATGCCCACAATGAATTTATGCTTGAAAAGATAAAGTGGAGAGTAGGATGGCAAAACTAATATTTATAATTCTGTTGCTTGGGCAATTTATCTGGGCATATGTAAAGTTATTAGATATAAAGTTCAAAAAGATGAAAGTAACCTATTGGATTGTGGTTGGTTTAATCGAGTTGGCAACTATATTGATAGGGATTATTTATAATTTTGGACCAACAAAGATATCTTTATTAGCGGGATTGTTTCTACTGCCGGCATTTAATGGTGAAAAAAGAACTAATATAGGTTTATATTATCCTATCTTTGGGTTATGTATATCATTAAATACAGTTTGGGGATTATTATCGTATTATTTTGCCCTAGAAATGCATTATAGAATTTTTGCGTGTGTATCGCCTACTTGGGGATTAATTATATTAGCGTATTTTTTAAAAAAGAAAAAAGATTTTCTTTGGAATGATTTAAATTTTACAAATGTTGAGCTGATAATAATAAATATTTTTACGGCTTTTATTGCGATTTCGATGGGGGCAGTAGCTAATATTCAAAGTGGGAATAATGGAGCATATATTATAACCATTTATATAGTCTTCACAACTATATTATGTAGCGTTATATATTTGTTAACGATATATTCTATTTTTTTGAACAGAAAAATTCAAAATGAAGAGAAAAAACTACTATACCAAAAAGTGACACTAGAGGCTCAGAAAGAGCAAGTAGATGCCATACTTGAAAGCGAAAAAAAGTATCATAAATATCGACATGATTTAGCGGCTCATTTAAATGCCATACATCATATGGCTGAAAAATCTAGAATAGATGAGCTAAAGGAATATTGTGAAACATTATTAGATAATGCAAAACCAATTAATAATACAGCCATCTCAGGAAATGTTGCTGTAGATGGAATATTGAGGAGTTATAAGGACAAATGTGAGGAAAATGGTATCGGCTTGCAGATGCAGGTACAGTTATTGGGAAAAAACAAAGTGCAGGATTATGACTTATGTATTATATTTTCAAATATACTTAGTAATGCGATTGAGGCATGTAAAAAGGGCGATAGTATAAGACTTGTTAGTTATCCTTATAATAATTCTTTATGCATTATGGCAAATAATCCTACTAATCATGAAATAATGATAAATAATGGAGAAATTAAAACTACTAAGAATGACAAAACATATCATGGCCATGGGTTAAGTAACATCAAAGCGGTTGTAAATAAATATAATGGAATACTAAACATAAAGGCTCAAAATGGTATGTTCAATATTGAAATACTAATTTAGATAGAACAAAGGCAGATTCGATAAGCAATCTGCCTTCCTTCATTTTTAAATTCAAATTATATACAGAGGAGGACAATTATTAGGGGACTGTGAGCAATAATTGCTATAGAAAGTGCAGTTCGTCACAAAATAGTGTGGTTTGTCACATTTTTATTGAAATGAGGATTTACATATATACAATTAATTTTGGAAGTGAATTCGCGAATCACGTTCTTCAAAAATAATAAAAAATTACGGAGGATGTAAAACATGGATTTAGTATTATCGAATGATTTTTCACAGCTTTCAACAATGGATGAGATGCTTGTTGAAGGTGGCGATTGGGCTGAATTTGGATATGCAGCACTTGGAACAGTTTCGATTGCTGCTGCACCTATCGCATTGGCTGCAGGACAGCCTTGGGCAGCAGTGGCACTTGTAGGGAATGGTTTATATCAATTTGGTAATTTATAAATTTGGGAGGATGCATTGATGAGAGAATTAACAAATAATGAATTACAGATAATTGATGGAGGAGTTAATGGCCTAAAAGTTGCAGGCGGAGTACTATTGGTAGCTGCTGGTGTTGGAGAATGTGCAACAGTAGCTTTTAGTGCAGGCGGTGTTTGTACAGCTTTGGGTGGTGTAGGTTGTATAATCGATGGTCTTAATGATTAGTCAGATTAGGAGTTGATATTATGAAATTACAGTGGAAAGTAAATTTTGGATTATTAATAATATATTTTACTGCAGTAAGTATTTCGGCGGCATACAATGCCGTTATAATAAAGGATTTGGAGCCTATTTTTTATGTAAGAAACATTTTATGCATAGGAGTAGCTGTTGTTACTACTGTAAAAATATTAGTTAATAGAAATTTACTTGAATCATCGTTAGTGGATAAACTTTGCAGATGGATTGCAGTCTTTAGAATACTGCTATTATTTGGAGCCTTATATATAGTAATTACAGAGAATATAGTGGCAAGTAATAATTTGGGAAGTGTTGGATCGATAATCGCGGCGATGGTTATGGTAGATGTTGATATAAACTACAGAAAAAAGACTGTAAGATAATAATGCGCACTCTAATTAACTATTTGAAACATAACGATTGTCGTATCGTTAAATGATGCAATAAAGACAAAATAGTTTAAATCATAGCATATGTGGGAATATTTATTATAAATTATACTAGGATAATGATTATTTGGTCTACCTATGGCAAATGTATTTTATATAAACTAAAGAATACAAATTTGCGAAATACATGGGGGTATTGCATTATTTGAGGTATATGGTTTCTCTTGCTTAGTAAAACGAGAAATAAATAAATAGATGCCCCAATTCTTAGCTAAGAATTGGGGGTCTTTTAGAAGGACAAGTGAATACGTTCAATCGTTATTTAATACATTTTGGAATAATATGATTAGTGGTGTTTATAATATTTTTTACATTAATAATGATTGATGGTGGAAAGCTGGTTAATCCGTTATTTCTTTCAGTAATAGTATTATTAGATTTGTTTTTTGTGTTTTTTATGACTTTATTTTTCTATGTAGTAGCAAAACCGAGTTCAATAACATTCACGGTAAAAGATCGGCGAGGTCTAATAAATGAACTTTCTGAAGTGGCTAGCAAAAAATGGAAAAGAAATAATAAAGTTGAGACAAAAGAAACATGTAGTTTTAAATTTGGAAACAAATATAAAGATTGGCTGACTACTCCAATTGATTTTATTTTTGAGGAAGAAAAATGCACAGTTATAGTTCCTTCATACTATCAGGAAGATGTATTGCGAATAAATAAAAAGCTTAGAGAGTAGATTCTAAAGAAATTGTAGGAGTTGGATATTTTTTCAAGAGGTTAATTTTATGAATTTTTTAGATAAATCTGATTTTACAAGATCAAAAGTACTTTGTATAATTCTATTTTTTTCATTATTTTTATTACCCTTTAGAAATAATATGGTAATAAGATATATTTTTTTGGTGGAGATTATCTGCATGTTTTTGAATGCAGTTTACATCATTTTCAAATGGATAAAGTATTGGAAGAAAAACAAATAGATATTTAAAGTGACGATTCTATGTGTTGCGCTAGCATTTGCAAAGTCTAATCAGTGGGATTGGAAAATGATTTTCGATGTAATAATGTGTCGGTTCACATCTGTTGTATTGTTTACTAAAGAAAATAATCGAGTGTCAATAGATGATAGTCAATTACAGTTGTGTAGCAATCCATTTCTATTATTTTTCGCTATACTTCTGGCTATAATTCAGAATTTTATGATTTATGGAAAACTAGTCAAAATGCAACCAGGACTAACAAGTGCTTTGTGTGATGTTGGTTCAAATATTATGATATCAACTTCTACAATGTATTTGAAAAAGGAGTAGTTCGCACATTTACATTAAATGAAAATTTGATAATGGAAAAGAACAAACAAATATAATTGCGAGGGAGAAATGAAGTATTACTGTGTCAAACAACACGATATAACAGATTGTGGGGCGGCATGCCTTGCTACAATCTGCAAACAAAATGGTTATAAACTCAGCATTTCAAAAATTAGAGAAATTGCTGGTACAGATAAAAAAGGAACAAATGCTTTTGGAGTAATTAAAGCAGCCGAAGAGCTTGGGTTTAGTGCAAAAGGTGTAAAGGGAACCCAAGAAGGTTTTTTCTCGGAAATACCTTTGCCTTGTATAGCGCATGTGATAGTAGATGGGAAACTACTTCATTATGTGGTTATACATAAAATTACAAAAAAACAAGTTACAATAGCAGATCCAGCAAAAGGTTTGATAAAGATTAGCCCGGAAGAGTTTTTTGGAGAAGTACACGAAGATAATAAGCCACCAACATACCAATGGAGCGGTGTTTTAATTCTTTTAGTCAAAAAAGAAACATTTGTAAAAGGCGACGAAACAAAAGGATTGTTTAGCCGCTTTTTTTATTTACTTGTGCCTCAGAAAAAGTTGTTGGTGCACATATTTATTGCTTCGCTAGTGTATACGATTCTTGGAATATTAGGGGCCTTTTATTTTCAAGAGATGATTGACTCGGTATTGCCGGATGCATTATCGAAAACATTAATGACTTTATCAATTGGAGTAATTGCACTTAACTTATTTAGAGTTGTATTAAATGCATTTAGGACTCATCTATTATTATATCTTAGTCAAAAGTTGGATATTGCGATGTTGTTAGGATACTATCAGCATATTTTAGAGCTTCCTATGAACTTCTTTGGAACGCGAAGAGTAGGCGAAATAATTTCCCGGTTTAATGATGCCGGAAAGGTGCGTGACGCTATTTCAGGAGCTACACTTACCATTATGATCGATACTTTGATGGCAATAGCCGGAGGGATTATTCTTTATATGCAAAACGCTAAGTTGTTTGGAATTACGGCTATAATTGTTGTGTTGTATTTTGTGATTGTGCTTGCATTTAACGGTTTGTATGAGAGGCTTAATAGAAAGCAGATGGAAGATAATTCTCAGCTGACTTCATATATGGTTGAGTCTTTAAATGGAATTCAGACAGTAAAATCCTATAATGCAGAGCGAAAAGTAAATCATGAGACAGAGAAAAAGTTCGTAAAGTTGCTGAAAAGTATTTTTAATCTGACATGGGTTGGTAATATTCAGACTTCTTTAAAGACAATAATTGAGTTAGTAGGTGGGGTTGTAATCCTCTGGGTTGGAGGATTAAGTGTAATCAAAGGTGAAATGACAATTGGTGGACTGATTACATTTAATTCTTTATTAGCATATTTCTTAGATCCAGTTAAGAATCTAATAAATCTTCAGCCACAGATGCAGACCGCAATAGTTGCAGCCGATAGATTGAGTGAAATATTAGACTTAGAAGCGGAGAAAAAGGAAGGTGAATCTAGAAAACTTCAGCCAAAAAGAATTGCTGGAGATATAGAAATGAAAAATATCAAGTTTAGATATGGAACTCGTAGACTAGTTATTGATGATGTCAGTTTAAATATCAAACAAGGTCAGCGAGTTGCATTTGTGGGTGAAAGTGGTTCAGGAAAAACTACTCTATCAAAACTATTATTAAACTTGTATCAACCAGAAGAGGGAGAAATACTCATTAATAAAAACAATATCAAGGATATTCAGATAGAAAAATTGCGAGAAAAGATTGCATATATACCACAAGAAACGTTTTTATTTTCTGGAACAATATATGAAAACTTGATCTTGGGATTAGATGATGTAAACATGGATGATGTAATTGAGGCTACAAAAATGGCTCAAGCTCACGACTTTATAAATGATTTACCGCTTAGATATGAAACTATGTTAGAAGAAAATGGTTCTAATCTTTCGGGAGGACAGCGACAGAGATTGGCAATCGCAAGAGCTATGCTAAAGAAACCAGATATCCTGATTTTAGATGAGGCAACAAGTAATTTAGATGCTGTTACGGAGAGAGCATTAGATGAAACAATCAATAAATTTGCTAAAGATTTAACAACTATATTCATTGCACATAGACTTAGCACAATTAAGAACTGTGATGTTATTTATGTTATGGAAAAAGGAAAGGTAATTGAGAGTGGAAATCACGAGGAATTGCAGCGACTAGGTGGTAAGTATGCAGAGCTGGTACGGCAACAGTCTTTAGGCGAAATCACTATCAGTGAAAATATAAAAGAGCTAAAAGAGGAAGGTGAGGTATCATGAAACCAGTTTTTATAGATATAGGGGAAATATCAGAAAGCGTAGAGGTATATGAATCAAAGCCTAACCCTGCAATAGTATATACGATATATACTATATTTCTAATGCTAGTAATATCTGTTATTTGGACAGTAAATTTTAAACTTGATAATGTGGTAAAGAGCAATGGTGTATTCAAGGGGACAGATTCTATATTTGAGGTTAGTAGCGCAGTAACAGGTTGTGTAAAAGAGGCAAATGTAGAGGACGGACAGTTTGTGGAAAAGGGGGATGTTTTATTTGTAGTGAATATAGAATCTCTCTCAGAAACGATTCAAAATTATCAAAAAGAGAAAACGGATGCAGAAAATAGATTAGAGATATTAGATGCATATGAGCAAAGTTTAGATACTGGTGCCGGAATACCGGATAGTCTAAAGGATAACCCATACTATGATGAGTTTGTTAATAAGAGAAAACTGTTATTGGAGAATATTTCAGTAAGTAGTGAGGATTTGGAAGGCAAGATATCAATATATCAAGGAAGTATAGATAATACAAATGAAACAATTGCGGTCTATACTGAAAAGGTTGAGAAGCTTACAGAGGTTAAAAATTGTATTCTTAATCGTGAAAATACCTTTCAACCCGAAGAGACATATTATTATAGCATGGTTAATAGCTACCTAGCTTCATACAATTACAACAGAGTTCAATATAATAACAAGATTTCTGAGTATAATAACCAGATAGATACATGCAATAGTCAAATCTCAGAAGCTGAAGATGATGAAGAAAAGGAAGCTTTATATGAACAAAGAAACGCATTATATTCGAGTGTTGAAAATATGGAAAATGAGCTTACTAAAGCTTTATCTAGTTTGGAAACACAACAGATTTCTGAAATTGAATCCCAGATAGAAAGTATTAATAATACGCTCTTGAGTTTAAATTCAAATCTTAGTGAAACACAATTAGAGTTAAATGCTAATACAACAGGTACGGCTGAATCAGTAAAAAAAATTGCTATTTTAACAGAGAAAGGTAATATTTACACTGAGGAATTAACATACAATGAGAAAAAAGATGAATGCGAAAATTATCTTACTAGCTACGGCATACAAAACGATAATTGCACTATTAGGGCTGCTTCTAGTGGATACTTCTATTCGACTGAGGATGTAAAGGTTGGAACATATCTTAATGAATCGACTACTCTGGGTAAAATATATCCCAAGGAAGAATCGGATTTTTATGCTCAGATATATGTTGAAAATAGTGATATTGGAAAAATAGAAGAAGGCCAAAATGTTAAATTTGAAATTGCGGCATTCCCTTCTAGAGAGTATGGTTATTTTGAAGGTATTGTAAGTTCTATTTCAAAGGATATTACGGTAGACCAAACAACAGGTGAGGCATACTATATTGTAAAAGTAGCATGCAAAAATATGATGTTATCTGGAAAAGATGGAACCGAAGCGAGCTTAAAAAATGGAATGGCTTGTACAGCAAAGATAATTGTGGGAGAACGAAGCGTAATTAATTATATTATAGAAAAGCTACATTTGAAGTAAAAGTACAGAAGCTATACTATAACAAAAGGCAGATGCATCAAGCATCTGCCTTTTGATGTATGGATTATTTACCCCAAACTTCTTCTGCGATTTCTTTAACTAGTTTAAGCTTTGCCCACTGCTCATCTTCAGTAAGTTTGTTACCGATTTCGCATGAGGCAAATCCGCACTGAGGGCTGAGATAAAGTCTATCGAGTGGAATATATTTTGATGCGTCCTTGATACGCTTAATGATTGTCTCCTTGTTCTCAAGCTGTGGTGTCTTTGTTGTAATGAGACCAAGAACTACCTTTTTATCAGGTGATACCTTAGCAAGCGGAGCAAATCCACCAGAGCGAGCATCATCGTACTCAAGGAAGAGAGCATCTACATTTTCCTTGGCAAATACGTAGTCTGCTACTGAGTCGTATGGGCCACTTGTAAAGAATGTAGAGTGGTAGTTACCACGGCAAATGTGTGATGTGATTACCATGTCAGCTGGCTTGTTCTCAAGTGCAAGGTTATTAACTTCAAGAAGCTGCTTTTTAACATCCTCAAGATCAATACCAAGGCTTGCGTATCTCTGCTTTGCAGCATCTCCTACGATGGCACCCCATGTACAATCATCAAACTGAAGATTGCGGCAGCCTGCCTCGTAGAACTGCTTGATAACATCCTGGTATGCAACTCCGATATCCTGGATTAATTCCTCATTTGTAGGATAGAATTTTCTTGTAGTCTCATAGTTTGCAGGGACAATCATCTGCTGGAAAGTCTGAGCAGGTGCTGGGATAGTATATTTTGCAACAGTATTTTCATCCTCAAACTGCTTTAAGAACTTGAAATACTCAACAAATGGATGAGCCTTTGCTTTGATTTTTCCTACAAGATATGTGTCATCAAGTAATGCGAGCTCCCCGTTGAAGCTAACGCCGCCACCTGTGTTTTCGTGGGCAACTCCTTCAAAGCCCCACATGAAATCAAGGTGCCAAAATGTTCTTCTGAATTCTCCGTCTGTGATTACGTGGTAACCAAGCTTTTTCTGCTTAGCTACAACCTTTGTGATTTCTTCATTTACAACTTTATCGAATTCTTCTTTTGTGATTTTGCCAGCCTGAAAAGCTGCTTTTGCATCCTTAAGAGCCTGTGGTCTAAGGAAACTTCCTACAAAATCATATCTGTAAGGTGTCTGTATTTTGCTCATTTTATTCTCCTTTTTGTTTAGTTTTAACGGTTCTGCGCAATACCAATGTTTTACAATATGTTCAATATGAGGATTATATGCCTAGTGAGTAGATAGGTAAAATATAAAAAATTATGACTGATTGATAGATTTTACCTATAATAAAAGCTATAATAGCTAAAGAATCTATTGAGTAGTTTTAATATAAGGAGAAGACATGACACTAAAACAGCTTAGATACGTGGTTGAAGTTGCAGAAACAGGCAATATTACTGAGGCGGCAAAAAAACTTTTTATAGCTCAGCCTAGTTTGACATCTGCAATTAGAGAACTTGAAAATGAATACAATATCACTATATTTACTCGTTCCAACAAGGGAATAGAAATCACTCCTGAGGGAGATGAGTTTTTAGGTTATGCCAGACAGGTCTTAGATCAGGCTAATTTGATTGAGGAGAAGTATACGGGCGTCAGCCACATCAAGCAGAGATTTTGTGTCTCTGCCCAGCATTATTCTTTTGTTGTGGAGGCATTTGTTGAGCTTTTAAAAAAATATGGTGGAGATAAATATGAGTTTCACATGAGAGAGACCCAGACCTACGATATTATCGAGGATGTGGCGAAGCTTCGAAGTGAGATAGGAATTCTCTATATTAATAAGTTTAATGAGACGGTTATTAAAAAGACCTTGAGGGACAATGGCCTGAATTTTCATCTTTTGTTCAAGGCCAAGCCTCATGTATTCATAGGAAAAAATAGCCCTTTGGCCAAAAAGAAATCATTAAGTTTAGAGGATTTAAAGGAATATCCACGTCTTTCATATGAGCAGGGAAGTCATAACTCCTTTTATTTCTCTGAGGAGATACTTAGCACTATCGATAGTGATAAGGAGATAATCGTAAGAGATAGAGCTACCCTTTTTAATCTTTTGATTGGTCTTAACGGATACACTATCTGTAGCGGTGTTATAAGTGAGGAGCTTAATGGCGCAAATATTATTGCTAAACCCCTAAAGGTAGATGATTACATGGAAATTGGTTACATTCTTCCAAGCAGTATCCCACAGTCACAGTTGACAAAAAACTATATCGAAATGCTTGTAAAATACACTGCTGAAGGGAAAAATAATTAGATATTCCATAGAGGAATAGATGCTGTCACAATTAGAATAGAAATAAGCTCTTAAAGACGTTCATATTTAATTATAATATTGATATAATTTCATTCGAATTCATGATTAATAAGGAGGTCTATTATGGCTTGTTTTACAGTGCCAGCTGGCGAGGCTATAGTTTCAACTATAGTTAAGAAAAGTATTGAAAAAAAGAATAAAGGTGGCGAAAAGGCTGCAGAATCAACAGGTATTCCATTTTCTCGTAAGTTAAAGTGGTTAACAAACTTACTTTGGGGTGGTGCTGTGCTTTTGGCATATGAGCACGTATGGCATGGTGAGGTTAAGCCATTCTTCCCATTTTTAACAGCTATGGAGAATCCAGAGGACAAGGCAGAGATGCTTCACGAGATGGGCACAGTAGGTGTTGGTATGGCACTTCTTGTTACTGTTGTTTGGATTGGTATTTGTGTAGCTGCAGATGTGATTGTTAAGCGTCCAGTTGCAAATACAGAAGCTGCAAAGTAGGAGGTAGAAGATGACTTTATTACTTACAGTTTTCGCTGCTATTATTACAACAGTTAAATGGTACAACAGAGAGAATGACAATATGAAGCTTCATGTTTTAATGTACATGTTCTGGGGCGCATCACTTATGTGGTTTGTAGATGCTATTGCAGAGTACATTGAGCTTGGCGCAGAGTATTTCAATCCTGCATTAGAAGATATGATTAACGATAGCTTTCTTGGCTTATCAGTAATCGCCTTTGCTCTTATCATTTGGGTTGTTTATCTTTTAGTAAAAGACCCAAAGGGTGTAGTTAGAAAATCAATTACTAAATAATTAAAATTGCAAAAAAAATCGGGAGGCCTTATGGCCTCCCTTTTATGTTAATTAGGGGTAGGGTGTTAACAGGTTTATTCGGTAGTACAGTTGGCTGTGAAAGAGAATTCTACAAGTTTACCATCTTTGAAAGTAAAGTACTGTGAGAATTCATCATAGTAATAATCAAAGAAGTGCTGGTCTTCACAATCATATTCAGTAGATGGCTCGCCAAATGCTTTTTTTACTTCTTCTTCAGAAGCACCGATTTTAATGCCGTTTGATGTAAATTCATCAGTTTTAATTAATAAATAATCAATAGTAGGGTCATCGTTAGTTGACTCATATTCGATAACGCAATTTTCATAAGTGTTATTGTAGAATGAATCAAATTCACTTGTCTCAGTTGGCTCGCCTAATTTGTCAAGAATAGCATTAGCATCAGCGAATAGAGAAAAGCTAACTCCATTGTATTCTACAGTAGTCTGGGCAATTTTATCTTTTGTATCTAAAGTATTAAGATTCTCAATAGATGTACCACAGCCTCCGCAGTAATCATCTGATGGAGCTTGGCATACTGTATCTTCTGGAATATCATCATTTGTTACTTCTGTACTACAGCCAAAAAGGGAAAGGCTGAGAATTGTTGCTGCTGAAAGCAATACTAATTTTCTTTTCATAAATTATCTCCTTGTTACTGTGTTATACGTTCTAGTACAGTTATAACACTAATGCACTTATTCGTCAACTATTAAATTATATTGTGGTATTTAGTAAGAAAATAAAATAAAAAACAGCCATCAAAAGATGACTGTTTCAAGTAGAAAATACTATGAATTTACTATATCACTGAGCTTCTTGCCGTAGAAGAAATCTCGCTCTAACATATAGAACTCAGTCCACATAGGAAGTGTCTTACATACTTTTTCACGAGGACAATCCTCAGCGCCATCTGCTAGACAGGCAACTGGAGCAAGGCTTCCTTCCATGAGCTCGATTATCTCTCCAATTGAATACTCCTCAGGAGAGCGAGTAAGCATGTATCCGCCACCTTTTCCACTGACACCCTTTACAAAGCCGCCGTGAACTAATTCTTTAACAATAATCTCTAAATATTTTTTGGAAATATCCTGACGCTCTGCGATGTCCTTTAGGGGAATGTATTCTTCACTATGTTGTTGAGCTAAGTCTATCATGACACGCAGTGCATATCGACCCTTTGTACTGAACATAATCAATCCTCCATAATTTTTTAATTCAATCGCTGGTTTTGTACTATTATACGATAGGTTAATAGGCAAATCAATAAGTAACAGATTTTTATAGCCTGTATCAAAAAAGGCATAATTTATAGAGGTTGAAGTTGCTATTAATAGAATTGATAGCAGACTATAATTTTTGCTTATTATTAAACCTATTGACTCAGTAGGCAAGTAGGTTTAATATACCAACATGCAAGACAAAAGCCCATACAAAAGGGCACAGAAAGGGGACCAAGATGAAGAGTGTACTTTGCTTTGGCGATTCAAACACATATGGATTAAAGCCAGACGGTAGTGGCAGATTTGAGAAAACTGAAAGATGGACCGGGGTGCTTTCCGACATGCTTGGTCACCAGGATTATGAAGTGATAGAGGAAGGACTAGTAGGACGGACTACAGTTTTTGAGGACAGCACAAGACAGGGAAGAAATGGCTCCAAATTACTTCCAATTCTTCTTGAGAGCCATGGACCTGTTGACACAGTAGTGGTCATGCTTGGAACAAATGATTGTAAGGCTGTCTATAATGCTTCACCAAAGCTTATAGCCAGAGGCGCTGAGATTTTACTTAGACAGATTAGAGACAACAATAGCGCAGCGAAAATCCTACTTCTTTCCCCAATCCACTTGGGAGATACAGTATGGAAGGAAGAGTTTGATCCTGAGTTTGATGAGAAATCAGTTATCACTTCTAAGGAGCTTAAGGCAGTGTTTGCAAAGCTTGCAGAGGAGTTTGATTGTATGTTTTTGGCAGCATCTGATGTGGCTAAGCCATCAGAAACAGATCAGGAGCACTTAGATGAAAAGGGACATCTTGCTCTAGCAAATGCAATATACAAAAAGCTCGTTGCAGCTTAATTAATAGAAAAGAGGAAATTAATATGAAAAAGAATTTAGTAAAGACATTAACAAGTGGACTTTTAGTGACAGGACTTTTAGCAGCTTCACTTACTGGTTGCGGTTCATCTGACAAGGCTGACAGCAGTGCTGATGGAAGCGCTGTAGAGGCAGGTGAAAGCGCAGCAGGTTTTAGAACACTTGATGAAATTAAAGAAAGCGGCACAATCAATATCGGTGTATTCTCAGACAAGAGCCCATTTGGTTATGTAGATGAAAATGGTGAGTACGCTGGATATGATGTATATCTTGCTGAGAAAATCGGTGAGGATCTTGGCGTAGATATTAACTATGTATCAACTGAGGCAGCTAACAGAATCGAATATCTTCAGACAGGAAAGGTTGATATCATCCTTGCTAACTTTACAGTTACAGAGGAGCGCGCTCAGGAAGTTGATTTTGCTTTACCATACATGAATGTAGCGCTTGGTGTTGTTTCACCTGATGGAGCTGTAATCGAGAGCCTCGATGATTTAGGTGCTGATGACGAGGTTATCGTTATCTCAGGAACAACAGCAGAGACATATCTTGCTAAGAATTACCCAGATATCAAGCTTCAGAAGTATGATGCTTACGCTGAGGCAAAGACAGCATTTGAAAATGGCAACGGCGTAGCATGGGCTAATGACAACACAGAGGTTATTGCTTTTGCAATTGAAAACGAAGGCTATACAGTAGGCATTCCATCACTTGGTGACCAGGATACAATTGCTCCTGCTGTAACAAAGGGTAATGAGACACTTTTAACATGGTTAAATGACGAGCTTGTATCTCTCGGAAGCGAGAATTTCTTCCATGCTGATTACGAAGCAACACTTCTTGATACATACGGTGCTGATTACGAGGATGAGCTTGTAGTAGAGCCTAGCAAGTAGGAAGTATTATACGAAAGGATTTGTAACCTATAGTAATGGATAAGGATATTCTTGTTGAATATTTCCCACTCTATAAGGATGCACTATTTTTAACACTTAAAATTGGATGGCAGGGCATTATTTTGGCTTTTGTAATAGGCTTAATTGGCTCTGCCATTATTCATTTTAAGACACCAGTGCTTAGGAAGATTGTGGGAATATACATTGAATTATTTAGAAATACACCACTTTTGGTACAGTTATTTTTTATTTATTTTGCCCTTCCAAAGGTGGGGATTCAAATAACAGCAAAGACCTGTGGTGTGCTAGGACTTGGGCTTTTAGGCGGTGCATATATGATAGAGACATTTCGAAGTGGCCTAGAAGCTGTGCCTGTTATTCAGACCGAGAGCGCACTTAGCCTTGGAATGAGTGATTTCCAGACACTGTGGTACGTTATTTTGCCACAGGCGATTTCAATCAGTGTGCCGGGAATTCTTGCAAATGTTATTTTCCTTTTGAAGGAGACATCTGTATTTTCCACAATCAGTTTGATGGATTTGATGTTTACAGCAAAGGATTTGATAGGCATGTACGCAAAGACAATAGAATGCTTATTCCTTTTGGTTGTTTTTTACCTGGTAATGCTTCTTCCTATTTCTATAATAGGTGCAATTGTAGAAAGGAGGATGCGCTATGGACAGTTTGGGGATTGATGTTCTATTTAAAGGAACCAACTTTTTAAGATTACTTCAAGGATTATGGGTATCGGTGGAAATTAGCTTGATTGCTGTTGTACTCAGCATAATTCTTGGGCTAGTTGTTGGTATGCTTATGACTTTAAACAATCCATTTTTAAAGACAATACTCAAAGTGTATCTTGAGGTGGTAAGAATCATGCCTCAGATGGTGCTTTTATTCATTGTATATTTTGGAACTACTAGAGTTTTTGGTTGGGAAGTTTCAGCAGAAGCATCGGCAATTATCGTATTTACGTTTTGGGGAACTGCAGAGATGGGAGATCTGGTGAGAGGCTCTATAAAGAGTATTCCAGTAATCCAGTTTGAATCAGCAATGGCTTTGGGATTTAACAAGGTGCAGACATATTTCTACATCATTTTCCCACAGACAATTAGGAGACTGATTCCACTTTCTATAAATCTAATTACAAGAATGATTAAGACAACATCTCTTGTACTTATGATTGGAATCGTTGAGGTGCTTAAGGTGGCACAGCAGATTATAGAGGCAAATAGAAATTCGTCGCCTAACGCAGCCTTTGGCGTATTTGCAGTTGTATTTTTACTATATTTCATTGTATGCTGGCCAATCAGCCGGCTCGCAACATATTTAGAGAAAAGGTGGGAGTAAATGGAATTATTAAAAGTAACACACTTACACAAGGAGTTCGGACAGAATACAGTTTTAAATGATATTAATCTGTCTGTGGAAAAGGGGGAAGTAGTAGTAATAATTGGTCCATCGGGTTGTGGGAAGAGCACATTTTTAAGATGTTTAAATGGTCTCGAGGAGATTCAGGGAGGTGTGATTACCATATCAGGACTTCCTGTTGAGGCCGGTAAAAGGGATATTACAAAGTTACGTCAGAAGATTGGAATGGTTTTCCAGTCCTATGAGCTGTTCCCTCACAAAACAGTTCTTGAAAACATCATTCTCGCCCCTACAAAGGTGCAGAAGCGCGATAAAGAGGAGGCTACCAAGGAGGCTATAGAACTTCTTGATAAGGTGGGACTAGTGGACAAAAAGGATTATTATCCACGACAGCTTTCTGGAGGACAAAAGCAGAGAGTAGCTATTGTTCGTGCACTTTTAATGCACCCTGAGGTGATACTATTTGACGAGGTTACAGCAGCACTTGATCCAGAGATGGTACATGAGGTATTAGAGACAATGATAGCTCTTGCTAAGGCTGGCTCCACTATGCTTATTGTCACCCATGAGATGGCTTTCGCTAAGGCTATTGCAGATAGAATTATTTTCATAGATAAGGGTGATATTGTAGAAGAGACCAGAGATGTAAAGGAATTCTTCATTGAGCCTAAAACAGAGCGTGCGAAGAAGTTCCTAAAGACATTTGCTTACGAATAAAAAAATGTGTAGCTTTTTTGTATTGTATGTACTCATTTTTGCAATATGGTATAATAATTTGTATTGAGAGGAGGGTTTTTATGTACGATTATATTACCATAGAGCGTAAATATGGCAGTGGTGGTCATGAAATCGCAAAAAAGCTTGCAAAAAAGTTGGGTTATCGTCTATATGACCGTGGTGTTGTTGAGCAGACTTGTAAGAAAATGGGGTTATCTTATGAGGAAGTTGCCAATATGGACGAGCAGACACCGATTAAGCCTATTTTTAAGACACCGGGAATCGATTATACTACCATAGCTGAGAAGATATACAATACAGAGGCGGATATTATTAAAGAGGCTGCTGAACAGCCTGGCTGCGTATTTGTAGGTCGATGCGCCAGCGAGATTCTTAAGGACAAAAAGTGCCTTAAGGTATTTATCACAGCCGATGATGATTATCGAATGGATAGATCCATTAATGTAGAAAATAATCCAGCAGATAAAGCTGATGAGGTAATGAAGAAGTTCGATAAAAAGCGTGAGAAATTCTTCACCACTCACTCTGGCGGTAAATGGGGCTCTCCAGAATACTTTGATTTAATTATCAATTCAGCAAATATGGATGAGGATTCTATAGTTGCTATGCTTGAGGGCGCAGCAAAAGCTTAGTGGATTACGAATGGACTCCTAACTGACATCTGGTATTGTTTTGGTGATGTACCGGTGTGATTAGAGAATGTTCGTGAAAAGTTTGAATAATTGTTAAAGCCTGATTGGAAACATACATCTATTGGGGCATTTCCCTCTTTCAGTAGCTTTTTGGCAAGTGCTAGTCTCTTTTCAATTATGTATTGCTGGATAGAGGTGCCTGTGTTTGCCTTAAATATTCGATTGAGATACACAGGATGTAAATGCAAATTTTCAGCTACACTGCTAGCGGAAATAGAGTCTGATAGGTGCAGGTTGATATAATTAAATGCATCAGTAATGGTTTTTGGAAGGACATCTACGTATGTAGGTGTCTTTTTTTTATTTGCAAGTCTGTTTATGGTGATAAGAATGATATTAAGAATAGATTCCGCAAGTACAGTGGAACCGAATTCTTGCTCATGTTCATTTAGTGATTTTTCTAGAAGATCAGTATAGCCAACAAAAGTATCTATCTGTTCTTGATTTAAGTGGATGATATTAAGCTTTGTCATATCCTCCTGCTTGAAGCAATCAGTAAAATGCTTGTAGTCATCCCCTTTGTTCTCGAAGTATTCCTCTTTTATATTAATAACAACTCGGCCATAGTCCTCAGTTCCCATAGGGCAGGCATGGTGAAAAACGTATGGAGGAAAGAGTACTAAATCCCCTGGCTCCATAATTTTACCGTCATTTTCTAATAGTATCTTTGTGTCTCCGTGAAGAAATAAGTAGATTTCATATCCGTCATGGCTGTGATAAATACCGGTCTCTGTAATAGGAGAATTCTTGTAGGCGCAGATAAAATCATTTTCATGAGTCTCCATTATTTTTTTGTAATTTGGCATTTCTTTTTTCATAAGATTTCTCCTAAAAAATACAATAGTTTATTTTTTACCTGTTGATATCATTATATTTACCTAGGTTTAAAAACGCAATAATTTTGGCATTAATATATGTATTTGTGCATAGATAAACGTGCTATTATCTAGATACGCTATAGATAATAAACAAAGGGGGAATATGCGACACATGTCTAAAACTATGCATAAAATTTGGAATTACAAGTGGTTATATATAATGCTTGTCCCTGTAATTTCGTATTTTGTAATCTTTAAATACATTCCAATGTACGGTCTTGTAATGGCCTTTAAGGACTACAACGTTTTTAAAGGCATATCAGGAAGCCAGTGGGTTGGTTTTGAAATCTTTAGGAAAATCTTTTCTAATCAAAATTTTTGGAACAGTATAAGAAATACTTTTCTTTTAAATCTTTTGACTCTGGCAATAAGTTTTCCATTCACTATTATTGTGGCCCTTATGCTTAATGAAGTGGTAAGCGGAAAGTTTAAAAAAGTCATTCAGTCAATTCTATATCTTCCACATTTTATTTCATGGGTTGTAGTGGCAAGTATTGTTGTAAATCTCTTTTCTCAGAATGGAGGAACAATCAATCTGTTTTTATCTAAGATGGGGTTATCATCAATTCCATTTTTATCTAACAATGGATGGTGGATTTTTACATACGTAATCAGTAATGTTTGGAAAGAAATAGGTTGGGGAACAATTATTTATCTGGCAGCGTTAACTGGGGTTGATGAAACATTATATGAGGCATCTTATTTGGATGGGGCAAGTAAATTCCAAAGACTCATATACATTACTCTTCCTGCTATTAAATCTGTAATTGTGGTAATGCTCATTCTTCAAATTTCAAAAATGATGACAATTGGACTTGATGCGCCACTTTTAGTAGGAAATAAAAAAGTAATGGAAGTTTCAGAGGTTATCAGTACTTATACATATCGAATGGGTATTGAGCAGGCGAAATATAGTGAATCTACAGCTATTGGACTATTCCAGTCAGTGGTAAATATTGTGATTCTGTTTTTTGCAGATAAGTTTGCAAAGCTTATAGGAGAAGAAGGGATTTTATAAGGCGAGGGTATTTTACATGAAAAATAAATTGAGTATTGGGCGAATTTTAAATGGTGTTTTATTGTTGGTGCTGACATTCGTATGCATTTATCCATTTCTAAATGTAATAGCTTATTCATTAAGTGGATACAATGCAGTATTAACAGGAAATGTCACAGTTTTGCCAAAGGATTTTTGCCTCGATGCATATAGAGATATTTTGGCTAAAAAGCAAATATGGCAGGCAATGAAAACTACAGTATTTGTTACTGTGATGGGAACAACTGTCAGTATGCTACTTACTATTTTTGCAGCATACACGCTTTCAAGAAAAGACTTAGTGGGAAGAAAGTTTATTACAGGTATGATTCTTTTTACTATGTACTTTGGCGGTGGATTGCTTCCTACATTCTTGGTTGTAAAAAATGTAGGACTATACGATTCTCTTGGAGCTTTGTTTATTCCAAACGCAATCAATGTTTTCAACTTTATTGTAATGAGAACATTTTTTAAGAGCCTTCCACCTTCTCTGGAGGAGGCAGCAAGAATTGATGGGGCTTCATACTTACAGGTACTAGTAAAGATAATATTGCCGCTGTCACTTCCAATTATAGCTACAATCGGACTATTTTATGCAGTTGAATACTGGAATTCATATTTTAACGCACTTTTATATATAACAACACCTGAAAAGTACACACTTCAGCTTAGACTTAGATCTCTGCTTTTCGGAGGAGAATTAAATAGTACAGCAAATCTGGAGGGAGGAGGCAGTATGGTGCTGTCACAGTCTCTTAAGATGGCGACAGTAGCAGTGTCCACACTGCCTATTCTCGTGGTTTATCCATGGCTCCAAAAGTATTTTGTAAAGGGAGTAATGGTAGGTTCTGTGAAGGGTTAATAGAGTTTTTTTACTGGCCAGTAAAGATATATAAATGTAAAGAAACATGGAGGGTAATATGAAAAAAAGATTTATTGCATTAGCAGCCACTGCTGCTATGGTAATGTCCACCTTTGTTGGATGTGGAGGAGGAACTGCTTCAGCTAGCAATGAAGGTGGTGGCGATTATAAAACTACATATGGAGACAAGCAATTTGACGATGTGACTATCACAGTTGAGTTGTTTGATAGAAGTAATGCGCCAGAGGGTTCTACTATTACAGACAATAAGTGGACCAATTATGTGAACCAGGAAATGAATAAGGTGGGAATCAATGTTGAGTTTGTTACTGTACCTCGAAGTGATGAGGTAACAAAGATGCAGACCATGGTAGGTTCTCAGACTGCACCGGATATCACAATTACTTACACATATCCATACGCAGAGGATTACTTTAATCTAGGTGGAACTTGGGATTTATCAGAGTTTATAGATGGAGAAGACCAGGCTAGAAATCTAAAGGCTTATATTGGAGAAGATTGTCTTGATATTGGACGAAATGGCGATGGACAGCTCTATGGTATTGTAGCTCGCCGTGCTACTACCGCAAAGACGAATTTCTTCATCAGAAAAGATTGGCTAGATGCTCTTGGAATGGAAGTGCCAACAACACCAGAGGAATTGCATGAGGTGCTTACAGCATTTGCAAAGGAAAATCCTGATGGAAGAAAAGATGTTGTTGCCGCTCATTTAGTACAGATGTGGAATATGCGTGCTGCATTTTCAACAAAAACTCAGGATGAGAATCAGTGGCAGGTAGCAGCTTCAGAAGACTGCATCATGGACTACTATGATCAAGACGGTATGAGAGAGTTCTACAAATACATGAACACTCTTTACAACGAGGGCCTTTTGCACAAGGAATACTACACAATGGCAACAGATGAAGATATGTTTAAGAGTTTATTCTGCTCAGGTGCCATTGGATTCTGTGAGTACAACGTAAATGGAAATGTTGATGTACTGCGAGGCGGATTGCTTCAGACTCTAAAGGAGAATGATCCAAATGCAGACATCGTATCAATTGAGCCATTTAAAAATGTAAATACTGGACAGCAGAACAGTGCAGCCTATGCTACTGGTGGTCTAATTGCATTTTGTCCAAAGACAGCTTCCGCTGAAAAGGTTGAGGCTTGTATGACATATCTTGATTGGATGTGCTCAAAGGATAGCGGATATGTTTTATATCACGGTTTTGAAGGAGAACACTACGATTTAGTAGATGGTGTTCCTGTTGTAAAGGATTCTGATTACAACGCAAAGGATAAGGATTGGATCCGTACAGATTTATTCCTTACAGGAAATCAGGGCTATTTTGATACAGTAGATGCTTTTAATGCATGTACATCAAAGGAATGTCCAGGATATGAGGACTACGTAATTAATAACTATGAGAATGCTCTTAAAGGAAATATTCTTCCAGATAGTTATTACACAGCGCCATCAACATCTGAGTACATCACTGATTTAAAGATTGTTCAGGATGAGTATCAGGTTAAATGTATTACAGCTTCTCCTAGTGAGTTTGACAAAACATTTGATGAGTATATGAGCAAGCTAGAGGACGCTGGCATCAAGACAGTTGTTGACGAGAGAATGGAGTACTTTGGAGTAACAAATTAGACTTCAAAAAACTATAGAATGTGAGGATTGATTGATGAATAGGAAAGACGGAATGAATTATGCACCAGTGGGAAAACCTAGGCCAGTTGTAAAGGAAGGGGAATTTGTTATTGCAGCTATTGCACTTGATCACGGTCATATCTATGGCATGTGTAATGGGCTTATAGAAGCAGGAGCAACACTTAAGTGGGTGTACGACAGGGACCCTGAAAAAGTAAAAAATTTCTGCAACGCCTATCCAGGAGTAAAGGCTGCAAGCAGTGAGGAAGAGATATTATCTGACCCAGAAGTAAAGCTAGTATGCGGCGCAGCAGTTACAAGTATGCGATGTGCCCTTGGCCTTAGAGTAATGGCCGCAGGCAAGGATTATTTTACAGATAAAGCACCTCTTACGTCCCTAGAACAGCTAGCTCAAGCTAAGGAAATGGTAGAAAAAACTGGCAGAAAATATATGTGCTATTACGGCGAGCGACTTCATGTGGAGTCAGCAGTTTTTGCCGGTCAGTTGATAAAGGAAGGTGCCATTGGAAAACCTATTCATGTAGATGGATTCGGTCCTCACAGAGTTGGGGATGTGAAAGGACGTCCTGACTGGTTCTTTAAAAAAGAATATTATGGTGGAATTCTTTGTGACATTGGAAGTCATCAAATTGAGCAGTTCCTTTATTACTGCGATTGCAAAGATGCCACAGTTCAGTACAGCCAGGTAGGTAACTACAATCATCCGGACCAGCCCGAGCTTGAGGATTTGGGAGAGGCTACTCTTCTTGGAGACAACGGTACAACTCAGCATTTTAGAGTGGATTGGTTTACCCCTGATGGTCTATCTACCTGGGGTGATGGACGAACTTTCATTATAGGAACAGAAGGATATATCGAGCTTCGTAAATACGTTAATATTGCAACCGATGAGGGTGCAGAGCATGTTTATTTGGTAAATAAAGACGGTGAACAGCATTTTGCAGTGGAGGGCAAAGTTGGATTCCCATTCTTTGGTGAGCTGATATTGGATTGTATTAATCGCACTGAAAATGCTATGACTCAGGCCCATTGTTTCAAGGCTGCCGAGCTTTGCGTTAAGGCGGAATTACAAGCAGAAAGAGTATATGGATTGGAGAAGTAAAATGATAAAAGTTGCAATTGTAGGAACAGGTGGAATTAGTCATGCTCACATAAAAGGTCTACTAACATTTCCTGAGAGATGTGAGATAGTGGCTCTTTGTGATATAAAGCCTGAAAAAGCGGAAAAAATAAAAAAACAATATGGACTTGATTGTCCTGTATTTGACGATCATGAGAAGATGCTTGCATCTGGAATTCACATTGATTTAGTCCATGTGGCAACTCCTCCATTTTCTCATGCTGAGATTTCTATTAACGCAATGAACGCAGGCTGCAATGTGCTTTGTGAAAAGCCAATGGCATCATCACTTGAACAGTGTGATGCAATGCTTGAAGCAGAGAAGCGAAATGGAGTTGTTCTAGGACAGATTGCCCAGAATAGATTTACAAATCCATATTGGAAATTAAAGAAAGTGATTGATAGTAATAAAGCAGGAAAGATTTGCTCGGTTCAAATAAATTCAAATTGGTGGAGAGGTCATAGTTACTACGATTTATGGTGGAGAGGCACTTGGGAAAAGGAGTGCGGTGGACCTACTTTAAATCATGCAGTTCACCATATTGACCTTTTAAATTGGCTTGAGGGAGGACTGCCAAATCAGGTTACTTCCATCCTTTCAAATGTGATGCATGATAATTCTGAAGTAGAGGATATTTCAAAATCAATTATGGCATACGATGGTGGAAGCCTTGCAGATGTAACTGCATCAGTTGTTCATCACGGTGAGGAGCAAAGCATCATCGTCCAGTGTGCAGATGCCAAGCTTTCAGCTCCTTGGGACCCAAAAGCAGAGGTATCAATGGACAATGGATTTCCTATGGAAGAAAAGAATGAAAAGCTTTTAGCTGAGTTGAATCAGTATATGGATTCCATTCCTGATTTAAAATATGAAGGACACACAGGTGAGATTGATGATGTTTTAACGGCACTTGAAAATGGAAAGAGGCCTCTTATTACAGGCGTAGATGGCAAGCGCACTTTAGAGCTTATTACAGCCATTTACAAATCTGGATTTACAGGTATGAGAGTATCTTTGCCAATTCAAAAGATTGATGAATATTATCGTACCGGAGGAATCGAAAAACATGCTATTCATTTTTACGAAAAGACAGTATCTGCTGAGGAACTTTCAGAGGAAGATATAAAAATCAATAGTATATAAAACGGGAGAGTAGGGGCGCTATGGAACAGATAGTGAATATTGGAGTTGTAGGAATAGGAAATATGGGTTCAGCCCATGGAATGAGTCTTTATAAAAATAAAGTCAAGGGATGCAAGCTGGCAGCAGTTTGCGATAGCGACGAAAAAAGGCTTCAGTGGGCGAAATCTAATCTAAAAGGTGTAAAGTGCTTTAATGACTATCATGAGCTAATCAATAGTGGGATAGTCAATGCTATTGTAGTTGCAACTCCTCATCCTATGCATCCTGTTATTGTGGAAGAGGCTTGTAAAAATGGGATTCATGTGCTGACTGAAAAGCCTGCAGGAGTGGACGTTAAGACAGTTGCTCACATGAATCAGGTGGCAAAGGAAAGTGGAGTAGTTTTCTCTATTATGTATAATCAGAGAACTAATCCCCTGTATACAGAGCTTAGAAGAGTATTTCAAAATGGTGACTTAGGTCAACTTGTTAGATTTAATTGGATAATTAATAACTGGTATCGGACAGATGCCTACTATGCATCTGGAGATTGGCGAGCCACCTGGGATGGAGAAGGTGGCGGTGTGCTGATGAATCAGTGCCCTCATAATCTTGATATCTGGCAGTGGATTACCGGTATGCCAATTAGGATAAGAGCCTTTTGTCACAAAGGATTATTTCATCCTATTGATGTGGAAGATTCAGCTGAGATTTTTGCAGAATATGAAAATGGAGCTGTCGGTATATTTCAGACATCTACAGGAGAATATCCTGGAACAAACAGAATGGAAATATCTGGTACAAGAGGCAAGGCTGTTATCGAAAATGGAAAACTTACCATCACTCTTTTAAAAGAAGATTTGATGGAGTACACAAAAAATTCTAAGGAATTTATGCCAAAGATTGATGTGGACGAAAGGACTATTATCCAAGAGGAACCAGAGAGTGCTCACATAGGCATTTTACAAAACTTTTCTAATGCCATAAGAAAAGGGGAGCCGCTAATATCACCAGGGGAAGAGGGAATATATGGACTTAGCTTGGCAAATGCCGCCTATTTGTCCTGGTGGAAAAATGATTTTGTTAACTTACCACTTGATGAAGATGAATACTTGCATTTTCTCCAAAGTATAAAAAATAGCAATCATGAAAAGCATATTAAAACATTATGTGAAGATGGTTCTTATGGCGAGTATTCCAATCGATGGAAAGTGAAGTGGTAGTATATATAGCTAGTTATAAATCTGATTTATAACTAGCTATTATTTTTGGCTATTGTTAAACCTATTGACTTAGTAGGTTATTAAAGATATAGTATCAACAACGAATCAGAAATAACAAGAAAGGAGCAAGACAACAATGAGACATATATTAAAATCCGAGAACTGTTGTTGTATGAATATGTGTATGTGTAGAATGCTATACTCCCAGGTTGTGAGTGCTGAAGGGTGCATGGCTTGTTGTCTTGCACCATGATGAACAAATTCGTATATACGAATTTTGAGCCACTGCTTTGGGACCACCTAGGCGGTGGCTTTTTTGGTGCTATGGCCGCTGGAATGGCATAGGTGCGGCAGCACTGAAGTTGTTGGTTCGAATCCAACTAGCACCACTTATGGTTTACACAAAAGTAAAAGGAGAAAAAAATGGCAACATTAAAAGAGGTTAGTGAAAATCAACTGGCGCAGATTAAAGATTATATAGAGTCAATAAAATATGGCTCGGTAAATATAATCATCCAAGATGGAAAAATCATCCAAATTGACAAAAGTGAAAAGATAAGATTGTAGGACTTATCGAACTGACTAGAAAACTAGAGGTTCAAGGTTACGGTTCCATTAGCTGTGACTTTGGGCCTCTTTTTTATAAAAAAATGTAATAAGAAAAGGAGTAAAAAGAACATGGGAAAGTTATTCACATCAGAATCAGTAACAGAGGGACATCCAGACAAAATCGCAGATCAAATTTCTGATGCAATCCTTGA
The DNA here is from genome assembly GCF_010906925.1 of Pseudobutyrivibrio xylanivorans. Classification (GTDB taxonomy): domain Bacteria; phylum Bacillota; class Clostridia; order Lachnospirales; family Lachnospiraceae; genus Pseudobutyrivibrio. Next base: position 1,292,682 of record NZ_VTVE01000001.1, on the reverse strand, counting down.
TGAGCTACTTGCTCAGGATCCATATTCTAGAGTAGCTGCTGAGACAACAGTAGCAACAGGACTAGCACTTGTAGTTGGTGAAATTACTACAAAGGCATACGTGGATATAGCAAAGGTTGCAAAAGACACAATCAGAGAGATTGGTTATGTAAATAATGTAGATGGATACAACGCGGATTCAATTGCAGTACTTACATCAATTGATGAGCAGTCAGCAGATATTGCACTTGGAGTTGACAAGGCATTTGAATCAAAACAGGAAGGAGCGACAGAGGACTTTGGAACAGGCGCAGGAGATCAGGGAATTATCTTCGGATATGCAACAGATGAAACAGAAGAGTTTTTACCACCAGCTATTTCATTTGCTCACCGCCTTACTAGAAGGCTTACAGAAGTTCGAAAGAATGGAACACTTCCATACCTTAGACCAGATGGAAAGTCACAGGTAACAGTAGAATTTGCAGAGGATGGACAGACTGTAAAGAGAGTACATACCATTGTTATTTCAACACAGCATGCAGAGGATGTAACTCTTGAACAGATAAGAGCTGATATTATCGAGCATGTTATCAAGCCGGTAATTCCAGCAGAGTTATTGGACGAGGATACAATCTACTATGTAAATCCAACAGGTAGATTTGTAATCGGTGGTCCACAGGGAGACGCAGGTCTGACAGGACGAAAAATCATCGTGGATACCTATGGTGGCACAGGTCGTCACGGCGGCGGTGCTTTCTCAGGAAAGGATCCAACAAAGGTTGACCGTTCTGCAGCCTACGCAGCTCGCTGGGTAGCAAAAAATTTGGTAGCAGCAGGTGTGGCGAAGAGACTTGAGGTTGAGCTTGCATATGCCATTGGAGTAGCAAAGCCAGTATCTATTGCAGTAGATACATTTGGCACAGGAGTAATTGATGATGAGAAGATTGTTGAGATTATTGAAAAAGTATTTGACCTCAGACCAGCAGCAATCATTGATGCCCTTGATTTACGTAGGCCAATCTACAAGCAGACTGCAGCTTATGGCCACTTCGGAAGAACAGATGTTGACCTTCCTTGGGAGCATTTAGATAAGGTAGATGAGATTAAAAAATATTTTGATGACATCAAGGTAGACATCGCAGTTCAGTTTATTTCAGAAGCTAAGGAAGCTACAACAGTATAAGGAAAGGTAAAAGGAAATGGCAGAGAAAATTGGTAAGCATATAGCAATATATGGTAAAGGTGGAATCGGAAAATCAACAACTACATCAAATATTAGTGCAGCACTTGCAGAGGCTGGATATAGAGTAATTCAGATTGGTTGTGATCCAAAGAGTGATTCTACAAATACACTTAGAGGAAATAACTATCTTCCTACAGTTCTTGATAGTTTAAGAGAGGGTAACAAGATTCATCTTGATGATATATCGGTAAAGGGATTTGGTGGAGTTTTATGTATTGAATCCGGCGGTCCAGTACCAGGCGTTGGATGTGCAGGTCGTGGTATTAACGCGGCAGTTAATCTTCTTCAGGAGCTTAATCTTTTTGAGGAGTTCAAGCCTGATTACGTACTTTACGATGTACTTGGCGACGTTGTTTGTGGTGGTTTTGCTGTTCCTATTCGCGATGGAATTACAGACAGAGCCTACGTTGTATCATCATCAGATTTTATGGCTTTATATGCAGCTAACAATCTTTTCAAGGCCATTAATAAATATGCACCTACAGGTGGAGCAAAGCTTGGTGGCGTTATTGCAAATAGCATGAAACCTGGTTATCACAGAGAAATTGTTGAGGACTTCGTTGCAAAGACAGGCACTAGCATTGCAGGATATGTAAATCGTTCAATTGATGTACAGCAGTCAGAGCTTTACGGCAAGACAGTTATCGAGGCTAAGCCAAACAGCGCTCAAGCGGATATTTATAGAAACTTAGCTAAATATATCGCTGAAAATGAAAATCTTGTGGTTCCAAATCCACTTGGTTCATCAGAGCTTAGAGATTGGGCTAGAAGCTGGGGAGACCGTATATACGATATTGAAAATGGTGTTGTTGGAGTTGCAGAGGCAATCTAACACTACAAGAAAGGAGAACCTAAAAGATGAGTTTTTTAGATGAAAGAAAAGCGTTAACAAGAGAAAAACGCTTAAGTTCCCTTAGCCATTTTCATGGTAATTTGGAAGCTCTAATTGATGAAACATCAGGTGAGGAGATAAAGCAGAGAATCAGAACCTTCTCCCAAATACATGATGATGAAACGATTTATGCATTTGATGTCCTTTCTACAATTGAGGATGCAGCAATCATAGTAAATGGCTCCATTGGATGTGGAGCCATAGGAATTGCTCAAAATAATAATGAAAACTTTAGTTGGTATTCAACAAATCTCGTAGAAAGAGACACCATTTTAGGTGGGGATGATAAGCTTTCTGAAGCTATTCTTAGAGCCTATGAGGAAAAGCATCCAAAGGCAATTTTTATTGTTGGAACACCTGTAGTTGCTATCAATAATGATGACATTAATTCAGTCATATTGGAGCTTGAGGATGAAATAGGTATTCCAATTATCAGCATTTATACAGATGGTTTTAAAACTAAAACACCTGTTACAGGATATGACATCGTTACACATAGTCTATTGAAATATCTTGTTTCAAACAATGAGGATGTTAAGGAAGATTTCATAAATATCATTTCTTATTCAGAAGATATTGAGGATGTAGCAGTTATAGCTGATATTTTTAGAGAGCTTAATATCAAATTCCAGATACTTCCAAGATTCTCAAATGTGGATGAGATTAAAAGAGCATCAAAGGCAAGAGCATCTGTAGTGCTTAACCCGGAAGAGGGTGAGTATCTAGCTAAGGAGCTTGAGGAAGTTTTTGGCGTACATTACATAGAGACCGATGTACCCGTGGGATTTAGAGGGACAAAGAATTTTCTTTTAAAGATTGCCGCATTTTTAAATATCGAAGATGAAGTGATTGAATACATTGATAAAGCAGAAACTGAGTTATCTCAGGTGGTTATAAAGGATGTATTAAAGGATAAGAAAATCTTTGTTGATGTAGCTCTTAGTAAAGTTTCTGCTTATGCACGATTGTTTACAAATTTAGGTGGAGAAGTGGTTGGATTTTCATCTTCATTTGTGGATTTAGACAACAGAAAACAGCTGAAGAAATTAGACTTTTTACCAAAGACTACTATAGCAATCATTGGAAATGGACAGCAGTTTGAAAAGGCAAACGAGCTAGCTAAGAACAGCATAGATATATATTTTAGTGAAAAATCAGGAAGCTCATTTGCTACTGATGAGGGAGCAGTTGTTATTTCCACAAAGAATAAGGTTACATATGGTTTTAAAGGTGTGGAGGTTATTGCTAACACTATAAAAAAGGTTGAAGAATTCCAGGGAAAATACAGATTAAAGAGCAGCTACAAAGAAAGCTTTAAGAAGCGTAGCGGAAACTGGTATGTAAAGCAGGAGGTAAGTTAAATGGCAGATATAATCAAGAATCCTAGAAATGGATGTGCCCTTCATGGTGCTTTACAGACAGTTCAGGAAATAAACGGTGTTGTACCAGTTGTTCATGCAAACGCAGGCTGTGGAGTGATTAACTATCTGGCAAATTCAAAGACTACAGGAGGCTCGGCTAGATTTTCAGGATACTCCATACCGGGTACAGCAGCTCAAGAAAGACATGTAATTTTTGGTGGAGCATCGAGACTTAGGGAGCAGATTAAAAACACTATTAAGGTGGTTGATGGAGCTCTTTATGTAATCCTTAACAGCTGTGAGTCAGCTATGGTTGGAGATGATGTTGATGCCATGACTAGGGAGATAGTGGAGCAGCATGAGCCAGTTGTAGATACACTTATTGCAGGTTTCAATGGTGGAGCTCACTTTGGTTATGAGCATGTGTTTGCTGATGTATTTAAATCTGTTTATGATGTAAGACTATCTGAAACTAATAAAAACTCAAATCTTGTAAATATCTTTGGAATCATTCCTGAAAAGGATCCATATTGGCAAGGAAACATAGAAGAGATTAAGAGAATATTAGAGGGTGTAGGAATAAAGGCCAATGTATTCTTTGGTGTAACCGGAGGCATCGAAGATATTTATAATGCGAAGAATGCAGCACTGTCAATCGTGTTTGGCCGTTGGGGAGAATTACCTGCAAAGGTACTTAATGAAAAATTTGATATACCTGTAATCCAAAAGGCAGCACTTCCAGTAAATGCACTAGAGGAAAAAGAGTTAATAGATGAAATTGGCAAAGTGATTTCTCTAGAGCAGGATGTGGTAGATGAGTTCTTAAATAAGGAACTAGCTTATGAAAGCAACTATTACGGAAGAATTCGCGATGAAGTGATTGAGCATGCTATTGGAAAGTCTGTAGCTATCGTCGGTGACGAAGAGCAAGTAATTAGACTTGGAAGAATAGCAAAGGATGTCTTTGGAGCAAAAATCGTTGCAGCGATTCTTACTGATTCATTGAAGAAAGATGAGGAGCATGAGCTGAACAATGATGAGGTGTTTGCTTCAATCACAAGTAGTGTATATAAGACATCAGATCAAAAGGACATTGATGATATTATCAGACAGTCTAAGGCTGAACTTGTAATAGGAAGCTCGCTTGAGGTGAATATAGCGAACAAGGCCGGAATTCCTTTGATAGAAGCCTCATATCCTATATATCACAAGAGTATTCTTAATCAGTCTACTTCAGGAGTAAGAGGGGCTGTGGAATTTGTAAGCAATTATCTTACAACAGTAAAACAGGATGAAAAAGAAAAATCAGAAGAGCTTTATAACTATTTAAAACAGTTAAAGGGACAGAAGACCTGGCAAGAGCATTCTTCTAAAAGGGGCCAAGTAAAACAATTAAATCTAATTTCAGAACTGGCATCGAAAGAATCTATATAGGTAATTAGGAGGACTAATAATGAAGAAATTGAAAAAGACTGTGTTGGCAGCTTTAGTTGGTACATTTGTATTATCAGCTCTTACTGGCTGCGGTGGCACTGCTGATAATGGTCTTGTAGATAAAGAGGAAAATATCGAAGCAGGAAGTGACGTTACCAGAGAAGTAAATATTGGATTTGTTGATACTTCAGGTTCCAATATTCTTTTGGGAAGCGAAGGCATTGCAAGAGATAACGGATATTTTGAAGAGGAATTCAAAAAGATAGGTGTAAAGGTTAATCTTGTTCCTATGTCAGGGGCAGGCCCAGCAATTAATGAGGCCCTAGCATCTGGAAGTCTTGATATTGGTATTCTAGGTGATGTGCCTGCTGTTAACGGAAAGGCTAACGGAATTGATACAACAGTAATTGCATTTAATGGCTTAAACAATTTTATTGTTATTTCTGCAAATCCAGATTCAGGAATTGATTCTGTAAAGGATTTGAAGGGCAAAAAGGTCGCTACACAAAAGGGCGCATTTATGCACAGATTACTCTTATATGCACTTGAAGAAGAGGGACTTACTATTGATGATATTGAATTCGTTCCGATGACTGCTCAGGATGCACTAGCTGCTCTTGAGACAAAGAGTATCGATGCAGCAGTTGTACAGCCTAATGATGTAAGTTACAGACTTGCCAAGGAAAATGGATTTAAGGAAATTTTATTTAGCAATGATCATGAAGGATGGGCAGCTGGTTCTATTACAGAAATCAGAACTGAGTATTTAAATGCAAATCAAGATGTGGCAGTGGCATATTTAAAAGCAATTTTAAGAGCTAACGAATACATTGAAGCTAATGAAGATGCTTTAAAGGAACAGTGGATTGCAGCAGGATATTCAGCTGAAAGCTATGATTACGCTTATCCATTACACGATAATTATTCAAAAATCGAGGCTACAGATGATGTTATAGCAAATGCTAAAAAGACATTGTCTTTCCTTCAGGAAAATGATTTGTCTGATGGAGACTTTGATGTGGATTCATGGTATGACCTTTCATATTATGGAAAGGCTAAAACAGAACTTGAAGAAGGCAAGTAATTAAATAGGAGAAAATAGAGAATAATGAGCACTATAAAAGATAAATTATATAGCGAGTTGAAATTTAAGGCTAAGGTAAATATTGATGGAATCAAGGTAGATCCAAAGATTTTTAAGAATCTTGACTTGGGTGGAAAATATCAGGAGCAGATTCATGCTCTATTTGAAATGGACCATGTGGCTCACCCTGAAGTATTATTCCCTTGCAATTTTACCTCTCCTAGCGGTCTTAGATATTCATTCTCATGGGATCCTAGATCTACAGTAGAGATTAAATATATTGATGGTCAGTTTGTTTTATTTGATAACGGTGTTGAGAAATTCCCAATCGAATTTGATCACAGACCTGAGTACTATAGCAAGAAGACATCTGATGGAACAGAAATGTCACATGTAGCCACATATTCAAATGGTGTCGTAAGTATTGCATACAGTAATGAATGTTCCCTCAAGGAAAAGGGCTTAGATTGCTTATTCTGCAATGCCAATGCAACAAAGGATACTTATGCTGAAAAGGAAAACATCCAGTGGAAGAATCCTAAACAGATTGGTGAGACAGTAGCTGAGGCATTTAGACTTGGCGAAGGCAGACATGTAAACCTTACTGGTGGATTTGTTCCAGAGCGTCGTGAGGTTGATTATTACATTGATGTGGCTGAGGCAATCCAGGATGAGACTGGACTTGAGGATTTCAATGGAACAGCTGTTATTGGAGCACCTGCAGATTTATCTGTAATTGAAAAGTACAAGGAAGCAGGCTTTAGAACACTTGCAATTCAGCTTGAAGTTTGGGATGAAAACTACTTTAGAGTAATTTGCCCTGGAAAGGAAAAAGAGTGTGGCGGTAGAGAAAACTGGATTGCTGCACTAGATAAGGCTGTTTCTGTATTTGGTAAGGGACGTGTAAGAACTGGATTTGTAGCTGGAATAGAGCCAAAGGAAAGAACTCTTGAAGGCGTTGAAATTCTTACAAAGAAAGGTGTTATCTGCTTAACAAATGCGTGGTGCCCAAATCCAGGCTCAAAGCTTGAGGGACACAGAACACCTACTTTTGAGTGGCACTACGATATGGCACAGAAGACTTATCTTTTACATAAGCAGGCTGGTATTACATACGAGCAGTATTTGGATGTTTCTCCATCGCCAGACTTCTTAGTACTTGATTTCTACAGAATCGAAGAGGAAAGATTACCTATCTTTAAGGAGGAAGGTATCGAAAGCGAGAAGGAGAATGAGTCTGCCTTAGCTGTTTAGGAGGACAATTATGAGTAACAAAGTTAAGGATGCTAATATAAGTTTCATAATTCCATTTTTGATTGTTGTGGCATGGTTCTATGCCACAACAATTAACAATATGTCAGGAGCTATTCTGCCAAAGATTAGTGATGTTTTTGAAGCTTTTAAAAATCTAACTCAAAATGGTCAGCTACAGCAGGACATTATTGCAAGCCTTTTAAGAGTAATCCAAGGATATGTAATCGCTTCATTTTTAGGAGTAGCCTTGGGTGCTTTGGCTGGTATGATTCCATTTGTTAGGAAGCTTATATTGCCAGCTGCAACTGCCATTAGACAGGTGCCAATTATTGCCTGGATTCCACTTATCATTCTCTGGTGTGGAATTGGCGAGGTCTCAAAGGTGGTTATTATAGTTATCGCCGCAACATTTCCAATAATGATTAACACTATGAGTGGTGTCTCATCAACATCAGAGTTGCTACTTGAAGTGGCAAGCCTTTATAAACTTGGAAAATGGGAGACTTTTCTTAAGGTATATTTGCCAAATGCACTTCCATCTATTTTAGTAGGCTTAAAGCTTGGAATGGGAGCTTCTTGGATGGCTGTAGTGGCTGCTGAAATGTTAGGTGCTTCATCTGGAATAGGATATCGATTAAATGATGCTAGAAGCATGCTTAAGTCGGATCAGGTAATTCTTTGTATTATTCTAATTGGAGTTATTGGTATTGGCACTGATTGGATTCTATCAAAAATCTTTAAAAAGATTACACCATGGGAGAACAATAAATGAAAAGAGTAGCAATAGTAAGTGCAATGGATGAGGAAACTGAGTACATCCATGAGTATCTCGATAAAAGAGAAGGATGGTCAAGGACTAAGAAAAATTTATACAGACATGACAAAAAGGACATTGATCTGTATGTAAAAGTCCTTGGAGTGGGAAAAGTAAATGCAGCATACAATACAGCAGATGTTATCAGCGAATTCAATCCAGATTTCATTGTAAATATAGGCGTTTCAGGTGGGCTTGCACCTAATGCCAAAAGAGGAACGGTTGCAATCGGAAAAAGCTATGTTCAGACTGATTTTCATCCTTATATTGATGACAACTATCCTAAGATTAAAGACACAGAAGACTGGATTATAGATGGACTTGAAAAATCTGCTAAAGATAACAACTTTGATTACATCACAGGAAAGCTTGCAACAGGGGATTTCTTTTTAAGTGATGAAACAGAAAGAAAAAATATTATCGAGACTTATGACCCAGTTTCCTTTGATATGGAAACAGCAGCTATAGCTCAAGTGGCTACTGCAAAAAATGTTGAGTTTGCAGCCTTGCGTATTTTCTCTGATTTGGCCAATGATGAGTCCATAGAAATCATTGAAAATAAAAAGGCCAATAATATCGATGATAGAGAAAAAGAGATAGACAAGAAATTAAAAATAAGACCTACAGAACTGCTTGTTCCTTTTTTAGAAGAAATTGGCTGATGAAAATGGTAGGGATAGTCTACTAGAGATAAGAGGAGAACAGCCATGGGCATTAAGGATAATAACATTATAAAAATACATAATCTGAATAAGGAATTTGTTGTTGATAAGAATCCAATACGCGTATTGAATGATATTAACCTTGACATAAGAGAAGGTGAATTCATCACTATTGTAGGTCATTCAGGTTGTGGAAAGAGTACCCTGCTTAAAATCATGTGTGGACTAGTAGATTATGAAGATGGAACTGTTGAAAGAAATGGTCATCCAGTAGATGGTCCTGGTCCAAATTGTGGCATGGTTTTTCAGGATCACAGACTCCTTCCATGGCTTAAAATTAAGGACAACGTTGGCTTTGGATTAAAAGACCTTTCAAAGGAAGAGAAGGAAAAAACTGTCCTTAGCCACCTTAAAATGGTAGGCCTTGAGGGCTTTGAAAACAGCTATCCAGCACAGCTTTCTGGAGGAATGAGTCAAAGGGCCGCTATTGCCAGAGGGCTTGCTAATAATCCAACAATTCTACTTCTTGATGAGCCATTTGGTGCACTGGATGCACTTACAAGGATTCAGATGCAAAAGGAGATTCTTGAAATACAGGAAAAGGAAAAGACTACCATGGTTATGGTTACACACGATATTGATGAGGCAATATACTTAGGAGACAGAATCGTGGTAATGTCTGCCCGTCCTGGAGAGATTAAGGAAATAATAGAGACAGACCCTGTGGAATCTAAAAAGCGTGGTAGTGCTAAATTTGCTGAGTATAAGAAAAAGATTTACGATTATTTCTTTGAAGACTCAGATGTAGATTACGAAATAGAGTATATAATATAGTTTTTATTTATAACTGGCTATTATTATATTCATTAACTAGAGCTATTGACTTGCAATATATCCTAAAATATAATTCAATCAATCAAAAAAAACAACAGCAATAGAAGAAAGGGAATTTATTATGAAGACAACTAAGATGATGAAAAAGAATACAGTTGTAGTAATGGAGTGTTGTCAGTCCCTTTGTTGTTGCGGGTATATTTTAGAAAAGAATAGGCAATAGGCCACAGGTAATTATTAATACTGACTAGACAACTAGAGGTTTAAGACTTGGGATAAAATCCTGGTCTTAGGCCTCTAGTTTTTTATGTAAATGTTTTTCAATAACTAAATTAAATGTGAATGTTTAAGGAGGAATGAAATGTCACGAGCTATTACAAGAGAAGAGTTATTTAATCAGTTGGAACTTGATAACAGGATAACTAATGAGGGCGTTTATATCAGTCCAGAGGTTGTGTCTACAATCGATTTCGAGAACAAAGTTCAGGAGCAGATGCAAACATGTTTTGATATGAATCATGAGACTTATTTAAAGTCAAAACTTCCAACAGCTATAAGACTTGATAGCAATTACAGAATCAGATTTTCATACAAACATGATGCTCCATTTTCTGTAGAGCACGAAAATGGAAAGTATTATCTTACAGAAAAGGGAAACCAAATTAGTGAAATAACATTTGTTGAGAAGCCTGCATTTTATAATTTTAAGACATCTGATGGTGTAAACATGAAGACTATTGCAAATGAAGTAGGTAAGACAAAAGTTACAGTTGCTTATAGCAATGAATGTGCTCTCAAAGATAAAGGTCTTGATTGCAAGTTCTGTAATATAAATGCAACTAAGAGCCGCTTTGCTGATATCCAAGGCATCTCTTGGAAGACACCATATCAGATAGCTGAAACTTATGCTAAGGCAAGAGAAGAGGGATATGAATCTATTACTATTACAGGCGGATTCGTTCCTGAGCGACGGGAGGTAGAATATTACATTGATGTAGCTGAAGCAATTCAGGATGTGACAGGACTTACAGATTTTGGTGGTACAGCTTGTGTAGGTGCTCCAAGTGATTTGGATGTTATTGAAAAATATAAGGAGGCAGGCTATAGAGCCATATCAACTAACCTTGAAATTTGGGATGCAAACTTCTTTAAGACAATTTGCCCAGGCAAAGATCAGATTTGCGGTGGAAGAGAAAATTGGATTAATGCTCTAAAAAAAGAGGTAGAGGTATTCGGAAAAGGTAATGTCCGTTCATTCTTTGTAGCTGGTATCGAGCCTAAGTCCACTCTTTTAGAAGGCATTCAGTACCTAACAGAACTTGGCGTAGTGGCTATTCCACTTCATTGGACACCAAATCCTGGTTCTGAACTTGAGGGTCATAGAGCTCCATCACCAGAATGGTATTTTGACTTGTACCAGAAAACATATAATTTGCTACGACAAAATGGTTTGACACATAAGGACTTATATCACTCAGCAAATGTAGAAAATTCAATCTTTGATTATTTCTATGATCTTGACGGGGATCACCTTGATATTCCAAGACATGAGGCAGATAGAGTTCATTTTGTAGGTGAAGATTCAGTTGCAAGCAAAGGCGAGGGTTCTGCAGCTATAGAGAAGACAGCATAGGAGGAAATATAGATGAAAATATATAAATTGATAGTGAGCTTGTTTTTGGCATTTTCTTTGACAATTTCAGCTACAGGCTGCGGTAGCAATGCTAGTAGTGTTTCAGCAAAAACAAATGATGAGGTTGGTTCTGATAATCCAGATGAATTCACAATTCGTATAGGCGTTAATTCATTAGATAATAACTTCTTATTAAAAATTCTAGATAATCATACAGGATTTTTAAAGGATCAGGGAATTACCCTTGAAACAACTGAATTTTCAGCTGGTATTAATACAATTGATGCAATTACAACAGATACAGTAGACATAGGTTTGTTTGCCACTTATGCAGGTGTTAATAGAATTGGAAATACGCTTTCTGATAGTAAGTTGCGTGCATTTGCAATGATTGACAAATCATCAAATTACAAGCTCTATGCTAATCCCGATACTGTGACAAAACCTGAGGATTTGGTAGGTCATATCGGTGTTTCTCAAGCCGGTGTAGTATTTGAGTATTATTATGGTGAATTGTTCAATCAGTATGGTATTGATCCAAAGGATGTAACCATTACAAATGTTGGCAGTGTTCAGGAAGCTCTTGCACTTGCAGCAAACGGTGGTGGAGATGCATATTGGACTGGCTCTGCAAACTATGGAAAGTTTGAGGAGAAAGGATGGAAACCTGTTATTGGTATTGATGATTTAGGAATTTACATGTACACATTCCTTGTTGCAGATGAATCTTATTTGCAGGCATATCAGCATGAAGTTGCAAAATATCTACAAGCCAGCGAAGAAGGATTTAAATACATTGATGAAAATCTTGATGAGTTTGCTGAGTGGGTTACAGCAGATACTGGTCTTGATAAGGAAATATTCAAGGCAGAGTGGAATTCAAGACGTCATTACTATTCATTTGAGCAAGAAGCATATGATGACTTGGTAAAGATAAAGAATTGGTGCTATGAGAATGGCAGATTTGATACAAACTACAAGATTGAAGAATACATTAACACAGATGCTTTGGCAGAAGCTTTCCCTGACAGAGTTGATTGGAAGGCAACAGAATAATAGGAGCAAAAAATGGGACTTACATTAAAAGAATATCAGAATTATTTGTATGATAATAAAAGTTTAGTACTAGCAACTGTAACAGAAGATACCACACCTAATCTTAGACATATTGGCGGTTATAGTATCGATGGAACAGATATTGTATTTCAAACTTCTAAGGGAACGGACAAGACTGTAGATATTAAAAATAATTCTTCTGTGGCAGCAGTATTTCAACATGAAGGACAACAATCATTAAAGAATATTACAGTATATGGAAAAGCTAATGAATTGAGTGGTGATGAAGTTGAAAAGGCAGTAGAGCTCATTAAGGAAAGACGACCACAGCTTAATTACAATTCAGAGATTAATGTTATTTACAAGATTCATGTTGAGAGAATCAAGAAGCTTGATTTTTCTTCAGAGGAAAAGCAGGTAGAGATTAAAGCTGAGGACTTAGTTTAAAAGGAGCATTAAGACATGAAAAGAGATATGACATCAGGTAATGTAATGGTATCTCTATTATGGTTCGTAGTTCCTTTGGCAATAGGCAATATTTTACAACAGCTTTATAACATTATTGATACTTACATAGTGGGGAGATATGTAGGTAATGATGCACTTGCAGCTGTAGGATCTGTAAGCCAACTGATTTTTATCTTTAATGCTGTGATTATGGGGCTGAAAGCTGGAATTGCAGTTACATGTTCAGAGTGCGTAGGGAGAAAAGATATAAAAGGTTTTGTAGTTTGCAGTAGAGCAGGATTAATACTTGTTTCTACTGCGGCACTAGCCTGTACCAGTGTTGGTTTTTTATTAATTAAATCATTTTTAAAACTAATAAGCGTTCCTTTGGAAATAAGGGCAGATGCATCTAATTATCTTTCGATTATTGTACTTGGATTGCCACTTGTATTTGTTTTTAACTATGGAATAGCGTTAGCTCAGTCTAAAGGAAATTCAATTATAACTTTTATAGCTTTACTGATAAGCACAATTAGCAATGTAGTGTTGGATTTGATTTTTATTAGAGGTTTTAAGATGGGGGTGAAGGGCGCTGCTTTTGCTACAGTAATCGCCCAATTTATACCGGCAGCAATTGTTATAGGAACATATATGGCTACCCTAAGAACTGATAGGGATGAAAGCAAAACGTTAAAGCTTCAGTCCAATACTTTTATAGATATTTTAAAAGTTTCCCTACCTTCAATGCTACAACAGGGGATTTTATCAATTGGAGTTGTGTCCATATCGGCTTTAATAAATCGCTGCGGATATGCCATGATTGCTGGTGTGACTATAGGTGGAAAAATAGATGGAATAACATCAATGCCAATTGTTACTATAGCAGAAGCATTATCTGTTTTCACAGCTCAAAATATAGGAGCTAACAAACCTGAAAGAGTTTTGAAAGGGTTAAAAAGTGCTATGGGGTTATGTTTTGCTTTAGCATTAATTCTTGCAGTTTTGATTGTTTTTCAGGGGCGATATATGATTTCGTTATTTTTAGCTGAACCCGATGATCAAATAGTAAATGAAGGCATGGGCTACATGATTTCAATTCTTGTGATGATGTTCTTTATGGTTGTATTTCGATGTTTCATTGGTATGTTTACCGGAAAAAAGATGATGGGACCGGTAATATTGAGCTTTGTTTTTAACATAATAAGCCGAGTGGCATTTGCTTATATTACCTTTCCATTTATAGGAAAATATGCTGTTTTAATTGCGAATCCTTTAAGTGTTTTTGTAGGAGCTATATCTATTATCATTTTTTATTATTTTATAGAAGTTAGAAAAAATCGTATTTACGATAATCACATAAGGAATAATTGTTATGAACAAAATATTGATTGTAAGTGCTCTTTATCAGGAGATTGAGGCTGTAGAGCATTATATAGAAGGTAAATCTGATTGGAAAAAAATAAGCGCCAATTGGTATGTAAATGATAAAAGTAAAAAAGAAAGTATTTAGCGAACCAGTTGAATTGATACTTGATTATATTGACATCGCATAATAAAAAAGGTAGGACTGGCTTATGTACATAAAATTAGAAAACATAAATAAGACTTTTGGAAATTTTAAAGCATCAAATAATGTAAATATAGAGATTGAAAAGGGTAAGCTTGTAGCGCTTCTAGGACCTAGTGGAAGTGGCAAAACAACAATTTTAAGGATGCTGGCAGGTCTTGAACATCAGGATTCTGGGGATATTTATATAGATGAAAAACTTGTAAATGGCATTCCAGTTCAAGACCGAGGGATTGGATTCGTATTCCAAAGTTATGCGCTTTTTCCTTATTTAACTGTATATGACAATATCGCTTACGGCATGAAAATTAGAAAAAAGTCTAAGGATGAAATAGACAGCAAAGTAGAGGAATTACTTGAATTAGTGGGACTCAAAGGACTTGGCAAAAGATTCCCTGATCAGTTGTCAGGAGGGCAAAGACAAAGAGTTGCCTTTGCTAGAGCTCTTGCTACAGAACCTCAGGTGCTCCTTTTGGATGAACCATTTGCAGCTATTGATGCAAAGGTAAGAAAGGACCTTCGTAGGTGGCTAAAGGAAATGATAGAAAAACTTGGAATTACAAGTATTTTTGTCACCCACGATCAAGATGAGGCTGTAGAGGTTGCTGATGAATTAATAATTACTAATGAGGGAAAGGTTGAGCAGATTGGCACTCCTGTTGATATTTATAGAAATCCAAAGACAGCCTTTGTGGCACAGTTTATTGGAGATTCTGTGATTCTTGAAGATTATGAGTATGAGAAGCTAAAGGGCTTTACGAGACAGGAGGGTGCTCCAAAAGCTGCCATTAGACCTGAATTTGTAAATGTCATTCATAGCAGTGGCAACAAGGAACAATCATCTGCATATATGCCAGGAAAGATAGTACATACTGAATTTAGAGGCAATAGTATGGAACTTACTATTGAATATGAAGGTATTGAATTAAAGGCGGCTCATCAGATTGATGATTTCCAAGCAAAGAAGGGTGATGACATTCTTTTTAAGGTTACGAGATTATATGCCTTTGATGATGATAACGCATATACGTTAATCAATGAGATTCTTAAAGATAATCCAGAAATGTACTATATTTAGAGGTGACTGCTATGGAAATAAAAAAGATAATTAATAGAGTGTTAAAAAGTGGATTAATCACTTGGGTATTATTACTTGCAATTTGGTCAATTGGTTCATTGTTTTATACACCGGATTTTTTACCAAATCCTATCATTACACTTGATGGAGCGAAGACCCTTGTTACAAGTGGTACATTGTGGACTGATATTTTTGTAAGTATGAGCCGAGTGTTAAAAGGTTGGACAGCAGGACTTTTATTTGCAATCCCAGTGGGACTTTGCGTAGGAAATTTTAAATGGGCAAGCTATGTGTTTGAGCCTTTTTTAAATTTCTTTAGATTTGTACCAGCTATCGGTTTTATTACGTTATTCCTGTTGTGGTTTGGCGTAGAGGAGAAATCTAAGGTGGCCCTTATTTTTTACGCTGTGATTTTCCCGGTTATGGTAAATACAATTGCAGGAGTTAGAAGTGTTGATCATTCATTGATTGAAGCTGCTGAATCCATGGGGGCGAGCAAGAGAAGAACATTTTTTACTGTTGTTTTTCCATCTGCTATTCCAAATATTTTTACAGGGGTTAGACTTGGATTGAGTAGTGCCATTATTTGTATTGTTGCAGCTGAAATGCTTGCAGCATCAGAAGGCTTGGGATATTTGATTTATACTTCTCGACTTTTCTATAGAACTGATTGGATTTTTGCAGGAATTTTTACTCTTGGTTTAATTGGCCTATTGGCAGATATGCTTCTTAGATTTTTAGGGAAAAAATTTCTATACAGATTTGGAGTGAGATAACAGGGATAGTAATTGACATGAAACCCCGTGCAAAGTATACTTTTACTTGCATTTTTTAGTGTTAAAAGGGGTCAATTTAGTGAAAAAATATGAACAAAAGGCAGCTCCAATATGCGAGGCATTGGAGCGTTTTAAAAGAAGAAGGGTGGTCCCATTTGATGTACCTGGCCATAAGCGTGGCCGTGGCAACCCGGAGCTCGTAGAATTACTTGGCAAACAGTGTGTTGGCCTTGATGTTAATTCTATGAAACCTCTGGACAATTTGGGACACCCTATTTCTGTTATTAAGGAAGCTGAGGAGCTTACAGCCGATGCTTTTGGAGCGGCTCATGCTTTTCTTATGGTAAATGGAACCACCAGCTCAGTTCAGACAATGATTCTTTCTGTATGTAAGGCTGGGGACAAGATTCTCATCCCAAGAAATGTGCACAAGAGTGTAATCAATGCCTTGGTGCTTTGTGGTGCGGTTCCAGTATATGTTGAGGTAAAAGTTAATCCTGAGATAGGTATTGCTCTTGGAGTTGAGGTGGATGAAGTCAGACGCGTGATGGATTTAAATCCTGATGCTAAGGCTATATTCATTAACAATCCTACATATTATGGAATCTGTTCTAACCTTACTGAGATTGTAAAGCTTGCACATGAGCGAGGTATGAAGGTGCTTGTAGATGAGGCTCATGGAACACATCTTTATTTTAGTGACAAGCTTCCAATTTCTGGTATGGCGGCAGGGGCTGATATGGCGGCAGTTTCTATGCACAAGTCCGGCGGTTCTTTGACACAGAGTTCCATTTTACTTTGCGGGCCAGACATGGATGCAGAATATGTTCGTCAGATTATTAATTTAACTCAGACAACTAGTGCATCTTATTTGCTTCTATCGAGCCTTGATTTGTCTAGAAGAAATCTTGCTCTTAGAGGTCAGGAGTCTTTTGAAAGAGTGGCTCATATGGCAGAGTACGCCAGAAATGAGATAAATGAAATCGGGGGCTTCTATGCATATGGTAAAGAGCTGATTGACGGAGATAGCGTTTACGATTTTGATGTAACAAAGCTTTCTATTTACACACAGGGAATTGGTCTTACCGGTATTGAGGTCTACGATTTACTTAGAGATGAATATGACATTCAAATAGAGTTTGGCGACATTGGAAATATCTTAGCTTACATTTCAATAGGAGATAGAATTCAGGATATTGAGCGACTTGTAGGAGCGCTTGAGGATATCAAGCGTCTCTATGAGAAGGATTCTAGCAATTTATATTGCGGAGAATTTATTCAACCGGAGAACGTGATGACTCCTCAGCAGGCATTTTACGCAGATAAAGTACAGCTCCCTCTTGAGCAGACTGACGGCAAAATCTGCGCAGAGCTTGTTATGTGTTATCCACCAGGAATACCTATTCTTACTCCGGGTGAGAGAATCACTAGAGAGATAATAGACTATATTGAATTTGCAAAGGAAAAGGGATGTAGCTTACAGGGCACAAAAGACCCTACAGTTGAGCTCATAAGTGTGATTAGATGATGGATTTTTGGTTTTCACAATTAGAGACGGAGGATGTTAAAACTAGCATTCGTGTCAACAAGCAGCTCTATAGTGCACAAAGCGAATATCAGCGTATAGATGTCTTTGAAACCAAGGAGCTTGGAAAGATGATTGTTCTAGATGGTGAAATCATTTTTTCAGATGCAGATGAGTTTATCTATAACGAGATGATTGTTCATGTGCCTATGGCTGTTCATCCAAATGTAAAGAATGTGCTTATCATCGGTGGAGGCGATGGTGGAGTGGCTAGAGTTCTCACAGAGTATCCAGAGATTGAGCACATCGATGTGGTAGAGCAAGATGAGATGTTCCTTGAGATAAGCAAGCAGTTTTTCCCTGAGACAGCTAAGGGCTTTGACGATGAGAGGGTAACTGTTTCTCATATGGATGGTCTGAGATTTCTTCGTCGATGCACTGACAAATATGACCTGATTATAAATGATACAACTGACCCATTTGGTTATGCAGAAGGTCTTTTTACAAGAGAATTTTACGGTAGTTGTTACAGAGCCCTAAAGGAAGATGGCATCATGGTTTATCAGCATGGTAGCCCATTCTACGACGAGGACGAGGAAGCCTTTAGAGCCATGCATCGCAAGGCTTACAAGAGTTTTCCAATTAACAGAGTATATCAGGCCCATATTCCAACTTGTCCATCAGGATATTGGATGTTTGGATTTGCCTCTAAGAAATATCATCCACTTAAGGATTTAAATGCTAAGAGGTGGAAGGCCAGAGATATAAAGACTTGGTATTACACAACCAATCTCCATAAGGGAGCTTTTATGCTGCCTAAGTATGTGGAGGATTTACTTGTTGAAGAAGAAAAAGCAGCAAAGAAAGAAGTATAAATAGGAGAGTATAAAATGGCTAGATTATTAATTATTGGATGTGGTGGCGTAGCACAGGTTGCAATTTCAAAGTGCTGCCAGAATAGCGACGTTTTCGAAGAAATCATGATTGCAAGCAGAACTGTCTCTAAGTGTGAGGCAATGAAAGAGAAGCTTCAGGACACAACAAAGACTGTTATTAAGACAGCTCAGATTGATGCAGATGATGTTGATGCTCTTACAAAGCTTATTAAGGATTATGCTCCTGATGCTGTGCTTAATGTGGCACTTCCTTATCAGGATCTTACAATCATGGATGCATGCCTTGCAGCAGGAGTTGATTATATTGATACTGCAAACTATGAGCCAGAGGATACTGACGACCCTCAGTGGAGAGCAATATATGAGAAGAGATGCAAGGACTTAGGATTTTCAGCATATTTTGATTACAGCTGGCAGTGGGCTTATGAGGATAAATTTAAAAATGCGGGACTTACTGCGCTTTTAGGAACAGGCTTTGATCCTGGTGTTACATCAGTATTTGCAGCCTATGCTAAGAAACATTATTTTGATGAGATTCATACGATAGATATTCTGGATTGCAATGGTGGAGACCACGGTTATCCATTTGCAACAAACTTTAACCCAGAGATTAATCTTCGTGAGGTTTCAGCCCCTGGCTCATATATGGAAAATGGTAAGTGGGTTGAAATCCCAGCCATGAGCATTAAGAGAGAATACGATTTTGATGGAGTGGGCAAGAAGGATATGTATCTTCTTCACCATGAGGAAATTGAGGCTCTTGGACGTAATATGCCAGAGGTTAAGAGAATTCGTTTCTTTATGACATTTGGACAGAGCTACCTTACTCATATGAATTGTCTTGAGAATGTTGGTATGCTTTCTACAACTCCAATCAATTTCAATGGACAGGAAATTGTTCCAATTCAGTTTTTAAAGGCACTTCTTCCAGATCCAGCATCACTTGGTCCTAGAACTGTTGGTAAGACAAATATTGGCTGTATCTTTACAGGTATCAAGGATGGCAAGGAGCGCTCTATTTACATTTATAATGTATGCGATCATCAGGAGTGCTACAAGGAGGTTGGCTCACAGGCAATTTCCTACACAACAGGTGTGCCAGCTATGATTGGTGCCATGATGGTTGTTACAGGACAGTGGAAGAATCCAGGTGTATTTACAACTGATGAATTTGATCCGGATCCATACATGGAGGCACTTAATAAGTGGGGCTTGCCATGGCAGGTTGTAGAGAATCCAGTGCTTGTTGATTAATTATTTGACTGAGGTAGAGATGTTTATTTCAAAAGTTGAGACTCCATCTTACGTTATAGATGAGGGAAAATTAATTGAAAATCTAAGGGTTTTAGACCGAGTTCAGACTGAGGCTGGATGCAAGATTTTGCTTGCACAAAAGGCGTTTTCCAATTTTGCTGTATACCCATTGATTGGAAAATTTCTTGCTGGCACTACTGCCAGCGGAATTTACGAAGCCCGACTTGGTAAGGAGGAGATGGGCAAGGAAAATCATGTTTTTGCTCCTGCTTACAAGGAAGCGGATATGGCTGAGCTTGTTCAGATTTGCGACCATATAATCTTTAATTCTGTGGCTCAGCTTATGAAATATAAAAATATGTGCCTGGACAATGGGGTGGAGATAGGACTTCGTGTTAATCCTGAGATGTCTACCCAGAAGGACCATGCTATCTATGACCCATGTGCTAAGGGTTCGAGACTTGGTGTTACTGCAGTTAAGCTGAAGGAGGCTCTTGAGGCTGATTCTACTGTTTTGGATGGAGTTACAGGACTTCATTTTCACACACTTTGCGAGCAGAATTCCGACGACTTAGAGACCACACTTTCTGCCTTTGAAGAAAAGTTTGGAGATTATCTACCACAGATGAAATGGCTTAATATGGGAGGCGGTCATCATATAAGTAGAGCTGACTATGATGTTGACAAACTTATTTCTCTGATTAAGCATGTTAAGACCACTTATGACCTGCAGGTGTATTTGGAGCCTGGTGAGGCAATTGCGCTTGATGCAGGATATTTTGTGACTGAGGTTTTAGATATCGTAGATAATGATATTAAGACATTGATTTTGGACGGTTCGGCAGCTTGTCATATGCCTGATGTTTTAGAGATGCCATATCGTCCACCACTTATGGATTCAGGTCAGTGGGGGGAGAAGCCTTTTGAATATAGACTTAGTTCCTATACTTGTCTGGCTGGAGATATTATAGGAGATTATTCTTTTGACCATGAGATTAAAGTAGGAGATAGACTTGTGTTTGAAGATATGGCTATCTATTCAATGGTTAAGAATAATACATTTAATGGAATTCCTTTGCCTAGCATTTACCTGCTGAAGGCAGATGGCAGTCTAGAATTAATAAAGAAATTTGGATACGAGGATTTTAAAAATCGATTATCGTAAATACGAATTATGAAATTAAAGACGACACCTAGAAATGACAAATTTCATATGCCGGCAGAGTATGATTCTCACAGAGGCTGTGTGATGATTTGGCCAGTACGACCTGGTTCTTGGCCTTATGAGGGCAGGGCAGCTAAAAAGGTTTTTACTGAGGTGGCTACGGCTATATCCGAAAGTGAAAAACTATGGATGCTTGCTGATGAGGAGCATATTCATCAGGTGGAGGAGGCATTTTCAGGAAATGATAATGTAATACCTCTTTTGATTCCTACAGATGATGCATGGGCCAGAGATGTGGGACCAACCTGCGTTGTAGATGGCAATTGTGTCAGAGGAATTGACTGGCAGTTCAATGCCTGGGGAGGAGATTATGATGGTCTGTACGCTCACTGGGACAATGATGACAGGGCAGCGGCTGCTATTTGTCAGGCTCTTGATATGGATGTTTATGATGCCCATCCTTTTGTATTAGAAGGCGGCAGTATCCATTCAGATGGTGAGGGTACTATACTTGTTACAGAAGCTTGCTTACTTAGTAAGGGGCGCAATCCTAAGATGAGCAAGTATGAAATCACCGACAAATTATGCGAATACCTAGGAGCTACAAAAGTCATCTGGCTTCCTAGTGGAATATATAATGATGAGACAAATGAGCATGTGGATAATGTATGTGCCTTTACAGGGCCTGAAGAGGTGGTGCTAGCCTGGACTGATGACAAGACAGACCCACAGTATGAAATGAGTAAGGCTTGTCTTGATGTTTTGGAGAATGAGGTGGATGCTAAGGGCAGACATTTTACCGTTCACAAGCTTCCTATTCCAAAGCAGTCAGTTTGTATTACTGAAGAAGAGCTTCAAGGATACGAATTTGAAGATGGTGAAGATGTTAGAGAGGTAGGAGAGCGACTCGCTGCATCCTATGTGAATTTTTACATTTCAAATGGCGGTGTGATAGTGCCTCAGTTTTCAGATGAGAATGACAAGGTGGCAGTAGATATTTTAGGAAAGCTTTTTCCAACCAGGAGGGTTTATCCTATTTATGCAAGAGATATAATTGTTGGCGGTGGCAATATTCACTGCATAACACAGCAGATACCAGAATGTAACTGTTAATCTTAGATTTGGAGTTAATTATGAGAAAAAATACTGTAGCAGCTATTCAGATGAGCTGCACCAAAATCGTAAAAGAGAATATCGAAAAGGCGGATGCAATGGTAAGAAAGGCAGCCAGTGAGGGGGCTCAGATTATTCTTCTCCCAGAGCTTTTCGAGCGACAGTATTTCTGCCAAGAGCGACAGTACGAATATTATGATTTTGCAAAATCAGTGGAAGAAAATGATGCTGTGAAGCATTTTCAGGCTGTGGCAAAGGAATGGTCAGTAGTTATTCCTGTTAGCTTCTACGAAAAAGATGGAAATGTACTCTATAATAGTGTGGCTATCATAGACGCTGATGGTGCAGTTCTTGGAGTATACAGAAAGACCCATATTCCTGACGACCATTTCTATCAGGAGAAATTCTATTTCACACCTGGAAACACAGGTTTTAAGGTATGGGATACTAGATATGGCAAAATCGGTGTGGGCATCTGCTGGGATCAGTGGTTCCCAGAGACAGCTCGCTGTATGGCTCTTCAGGGAGCAGAGCTTCTATTTTACCCAACTGCAATCGGCAGCGAGCCTATAATCGAGTGCGACAGCATGCCTCATTGGAGAAGATGCATGCAAGGACATGCTGGAAGCAATCTGATGCCTGTTATTGCAGCCAACCGAATCGGCCTTGAGGAGGTTACTCCTTCCAAGGAAAATGGAGGCCAGTCCTCTAGCCTTAATTTCTACGGCAGTTCATTTATGACAGATGAAACAGGAGATATTGTTGCAGATGCATCCCGTGACAAGGAAGAAATCCTCCTCCACACCTACGATTTAGACGAGATCGCAGTTAATCGAATGAGCTGGGGCATCTTTAGAGACCGCAGACCAGAGTGCTATGGGGATATAGCTAAATAAATTTCATAATGTTCAGGTATTAAGCATGTTATGGCCGGCGGGACGTGATTCTTTTGATATGTACTGGTCTACGATATTATAATGGTAATCTGGGCGAGAGTCCTTTGGATCACCGTAGGCGGGAAGAATTTCCCGCCATTTTTTTGAGATAGTGTTATGAAAATGCTTATCTTTTTCATGTCCTCCTCATAATAAAAAATGGTGTGGGACACCCACACCGTATCGTTGGACCCGGATCTTACAGCAACCATTGTAGTTTCATAATCTATCGTTGTATATATATATTTAGTACAGATATTAAAAGAAAACAATGTGATTAACGAAATTTGTATCAACTACACCCGAACGATTCTTGTCTTTATACTTCTGAGGAGTTATAATATATATACTTCTAAAGAAGTATAGGAGGCGGAATGGATAATATTACCTTATATCATGGTTCGGATAAAATAATAGCTGAACCTAAAATGAAGTTAGGAAAAATATATAATGACTACGGTCAGGGACTATATTGCACTAGGCACATCGAACTTGCAAAAGAATGGGCAGTTGATGAGGGAAGAGATGGATTTGTTAATGCATACGAGTTGCCTGTTAAGGGGTTGAGAATCTTAAATTTAAATGGAGAAGATTATAGTATCTTACATTGGCTTACTGTTCTTCTTGAGCATAGAGTGGTTGGACTTAATACACCTGTAGCTCAGGAGGGGTTGACATTTTTAAAGAAGAATTATCATGTTTCCTTGGATGGATATGATGTTATTGTTGGGTACAGAGCCGATGATTCTTATTTTGCATTTGCAAGAGGCTTTATATCTAATTCGATAAGTTTGGCACAATTGGAGCAGGCAATGTATTTAGGCGAGCTAGGTATGCAGTACTTTATAAAAAGTGAAAAAGCTTTTTCTAGGCTGAAATTTATCGAAGCTATACCGGTGGACTGTAATGATTATTATTTGAAAAAAACAGTTAGGAATTCAACTGCGAGAGCAAACTATAGAAATATCACAAATACAATGGATAGAAACGGAACTTACTTAATAGATTTAATGCGAAAGGAGTAGGCTGATGCTACATTCTTATAATCAGATATATTTAAATGATGCAATGACCAATCTGGCAGAAGCTTTCGAGACTGCGGCATCTATATACAAATTTGATTTAGACTATTTTATGCATTTATTTATAGCTTCTGGAATAGCCCAGCAGTTCCAGGTTGGAAATCCTAAATATATTTCAGGAAAATCGGGAGCTGAATTAGTAGCAGATATTGTTCTAAAAACTAATGCATGTGAAATCAATCTCACCCAACCTATTTTTATAAATCCTTCTATAGAATATTGGACAGGATGGGTGCTAGCCTATTTCCAGTGGTATACAGGGATGAGTTTTAAAGATATTCAAAAAGTTATTAGTATGTCTGAGCTTATGGATAAGTACCATCCATATCATGAGATGGACGAGCAAAAAATAGTAGATCTGATTATTACAAAGTATAAGGAGTCGGATACAGTCAATAGACTCCAAGCCTATAGAAGAGCTTTGGGATTATCTCAAAGTCAACTATCTAAAGAAGCAGGAATTAATCTGCGTACACTTCAGCAATATGAAATTGGTGCAAAAGATATTAGTAAGGCTTCAGTTTCCACTGTGATATCTCTCAGCAAAGTGCTTAATTGTTCAGTAGAAGAGTTGATTGGAGTTAGTGACTAAAGCTGGCATTGATTCAAAGAATTAAATAAGTAAAATCCTATTGACCATGTAGGTAATTATAATTATAGTAAAAACAAACTTTATCTGATGATGAAGTTTGTTTTTATGTATAGAGGAAAATGTTATGTTTGTAGTTTCGTTGAATCATAAGAAAGCTATGGCTGAGTTTAGGGAGAAGCTTTCTTTTGATGATGACAAGAGAATATTACTTTTAGAGAGACTAAAGGAAATAGGCTTTGAGCAGATTGTATATCTGAACACATGCAACAGATGTGAGATATATGGTGTTGGTAAGGCATCTAAGGTTATATCTGTTTGGGCTGATATGGCTGGGGTGGATATAGATGAGCTTAAGGAACAGCTTTTATTCTTTGATGGAAATGGAGCGGTTTCTCATCTATTTCATGTTACAGCTGGTTTTGATTCCATGGTTCTTGGAGAGGATGAGATACTAGGTCAGATTAAAACGGCCTATTCTTTTTCTAAGGATAACGGATATACGAATTATGAATTAAATACTATCTTCCAGGCGGCCATTAGTTGCGCCAAGAAAATAAAGACAAGGACAAAGCTTTCTAAGACCTCGGTTTCTATAGCATCTCTTGCGGCCACTAAAATTCATAACTATAAGCGTGGCAAGAAAAAGGTCATGATTATGGGAGCCACCGGTGATACAGGCAACAAGGTGCTTTTGAATTTGTTGTCCTATGGGGACTGTGAGATATATGCTACAAAGCATATTCATCACATTAGCAATCCTAATGCTAAATCCATTCCATATTCAGAGAGATATGATTATGTTAAGGATATGGATGTGATAGTATCGGCTACCAGAGGTCCTCACTATACAATTACTTATGGTGCCATTAAGAACCTAGGTCTTGATGATAAAAAGAGACTTTTTGTAGACCTGGCGGTTCCTAGGGATATAGATGAGGATGTTGTAAATATCAAGGGAAGTCAGCTGATTTCCATTGATGATTTTACAGCTATTGCAAAAGAAAATAACAGACTTAAATCAAAGGAAAAAGAAAACGGAGAAGCAATCATAGAAGATGAAATGGATACTTTACTAAAAGATTTAACATTTCATAATAATAGAGATGCTTTTGAAGCAATGAAGAAATCGCGAAAGGAAGATTTTGAACACTTCGTTTACAAGTATAGAGATGTTGCTTCTTCTGATGAATTTGAGAGTTTTATAAATGTTTTAAATAAGATGCAGGAAGTGGAAAATGAGACGATTTAGAAGACTAAGACAGACAAAAGAGATGAGAAGCTTCGTTAGGGAGCATGAAGTAAGTGTTAAGGATTTGATTTATCCTATGTTTGTGGCAGAGGGGGATGGAATAAAAAATGAGGTTCCATCTATGCCAGGTATTTATCAATATTCTCTAGATAGGATTAATGAGGAGCTTGATAGAGTTATTGCTGCTAAAATCCCTGCAGTATTACTTTTTGGAATTCCAAAGCACAAGGATGAAAAGGGAACTGGAGCTTACGATGACAATGGCATCACACAAAGATGCATAAGACACATAAAAGAAAAATATCCTACTTTAATCGTAATTGCGGATGTTTGTCTCTGTGAATATACTTCTCATGGTCACTGCGGACTAGTATGTGAGGGGCATATATTAAATGACGAGACCTTGCCACTCCTTGCAAAGATGGCAGTTTCAATGGCTAAGGCTGGAGCTGATATTGTGGCTCCTTCTGATATGATGGATGGAAGAGTTGCGGCTATTAGAGCTGCTCTTGATGAGGCTTCATTTATCAATACACCAATCCTTAGCTACAGTGCTAAATTTGCTTCAGGTTACTATGGACCATTTAGAGATGCAGCTGGTTCTGCTCCTCATTTTGGAGACAGAAAGTCATACCAGATGGATCCGGCAAACGGTCGTGAGGCTATGCGCGAGATAGAGGATGATTTGGAAGAGGGAGCAGATATGATTATCGTAAAGCCTGCTCTTGCATATCTTGATATTATGAAAGAGGCAAGAGAGTGTTTCGATGTTCCTTTTATCACCTACAATGTAAGTGGCGAGTACTCAATGGTTAAGGCAGCTGCTGCCAATGGCTGGATTGATGAAAAGAGAATTGTCCTTGAGAATATGATAGCAATGAAGAGAGCTGGTGCTGATAGGATTATCACATATCATGCTCTTGATGTAGCTAAGTTTTTGGAAGAAGAGGATGCTTAAGATGGGTAACAAATCTGAAACTTTATTTGATGATGCAAAAATGGTGATACCAGGCGGAGTCAATTCACCTGTTAGAGCATTTAGGGCTGTTGATAGAAACCCCCTATTTATAAATCATGCAAAGGGCAGCCATATCTTTGATGAAGATGGCGGTGAATATATAGACTATGTATGTTCATGGGGGCCTATGATATTAGGACATGCCTATCAGCCAGTGATTGATGCGGTAAAGGCAGCTTGTGAGAATGGTCTTTCTTATGGAGCGCCTACAGAAAAGGAGACAGTCCTTGCAAAGCTTATCCTTGAGGCAGTGCCATTTATGGACAAGGTTAGACTTGTTAATTCTGGTACAGAGGCTGTTATGAGTGCTATAAGAGTGGCTCGAGGCTTCACAAAAAGGGATAAGATAATCAAATTTAGAGGTAATTACCATGGCCACAGTGATGGTCTTCTTGTTACCGCAGGCTCTGGACTATTGACTGAGTCCAATCCAGATTCGGCTGGTGTTCCAAAGGGATATACAGCCACCACACTTCTTGCTGATTATAACGACAGGGCTTTGGTAGAGGCGTTGTTTGAGGCTAATAAGGGACAGATAGCTGCTGTAATAGTAGAGCCTGTCAGTGCTAATATGGGTGTTGTCCCACCTAAGGAGGGATTTCTTGAGTTCCTTCGCCAGATTACAAAAGACAATGGCAGCTTACTTATATTCGATGAGGTAATTACAGGATTTAGACTGGCATACGGTGGAGCCAGTGAGTACTATGGAATACAGCCAGATATGATTACTTTTGGCAAGATTGTAGGCGGTGGTATGCCACTTGCAGCCTATGTTTCCACATCAGAGATTATGGATGTGGTGGCACCTGTCGGCAGTGTTTATCAGGCTGGTACACTTTCAGGTAATCCAATAGCAGTTACTGCTGGAATAGAGCAGCTTAAGGCACTAAAAAATGATAAAGACATATATATTCGTATAGACGAATTTGCTTCTAAGCTAGAAGACACCTACAAGGAACTTGGGGTAACAGTTAATAGAGTAGGTTCTTTGCTTTCTCCATTTTTTACTGATGGAGAAGTGACTTCTTACAGCGATGTGCTTAAATGTGATACGAAAAAGTTTGCTGCATACTTTAGGAAAATGCTTGAAAATGGCGTTTACGTAGCACCTAGCCAATTTGAAGCCATGTTTGTATCAGATGCCCATTCTCAGGACGATTTAGACAAGACCATAAAGGCAATTAAAAATAGTATTTAAAGCATTAGTGCTAGTTATAGAATTCACCTATAACTAGCACTAATTTTTTCCTTGAACGTAGGGGATTGTACAGCAATATTAGTTCTGTTAATATACCTACTAACCTAATAGGTATGTATGTTTTATATTTAACGGAGGTAATGGAAATGAAGAAAGTAATTACACTAGGGTTAGTCTTAACACTTGCGGCATCGGTGGTTACTGGTTGTGGTAAAACATCTTCTGCAAAGGAAAATGAGGGAAGTTCTTCAAATGGAGTTATTGAATTAACAAATGTTTCCTACGATCCAACAAGAGAGCTTTATGCATCATACAATGAGTTATTTGCAAAGCACTATGAAGAAGAGTTTGGACAGAAAGTTGAAATCACACAGTCACACGGTGGTTCAGGTAAGCAGGCACTTGAGGTAGCAAATGGACTTGAGGCAGATGTTGTTACACTTGCACTTGAGGGAGATGTTCAGGTAGTAGCTGATGCAGGACTTATTGATGATGGATTCACATCTGAGTTTGATGTAGATAGCTCACCTTACACATCAACAATCGTATTCTTAGTTCGTTCTGGAAATCCAAAGGAGATTTATGACTGGGATGATTTGATTAGAAGTGATGTAGGAGTTATTACTCCAAATCCAAAGACATCAGGTGGTGCTATGTGGAACTACCTTGCAGCTTGGTACTATTTTGAGCAGCAGGGTCAGAGCGAAGAGGAAATCCTTGATTCTATCAAGCAGCTTTATGCCAATGTAGTAGTACTTGATTCAGGAGCAAGAGGTGCAACAACATCATTTGTTGAGAATAAGCAGGGTGATGTACTTATTGCATGGGAGAATGAGGCATTCCTTTCACTTCAGGAATATCCAGGAGAGTATGAAATCGTAGTTCCTTCAGTATCTATTCTTTGCCAGCCAACTGTTGCAGTAGTTGATGAAGTTGCTAAGAAGCATGGAACTGAGGATGTTGCAAAAGAGTATTTAAGCTACTTGTACTCAGATGAGGCTCAGGAGATTGAGGCACAGAATTACTACAGACCTAGCACAAAATCAATCTATGACAAGTATGTATCATCTGATTCATCAAATACTATTACAGAGGTTCCTGCTGATGGTAAGTGGATTAATGACAACATTTCACTTACAGATATCAACCACTTTGGTGGTTGGGCTAAGGCTAGAGCAGATCATTTCGCTGACGGAGCTAACTTCGACAGCATTTATGAACAGTAAACAGTAAAACATTTTGGAATGGGAAATCCCCATTCCAAAATTTTGTAGAGAGGACTAGAAGAATGAAAAAGAGAAAAAGTGTAATACCGGGTTTTGGAATTTCATTAGGAATAACGATAACAATACTTAGCATTGTAGTGTTGATTCCACTTTGTTCACTTGTAGTCTTTTCTGCAAAGTTGAGTTTTTCGGAATTCGTATATACGGTAACAAGACCCAGGGTGCTATCTGGATATTTTGTAAGTATTTCCACTGCTTTTATAGCATCGCTAATAAATGTTGTAATGGGACTTATATTGGCATTTGTTTTAGTGCGATATGACTTCAAGGGCAAGAAATTTATTGATGGAATAATTGAACTTCCATTTGCTTTGCCAACAGCGGTAGCAGGTATTTCTCTGACTCACCTTACAACCACTAATGGCTGGGTGGGAAGTATATTATACAAGCTATTTGGAGTAAAGATTGCCTACACAAGAATAGGTATTACAATAGCCCTTATTTTTATAGGAATACCATTTGTAGTGCGAAGCGTGCAGCCGGTATTAGAAAAAATTGATATTCAATATGAGGAGGCAGCATTTATTCTTGGTGCCAATTCTAGAACTACTTTTTTTAAGGTTATTTTCCCTGAAATACTACCAGCAATTATTTCGGGATTTACACTTGCATTTGCGAGAAGTATTGGGGAGTACGGAAGTGTTGTATTTATAGCAGGAAATACTCCTTATGAAACCGAGATAGCACCACTTCTCATTATGTCAGAGCTACAGGAATATGATTATTCAGCAGCTACATCAATAGCTCTTGTAATGCTTGCTATAGCGGTGGTTATTCTATCGGTAAATGCCATAGTCCAAAGCATTGTTTCAAGAAGAGTTAATGGACTTGCATAGGAGGTGAAGAAATGGAGCTTAGAAAAGAAAACAAAGCACTAAAAACAATTTTAATCATTATAAGCTTTCTGTTTTTAGGTATATTTTTGATTTTGCCTCTAATCTATATTTTGGTAACAGCATTTAGATATGGAATCTCTGAATATATAAATGCGGTTACTGATGAATATGCAATTAAGGCAGCATTACTTACTTTGGAGGCTACACTTTTTGCTGTTGTAATCAATACACTTTTTGGTATTGCTGCGGCATGGCTTATAACAAAATATGCATTTAAAGGAAAGAAGCTTTTATCCACATTTATTGATTTGCCTGTAACCGTATCTCCGATTATAGCAGGTCTTATATACGTTCTTACATTTGGAAGACAGAGTTTCTTATATCCGATTTTGGACTCCTATGGAATACAGATTATATTTGCGGTTCCTGGTATTGTCCTTGCAACAATATTTGTTACTTTCCCATTTATTTCTCGCGAGCTGATTCCGGTTCTCACAGCCCAGGGAAGTGATGAGGAGGAGGCAGCTGCATTAATGGGAGCAGGTACTTTTCATATTTTCAAGAAAGTAACATTTCCTCATATTAAGTGGGCGCTACTATATGGCGTGGTTCTTTGTACGGCAAGAGCCATGGGAGAGTTTGGTGCAGTATCTGTTCTCTCAGGACACTTGAGAGGCAAGACCAACACACTTCCACTGTACATTGAGCTTTTGTATCAGGGATATGATTTCACAGGAGCTTTTGCAGCTTCTTCAATTTTAGTTGTACTGGCAATTGTTGTATTGATACTTCGTCTTGTAATTGAAAAGAAAGGCAAGAAGGAGTTGGATTTAAATAAGTAAAGGGTGGATAAATTATGGCATACGTAGAGCTTTATGATATAAATAAGCATTTTAAAAGATTTCATGCTTCAAAGGATATTAATATTTCTATCGAAAAGGGCAAGCTTGTAGCATTGCTTGGCCCATCAGGAAGTGGAAAGACAACAATCCTTAGAATGATTGCTGGTCTTGAGAATCCTGATTCAGGAGAAATAGTTATCGATGGGAAAGTGGTCAATGATGTTCCAGGAAGTGAGCGAGGAATAGGTTTCGTATTCCAAAGCTACGCACTTTTTAGATACATGACTGTATATGACAATATCGCATTTGGTCTTAGGGTTAAAAAGACTCCAGAAAATGAGATAAAAGAGCGAGTAACAGAATTGCTAGACTTAATCGGTTGTTCTGGACTTGAAAAAAGATTTCCAAGTCAGCTTTCTGGTGGTCAGAGACAGAGAGTGGCATTTGCCAGAGCTCTTGCCCCTAATCCTCAAATATTGCTTTTGGATGAGCCTTTTGCAGCAATCGATGCAAAGGTAAGACTAGAGCTTCGTTCATGGCTTAGACAGATGATTACAAAGCTTAACATAACAAGTATTTTTGTAACCCATGATCAGGATGAAGCCATAGAAGTAGCTGATGAGATCATAGTTACAAATCAGGGTAGAGTTGAGCAGACTGGCACACCTCAGGAGCTTTATAAGAATCCAGCTACACCATTTGTAGCCCAGTTCATTGGACAGTCAACTGAGGTACAAAACTTCGATGAATTCAAGTGCTTTGAAAAGGAAGATGAGAGTCAGACATCTTTTATCAGACCAGAATTTGTAAGCATTTTCAAAAAAGGCGAAAGTCTTCAGTTTGAAAAATCTGCAGAGGAAGCTATTGTTGAAGACATTATTTTCAGAGGAAGCAATCTGGAGGTAAAAACAAGAATTCATGGCAATCTCATTTCTGCTATTAGAAGCATTAATGATCCTGCTGTGGAAATTGGAGAGGAAGTTTTTGTATTCATATACAGATTGTATGTAGTTACAAATGACGAAGTCTCTCTTTTAATTAACAGTTCAATTGCAGAGGAAGCAATTGTTATTTAATAGGAGTTTTAATGGGTAAAAAAATTACAGTAGAAGAATTAAATACTGATGTACTTATAATCGGCGGAGGTACTGCAGGCTGCTATGGTGCCTATATTCTAGGTCAGAATGGCAAATATAAGGTACTTATTGCTGAAAAGGCAAATATCAAGCGCAGTGGTTGTCTTGCTGCAGGTGTAAATGCAATTAATGCATACATTACTAAGGGGCGAGTGCCACAGGATTATGTGGACTACTGCAAGAATGACGCAAAGGGAATAGTCAGAGAAGATTTGCTTTTATCTATTTCAGAAGGACTTAATGAGGCCACCAAAACTCTTGAGGATAACGGACTTGTAATTCTCAAGGATGAGAATGGTGACTATGTTACCAGAGGAAATAGAAATATAAAAATAAACGGAGAAAACATTAAGCCTATACTTGCTAAGATGGCAAAGGATGCAAAAAATGTCAGCATACTTAATCATATCAATATCACTGATTTGCTGGTAAAGGAAAATAGAGTTCTTGGTGCTGTTGGATTTGATGTAAATGATGAGAAGGCCTATGTGATTAAGGCTAAGGCAGTTTTGATGGCAACAGGTGGCGCCGCTGGTTTATACAGACCAAATAATCCTGGCTTTTCTAGACATAAGATGTGGTATCCACCATTTAACACTGGGGCGGGATACGCCATGGGTATTAACGCAGGCGCAGAAATGACCACACTTGAGATGCGCTTTATTGCCCTTAGATGCAAGGATACTATAGCACCAACTGGCACAATCGCTCAGGGCGTTAGAGCAAAGCAGATGAATGGTGTAGGCCAGATATATGAGACTAAATACGGTGTGGCTACATGCGAGAGAGTCTATGGTACCACTGTGGAAAACATGGAAGGTCGTGGACCTTGCTATTTAAAAACTGATGAGATTTCAAATGAGCAGCAGGAGGATTTATACAAGGCATACCTGAATATGGCTCCTTCTCAGACACTTAAATGGATAGAAGGTGGTCAGGGCCCAGCTGAGCAAAATGTAGAAATAGAAGGCACTGAGCCATACATTGTTGGCGGTCATACAGCAAGCGGCTACTGGATTGATGATGACAGAGCCACAACTGTTAAGGGACTTTATGCAGCTGGTGATGTGGCAGGAGGCGCACCTCAAAAGTATGTTACAGGGGCACTTGTAGAAGGAAAGATAGCAGCTGAGGGCATTCTTAAATTGTTAGATGATGATAATGGTGCAGCTTTAGATACCTCATATGAAGCTATCATTAACAACTACAACAAGCACCTTAACAACGCAGATTCTGATATCTCAATCGAGCAGGTTGAGGAAGCTATGCAAAAGATAATGGATGAATATGCAGGAGGTATATCAAAGCATTATCAGTTCAATGACACAGGTCTTGTCATAGCAAGAAAGCTTATCCTAGGTCTCTTTGAAGTATTTGAAAAGCTTAGAGCAAATGATGCTGATGAGCTACTTCAGATATACGAATTAAGGGACAGGCTGATTGTATGCCTATCTTTGATTGAGCATTTGCACGCCAGAAAAGAGACAAGATGGCATAGCTTTGCAGAAAATATGACTCATGAAAATGAAGACGATAACTACAGGCTATATATTAATTCGATTAAAGAAGCTGACGGAATTAAAATCATAAAACGACCTCTTGTGGTAGATGAATACAAGCCACTTAAGTTTACCTTTAATGAGGATAACAGTATTAACTATGCAGGAGGTGTGGTTCTTTGAGTATCAAAATAAATCAGGATAAATGTATTGGCTGTAGGAAATGTATAGAGGCATGTCCTGGAAATCTAATAAAGCTAGATAATAAAAAAGCTTTTATAAAAAGGGAGAGAGACTGCTGGGGTTGCACATCATGTCTTAAGGAATGCAAGGCACAGGCTATTGAGTTTTTCTTAGGTGCAGATGTGGGTGGACGAGGTACAATTCTTACCTTTAAAGAAGAGGGGCCAATTAAGCATTGGATTTTTTCTAAAGGGGAAAAGGAAATAAGGACAATAGATATCAATTCCCTTGAATCAAATAAGTATTAAAGAGAGGATTAACATGAGCAATTTGACACATTTAGACAAACTAGAAGCAGAAGCAATTTATATCATAAGGGAAGTTGCGGCTGAATGTGAAAAGCCAGTTATGCTTTACTCGATTGGCAAGGACAGTTCGGTTATGCTTCATTTGGCTCTTAAGGCATTTTATCCTGAAAAGCCACCATTTCCATTTTTGCATGTAAACACTACATGGAAATTTAAAGAAATGATTGAATTCAGAGACCATGTAGCAGAAAAATACGGTCTTAACATGCTTGAATACATTAACGAAGAAGGTGTGAAGGCTGGTATTAATCCTTTTGACCATGGTAGCGCATATACGGATATTATGAAGACTCAGGCTCTTAAGCAGGCTCTTGATAAATACGGATTTACTGCAGCATTTGGCGGTGGACGTCGAGACGAGGAGAAATCCAGAGCCAAGGAGAGAATCTTCTCATTTAGAAATACTGAGCATGCTTGGGATCCCAAAAATCAGCGTCCGGAAATGTGGAAGCTCTACAACACAAAGCTATTTAAGGGCGAAGAGGTAAGAGTTTTCCCACTTTCAAACTGGACAGAGAAAGATATTTGGCAGTATATCAAAAGAGAAAATATCGAGATTCCTTCCCTTTATTTTGCAAAGGAACGCCCTGTTATTTACAGGGATGGCAATATCATCATGGTAGATGACGACAGATTGAAGGATAGACTTTTACCAGGTGAGGAGATTGTAAATAAAAAGGTGAGATTTAGAACACTTGGATGTTATCCCCTTACCGGTGGCGTTGAATCTGATGCAGACACACTTGATGAGATTATCGATGAGACATTAAGTGCCATCTCAAGTGAGCGTACTACTCGTGTAATTGACAACGAGGCAGCAGGCTCAATGGAAAGAAGAAAAAGGGAGGGTTATTTCTAAATGCAATTACTTAAATTTATTACTTGCGGTAGTGTTGATGATGGAAAATCAACACTTATCGGTCATATTTTATATGATTCTAAGCTTTTATATGCTGATCAGGAGAAGGCCCTTGAACTTGATTCAAAAGTAGGAAGCCGCGAAGGCAAAATTGACTATTCACTTTTGCTTGATGGTCTTATGGCAGAGCGTGAGCAGGGCATTACAATTGACGTGGCATATAGATATTTTACAACTGATAAGCGAAGCTTTATTGTTGCAGATACACCAGGCCATGAGGAATATACAAGAAACATGGCTGTAGGAGCATCATTTGCTGACCTTGCAATTATTCTTATTGATGCAAAGCAGGGAGTGCTTGTGCAGACAAAGCGCCATGCTAGAATCTGTTCACTAATGGGTATCAAGCACTTCGTATTTGCGGTAAACAAAATGGATTTGGTTGGATACAGCAAGGAGCGTTTTGATGAGATCACAGATCAGATTAATGAGCTTGTAGATGAGCTTGGACTTTCTAATGTTGTTGTAATCCCAGTTTCTGCTACAGAAGGTGACAATGTTACAGAGGCTTCAGGTAATATTCCTTGGTACGAGGGACCTGTACTTTTAGACTATCTTGAGACAGTACCTATCGATGAGGAAAAAGAAGAAGGCTTTTACCTACCTGTTCAAAGAGTGTGCCGTCCAAACCATACATTTAGAGGATTTCAGGGACAGATTGAAGCTGGCAGTGTAAATGTGGGAGATGAAATCACTGTTTTACCTAGCAACGAAAAGGCCAATGTAAAAAGTATTCATCTTTTAAATAAGACAGTAGATGAGGCAGCTATAGGTCAGCCTGTTACCATCCAGCTTGATAGAGAGGTTGATGTATCAAGAGGCTGTGTCCTTACAAAGGATACAGCCCTTCAGGTTGCCACATCATTTGAAGTAACACTTCTATGGATGGATGATGAGAGGCTGGAGCTTGGCAAGAACTTCTTTGTAAAGCTTGGCACAAAGCTTATTCCAGGTGTAGTGACAAGCATTAGATATGCTATAGATGTTAATACTGGTGAAAAGAGAGAGGTTAGCTCTTTAAATAAAAATGAGATTGCTGTATGTGAGCTGAAGCTAGCGGACAGCATCGTAATTGACGTATTTAAAAAGCATAGGACTCTAGGTGAGCTTATCCTCATTGATAGAGTTTCTAATATGACATCTGCCTGTGGTGTAGTTACACAGCTTTACAAGTCAGACAATGCTAATACAGTTACAGAAATCGACAGAGAGACTAGAAGTCAGTGGAAGGGCCAGAGGGCTATCACTGTGGAGATTCCTCTTTCTGAAGATGGATTTGATTTAGAGTTTGTTAAAAAGGTTGAAAGAGAATTATCTAATCAGGGACGCCATACATATTTGTACGCGCCAGATAGCTCTCACGGAGTAAAGGGTGTGATTAGACATCTAAATGATGCAGGAATTTTAGTTCTTTTTGCAGCTAACAGCAGTATCGATACATCTGTATTTGATACAACTAGAGGCTATTATTCAAACTGGTTTGATAAGAATATGACAGTTGAAGAGGTGGCTTCATTTATCTACAGAGCATCTTCAATCCACGGAGATACGGCAATTTTAGGAGATTATATCTAGAAAATAACCAGTTATAAATTCAGTTTATAGCTAGCTATCATTTATTGTAGGAGCTACATTTATTGACCCGGCACCTATGTTTTGATAATATCCTACTAACCCAATAGGTAAATAGTTCAAAGGAAAAGAGGTGACATGGGTGGGATTCAACACAGATCTTTTACATGCAGGAAAAATCAAAGACTCCAAAGGTGCAACATTGCCACCTATATATCAAAGCAGTGCTTTTGAACAAGAAACCTCTGAGGACTTGGCAGGTATTTTTGGCGGAAGAAAGATGGGGTTTTGTTATACGAGAGTTGCGAACCCAACGGTTTCAGCTTTTGAAGAGCGAATCAATAAATTAGAAGGTGGTCTTGCATCTGTGGCTTGCGCCAGCGGAATGGCTGCCATATCAATGGCTCTTTTAAATATTTTGCAGGCTGGAGATGAGATTATATCAAGCGCCAGTTTGTACGGTGGCTCCATCGATTTGTTTAGAGATATAGAGGCCTTTGGAATAAAGACAATATATGTAAAGAACAATGATTGGGATGAGATTGAAAACGCATTTACGGATAAAACCAAGGTGGTATTTGCAGAGACCATCGGGAATCCCTGTTTGGACGTAACTGATATTGATAAGCTGGCAGAGATTGCCCATAGCCATGGTGTTCCGTTAGTTCTTGATAACACAACAGCAACACCTTATTTGGTAAAGGCAATAGAGCATGGAGCAGACATTGTAGTCAATTCTTCTTCTAAATACATAAACGGAAGCAGTAATTCTATCAGCGGTATTCTTACAGACAGTGGCAATTTCAAATGGACAAAGGACAGATATCCAGTGTTAGGAGAGTATCTTAAGTTTGGAAAGTTTGCCTTTGTAAGTAAGCTGAGAAATGGTTTGTACAGAAATGTAGGTGTATGTCTATCACCACTTAATGCATATCTTAATATTATAGGCCTTGAAACACTTGGACTTCGAATGGATAGACAATCAGATAATGCATATCAATTGGCTAAATGGTTTGAAGAGAACTATAAGGATATTAAAGTCAATTATCCTGGACTTGAATCAAGTGATTGGCATGATGTAGCAAAAAGGGTTTTGAAAAATGGATTTGGTGGAATACTTACCATTCGCGTAGGCTCTAAGGAACGAGCATTTGAAATAATGAATAAGCTTCAAATACCATTTATTCTTTCGAATATTGGAGATACAAAGACTCTGGTGGTACATCCATCATCAACCATATCTCTTCATAGCACTGAAAAAGAGCTTGAAGATTCCGGAGTATATGATGACTTGATACGTATTTCCGTAGGTATTGAGGACATAGACGATTTGATTGCTGATTTCAAGCAGGCAATAAATTAATTTAATCAGCTGGCCAAGACCAGCAATGTAAAGGAGTATAAGATGGCAGAAAAAATTGATTACAAGGCTCTTAAAGCTGGCGGATTTATGAGTCAGGTACAGAAAGGCTATGGTTCACTTAGACTTGCTGTAGTAGGTGGTAATCTTGATGCAAATCAGATTAAGGTTGTGGCTGAGGTTGCAGAGAAATATGGACATGGATATATCCATATGACATCTCGTCAGGGTATTGAGATTCCATTTATTCATGTAAATGACTTAGAGCAGGTGAAAAATGAGCTTGAAGAAGGTGGTGTTTACACTGGTGTCTGCGGTCCTAGAGTTAGAACAATCACAGCCTGTCAGGGTTCTGAAATCTGTCCTTCAGGATGTATAGATACATATACTTTGGCAAAGGAATTAAATGACAGATATTTTGGTAGACAGCTTCCACACAAGTTTAAGTTTGGTGTTACAGGTTGTCAGAATAACTGTCTTAAGGCAGAAGAAAATGATGTAGGAATCAAAGGTGGCATGACAGTTGAATACAAGGAAGATGCATGTATTTCATGTGGTGTATGTGTAAAGGCCTGCCGTGAAAATGCTCTTAAGATGGAAGATGGAAAAGTTATTATCGACAATGCGAAATGCAACAACTGTGCTAGATGCGTAAAGAGCTGTCCTACAGATGCTTGGGAAGGCACACCAGGATATATCGTATCCTTCGGTGGTACTTTTGGAAATAAGATTTATAAGGCGGAGGAGTATCTTCCAATCCTTCGCGATAAGGAGACACTTTTCAGAGTTACTGATGCAGCTATTGATTACTTTGAAGAAAATGCTAATCCAAGCGAGCGCTTTAGAGCAACACTTACACGTCTTGGTGTAGATGACCTACGCGAGAGACTTGAAAAGGCATATCAAGGATAAAGAAAAATTTAGATGAGCTGATAGGTAACAAGCTCTTAGCTCTCCCAAGGGAAGCTTTTTATGCTGAGTCTGGGAGAGTTTAAGGCTTGTAACCGTAATCAGCGAAGGAGGATTAATATGGCAGAGATTTTAGAGTTTGATGAGAGCATTGATATTACTGATAAGGTTTGCCCTTTGACCTTTGTTACTGCAAAGGTGGCAATCGAGGAGCTTGATGACGGACAGGTTCTTGCTATTCGCTTAAATGATGGTGAGCCAGTGCAGAATGTTCCTCGTTCATTCAAAGAGGATGGTCATCAGGTGCTTAAGTTAGATGACAATGGAGATGGAACATACACATTGTATGTAAGAAAAGTGGAGGAGTAATATGGCCGCTAGAATTTATGCAGATGATTTCAAGTCAAAAGTTTTGGATAGCGAAATCCCAGTATTAGTAGATTTCTATTCTGATTCTTGTGTAGCTTGCAAAAAGCTTGCACCAGTGTTGTGTGAGCTTGAAGAAGATTATGAAGGCAAGCTAAACATTTATAAAGTAAACACTAACTATGAGGGTGATCTGGCCAAAGAGTTTAACGTACTTTCAAATCCCACACTTGTGTTATTCAAGGATGGTAAGGATATTGATAAGCAAATTGGCGCCAAGGATTACGATGATTTATCCGATTGGATTGATTCAAATATTTAACAGGGAGGATTAGGAAATGACAATCACAGTTGCAGGAGAAAAGAAAGAATACAAAGATGGATTAACACTTCCAGAGCTTATTGAACTTGAGAATGTTGAGACACCACAGTATGTAACAGTTTCTATCAACGACGAATTCATTGAAACTGAGAACAAAGATAAGACTGTTCTTAAGGAAGGTGACTCAGTAGAATTCCTTTATTTCATGGGAGGCGGACAGTAATGGCAATGACAGACCAGCAGATAGAACGCTACAGCCGCCACATTATCCTTAAAGAAGTTGGAGCAAAGGGCCAAAAGAAGCTTTTAAATGCTAAGGTTCTTATTATTGGAGCCGGAGGACTTGGAGCTCCAGCAGCTATGTATTTAGCAGCGGCAGGTGTAGGTACAATAGGTATCGTTGATGCTGATGAGGTTGATTTATCAAATCTTCAGCGTCAGATTATTCATAGCACAGCTGATATTGGAAAGCCAAAGGTAAAATCAGCAAAGGAAACTATGAATGCAATGAATCCAGATGTGGAAGTTAAGACTTATCACATGTTTGTAGATTCAACAAATATTAGAGAGTTAATTCGTGAATACGATTTTGTAATTGATGGAACTGATAATTTCCCAGCAAAGTTTTTGATTAATGATGCTTGTGTAATGGAGAAGAAGCCATTTTCACATGCTGGTATTATCAGATTCAAGGGTCAGCTCATGACATACGTGCCAGGAGAGGGACCATGTTACAGATGTGTATTTAAGAATCCACCACCAAAGGATGCAGTGCCAACATGTAAGCAGGCAGGTGTAATCGGTGCCATGGGTGGTGTTATCGGTTCACTCCAGGCAATGGAGGCAGTTAAATATATTGTAGGAGTTGGAAAGCTTCTCACAGGTCATCTTCTTACTTATGATGCTGTAAATCAGGAGTTTAGAAAGGTTAAGCTTCCTTCTGACACAAGCAAATGTCCAGTGTGCGGTAGCCATCCTACAATTACAGAACTTATTGACTATGAGCAGGAGGTTTGCGAGGAGACAGCAGGCCGCTTTGAGACAAAGGAAAATCAATAATGAGAATAATAAGATTAGATTATCGTATATACGATGATATAGTTAAATACGCTAGGGAACATCTTCCAGAAGAAGCATGTGGACTCATTGCAGGAGAGGAAGAAGAGGATGGGACCAGACTTATAAAAAAGGTATATTTTCTTGAAAACATTGACCATGCTCAGGACCATTTTACTCTAGATCCCAAGGACCAGATGCAGGCCATTAAGGACATGCGAGCAAATGGCCTTAAGCCTCTTGGCAATTGGCATTCTCATCCAGAATCTCCATCAAGGCCATCAGAGGAGGATATCAGACTTTCCTTTGATTCAAAGGCAAGCTACATGATTTTATCTCTTATGGCAGAAAATCCAGTCCTTAATAGTTACCATGTCGAAAATGGCATCTATGAAAAGGAAGATTTAAGAATTATTTCTCAAGATTATTTTTATTAAAGAGTATAAAGCCTTTTAATTTTTGTATAAAAGTTAAAGGGCTTTTATAATACTTTTGGATATGATAATTTTAAGAGAGAAAATTCTTAAAAAGGATATTTTGCTATGAAAATAAAAGTAGGAACTCGAGGCTCAAAGCTTGCATTGGCACAGACCAATTATGTAATTGATAGATTAAGGCAGGCTTTTCCTGAAAATGAATATGAGGTAGTTATAATAAAGACTACTGGCGATATAGATCAAATTAGACCGCTGGATCAGATTGGTTCTAAGGGACTTTTTGTTGATGAGATAGAACGAGCTCTTCTTGCTGATGAGATACAGCTTGCTGTTCATTCTATGAAGGATATGCCATCAGATCAGCCTAAGGGACTTATTTTTGCTAAGGCATGGCTGAGAGAAGACCCAAGAGATGTTTTGATATTGAAAAATGGTAATAAATTATCTGACTTGCCAGAAGGAGCCAATGTAGCCACAGGAAGCAAGAGACGAAGCTTCCAGCTTCTTGCACTTCGTCCTGACCTTCATATTTTCCCAATAAGAGGCAACATCGATACTAGAATAAAAAAGCTTAATGAGGGACTTGCAGATGGGACAGAGTTGGACGGAATAGTTCTTGCTGCTGCAGGGCTAAAGAGACTTCACATTGAAAATGACAATTATTATTTCTTTGATATAGATGAGATGATTCCATCCCCAGCTCAGGGTACTTTGGCCCTTGAGCTTAATGAGTCAAATACCAAGCTGCTTGAGATGGTCAACTCTCTATCAAGTGAAGAGTCCAATAGCATAGCATATTTAGAGCGAGGTTTTTTACAAAAGATAGAGGGTGATTGTCATTTGCCTATAGGAGCTTTTGCTTCAAAGACAGATACAGGCTATAACCTAAAGGCACTGTTTGGTGATGAAAATGGTACTAAGCTTGCAAAGGTTTCTGTAGATGGAACCACAGCAGATGATAGCTTGATTGAATTGGCTATTAAAGAAATAAAAAAGCAACTGGAGAATTAATAGATGAGTGAATTAGGTAAGGTGGTACTTGTTGGTGCCGGCCCAGGTGAAAAAGGGCTTCTTACATTAAAGGGATATGAATATCTAAAGCAGGCAGATTGCATTGTATACGATAGGCTTTTAAACAGTGATTTCCTTGAGCTTGTACCCCTGGATTGTGAAAAGATTTATGTGGGAAAGGCCAACCACTGTCATACAGTTCCACAGGATGAGATAAATCAGTTGCTTTACGACAATGCTAAAAAACATAAGCTTGTTGTTAGATTGAAGGGTGGAGATCCTTATGTTTTTGGTCGTGGAGGAGAAGAGGCTCTTTTTCTTCAGGCTAGGAATGTAGAAGTAGAGGTCGTTCCAGGTATTAGTTCATCTATAGCGGCTCTTTCAAGTGCTGGTATTCCAATTACTCACAGAGGACTTTCTAAGGGATTTCAGGTTATTACAGCACACAGTAAAAAGGACAGGATATCTGATATAGATTATAGTCAGCTACTTGATGAGGACATCACATACGTATTTCTCATGGGACTTGCTCATGTAGGAGATATTTCAAGAGGTCTAATAGCAGCTGGAAGAGCAGAGGATACTCCTGCAGCTGTAATTTCAAGTGGCACCACAAATCATCAAAAGAAGGTTGTTGGAATTCTTTCTACCATTGAAAATCAGGTCAAGGAGGCTGGACTTTTATCTCCTGCGATTATAGTTGTTGGAAAAGTGGTTACACTTTCTAATGACCTTAGCTTTTTTGAGAAGAGACTTTTATTTGGTAAAAAGTTTTTCCTTCCAGTTATCGATAGATTTGAATACAGTATTCTAGGTGGAAGACAGCAGAATCGACCTAATGAACTTAAGGAGAGGCTGATTTCATATGGAGCAGATGTGATCACTGCAAAGGCAGGAGCGATTGAGCCAATCAAATGTGATTTGAGTTTTATTTCAGAGGCGAAGTTTGGGGACTATGTGGTGTTTACCAGTCCAAATGGAGTGAAGTCATTTTTCTGGAATTTATATGAGAATGTAGGTCTTGATGTTAGATCTTTGGCCGGCTATAGATTTGCATGTATTGGAAAGAAGACCGCCAACACTCTTATGGAATTTGGTATAAAAGCTGACGTGATTTCTGAGGTTCAAAATGGTAAGGATTTAGCAATAAAGCTAAATGAGGTTATGGCGCCAGGAACGGGCATTTATTGGATCTGTCAAAATAACACATCTGAGGATTTTGAAAATACAGTTTCAAAGGAGCATGTGATAACTAAAATTGTCTGCTATGAGAATGTAGAGGTTGAGTGCGATAGGGATGAAAACTATCTA
This sequence comes from Pseudobutyrivibrio xylanivorans, assembly GCF_010906925.1. GTDB lineage: Bacteria > Bacillota > Clostridia > Lachnospirales > Lachnospiraceae > Pseudobutyrivibrio. Next base: position 1,249,128 of record NZ_VTVE01000001.1, on the reverse strand, counting down.
TCTGAGATTCAAAATTGTGATGCCTCAATTTTCACAAGTGGAAGTAATGTAAGATTTGCTATAAAAAATTTTGGAAATTTTCTTCCAAAGGATGTTATTTCAATAGGATCAGCATGTTCTAGAACAATAAGAGAGCTAGGATTTGAGGTGGCCGCAGAGGCTGATATTTCTTCTTATGAAGGAATAGTTGAATGTATATTTAATTCGTATATGCGTTAGCTATAAATTTAGTTGATAACGCGCTATCATTAAATGTGGGAACTAGGTTTATTGACCTAGTTCTTTTGTTTTGCTAAAATCCTATCAACCTAGTAGGTGAGAGGAAGATTAATAACGTAAATACGGAGGATAAGAAATATGAAAAAATACTTACTATTAACATTGCTAGTTTTATCAACATTTTTACTTGTTGGCTGTGGCAAGGCCAAAGCCAGTGAATCAAAAGAGACCGTGAAGATTGCTTATCTTCCAATTACTCATTCACTTGCTGCTCTCGAGGAAGCTAAGGAACTTGAAGCTAGCGCAGATGGAAACATTCAGGTGGAGCTTGTTAAATATGGTTCTTGGCCAGAGCTTTTAGATGCCCTTAATTCAGGTCAGGTAGACGGCGCATCAGTACTTATCGAGCTTGCTATGAAATCAAAGGCAGAGGGCGTTGGAATTAAGGCAGTTGCACTTGGTCATAAGGATGGCAATGTAATTGTTGTTTCAAATGATGTAAAAGATGGTGCTGATTTAAAAGGTCGCACAATTGCAATCCCTCACAGACAGTCATCACACAATATTTTGGTTAATCTAGCCTTGGAGGAAAATGGCTTAACAATAGATGATATCAATGTAGTGGAGCTCGCTCCTACAGAGATGCCTTCAGCACTTGCTGCAGGAACAATTGATGGATATTGCGTTGCAGAACCATTTGGCGCTATGGGCGTATCAATTGGAGCTGGCAAGGTTTTATATGAATCAAATGAACTTTGGGAAGATAGTGCATGCTGCGCACTTGTCCTCACTGACAAGTTTATAGATGAGAGACCAGAAGCAGCCAAGGAATACGTAGAGCAGTACAAGGCAGCTGGAAATGCTCTTACTGAGGAAGAGGCCAAGGCAGTTGCAAAAGAGTATTTAAATCAGAAGGATGATGTTCTTGATATTTCACTTCAGTGGATTTCTTATGATGACCTTGAGATAACAGAGGAAGTATATGATTCACTTGTTGAAAAGGTTAAGAAATATGGATTGAGTGATAATCCACCAGCTTACGAAGATTTTGTATTAAGTGATTTCTAGAGATTCAAAGGTAAGGGAGAATAAAAATGAAAAAGATTCTTTCAGTCAGATATGTAATAGTATCCATTCTAATATTAATAGGAATTTGGCAGGTATTATTTTTAGTTAGTGATTACAGTGATGCCTTGTTTCCATCACCACTTATGGCATTTTCGGCCTTGATTGAGATGATTACATCAGGTCAGCTTTTTGAATCAATACTTACAAGTATGGGAAGATTCATAATTGGTTATGGATTGTCTGTAATTATTGCTGTAGTTCTTGGGCTTATTCTTGGAAGCCTTCCAAAGGTTTTCAATTATGTTAATCCAACACTTCAGCTACTTAGACCTATTTCTCCAACAGCATGGATGCCATTTGTAGTTCTGCTGTTTGGTATTGGCGATTTGCCAGCTATAGTGATTATTTTTATTGCAGCATTTTTCCCAGTATTACTTTCTACTGTATCAGCTGTAATGAAGATAGATGATATCTATTTTAGAGTATCTGAGAATTTTGGAATAAAGCAGCCAAAACTTATGTGGAAGGTTATTCTTCCTGCTGCATTTCCGCAGATTGCAAATTCAATTCATCTAGCCCTAGGAAGTGCATGGATTTTTCTTGTAGCTGGTGAGATGGTAGGAGCCCAGTCGGGACTTGGATATCAGATTATCGATGCGAGAAATAATGTAAGAGCTGACATTTTGCTTGCAACAATTCTTGTTATTGGATTGATAGGATTACTATTAGACTTTTTAATTGGACTTTTAGAAAAGAGAATCCTTAGAGCTTGGGGAGGTGAAAACTAATGTCATATATTCATATTGAAAATGCAGGTAAGACATTTACGGAAAATGGACAGGAGTTTATAGCTCTTTCAGGCGTAAATCTTGATATTGAAAAGGGAGAGTTCATTTGCCTTTTGGGACCTTCAGGATGTGGTAAAAGTACACTTTTAAATGCTATTGCAGGATTTGATCTTGCTAATCAAGGTAATGTGCAGATTGATGGTGTGGATGTCACATTGCCTAGCCCAAAGAACGTTACTATTTTCCAAAACTATGGCCTATTGCCATGGAGAACAGTTATTAAAAATATAGAACTTGGACTTGAGTCAAAGGGGATTGATAAGAAAACAAGAAGAGAGATAGCTCTTAAATATTTAAAGCTTGTAAAGCTAGAAGATTTTGCAAATAGTTTTCCAAGGCAGTTGTCAGGAGGAATGAAGCAGCGTGTTGCCATTGCAAGAGCCCTTGCGGTTGAGCCGGATATCATTTTCATGGATGAGCCGTTTGGTGCTTTGGATGCAATCACTCGAATGAAGCTCCAGGATGATATTTTGGATATATGCAAAAGCGAAAAGAAGACAATTATTTTTGTTACCCATGATATTGAAGAGGCAGTATATCTTGCTGATAGAGTTGTAGTTATGACACCTAATCCTGGCAAAGTAAAGGGTGTTTTGACTGTGCCACTTCATCATTTCAGAGATAGAACAAGTGGAGATTTTCTTCTTGTTAGAGATAAGATCTTTGATTTGCTTAACATGAAGATGGAAGACAATATTGAATACACAATCTAATAGTTTTTAGTTTAGTAAAGGGAGATAGAAAATGAGCGAAACAAATTCAAAAGAACACTGTCACAATCATTCACATGAACACGACCATTCACATGAACATAATCATTCTCATAAGCATGGGGTGGACCATATCCATTCTCACAGAAATTTAATTGGTTTTGATGAGCACGGTATTCCAACTGTCACACTTAAGGCCAGTGACCATGGTGGAGAAAGTGATCCTGCTGATTTTACAAAGGATTATATGAATGCTGTGCAGGAATACAGAAAGACATTCCCATCTAAGCAGGATGTTATCGAGCAGACACCAGACCCTGCAGTAAGAGAGATGCTTCTTAGAATGGAGCAGTTAGGAATTGATACTGCCTTTGATAGATTCGATGCTCAAAAGCCACAGTGTAACTTTGGTCTTTGTGGTACTTGCTGCAAAATTTGTAATATGGGTCCATGTCGTATTACTCCAAAGGCACCAAAGGGTGTGTGCGGTGCTGACGCTGATTTAATCGTTGCAAGAAATCTTCTTCGTTCTGCTGCGGCAGGTGCAGCTCAGCATGGTATGCATGCTAGAGAGGTAATGCTTGCACTTAAAAAGGCAGCAGAGGGCGAACTTGATGTGCCAATTTTAGGTGAGCAGAAAATCAGAGCTACAGCTGAGGCCTTTGGTATCAGACAAAAGAATAGACAGATTAAAAATGTGGCAAAGGATTTGGCAGATGCACTTTTAGAGGATTTGTCTAGAACAGTCCCTGCTAAATATAAGACTATCGAGGCCTGCGCATTGCCTGAGAGAAAAAAGGTGTGGAAGGACCTTGATATTTTACCTATCAGTGCTTACCACGAAGTGTTTGAAGCTTATCATAAATCAGGCTGCGCCACTGACGGAGACTGGAAGAGTATCATGCAGCAATTTTTGCGTTGCGGACTTGCATTTACATTCTCAGGTGTTGTTGGTGCATCAATTGCTACAGACTCACTTTTTGGTGTTGGAGATAGAGTAACATCAAAGGTCAATATAGGAGCGCTTAAGAAGGGCTATGTAAATATAGCTGTTCACGGACATTTGCCACTTCTTGTAAGTGAAATTGTAAAGGCTGGAAAGCGTGAAGATTTAATTGAGCTTGCTAAGTCAAAGGGAGCAAAGGGAATTCGTTTTTACGGTATTTGCTGCTCAGGACTTTCTGCTATGTATAGAGATAGTGGTGTTATTCCTCTATCTAATGCTGTATCTGCAGAGCTTGTTCTTGGAACAGGTGCTCTTGACCTTTGGGTGGCAGATGTACAGGATGTATTCCCATCTATAATGGATGTGGCAAAGTGCTTTAAGACTGCAGTTATTACTACAAGTGAGTCAGCAAGACTTCCTGGTGCAGAGAGATTTGAATACGATCATCATCATAGCAATCTTTCTGAAACTAAGTCACTTGCAGAGAGAATTGTTCGTCGCGCCATTGAAAGCTTTGAGGAGAGAAAGGGCATCCCTGTATTTATCCCTCCATTTGAAGTGGAGGCTGAGGTAGGATTTTCAGTTGAATATATTCACAAGAGATTTGGCAGCATGAAGCCACTTGCTGAGGCTATCAAGTCGGGACAGATTCTTGGTGTTGTAAATATGGTTGGATGTAACAATCCAAAGGTACTATATGAAAAGTGTATTGTAGATGTAGCTGATGAGCTTCTCAAGAATAATGTGCTTATCATAACAAATGGATGTGCGTCATTCCCTCTTATGAAACTTGGGTATTGTGCTATTTCTGGAAAGGAAAAAGCAGGGGAATCTCTAAGAGAGTTCTTAGAGCCTGATTTGCCACCAGTATGGCATGTGGGAGAATGTATCGATAATACTCGTTCTACTGGAATTTTTGCAGGAATTGCAGGTGAGCTTAAGAAAGATTTATACGAGCTTCCATTTGCATTCTCCTCACCAGAATGGGGCAATGAAAAGGGTATTGATGCGGCACTTGGATTTAGACTTAATGGTATCAATTCTTATCATTGTGTTGAGGCGCCAATATATGGTTCTCAAAATGTAATCGAGTTCTTAAAGCATGGAACAAAGGAATTATTAGGTTCTACTATGAACGTAAATACGGATCCAGTAGCTCTTGCAAAGCAAATTGTTGCTGATATGAAGGAAAAACGAAAGGCTCTTGGCTGGGATTAGTGAAAAATCAGTGAATTTTGTAAAAGAAATGTGAATTAATACGTGATATGACGCTAATGAGTTATAATTATTACCAGTGAAAGATGATATGTGATATTTCTATAACGAAATATTATTGCTTTGAAAGGAGACCTGTTATGTGGACTATTGGGGAAGTTAAAAGTATCGGAAAGGCAGCCTTTAAGGCTAACTATTGGAAATGTGTTTTGGTAGCATTGATTCTAGGGGTTGTATCAGGTGGTGCAACTTATACTATCAAGAATAGGGGTGATTATGATCCTAGAGAAGTTGCTAATGCCATATTTTCTGGATTATCGGCTGAGGAAATGAGTGCGTTAATGGCATTCTTTGGTGGATTGGTTGGAATGGCATTATTAATTGGTTTCTTGATTCAGATTTTTATTAAGAATCCACTTCAGGTTGGCTGCTATAGATTCTTCAAGAAAAATGTAGAAGATGGTCAGGCTGAGCTAGGAATTATCGGTGAAGGCTTTGGGGATTACGGACGTGTTTTTGTCACTCTTTTATTGAGAGATATATTCTTGTGCCTATGGTCATTGCTATTCTTAATTCCAGGAATCATCAAGATGTATTCTTACAGAATGGTTCCATATATTGTAAAGGATAATCCAGAACTTTCTGCAACAGAGGTTATTACAAAATCTCGTGAGATGATGAATGGCCATAAATGGAAAGCATTTCTACTTGATTTATCATTTATTGGTTGGATTTTCTTAGGTTTAATTACATGTGGTATTGTGTTTGTTTTCTGGACAGCACCTTATATGGAGAGCGCAGATGCAGCACTTTATGTTGAGCTTTCTAAATAACAATTTGTAGGTGTTAAGAACAATTGTTAAATAAGGATTTATAAGAACTATAGCTGGTTATAAATTCTATTGATAGCCGGCTATAGTTTTTTGTTATCGTTAAACCTATTGACCTAGTAGGTAATAACGTTTATGATTACATCAACATAAAACAAAAGCAAACAAAAAGAAAGGCAGGCAGTACAAATGAAGCAGTTATTAATTGATTTTGTAAGACATAATTTTAGAGTAGAGCGAATGCAGTTTTGTTGCTGTAGTCGATGTTGTTAATAAAAAGAAAATGAAAATTGATTGATTTGAAAAGGAGAAAATATTATGAGCAATTATAGATTTGAAACATTAGCACTTCACGTAGGACAGGAAAATCCAGATCCAGCATCTGATGCAAGAGCAGTACCTATTTACCAGACAACTTCATACGTATTTAGAAATTCACAGCATGCAGCTGACAGATTTGGGCTTGCAGATGCAGGTAACATTTACGGAAGACTTACTAATTCAACACAGGGTGTTTTAGAAGAGAGAGTTGCAGCAATCGAAGGTGGTACAGCAGCACTTGCAGTTGCATCTGGAGCAGCAGCTATCACATATACAATCGAGGCACTTGCTGCAGGCGGCGGACACATCGTAGCACAGAAGACAATCTACGGTGGTAGCTACAACCTCTTGGCTCACACACTTCCACAGTATGGAGTATCTGCTACATTCGTAGATGCTCACAACCTTAAGGAAGTTGAGGATGCTATTAAGGAAGACACAAAGGCAATCTATATTGAGACACTTGGAAATCCAAATTCAGATATTCCTGATATTGATGCACTTGCAGAAATCGCTCACCGCCATGACCTTCCACTTGTTGTTGATAACACATTTGGCGCAGCTTACTGGGTACGTCCAATCGAGCACGGTGCAGACATCGTAGTTCATTCAGCAACAAAGTTCTTTGGTGGTCACGGAACAACACTCGGCGGCGTTATCGTTGAGGCTGGTACATATGATTGGAAGAAGAGCGGAAAGTTCCCTGCAATCGCAGAGCCAAACCCAAGCTATCATGGTATTTCATTTGCAGATGCAACAGCACCAGCTGCATTTGTAACATATATCAGAGCAATCCTTCTTCGTGATACAGGAGCTACAATTTCTCCATTTAATGCATTCCTTCTTCTTCAGGGAATCGAGACACTTCCACTTCGTCTCGACAGACATGCAGAGAATACAGCAAAGGTTGTTGAGTTCCTTAAGAATCATCCAAAGGTTGCTAAGGTAAATCATCCATCACTTGAGGATCATCCAGATCACGAGCTTTATAAGAAGTACTTCCCTAAGAATGGTGGTAGTATCTTCACATTTGAAATCAAGGGCGGCAAGGAAGCAGCATATAAGTTTATTGACAATCTTGAGATTTTCTCAATCCTTGCAAATGTAGCAGACGTTAAGAGTCTTGTTATTCATCCAGCAACAACAACTCATTCTCAGCTTACAGAGGAAGAGCTTTTAGATCAGGGTATTACACAGTCTACAATCAGACTTTCAATTGGTACAGAGCATATTGATGATATCATCGAGGATCTTGAGAAGGGCTTTGCAGCCATCGATGGTGTTAGCAGCGTAGGTACAGATTCAAATTCAAATACAAAGGCCGTTTAATTTAAATAGCGGATAAACACATTAAGTTGTATACTAAAAATAGTTTTTTTACACGGAGGTTATGTTATGGCAAACATTTACAAGAGCGCATCAGAGCTCATCGGCAACACACCACTTGTAGAGGTGACAAATATTGAGAAGGAACTTGGCCTTGAGGCAAAGGTTTTAGTTAAGCTTGAGTACTTCAATCCAGCAGGTTCAGTAAAGGATAGAGTAGCACTTGCTATGATCGAGGATGCTGAGCAGAAGGGCCAGCTTAAGGAAGGTTCAGTTATCATCGAGCCTACATCAGGTAACACAGGTATTGGTCTTGCAGCTATCGCTGCAGCAAAGGGATACAGAGCTATCCTTACAATGCCTGAGACAATGTCAGTAGAGCGTAGAAATATTCTTAAGGCTTACGGTGCAGAAATCGTTCTCACAGAGGGCTCAAAGGGTATGAAAGGCGCTATCGCAAAGGCTGAGGAGCTTGCTGCTGAAATCGAAGGCAGCTTCATCCCAGGTCAGTTCGTTAACCCTGCAAACTCAGCTGCTCATCGCAGCACTACTGGTCCAGAAATCTGGAAGGATACAGATGGACAGGTTGATCTTTTCATCGCAGGTGTAGGTACAGGCGGTACTGTAACAGGTGTTGGCGAGTACTTAAAGAGCCAGAATCCTAACGTTAAGGTAGTAGCACTTGAGCCAAAGGATTCTCCAGTTCTTTCAGAAGGCAAGGCTGGCGCTCACAAGATTCAGGGTATCGGTGCTGGTTTCGTTCCAGATGTACTTAATACAAAGATTTATGATGAAGTATTTGTAGCAGAGTCTGATGATGCATTTAAGGCTGCTAAGCTTCTTGCAAAGAAGGAAGGTATCTCAGTTGGTATTTCTTCAGGTGCTGCACTTCACGGTGCTATCGAGTACGCAAAGAAGCCAGAGAACAAGGGCAAGACAATCGTAGCTCTTCTTCCAGACTCAGGTGACCGTTACTATTCAACACCACTTTTCACTGAATAAAATGTAAATAATGATGAGCCTCTAGTAGACAGCAAGCTCTTAGATTTCTCAAGCGAATCGTGTTAGATGAGCGGAGAAATACTAAGGCTTGTAGTCGTAACTAGAGGCTATTTTATTGCATATAATGGGTGTTAGTGTGCTATAATAAAGGGCGTTTATAACTAACTATGATTAGAGGAGTCGAAACTTGGATTTAAGTAAACTTAATATTGGCAAAACTGCTACGGTTAAGGCAGTTGGAGGAAGCGGTGCCCTAAGGCAACATTTCCTTGATATGGGCATCATCCCCGGTTCAGATGTGTCCATGATTAAGTATGCACCAATGGGAGATCCTATAGAAATTCGTATTTCCGGATATGAGCTTACCATCAGACTGGCAGATGCTAAGCAAATAGAAATCGATAATATTAGGGATATATCTGGTGCGGATAGTGAGGCTATTCATGACCACGAGAAGCAAATAAAAGAAATACCTCATCCAGCCCTTGGCGAGGAGGCCGGCACCCATGATTATGAGGTGGAGCACAAGGCAAAGGCTGTTAACACAGGCATGCTTACTTTTGCTCTTGTAGGCAATCAGAATTGCGGTAAGACTACACTTTTTAATCAGCTTACAGGGGCTAACCAGCATGTGGGAAATTTCCCTGGAGTTACAGTTGATAGAAAAAGCGGTTCAATAAAGGGGCATCCTAATACTGAGGTGGTGGATTTACCTGGTATTTATTCTATGAGCCCTTATACCAGTGAGGAGATTGTCTCTCGTAGATTTGTCCTTGAAGAAAAGCCTACAGCTATTATTAATATTGTTGATGCTACAAATATAGAGAGAAATCTGTACCTTACTATGCAGCTTTTAGAGCTTGAAATACCTACTATTTTAGCCCTAAATATGATGGATGAAATGGCTGGTAATGGTGGTTCGGTACTTATTAATAAGCTGGAGGATTTGCTACAGATTCCTGTAGTTCCAATTTCTGCAGCCAAAAATGAGGGTATAGCTGAGCTTGTTTCTCATGCTATTCATATTGCTAAATACAATGAGAAACCAGGTCGCACGGATTTCTGTGGTAAGGAAGACCACAATGGAGCAGTTCACAGAGCCATTCATGGTGTTATGAGCCTTATAGAGGATCATGCAGAAAAGGCAGATATACCAATTCGTTTTGCTGCCACAAAGCTTTTAGAGGGGGATATGCTTGTATCTAAGGCATTGGGCCTAGATGAAAATGAGCAAGATACCCTTGAAAAAATCGTCCTTCAAATGGAAAAGGAACGTGGGCTTGATAGAGCGGCAGCTATGGCTGATATGCGATTTACATTTATAAACCGTATATGCGAAGAGACAGTTGTTAAGCCAAAGGAAAGCAGAGAGCATATCAGAAGTAGAAATCTAGATAGATTTTTCACCGGTAAGTGGACTGCAATCCCTGCATTTATAGGTATAATGGCTCTTGTTTTTTATTTGACATTCAATGTTATAGGAGCATTTTTGCAGGGATTACTGGAAGATGGAATAGGAGTGCTTACTGAGGCAGTGGATAAATTGCTTACTGCAGGTGATGTGGCTGCGCCTATTCATTCTCTTGTGATAGATGCCATATTTACAGGTGTTGGTTCTGTACTTAGCTTCGTACCTATTATTGTGGTACTTTATTTCTTTCTATCAATGCTTGAGGATAGTGGCTACATGGCACGAGTTGCTTTTGTAATGGACAAGCTTCTTAGAAGAATCGGTCTTTCCGGTCGAAGCATCGTGCCAATGCTTATCGGTTTTGGATGTTCTGTTCCTGCTATTATGTCTACAAGAACACTTCCATCTGATAGAGATAGAAAGATGACTCAGCTTTTGATTCCATTTATGAGCTGTAGTGCCAAGATGCCAATTTATGCATTTTTTGCAGCGGCATTTTTCCCTGATAGAGCTGCCCTTGTAATGGTGGGCTTATATATTATTGGAATAGTTGTTGCTGTGGTTGTTGCTCTTTGCAGCAAGAACACCTTATTTAAAGGGGAGGCAGTGCCATTTGTTATGGAACTTCCAAACTATCGTCTACCAGGACTTAAAAGCGTGTTAATGCTTATGTGGGATAAGGCTAAGGATTTCATACAAAGGGCCTTTACAGTTATTTTCCTTGGTACAATAGCAGTATGGTTCCTGCAGAACTTTAACTTCTATTTCCATATGGTTGAGTCATCTGAGGATAGTATTTTAGCAGCACTATCCGGAGTGCTTGCACCGATATTTATCCCGCTTGGATTTGGAAATTGGAAGATGGTTACTTCTTTGATTTCAGGATTCCTTGCAAAAGAAAGTGTGGTTTCAATGATAACTGTACTTTATGGTGGGATGTCTGGCATGCAATCAGAGATTACTCCGCTGACAGCATTTGTATTTTTGATTTTCTGCCTGCTCTACACACCATGTGTGGCAGCTATAGCAGCAGAAAAAAGAGAAGCTGGCCGCAAGGCTGCACTGAAGATGGTTATTTTCCAATGTGCAGTAGCATGGCTTGTAGCTTTCCTAGTTAGAGCAGTAGGACTTGCGTTAGGATTAAACTAGAATATTTTTTATTTTAGGGTTGGATTTTTGGATCCAACCCTTTTTATATAGACTAAATGGCTATTTTTCTGGGTGTAAATGATTCATCGACAGCAATTATTGAAAAAGATATTGAAGAAAATCTTTTCTTTGGGTTAAATAATTATAGTGTTCGTTTTAAAGGGGGATTAAATAATGGATGCATATGATTTTGGAAAGTTTGTTTATGAATGTAGAAAAGAGCAAGGACTATCTCAAACAGAATTAGGAGAGAAAGTTTCTGTTACAGGAAAGGCAGTTAGCCGATGGGAGCGTGGAGTTGGATATCCAGATATCACACTCTTAGAGCCTCTTTCAGTAGCATTGGGGGTGACAATTATGGAATTAATGAAGTCAAGTAAAGGTGATGATTCAATGACAAGTGAAGAAGAAATCAATATGCTAAATGAGACTATTACATATTTAAAGAAACAAAAGAAGGTAGCTAAGATTAAATGCTCTATAGTATGTGTTTTAGTGCTTATAACAGTTGTTATGGGTGATATTTTAGCTTGTAGATATGTTGATAATTTGTGGTTGAGAGGCGGATTCATATTTTTATTAACATGGACCGGTTGGGCATCTGGTTTCTTAATGAGAAGTTATTTGTTCTATTAATTTAATTGATATCACTATTTTTAAGGGCGGTTCATCTTGGACTGCCCTTATTATTATGTTAAAATCTTTAGCAGAGTAAAGTGAGGATATAAATCTATATCAAGTAGGAGAGTATAAATGGAGATTAAGCAATTAAAATATTTTGTTGTCTCTGCAGATGTGGGCTCTTTTAGTGAGGCGGCCAAGGTGCTTTTTACAACACAGTCAAGTGTAAGCAAGGTGGTGTCTTCGCTTGAAAGTGAGCTAGAGTATCCTCTGTTTAAGAGGGAGAGCAGAGGCATATCTCTTACAGAAAAGGGCAAGGCGTTTTACCAAAAGGCCAGTCATATAGTTCTTGATTTTGATAGGTTGGAGAGTGAGAATTCCAATCTGCAGAAAAATGTTGTTAGGATTGGAATGAATCATAGCTCTTGGCTCTCAAATTGTTTTTCCAAGTTCTATGATAATCATAGGGATGAAGATGCTTGTTTTTATATTCATGCTGATAGCACTATGAATTTAATTGAGCGTATCAGACTGGATGATGATGAAATAGGATTTATATACGTATTTCCGGATTCGCGACCACAGATTGAATACATGATTAAGAAGTACAATCTTAGATTCGTTAGCTTAAAGGCAATGAATGGAATGGTTTACTTGCAACCAGAGGATATGGTAAATACGAATATTCCACAGGCTAAGAGCCTGAAGGGACTTAAGTTTATTCAGTCTGAGAATGATGAATATCTTAGATATGGTAAATGGACTACCTCTGATGGTGAGCTTATAGATATAAGTCAGGATATATCTGTTGTCACTAATAGTGATTATGTAATGCATTATATGCTAGAGAAGAATCACTTGGCTAATCTTAGCGCGGCTTCCTTTAACAGCTATGAAAGTGGCTATGGGCCGGGATTAGAGTTATTTAATGAGGGTGGCCAGATTGAGTTTGGATATTTGATAAATAGGGAATATACACCAGGGACTCTTGCACTAGAGTTTTTGGATTATGTTAGACATGCAATTGAGGAGTAGTATTAATGACGAGAAATGATTTTAGACAGTTACTTGAAAAGAGAACGGTATTTATTGATGGGGCTACAGGAACTGAGCTTCAAAAGAGGGGGATGCCGGCAGGAGTTTGTCCAGAAAAATGGATTCTTGATAATCCATGGGCAATTCAGGAGATTCAAAAGGCATATTATGAGGCTGGCTCAGATATAGTCCTTGCACCTACATTTACCGCTTCACCTATTAAGTTGGCAGAGTATGGTCTTGAAGATGACATGGTAGAGATGAATAGGGGACTTATTCGTCTTACAAGACAGGTGGCTCCTGAGGGTAAGTTTGTAGCTGCAGATATTTCAATGACTGGCAAGCAGCTTTATCCTCTTGGAGATTTGATGTTTGAGGATTTGGTTGATTGCTATAAGGCACAGGTAGAGGCGATTCTCTTAGAGGGAGTTGATCTTTTTGTAGTGGAGACAATGATGAGTCTTCAGGAGTGCCGAGCAGCTGTTCTTGCCATTAAGGAGTTATGTGATTTACCTATTATTGTATCTCTTACATATAATCCTGATGGAAAGACTCTATACGGCACATCTCCAGATACAGCCACTATTGTTTTGCAATCAATGGGTGTTGACTGCGTGGGAATGAACTGTAGTACAGGACCTGATGCTATGCTTGAGCTAGTTCAGCAGATGGCAAAGGTTGCAACAGTTCCTATCATTGTAAAGCCAAATGCAGGTCTTCCTGAGCTTGAAAATGGTAAGACTGTATATAAGATGACTCCAGAGGAGTTTACAGATGCTAGTGAGAAATTATATGAGGCAGGAGCGTCCCTTTTTGGTGGATGCTGTGGCTCTACACCAGACCATATTAGAGCACTTGTATCTAGGCTTAAGGACAAGCCTGTTCATGAAATTATAGATAGACCACTTCGTGTAGTTACATCAGAGAGAAAAAATACATGGATTGATTTAGATGGTCCATTTATGGTTATTGGCGAGAGAATTAATCCTACTGGTAAGAAAAAGTTCCAGGAGACTCTTAAGAATGGTTCGCTTTCTATGGTTGTTGATTTTGCCAGAGAGCAGGAAGAAAGAGGCGCCAACATTCTCGATGTCAACATGGGTATGAATGGTATCGATGAAAAGCAGATGATGATTGATAGTATATATGAGGTTACATCAGCGGTTGATTTACCTCTCTGTCTTGATACTAGTCATGTGGATGTTATGGAGGCAGCTCTTCGTATATATCCAGGTCGTGCTCTTATTAATTCTATTTCAGCAGAGGAAGAGAAAATGATTCCTATGCTAAAGCTGGCTAAGAAATATGGAGCTATGTTTATCACACTTCCTCTTTCAGGAGCAGGACTTCCAAAGGATATAGAGGAGAAGAAGCAGCATATTAATACAGTTCTTACTAATGCTGTAGCGCTAGGACTTAAAAAAGAGGATGCTGTTGTTGACGTACTTGTACAGACAGTAGGTGCTGAGGGTACAGCAGGCTTACAGTGCTTTGAGACAATAGAATATTGTAAATACGAATTGGGACTTCCTACCGTTTGCGGCCTTTCAAACATTTCATTTGGTATGCCTAATAGACAGTTTGTTAATACAACATACCTTACTATAGCTGTTAGTAAGGGACTTACTATGGCTATTGCAAACCCAAATCAGGAAATGCTTATGTATTGCGCTGCAGCGGCAGATACTCTTATGAATAAGGCAGGGGCTCTAGAGAAGTATTCTTCGCTTCCTGTTGTTGAGACTAAGGCTGCGACTGCTTCTGCAGGAGCTGGTGCTCAGGCTTCAGGTGGAGGACTATCTGTTGCCAATGCCTGCGATGGTGTGAGCCCAATAGCAGAGTGTGTAATTAAGGGGAAAAAGGACCAGATTGTTTCAGAGATTCAAAAGGTTTTGGATGAAGGCATGGATCCTCAGGTTATTATAGAGGAGCACTTAATCAAGGGAATCAATGTGGTAGGCGAGCTCTACGATAAAAAGAAATATTTCCTTCCACAGCTTATAGCTGGTGCTAATGCTATGGAGCTTGGCATGAAACATATTGAACCACTTCTTGCCAGTGCGGATGGGGAGTCGAAGGCTACAATAGTTATAGCTACAGTAGAGGGTGATATACACGATATTGGTAAGAACCTTGTGGCGCTTATGCTTAAGAACTACGGGTACAATGTTATTGACTTAGGCAAAGATGTACCTGCTGAGACTATCATAGATAAGGCTGTGGAGGTTAATGCTGATATTATCGGGCTATCTGCTCTTATGACTACTACTATGATGCGTATGGATGACGTGGTTAAGCTTGCTAAGGAAAAGGGCTGTCACGCTCAGATTATCATTGGCGGAGCATGTATTAATGAATCATTTAGAGACGAGATAAATGCAGATGGTTATTCTGCAGATGCAGCAGAGGCTGTAAAACTTGTGCAGAATCTAATGACCAAGTTTGCATAGTTAACAATAGGAGAGTTAATGGAAGAAATTAAGCATAAAAGAAGGGTAAGATACTCTGGAAAATATCCTAAGAAATTCGAGGAGAAATACAAAGAACACAATCCTGAAAAATACAAGGATACAATAGAGCATGTTATCAGTAAGGGCTCCACTCCTGCTGGTATGCATATTTCTATTATGGTAAATGAGATACTTGATTTTTTACAGATTAAGCCCGGACAACAGGGACTTGATTGTACTTTAGGATATGGTGGACATACTAGAAAGATGCTAGAGCAGCTTGATGGTAATGGATGTATCTATGGACTGGATGTGGATCCTATTGAATCTAAAAAGACTGTGGAGAGGCTTAGAAATGCCGGCTTTGGAGAGGATAACTTTCAGTTTAGGCTCATTAATTTTGCAAATATAGATAAGGTGGCAGAAGAGGTAGGCCAATTTGATTTTGTATTAGCCGACCTGGGAGTATCATCTATGCAGATAGATAATCCCCAGAGGGGTTTCTCATACAAGATAGATGGACCATTAGATTTGCGACTTGACCCTGAACATGGTGAGAGTGCGGCTCAGCGTCTTCGCAGTATTACTGAGGAAGAGTTCGTAGGGATGATGATTGAAAACTCTGATGAGCCTTACGCTGAGGAGATAGCTCACAAGGTATTTACACTTATGTCAAAGGGCAATCCTATGGATACCACAACAGCCCTTCGTGAGGCAATAACAGAGGCTCTTTGGAAGGTCCCAAAGGAGGAAAAGGACCAGGCTATTAAAAAGAGCTGCGCCAGAGTATTTCAGGCGTTACGTATAGACGTTAACAGTGAATTTGAGGTGCTTTATTCATTCCTAGAAAAGCTGCCTAGTGTACTTAAGCCAGGAGGAAGAGCAGCCATCCTTACTTTCCATTCAGGAGAGGATAGACTTGTGAAAAAGTCATTTAAAGAGCTTGCCCGTCAGGGAGTGTATTCAGAGGTATCATCAGATGTGATTCGTCCATCGGCAGAGGAGTGTAGAATTAATCCTCGTAGTAAATCTACTAAGATGCGTTGGGCGATTAAGAAATAATTAGGGATATTAAATGGGAATACATATTTCTTTTAAAAAATTACAAAAATATTACGGCTTGCACTTTAATGTGCAGGCCTTTTTTGTTAAAATAATAAAGGTTATGTAAATACCCAATAATGATAAAAATAATAATTTATATGTGAGGGAGGAAAAGTCATGGGATTAATTAAGGCTTTTACAGGCTCAGTTTCAGGAGAACTAGCTAACCAGTGGAAGGAACTTTTTGTATGCGACTCTATGGATAACAGTGTGTTATTAAAGAGAGCAGAGCACAAGGTTTCTGGTCGTAGTACAAATACTAAAGGAGATCAGGATGTTATTACAAAGGGGTCAGTAGTTATCGTTAACGAAGGACAGTGTGCTCTTTTAGTAGATAGCGGTAAGATTATTGATTTAGCTGCAGAGCCAGGTGCTTACGAGTGGGAGGACAATGGTTCAGCTTCTATTTTTGCAGGCAATTTTGCAGCAGTATTTAAGGAGTTTGGCAGAAGATTCACATTTGGTGGAGAGAAGCCAGTGCAGCAGCGTGTATATTTTGTTAATACAAAGGATATTATTGGTCTTAAGTTCGGTACACCAAGCCCAATCCTTTTTAGAATTTTAGATCAGAATATTGGTCTTGATATGGATACAAACCTCAAGTGCAATGGTAACTACAGCCTTCAGGTTACAGATCCTACTCAGCTTTATTCTACACTTGCTGGTAATGTTAAGGATGAGTACACTATCGAGGATGTTCAGGATCAGCTTAGAGCTACATTTATTCAGGCTCTTCAGCCAGCTCTTGGCAAGCTTTCCGCTATGGGCATCAGACCATCAGGCATTCCTAGCTACACTAAGGAAATCTCTGAAGCAATGGCAGATGAGCTTGATCATGATTGGACAGAAAAATACGGTCTTGCTATTACATCCGTTCAGATTCTTTCTACAACAATTCCAGAAGAGGATGCAGCAACTCTTAAGGAGCTTCAGAAGACAGGTGCACTTCGTTCTCAGGCAATGGCAGGTGCTACACTTGTACAGGCTCAGGCTGAGGCTATGAAGGCAGCTGCTTCTAATGAAAATGGTGCAGCAATGGGATTCTTTGGAATGAACATGGCTATGCAGGCAGGTGGAGCCAATGGTGCAGATTTATTAAATGCAGGTGCACAGTCTGGTCAGCCACAGGGACAGCCTATGCCACAGGCTCAGCCAGGTCAGTTCAATGAGGTTCAGTCACAGGGACAGGCACCAGCCGGTAGATGGTTCTGTCCAAATTGTGGTAATGAAAACTTTGGCAATTTCTGTGTAAATTGTGGAACAAAGAGACCATAGATTATTCGGGGAGATTGATTTATGGCTACAATGTTTCCTTGCCCTAATTGCGGAGGGCAGCTTAGATATTCAATTAAGGACAAGCAATTAAAATGTATGTCATGTGGAGAGCTTACTGATGTTGAACAGTACAAGCCTGATGACAGGATAAATGCTGATTCTGTTAACACCAAAATCTACACATGTCCTACATGTAATGGCGAGATTCAGTTAATTGATAATGATGGTATGGAATTTTGTCCGTTTTGCGGCAATCAGGTAACTATGCAGGAGCATTTCTCAACTGAGGGTGCTCCTAAGTATGTGTTGCCCTTTATGATTGATAAACAGGAAGCAAAGCAGAGTTACGTTAGAAATACAATTGATATTTCATTTGCCCCTACTGGGCTAAATGATGATGCTAATGTAGAAAAACTGGTTCCTCTTTATACTCCATATTATCTCTATGATTACAATATTCATGACAAAATAAGTTATAGAGCAGAGAGATATGAGACCACTTCTCAGTACTATGTTACCTACAAAGCCAACATAAAGGTAGACATGGATCTTGATCATTTAAAGGTACCTTTCGATGCTTCACAAGCTTTAGATGATGAGATTGCAGAAAAACTTGAACCATTTCCTATGGAGAAGCTTAAGCCTTTTAATCCTAATTATTTAGCTGGCTTTTTTGTAGAGAATTCAACTGTTGAGAAGGATTTGTATAAGGATGATTCTGAGCACAAGGCGGTGGATTATCTCACATATAAATCTCTAGATAATAGTAATAATTACAGTCCTGAGTTTGGTTCTAAAAACGAAATTAAGAACAATATCTCATCAAGTATTAAATACAATGATACTGAAGGGGCTTATTTACCACTTTATTTCATGACCACCCGATACGGTGATAGAGTTGCATATTCTATTATAAATGGAGCTACTGGTCAGACATATCTTGATATGCCTATTGAGAAGCGAAAGATGTTTATAGCAGGTGCATTTGCTTCTCTTGGTATATTTGCATTACTGGTTTGCCTCAGTTTCCTCTTTAACTTTAGTTTCAAAGTTAAGACTCTTTGTTTGTTTAGTGCCTTTATGTCATCTGTGATTGCATATATTGGAGCAGGTCTAGCTAACAAGACCTATCGCTCTGACAATCATTTGGACGATAAGGGATACTACATGAACAATGCCAATCTGGATGAAGAGCACAGAGTAAATGGTAAAAAAGAATACTATGCAGACAAAATGAGAAAGTCAAAGCCTTTTGGCCATCCGGGCCAGATTTTAGGATTAGTTGCGTCTGCTATAGCAATTTTTGTAGTTTTTCAGCTTGCTACAGGAAATTTTGGATTTATAGAGTGGTTATTTTATGGCTTGTCACAGGTTAGTTCTGGTGGAACTAATTATCTTGGTATAATTGGTTATATTGCAACCGGTGTAATCATACTTATAGCCATGTTTAAAGTTGGCAAGGGCAAAAAGACAGTTTTGTTTTTAGGTATTTTAAGTTGGATATTGGCAGTTGCCATTAGAATAATTAATAATCCTGATGATTTATTCTATTATGGAGCGTTGATTATCGTATTTACGATACTTGTTATTTCTATAAATGCAATAGTAGATGAGTACAATAGATCAGCGACTCATCCATCTCCTCATTTTGAAAGAAAAGGAGGTGGCCTTGAAAATGCGAGAAATTAAAAGAATTTTAATGATAGTTGCAGTTGCTCTTGCATTTGCGATGCCTCTTTCTGTAAGGGCTGCATCAGACAATGTATCTATTCAGGATGATGCTAACCTTCTTTCAGAATCAGAAGAGCAGGAATTATATAATTATCTTTCTTCATTAGATGATGGAATAAACTATATTGCAGTTACAGCTGAAGACTCAAATTTCAATGATACTGATTCTACTTTAGAGTATTATTATTCAAATACTTTCTCAAAATATGAAGATGGAATCGCATTCATTATTGATATGTATCATCGCGAGGTATATATCCAGGGATATGGAGATGTGCAGAAACAGTTAAGAAGTGATGATTGTACAGATATCACGGATAATATATATCGCTATGCTTCAAGGCAAGAGTATTTTGACTGTATCAAAATGGCCTTTACCCAGGCAGATACAATTGTAAATAAGGGATTTATCTTAAGACCTATGAGATTTATTGTTTCATTCCTTATTTCTATTATCTTGGGATACTTCTTTGTATTTAGAAGAGCTATGAGGCAAAGAGCTAAATTTGCTCCTTATGGAGATATTGCATCAACAGTTGTTACGGTAGGTGCACCTATTGCTGGCACTGTTATGGTTTATGATACTATTCGCAGACATCGAAGCAGTGATAGCGGAGGAAGCTCCGGAGGCTTTGGTGGAGGTGGCTTCAGTGGAGGCGGAGGCGGCTTCAGCGGCGGAGGTGGCGGCGGCCACTCCGGTGGAGGACATAGCTTCTAAAAAGTTGTATTTAATGATAATATAGTGGGCGCAGGCATTGTCCTGCGCCTTTAATAATCTAAAAGTTAAACGTGATTTTCAGCCAATTATACAAATAAAAAAAAGTATTGCGAATATTAAATATTTGGTTGACAATACAGGCACCCTTTGTTATATTTATCTAGTCGCTTGAAGCGGTAACAATCGCGAAAAGCTCTGGGATCTTAGCTCAGCTGGGAGAGCATCTGCCTTACAAGCAGAGGGTCACAGGTTCGAGCCCTGTAGGTCCCATTCAAAATCAAATATTTAGTTATTGAGGCGAGATAGCTCAGTTGGCTAGAGCACGCGGTTCATACCCGCGGTGTCGAGGGTTCGAATCCCCCTCTCGCTACGCAACAAGAAGGAATCCGAATGGATTCCTTTTTTTGTTGCGTAGCGGAGGGGGATTCTATACTTAATCAAACCACGGGTCTCCCGCGATGTTGAGGGGCGAGCGTGGTCCAGTGGACCACATGGTTGCGAGCCGACCGGAGCGAAGCGAAGAATCGAATCCCCCTCTCGCACAAAGAATAAAAGCTAGACCAAAAGCTTAGGCCTTTTTTATTGGATTTTGTTCCTTAATACTATATACTCTTCCTAAAAGATTTGTTGCAAATTAGGGCAATATATAACAAGTAGCAAATATGCATTCTATAACTAATGTGTCGAGGATGTTTATGATGTTGTAGTTTTGGAGGAAATAAGCATGATATTACATACAGACAGATTAATTCTTAGATCTTGGGAAGAGAAAGACGCTGAGGATTTATATAAATATGCTAGTCATCCAGAGGTTGGACCAATTGCTGGCTGGCCAGTACATACTAGTGTGGAAAATAGTCGCGAAGTAATTCGAGACGTTTTATCTGCGCCTGATACCTATGCAATGGTATTAAAGGAAACAGGTCATCCTGTTGGAAGCATAGGTCTTATGGTTGGAGAAGCAAGTAATCTTCATGTACCTGATAATGAAGGTGAAATTGGCTATTGGATTGGTGTGCCTTACTGGGGGCAGGGATTAGTGCCTGAAGCTGTACGTGAGATAATGAGATACGGCTTTGAAGATAAGCAGCTTGATAAGATATGGTGCGGGTATTTTGAGGGAAATACAAAGTCTAAACGTGTTCAAGAAAAATGTGGATTCCATTTTCATCACACAGCAGATAATGTTCCTTGTGCAATAGAGGGTGTATTTAGAACTGAGCAGGTTAATTGCATTTCTAAAGAGGAATGGAATTTTCAAAACTAGGCATTATATATTGGTCAAAGATACCAGAGTTATTACAGTATGTTGTAGATAAGAAATGTTACAAAAGGAGAGTAGTGGCTTGATTAAAGGAATTCATCATATTTCTATGAAGTGTGAAACAGAAGAAGAACTAGTGAGAGTTAAAGAGTTTTATATGGACATTTTAGGTTTAAAAATCTGCCGTGAATGGGATGGTGGATTGATGCTTGATACTGGTAATGGATTGATTGAGATATTTACAAATCAAGCTGGTGAGCATCAGCTTGGTGTCATAAGACACATAGCCTTACTTACAGAGGATGTTGATGGCATCGTTATAAAAGTAAGAGAGGCTGGCTATGAAGTATTTGTTGAGCCTAATGATGTGGACATTCCAGCAAACCCTGTATATCCAATTAGAATGGCGTTTTGCTATGGACCATTAGGGGAACAGATAGAGTTCTTTTGTGAGAGATAGAATGAAAAAAATAAAAGCTAGACCATTTGGTCTACACTCTGAGAGAGGTTTCTTTTTGGAACCTCTCTTTTAATAGAAAAGGTTTTAAATATTTTATTATTCTTCAGAAGTAGGTAAATAGACGAAATCCTTGCGAAAGAATTGTAATCCCGATGTTTTATGTGCTTGTAATTCAGGAAACTAAGTAGTATTATTATACCCAGAAATAACATTTGAAAAGGATTAATATTTGCATTATGAGAAGAAATATTATTAGAAATTTATGGGCATTATTTATTCTGTTTTATATTATTTTTATGTTTGTAGATACATGTATTTTATTTTCAGCTAGATTTATTGGGGTGAATCAAAACACAGAATATGTTTTGTCATTAGTAAAGTTATTTATAGTGATGTTGATGTATATTAGTTCACGGATGTTATTGGGGGTTAAGGCACAGTCAATATTAAAACCTATAAGAAAAATATTGATAATTGATCTTATAATTGGGATTTTTGTCCCATTAATTGGAAATGTTGAAGATGATTTTATATGGGCTGTTTTGTGGGTATGTATTTTATTTACCTTCAGATATTATTATGAATGTAAACTATTTCTTAATGCGCGCAAGAAAATTACAGTCGTTTACGAACGCGCTGGTAGTTTGTATAGTAGAAAAAATTATAAATTAACCAATATGAGTTACAGATATATTTTTGTTTCTATTGTATTATATGTCGCTTTTCTATTAATGGGGGTAAGTGCTATATTTATTTACCTTATTGGAATTGTAGGTGTAGTTAGGTTGATTATTGAAATCAATTTTACTATTAATTTCTTGCAAGCATCTAAGATATATGGTCCGCTTAGAAATAGTACAATTTTAGAATATTGCGATTTAGATGATCGTGAGGGGTATTTTAGGACATATTATAATATATATAATAAATATCCTGAATTTACATTAAGAACGAAAATAGGCTGTTTCTTTGCAAAGATTGTTAAACCACAAATCATATATCCGGTTTTGTTGGGCGTGGTAATAATTCTTATAGTTGGAAGATTTCGTTATTCTTCAGAGGAAGTTGTAACTTCGCTTTCAAATGGATATGAATTATATTTCACTTCTAATTCTTTGCCTTTATGGACGGGGTTAGACGATAATCGTTATGGAATACGAAATAATGAAAAAGGATATGATAGCGGTTTAATATATGATCGCAAATTAGAGTATGACAGAACTGGGATTGCATGGTATAAGGACCGTTTTATTGACTATGAAGGTAATACGAAAGTTCAACTTGATTTAGATATTTATACCAAGGAGATTCCTAATAGAGAAAAGTTACTTCCAGCATATTCATTTGTTGTAAAGGGATGGATATACGTGGATGAGCCAATACAACAAAAAGAGGATAATTCATCAATAAAGATTGTTGTGGCTACTCAACCTAAGCCATATTCTGGATTAGGACTTCTAGGACACTCCGATGATGAAGAAGATACTGATTCTAAGGAAGAAAGTGTACCTGAAAATGAGAAAAAAACTAAGAAACAATTACGTATTAATAGTTTCTTTATTATGAATGATGAAAATAACTATTTTGAAGGGGGGCATGCTCAGTTCTATTCATCATATTTAAATGGATTAGGTTACATAGATGAAACGGGAAAAACTATTGTTTATCCAGAGTATATATATATATCGGATATTGATGCCTGTGATTATAGAAAGGAAAATCCATATGAATATATGGAAAATGTATATGCAATTGATAGGTTTGGTAGGACATCAGTTATAGATACCGGTACGGGAGATGTTATCTTATCAAGGCTTGATAGTAATATTTATTTAGTTGATTTGAGTTATAGCGCTCTCAGTGACGATAATTATTATTACAGGTTGATTAAGGTCTATAATCGGAAAGAAGATAGATGCCAGTATTATGATCTTCATGGAAATGAAGTAGTGTTTAAAGACACTAGTTTTACGGATCGTGATGGGGAATTGGTGACAATAAATACTGATACTGCATCAATTTTAGGCGATGATGTGTGGACTCTAATTGATGATTCCGGTAATTCTCTTTTTTATTTCTTAAAGAAAAATGACGAGTATTATGATGATTTATATTATATCTATGATAAGGATGGAAATATTTTGGTGAAAGAGTCGCTATGCGATTACAAAATAATCACATTAGACGATGGGACAAACTGTTTTCCTGCATTGACTTTAGATAATAAACCTGTTCTTATTTATATGAATGGAAAAATGACAGAGTATGATTTTTATGTGGAAAAATTTTTCAGGGATGATGATCATAATGTAATTTTTGAAGTTCGCAATAATTCAGATGATGATGGGGAAACATTTTATATAGATGCCTATGGAAATATTATTGAACCTAATCTTTCAGAGTAGATATTTGTCTAATAAGTTTTCGGTTATGCTGGTGTAGTGTATCTCCAAGAAACTTTCCCAATCCCTCTTAATGAGGTATACTATACAGGTATATAAAGGGGATTGGAGAGATATCATGAAGAAGAGATTATTATCATTTATATTATTAGGAACAGTTTGTTTTTCATTTGTGGCATGTGGACAAAAGAGCAAGAAGGCAGATTCTGACAAAGCAGAAGAGACAGCTACTGAGGCATCTAGTGATGATGAGGCTGAAAAAGTAGAGGAAGATGCAGATGCTGTTGTAGAAGTAATTGAGGGATATAGTCATACACCAGAGTATGATGAGGCACTTGCTAACGCTGATGTTTACGGCGGTACAGATGGAAAGACTTACGATGACTATAAGAGTGCTTATACCGCGGCTATAGCTGATGTGGAGGCTAATTCTCCTCAGTATAGTTTTACATATTCGCTTATTTATGTGAATGAAGACGATATTCCTGAATTAGTATGCAATTCAAATGATGAGACATTTGGTATTTACCTCATTTCATATCACGATGGAAGCCTTAATTACGCACTTACTAGCGGAACAGAGTTTACCTATATAGAAAAAGAGAATATTGTAGACAATACAGGCATAGTACTAGGAGCATATTATGATAATCTTCTTGCTATAAGAGATGGACAGTGGGTACTTCTTGGATATGGTGAGAAGGGTACTTCTGATCCATGGGCAGAGGATAGCTTCGATGAGAATGGTGAGCCTATTGTAGATACCTGGACATGGGATGAGGATTATCTTAAAAATGATGCTGATTATAATGCAACCTTAGAGCTTTATTACGCTTC
The DNA here is from genome assembly GCF_010906925.1 of Pseudobutyrivibrio xylanivorans. Lineage (GTDB taxonomy): Bacteria > Bacillota > Clostridia > Lachnospirales > Lachnospiraceae > Pseudobutyrivibrio. The sequence continues at coordinate 1,224,186 of NZ_VTVE01000001.1, read as the reverse complement.
TGATGCTGCCAAGTCAGTGGATAATTATGTATCAAAGGACGAAATATTAAAGCAAATCAACGGTGAGCAGGAATAGATTATTTAGATTATGCTAAAGGACAAGGATATTAGAGAGTCACTTTTTGACTATCTTGAAAAAGAATATAAAAAAGCAAGATTTTTCGAAGAGAAAATGATTGGTAAATCAAGAGCGGATGTGGTTATGGTAATTACATCCGCTTTAGTTGGTATAGAGATTAAATCTGACGCAGACACATACGCTAGACTTGAGAGTCAGATAAAGGATTATGATAAGTACTTTGATTACAATATTGTAGTGGCAGGAGGTAGCCATGGCCTTCATGTAGGCGAACATGTGCCTGAGCACTGGGGAATTATCACAGTGGATGAAGTGGATGGAAAGCCTGATTTTTATTTTTTAAAAAGACCTGAAATAAACAAAAAGGCAAAGCTTCAAAGAAAGCTTGAACTGCTGTGGAGACCAGAGTTAGGGATGATTCTTGAAAAATTTGGATTGCCTAAATATGCAAATCAAAGCAAGCCTTTTGTCAGGAAAAAACTTATAGAGTTCACTAAGATGCCACTTACAAATGCTGAGATAACTAGAATAAAAAGGGCGGCTAAATTAGAAGGGGTAGAGCCTGTTATACCTGAGAGCAGACTAGATGAAAATGAATTGTCTGCTACTATAAGTGAGCTTTTGTTTGAAAGAGATTATGAGAAGCTGTTATCGGAAATTAATGAATTTAGAAAAGCAAGGAATCCAAGGCGTAGGGGGGCCAAGAAATCCACTAGTGTGAAAAGGATTAGAAGACGAAATAAGAACAGCAAATAAAGGCGTAAGAATTGTCAGAATGCTGTTTAAATAAAAAGATAAATAATCTTTTAATTTTTGCTTTTCATTTGTAAATTGATGTGTTATTATCTATGCATAAAAATTCAGCAAAGGGAATAAATATACATGAAGAAGAAACTATCATTATTACTCTTAGGCCTAACGGCTGCCCTTTTTATAGGATGTGGCAACAAGGCTGAGAGCACAGGCAAACAAGTTAAAACTATTGATGATTTGGAAGGAGCTAGAATCGGTGTTCAGTTAGGAACAATCGGTGATATTTATGCTTCTGATTACGAAGGTGATAAGGCTGGCACAACAATCGATAGATATAACAAGATTACAGATGCTGTACAGGCTTTGAAGCAGGACAAGGTAGACTGCGTTATTGTTGACGAACAGCCAGCTATAGCTACTACTAAAGATGAGCCTTCTCTTGTAATCCTTGATGAGCCTTTTGCTCTTGAGGAATATGCAATTTGTATCGCAAAGGATAATGAGGAGCTTCTCGATTCTGTAAATGGTGCTCTTGCAGAACTTAAGGAAGAGGGCGTTATTGAACAGATTATTGAAAACTATATTGGTGATGAAACAAAGGGAACATGCCCTTATGTAACACCAGAGGGAACTGAGTATCCTAATGGGACACTAGTTGTTGCTACAAACGTGGCTTTCCCTCCTTATGAATACTATGAGGATGCTACTCCTGTTGGTATTGATATGGAAATCATCAAAGCAATTGGTGATAAGCTGGGCATGGATGTTCAGATTGAGGATATTGAGTTTGATAGTATTATCAATGCTGTAGATTCTCACAAGGCGGATGTGGGTATCGCAGGTATGACTATGACAGAGGAGAGACTTAAATCTATTAACTTCTCTGATCCTTACACTACATCTAAGCAGGTTATCATTTCACGAGATCCTGAAAAATCAGGTGAGGGCATTGGTTTTGTAGAAAACTTTAAGCGCTGCTTCATTACCGATGGTCGTTACAAGTATATGCTCAAGGGTCTTGTTAATACTCTTATTATTGCTCTTTGTGCCGTACTTGCTGGTATGTTTATCGGTTTTATTGTTGCAATTATTCGTGTTACACATGATAAGACAGGTTCGCTTACAGTTCTTAATTCGATTTGTAAAGTGTATCTTACAATTATCCGTGGAACACCAATGATGATTCAACTTTTGATTATTTACTATGTAGTATTTAAGGCGGTTGTAGTACCAAAGGTTATTGTTTCTATTATCGCATTTGCGATAAACTCAGGCGCCTATGTAGCTGAAATCATGCGTGGCGGTATTATGTCGGTTGATGGAGGACAGATGGAGGCTGGACGAAGCCTTGGTCTTTCATATAAGCAGACAATGGTATCTATTGTTCTTCCACAGGCTATAAAGACAGTGCTTCCTTCACTATTAAATGAGTTTATCTCATTGATTAAGGAGACATCTATCTGTGGTTACATCGGTCTTATAGATCTTACTCGAGGCGGTGATATCATCAGAAGTATTACATACGAGGCATTTATGCCACTTATTGCTGTAGCATTTATTTATCTTGCAATTGTTCAGCTTCTCACTATAGGTGTAGGCAAGCTTGAGAAGAATCTTAGAAAGAGCGAGAAATAATTAGAAAGAGGATAGAATAATGGGTAACGAAATTTTGATAAAAGTTGAGAATCTTTCTAAGTCATTTGGTGACAACGAGGTTCTTTCAAATGTAAATATGCAAATTGAAAAAGGCGAGGTTATCGCTATTATCGGACCTTCTGGTTGTGGTAAGTCTACATTTATTCGTACACTTAACCAGCTTGAGGAGGCAACTAGCGGAGCTATATATGTTGATGGCGAGGATATAACAGCAAAGGGAGTTGATATAAACGATGTTCGCCGTCGTGTGGGAATGGTTTTCCAGCATTTTAATTTATTCCCACATTTAACTATCAAAAAGAATTTAACACTTGCTCCTGTTAAGCTTGGAATCATGAGCGAGTCTGAGGCTGATGCAAAAGCTGTTGAGCTTCTAGAGAGAGTTGGTCTTTCTGACAAGGCGGATGCATATCCAGATAGCCTTTCAGGCGGACAAAAGCAGCGTATAGCAATTGCACGTACACTTGCTATGAATCCAGAGGTTATTCTTTTTGATGAGCCTACTAGTGCTCTAGACCCAGAGATGGTTGGCGAGGTACTTTCACTTATGAAGGAACTTGCTGATGACGGTATGACAATGGTGGTTGTCACACACGAGATGGGATTTGCAAAAGAAGTTGCTGACAGAGTTATGTTCTTCGATGAGAAGGGAATTAAAGAAGAGGGAACACCTGCTGAAATCTTTAATTTTCCACAGAGCCAGCGCTTGAAAGATTTCCTCTCAAAAGTATTGTAATAATATGACTTAAACTAACCCTCTAAGGTTGCATTAGAGGGTTTCGTTTTTTTTATAAATGATTATAATAAGTATTGTTACAATTTATTAGGAGATGATTTATAATGGAATCAACATTGAGAAGGACATGGGCCGAGATAAAATTGGACTCCATTGCCTATAACTATAAGAAGATTCGTGAAAAAATAGGACCAGATGTGAAGTTCCTTGGAGTTGTTAAGGCGGATGCCTACGGTCATGGTAGCATTCAGGTGAGCAAGCTGCTTCAGGATCTTGGAGCTGATTATTTGGCTGTAAGCTCAGCGGACGAGGCTCTTGAGCTTAGAGTTAACGGAATAGATATGCCTATCCTTATTCTGGGACACACTCCTAAGGAGCAGGTGGGCCGTTTGATTGAATATCACATTACACAGGCTATCACTTGTAAGGCCAAGGCGGACGAATATAGCGAAGAGGCAGTCAGATGTGGCGGAAAGTTAAAGGTACACATTAAGGTGGATACCGGCATGTCTCGCCTGGGATATTTATGTGATGATGGTTATTTTGATACTGGCGTAGAGGGCATTGTAGAGGCTTGCAATATGCCGGGACTTGATGCAGAGGGTATATTTACTCATTTCGCAGAGGCAGATGAGTTTGGTGATGAGAACGATGCCTATACTAAGCATCAATTTGAATTATTTACTAGCGTGATTTCTTCGGTAGAGGAAAAGCTTGGTCGTAAATTTGCCATTAGACATTGTGCAAATACTGGAGCGGTAGCTAGATTTGAGAACACTTATCTGGATATGGTTCGCCCAGGACTTTTACTTTATGGCTATGGCGAGTTTGCTAGACAGATGGGACTCAAGCCAGCCATGACTATGAAGACAACTGTCAGCACTATCAAGATTTATCCAGAGGGCACAGCCATAAGCTACGGTGGTGTGTACGTTACAGATAAGACTACTAGAATAGGCGTATTACCATACGGCTATGCAGACGGTTTCTTACGTAGCCTTTCCAACAAATGCAGTCTATACACAAAAGAAGGTCCAGCAAAGCTTCGTGGAAAGATTTGTATGGATATGTGCATGATAGATATTACAGATATGCCTTCAGTTGATGTAGGCAGTGAGGTAGAGATTTTTGGCGAGAAGAACTCGATAGATGAGCTTGCAAGCATTGCCGGCACGATACCTTACGAATTAACTTGCGCAGTTAGTAAGCGCGTTCCACGTGTTTACTATCGAGACGGACAGATTATTGAAAAAGAATTAATGTTGCGTATGTGATGTTTATTTTTTTAGAACGAGGAGTATATGAATTCATCATTTATCAACGAGGTCATAGCTGCTATAGAGAGCCGCGAGATTAAGGCCTATTATCAGCCACAGTACGACGCTAATACAGGGCGACTTGTGAGTGCAGAGGCTTTAGTTCGTTGGGAAAAAGCTAATGGGGAAATTGTGAGCCCGGATAGTTTTATTCCTGAGCTTGAAAAGACAGAAGCTATCAACCTTTTGGATTGGTTCATGGCAGAGGAAGTTTGTAGGACTATACATGAACTTGGTGAAGCAGCAGTACCTATCGCTGTTAATTTTTCTAGATGGCATATAAGGGAACGAGATTTTAGCCGCAAGCTCAATTCTTTACTTTCTACCTATGGCATTCAGCCTAGGATGTTTGAGGTGGAGATTACTGAGTCAGCCATGGCTGCAGTAGAGTTTAGCATAATTCAAGAGTGGGCCTACAATGTGGCAGACATAGGTGTTAGCATTGCGATTGATGATTTTGGAGCAGGTTTTACATCATTACAGTTTGTTAAGGATTTACCTGTTAATTTCCTGAAGATTGACAAGGCTTTTCTTGCAGACAACTGTCAGGATGACAGAGGTCGAGGCACACTTGAGACAGTTTTCTTCTTTGCTAACAAGCTTAACTTGAGCACTATTGCCGAGGGAGTTGAGACAATCGAGCAGTTAAAATTCATGCAGAATATGGATTGCGACAGAGTGCAGGGGTATCTTTTTTCTAAGCCCCTTAAAAAAGAAGATTTTCTTGTAATAGCACTTATGGATAATCAGCCAACTGTAGACGACGATAATTTCCTTAAGAAACAGGGGACATTCAGTACTCATAGTTTGCTTTTGAAGGCAATTAGAGATGAGTATGACATGATTATCTTTGGAAATCTTTATAAGAATAGCTATTATCTTATGCATCAGAGAGATGGTGTGAAATTTAAAGCTGCTACAGCTGGTGTTATTGATGATATGTCAGAAGCTACAATAGCTATGAGCGCTGATTATGATAGCGGCAAGAAATACAGAGATACTTTATCCCGCCCTGCCTTAATTAAAGCATTTAACGAAGGCAAGACGAGAGTAGAGTGTGAGGTTAACATTAAAACTGAACATGGTGTTCATGAATTCATAACAGTAGTTCATTTAATGAAACATCCTTATAGAGATGATATTTTAATGATCGGTATGTCTAGAACTGTAAAGAATCCTGTAGACACCAATCCAGCTTGATACAAAGGTAAATACGTCAAAGGCAAATACAAGCCAGTTGCGTAAATTAAAATCATATAGACCAAAGCAAAGAGTACTTCCGATGCAGCCAAGCTTGATCACGAGGTCTTTTTTTGAGCTGAGAGTGACGGTCAGAGCAGTGGCTGCTAAAAATGGAAGCCAATCTACCCATGTGTTTTGAGTAGTAAAGTATGTGAATACACCCTGGAATCCAATGAAAAAGATTTTCAGTGGTGTATTTAAATTCCATTTTAAACAAATAAGATTTCTTATGAGGCTAACTATGTTGCTGACAACAGCTGCCATACCGCCTAAAAATGCATAAGAAATGGTAAACAATATAAGTTGAACATTCTGAGCTAATAGCACAGTTCTTTTGTGGCGAATATATCCGATTACAACCATAAGGATACATGCCAACACAGAAAAAATTCTTCCAATTAAAATATAATTCATATTTAATACTCCTAAAATTAATTGCAGAACATTATATTAAGCCATATTCTTCCTCTTTTAAAGTTTAAAAATGAATACAGTGTGATTTACCCCTTTAAATCACTAAAGAATTGGGGTACAATGTTTGAATAATTATATTGGCAACAGGAGGAATTATGGGTAAGGTATTTCGATTTCACAAAGATGTAGATACAGATCAAATTATCGCTTCTCAGTATCTACTATTCCCAACAATAGATGAAATGAAGGTTCATACTTTTGAGTCTCTAAACTCAGATTTTGCATCACAGGTGAAGCCGGGAGATTTTGTTGTAGCTGATGAGAATTTTGGCTGCGGTTCATCTCGTGAGCAGGCGCCTAGCGTGCTAAAGGCACTTGGGGTCAAGGCTGTTATCGCAAAATCATTTGCTCGTATTTTCTATAGAAATTCTATAAATATTGGCATGCCTGTTATAGTCAGCAAGGAGCTCTATGATGTGGTAAAGGACGGAGATGAGATGGAGCTTGATTTACAGGAAGGCGTGATTACTGTTGATGGCAAGACATACTCATGTACCAAACTTCCAGCGAAGATGCAGGAAATCTTAGACCAGGGCGGTCTAATCGCTTCGTTAAATCAATAATCTTATTACTGTTAGATTATTATTTTTTGAAATTATTTATATGAGCTTTGTAGCTATCAAGCTCTGAGTGTTACTGGAAGTCACATGTTAGTGACTGTAAGTGATACTCAGGCTTGAGAGCGTAACAAAGCGGACTACAAGGAGATAATAAATTATGGGAATGACTATGGCTGAAAAGATTATTGCTGCTGCCGCAGGCAAGGAATCCTGCAAAGCTGGCGATATTGAGACAGTTACTTTAGATAGATTGATGAGTAATGATGGTACAACACATCTTACTATTGATATGTACAATAATTTAAAAAATCCACACATTGCAGACGTGGATAAGCTGGTTTGGATTATCGACCACAATATTCCTGCAGATAGCCCAAAGACAGCTGCATCTCATAAAAAGATGCGTGATTTCGCTAGAGAGCATGGGATTACATTTTATGAGGGTGAGGGTGTTTGCCATCAGGTTATGATGGAGAATCATGTACGTCCAGGTGAGCTTATTTTTGGTGCAGATTCACATACATGCGCTTACGGTGCCCTTGGTGCCTTTGGAACAGGTGTAGGATGTACAGATTACTTATATGCTATGGTTACAGGTACTTCTTGGCTTTTAGTTCCTGAGACAATCCGTTTTAATCTCCATGGAAAGCTTAAAAAGGGTGTATATGCAAGAGATTTAATCCTTAGTATTATAGGCAAGATTTCTGCAAATGGTGCCAACTACAAGGCTATGGAGTTTGCCGGAGATGGTCTTAAGGATTTGTCTATTGCTGATAGAATTGCTATTTGTAATCTCTGTGTAGAGGCAGGTGCCAAGACAGCATTAATGGAAGTAGATGAGGTGGCCCTTGATTATCTTAAGGAGCATGGTAGAGAGCCTAAGGCACTGTTTAAATCAGACGAGGATGCTGTATTTTCACAGGTAATTGATATTAATTTAGATGAGATTGAGCCAATCGTTGCTAAGCCTCATTTTGTAGACAATATTGTTCCTGTTAAGGAATGTGAGGGAACTAAAATTGATGAGGCATTCCTTGGTAGCTGTAACAATGGTCGAATCGAAGATTTACGTGTAGGAGCTGCAGTTATTAAGGGCAAAAAGGTAGCTCCAAAGGTTCGTTTCTTAGTTGTTCCTGCCAGCCGCAGCGTATACAAGCAGGCCCTTAAAGAGGGACTTCTTGATATATTTATGGAAGCAGGTGCTATGGTTATGAATCCTAACTGTTCTGTATGTTGGGGCGCATGCCAGGGCGTTATCGGTGAGGGCGAGACACTTATCTCAACTGGTACTAGAAACTTTAAGGGACGTGCGGGCCACAAGGATTCATTCGTATACTTGGCGAGTGCAGCTACAGTAACGGCATCAGCTATTGCTGGCTATATCACATCTGCGGAGGTGTAAAATGAGCAAGATTTGGAAATTAGACAATGATATAGATACAGATATTATTTTGCCTACAGAATATTTGGCTTTTGAGACAGTAGAGCAGATGAAACCATATGCTTTTTCTCCACTTAGACCAGAGTTGGCGGGCAAGATTCAGCCGGGAGATATGATTGTAGCTGGCAACAATTTTGGCTGCGGTTCATCTCGTGAGCAGGCCCCAGAGGTGGTTAAGGCTCTTGGAATTTCATGCATAGTTGCAAAGTCATTTGCCAGAATTTTCTTTAGAAACGCAATTAACAATGGATTGCTTCTTATTGAGCAGCCTGATTTATATGATGAGGTAAGCGAAGGAGACGAGGCAGAAGTTATCCCTGGTAAGGAAATAAAGGTAAATGGTAAATCATACCCAATTGCCAGCTTACCAGAGAATCTTACTGAGATTCTTGAAGCAGGTGGCCTTGTAAAGGCAATGAGAAAGCGCAACGGATTAGATTAATTTTGGAGAGTACAATGGGACACACACTTATTGAAAAGATAATCGGAAACAAGGTTGGCCATGAGGTTAAGCCTGGTGATATAGTTACTGTAGATGTTGATTGGTGCATGATTGATGACATCATGGTTCCTTTTGCAGTGCAGAAATTCGAAGAAATGGGATTTGATAAGGTCGCAAATCCAGATAGTGTTGTTTTGATTTATGATCACTTCCTTCCTGCAACACAGGTGGATGACAGTAGACACTTTAGAGCTGGCGATGAATTTGCTGACAAATATGGAATTAAGAGAGTTCATCGTACAGATGGTATTTGCCATCAGCTTATGACTGAGGCAGGCTATGTAAAGCCTGGTGATATCGCGTTTGGTACAGATAGCCACACTGTAACTTATGGATGTGTAGGTGCTTTTTCTACTGGTATAGGTTATACAGAGATGGCTGGTATTTTAGGTACAGGTCAGCTTTGGATAAAGGTACCAGAGACAATTCGAGTAGAAATCGATGGAACACTTCCTGGAAATGTTACATCAAAAGATGTAATCCTTAGAATTATTGGGGACTTAACTGCTTCAGGAGCTACATATCAGGCACTTGAGTTTGGCGGCTCCACAGTAGATGCTATGAGTGTCGCTAGTCGTATGACCATGTCTAATATGTCTGTTGAGGCTGGTGCTAAATGCGGCGTATTTGTTCCAGATGAGAAGACATGCGATTACTGCAGGATTCCTTATGATGATTCAGTGAAAGCGCTTCAGCCAGACGGAGATGCTACATATACAAAAGTTATGAGATATAGAGCTGAAGATTTTGTTCCTGTATGCGCTTGTCCATCTCTTGTTGATAATATTAAGCCAGTTTCTGAAATTAAGGGTACAAAGGTAAATCAGGTATTCCTTGGTTCTTGTACTAATGGAAGATTAGAAGATTTGAGAACTGCTGCAGCCTACATGAAGGGCAAGCATGTAGCTCCATTTGTAAAGATGATTGTTACACCTGCTAGCCGCAAAATATACCGCGAGGCTCTTGCAGATGGCACTCTTGAGATTTTATCTGATGCAGGTGCTATTATAACAACACCTGGATGTGGACTTTGCTGTGGACGTGGTGGCGGAATCCTCTCTGATGATGAGGTAGTGGTAGCCACTAACAATCGTAATTTCCTTGGTCGAATGGGTACCAGCAAAGTACAGATTTACTTGGCTAGTCCAGCAACTGCCGCAGCAACTGCCGTGGCAGGCTACATTACCGAAGCATAAAATAAGCCTAAGTTACATTCCATAATACTATTATGCTCCCGCAGGCATACATTTTGGGTGTAACTTAGGCTCTTTTATTACGTAATGGACCACTGACCCCGTCCCCTAGGGTCATTATTGTACGTGCTTGTCGATATAGTTGCTCTTGTATTTGCTGTAGACGATTTTTTGTGCGCGGTAGAGTCCTGAATATCCGGATACCCAATAGCTGAAGGATACGCCAAGTAGGAAATATGGCATTGGTTCATATCCAAAGAGCTCGAAGCAAATCAGAAGGCTGGCTACAGGACAATTGGTTACGCCACAGAAAAGGGCGCCCATTCCAACTGCAGCAAGCAATGCTGGGGATAGGCCAAGGATTGGTCCCATTGCTGCGCCTAATGTGGCGCCTATGAAAAGAGTAGGAACGATTTCACCACCTTTGTATCCACAGGATAATGTGAGGGTGGTGAATATTATTTTAAGGACGAATACTTCGAGTCCAATAGTAGCACCAGTGAAGCAAGACTCAATGATGGCTGAACCTGTACTGTTGTAAGTTTGTGAGCCGACTATAAGTGTGAGTAGTAATACGGATGTACCACCAACTAATCCTTTAATGTATGGATTTTTAAGCTTGTTAGATAAGAAACTCTCGTATTTGTGCATAAAGAGGCAAAATACGATGGATACAAATCCGCATATTATAGCAAATAGGCATATTATAATGGCGTTTTTAATTCCGAATTTAGGAATAGCTCCAATTGGGTATTGCTCTGCGTGTAGTCCCAAATATGAGGCGATAGCTCTGGCTACTAGTGATGAGATTACACAAGGAACTAATGCTGCATAATGCATGATTCCAACCGAGATAACCTCCATTGAAAAAATGGCGGCAGCCATAGGGGTACCAAAAAGTGCAGAGAATGCGGCACTCATACCACACATTATCATTGTTTTCTTGTCTGTTGAGTTAAGCTTGAAAGCACGTCCGATGCCATTTCCAATGGCACCACCCATTTGAAGGGCAGCACCCTCTCGACCGGCAGAACCACCTACAAGATGAGTGATTAGAGTGGATATATAAATCAATGGGGCAAGTCTAAGTGGAAGTACCTCGTCAGACTGGATGGCTGCGATGACTGTGTTTGTTCCACTGTCCTTGACCTTGAGAATCTTTTTATATATGAAAGTGATTATGATTGCACCCACTGGCAATAGATAGATAAGCCATGGGTAAGTCTCACGAGTCTTTATTATATATCTCATAGAAAGGCCGAAAGAACCGGCGAATAATCCAACAATTATTCCTACTAAAATAGCTCCTATAGTCCAATTGACAACCGAAAGAGCACGAGTTCCGTTGTGTTGTACCTTGTGAGCGTAGTATTGTTTCTTTTCTTGAGTGATCATTTTCTTTAGCACCTTTCATTTATTTTCGCTATTATGCTATCATTTAAATATGAAATGTAAAAGAAAAAATGAGGATAATTATGAAAAATATTTTTATTGTAAATAAAGCATCTCGTACTGGAAGGGCTGCAGATGTTTGGGATGAGCTGGAGGCTTATCTTAAGTCTGAGAATATTGAGTATGAGGCTCATTTTACTGCAGGGGCCAATGACGCTACTGAATTTGCAAAGGCAGCTACTAGCTCCGGCCAGAAGGTGGCTTTGTTTGTTATGGGCGGTGATGGCACTTTAAATGAGGCTTTGAATGGAATAGTGGACTTTGAAAATACCTTGTATACACCACTGCCTTCTGGTTCTGCCAATGATTTTGTTAGTGGAATAGGCCTTGAAGGGGATGCCCTTGAAATATTAAAAAGGGCATTAGCTACAGAAGAGTACAAAATTTTTGATATGGGAAAGGTCATTTATGATGGTGGCCAGCGTCTATTTGGCGTGAGCTCTGGAATTGGAGTGGATGCCTATGTATGCTTGCAGGCCCTCACTAGTAAGCTTAAAAAATTCCTTAATAAATTTGGCCTTGGTTCTGCTACTTATGGACTACTTACAGTTGGAGATATCTTTACAATGCCATTTTCTGATGCTCACATTACTCGATGGTTTAAAGATGAGGTGGAGGAGAAGGATGTAAATGGAACGATTTTTGCTGCGGCTATGAATTGTAGGGCAGAAGGAGGCGGTATTCCTATGGCGCCAAATGCTAAACCGGATTCTGGATATCTTACAGCTTTTTATGCCCATGATATTAGTAGATTAAAATGCCTTACACTTTTGCCTGTTTTAGTGGCAGGTAAGCATGAGGGCAAGGGTGGATTTGATTTATTAAATTTTGATAAAATTCGAATTCAAATGAAAGATAAGATGTGTGTTCACGTGGATGGGGAACATGTTGGATTTTTTGAGGATATTACCTTTGAATGTATACCACATGCCCTTAAGATTAGAGGCTGATGTGAATACAAAATATTAAAAAAGTATAAAAAATTTCACAATTGAAACATTGTTATTAATGCCACACAAGGATATAATAAAAACTGAGGTGTGAGAATTTAGTTTCTCAAAAGTATAAATAATTAAATAAGGAGGACACATTATGTTGTTCCAAATTACAAATCTTTGGCAGATCCTTGGCTGGTGCCTTGTATTTGCGGGATTAATTCTTATGAACGAGCTTGGTCGTCGTACTAAGGTCGGTGGTATGATTATCTTTGTAATCATTCCAGCTATTCTTACTCTTTACTTTATCCTTGCTCATGTTGGCATGTTTGGTGGCAGCGCTAATCCAACTGTTGCTTACATGGATGGATGGTTCCACTACTTCAAACTTTACGCAGCTGATATTGGATGCGTAGGTTTCATGATGATTAAGTACAAGTGGGGCATTGGTAAGGAAAAATGGTTTGCTTGGTGGCCATGGTTCATCGTTGCAGCCAATATCATGATTGCTAATGTTTCTGACATGGAGTCTGCTCTTGCAGCTTACTCAATCACAGGCGACTTCTCAGGTGCTTGGTGGTGCTCTAATGAGGGTGTATTCATCTATGGTGGATGGTGGAACGTTGTTAACGCTATCGCTGGTATGATTAACATCTTCTGTATGACAGGTTGCGTACATCTTTATACATCAAAGGACAAGAACCAGTCAGATATGCTTTGGCCAGATATGACAATCTGGTTCATCATTGCATATGATGTATGGAATTTCGAGTACACATACCTTAACCTTCCAACACATACATGGTACTGTGGTGTTGCACTTCTTCTTGCTCCTACATTTGCTAATGCACTTTGGAACAAGGGTGCTTGGATTCAGAACCGTGCAAATACACTTGCTATTTGGTGCATGTGGGCACAGGTAGTACCTCTTTTCCAGTTAAAGGGAACATTTGCAGCTGTTCTTCCTCGTGTATACGGTGGAGCAACAGAGGCTGGTATCACAACTATGGATCTCTATGAGAAGGCTATCGCTCTTTACAATGCTGGTCAGGGTAAGACAGCAGCTGCAGGCGATGCAATTGCAGCAATGGGTATCACAGCTGATCCTACAATGCAGGGCTTCGTTGCTATGGCAGCTCTTGCAGCTAACGTAATTTGTATTTCAGTAATTATCAGAAATGCAATCAGAATCGGTGGCAATCCATACTCTAACGAAGTATTCGTTGGAACAAGAGATTACGAAGAGGCACTTGCACGTGCAGCTAAATAGTCTATATTAGATTTTTATTGCTCAGGCAGTTTAACTGCCTGGGCTTTTTTGTTAAACTAGAACTATACAATATATAGTATGGGGATAGAATAATGATCAAAGTATATTACATAATGCATAGCTGCTTCATGGTGGAGCTGGATGATAGATACTTGCTTTTTGATTATTTTGATAAGAGTGTAGTAAGTGATGTGGTGGAGTTCTCTGGATGCTTGCCAGAGCTTGATCCAAATAAATATCTGTATGTATTCGCCAGCCACAGTCACAAGGACCACTGGTGTCTGGAGAATCTCAGGTGGGCTGATTCAAGAGATAATATTAAGTACATTTTGTCAAAGGATATTCGTCTTGGAAGAAATTATCTTATTCGAAATGGATTTGATTTATCTATAAAGAACAAAATTCAATTCGTTGGCTCTATGAAGACCTATAAGGTAGATGATATGGTAATTGAGACATTGCGTTCTACTGATGCAGGTGTGGCTTTTATTGTGCAGGTTAATGGACTTAATATTTACCATGCAGGAGATTTGAACTGGTGGAATGCAGAGGGCAAAGGCGAGCTTTATGGCGAGGTTTACGGAAGAGAGTACAAGAGAATGCTTAAGCCTATTATGAATCGTCATTTTGATTTAGGTTTTGTGGTAATGGATGCCAGAATGGGTGAGGATGGATATTTCCTTGGCATGGAATTTTTCGTTAAGAATATCGAATGTGACCACATTTTCCCAATGCATATGTGGGGTCAATATCAGTGGATTGAGAGATTTAAAAAGCGTCCTGGCATTGCCAATTTAAGAGATAGAATTATAGATATTGATAGAGAAAATGTTATTTTTGAAATAGAGGACTAAAATGGTTTTTAGCAAAAGCCTTTCGGCAGAAGAGTTTAACCCAGAGGTTATTATGAATTCTGGACAGGTTTTCAGAATGAAAAGAGAGACACCTGGGGCCCATGGCATGCCTGATACTTACAGCGCATGTTCTGGTGATAATGACGTATATTTTTATTTAAATAAAGATAATGACACTTGGGACTTTGTATGCGAAGATGCCCAGTGGGATTTCTGGCAGAGATATTTTGACTTTGAGACAGATTATGTTTCATTTAACGATAGTGTAAGGGCAAGCAGTGACAAGTTCCTGAAAGAGTCTCTAATGGACTCATTTGGCATGAGGATTTTGAGACAGGATTTGTGGGAAGTATTCATTTCTTACATTATTTCTCAAAACAATAATATTCCTAAGATTAAAAAGTCTATTCAGGTGCTTTGTGATAGATATTCGGATGGTATTCATTTTCCAAAGCAAGAGGTGCTGGCCTTTATACCAGAGGCTGAATTGATGGATGGTACAGCCCTTGGATACAGAGCTGATTATATTATTGGAGTTTCAAAAGGTGTACTAGATGGTTCCATTGATTTAGAGAAAATATCATCTCTTCCATATGACGAGGCTTACAATGCACTGATTAAGATAAAGGGAATTGGCCCCAAGGTGGCCAACTGTATCATGCTTTATGGCTTTCATTTTATGGAGAGTTATCCTATTGATACATGGATGAAAAAGATTATAACTGAGGACTATAGTTCATACTCTAAGGATGAGTATTTGAATTATATAAACGAAAGCTATAGTGGCTTTCAGGGGTATATTCAGCAGCTTCAATTCTATCATAAGAGAAAGAAGAAATAGGTATGATTAATTTTTTTAAGTCATTTGTAAATGCTTTTTCAGCTCATTCCTTTATTCCTCTTCCTTACTATGAGGATGAGGGGGATAAATACAAGGCGGCATTTGTGCCTTTAATTGGAGTGATTATTTACCATTTGCTTTATTGGTGGTCCATGCTTAGCTGGTACCGTTTTTATAATGACGTAGTAGAAGCCCTTGGTATGATTCTCATTGTGATAATTGTTACAGGGGGCAGACAGGCTCTTGGTTTTATTTCTTATGTGGATAGCATTCCTACCTACAAATATAGATTTAGAAGTTGGAGCGAGAGTAGAGATAGAGGGGTCCTTAGATTTCTTTTGGTGATAATCGTCTGGACCATCGCTATGGCTAATACCTACGATTATATTTTCCCACTTGTATGGTTTGGATTTATTGCTTCGAGAATTACAGTGGGGCTTCTTTCATCAATCTTTAATGAGAATTCTAACCAATCAAAGGTTACTATTGGGATTCTTGTGGTTGAATTTATTTACCTTGTTTACTACGTGTGTGATGAATATGAGACCCTTGCGATTTGTCCAATTATAGCAACAGTGATATTATTTTTATTGTTCATGAATAATTTCAGGAGAAGTACAGCAGAGAATCTTGATTTATTAGAGGATGATTATGTTGTTTCATTTGAGACGGCTTGGATTATGTCGGTAGCTATAATAAGTCTTATTAGGTCTATTGGATAAGGGAGCGTTTGAGAATAATGTTTAGATATCATATGATAGCACTTCTTTTGGCCACAATATTAGAAGTGTTTATTGGAAGGATTTATAGCATATGGAGTCCATTTGATTCGGTGAAAAAATGGATTAAGCATCTAGATAGAGCTCTACTGGGGGATGAATTGATTCTCCTAGAGCCTGCCAAGCAAAAGAGTTTTGGTATGTGGCTGGTTGTTTTGGTGCTTACACCGGTTTTTGTGCTTATTGTATTTTTTACTGTGCTAGCCTATGATATTTCTCCAATTATCGGAGTTATATTTGAGATAATTTGCAGCTACTTATGTTTAGATGCAAATTACAATTATTACACTTCAAGAGAGATAGTTTCTGCTTATTATGGAGATGGAATAGAAGAGGCTAGAAAAGAAGCTTCTACATTTTCAGGGGTGGATGCAAGCGATATGGATGAGAAGGAACTGTCAGAGCTTGTGACAACAAAAGTTGCAAACGAGGCGGCGGATTCATCTGTTTCCCCACTTTTTGTTATGTTCTTGTTTGGTCCTGTAGGAGGATTTTTGTATAGGACTATTGATTTGATGGATTCTATTGTGGGACATCACGACAAGAGATACGAGTATTTTGGATATTATCCAGCTAGGTTAAATCAGATAGTGGATTATATTCCTGGCAGATTTTCTGGAATGGTTGCTCTGTTTTGCGCACGTCATACATTTGGCGGATTTAATGGAAGAAATGCCAGATACATACATCTTAGAGATAAGTATAAGGCGATATCAGCTTTTGCTGGTGCGTTAGAAGTTTCTTTGAAAAATGGGACTATTGGAGACGATGATAAGACTATTGAGCCAAAGGATATTAAAAAGGCCGCTTGTCTCCATAGAAATATGTTCATAACTTGCCAAATTATTTTCATTATTTTATTAGTATTTTTCTGAAATACTGGTGGAATTTGGTTGGGCTTTGGATTATAATTTAAGCAAGTATGCAATAAAAATTTGGAAATTAGGAGGAATTGCCATGTCTGCATTTTTATCTAGTTTTGCAAGTTATTTAGTAAAGATGATCATACTCGTTGCCTTAGGCATCATGGGAGGCTTCATCGGAGTTAAGCTTCGTCAATCTAAGAACAGAAAAGAAGCTGATTCTGCATCAGAGGTTTCTTCCGAGGAATAATATTTGGAGGAATTTTGTTTTGAATAACGGTGTTAATGATTTAAGACGCGCCTACTTGGAGTTCTTTGAGAGCAAAGACCATCTTTGTCTCAACAGTTTTTCTCTTGTACCACACAATGATAACAGCTTATTGCTTATCAATGCTGGTATGGCACCATTAAAGCCATACTTCACAGGACAGGAGATTCCACCAAGAAAGCGCGTTACTACATGTCAAAAATGTGTTAGAACAGGTGATATTGATAATGTAGGTAAGACAGCTCGTCATCTTACATTCTTTGAGATGTTAGGTAACTTCTCATTTGGTGACTATTTCAAGCACGAGGCAATTGCATGGTCTTGGGAGTTCTTAACAGAAGTTCTTGGATTAGATCCTGATCGTCTTTATCCATCTATTTACGGTGAGGATGAAGAGGCATTTGAAATCTGGACTAAGGAAGTTGGAGTTGCGCCTGAGCGCATCACTAGATTCTACAGAGATCCAGAGACAGGTGAGTGTGATAATTTCTGGGAGCATGGTGCAGGTCCTTGCGGTCCTTGCTCTGAGATTTACTATGACCGTGGTGAAAAATATGGCTGTGGCAAGCCAGACTGTAAGGTAGGCTGTGATTGCGACCGTTACATGGAGGTTTGGAACAACGTATTTACTCAGTTCAATGGCGATGGTCATGGCGGTTATGAGGAGCTTGCTCAGAAGAATATCGATACAGGTATGGGACTTGAGCGTCTTGCTGTAGTTATGCAGGATGTGGACTCTGTATTTGATATTGATACTATGAAGGCTATTCGTGACAAGATTTGTGAGATGTCTGGTAAGCAGTATCAGGTTGATGCTCTTGATGATGTTTCTATTCGTCTTATCACTGATCATATTCGTTCATCTACTTTCCTTGTATCTGATGGTGTTACACCTTCTAACGAGGGTAGAGGATATGTTCTTCGTCGTCTTATTCGTCGTGCTGCTAAGCATGGTCGTGCACTTGGAATTAAGGGCACATTTATGGCTAAGCTTTCTGAGACAGTTATTAACGAATGTAAGGACGGCTATCCAGAGCTTTGGGAGAAGAGAGAGTTTATCTTCAAGACTCTCACAGCAGAGGAAGAGCAGTTTAACAAGACAATCGATAAGGGACTTGAGATTCTTGCAAAGATGGAAGAGGAGCTTGTGGCATCTGGTGCTAAGGAGCTTTCAGGCGAGAATACATTCAAGCTTTATGATACTTACGGATTCCCTGTTGATCTTACAGCAGAGATTCTTGAGGAAAAAGGATTCGGTTATGACGCTGAGGGCTTTGAGGCTTGCATGGAGAAGCAGCGTCAGACAGCACGTGCAGCTCGTAAAGAGACTAACTACATGGGTGCTGATGCATCAGTATATGATGACATCGATTTAGCTGTTACATCTGAGTTTGTTGGATATGACAAGACTACATCTGAGTCTACTGTTACTGTTCTTACAACAGAGACTGAGATAGTTGATACACTTGCTGAGGGCATGATTGGTACAATCATCGTTCCAGAGACTCCATTCTACGCTACTATGGGTGGTCAGATTGGTGATACAGGTGTGATTTCTACTGCTAATGGAGAGTTTGAGGTTAAGGATACAATCAAGCTTAAGGGTGGCAAGATTGGCCATGTTGGACAGATGGTATCTGGCATGATCAAGGTAGGAGAGAAAGTTACTCTTACTGTTGATGCTGCACGCAGAAGTCGTATCTGCAAGAACCACTCAGCTACTCACCTTATGCAGAAGGCTCTTCGCGAGGTACTTGGTACACACGTAGAGCAGAAGGGTTCATATCAGGATGCTGATAGAACACGTTTTGACTTTTCTCATTTCTCAGCAATGACTGCAGAGGAAATTGCTAAGGTTGAGAAGATGGTTAATGACAAGATTGCTGAGGGACTTGCAGTAGAGACAGCTATCATGTCAATTGACGAGGCTAAGAAGTCTGGAGCTATGGCTCTCTTCGGTGAGAAATATGGCGAGACAGTTCGCGTAGTTAAGATGGGAGATTTCTCAGTAGAGCTTTGTGGTGGTACTCACGTATCAAATACTTCTGAGATTTCTGCATTCAAGATTTTATCTGAGTCTGGTGTAGCTGCTGGTACACGTCGTATCGAGGCTATCACAGGACAGGCAGTATTTGAGTATTACGCAGATATAGAAGCTAAGCTTAATGCTGCAGCTGCTGCACTTAAGTGCCAGCCAGCTGATGTTGAAGAGAAGATCGCACATCTTCAGAAGCAGCTTAAGGAAGCTAACTCTGAGCTTGATTCATTAAAGGCTAAGGCAGCTCAGGCAGCCGTTGGTGATGTTATGGATTCAGTTGTAGAGGTTAAGGGCGTTAAGCTCCTTGCTACTTCAGTTGCTGGTGTAGATATGAATGGCCTTCGTGATCTTGGCGATGATCTTAAGGGCAAGCTCGGTGAGGGCGTTATTGTTCTTGCATCTGACTGCGATGGCAAGGTTAACCTTGTTGTTATGGCAACAGATGATGCTCAGGCTAAGGGCGCACACGCAGGTAATCTTGTTAAGGCTATCGCACCAAAGGTTGGCGGTGGCGGCGGCGGTCGTCCAAATATGGCTCAGGCCGGCGGCAAGAACCCAGCAGGTATTGCTGATGCATTAGCAGAAGCTAAGATAGTTCTCGAGGGAATGTTATAAGATATTTAAGCCTTAAAGCATAGCTTTAGGGCTTTTTGTTTAAACATATTTATTTTGAATGTAAAGATGGTGGAAAGACCTTATCGTTCAAGGTTTCTAATCCAGGTATTGCTATGCCGGGAGATAATTACGAATATATTGCTAGTTTTGAATTTTAATTAAATAGAAAGTAGTTGACAAATATTGATTATATGCTAAAATACACGTTAGTGCTTTTAGATTAATGAGTACAAGTCCCCAAATGGAGGGAGGTTAGGATTAGACTATGTCATATGTTACAGTTAAAGAAAACGAGTCATTAGACAGCGCTCTTCGTAGATTTAAGAGAAACTGTGCTAAGGCTGGCATCCAGCAGGAGATTCGTAAGCGTGAGCACTATGAGAAGCCTTCAGTAAAGCGTAAGAAGAAGTCTGAGGCTGCTAGAAAGCGTAAATACTAATCAGTTTTACAGCTTACAAACTATGAAGTTATGGCCTATATCGTCGCGGCGATATAGGCTATTTTTCGGTTTGTATGTGATAAATTTATTTTTGCATCTTAAAGTATTTTAATGAGCTTGTAACTATCAAACTCTGAGTGTTGCGGAAGTTCACATTTAGTGAACGTAAGCAATATCAGGCTTGAGAGTGTAACAAGCGGACTTAGGTTGTTTGGAGGTATAGATGGCTTATACAGTTGAGCAAGAGATAAAGAGACGTCGTACATTTGCGATTATTTCCCATCCCGATGCTGGTAAGACTACTCTTACAGAGAAGTTCCTATTGTACGGTGGACAGATTAATTTGGCTGGTTCTGTTAAGGGTAAGGCCACAGCTAGACATGCAGTTTCTGACTGGATGGAAATCGAGAAGGAGAGAGGTATTTCTGTTACTTCTTCGGTTCTTCAGTTTGAATATGACGGTTATTGCATCAATATTCTTGATACACCTGGACATCAGGATTTCTCAGAGGATACATATCGTACACTTATGGCTGCAGATTCTGCAGTAATGGTTATTGATGCATCTAAGGGTGTTGAGGCACAGACTAGAAAGCTTTTCAAGGTCTGCGTTATGAGACATATTCCTATTTTTACATTTATCAACAAGATGGATAGAGATGCTAATGATACATTTGAGCTTCTTGATGATATTGAAAATGAGCTTGGTATTGCTACTGTGCCTGTTAACTGGCCAATTGGTTCCGGCAAGGAATTCAAGGGTGTATACGACAGAAATGAGCGTACAGTTCGCATGTTCTCTGACACTCAGAAGGGTACAAAGCAGGGCGAAGAGCGTATCCTTTCAATCGATGATCCTGCTCTTAAGGAAGAAATCGGTGATGAGAAATACGAACAGTTAATGGAAGAGCTTGAGCTTTTAGATGGTGCTGGAGCTGAGTTTAATCAGGACCTTGTTACTAAGGGTGAGCTTTCACCTGTATTCTTTGGTTCGGCCCTTACTAACTTTGGTGTAGAGACTTTCCTTGAACATTTCCTTAAGATGACATATAGCCCACTTCCTCGTATGAGTGATGCAGGTGAGATTAGTCCATTTTCTGAGGATTTCTCTGCATTTGTATTTAAGATTCAGGCTAATATGAACAAGGCACACAGAGATAGAGTGGCATTTTTACGTATTTGTTCCGGTACATTTGATGCTACTAAGGAATACACTCATGTGCAGGGAGGCCGTAAGTCTAAGCTTTCTGCTCCACAGCAGATGATGGCTGATGAGCGCAAGATAGTAGACAAGGCTTATGCGGGAGATATTATTGGTGTGTTTGATCCAGGTCTTTACAGCATTGGTGATACATTTACTTCTGCTAAAAAGACATTCAAGTTCGAAGGAATTCCTACATTCGCTCCTGAGCATTTTGCACGTGTTCGACAGATTGATACTATGAAGCGTAAGCAGTTCATGAAGGGAATTACACAGATTGCACAGGAAGGTGCTATCCAGATTTTCCAAGAGTACAATACAGGTATGGAAGAGATTATTGTAGGTGTTGTTGGTGTGCTTCAGTTTGATGTGCTTAAGTACCGTCTTAACAATGAATACAATGTAGAGATAGGTCTTGAGAATCTTCCTTATGAGCATATTAGATGGATTGAGGGAGACTATGATATCAACAAGATTTCTGGTACCTCAGACATGAAGAAGATTAAAGATCTAAAGGATAGACCACTTCTTTTGTTTGTTAATTCTTGGTCAGTTGGTATGGTTCAGGATAGAAATGAAGGACTTGTTCTTTCTGAGTTTGGTCGAGACTAATTTAGACTTGACGATATTGATAATCACATGTATATTAATGGGCAGTGGCAGTCGCCACTGTCTTTTTTGTTTTTTTCTTATTTTTCCCAAAATTGTTGTTGACTTTTATTATGTGTTTATCTATTATTATATTTAAAGAACGAACAGTTGTTCCGAACGGAGGTTTTATAAAATGGCAAACGAAGATAAATTAAGAGCATTAGATGCGGCTATTTCACAGATTGAGAAGCAGTACGGTAAGGGTTCAGTTATGAAGCTCGGTGAGGGAGCTAATATTCAGGTAGAGACAGTTCCTACTGGTTCTATCAGCCTTGATATTGCTCTTGGTCAGGGTGGATTCCCTAAGGGCCGTATTATTGAGATATATGGACCAGAATCATCTGGTAAGACTACACTTGCACTTCATGCAGTAGCAGAGGTTCAGAAGGCAGGCGGTATTGCAGGTTTCATCGATGCTGAGCATGCCCTTGATCCTAAATACGCTAAGGCAATTGGTGTTAATATTGACGACTTATACATTTCACAGCCTGATAATGGTGAGCAGGCTCTTGAGATTACAGAGACTATGGTTCGTTCAGGAGCTATGGATATTATCGTAGTCGACTCAGTTGCAGCCCTTGTACCAAAGGCAGAGATTGATGGCGATATGGGTGATTCTCATGTTGGTCTTCATGCACGTCTTATGTCTCAGGCTATGAGAAAGCTTACAGGTATTGTAGCTAAGACTAACTGCGTAGTTATCTTTATCAACCAGCTTCGTGAGAAGGTAGGCGTTATGTTTGGTAATCCAGAGACTACAACTGGTGGTCGTGCTCTTAAGTTCTATGCTTCAGTACGTATCGATGTTCGTCGTATCGAGGCATTAAAGCAGGGTGGCGAGGTTATCGGTAATAGAACTCGTGCAAAGATTGTAAAGAACAAGATCGCACCTCCTTTCAGAGAGGCAGAGTTTGATATTATGTTTGGTGAGGGTATCTCTCGTGAGGGTGATATTCTTGATGTAGCTACTAATTTGGATATCGTTCAGAAGTCTGGCGCTTGGTATGCTTACCTTGGTGAGAAGATTGGCCAGGGCCGTGAGAATGCTAAGCTTTATCTCAAGCAGAATCCAGATGTATGCGAGGAGATTGCATCTGCTATTCGCGATCATTATGCTGAGGCAGATGAGACTGAAATCGGTTTAGTTGGTGGAGAAAAGGAAGATATTCCAGCAGAGGTTATTGAATAATCATGTATGTTAAGTCTCTTGTTAAGTTAACAAAGGGAAGAGCGAAAATCTGTCTCGATAGCGGGACAGATTTTGTTCTATATAAAAAAGAATATGAAAGTTATGGTATAGAGGAGGGGGCAGAGTTATCTTCATCAGATTATCAGCAGATATGTGCGGATATTTTGATACCTCGTTGTAAAAAGAGGGCTCTTCATCTTTTGGAAAAGCAGGATCGCTCTGAGAAGAACCTAAGAGACAAGCTGAGAGAGGGCGGATATCCTTCGGATATAATTGATATTGCCATAGCCTACATAGATGATTATGGCTATTTAGATGACTATAGGATGGCATGTAGTCATATTCGTTTTTATATGGATTCTCGCAGTAAGCGGCGTATACAGCAGGACTTGATGAATAAGGGCATTAAATCTGATGTAATAGAGCGGGCTCTTGAAGACGAATATACCTGTGATGAGACCGACCAGATTCAGCGCCTACTAGAGAAAAAGGAATACAATCCTGATGAGGCTACCTATGAACAGAAGGCAAAGATGTATCGCTTTTTAGCAGGACGAGGATACTCATCGGAGGCTATAAATAGAGCTTTAAATTAACTGTTGCTTTATGGACAAATACCCATAGTATATTACTTATTGTATGAAAGTATTGTAAAGCCCTTGCCTGACTACTATATCTAGTATACTAGTCTTGACAGACGTACTTTAGACAGTTAAACTAAATATGTTGAAGTTTATAAATGAGAGCATTATAGCTTTTATTTTATATTCCAATTAGAAAATTAAATAAGGAGGTGCTCCTGTGGACGTAGTAACGATTATTGTTGCAATTGTCGTTGCTGTTGTAGCAGTTGTGGGTACTCTTATTGTTTCTAATAATATTCACGAGAAACAAGGCCAAAGAAAGATTGGCTCGGCTGAGGAAAAGGCTCGTGAGATTATTGATGAGGCAGTTAAGAGCGCGGAGGCTAAAAAGAGAGAGGCCATGCTTGAGGCAAAAGAAGATGCCATGAGACAGAAGAACGATCTCGATAAGGAAATCCGTGAGCGCCGAGCAGAGATTCAGAGAAGTGAGCATAGAATTTCACAGAAGGAAGATAACCTTGAAAAGAAATTAGATGCATGCGAGAAAAAGGAAGCTGAATTTGCTCGTCAGGAACAGCAGCTTAACAAGCAGCGTGAAGAGGTTGCTAAGCTTAATCAACAGCGTATACAGGAACTAGAGAGAATCTCAGGACTTACCTCCGAACAAGCAAAAGAACAACTTTTAAAATCTGTAGAAGAAGACGTCAAATTAGACGCAGCAAAGCTTATTAAGGAAAGCCTTGCACAGGCAAAAGATGAAGCTGATAAAAAGGCACGTGACATTGTTGTTAGTGCTATTCAGAAATGTTCAGCAGATCATGTTGCAGAGACTACAATCTCTGTTGTGCAGCTTCCTAATGATGAGATGAAGGGACGTATCATTGGTCGTGAGGGACGAAATATTCGTACTTTAGAGACAATGACAGGTGTAGAGCTTATCATTGATGATACTCCTGAGGCAGTTATTTTATCAGCATTTGATCCAGTGAGACGTGAGATTGCACGTATCGCACTTGAAAAGCTCATTGTAGACGGACGAATTCATCCAGCTAGAATCGAGGAGACAGTAGAGAAGGCTAAGAAAGAAGTTGAGCAGCAAATTAGAGAAGAAGGCGATGCAGCCGCTCTTGAGGTTGGTGTTCAGGGTATTCACCCAGAGCTTCTTAGACTTTTAGGTAAGATGAAATTTAGAACCAGCTACGGACAGAATGTACTTAAGCATTCTATCGAGGTTGCTCAATTATCAGGCTTACTTGCAGCTGAGCTTGGACTTGATGTCCGCATGGCTAAGCGCGCCGGATTACTCCATGATATCGGTAAGGCTGTAGATAGAGAGCAAGAGGGTACTCATGTACAGCTTGGTGCTGATTTATGTCGCAAGTATAAGGAGTCACAGACAGTTATTAACGCTGTTGAGGCACATCATGGTGATGTTGAGCCAGAGACACTTATTGCTTGTATTGTACAGGCAGCTGATACTATTAGCGCAGCTAGACCTGGTGCTCGTCGCGAGGCGATGGAGACATATACTAACAGATTAAAAGAACTTGAAGAAATTTCAAACGGATTTAAGGGTGTTGAGAAATCTTTTGCTATTCAGGCAGGTAGAGAGATTCGAATCATGGTTGTTCCTGAACAGGTAACAGATGCCGATATGGTAATCATGGCTAGAGATATTTCAAAGCAGATTGAGTCACAGCTTGAATATCCTGGACAGATTAAGGTTAATGTTATTCGTGAGTCACGAGTTACTGATTACGCAAAGTAAAATTTAGCGGGTGGTTATCCACCCGCTTTTTTTGAACCCATTTTTAGGGAATTTTTACTGAGGCGGGCAAGTTTTTAGGAATGCTACTGCCTGTAAAGGATTTTTGGATTTAGGCAGTAGGGGAATCTGGGGAGGCTACTGCCTGAAATGAAATATGTGATATAGGCAGTAGTAAATTTGAGAAATGATACTGCTTAAATAGGAATACTCGATTTAAGCAGTAGGGATATTGGAAAATAATACTGCCTGAGCTGAAATATGTGATATAAGCAGTAGTAAACTTAAGAAATGTTACTGCTTAAATAGGATTGCTCGATTTAAGCAGTAGGGATATTGGAAAATAATACTGCCTGAGCTGAAATATGTGATATAGGCAGTAGAAAATTTAAAAAATGGTACTGCCTTATTTGGATTATTTAATATAAGCAGTAGTAGGCTATGACAATACTACTGCCTAGAGATAGATTTTAGTAATAAGCAGTAGAAATATTAAATATGGGTACTGCCAAATTTAGAAATAGTGAATTAAGCAGTAGTTAGAGGGGAGTTGAGACGGTTGTTGGTGGTTTTTAAGAAAGGACTTGCAATATAGCAATAGGAGTAGTAGAATACTACTTATATGAACGGTTGCATATAGTAAGAAAAGGGAGAAGCTATGATGGAACAGGTTAATCAGAGATTGGATGAAATGGAAGAAAGGATAGACGCTATTGTTAGAACGCTTTCTTCTGCAAGTATTGAGCTTTCAAATCTCAAGCAAGATATCAAGGTTATGAAAGCTAATGAGATAGAACGTTCAATTGATAATTCGTTAATAGAATCCAAAGAGGTTGAGCAATCAATTGCTAATTCGGATGATATGGCATTCACTAGTACGATAGCTGATAATACATTGAATCAAGCAATATCAGTTGAAGAACAGTTGGATGCACAGTCTCAGGTATTTACTTCAAATCCAAGTATTTCTCAGCCGGAAGTTAACAATGATGACCAGAATACAGTAGAATATAAAGCTGTAGATTCAACACAGAATGAAGAGGAGGTTTTTGATAATGCTGTAAATATGCATGAGTCAATTTCTCCTATCATACAGCAGGGGACAATTAAAATAGAGACAGTTGGTCAAGAACAGAAGGTTGTTGAGCCTGTTGTTAGTAAGAATCAGCAGCAGACTGGCAAGTTGGAGAGATTCATAGGTAAGAACACTATGGCTGCCGGAGCATCTGTTTTGATTTTTATTGCTCTTGCTATGTTTGCGACAGTTATTGTACCTGTGCTTACAGATGAGATTAAAATGGTAGCAATGTTCCTATTTAGTTTTGGGCTTATAGGAGTTGGAGAAAAGTTCACTGGTAAAAATAAAGGATTTATTGCACTGACTGCCTGCGGTGTTGGCTCACTTTTGATTTCTGCAATTATTTCCTATTCGTATTTTGAATTCTATAATTTCATAGTACTTTATATTCTTTTATTACTATGGGATATTTTTGTAAGTTATCTTGGCATTAAAAGATCCCTTATCTTTTCTGCTATAGGTCAAATAGGTATCTTAGTGTCTATGTGTCTTACAATCGATTTTCTGGGAAGCGACTTTAATTTAACTTTTATGATGATTCTGTTTCTGTTAACGGAATTGCCTTTTATCATTGCAAATTTTGTAAAAAAGCAGTATTACGGCTATTTTATTATGTGGTGTGGAGGAGTAGTTATTACTTCGATAATTACATTGTATGCTTTGATTGTTTATAAATTTTCTAATCTTGAATATTATCCAATGGGAATTGATTGGATTGGATTTATCCTTGCAATTTTCTTTGTTGTTTTCACTGGGGTGGTTGCAGATAGATTTGTTAAGACTGATAATGAAAAAGCTTTTTCGTTTGTGCAGTTACTGATTACAACATTTGTTGTAAATCATGTTTTATTAGCGCAGATTATTTGTAGGCATGAAGGTTTTCACCTGATGAAGGAAATGTGGATTCTTTCTATAGCTATAGATGTTTTTGCTATTGCGTTATTTGAAAAATATCTTCTGAGTTATAGTGATAAAACAATGGGGATAATTTTCCAGGTATTTTGTGTAGTAAGTATTTTGGGAACAATATTAATTAATAGCACTATAGAAGGATTTATTTTGGTTCCACTTATAGCGGCTGGATTATTATATTATGGTCGCAAATTACAGCATGTTCATTTTAGAATATTGGCCGGGGTTCTTGCATTGTACCCAGTTGTTAATTTTGATCGAGATTCTTGGCTTAGAATAATTTGTGAATTAGTATGTTATGGATTATTATTGGCGGATGTCATTTTTGAAAACAAGAAGGCTAAGGCAGTTAAGTACAATAATGTAGCCTATGCTATTGGATATCTTGTGTTAATTGATTTTATTAATGTTATAGATAGTAATGTTTGGTTGAATTATGATATTAAAAATATAATTATTCTTGGAATCAGTTTGGTGATTCAGCTGGTTGTTTTAAATAAAAAATGGACTAGTATTGATGAAGAGGATAATGTAGTTTTTTGGATTATAAATTCACTTTTGATGGTTGGAGCAATAGCTGCGCTTGGTGTTGCAGATGGCGCTGTTGAAACTACATTGTTATCTCTGATTCTGTTGGGTTTATTTGGAGTAAATACTACAAATCTTGTGAGAATAAATCCAGGTTTTGGATTGTATATTGTAATTAAATATACAGTGGCAGCGATTATAATTCTTGGAGTATGTTCGGCACCTGGATTTGTATTCTCCATTACATATTTATTGATTGCTATTACGTCAATTGTTATAGGCTTCAAAAAAGAAAATAAACCAATTCGTATATACGGGCTGGTGTTATCAATGTTTAGTATTGTAAAGCTTATCCTTTGGGATATTAGTTACAACAGCCTGCCTATTAGAGCCCTTGGCTTTTTGGTCTGTGGTATGCTTTGCTTTGCAATTAGTTTTATATATCACAAGCTGGATGTGAGTGATAAAGCATAAAATAAATAGAAGACGAGGAGAAAAGGACTTGAAAGAAATTAAAAGAATTAATAGGGAGCTAATCCATTCTGGAAATATTCTTGATATTTATGAGGATACTATGCAGCTTCCAAATGGAAAGACAGAAAAGTGGGATTTTGTAAGCCACAGAATGGGGGCGGCGTGTGTGCTCGCTGTCAAGCCTAATGGCAAAATCCTTATGGTACGTCAGTACAGAAATGCAATCGACAGGGAGACTTTAGAGGTACCTGCCGGTAAGCGAGATTCAGTGGATGAAGATACTAGAATTTGCGCAGAGCGCGAACTTGAGGAGGAGACAGGATATAGAGCAGGAAAGCTTGAAAAACTCTTATCTTTAAAATCTACAGTTGCTTTCTGTAATGAGTTCATTGATGTTTATTTGGCTACAGAGCTTGAAAAAGTAGGTGAGCAGCACCTGGATGAATCAGAAGAAATTGACATTGAAGAATGGGATTTAAAGGATCTTATGGATATGTGCTATGAAGGAAAGCTTCAGGATTCAAAGACAGTAGCTGCTATTATGGCTTACGCAGCTAGAAGATAAAAGGGAGGTATAACGATGTTAGAGGATAAAATGAAAAGTTCAAAGAGATGTTCAATTATTTCACTTGTTTTGTTAGTGGCGAATATAATTGGAATGGGTGTTATTTCGGGGATTCGGAACTCTTCAGGAATTCCTGAATCATTAAATGGATTGATAGGATTTATTTGGTTTGGATTATTTATTGCAGGTATAGTAACTATGATTATTGCCATGGTTTATAATCCTAAGAATCCAATTGCTATTGTAGCACTGGTTTTATATTCATTAATAGTATTATTGTTTATTATCGGGCTTCTTTATGCTATTTATATTATGCATATGATGGTAAGCACGTTAAATCAATGTGCGAGCGCGGGTGTGATGCTGTTATTTTAATTTAGGAAATTTATGTATTTATTATTAATTATTATTTCGTTATTAGTTGGATACATAGTCGTTGCAGTTGATTTGATATTGCACAAAGTAAAGGTAGAATATGTAATATATTTTCTAATGATCTTATTTATTTTGGTTCCTTGTGTAAGTCTAGGAATTCCTTTGGTGAAATCTGGATTTAAATCTATGGGATTTTATTCCCTTGGAGGTGTGTTAGGGGGCTATATCGCCTATGTGACAATGGGAAAAATAACACCAGAATACAAAAGAGAGTATTTAGAATCTATTGTAATAGCAGCACCAATTATGTATGGAATTGGTAAAATAGGATGTTCCATTGGAGGGTGCTGTGGTGGTAGATTAATTCATGGTGCTATTTTTCCAATTCAGAAGGTGGAAGCTGTATGTTTTATCATAGCTTTTTTAATATCTTGCATGTTTAGAATTAAAAATAAATATGATTTGTATGTGGCAATCATCGTATATACTTTATTGAAAATAGTATTGGATTTCTTTAGATTTACCCATAATGATAGCTTGATATCAATGAATCAAATATTGTGCGGGGTAATTATCGTAATTACGATGGCTTTCAGTAATATTAGATTTAAGAATACACGGAGTATGTAAAAAGTTATGGAAAATAATCAGATGAATGATTTAGAGAACGATTTGAACAACATGGGCACGTGCAAAGAACGAAAAATAATAAGTGTAAAAAACATTTTACTATTTGTGGGGATTGCAATTCTAGCATTAGGCATACTTACGGGCGATAATGTGGGGGATAATTTGACAATTGCTTGTATGATTGGATTGATTGTCATAACATTTAAACTTATGACAAAAAGTATGAGATGGGGTGCGCATAATACTTTTGGGAATAAGGTTTTAAGCATAGTTATTACAATATTTTTGTTTGTTATAAATATTTTTATGATAGCAATGGTAGCTATGTATTTTGTAATAGAATCAGTTTGTGGCAGTTTTGGCATCTTATAAAAGGTTATAAGATAAAAAATCCTCGAGCTTTGGGAAGCTCCCCAAAGCTCGAGGATTTTTGTATTAGTTTCGCTCTGCAATTGTGTAGAGTAAGTGTCTGGTATCTTCCCAACCAAGGCATGGATCTGTGATTGACTGACCGTATGTCTGGTGGTCTGAAATAGGCTGATTGCCCTCCACTAAGTAACTCTCTATCATGACACCCTTAACAAGGTTTTTGATATCGTCTGAATGGTTTCTGTTGTGCATTACCTCTTTTACGATTCGAATTTGTTCCTTGAACTGCTTGTTTGAATTTGAGTGGTTAGCATCGATGATGCAAGCTGGATTAACAAGGTCCATTTCCTCGTACATGTTATGAAGGCGAATAAGGTCCTCGTAGTGGTAGTTCTGAGTGCTGTTGCCGTGCTTTGAAACAGCGCCACGAAGAATAGTGTGAGCCAGTGGGTTACCGCTGGTCTTAACCTCGTAGCCAGAAAAAGTGAAGTGGTGTGGATGCTGAGCCGCATATACGGAATTAAGCATTACACTGAAATCTCCTGAAGTAGGATTCTTCATACCTGATGCAACATCAAATCCTGAAACTGTAAGGCGGTGATGCTGATCCTCAACAGAACGAGCACCAATTGCTACATATGAAAGTAAATCATCTACATAGCCCCAGTTCTCTGGGTAGAGCATCTCGTCAGCAGGTGTAAGCTCAGATTCAGTCATAGCGCGGATATGCATTTTTCTCATGGCAATAAGTCCTGCAACCATATCAGGTGCCTCGTTTGGATCTGGCTGAGAAGCAATGCCCTTATAGCCGCTGCCTGTAGTACGTGGCTTGTTAGTGTATATTCTAGGTACTACTAATACCTTATCTTTTATATCCTCGGCAACACGAGAAAGCTTATTGATATATTCGCATACAGCATCTTCATTGTCAGCTGAACAAGGTCCGATGATACATAAAAATCTGTCATCCTTTCCAGTGATGATATCAGCGATTTCCTTGTCGCGCTGCTTTTTAATCTCTTGAATCTTTTCAGAAACAGGAAGCTGTTCTTTGATTTCCTCAGGTGTTGGCATTTTCTTTAAGTAATTGAAGCTCATTTTATTCCTCCGCGAAGCATTTTTCTTTAATTAGGTCAATTGGCATGTCTTTTTGGGTCCAAAGCTTGAAAGCAGCAGCACCTTGATATAAAAGCATGTATTTTCCATTCATAACCTTGCATCCAACTTTTTGAGCGTCCTGTAATAGACGGGTGTAAGCTGGATGATAAATAACATCAGTAACAATTAATTCCTTGTAAAGGAACTCAGGTGGAATGAGAGAAGAGTCGTCATCACCCATTCCTACATTAGTGGCATTAATAAGAATGTCACTTTCTTGTAAGCAAAACTCAAGTGTGGTCATGTCTGCAATATCGAATACGAATACATCACAATCAGTAGCTCTAGTAATTCTGTCTGCAAAATCTACTACCTTGTCAAATGATGCATTTTTTCTCTTGAAAATATTGATTTTGCTAACACCGTCAATGGCAGCTTGAACAATGATAGATGTGGCAGCTCCACCTGCTCCAAGAACAGTAAGAACTTTTTCTTTATATTCAATTCCGCTGTCTATCATGGCTTGCAAAAATCCAATACCATCTGTGGTATGTCCAATTAATTTGCCATCTTCGATTACGCAGGTATTAACAGAGTGAGATAATCTAGCTGCCTCTGACATCTCATCCAAATATGGAATGACTGCAGTTTTTAAAGGCATAGTAAGATTAAAGCCTCTGCAATTGAAAAGGCGTAGTCCATCAACTGCTGTTTTAATATTTTCCTCAGAAACATCAAATACCATGTAGGTGTAATCTAGGCCTAGGGCATCAAATGCTGTATTGTGCATTGCAGGGGAAATACTATGGCTGACTGGACTGCCAAGAAGACATGTGAGTCGAGTAGTACCTGAAGGATTCATAACATTTTCCTCCTACTAAATAGTATGAAAACTTTGTATTATTGTATTTAATTAGAACGCTTTAGTCAACTAAACTATTGCTTATAATTTCCCCTTGAATTATACTTTTATATGTTAGTTTTTATGTTTTAACTGGGAGATTATAATGTCTAAAGAACTTATCATAAAGACACAGGAGCTTTCATCGCAGAAAGTTAGTATCTGTGTACCGGTGGTTGCATCCACTGTAGATTCAGTCCTTCAGCAAGTTAATAACTGTGTGGAGGCTAGTGTTCCAATGATTGAGCTTCGAGCTGATTATTTCGATTTCTTAGAAGATAGGGATGTGCTTGAAGACACTCTTAGGAGAGTAGCCGAGATTACAGATTCTACAATGGTTCTGTTTACTATCAGAACAGATGTAGAGGGTGGAGAGATAGCTATTGCAGAGGAACTATACCGTGATATTATTTCTTTTGTATCAACTACAGGATATGTTGATATAATTGATTTGGAGATTTCTCATGTTGATGATGCGGCGGATTTCATCAATATACTTCATAATAATGGAGCCTATGTATTGGCTTCTCATCATGATTTCCATGAGACACCAGAGCTTCTTGATATGATTGATTTATATGGTCAGATGCATAATACAGGAGCGGATATTTTAAAACTAGCGGTTATGCCAAATACTAGAGATGACGTGGTTCGTTCTTTGCAGGCGGCTAACATGGTTAATGAAGAGATTGAGGACGCTCTTATCTGTTCTATTTCCATGGGCTCCCTTGGCAAGGTTTCTAGAATTGCTGGTTCTTTGGTTGGGTCATGTATTTCATTTGCGGCTTTGGATGCTGCATCTGCACCAGGGCAGCTTAGCTATGATGATATGAATACTATCATCAAAATTTTAGAGAAATAATGGAGAATAATTTATGAATAACATATATTTGATTGGCTTCATGGGCACAGGTAAGTCCACTGTGGCAAAGAAGCTTCAGAGATTTTTAACTTTTCAGGTGGTAGAAATGGATGAAGCTATCGAGAGAGTTGAGGCTATGAGTATCCCTGAGATTTTTGAAAAAAAGGGAGAAGATGGCTTTAGAAATGCAGAAAGCCAGTTGTTATCAATAATAGCCAAGGAAAACAATCAAATCATTTCCTGTGGTGGTGGAATAGTTCTTCGGCAGGAGAATGTAGATACAATGAAAAATAGTGGCACCGTAGTTAGATTAGATGCGACTCCAGAGGTGATTTTCGATAGGGTCAACAGAAATGATAAGCGGCCACTGGTTAAGGGAAAGACTCTAGAGGATATTAAAAAGATGATTTCCGATAGAGAAGAAGCATATAAAAACGCAGCAGATATTACAGTTGATGCAAGCACTTTAAATGTGGATGAAGTTACTTCAGAAATCGTTAAACAGCTTGCTTTAGCGGGTCGCTTAAATTGACTTATTGCCGCGCCTTTGTTACAATAATTCGGCAAGTTAATTAGTAGGCGTAGCGTAGCTGGATAACGCATCGGACTCCGACTCCGAAGATCGCCGGTTCGAATCCGGCCGTCTACAGTAATTAAGTTTGGAGGGCACATGAATTTTCAAGATTTAAAAACAAAATTTAAAAATATAGTAGATATTTGCGTAGAGTTCGTAATTAAAAATAAAAGATATTTCTTGGCAGGTTGTATTTTTATAGCAATGGCATTGGTGTTATTTTTAGGAACTAGCCCATATACAGGCGATAACGGGACATCAGGTGTTTACAAGAAGTCCAAATCAAACAAGAATACAGAGCTAGATAAATTAATCAACGATTACTACACAGCTTTTGCTAGTGGTGATTTAGATACACTTAAGGCTATAGCAGTTCCTATGAGCGACAAGGAAGTTAGCTACACAGCATTGTATAGTCAGTACATTGATAGTTTCAATGATGTTAAGATTTACACTAAGCCAGGACTTACAAAGGACTCATATTTAGTTACTACTGAGGTCTCTTTGAAATATACCAATATCGATACACTTGTACCTGGACTTGATTTCTTCTATGTAGAGAAGAATGATCAAGGTAAGCTTTATATTAACAACACATACGGTACATTCAACCGCAACAACAATATATATGAGCTTGATCCAAAAGTTTCTGAGTTATATGAGCTTTACATCCGTCAGGATGATTTGCGAGATATGAGAAATGATGTCCAGGATAGCTATGATGAGGCTCTTAAAAAGGATCCTGCTCTTGCAACTCTTATGAATGAGACACTTCACGAGGCAATTGTTCAGTGGAACAAGGATTACGATGAGCAGGCCGCAGCAGCGGCAGAAGCTGAGGCACAGGCTGAGCAGGAAGCAGCAGAGGCCGCAGCAGCAGAAGCTGAGGAAGCAGAGGTTGAGGCAGCTGAAGAGGAAGCTCCAGCAGAGGAAGAGGCTAGCACATCTACAGGTAGAACAAATGCTAGAGCAAATGTTAGAGCAGAGGCTGATAAAGACAGCGAAAAGCTTGGTTCAGTAGAACAAGGTACAACAGTTACTATTTACGGTGAAGAGGGTGACTTCTACAAGTTCGATTACAACGGAACTCAGGCATATATCACAAAGTCAGCTATTGATCTTGATTCTGAAGCAGGTACTGATGATTCTGCTGATGAAGAGACTACAACAGGCGGAAGTGTTGCTGAGGGTACAGTTATTACTCTTACTTCTACTACTAATATTCGTGCTCAGATGGATCAGTCATCATCAAAGGTTGCAGTTGCTTATTCAGGTGAAAAGGTAACAGTTATTATGAGTTATGCTGAGGGCTGGACAAAGGTTAAATATGGCAACAAGGAAGGCTATATCAGAACTGATTTGTTACAGCAATAGAATAGATTTAATATGAGCTTTATGGAGACCATGTATTTGGTCTCCATTGTAGTATAAATGGAGGCTTTTTGTGGAAGAGCTTTATAGATTAAACAAGTATTTGTCTGACGCGGGAGTGTGTAGCCGTAGGGCTGCAGATGCTGCTATAGAGGCTGGAGAAGTGACAGTTAATGGAGAGCCGGCTGTCATGGGCATGAAAGTCACTGTGTCAGATGAGGTCCGCTACAAGGGGCAGATAGTTTCAAATGTTGGCAAAAAAAATATTCTTCTAGCATACAACAAGCCTGCAGGTATCGTATGTACTGCTGAGAAGCGTGAGAAGAATAATATTATAGAACATATCAATTATCCTGAGAGGATTTATCCAATTGGAAGGTTGGATAAGGACAGCACAGGACTTATCCTTTTGACTAATCAAGGTGATTTGGTTAACAAGATTATGAAGGCGGTAAACGCCCATGAAAAAGAATATATTGTCACTGTAGATAAGGATATTACAGCGGATTTTATCAAAGACATGTCTAGTGGTGTCTACCTAGAAGAGTTAGATGTGACCACTAGGAAATGTAGAGTGACTAAAACTGGACCCAGAGAGTTTAGGATTGTTTTGACCCAAGGGTTGAATCGCCAGATTCGACGTATGTGTCAGACTTTTGGATATAGGGTTAGGACGTTAAAAAGAGTTCGCATTATGAATATTGAATTAGGCAACCTTAAAGAGGATACCTATCGAGATGTAAATTCAAAAGAAATAAAAGAACTTATGAAGATGTTAGAAGGTTCTAAGAACTAGAATTTTTTTTATGAGTTTTAATGTATAAGGAGTAGTAATGTCATTAGAAGAATACAAGAAGCTAGTTGATACAATCGACTATCATATGGATAAATATTATAACGAGGATGAGCCAGAAATCAGCGACTTCGAGTATGACCAGTTGATGCAACAATTAAAGGCTGCTGAAAAGGAGCATCCTGAATGGGTTACACCTGATTCTCCAACTCAAAAAATAGGTGGAGTTGCGAAGCGTGAGGCAGGTGTGAAGGTGACACATGATGTCCCTATGCTTTCAATTGAGGATGTTTTTAACAAGGATGATGTGGTCGCATGGGTTGATAAAGTTAAATCAGTTCATCCCGATGCTAAATTTTCTGTGGAGGCAAAAATAGATGGCCTTAGTATGACTCTTCGATATGAGAAGGATTCGGCTGGCAAGCTAAAGATGACCCTTGCAGAGACTAGAGGAGATGGATTGATCGGTGAGGATGTTACGGTAAATGCGTTAGTTATTCCAGATGTTAACAAGTATCTTGATTTTCCATATGAATCACTTCAGCTTCGTGGAGAGGTTTATATGGCTCATGAAGATTTTGATAGATATAACGAGCAGCAGGAACTAAACGGTGGTAAGCTGGCTGCTAATCCTCGTAATTTGGCTGCAGGAACTCTTAGACAACTTGATGCTAGCATTACTAAGGAACGTGGTCTTAGGATGTTTGTATTTAATGTACAGCAGGGACCTGAGGAGCTTACTAATAGCCACTGCGCTGGAATGGATATTCTAGAGGCACATGGGGTACCTACAGCATTTCACAGGCTGTGCGTTAATGCAGATGAAATTATTGCAGCAATAGATGAGATTGGGGATAAGCGTGCGGATTTTGATTTTGATATAGACGGCGCTGTTGTGAAAATAGATCAGGTTTCCTACAGAGGTGATTTTTCAACTAGTGCTAAATATACTAGCGGTCATATCGCTTATAAGTATCCGCCAGAGGAAAAGGAGACAAAGCTTCTTGATATAGAGCTTTCTGTTGGTAGAACTGGAAGAGTGACTCCTACAGCTGTATTTGAGCCAATACGTCTATGCGGTACATCTGTAAGCCGTGCTACACTTCATAATCAGGATTTTATCAATGATTTGGATGTAGGCATAGGAGATACCATTGTAGTATATAAATCAGGCGAGATTATTCCAAAGGTCAAGGAAGTTAAGCATGATAAGAGACCAGCAGGTGTTAGCACTTTTGTGATTCCAAGTGTTTGTCCTGTGTGTGGTGGGCCTGTATCGAGAGATGCGGACACTGCTGATATGAAATGTACCAATCCTAGCTGTCCAGCCCAATTAGAGCGACATATTATCAATTTCGTTTCCAGAGATGCTATGGACATAAAGGGTTTTGGCGAAGTATATATTATCGACCTCGTTAGAAGGGGATATATTAAAGATATAGCAGATGTCTTTTCTTTGAAGGATAAGCGAGATGAGCTTATTAGCGAGGGCATTATCGGTAAGGAAAAAAATACAGATAAGCTTCTTGCAGCTATCGAGGCTTCAAAAGAAAATGATGCATTTAGAGTTTTTACAGGCTTTGGTATTCCAAATGTAGGAAAAGCTGCAGCAAAAGCGTTGCTTAGTCAGTTCAAAGATATCAAGAAAATAATGAATCTTACTGAAGAGGAGCTTGTTCAGGTTAATGATATTGGCGAAATAAGTGCAAAATCTATATACGATTATTTGCACGATAGTGTTAATATGGATATTATTAATCGACTTGCAGATGCAGGCGTTAATATGATAGAGCAAGAAAAGGAAGGGGCTTCTGATAAGCTGGCTGGGCTTACATTTGTTATTACAGGAACGCTTCCGACAATGGGAAGAAAAGAGGCGCAGGAGCTTATTGAGCTAAATGGAGGCAAATGTGCTGGCTCTGTTTCAAAGAAGACCAACTATCTAGTGGCTGGTGAAGCTGCTGGTAGCAAGCTAGACAAGGCAAATTCCCTTGGAGTTACAGTTCTCGATGAGGCTGGCTTGCTTGCACTTATTAACAATTAGAACTAGAGAAGAATGACGGATTGGATGGGAGATTGTTATGCCAATTAGAACACAAAATGATTTGCCTGCAAAGGCTATACTTGAACATGAAAATATATTTGTAATGGATGAGAATAGGTCAACACATCAGGATATCAGACCTATTAGTATCGGTATTTTAAATCTTATGCCACTGAAGGAGGCTACAGAGCTTCAGCTGTTGCGTTCCCTTTCAAATACTCCACTTCAGGTGGATGTGACATTCCTTACTGTAGGCAGTCACGAAAGTAAAAATACCAGCAAGACTCATTTGGATACATTCTACGAAAAGATTGAGGATGTATATGATAGATATTTTGATGGACTCATCATAACAGGTGCACCTCTTGAGCAGATGCCTTTTGAGGAAGTTGATTATTGGGATGAGCTCTGCAAGGTGTTCGAGTGGACTAAAACACATGTAACTTCTACGCTTCATTTGTGTTGGGGATGCCAGGCTGGCCTTTACTATCGCTATGGCATTAATAAATATGATTTGGATGCCAAGAAGTTTGGTGTGTTCCCACATCGAGTACAGAATCGTAAGATACCACTTGTCCGTGGATTTGATGATATTTTTTATGCTCCACACAGCCGTCATACAGGCGTTAGCACTGAGGCAATTGAAGCCTGCGAGGATTTGGTTGTATGTGCAAAAGGCGAAGAGGCTGGAGTATTCCTCTGCATGTCTAAGGATGGCAGCAATATTTTTGTCATGGGACATCCAGAGTATGACCGCTACACACTCGACAGCGAATACAAGCGCGATAGAGATAAGGGCCTTGAAATAGCTCTGCCTGTCAACTATTATCCAGAGGATGATCCAGAGCAGAGACCACTATTACAGTGGAGAAGCCACGGCAATATTTTGTATTCTAATTGGTTGAATTATTACGTATATCAGAACACACCTTATGAGTGGAATAAGATTTCGGAGAAATAGCCGGATGATTTTTAATGGAATAAGATAGAATTG
The DNA here is from genome assembly GCF_010906925.1 of Pseudobutyrivibrio xylanivorans. Classification (GTDB taxonomy): domain Bacteria; phylum Bacillota; class Clostridia; order Lachnospirales; family Lachnospiraceae; genus Pseudobutyrivibrio. The sequence continues at coordinate 1,184,922 of NZ_VTVE01000001.1, read as the reverse complement.
TGCCGTCAATGACGGCACAACAATTTTGTTATGGAAGAGGTTGTCACAAAGTTTGCGGCGACCTCTTTTTATATTGATAGCGGTGGAGGGTTGCGTAAAATATTGCTGAAAATGCTCCAGTGGGCATAACTAAGGGTCTGTTTTAAAATTTTACGGGTATAGTTTGTGGAAATGTAAATATACCCTTAATTTTTGGATTTTTATGCTTGGTTTAGGTTCAGATATGGTGAGTATCTGATCAAAATATAATGAGTGTGTATTATCTTAGAGGAGATAATACACACTCATAGCATTTTACCAATATTTTTACGGGTAAATGAATGGATATTACATTGGTATCCGTAAAGTAAATTCAATAGAAGTTTTTATTTGCTTTTTTGTTATGGTAGCCACAATCTGATGTAGTGAGAGTAGAGTATATTTATTCTTATAGGTTAAATCACGGCTTAATGCTATCTACAAAGATCATTTCGAAACAATCATAGGAAATATGGATTCAGTTATTCATAGGTGGTTCTGAGCCTACAACCCTTAAGGGATCATGTAAGGCATTGGGAAAAGAAACTATAGATATGTACAACACAGGAGAGAGCCGAGGAGACAATCCTTCGTTTTCTACTAACTATCAAAAGACTGGCAAAGAGCTTATGACCATGGACGAGTTAACTGTTATGGATGGTGATAAATGTATTCTTCGGCTTCGTGGTGTGAGGCCATTTTTGTCGGACAAATATGAGGTCACTCAGCATCCTTTGTATCAGGAAACTGGGGAGTTTGATGATAGGAATAAGCTAGATATTGAGAAGTATTTGAAAGGTGGAATTAAGCTTAAGAAGGGGGAAGAATATTTTGTTGTAAAAAACTAAAAAAGTGCATCTCTTCAATTCGTAAATACGTTATAATTATTTGCGGTGCGAAGAGGTGCTGATATTAATAATTAGAGATGGAATATAAACAAATGAAGTTTAAAATTACAGAAGGATGGGGAAGCGGACACGCGAGAAATGTTATTTTATTATATGCAGATAATTGGGATGATTATGGTAATAAAACCACTTTCCATGCAAGTTATTGCGATAGCACTGGAGAGGAACATCAACTCGGCACGGTGAAAATTGGTATGGAATCTCCAGATTCAGATGACAATGATTTTATGGATTTTACAGGCCGAACGAGTGATTATTTGAATTCTGAATTTGAATCGCTTCCAGCAAACTTCTTTTCGTTATGGCAGTCTGCAGAAGCATATAAATTGGTATTAGAGTGTGAGAATAATTGTCATTTTAATATTTTAGAGGCGCTTAATGATATTTCTTATAATCCAAGTATATATGAAAAATATAAAAACGAGGATGCTATGGAAAATTCTCTTTTTCGCTCTGTATCATATTCTTTATATTTTAGGCAGTTTAGAAGAATAGCGCGTGGAGAGGCTGTTCTAACCTCGTATGACTTTTCTTATCTAATTAAGAATGATAATAGATTTGTTGAGGATTGTGAATTAACCTTTTCGGTTACGCCAGACGTTTTACCTCCGACGAATATACATGCTGTTATTGGAAGCAATGGTGTTGGCAAAACAACCTTAATTAAAAATATGGTTAAATCTATTTGTAAAAATGACAATACCAATGGAATGTTTAAGTATACGGATACTAGTGACGAGGATGAGGTTGGGAGTTTTGAAAATACGATATGTATTTCATTTAACCCATTTGATGATTATTCTGAAGTAGAGATGCTCAGCAAAAATTTTAATAATATAAGTATAAGAAAAGAGTTTGAGCCTGTTAGTGAAGATGCTTACGAAGACTGCTATGGCGAGTTAAGTGTATTGGATGATGTTCAAATGACATTTATGAGTAGCCTTAAAAATTGTCTTATGGATATGACAAAAAGGAAAGACCTTCGAGATACTCTTGATATGTTAGAGACAGAGTTTAATTTTATTTCGTCGAATTATGATTTTGATATAAATATTGATGCTTCGCTGGATGATATTTTGTGGTCAGCATCTGAAGCTTTTAATCAGCTTAGTGCTGGACATAAAGTTGTTTTATCAATCATAACCAGATGTATTGATGTTTTGGTAGAAAAATCAGTAGTTTTTATAGATGAACCAGAAAATCATCTTCATCCGCCACTTTTATCTTCATTGATAAGAGGTATATCTAGGATGCTTATTAAGCGAAATGGTGTAGCTATTATCTCAACTCATTCACCTATAGTGTTACAAGAAATACCCAAATCCTGTGTTTGGATTCTACGTAGAGACGGAAATATTATTAATGCTAGAAGACCAGAGATTGAGACGTTTGGAACAAATATTGGTAATTTAATGAATGAAATATTTGGATTTGAAATAAAGAGAACAGGATTTAATAGATTACTTCAAAATGCAGTTGATAGATGTGAGGATTATGAAAGCGTTTTAGAAGAATTTAATTATCAATTGGGTGATGAAGCAAAAAGCATAGTAAGAATGATGCTTAAGCAAAAAAATGCAGAATGAAGAATTTAGATATTCCATTAAAAAATGTTAGCAAAAGAGAAATATATGCAAAATGTGCGAGTGATATGGAGAATAAAACGGCGCTTGGCTATTTAGAATTAGCAGCAAAAAGTGCTGATGTTTATGAAAAATATGTTCCAAAAGATATTGCGAATTTCCCACAGTATGACATAAAAGATGGAGATGAGAAAGAAATAAAAAAAGTATATAAGTATAAATTTGCACGACAATGCTCTGTTGGCTACGATTATTATAAGGCAATTATGTCAAATGCAAATGGCTTGTGTCCAATATGTGGTGGAACTAAGTTGAAAAATTTAGATCATTATTTACCTAAAGCCAAATATCCCCTTTTATGTGTTACACCAGCTAATTTAGTACCATCTTGTAGAGATTGCAATATGGATAAAGGTGATGAGTTAGATACTGATTATTATTCTATTCCGTTTAATCCATATTTTGATGTGATGAAAGATGTATGGGTTGAATGTAATGCTGAATTTAAGACTGATAAGACCTTTGTTATAACGTTTTATAATGGATTTGATAAATCGAAAGACGAATTACTTTGGAACAAGTATGAGGTACATTTGGAAGCACACGATTTAAAAGCTACTTTTAGATCACGCGCACATGAACATTTAAATAATTGTAGAGGTTATTATCAAAGACTATTAAAAAAATGTGGAGAATTAGATGTGATTGAAGATTTAAGAGAACAAAGGTTAAGCTATGAGCAGAATGATAAAAATTCTTGGGGTTCTGCATTGTATAGGGAACTTGAGAGAAATGCCAAAACATTTTGTAAATGGTTAATATAGTTTTTACATAGACCAGCACCCTGGGGACGCCCAGCAGTACTGGTCTATTATTATGCCCAAAATCAGGCGCAGGGTTTTGGCATGAGACGAAACTATAAACATATTATAAGAAAGGAAAATCCGGAGGCTCACTGCTTCCGGATGAAGGTACGAGGATGATGGTGAGAGTCCGGACAAGGTACACAAATGGATTTTATTACTGAGGGAATAAAGGTATTAAGTGAGGTTGTTATGGCAGTAGGTGGAGGTCTTGCTGTTTGGGGAGGTGTAAACCTTCTTGAGGGCTTTGGAAACGATAATCCTGGTGCAAATGCTCATGTACGGTAAGGAAGCAAGCAACCGAAAACAAGAGATAGACCGCCAGCACTACACTATTCCGAACCAAAGACCAAAAGATAAGCATTGTGGGAAAATCTAAACTTTTGGATTTTCCTACAATGCCAACTACGGCGGAATCCCTCCCACTCCTTATATCTTTCTGTATACATTGAATTTGTATTTAGTAAAATGCAGACAACACCACGGATCGGCTTTTGGTTGGACAATTCCAACCAAACACCACAGCAGACAGCAGAAAACATTCTGAACGCTAGGAAGCCGGTATGATTGTTACATATAAGGGGAAGAAAAATTTCTTTTAGGTACTTGCTTTCCTAAAACTGATGTGATACAATGATTTAATCCAGAAAAGGAGTAAAAAATATGCGGCAAGGTATTCTTAAATAAAACTATAATCAAATAGTGGGAACAAAGGATTATGATAGCTCCTTTTGTAGGGGCTTAGTTTTTTGTACCCAATTTAAGAATACTTTTGCCTTATCAATTTTGACATATCCCCAAAAACAGCAATCACAAACAGGTGTATGCTGTATATGTGTATGTCCGCAACTTATAATCCCCAGTGGTAAAAGTATTTTACTGCTGGGGATTTTTATGCCCTTTGGGGCTGTAAAGGGAGGACAATCACATGAAAATAATCAATATTGGAATTCTTGCCCATGTAGACGCTGGAAAGACGACCTTGACGGAGAGCCTGCTATATGCCAGCGGAGCCATTTCAGAACCGGGGAGCGTCGAAAAAGGGACAACGAGGACGGACACCATGTTTTTGGAGCGGCAGCGTGGGATTACCATTCAAGCGGCAGTCACTTCCTTCCAGTGGCACAGATGTAAAGTTAACATTGTGGATACGCCCGGCCACATGGATTTTTTGGCGGAGGTGTACCGCTCTTTGGCTGTTTTAGATGGGGCCATCTTGGTGATCTCCGCTAAAGATGGCGTGCAGGCCCAGACCCGTATTCTGTTCCATGCCCTGCGGAAAATGAACATTCCCACCGTTATCTTTATCAACAAGATCGACCAGGCTGGCGTTGATTTGCAGAGCGTGGTTCAGTCTGTTCGGGATAAGCTCTCCGCCGATATTATCATCAAGCAGACGGTGTCGCTGTCCCCGGAAATAGTCCTGGAGGAAAATACCGACATAGAAGCATGGGATGCGGTCATCGAAAATAACGATGAATTATTGGAAAAGTATATCGCAGGAGAACCAATCAGCCGGGAAAAACTTGCGCGGGAGGAACAGCAGCGGGTTCAAGACGCCTCCCTGTTCCCAGTCTATCATGGCAGCGCCAAAAATGGCCTTGGCATTCAACCGTTGATGGATGCGGTGACAGGGCTGTTCCAACCGATTGGGGAACAGGGGGGCGCCGCCCTATGCGGCAGCGTTTTCAAGGTTGAGTACACCGATTGCGGCCAGCGGCGTGTCTATCTACGGTTATACAGCGGAACGCTGCGCCTGCGGGATACGGTGGCCCTGGCCGGGAGAGAAAAGCTGAAAATCACAGAGATGCGTATTCCATCCAAAGGGGAAATTGTTCGGACAGACACCGCTTATCAGGGTGAAATTGTTATCCTTCCCAGCGACAGCGTGAGGTTAAACGATGTATTAGGGGACCAAACCCGGCTCCCTCGTAAAAGGTGGCGCGAGGACCCCCTCCCCATGCTGCGGACGACGATTGCGCCGAAAACGGCAGCGCAAAGAGAACGGCTGCTGGACGCTCTTACGCAACTTGCGGATACTGACCCGCTTTTGCGTTGCGAAGTGGATTCCATCACCCATGAGATCATTCTTTCTTTTTTGGGCCGGGTGCAGTTGGAGGTTGTTTCCGCTTTGCTGTCGGAAAAATACAAGCTTGAAACAGTGGTAAAGGAACCCTCCGTCATTTATATGGAGCGGCCGCTCAAAGCAGCCAGCCACACCATCCATATCGAGGTGCCGCCCAACCCGTTTTGGGCATCCATAGGACTGTCTGTTACACCACTCTCGCTTGGCTCCGGTGTACAATACGAGAGCCGGGTTTCGCTGGGATACTTGAACCAGAGTTTTCAAAACGCTGTCAGGGATGGTATCCGTTACGGGCTGGAGCAGGGCTTGTTCGGCTGGAACGTAACGGACTGTAAGATTTGCTTTGAATACGGGCTTTATTACAGTCCGGTCAGCACGCCGGCGGACTTCCGCTCATTGGCCCCGATTGTATTGGAACAGGCATTGAAGGAATCGGGGACGCAGCTGCTGGAACCTTATCTCTCCTTCATCCTCTATGCGCCCCAGGAATACCTTTCCAGGGCTTATCATGATGCACCGAAATACTGTGCCACCATCGAAACGGCCCAGGTAAAAAAGGATGAAGTTGTCTTTACTGGCGAGATTCCCGCCCGCTGTATACAGGCATACCGTACTGATCTGGCCTTTTACACCAACGGGCGGAGCGTATGCCTTACAGAGCTGAAAGGATATCAGGCCGCTGTCGGTCAGCCGGTCATCCAGCCCCGCCGTCCAAACAGCCGCCTGGACAAGGTGCGCCATATGTTTCAGAAGGTAATGTAAAGATACATAATCGTCAAGACGGCAACAATCAGAAGTTATGGAGGGTAACAATGGAATATAGTAAGGAAGATTTAATGGAAGCAAAAAAGCAAATTTGGGGAGTGGGAGAGAACATGGGAACAGAGGAAAGTAAAAAAATCTGGGAGGAGAACGCACAATTTTGGGATAATGCAATGGGTGACGAATCTAATGAATTTCACAGAGAGGTAGTGCGTCCCAAAGTAACGGAACTTCTATCTCCTAATCCTGCGGATTACATTTTGGATATTGCGTGTGGCAATGGAAATTATTCTTCGTATCTTGCACAAAGAGGCGCTTCGGTTGTCGCTTTTGATTACAGCAAAAAAATGATAGAATTGGCTAAAAGACGGCAATCACAATATGCAAAACAAATTGAATTTTGTGTGGCGGATGCGACCGATAGAAAAAGTATATTAGAATTAAAAAGAAATCGAGCCTTTACGAAAGCAGTTTCTAATATGGCAATTATGGATATTACGGATATTGAACCACTTCTTATGGCTGTTTATGAACTGTTGCAGGAAAGCGGAATTTTTGTCTTTGCAACGCAACACCCTTGTTTTGTCACGTTGACTGAAAAATATATGACACCGCACAGTTACTATGATATAGCGATTGAAGGGCAACCGAAAGAGCAGATTTATTATCATCGTTCCATACAAGATATTTTTAACCTTTGTTTTAGAGCTGGATTTGTCATTGATGGATTTTATGAAGAATGTTTTAAAACCAACAAAGAAATTCCTATGGTAATGATAGTAAGGCTTAAGAAGGTAAAACGTGATAGCTTAAAATAAATTCAAGTTTGTCGGGTAAATAGCAAACCCAGCCGAGCCAGTCAACGGTCAAGATGAACGGCGCATATGCGCAGCCGTTGACAGCCCCGCCCGCCTTTGCTGGTAGGCAATCAAGGGGCGACAGCAAGAAGTGCCACCGCCCCGCACTATTATTCAGAAAGGGGAATTTCCATGACCGACCAGATAGCCTATCAAGAATATATCCAGCGCAGGTACAACGCCTTTTGCAAGACTGTTATCCGCTGTGCCGCCTTGGACAAGATTTTGAAGCTTAAACGGCAATGGGAACGGCAAGTTTCCCTTGACTATCTGATGAACGAGAAGTTTGTCCAGTTTGCCGCGTCGGAGCCGGACGAGGAATACCCATTTACCGTCTGCGGTCAGACCGTCCTGCTCTGCAACGCCGCCCTTGCCGACGCGATCTCTGTTTTGCCGGAGCAGACGCGGGAAGAAATCCTGCGCTATTACTTTCTGCGCCAGCCGCAGCGCGTGATCGGCGCGTGTATTGGCCGGTCACGCAGCACAGCGGGGCGGCATATCCAGCTTGCCTTGCAGCGGCTACGCGAAGAAATGGGGGTGAGCCGGTATGAGTAGACTTCTCCCCTATGAAACAATCCTCAAAGCCCGTGAGGGCGACCCAGAAGCCGTGAACGCTGTCCTGCTCCACTACGCCGGATATATCCGCTATTTCTCAAAAGTGAACGGGCAGGTCAACGCCGAGGTGGAGGACTATGTAAAGCAGCGGTTAATTGACTGTCAATTCAAGTTCCGGCTTGACGAACCACCGGACAAGTCATAAAAACTGAATACCAGCCGCCACCGACGCGGCCAGCGAAAGCAGTAAGTCTTGAAAAAGATTTACTGCTTTTTTTGTTGTCCGGCTCCGCTCCCGGCCATTTTGCCCCCTGCCGGTTGTAGTAGTAAGCGAGGAGGGAATTTTTCTGCCCTGGTGTTTGGCATTTGGAGCATTTACCCGTAGTAGAGGGCAAAGAGAAAGGATTTCTCCAACACCGGGTAGAAACCACTGCGTCCGGTGTCATTTTAGCGAAAGCGGGCAGGAATGCCCTTTACAGGATTAGTAGTAGCAGAAAAAGAGAAACAAACTTTTGTGGTTGCAGTTTTCCAAAAAAGTGGCGGACGGAAGTGAGAGAAAGTTTGCAGTCACGGAGAGCAAGTTTCTACCACGGTGCCAAAATCCGCAATTCTGCGGTTTTGCCCCTCGCGGGAAACTTGTTGGGGAGTGCCTTCCCCAAACCCTGCTATGCGGCTTGCGCCGCTTATCCCCGCCGCGCTCATGCGGCAAGAAAGGAGGTCACGACCATGCGAAAAAAATACAACACACCCCACCGCAGCCGCGTTGTGAAAACCCGGCTGACCGAAGATGAATACGCCGACTTCACAGCGCGGCTTGCGCCCTATGGTATCAGCCAGTCGGAATTTCTCCGGCAGGCGATCCGGCGTACCACCATACGCCCCGTACTCCATGTGTCGTCGGTCAATGACGAACTGCTCTCCGCTGTCGGGAAGCTCGCAGCCGAGTACGGCAGGATCGGCGGCAACCTCAACCAGATTGCCCGGTATCTGAACGAGTACGGCGCGCCCTATCATGCGTTGTCCGGCGAGGTACGCGCCGCCATAGCCGACCTTGCCGCCCTCAAGTATGAAGTCTTAAAGAAAGTAGGTGACGCGGTTGGCAACACTCAAACATATCAACTCTAAAAACGCCGACTACGGAGCCGCCGAACAATACCTGCTCTTTGAGCATGACGAATTTACCATGAAGCCCGTCCTTGATGAAACCGGCAGGCTTATCCCCCGCGAGGACTACCGGCTGTCTACGCTGAACTGCGGCGGGGAGGATTTTGCCGTTGCGTGTATGCGGGCCAATCTCCGCTATGAGAAAAACCAGCGGCGGGAAGATGTGAAAAGCCACCACTACATCATCAGCTTTGACCCGCGGGACGGGCCGGACAACGGCCTGACCGTAGACCGGGCGCAGGCGTTGGGGGAGCAATTCTGTAAAGAACATTTCCCCGGCCACCAAGCCCTTGTCTGCACCCACCCGGACGGGCATAACCACAGCGGCAACATTCATGTGCATATCGTCATAAACAGCCTGCGGATTGAGGAAGTGCCGTTCCTGCCCTACATGGACAGGCCAGCCGACACGAAAGCCGGCTGCAAGCACCGATGTACCGACGCTGCCCTGCGCTACTTCAAATCCGAAGTCATGGAGATGTGCCACCGGGAGGGGCTTTACCAAATCGACCTCTTGAACGGCAGCAAGAACCGCATCACCGACCGGGAGTATTGGGCGCAGAAAAAGGGACAAGCCGCGCTGGACAAGCAGAACGCCCCCATGATTGCCGATGGTATCACGCCCCGGCAGACCAAGTTTGAAACGAACAAGGAAAAGCTGCGGCAGACCATACGGAAAGCCCTTGCCACCGCCGCCAGCTTTGACGAGTTTTCCTCTCTGCTGCTGCGGGAGGGTGTGACCGTCAAGGAGAGCCGGGGGCGGCTGTCCTATCTCACGCCGGACAGGACAAAGCCCATCACCGCCCGGAAGCTGGGCGACGATTTTGACCGCACCGCCGTCCTTGCCGTTTTGGAGCAGAATGCCGCCAGAGCCATAGAAAAGGCCGCAGCCATACCTGAATACCCCTGGCAGGAGAAACGCGGCATACAGCCCGCAAAAGCCCCTCAAACCGCCCCCAAACAGGACGGAGTGCAGCGGCTTGTGGACATTGAGCAGAAAATGGCCGAGGGCAAAGGCCGGGGCTATGAACGCTGGGCGAAGATACACAATCTGAAGCAGGCCGCCAAAACGCTGTCCGTCTACCAGCAGTACGGCTTTACTTCCCCGGAGCAGTTAGAAGCCGCCGTTGATACCGCCTATGCGGAAATGCGCCAGACCAGCGGCGAACTGAAAGCACTGGAAACCAAGCTGCAAGGGAAAAAGGAGTTGCAGCGGCAGGTGTTGGCCTACGCCCAGACCAAGCCCGCCCGCGACGGGTTGAAAGCGCAGAAATCCGAGAAAGCCCGCGCCGCATACCGGCAGGCCCATGAGAGCGATTTTATCATAGCCGACGCAGCCGCCCGGTATTTCAAGGCGCATGGCATTACCAAGCTGCCCGCCCGGAAAGCGTTGCAGGCCGAGATCGAGCAGCTTATCTCCGAGAAAGACGGCCTGTATAACACCTATCACGAACAGAAGCAGCGGTTCAAGGAGTTGCAGACCGTCAAGCGGAATATCAACCAGATTTTGCGCCGGGACGAGCCGCACCGCAGAAAGGAGCAGAGCCATGAGCGATAACCTGCCCCGCATGGACTACCGCCAGCACCGGCGGGCGCGGCGGCTGGTACATGAGTGCTGTAACTACGACGAGGGGAACTGCCTGCTGTTAGACGACGGGGAGCCTTGCGTGTGCGTCCAGAGCATTTCCCTTTCCCTCATGTGCCGCTGGTTCCGTGTGGCTGTCCTGCCCCTTGACGAGGAGCTGTCCGCAGCCCTCTTATACCGGGGGAGCCGGAAACGGTGTGCCGTCTGCGGAGCGGCCTTTGTCCCCAAATCCAACCGGGGGAAATACTGCCCCGACTGCGCCGGGCGCATGAAGAAAATCCGCGCCGCCGAGAGAAAGCGGAAACAAAGGCAGAGATGTCACGCTTTAGAGCCTTTCAAACCCGCATAAATCAAGGCTTTTTTCGTGGGTGTCAAAGGGTACGCGATACATTTATCCTTTTCCCCCGGAAACGGCGTTCTAAATGCGTACAAACACCCCAAATCCACCCAAAGGAGGAACCATGTCAGACAACCGAAAATACTACTACCTCAAGCTGAAAGAGAATTACTTTGACGAGGACGCCATTGTGCTGCTGGAAAGTATGCAGGACGGTATCCTCTATTCCAACATCCTCTTGAAACTGTACCTGAAATCGCTGAAAAACGGCGGGAAGTTGCAGCTTGATGAAAATATCCCCTACACCGCGCAGATGATTGCCACCATTACCCGTCAGCAAGTCGGCACCGTAGAACGGGCCTTGCAGATTTTTATGAAGCTGGGGCTTGTGGAGCCGTTACAGAACGGCGCACTGTATATGAGCAACATTGAACTACTGATCGGCCAATCCTCTACCGAGGGGGAGCGAAAACGGCGGGCAAGGCTGGCTTTGCAGGAGCAGAAAGCCTTGCCAAAGGCCGGGGCGGACAAATGTCCACCATATCAAGCGGACATTTGTCCACCAGAGATAGAGATAGAGAAAGAGATAGAAAAAGAGAGAGAGCGAGAGTTAGATACGGGACAACCCGCCCGCGCCGCCTATGGCCGGTATGAAAATGTTTTTCTTTCGCAATCGGAACTGGACGGGCTGAAAGCAGACCTGCCCGGCAAATGGGACTATTACATTGACCGGCTATCCTGCCATATCGCGTCCAGCGGCAAGCGATACAAGAGCCATGCCGCCACCATCTACAAATGGGCGCAGGAGGACGCAACTAAGAAAGCCCCGAAAAAGGGCATACCAGACTACTCATGCAAGGAGGGCGAGAGTTTATGAAGAACGAAATCAACGCTGTTTTGGAGAATATGACGGCCACCACCCCGGAGCCGGAGGACTACACCGGCGAGGACGGTTTGCTGTACTGCGGCAAGTGCCGCAAGCCGAAAGAAGCCTATTTTGCGCCGGATAAGGCCGCTATCTTCGGGCGCGACCGCCACCCGGCAGAGTGCGACTGCCAGAAAACCGCCCGCGAGGAACGGGAAGCCGCCGAAAAGCGGCGCAGGCACCTTGACACCGTGGAAGAACTGAAACGCCGGGGCTTTACCGACCCCGCCATGCGGGACTGGACTTTCGAGAATGACAACGGCAGGAACCCGCAGGCCGGGCTTGCCCGCCGGTATGTGGAGCATTGGGAGGATATGCGGACAGACAATATCGGCTGCCTGTTCTGGGGCGGCGTAGGAACCGGGAAAAGCTACCTTGCGGGCTGTATCGCAAACGCCCTCATGGAGAAAGAAATCCCCGTCCACATGACGAACTTTGCCCTGATCCTCAATGACCTTGCCGCCAGCTTTGAGGGGCGCAACGAGTACATTTCCCGCCTTTGCCGCTATCCGCTGCTGATCCTTGACGACTTTGGCATGGAACGCGGCACCGACTACGGGCTGGAACAGGTTTTCAATGTGATTGACAGCCGTTACCGCAGCGGCAAGCCGCTGATCGTCACGACCAACCTCACGCTGGACGACCTGCGAAACCCGGAGGACACCGCCCATTCCCGGATTTATGACCGGCTGCTTTCCATGTGCGTCCCGGTACGCTTTACCGGCGACAACTTCCGGCAGGAAACCGCCAAGCGGAAAATGGAGAGCATGAAGAAACTGATTACCGACTGAAAGGAGTATTGCCTATGGCAGATAACAAGCAGCACGACACCCGCACCGCCCGCCGCCCCGACTGCGTGACGGAAATCCGCATGGGCAATTCCGTCCTTGTCGTGTCCGGCTATTTCAAGAAAGATACCACGACCACCGCCGCCGACAAAATGGCGCGGGTACTGGAAGCGGAAGCCGCTGCTACGCAAAAACCGGCAATTTGACCGACTGTAAAGAAGCAAATTTAACGCTTTTGCCGCTGTACAGCCCCCGCTGTTCCGTGGTACAATGAAACCACGGAATAGTGGGGCTGGCTGTCGGAAACGGAGGATTTTATGTTAAGACAAGCCACCCAAAACCTCATTACCGCCCTTTATCCGAGATTGTCCCATGAGGACGAGCTGCAAGGCGAGAGTAATTCCATATCGAACCAAAAAAGGATACTCGAAACCTACGCAAAACAGAACGGCTTTACCAATCTGCGCTGGTACACCGACGACGGTTATTCCGGCGCGAACTTCCAGCGGCCCGGATTTCAAGCCATGCTTGCGGACATTGAAGCCGGGAAAGTTGGTACGGTCATTGTCAAGGACATGAGCCGGTTAGGGCGAAACTACTTGCAGGTAGGGTTTTACACGGAAATGCTGTTCCCTCAAAAGGGCGTGCGTTTTATCGCTGTCAACGACAATGTGGACAGCGCAAACGGCGGCATGGACAATGATTTTACCCCTCTGCGAAATCTGTTCAACGAATGGCTGGTGAGAGATACGAGCAAGAAAATCAAGGCAGTTAAAAGAGCAAAAGGCATGAGCGGCAAGCCCGTTACCAGCAAGCCGGTGTATGGCTACCTCATGGACGAGGACGAGAACTATATCGTTGACGAGGAAACCGCGCCGGTTGTCCAGCAGATTTACCAGCTTTGCCTTGCGGGGAACGGCCCGACCAAGATTGCCCGTATGCTGACGGAACAGCAAATCCCCACGCCGGGGACGCTGGAATACCGCAGGACAGGCAGCACACGCCGCTACCACCCCGGCTATGAGTGTAAATGGGCGACGAACACCGTCGTTCATATCCTCGAAAACCGGGAGTACACCGGCTGTCTGGTAAACTTCAAGACGGAAAAGCCCTCTTACAAGACCAAGCACAGCGTAGAAAATCCCATTGAGAAGCAGGCCATTTTTGAGAACCACCATGAGCCGATTATTGACACGGAAACATGGGAGCGTGTGCAGGAGTTACGCAAGCAGCGCAAACGCCCGAACCGCTATGACGAAGTGGGGCTGTTCTCTGGTATGCTGTTCTGCGCCGACTGCGGCCATGTGATGTACCAGCAGCGGTATCAGAACAAGAACCGCAAGCAGGACTGTTACATCTGCGGCAGCTACAAGAAGCGCACCCGCGACTGTACGGCGCACTTTATCCGCACCGACCTGCTGACCGCCGGTGTCCTCTCCAATCTCCGGCAAGTGACGGAGTATGCTGCCAGGCACGAGAGCCGTTTTGTAAAGCTGCTGATCCAGCAGAACGAAATCGGCGGCAAGAGAAAGACCGCCGCAGCCACCAAGCAGCTTGAACAGGCGCAGGAGCGGATTGCCGAAGTGAGCCGCATTATCAAGCGGCTGTATGAGGACAATGTGAACGGCAAAATCAGCGACGAGCGTTTCATGGAACTGTCGGCAGACTATGAGCAGGAGCAGCGGGAACTGAAAGACCGCACCGCCGCATTGCAGGCGGAACTGGACAAGTCGCAGGCGGCCACCGTTAACGCCGAGAAATTCATGGGGATTGTCCGCAAGCACCTTGCCTTTGAGGAATTGACACCCACCCTCTTGCGGGAAATGATTGAGAAAATCGTCGTGCATGAGTGCAGCTATGACGAGAACGGCACCCGCAGGCAGGACATTGAGATTTATTACAGCTTTGTCGGCAAAATTGACTTGCCCGAAGCCTAACGCCCGACCTATCCGACACAATGGCCAAGTGCCGGATAGGAACGGCAAAATTTTTTACACTTCTATTACTTCTTTATCGCACATCAGCAAAGTCACAGGGAATGAAGCAGTTCATGCTTAAGTGCTAAACTAATTAACATAAAATGGCAACGTGGATGTGGTGTGATTTCGTCGCAGAGATATGGCTTGAACAATTGCCTAGTATGTACTTCTAGCAGCGTATTTTATGTACTTGAAAATGTGATTATATTTGTTATAATCAAGTTAACAGAGTTGCCAGGTGCTAATAACACTTGGGACCAAGCCGAGCGTTGAGCTTGGCTTTTTTACTTAGCTAAACAAGTTTTACGTGAAAATAAAATATTGAAATAGCTGTTTTAAGATGTTATCATATACTCAAGAAGAGGCAGTGATGCTTCTGGGCTGGTCGAAAGACCCGGGTCCACCAAAAAGCGGGTAAGACACCCGCTATTTTTTTATCTTAAAAAGGATGATTTATGAAAGAATTAAGTGTATTCGTAGACGAATCAGGTGATTTTGGTGAATATGATTATCATGCACCATTCTATATTATTTCAATGGTACTTCATGACCAAGAAAGTATTATTGATTCTGATTTAGAAAAACTGGAAAACGAAATGAAAAATATTGGTTGGCCTGAGCATTGTGTGCACGCGGGGCCAGTTATTAGATCAGAGCATGAATATAAGGAATATTCACTTGAAGAGCGTCAACAAATCCTTAAGCGACTTATGACTTTTGCTAGAAAGAGTGATATAAAATTCAAGTCAATTTATATTGAAAAGAAGCACATTGAAGATTCTATTGAGGCTACTGGAAAACTTAGCAAACAGCTCGCTATGTTTATTCGTGAAAACTTGGAATTTTTTATGAGCTATGATTGTGTGAAGATTTATTATGACAATGGGCAAGTTGAAGTAACTAGAATTTTATCATCAGTCTTTAATACACTATTAGATAATGTTGAATTTAAAAAAGTGATTCCTTCGGACTATAGATTGTTTCAAGTGGCAGATTTAGTTTGTACATTGAAGCTTACTGAGTTGAAAATGGAGACACATATTCTTTCTAAATCTGAAACATATTTCTTTAAAGATATAAGGACTTTTAAGAAGAATTATCTAAAGGCATTAAAGGATAAAGAGCTTTAGTGAATAATTAGCGTACCACCGTGGGATATAAAATATCAGTCATTTTAGCGGTGGTAACTCAGGAGTAAATGAAATCATACCACTGCACAAAGGCTGTATTTATGCGGGGGTGAAGATGTAGAGTCCGCCGTTACTACGTATATCAGAACACTCCATATGAGTGGAACAAGATTAGCGAGAAATAAAAGGAAACTTCTGTCTGAAACGACAGAAGTTTTTTATTATCACAAAAGAGAAAGTTTGTTCTGTTTTTATGATTATTAGTCTGTTATAATTAAATATATGAATAAGATGATTGAAAGACCAATACTTAACACAAAATTAGATAGCAAAACATTTAGAAGTTACTATTATTTGAAGGAAGAACTAGTAGAATTCTGCAGAGATAATGGAATTCCAACATCCGGAGGAAAGATAGAACTTACTGATAGAATTACTTATTTCCTTGATACTGGATTAGTTAAGAAGGTAACTAAAAACAAGAATAAAACTATTGATGTGGGACTTATCACTGAAGATACCATTATAGAGCAAAATATAGTTTGTTCGGAAAAGCATAGAGCTTTTTTCAAGGGAAAAATTGGTAAAACATTTTCTTTTAATGTACAGTTTCAGAAATGGTTAAAAGCAAATGTTGGCCAGACTTATGGCGCTGCCATAGAAGCTTACTATATGATTCTTGAAGAAAAGAAAAGGGGGAAAACAAAGATAGATAGGCAGTTTGAATATAATACTTATATTCGAGATTTTTTTGAAGCCAACAATGGTAGAAGCTTAGATGATGCAATCAAATGTTGGAAATATAAGAAGAGTTTACCAGGGCATAATCGTTATGAAGACTTTGATTTGGAAATATTGTGTGATAATAGCATAATGGGCAAGGAGAACAGCTATTTTTGATAAGCGTTCGCTTTATCGTTATGTAAAAATTTATCAAATATATCCTGAGATTGTGGGGACAGCAACCTCACAATCTGGTGAATATGCAACTATAGATAAGAATAGAAAGGTTCTTACGTGGTAACACTACGAACGATTGCTTCAGATAAAAACGCTGTTGAGTCAGAAATGAAGCAGATTGAAATGAGACTATTGATTTTTGGAAACTACATAAGACTTTATAAATAGGAGAATGAACATGTCAGAGATAAAAAGAATTGAAATAGATGAATTATGGGCAGATTCCACAGTTATTGAAGCTGGCGACTATATCTTTGTAGGATACTGTATGGGAAATGAGGGCAAGTCAATTGAAGAACAGATTCACGGAGCTATTGACGTATTGGAAAAGCGCTTGAAGATGGTTGGATTAACTTTGGAATGTGTCGTGAAAATGGATTGTCTTTTTAAGAACATTGAAGATTTGAACATTTTACCGAAAGTTTTAAAAGAAAGATTTGCAGGTAAATATCCAACAAGGAAAGCATATACATCTGATTTTATTCGAGAGGGAATTATATTTCAGATTGACGCTATAGCTTATAAAAATGCATGTGGCTGAAAATGTAATTAGTTTTTTTAGATTGGTTTTAACAGAGTTGCCAGCATTGATTATGTGAAAACTAGAAAATTGATGAAGTTTTTTTACTTTATGCCAAAATCTGTTATATTAATATCAAAGCTGAGGCTTGATTAGTATTTTTATTTTAAAGGAGTAGTGCTGTTTGACAAAGTACAACACACGAGAGATTGTCGGCTAACCGGGAGGTTTGTAGACAATCACACGAACCTCCCGCTGAAAAGCAACTTTTGGTCATAAGTTTTCAGGAGGAAAAAATAATGAATAAAAAGGACTATATTATTCGATTAGAAGAAAAGAAAGACTACAGAGAAGTAGAGAACTTAGTAAGAGAATCATTTTGGAATGTATATCGTCCGGGTTGCAGCGAGCACTACGTGATTCATGTGCTTAGAGATGATCCTGCTTTTATTCCAGAGCTTGATTTTGTCATGGAAAAAGATGGTACATTGATTGGACAAAATATGTTTATGAGAACCATCATTGAAGCAGATGATGGTAGAGTAATCGATGTTCTTACTATGGGACCAATTGGCATCACTCCAGGACTTAAGCGTAGAGGATATGGCAAGGCGATTCTGGATTATTCCCTTGAAAAGGCCACTAAGATGGGCTTCGGAGCAGTTTTGTTTGAAGGCAACATCGATTTCTATGGGAAGAGTGGCTTTGATTATGCTAACAAATTTGGCATCAGATATCATGATTTGCCTGATGGGGCTGATGCATCATTCTTTCTTGGTAAAGAGCTAATCCCAGGTTATTTGGATGGCATCACAGGTGTTTATCAGACGCCTACGGGATATTACGTTAGTGATGAAGACGTGGAAGAGTTTGATAAATTATTTCCACCAAAGGAGAAGCTAAAACTACCAGGCCAGATTTTCTAATTGAAGATAAAGAGACTTCTACCGACTCCGGCAGAAGTCTCTTTCTATTTTTGTGTATAGGTGGTTATAGTGGCAAAGAATAACCGAAGTCAAATTAAGTAAGAAAATTTATTGGTGGAATATGATTTCTGAGAAATCAGGGTTATGTATTCTATTACCAAGTGGGTTATAATGGAACAAGACATTTGATAGACTATTTTATTAAGACTATTTATGAGGTGACTAAATGGGATTTTTTTCAGAGATAGATGGTGAACTTAAGCCATCAGATGAATACTTATCAAGCCATCAACTGGAGGGGTATGAAGATGGAGATATGGAGCATGATGATTACGAGGTTGAGGATGATGAGGTTGCCATGTCCCTTATGAGAAAATGCAAGGACTGTGGCAAGGCATTTACCCTAGGAGGCGCGATAAAGGATTTTGATGCTTATTTTGATGGCGAGTTTTTTTACATGGAAGAATTTGTAGGTCAGATATGTGGTAAGTGCGCAATTACGGAGATGGAGGAAGAGTTTTAAAATTAGAATGAAAAGTTTCAAATGTGGAATTGTGTTAATAAGTTGCATAGTTCCAACTATGTTATTTAGTTGCGGTAAAAACGAAAAGTCAATTGAAGAGAATAATCTTGCAGAACAAGAAATACTAGAGAATTTGGATAACTCTTCAACAGTATCGAATGAAGAGGAGTCATTCAAAATCGATTGGCAGAAATATGAAAAACAAATGGATGAAGAGGAAAAGGAAGATTTTCAAGAATATATTGCGGTGTTGAATGATGAGAATACATTCTATTGCTTTAATTGGTTAGACAAAGACATATGTTTTTCGGAATATTTGGAATCTATAGAGTCAGAAGAACAACCTGAAATAGCAGGGGTTGCGTTGGTAGATTTAGATAACCAAAATGGAAAAGAATTAGTCATTCATTATTTTGAAGGTGGAGGCAATTATCTAATACTAACTCGTGATGATGGAAAGTTCTACGGGACAAATATGGGAGAAAGACTATTCGAAGAATTGCAAAATGATGGCAAGTATTTGGGTAGTGGAGGCGCCGGAGATTTATATTTCTATTCAATGTCAATCGATAGTGATGGGGTAATAGAAAATAAAATCGGAGAACTTCACTGGATAGAAAACGAAGATGGTTCTGTAACAGATGAGCTTGAGATAGATGGAAAAGTAACGCATAATGGTCAAGAATGGGTGGATGAAAACTATTCTGATCCAGTAAGTTGGATTGAGTAGGGACAGATGCTATTTATATTTACGAGAAGTTTTATTTCTGGGGGATAGGATATGCCAAATGAAAATGGGACATGGATTATGTATGGGGTTGCTTGGGATGATCCTGAGTGCCTACATACTGTGGATGAAGCAATTGACTATATCAATGAAATAGGTTTTTTGCCATTATTTAAGAATGACATTCCAGGATTTTCGCTGGAAGAAAGAACTGTTCCTGAGTATTGGTGGTCAGAGGATTCACTTCTTGACCCATGGGAGTGGAGAGAGATTATAGCTCGTCGTGGAGAAATTGCATACGGCAAGTTCTTTGATAAAAAAGCAGGGTTTATATCTAAGGAGTGGTTGCCGTATTTTGTTAACTACCGTAGAGATGGCTACGATTTTGATGCGCTCTGGGAGGATGGTAAAGCATCAGCTAGGCAAAAGAAAATCATGAATCTTTTTTCTGAGGAGCTAATGGATGAGGAGTATTATTCAAATGAGTTAAAGAAAAAAGCTGGCTTTGGAAAAGGCGGGGAAAAAGGCTTTGAGGGTACAATAACAGGTCTTCAGATGCAGATGTATATGTGTGTGCGAGACTTTCGTCAACGCAAGAATAAGAAGGGGGAAAATTATGGGTGGCCCTTAGCCGTTTATACAGTTCCTGAGCACTTATGGGGATACGATTATGTGACATCTGCTTATAAGGAAGATCCGGATGACTCTGCTAGAAGAATAGCGAATCATATTATGGAGGTGTATCCTATTGCAACTAATGAGCAGATAAAAAATGTGATTGGACTAAAGCCAGGAGAGCGTAAATTAAATAGAAAGACGCCCAGTGCTACCGAGTAGTCGGATTAACGTCATTCCTTTACCGTTAGGTCTTAGCAGGTGAAGGAATGGCATTTTTTGCTAAGTCTTTTTCTATAATTTCAGTTATCGTTTTTGTATTTATATTGAAAGATATATGCTAAAATTTATAGAAACAAAAAATGAAAGCAAACCGGATTAGAAGCTTTCATTTTTGAGGAGTATCTAATAAGGGGGAATAATAATGAATAAGAGAGATCAACTGGCAGTGGAGAATTTTGTGAGTACGGGCATGGATTTAGAGACCCTATATTCCTGTTTTCAGGATTTTTCAAGAGAAGAGATAGCAGAGATTTATAATAGCTATCAAGGCAATAAGCAGGGAGCAGGAGATACAAGTAATTCGATGAGTATTAATTGTTCTTAGCCAGATTTATTGCAAAACCATAGGCAATATCTTTATAATAGACAAAGATTGCACATGGCAATGGCATAGATGACAATCAATAATACTGGAGGATAATGAAATGGAATTTAATACAGATATTTTTGCCCAGTACAATAAAAAGTGGGCTTTGCTTACAGCAGGTGATAATGACAGCTTTAACACTATGAC
Organism: Pseudobutyrivibrio xylanivorans; assembly: GCF_010906925.1. Lineage (GTDB taxonomy): Bacteria > Bacillota > Clostridia > Lachnospirales > Lachnospiraceae > Pseudobutyrivibrio. The sequence goes on along the minus strand of NZ_VTVE01000001.1, from coordinate 1,164,315 downwards.
AATCAGCTGGGGTGGACTTGGTACTCTTTGGAACAAGCCAGTTGCTACAACTTATGTTAGAACCTCTCGTTATACACATGAGTTCTTGGATAATAATGATTACTTTACTGTTTCATTCTTCCCTGAGGAATACAAAAAGCAGCTTGGAGTTTTAGGTTCTAAATCAGGACGAGATATGGACAAGATACATGATTCAGGACTTACTCCTAAGTCTGTGGATGGCTCTGTTACATTTGAAGAGGCTGAGGTTACACTTTTATGTAAAAAGCTTATGAGACAGCGTCTCGAGCCATCTAGCATGAATCCAGAGATTGCAAAGCAGTTCTATGAAGGCGAGGCGGAGCATGACATGTATATTGGTGAAGTGGTAGAGATTCTTTAATACACTAGAAAAAATAGCCCAGATGGTTATCCATCTGGGCTTTAGTATTAGTAAGCTTTTAATTTTTTCCAAAGAGTAGTGGTGTAATCTAAGGTGTCATTGTCGTAGGCCTCGTAGAGCTTACAACGCTCTAAGGTCTCTTTGGTAGGAAATACTGTCTCGTCAGCGAGAGTCTCTTCATCCTCGTGCTTGGCGACTTCCATATTTGGAGTAGCATACCATACATACTCGAAATTCTCTGTGGCAGCTTCCTCCTCACACATGAAATCAATCCATTTCATGGCTGCATCGTAATGCTTGCAGGTGCGAGGTACAAACCAGGAATCAATCCAGAGATTGCCGCCTTCCTTAGGAACCGTATAGGCCAAATCCTCGTTGTATTCCATACCCATAGCAGCTTCGCCAGAGTAACATACAGCCATTGCTGCATCTTCTGAAATCATACACTCATAGGTCTCATCCTGAAGATACGCATATACGTATTGCTTTTCATCACACAACAGATTAAATGTATCATCTAACTGCTCTTTATTAGTGGTGTTGATATCGTATCCCAAAACTTCCTGAGCCACCATAAAAGCATCTCTTTGAGAGTTGATCATAACAATCTGATTCTTATATGCCGGATCCCAAAGTGATTTCCATGAGGAAACAGTTTCTTCATCCACCATTTTAGTATTATAAAGAATACCAACTGTGCCGTAGAAATATGGAACAGTGTATTTGTGGCTTGGGTCAAATGCTTCTGAAGCCTCAATTATAGCTGGGTCAATATTCTTATAATTTGGAAGAGAGTTGTAATCGATAGGAATAAGCTCTCCCTCATTACGCATGGTCTCTATCATGTAATCAGATGTGCAAATAACGTCATAATTGATAGAGCCTGCCTTGTACTTGGCATACATGTCCTCGACGGACTCGTATTCCTCGTATTTGACCTTGATGCCGGTTTCTTTTTCGAAACGCTTTAACACATCTGCCTCGATGTATTTACCATAGTTTAAAACAACGAGAGTATCTGTGCTTTCTGCATCACTACCACAGCCAGTTAAGAAGAAACAATTGGCAAGTAAAACTGTAAAAATATTTAAAAGGATAATCGCTTTCTTTTTCATTATTTCTCAGCCACCTCCTTTTTAGAATTGCCCTTGAAGTTGGTAGCCAAAAGCATCACAAAGGCAAGTAGGAAAAGGATAGTAGACAAAGCATAAAGCTCTGGCTGGATGCCCTTTCTAAGCTGGGTGTAAAGCATAGTTGAAAGGGTATTTACACCGGCACCCTTTGTAAAATATGTGATTGTAAAATCATCAAGCGACATAGTAAGCGCCATTAAAAATCCTGATAAAACGCCAGGGAATATTTCAGGCCAAACTACCTTGTAAAAAGCATACCAAGGTGTGGCACCTAAATCCATTGCAGCCTCAAAACAAGCCTCTGACAGGGACTGTAATCGTGGCAGCACATTGAAAATAACATAAGGTACTGAAAAAGCTATATGAGCAAGCACCACCGAGAATTCTCCTAGTGGAGTAAATCTTGTAAATAAAAGCATAAGTGAAATACCAGTTACAATATCTGCATTCAAAAGCGGGATATTGGTGGCACCAAGCATAATTGCCGCATGGCGCTTCTTCATGTAGTGGATACCAATAGCTGCTGATGTTCCAAGTATTGTGGCAAGTATTGATGAAGCAAGTGTAATTCTGATGGTAGTGCCTAAAGCATCCATAATGCTGTCATTGGAGGTTAAGTTGGCATACCATTTAAATGTAAATCCGCCCCAAATTGTTCTAGACATTGAGTCGTTAAAGGATAGCACAATGAGAACGAGGATTGGTGCATATAGGAATAAAAATATAAGCCCAAGATAGAGATAAGAGGCTGTGTCTTTAACTTTTTTCATACAAGCATACCTCCATTCTCCGAATCATCAAGTCTGTTCATGATTGACATAGAAACAAGTACGAAAATCATGAGAATAATTGAAAGACCTGAACCCAAATTCCAGTTTCTTGCAAGTGTAAATTCCTGCTCAATAACATTACCTATAAGGAGAACCTTACCGCCTCCCAAAAGGTTTGAAACAACGAATGATGACAGGGCAGGAACAAATACCATAATAATGCCTGAAAGAATGCCATCTCTTGAAAGTGGAATGGTAATTTTGGTAAATGTTGTCCACCAGTTGGCACCTAAATCAGCGGCAGCCTCGATGACTGAATCGTTGATTTTAGAAAGTGCATTATAAATAGGCAAAATCATATATGGCAAAAAGTCGTAAACCATTCCAAGTGTAACAGCAGCCTTGGTGTAAAGGATGTGAACTGTTGGAAGCCCAATAGCAGAAAGAATACTATTTAAGATTCCGTTGTTGGAAAGGATGATCTGCCATGCAAGTATTCGAAGCATAAAATTCATCCACATTGGAAGAATAAAAAGAAAAACTACAAAGCCCTTATTGCTGATTTTAAGGTTGTGCAAAATCAAAGCAACAGGGTACGCAAGTACTAGGCAAATAATTGTAGTTACAAAAGCAACCTTAATAGACAGCCATAAGGATGACAGATGAACTGGATCTGCAATGGCTGTAAGATTGCTTAAGGTGAAGCTTCCTTCGGGAGTAGTAATTGCGTAGCCTAGGATATAAAAAAGTGGAAGAATAGTGCAAATTAAAATCCAAACAGCATATGGTGTAGCCAGGAAGCTGGTTCTTAATCGATTAATCATCTTCCTTCATTACCTCCTCATCCTCTGATTCAGGCTTGTTCATAATCTGAATATTGAATGGAATAACATTAAGTGATACGTGCTGACCGATTTCAAAGTATTTTGTAGTATGTACAAGCCACTCATAGCCGCCGCATTGAACATCAAGCTCATAATGAACACCCTTGAAGAGACAATCGGTGATGACACCATCCATAAATCCCTTGCCTGGCGCTAAAAGCTCCACGTCCTCTGGACGAATAACTACGTCAACAGGCTTCATTGTACCGAATCCCTTATCAACACAAGGTACCTGAACTCCAAGGAATGAAACTAGCTCATCCTTAATCATAATACCCTCGATGATGTTACTTTCACCGATAAAGTCCGCTACAAAAGCATTTTCAGGCTCATTGTAGATATCCTCAGGAGTACCAATCTGCTGGATATAACCCTGGTTCATTACAACGATTGTATCAGACATGGTAAGAGCCTCTTCCTGGTCATGTGTAACATAAAGGAAAGTGATACCGAGCTCCTGCTTGATTTTCATAAGCTCATACTGCATGTTCTGGCGAAGCTTTAAATCTAGTGCTCCAAGTGGCTCATCTAATAAAAGAACCTTTGGCTCGTTGACAATGGCTCTGGCAATAGCGATACGCTGTTGCTGTCCACCGGATAATGAGTCGATAGAGCGCTTTTCAAAGCCATCAAGATTAACAAGCTTAAGTGCGTATTTAATCTTGTCGTTTATGTATTCTTTTGATTTCTTTTGAATGTTGAGACCAAAAGCGATATTTTCTTCAATTGTCATGTGTGGGAAAAGTGCGTACTTCTGAAAGACCGTATTAATAGGTCTTAAGTTGGCAGGTAATGCAGTGATGTCATTACCATTGAGATAGATTTTGCCAGAGTCAGGCTTTTCAAAACCTCCAAGAAGCCTAAGAGTAGTAGTCTTGCCGCAACCAGAAGGGCCAAGTAGGGTCACAAAGGTGTTCTCCTTGATGTAGAGATCAAGCTCGTCAAGAACTAGCTGCTTTTCATAGCTTTTTGACACGTGGTCAAATTGAATAAATTCCAATATATTTTCCTCCTTTTGATATAGCAACTGAAAAGTCAAATAACAGTTACATATAAGAAAAGCTCCGAATCAGACTCGAACTGACGACCCCCTCATTACGAGTGAGGTGCTCTACCAACTGAGCTATCGGAGCGTATATACCGGTTTTCTTGTGGTTATATAGTTTATTTCGCGAAGTTAAGTGTAATATATTGATAGGGAAAAATCAATTAAAATTGTTGAGAAATCCATAGGGTTTTATTATAATGACACATGTAAAAAGAAGGACTTATGAAGACGATTACATCCATGTCTGAGTGAGTTAGATTATATAATAGATAGTTAGGAGAAGTTTATGGCAGACAACAAGAGAAAAGCTGCACCAGCTTTCGATATTAGAGACTTATTTTCAAAGGAGAATTTACCACTTATTAGCCTTATTGTGCTTGGCATATTTGCGGTAGTATCTCTTATTGTTACAATTGCAGTATTTCACATTAATCCAATTATTGCTTGCGTTATGGTTATTTTAGAGGCGGCACTTGCAGCTTGCCTAAATCAGATTCCTATTTGGATTCATGGCCTTGTATTCATCGCTCAGATTGTAATTGGCATCATGGCTTCACAGGTTCCATTTATGATTTTCATGGCATTTATTTATGTCCTTGGCGTGGCATTTTTATATGTATGGGCTAATAGATAATGAATAAGATTAATTACCAAAGAGAATTGGATAAATTAATAGCTGATTTTGAAAAAGAAGGCCGTGTGCCTTCTTTATTGTTACATAGCTGTTGTGGGCCATGTAGCAGTTATTGTATAGAGTATTTATCTCAGTATTTCAATATTACTGTATTCTATTACAATCCCAATATCTATCCTGATGAGGAATATTATCATAGGGTTAAGGAGCAACAGCGCTTTATAAGCCAGTTTCCTGCAAAGCACAAGGTCTCTTTTATAGAGGGAGACTTTGATACTGACAGGTTCTATGAAATAGCGAAGGGACTTGAGAATGAACCTGAAAAGGGTGCTAGATGTCACAAGTGTTATGACCTTCGTTTGAGGCGCACGGCAGAGGTTGCTTTAGAAAAAGGGTTTGACTTTTTCACAACAACACTTACAATATCTCCAATGAAAGATTCTCAGATTCTTAATGAAATAGGATTAGCAATTGCTGATGAAATAGGAGTAAAATGGCTTCCTAGTGATTTCAAAAAGAGAGAGGGCTACAAGCGCTCAACGGAACTTTCTAGAGAATACAATATGTACAGACAAGATTATTGCGGTTGTGTTTATTCATATAGAGATAGGCAACAGCAAAAAGCACATGAAATGGAGGATTAGTTATGGCACAGTTGTGGGGAGGTAGATTTACAAAGTCTACCGATCAGATGGTTTATGATTTCAATGCATCAATTGGATTCGATCAAAAGCTTTTTGCACAGGACGTTAGAGGAAGTAGAGCACATGTTAAAATGCTTGCTTCTGTAGGCGTTATCACTGATGCAGAAAGAGATGAGATTCTTGCAGGGCTTGATAGCATCGAGGCAGATGTTAATTCAGGAAAGCTTGAAATCACTTCTGAATATGAGGATGTACACAGCTTTGTGGAGGCTAATCTTATTGATAGAATCGGCGATGCTGGTAAAAAGCTTCACACAGGTCGCAGTCGTAATGACCAGGTCGCTCTTGATATGAGACTTTATACAAGAGATGCTGTTGAGACTACAGCAGAGGATTTGAAGCACCTCCTTGGCACTATTTGCGGCATTATGGAAGAGCATATTGACACAATTATGCCTGGTTTTACTCATTTACAGAAGGCACAGCCTATTACACTTGCTCACCACATGGGAGCATATTTTGAAATGTTTAAGAGAGATGTTCTTCGCTTAAATGATATTAGAGAGCGTATGAATTATTGTCCGCTCGGCTCTGGAGCCCTTGCTGGCACTACATATCCACTTGATAGAAATATGACAGCCCAGCTTCTTGATTTCTACGGACCTACTTTGAATTCTATGGACGGTGTGTCAGATAGAGATTATTTGATTGAGTTCTTATCGGCTCTTTGCACTATTCAGATGCATCTTTCTCGTTTTTCTGAGGAAGTTATTATTTGGAACAGTAATGAGTACAGATTCGTTGAAATAGATGACGGATTTTCGACAGGTAGCTCTATTATGCCTCAGAAAAAGAACCCAGATATTGCTGAGCTTGTAAGAGGAAAGACTGGCCGTGTTTACGGTGCCCTTATGTCACTTCTTACAACAATGAAGGGTATTCCACTTGCATACAACAAGGATATGCAGGAGGATAAGGAAATGGCATTTGATGCTATGAAGACAGTTCAGGATTGTATTGTTTTATTTGATGGAATGCTTGCTACAATGACATTCAACAAGGATGTAATGGCAAACAGTGCTAAAAACGGATTTACAAATGCTACAGATGCTGCTGATTATCTTGTAAATCATGGTGTTCCATTTAGAGATGCTCACGGTATTATTGGCCAGGTTGTTCTTTACTGTATCGATAAGGGCATTGCCATTGATGATATGTCATTAGAAGAATTAAAAGCTATTTCTCCAGCTTTTGAAGAGGATATTTTTGATGCTATTTCAATGGAAACATGTGTAAATAAGCGACTTACAATTGGTGCTCCTGGACATGATGCCATGGTAAATGAAATCAAAGAATGTAAGGCATTTTTGGCTTAAAATAATTAATTGTAAATTTAATTCGAAAAAAAGCGAGGAGTTTGTGATAAATATTCAAAAACTGCTTGCTTTTTTTATTTATTTTTATTATAATGCCACTTAGTACACGGACAAATGTCCGCGAGAGAAAAACATGACAGAGAAGGAGTAGTTTGAAATGAGCGAGAAGTTAAAAGTCGGTATTCTTGGTGGAACAGGTATGGTAGGCCAGAGATTTATTTCTCTCCTTGAGAATCATCCATGGTTTGAGGTAACTACAATTGCTGCCAGCCCACGTTCAGCAGGACAGAAATATGTTGATGCTGTAGGTGATAGATGGAAGATGGATACTCCAATGCCTGAGGCCGTTAAAAATATTATTGTTAAGAATGTTAATGAAGTTGAGGAAGTAGCTTCTGAAGTTGATTTTGTATTCTCAGCAGTTGATATGTCTAAGGACGAGATTAAGGCTATCGAGGAGGCATACGCTAAGACAGAGACTCCAGTTGTTTCAAACAACTCAGCACATAGATGGACACCAGATGTACCTATGGTAGTGCCTGAAATCAATCCACAGCACATGCAGGTTATCGATTTCCAGAAGAAGAGACTTGGTACAACAAGAGGATTTGTTGCTGTTAAGCCTAACTGCTCAATTCAGTCTTATGCACCTGTTCTTACAGCTTGGAAAGAGTTTGAGCCATACGAGGTTGTTGTTACAACATACCAGGCTATTTCTGGTGCTGGTAAGACATTTAAGGATTGGCCAGAGATGGAGCACAACATCATCCCATTTATCTCAGGTGAGGAAGAGAAGTCTGAGAAGGAGCCACTTAGAATTTGGGGCGAGATTAAGGACGGCGTAATCGTACCTGCTGATGATGTTAAGATTACAAGCCAGTGTATCCGTGTTCCAGTTCTCAATGGACACACAGCAGCTGTATTTGTTAAGTTCAAGAAGCAGCCTACAAAGCAGCAGCTTATTGATGCAATTAACAATTTCTCAGGTGTTCCACAGGAGCTTAATCTTCCTTCTGCACCAAAGCAGTTTATCCGTTACATGGAAGAGGATAACAGACCTCAGGTATCACTTGATGTTGACTATGAGCACGGCATGGGCGTATCAGTTGGCCGTATCCGCGAGGATAGCATCTATGATTGGAAGTTTGTAGGACTTTCTCACAACACTGTTCGTGGTGCTGCAGGTGGTGCTGTACTTTGCGCAGAGCTTCTTAAGGCTCAGGGTTATATAACAAAGAAATAATGTTATTCAACACAAAGATATAACAGTTAGTTCATAAAATAGCTATGATTTGGCGTCTTTTCTTATGCTAGTATAAGAAGGGACGCTTTTTTATTTGTTAGTTTCGGGGGTAACTTATGAATAAAGTACAGGCGGAAAAATTAAAAAATAAACCAACCTGGAGAAATATTCTAAAGGCTGTTGTATTTTGTACTGTATTATTGGTGGCATCTGGCTTATTCTTTTATATTGCTGCCAATTATAATGGCACTAATATTTTTATTCCAGAAGATGGAGTTGTTTTAGGTCTTAGAATGGTTCCAATTCTTCTTATAGCTGGACTATACGGATATCTTGTATCCTCTATAGTCTTTAGCATCGCGTTTATCATATCCCTTATTTTTAAGATGGAATATTCATATACGATGATTATATATATGGCATCTATGGCATGTTTTTCTCTTTGTGCACAATTTCGCATGTTAGCAACGAAATTAAAATCATTTATTATGTGCACAGTTACAATACTGGCAATTCTGTTTAACGAATATCTTTGTTATGTAGTAGTAGATGGTCTTAGTTCAAGTGAGTTTTATTTTAAAGAAATTTCTTTTTTTAATTATAAAGTGATTTTTTCCGTTTATTTTGTAGGGATTATTCTGTATTTATATTTTAAGTATTCAAAGGATGAATATAAAAGCCCATTTCCAATTAGCTATTTATATACCGAGAGTTATGCCAAAGATTTGAAACTTAACAAGAAACATAAGCAAACTAAAATTAGTGCTAAAATCACAACTATTATTATACTTTTACTTTTTGTGTTGGGGGTATCAGTGGCATTTTTTATGATGGTGCTTTTTTCTGATATGAAAAAAATATTTGTTAATTATTCATTGGCTACAACTCCTTCATATGGAGGTTATCATGAGTACATACAGCAAGATGCAATAAATAATATTCGGAAGATGGAATATGTGGCGGATGATACCATGTTAGCCTTTGATTTAAAAATGATTATTCTTATGGTAAATGTAGGAATTCCTATTGCTGGAATAGCTACCTTTTACACTAAGATGACTATATGTGCGCCTGTTGGAACAATGTCGGATTTTATGGAGCATTATGCCACTGCAACAGATGAAGATAAAATTCTATATGGTCATAATATAGAAGATATTGAGGTGAAAACACATGATGAACTTCAAGTGCTATATGAAGCTATTAATGAAACTGTTTATGCAGTGGAGGCATATATCCAGAGAATAGAAGAAAAGCAGCGTCTTGAGGTTGATTTAGAGATTGCTAAAAAAGCTAGTGTGGCTAAATCTTCTTTTTTATCTAATATGTCTCATGAAATCAGGACTCCAATAAATGCTATTCTTGGTATGAATGAGATGATTTTAAGGGAATCAGAGGAGGAGAATACTAGAGAGTATGCTGTCAACATAAAGTCGGCTGGAAGCTCATTACTTAGTTTAGTTAATGATATTTTAGATTTCTCTAAAATCGAAGCAGGTAAAATGGAAATATTACCGGTTCAATATAATTTAGGCTCATTAATTAATGATTTGGTAAATATGGTTTCCTCTAGAGCAAAGGAAAAGGGACTTGAGCTGATAGTGGAGGTTGATAAGGAAATTCCAGCAAATCTAGTGGGGGATGAGATTCGGCTAAAGCAGGTGGTAACAAACCTTCTCACAAATTCTGTGAAATATACAGAGAAAGGAAAAGTAATTCTTTCTGTATCTTACGATATAGTTGATGAGGAAAATATTAAACTACGTTTTGAAGTGGCAGATACAGGTATGGGAATAAAAAATGAAGATTTGCGGAAGCTGTTTTCTCCTTTTGAGCGAATAGATGAAACCCGAAATAGAACTATTGAGGGAACTGGCCTTGGAATGAGCATTGTAAAGAAAACACTTGAAATGATGGACTCTAGTCTTGTGGTTGATAGTAAATATGGCTTTGGTTCTATCTTTACATTTGGCGTTAACCAAAAGGTGGTTTCTTGGAATCCAATTGGGGATTTTAAGGAAATGTATAGAGAATATATTGATAGCGTTGAAAGATATCATGAGAGCTTTACTGCGCCTGAAGCTGAAATTTTAGTTGTTGATGATACAGAAATGAATCTAACGGTCATTAAAAATCTTCTCAAGCGAACACAGATAAAAATTACCACATTAAACAGTGGCAGAGAGACTATAGATTTAGTTACTAAAAAAAGGTTTGATGTTATATTTTTAGATCATAGAATGCCAAATATGGATGGTATAGAGACATATGAGGTGATGAAGGTACTTCCAAACAATAAAAATAAAGATGTGCCAGTAATTGCATTAACAGCCAATGCAGTTTCAGGAGCTAGAGAAGAATATATGAAGCATGGCTTTACTGATTATTTGTCAAAACCAATTAATAGTATTCAGCTAGAAAATATGCTTTTACACTATTTGCCACCAGAAAAAATTCAATCCGTCTCTATTTCTAACGGCAAAGATGATTATGAACCACAATCCATGGCGGATATAGCAGGGGATAGTCTTTTGACAAGATTAAAAGATGTTGATTTAAAAGCTGGTATTAATAACTGCGGCGATGTTGATACATATACTCAAGTTGTAAAGGATTTTTATATATCTATTGATGGTAAGGCAGACGCAATTGAAGGGTTCCTAAAGGAAAAGGATTTAAGGAATTATACTGTGCTTGTACATGCTTTAAAAAGCTCAGCAAGGCTAATAGGAGCTTTGGATCTTTCAAAAATGGCTGAGGAGCTAGAAGAATTAGGTAACAAGGGTGATTATATAGCTATACAAGAGAAAAATGATGTGATGATAGCAAAATATCTCTCTTATAAAGATTCTTTAGCAGCTATAGATGATTCGGGAGTTGATAAACAGCCTATATCTAAGGATGAGGTAGAAAATGCATTTAAAGATATAAAAGAACTTGTTGAAGCTTATGATTATGATACTGCCGATTCCATTATGAATATGTTAGAAGGATACAATATTCCTGATGATATAAAGGAAAAATACATGGAAGTGAAGAAGCTTATGGTGGATGTTAATAGAGATAAGTTGCTAGAGATACTGTAAAGTAATTAAGAAAAGGAGCCAATTATGGATAAACGAATAGTATTAGTTGGAGATCCCAAAAGCTTTATGGTGGGCTCGATTGTTAAGGAGTTAAGGGATAGAGAATTTGAGGTCCTTCAAGCCTCTGGAAACGTGGATGAGATTGAAAATTTAGAGAATAAGCCATCGGTCTATCTTGTGTATATTGATGAGATGGCTGTAATGAGGGATTTATTTATTTATCTTAAAGACCATTCTATTGAAGAGGATATCTCTCTTTCTGTTGTAGGGTCTAAAAATGACTTGGAGCAGGTTAAAGAGATTATGCCGAATTTCAGACTGGCTGAGACTTTTATGCGCCCAATTAACGTGAAGGATATGGCAGAAAAGATGGAATGGATTGTGGAAGCAGAGGACGAACGCCTTCAGAAAAAGAAGATTTTGCTTGTAGATGATGACGGAACCATGCTTAGAACACTTAAAAGCTGGCTGGAGACTCATTACCAAGTATTTATGGTTAATTCCGGAATGGCCGCCATTACATTTTTGGCGAAAAATGAAATAGATTTGATTCTTCTTGATTATGAAATGCCAATCACCACTGGTCCGCAAGTTCTTGAAATGCTTCGTTCAGAGGAAAATACAGCTAAAATTCCCGTTATGTTTTTGACAAATAAAGGGGATAAAGAGTCTGTTATGAATGTGCTTGGATTGAAACCTGAAAAATATTTATTAAAAACAATGTCCAAATCTGCATTATTGGGGCAGATTGATGAGTTTTTCGAAAAAGAAAAGGCAAAGCAATATTAATTAAATTTGAATAAAATTCTTTTTTACTGTAGCAAGCTAAAGTAAAGTATGTTATGATAGTAGCCGTATCATTGTTAAGACGCAGTTTTTTATGGAGAATTGTTATGGTTGCTAGAACAAACGAACTTAAGAAGCTTGACTCAATTTATCAAAGTAATGCCAATAATTTGGTACTCATGTATGGCAGAAGCGGATCTGCTAAGGAAGGACTTATAGATTCCTTTACTACAGGGAAGCCTTATTTTTACTATAGAAGCCGTCAGTGTTCTGATGCAAAGCAACTCAATTATGTAAGCAAACAGGTGGCATTAACTTACAACACAGCTGGAGAGTATGAATCTTTTGAAGCATGCTTTAAGGATTTAAAATCTAAGGATGGTTCAAAGCTTGTAATTATTATAGATGAGGCTCAATATGCTATTAAGAAGACCAACGAGCTTTTTAGTGCATTAGTAGCTCTTAAGAATAAAAAGCTAATTTCAGGCCAGGTTATGATTATTGTAGCTAGTTCATCGATTGTTTGGTCTGAGAATACTTTCTACGATATTGTAGGAAGTCAGAAGTCTGTTGTTGATGAGACTATTAAGTTAGAGAATTTATCATTCCTTGATGTTGTTAGAGCTTTTCCTAGCTATTCAGTAGCTCAGTGTGTTAGTACCTATGGTATTATCGGTGGTGTTGCTGATTACTTAGATAGATGGGATAGCAGAAAGACTATCAAGCAGAATGTTTGTGAGAATATTCTTTCTCCTTCTGGATTTCTTTACAGTGAGGCAGAGGATTATATAGCATCAGAGCTTAGAGAGCTTTCTTGCTATAATACAATCTTAGGTTCCATTGCAGCTGGCAATGAAAAGCTTAATGATTTATTTGAAGATACTGGATATTCTAGAGCTAAGATATCTGTTTATATGAAGAATCTTGCTGCTTTTGATGTAGTTAATAAGGTAGTATCATTTGAGACTGGCGGTTGGGACAACGCTAAAAAGGGTATCTACAGAATCTCAGAACCATACGTCAATTTCTGGTTCACATTTGTATATCCTAATTTGTCAGAGCTTATTTCTATGACACCTGAGAAATTCTACGATAAATTTATCGAGCCAGAGCTTGATGCATACTTACAATCATATTTTGTTGATGTATGTAGAGAGTATCTCCACCTTTTAAATATGGTAGGACAGCTTCCTATTAAGCTTGAGAAAATTGGTACTTGGCTTGGTAAGGAGGGTTCTATCGATGTAATCGGTCAGAGCTCAAATAGAGAAAATGTTGTAGGTATTTGCAACTGGACAGAAAAGTATATGAGCTTTGATGCTTACGATAAATTGCTTGAATTGATGAAGCTGGCACGTATTACTGCTAATACAGTTTTCCTCTTTTCAGCTACCAGATTTGATCCAAAACTTACACAGTTATCAAAGGAAAATAAATCAGTTGTGTTGGTAGACATGACCGAATTATAAAGTTATAATTATTAGAGCTCCTTGCCATAGGTGAGGGGCTCTATATTATTTTAATCTAAAATTAATTTTCTTAAAGGGAGTTTTAAGTTTGGGAAAAAAGCTAATCATCACAGAGAAACCATCAGTTGCTAGAGACTTTGCCCGTGTGTTAAAAGTCAGCGGTAATAATAATGGCTTCATTGAGAATAATGAATATGTAGTTAGCTGGTGTTACGGCCATTTGGTTCAGATGGTTTATCCCGAGGAGTACGATGCTAAGTATAAATCATGGAATCTAGAGGATTTACCTTTCCTTCCAAAGGATTATAAATACGGTGTTGTAGAGAGTGCTAAGGATCAGTATAAGATTGTAAATGGTCTTCTTCATAGAGAGGATATAGACACTGTTTATTGGGCAGGTGACTCGGGAAAAGAAGGTCAGACTATTGAGGAGAACATCAGAAATTATGGTGGTGTTCGAGAGGGGATGACAGAGCTTAGAGTTTGGATTGATTCCCAGACTGACGAGGAGATTTTACGAGGTATTCGCGAGGCTAAGCCTATGTCAGAATATGCTAAGCTTGGAGCCTCTGGCATTATGCGTACTATTGAAGATTATAGTCTTGGTATTAATTTTTCGCGAGCCCTCTCTGTTAAATATGGAAAGTTAATTAATGATGCTGCTGCCACAACCAAATACGTTGCAATCGCAATTGGCCGAGTTATGACTTGTGTGCTTGGAATGGTTGTTGAGCGAGAGCGTGAGATAAGAGGATTCAACGAGGATCCTTTCTTTAAAGTTGTAGGGAAGTTTTCTGATGTTAATTTTCCGGCTGAATGGAAGGCTGTTGAGTCTTCTAAGTATTTCGAATCTCCATTATTATATGGGGATAAGGGCAATGGCTTTAAAGAAAAGGCTAGCGCTGAGAAGTTAATTCAAGAATTAACTAATAAAGATGCGACGATTTCTGATAAGGAATCAGGAATTTCAAAGAAAAAAGCTCCACTTTTATTTAACTTGGCAGAGCTTCAGTCTGAGTGTTCTAAGAGATTTAAAATATCTCCAGCCCAGACTCTAGATATAATTCAGGAATTATACGAAAAGAAATATACTACCTATCCACGTACAGATGCCAGAGTTTTGACTACTGCAGTGGCTAAGGAAATCAATAAAAATCTCAATAGATTACAGAACTATGGTCCTACTGCCAAGTATGTTCATGAGATATTAGGTGAGAAGAAATATATTGGCATAGAAAAGAATGCTTATACAGATGATAGTAAGGTTACTGATCACTATGCAATCATACCTACTGGTCAGTGCAACGGAATCGAGAATCTTTCTGCTCTTAGCCAGAGAGTCTATGATTTGATTGTTCGTAGATTTTTATCTATTTTTTATCCTCCAGCTGAGTACAAAAACGTTAAGGTCACAGTACAGGTAGGTGATGAAAAGTTTTTTGCAGGTGCCAAGTTACTGGTTAAGCCAGGATATCTTGAAATTGCCGGAATTCCAAAGGCTAAGGATTCTTCTGATGGCGAATCTGAGGATGGAGAGGATACAGAAGATAAGTTCTCCAAAGAGGATTTTGTTAAGTTTATTGAGGCTGCTAATATTGGAGACTCAATAGATGTTAATGGATTTGAGCTGAAAGAGGGTAAGACATCGCCACCAAAGCGATATACTTCAGGCTCTCTTATTCTTGCAATGGAAAATGCTGGAAAGCTTATTGAGGACGAAGAGCTTCGAGAGCAGATTAAGACCACGGGTATTGGTACTTCTGCTACTAGAGGAGAAATCCTTGAAAAGCTTGTGCGAATTGGATATTTGAATCAAAACAATAAGACTCAGGTCATTACTCCAGAGCGATTGGGAGAGATGATATACGAGGTTGTTCTACTTACAACCCCATCATTGCTTAAGCCAGAACAGACAGCCAACTGGGAAAAGGGGCTTGAGGGCATTATTAATGGAACAGTTGATTTCACTGAGTATAGAGGTAAGCTAGAGGACTATATCAGAAAAGAAACTACTAATATGATAGAGCAGGATTTGACTCAGACTATTGCTCTTAACATTAATCAGTTTACTGGCAAGGATTCAAAGGGCCTTGCTACTAAAAAGCCTCTTGGAATTAAATGTCCAGCTTGTGGAGGCGAGCTGACTACAACATCTTTTGGTTATGGATGTAGTAATTACTCTGATGATTCTATTAAATGTAAGTTCAGTGTAGGCCAGATTGCTGGTGTAGATTTAGATGAGACTCAGTTTAAAAAGCTTGTTACAGAAGGCAAGACAGATTTAATCGAAGGCTTCAAAAGCAAATCAGGCAAAACTTTCAAGTCTGTTCTTAAAATGGAAAAGAACGAAGACGGAGAGTATAGAGCAAGCTTTGATTTTTCTGAAACTCCTACTGAGTATATCCCTGACCTTAAGTGTCCTGTATGCCAGGGACGCATTGTGGAGACTGGCTACGGATTTGCCTGTGAAAACAGATTTAAGGAAGAAGATCAGTGCTATTTTTCTATAGGTGAAATAGCAGGAAGAAAGCTTAATCTAGATGAGTTTTCTGCTCTTTTAAATAATGGTGTTACAGAAGTGCTTTCAGGCTTCAAGTCAAAGACCAATCAAAAGTTTTCTGCAAGGCTCAGACTTAAGGACAACGACGAGGGCAAAAAGGCTATTGTATTTGATTTTGATGGTATCGAGAGAGAAAAGCTTGAGGGCGTAAAATGTCCTGATTGCGGCGGCGATATGGTTAAGACACCATTTGGTTACGGCTGCAGCAATTATAATAAGGACGAGCCTGAAAAGGGCTGTCGTTTTATGATTGGAAAGATTGCTGGTAAGCAGCTTTCAAAAAATGACTGCATAAAGCTGCTTTCAGAAGGCAAAACTGACACTATCAGAGGATTTAAGGGTAAGTCAGGCAAGAAATTTGATGCATGCCTCTTACTTAAGAAAAATGAGGAAACTGGCAAGCATGAAATTGCTTTTGATTTTGATAATGTAGAAGCTAAAGAGGTGAAGGATGTAGTTTGTCCAGTCTGTGGTGGGAAAATAGTTGTTACACCTTTTGGTTATGGATGTAGCAACTACAATAAAGAGGACCCTGAGAACTCATGCAAGTTTAATATTGGCCAGATTGCCGGTATAAAACTAAAAGAAGCTCAGGTTAAGGAGCTTTTAAAAGACGGTATCACATCTACTATTTCCGGCTTTAAATCTAAAAAAGGTACAAAGTTTGATGCAAAACTTGCACTTTCTAAAGATGATGAAGGAAAAGTATCAGGTGTTAAATTTGTCTTTGAGGACAATGAAACCGAGCTTAAAAATGTAAAGTGTCCAAAGTGCGGTTCGCCGATAATAAAGAATCATTTTGGATATAGATGTAAGAATAATATCAGAGATAATCAGGACAGCTGTCCATTCTTCCTTGGTAAGGTGGCTGGAGTAGATATTCCTGAGGATCAGTTTGTAAAGCTTATTACAGAAAAGAAGACTGATGTTATTACTGGATTTTTAAGCAAAAAAGGGTTATATTTTGATGCGAGACTAAAGCTCAATGATGAGTGTAGGACAGAATTTGAGTTTGAAAACTATAATGGTCAATAATTAATAAAGATAGGAGTTTACAATGGAACAGGCTAAAATTAAATCTATGTATAATTTAAATGAGACTATCGCAGCGGATCTTTTCCAAGGGAAGGATTATCCATGGGAAGTGCTTCCTGAGATATCTGAGTTCATTAAGAAGTTAGGCCCAACACTTGATCCTGAAAAGTTTGAAAAAAGAGGAGAGGATGTATGGGTTGCCAAGTCAGCTAAGGTATTTGATTCTGCATATTTAAATGGTCCACTTATAATTGATGAAGATGCTGAGGTAAGACAGTGCGCTTTTGTAAGAGGCTCTGCTATTGTTGGTAAGAATTGCGTTGTTGGTAATTCTACAGAGCTTAAGAATGTAGTTTTATTTAATAATGTTCAGGTTCCTCACTACAATTATGTAGGCGACTCAGTCCTTGGCTACAAATCTCATATGGGAGCTGGTTCGATCACATCTAATGTTAAGTCTGATAAGACTCTTGTGGTTGTTAAATCTAGAAATGGAGAAGAAATTGAAACAGGATTAAAGAAATTTGGAGCTATGCTTGGTGATAATGTTGAGGTTGGTTGTAACTCAGTTTTAAATCCTGGTACAGTTGTTTGTCCTCGTTCTAACATTTATCCACTTTCTCCAGTGCGTGGTGTGGTGGAAGCTGACAGTATTTTTAAGAGTCAGGATAATATTGTAAAAAAGAATTAATGAACATATAGTGAAATCTTTGTGAAGGCCTATGAATATAGGCCTTTTTTTATTGTTTAGATACAAAATGGACATATTCTTCAGTTATGATTATAAATATCTATTTTTAAAATGTGGGGGGCATAGGGTGAGTTTCCATTTTAAGAAGAGAAAATATGGAATTATATATCGATATGTGGTGATTGTAATTGGTATTATTATCAATATTACTTTTGGTCTGATTATAAACAGTTTACTAAATCTACCATTATATCTAGATGTTACCGGCACAGTATTTGTTGCTTCTGTTGCGGGATTGCTTCCTGCTGTTCTGACAGGATTACTGACTAATGTCATCATCAGTTTTATTATCCCAAATGCTTTTTATTTTGCACTGCTAAGTGTTTTAGTGGCGATTATTGCTGCCTACTTTGTGAGATATGACAAGCTTCATAATATCAAAGGGCTAATAATTTATTTTATTATTTTGGCCCTCCTTGGTGGCAATCTCACAACTTTAATTCACTGGCTCCTATTAGGTGAGCCTCAATATAAAGCTGTGGCAGATTTGGCTCATGCTATAACTTCAACCGCTAGTAATGGTGTGGTTTTTTATTTAGGAGTTATTTTAGTTAATACAATTATTCAAGGAATTGATAAGTCATTAGCATCTGCTATAGGTTTTGGCCTAGCAAGATTTATACCAAATAAGATAAAAGAAGATATATATAATTCTGGTTGGCGTCAGAAGCCTATTCCAAAGGAAGAGATAATTGCTTCAAAAATAGAAGGCTATAGAAATACTCTTTTAAAGAAGATTATTGTAATGTTAGTAGTTGTTGCTTCTTCCTTTGTAGCTATTATTTCTCTTGTCAGCATTAACATATATTTCGAAGATCGCAAGGAAGAATATTCAATAAATGCGATGAATGCAGCTACATTTGCTTCAGAAGTTATTGATGGCGATAGGATTACTGATTACATAAAATGGGGAGAAGATACTTCTGATTACAGGGATACTCAAGATTTATTGCAAAAAATACTTAAAAATTCCCAGGGAGTTCACTACCTATATGTTATAAGGGTAGAACGTAATAATTTGGTCTATCTATTTGATATGGATACTGGAAAAGAACAAGGATATACTGCTGGGGCGGTTAAGCCTATTGATGAATCTTTTTCTTCATATTCAGATCAACTAGTAAAGGGAGAGGAGGTTGGAACTGTTATTGGAAAAGAAGGTTCAGAAATGGTTCTTACCGCATTTGCTCCAATAAAAAACTCGGCGGATAAAACAGTGGCATATGCCTGTGCAGATATATATTTTGGGTATATGTCGAAATTTGCTGAAGAATTTTTGGTTAAGTCATTGTTGATTTTTTCTGGATTTTTGATTTTGGCCATTCAATGGGCTTTGTCGGTAACTGGCTTTGGTCTTGTTTATCCTATAAGTAAAATTACTGAGGCTGCTAGAGGCTTTATAGATAGCATGGGAGACCAAAAAGCTATTGATGAAAGTGTGAGAAAGACTAGAGCTCTTGATATTAGGACTAATGATGAGGTCCAAGAATTATATGAGGCTATTTGCAAGATGGAATTAGAAATGGCTGAACAGGTGCGAGACCTGAGACACTATGCTGATTCTACTGCCAAAATGCAAAATGGATTGATTATTACCATGGCGGACATGGTTGAAAATAGAGACTCTGATACTGGAGCCCATATTCAAAAGACAGCTGCCTATGTGAGAGTTATTCTAAATGGATTAAAAAACAAGGGCTACTACGCTGAAAAGCTTACAGAGAAATATATGAGTGATGTGGAAATGTCCGCACCACTTCACGATATTGGTAAGATCCATATTTCAGACACTATTTTAAATAAACCTGGAAAACTTACAGAAGAAGAGTTTGAAATAATGAAGACTCATACCATTTATGGTAGAGAAATCATGGAAAATGCCATAGGAACTGTAAAAGGCGAGAATTACTTAAAAGAAGCTAGAAATATGGCTGCTTATCATCATGAAAGATGGGATGGAAAGGGCTATCCAGAGGGACTACATGGAGAAGTTATCCCACTTTCTGCTCGAATTATGGCGGTGGCTGATGTATTTGATGCGCTTACCTCGCCAAGAGTATACAAACCTGCATTTTCTTTGGAGAAGGCACTTTCTATTTTAGAGGAAGAGTCTGGCAAACAATTTGATCCAAAATGTGTTGAAGCATTTATGGATTCACTGACTGATGTAAAACGTATCCTAAAGAAATACAACGGTTAATTAGTGCTGGGGGGCACTGTTTTATGAAATATAGGGGCATTAGTTTAGCAGTAATAATTGTTTTGATTTTCTCAGTTGGCTTTTTATACGCCAGCCCTACTTTGAGTGCCCAAAGTGTTGAAGATACAGGCGAAAAGGAAGTATCTCAAATTGCTCTTGGTGGAGGCTATGCTGCATCAAATCAATTGGAGGGCTTTGGCTATTCTGCTCAGCTTTATGATGCTACTAATGGTTTGCCTACATCGGATGCTAATTATATATTAGGCTCAAGAGATGGTTATATTTGGATTGGTGGATATAGCGGAATAATTAAATACGATGGTTCCACATTTGAGCACCTAGATAATAGCGAAGGACTTACCAGTGGACGTGGTCTTTTTGAGGATAGCAAGGGCCGCATATGGGTTGGAACAAATGACAATGGAGTTGTTGTCCTTGATGGCAATAACAGATTTCATATTACATATAAAGAAGGCCTCCCTTCTTCATCAATCCGAGCATTTACAGAGGATAGTGAGGGAAATATCTATGTGGGTACTACCGACGGAGTTGCTCGCGTAGATTCTAATATGAATGTAAGCATCATAGATGATAAAAGAATTAATACTGAAAGAGTTTTGAAACTTCAGTGTGATGCAAATGATGTTATATATGGCTTTACTCAAAGTGGCAGCGCATTTGCTATTCACAATGATATGGTGACTAATATTTTTTCTGGAGAAGATATTGGAGTGGGGACTATTACAGCCCTTCTTATAGATCCTCATAGTGTGGGAAAAGTTTATTATGGCACACGCGGAAATATTATTTACTATGGAAATTTCGGGGATAATATTAAGAATCTCAAGCAGATAGATGTGTCGCCAACAGAAAATATACATTGCATTACTTATGAATGTGGTAGAGTGTGGGCATCTTCGCTTGAAGTAGTAGGATTTATCGATGGAAACGATAAGTATCAAATTCTCGAAGATGTACCTATGAATAGCGCCATAGAAATGCTTACTTCTGATTATCAGGGTAATCTTTGGTTCGCTTCATCTACACAGGGTGTGATGAAAATTGTTGCAAATAATTTTTCCGACTTTACAAGATTTACCCCTGTTGAAGGCAATGTTGTCAATTCAACTTGTATTGTAGACGGTCTTTTGTATGTAGGAACCAATACAGGTCTATATATACTAGATGAAAATAAGAATCTTGTTGAAAATGAGCTGACTGAATTAATTGATGATGGCCGTGTGCGCTGTATCACTCTGGATTCAAAGGGCAATATTTGGATATCAACTTTTATTTCAGATGTAGGCTTAATCTGTTATAGAAATGATGGCGAAATTTTCGTATTTAATAAGGATAAAGGAATGCCAAGCGACCAGGTGAGATGCGTGGTTGAAAGAGAAGATGGCTCTGTTTTAGCAGGCACAAATGATGGCGTAGTAGAAATCAGAAGCCGAGCGGTGCAAAAGACATACGGCGCGGATTTTGGCATATCTAATCCTGTTGTTCTTACAGTTTGCGAGGGGGATGAGGGAGAAATATACGCAGGAACAGACGGAGATGGCCTATATGTTATTAGCGATTATGGAGTTAGAAGGCTGGATAGAGAAACTGGGCTAACTAGCGATGTAATTATGCGCATTAAAAAAGACCCTACTCGCAATGTATATTGGATTGTTACTTCTAATTCATTGGAGTATATGGAAGACGGAATAATTACGCCAGTTTCTTCGTTTCCTAATACAAATAATTATGATATTTATTTTGATGAATCAGGAGATGCCTGGATATTATCTTCTTACGGAATTTATAACGTAAAGACGGAATATTTACTTGATGATGATGTAAAGGATTACAGACTTTATTCTATTTCCAATGGATTAACATATACTCCAACATCAAATTCATACAGTTTTCTTGATGATGATGGAAATATTTATATGTCTGGAAGAAAAGGTGTATGTAAAGTAAATATAAATCATTTCTTTGAAGACAATGTTGAATTAAAAATTGGTCTGGGAAATATCATTTGTGACGATGAATTGATTTATCCTGATGAATATGGAAATTATGTTATTCCTGCAAATGCGGCACGTGTAAGTATTAATCCGTCCATAATTGATTATACAACCACCAATCCTATGATTAAGGTATATCTAGAAGGGGCAGAAGACTCCGGAATTATTTCGGCTTTAAATTCCCTTTCGCCGTTGGAATACACGGGTCTTGAATATGGTGAGTACACACTTCATGTTCAGGTTCTTGACTCGGACGTAGATATGCTACTTCAGGAGAATACTTTTACAATAATAAAGAAGCCTAAAGTATTTGAATTGTTGCTGGTTAGATTTTTGATGATTTCTGTCGTTGCTGCTTTGGTGGGACTTATTGTATGGCAAATTATGGCTGGAAATGTTATAAGACGACAGTATGCCCAAATTCAAGAGGCCAAGGAAGAAGCGGAAAGAGCTAATAGCGCCAAGTCCATTTTCCTGGCAAATATTTCTCATGAAATACGTACACCTATTAATACCATTATGGGTATGGATGAGATGATTCTGAGGGAAGATTCTTCTGATGTTCCTAAGCATTATTTCATGTCGGTATTAAATTATGCTCTTGATATTAAAAATGCATCAGAATCACTTCTTGGTTTGATTAATGATTTGCTTGATATGTCAAAAATTGAATCAGGAAAGATGAATCTTGTTGAAGTTGAATATGATACAGTTGATTTCCTCAGGGGAATAGTTTCTATGATTCGCGTCAGAGGAAATGAGAAGGATTTGAATTTTGACGTGAATATTGATGCTAATTTGCCTACTCGTTTATTTGGCGACGGCGGAAAGATAAAGCAGATTATTCTGAATTTACTAACCAATGCTGTTAAGTACACTGAGCAGGGGGGCTTTAGTTTAAATCTTTTTGTTGAAGAGATAGATGGTGATACTTGCAAGCTTAAGTTTTCTGTTAAAGACACAGGAATGGGTGTCAAAGAAGAGGACATTGATAAGCTATTTACCGCTTATGAACGTTTGGACGAAACAAAAAATACAGGCATACAAGGTACGGGGCTTGGACTAAATATATCTGCGCGTTTTGCTGAACTTATGAGTGGCAAGCTATGGTGCGAAAGCGTATATGGTTCGGGTAGTGAGTTTTTCTTTACAGTTGACCAAAAGATTATTGATGCAAAGCCTATTGGCATATTCAAAGAAGAAGTTGAAGAAAATATGGGACCTTATGTCCCTCAGTTTATCGCTCCTGATGCAGAGGTGCTTGTTGTTGATGACAACCCTATGAACCTTAATGTAATCAAGGGATTGTTAAAGGCTACTAGAATGTTTGTTACTACAGCAAGTAGCGGTGAGGAATGTTTGGAAAAAATAAAATTCGGTTCATTTAATGTGGTTCTTTTGGATCATATGATGCCAGGAATGGATGGTATAGAGACATTGGCAAGGATTAGAGAGACTAATCCAGATTTGCCAGTATATGCTCTTACAGCAAATTCTACTGCTGGAGAGGATTTCTATAAATCAAAGGGATTTAATGGTTATCTGTCGAAACCAATCGACAGTTTAACCCTTGAGAAGACAATTCTTAAGCATTTGCCTGAGAATATAGTTATGAAACCAACAGCAGAGGACGCTGTTATAGATGTAGAAGAGATTCCTGCAGAAATGGATTGGATTTATCAGGTTGAAGGCATAAATGTAGATGAGGGAATTAAGGCCTCTGGCGGAATAAGTGCATTTATTTTCTCTTTGAAATTATTCCTAGATACAATTGATGATAACTCCAACACAATCGAGAAGGCCTACACTACAGAAGATTACAAGCTTTATACAATAAAAGTACATGCACTAAAAACATCCTTTAGAATGATAGGTGCTACTGAATTATCCGCATTTGCGGAGAGCTTAGAAGCGGCAGGTAATAATAATGATATTGAACTAATAGAAAAGAGTACTTCAAAACTGTTGGCTGAATATCGTGGATTCAAGGAGAAACTTGCTAGACTTGAGGAGAGTACAGACTCTGAGGATAAGCCGGAAATTAATCCAGAAGATATTGCTGATGCGTACTCTGCGCTTAAGGAAGTTGTACCACAGATGGATTATGATGCAGTTGAAATGATTATAAAGAATTTAAAGGAATACAAACTGCCGGCAGATGATAAGGAAAAGGTTGGCAAGCTTGAGAAATTACTTAAATCTTTTGACTGGGATGAAATGGAAAACTTATTAAATTAAATACATAAAAGGAGAATGCCATGGCTAGCAAAATGTTGATGATTGGAGAAAAAGAATCATTTCTTATGCGAGTTCTTTTAGGAAAAGTATCCGGATTACGGGTGGATTGCGGTTTTGTGCCCTATAAAGTAAATGAAATCAATGAGAAGTGGGCGGGTACGACACTTGTTACCCTTTATATGGATGACGGTTTTGTTCCCAATGAAGAAGTTCTTCATTTTCTTGTTGATAGATTGAATGAAGAGGGAACCCAGATGATTCTTATTGGCGAGCGAGCCGATGTGAAAATGATTGAGGATGAAGTGCCTTCTGGTCTGATTTATAAGACATTTATTAGACCGATTAATAACGAGGATTACATGCTTGCGGTGGAAGAACACTTCAAGAGAATCAATCAAGGGGATCTTAAAAAGAATATTTTGATTGTAGATGATGATTCTACATATTTGAGTCTTGTTAGGGAATGGCTTAAGGATATTTATAAGGTCTACATGGCAAACTCTGGATTGCAAGCTATTAAATGGCTTGGGAAAAACAAGGCTGATTTAATACTTCTGGACTATGAAATGCCTGTTACATCAGGACCACAGGTTCTTGAAATGCTTCGAAGTGATGATGATACAAAGGATATTCCGGTTATGTTTTTAACTGGAAAGGGAGATAAAGAAAGCGTAATGGCAGTGCTTGAACTAAAGCCAAATGGATACTTTTTAAAAACTATTGGAAAAGAGGAGCTCATTGAAAAGCTAAATGAATTCTTTATTTTAAATAGATAAGTTGGAAAGGATAAATTGTTATGGTTGAGTTCTTAATAAATCATCAATTAAATATTATGCTTGCCCTTAGTAGTGTATGCGCAACCATAGCACTTTTTGTTCTTATCGCTAGGGCGATTCCAAAGAGACGCAGAGTTGCCCTGTTACTACTAGAGCTAAGCTCTATGTTTTTGCTGTATTTTGATCGTTTGGCATACATATATTCTGGAGACATGAGTCATACGGGATATGTGATGGTCAGGGTATCAAATTTCCTGGTATTTTTCCTTACTAATATTGTAATTCTTTCTTTAAATTTATATCTAATCGATGTCATTCGTGGAGCGGGAGGCTTAGAAGGAGTAGCCTTTCGTTTGAATTTGTGCGTGATTCTTTCTTTACTTGGGGATGCTTTTGTAATTCTTTCTCAGTTCACAGGCTTTTATTATTATTTTGATGAATTGAATAATTATCACAGAGGTCCAGGCTTTATACTTTGCTATGTTTTCCCTGTTGTTACGCCTCTTATCCAACTTTCGGTTATTCTACAGAAAAAGGATAGAATAGCAAAGGGAATTTATATTTCGCTGGTTCTTTTTATTTTGGTTCCAGTATTGGCTTCTGTTATTCAGATTTTTGCATACGGCTTGTCTCTTACTAATATTTGTATTGTTGGAATGGCAGTGCTAGTGTATATCTTTGCACTCTTTGACATAAATACCAAAATAGAAAAGGCCAAAAGAAGAGAAATTGAATATTTAAAAGAAGAACGTCTAGTAATGCAGCGTTTATTTGATCAGACAGCAGCTTCTTTTGTAAATGCTGTAGATTCTAAGGATACTTTTACAAAGGGACATTCCCTTAGAGTTGCAAAGTATGCAAAAATAATTGCCCAGACCTGCGGGAAAAATGAAAAGGAATGTGATGAAATATACTACACAGCATTGCTTCATGATATAGGAAAAGTTGGTATTCCTGAATCAGTTTTAGAAAAAGGTGAGGATAGGACGCCGGAAGAACAGGAGATTTATAAAAATGTAACTACTATTGGTGATGAGATTCTTTCTAACATCAATGAGTATCCTTATTTGAGAGATGGAGCTCATTATGTACATGAAAGATACGATGGCAAGGGCTATCCTGAAGGTCTCAAAGGAGATGAAATTCCAGAGAATGCAAGAATTATTGCTGTGGCTGATTACTATGATTTATTGACTTCCAAAAAGAAGGACAGAGACCATTATCCTCAGTTCATGGTAAGAGAAGAGATGGTTAAGGCAGCTGGAAATAGATTTGATCCTAGGTTTGCAGGTGCCATGGTAAGTATTATAGATTCAGACGTAGACTACAAGCTTAGAGAAAATAATGGCGATGATTTCGAGGTAAAACTTGAGACAGAACTTTATTGCAAAGAGTATAGAAGTAAGGTTTCAAGAGGTATCTTAATAGATCAAACAATAACAAAGATAGACTTTGATTATGAAATAGACAAAGGCAGTCCATATGGCTTCTTTGGTCCATCTATAATTGTATTTGATTCATATGATGGAAGAATTCATGGTGATGTTAAAAATATAGAAGTCTTTGGATATATGGAATATGGAGAAATATGGTTTGATGGAAACTGTAATTCAACTAATGCTAGAAATATAGAAGTAACAGTTACAGATATGCAATCTAGCACATCAAAAAATATTCCTCACTATGAAATAATGACTAGCAGGTATGAAGACCATGTAAAAATTACAATTATCGGCGAAGGCAAGAAGATTGATATAGTACTTGCTCTTCCTGATACTTCAAAATATGCATATATTGGATTGGCTGGAGAGTATTGTGTTTTGAGAAATATTGTAGTTGAGACATCGGAAGATTCCAAAGCACAGCTTCCTATCGAAAGAATTGCTCCAGTAGTTTCCTATATCAACAGGTTAGAGTCGGATTTACCTAATATTCAGATAGACAGAAATCGTTCCGTATATACGGAATCAGTCGGTGTAGAAGATGGTATGAATGTTATATTCCATTCCATGAGTTTGCCTTCGGCAAAGCTGGTTTGGCATTGTCCTTATGTTGTGCTGTTCTCTTCAGATGACGGAAAGATAGATGGACCAAATTATAGGGAATATGCCCTTGTAAAACTAAGTGGTGAAAATGACTGTGATACTATCTATGCTGAGAATATAATGACCAACAATCAGTCCAGTGAATTTGGCGATTGGGATACATGGGAAAAGAAAAATAAAGAAGGCGTTGAATGCCATATTTCTTTTAGAAAAAAGAAGAATTCTATTGAACTGGCAGCGGAGGACGCAGGCATTATTATTCGCAACACAACCAAGATAAAAGAGATGCCTAAAATTGTCTATTTTGCACTAACTGGAGATGAGTGTGCCATAACGGATATTCGAATTTACAAATAATTGAAAAAATACAAAAGAATACTTTACTAAAGGAAGGGAAAGTGAGAAAATATTATCAATAATGCCGTAGTGCGGCATTGAAATAGGCTAATACATAAATAATTATGTTTTAGGTCATTGAACGAAGAAAGGAGTTCTACAATGATTTACACAAAAGAAGTAGAAAACATGTGTCCTGTAGCAAAGGGCGCAAAGCATGAACCAGCTCCTATCCCTGAAGAGGGAAAATGGGTACACGCTAAGCAGATTTCTGACATTAGCGGTTTCACACACGGTGTTGGCTGGTGTGCTCCACAGCAGGGTGCCTGCAAATTATCTTTAAATGTTAAGAATGGTGTTATTGAGGAAGCTCTTGTTGAGACAATTGGTTGCTCAGGTATGACACATTCAGCAGCTATGGCTGCAGAGATTCTCCAGGGTAAGACTATCCTTGAGGCTCTTAATACAGACCTTGTTTGCGATGCTATCAACACAGCTATGAGAGAGCTTTTCCTTCAGATCGTTTACGGACGTACACAGTCTGCATTCTCTGATGACGGACTTGCAGTTGGTGCTGGTCTTGAGGATCTTGGAAAGGGTCTTCGTTCACAGGTTGGTACAATGTACGCAACAAAGGAAAAGGGTGTTCGTTACCTTGAGATGGCTGAAGGCTATGTAACAGGTATCGCACTTGATGCTGATAACGAAGTTATTGGTTACCAGTTTGTTTCTCTTGGAAAGATGACAGACTTCATTAAGAAGGGTGATGATCCTAACACAGCATGGGAAAAGGCAAAGGGCCAGTATGGTCGTGTTGATGATGCTGTTAAGATTATCGATCCACGTCAGGAATAATATAGGAAAGGAGAAATAAAATGGCTTTATTTGAATCATACGAAAGAAGAATTGATCAGATCAATGCAGTTCTTAATAAGTACGGTATCAGCTCAATCGAAGAAGCTGAGAAGATTACAAAGGACGCAGGTCTTGATGTATACGAGCAGGTAAAGAAGATTCAGCCTATCTGCTTTGAGAATGCTTGCTGGGCTTACACTGTAGGCGCTGCAATCGCAATTAAGAAGGGTTGCCGCAAGGCTGCTGATGCAGCTGCTGCAATCGGAGAGGGACTTCAGTCTTTCTGTATTCCAGGTTCTGTTGCTGATCACCGTAAGGTAGGTCTTGGACATGGTAACCTTGGTAAGATGCTCCTTGAGGAGGAGACAGAGTGCTTCTGCTTCCTCGCAGGTCACGAGTCATTCGCTGCAGCTGAGGGTGCTATCGGTATCGCTGAGAAGGCTAACAAGGTTCGCCAGAAGCCACTTCGTGTTATCCTTAACGGTCTTGGTAAGGACGCTGCACAGATTATTTCACGTATCAACGGTTTCACATTTGTTGAGACAAAGTACGATTATAAGGAAGCAAAGCTTAACATCGTTTCTGAGAAGGCATACTCAAATGGTCTTCGTGCAACAGTTAAGTGCTACGGCGCTGACGATGTTCAGGAAGGTGTTGCTATCATGCACCACGAGAACGTTGGTGTTTCTATCACAGGTAACTCTACAAACCCTACACGTTTCCAGCATCCAGTAGCTGGTACATACAAGAAGGAGTGCGTAGACCTTGGTAAGAAGTACTTCTCAGTTGCATCAGGTGGTGGTACAGGTCGTACACTTCACCCAGATAACATGGCAGCAGGTCCTGCTTCATACGGTATGACAGATACTCTTGGACGTATGCACTCAGATGCTCAGTTCGCTGGTTCATCTTCAGTTCCTGCACACGTTGAGATGATGGGTCTTATCGGTATGGGTAACAACCCAATGGTAGGTGCTACAGTTGCTGTAGCTGTATCAGTTGAGGAAGCTGCTACTGCTGGTAAGTTCTAAAGAAGAAATAGTATAACCCCTGGTGACGGGTTCCCGTTAAATAGGAGTTGATTTTATTAATCCCTTGGCTTTGGCCAAGGGATTTTTTTGTCAAAAAATGAAAAAATAAATGAATAATTTGTGATATAAAACATATTTGGGAAAACTGCGGTTATAATTAGATTTGCAGTAGATTATTGGACTTATTTCAAATGATGGGGGTAAAACAATGGCAAAGAAAGAAAAGAAAGAGGAATTCATTAACAAAATTGAGGGAAATCTTTCTGAGGAACAGAAGGAGAACATTAAGGCTGTTGCCAATGTTGTAAAGAAAAATAAGGGCAATTTCTTCCAGACAATATCATTCCAGAACGGTCTTATCTATGGATTGATAATAATTGCCTTTCTTATTTTTGCGTACATATGGTATTCAGGTATGACAAATGTTGTTTCCGTTGCTTCCGGTGGTAGTGTTGCTGAGACAGATCTTTTGTATGAAATGTCTGTATTGAAAACAGACGCCATCCACATGACTGCAGAAATAAATAGATATATGGGTTCTCTGGAGGGCGGACAATCTGCATCAGCAAGTGATTTTGCTATGTTTGATTCGTATAACAAGGAAATGTTAGAGAAGCTTGAGTACGTTGCCGGTAATGATATGCTAAAGCAGCAGTGTGCAACTGGTGTAGAAGATACAGCGGCATTAAATGATGCTGTAAAAGCCTACTCTGAATATGCAATACAGATGAGGGATAATATTATAGCTGGAGATATAATGGGAGCAGTTCAGTTAATAGGTGGTGATTATGGTGTTTCTATTGACACTATGAATGCAGCTTTGGCAAAGTGCGATGAAGATATTCTTTGGATGGGACATAATTTTGCTCCATACCTAGAAGCACAGAAGCAGCAGGCTATTGTTAGAGCATTTATAGTACTTGGTTTTGTTCTTGCATTTGTAGTTGTTGGATTCATAATCAGCTTTGTAAGAATTAATAAAGTAATCCTTAACATTTCTTATGAACTTCAAGCGTTTATTAATAATATAAACAAGGGTAAGGGCGATTTAACTACACGTATTAATACTAAAACAAAGACAGAGCTTGCTCTTGTTACTGATTGTATTAATCAATTTATAGCGACCTTGCAAGGAATCATTAAGGATGTAAAGGACGGATCTAATGTTTTAAGCAATTCATCTGATAGTGTAATGGCAAAGATTCAAAGTGCAAGTGACAATGTTACAAATACATCTGCAGCCATGGAAGAACTGGCAGCTTCTATGGAAAATGTTGCATCTACAACAGGTACACTAACAGATAATTTGGAGGCTGTAAGAGAAGCTACTAAGGCTATTGATGCTGAGGCAATTGAAGGAGCTGAAAAGGCAAATCAGATTAAGGATGAGGCTGATTTGATTAAGCGTGAAGCAAATAGCAAAAAGGAAAGCACCGGTGCTAAGATGGAAGAGCTTGCTAAGGTCCTTGAAGAGTCAGTTAAGGAATCTGAGCAGGTTAACCAGATTGGTGATTTGACAAATGAAATTCTTGATATTGCAAGCCAGACTAATTTGCTTGCCCTTAATGCTTCTATTGAGGCTGCAAGAGCTGGTGAGGCTGGTAAGGGATTTGCAGTTGTTGCTGATGAAATTAGTTCACTTGCTGCTAATTCAAGAGATACTGCTGGAAATATTCAGGAGATTTCTTCTAGAGTTACGGCTGCTGTTAAAACACTTTCTGATAATGCTATTCAGGTTATTGACTTTATCAATGAAAACGTATTATCGGATTACGATTCATTCGTAGAAACTGGTGTTAAATATGAAAATACTGCAACAATGATTGATGAGATGCTGGTTAACTTTAGAGATAGAGCTGATAATCTTAATACTGTAATGAATGAGATGGCTACTCGTATTGAGACTATTTCTTCTTCAGTATCAGAAAGCTCTGATGCGATTAACCTATCTGCATCAGCTGCTACAGAAATCGTTGGCGAGATTCAGGGTATCAATAATGCTATGGATCAGAACAATGATGTTACAAAGCAATTAAATGCAAGCACCCAGAAATTTGAAATAGTATAAGATATAAATTTTTAAGGGCCCTTGGCAGATTAGCCAAGGGCTTTTTTTATACTAAAATCATAGTAGACAGGTGGCTCTTTTGTTATATTTTTATAAAATGAAAAAATTGGCAAGAAAAAATTAACAATTAATCTTTAATATCCGATTATAAAAGTGTACAATTTAATAACACTAAAGTGTATTGAATAAATTCTGTGGCAAAATCTATGAAAAGGAAGGGATAATAATGGGAAAAAGAGTATCTTCTAGAAGAAGTCGCAAAGGGGAGCAGAGTGGAAAATTTATTCAATCTATCGTTTTTCAAAACGTAGCAGTGTATTTAGTTATTTTAGCGGCATTTATTGCTTATGTTGTTATTTCGCATTTTGCAATGAATAGCGTTAAAAGTCAGGCGCTTTTAGCTAGTGAAAATCAATTAAAATGTTCTACAGAGGCTTCTGCGTTAAAAGAGGATATTATCCACATTTCCGCAGAAATTAATAGGTATATGGGAAAGGCCCAGGCTGGAGCAGTTGTGATTCCTGCAGAGTTTCAGGAGTTTGACAAGTATATGGCAGATACAGAGGCGAGACTTGAGTATTTAGATACATGCCTTATTGTATCTAATATTGCTGATGGTCAGCAGATTATTGATGATTTAAGAGACAATGTTGCTGACTACAAAGCCAAGGCTGGTAGCCTTCAAAAGTATTTATATAATCGTGAGATGAAGGAGGCTGTTGTTCTTTATTCTAACAACTACGCTTGGTCACTTGATGAGGTATACAAATCTCTTGAATTGGTTGATCAGGCTATTGTGGGTCTAAATGATGGATTTGCAGCTTATATGACTACATATATCAACCAGGCATCTGTACAGGGATATGTAGTTATGGGTGTGGTTGTCATACTGATTATTCTTAGCTTTATTTTGACAAATCTTAGAGTAAATAAAGTAATTAGAGGTATGTCTTCTGAATTACAGACTATTGTAAATAATATCAATAATGGTACTGGAGATTTGACCTCACGTATTAACACTAAGACTAAGACTGAGCTTGCCATGGTTCGCAATAATATAAATCTTTTCATTGAGACTTTGCAGAATGTAATTAAGGATGTAAAGAGTGGCGCGGCTGTTCTTTCTACATCATCTGACAAGGTTATGGAGAAGATTAAGAGCACAAGTGACAATGTTACAAATACTTCGGCAGCTATGGAAGAGCTTGTGGCTTCAATGGAAAATGTTGCCAATTCTACAGTTGACTTAGAGGATAAGCTTAAGCTCGTTAGAGAGGCTACAGATGCTATTTACAGCGAATCACAAAATGGCGCTGAGAGAGCTGAGCTAATCAAGTCTGAGGCTGATACTATTAAAAAGGATGCAGCTGATAAAAAGGATAGCACAGGTGCTAAAATCGAAGAATTATCGAAGGTGCTTGAGGCTTCTGTTAAGGAATCAGAGCAGGTTAATCAGATTAGCGATTTAACAAATGATATTCTTGATATTGCTAGTCAGACAAACTTACTTGCACTTAATGCATCGATTGAGGCTGCAAGAGCTGGTGAGGCAGGTAAGGGCTTTGCAGTAGTTGCTGATGAGATTAGTAAGCTTGCTGCTAATTCTAGAGAGGCTGCTGGTAATATCCAGGAGATTTCTGCTAGAGTTACAACAGCTGTTAAGGAACTTTCTGATAATGCTATTCAGGTTATCGATTTTATAAATGAAAACGTATTATCGGATTACGATTCATTTGTAGATACTGGAGCTAAGTTCGAAGATACTGCATCAGTGATTGATGAAATGCTTGGCTCATTTACAGACAAGGCTAACAAGCTTAACGAGGTAATGGATGCAATGTCAGTTAGAATTGAGGATATTGCTAATTCACTTCAGGAAAGCTCATATGCAATCAACATGTCTGCTACAGCTTCTACAACAATTGTTAGTGAGATTCAGGGTATTACAGATGCTATGGATCAAAACGGCATCGTTACTAAGCAGTTAAGTGAGAGCACAATGAAATTTGAAGTTGTTTAATAACCCATTTGCAGTGTTTCGTTTCCCCGGCCAACTGGCTGGGGAAAATGAGCATTGACGAATGGGTTTTTTAGTCGTATAATCGCTTTAATGCTTTTAATCGCTAAAGTGAATGGAGGACATAAGATGAAAGAGGTTTCAAAGCTTCTCGAGGTACGAGAGAGCATACGTGTAGTTGATGCAACACTTAGAGATGGAGGTCTTGTTAATGACTTTTATTTTTCTGATGAGTTTGCAAAGGCTCTTTATTTAACTAATATCAAGGCAGGAGTCGACTACATGGAGATGGGTTATCGTGCTGATAAGGAACAGTTCGATGAGTCAAAATTTGGACCATGGAAGTTTTCATCTGATGAATATATTAGAAAAATCGTTGGTGATAACGACACAGATCTTAAGATTGCCATTATGGCAGATGTTGGAAGATGTAACTACAAGGAAGATATTCATCCAAAGGCAGAGAGCCCTGTTGATTTAATTCGTGTAGCTACTTATTTACACCAGCTTCCTGGTGCAGTAGAGATGATTGAAGATGCTGACAAAAAGGGATATGAGACTACATGTAATATCATGGCCATATCTACTTCTTCAAAAGAGGACATTAAGGCAGCTCTTGATATTGTATGCCAGACACCTATCTCATGTGTTTATATTGTAGATAGCTATGGTTCATTATATCCAGAGCAGATTGAGCGTATCGCAGATTTATACTGCAATGCAGCTGCAAAATATGGCAAAAAGGTTGGTATGCATGCTCATGACAATCAGAAGCTTGCATTTGCTAATACTATTGAGGCTTGCGGTGATAATGTAGATTTTCTTGATGCTACCTATAATTCTATGGGTCGTGGAGCAGGTAACTGCGCTATGGAGCTCCTTTTGGGCTTCCTTAAGAATCCAAAATATAAGGAGAGATATGCTATTAAATTTGTAGAGGACTATATGATGCCTCTTAAGGAACAGGGCGTTGTATGGGGATACGATATGCAGTATCTTACAACAGGACTTTTAAACCAGCATCCTAGAACTGCTATTGAATTTACTAAGCAGGCTAGAAAGGATTACTTCGCATTCTATCAGGAGATGCTTAATTTGGATTAATCCCTGTTAATAGCACTTATTATTATTTTTGCAATATTGGTCCAAGTATGCTTATGAGAGGAAATCTCATAGCCTGCTTGGGCTATTTTTTTTAGTGTGCCTAAATCCGATAGTGAGCTGTTAACCTTATCAGTTACATCATCAATATTATCTAAATCAAAAAATAGAATGTTTTCATTATCTCTATATTCGTCAAGAAGTAATGTGGTAGGGTCTGTAAGGCTAACTGCACCATTTAACTGGGCAGAAAATACCCTGTCGTGACTTCCGGCCTTGAATCCAGGCATTATATTGATTGATATTTTTGATTTCGCAAATACGGTAAATGTGAGATTGAAAGGTATCTCTTTGTGAATCACTGCATTTTTTAGCTCTAATTCTTCCCATAGACCTCCAAAAAGATGGATTTTACTATTACATCTATCTAGGGCCTGCACTAGCTTTTTTCGGTTAATACACCGTATATACGTATCGGCTAGATAGAATATCTGAGTGTGAAGAGGCTTGTCTGAATTGATATAGTCATAGAATTCATTTTCAGCCAATCTATCAACCGCATCTTCTATAGTAAGACTGTTGTCTACCTTCATCATATCAATCAGCTCATAGACATTATTGCTTATTAATTCTGGCATTTTGTTTATGGCAGTCTCTATTCTGGTAGGATCTGTGTAAGTGCCTGAAAAAATAATATCGTATGGACGAGTCTCATAATTATCCCAGGCGATTGAGTCCTGACCAAATGCTAGCTCACCTGTCATAGGAGTCACTGTTACGGATTTAATATGAGGATAGTACTTTTGAATATATTCTTTATGTCTTTCGTCCAAACAGACCACATGGAAA
Source organism: Pseudobutyrivibrio xylanivorans (assembly GCF_010906925.1). Classification (GTDB taxonomy): domain Bacteria; phylum Bacillota; class Clostridia; order Lachnospirales; family Lachnospiraceae; genus Pseudobutyrivibrio. The sequence goes on along the minus strand of NZ_VTVE01000001.1, from coordinate 1,128,983 downwards.
TTCTTCAGCTTATTTTTCAATGTATCGTGATGGTACAGTGGGTGATCTAAAATTACATCGAAAAATGGTGCATCGATATGGTCGAGAAAGTACGAATCATCGTCCATAAGTGCTCGAGGTAAGTCTGAATTAAAATCAATTAAAAGGTCGTAGGATGTGCCGACGTATCTTTCTAAATCGTCAAGGGCGTCCTCGTCTATTTTGAAGTATTCTACACTGTGACCTAGGGCTGTAAGAGCATTTCCTAGGGCATCTCCAAAATAAAGATATGAATTATAACAAACAGTTTTCATTTCAAATATAAGTATTTTCATAACTTGCCTCTTAATAAGTGTGAAAAGTTTTTTAATTCTTCTTAATTTTACCATACTTATTTTTTATTGTGATATCATATTATTAGAGATAATCACGGGGGATGAATTATGATAAAGGCGGCAGCGTACAATTGTGAACCACTACAAAATCCTTTTATATTTGACGAAGTATACGACATGATTAGTCCGCAAAGAAGGGCTCATGTTGACGAGGCTAAAACACTTAAGGGGAAATGTGAGCGACTTGGAGCTGCGCATCTTCTTGAAAAATTACTCTGGGAAAATCATATCCAAAGACCTTATGTCTATTCCACCACATCCCAAGGGAAGCCAATTTTTATACAGCCTAAAAATGTGGAGTTTAGTATTTCCCATTCTAATTTCTTTGCAGTTGCAGCTATTTCTGACAAGCCTGTTGGAATTGATGTAGAAAGAATTAGGCCTTATGATCCGGATTTGGTAAAAAGATTTTTTACTAAATATGATTTAGAATATTTAGAATCAGTAAAAAAGAATGAGTTAAATAAAAAATTTACTGAGGTATGGACCTTTAAGGAGGCCACTAGCAAGATGATGGATAGACCGCTTATGCAGATTCTTCAGTGGGTGGATTATAGTGAGTACTGCGATTGTGAGAAGGGTAAGATAGAATGGACTAAGCAAGGCTTTGAATTTAGAGATTTTTATATTACTCTTTGCTATGAGGACAATAGACAGCAGATTCAAATGGGACTGTTTAATCCTTATGATGGAAAGTATTATTAAATATGTTTTGCGTAAGCTCTGTAGCTTTTGACAGCTGACAGAGCTTTTTTTATATTTGGATTATATTTGGGCTATATTTGGGTTGACATTGTATTTGTTTGTGATAGAATTTTTTTAATGATTTTATACTGTAAACCACTAAAGTGGAAAATTTTTTGTTGTTAGGAGTATATTTATTTATGGAGTCTAAGAAGGTTCTATCTATTCTTGTAGAGAACACACCAGGTCTTACAAGTCGCATTTCTGGCTTATTTTCACGCAGAGGTTACAACATCGATAGTTTTTCAGCGGGTGTTACAGCAGACCCTAGATACACTAGAGTTACTATAGTGACACATGGAGACGAGATGATTCTCGAGCAGATTGAAAAGCAAGTTTCAAAACTTACAGAGGTGGTTGATGTCAAGGTATTAGAGCATGGCATGTCTGTTAAGAGAGAACTTATGCTTGTTAAGATTTCAGCTACTAATATGGAGCGACAGGACGTTCTTACTATCGTAGAGATTTTCCATGGTAAGGTTGTAGATGTCACACATGATTCTATGATTCTTGAGGTTACAGGAAATCAGGATAAGCTTGAGGCGTTCTTAGATATGCTTGGAGCATACGATATTTTAGAGCTTGCACGTACAGGTCTTACAGGACTTAGCCGTGGTACAGATGATGTAGTTATTCTGTAGATTAGTTTCTTTAATATAGGTAAATATAATTTATATAATAAATAGGAGGATATTGAAATGTCACAGGAAGCAAAAATCTATTATCAGGAAGATTGCAATCTTTCATTATTGAAAGGTAAGACAATAGCTATTATTGGTTATGGTAGCCAGGGTCACGCACACGCACTCAACCTTAAGGAGAGTGGTTGCGATGTTATTATCGGACTTTATGAGGGTTCAAAGTCATGGGCTAAGGCAGAGAAGCAGGGCCTTACAGTTTATACAGCAGCAGAGGCTGCTAAGAAGGCTGATATCATCATGATTCTTATCAACGATGAGAAGCAGGCTGATATGTATAAGAAGGATATCGAGCCAAACCTTGAGGCTGGTAACATGCTTATGTTTGCTCACGGTTTCAATATTCACTTTGGTTGCATCAAGCCACCAGCTGATGTTGATGTTACTATGATCGCACCTAAGGGACCTGGTCACACAGTACGTTCTGAGTACCTTGCTGGCAAGGGTGTTCCTTGTCTTGTAGCTGTAGAGCAGGATGCTACAGGTAAGGCTCTTGAGCTTGCACTTGCATATGCACTTGGTATTGGTGGTGCTAGAGCTGGTGTTCTTGAGACTACATTCAGAACAGAGACAGAGACAGACCTCTTTGGTGAGCAGGCAGTACTTTGCGGTGGTGTTTGTGCACTTATGCAGGCTGGTTTCGAGACTCTTGTTGAGGCTGGTTACGATCCAAGAAATGCATACTTTGAGTGTATCCACGAGATGAAGCTCATCGTTGACCTTATCTATCAGTCAGGTTTCGCAGGAATGAGATATTCTATCTCTAACACAGCTGAGTACGGTGATTACATCACAGGACCAAAGATCATCACAGAGGATACAAAGAAGGCTATGAAGCAGATTCTTTCAGATATCCAGGATGGTTCATTTGCTAAGGAATTCCTTCTTGATATGTCACCAGCTGGTCGTCAGGTACACTTCTCAGCTATGAGAAAGCTTGCTGCTGAGCATCCATCAGAGAAGGTTGGCGAGGAAGTTCGTAAGCTTTACTCATGGAACAACGAAGAGGATAAGTTCATCAACAACTAAGAATAATAAATGAGCCACCTCGTTATGCTATTAAGCCTCAGGTATTGCTTAGCAATATTATGAGCTTGATAGCTAGGGGTGGCTATTTTTGACTAAATATTTAAGATACTTATTCGTTTCATATTGATCTAGGCATCTCTAAAGTTTTTGTTTTTGAAAAACTTATATAGGTGAGATGATATTTTAATTTCCGTATATATGTCAGCATATTCTCTAGGGGTGTATTCGGTTATGAAATTAGTTGGGAATGATTTGGTCATTCCTCGAGCTTTACACAAATCAACTGCTTTGTTGTATGCTACAGCTGCTGTGGCTTCTGTACTGTATCGTCCTACGATAAAGTCGCCGTTCAGATGTATTTTAGCAGTATATATTGGCTTGCCTCTTTTTATTTCTTTAAATACACCGTGATATTTGTTGATTATGATAATATTGGAGTAGCGATAATCAGTTTCGTCTCCATTGGCAAAAGAATAATCCTTGCCTTTTATGGCATAAGGCTTGATTCCATAGCGGCCTAATATGTTGTACTGCAAGCCGTAATCGCTTACAAACATGTGACCGCCACGATTTTGAATCTTATGGCTAGAATAATAGAATAAATCATCATTATCAAACTTTAGGACAGTGCCTGGAGTGAGATAATAGTTGAAATAGTTCTTTTGCAGATATATTGGATTCTTAATGTAAATTTGATTGTCTCTAAAATTAAGAAGGGTGATACCTTTTTCGAATTTTAGATATTTTATGGTTGATTGCAGATTAAGAATAGTTATTTTTGTATCTTTTAGAATCTTCCAAGCTTCTTTATATGCGAGGTTACATTCTTTTTCTGTGTTGAAGCTTCCTAGACTAATATGTTTTCCACTATAGGTGATGTTGCATCGATAATAGACTTCACCATTTTTTCTTTTGGCAATGAATACTCCCGGTTTCATATTTGCCTCCCAAATAATTTATATATATGATTGTACACTTTTGTGAAGATGAAAGTATTAAAAAATTATGAAATCTTTTGAATCAAAATCTAATAAACAAGTTTTTATTGAGGGCATAAGAGATGGTTTTCCGATTGCTCTAGGTTATTTGGCGGTTGCTTTTTCTCTTGGAATTATAGCCAGAAAATCTAATTTTAATCCGATTCAGGGCTTTATCAATTCTGTTTTAAATCATGCCAGCGCTGGAGAGTATGCAGTATATACGGTAGTTGCTGCTGGTGCGGGTTATGTTGAGATGGCGATTATGACATTAGTTGTTAATGCAAGATATATGCTGATGTCTACAGCGCTAAGTCAGAAATTTAGTTCTAAAACTTCTATGTTACATAGGATTTTAGTCGGATTTACTGTGACTGATGAGCTGTTTGCTATTACCATCAAAAGACCGGGGCATATTAAGCCTTTGTATAACTATGCAGCTTTTTTAATTGCTGTTTTGGGATGGTCTTTTGGCACTGCCTTTGGAATTATAGCAGGAGAACTGATGCCTATAAGATTAGTTAGCGCTTTTTCAGTAGCTTTATATGGAATGTTTTTAGCTTGCATTATGCCTGAGGCTAGAAATCATCGGATAGTTACGGTGCTTATTATTATCAGTTTTATATTGAGCTTTATTGCTTCCAAAGCATCTATATTTTCAGGTATTTCTAGTGGTACTAAGACTATTATTCTTACAGTTGTGATTGCTTCAGTTGCAGCTATTATTTTTCCACATCCGGAGGTAGAAGACGATGACTAACACATATATATACATATTAGTGGCGGGAATTGTTAGTACCATTGTAAGAGTGCTTCCTGTTACCTTATTTACAAAACCTATTAAAAGCAGATTTATAAGATCCTTTTTATACTATGTTCCTTATGTTACATTGGCAGTTATGACTTTTCCTGCCATTATTGATGCCACCCAGAGCAAGATTTCTGGAATATTGGCTCTCGTAAGTGGAACAGTTGCAGCCTGGTTTAATATGAGTCTTTTTAAAGTGGCTTGCATTTGTTGTGCTGTGGTTTTTATATCAGAATTGATTTTAGTTTAAGGAAAAATACATATAAAACTTTGAAAATCCCTAGGGTACTAAGTGAAAGTGCCTAGGGATTTTTTTATATATAGATAATTTGCTGTAGTGGACTGTTGATAAATGTGTCCAAACTGTGTAGAATTTCTAAGAATGAAAATAGAATTTTATATTTTCTACAAAAAACTATGTTGATAGAATCATATCATAGTTAAAAGCAACAATGAGTTGCTTACAAATCTTTTAGGAGGAGAAGAAAATGAAAAAAAAGATTCTAAGTTTGATGCTCACAGCAGTATTGGCTATGGGGTTAGCTGTAGGATGTGGCCCTGCTGACAACGGACAGCCAGCAGATGGTACAGCTACAACAGCAGATGGCTCAGGTGATGCATCTACACCAGCTGCATCTACAGGAAAGAGAGTTGCAGTTGCAATGCCTACTCAGTCTTCTGAGAGATGGATTAACGATGGTAACAACATGAAAGAGAAGCTTGAAGCTTTAGGTTACGAAGTTGATCTTCAGTACGCAGAGGATGATGTACAGGCTCAGGTATCTCAGATCGAGAACATGATCGCATCTGGCGCTGATTGCTTAGTTATCGCAGCAGTTGATTCTTCAGCTCTTGTAAACGTTGAGCAGCAGGCTAAGGAAGCTAATATTCCTATCATCGCTTATGACCGTCTTCTTATGGACACAGACGCTGTAAGCTACTATGCAACATTCGATAACAAGGGTGTTGGTACAGCAATTGGTAAGTACATCGAGGAAGCTAAGGACTTAGCTAACACAGATGAGACTTATACAATCGAGTTCTTCATGGGTTCACCTGATGATAACAACGCTGTAATGCTTTACAACGGTCTTATGGAAGTTCTTCAGCCATACCTTGACAACGGTACATTAGTATGTAAGTCAGGTAGAACATCTTTCGAAGATACATGTATCTTAAGATGGTCTCAGGAGACAGCACAGCAGAACTGTGAGAACTACCTTACAGGTTTCTATGCTGATGAGAAGTTAGACATCTGTGCTACAGCTTTTGATGGTTTTGCTTATGGATGTAAGGCAGCTCTTGAAGGTGCTGGTTACACAGTAGGTAAGGATTGGCCACTTATCACAGGTCAGGATGCTGAGCTTATGGCTACAAAGAACATCATCGCTGGTTCTCAGACAATGTCAATCTACAAGGATACACGTCTCCTTGCTGACAAGTGCGTAACAATGGTTCAGGCAGTTCTTGAAGGCGCAGAGCCAGAGATCAATGATGAAGAGCAGTATGACAATGGTAAGCTTGTTGTTCCTTCATACCTTTGCACACCAGTTGCAGTAGATAAGGACAACTACAAGGAAATCATCGTTGATGGTGGTTACTACACAGAAGAGCAGCTTGCAGAGTAATTTATAAAAGTTTATTAGAAAAGTAATTATAGTGGCGACTTAAGTCATTAAGTCGCCACAGTTTTTAAAGAAGGAGAATAAAATGTCAGATTACATCTTGGAAATGAAACATATCACAAAAGAGTTTTCTGGAGTTAAAGCCCTTGATGATGTTAATCTGCAAGTAAAAAAGGGAGAAATCCATGCTCTTTGTGGAGAGAATGGTGCTGGCAAGTCCACACTTATGAATGTTCTCTCAGGTGTTTATCCTTACGGAACATATGAAGGTGATGTTGAATACAATGGTGAAGTATGTAGATTCCATAATCTTAGAGATTCGGAACATAAAGGTATTGTAATCATTCACCAGGAGCTTGCTTTATCTCCACTTCTTTCAATCGCAGAAAATGTATTCTTAGGAAACGAACAGCTTTCCATGAAGGGCGTTATAGATTGGACTAAGACCAGACAAAGAGCTCAAGAGATGCTTGCGAAGGTTGGTCTTGAACATGAAAACGTTAATGCACCAGTTAATTCACTTGGTGTTGGAAAGCAGCAGTTAATAGAAATAGCAAAGGCAATGGCCAAGAAGGTAGAACTTCTTATCTTGGATGAGCCAACAGCGGCTTTGAATGATGAGGAATCTAAAAAACTTCTTGATATTATGCTTGAGCTTAAGAGACAAGGTATTACATGTATTATCATTTCACATAAGTTAAATGAGATTAGTTATGTAGCAGATGCAGTTACTGTCATTCGTGATGGTAAGACAATTGAAACTCTCGTTAAGGGAGTTGATGATTTCTCTGAGGATAGAGTTATTAAGGCAATGGTAGGTCGTGAGCTTACTAACAGATATCCAGTGAGAGAGGGAGTTACTATAGGTGACACCATTTTTGAGGTTAAGAACTGGAATGTATTCCATCCAGACGATCCAGATCGTCAGGTTCTTAAAGACATTAACATCGAAGTTAAAGCAGGAGAGGTAGTTGGTCTTGCAGGACTTATGGGTGCTGGTCGTACAGAATTTGCCATGAGTGTATTTGGACACAGCTACGGACAGAAAATCTCTGGAACAGTTAAGATTAATGGCGAGGAAGTAACTATCCACAATGTAAAAGATGCCATTAACAACAAGCTTGCTTATGTTACTGAGGATAGAAAGACAAATGGTCTTAATTTGATAGGTGATATCAAAGAAAATATGACTATTGCAGCTCGTCCTAAATTCTTCTCTAAGAGAGGTGTAATTAACGGTAACGATGAGATTTTAGCTGCTGAAGAATATAGAAAAAGAATTAACGTAAAAGCCAATTCCATCAATCAGGTGGTAGGTTCTCTTTCAGGTGGTAACCAGCAAAAGGTTGTACTTGCTAAGTGGATGCTTACCCAGCCAGATGTGCTTATCCTTGATGAGCCAACTCGTGGTATTGATGTCGGTGCTAAATATGAGATTTATTGTGTCATTAATGAGCTTGCAAAAGCAGGTAAAGCTGTAATCGTTATTTCTTCAGAAATGCCAGAAATAATTGGTACATGTGACAGAATCTACGTTATTAATGAAGGCGAAATTGCGGGAGAGCTTTCAAGCGCAGAAGTTTCTCAGGAGAAGATTATGCAGTGCGTAATGGCACACAATAGAAAGGATGATGGAAATGGAAAAGAAGAGAGTTAATTTAGACATGAAACAATACGGCATGTTCATTGCCCTTATTGTTATTTATTTAATATTTGCTGCACTTACAGGCGGTAAAAACCTTACACCAATGAATATTAACAACTTAGTTATGCAGAACGGCTACGTTGTTATCCTTGCTATCGGTATGTTGCTTTGCGTACTTACTGGTAACGTCGACCTTGGTGTCGGTTCTGTAGTTGCACTTTGTGGTGCTTCTGCTGGTATTGTTATGATGGACTACAAGATGAATATGTGGGTTGCTATTATTGCAGCACTTGCTATTGGTCTTTTAGTTGGTATGTTTGCAGGATTCTTTATTGCTTACCTTAGCATCCCTCCATTCGTAGTTACCCTTGCTACAATGCTTATGGGCCGCGGTCTTACCTATACACTTTTGCAGGCACAGACTAAAGGTCCTCTTCCTGCAAACTACAACTTTATCGGTGCTGGTTTCCTCCCAACTTATAAGATCTTCTTTGGTGATGGAATCCTTGATTTAGTTTCAATCTTTGTTGCAATTATTGCTTCAGTAGCTCTTGTTTGGGCAGAGCTTAAGAGCATCAAGACAAAGAAGAAATACAACTTTGCTCTTGCTCCTACATGGCAGACAGTATTAAAGCTTGGTATTGAACTTTTCATTATTTGGTTCTTCTTCTACAAGCTTGCAAGATACAATGGACTTCCATTTGTTCTTCTTATCATGGTGATTCTCATTGGTATCTATGCTTTCGTTACAACAAAGACAGTAGCAGGCCGTCAGATTTATGCTCTTGGTGGTAACAGAAAAGCTGCTAACCTTTCAGGTATTGATACAAACAAAGTATTCTTCTGGGTATACACAAACATGGGTGTACTTTCAGCTATTGCAGGCATTGTGCTTTCAGCAAGAAACGGTTCTTCAACACCAAAGGCTGGTGATGGTTTCGAAATGGATGCCATCGCATCATGTTACATCGGTGGTGCTGCCGTAGCCGGTGGTTCTGGTACAATCCTCGGAGCAGTAATCGGTGCCTTCGTAATGGGTATCCTTAACAACGGTATGTCACTTTTTGGATGGTCAACAGATATCCAGAAAATTGTTAAAGGTGCTGTTCTTCTCGGCGCTGTAACAGTGGACGTACTTTCTAAGAGAAAGAAAAATTAATTTGTGTTCCTAAAAGAGGCCGGGCAGGAGTTTCTTGCTCGGCTTTTTTGGACCTGGGGGACGGGGTTAGTGGTCCATTTTGCTATTTGAAAATGGACCACTGACTCCGTCCCCTAGGTCCATTTCTTCTATACTTGTGAAGCAATTTTTGCTATAATTTAGGCATGTTTTAGGTATTCGGGGGAATAATTTATGTACAATGTTATGCTTGTTGATGACGAGGAGGAAGTTCGCCTTGCCATCGAGAAAAAGATTAATTGGCAGGAGCTTGGATTCAATGTGGTGGCCACTGCGGAAAATGGCCAAGATGCATTGGAGAGAGCCCTTGATACTCAGCCAGATGTTGTAATGACTGATGTCAATATGCCTTTTATGAATGGACTTGAGTTTTCTAAGCAGTTAAAGGCCCAGCTGCCAGCTACTAAGGTGGTTATTTTTTCCGGCTATGATGAGTTTGACTATGCTAAGGAGGCAATCGAGCTTTCTGCTGAAGAATATATTTTAAAGCCAATAGATGCAGATGAGCTTTATCAGGTTTTTGCTCGGATTAAGGTGCGTCTTGATGACGAGGTAGATAAGCGCCGCAATATGGAGACTCTGGAGAAGTACTATCAGGAGAGTTTTCCTTTTTTTAGAGAGCAGTTTTTGATTGGTCTTATAGAGGGCCATATTGAGCCTGATAGGATTAATGAGATAGCAGCAGACTATGGACAAGGTATTGAGGGGAATTTCTATGCTGTCGGCATAATAAAGCTTTCCTTTGAAAATCAAAATGAAATTAATAACGATACAAGGCGTCTTCTTTGCGTTTCTTTAAATCAGCTTGCCAAGGAGAGGCTTGCTGGTCATGCTAATTATTATTGCCTTAATTATCTGGGCAATGTGATTGTGCTGGGATGCTTTGAGAGAGCTGAAGAGTACGATGAGTTTGTTACAGACTTAGACAGAATTTGTAAGCTTTCTGCCAAGCTTTTGCAGACTAATACAACTGCAGGTGTTGGTGGTATGGTTACAGAGCTTAAGGATTTATTTAGCTCATTTAAATCCGCAGGAGAAGCAGCTGCCTACAGAATACTTTTAGATGAGAACCAGGCTATTCCTATAGGTGATGTTGAACCTAAGGGTGCCCATATTAACTTATTTGAGACAGATAATGTAAATCAGATTTTAAAGCAGATAAAGATTGGTTCACCAGAAGAACTTAAGGGTTCAATACATGAGTTTTTCTCCAATCTTCATCAAAAAGGTGTGGCTCTTTATCAGCTGAAGCTTTCAATCCTAGAGGCTTATTTTGAGATAATTAAGCTGGCTAGAACATATGATATCAATTCTGAAGATGAAAAGGGTGACAAGGACATACTTGAACTTTTGGAAAAGGTAGAATCCCTTGATATGGTGGAAAAGTGGTTTGAGGACAGATGCTTTAAGGTAAAAGACATGGTCAATAAAACCAGACTTGATAGCACGGGACTTATGATAGAAAAGGCCAAGGGATTTATTGCAGAGCATTTTACAGAGTCGGATATTTCTGTTGAAAGTCTTTGCACTTATCTAAATGTTAGCCCTAACTATTTTTCGTCGGTGTTCAAGAAAAACACGGGCCTTAGCTTTGTTTCATATCTTACTGATATTCGTCTTAAAAAAGCAGTTGAGTTACTGGAAAACACAGATGAGAAGGCCTATATGATTGCAGGAATGATTGGCTATGAGGAGCCAAATTATTTCAGCTATGTATTTAAAAAAGCTTATGGTATATCACCATCAAAATATAGACAGCAGAGAGGTAATTAATGGAGCGCTTTGACCTAAGACATTATTTTCATCGGGTCAAGAGAGCTTCCAAAAGAAGAAGCATTCAGCTTATTATTTCATTGTCATTTACTATAGTTGCCATACTTAGCATGTCATTTATGGCATTTGCTTTTTACACCAACTATATTAACACTGCCAAGCAGGCGGCAATTGATAATAACAAGCAGGTCGTTGACCAGATGAGTTGGAATCTTAATTCCTATCTTAGAAATATGATGGGAATTTCTAATAGTATGTATTACAGTGTCATCAAAAATATGGATCTTACTAGTGACACCATGACCAAGGAAATGGATATTTTATATGAGGCCAATAAGGACAGCCTCATAAGTATCGCCTGCATTTCCCAGGATGGTGCCCTTATTTCTGCTGCTCCAATTGCAACTAGAAAAGCTGGCGTTGATTTTACTGAGCAGGATTGGTTCACAAACACTGAAGAGAAAATCGAGAACTTTCATTTCTCAACCCCACATGTACAGAATATGTTCGAGAGCAGTAACTACAGATATTTCTGGGTAGTTTCCTTGAGCCGTAGTGTGGATCTTAATTTTATGGGATACACAAGAAGAGGTATTCTCCTTGTAGATATGAACTATTCTGCCATAGAGCAGATGTTTTCAAGGGTAAATGAAAGAGGCGCTGGATACGTTTATCTGGTGGATTCAGATGGAGAGATAATCTATCACCCTAAGCAAAAGGCTATTTATGCAGGCCTTGTTAAAGAGAATAATTTGGTTGATGTCACTTACGATGACGGGGATTATATAGAGACATTTGAGGGAGATAAGAGAGCGGTTATCGTAAAGACGATAGGCTATACTGGATGGAAAATTGTGTCAGTTGTGCCTGTTTCTGAGCTTACAGGAGACTATAATCAGCTTAGAGTTTTTATGTTGGTTATAATTACATTTACCATTTTCTTAATAGTATTTGGCAATGTTATTATCTCTAAAATTGTTACTGATCCAATTAAGCGTTTAGAGGCATCTCTCAAGGATATTGAAGAGGGTGCGCTTGATGCTGAGCAGGTATATATAGGTGGTTCCCACGAGATTAGGCATCTGGGCAGGACCATTAAATCTCTTGTTGTCCAAATGAGAAATATCATGGATGAGCGAGTAAAGGAACAAAAAGAAAAACGTAAATCCGAATTAAATGCGCTTCAGGCTCAGATTAATCCTCATTTCCTTTACAATACACTGGACTCAATTGTCTGGATGATTGAGACGGAAAAATATCCAGAGGCGATTTCCATGATTACAAGCCTTGCCTCCCTGTTTAGAATCAGTCTTAGCAAGGGTAATAACATAATCACAATAAAAGACGAGATAACTCATGCTAAAAACTATCTTGCCATCCAAAAGGTGCGCTATAAGAACAAGTTCGAGGCAAATATTGATATTGATCCAGCTATTGAGGATTGCATTACAATAAAGCTTATTATTCAGCCGTTAATTGAAAATGCCATATATCACGCAGTTGGCGATTATGATGACGAGGGCGTGATTGATATAGTGGGATATGAGAAGGACGGCGATATATTTATCGAGGTTAGGGATAATGGAATGGGAATTCCACCTGAAACCTTGGAGAATCTTCTCAAGGATAAATCTCAGTCAAAAGGCAAGGGCTCAGGAATTGGTCTTTGGAATATCAACCAGAGAATCAACCTCTACTTTAAGGAGGAGTATGGACTGACTCTTGAAAGCGAGCTGGATGTGGGAACAACAGCCACAATTCATCTTCCTAAGATGACTATGGAAGAATATCAGGGAGGTGAAGGTCGTGAAAAATAGGAAAATTATTATCGGCTTCATAATAGCCTTCTTTTGCCTGCTGTTGATAGAGACTTTTATATATCTAACTTACAGCAATACACAAAAGGATGAGGTAAAGATATCCTTTATTGTTACAGGTGATAATTTAGATGAATGGGAGAGCATGAAGGCGGGAGCTGAGACTGCTGCTCTTGATAAGGACGTATCAGTAGATTTTGTAAATGTGCCTGTGGATTTAGGAAGCGAAGGTGAACAGGAAGCTGTTTTAAGAGCCTTTAACGATGGGGCTGACTATGCGGTGGTTGCCACTAGCGACTATCCTGCAATGATTTCTTTTATAAATGAAAGACAGCTTTTTAACAAAGTGTTTTTGGCGAGAAATGGTGCTCTTAACGCTACTATAAATGGAGTGGTTGCAGATGATGAGGCTATAGCTACTGATTTTTCCAGGTATATTTCCTTTAATTATAACTGCAAGAATATTCTCATTGTTTCATCCCATGAAGATGTCAATGTGGATACTCTTAAAGAGTCCCTTATAGAGAATCTTGATAGCAAGGGAATTAAGGCGGAGTACAGGCTTATGTCCTCTGACCCTTCTGTAATTAAAAAGTCTTTATATAACATAGAAATCCTAGGAAATTATGATGGGATAATTACCCTTGATTATTACACCATGGAGGGAGCGGCTTCTGGTAAATTGAGAATCAATAGAGATATAAAGGTATTCTCGGTTGATAACAGTCAGGAGGCAGTATATTACCTGGATTCTCAAGGAATTAATGCCCTTGCTTTCAAGGATGATTATTCGATGGGATTCCTGGCAGTTTTGCAAATTACAGACAAAAAAGAGTATGGAAATATGGCCTCTAACGCGCCTCTTTACTACATAGCTGATAGAGAGAATATGTACAGTGATGAACTTGAAAAGGTGCTGTTTCCATTTGTTAAATAGGATAAAGGTATGAAAAAGGTATCGTTATTAATTGTTTTTGTTTTGGTGGTTGGACTTATATGGGGATGCAATCTTCCAAATAATGATGTGGAGGAAGTTAGAACTATAAAAGTTGGAATTACAATGTACAATGAGTTTGACCCATTTACAGAAGAGATAAGACACAATATAGAAAACAACTTAACCCAGATTGCGGATAGACAGAATGTTGAAATCGTTACAACAACTGTATATTCCAGCCAAAATCAACTGGTTCAAAATGACCAGGTGGAGGATTTTATTGAAAAGGGTTATGACATAATATGTGTAAATCTTGTAGATAGAACTGACCCATCTGTGATAATTGAGACTGCTAAATCTACAGATACACCTATTGTTTTCTTTAATCGAGAGTTGGTAGAGGATGATTTGAAGCGATTTGATAAACTCTATTACGTAGGTGCAGAGCCTGAAGAGAGCGGAAAGATTCAGGGGGAGCTTGTTCTTTCTGCTCTTGAAAAGAGGTTTGATGAAATTGATATTAGCGGTGATGGTGTTATCCAATATATTTTGCTAGAAGGAGAAGTGGGACATCAGGATGCAATTATTCGCAGCCGTGTATCAGTGGAGACTATTTTAGATGGCGGAATCGAGCTGGAACGATTGGGAGATGAAATAGCCAATTGGGACAGAAAACAGGCTCAAACCAAGGTTACATCACTTCTTCAGGGATACCCGAGACAAATTGAGCTTGTAATTGCCAATGATGATAATATGGCTCTTGGAGCTGTAGATGCTATGAAGATATTTAGAGTTCAAAACATGCCATTAATTGTAGGTGTCAATGGTGACCAGGAAGTATTGAAATATATTTCTGATGGAGTCATTGAGGGGACAGCTCTTAATAATGCTGAGGCTAAGGGCCGGGTTATTGCTGAGATGGCATATGGAATTGCTGCAAATGGAAAGGTCCCTGATGATATTAATCTAGTGGACGGTAAATATTACTATGTTCCATACATTAAGATAGATAGGAGCAATGTAAAGGAGTACATAGAGGAATAAAATTCCTATTGATAACATAGGCTTTAAAGGGTTATAATCTTTAAAGTCTATTATTATGTCTAGAAGTGTGCGAACAATAACGGAGGATAGTTATTTTGCTTGATAAATTAGAGAAAAAACTAGGTAAATATGCCATTAACAATTTGATTATTTACCTTTTATGTGGATATGCAATTGGTTATGTACTGTTGTTTGGACAGAGATTTACTGGAGTGCCATACCTTAGTTTTATGACATTGGAGCCACAACTTATTCTTCAGGGCCAGGTTTGGAGATTAATTTCATGGGTCCTTGTACCACCTAGTAGTCTTAGTCTTTGGACTATCATCATGTTTATGCTTTATTACCAGCTAGGTTCTGTGCTAGAGCGTACATGGGGTGCTTTCAAGTTTAACGTTTATATATTGGGTGGAATCATATTTACAGTAATAGGCGCATTTGTTGTTTATTTCTTTTTCCCACCTTTGCTTGGAGGGGTAATTCCACTTTCAATCGGCCAATATTTCAGTACGTATTATATTAATTTGTCTATATTTTTGGCCTTTTCTGCATGTTTTCCTGATATGCAGGTGCTTTTATATTTTATTATTCCGATAAAGATGAAGTGGATGTCAATTTTCTACCTTGCTATTGTTGGATTTAATGTATTCCAATATGTTAGTGCAGGAGAGTGGTGCGCCGCTGTACCTATCATTGCTTCACTTTTGAATTTCTTTATTTTCTGGCTTATGACTAGAAAATATAATAGATACAATCCTAAGGAAATCCACAGACGTGCTGAGTTTAAGCGTCAGGTCACACCACCTAGAACTGCTTATCGGGATGGCACCCCTATTGCAAAGCATAAATGTGCTGTTTGTGGACGCACAGAGATTACTAATCCAGAATTAGAGTTTAGATTCTGCAGTAAGTGCAATGGTAACTATGAGTATTGCAGCGACCATTTATTTACTCATACTCACGTTAAGTAATTACTTTGATTTTTAGGCTGTCATTTATGGCAGATATTCGATGCAAAAATAATGGGAAGGAAATATTAGTAAAATGAGTGAAGAAGTAGTTAGCAAAAATTTTATCGAGCTTGAAATCGATAAGGATCTTAAGGAGGGTGTATACGACCACGTTTGTACACGTTTCCCACCAGAGCCAAATGGTTATTTACATATTGGACATGCTAAGTCAATCATCTTAAATTACGGTCTCGCTAAGAAATACAATGGTGAGTTCCACATGAGATTTGATGACACTAATCCTACAAAAGAAAAGGTAGAGTTCGTTGATTCAATCAAGGCTGACATTAAGTGGCTTGGTGCTGATTGGGGCGACCACCTTTATTTTGCATCAAACTATTTTGACAAGATGTATGAGGTGGCTGTGGACCTTATTAAGAAGGGTCTTGCCTATGTATCTGATCTTTCTGCTGATGAGATGAGAGAGTTTAGAGGTGATTTTGAGCACCCTGGTAAGGAAGATCCTAACCGTAATCGTAGCGTAGAAGAGAATCTTCAGATGTTTGAAGATATGAAAAATGGTAAATACGAGGATGGAAGCCATACACTTCGTGCAAAGATTGATATGGCATCTCCTAATATCAATATGCGTGATCCAATCCTTTACAGAGTTGCCCACATGACACATCACAACACAGGTGATAAGTGGTGCATCTACCCAATGTACGATTTTGCACATCCACTTGAGGATGCTTTCGAGAATATTACACATTCAATCTGTACACTTGAGTTTGAGGATCACAGACCTCTTTATGATTGGGTAGTTAAGTCTGCAGGATTTGCTAATCCACCACGCCAGATTGAGTTTGCTAAGATGTACCTTACAAATGTTGTTACTGGTAAGAGATACATTAAAAAGCTTGTTGAAGATGGTATTGTAGATGGTTGGGACGATCCTCGTCTTGTATCTATCGCAGCTCTTCGTAGAAGAGGATTTACTCCTTCTTCAATTCAGAAGTTTGTAGAGCTTTCAGGAGTATCTAAGGCTAATTCGTCTTCTGACTATGCAATGCTTGAGTATTGTATCAGAGAGGATTTAAAGACAAGCCGTAGCCGTGTTATGGCAGTTCTTGATCCAGTCAAGCTTGTTATTGATAATTACGACAGTGATGATGTTGAGTGGCTTGATGCTCCTAACAACCTTGAGAATCCTGAGCTTGGTAGCCGTCAGGTGCCATTTGGTAAGGAGCTTTACATTGATAGAGAGGACTTCATGATTGAGCCTCCTAAGAAATACTTTAGATTATATCCAGGCAACGAAGTTCGCCTTATGAACGCATACTTCGTTACTTGTACATCTTACGAGACTGATGAGAATGGTAAGGTAACTTGCATTCATTGTACATATGACCCAGCTACTAAGGGCGGCGACGCTCCAGACGGTAGAAAGGTTAAGGGAACAATCCACTGGGTAGCAGCTAAGACGGCTTTAAAGGCTGAAGTGCGCCTCTACGAAAACATTGTGGACGAAGAAAAAGGAGTGTATAATGAAGATGGTAGTTTGAATCTTAATCCAAACTCCCTTACAGTTCTTAAAGATTGCCTTGTAGAGCCATCTCTTAAGGATGCTAAGGCATATGATAGCTTCCAGTTTGTGAGACAGGGATTCTTCTGTGTTGATTCTAAGGATTCTAAGCCAGATGCTTTAGTATTCAATCGTATCGTTTCCCTTAAGAGCTCTTATAAAATTACAAAATAAGCATTTAACTGTTACCAACTAATTAGTTTTTAGTTAAAGGACGTATTATGAATTTACTTTCAGGAATGGAAAAATTTGGCTTCTCAATGGATGGGGAGCTTGATATTTTAGCCGATGAAAAGCAAAAGGCAGGGGCTACTCAGTCTGGTCAGGCTGCAGCACCGGTTGTAAAGGAAGAAAAGGACTTTATACTTGATAAAAAGGTTAGATGTCCTGTATGTGATAAGGAATTCCCTATCAAGGCTGTTCTTGCTACAAAGCTTAAGCGTCTTGAGCCTGATTTCGACTTGAGACCTAATTATGAGTATGTTGACAAGTGCAAATATGACTTTATATCATGCCCACATTGTGGCTATTCAGCCCTTGATACCACATTCTCTAAGATAGATACAGCTAGAGTTAAGCTTATCCGTGCTGAGTTTTGTCCTAGTTTCAAGCCTCAGATAGGTGAGACACTTCCTGATATATATTCTTATGATTATTCAGTAGAGAAATTTAAGCTCGCTCTTATTTGTACACTTAAAAAGCGTGCTAAGATGTCAGAAAAGGCTTATGTTTGTCTTAAGATAGCTTGGCTTCGCCGTGCCCAGCTCAAGGAATTGCAGGGACAAAAGGATGCAGATCCTAAGGTGGTAGAGCTGGTTAAAAAAGAGCATGAAGGCTTCTATAAGCAGGCATACGAGGGATTCATGAAGGCAGTATCTTCAGAGACTCCACCATATTGCGGTATGGCTTCAGAGGCTGTTGAGTTTATGCTTGCCAACATGTCTATGCACTACAAGCAGTACGATGCAGCTATGAAACTTATAGCTAGACTTATTCAGTCCCCTAGCACATCTCGCAAGCTTAAGGACAAGTGTGTTGACCTTAAGGATGAGATTACTGCTAAGGCCGCTGCTGCTAAGGCACAATCATAATATTTTTGATAAGACCACATATCAAGGGATTCCTTGATATGTGATTTTTGTTGTTATATGGAAATAGGGGAGCACCTGTTTCCAACAGTAGGATCATTGCTGTAAGCAATTATAAATGGCCCTGCTTTCCCGTAAAAGGAGAAGAATATGAACTGGATTAAATATTCGATTAATACAACTACAGAAGCCGAGGATTTTGTCAGCGCTTCACTTATGGAACTTGGTATTGATTCTATTGAGATAGAAAATAATGTTCCTGTTTCTGGAGACAAGCAGGGTGGAGAGTTTGAAGAGCTTCAGCCTGATTTACCAGAGGATTTAGGTTTGTCAAAAGTCTGCTTTTATTTATCTGATGAAGAGGACCATGAGGTTTTATTATCTCAGGTAAAGACATCTTTAGCAGAGCTTAAGGACGTAATGGATATAGGCGAGGGCACCATTGATACATCTGTTACAAAACAAGAGGATTGGATTAACAACTGGAAGCAGTTCTTTAAGTCTTTCTATATTGATGACATTTTAATCAAGCCTACTTGGGAGGAGCTTCAAGCTTCCGATGAGGGCAAAATCTTTGTGGAGATTGATCCTGGCGTTTCATTTGGTACTGGCAAGCATGAGACCACTCAGCTTTGTATTAGACAGCTGAAAAAGTATCTCAAGCCAGGGGATGAAATTCTTGATATTGGATGTGGAAGCGGCATTCTTTCAATTATAGCAAGCAAGCTTTTAAACGGACAATGTCATCTTGTTGGTACAGATATTGATGAGGACTGTATTGCTTCTACCTATGAGAATTTCCAGGTTAATCATATTGATAAATCATCTGGTGATTTCTATGTTGGCAATCTTATCGACGACAAGGATTTGCAGGACAAGGTAGGATATGAAAAATATGATGTGGTAGTTGCTAATATTTTGGCAGATATCATTATTGCTATGGCTCCAGCTATTCCGCCTACAATGAAAAAGGACGCTTACTTTATTTCTTCTGGAATTATCGATTTTAAGGAAAATGAAGTTAAGGAAGCGTTGGAAGCTGTTGGACTTACTATTGTTGAAATAAACCATCAAGGTGAGTGGGTAAATATCACCGCACGTAAATAATATGCAACAGGTATTTATTGATAATTCGCCAGTAGATGGCGTAATAACAATAACTGGACAGGATGCACATCATCTGATTAGGGTAGTACGCCTTAAAAATGGTGAAAAAATAAGAGTGTCATGTTCTGACGGCAGCAATTATATTTGTCAGGTTAATGGACCAAGTGGCGATGATTTAATTGTTGATGTTATTGAAGAGGTTCCATCTACCGAGCTAAACAACCGTATATATTTATTCCAGGCAATTCCTAAGGGAGACAGAATCGAGACGATTATCGAAAAATGCGTTGAACTTGGAGTCTATGAGATTATCCCTGTGCAGATGAAAAACTGCATTGTAAAGCTTGATGAGAAAAAGAAAAAGAACAAGCTTGCTCGTTATCAGGCTATTGCAGAATCTGCTGCCAAGCAATCAAAGCGTTCTATTATCCCTAGTATTCATGAGATTATGGACTTTAAGCAGGCTTATGAATATGCCTGTGATTTGGATGTTATTCTTTTACCATACGAGTGTAAAAATGGCATGAAAGACACATTTGATGTGCTTGCTTCTCTACAGAAGGGCCAGAGCATTGGTGTCTTTATTGGACCAGAGGGAGGATTTGATTCTTCTGAAATTGAGCTTGTTAAAGATAGAGCTAAGCTTATTTCTCTTGGAGGCAGAATCCTTCGGACTGATACAGCCGCTATATGTTCACTTAGTATGTTAATGCTTAAATGCGAGGAAATGTAATGATTTATTTTGATAATTCCGCCACCACCAGATGCTCTGATGAGGCGATGAAAATAATGCAAGAATGTTTGCAGGAAAACTACGGCAATCCTTCTTCGTTGCACAGTATGGGTGCAAAGGGCAAGGATTATCTCAAGGACGCTAGAGACATTATTTCTGGCATATTAAAAGTTAATTCTAAAGAAATCTATTTTACCAGTGGTGGTACAGAGGGTAACAACCTTGCTATTCGCGGTGGAGCTATGGCCAAAAAGCGAAGAGGCAACCATATTATCACCACAAAAATTGAACATGCTTCTGTTTTAAATCCTGTAAAGGCTCTTGAAAAAGAGGGCTTTGAGGTTACATATCTTGGCACAGATGAATACGGCGTGATTAATCTTGATGAGCTAAAGGATGCACTTCGTGAGGATACTATTCTTGTTTCAATCATGATGGTTAACAATGAGATAGGTGCACTTCAGCCAGTTGCAGAGGCAGGCAAGATTATTAAGAGCTTTAACAAGGACATTTTATTCCATGTTGATGCTATTCAGGCCTTTGGAAAGTTCAAGATACTCCCAAAGAAAATGGATATAGATTTTCTTACAGTTAGCGGACATAAGATTCATGGTCCAAAGGGATCTGGATTTATATATATTAATGAGGCTATCTTTAATATTATGGTACCTCAGATTTTAGGTGGCGGCCATGAGAGAGGGATGCGCTCAGGTACAGAGAATGTGCCAGCTATAGCAGCTCTTGGAATTGCAGCTAAGGCTTGCTATGACAATCTTGACAGCAATGCTTCTCACATGTATGCTATGAGACGTCGATTGATTGAGGGCGTTTCTTCTATAGATGGCGTCAGTGTCAATGGACATCTTGATGATAATAGCGCTCCACACATTGTAAGTGTATCTATAAAGGGTAATAGGACTCGTGCTCAGGTTATTCTTAATGCACTTCAGGATAATTACGGCATATTTGTATCAGCTGGGTCTGCTTGTTCATCTAACAAGCCGGCTATTAGCGAGACTTTAAAGTCTATTGGACTTGAGAAGGACTTGCTTGAGCGTACAATACGTTTTAGCTTCTGTCCTGAGAATACAATGGATGAGGTAGAAGAGGCTATTAAGGCGCTTACAGATTTAGTTCCTAAAATGACATTATAAAGGATGGGAAATATGACATATCAGGCATTTTTGATTAAATATTCAGAGATTGGTGTTAAGGGCAAAAATAGATACGTTTTTGAAGATGCTCTTGTTACACAGATTAAGAGAGCTTTAGACCCAGTAGAGGGTAAGTTCGTTGTTAGAAAGCAAAGCGGTAGAATTCTTGTTTCTATAGATGGTGAATATGATTATGACGAGGCAGTAGATGCGTTGCAGCATGTATTCGGTATCAGCGCTATTTGTCCTACTGTTGTTGTACCAGATGAGGGCTTTGACGCAATGGCAGAGGCTGTTATCAAGTATGTTGATGAGGAGTTTGAGGATAAGAATTTCTCTTTCAAGGTAATGGGACGTCGTGCTAACAAGCAGTATCCTATGACTTCAATGGAGGTTGCTGCTGAGATTGGAGCCCGTCTTTTAGATGCATTCCCAGAGATGCATGTTGATGTACACAAGCCAGAGCGCATTATCTATGTAGAGGTGAGAGAGAATATTGCAATCTATTCTACAGAGATTCCTGGCCCACATGGCATGCCTGTAGGTACAGCTGGCAAGGCTATGCTTTTACTTTCTGGTGGTATTGATTCGCCTGTTGCAGGCTACATGATTGCTAAGCGTGGCGTTAACCTTTCAGCTACATATTTCCATGCACCACCTTATACATCTGAGCAGGCTAAGCAAAAGGTAGTAGACCTTGCAAAGCTAGTTGCTAAGTATTCAGGTCCTATTGATTTACATATTGTAAACTTTACAGATATTCAGCTTTATATATACGAGCAGTGTGCTCATGAGGAGCTTACAATCATCATGCGTCGTTACATGATGAGAATTGCAGAGCACTTTGCAAAGGAAAATGACTGTCTTGGTCTTGTTACTGGTGAGTCTATTGGACAGGTTGCCAGCCAGACAATGCAGTCTCTTAACTGTACAAATGCAGTTTGCTCACTTCCTGTATACAGACCACTTATCGCATTTGATAAGCAGGATATTGTTGATATTTCAGAGAAGATTGATACTTATGAGACTTCAATCTTGCCTTACGAGGATTGCTGTACAATTTTCGTTGCAAAGCATCCTGTTACAAAGCCAAAGCTTGAGGCTATTGAAAAGCACGAGCACAATCTTGATGAGAAGATTGACGAGCTCATGAAGCAGGCAATTGAGTCTGTTGAGATTGTAAAAGTACGATAACAAAAAGGAGCTTTGCTATATAAGCAAAGCTCCTAAATATTTACTGTCAGTTGGGATTAAACGATGTAATCCTTTAATGTAGACATAACGTCTTCTGCATCACCTTCAGCGTGAACTGTGAGATCGATTGGCTTAGAAAGGTCAAGGGAGAAAATACCCATGATAGACTTAGCATCGATAACATAACGTCCGCTTACAAGATCAAAATCATAATCAAACTGGCTGATGGTATTAACGAAAGACTTTACCTTGTCAATTGAATTAAGAGAAATTTGAACTGTTTTCATGCTTTTGCCTCCTCCGAAGATTTATAAAAAATATAAGATTATACTAAATCAACGATGCCCAAAAGTCAACAAACTATTGATTAATTCACAACAATTAGAAAGGCTATTTATATATGAAAAAAGCGGCTTTACACAACCTTGGTTGCAAGGTTAATGCATATGAAACCGAAGCCATGGAAGAACTCCTTAAAAAGGATGGTTTTACCATAGTAGGATTTGATGAAATGGCAGATGTATATGTTATTAATACTTGCTCTGTTACAAATATAGCTGACAGAAAATCTCGTCAGATGATACATAAATGCAAAAAGCTTAATCCTGATGCTTGTGTAGTAGCAGCTGGTTGTTATGTGCAAAACTTCGGTAAGGAAGTAGCTGATGAACTAGGAGCAGATATTATACTTGGCAACAATAAAAAGAATGAGCTTGTAGGCAAAATACATGAGTATTTTGCTAATCTTGATGAGATTTCTGGTCCTATTCTCGATTGGATAGATATAAATGATGGCAACGTATCATATGAGAATATGGTAATTGAAAAGGATTCTGAACACACTAGAGCATTTGTAAAAGTTCAGGATGGTTGTAATCAATTCTGTAGTTATTGCATTATTCCATTTGCTAGAGGTCGTATCAGAAGTCGTGACATAGATGATGTTGTTTCAGAGGTTACAGGACTTGCTAAGAATGGATACAAGGAGGTTGTTATTACCGGTATTCACCTTAGCTCATATGGCAGTGGTACTGATTATACACTTGCTGATTTGCTTGAGGCTGTTGAAAAAATAGAGGGTGTTGAGCGTATTCGTCTAGGTTCTTTGGAGCCTCAGATTGTAACAGAGGATTTTGCAACTAGAGTTTCTGCTCTTAAAAAACTCTGTCCACATTTTCATCTTTCCTTACAGTCAGGCTGTGATACTGTTCTTAAGAGAATGAACAGAAAATACACAATTGAAGAGTATACTAAGGGCGTTAACATCCTTAGAAAGTATTTTGATGATCCAGCTATTACAACAGATATCATTGTAGGCTTCCCTGGGGAGACAGAAGAAGAGTTTGCAATCACAGAAGACTATGTTAAAGAGATAGCTTTTTATGAGCTTCATGTATTTGCGTACTCTAAGAGAAAGGGCACAAAGGCTGCTACTATGCCAGGCCAGATTACAAATGCCGTTAAAAAGCAGCGCAGTGCTAGTCTTATTGCTCTTGGAAATGAGACAACTTTACAGTACAGAAAGTCTCATTTAGGAAAGACTCTAGATGTTTTGTTTGAAGAAGAGGCTACAATTGATGGCGAAAGCTATTACATTGGTTTTTCAAAAGAGTACATTAAATGCGCAATTAAATGTGATGGGAACACCGATTTTTCTAACTGCATTATGCAGGTAAAAGCAAAGGAAATTATAGGCGACGGTCAGTACTTGGTTGTTGAAATTTAAGGTTTTCTATATTACAATAGGGCTAAGCAAAAGCTATTATTGTATATTAATTTCTAATGATTCTTATATAGTTTAGTAATAGTGTGGGAGTTTGAGAGACGAGGTTTTTATGGCAGATTTAAGTAACACACAATATTTTAAGGTTCAAAAGGATAATCCTGTTGGAGTAAAGGAAGTAATCGAGCAGGTGTATAGCGCACTTTCCGAAAAAGGCTACAATCCAGTGAATCAGATTGTGGGCTACATAATGTCTGGTGATCCTACATATATTACCAGTCATAATAACGCTAGAAGCCTTATTATGAAAGTTGAACGTGATGAGCTTGTTGAAGAGCTTCTAAAGGAATATATTTCTAGTGAGAGCTGGAGAAAGTAATGGGAAGAATTCTTGGTCTTGATTATGGGACGAAAACAGTTGGGGTCGCGCTAAGTGACCCTTTGCTTTTGACTGCACAGGAGTTTGAGACGATTACAAGAGAACGTGCCAGTGCTTTGCGCCATACTCTCGTTAGAATAAAAGAAATATGTGAAGAGTACGATGTTGAGCTTATTGTCCTAGGTTACCCTAGGAACATGGATGACACAGAGGGATTTCGTTGCGAGGACACTCTCAAGTTCAAGGGTCTTCTTGAGAAGAGAGTGGATATTCCTATTGTGCTTGTGGACGAGCGACTTACTACCGTATATGCGGATGAGATACTAGAAGAATCAGGAGTCGCAAAAAAGGATCGTAAAAAGGTAATCGATCAGATAGCGGCAGCAATTATTTTACAAGACTACTTAGATAATAAATAGCCAGTAGATGTCAAGCTCTTAGATTTCTCAAGCTAATCATGTTAGATTAGCGGAGAAATACTAAGGCTTGATATCGTAACTGGCGAGAAAGGCATTTATATTAGGATGGATAAAATTATTTTTACCGGTGATGACGGAGAGAACATTGAATTTTTTGTAATTGAGGAGACTCAGTTATCAGGAAATAAATATTTACTTGTTTGTGATAGTGAAAACGAGGACGAGGATAGTGAGGCCACTATTCTTAAGGAGACTGCATTAGATGGCGACGAGGTCGTTTACGAGTTTGTAGAGGATGACGTTGAATTTGAGGCAGTTGCAAAACTATTTGACGAGTTAGTTGGCGAGGATGCTGACATTGAATTTTAATTGATTTATTAACTTGATTTTTTATTATTTTAGGAGGTTATTTTTTGAAAAAGAAAACTGAACAGACGGCTGAAAGGCTAAAGATTATTCCACTTGGAGGTCTTGAGCAAATCGGCATGAATATTACTGCGTTCGAATACGGAGACAGTATTATTGTTGTGGATTGCGGACTTTCATTTCCTGAGGATGATATGTTGGGCGTGGATCTGGTTATTCCAGATGTTTCATATCTCAAGGAGAATCAAGACAAGCTTAAAGGCTTTTTTATCACCCATGGTCACGAGGATCATATAGGTGCTATTCCTTATGTTTTTAAGGAGCTTAATGTTTGTCCTATTTATTCTACTAAGCTTACTAATGGCCTTATCGAGCACAAGCTTGAGGAGCACAAGATGCTCACAAAGGTTAAGCGTAAAATTGTTAAATATGGTACACATATTAACGCTGGCGATTTCAGAGTTGAGTTTATTCGTACTAACCATAGTATTCAGGATGCTGCAGCTCTTGCTATTTATTCTCCAGCAGGTATTGTTGTGCACACAGGCGATTTCAAGGTTGATTACACACCTGTATATGGTGACCCAATCGACTTACAGCGTCTTGGCGAAATAGGAAAGAAGGGCGTACTTGCCCTTATGTGCGATAGTACAAATGCAGAGCGCCCAGGATTTACTGCATCAGAGAAAACTGTAGGTAAGACTATCGATTCTATTTTTGCTGATAACACATCTAGCCGTATTATCATTGCTACATTCGCGTCAAATGTTGACCGTGTACAGCAGATTATTAATTCGGCAGACAAATATGGAAGAAAGGTATGTGTAGAGGGCCGTTCAATGGTTAATACTATTGATACTGCTTCAAAGCTTGGCTATCTTCACATTCCAGACAATACACTTATTGATATTGAGTCCCTTAAGGCGTACCCTGATGAGAAAATTGTACTTGTTACAACAGGTTCTCAGGGTGAATCTATGGCAGCACTTTCTCGTATGGCTAATGGTACACATAAAAAGGTACAGATTAAGCCAGGTGATATGATTGTATTTTCATCTCATCCAATTCCAGGTAATGAGAAGGCTGTATCTAATGTTATCAACGACCTTACTATGCGTGGAGCTCAGATTGTAATGCAGGATGTTCACGTATCAGGACATGCTTGCGCTGAGGAAATCAAGCTTATCTATTCTTTGGTTCGCCCTCAGTATGCAATTCCTGTCCATGGTGAGTACAAGCATCTTGTGGCTCAGGCTAAGATCGCCGAGTCTCTTGGTTGGGACCATGATCACATTAAGATAATTCACTCTGGAGATGTTCTTGAGCTTGGAGATAATTACTCTAAGATTTCTGGTCATGTTCATACAGGTGCCATCATGGTTGATGGTATTGGTGTAGGTGATGTAGGTAATATCGTTCTTAGAGATAGACAGAAGCTTGCTGAGGATGGAATTATCATCGTTGTTCTTACACTTGATTCTGCTACAGGTACAGTTCTTGCTGGACCAGATATTGTATCTAGAGGATTTGTTTATGTAAGAGATTCTGAGGACCTTATGGATAGCGCTCGTGCTGTTCTTGCTGAGACTATGGAGGTTCTTGAGGAGAAGAACATTACTGATTGGAACAAAATCAAGGGAGATATCAGAGATAATCTTTCTGATTTCGTATGGCACGAGACACAGCGTCGCCCTATGATTATTCCAATTATCATGGAAGTATAAAATGATTGTTGATGAGAGATATACCACCTATTTGAATAGCCTTTATCCTGAGCTTAGCCCAGTGTTAAAGGATATTCAAAGGGAGGCATTAGAGAGTTATGTACCTATCATCAGACCTGAGACGGTAAATTTACTACAGCTTCTCATTAAGATGAATCAGCCTAAGACCATTCTTGAGGTTGGAGCAGCAGTTGGATTTTCTGCTAATCTTATGGCGGAAGCTGCAGGTGATGATGTTAGGATTACCACTATAGAAAATTATGAGCCTCGCATTCCTATCGCAAATGCGAATTTCAAAAGGACTGGAAGAGATAATCAGATTACTCTTTTAGAGGGAGATGCAATGGAGATTCTTCCTACTTTAGAGGGACCTTTTGATTTTATATTTATGGATGCAGCAAAGGGACAATACATCAATTTCTGGCCAGAGATTAAGAGGCTTATAAGAGATGGTGGAGTAGTTGTTACTGACAACGTTTTGCAGGATGGAGATATAATAGAATCTCGTTTTGCAATCACTAGACGCAATCGCACTATTCATAAGCGGATGCGTGATTATTTATATGAGTTGACCCATGACGAGGATTTTTCTACTACGATACTTCCTCTAGGGGACGGTGTTAGTATATCTGTGAAAGGAAAGTAATGAGAAATACAGAGTTATTAGTTCCAGCAAGCAGCCTTGAAGTACTTAAGGTTGCTGTTATTTATGGAGCAGATGCAGTTTATATTGGTGGAGAGGTGTATGGCCTTAGAGCTAAGGCTAAGAACTTCTCAAAAGAGGATATGATTGAGGGTATTAAATTTGCCCATGATCATGGCGTGAAAGTTTATGTTACAGCTAATATTTTAGCTCATAACGGAGATTTAGAGGGCGTTAAGGAATACTTTAAAGAGCTTAAGGAAATTAAGCCAGATGCCCTTATTATTGCCGACCCTGCTGTCTTTATGCTTGCAAAGGAAATCTGTCCTGAAATAGAGCGTCATGTCAGCACACAGGCTAACAACACAAACTACGGCACATACAAATTCTGGTATGACCTAGGCGCTAAGAGAGTTGTTTCTGCTAGAGAGCTTTCTCTTGCGGAGATAAAAGAGATTAGAGCCAATATTCCAGATGATTTAGAAATAGAGACATTTATTCACGGAGCAATGTGCATTTCATATTCTGGACGTTGCCTCCTTTCTAACTATTTTACTGGCCGTGATGCTAATCAGGGAGCATGCACTCATCCATGTAGATGGAAGTATGCTGTTGTTGAGGAACAGAGACCTGGTGAGTATTTCCCAGTTGAGGAAAATGAAAGAGGTACTTACATTTTCAACTCAAAGGACCTGTGTATGATAGAGCATGTGCCTGATTTACTTGAGTCAGGTATAGATAGTTTCAAAATAGAGGGACGAATGAAGACTGCTCTTTATGTTGCAACTGTTGCTCGTACATACCGCAAGGCTATTGACGATTGTAAGGAATCTATAGAAAAATATGAGGCTAATTTAGATTGGTACAAGGAACAGATTGCTGCTTGTACATATCGTCAGTTTACAACAGGATTCTTCTATGGCAAGCCTTCTGAGGAGTCTCAGATTTACGACAACAATACCTACAATATCGGTTATACATATTTGGGTATTGCCGGAGCCGCTGATAATCAAGGATATTTTGAAATTGAGCAGCGCAATAAATTTTCAGTGGGCGAAACTATTGAAATTATGAAGCCAAACGGAGATAATATAGAGGTAGAAGTTCTTGGTATTAAAGACGAAACTGGTGCGGATATGGAAAGCTGTCCACATCCAAAGCAAAAGCTTTTCATTAAGCTTAGCGTCACACCGGATGAGTTTGATTTACTTAGACGCAAAGAAGCATAACATAACTTCTTGTGGTAATCCCACAAGAACCTACAGGTTTTAATTACGAGGAGAATAAGATGGCAGAGAGTAAATATGTGGCTTATGTTGGTACTTACACTCACGAGACTAGTGTTGGTATTTATGTTTATGACGTTGATCCTGATAAGGGACTTCTTAAGGAGCGCAGTGTAGCACCAATTAATAATCCATCAGACATTATTAATTCAAAGGACAACAGATTCCTTTATTCAATCGCTGATGAGGGTGTGGCTTCCTTCAAGATTCTAGAGAATGGTGATTTGGAAAAGATGAATCAAGAATGGGTTGGCGGCATGCGTGGCTGCAATCTTTGCGTAGATTCTCAGAATAGATATTTATTTGTAGCAGGATATCACGATGGTCGTGTTACAATGATGAATTTAAATAAGGACGGTAGCATCGGCTCTATCGCTGATGGTATTTTCCACCAGGGTATTGGTAAGTCGGTTGCTGATAGACCACTTTACCCACACTGTACATGTGTAGAGCTTACTCCAGATGAGAAGTTCTTATGTGTTGTAGAAAATGGTCTTCATCAGATTAAAATCTACGAGGTAGATTATGAGATGGGCAAGCTTCGCCTTGTAGACATTGTAAGATGCGCTATGGGTTCTGCACCTCTTAAGATGAAGTTTTCTAATGATGGCAAATATGCTTATGTAATTACAGAGATGTCAAATGAAATTCTTGTATATGATTATCATATTATCGAGGGACATCCTGATTTTGAAAATATCCAGACAGTTTCACTTCTTGTAGGAGTTGATGAGGAGATTTCTACTGGTACTAATATCAAGTTTGGCGATGATGATACATTCCTTTATGCCAGTGTAGATGGTCTCAATGCTATCTGCATGTACAAGAGAGATGTTAAGTCAGGCAAGATTGATTACTTTGCTCATAGCTTTATTAGTGGTGATTATCCTAAGAGCTTTGCTGTATTGCCAGGAGATAAGTATTACGTTTCTCTCAATCATGATACAAATGAGATTCGTAGCTTTACAATTGATAAAAAAGAGGGACATTCTCTTATGCAGAATGCACCTATCAAGATTGCAAAGCCAAATAGTATTGTAGTTGTAAAGATTAAATAGGTCTTTAGTGTGGGGCTGTTTTAAACAGCCCTTTTTTTGGAGGGAGAAAAATGGCAGGTTCAACATTCGGAAATAGAATTTCCATTACCACATGGGGCGAGTCTCACGGGGCAGCTCTAGGCGTTGTTATTGATGGTTTTCCAGCTGGGCTGAAGCTGTGTGAAGAAGATATTCAGGTTTATTTAGATAGAAGAAAGCCTGGGCAGTCTAAATTTACTACAGCTAGAGCGGAGGGAGATAAGGTAGAAATCCTTTCAGGTGTATTTGAAGGACATACTACAGGTACACCGATTTCTTTGATGGTTAGAAATCTTGACCAGCACTCTAAGGATTATGGCGATATCGCTACTACCTTTAGACCTGGACATGCTGATTATGGTTTTTATGAGAAATTTGGTCGTCGCGATTATAGAGGCGGCGGACGTTCTTCTGGTAGAGAGACAATTGGCAGAGTTGCTGCTGGTGCTATTTGCGCTAAGCTACTTAGAGAGCTTGGTGTTGAGGTATTCGCATATACGAAATCTATCGGAGATATTAGAGTATCTGAATTTGAATTAGGAGAGAGAGATTTAAATCCACTTGCTATGCCTGATTCTCTTGCAGCCAAGGAAGCTCAGGAGTATCTAGAGGCATGCATGCTTAACAAAGACAGTGCAGGCGGTGTTATTGAATGTGTAATCACTGGCGTGCCAGCAGGAATTGGTGAGCCAGTATTTGATAAATTAGATGCTAAAATTGCTCAGGCACTAGTATCAATTGGTGCAGTTAAGGGCGTTGAGATTGGTGATGGTTTAGAGGTTTCCAAATCAGTGGGAAGTATTAACAACGATGCCTTTGAGATGGTTGATGGCAGAATTGTTAAGACTACTAATCACAGTGGTGGAATTCTCGGCGGTATTTCTGATGGAGACGATATTATAGTTAGAGCTGCCATTAAGCCAACACCATCTATTTCTCAGGTGCAGCATACTGTTAACGAAAATGGCGAGAACGTTGATATAGAGATTCATGGAAGACACGATCCTGTTGTTGTTCCTCGCGCAGTTGTTGTAGTTGAGGCAATGTGCGCTATTACTATCTGTGATGCTATGCTTTCACATATGACAGATAGAGTTGATTATATTAAGGAGTTTTATAAGAATTGAAGTACGAGTTATTAAAAACTGAGGGTAAGGCTAAAAGAGGCAGATTTCATACTGTTCATGGTGTGATTGAGACTCCTGTATTCATGAATGTTGGTACAGTTGCGGCCATAAAGGGTGCGGTTTCTACCGATGATTTAAGAGAAATCAAATGCCAGGTAGAGCTTTCTAACACATATCATCTTCATGTTCGTACAGGCGATACTCTTATTAAAGAACTTGGCGGTTTACATAAGTTTATGAACTGGGACAGACCAATTCTTACTGATTCTGGCGGATTTCAGGTGTTTTCTCTTGCAGGTATTCGCAAGATAAAAGAAGAGGGAGTTACTTTCAATTCCCATATAGATGGACGCAAGATTTTTATGGGTCCAGAGGAGTCTATGCAGATTCAATCTAATTTAGGTTCTACAATTGCCATGGCATTTGATGAGTGTCCACCTGCACTTGCAGAACGTAAATACGTGGAGGATTCTGTTGCGAGAACTACCAGATGGCTCTATCGCTGCAAGGATGAGATGGAGCGTCTTAATTCTTTAGATGACACTATTAATAAGGAGCAGCTTTTATTCGGTATCAATCAGGGAGCTGTTTTCAATGATATTAGAATCGAGCATGCAAAGCAGATTTCAGAGCTTGATTTACCGGGATATGCAGTTGGTGGACTTGCTGTAGGCGAGAGTCACGAGCAGATGTATGACGTTCTTGACAATGTAGTGCCTCACCTTCCACAGAACAAGCCAACATACCTTATGGGAGTTGGTACTCCTGCTAATATTCTAGAGGCAGTTGATAGAGGTATAGATTTCTTTGATTGTGTTTACCCTAGCAGAAATGGACGACATGGTCATGTATATACCAATCATGGCAAGCTTAATCTTTTCAATCAAAAGTTTGAAAAGGATATGCGCCCTATAGAAGAGGGGTGTGGATGTCCTACATGTAGAAGCTATTCTAGAGCATATGTCCGTCATCTTCTTAAGGCTAAGGAGATGCTTGGTATGAGACTTTGTGTTCTTCATAATCTCTATTTCTACAACACAATGATGGAAGAGATTAGAGATGCTTTAGATGCAGGCAATTTTGCAGCATATAAGAAATTCAAATTAGAGTCTATGGCTGCAGGAGAACAGTAAAATAAATACTAGTAATTGATATTTGGATTTTTCTTAAATAAATATTAATTCATGGAAAAATGTTGCTTACGAAATGGTATTTATGTAAAATATACATCAGTGTTATAAAGGCTATTAGCCATAGTTTAGGAGGATTATTTAATGGACGGAATGAACAGCTCAATCAGCTTAATTATTTGGATTGTAGTACTTTTTGTATTCATGTATTTCTTCATGATTCGCCCACAGAAGAAGGAACAGAACGCTAAGACAGCTATGATGAATTCTCTTGCAGTAGGTGATACAGTACTTACATCAAGTGGTTTTTATGGTGTTATCATCGCTATTCCAGATGAGACGACTGTTATTGTTGAGTTCGGTAGCAACAAGAACTGCCGTATTCCAATGCAGAAGGCAGCTATTGCTCAGGTAGAGAAGCCTGAGGACGCAGTAAAGACTGAGTCTAAGTAATTAACAAAAATAAAAAGCCATCTGGTTACGCTTTCAAGCCTTAAAGTTGCTACGCTTAAGCGACTTTGAGCTTGATAGTTACCAGGTGGCTTTTTTTATGCCAATTTGTTAATTACTTTTTGCGGCGTCGTAAGTATTCGGAACCCTTATCCAAAAGTGCCTTTGTAGAGGCAACTGGATGAGTAAATTTTGCAATATGACGGAACTGACCGAGTTGAGTTGCTGTGGCATTTTTAATCCATTGCTTAACATATTCTGTAGAAAGTCGTTCCTTGATTGCAGTGTCATCTTCATCGTCAGATGTCTCAGGCTTGGAATATAGAGCCTCTACACGCTGAGCCATTTGAGCGTTGATCTGATCATTGATGCGCTCGAATTCCTTGGCAAAGCTTGTGAGAGCTGAAATAGTTAGAGCCATATCAAATCCAAAGACAAACATAAATAGTAAGGCTAAAAGCTCTACCAATAATTGAGGTATCATATCAACTACATGAATTACTGGAGGTTCAATAAATTGAGTAACTATGATTCCTGCAATTCCAAAGCATACAGTAAAGATTAGACATACTCGTCCGTTTATGTTCAGTGGAAGATGAGAATAATCCCACCATCTAGCATGAAATCTTTTTTCTAATAAATATGAAGTGGAATATTCAAGTATGAATGAGCCGATAGCACATCCTAAAAAGATAGTAAGATAGGATGGGTGTGAAAAGCGCTGGATTGGCAAGTCCACAAATAAAAACTGGGCAGATATTGCGCCCACTCCGTATAGTGGAATACATGGGCCATAGAGGAATCCGCGATTCTCCCAGGCCTTTTCACTGACTGTGCAGTAGATAGTCTCATAAATCCATCCAAAGAAACTGTATATTATAAAACAAACAAAATATTTACTTAGCATTTTTCTCCCCGCTTTGATTAGTTAAATAATTTTACGCATTTATGTTAGTATAAATTACATTGTTATAAAATTAAAGATGTTCATAGTTTTTTCTTATTAAGATGATAAGATAATACTAACTGTAGGCTGCATTAAAGGGTGGTGTTAATATGCTAGGTATTAATTCAGCATATAATGTAGTAGGTCAGCCAAATGGACTGACATTCAGCGAGAATAAAGTTGCAAAAGAAATAAAGCTACAAGGTGGAAATGAGGCTTTAGCCAAGAACTATGCTTCCGAAAAAGCGGCAAAGAGAGCTGGAGTCATAGAGTGCGAAACATGTGCAAACAGAAAATATCAGGATGGCAGTGATGAAAATGTTTCCTTTAAATCGGCACAACATGTTTCGCCTGAGGCTGCAGGCGCTAGGGTTAGAGGTCATGAGCAGGAGCACGTAAACAATGCTTATGACAAGGCGGCAAAAGAAGGTGGCAAAGTCATCAATGCCTCTGTAGCCATTCATACTGCTATATGTCCTGAGTGTGGAAGAACCTACGTGTCTGGTGGTACTACAACCACTCAGATTAAATATCCTAATGAGGATAATCCTTATCAAAAATCAAGAAAAGCAGCAGATGAAGGTGCCCTTGCAGGAATGAATTTTGATGCTAAACTTTAAGGGGTTGAAATACTCGAAACGCTATGATATACTTCAAATGTTGCGAAAGATGTAGCAAATAATTAACCCCTAAATAGGAGGCAATATGCAGACTTTAAGATATGTTTTAATCGGTTTATTAATAGCAATTTGTGTGGTACTCACAGTTATAATATTATTCCAAGAAGGAAAGCAGAATGGACTTGGCTCATTATCAGGCCAGCAGTTCGATTCATACTGGAGCCGTAATAAGGGACGTTCTAGAGAGGGATTACTTGTTAAACTTACAAGTGTTTGTGTTATCCTTTTCTTCGTTCTTTCAGCAGTTCTTAATATTAAGAGTTTTTAATAACTAAGTATGTTATGCCACCCTGTTGGGTGGCTTTTCGTGTTTTATTAGAGGGTAATTACTAGGAGATTATATGAACGAATTTGAAAAACAAAAGCATTTTTTGATGGATGTCTTTAAGAGTCAGGCTTATATCCCTATGAAGAAAAAGGATTTAGAGATATTGCTTGATGTACCTAAGGACAAGAGGGCTGAGTTCGCTATGGTTCTCGATGAACTTGTAGGTCAGGGGCAGGTGGAGATTACAAAGCGTGGCAAGTATCAGATACCTGAAAATCGACCAAAGTTCATTAAGACGAAGGATCATCGTTCCAAAAAGCCTACTAAGGCTGAGCAGGCTTCTAAAAAGCAGTCATTAAATGCAGTTGCAAAAAAGGCTAATCAGCCTAAATATGACAATATAGAACCAGACATTATCGGTAGATTTATTTCTCACAAGGATGGCTTCGGCTTCATAGAGGTTGAGGGTCAGGAGGAAGATTACTTCGTTGGTAGAGATAATACTGGCTTTGCTATGCAAGATGACATAGTTGCTGCGGTATTGACTTTTGGAGCACCTGGCAAGCGTCAGGAGGCCAAGGTCATTAGGATTATC
This sequence comes from Pseudobutyrivibrio xylanivorans, assembly GCF_010906925.1. Classification (GTDB taxonomy): domain Bacteria; phylum Bacillota; class Clostridia; order Lachnospirales; family Lachnospiraceae; genus Pseudobutyrivibrio. The sequence continues at coordinate 1,093,712 of NZ_VTVE01000001.1, read as the reverse complement.
ACCCACGGCTTTTCGGATGTTGTTGGTACATACGAGAAGAGTGAGAATTTTGGATTTGTTATTGCAGATAGTCAAAAGCTTGGAAGAGATATTTTTATCCCGGCAGGTAGAGATTTAAATGCTGTCACAGGTCACAAGGTAGTATGTCACATTGATGACTATGGTGATGATAGCCACAAGCCTGAGGGACACATCACTGAGATTTTAGGTCACAAAAATGATCCGGGGGTTGATATTTTATCTATTATCCGTAGCTTCGGCATTGAGACAGAGTTCCCTGATAAGGTGATTAAGCAGGCTTCTACTGTAGCTAAGCCAGTTTCCGAGGCTGATATGGCTGGGCGTAATGATATTAGAGATTTGTGTGTCATTACTATTGATGGCGAAGACACCAAGGACATTGACGATGGAGTTTCACTTGTTAAGGATGGTGATAACTACGTATTAGGAGTCCATATTGCTGATGTTACCAACTATGTGCAGGAGTCTTCGGCACTTGATGTGGAGGCTCTAAAGCGTGGTACTTCCGTTTATCTGGCAGATAGAGTTATACCAATGCTTCCACATACTCTTTCCAATGGTATGTGTTCCCTTAATGAGGGGGAGGATAGACTAGCCCTTTCTTGTATCATGACATTTAATCCTAAGGGAGAGCTTGTTGATCACGAGATTTGCGAGTCGGTTATCCATAGCAACCATCGTATGACTTATACGGATGTGTATGCTATGATGACAGGTGATGAGGATACTAGAGCAAAGTACTCTGATATAGCGGAGATGATTGATGAGATGGCTCAGCTTTCAAAGATTCTCAGGGCTAAGCGTAAGAAGAGAGGGGCTATCGACTTTGATTTTCCAGAGACTCATATTTTAATAGATGAGAATGGAAAGGTGGTTGGACTTGCACCATATGAGCGCAATGACGCTCACAAGCTTATTGAGGATTTTATGCTTGCAGCCAATGAAACAGTTGCCGAGCATTTTCAGCTTATGGAATCCCCATTTGTTTATCGTGTTCATGGTGCGCCAGATCCTGAGAAAATGCAGACATTAGGTAGATTCCTTGGCGCATGTGGCTATGCTCTAAAGGGTAAGACTGACAATATTCATCCAAAGGAAATCCAAAAGATGCTGGAGTCTCTTTCAGGCCATGAGGATGAGGCTGTCATTACAAAGATGACTCTTCGCAGTATGCAACAGGCTAAGTATGATACAGAGTGCAAGGGCCACTTTGGTCTTGCGGCAAAATACTATTGTCATTTTACTTCGCCAATCAGACGCTATCCTGATTTGCAGATTCACAGAATTATTAAGGATCATCTTCGAGGTCGCATGAATGAGAGAAAGATTTCTCATTATGAGTCTATTTTGCCAGAGGTTGCAATGCAGACCAGCAAGCTGGAGCGTAGAGCAGAGGACTGTGAGCGAGAGGTGGACAAGCTCAAGATGGTTCAGTTTATGAAGGAATTCATTGGAGAAGAGTTCAATGGTACTATTTCATCAATAACAGGCTGGGGTATGTATGTAGAGCTTGAGAACACAGTTGAGGGACTTGTGCATGTTTCTACTCTCTATGATGATCATTATGAGTTTATAGAGGAGAATCTCACCTTAGTTGGAGAACGCACAGGTCGTATATTTAAGCTAGGACAGCCAGTACGAGTGATACTTGACTCTGTAGATGAACAGGCAAGGACAATCGATTTTATTCTTGACGAATTCAAGAGATTTTAATAACTGACGGACTTGGAGATTATGTATGAATAAAGAAGGCAGAAAGTTAATTGCAAATAATAAAAAGGCCTATCATGAGTATTTCATGGAGGAAGAGTATGAGGCAGGTATTGAGCTTCATGGCACTGAGGTTAAGTCCATGAGATTAGGACAGTGCTCCATTAAGGAGGCCTTTGTAAGAATTGATAATGGGCAGATTTACATCTATCAGATGCATGTAAATCCTTACGAAAAGGGAAATATTTTCAACAGAGACCCACTTCGCCCTAGAAAGTTGCTTATGCATAAGGCAGAGATTAATCGTCTTTTCAGCAAGATAAAAGAAAGTGGATATACAATAGTTCCCCTTGAGGTATATCTTAACAATGGCCTTGTTAAGGTGAAAATCGCTCTTGCCAAAGGTAAAAAGCTTTATGACAAGAGAGCTGATATTCAAAAGAAGGATATGAAGCGAGAGGCTGAGCGAGACTATAAATTGTCTTTAAGATAAGGTGAGGATTATGGAGATTATTTTGGCATCAGGTTCACCAAGACGACGTGAGCTACTTTCACAGGCTGGAATTGATTATATTGTTAAGCCTGCAGATATAGATGAAAATACAAAAGAGACTTTACCATCAAAGGTGGTAGAGGATTTAAGCAAAAGTAAGGCTATTGCAGTGTCTAAAGACAACCCAGGACGTGTTGTTCTGGCGGCAGATACAGTAGTTGCTTTTGACAATAGGATTCTTGGCAAGCCAAAGGATGAGGAGGACGCTTTTGAGATGCTTTCAGCCCTTTCAGGCAGGACTCATCAGGTTTATACAGGAGTGACTATTATTGATGAAGCTGGAAATGTTAATACATTTTCTGAGTGTACAGATGTGGAGATGTATGAGAATTCACCGGAGCTGATTCGCTCATACATTGCATCTAAAGAACCAATGGATAAGGCTGGTGCTTATGGCATTCAGGGGCTAGGGGCTATTCTGGTCAAGAGTATTTCCGGAGACTACAATAATGTGGTTGGATTGCCTCTTGCTAAAGTTTATCGCGAGCTTTATAATAAATAACGCTTATGTTTTGGGCATTAGAGAAACTTGCTCAGCATAAAGAATTTATTTTGGGCTAGTCATGGTTTCGACAAATGTGCCACAGAACTCGAACAAAGTGAGAGGAATGTGGTGCTAGTATCCGAAGGATACATTAAGGAGAAACCAGCTTAGTTAAAAATATTTATTTTGGGCTAGTCATGGTTTCGACAGGGGTCATGCAGCGGAAGAAGCGAGTCCCACGCTAATGGGTTAAATGGGCAAACTTAAAATTAAACGCTGATAATAAATTAGCATACGCTGCCTAAGCGCAGCAGTCTGACCTAGGGCACCTACACCTTAGGACCCAGACTTCGACTTTGTAGGAAACGACGTTATCAAAGCTTTGCGATAGCGGGCGTATCATGAAGCTACTAAAGCACATATCCTGTTTGTAGGAGCTGTGTGGAGGGAATGTAAAAATACAAACTACACTCGTAGAAGGGCCGGGAATTGGCTTTTGGACACGGGTTCGACTCCCGTCTAGTCCACTATTTTAAAAGATCAGATACATTTGTGGTATCTGATTTTTTTTACATGTAGATTATTAAAATGGAGGATAGAAAGAAATGAAGGGAATAGCTTATGGCGTAGGAGTAGGACCAGGAGACCCTGAGTTAATGACACTTAAGGCCATTCGTATGATTCGTGAAAATGATATTATAGCGGTTCCAGGAAAGAACCCTAAGGAGTCTGTTGCATATAAAATAGCCGAGGCGGTTGTTCCTGAAATTTCTGAGAAAACACTTATCCCTATTTATATGCCTATGGTAAAGGATAGGGAATTAATAAAACAAGAACATGAAAAAGGTGCCAAATTAATAGAGTCATATCTTGACCAAGGGAAGAACGTTGTCTATCTAACCCTTGGGGATGTGACAATCTATTGTACTTTCAGTTATTTGCAGCATATTCTAGAGGACGATGGTTATGAGGTGAAACTTGTCAGTGGCATACCTTCATTTTGTGCGGCTGCCGCAAGACTTAATTTGCCACTTGTTGAATGGGATGAGCCTCTTCATATAATTCCGGCTGTTCATAAAGAGGATGAATCTCTTGAATATGAAGGCAACTACGTTCTTATGAAATCTGCAAGTCATATGAAAGAAGTTAAGGAGCTATTGTCTGCAAAAAATATGCAGGTTCAGGCCGTAGAAAACTGTAGTATGGATAATGAAAAGATATATAGAGAGCTTTCTGAAATACCTGATGATACAGGATATTTTTCTCTTATTATTGCCAAGAATCAATCAGTCTAAAATAGATAAAGAAGATTATATATTTAATTTATACAAATGTTACGGAAAGTCTGTTCTGAATTGAAGACATGATGCGTCAATGTTAAAATTTTTTATAAGTTAGGGGAGAGGGAGAAGTTTTTTGTTATGAGTAATTATAGAAGACGAAGTACCATGTCTTACGAAGAGCGACGAGTATATCGTAGACGTAAGAGATTAATACGAAGAATACAGGTTTATGCTGAAATAGCATTTATTTCTATAGCAATTTTTGTGGTTGGCAGTTTCATTGTTTCTCATATAAAGGGCAATAACAAGACTATGACAGTGGCAGCCGAGGAAAAGGCAGCTGCTGAGGAGAAAAAAGAAAAAACTGGTCTGAAGGTATCTTCAGGTGATGTGGATCCTGATGCAGCCAAGGAAGATGCTTCTGCCGAGGAAGCGGAGGAAGTTAGCGGTTCTGTTGGTGCATATAGCGCAAAAGAAACAGGAGATACTGTTCAAATTAGCGGCGATGTTGTCAGTGAGTATGCCATTTTGATAAACAATAACACCAAAGAAATCGTCGGTGAAAGAAATGGTAATGAAAGAATAGTGCCAGCGTCTATGACGAAGGTAATGACTGTTCTTGTTGCATCAAAGCATATTTCTCCAGACAAACTGGATGATAAGGTGACTATGTCTCATGAGGCAGTTGATTATTCTTATGCAGGCGAGGGCTCAACATCTGGATTTGTTGAAGAAGAGGAAATGACGGTTAGAGATTTGTTCTACGGAACTATTCTTCCTTCTGGTGGAGATGCTGCTGCACAGCTTGCAATGTATGTTGCAGGTGATATTGACGGTTTTGTTGATATGATGAATGAAGAAGCTAAAAATATGGGACTTAAGGATAGTCATTTTACTAATCCAGTAGGATTCCATGCTGATGATCACTATAGCACTCCATACGATATTTCAATAATCATGATGGCGGCTCTTGATGATGAATTTTGCAGAGAGGTTTTAACTACTAAGGTTTACAATTCTACTGCTACTAACGTTAATCCTGAGGGAATTACAATTTCTAACTGGTTCCTTCGCCGAATTGAGGACAAGGATATTGGCGGTACAATTCTTGGTGCTAAAACGGGATACGTAGATCAATCAGGAAGCTGCGCAGTTAGCTCCATGACTTCTGAAAGTGGAGCGGAATACATCTGCTGTACAGCTAAATCAACTAGCTCTTGGCGATGCATCGATGATCATGTAGCTATTTACAAGGCTTATGCTAAGTAAGGCCATTATTTAATTACAATATTTGAACACTAAAATAGGCACTGAATTCAGTGCCTATTTCTTATTTGATTACATCTAATAATTTGTCTATTGAGTCTATGAATGCCACCGGCTTAAATTCTTTTAAGTCTTCCATATCTCGAAAACCGTAAGTGCATAGTACATAGTCTAGTCCGGAGTTTTCTGCAGTTGTTGCATCTACATCAGAGTCCCCTACATAAAGAACTTTTGATTTATCATTTGCACCAAGTGCTTTTAGTGCCATGTTGATTGGCTCAGGATCTGGCTTTCTTGCGTGATTTCCATCATCTCCAATTGCAATTGTTATATGTGGCTTGAAGTAGTCCTCTAGTAGAGAATTGGTGGCTGTCTGACCTTTGTTAGTTACAATGGCCATATTAATTCCCATAGAAGCAAGTTTTTCGGTGGTTTCAAGTATGCCTGGGTATGGCTTGGTTTTGATTCTGTTATGGTGATTATAATAATCGATAAATTCATTTAAAAAATCATCGAATCCTTCCTGATTTTCTCCATTTGGAAGGGCTCGTGTAACTAGCATTCTAAGTCCATTTCCTACAAATTGCCTAACGCTTTCAATTGGATGTGTAGGATAGTTATATTTTGAAAGCATGTAATTAATGCTGTCGGTAAGATCCTCTAGGGTATATAAAAGAGTTCCGTCTAAATCAAAGAGTATAGTGTTATATTTCATTTTTTACCTCGTGCTTCTTTTGGATTATCCTTAATACTTATAAGACTATTTGCTATTTTTGTAAAGTCATAAGGGTTCTTCCATTGACCCTATTTTTAATATTTGTTAGAATTTTTTTATCGTTTTATTTAGGAGATAAGCAATGGAATTTACCATTAGAGAGGCTGAGATTAGTGATGCCTCAGCTATCAGAGATATTTATGGTTACTATGTAGCCAATTCATTCGTTACTTTTTCAGAGGTCAATGGTTCTATTCAGGACTATGAGGATTCAATAGTTGAAACAAAAAAAGCATATCCTTATATTGTGGCATGTGATGAATCAGGCAAGGTCATTGGTATGGCCTATGCTGGTCAGATTAGACATCACGATGCCTACAAGTTTTCTGTAGAATCTACTATTTACACCTCACCAGAGGTTCCTAAAAAAGCTGGGATTGGACGTGCATTGTACGAGGAATTAGAACGCAGATTATCAGCTATTGGTTACAAGTATATGTACGGTGTAATCACAGATGATAATGTTGCAAGCATTGCTTTTCACAAGGCTCTTGGCTTTGAAGAAGTAGGACATTTTACTAACATAGGTTACAAATTCGGAGAATGGAAGGGGATTGTGTGGTATCGCAAGCAGATAGGTTCGCTTGATGATATGACATTAAAATTATAAGTTATGAGAAGAGCATTTCGTTATTTCTTGGTATCAATTCTATCTATTATTTTGACATTGGTTGCAGTTGGGGTAATTTATATTGTCGCAGACACTCACAACCGTATTCAGGTTAAGACTGGCAAGTCATACACTAGCGAGGAAGTTGAGGCTCTCATTGAAGAGGCCAAGGAAGAGGGCATAGATCAGGGTAAAATATCTGTTCTTGCCAATCTTAAGGGCTCACTTGAGGATGGTTCATCAGTTATTGCAGTTCTCAAGTCATTTTATCCTGATTATATAGTTGTAGCAGCTAATAATAGATACAATTTCGTAGAGATAGATGATTCATTGGCTAAAAATGAATATAAAGTTGAAAATTTGTCGGTAGATGAGACTACTGGTAGATACTCTTATTCAGATGGACAGACTGTTTCTAGATTTGGAATTGATGTGTCATCCCATCAGGGAGATATTGATTGGGAGGCAGTTGCTGCTGATGGAGTAGAGTTTGTTTTTGTCAGAGCTTTGTATAGGGGCTATGGCACAGGAAAGCTCATGGTTGATGAGAAATGTGTAGAGAATATAGAGGGAGCACAGGCTGCCGGACTTGATGTTGGCGTATATGTTTTTTCTCAGGCCATCAACGAGGCTGAGGTAGTGGAAGAGGCTGCCACAGTTTTAAATATACTAGATGGTTATGAGCTACAATTACCTATAGTGTTTGACGTGGAAAAAGTTGCTGCAAAAGATGCTCGTACTAACATTCTTTCTGTTGATGAACGTACAAATCTTACAAAAGTATTTTTGAATACAGTTGAGGGTGCTGGTTATGACACGATGATATATCATAACACTGAAATGGGGGCTATGCTTTTAGATTTGAACCAGCTTACTGACTATAAAAAATGGTTTGCGGGATACAATCAGGAGTTTTATTGGCCTTATGAATTTGATCTCTGGCAGTATACAGAGTCAGGCCATGTAAATGGTATCGAAGGAAGCGTTGATATGGATATTTGGCTTAAGCCTTAATATGAAAAGACCTTTTGTGAAAACAAAAGGTCTTTTTTAGTGCTATTTAATTTAAAAGTAAGTCTACAAGACGGTCATTGTCTTTAGGATTCATAAAGCAGAATCTAATGTAATTCTCGCCTAGATAAGGGAAAGTAGAACAGTCTCTTATCATAAGACCGGCTCTAATGCATTTATCAAATAAGTCATTGCTGGTAATTCCATCCTCAAGAATTTTCAATAGCATAAAATTACCATGTGGCCAATATGGCTTGAATCTAGAGCTCTTTTCAAAAATATCGTATAGACGATTTCTCTCTGATGCGATAAGTGAACGAGTGGCCTCTATGTATTTGGTATCTGAAAACATAAGTGTTCCAGCAATAACAGCAATAGAGTTGATTGTCCAAGGATCTTTTCTTTGGTTCATAACTGACATCAAATCTGAATTAGAGCAGATGGCGTATCCAAGCCTAAGACCTGGAGCTGCAAAAAACTTCGATGTACCGCGAAGTATTGCAATATTGCCGTAGGTGCGAGTGAGGCTCACCGATGAAACTTCTTTTATGTTTTCAGCAAACTCAACATAAGTTTCATCCACCATTACAAATATGTCGCATTCCTTGCAGGCATCAAGTATTTTTCTCATGTCATGATTGTTAATTGCAGTACCTGTAGGGTTATTTGGATTACATATAACAAGCATATCAATATCCTCTGACAGCTTGCTTATAAAGTGGTTAACATCTAAAACAAAGTCGTTTTCCTCTCTGAGAGGGTAATAGATTGTCTTGCCTCCCTCTAGAGCAATTTCACGTTCGTATTCAGAGTAGGTAGGGCCTAAGATTAATGCCTTCTTTGGCTTTTCAATTTGGATGAAAAGGGAAATAAGCTCTGTAGAACCATTTCCTACAATGATATTGTCTGTCTCTGTGCCGCAGTACTCTGCAATACATTTTCTAAGCTGAACATAATCTCTGTCAGGATATGTAGTGATGCAGTCAATATTTTTAGCAATGCCATCTCTAAGGTTAGGAGAGATGCCAAGTGGATTTACATTAGCAGAAAAGCTTATGATGTCCTCTTTTTTTATGCCATAAATTTGCTCAATTTTTTCTAAGTCACTTCCGTGAAAATGATCCTTGTGTTTTATCATGATTTCTCCTTGAAATATAAGCATTTTTTTAAACATCTACATAATAGCACCGACTAGACTAAATATCCATAAGTTTGTTATGGATAACGTTTGAAAACACAACATGTTGTGCTATAATTGACTATGAATATGCTAGGATTAGTGTGCAAAGGCTTATTTTTGCAAACTAATATGAAAGAGGTAATGTTTTGAGAAAAAGAATCTATCGAATTTCAGAGGATAAATTCGGCGACTTAAAACCAAATATTGAGTTTGATGTTGAGCAAATCCATGAGACTTGCTTTATTCATGATTCTTTTTCAGGGGAGATTTCTTTTAAGAGTCTTAATGATGTAAAAATCAGAGGTGTAATTTATTGCACCAATCCATACATCAAAATCCAGGAACCTTTATTTGACAGTGTTAATGTTAAAATTCACTATACAGTTGATGATTTAAATTTTAAAGTTGGGGAGGAATTAAAGGGTGATTTTGTAATTGTTGCGGTAGGAGTTGAAAATTATATTCCTTTTACAATTAGCTATATTAAGCCACCTCTTATTTCCTCAAATGGAGAGATTCGTACTCTTCAAGAATATGCAGACTTTGCTCAGAATAGATTTACAGAGGCTGTTTCTCTTTTCTATTCAGATCGTTTTGCTAATTTTATATTAGATATGGACAAGCGTACCCGTCTTTTGTACAGGGGATTTAAGGCGGCGCCTATTTCTGCTATCAATGTTGACGAGTTTTTAGTTTCATGTGGACTCAAAGAGAAGATGACCTTTGACCTAGATGAAAGATGTGATAAATACTACGAGATTAATGAAAATATAAAAGGTGAAATAGAGATTACCAGATCTACTTGGGGCTATATTGATATTGCTGTTTCTTGTGATGCTGACTTTGTGTCTATTGATAAGAGCCATATTACATCTGACTTTTTCTTGGGCTCTATCTTTACCATGAATTACTATGTTCACAAGGAAAAGATGCATGCTGGTCTTAATTACGCACGCATTTCATTTGATTATCGTAATATTCATAGGGAGATTACAATCCTTGCCACTGCGGACAAGGAAGGCACTGTCCTTGATACAGTTTCCCATGAGACTAATCTTATCAAGCTTAATGCATGTCGTCTCTATGAGGATTTCAGACTTAGAAATATTACTACAGGCCAGTGGTGCACTAAGACTCTTGAGATGATTGATTCATTGGCACCAGATCTTGCAGATGATAATTATATCCTTCTGATGAAGGCTCTTTTATACGTGACTAACAATCAAAAGCAGGAGGCCCTTTGGATTATTCAGGATCTAAAGCGTACAATCGAGGATAAGGGCAGCGGTGACTGGGCGTTTTTGCTTTATATTTGCACTCTTATTGAGCGTGAGGAAGGTTATGTAGATAGGCTTACTGAGACTATTGAGTCTATTTTTAGAGAGCATTATGACGATGTTAGGATTTTTTGGTTCCTCCTTTTCCTCAGAAAAGAATACATTAAAAATCCTACAGCCAAGCTTCGAGATATAGGAGAGTGGATTAGCGATGGCTATGATTCGCCTCTTTTGTATATTGAGGCATACTATATATTTGTTCAGGACCCATATTTGATTTCTGGGTTTGACGAGCTTACTGTCAAAATACTTAACTGGGCGCGGAAGAAAAAGGCTATTAACAATGACATAGCTATTCAGATGGTTCATGTTCTTGAAACTGAGCGCACATATAACCCAATGGTGCTTCCTATTTTGGAGGAGTGCTACAAGGTATATCCTGATTTGAAATTATTGCTTGGCATTGTTACATATTTGCTTAAGGCCAACTATGTAGAGGATAGATTCCTTAAGTGGTTCAAGCTGGCTATAGATTCTAATTTGCATGTGTCTGGCCTTTTTGAGGCTTACATGGAGAGTCTTCCAGACTATTCAGTTGATAAGCTGCCTAAGCTTCTCACCATGTTCTTTAAATACAATAATGAGCTTTCACCTGAGAAAAAGGCTCTTTTGTATGCCAATATTATTTTGCACAAGAGCGAGGATCCAGAGACCTATGAGCAGTATGAGTCTGCCATTGAGACATTTGCGCTTGAGCAGTTAAAAATAGGTCGTCTTGATGATAATCTGGCAGTTTGCTATCAGCGCCTCATGGAGATGGGAATATTTGATTCTGAGATTGCTCGTCTTGTTTCTGAACTTGCATTTAAGAAAAAGATTGCAGTTATCAATTCTGATGTTAATAGAATTTTTCTCTATCAGGATGAGTTTAAGGCGCCTACTATTGCCAATATTTCCGACCACAAGGCATATTTTCCTTATATCGGGAAAAAGGGTGTTATTTTCCTAGAGGATGAAAATGGATTTTTGTTTGTGGATGAGGATGCCTATTTGATAGAGGATGTTATTCATCCAGAAGCTTACATGGGTACACTTAGAAGCCTTACTCCTTTAAATCTTCCTTATGCCATTATGGATTTGGAAAATAAGGGTGAGATTAATGAAAAATCAGAGCAGGATGCAGATGAGGCGGAGTTACTCATTAACGCTAAGCAGCTTTCTGCTGATTATCTTAGAAAGCTTTATCCTAAGATTATCGAGATTCTTCGTTTTAATGACCGAGAGGCTGTCATTGAAAAGCATTTTATGAATGAGGCAGATCTTACCTCTTTAGATGCAGCCACAATAGCCTCTGTGCTTGAGGTATTTATCTATAGAAGCAAGTACGAAGAAGCTTACTATATGATTAAAAACACCAATGCTACCTCTCTTGATAATGGGGCAGCGAAAAAGCTATGCCAGTTTATGATTAATCAAAATCCTGAAAAGTTAGATGACTTCTTAGTTGGGCTTGTAGCTCATTTAACAGAAGAGGGATTATATCATAGTGATATGATTCGTTATCTAATTCGTTTTTACGTAGGTCCTACAAAGACTATGATGAAGGTTTTTGATAATGCCTACGAAAAGGGCGAGGATGTGGTTGAGTTTGCTGAGCGAATTATCACCCAGGTTCTTTATAGAGATTTCCTTCCAGAAGGAATAATGGATATTTTTGAGGCTTATGCTGCTCGCAAGAACAATAAGATGATTGTGGAGGCATTCCTTACTTACCAGGCACATGCGTACCTTTCTGATGGACAGGAGATTCCGGAGATTATTTTCTCTTATATTTACAATAGATATAAAAAGGGACTTGCTGTCAATGAGAGTATGAGAATTGCCCTTTTGAAATATCTATGCACCTCAAAGGATTTGGATGAGGATGATATGGAGATGCTTGATATCCTCCTGGCTGACGCAATCCTTAGAAATCAATATTTTGGTTTCTTTGCAGGATGCAATCAGGAGCTTAAAATCAAATATCATCTCTATGACAAGCATTTTATTGAGTTTAACAGTGACCCACGTCAGTCAATTACCATCGCCTACTCTGTAAATGGTGGTCAGGCAGTGGAAGAGGATATGATAGAGATGTACGATGGCTTGTACGTAAAGCAGTTTATTCTGTTTTATGGGGATGAGCTTAAATACGAGATCTATTGTGACGAACAGTCGGAGGAGCCTCTTAAGAGTGATACATTTGTAGCTAGTGATGAGTTAGACAACACAACTGGCAGATATGCTCTGATGAATGACATTTCTCGATATAGCCTGTATGGAGAAATGGAAGCTCTTGCAGCTTCAATGAAGAAATATCAAGGGCTTGAGACAGTTACCAATAATATTTTCTCAATATTATAATATTGAGTGAAGGAGTTTTATGAGTTCAGAGGGAGCTTTTTTAGGAATTGATATAAGCGCTAAATCTACCGTCGTTAGCCTTTATAAGGCCGATATGGCAGAGCCTTCTACTGTTAGTACAGTACTTGGAGAAGAATGTTATTCTATTCCTACTACTGTGGCTAAGAGAGTTGGCATGAGCCAATGGTTTTTCGGTGATGAGGCCATCAAACGCAGTCGCACAAAAGAGGCTGTTTTAGTTGAAGACCTTTTTACTCTTGCGCTGAAAAAGGATATGGTTTTTATCGATGATTCTTCCTATGAAGCCCAGGATTTACTTGTTATTTTCTTCAATAAGATTTTTTCTATTCCAGGTCCTATGGCTGCGATGGACAGTATCGATAAGCTGATAATTTGCGTCGAGCAGGTTAGCCTTGAAATCATGGAGCTTATGAATTATGTGGCATCTAAGCTTGGCTTTTCATCTAAGCAGCTGATGTTAATTGATAGAAATGAGTGTTTCTATTATTATGCTCTTTCGCAAAAGCCAGAATTATTCTTATACAAGGTGGCCCTTTTTGATTATAGTGGCTCCAATGTTGTCTCTTGTGTTTTAAACAGAAATCAAAGTACAAGACCACAGCTTATTACGCTTGATGTGGCCAACCATGGTGATATCATAGACAACCGTGACGAGCTTTTCGAGAAGATTGTTACAGATACAATTGGCAATGAGCTTTACTCAGCCGTCTATCTTGTCGGAGATGGTTTTGATGGTGATTGGATGAAATCATCTCTTACCAAATTGTGCAAGGGACGAAAGGTATTCTTAGGTAAGAATCTCTATTCAAAGGGAGCATGTTACGCAGGGTACATAAAAGAAGGAAATAGAGATTGGCCATTTATATTTATTGGCGACAACGACCTTAAGATGAATCTTTCAATTAAGATTCTTGATAACAATGTGATGAAGTTTTATACACTCATAGATGCTGGACAGAGCTGGTATGATGTAAAGGGTGAGTGTGAGGTTATCCTTGATGGAGAGCCAGAAATAGAATTTTTCATTCAAAGACCTGAGTCTAGAGAGGCTCATACAGAGGTTCTTGAACTTACAGATATGCCAAAGAGAGAAAATAGAACTACTAGACTTCGTATTGAGGCTAGTCCTATTTCTGATGTTGCTGTTTCTATCGCAATTACGGATTTGGGATTTGGGGAGATATCTGCAGCTTCTGGTAAAAAATGGGAGCATATTATATCTATTAAGTAGGGTGTTTTATGAGTACATTAATTATTTGCAAAAACTCAATAGCGGCTTCACCTTATTACATTGAGGAGGCGTCCTTGAATGTATACTCTTTGGAAGAACTTAGTTATTATATTTTAAACAATGTATATCTATTATCTTCCAAGTTGATGAGCCCAGAACTATGTAATTGGATTGGTCGAGAGCTTAAGAATCAGACTCTTTCAAAAGAGCTTCTTGGACTAGTTCAAAGCAATGCACCTTTACATATTTTTGTAGGACACATACTAAGCGCCAATGGTTATTCTTCAAATAAGGAGATTAAGGATGTTTTATCTATTATTTCCACATTCGAGAATAAATCAGAACCAGAGCGAAGAAAGCTTCGCGCTGATAGGCTAATGGCTGGAGACAAGCTTATAGATGCAGTATATGAGTATGAGACGCTTCTTGCTGATGATTTAACCAAGCAGATGTCTGCAGTGACAGAGGGAGATGTGTACCACAATTTAGGTTGCGCTTTTGCTAAGCTGTTTCTGTTTGATGAGGCTATCAAGTGTTTTGATGAGGGATACAAGAGAAATCATAAAAAACAGACATTATATTGTCTTTTGTATGCCAATAAATGTGCTCACAATGAAGAAGGCTTTCAGGAGTTTGTAAAGAAATATCAGGTTCCTAATGATGAAATTTATGAGGTTAACAATATTATCTTAGGGGCTACCAACAACGAAAAGATAGTAGATTTTGACAGGGCTATTAATGATTTACTTTCAGATGATTCCAATCGCCAGTCCTCTAGGGAGGTAATGACTAATATAATTAATAGTTGGAAGAAGGAATATATTAAGCTTTGTAAAATATAATTCGGGAGAGTCTAAATGGGTTTATTTACAAATCGTAAAAAGAAAAAGGAACTTAAGGCAGCTAAAATCGATGATGCTTTCAGCAGAGTCTATTCTCAAATTGAAGGCATTGACACTTGGAATCCTAAAAAACTTGAGCACTATATTTTGGATTCCTGTGAGCAGATTATTGCCTCCACCAAAGAATTAGAGAAGCAAAAGACAGAGTATAGAATTGTCACTCAGTATCTTAACGACATCAAAGCTATCGAGAATATGCCTAAGGAAGAGGCGAAGATACTTAGGAACACAGCTTCTAAAATCTGCGAGCTTGAGGAAAGCATTCTCAGTTCAAAGGGTGTTTCTCGAAACATTACCGAGGAACAATTCGAGGTGATTTCCAGCGATGAAAAGGATATGCCGGAGATTATTAATCGATATATAGATAACGAGATTTATCAGGCTAAAATCAAGCGAAGCCTTTCATATATGGAAGGGGAGAAGAGCCGTTGGGAAATCGAAAGAGAAGAGCTTAGAGAGCAGAAAAAGCTATTTAAGAAAATGGCCTCTATCATTATGGTTAGTTTTATGGCGCTTTTAATGCTACTTTACGTTATGTACAATGCAGCTCAGAGCTCTGCCAAGGCAGATATTTATATATGGGTGTATATAGTATTATTTATATGCGCTACCAGCGGTTTTATTGTATTCCTTAGACAAAACTCCATTGTTAAAGGAAACCACCAAGCGATAGTTCATCTCAATCAGGCAATAAGCGTATTGAATGTTGAGAGAATGAAGTACGTTAATGTCACCAATGGCATTGAGTACATAAAAGACAAATATCACGTTTCTTCAGCTGCTGAACTACAGTATGTTTGGGAACAGTATCAGGACAAGATTCGAGATCAAAAGAGATATATTCAAAACAATTATGATCTTGAGTTTTACAACGATAAGCTTGAGAGAATTCTTTCTGAGATAGGTCTTGCTGATGACAAAATATGGCTTAATCAGGTAAATGCTTTGATTAACCGTCAGGATATGTCAGAGTGTCGTCATAGACTTGTTATGAGACGCAAGAAAATCAGAGATAGAATAGAAGATCATAGAAGAATTGTCCAAGAAGAAAGAGATGAAATAGATAGGCTCATGACTGAGCATGAGCACTATCTTCCTGAAATTCAGGAAATCATCAAATCTGTTGATAAGCTATGTGGCACTAGCCCTAAGGCTAGCCAAGCTTAATTATTTCAAAATGAAGTCCATGTAGACTGGATTGTGGTCTGAGTATTTAAACTCTGCATTTAAAACATTTGCATCAACGAGTTCTACGTTTGATGAGATGATAAATCCGTCTACAGTTAGTACAAATGTATTCTCAGTATATGGTGCATCTGCGTTACGGCAAGATGGAGCTGGATTGTATTCATCAATTGGACCTACTATTTCAAATGAATCTGGCAAGAGCTCAGTTGGGAATGTTTTTGCCCAAGGATGGCTTTCCTTATCGCCTCCGAAATATTCAGAGGAATCACCTAATAGATCCTTATTCATGTCGCCACCTACTATTACGTAGTTGCCAGCATCATATTCAGCTTGCATATCTTCTGTAAGCATTTTGATTTGATTTACAGCAGTACTTGGGTCGGTTGTATATGCAGAAAGATGTACGTTGAAAAGGACTAGTTGTTTACCGTTATCTACGTCTATATAGTTTTTTGCGTAGCAGCGATCTAAATCTAAGAATTTAGAGAATCCAGTTTCAATAGGAAGCTGTCGGCGAACAGAATCATTTATTGTGACACTGCTCACTGTTAAAAGTCCTGATTTTGACTTGCCATGTGGTTGAGTCAATGGATACATTAAAAATGGACTATCGTAGTTTACAGCAAATGTACAGCTTGTATCTTTTGTGTTTTCAGATATTACCTGTGTGAGAAGCGCTGCTTCGTCTACATGGTATGAGCGAGTGGAATCAATATCCACTTCCTGAAAGAGATAAAAGTCAGGTTCTAAAGACTGACAGAGTTTAGCTTCATTTGTGATATTGTTGTTTACTGCCTCTTTTGAGAAGGCCCATGACTCTGTGCCTCCATCCATGAAAAATGAAAAGTCATCGGAGTAGGCACCAAATCCTACATTTGCAGAGGATACTCTATAGGTTTGACCGACATTAATTTTATCTGTTGGATTGCCACTGTTTGAAATATCAAGAGATAGATTGTCATCTATCCTGTGGTATGCGATAAATAAGTAAGCAAAATAACCTAATACAATCAATATAAGTGAGAGTAATAGAATTAGTAACGATTTGATTGTTTTTTTCATCATAAGTAATAATTTGTGTTCCTTTCTAAAAATTGATTGTTACATTCTATCACATTATACACGTATAGTGAATTTTTGATATATTTCTACAGATTTACTATAATGTAATAAAAGGAGAGTTAATATTATGCTAGAAAGATTAAAGACATCAAATGACTTCCGATTAAATTTCCAGTATTTTTTATTACAGGGATTTTATTGGATGATAGTGTGCTGTGCTATTAGTTTGGGCTCAGCTTACCTATCGGACAGAGGGTATTCTACTGCAGGAATAGGAATACTTTTTGCACTTGCTTTTGCAATGGCTGCTATTTTACAGCCAATTATTTCAATTAATACAGATAATTCTAGCCGCTATACAGTAGTGGATGTACTTACAGTTCTTGGTATTATTGTTACTATTGATATGTTTCTTGCTTGCACTACATCAGGAAAGTCTATAGCTACAGGGCTTACATTCTTTATTGGTGTTATGTTTGCACAGCTTGTACAGCCATTTCTAAATGCTCTTAATTTCTTCATCGAAGACCGTGGCGTTGAGATGAATTATGGCGTTGCTAGAGCAAACGGTTCGTTGTTTTTCTTTGTCATTAGTTTGGTGGCAGGAAATTTAATGAAGGCTTCTTCGGAGCGTGTTCTTCCAATACTTGGATTTATTGCTTCAGTTGGATTTATGTCTATACTCATTTGGCTTAGATATACTCTTAGTAAATCATCTAAGTCTTTCGCAAAAGAATACGATCCATTTGAGAAAAGACAGGTTGGAGAGGAAATCACAGTTAAGACAGTCAAGAAATTTATTTCAGATAACATGGCTTTCTTTGTAATCATGATTGGTGTTACATGCTTTTTCTTCGGACATGTTTTAATTAATAACTTTGTTTATCAGATTACAAGTCACGTAGGTGGAGATGAGGCTGATACAGGTGGAATCTTAGCACTTGCTGCTTTGGTTGAACTTCCAGCAATGATTTTATTCAACAAGATAAAATATAGATATAGCACTAAGCTTTTATTTGGAATTTCAGCATTTTTCTTCTTTGTTAAGATTTTATTTACAGCATTAGCTTCAACTGTTGGCATGCTTTACTTTAGTATGATTTTCCAGGCCCTTGCTTTTGCACTTTTCATTCCAGCATCTGTTCATTTTGTCGATGAGTTTATGCCTGCTAAGGATTCAGTTAAGGGACAGGCATTCCTTGTAGTTGCCATGACACTTGCTAATGCTCTTGCAAGTTTTGTTGGAGGCGGCTGCATGTATACCTTCGGTGTCACATTCTCATTATGGTTCAGTACAGTTATTACATTGGCTGGCGTTGTGGTTTGTATTTGCGGACTTTTCAGAATAAATGCAAAAAAATAAAGATATTGATAGATTTTTTTGTCTATAATTGCTAATATATTAATATAATCATTTTCAGGTAAAAGATATGGCAAAATATAATATAGGTGGATATATCTTTAACGATGAGGAAAGCGCAAAGAAGGCAGCTAAGGAGCTTAAGACTGTAGAGTATATTCTTGGTCAGATAAAAGAAGCTGACGAGAAGACAGTTCTTCAGATTTACAACAAGCTTCTTAAACAGCGCTTGTTTTCAACTGAAATTGGATTGGGGTTTTTATCTCAACTTCGGCAGAATTTATTAGTTTCAGGGATGTTTGCTGAAGATGAGGTTGAAGATGTATATACGATAGGGGAACAAGAGTTACAGTCAGAATCTGATGAAAAGGGTGATGATGATTCTGATGCTCAAGAAAAAAATAGGGTGCTTTCTAAATCTGATACTAGTCCAGAGCTAAAACAGATTAGAAAGTTAAAAATCATTAATAGCGTACTTATAGTTGTTTCGCTTACACTTCTGTTATGTGTCATAGGTATGTTTTATGTCAGTAGCACAATTAACAGTCCTACGATACTTAATTACGAAGAGACTATTACTGATCAGTATTCTACCTGGAAGCAGGAGCTTGATGAAAGGGAAGCCGAGTTAAAAGCTCGTGAGAAGGCTCTTGAAGAAAGGGAAAACTCTTCAGTTCAATAGAGGAACAAATAATTATTCAAGGATGGGGTTGGTGTTATGTCGAAGAACAAAATTCTTGTGGCTGATGATGAGAGCCGAATGAGAAAGCTCATCAAGGATTATTTAGTAAGAGAGGATTACGAGGTAGTAGAGGCTGAAAATGGAGAACAAGCTCTTGATATCTTCTACATGGATAGTGACATTTCACTTATCATATTAGATGTCATGATGCCGAAAGTTGATGGCTTTGCTGTACTCAAGGAAATCAGAGAGACGTCTTCAATTCCTGTTTTAATGCTTACAGCCAAGGGCGAGGAGAATGATGTCCTTAATGGATTTGAGCTTGGTGCAGACGAGTACATTAACAAGCCATTTTCTCCAAAGATTCTTATGGCACGTGTTAATGCAGTGCTTAGAAGAAGCGCAGATGAGTCTGTAGGCAAGAAGGTTGTTGAAGCAGGCGGTATTCAGCTTGATGTGGATGCACATGTAGCTACTAATGATGGAGCTCCAGTTGAACTTTCTGTTAAGGAGTTCGAGCTTCTTTATTACTTCATCAACAACGAAGGTATTGCTCTTTCCAGAGAGAAAATCCTCAATCATGTATGGGATTATGATTACTTCGGAGATGCAAGAACTATCGATACACACGTTAAAAAGCTTCGCAGCAAACTAGACGACAAAGGAAATTATATTAAGACTATTTGGGGCATGGGGTATAAGTTTGAAGTCGATGCAAAGGTCTAATAAAATTAATCGCCAAATTGTAGGATTGATAGCAACTATATTTCTAGGAACACTAGTATTAATTAGTCTGCTAACAGCCTACTTTTTAGGCGATTATTATTTGCGCCAAAAAAAGAAGGATATGCGCTCAGTTTTTAATGAGCTTAAGGTAATGCAAGAGGATGGCAATCTATATGAAGAGGATAATCAGATGCCCTTGACTGCATTATTTGATAGATATTCTGTTTACGTAATTATATTAGGACCTGACGGTGAATCTCTCGTAAAATCTAATTCTGATCCTGAGGTGCTTAGCCAGCAACTCAGCTTTTCTATGTATTCAAAAGATGATTCTGTCAAGATTCTTCAGACCACAGATGAATATCAGATTTTTACCTGTAAGTTTCCAGGAGCAGATGATAGGTATTTAGTTTTTAGAGGATGCCTTCCTGATGGAAGTATTGTATTTATGCGTACTTCATACGCTGGAATATCTCGTACATTACACATTACCAATAGATTTTTCTTATTCATGGTTGTGGTTGCTCTTGGTATTTCCACTGTAATTAGTCATTACGTAATTAAGAGCTTTTCAAAGCCTCTTTATGGGATTATTGATATTACTAAAAGAATTTCCAACTTTGATTTTCAAGCTAGATACTATCCGCAAAGGGTCTACAATGAGCTTGATGATTTGGGCGAGCATATAAATGAAATGTCCACAACCCTTAAGCGTGCTATTGAGCAACTTAGGGATGCCAATGAAAGCTTAAAGCATGATTTGGAAGTTAGAGAAGAGACAGAGAATATGCGTAAGGAATTTGTCTCAAATGTTTCCCATGAGCTTAAGACTCCAATTGCATTGATTCAAGGTTATGCTGAGGGCCTCCAGGAAGGTATTATGGAGGATGAAAATAGCCGTCAGATTTATCTTGATATCATTATCGACGAAGCCAACAAGATGAATAGACTTGTTCGAGAGATGCTTATTTTGAATCAGCTTGAAGCTGGACAGATGAATATCGATTATGTTGATTTCAACCTTACTGAGATGATTGATAGCGTAGTGGATAGCAACAAGATTAATTTTGAAGCTCAGAATATTACCTATTCATTTATTAATAAAGAAGAGTGCTATGTCCATGCTGACGAGTTCTTGGTAGAGCAGGTTATTACCAACTTTATCAGCAATGCCATTCACTATGTTTTGAATGAGAATGTTATAAATGTTAAGTACGAATTTGTAAAAAAAGGAAAAGTTCGAATTAGTGTATTCAATTCAGGCAATAATATTTCCAAGAAAGATATTAAACATATTTGGGAAAAATTTTACAAGGCTGACAAGGCCAGAAGCCGTGAATATGGCGGAAGTGGTATAGGTTTGTCAGTAGTAAAAGCCACTATGGATTTGCTACACGAAAAATATGGTGTGGATAATTTGGAAAATGGTGTGGAATTTTGGTTCGAATTATCTCTTGCAAAAGATACAAAAACCACCAAAAATTCATAGAATTTTCTGATTTTTCATGTTGAACAATACACATTTTAATGCTAACATACCATTAATGATTAGTTTATTATTGGGAGTATGGCATGAAAATTAAAAGATGTATGCTTTTGATTTGTGTAAGTTGCATTTCTCTTTTAGCAACAGGCTGCGGTGAGCCTCTTTATACTATGACAGCGGAAGAGGAATCAATTATTACCCTATATGCATCTAAAACTGTTTCGAAATTTAACAAGAATCAGACTACTGGTATCTGTAATGCAAGAGTTAAGGCTGGAGAGCTTGAAGAGGGATACGAGGCAGCGGTAGACGAGGAAAATCCTTCTGAAGAACATCCTGTAGATGAAGAAAATGTACAGATTGATCCAGAGACTGGTGAGCCTATAGAGACACCTGATGACACTGAATCATCCACTTCTGAAGATGGGGGTTCAGATGCCGGTTTGTCATTTACCGATGCAGTAGATATTGAAGGAGTTACATTTGATTGTTCATCCTTTGATGTAGCTACCGAATTTAAGCCTTCACAGAGTTTTGTGCTCACTGAGGTAAATGGCAAGAAATACGTTATTTTATACGTAACTGCGACTAATACAACTGATTCGGCAGTAGATTTTTCAAATTATACGGATAGGGAATACAGCCTATCCATAAATGGAGGAGAAAAGGTTTCCACCCAATTTACTCCAGTATCTAATGATTTAGCTAGATTTGATGGTTCTCTGGCGGCTGGTGCATCAAAAGATATGATTTTGGTGTTCTCATTCAGCAATTCGTCAGTAGAAGATATATCATCACTTGAGCTTTATGTTACAAGCGATGGCACAACAAGAGGGACAACAATATAAATCTTTTTGATTTATAAATGAGAGGAGATTTGCATGGATACTAATATTTTATTGGAATCAGGCACTAATGAGCTGGAGGTTCTCGAGTTCAAAGTTGGCAAAAATTTCTACGGAATTAACGTTGCCAAGATCAGGGAGATTTTGTTATATCAACAGGTTACGCCGTTGCCAAACGCGCACCCTTGTATTGAAGGAATCTTCATGCCTAGAGATATTATGATTTCTGTCATTTCTCTTCGCAAATGTTTAAATATTACTGATGAAGCTCCTAATGATGGATTGTTCATCATTACTAACTTCAACAGTTTAAACACTGCTTTCCATGTTGATGAGGTTCTTGGAATTCATCGTGTATCATGGGAAGACATCATTAAGCCAGATGCAACTATTAGCTCTGATGAATCTGGAGTTTCTACAGGTGTTATTAAGCTTGAGGATAGACTTGTTGTTATCCTTGACTTCGAGAAGATCGTTACAGACATCAATCCAGAGACTGGTCTTAAGGTTTCCGAGATGGATGATTATGAGACTCGTGATAGAAGTAAATCACCTATCTTACTTTGCGAGGATTCACCACTTCTTTCAAAGCTTATTGTTGAGTGCTTGAAGAAGGCTGGTTATACCAATCTTATTGTCAACATGAATGGTCAAGAGGGTTGGGATAAGCTGGTTGAATTCCATCAGAGAGGTACAGTTCTTGATGATGTCCACCTTATTATTACTGATATTGAAATGCCCCTTATGGACGGTCACAGACTTTGCAAGCTTGTAAAGGAAAATGACACATTAAAGAATATACCAGTTATCATTTTCTCATCTCTTATCAATGATGAGATTAGAAGAAAAGGTGAAAGTCTTGGTGCTGATGCGCAGCTTACAAAGCCTGAAATTGGAAAATTGATTGCAGTTGTAGATGAGCTTGTTGCTAAGTACGAGGATGCTCGAAAGGGCAAATAATTTAATTTCTCAGGGGTATGCCAAGCATACCCCTTATTTTAAATAAACAAAATCCTTGTTTTGGGAGGATATATTATGTCTCAGTCAGAAGACTACCTTGATGGACTATTAAATTCAATAAATAAAGCAAAGACTGATGCAGATGAGGTGCAAGAGAGAGTTACAAGCACTAACCAAAAGATTTTGGAAAGCCGTAAAGCTGTTGCACCAGAGGAGGATTTCTTTACTGCTACGGGAATAGATGCCAGTGCCCTTGAGGACATGAAGCCTAAGAGTTCCCATCCTTACCTCAGAAAAGTATTATCTGAGGAGGATTTTTTGCGCCAATTTGAGGAAGAATTAGGTGTTGATGATGCCGATTCATTTATAAGTGATTTTGAACAGGAAATAGATGAGGAGGAGCGTATTTTCCAGGAGACAGGACAGATACCTGAATCGGAAAATGTGGTTGGAGCACTCCTTGATAATATAAAAACAGTCGTATCAGATGCCCATAAGCAGATGGATGAAGATGATGCTGTATCTAATTACGACACAATAGCAGAAGAAACTGAGGCTTCATCAGCGGATGATTCTACTGATGATAGTGCTGATGATTCTATGATTGGCGGATTTGATTTAGAGGCACTTATGAATGCGGATGACTCTGAGGAACCGGCTGATTCGGATAATGGTTCAGAGGCTGAAGAGGGCTCTTTGGACGGAGTAGATTTAGCTGGAGACGAGCCAATTAAATTAGCAGATGATGACGAAATAGACTTGTCAGAGTTTATGACTGAGGATTCGACAGAAGAGGAATCTGATTTAGGTGGCCTTGAACTAGAATCTGAGGAATCTTCTGACGAAGACGACTTTGGATTTTCACTTGATGATGCTACCTCTGATGTTGAGGAGGAGCCTCTTGATGATTCACTTAAGGAGTTTTTACCAGATGAGATGGATGCTTTAGATGAGGCTCTTTATGGAGACGGAGAGGAGCCTAATCTTTCTGGCGAAGATGATATGGATTTGGAGAATCTTCTAGATGGAGATGACGAAGATCTTCTTGATATTCAATCCCTTTTAAGTGGCGACGAAGAAGGTGCTGCTGAGGGCGCTGAAATTGATGAGTCGGCAGAAGCATCTGCGGATGAACCTGCTGATAATGGCGGTAAAAAAGGCAAAAAAGATAAGAAGAAAAAAGAGAAAAAGAAAAAGGGTGAGAAAACATCAAATCCATTTTTACAGAAGTTAGCACTTCTTATTTTTGGAGCTCCAGATGAGGATGAAATAGCAGAGATGGAGGCCGCTGCAGCTACTTCCTCTACTGTTGAGATTACCTATGATGAAGATGGTAATCCTATAATTCCTGAGGGTGGCGCAGAGGACCCTAAGGCCAAAAAGAAGCGAGAAAAGGAAGAAAAGAAAAAGGCTAAGGAAGCTGCTAAAAAGGAGAAAGCTAAGGAAAAGGGCGACAAAAAGGAAAAACCTAAGAAAGAGCCAAAACCTAAAAAAGAGAAAAAGCCAAAGGAGCCAGATAATTCTCCTAAAATTCCTATTTCCATTATTGCAACATTTTTGGTATTATCTATATCAATAATTAGTGTAGTAATGGTTGGAATGACTTTTACAGGCTTGAAACGTCACATGGCAGAGGCCAAAGATGACTTTGCTGCTGGCAATTATATTTCAGCATACGAAAAGCTTAATGGTTTCCCTATGGATGACGAAGAAGTTATCCTCATGAGAAATCAAGCGCGTACTCTTGCTGATTTACAGCAGTGTCAGGATGAATTCGATACATTTATTATGTACAAGCAGTACAATTACGCGTTGGATTCACTTATAAAGGGCGTTGGTCGTTATGACAAGTACAAGGATAATGCTGTTGAATATGGCATTTCCGAGCAGTACGATGCATACGGAGAAAAGCTTATTCAGGAGCTTGCAGACAATTTTGGATTGACTGCTGAACAGGCCCTTGAGATTTATAAACAGCCTAACAGACATTACTATACTATAGAACTTAGAAAGGTGCTGAGAGGCTTAGGGTTACCGGATTTATGATAGCAATACTAGATTATGATGCAGGAAATATTAAAAGTGTAGAAAAAGCATTTAAAATCCTTGGTGAGGAAACTATCCTCACCAGGGATTTTAGTGTAATTGAAAGAGCTGACAGACTGGTTCTTCCAGGGGTTGGCTCTTTTGCTGATGCTATGGGACATTTAAAGAAATATGAGCTTGATAAGGCTATTGAAGAGTTTGTTGCTAGTGGCAAGCCATTTATAGGTATTTGCCTTGGCCTTCAGCTTTTATTTGATTCCTCAGAAGAGTCACCTGGTGTTGAGGGACTTCATCTCTTGGATGGCGTGGTTAAAAGAATCCCTGATGGAGAGGGAATCAAGGTTCCTCACATTGGCTGGAATTCTCTTGATTTTCCAAATGAAGGCCGTCTATTTAAGGGAATTGATGAGGGCTCATTTGTTTATTTCGTTCATTCATATTATTTGGAGGCTGCTGACCCTTCTATAGTTAAGGCTACAACTGAGTACGGCTGTCATATACATGCTTCAGTTGAAAAAGATAATGTCTTTGCTTGTCAGTTCCATCCAGAAAAGTCCTCAGCTGTTGGACTTCAGATACTTAAGAATTTTGCCAATGTTTAAAGGTTGAGGTGTTAATATGTTTACAAAAAGAATTATCCCATGTTTGGATGTAAAAGATGGGCGTGTTGTAAAGGGCGTTAATTTTGTTGATTTAAGAGATGCAGGTGATCCTGTTGAAATTGCTGCAGCATACGATAAGGCTGGAGCAGACGAGGTAGTATTTCTTGATATTACAGCATCTTCTGACCATAGAAATACAGTTGTAGATATGGTTCGTCGTGTGGCTGAGCAGGTATTTATTCCATTTACTGTTGGTGGCGGAATTCGCACTGTTGATGATTTCAAGGCACTACTTAGAGAGGGAGCTGACAAGATTTCAGTTAACTCAGCAGCTATAGATAATCCTAGACTTATTTCAGATGCTGCAGACAAGTTTGGCAGCCAGTGCGTTGTGGTTGCTATCGATGCTAAAAAGCGTGCTGATGGAAGTGGATTTAATATTTTTAAACATGGCGGACGCTTGGATTGCGGTATTGACGCAGTGGAGTGGGCTATAAAGTGCGAGAAGCTTGGAGCAGGAGAGATTCTTCTTACATCTATGGATCAGGATGGTACAAAGGCAGGATTTGATTTGGAATTGACCAAGGCGATTTCTTCATCTGTAAATATTCCAGTTATTGCTTCAGGTGGTGCAGGAGAAAAGAAACATTTCCTAGAGGCTCTTACAGTAGGTGGTGCTGAGGCGGCTCTTGCAGCTTCATTGTTCCACTATAAGGAGCTTGAGATTAATGATTTAAAGGCATACTTACGTGAGAATAATGTACCAGTACGCTTGTAGATGTTGATTTGAGCATAACAGTTTCAACACAAATATATAGTATTATAATTACAAGTATAAACAAAAGTGGGTTAATAGACATAAGGAACAGGGAAGTTCGAGGTTTTATTGTCAAAGGAGTGATGTATATGTCTCTAAATATTAATTCAAATAACAATTCTTTTTATTCACTTTTTGGAGGAAGTTCTTCTAATTCCAACACTATTTTTGGCGGTTTGGAAGGTTCCATTGGTAGTTTGTCTCAGCTTAGATCAGGTTCCTATGGGAAGTTGATTAAGTCTTATTATGCCAAATATGATTCTGATGGAAATTTAAAGAGTGAAGGTTCAAAGAAATCAAAAGCAGAGACTGGTAATTTAGGTCAGATTAGAAATGAATCTGCAGCTTTAAATAAGGCTACAGATAAGCTCTTGTCTAAAGGCAAGGATTCTATTTGGAACAAGGTAGAGACCAAAGATGAAGATGGCAAGGTAACATCTGATTACGACAAGGATAAAATATATAACGCTGTTAATGACTATATTAAGGCGTATAATTCCCTTGTTGATATAGGAAAGAATGCTGAGGGTACAGGCGTATTGACTCAGCTTGCTTCAATGGTTACTACAAGTGCCAAGGCCGTTAATACTCTTGGTAAGGTAGGTATTTCAATTGATACTGCAAATCATCTTAACATCGATGAGGATTTCTTCAAGAATAAGGCTAACATGACTTATGCTAAGGATTTGTTTAATGGAACAGGAAGCTATGCATATCAGGTAGCAACCAAGGCATCAATGGCTAATTCATACGCAAGCAATGAACTTGCAAGTATTACTGGCAAGAAGTCATATACAGACCAAGGTTCATATGCAATTTCTGCAGATGACGTAATTAG
Source organism: Pseudobutyrivibrio xylanivorans (assembly GCF_010906925.1). Taxonomy (GTDB): domain Bacteria; phylum Bacillota; class Clostridia; order Lachnospirales; family Lachnospiraceae; genus Pseudobutyrivibrio. Next base: position 1,066,373 of record NZ_VTVE01000001.1, on the reverse strand, counting down.
AAAATTTAATGAAACTACATAGATATTTTGGAAGTTAGCATTTATTCCCCTGGTTAGATTATTAACCGGGGGATTTTTATGTGGACTTATTTCATGGGTTCGGTTATAATTTTGTGCGGAAAATGTAATTAAGGAGGAACCCATGGTAGTAAAATCTTTAGCAAGAGAATTATCAGAAACCAGTTATCCGGGCAGAGGCATTGTCATTGGTAGATCATCAGATGGTACCAAGGCTGTCGCTGCCTATTTTATTATGGGACGTTCTGAGAATTCGAGAAACAGAGTATTCGTAGAGGATGGTGAGGGCATTAGAACACAGGCCTTTGACCCATCAAAGCTTACCGACCCTAGTCTTATCATTTATGCGCCTGTACGCGTGCTTGGTAATGACACAATTGTCACAAACGGTGATCAGACTGATACTATTTATGATTATATGAAGTCAGGTGAGACATTTGAGCAGACACTTCGCAGACGCGAGTTTGAGCCAGATGGTCCTAATTACACACCTCGTATTTCAGGTCTTCTTCACGTTGAAAACGGTGAGTTTTCTTATTTAATGTCTATTCTTAAATCTAACATGGGTGACGCTGATTCATGTAACAGATACACCTTTGATTATTCTAATCCTAAGGCTGGTTCAGGCCGTTTTATTCACACATATATGAATGATGGAAATCCACTTCCTTCATACGAAGGCGAGCCAACTCCAGTTGAAATTTCAGGAGATATCGATGAGTTTACCAATATGATTTGGACAAACCTCAACGAGGATAACAAAGTATCTCTTTTCGTAAGATATATCGATATCGCTACAGGCATGTACGAAACAAGAATTATTAATAAGAATAAATAGAGATGACGTGTTAGCCGAGTGGAACAATATCCAAGGCTTGAGAGCGTGATGGAATTATGTAGTAAGACATAATGTAAGATTTATATTAAGCCAGTAGCTATCAATCTCTATGTGTTGCCGTAAGGAACATGTAGTGACTGTAGGCAATATCATAGGATTGAGAGCGTAACTGGCTGGATTGGAGAATTATGAAAGAATTAGAGTTAAAGTATGGCTGTAACCCAAATCAGAAGCCAAGTAGAATCTATATGGAAGAAGGCGACCTTCCAATCGAAGTTTTATCTGGCAAGCCAGGTTACATCAATTTTTTAGATGCGTTTAACGGCTGGCAGCTTGTTTCAGAGCTTAAGAAGGCTACAGGTCTTGCAGCTGCAACTTCATTTAAGCATGTATCACCAGCTGGCGCAGCTGTGGGACTTCCTCTTTCAGATGTAGAGCGCAAGATTTACTGGTGCGATGACCTTGATATGGAGTTTACTCCACTTGCTAATGCTTATGCTAGAGCTAGAGGCGCTGATAGAATGTCTTCATTTGGTGATTTTATTTCCCTTTCAGATGTTTGTGATGTTGCTACAGCAAAGCTTATTAAGCGTGAGGTTTCTGACGGTGTTATCGCTCCTGGATATGAGCCTGAGGCACTTGAGATTTTAAAGGCTAAAAAGAACGGCAACTACGCAGTAATCAAAATTGATCCAAATTATGTTCCAAAGCAGCTTGAGAGAAAGGAAGTATTTGGTATCACATTTGAGCAGGGTAGAAACGAGCTTGTTATCAATGATGATTTCTTTGCTAATATTGTTACTGAGAACAAGGATCTTCCAGAACAGGCTAAGATTGATCTTGCAATTGCAATGATTACTCTTAAGTATACACAGTCAAATTCAGTTTGCTATGTAAAGGATGGCCAGGCAATTGGTATCGGTGCTGGACAGCAGTCTAGAATTCACTGTACTCGTCTTGCTGGACAGAAAGCTGACAACTGGTGGCTTCGTCAGTCTCCAAAGGTTCTTGGCCTTGATTTTGTTGATGGAATTAAGAGAGCTGATAGAGACAATGCTATCGACCTTTACATTGGTGATGAGTTTGAGGATGTTATCGGTGATGATGTATGGGCCAAGACATTTAAGACTCGTCCATCAGAGTTCACAAAAGCTGAGAAGCGTGCTTGGCTTGATAAGCTTACAGGAGTTTCTGTAGGTTCTGATGCATTCTTCCCATTCGGTGACAATATTGAGCGTGCTCACAAGTCTGGTGTACAGTATGTTGCACAGCCAGGTGGCTCTGTTAGAGATGACAATGTTATCGAGACTTGTAACAAATATGGAATGGTTATGAGTTTCACAGGTCTTAGATTATTCCATCACTAAAATTAATTTATAAGAACTTCGCTTTTTAAGCGGGGTTCTTTTTTATTTGCTACAAACTATCACTTTATCCACACATCAACAAAATTCTCAATTTATTCACAGATATCTTTGAATGTCTTCACAACTAAAGAACGAGGGTCTTGTAAAATCTATATTAGATAATTCTAACTGCTTTTATAGTTTTAGCAGATATAGATATGTATTGGAGGGGACATTCATGAAAAGATTTTACGTATTATTTTTATCGCTAATATTAGTATGTGGACTTTTTGCTGGATGCAAGAAATCAGGAGGAGCTAAAGAGGCTGCCCAGGATAATTCTGAGAAACACATTACATTGTTTAATGTAAAAAGTGAGGTTAATACTCAGATTGAAGAATTAGCTGCAGCCTATACTGCAGAAACTGGTGTAGAGGTTACAGTGCTTTCTGTGCAGGCAGGCGTTGATGCATCAGCCACTATCAAGGGATATTATCTATCAGATCAAATGCCAGATATCATAGCCTGCGAGGCTTCCGGCTTTGGTAACTGGGAAGGTCTGCTTGTTGATATGAGTGATCAGGATTGGGCTAGCCGTACTAGTGCAGCTTATGTTGATGCAAATTATGGAACAATTGGATTCCCATATACAACTGAGGCAATTGGACTTGCATACAATGCAGATATATTAAGTAAATGCGGAGTGGATCCAGCTTCTATAACAGGGCCTGATGCCTTAAGATCAGCATTTGAAAAAGTTGATGCAAACAAAGAGGCTCTTGGACTAAAAGCTGTGGTTGGATATTATGCAGAACCAAAAGATTTGGGATGGTCTGCAGGAAACCATATTTTTGGCGCGTATTTAGATTCCGGATTGGGACGAGATGATAGCACATATATTGATGGATTAGCTGAAAATAATAAAGTTGATTCTTCTAGATTCATGGATTATGCAGCTATGATTGGTATGTTTAATCAATACTCAGATCCTGAATTTGTAACAACAGGAACTTATGACCAGCAGGTTGAAAATTTTGCTGCAGGTAAGTATGCGTTCATTACACAGGGGTCTTGGATTGGTGCATCTTTAACAGGAAATTTCTCTTCTCAGTACCAAGCGGCAGGAAGCTTTAAAGTGGGTATGGTTCCTTATGCATTTGAAGATGGCATGGACACAATTATGACCTCAGCACCTCAATGGTGGGCAGTTCCAAAGGAAGGAAATGTGGAAGAGGCACTTGCATTCTTGCAGTGGTGTTCTGAGGATAAAGGACAGCAGATGCTTGTTGAAAATGCAGGATTTGTAAGCCCGTTTACAGATTGCAAGTATGTGGCTAATGATCCATTTGCTCAGACAATTTCAGATTATATAGCTGCTGATAAAACTTCTAATTGGCACTGGATGCAATTACCAGAAGGCTGTGGAAATAGTGATGATGGACTTTGTTACTGTTTCTATGAATATGCTGCCGGAGAGGTAGATGCTAATGGATTTATGAATAGAGTAAACGGCGTTATTGCTGATTACTATGCTAGACAGTAGAAAGGGGGAAATGAAATGGCTAAGAATTCTAATAACAATGCAAAAGTAAGTGGTATTAATTCAATCGTAGTTCAAATTTCAGCCCTCAATTTAGGAATGCTAATTGCTTTCCTTATTGTCATGGCACTTATTATGAATGCTATGAATAAATCTACCACAAGCAGTATTGAGATGTTTGATTCTATGATGGAGCTTACATCTCATGAGGCTAATTTAAAGACTGACATTATGTCATACTACGATCAGGTTACAGGATATGTTGCTTCTAATTCTGTTGAAACGCAAGGAGCATTACTTCCTCAGCTTGATGTAGCTAAATCTGCAATAGAGCAGGATATTGCTGATTTGAATAATGATTTTAGTACTTATAATAATGAGTCAGCAAAAAATCAGATGCTTGAAATTGAAGAGCAGTATAAGAAGTTGTGTGAGTATATTGATAATGCTATAGCAAAATGTGATGCGGGAGATCAGACTAATGCCTATAAGATTTTATTTGATAAGGCAGAGATTCAAAAGGTCGCAATAATTCATTCTACAAAGGTTCTTGATACTGCTGTTCAAGATAATGCTAAAAATACAAAGACAATGATGAATGATTTGCTTTCTAGCGGAACTATTGTTTCCATTATTGGTACAGCAATTGTTCTTATTCTTATTGTTCTTAACTTCATCATTACTTATGTTACAGTAGTTAAAAGGATTAAATCTATTAGTGATGAGGTTAATGGAATTATTAGAAAGATTGAAATGGGTGAAGGCGATCTTACAGCAAGAATCAACACTAAGACAAAGTCAGAGCTTATGTATATCAAAAACGGTATCAATCTTTTTATTGCTACATTGCAAGGCATCATGAAAGATGTGAAAGATGGTACTATAGTTCTTTCTGAAAGTTCTGAGCAGGTTAGCTCACAGCTTCGAATTGCAGATGATAATGTAACCAATTCATCTGCTGCACTTGAAGAGCTATCAGCAAATATGGAGTCTGTTGTTGGTATCCTCGAATCAATTAACGAGCGAGTTGATGATGTAAAACAGGCAGCACAGAGAATTACAGACCAGGCTAATGTTGGAACTGAAACTGCTAACGAAATTAAGCAAGAAGCAGACGAGCTTCAGGTTAAAGTTAATGTTAAGAAGGCAGATGCAGGCGATAGAGTTGCTATCCTTTCTGAGACACTTACTAAGTCGGTTAAGGAATCTGAAAAGGTTAGTCAGATTACAGATCTTACAGATGATATCTTAGATATAGCTAGTCAGACAAATCTTCTTGCTCTTAATGCTTCGATTGAGGCGGCTCGTGCCGGTGAGGCAGGAAAGGGATTTGCTGTTGTAGCAGATGAAATTAGTTCCCTTGCTGCAAATTCAAGACAGACAGCTGCAACTATTCAGGATATTGCTAACGAGGTTACTGCCGCAGTTAACAATCTTGCTAAGAATGCCCAAGAAGCTCTTGATTTCATTAACGGAACTGTTATCGGTGACTACAATGAATATGTAGACACTGGCGAGAAATATGGTAAGACAGCTGATGTAATGAATGAGATGCTTACAGAGTTTAGCGAAAAAGCTGATAGCCTTAATGAAATCATGCAAGCCATGGTTGAATCTGTTGACACTATCACAAATTCAGTTCAGGAAAGTTCTCTTGCAATTAATATGAGTGCTGAAAACTCAACTGAAATCGTTACAGGTATCAAGAAAATCTTTGATGCCATGGACAGAAATACAGAGGTTACAGAGCAGCTTAACGATACAACCCAGAAATTTAAGTCATTATAAAACAAAAATGCCGGCATCTTTTGAAGGTGCTGGCATTTTTAAATATTTACTAATTCGAATTTTCTTGTGTATTCTGTAGGGGAAGAAGTGCATGTTTTTGAGGTCACTATTGCCCTTAGAATATCGCTGGAAAGAATATCATATTTATTAATTATAGAATTATCAGGAGCTGTTAAAAGAGGTGCAGCTCCTTTTTCTTTTATTTTAGAAAGGATAGTGCTGCCATTTTTGCTGAACCCAAGCATTCTTATATAGGTGCAATATCCCTTTTCTTTGGCAGCCTTAAAATCTGAATCTGTAATTCCTATAAGTATGTGGCATAGAGCACGGCTTATGCGAGAATACTCCATATTCTTGCTTTTAAGTAACTGACAGAAGGATGTGAAATCAGTATAGTCATTAAGTTTGTTTTTTATTCTATCGGATAGGTCACTATTGCAATCCAAGTATTCATCAAATGAGTCAGTTGTAATAAGTTTATAATGTAACATTTCAGAAACGTCCTCTGAATAGATAAAAGTGCTGTTTTCATAAAGGTTTTTTGCCTCCAGGGGGATGGCTTCGTACTCCTTGTGGAGCTTGTAATGCTGGCGTATAGAGCTAGCTGAGCTTAAATCTCCAGATAGACTTAGGTCTTCGTATTTGTTTCCTTGTCTTTTCATTACAGCAACATCCATAGAAAGGCTATGCTCATTGATATATCTACAATATTCAAGTCCTAAAATATTATTAGGAGATGATATTAATTCTTCATCTAGAAATGTCTTTAATGCTTTTGCTCTTGCAGTGGCATAGCTAATGCCTTGGGACATGAGGCTGTTTACTTCATTATTGAAATCGCCAGATTGCTCTAGCTCAAGAAGTTTTCTGCTTTCGCTAATAAATAATTCCCTATTGTCGCACTCACCGGAAAATAAAAGGGTATCTACGACGCCAGAGCTTGCAAGGAGCTGTACACCTGCTGATGCAAATTCTCGTGCAGAAGATGTGGCAAAAATGGTTGGAATTTCAAGTACGATATCGGCACCACATAATAGGGCAGCCTTAGCTCTCGTGTATTTATCGAAGCAGGCTATTTCGCCTCTTTGAGTAAAGGAACCGGACATGGCAACTATAATCTGGTCAGCTTTTAAAACAGATTTAGCGTATTCGATTTGAAGTTTGTGACCATTGTGAAATGGATTGTATTCTGCCACGATTCCAACTACCATTTTTGTTCCTCCGAAAATACTTTTTATAGGTGAATTATACTATAAAATTCTATTGTTATGTATTTTTTTAGTGCTATAATATTAAATGTATTTTTTTGTATTTTAAAGAAAGAAAGGAATATATATTATTATGAAGATTTTAGTTATCAACTGTGGTAGCTCATCTCTTAAGTATCAGGTAATTGACTCAGAGAGCGAGCAAGTACTTTGCAAGGGCCTTTGCGAGAGAATTGGTATCGATGGTCGTATCGTATATCAGAAGGCTGGACTTGATAAGGAGATTACAGACATTCCAATGCCTACTCACAAAGAGGCTGTAGCAGCAGTTATTGATGCTATTACTAATGCTAGTACTGGTGCTATTGCATCACTTGACGAGATTGATGCTGTAGGTCACAGAGTTGTACATGGCGGTGAGAAGTTCGCAGCTTCAGCTCTTATCACAGATGAGATGATTAAGGTTGTAGAAGAGTGCAATGACCTTGCTCCACTTCACAATCCAGCAAATATTATTGGTATTAATGCATGTCGTGAGCTTATGCCAGGTAAGCCACAGGTAGGCGTATTCGATACAGCTTTCCATCAGACAATGCCTCAGGAAGCATACATGTATGCTGTTCCTTACAAGTATTATGAGCAGTACGGAGTTCGTCGCTACGGTTTCCACGGTACTAGCCATAGCTATGTATCAAAGAGAGTATGCGAGTTCGCTGGTGCAGATATCAACAACTCTAAGATTATTGTATGTCACATTGGTAACGGTGCTTCTTGCTGTGCAGTATTAAATGGCAAGTCAGTAGACACTTCAATGGGTCTTTCTCCACTTGAGGGCCTTGTTATGGGTACACGTTCTGGTGATATCGATCCTTCAGCTGTTGAGTACATGGCTAAGAAAGAGGGACTTGATTTTGCAGGTGTTATGAATGTTCTTAACAAGGAGTCTGGTGCACTTGGTATTTCTGGTCTTTCATCAGATTTCAGAGATCTTCTTGCAGCTTCTGCAGAGGGCAATAAGAGAGCACAGCTTGCTATGGACATGATTGCATATCGTATTGCTAAGTATGTCGGTGCATATGCTGCAGCTATGAATGGTGTAGATATGATTTGCTTCACAGCTGGTCTTGGAGAGAACAATGCAGGCCTTCGTCAGGCTGTATGTGATCACCTTGGATTTATGGGTGTAGAGCTTGATGCTTCTAGAAATGATGGCCCTTCAGAGGACAAGCTTATCTCTTCTGATTCTTCAAAGGTTAAGGTATTCGTTATCCCTACAAATGAAGAGGTTATGATTGCAAGAGATACAGCAGCTATCGTTTCTAAATAATTGTTAAATGAATTTTTAAATAATGTGTTAAAATTTGCAGAAAGTGTTTGACAAGCATATTTTAGCTATGTATAATTGACAAAGTGTGGATAGGAGATATTTATGAAGATTTCTATTAAGGATATTACTTCATTACCTGATCAAAATAAGAAATTTACTGGAGTTTGCGACATACATGAGTTTTCTTATCTTGGCAGTGATTTTTCTATCAGTCACGTAGAGCCATTTGATGTAGTTCTATCTATGATTGGCACAGGCAAGCTTCATATTACCTTTAGTACTAAATGTACTATCGTAGGTGCTTGTGATAGATGCTTGAGTCAGGTATCATTTGATATTCCTGTTGTGGCTGATGAGACTGTTGAAGTTTCAGAAGGACAGGTAGTTACTGATGATGATATTGGTCCTTACTCATTTGTTGATGGTGAGGAGATTGATATAGATGAACTCATTTTAGACGAGATCTTAGTGAATTTCCCGGCAAAGATATTGTGCCAGGATGACTGTAAGGGTATATGCCCAGTCTGTGGTAAGAATCGCAACTTAGAGCCTTGCCAGTGTGATGATACAGTTTTAGATCCTAGAATGGCACAATTTTTAGATGTCTTTAATAGCTTTAAGGAGGTGAAATAGCATGTCTATTTGTCCAAAGAACAAATCTTCTAAGGGAAGAAGAGATAAAAGAAGAGCAAACTGGAAAATGAGCAACCCAACACTTGTTAAGTGTTCTAAGTGCGGTGAGCTTATGGTTCCACATAGAGTTTGCAAAGCTTGCGGATCATACAACAAGAAAGAGATCGTAGCAGTAGATTAATTCAAAGCCTCTCGGTTATGCCGAGAGGTTTTTATTTGAATTGAATTATTCTTTTATATAAAGTATACTTTTATAAGTATGTTAGAAAGGATAATAGTATGAGCAATTTGACTGTTGTTGCACTTGATGCAATGGGCGGTGATAACGCACCTTCAGCTATGGTTCAGGGTGCTGTTAATGCCGTTAATGAGAGTAAAGAAGTTAAGGTTGTTCTTGTTGGTAAGGAGGACGTGATTAAGGCTGAACTTGCTAATCATTCTTATCCAGCAGAGCAGATTGAGATAAAAAATGCTACAGAGGTTATTGAGACTGCAGAACACCCAGTTATGGCCATAAAAAAGAAAAAGGATTCCTCTATGGTTGTAGGCCTTCATCTTGTTAAGGAAGGTCAGGTAGATGCACTTGTTTCAGCTGGTAATTCTGGTGCACTTCTTGTAGGTGGACTTGGTATTGTTGGACGTATCAGGGGTATTGAGCGTTCTCCATTCGGAGCTCTTATTCCTACTAAGACTGGTGTTACACTTCTTGTAGATTCAGGTTCTAATGTAGATTGTCGTAGCAGCCACTTAGTACAGTTTGCTAAGATGGGCAGCATCTATATGGAAAAGGCACTTGGCATTAAAAATCCTAAGGTAGCCCTTGTTAACAATGGCGCCGAAGAGGAAAAGGGCAATGCTCTTGTTAAGGAGACTATGCCTCTTCTTAAAGAGTGCGATAGTATTAATTTCGTAGGTGGCATTGAGGCCAGAGAGATTCCAGCAGGTACAGTTGATGTTGTAGTCTGCGATGGATTTGTAGGCAATGCTATTCTTAAAACTTTCGAGGGTGTGGCTAGTACACTTCTTTCTGTGTTTAAGGAGGGATTGACATCTAATTTATTGTCAAAGATTGGTGCGGCACTTGCGCTTCCTTCACTTAAAAACAAGCTTAAGGCTTTTGACGCCACACAGTACGGTGGAGCTCCACTTCTTGGACTTAATGGTCTTGTTGTTAAGACTCACGGTAGTGCCAAGGCTTTAGAGGTTAGAAACACTATTTTCCAGTGCGTGACTTTTAAGGAGCAAAAGATTAATGATCATATCAAAGAAAATATAGTTATAGAGAAAAAGGAGGACTAGAAATGGAATTCGATTTATTAAAGGAGATTATTGCAGAGGTTCTTAATGTAGACACTGCAGAGATCAAGGAGAGCACTACATTTGTAGATGACCTTGGAGCTGATTCTCTTGATGTATTCCAGATTATCATGGGTGTTGAGGAGAAACTCAATATCGAAGTTGATACAGACGCTGCTGAGAAGCTTTCTACAGTTGGTGATGCTGTTGAGCTTATCAAGAAGACAGTTGCAGAAAAATAAGAATTAAATATATGCGCATTGACGATTTTTTTCGTTGGTGCGCGTGTTTTTGAGTATCCAGTTATCTGGATGCTTTCTTTAAACTCAAAAGGTTTTACCTTTTAGGTACCTTAATGAAATGGAGAGATTATTTTGAAGGATTTAAAAGAATTTCAAAAGACAATCGGCTATGAGTTTAGAGACGAAAGCTTATTACGACAGGCCCTTACCCATAGCTCATACGCTAATGAGCATCATTTGAAAAAGTTCTCTGACAATGAGAGACTTGAGTTTTTGGGAGATGCGGTTCTCGAGATAGTATCGAGTGAGTTTTTGTATCTAAATTACACCGATCTCAATGAAGGTAAACTATCAAGACTTAGAGCTAGTATTGTCTGCGAGCCTACTCTTGCCTATATATGTAAGGAGATTAATCTAGGGGATTATGTCCTTTTATCAAAGGGAGAGGATATGACAGGTGGCAGAAATCGTAAGTCTATTCTTTCAGATGCCTTTGAGGCTACAATCGGTGCTATTTTCTTGGATGGCGGTATGGAGCCAGCCTCTAAATATATTCACCGTTTTGTTTTAAATGATATTGAACATAAGCAGTTGTTCCATGACAGTAAGACTAGATTGCAGGAAGTAATTCAGGCTAATTACAAAGAGCAGATTACATATAGACTTGTATCTGAGTCTGGTCCTGATCACGCCAAGGAATTTAAAGTGCAGGCCCTTGTTGGTAAGCGTGTACTGGGCACTGGTGTTGGTGGCACCAAAAAGGCTGCAGAGCAGGAAGCAGCCTACGAATCACTTATGATGCTTCATAAGGAAGATTCTATAAATATTATTTAATTATAAGTATTAGGGAGAATTGAATGTATCTTAAAAGTATCGAGTTATACGGATTTAAATCTTTTGCTCACAAGATGAAATTCGAATTTCATAATGGAATTACAGGCATTGTAGGTCCGAACGGTTCCGGAAAAAGTAATGTAGCTGATGCTGTTCGCTGGGTTTTAGGCGAGCAGTCTGCTAAGCAGCTTCGTGGTGCATCTATGCAGGATGTAATTTTTGCTGGTACTGAGGCTAGAAAGCCACTTAGCTATGCCTACGTAGCACTTACAATGGACAATTCCGACCATGTGCTTCCTGTTGATTTTGAGGAAGTTACTATTGCACGTCGTGTTTATCGCTCAGGTGAGAGTGAGTATTTACTTAACGGCACACCTTGCCGCCTTAAGGATGTATCTGAGCTTTTCTACGATACTGGTGTAGGTAAAGAGGGTTACTCTATTATTGGACAGGGTCAGATTGAGAAGATTCTTTCTGGTAAGCCAGAAGATAGACGTGAGCTTTTTGATGAGGCTGTTGGTATTGTTAAGTTTAAAAAGAGAAAGGCTGCATCTGTTAAGAAGCTTGAGAGCGAGAGAGAGAATTTAGTTCGTGTTAATGATATTTTATCAGAACAGGAGCGTAGAATTGGACCTCTTGAAAAGCAGTCTGAAGACGCTAAACAATATTTAAAATACAAAGAAGAGCTTAAGAGAATTGATGTTAATTCTTTCATGCTTGAGGTTGATAGATTACAGGCCAACTTAGACGAGGTTGAGAAGAATGCTAGCATTGCCAAAGAGAATATGGAATCTAGCAAGGCTGCCCAGGAGGAGATTCGCGTAAAGTACGATTCTTTAGAGCAGCAGATTACAGAGCTTGATACTCAGATTGAGAATTTAAAGCAGAACCAGTCTGAGTCTACCTTACTGAAGGGCAAGCTTGAGAATGAAATCCTTCTTTTAGAGGAACAGATTCGTTCTGCCAATGTTACAGATGAGAATTTGGCTAGTCGTGTAGCTGAAATCGAAGCTGAAAAGGCTGACAAGGAAAAGCAACTTGCAGAATATGCTCAGGAGAAGACTTCTCTTGATAAGACATTGGAGGAGGCTGTTGAACGTCTTGCTTCTGTTAAAGGTAATTACAGTGAGCTTCAGTCTGCCATTGTTTCTAACAACGAGAAAATCGAGCAGAATAATCAAGCTATTATGGAGCTTCTTAATAATAGAGCTTCTATCAAGTCTAAAGAGCAGCGTCTCGAGACAATGCTTGAACAGACTAATATTCGCAAGGCTAAGCTCAACCAGCGACTTTTAGAGCGCAAGACTCGTGAAGAGGATTTGGATGTTGCTGTAGCTCTTGCTGAGGATGATTTTAAGAATGCTCAGACTCTTTTATTAGAGCTTCAGGACAAGGATAAGGAATTTTCTGAGAAGGCTGCTGAGTGGAAGAGAAAATCTCAAGAGACTTCTGAAAAATTACAGGCTAAAAAGGATGAGTTTGCCCGTGTTCAGACTCGTCTTGAATCTGTTAAGAATATTGCTGAGAGATACGAGGGATATGGTAATTCTACTCGTAAGGTAATGGAGCAAAAGGGCGTTATCGATGGTATAGAGGGTGTTGTTTCTGATCTTATCCACGTAGAGAAGAAATACGAGATGGCTATCGAGACAGCTTTAGGCGGTAACATCCAAAATATTGTTACTGCAGATGAAGCTTGCGCTAAAAAGCTCATTAATTATCTGAAAGAGAACAAGCTTGGTCGTGCTACATTCTTGCCACTTACTTCTGTAGATGGCAGAGGCAATTTCAAGAAGACAGAAGTTTTAAAAGAAAAGGGTGTTTTAGGACTAGCTTCAGAGCTTGTAGATTGCGATAGCAAGTTTGATGGTGTTATAGCATATCTTCTTGGCAGAGTTGTTGTTACTGATCATATTGACTCAGCTATTGCTCTTGCTAAAAAGAACAATTACAGCATTCATATTGTTACTTTAGATGGTGAATATCTGGCCCCAGGTGGTTCTATGGCCGGTGGTCACTTCAAGAACAAATCTAATCTTTTAGGACGTAATCGTGAGATTGAAGAGCTTGATGAGAAGCTAAATGCTATTTCCAAGGAAATGGATGAGCTGAAAAATAGAGCTGATGATATTGAGGCAGCTGCAGCTCTTCTTGATAGCGATAAGGAAGAAAATACTGCTAAGTTAAATGAGGCAGCTATTGCCCTTAATACAGCAAAGCTTGGCCTTGATAGAGCTAACGAGCAGAAGAAAGAATCTCTCACAGCTTACGAGGGTCTTTCTAAGGAATCTGAAGAGTTAGAAGCACAGCTTACAGAGATTGCCTCTGGCAAAAAGGACATCGAATTCGAAAAGAAGGAAAGCGATGATAAGGAAGCCGAACTTAAGGCTGAGATTCAGAGACTTTCTGATGAAGTGGATGAGAAGACCTACATGGAGACTTCTGTTAACAGAACCATGTCTGAGGTTCAAATCGAAGAGGCTAATGCTAGACAGAAGGTTGATTTCGTTCAGCAGAACATTGACCGTATCAATTCTGAGATTGAAAAGGCTGATGCTGATATTGCCTCATTAAAGGAAAATGCGCGTTCTACCAAAGAAGAGACAGAGGCTAAGAAGGCTCGTATTGAGGAGATTAAGAGTACTATTTCAGCATCTGATGAGACATTTGGTCAGCTTGAAGCTGAAATTAAAGAGACTATTGAAAAGCGTGATGCCCTCAATAATTCTCACAAGAATTTCTTTGAGCAGCGTCAGGAGATTTCTGATAGAATCTCAGATTTAGATAAAGAAATATTCCGTCTTGATTCTCAAAAAGAGAAGATTAACGACGCTATTTCATATCAGAACAATTACATGTGGAATGAATATGAGCTTACATATCATTCAGCAGAAGAACTTAAGGATCCTGAGTACAATGATTTAGATCAGATGAAAAAGGATGCTAGCAAGATTAAAAATGCTATTCGTGCAATGGGTAATGTTAATGTCAATGCCATTGAGGAGTTCAAGGAGCTTTCTGAGCGCTACAATTTCCTTAAGGGACAGCACGACGATTTGGTTGAGGCAGAAGCTTCACTTGTTCGTATCATTGATGAGCTGGATGAGGGAATGAGAAAGCAGTTTGCTGAAGGCTTCAAGGATATTAAAAAGCAGTTTGATGCTTCATTTAAGGAGCTTTTTGGTGGCGGTCACGGTACACTTGAGCTTGTTGACGAAGATGACCTTCTTGAGACAGGTATTATTATCAATGCTCAGCCACCTGGAAAGAAGCTTATCAATATGATGCAGATGTCCGGTGGTGAGAAATCACTTACTGCTATTGCACTTTTGTTTGCAATCCAGAATCTTAAGCCTTCACCATTCTGTCTGTTAGACGAGATTGAAGCGGCTCTTGATGATGCTAACGTAGACCGTTTCGCAAATTATTTGCACAAGCTTACTAAGAATACTCAGTTCATTGTTATCACTCACCGTAGAGGTACAATGAATGCAGCTGATAGACTTTTCGGTATTACTATGCAGGAAAAGGGTGTATCAGCACTTGTATCAGTTAACCTTATTGAAGCACAGTTAGATGACTAGTAGAGATTAATTATGGCAGAGAAAATTCCATTTTGGCAGCGCCTTATTAAGGGCCTGACCAAGACAAGAGACAACTTTATCAAATCCATGGATTACATATTTAATGGATTTACAAATATTGATGAGGACTTCTACGAGGAGCTTGAAGAAGTCCTTATCATGGGCGATATAGGCGTACGCACTACTGAGACTATTATCGACGATCTCAAGGACGCTGTTAAAAAAGAGCATATTAAGGAGCCTACCGAATGCAAGGAGTTTCTTATTAATGAAATCAAGCAGCAGATGGCTCTTGATGCCACATCTTATGATTTTGAAAATAAGACAAGTGTGGTACTTGTTATTGGCGTCAATGGTGTTGGTAAGACTACGACTATTGGAAAGCTAGCTGGCAAGCTTACAGCTGCCGGTAAAAAAGTTATGGTTGCTGGAGCGGATACATTTAGAGCAGCTGCTTCCGACCAGTTAAAGGAATGGGCTGATAGAGCTCATGTTGATTTTGTCGGTGGACCTGAGGGTTCTGACCCAGCGGCTGTTGTATTTGACGCTGTTCATGCTGCTAAGGCTAGAGGAGTTGATGTTCTTTTGGTTGATACAGCTGGACGTCTTCACAACAAAAAGAATCTTATGAATGAGCTTTCTAAGATAAACAGTACTATTTCAAAAGAATTTCCAGAGGCATATAGAGAGACTCTTATTGTACTTGATGGTACTACAGGTCAAAATGCCCTTGTTCAAGCTAAAGAATTTTCTGAGGTTACGGATATTTCTGGCATTGTACTCACAAAACTTGACGGAACAGCCAAAGGAGGTATTGCAATTGCAATACAATCTGAGTTAAAATTGCCAGTAAAATATATTGGTGTCGGTGAAACAATAGATGATTTGGAGAAGTTTAATCCAGAAGAGTTCGTCAATGCGTTGTTTTACTCAGAATAGACACTTGTAATCATATAGCAATACAATAGGGAGAAGAAATCATGCTTACATTGGACAAATTTGAAGAAGCCTCTAAGATTGTTACAGAGGTTACCCACGAAACAAAGCTTGTTTACAGCGATTACTTCAGTGAAAAGAGCGGCAATATGGTTTATCTTAAGCCTGAGAATATGCAGCTTACTGGAGCTTATAAGTTAAGAGGTGCTTATTACAAAATTAGCACACTTACTGATGAGGAGAGAAGTAAGGGACTTATTACAGCATCTGCTGGTAATCACGCACAGGGCGTTGCTTACGCAGCATCTAAGTACGGAGTTAAGGCTACAATCGTTATGCCAACAACAACACCTTTGATTAAGGTTAATCGTACAAAGAGCTATGGTGCTGATGTTGTTTTATACGGAGATGTTTACGACGAGGCTTGCGAGTATGCTTACAAGCTTGCCGATGAGCATGGTTATACATTTATTCATCCATTTGATGATTTAGCTGTGGCTACAGGACAGGGTACTATTGCAATGGAAGTATTTAAGGAGCTTCCACTTGTAGAATATATTCTTGTTCCAATTGGTGGCGGCGGTCTTGCTACTGGTGTTTCTACATTAGCTAAGCTTCTTAACCCTAAGATTAAGGTTATCGGTGTTGAGCCTAGCGGAGCAGCTTCCCTTAAGGAGTCATTTGCAAAGGGAGAGGTTTCTACACTTTCTTCTGTTAATACTATTGCAGATGGTACTGCAGTTAAGACACCAGGAACAAAGATTTTCCCATATCTTCAGAAGAATATTGATGAGATTATCACTGTTGATGATGATGAGCTTATCGTAGCTTTCCTTGATATGGTAGAGAATCACAAGATGATTGTTGAAAATTCTGGACTTCTTACAGTTGCGGCATTAAATCATCTTGGATTTAAGGACAAGAGAGTTGTTTCTATTCTTTCTGGTGGTAACATGGATGTTATTACAATGTCATCAGTTGTTCAGCAGGGACTTATCTTTAGAGATAGAATATTTACAGTTTCTGTTCTTCTTCCTGATAAGCCAGGTATGCTTGCAAAGGTAGCTCAGGTAATTGCTGACAATCAGGGTAATGTTATCAAGCTTGAGCACAATCAGTTTGTTACTACAAACCGTTCGGCAGCTGTTGAGCTTCGTATTACTCTTGAGGCATTTGGCCCAGATCACAAGCAGCAGATTCTTAATGCTTTGGATGAAGGCGGCTACAAGCCAAAGATTGTTAGAACTTCATTATAAAAAATATTGGGTGTCAAGTAATTGTACTTGACACTTTCTTTTTTATATAGTATATTAGTCTCCGGTGATAAAGGAGAGTCATGGAAGATAAGATTAAATCAGGATTTTTATATGATTTCTATGGCGAGCTTCTAACGGAGCGTCAGCGTAGTGTTTATGAGATGAGTGTTTTAGATGATTTGTCTTTATCAGAGATAGCTGATACTCTTTCTATTTCTAGACAGGGAGTTCACGACTTGCTTAAGCGAGTGGACCATCAGCTAGAAGAGTATGAAGCGAAGCTTCATTTAGTTGAAAAGTTTATGAATATCAGAAGTGATGTCATTTCTATTAATGAATTGACAAAGGGACAGGCGGATGCCCACACCATGGCAGAGATTTCCCGACTTTCTAGTTTGATTTTAGAGGAATTATAATATATGGCTTTTGATTCACTTTCAGAAAAGCTTCAAGGGGTTTTTAAAAATCTTAGAAGCAAGGGTAGACTTAGCGAGGCTGATGTCAAGGCAGCTCTCAAAGAAGTTAAGATGGCCCTTCTTGAGGCGGATGTTAATTTTAAAGTTGTAAAGCAATTTACAAACACTGTTACAGAGAGAGCTATTGGCTCAGATGTAATGAATGGCCTTAATCCAGGTCAGATGGTTATTAAGATAGTTAACGAAGAGCTTGTTAATCTTATGGGCTCGGAGGTTACTGATATTACTTATGGAACTGGTGGTGCCATCACTACTATTATGATGGTTGGTCTCCAGGGTGCTGGTAAGACTACCACCACAGCTAAGCTTGCTGGTAAGGTCAAGCAGCGCGGCAAAAAGCCACTACTTGTTGCATGTGATATCTACAGACCTGCCGCTATTGAGCAGTTACAGGTCAATGGTAAAAAGCAGGATGTGGAGGTTTTTTCACTAGGACAGGAAAAGCCACTTAAGATTGCCAAAGAGGCAATGGATTACGCTAAGAAGAACGGATTTGATGTGGTTATCTTCGATACTGCCGGCCGTCTTCATATAGATGAGGATATGATGAATGAGCTTGAGTCAATCAAGAGCAATATTGATATCCTTAACACAATTTTAGTAGTTGATGCCATGACTGGTCAGGATGCTGTTAATGTATCTCAGACATTTGATGAGAAGATTGGCATTGACGGTGTTATCATCACAAAGCTTGATGGTGATACACGAGGTGGTGCAGCTCTTTCAATTAAGGCTGTCACTGGCAAGCCTATTTTGTACGCTGGTATGGGCGAGAAGCTTTCTGACTTGGAGCAGTTCCATCCAGATCGTATGGCAAGCCGTATCCTTGGAATGGGAGATGTCCTTTCTCTCATTGAAAAGGCAGAGGCAGAGATTGATAAGGATGCAGCTATTGCCCTTTCTAAAAAGGTTAAAAAGGCTTCCTTTGATTTCAATGACTATCTCACATCTATGGCTCAGATGAAGAAGCTTGGTGGACTTACTTCTATACTTGGTATGATGCCTGGCATTAATTCATCTCAGATGGCGCAGCTTGAGAATGCAGTAGACGATAAGAAGCTTGCTCATATAGAGGCAATCATTCTTTCTATGACACCTGCAGAGCGTGAGAATCCAAAATTACTAAATCCTAGCAGAAAGCACAGAATTGCTGCTGGAGCTGGTTTAGATATAGCAGAGGTAAATCGTTTCATCAAACAATTTGAACAATCAAAGAAGATGATGAAGCAAATGCCAAATATGATGGGCAAAGGTAGACGCGGAATGCGCTTCCCATTTTAGTCCATGACCATTTATTTTATATTTATTGTTTTAGGAGGAAATAAAAATGGCAGTAAAGATTAGATTAAAGAGAATGGGTCAGAAGAAGAGACCAATCTACAGAATCGTTGTAGCAGATGCAAGAGCACCACGTGATGGTAGAAACATTGACGAGATCGGTACATATGATCCAAATCAGGAGCCAGCTGAGGTTACAGTTGATGCTGAGGCAGCTAAGAAGTGGATTGCTAATGGTGCAAAGCCAACTGAGACAGTAGCAAGACTTTTCAAGCAGGCAGGCGTTCAGTAAACATCTCGAAAGGAAAAGGATAATAGTGATGAAAGAATTAGTTGAAGTAATTGCTAAGTCACTTGTAGACAATCCTGAGGAGGTTGTAGTTTCAGAAAAGGAAGACGCTAAGTCAATTGTTGTTGAGCTTCGCGTTGCCCCTTCTGATATGGGTAAGGTTATTGGAAAGCAGGGCAGAATTGCCAAGGCTATCCGCGCTGTGGTAAAGGCTGCAGCCTCAAAGATTGACAAGAAGGTTATCGTTGATATTGTAGACGTTGACTAGTTATTTGGGCCTGATTTTTATCAGGCCTGTTTTACTTAATAGGAACTCTATTATACAGGAGTAGAATTTGGAAGATTTATATCAAGTAGGATCAATTACACAGACACACGGTATTAGAGGAGAGGTTAAGGTATTCCCTCTTACTGATGACATATCCCGTTTTAAGAATATGAAGAACTTGCTTTTGGATGGAGGCAAGGATGGTTATATTAGCCTTGAGGTTGAAAATGCTCGTCCTCAAAAGAATCTTGTTATTCTTAAATTCAAAGGTATTGATAATATCAATGATATTGAAAAATACAAGGGACAGGGACTATACGTAACAAAGGAAAACAGAGTTGAACTTAAGGACGACGAGTACTTTATTGCTGATTTGATTGGCTGCGAAGTATATGTTGATGCAGACTCTGATAAAAAGTTCGGTACTATTTCTGATGTTATGGAAACAGGTGCTAACGACGTATATGAAATCACTCTGGAAAATGGAAAGACAGTTTTAGTTCCAGCTATTAAGGAGTGCATTTTAAATGTTGATATCGAAGGCGGCAGAGTTGATATTCATTTATTGGAAGGATTGATGGACTAATATGAAGTTTTATATTTTAACATTATTTCCTGAGATGATTGAAGATGCCTTAAATACCAGCATCTTAGGTCGTGCTAAAAAAGCAGGCTCTATTTCCTTTGAGGCTATTAACATCCGTGATTATACACTTGATAAGCATAAAAAGGTTGATGATTATCCATACGGTGGAGGTGCTGGAATGGTTATGCAGGCACAGCCTATATACGACGCTTATCAGGCTGTTTGCCAAAAGGCAGGCCACAAGGTTCACTGTATATATTTGACACCACAGGGCAAGCTTTTTAACCAAACTGACGCCAAGGAATTAGCCCTTATGGAAGATATCTGTCTATTGTGCGGTCACTACGAGGGCATTGATGAGCGAGTTTTAGAGGAAATCGTCGATGAATATTATTCTATAGGTGATTATGTTCTCACTGGCGGTGAGCTTCCAAGTTTAGTTATGATAGATGCTATATCTAGAATGGTTCCAGGTGTTCTTACAAATGCTGAATCAGGCGAGGATGAGTCATTAGAGAACAATTTGCTTGAGTATCCTCAGTATTCTAGACCGGAAGTTTGGAATGACCGAAGGGTACCGCCTATTTTGCTTTCTGGAGACCACGCTAAAGTAGATGCTTGGCGTAAGGAGCAATCTATTGAGCGAACAAAAGAAAGAAGACCTGATTTATATCAAAAATATTTGGAAAATTCGGTTGATTAATAAGATTAACCGTGTTATTATACTATAGTTGCTAAAAGAAGAGATGGTCCGCTGATCTACAATAAAGTATTTCAAGAACGTCGCGAGTGTTTAGGAGGATTTAAAATGAACGCAAACGAGATTATTAGAAACATTGAAGCTGCTGAGCTTAAGGCAGAGTTACCTGAGTTTCAGGTAGGTGACACTGTAAAGGTTTACGGCCGTATCGTCGAGGGTAACCGTACTCGTACACAGGTATTCGAGGGTACAGTTATTAAGAGACAGGGTGGAAGCAACCGTGAGACATTCACAGTTCGTAAGTCATCTAACGGTGTAGGCGTAGAGAAGACTTGGCCACTTCACAGCCCTAACGTTGAGAAGATCGAAGTAGTTCGTAAGGGTAAAGTTCGTAGAGCTAAGCTTTACTACCTCAGAGATCTCACAGGTAAGAAGGCAAAGGTTAAGGAGAGAATCTAATCTCGAAATAAGTAGGACAGTCACCTTGTGTGGCTGTTCTTTTATTTTTAATGGAAATTATATGCAAAGTGCGGTATATTTATACTATAAATTATAAAGGAATTTTGTATGTTTTTATCAATTAAGAGATTCTTCAGTAGGATTTTTTCCAGAAGAAAAGATGGACTGAATTTCAACAGACGTCGTAGAAAAATTAATTTCGAAAAATTGAGATATGTTCTCATCTATGCATTGGAACTTGCTTGTGTAATTGGACTTGCTTATGGTGTGGTATTGGCATTTGGCAAACAGGTGGAATGTTCTAACTCATCTATGGAGCCTACCTATAATACATCCGATAAATTACTTGTAAATACAATTGCTTACAATTTATCTAGTCCAGAGTCCGGGGATGTAATTGCGTTCAAACCAAAGGCTAATGTTAATGCTAGTTATTCTGTTAAGCGCGTAATAGCAGTTCCTGGTGATACGATTTATATCAACAAGGGTCGTGTCTACATTAATGATGAATTATACAAAGAGGCTATAGAAGTTGAGAGAATAGAGAATCCAGGTATTGCTGCATCGCCTATTACACTTAGGGATGACCAGTATTTCGTACTTGGAGACAATCGTAATTCTTCTGAGGATTCTCGTTATGAGAGTATTGGCTTTGTTTCTTCAGAAGATATTTTAGGAAAGGTATGGATTAGATATCCATTTTAGGTGATTATGGAATTTCAGTGGTATCCAGGGCATATGACCAAGGCAAAGCGTCAGATGCAGGAAGATATTAAACTTATTGATTTAGTAATAGAGGTTATTGATGCCAGATGTCCTGTATCTAGTCGTAATCCAGATATTAATGGACTGGCTTCTGGCAAACTTAGACTTATTTTACTTAATAAATCAGACTTAGCTGACAAGGAAGCTAACAAAAAGTGGGTTGAATATTTTAAAGGTCAGGGCTTCTATGTAGTGGAGCTTGACTCTAGAGACAGAAAGAATATGAAGGGCGTACAGGCTACTTTAGATGAGGTCTGCGCAGCCAAATTTGAGAGAGATAGAAAGCGTGGAATTAAGAATCGTCCAGTTAGAGCGATGGTTGTAGGTATTCCTAATGTAGGCAAGTCTACATTTATCAATTCTTTTGCAGGTCGTTCTGTTGCTAAGACTGGCAATAAGCCAGGTGTTACAAAGGGCAAGCAGTGGATTAAGCTTAATAAATCAGTTGAGCTTTTAGATACTCCAGGTATCTTATGGCCAAAGTTTGAGGACAATACAGTAGGTTTACATCTTGCATTTATTGGCTCTATCAATGATGCCATTATTGAGACTAGAGAGCTTTCACTTGAGCTTGCTGATTTCTTAAAGGAGACTTATCCTGGCATTCTCAACAAGAGATATGAGGTGGATGAATCGGCTGTTAATCATGAGATTATTACGGAGATTGCAGCTAAGAGAAACTTTGTAAAAAAGGGTTCGGAGTTAGATTTTGATAAGGCGGCAGCGGTTTTAATTGACGAGTTTAGAAGTGGTAATTTAGGAAATATTACACTGGAGAGGCCATAAAATGAAGGTTATTGACTTTAACGAAGAAGAACAACTTATAAAAAAGGACATCGAAAGGGCTAGAGCCAATATGAAGGACGTAGAAGACCTTTCTGATTTTGGTTCCACAAAGGAAAAGAAAACGCCTGAAAAAAAGACTTCTGATTCAAAGAAGAAGATGAAGAAGGAAGAGGAAGAAGAGCCTTTGACTTCAAAGGCTATTATCAAAGAGGTCATAAGTGTCATTTTAAATGTACTTATTTGCTTTTTGGTGGTTTTTTTAATCACTCAGTTTGTAGGTCAGAGAACTGTTGTAAGTGGCAGATCTATGGAGGATACACTTCAGGATAGAGACAATCTTATCGTTGACAAGATTAGCTACAGATTCCATGATCCTAATCGATTTGATGTGATTATTTTCCCTCATGATGAGTCTGGCATTGGTGGAGAGGAAAAAGATACTTTCTATATCAAGCGTGTTATAGGTCTTCCAGGTGAGACAGTTCGTATAGATGGTTCCGGTAACATTTATATTAACGATATTCTTCTTGAGGAGACATATGGTACAGAGGTTATGGCTAATCCGGGTATGGCCAGTAATGAGATGATTCTAGGACCTGATGAATATTTTGTCCTTGGAGATAATCGTAACAATAGTACAGATTCTAGAATGATTGGACCTATTAACAGGGATATTATTGTGGGAAAGGCATGGCTAAGAGTATATCCATTTAAATCATTTGGCTTAGTCGACAACATTGAATAACATGAGCGAGAAGAAGATTTCAGAGATTCAAAAGGAATATAAGGATGCCAGCATAGATTTTCTTCCAGATTTTATAGAAGAATACATCAATGATGGCAGACCAGGTGTTTCCAAAATTATTGGACAGGCTCAAAAGAAGATGGAAAAGCTTCGATTAGAGCGTGAGCGTATTGAAAAGCTCAAAGAGTTTGAGAAAAAATACTGGGAAAAATACGATTATATTGGAGGCATAGATGAGGTTGGAAGAGGTCCACTTGCTGGTCCTGTTGTAACTGCCTGTGTAGTGCTTCCAAAGGATTGTGATATCTTATACATTAATGATTCCAAAAAGCTTACAGCTGCTAAGCGCGAAGAGCTTTATGACGAAATAATGGAAAAGGCAGTGTCTGTTTCCATTGGCGTGGTTTCTGAAAATAGAATCGATGAAATTAATATTTTACAGGCTACCTATGAGGCTATGAGACAGGCAATTAAGGAAAGCAAGGTACAGCCGCAGCTTTTACTTAATGATGCTGTTACAATTCCAGAGGTGGATATTCCACAGGTGGCTATTATAAAGGGTGATGCAAAGTCTATTTCTATTGGGGCAGCAAGTATTATTGCTAAGGTCACTAGAGATAGGATGATGGTTGATTACGATAAGATTTATCCAGAATATAATTTCGCATCCAATAAAGGATATGGCTCAGCGGAGCATATAGCGGCTCTTAAGGAGAATGGACCATGTCCAATTCATAGAAAATCATTTATTGGAAATTTTGTTTAGTTCTATATATAGGTGAGTTATGAATATTAACACTGGATTTAATCCATACAACTCAAACTATGTTAATAATGCGGATTTGACCAAGATGAGTCAGAGTCAATCATTGACAGGTTCTCCTCAGGATTCTCTCAAAGAGGGGGAGATTTTTGAGGGTTCTGTTAATAGTATTGATAATGGCAAGGTTACTATTGGCTTAGCCAATGGTCAGACTATGACTGCTAGATTGGATAGCGGCGTTAGTCTTTTGGAGGGGCAATCCGTATTTTTTCAGGTAAAGAGTAATGATGGTAATCTTATTCAGATTCGCCCTGTATCTCTTGGTTCATTAGATGCTAATCCTACACTTCTCAAGGCCCTAGATATGGCCAATATCGCAGCCACAGAGCGCACAATAAATATGGTAAATTCCATGATGCAACACTCTCTTTCAATTAGTCCGGAAAGTCTTGCTGCCATGAATCGTGCCATGATCAACAATCCTGGTGTAGATCCACAGACTCTTGTTACTATGTCAAAATATGGCATGGAAATGACTCCTGAGAATGTAAACATGTTCCAGAACTATGCTAATGACAAGGCTCTTATTATTGATAATTTCGATACTATTTCTGAAATGCTCCCAGAGCTTATGTCTTCAAAAGAGCTGTCAGCATCAGATGTTATTAGCATTAATAATTCTATCAGAGAGATATTTATTCCGGAGGTTGCAGTTTCTGAAGAGGCTGTGGTTGCTTCTGAGCAGGCCAATCCTCAGGCAGGACAGACTCCGGTTGTAGATACTGCGGTTACTAATGAGGCAAATACTAATCAATCAAACAATATAGAAGTTAATCCTCAAAGTGCTGCCCAGGTCAAGGATGCTGTTATTAATAATGCTCAGGATGAAGTAATTGATATAGTTAATCAGAATCCTAATTCGGAGCAGGCAGCAAAGGCACAAGGAATTGTTCCTGAAAGTGAAATCCTTACTAATTCAAAAGTTGATATCAACCAGCAGGTTATTATCAATGAAAATGAAGCATCTAATCAAGTGCTAAATAGTTTTGCTGGAGAAAAGCAGATTACATCTTTTAATACCTTGCTTAATTCACTTCCTGATTTTCCAAAGGACAATTTGCAGATATTCAGTGAAGATGGAAGCCTTAGAGCTGATGCAGACATTAATCAAGTTTTTAAGGAGATTACTGATTACTTTAATAATCATCCTGATATTCCAAAAGAGACTTTAAATGATATAATACGAGAGCCTCTTTACAAGGGAATTCTTAAAAATATTATTGCCAACAGTTTTGCTATGGAGCCTAAGGATATTACAAAGCCAGGTGAGATATCAAAGCTTTATGAGCGAGTCTTAAAACAGACAGAAGCTTTAGAGAGACTTATGGCATCATTTTCCGGGAAGGCTGCAGAGACAATTAAGAATCAGACTGCAGAGATTCGACAGAATATTAATTTTATGAATTCTGCAAATGAAATGTATAATTTCGTTCAGATTCCTCTTAAGATGTACAATCAGAACACTGACAGTATGCTTTATGTTCGACAGAACAAAAAGAGCAGCTATGAGGCTGGTGAAGAGATTACTGCATTTTTGCATTTTGATATGGAACATTTAGGTTCTACAGATGTTTTTATTCGTTTGAAAGAGAATAATGTAGGTTGCAAATGGAATTTGGCTAGCGAAGAGTCAATGAAGCTTATTGAGGATAATCTAGATATTCTTACAGCTAGACTTGAGGCTAAGGGCTTTTCTGTCAAATCAGAAGTCACTTGTGGTGAGCCAAAGACCTCCTTTGTAGAGGATTTCTTGGGTGCGCCTCCTGTTTCTACAGAGGACAGGGCTGAGGGATTAGTGCATAGATATAGCTTTGATATGAGGGCATAATGATGGCTGAAAAAAAGGAATTCGACAAAAATAAAACAGCGGTGGCCCTTGCCTATGAGGCTGGAGATAGTGCTCCTAGAATACTTGCTTCAGGCAAAGGATATGTTGCTGAGCAGATAATTGAAGAGGCTAAAAAAGCTGATGTTCCTTTTTATCAGGACAATGAATTGGCTGAGACCCTTAGCAAGCTTGATATAGGAGATGCGATTCCTCCGGAGCTGTATGAGGTTGTTGCAGAGATTTTGGTCTTTGTTAACGATATGGAAAAGATAAAATCTAAGTTAGGATAGAGGTAAATATTGAATTATAGAAGGCAAGGAAATGCTTTTGAAAAGCTTGCTGCAGAATATTTAAAAGAACAAGGTCTTAAGATAATTAAGCTTAATTTCTATTGTAAAATGGGAGAAGTAGATATAATTGCTATGGATGGCGATTATCTAGTTTTTATAGAAGTTAAGTATCGCAAGTCATCTTCCAAGGGTTCTGCACTTTCTGCTGTTACTTTTGGAAAGATGAAAAAGATTTCGAGAGTGGCTGATTTTTATATGTATAGCCACAAAATAAGTGGCGACACGCCAGTTAGATTTGATGTAGTTGCAATTGAGGAAGGACATTTGACGCACCTTAAAAATGCGTTTGAGTATATACCGGTATGTTAAATAGTAGTCATAAAATTAAAGAGATAACGCCTGGCAGTCCAGCTGATTTGGCTGGGCTTAAATCAGGAGACATTATCACTAAAATTAATAATGTAGAGCTGGTGGATATTTTTGACTATCATTATTATTCTGATGATGCCAATATCACGGTTGAGCTATTGCATGAGGATGGCACCACAACATCAGTACTTGTTCCCAAGGAAGATGGTGAGGACCTTGGAGTTATCTTTTGTAATGGTCTTATGGATGATTACAAATCATGCTCCAATAAATGTGCTTTTTGCTTTATTGATCAGATGCCACCGGGCATGCGAGAGACTTTATATTTCAAAGATGATGACACACGTCTTTCATTTTTGCAGGGTAACTATGTTACTTTGACAAATATGAAGATGGCTGATTTAGATAGAATTATTGCCTACAAGTTAGGCCCTATTAATATTTCTGTTCATGCAACCAACCCAGAACTTAGGGTTAAGCTTTTACATAATAGATTTGCAGGAGATATTCTTGAAAAAATAGAAAAGCTTTACCATGCAGAGATTCCTATGAATGCCCAGGTTGTTTCCTGCCCAGGGCTCAATGACGGGCCAGAGCTAGATAGGACTATTTCAGATTTGCTTCAGTTTGCCCCTGTTATGGGCTCTATGTCAGTTGTTCCTGTGGGAGTTACTAAATTTAGAGAGGGACTTTTTCCACTTCGCACATATACAGCTGAGGAAGCAGGAAGGGTTATTGACCAGATTGAGCATTGGCAGAATGTGGCAATGGAGCGTGTGGGCAATCACTTTGTCCAGGCTTCAGATGAATGGTATATATTAGCAGGACGACCACTTCCTGAGGCTGATAGATATGATGGATTTATTCAGCTTGAAAATGGCGTTGGTATGCTTAGGCTTTTAAAAGAAGAGGTTCTTGATGCCTTAGAGGATATAAAAAAGCCACTGTTTATGAAAAAGCGTCATGTGACTATTGCTACAGGAAAGCTTGCTGCACCTTTTATGAGGCAGCTTGCTGATTTAGTTACTGAGAAGTTTAATAAGGTTACCGTTGATGTTGTCTGCATTAGAAACGATTTCTTCGGTGAAGAAATAACTGTATCAGGTCTTATAACTGGGCAGGATTTAATCGCTCAGCTTAAGGACAGAGATCTAGGAGATAATCTTTTGCTGTCATGTACAATGCTTAGGGCTCAAGAGGAGGTTTTCCTTGATGATATAACACTTTCTGAGCTTGAGTCGGCTTTACAAGTTAAGGCTCGTATTGTACAATCAGACGGTCGCGATTTAGTTTGTGCAATTATTGGACGATAGTTTTTGTAATCATGGGACTTTAGGTTGAGAAAAAATCTTACGTTAACAATGATTAGTCATTCACCGCTCGACTAACACGTCTCGCTCGAGAATGCTAATACATTGTTAACTAGATTTTGTCTTAGATATATTGCAATTGATAAATAAATCGCTGTTTCGATTTTTGGATTATAATGTAAGAATTTGATTATGATTTTTTAGAGGAGATATAAATTATGGCAAGACCAGTTGTGGCTATTGTTGGCCGCCCAAATGTTGGAAAATCTACGCTGTTTAATGCCCTTGCTGGTGAGCGTATTTCTATAGTTAAAGACACTCCAGGTGTTACAAGAGATAGAATCTATGCTGATGTTAGTTGGCTTAATTATGATTTCACTATGATTGACACTGGAGGTATTGAGCCAGATTCTAAAGATATTATTCTTTCTCAGATGAGAGAGCAGGCTCAGATTGCTATTGATACAGCTGATGTGATTATTTTCCTTGTGGATGTTAAGCAGGGACTTCAGGATAGTGATTCAAAGGTAGCAGATATGCTTCGCCGCAGTCACAAGCCAGTTATTTTAGTTGTCAATAAGGTGGATAGTTTCGAGCGAGATATGGCTGATGTTTATGAGTTCTATAATCTCGGTATCGGCGATCCAATTCCAGTTTCTGCATCATCTCGCCTTGGCTTTGGTGATATGCTTGATAAGGTTGTTGAGTATTTCCCCGAGCCATCTGAAAATGAGGAAGAGGACGATACTCCTAGAATTGCAGTTATTGGTAAGCCAAATGTAGGTAAGTCATCTCTTATCAACAAGCTTTGCGGTGAGGAGCGTGTTATTGTATCGGATATTGCAGGTACTACTAGAGATGCTGTAGATACAAGGGTTCGTTACAATCATAAGGACTACATTTTCATTGATACTGCAGGACTTAGACGTAAGAGCAAGATAAAAGAGGATCTTGAGAGATATTCTATAGTTAGAGCTGTTGCATCTGTTGAGAAGGCTGATGTAGTTATCATTATGATTGATGCTACTGAAGGTGTTACTGAACAGGATGCTAAAATTGCAGGTATTGCCCATGAACGTGGAAAGGGTATAATTATTTGTGTAAATAAGTGGGATGCCATCGAGAAGAATGACAAGACCATGAAAGAACATGAGACTAAGATTCGTCAGATTCTTTCGTTTATGCCTTATGCATCTATTCTTTTTATTTCGGTCAAGAGCGGTCAGCGTCTTGGTAAGATATATGAGACAATTGATGCAGTTATCGAGAACAACTCTATGCGTATTGCCACTGGTGTTCTCAATGAAATTGTTACTGAGGCAGTTGCTCTTCAGCAGCCACCTACAGATAAGGGTAAGAGACTTAAAATTTTCTATACAACACAGGTTGCGGTTAAGCCTCCTACATTCGTTATATTCGTAAATGAGAAATACTTGATGCATTTCTCATACGTACGATACCTTGAGAATCGAATCAGAGATGCATTCGGATTTGAAGGCACATCTTTGAAATTTATAATTAGAGAGAGAAAGGAAAACGAATAATGACAAGTGGGGAAATAATTGGAAGAATTGTAGCGGTAATTATTGGATATTGTTTTGGAATGATCCTTATGGGATATCTTATTGGCAAGTCTAAGAATATCGATTTGACAAAAGTCGGAAGTGGTAATGTTGGTTCTACTAACACTATGAGAAATTTAGGTGTTCCAGCTGGCCTTATTACTCTTTTATGGGATTGTACAAAATGCATTGTTGCTGTTGTTTTTGTATGGCTGACATTCCATAGATTTTTTGAAGATACAAATATTTACATGGTTTATGCAGGACTTGGTACTGTGCTTGGTCATGATTTTCCATGCTATATGCATTTTAAGGGCGGCAAGGGAGTTGCATCTACACTTGGATTTATTATTGCATTATTCCCAATAGGTGTGCCTATTCCAGCGGTTATCTTCATTGGAATAGTAGCAATCACTAGATACGTATCACTTGGCTCTATTATTGGAGTACTTTCATTTGCTGCTGAGATGATTGTGTTTGCTCTTTGCGATGTTAAGTCTGTCACTGGCAGATTCCAGGGTAGAGAGTTGACAGAAGTGCTTGTTATTTGCTGTTTTGTTTCAGCTCTTTCAATAGCACTTCATCATGCAAATATTAAGCGTTTACTTTCAGGCAATGAAAATAAATTTTCATTCCACCCAGAAACTAGAGCATAGAAACTAGAGGTATTTAATGGCTAGAATTAGTGTAATTGGAGCTGGTAGCTGGGGTGTAGCCCTTGCTGTTATGCTCAACAAAAACGGTCACGATGTTAAGGTATGGTCACATCGTCAGTCTCAAGTAGACCAGATGAATGATACCCATACTAGCGACAAAATAAAGGGAGTGAGACTTCCTGATTCAATGAGCTTTACTGCTGATATAGAGGATGCAGCTAAGACAGCTGATGTTATTTTAATGGCAGTTCCATCTAAGGCTACTCGCGAGACAGCAGAGAAGATCAAGCCTTTTGTCAATGACAATCAGATTTTCATCACTGTAACAAAGGGTATCGAGGAAGAGACTCTTTTTACGCAGACAGAGATTTTGGAAGACGTTCTTGGCAGTGAGAAACGTATATGCGTACTTTCTGGACCAAGCCACGCTGAGGAGGTAGTTACTTTCAAACCTACACTTGTGGTGGCAGGCTCTACAGATCGTCAGACATCTCTATTTGTTCAGAACTTATTTATGAACAAGTACTTTAGAGTTTATTCATCCCCTGATGTTAAGGGAATTGAAGTTGGTGCTGCGCTTAAGAATGTCATTGCTCTTGCTGCAGGTATGTCAGATGGACTTGGCTTTGGAGATAATGCTAAGGCAGCTTTAATTACTCGTGGTATCAAGGAGATTTCAGCTCTTGCAGTGGCAATGGGCGGACAGGCAGAGACTCTTTCAGGCCTTACTGGTGTAGGTGACTTAATTGTTACATGCTCATCTATGCATTCTAGAAATAGAATGGCTGGTTTTTACATTGGCCAGGGTATGACAAAGGACGAGGCTATGGAAAAGGTTGCCATGGTAGTAGAGGGTGTGTTCTCTGCAAAGGCAGCTATGAAGCTAGCTAAAAAATATGATATTGAGATGCCAATCGTAGAGGTTGTTAATGCTGTTTTATTTGATGGTATGTCTGTTAAGGATGCAGTATACGAGCTGATGACTAGATCTAAGAAGGATGAAACCGACGAATTAGAATGGTAATTATTTTGGGCAGGCCCTTTAGGGCTTGCCTTTTTTATTAGGAAACAATAGAGTTTTGCAAGACAAAACTCTATTGTGTTACATGGAATGTTAATGGAATTTTCACACAATTCAATAATAGAGAATGATAATATAAACGTATGAGGTAGAGTATATGTTTATAATGATATTGAAAATGTCTGGTCTGACTATACTCTATCTATTTCTTACGGCAATTCTTTGGCGTTGGACCAGAATCAGGGGGTTAAATAAGACAAGAAAGCTTATTGTAGGTGTTGCATTTGGAATAAGCTCAATTTTGTCTACTCATTTTGGCGTACCCTATGAACATATGGTTATTAATATAAGAGATGTTGGCCCGCTTGCCGCCGGATTATTCTTTTCTCCTGGGGCAGGTATACTTGCTGGTCTTATTGGCGGTATTGAAAGATATATCGTTGGTACGTTTTTGGGTGTGGGTTCATATACAAGGATTGCTTGTAGCGTATCTACATGCCTAGCAGGCTTTGTTGCACTGGGGATGAATAGTGCTGTCTTTAAAGGCCGTAAGCCTTCTCCATTCTACGCATTTTTTATGGGCTCTGTTATGGAAGTTTTCCATATGTATGTGGTTTTCTTAACTCATAGAGACGATATGAGAATGGCTTTCATGGTTGTCGATACCTGTTCTATTCCTATGATTATTTTCACTGGTATCTGCCTTGCTCTTATATCTATTATGCTTCAGGTTTTTACAGGAGAGTGGACCAATCCTCTGAAAAAACAAGACGAAGAGTCTATTTCTGTTTCACAAAAGTTCCAGCGTTGGCTTTTTATAATTACATCTATTGTTATACTTGGAAGCTTTATTATTACATTTTTGATTCAAAATCAGGCAGCATTTCAAGATGGTAAAAATACACTTATTTCAAACGCTCAGTCCATAGGAACCTCTTATATGGAAAATAGGCTGGTGATTGAACATGATAGCAATGTTCAATTCCAGATAATAGCAAAGGATGGTGTGGTCTTAAGAGGAGAACATACTGGGGAAGCTGTACCGTCCAATGAATTTGAAAAATATAAGGCGAATATTGAAAAAATATATTCTGGGAAGTTTTGGGGAAAGAATAGTCTCATCTATATTAGCCAGGTTTATGATGGGGATTATGTTGTTGCTGCAATGGAAAAAGATGAGGTTTATTGGCATAGAAATGCAGAAGCTTACGAAATCGCATTTGCGGATATTCTTTTGTTTACCGTTATTTATGTGTTGATCGCTTTTCTTGTAAATCAGATAGTAGTAAACAATATTAGGCTTATTAATGCATCTTTAAGCAAGATTACAAACGGTGATTTAAATGAGGTGGTTACGGTCAGAAGTTCCTCTGAGTTTGCTTCACTTTCAGACGATATCAATCAGACTGTTTTGACTCTAAAAGGCTATATAGCTGCTGCAGAAAAAAGAATAGAAAGAGAGCTGATTCTTGCAAAAACCATTCAGGAATCCGCCCTTCCTAAAGTATTTAATTTTCCTGGTGAAAAGAAATTTGATTTGTTTGCATATATGAAAACAGCAAAGGAAGTAGGTGGGGATTTCTACGACTTTTTCCTTGTAGATAGAGATAAGCTTTGTCTTGTGATTGCTGATGTTTCTGGAAAGGGAATTCCTGCAGCCTTGTTCATGATGCGAAGCAAAACTGCAATCAGGAGTTTGGCAGAGTCTGGTTCATCTCCTGAAGAAATTATATATAGGGCTAATAATACCCTTTGCGAAGGCAACGATGCTGAGATGTTTGTGACAGTTTGGATTGGAATTATCGATCTAAAGACTGGTGTAATGAAATGTGCCAACGCAGGTCATGAGTTTCCGTTTATCAAGCGGCGTGGTGGCGACTATGAGGTAATAAAAGACAAGCATTCTCTTGCAATAGCTGCTATGCCTAATACTAGAGCAACGGAATATGAAATTGTCTTAGAGCCTGGCGATAGGATATTCGTATATACGGATGGAATTCCTGAGGCAGTAAATAATAAATTTGAACAGTTTGGAGTGAAAAGAGCTGTTGACTGTCTCAATTCCTTTAAAGGAGTATCTGTCGAAGAATCTCTTAAGAAACTGGCGGATGAAGTGATTTCATTCCAGGGAGATGCAGAGCAATTCGATGATATTACAATGTTAGGCTTTGAGTTTGTTATATATGCTGAAGACTAAAGGAGGCTTGTATGATTTTCAAAAATGTGCTTAGTCGTTCTGATATGATTTCATGCCTTTTGTGCTTGGACCCACCTTGTTCAGAAGCTTGTCCTAAAGGTGATCCTGCAAAAATGCTTAAAAATGTTTGGTTTGACAATCAGGACATTGCAGCAATGAGTCTTCCCTGTATTAATCCCTGCGTAAAGTGTGACGCACCATGTGAGAAGGCCTGTATAAGTAAAAGGAATGTGCAAATTAAAAATATAATTACCAGGCTATCTGATGAAGTTAGACCTGTGGCAGAAATAGAAATACCAGAAAATGAATCTGCCCTTAAATGCGATATTTGCGGTGTGCCTTTGGAAAATCCATTTTTGCTATCTTCATCTGTTGTTTCTTCAACTTATGATATGTGCGCTAGGGCATTTGACGCTGGATGGGCAGGAGCTTGTTTTAAAACCATTTGTTCCTTTGATATTCATGAGGCTTCTCCAAGATTTTCAGCTATTTCTGGAGACAATGGTAGCATAATTGGTTTTAAAAATATTGAGCAGTTATCTGACCATAGTGTTTCTGAAAATATGGAGATATTCAGGAAGCTTAAGAAAAATTATCCTAACAAGGTTATCTTAGCTTCCATAATGGGACAAAATGAGGCTGAATGGGAGTCACTTGCCAAGCTTTGTGAGGAAAATGGTGCTGATGCTATAGAGCTTAATTTTTCATGTCCTAATATGCAAGAAGATGGACTTGGTTCTGATATAGGACAACTTCCGGAGTTGGTTGAGAGATTTACTAAGGCAGCTAAAAGGAGTACTACTATTCCTGTATTTGCAAAGCTTACACCTAATGTGGCAACTATGAGCCCTGCTGCAGAGGCTGCACTTCGTGGGGGCGCTGATGGAATAGCTGCTATTAATACAATAAAGAGTATCACAGGTGTTAATCCATATACTTATGCAGGAGATGCTTCTGTAAGAGGAAAGTCGGTTATAGGTGGTTATAGTGGTAATGCGGTAAAACCCATTGCCCTTCGTTTTATGGCTGAGCTTGGTAAAAACGAAAAGCTTAAGGGCATGCATATTAGTGGTATGGGAGGAATTGAAACTTGGCGAGATGCTCTTGAGTTTATTCTGTTAGGCGCTGGTTCTATTCAGATTACTACAGCGGTTATGCAATATGGATACGGAATTATTGATCAGTTAAAGACTGGACTAAACTATTATTTGGTTCAGATGGGGATTAAATCTGTTAAGGATATTATAGGAGCTGGAATCGATAGTGTAAGTAATACTACAGATGATTTAGAGAGAGATACAGTTTTACTGCCAAAATTTGCTCTTGATAAATGTGTCCACTGTGGTCGATGTGTAGTTTCCTGCAACGATGGCGGACACCAGGCTATTAGTTTTGAAGATAGAATCCCTCATCTTGATGGAAGTAAATGTGTAGGCTGTCATCTGTGCTTACTTGTGTGTCCTGAACACGCAATTTCACATAGTAAGAGAAGGATTAATCGAGGGGATGGTTGATTGTTAATAAGTGTAGGCCGTTTGGGCGATGGAGGGTTTAGTATGAAAAAAAGGATGGCTTTTGTTTTGTCCCTATTAATTTTGTCATTATCAGTGCTTGGTTGTGGCGCTAAAGAAACAGCTGCACCAGCCACAGATACACCAGATGGAGATGTAAATGGTAGCGCAGTAGAGGATGTGGCAGAAGAGCCTGTCGAAAATGCTTCAGTGTCATTGCCACTACCGGCATATAAATATACTGGTGATGAAGAATATTTAGCTGAAATAAGTGATTATCTCATTGACTATTTTGGTAAGGAGGCAGGACTTGATGATTTAGACGTATTGATTCCATATAGTATCATTGTTCAAACTGATGAGAACAGTGACGATGATATTGTTGTATATGGTTCTTTCAATATTGATGGCTACACACTTAGAAACACTACACTTTGCTCAGGTCCTGGAGCTAGAAGCTATGGTATTTTCCATATAAGCAAGGCTGATGGAAATGTTACTATAACAGACGGGCAATTATCTCAGACTTATTACGATATGCAGGATATGTTTAGCCCTATTGAAGGTATGTTGGACAAGATTAATGCATTGTCTGATGAGGATATCGAAAAGGCTCGCGTCAAGTCTATTGAAGAATATGTTACATTAAATAATCTTGGCATTACACAGTGGCAGGACTTTGGTAGAGCTCCTGAGGCAATTGCTGGTGCTACCACATCTGATGAAGATGAGATGTATACATTTAAGAGTAATTTCGATTATGAGATTACTTACGACTTAAGGAAGATAACTCTTTCTTCTATAGGTGAAGAGGGGGATATGTTTGGTAGAGTGGAAAGCGGAGATTTCTATTCTGGTACTTTTATGGTTATCTGTACATCTGCTTATTCAGACCCAGAGAAGGCTGTATATGAAAATAACACTGACATAAATCCTAAGGATTTAGAATTTACAGATACAACAATTGGTTCTTATCCTGCCAAAAGAGCTGAGTGGATTGAAAGAACTGATGATGGCAGTGAGATGAGATATGTGTTATACGGAATTGATGTAAAAGAAACTGTCATTACAGTAAAGCTATCTACTACCCATTCTGAGCATGTTCCAGAGATGAGCATCGAGGAGCTTGATGAGTTCTTTGCAGATACGCTTGCTACCTTTAAATATAACTAGTTACTGCGTGTTTCCTAATTCTTATATTGGATAATAGAATATAGTTTAATTCGTCTAGCTCATTAGAGAAATCTAATGGGCTAGATTTTTTATTTTTTCTATTGATTTTTGTTTACCCGAGTAGTAATATACTACCTAGCTGAGGGAGATATTATTTCTCTACTATATGAATTGTGAAAGGGTTAGAAAATTTATGAATAACAATGAAAAGGTTTTAAAGAGAGCACATAGGGCAAAGATTTTTGCCATTATCAACATTTTGCTTTTAATTGCAATGTTTGTATATGTAAATGTGACAGGGGCGTTTGATATCCAGTGTTTATGGTTTAATAAAGGGTATGATGCTTCAAAGTACGCTTTTTATGTTGCTGCATCAATTTTTGCTATTTCTGCAATTGTAGGATTTATAGTTTACCTGGGTTCAAAGAATTCTCCAGACTGGGAAGGATTAAAGTCAAACGACCCATATACTTTAGAGGACCAGGGTAATAGTATCCGTTCACTTGCTAAGGCAAACGGTGTTAAACTTCCAGTGGTTTTCCCTAGCATGCTTATTTTAATAGTTCCTATTGCAGCATTTCTTTTAATTAATTTTAATGTTATGGGATTTGCTTGGCTTCATAATGGAGGCGATGATGTAGATGTTGATGCCATTCTTGCCAGACAGGAAAAATTAGAAAAAGAAGATAAGGAAGATAAGGACGATAAAGAGGACAAGGACGATTCTAAAGTAGATGAGAAAATCGATCAAAAGGATGTGGATGCAAGGATTGATGCAATGATTAAAATTGGTGAGAAAAGAGGATATAATTGCACATCTGACTTTCTAGATGATACCTATTTTGTTGATTTTCGAACAGAAAATATGCTTGAAGATGAGTCTCTTATGATAATGATAGATGAAGATGGCGAAATTGATATGATGGATTATTCTTGCTATTTCCTTAAGGATCTTTCAAGTGAGGCTAATATTAGAAGATGTGAAGATAAAATAGCTAATTTAACAGATATGGTTGAAGAATTCTATGAGAAAGGATTAATAGATGCCAAAGAATACTATACTAAAGTAGAAGTGTCTGATGAATTTAAGGAAAAAATCGAAAACCATTCCTCTGATGGTGAAGATTTTATTTCTGATTATAGTACTGTGGATACTAAAGACGACTATAACGCGTCTGCTAGTTGCATGTTCCTAGATGACGGAACGGCAATGTTTAATGTTTCGGTATCATATTTTAAATCCAATTATTAATAAATCTCATAGGTATTGCTAACAGATATTTGAATCTTTTGTGAAACTTCATTTAGTGGTGCTGTAATCTATTGACTACTAGATAGTGTGGTGGTAGTATAATTCTATCAACACAATATCTAGTAGTTT
This sequence comes from Pseudobutyrivibrio xylanivorans, assembly GCF_010906925.1. GTDB lineage: Bacteria > Bacillota > Clostridia > Lachnospirales > Lachnospiraceae > Pseudobutyrivibrio. The sequence continues at coordinate 1,029,054 of NZ_VTVE01000001.1, read as the reverse complement.
ATTTGTTTAAAAATCTATATATTGACTGAATTTTTAAAAATTATGTGATATTTTCAATAAATTTCGGAGGTCTGTAAATGGAAAGGTATGTAGTAAAAAAGGACGGGGCGTTAGAGCGGTTTGATGTACAAAAGGTGGTTGAGGCTGTAGGAAAGTCTGCCACACGTGTGCTAGTTAAATTTACTCCTGAGCAGGAGCGTTTCATTTGTCAATTTGTTGAGGAAAGAGTGGAGGAGCTTGGCCTTGAGAAGATTGAGATTGCACAGATGCACAATATTGTTGAGGGTGCTTTGGAACGTGTTAACCCTATGGTGGCGAAAAGTTACAGGGATTACCGCAACTATAAGCAGGATTTCGTCCAGATGTTGGATGATGTTTATAAGAAGTCTCAAAACATCATGTACATCGGTGATAAGGAGAATTCTAATACCGATTCAGCGCTTGTTTCTACAAAGCGTTCATTGATTTTCAATGAGCTTAATCGAGAGCTTTACAAGAAATTTTTCCTTACTACAGAGGAAGTTCAGGCAATCAGAGATGGCTATATTTATATCCATGATATGAATGCTAGACGCGATACCATGAACTGCTGTCTTTTCGATGTTAAGTCAGTTCTTGAGGGCGGATTTGAGATGGGCAATATTTTCTATAATGAGCCTAAGAGCCTCGATGTTGCCTTTGACGTAATCGGAGATATTGTACTTTCGGCAGCAAGCCAGCAGTACGGTGGATTTACTATTCCTCAGGCAGACCAGATTTTGGAGAAGTACGCTCAGAAGTCATACGATAAATATTTGGCTAAATATTTAGATTTAGGCATTGATAAGGATAAGGCTCATGAGGTTTCCATGAGCGAGGTTGAGCGAGAGATGGAGCAGGGCTTCCAGGGCTGGGAGTACAAGTTCAACACAGTTGCATCTAGCCGCGGTGACTATCCATTTATCACTGTTACTATTGGTCTTGGCACATCAGTATTTGCAAAGATGGCTTCAAAGGCTTGTCTTAAGGTTCGCTCAATTGGACAGGGTAAGCCTGGATTTAAAAAGCCTGTTTTATTCCCTAAGATTGTCTTCTTGTATGATGAGAATCTTCACGGACCAGGCAAGGAGCTTGAGGATGTTTTCGAGGCAGGAATTGACTGTTCTAGAAAGACTATGTATCCTGATTGGCTTTCTCTTACAGGTGAGGGTTACATTGCCAGCATGTACAAAAAATATGGCAAGGTTATCTCTCCAATGGGATGTAGAGCCTTTCTTTCTCCTTGGTATGAAAGAGGCGGTATGAAGCCAGCAGATGATAATGACGAGCCAGTATTTATTGGACGTTTCAATATTGGAGCTGTTTCACTTCATCTTCCAATGATTCTTGCTAAGTCTCGTCAGGAATCTAGAGATTTCTACGAGGTGCTTGATTATTACCTTGAGATGATTAGAAAGCTTCACATCCGTACATATGCTTATCTTGGCGAGATGCGTGCATCTACCAATCCACTTGCATATTGCGAGGGCGGTTTCTATGGCGGACATCTTGGATTCCACGACAAGATTAAGCCACTTTTAAAGGCTGCTACAGCTTCATTTGGCATTACAGCTTTTAATGAGCTTCAGGAACTTTACAATGGCAAGTCTCTCGTTGAGGATGGAGATTTTGCAATTGAAGTACTAAAGCATATCAATGAAAAGGTAAACCAGTTTAAGGAAGAAGACGGCAATCTCTACGCTATCTACGGTACACCAGCTGAGAATTTATGCGGACTTCAGGTTAAACAGTTTAGAAATAAATACGGTATTATCGAGCATGTTTCTGATAGAGACTATGTTTCAAATTCTTTCCATTGCCATGTTTCCGAGGATATTACTCCTATTGAGAAACAGGACTTGGAGGGAAGATTCTGGGAGTTGTCTAACGGTGGCAAAATCCAGTATGTCAGATATCCAATTAACTACAATCGCGACGCTGTTAAGACGCTTGTTCGTCGTGCAATGGCTAAGGGCTTTTACGAGGGCGTTAATTTATCGCTTTCATATTGCGATGACTGCGGTCACGAGGAGCTTGAGATGGATGTTTGTCCAGTTTGCGGCAGTAAGAACCTGACCAAGATTGACCGAATGAATGGATATCTTTCATATTCTCGTGTAAAGGGAGATACACGTCTTAATGAAGCAAAGATGGCTGAAATAGCCGACCGTAAATCCATGTAATTTACTAGATTGAGCAAATTCTAGCTAACAATCTATTTGTTCTCTGAAAGTGACATTTTAGTCACTGGAAGAGAATCTAATGATTATGAGCGTAAGGATTTGCGGACTGGAGAATAATAAAGATGAATTATCATAATATAACAAAAGATGACATGCTAAATGGCGACGGCTTGCGCGTTGTTTTATGGGTGGCCGGATGTGACCATCACTGTAAGGAATGTCAGAATCCAATCACGTGGGATCCTGATGGAGGCCTGAAATTTGATCAGGCGGCAAAAGATGAATTATTCGAAGTCTTATCTAGAGATTATATTTCTGGAATTACATTTAGTGGAGGTGACCCATTGTTTCCAGGAAATCGTAGGGAGGTGACGGAGCTTGCCCGGGAGATTAGGGAGAGATTTCCCGGCAAGACCGTCTGGCTCTATACGGGCTTCACTTATGAGGAAATTAAATCTCTTGAAATAATGGAATATTTGGATGTTCTGGTTGACGGAGAATTTGAAATTGATAAGATAGATTTACAGGCAAAATGGAGAGGTAGTATTAATCAGCGGGTTATTGATGTACCTCAGACTAGAAAGCTTAATCAAATAGTTTTGCATGTAGATTAAAAGGGAGATTTTTGAATAATGAATATTAACATAACTAAGCTTACAGATTCTGCAAAGCTTCCAGAGAGAGGTTCTGAGTATGCTGCAGGATATGACTTATTTGCAGATATCACAGAGGAGGTTAAAATCGCTCCACACCAGACTCTTATGATTGGTACTGGTCTTGCTATGGAGATTCCTGTGGGATATTTCGGAGGAGTTTTTGCTAGATCTGGTCTTTCAGCTAAGGAAGGACTTAGACCTGCTAACTGCGTAGGAGTAGTTGACTCGGATTATAGGGGAGAAGTTAAGGTAGCTCTTCACAATGATAGTGAAGTTGAAAGAGTTGTAACACCTGCTGAAAAAATTGCTCAACTTGTAGTTGTACCATTTCTTTCAGTAGAGTTTTCTGAGGTATCTGAGCTTTCAGATACAGCCCGTGGTGAGGGCGGATTTGGTTCCACAGGAAAACATTAGAATGATACTTTGGCGCCTGGCTTTTGTCAGACGCCTTTAGTGCGCTTTATACATATTATTTGAAAGTGAGAAGTTTTATGGCAAAAAAGGTTACCTATGATGAAAGCAGTATATCTGTTTTAGAGGGGCTTGAGGCTGTTAGAAAAAGACCTGGAATGTACATTGGTTCCACCTCTAGAAAGGGCTTGAATCATTTAATTTATGAAATTGTAGACAACTCTGTAGATGAGCATCTAGCAGGAGAGTGCGACACTATCTATGTCACACTTGAAAAGGACGGAAGCTGTACTGTTGAGGATAATGGACGAGGTATTCCAGTTGGAATGCATGCGAAGGGACTTCCTGCTGCACGTTTAGTTTTCTCTACACTTCATGCAGGTGGTAAGTTCGATGATAGTGTATACAAGACTTCCGGCGGTTTGCACGGTGTTGGTTCTTCTGTTGTTAATGCACTTTCAGAGTACATGGACGTAAGTATTTCTCGTGAGGGATATGTACACCATGATAGGTATGAAAGAGGTGTTCCTACAGAAAAGCTTGTAGATGGCTTGCTTCCAAAGATTTCAAAGACTACAAAGCATGGTACAAAGATTAATTTCCTTCCTGATGCTGAGATTTTTGAGAAGACTAACTTTAAAGAAGATGAGGTTAAGTCACGTCTTCATGAGACAGCTTATCTTAACCCAGGACTTACTATTCATTATGCTGATTTGCGTGGTGAGGAGCCTGAGTACCTTACATTTCATGAGCCAGATGGTATTAAGGGCTTTGTTAAGGAGATCAATAAGACAGCTGAGACACTTCATGATGTTATTTACTTCAAGGGCAGTGCTGATGGTATTGAGCTTGAGATAGCTTTCCAGTACTGTAATGAGTTCAAGGAGAACATCCTTGGATTCTGTAACAATATCTATAACTCTGAGGGTGGTACTCATATCACAGGATTTAAGACTGTTCTTACAACAGTTATCAATAATTACGCTAGAGAGCTTGGTATCTTAAAGGAAAAGGATGCCAACTTTACTGGTGCCGATGTTAGGAATGGTATTACCGCTATTGTCAGCATCAAGCATCCTGACCCACGATTTGAAGGACAGACTAAGACAAAACTTGATAATCCTGACGCAGCAAAGGCTACAACAAAGGTTTGCCAGGATGAATTTATCCTATACTTCGATAGAAATTTAGAGACTCTTAAGGCTATTATTTCATGTGCTGAAAAGTCAGCTAAGATTCGTAAATCCGAAGAAAAGGCTAAGACTAATCTTTTGTCTAAGCAGAAGTTTTCATTTGATCAAAATGGTAAGCTTTCTAATTGTGAATCAAGAGATGCTAGCAAGTGCGAGATTTTCATCGTAGAGGGAGATTCCGCTGGTGGTTCAGCCAAAAAGGCTAGAAATAGAATGTATCAGGCTATTATGCCTATTAGAGGTAAGATTCTCAACGTAGAAAAGGCTTCAATGGACAAGGTTCTTGCCAATGCAGAGATTAAGACACTTATCAACGCTTTTGGTTGTGGTTTCTCTGAGGGTTACGGCAATGACTTTGATATTTCAAAGCTTCGGTATGACAAGATAGTAATCATGGCTGATGCCGACGTGGATGGTGCTCATATCTGTACCCTTCTTTTGACATTCTTCTACAGATTTATGCCTGAGCTTATTAGAGAAGGTCATGTTTATATTGCAATGCCACCTCTTTACAAGGCTATTCCTACTAAGGGCGAGGAAGAATATCTTTATGATGATGTTGCCCTTGATAAGTATCGCAAAAAGATGAATGGTAAATCATTTACTCTTCAGCGTTACAAGGGTCTTGGTGAGATGGACGCAGAGCAGCTTTGGGAGACAACTCTTGATCCTGATCGTAGAAAGCTTAAGCTTGTTGAAATCGAGGATGCTCTTATGGCATCAGAGGTTACAGAGCTTCTTATGGGCTCAGATGTTGCTCCACGTAAGGAGTTCATATACAAGCATGCTAGGGAGGCTGAGATTGACGTATAGTCAATTTATATCTCATATACACGCCTTAAAATAAATTGCGTGTTTTCCCGTATAGTATTTAGAAAGGGTTTAATTACTTATGGCACAAGATATTATTAGAACAGAATATTCTGAGATAATGCAAAAATCCTTCATAGATTATTCTATGTCAGTTATTCTTGCCCGTGCAGTACCTGATGTAAGAGATGGTCTTAAGCCAGTACAGCGTCGTACTCTTTATGACATGTACGAATTGAAGGTTGATTATAATAAACCATACAAAAAATCTGCTCGTATCGTGGGTGATACAATGGGTAAATATCACCCACATGGTGATAGCTCTATTTATGAATCACTTGTTGTTATGAGTCAGGACTTTAAAAAGAGTCTTCCACTTGTAGATGGTCATGGTAACTTTGGTTCTATCGAGGGTGATGGAGCTGCTGCCATGCGTTACACTGAGGCTCGTCTTGCTAAGGTGGCTCAGGAAGTTTACCTAGGTGATTTGGATAAAAATGTAGTAGATTTTGTTCCTAACTATGATGAGACTGAAAAGGAGCCAGAGGTACTTCCTGTTAGAGTTCCTAATATTTTAATTAACGGCTCTGACGGTATCGCTGTAGGTATGGTTACATCTATTCCACAGCATAATTTAGGCGAGGTTGTTGATGGCGTTATTGCCTACATGAAGGATCCTGACATTAATACAGCCCAGATGTTATCAATCATCCATGGTCCTGATTTCCCAACAGGAGGAATCATCACCAACAAGGATGATTTGATGGAAATTTATTCTACTGGTGTTGGTAAAATCAAAATTCGTGGTAAGGCTGAGATTGAGAAAATCAAGGGTGGCAAGGAACAGATTGTCATTACAGAGATTCCTTACACTATGATAGGTGCTAATATTGGTAAGTTCCTTAACGATATTTACTCGTTAGTAGAGACTAAAAAGACTAACGACATTACTGATATTTCTAACCAGTCAAAGGGCGAGCAGATTAGAATAATTGTAGAGCTGAGAAAAGGTGCAAACGCTGAAAACGTATTAAATCTTCTTTACAAGAAGACTCGTCTAGAGGATACATTTGGTGTCAACATGCTTGCTGTTGCTGATGGCAAGCCTGAGACTCTTGGCATTGTGCCTATTATCAGACATCATGTTAATTTCCAATATGAGCTTTGCACTAGAAAGTATACTCATCTTCTTGGCAAAGAGCGTGAAAAGAAGGAAATCCAGGAGGGCTTAATCAAGGCTTGTGATGTTATTGATTTGATTATTGAGATTCTCAGAGGCTCAAAGGATGTTAAGCAGGCTAAGGCTTGCTTGGTAGAGGGTATCACTGATGGAATCAAGTTCAAATCAGAGCAGTCTAAGAAGGACGCAGCTCTTCTTAAATTCACAGAGCGTCAGGCCCAAGCTATTCTTGATATGAGATTGCATCGCCTTATCGGTCTTGAAATTGAGGCTCTTAGAGCTGACTATGCCGAGACTATGCAGAAAATCTCTGATTACAACAAGATTCTTGGCTCTCGTGCTGAGATGGCAAAGGTAATCATTAAGGATTTACAGGCAATAAAAAAGGAATATGCAAGAGAGCGCCGTACTGTCATTGATAATGTGGAAGAGGCAGTTGTTGAAGAAAAGCCAATTGAGGTTATTGATGTAGCAGTGCTTATCGACAGATTTGCCTATGCTCGTGTCATTGATATGCCTACATTTGAGCGTAATAAAGATGCTGCAGAGACAGAATCTAAAAAGATTGTATTCTGTAAAAATGTAGACAAGATTTGCCTTTTCACAGAAAAGGGTGATATGCACGCTATAAAGGTTCTTTCCCTTCCATTTGGTAAGTTTAGAGATAAGGGGCAGCCAATTGATACTGCTGAAAAGGGCTCAAAGATTGACCTTACAAAAGAAAACCTTATCTTTGCAGATGCTATGGAAAACATAAAAGATAAAAAGCTTATCTTTGGTACAAAGCAGGGCATGATCAAGGTAGTAGATGGCTCTGAGTTTGATGTTTCTCGTAAGCTTATTGCAGCCACCAAGCTTAATGACAAGGATGAAGTAATCTGCGTTAAGATATTAGAGCCTACTGATACTGTGGTTATGCAGTCAGAAAAGGATATGTTCCTTAGAATCGATGGAGCAACCATCCCTGAAAAGAAGAAAACTGCTGTTGGTGTTAGAGGAATGAAGCTTGCTAAGGGCGATTACCTTACACAGATTCATGTACTTGCTGATGGAGAGGCAAAAGACGTGAAGGTAAAGGGTAAGCCTGTTGCTCTTAATAGACTTCATGTAGGCACTCGCGACACTAAAGGTGTAAAAAAATGATAAAAAATGTTTATTTTGATTTAGATGGAACATTAATTGATTCAGCCCCTAGTATTATTACGGGGCTGAAACTTACTCTTGAAAAGTTTGGGTATGACATACCGGATTTTGCCACATTAAAAAAATGTGTTGGACCACCTTTTACCTATTCTTTTCCAAATTATTTGCATGTTCGTGATGAAGATTTCAAAGAGGCTGTAGCTACTTACAGACATTACTATGACAAAGAAGATGGATGTCTTAATGCCGATGTATTTGAGGGCGTTGAGGGACTTTTGGATTCTTTAGTAAAAAGAGGTTATTGTCTTTTTGTGTGCACTTCAAAACCGGAACCTACAGCACGTAAAATACTTTCCCATCTTGGTATCGATAAGTATTTTACCGAGATATGTGGTGCTACTATGGATGCTAAGATAGATACTAAGGCTCAGGTTATTAATCTATGTTTTGAAAGAGCGCCTTGGCATTTAAAAGAGGAGACTGTTTTGATTGGTGACACAATGTTTGATGTGGATGGAGCTAATCAAGTTGGCATTAAATGTATTGGAATTACTTGGGGCTCTGGTACTAGAGATGATTTATATGAACATGGTGCTATAGAGGTTTTTGATTATCCAGATGAGGTTTTAGATTACATTGAAGGAAATTAAGACTAATCGTTTATTTCAAGTTATATATCCTATTGTTGTTTACTTCCTAGTTTATCAGGTGGGCGTTTCTTTTTTGATTCAGATCTTTGGTGCTAGAATTGGAAAAGTGACTTGTTTGCTGATTGCAGGACTAGTATGTATTATACCTATTTATGCCTTATACAAGAGATATCCTAAATTAATTCCTGAGGATAATTTGGATAGGAAGACTTTGTTTTCCTATGTGATTTGGGTAGTTGGTGTAGTGGCGTTTTCCATAGTACTTAACATTCTATTAACCCATTCATCACTTATTAATTCATCTGAGGGATTTAAGAGAGCAAGTGCCACATTAACTGATGGAAGCATACTTATTAAACTGCTCTGTAGTGGAATAGTAATTCCCATTTTAGAAGAGATTTTAATCAGAGGAATAGTAGTTGGACAGCTTTATTTATGGATTGGAAGATGGCCTGCTATTGTCATCTCTTCAATTTGTTTTGGTATTCTCCACAATAATATAGTACAATTTATTTATGCAATAGCGATTGGCTTTGTGTTGAGTATTATGTATACCAAGCATAAAAGACTTTCTCTTTGTATCATTGCTCACGGATTAATTAATATTATCGTGATTTTATTCAGTTAGGAGGGACCTATGTCTAATTACGAAGAAACTAAACCAGCAAAAGGCGGAGTTATTGCTAATATTTTCGCCGCACTAGCATTTTTAGCATTAGGTATTTGCCTACTTGTTTTGAATGCTGACTCAGTTAGCGATATGATTTATTCATTTGCTTCAATTGCTGTTGGGGCATGTTTTATCTGCTTTGGCGCATATTACATGATTAAATACTTTTTCAAGCAGGAATATAAAAGCATCTGCAATTATGGTTTTACCATGGGTGTTATTTTAGCAATTATTGGTTCTGGATTTTTATTCCTTTCCAATGTTGTTGTAGTATTCCTTGATTTTATTATTATTTTTGCAGGAGCATTGCTTGGAACAATTATGCTTCAGCAGTCATTTGCGCTATTTTACATGAGAAAGGCCACATGGTTCTTAAGCTTTCTCTTTGGAGCATGCTCTATAGCTGCTAGTATTTACTTTGGATTCTTTGAAAAAATAGTATTTTTCTCAGGAAATCTGATTCCTTGCCTTTATTTCATTATTATTGGCGGATTATCACTTCTTTCAATGTTACTTATGGTTATTGGCGTTCATGGTCATAAGAAGGAGGCTAATGTTAAGCCAGCTAAGCATACTGAAGAAGTATCTGCTCCAGAGGATAGTATATTTGAGGACGAACCATCATTTGAAACTCCAGTTGTAGAAAAGGTTGAATTGGAGCCTGGTTCAGATGATTTGTTTGATGAATAATATATATTCATGAGAAAAATAGAGTAAAAAAGAGAAAAAACGAGAAAAAAGTAGGATTCTGTAGAAAATAGCTAAAGTATTTTACTTGCAACTATTAATACAGAATCCTATTATACTTTTTGTGGTTAGCACTCGAAACATTAGAGTGCTAACAGATGAAAATGATTATTATTTTAGGAGGTAATATAAAATGAAGTTAGTTCCATTAACAGATCGCGTTGTATTAAAGCAGTGCGAGGCAGAGGAGACAACTAAGTCTGGAATTATTCTTGCTTCAGCAGCACAGGAAAAGCCACAGGAGGCTCTTGTTATCGCTGTAGGTCCTGGTGGGGTCGTAGACGGTAAGGAAATTACTATGCAGGTTAAAGAAGGTCAGAAGGTTATTTATTCAAAATATGCTGGCACAGAGGTTAAGCTTGAGGGCGAGGAATACATTATTGTTCGCCAGAATGATATTCTTGCAGTAGTTGAATAATTAATATAGAAGAGAGGTAGATTGAGATGGCAAAAGAGATTAAGTACGGCGCAGAGGCAAGACAGGCTCTTGAAGCTGGCGTTGATAAATTAGCAAACACAGTTAGAGTTACTATTGGACCAAAGGGACGTAATGTTGTTCTTGCAAAGTCTTATGGTGCTCCACTTATTACAAATGATGGTGTTACAATTGCAAAGGATGTTGAGCTTGATGATGCATTCGAGAACATGGGAGCTCAGCTTGTAAAGGAAGTTGCTACAAAGACTAACGATGTGGCAGGTGACGGTACTACTACAGCTACAGTTTTAGCACAGGCTATGGTTAAGGAAGGTATGAAGAACCTTGCTGCAGGTGCTAACCCAATCGTTCTTAGAAAGGGTATGAAGAAGGCTGTTGATTGTGCTACAGAGGCAATTCTTGCTATGTCAAAGGCAGTAGATGGCAAGGAGCAGATCGCTAGAGTTGCAGCTATTTCTGCAGGTGATGATGAAGTTGGTCAGATGGTTGCTGATGCAATGGAGAAGGTTTCTAACGATGGTGTTATCACAATCGAAGAGTCTAAGACAATGCAGACAGAGCTTGACCTTGTAGAAGGTATGCAGTTTGATAGAGGTTATATCTCAGCATATATGTGCACAGATATGGATAAGATGGAAGCTAATCTTGATGATCCATATATTCTTATTACAGATAAGAAGATTTCTAATATTCAGGAGCTTCTTCCAGTTCTTGAGCAGATTGTACAGTCTGGTGCTAGACTTCTTATCATTGCTGAGGATATCGAGGGTGAGGCCCTTACAACTCTTATTCTTAACAAGCTCCGTGGTACATTCAATGTAGTGGCTGTTAAGGCTCCAGGTTATGGTGATAGACGTAAGGAGATGCTTCAGGATATTGCTATTCTTACAGGTGGTCAGGTTATTTCTGAGGAAGTTGGTCTTGAGCTTAAGGATACTACACTTGAGCAGCTTGGCCGTGCTAAGTCAGTTAAGGTTAATAAGGAAAACACAGTTATCGTTGATGGTGTAGGCGATAAGGCTGCAATCGAGGCTCGTGTAGCTCAGATTCGTGGTCAGATTGATGAGACTACATCAGAGTTTGATAAGGAAAAGCTTCAGGAGAGACTTGCTAAGCTCGCTGGTGGTGTTGCAGTTATTCGTGTAGGTGCTGCTACTGAGACAGAGATGAAGGAAGCTAAGCTTCGTATGGAGGATGCTTTAAATGCTACACGTGCAGCTGTAGAAGAAGGCGTTATCTCTGGTGGTGGTTCTGCTTATATTCATGTTCAGAAGAAGGTTGCAGAGCTTGCTGATACACTTACAGGTGATGAGAAGACTGGTGCTAATGTAATTGTTAAGGCACTTGAGGCTCCACTTTTCTATATCGCAGCTAATGCTGGCCTTGAAGGCTCAGTTATCATTAACAAGGTTCGTGAGTCAGAAGACGGAATCGGATTCGACGCTTATAATGAGGAGTATGTAAACATGGTTAAGGCTGGTATCCTTGATCCAGTTAAGGTTACACGTACAGCTCTTCAGAATGCAGCTTCTGTTGCATCAACACTTCTTACAACAGAGTCTGTTGTTGCTGACATCAAAGATCCTGCTGCTGACGCAGCTGCAGCCGCAGCCGCTGGGGCAGGAATGGGAGGCATGTATTAAAATCGAATAGGTAGTCATGCTTGCAATAAAAGTAGCTCCTTTCAAAGTTTTTTGAAAGGAGCTACTTTTTTGCTGACTACCTATTCGATTTTAATACATGCCAATAAAACATCATAGTGGCTAAAGCCTCTAGTTTACGTAGTTTCCAATACCACCAAAAAACTTCTTTTTATTGGTGTTAAAGGTTTAAATTAGTTTTCAACTATGTTAATATAATCGTCGGTGCTTTTATTTTAATAGCCAATTTTAATAGAGGTGATTTATGAGCAAAGTAGCAATACTTACAGATAGCAATAGCGGCATTACTCAGGCTGAGTCCAAAGAACTTGGCGTTTTTGTTGAGCCAATGCCTTTTTATATTGATGGTGAATTATATTACGAAGATATTGATTTGACTCAGGACGAGTTTTACCAGAAACTTACTCAGGGCGGAGAGATTAAGACTTCTATGCCTATTACCGGCAATCTTATGGACACTTGGGAGAAGATCCTTGAGGACTATGATGAGCTTGTATATATTCCTATGTCATCAGGTCTTTCTTCATCTTGCGCTACAGCTAAGATGCTTGCAGATGATTATGATGGCAGAGTTGTAGTAGTTGATAATCAGCGTATTTCAGTTACTCAGAAGATGTCTGCATTAGAAGCTAAGAAGCTTGCAGATATGGGTAAGAGTGCTCAGGAGATTTGCGATGCACTTATGGAGATTAAATCCTTATCGACTATTTATATTACTGTAGATACACTTGAATATTTGAAAAAGGGTGGCAGACTTACTCCTGCAGTGGCTGCTATCGGTTCGTTACTTAAGATTAAGCCAGTTCTTTCTATCTATGGAGAGAAGCTTGATAAATATGCTATGGCCCGCACTGTTAAGGCTGCTAAGCAGACTATGATTGAGGCCTTGAAAAAGGACATGGTAGATGTTCTTAAGACTGACAATTTTGATGAGGTGCAGATTTCTATAGCCCATACTCAAAATGAAGAGGCAGCCATAGCTTTTAGAGAAGAACTTCTCAAAGAATTCCCTGTTAAGGATATTTGGATTGATCCGTTATCATTATCAGTTTCATGTCATATTGGACCAGGCGCTCTTGCTTGTACAATTACTAAGAAGCTGGTTGATATAGATTAGTGATTATTTTTAATCATAGGCATTTTCTAGGAGGATAATTATGGTAAAAGCGGTTGTAGGTGCCAATTGGGGCGACGAAGGAAAAGGTAAGATTACTGACATGATGGCTGCAGATGCAGACATTATTGTACGTTTTCAGGGAGGAGCCAACGCAGGACATACTATTAAGAATCATTATGGTAAGTTTGCTCTTCATACATTACCTTCAGGTGTGTTTTATAATCACACCACAAGCATCATTGGCAATGGTGTAGCTCTTAATATTCCTATTCTTATTAAGGAAATTAATTCTATCGTTGAGAAAGGTGTTCCAGCACCAAAGATTTTAGTTTCTGATAGAGCTCAGATCGTTATGCCATATCACATCCTTTTTGATCAGTATGAGGAAGAGCGATTAGGAAAGGCTTCATTTGGTTCAACAAAGAGCGGTATCGCTCCATTCTACTCAGATAAATACGCTAAAATCGGTTACCAGGTTCAGGAACTTTTTGATGAGGACCTTCTTAAGGAAAAAGTTCTCCGTACATGTGACCAGAAGAATGTTCTATTAGAGCATTTATATCACAAGCCACTTCTTACTCCAGAAGAGCTTCTTGATACTTTACATGAGTATAGAGATATGATTGCACCTTATGTATGCGATACTTCTGCTTATCTTTGGAATGCAATCAAAGAGAACAAGACAATCCTTCTTGAGGGACAGCTTGGTACTCTTAAGGATCCAGATCATGGTATTTATCCTATGGTTACATCTTCATCTACACTTGCTCCTTATGGATGCATTGGTGCAGGTATCCCAGCTCAGGAGCTTAAGCAGGTGGTTACTGTATGTAAGGCATATTCTTCAGCAGTTGGTGCTGGTGCATTCGTTTCTGAAATTTTCGGTGATGAGGCAGATGAACTTAGACGTCGCGGTGGTGATGGCGGTGAGTTCGGTGCTACAACAGGTCGTCCTCGTCGTATGGGATGGTTTGACTGCGTCGCTTCTAAATATGGATGTAGAATGCAGGGTACAACAGATGTAGCATTTACAGTAGTTGATGTTCTTGGTTACCTTGATGAGATTCCAGTTTGTGTAGGTTACGAGATTGATGGAGAGGTTACAACAGACTTCCCAGTTACATCTAAGCTCGAGAAGGCTAAGCCAGTGCTTAAGACACTTCCAGGATGGAAATGCGATATTAGCGGTATCAAAAAGTATGAGGATCTTCCTGAGAATTGTCGTAAATATATCGAGTTTATTGAAAAAGAGATTGGATTCCCTATCACAATGGTTTCTAATGGACCAGGTAGAGATGATATCATCTATAGATAATTTAAATATTTTGCCCTGTGGGATTTACCTGCGGGGCTTTTATTATTAGCAGATTGGCAAATTTAAAAGTTTTGTGAAACATTTCGTAAATGACATGAAATAACATAGCTTTTAGTTATAATCATTTTAGTTATTAATTAATTTTACCAGTTTATGTCAGTTGCTATTGTTTTATACATTGGGAGAGTATGATGCTTAAGAACAAAGAAAAAATCTTAAAAATATCTTTATTAACAGTTGGTGTCTTGCTGATTGTTTTGTTTGGAGTATTTATTTTTAAAAAGACTCACACAGAAAATGATATGGATGACAAACAGCCTGTTTCTTCTGAAGAGACAGAAGAGGTTCTTGAAGATGTAGAATTTCCACATGCTGCAGAGCTTGATCAGGCTAGTGAGATTACTGATGATGGAGAACAAATTTTATACCTTCCAAAGGAAGAAATCTATGAATTTTCTATTACTGATGCTAACAACATCCTTTTGAATTTTGAAAAGAAGGATGATAAATGGATTTATGTTGATGATCCTTCTATGGAGATTAATGGGGACAGAATCGACAAGATTCTTAATTATCTTTGCGACATAAGAGTTGTGGATATAATTGAGCTTGATGACGAAGCTGATGCTATGGAGTACGGTCTTAGCCAAGAATCTCCTATGTGCATTATTAAGGATGCTGGAGGTAATGAGATTCTTATATCTATTGGTAATTGCAGTGATGAGAATTGTAATGTGTATTTTGCGTTAAATTATGATTTCTCTACTGTTTATGTTAATAGTGGTAAGCTTTCCAATGTTCTTCAGTACTCTGTTGAGGAGTTACTTAGCCTTTCATAATTTATGAAAGACTTTATTTACAAGAATAATATACTGTGTTAATATATTTCAGGTATTATTTTTACTGTGACTCAGGTTTAGGACACTCCGACCTTCACCTTAGTTACGGCATATTTACAATTTAGGAGGTAATAAAATGATTACAAAAGAGAAGAAGCAGCAGATTATCAATGAGTATGCTAGAACAGCTGGTGATACAGGTTCTCCAGAGGTTCAGATCGCAGTTCTTACAGCTCGTATTTCAGAGCTTACAGAGCATCTTAAGGCTAACCCAGGCGATCATCACAGCCGTCGTGGTATGATGAAGATGGTTGGTAAGAGAAGAAACCTTCTTGCTTACCTTAAGAATACTGACATTGAGAGATATCGTTCAATCATTGAGCGTCTTGGCTTAAGAAAGTAATCTATATGAGCGGAGTAGTTTTACTCCGCTCGTTTTCTAATGTTTAGCGTAAAAGCCCAATCCGAAGCCACTGAATTCTGAGCGAAAGATATAGGAGTCGCTTCGTTTTCAGTAGTTTCGGGTTCGAGCTTAAATATAAAGTATATTTAAAGGAGAAAACCATGAAGACTTTTACAATGGAATTAGCTGGTAGAACACTTCGTGTTGATATCGGCAGAGTTGCAGCTCAGGCTAATGGAGCAGCATTTATTCAGTATGGTGACACAACAGTTCTTTCAACTGCTACTGCATCAGATAAGCCACGTGATGGTATCGATTTCTTCCCACTCTCAGTTGAGTTCGAAGAGAAGACATACGCTGTTGGTAAGATTCCAGGGGGATTTAACAAGAGAGAGGGTAAGGCATCTGAGAATGCTGTTCTTACTTCTCGTGTTATTGATAGACCTATGCGTCCACTTTTCCCAAAGGATTACCGCAACGACGTAACACTTAACAATATGGTTATGGCTGTAGACCCACAGTGCCGTCCAGAGCTTGTTGCTATGCTTGGTGCTGCTATTTCTACATGTATTTCAGATATTCCATTTGATGGCCCTTGTGCTATGACTCAGATGGGTATGGTTGATGGTGAGCTTATTGTCAATCCATCACAGGAGCAGTGGGATAAGGGTGACCTTAAGCTTACTGTTGCTTCTACAAAAGAAAAGGTTATCATGATTGAGGCTGGTGCTAATATCATCCCTGAGGACAAGATGATTGAGGCTATTTACAAGTGTCATGATGTTAACCAGACAATTATTGCATTTATCGAGCAGATGGTTGCCGAGTGTGGCAAGCCAAAGCATGAGTATACATCATGTGCTATTCCAGAGGAGCTCTTTGCAAAGATGAAGGAGCTTGTTCCTCCAGCAGAGATGGAAGAGGCAGTATTCACAGACGAGAAGCAGGTTCGTGAGGAGAACATCCGTCAGATCACTGAGCGTCTTGAAGAGGCATTTGCTGAGAATGAAGAGTGGCTTGCAGTACTTGGTGAGGCTATTTACCAGTACGAGAAGAAGACAGTTCGTAAGATGATTCTTAAGGATCACAAGCGTCCAGATGGACGTCAGCTTGATCAGATTCGTCCACTTGCAGCTGAGGTTGATATTATTCCACGTGTTCACGGTTCTTCAATGTTTACTCGTGGTCAGACACAGATTTGTGATGTTGTAACACTTGCTCCACTTTCTGAAGCACAGAAGATCGATGGACTTGATGCATTTGTTACAGAGAAGAGATATATGCACCACTACAACTTCCCTGCTTATTCAGTAGGTGAGACAAAGCCATCTCGTGGTCCAGGACGTCGTGAGATCGGTCATGGTGCACTTGCTGAGAGAGCACTTCTTCCAGTACTTCCTTCAACAGAGGAGTTCCCATATGCTATTCGTGCCGTTTCAGAGACATTTGAGTCTAACGGTTCTACATCAATGGCTTCTACATGTGCTTCATGTATGTCACTTATGGCTGCTGGTGTTCCACTTAAGGCTATGGTTGCTGGTATTTCATGTGGTCTTGTTACAGGCGATACAGATGACGATTTCGTTCTTCTTACAGATATTCAGGGTCTTGAGGACTTCTTTGGCGACATGGACTTCAAGGTTACAGGTACAAAAGAAGGTATTACAGCTATCCAGATGGATATTAAGATTCATGGTCTTACACGTCCAATCGTTGAGGGCGCTATCGCAAGATGTCGTGAGGCTAGATTCTTCATCATGGACAACTGCATGAGCAAGGCAATCGCTGAGCCACGTAAGGAAGTTGGCGAGTATGCTCCAAAGATTATCCAGCTTACAATTGATCCAGAGAAGATTGGTGATGTAGTTGGACAGCGTGGTAAGACAATCAACGAAATCATTGCTAGATGCGATGTTAAGATTGATATCACTGATGAGGGCAATGTTTCTATCTGCGGTACAGATGCTGCTAAGATGGAAGAAGCTAAGAAGATGATTGAAATCATTACAACTGATTTTGAGAAGGATCAGATCCTTACAGGTAAGGTTGTTAGCATCAAAGAGTTTGGTGCATTCGTTGAATTTGCTCCTGGTAAAGAAGGAATGGTTCACATTTCAAAGATTGCTAAGGAAAGAATTGATAGAGTTGAGGATGTTCTTACACTTGGTGATACTGTTAAGGTTGTTTGCCTTGGCAAGGACAAGATGGGACGCATCAGCTTCTCAATCAAGGATTGTCAGTAATTAATTATTTAGATTTATTGGCGCCTGGCTTTTGGTCAGGCGCTCTTTTTTAGGAATAATACTATGTTATTAAACGTATCTCATATATATAAATCATACGGTGAAGACAATATAATAAAGGATGCGACATTTACTGTTGATGAGGGCTCTAAGGTAGCTATTGTAGGTAACAATGGTACAGGTAAATCTACTTTACTTAAAATTATCATCGGTGAAATAATGGCAGATGATGGTGAAGTTACTCTGAAAAAAGATGCTACAATGGGCTATCTTGCTCAGTATCAAGAGGATGCCTTTAGTTCTAACATTTTAAATACAGTTCTTAGCGCTAGAGAAGATTTACTTTCCATGGAAAAAAGACTTTCTGAAATGGAAAGTATGATGAGTTCAATTGATAATTCTGAAATGGCTAAATTCATGGATGATTATCATAAGTTGCAGCATCAGTTTGATTTGCAGGGTGGGTATACATTCCGCTCTGAGGCTATTGGTATTTTAAAGGGATTAGGCTTTGAACAAGATGATTTTGATAAGAGCATGAACGAGCTTTCAGGTGGTCAAAAGACAAGAGTTTCTCTTGGTAGACTTCTGGCTTCTTCACCTGACTTATTGCTTTTAGATGAGCCTATTAACCATTTGGACTTAAAATCTATTATGTGGTTAGAGGGGTATCTTTCTTCTTACAAGGGAGCAGTGATTATTGTAGCGCACGATAGATATTTCCTTGATAAGATAGCTGACCATGTGGTTGATTTGTCTTACGGTAGGACTAGTGTCTATACCGGTAATTATACTGCCTTCATGCAGCAAAAAGAGATTTATATGATTTCTTATGAGCGCTCTTATGAGAAGCAGCAAAAAGAGATTGAACATCAAAAGGCTGTTATCGATAAGCTTCAGTCTTTTAACAGAGAAAAATCAATCAAGCGAGCAGAGAGCCGCAAAAAGCTTTTGGATAAGATGGATGTGATGGATGCTCCTGATAAGGACATGCCTAAGATGCGACTTACTCTTGAAATAGAAAAAGAAAGTGGTAAGGATGTTCTTGATTTTTCTCATGTGACAAAATTCTACGAGGATAAAAATATCTTCACTGATTTATCATTTGAGGTACACAAAGGTGATAGGATTGCTATTTTAGGTGATAACGGAACAGGTAAGACAACCATCTTAAAGTGTATCAATGGTCTTACTGATTTTGAGTCAGGAGAAATTCGCTTTGGTGCCAATGTTACTGTTGGTTACTATGACCAGGAACAGCAGGGACTCACTGAAACTAATACTATTTTTAGCGAGCTGCATGATGCATATCCATTCTTGACTGAAACAAAGGTAAGAAATACCTTGGCTGCCTTCATGTTCACTGAAGATGATGTATTCAAGAGGATTAGTGATTTGTCCGGTGGAGAAAGAGGACGTGTGTCTTTGGCAAAGCTTATGCTTTCCAAGTCTAATTTACTCATTCTTGATGAGCCTACCAACCATCTTGATATGGATTCTAAGCAGATGCTAGAAGAGGCTCTTAATGAATATGACGGTACACTTTTGTATGTCAGCCACGATCGATATTTCGTAAATAGAACTGCAAATATGATTCTTGAGCTCTCTGATGGAAAGCTTATAAAGTATTTGGGCAATTACGATGATTACATTGCTAAAAAAGAACAGCTTTATGGCACACAGACTGAGTCTGTATCCCTTGGGGCTTCAGAAGAGACTGCAGCTAAGCTTGACTATAAGGAACAGAAGAGAATAGAAGCTGAAAAAAGAAAGCTTCAAAACAAGATTTCTAAAATTGAAGAGGAAATCGAGACCCTTGAATCCAAGAAGGCAGCTATAGAAGAGGAGTTCTTAAAGCCTGAAAATATGACCAATTCTGCCAAGCTTAACGAGCTTACTGCTAAGCAGAAAGAAATAGATTCTCGCCTAGAAGAATTGTACGATGAGTGGGGATTGTTAAATCCTTGACATGCTTTTAGACAGATTTTATAATTAATTTATTGAATAGATTTTAGGAGGCTTACGCTTTGGATAAAAAGATTTCTCAGGCTGTCATCAGGAGATTGCCTAGATATTATCGCTATTTAGGCGAATTATTAGATGATGGTGTGGAAAGAATTTCTTCTAATGATCTAAGTAAGAGGATGCATGTTACCGCATCTCAGATTAGACAGGATTTGAACAATTTTGGTGGCTTTGGTCAGCAAGGCTATGGCTATAATGTTGCTTATCTCCACGAGGAAATTGGAAATATACTTGGTGTTCATGACACCCACAATGTTATTGTTATCGGTGCTGGTAATTTAGGCCAGGCCATAGCAGGATATGTTAAATTTGAGCGAGTTGGATTTAAAATAATTGGACTTTTTGATGTTAATCCAGAGCTCAAAGGCAAAATGGTTAGAGATCTTCCTGTTCAGATGCTAGAGGATCTTCCTGAATTCATTAAGAATAATGATGTTGAGATTGCGGCGCTAACCCTTCCAAAATCAAATGCTAAGGCTACAGCTCTCAAGCTTGTATCTCTTGGCGTCCATGCAATTTGGAATTTTGCCCATGTTGATTTGGATGATATTCCAGATGTGGTTATCGAAAACGTTCATTTGTCTGATAGCTTAATGCAGTTGTCTTATAATATTACTCAGCATAAGAATAAGTAGGTGATTTTATGGGGGAGCATGATTATTCTGCAGCAATTGCTAAAACAAAAGTTCCAATGCTTATATTGGATCAAAAGTGGCATAGATTGTTTGCTCTAGGCGGCAAGCCTAGCAATGTTAAAGAATTAGAAACTAGAGAAAATGACCTTTTAAAGAGAGAGGCAGAGCTTAAAAAGGAGCTGAAAGATTTAAAGAAAGTCAAAGAGAATCTTATGTCTTCTGTTATGTCTAACATGGAAGGCACTTCCGATTTGGTTTCTAAGAAGCTTGATGATGACAAGCGTCTCTTGGAAGAGTGTAAAGAACGCATAGCTTCTGCAGAGGATGAGCTGATGGATATTCCTAATCAGACAGAGGAGGTCAATAAGCAGCTTATGCTTGCCTCCATGGATTATTGCTATGATAAGCTTCGCACTAATTCTCAAGAGGCTGAGGAGATTACCAACTGGATAAAGGATATCCGTGTCCAGCTTAAGAAAAATGTCATTAGAAAGCATAATCGAGAGATTAATAATAAAGAGATTTACTCATATATGCATGATGTTTTTGGTATGGAAGTCCTCAATTTATTCGACTTACAAAATGGGGATTTCTATCTTGGTACAGCTGATGACAAAGCTGACGATAAATCAGCTAAGAAATCTTCTGAGGAGGAGGCCGCAGACCTATCTAATGTTAACTTAGAAGATGTAGATTTAGATGCGGTTTCTAAGGAGACAAAAGAGGATTCTGATGAAATAGATGAGTCTATTGAATCAGCTGAAGAAAATCAATAAATCTATAAAAGACTAGACTTTATAAAGTTTAGTCTTTTTTTATGACTTATGGTAAAATATTAGTGTTAGATTAACCTATTTTTGAAAGGAGTTTATATGGAAGACGGGTCGAATCCCTATATTTTAATTACTGCTTTAGCAGTATTTGCAATTGTTGAACTTATAGGACTTATTATTCTATATCGACGTTCAAAACAGGAAAATGTCACCGAGGAAGATGTTATTTCACTAGTTAACGAGGGCCATGAGGATGGTAATATTCTAGCGTCTGAGGCTGTGATGATTCAAAATATTTTTGAGTTTTCGGATACTGATGTTAAGGATATAATGACCCATCGCAAGAATATAGTTGCCATTGATGGTGAGTCCACATTACGTGAGGCTATTTCATTCATCAATGATAACAATATGAGCCGTTATCCTGTTTATATTGAGGATTTAGACAATATTATAGGTATCTTACACATAAAAGATATCTTAACCTACTATGACAAAGACATTGACAACCTTAAGGTTAAGGATTTAAAGGATTTGATGTCTGTTGCTGAATTTGTGCCTGAGACTCACGGAATCAACACGCTATTTGCTAAGATGCAATCTAAAAAGCGTCACATGGTTATTGTTTTAGATGAGTATGGACAGGTGTCTGGATTGCTTTCTTTAGAGGATATCCTAGAAGAAATCGTAGGTGATATATCTGATGAACATGATGATGACGAGGCGTCCATCGAGGTGAGACCAGATGATACATTTATTATGGATGGTGGCTGCAGTCTGGAGGAGGTAGAAGAGAAAATAGGCGTTAAGCTTTCAGATGATTTCGAGACACTTAATGGCTATCTAATTTCTTTATACGGCAAGATTCCGGAGGATGGCAAGAGTTTCAAACTTGAAGATGATAATTTCGTTTATTTCATTAAAAATGTCACTGAAAAAGTCATTGGAGAGGTTTTTGTTAGAAGGAAAAGTCACGTTGAATAAGTACCCGTGATTTGATATAATTTTTTGAGATTTATTTATAGAAGAGAGGTAAAAGAATTTTATGTCAGGACATTCAAAATTTGCTAACATTAAGCACAAAAAAGAGAAGAATGATGCTGCAAAGGGAAAGATTTTTACAATAATTGGTCGTGAGATTGCTGTAGCAGTTAAGGAAGGCGGTCCAGACCCTAATAATAATTCTAAATTACGCGATGTTATCGCAAAAGCTAAGGCTAACAACGTACCAAACGCTACAATTGAAAATGGTATCAAAAAGGCTGCTGGTGACCAGAATTCAGTTAACTGGGAGTCAGTATCATACGAGGGATACGGTCCAAATGGTACAGCTATTATTGTAGATTGTCTTACAGATAACCGTAATCGTACAGCTGCTAATGTTCGTTCAGCTTTCACTAAGGGCGGCGGAAGCATTGGTACTCCTGGTTGCGTTTCATTTATGTTTGATAAGAAGGGTCAGATTATCATCTCAAAAGAGGATTGCTCTATGGATGCTGATGATCTTATGATGATAGCACTTGATGCAGGTGCTGAGGATTTCTCAGAAGAGGATGACTGCTTCGAAGTTTACACAACTCCAGAGGATTTCTCTGCAGTAAGAGAGGCTCTTGAGGCTGAGAATATTCCTATGGCTGATGCCGAAGTTACAATGGTTCCTCAGACTTATGTTGAGCTTACTGATGAGCAGGATCTCTACAAGATCAACAAGATTCTTGATCTTTTAGATGAAGATGATGATGTTCAGAATGTATATCATAACTGGGATGAGTAAATGATTTTTAACACGAAGTGTTAAAATATCGTTTACCACGACGCAGCTTATTTGCGAAGCAAATCCTGGATGCTGCGTCTTCCATTAAATGAGTGGGTTTCCCAACTAATATAAAGATTAATTGAGGGGTTAGTCGATGAACAAAATACTTTTTGCATCTAGTGAGTGCGTTCCATTTGTTAAAACCGGTGGTTTAGCAGATGTTTGCGGTGCTTTACCTAAAGAATTTTCTAAGGAATATTTTGATGTTAGAGTAGTTTTGCCTTATTACACATTTATTCCTGAGAAATATAAAAAGGATTTTAAATATCTTACTAGTTTTCAAATGAATATGGGACCACTTGTTGGGACAAAGTATGTTGGGGTTTTTGAGTATGAATTAGATGGAGTTATTTTCTATTTCATAGATAATCATGATTATTTTGACTGCTTCTATCCATATTCAGAGGATAGATGGGATTTAGAGAAGTTTATATTTTTTGACAAGGCTGTACTTTCTATGCTTCCACTTATAGGATTTCAGCCTAATCTTATTCATTGTCATGATTGGCAGACAGGCTTCATTCCAGTATACCTTAAGAATGATTTCCAAGGAGATCAGTTCTTCTGGGGGATGAAGTCGGTTATGACTATTCACAATCTTAAGTTTCAGGGTATGTGGGACACTAAGACCGTAGCTGGTATCTCTGGTCTTTCTTATAATTTATTTACCCCTGATAAGCTTGAGTATAAAAAGTGCGGAAACATGCTTAAAGGCGGACTTGTATACGCTGATTATATTACAACAGTTTCTGCTAAATACTGTGACGAAATTCAGATGCCATACTATGGCGAGGGATTAGATGGGCTTCTTAGAGCTCGTCACTATGATATGCAGGGCATTATTAATGGTATTGATAATGAAGTATACAATCCTGCCACAGATTCTAAAATCTACAAGAATTTCGATGTTTCTAATTTTAGACAGAAGAAGAAAATCAATAAGACTAAGCTTCAGGAGGAGCTTGGGCTTGAGGTTGATTCTAAAAAATATATGATAGGTCTTATTTCTCGTCTTACTGACCAAAAGGGATTAGACCTTATTAATTACTGCATAGAAGGCATTGTTGATGACTTTACACAGCTAGTAGTAATTGGAACTGGCGAATCCAAGTATGAGAATATGTTTAGACATTATGCTTGGAAATATCCAGAAAAGATTTCTGCTAATATTTGTTACGATGATGCGCTTGCACACAAGCTTTATGCAGCTGCGGATGCATTTTTAATGCCATCCAGATTCGAGCCTTGTGGCTTGACACAGCTTATTTCATTTAGATATGGAACAGTTCCTATTGTCAGAGAGACTGGCGGTCTTAGTGATACTGTTGAAGCATATAACGAATACATGAAGACAGGAGACGGATTCTCTTTTGCCAATTACAATGGTGACGAGCTTCTCAATACTGTCAACTATAGTAAGTTTATATACTTCGAAAAAAAGGCTCAATGGAATAAGATGATTGAAAGGGGCATGAGTAAAAATTATTCATGGGCCGTACAAAAGGAAAAATACGAGAATATTTATAACTATTTAATTGGTTAATAAATATGAGGTTTTATTTTGGCAACAAAAGGGAAGAATAATTCTACAAGAAAATCAAATACAAAACGTACTAGTTCTAAAAAAAGCAACACTAGGGCAAAATCAAAAAAGGTTGAGGAGAATGAGTTCGAAGACCCATTTTTCCAGGATTCCACTAGAGAGATAATTCTTTGGGGATCCATAGGAATGTGTATTTTGCTCTGTGTTAGCAATTTTGGAATTGGAGGATTAATTGGTAATGCTATAGCTAATTTCTTCTTCGGAGTATTTGGCATTATCCAATATGTTTTACCATTCATGGTAGCATTTTCAGCATTCTTTATAATTTCAAATTATGGTAATAAGGTCGCAATTGCAAAGGTTGTGGCTGGTTTTATTCTGCTTATTTTCATAGCTACATTTGTTGAATTGTTAATGAATGGGCAGGAGATTAAATTGCCACTTGATGCTTTTGCTGCTTCAAAGGAAAGCCACAATGGTGGTGGCCTTATCGGTGGACTTATTGTCTATGGTATTTATGATAGTTTTGGTCTTCTGGGGGCTTATCTTATTGATTTAATCGTTATGATTGTGTGTGTAATCATCATAATCGAAAGATTCGCCTTTGATAGAGTTCAAAGATCCTCTCAATACCATGCTGATAAAGCGGCAGCTAAGCGAAGAGCTAGACGCGAGCGCATGATGATGGAGCGCGAGGCTAATCAGACTCGATTTAATTCAGATAGACAGGCTGTTTTAAATAGAATTCAAGAACAAAAAGAACTTGAGCGTCAACAGATGAATCAAAAGGATGGACCTAGACGTGAGAGAAAATACACTGGTATTACTAGTGATACTACTCTTGCTTCTGATTCCTTTGAATCAGCTGCTTTAGGTGATGGCGTAGACGAGATTCGATTTAATATGGCCGAGGGTGAAAGTGACCTAGAGATTACTAAGACTAGTCGTCACAAGCTTCGTGCTGGAGAAAAGAAGAAGAGCAGCCATAGATTCTCTTCTGAGCAGGAAGCGCCAGCTATTGCTGAGCCAGTACCTCCAGTAGTGTCTACACCTGTAGAAGAGCCTGTAAAAGAGGCGCCTTTTGTTATTAATACACCACAGCCTTCGGAACCGGCAGCTGTTACTTCTGCGCCTGTTGCAGAGGCACCGGTTAAGAAAGATAGAGCATCAGCTGAAGATATTAATAAGACAGCTGACACTATTAGAAATACTATCTCAAGCAGCAGTAATAAGCCTAAAAAGGCCTTTAAGCTTCCGCCTATTTCACTTCTTAAGGATGCTAAGAACACCGGAGGAGATTCGAAAGAATATCTTGCTGAGATGGCAGGCAAGCTTCAGAGGACGCTCAGTAATTTTGGTGTCCAGGCCAATGTAACGGAAGTTACTTTAGGTCCTTCTGTTACCCGTTATGAACTTGAGATTGCAGAGGGGACTAGAGTTTCTAAGGTACTCAATCTGGAGGATGATATTAAGCTTAATATGGCAGTTACTGACGTGCGTATAGAAGCACCTATTCCTGGTAAATCTGCTATTGGTATTGAAGTTCCTAATAAAGTTAAGTCAATGGTTTCATTTAAGGAACTTGTATCTTCTAAGGAATTTAAGGCTGCTAAATCTAAGATATCTTTCTGTGTAGGTAAGGATATTTCAGGTAAGGTAATAGTTGGCAATATTGAGAAGATGCCACATTTACTTATAGCAGGTGCTACTGGATCAGGTAAGTCTGTATGTATTAATACTATTATCATGAGTATTCTTTATCATGCTACTCCTGAAGAAGTTAAGATGATAATGGTTGATCCTAAGATGGTTGAGCTATCTGTTTACAATGGTATTCCACATTTGCTTCTTCCGGTTATTACTGATGCTAAAAAGGCAGCAGGAGCACTTCATTGGGCAGTAAAGGAAATGACAGATAGATACGAGCTTTTAGCGGCAGCTGGAGTTCGTAACATAGAAGGTTTCAATGAAAAGGTATCAACGGATTCTCTTCCTGATTCAATTTCTGAGGATAAGAGACAAAAGATGCCTCAGATTGTAATTATATTGGATGAGGTTGCTGACCTTATGATGGTTGCGGCAGCTGATGTAGAAGATTCTATTGTTCGTTTGGCTCAGCTTGCACGTGCAGCTGGGATTCATTTGATTATTGCTACACAGAAGCCTACTGTTAATGTTATTACAGGCTTAATTAAAGCTAATGTCCCTTCTCGAATTGCTTTTTCTGTTTCATCAGGAAATGATTCGAGAGTTATTCTCGATATGAATGGAGCTGAGGACCTACTTGGTAATGGCGATATGCTTTATGCTCCTCAGAACCTTTCAAAACCTGTCAGAATCCAGGGCGCTTTCGTCAGCGATGACGAGGTAAGTTCCGTTGTTGATTTCCTCAAATCTAATAACGAAGCAGCTGATTATGATTCTGATATTGAGGCTCAAATTCAAAACTCTGAGGCTGCTAGCTCAGCGGTTTCTATCACTGGAGAAATAGACAACTCCAGAGATGCTTTGTTCGCTGAAGCTGGTCGTCTTGTTATAGAAAATCAAAAGGGTTCTATTGGTTACCTTCAAAGAAACTTTAGAATTGGTTTCAATAGAGCGGCTCGTATTATGGATCAACTAGCAGAAGCAGGGGTTGTTGGTCCTGAGATGGGTACTAAACCAAGAGAAATACGTATGTCTATATCAGAGTTTGAGGAACTATTAAAAGCACAGTAAGGGAGTCTATTAGGAAATGAAGTCAGACATTCAAATCGCACAGGAAGCAAAGATGATTCATATCAAGGAGGTTGCTAAGAGCCTTGATATACAAGAGGATGATTTAGAGTTATATGGTAAATATAAAGCTAAATTCTCTGATGAGTTGCTTTCTAAAATCCAAAGCAACAAGGATGGTAAGCTTGTTCTTGTTACTGCCATCAATCCTACACCAGCCGGAGAGGGTAAGACTACAACATCTGTTGGTCTTGGACAGGCTA
Organism: Pseudobutyrivibrio xylanivorans; assembly: GCF_010906925.1. Classification (GTDB taxonomy): domain Bacteria; phylum Bacillota; class Clostridia; order Lachnospirales; family Lachnospiraceae; genus Pseudobutyrivibrio. Next base: position 1,001,609 of record NZ_VTVE01000001.1, on the reverse strand, counting down.
TGGGTGTTCTTGGAAAGAAAGCTTGTCTTGCTCTTAGAGAGCCTTCACTTGGACCTTGTTTTGGTATCAAAGGTGGAGCAGCAGGTGGCGGATATGCCCAGGTTGTACCAATGGAGGATTTAAACCTTCACTTTACAGGCGATTTTCATGCTATTACATCTGCTAATAATCTATTGGCAGCTATGCTTGATAATCATATTCAGCAGGGAAATTCACTTGGAATCGATCCTAGACAGATTGTTTGGAAAAGATGCCTTGACATGAATGATAGAGTCCTTAGAAATATCGTGGTTGGACTTGGTTCAAAAATGGACGGAATGGTTCGAGAGGATCATTTTGTTATTACAGTTGCATCTGAAATTATGGCTATTCTTTGCCTTGCAGATGATATGCATGACCTTAAAAAGCGTCTAGGAAGAATCATCGTTGCATATTCATTTGATGGCAAGCCAGTTACAGCTGATGATTTACAGGCAACTGGCGCTATGGCAGCTTTATTAAAGGATGCCCTCAAGCCTAACCTTATTCAGACACTTGAACATACTCCAGCTATTGTTCACGGTGGTCCTTTTGCAAACATTGCTCATGGATGTAATTCAGTTCGTGCTACTAAGGCATCTATGAAGCTTGCTGATATTACTATTACAGAGGCTGGATTTGGTGCCGATTTAGGTGCTGAGAAATTCTTTGATATTAAGTGTAGAATGGCTGGCCTTAAGCCTGATGCCGTTGTACTTGTGGCAACAATCCGTGCTCTTAAGTACAATGGTGGCGTTCCTAAGGCTGATCTTACTACAGAGAATTTAGATGCTTTGAAAAAGGGTATTGTTAACCTTGAAAAGCACATTGAAAACCTTCAAAAGTATGGAGTTCCAGTAGTAGTAACTCTCAATTCATTTATTACTGATACTGATGCAGAGACTAATTTCGTTAAGGATTTCTGTCAGGAGAGAGGCTGTGAGTTTGCTCTTTCTGAAGTATGGGAAAAAGGTGGAGAAGGCGGTGTTGAACTTGCCAAGAAAGTTCTTTATGTTCTTGAGAACAAGGAGAGCAACTTCAAGCCACTTTATGAGAATAATCTTTCTCTTGAGGACAAGATTAAGACTGTTGCTACTGAGATTTATGGAGCTAGTGATGTTACATATTCAGCTGCAGCATTAAAAGAGCTTAAGAGAATTCAAGAGCTTGGAATGGGTGATTTCCCAGTTTGTATGGCAAAGACTCAGTATTCACTTTCTGATGATGCTTCAAAACTTGGAAGACCTACTGACTTTACAATTAATGTTCGTGAGGTATATGCATCTGCAGGTGCAGGATTTGTAGTTGCTGTTACAGGAAGTATCATGACAATGCCTGGTCTTCCTAAGGTTCCAGCTGCTAATAATATCGACGTTACAGATGACGGAGTAATTACAGGACTTTTCTAATCAACTATGAAATGTAAAAAATGCGGAGAAGAAATTGAATCAAAGCTTTTATACTGCCCAAAATGTGGGGAGCCTATTCAGCTTGTGCCTGATTACGATGTTTTAGAGGAAGAATTATTATCTAGAGTTGTAGAAGATAAGAAAAAAGCCAAAGAAGAAAAGTTTGCTACAGGTGTATATAAAAACACTCCTGAGGCTCCTGAGGCTAAAAAGCTTCCTAAAATCACCACTAAAAAGGTAAACTATTTCGACAAAAAGCATCTTATCCTTTATACAGGTGCATTCTTTGTGGTTTTTATTTTGTTGTTCTGTGTGTTTGGCTCCTATATGGGCAAGCACACATACAACAATTTGATGAATAGTGCTGTTGAAGCAGAAGAGAATGGCAATTATGGCAAGGCTCTTAACTTTTACGAGGAAGCTTATACCATAGATGATGATTCTTTTGAGGCTATTTACGGCTTGGGACGTATGTATTCTCGCCTTAATGAGCATAAAAAGGCTGTAGAGTATCTTTCTAAGGCTAGAGAATTAGACCCTACCAATACTAAGATATACACTTATCTTTTAAACTCATATTCAGCGCTTAAGGATTTAGATAGTATTCACGCATTGGCGGAGCTTGCTCCTAACGATGAAATACGTCAATTGGTTAGCAGTTATTTCGTTACACCACCTACATTTTCTGAAGAAAGTGGTGTTTATGAGGATGATTTGACTATTTTTATTTCAGCTGCTAAAGATTGCCAGATTTTCTATACTGTTAATGGCAAGAATCCAATTACTTCCGGCAAATTATATACCAAAGGAATCACTTTAAAAGAGGGAACTATTGAAATAAAAGCTGTTGCGTTAAATAGTGATGGTGATTACTCAGATGTAGTAAGTGCTTCATATACTGTAGAATATGTTAAGCTTTCCACTCCTGAGGTTACTCCTCAGGCCGGAACTTTCGCTGGCCAGCAGACTATTTCTATTAATGTACCTGATGATTGCACTGCTTATTATTCCCTTGATGGCACTAATCCTCGTGATAATGGTATTCAGTATTCTGGACCGTTTACTTTGACAACTGGTTCCTGTGTTTTATCAGTAATTATTGTTGATTCAAAGGGCAACGAAAGTCCTCTTTACATGGGAGGATATTATATTAATTAAATTTTAGGGATGAATTGATGTTTCACAATTTGTTCACAATTAGCACGTTTTTTAAACATAATTTAATTGTAATATAACATCATCTCGATAAGAGATACATTTTTCATAACATTATTCTCCCTTTGAAAGACACGTCACCGCAGGCGTGTCTTTTGCTTTTTCTTTTATCTATATTTAGTTGTTTAATCCCCCTAAATAGTCTAAAATAAATAGCATGAATGTAAAAATTCTATGCGTAGGAAAAATAAAAGAAAAGTTCTATACACAAGCAATTGATGAGTATGCTAAGCGCCTTTCAAAATACTGTTCTTTAAGCATAATTGAGGTGCCAGATGAGAAGACTTCGGAGAATGCATCTGATACAGAGATGGCTATTGTGAAGGACAAAGAAGGCCAGCGTTTACTTAAGCATATTAATGATAGGGACTTTGTTATCGGTTTAGCAATTCTTGGGCAGCAGTTAGATTCTGTTGCTTTTTCAAAATATATTGAGAATCTTGGTATACAAGGAAATAGTTCCATAGTTTTTGTTATTGGAGGCTCTTTAGGGTTGTCTGATGATGTTTATTCTAGATGCGATTACCAGATTTCTTTTTCAAAGATGACTTTCCCTCATCAGCTTATGCGAGTTATTTTATTAGAACAGATATATAGGGCTATGCGTATTATGAAAAACGAGCCTTATCATAAATAATTACTCTCGGGGGTATAAATCATGAGAATGTATGATTTGATTGAAAAGAAAAAGCTAGGTCAAGAGCTTTCTACAGAAGAAATAAAGGACATTATTGACGGCTACACTAGAGGCGATATTCCTGATTATCAGATATCAGCTTTACTTATGGCCATTTGTTTTAATGGCATGAATGTGAGAGAGCGTTATGACCTTACTATGGCTATGCGCGATTCAGGTGATATTTTAGATTTATCGTCTATAGATGGCGTTAAAATTGACAAGCATTCTACTGGAGGAGTAGGTGATAAAGTTACACTTGTACTTGGACCTATCATCGCTTCAATCGGTGTTCCTGTGGCTAAGATGTCTGGTCGTGGTCTTGGACATACCGGCGGTACTATAGATAAGTTAGAGGCTTTTCCTGGATTTAATGCTTCTCTGTCAGAGGAGGAGTTTATTGATCAGGTTAATTCCATAAAAATTGCAGTTACTGGCCAGTCTAAGAACTTGGCACCAGCAGATAAAAAACTATATGCTCTTCGCGATGTTACAGCTACTGTTGATGAGATTTCTCTTATTACAGGCTCGATTATGTCCAAAAAGCTTGCTGCTGGAACAGACGCAATCGTTCTTGATGTTACAGTAGGTGATGGCGCATTTATGAAAAATAAAGAAGATGCCCTTGAACTTGCTAAATCAATGGTTGATATCGGTAAGAGAGCTAACAAGAAAATAGCAGCTTATCTTACTAATATGGATGAGCCTCTTGGATATGCAGTTGGAAATAATCTTGAGGTTATTGAGGCTATTGAAGCCCTTAAAGGCAATGGACCAGAGGATTTAATGGAAGTTGTTTATGCCCTTGGCTCTCAGATGGTTGTTTTTTCTGGTATTGAAACAGACAAGGCTAAGGCTAGAGCTTTAATGGAAGAGGCTGTTAAAAATGGCAGCGCTTATGCTAAATTTATTGAGTTTATAGAGGCTCAGGGCGGCGATGCTACATATGCAAAGGACATTAACAAGTTTTCTCCAGCAAAATACGTTATTCCGGTTAATGCTGAAATAGATGGATATGTTCATGCTCTTAAGGCAGAGTCTTTTGGACTTGCATCTATGTCTCTAGGCGGTGGTCGAGAGACTTTTGATGATGTTATTGATATGTCAGTAGGCATTATTTTAAATAAAAAGGTAGGAGATTCTATCAAGGCAGGAGAGCCAATTTGCTATATCCATGCAAATGATCAGACAAAGGCGGAACATGCTAAGGATATGATTCTTAAGGCTACTGTTATTTCACCGGATAAATGTGACCACATGAAACTTATTATTGATATTGTTGAATAGTATGAGCGATTTTTCTTTAAATATAAATATTCCAGCTGAGCATATAGATAACATATTTGGCCATTTCGACAAAAATATTAAGGCTATTGAAGATGGCATGAATATTTCCTTTATTCTTCGAGATGACAATATTAAGCTCACTGGAGATAAAGAGCATGTTGAGCATGCCAACATAATTGTCAATGAGCTTTTAGAGTTATCTAAAGCAGGAAATATTATTACAATACAGGATGTAAATTACGTTATGTCAATCGAACAGGAAAAGTTAGAGAATCATGATGTGTCTGAGGCCAGAGGCGAGATTATTTGTCATACCACAAATGGCAAGCCTGTAGCACCTAAGACACTTGGACAAAAGAAATATGTTGATGCAATCACTAATAACATGATTGTATTTGGCGTTGGTCCTGCCGGTACAGGTAAGACTTATCTTGCTATGGCCAAGGCGATTACAGCCTTTAAGAATGAAGAGGTATCCAGAATTATCCTTACTCGACCAGCTATCGAGGCAGGAGAAAAGCTTGGATTTTTACCTGGAGATTTACAGAGCAAGGTTGATCCATACTTGCGTCCACTTTACGACGCTTTATATCAGATTATGGGTGCCGAGGCTTTTCAGCGCAATATGGAGAAGGGGCTTATAGAAGTAGCTCCTCTTGCATACATGAGAGGTCGTACTTTGGATAATGCTTTTATTATCTTAGATGAGGCTCAAAATACTACACCTGCTCAAATGAAGATGTTTTTGACAAGAATCGGATTTGGTTCCAAGGCAGTTATTACTGGTGATCAGACTCAAAAGGATTTACCTAATGGTCAGAAATCTGGTCTAGATGACGCCATGAAGATTCTTAAAAATATTGAGGATATCAAGGTATGCACTTTAGATTCTAAGGATGTTGTTAGACATCCACTTGTACAGAAAATTGTTAACGCCTATGAGGTATATGAAAAAAAGGCTGAAAATAAATCAAGAAGGGCCAAAAAATGAAATATACTAACAGATTCTCTGCAAAACGACTAGGATATTCCCTTGGCATGACAATGATGTTTATTATCGCTAATACTTTGCTTTGTATTTTTTCAGGGGTGTTAGTTGATAAGTATATTTGTCTTGCAGCTATCAATATTTGTTTCTTTCTTCTTTTTATGCTTTTGCTAGCAGATAGAAGATTAAAGGGACATCTTCCAGAGTTCAATTATATTACCTATGGAAAGATTACAGCGGCACTTTTTATAGACTGGATTATAGTGTTTTTATGTGCTTTTTTTGCTCCAGATTTCTTTGCGCCACTTATTATTATTCCGCTTGTCTCTGGATGTGTTTTTGATGATGGATTATCCAATGTTTTAAGCACTTATTTTGTTATTATTATTTCACTTTGCTGTGATTACAGCTTGTACATAGTTCTTTGCTATGTGACTTTAGTATTATTTGGTTCTATTCTCTCTAATTTCATTAAGAGAGAGGAGAATATATATAAGCTATATTCCATAATTTTGATATTCGCTGTTACTACGCTGATATCAACAATCTTTTTCTACTTTAATTTTCTTGAACTTAGGATGACAGATTTTATCTATGGTATCTTTGATGGATTGATTTCTGCTGTTGTGACTATTCTTATAGTTCCTTTGTTCAATAGATTTGTTGTAGAATCACAGACTGATTCTTATGAGGAGTTTCTTAGCCCTGACTATTCCCTTTGTCAGGATATTAGAAAGTTTTCTTATATTGAATATACACATGCACTTAGGGTTTCGCACCTTTGTCGCAAGTGCGCTTCAGCTATTAATGCTAATAGCCAGCTTGCTGCATGTGGAGGTTTTTACTATAGGCTTGGCAAATTAGAAGGGGAGCCGGTTATTGATAATGCAATTAAGCTTGCTAATGACAACTGTTTTCCTGGAGATTTGATTCAGATTTTAGCTGAATATGGTGGTATTGTATTTTTGCCTAGCTCTAAGGAATCAGCTATAGTTCATATGGTAGATTCTGTAGTTACTAAGGTAGAGCTTTTTGATTCGGATTCAATGAGTAGTTCCTGGAATCAAAATATGGTTATATATCAGACAATCAATGAACTTTCTCAGAAGGGTATATATGACAATTCTGGTCTTACAATGAATCAGTTCCTTACCATTAGAGAAATTCTTGCAAATGAGGATATTTTAAATGACAATCTTGATTGAAAATGAAGTAGACGCAAAATTTGATTTTGATTATGAGGATATAGCAAAAAAGGTTATTAACACTTCTATGGATTTACTTAAGTTTCCATTTGAGGCAGAGATTAGCCTTACAATTACTGATGCCAACGGGATTCAAGCTATCAACAAAGAATTCCGTGACATAGATTCAGCTACAGATGTTTTATCTTTTCCAATGGTAGAGTATGAATCTGCTGGAATTTTTGATAAAATAGAAGCTGATGAGGATTTATTCAATCCTGAAACTGGAGAGGTTATTCTTGGGGATATAGTTCTTTGTAAAGAAAGAATTTATTCACAGGCCGAAGAATACGGTCATTCTGTTCTTCGAGAATATGCTTTTCTCATAGCCCATAGTATGTTACATTTATTTGGGTTTGACCATATGACAGAGGATGAAGCCGCTGTCATGGAAGAAAAACAAAGAGAGATTCTAGATGCTCTTGGGATTTCTCGAGACTAAGAAAAGGAGAGACTAATAGTATGAAGAAAAAAATAGTATCAACAATGCTTGTATTTTCTTTGGCTCTTTCATCATTTATTGCTTGCGGAAAGAAGGACGAAGAAGTTGCAGAGAGTGGTCAGACAACTGTTGACGACCAGGAGGGCGTAGAAGCTGTCGATGATTCTGTTGCATTTTGGGAGCAGACATCAGAGGACGGACGTGTAAGAAGTTATCTTACTGGTGAGTGGGTTGATCCTTCTTATGGTAGACAGCGTCCAGTTGCAGTCATGATTGAGAACACTAAGGCTTGCTTACCACAGTATGGTATTGAAAATGCCGGTGTAATCTATGAGTGCGTTGTAGAAGGTGGCATCACTCGTATGATGGCTATTTTTGATGATTATTCTGGTTTAGACCAGATTGGTAATATTCGAAGCTCAAGACCATATTTCGTATATTTTGCTAGTGAATATGATGCAATTTACATGCATGCAGGTGGTAACCCAGCAGCTTTCGAGCTTATCGATGACAAGAATCTTGTAGACAACCTTAATGCTCTTACTCTTGAGGGTTCAAAGGGCAAGGCTGCCGCATATAGAACAGGAAAGTCAGAGCATACTCTCTATACCAATTCAGAGGGTATTGATATAGGTATTGAGAAGCGCAGTTATGATCAGACACTTCCTTCTGATTATGAGCCACACTTTAAGTTTGCTGCCGATGGTAACAATTTAGAGAACGGTGAGGATTGTCAGGCTGTTCAGCTCTATTACTATACTAATAAGCCATATTGGATTTACAACGAGGATGATGGATTATATTACAGATATGAGTTCAATCAGCCACAGGTAGATGCAATTTCTGGTAATCAGCTTACAGCTAAGAATATTATTCTTCAGGATGTTGCATGGTTTACATATCAGGGTTCACAGTACTTAGGATATTTACTTTCATTCAACACTGGTACAGGTAAGTACATCACAAATGGTAAGATGGTAGATATCGTTTGGTCTAAGGATGCTGATACAGAAGTTACTCATTACTACTATGCAGACACCAATGAAGAGATTCAGCTCAATGTTGGTCAGACATGGATTCAGGCTTGTCAGGCTAGTGGCGAGGGTGATTTCAGAAAAGACAACGAGTTTTACGCAAAGAAATCAGATTTTAGCAAGGCAAAATAATACTCATGGCAAGAAGAAGTAAAAATGGCGATGCTAGTTTTATAATGCAAGGTTCCATCCTTGCAATTGCTTCGATTGTTAGCCGTATAGTGGGACTTTTATATAGAGTCCCACTTACAGCTACTATTGGTGATTCAGGAAATGGTTACTATGCAGCCGCCTATGAAATTTATAATATAATATTACTTATTTCATCCTACAGTATACCGCTGGCTGTTTCTAAACTGGTATCTGCTAGAATTGCTAAAGGGCACGTTAAGGACGCAACGAGAGTGTTGCACGGCGCCCTTATTTTTGCGTTTATCAGTGGTGGGTTAGCTGCCGGTGTAGTTTATTTCGGTGCAGAATTTTTTACAGGTGTTATATTAAAGAAATCTTTAGCAGCTATAGCGCTAAAGGTTTTAGCTCCAACCCTTTTAGTTGTAGCGATTTTAGGTGTGTTTAGAGGCTTTTTCCAGGGACTTGGCACTATGATTCCTAGTGCTATTTCCCAGATTGGAGAGCAGATTGTAAATGCTATTGTTTCTGTGGTAGCAGCTAATGCACTTTTTTCTTATGGCAAAAAAGTTGGTGGCGTTTTAGGAGATGTAGACGAATATGCTGCAGCATTTGGCGCCGCAGGTGGTACCCTTGGTACATCCACCGGAGCTTTCTTTGCATTAATTTTTATTCTCTTCATTTTCTATGCCTTTAGCAAGATGCTAAAGAAAATGGTGAAGAGAGATAAGCATAGATCCACAGAGAGTTATTTTGAGATTTTCTCTGTTTTGATTTTGACTATTTTACCAGTACTCTTGAGTACTACGGTTTACAATATTAGTTCCCTAATTGATCAGGGTATTTTTAATAATGTGTCTCTGTTACAGGGATATTCCGAAAAGGAGAGCAATGCGCTTTTTGGTATTTTTGCAGGTAAATATCGAGTCCTAATAAATGTACCTTTGGCGATAGCTTCCGCCATGGCTACGTCTATTGTGCCTAGTCTTACCTCTGCTTTTAACTCAGGTGATGAAAAGCTTGTGAGAAAGCAGGTTAACATGGGTAATCGTTTTGTAATGATAGTTGCTTTCCCATGCGCAGTTGGAATGATGGTTCTATCTAGTCCGATTATGCAGTTATTATTTAATGACAGTTCTAGGACTGCATCAATGATGTTTGTAATCGGTGGATGCTCTATTGTTTTTTATTCACTTTCGACTTTATCCAATGCTATTTTGCAAGGTATTGATAGAATGATAATCCCTGTTAAAAACGCATTTATTGCTCTTGTAGCACATGTTTTAGTGCTTCTTGCGTTGATGTTTATATTTGATTTAAATATCTACGCTGTTGTTGTTGCAAATGCATTTTATGCGCTTATGATGTGCTTTTTAAATCAGTCAGCTGTTTTGAGATATTCAGGAGCCTACATTGATATTAGAAGAGTGGTTTTAGCGCCTTTTGAAGCTTCGGCTATTATGGGAGTTATAGTTTTATTGATGTATAAGACCTTTAATGCGTTATTTGCACTTGCTCTTTCGGTTCGTATAGCTAATGCTATAGCTTGCCTTCTTTCGATTTTAATTGGAGCAATTGTATATTTCCTTGCTTTATTCTTCTTTAAGGGAATAGACGAAGAAACATTACTTAAGTTCCCTGGAGGAGCTAGATTATGCGACATTGCTTACAGCTTACATTTATTGAGGTAATCCAATGAAAGACGAAGAAAAGATCTATGACATTTGCATAGTTGGTGCAGGATTTTCAGGACTTGTTCTGGCGATTAAACTTGCCAGGGCAGGTCTTTTGGTATGTTTAGTAGAATTAAATAGAGTTGTTGGTCGCAGAATCTTATCTACAGGAAATGGTCGCTGCAATTTTACTAATAGTCGTATGGGCAAGGATTATTATTACAGCGAGAGTTCTCTTGATTTTATTGGGGATACTCATGAGAGTCTTAGGACTTTTCTTAGAGAGATAGGTGTTATCGACAAGGCATTAGACGGTTATTATTATCCATTTACTAATCAGGCTAAAACAGTTAGAGATTCACTTGAGGCGGAAATTAATTCGCTTGGTGTGACAGTTCTTCTTGATAACAGGGTTACTGATATATCTAAGGATGATGTTTTTACTGTTACAACCAATAGGGATTCAATTAAATCTAAATACGTTTGTGTTGCTTCAGGTGGTCTTTCTGCAGCTACTCTTGGTTCTTCTAAAATCGGATACAAGATGGCTCAGAAATATAAAATGCATGTTACAAAGCTCGCTCCTTCCCTTGTTGGAGTTCTTTCAAAAGATATCTGTCTCAAGGAATTAGCTGGAGTTAGAGCAATAGGTAATGTTGCTTATAGGGACCACTCGTGTGAAGGCGAGATTCAGTTTAATAAAGACGGTGTTTCTGGTTATCCAGTTATGTGTATTAGCCGTTTTATCGGATTTGATGAGCTTGATAAACGACTTTCAGATATAAAGCTTGATTTCACGCCATATATGAGCGAAGAGGAACTTACATCTGAAATCAGAGATAGATTCAGTAGAAATCCTAGGGCAACTGTAGAAAATGCACTTCTTGGCTTATGCAATGAAAAGATTTTATCTATTGTTATCAGTTATTCAAGGATTTATGGTGATACAGTAGTTGATAAATTAGACGATGAAGATATCGCTAATCTTGTCTATAATTTCAAGTATTTTTCTATTAATGTTACTGGCACCAAGGGATTTGATAGCTCTCAAGTTACTGCTGGAGGTGTATCGCTTCAGGACATTGATACTAATACAATGGAATCCAAGACCTGCAAGGATTTATTTTTTACAGGTGAGGTCCTTGATGTTGATGGTATTTGTGGAGGCTATAACCTGACTTGGGCTTATACATCTGCGGATATTGCGGCTAACGAAATATTAAAAAGGTATAAAAATTAATGTTAAAAGTTGATCAGCTAAAACTTGATATTTCTCATTCTTCAGATGATTTGCTAAGTCTTATTTCAAAAAAGCTTAGGGTTAAATCATCTGATATAACATCTTGGGCTATTCTCAAAAAATCTGTGGATGCCAGGAAAAAGCCGGATGTTTATTTTGTGTACTCGGTTTCTGTTGAACTTGCTGGGAATTTAGAAAAAAAAGTTTTAGATAAGAATAAAAAAGACAATAATATTAACCAATATTCTAAAAAGGAGTATGCGCTTCCAAGGCTTGATAAAGAGCTTCGCCCTATTGTTATTGGGGCCGGTCCGGCAGGTCTTTTTGCAGCCTATGTCTTTGCTCTTAACAATATGCAGCCTATTATTTTTGAACGAGGCAAAGAAGTTGACCAGCGCACTACAGACATTCTTAAGTTTTGGGAGACAGGCGTTTTAGATACTAAATCCAATGTACAGTTTGGAGAGGGTGGAGCAGGTACATTTTCAGACGGTAAGCTTAATACCCTTGTAAATGATAAGCTAGGCAGGAATAAATTTGTTCTTGAGACATTTGTTAAATTTGGAGCTCCTTCCAATATTCTTTATGACTACAAGCCACATATTGGCACAGATGTTTTAAAGGATGTTATTAAGAATTTACGAAATGAGATTATTCGCCTTGGGGGAGAGTTTCATTTTAATTGCCAGGTAACGGATTTCCTTATAGAAGATGGAAAAATAAAGGGAGTATTGGCTGGCGATAAAAAGTATCTTAGCGAAAATGTTGTGCTTGCTATTGGACACAGTGCAAGAGATACCTTCAAAAAGCTTTATGATTTAGGCTTTGATATGGAGGCCAAAGATTTTGCTGTTGGTTTTAGAATAGAACACCCACAGGCCATTATTTCTCAGTCTATGTATGGCCCTAGATTTGACGAATTAGAGCCTGCTGCATATAAGTTGGCTTGTAATCTTGATAATGGAAGAGGTGTATACTCATTTTGTATGTGTCCTGGAGGATATGTGGTCAATTCCTCGTCAGAGGCTAATCGCCTTGTAGTTAATGGAATGAGCTATTCAAAGCGTGATAGCAAAAATGCTAATAGTGCCATAGTTGTTACTGTTGGTGGAAGAGAATTTGATAAAACGAATCCACTTTCCGGTATTGAATATCAGCGTGCTATTGAGAATAAAGCCTTTGAGCTCTGTAATGGTAAAATTCCTCAACAACTTTTTGGAGATTATAAAACCGGCAAGATTTCCTCTAATTATGGGGATTTTGATAGTGTTACAAAGGGCCTTACAGATTTTGGACCATTACATGAGATATTTTCTCAGGAAATAAGGGATTCAATTATTGACGCAATGGGGTTCTTTGGTACTAAAATAAAAGGGTTCGATAGATTAGATTCTATCTTATCTGGTGTTGAAAGTAGGACTTCTTCACCAGTTAGAATCAAACGTAATGAGCTGTTTCAATCAAATGTTAGCGGACTTTATCCATGTGGCGAGGGCGCCGGTTATGCTGGCGGAATTACATCTGCTGCAATGGATGGATTGAAAGTAGCAGAAGCTGTTATAGCAAATAATAAAGAATAGGTGGGAATAATTGTGGCAGAATACACTCCAATGATGCAGGAGTATCTTAAAACTAAATCTGAATATGAAGATTGCATCTTGTTCTATAGATTGGGAGATTTTTACGAGATGTTTTTCGAGGATGCCAAAACTGCTTCTCGAGAGCTAGAGCTTACTCTTACAGGTAAAGCCTGCGGTGCTGAGGAGCGAGCTCCAATGTGTGGAGTTCCTTTTCATGCGGCAGATTCTTATATTAATCGCCTTGTCAGTCGTGGATTTAAGGTGGCTATTTGTGAGCAGGTAGAAGACCCTAAGGAGGCGAAGGGTCTTGTTAAGCGTGAAGTGATTCGTGTAGTTACACCTGGTACCAATATAGACCAGATGGCGCTTGATGAGACTAGCAATAACTATATTATGGCTCTTTTTTATCAAAGAGGCGTATTTGGCGTTGCTGCTTGTGACGTATCTACAGCTGATTTTTATCTTACAGAGGTTGATTCAGTTCGAAAGCTTGTGGATGAGATTTTTAGATTCAATCCTGCTGAGATTATTTATTCTAAATCAATTTTTGAATCTGGAATGGATATTTCTGGTATCACAGAAAAGCTTTCTTGCGCTAGCTCTCTTCTAGATGAGTCTATGTTTGATGATGTTCTTTGCACTAGAGAGATTCTTAGACATTTTAAGGCTCATTCTCTTGAAGGCCTTGGTCTTATGGATTTTTCTATTGGCAAGATTTCTGCAGGAGCTCTTTTGTCATACTTAAAAGAGACTCAGAAATCTGATTTAGCGCATCTTACCCATATCACACCATACACAGACGGTAAGTTTATGCTTCTGGATAATTCCACCAGGAGAAATCTTGAGCTTACTGAGACAATGAGAGATAAGCAAAAGCGCGGTTCTTTATTATGGGTATTAGACAAGACTAAGACAGCTCTTGGTGCTCGTCAGCTCAAGGCATATATAGAGCAGCCACTTATTTCTGTTGATGAGATTATCAAGCGTCAGGATGGAATAGAAGAGCTTAAAAACATGATGATTGATAGAGAAGAGCTTCGTGAGTATCTATCATCTGTTTATGATTTAGAGCGTCTTATTACCAAAATAACTTATCAATCAGCTAATCCTAGAGATTTGATTGCATTTAAACAGTCTATTGGTATGCTTACGCCTATAAAGACTATTTTAAATGGTCTTCATTCTAGAATTCTTTGTAATCTCAATGATGATATTGATGATTTAAAAGATTTGTATGTTCTCATTGATGAGGCCATTATGGAAGAGCCACCTATTTCTTCACGTGATGGTGACATTATTAAGACTGGCTATAATGACGAGGTTGATAGACTTCGAAGTGCTAAAATTGATGGCAAGAAGTGGTTAGCTGACCTTGAGGCTAATGAGAGAGAAAAGACAGGTATCAAAAATCTTAAGATTAAGTTTAACAAGGTTTTTGGATTCTACCTTGAAGTTACTAATTCCTACAAGGATTTAGTACCTGATTATTACGTTAGAAAGCAGACCCTTGCCAATGCAGAGCGTTATTATACGCCTGAGTTAAAGGAACTTGAGGATAGTATTTTAGGAGCAGAGGATAGACTCAATACTATCGAGTATGAGTTTTTCAAGACTGTTAGAGATACCATCGCTTCTCAGGTTGATAGGATTCAAATTACTGCCAAGGCTATAGCAAACCTTGATGCGCTTATTTCTCTTGCTGTTGTAGCAGACAAGAATCACTATATTCGTCCTGTCATTGATAATAGAGGAATAGTTGATATTAAAGAGGGGCGTCATCCTGTTGTTGAGCAGATGATAGATGATGATCAGTTTATTTCAAACGATTGTTACCTTGATTTAGACACTAATACAATCGCTATTATTACAGGTCCTAATATGGCTGGTAAGTCCACCTATATGAGACAGGTGGCACTTATTGTACTCATGGCCCAGATTGGAAGCTTTGTTCCAGCTACAGAGGCTAGAATTGGCGTTGTTGACCGTATATTCACTCGTGTTGGTGCATCAGATGATTTATCTACCGGCCAATCTACTTTCATGGTAGAGATGAATGAGGTTGCTAATATTTTAAATAATGCCACCAATAAATCTCTTTTGATTTTGGATGAAATAGGCCGTGGAACATCTACCTATGATGGACTTTCTATTGCCTGGTCAGTTGTGGAGCATATTGCTTACAATATTGGAGCCAAATCTCTTTTTGCAACCCATTATCATGAGCTTACTGAGCTAGAGGGTCAGATAAAGGGCGTTCATAATTACTGTATTTCAGTTCAAGAGATGGGCGAGGATATTATTTTCCTCAGAAAGATTATTCCAGGTGGTGCAGATCAAAGTTATGGTATTCAGGTAGCTCGTCTTGCAGGTTTACCTGAGGAGGTACTTACAAGAGCACGTACTATTGTTAATTCATTAAATGAAAATGATATTGCTGCGGTAACAGATAAAATTGCTATTCAGGAACATATAGAAGAGAAAATTAAGAATATGTCAGGGGTTACTTTCTCAGAAAAAGAAGCTGATATTATTTCTGAGCTAAAGAATCTTGAAATAACTCAGATTACCCCTCTTGAAGCTATGAATATTCTCTTTGAGTATCATAATAAGGTGAATGAATAATGGGAAAAATTAATGTATTAAGCCAAGAGACAATTGATAAGATTGCTGCAGGAGAGGTGGTTGAAAGACCAGCTTCCGTTGCCAAGGAACTTATTGAAAACAGTATCGACGCTGGTGCTACAGCTATTTCTGTTGAAATAAAAGGCGGAGGTATTGAGTATCTTCGAATTACAGACAATGGAGTCGGCATAGAAAAGGACCAGATTCCGGTGGCATTTCTTCGCCATTCTACCAGTAAAATCAAAGATGCAGAGGACTTAAATAACGTCCATTCTCTTGGATTTAGAGGAGAGGCTCTTTCCTCGATTTCGGCAGTATCAAAAGTTGAGCTTATTACAAAGACTAAAGATAATTTACTTGGTGCAAGTTACATTATAGAAGGAGCCAAGGAAGTATCACTTTCTGATGTTGGCGCCCCAGATGGAACAACATTTATTATTAGGCAGCTATTCTACAATACTCCTGCTAGAAAAAAGTTTTTAAAAGCAGAGAGCACTGAGGGCAGTTATGTTTTTGATGTTGTAGAACATCTTGCTTTATCCCATCCAGAAATTTCATTTAAGCTTATAATTAACGGCAAGGAAAAGCTGATGACATCAGGCAACGGTTCCCTTTCGGATACTATCTACCAGATATATGGTCGCCAGATTGCAGCAAATATTTTAGATATTAGTTATGAGGATGAGCTTTTTTCTATTACAGGATATATTGGCCTTTCTGTTATAGCTAGAGGAAATAGAGCTTTTGAGCATTTCTTTGTAAATGACAGATATATCAAAAGTAATAATCTTTCTCGCGCCTGTGAGGAGGGCTACTACGGATTTTTGATGGGTCATCAATATCCATTTTTTGTATTAAACATCGATTGTATTGATGGTGCTGTGGATGTTAATGTTCATCCTACTAAACAAGAAGTTCGTTTTGAAAACGAATCAAAAGTATGCGAGATTCTTACAAAGGCTATTAATAGCCGCCTCAGAAGAAGAGAAGATGTTGTTGAGGCTAAGGTAGAAGAGGAAAAGCCTAGATTTAACAATACTTTCAATACAATTATTCCTGAGCCAATTGAAAAAACTTCATCTGTAAATAAGAGTTTCTCAGTAGAGAAAGCTACCCCTCTTGATACCAGTAGCGATGAATTAATTGGCGATTATAAATCAGAATCATCTTCTGAACAGGAAATCAAACCAGTTAAGCTACCGGAACCATTTGAAAAGAATAGACTTGAGGCAATCAAGGCAAGTATCACTAGTCAAATCAGAAAAGATACTCCTTATGAGAAAAAGTTTGCTGAGAAGAATAGTGGCGGTGAAAAGTACGAACAAATTAGTTTTCTTACTAGAGAGGCAGTTAAGGAACATAAAATTATCGGTCAAGTTTTTGATACATATTGGATTATTGAATACGATAAAAATATGTATATAATTGACCAGCATGCTGCCCATGAAAAGGTTTTATTTGAAAAAACTATGGCTCGTTTGAAGAATAAAGAAATGACTTCTCAGATGGTTAGTCCACCAGTTATTATTTCTCTTTCACAGCAGGATATTCTTTTATACGAAAGATATCATGAAGCCTTCGAGAGTCTTGGATATAGAGTAGAGTCATTTGGTGGTAATGAGCTTGCAATCACAGCTGTTCCAGGTAACTTATTTAGCTTGGATCCAAAACAGTTTTTCTTGGAGGCACTTGCTGATTGTCAGTCATACAAGGCTTCTGATTCTTTTGATATAATAGTTGAGAGAGTTGCGTCTATGTCTTGTAAGGCTGCTGTTAAGGGTAATAACAGATTATCATTACCTGAGATTAAAACTCTTATAAATGACCTTTTGGAGCTTGATAATCCATATCATTGTCCACATGGTCGACCAACTATGATTTCATTTTCGGAATACGAATTAGCAAAGAAATTTAAAAGGATTGTTTAATGAAAAATTTAGTTATTTTAACAGGTCCAACTGCAGTTGGTAAAACAGCCCTTTCTATTAATCTCGCCAAGGCTATTAATGGCGAGATTATTTCTGCTGACAGTATGCAGGTTTACAAGAAAATGGATATTGGTACAGCTAAAGTTACTCCAGAGGAAATGGACGGAGTTAAGCATTATCTTATCGATGCTATTGAGCCTACAGAAGATTTTCATGTTGTTAGATTTCAAAAGATGGTTCTTGAGGCAATGGATGAAATCTACAGCAAGGGCAAAATTCCAATTATCTGTGGAGGAACAGGCTTTTATATTCAGGCTATTCTATATGATATTCAGTTCACAGAGCAGGAAATTGATGAAAGTTATCGTAAATCGTTAGAGGATTATGCTAATGAATTTGGCAATCAGGCTCTTCACTCAAGGCTTAATGAAGTGGACCCTGAGTCAGCGTCTACAATTCCTGAGGCTAACAGAAAGAGAGTTATTAGAGCAATAGAATATTTCCATCAGACTGGTGAGAAATTTTCGGTTCATAATGAACGTGAAAAACAAAGGACAAGCCCTTACAATTTTGCATATTTTGTGCTAAATGATGATAGAGGATTGCTTTATAATCGTATTGATAAAAGAGTTGATATTATGATGAAAGCAGGTCTTTTAGATGAGGTCAAAATGCTTTTGACCATGGGATGTAAGCCTGGCATGACATCAATGGATGGCATTGGATACAAGGAAATCATTTCTTATCTTGATGGTAAT
Source organism: Pseudobutyrivibrio xylanivorans (assembly GCF_010906925.1). Taxonomy (GTDB): domain Bacteria; phylum Bacillota; class Clostridia; order Lachnospirales; family Lachnospiraceae; genus Pseudobutyrivibrio. Next base: position 983,366 of record NZ_VTVE01000001.1, on the reverse strand, counting down.
ATATCTCTTGAAGATTCTATTGAGCTTATCAAGAAAAACTCTCGCAATTATGCTAAAAGGCAGTTGACATGGTTTAGACGAGAAAAAGAAGTTACATGGCTAGATAAAACAGTTTTAAAAGATGACAGACAGCTTTTGGATTATATTTTGTCTCAGCTTAAAGAGAAAGGAATTATTTAAAGTGTACGAGATTTACAAGGAATTTGGTATTTCAAAGGAAGTATATGAATACGGCAAGGCTATTATTAGTGATTTAGAGCCTAGATTTAAAGAAATTGATCAGGTCGCAGAGTACAATCAGCTTAAAGTTTTAAAAGCTATGCAGGAGCATAAAGTAGCTGCAGAGTGTTTTAATGCATCTACAGGCTATGGATATGATGATGTTGGAAGAGACACACTTGAAAAAGTTTACGCATCTGTTTTTAAGGCTGAGGATGCTCTTGTAAGACCTCAAATTACCTGCGGAACTCATGCACTTGCCCTTGCTTTAATGAGTAATTTGCGTCCAGGAGATGAGCTTTTATCTCCAGTAGGCAAGCCATATGACACTTTAGAAGAGGTAATTGGTATCAGACCATCTAATGGTTCTCTTGCAGAATATGGTATTACATATGCTCAGGTAGATTTACTTGCTGATGGTGGCTTTGATTACGATGGAATTAAGGCAGCTATCAATTCAAAGACAAAGCTTGTTACAATTCAGCGTTCAAAGGGATATGCAAATCGTCCTACACTTTCTGTAGAGCAGATAGGAGAGCTAATCTCATTCATAAAAGGAATTAAGCCAGATATTATTTGCATGGTTGATAACTGCTATGGTGAATTTGTAGAAAAGATTGAACCTACAGAAGTTGGGGCTGATATGTGCGTTGGTTCTCTTATTAAAAATCCAGGTGGTGGACTTGCACCTATAGGCGGATATATTGTTGGCAAAAAAGAATGTATTGAAAATGCAGCACACAGACTTACAAGTCCTGGCCTTGGCAAGGAAGTAGGTGCTTCTCTTGGTATAATGCAGTCATTCTATCAGGGATTTTTCCTAGCACCTACTGTTGTAGCTGGTGCACTTAAGGGAGCTATTTTTGCAGCTAATGTTTATGAGAAGCTTGGCTATTTATGTATACCAAATTCTACTGAACCTAGATACGATATCATTCAGGCGGTATCATTTTTAAAGCCTGAGGGACTTATTGCTTTTTGCGAAGGTATTCAGGCTGCAGCTCCAGTTGATTCTTATGTGACTCCAGAACCATGGGATATGCCAGGTTATGATAGTCAGGTTATTATGGCTGCAGGCGCTTTTGTACAGGGCTCATCTATTGAATTATCTGCGGATGGTCCACTTAGAGCACCATATACTGCATTCTTCCAGGGAGGCTTAACTTGGAATCATGCAAAAATAGGAATCCTTAAGTCCCTTCAAAAACTGGTAGATGCTTGCCTTGTGAACAAAAGTCAACTGTGTTAAACTTTTAAGAGGTTTGTAAAAAGGATTAATAGACATATGGAGGATAATCATGGCCAATTCATTTGGTATTGATATAGGAACCCAGAATCTTAAGATTTTCAGCGGTTCAAATAATCATATCACTAACATTAAGAACACAATTGCAATCGTTAATAAAAATCAGATGTATTCATATGGTGACAATGCCTATTCAATGTTTGAAAAGGCACCTGACACTATTGATGTATCTTTCCCAATCATTTCAGGAGTTATCGCTGATTTTGATAATATGCAGACAATGCTTTTTGAAGTTCTTGAAAAGGACTTAAAAGGCAAGATTAAAGGGGCGGATATTGTTGTAGCTGTTCCTACAGACATTACAGAGGTTGAAAAAAAGGCATTCTCAGATTTATTCAGCAAGTCTAAGAACAAGCCTCATTCAATTAGAGTTTGCGAGAAGCCTATCGCTTGTGCTATAGGAATGGGACTTGATGTTTCTGAACCAACAGGCGTTATGATTGTTGATTTGGGAGCAGATACTACAGAGATTTCTGTTATTTCTTTAGGTGGTCTTGTGCTTTCAGAGCTTCTTCCTTTTGGTGGTAATCAAATTGATGAATCTATCGTTACCTACATGAAGAGAAACTTTAATCTTGTTATAGGTCAAAAGACAGCTAAGCAGTTAAAAGAGGAGATTGGTTCTGCTCAGCCAGGCAGAGGTGAGAAGCTTACTGTTGTAGGTCGTGATGTTGTCAGTGGTCTTCCTATCGAGATGGAAGTTGAGAGTGATACTGTATATAACGCTATGAAGGCTGATTTAGAGAGCTTTTGTACAAATGTTAAGCTTATCCTTGAAAAGGTTCCACCAGAACTTGCAAAGGATATCGTTCATTCAGGAATTTACCTTACAGGTGGTACATCACAGTTACACCAGCTTCAGGATTTATTCTCTGAAGTTACTAATATTAAAGTTAATGATTATGAGGATCCAGAGGAATCATGCGTAAGAGGACTTGGTTCTGTTCTTGCTGATAATAAATATAAGCAGTACGGATATAGCATGAAGACTCGCATCTTTAAATAGAATTTAGAGGTATTATGAGACAAAGAAAATCAGGCGGGGGCCTTGCAAGTAAATATCTACTTACAATACTGTCTATTTTTTGCATTATGCTTTTGTTTGTTAGCTATTCTACTGGTTTTTCCGGTGGTCCACTTGAGACAGTTGCCAATCATCTCTTTATACCTATGCAAAAGGGTATCGATTATATTGGCAGCAGCATTGCTTATTCTTCTGCAGACACCAAGTCAAAAGAGGAACTCATAAAAGAAAATGAGGAGCTTCAAGCTCAAGTAGAATCACTTAATGCACAGATTGATAGCATGGAGCTGAAGCTCAAGGAATTAGATGAACTTCAAGAACTCTATGATCTTGATAAGTCATATTATGATTACGAGACTACAGGAGCTCGAATTATTGGAAGAGGAACAACTAATTGGTTCAATACTTTCACTATTGATAAAGGCAGCAAGGATGGTATTAAAGTCAATATGAACGTTATCGCTGATGGCGGCTTGGTAGGAATCGTTGTATCTGTAGGCGATTCGTATGCTGTAGTACGTTCTATAATCGATGATACATCCAATGTAAGTGCTACAATTTCATCTACTGATGACAATTGTATCGTGTCAGGTTCTCTTGAAAATATGGCATCAAACAATCTTATCAATTTTTCTAATCTATATGATGAAGAGGATAAGGTAGCTATAGGAGATGAGATTGTTACATCTAATATTTCAGATAAATATTTACCAGGTCTGACAATAGGTTATGTGTCATCTGTTACTCCTGATGACAATGATTTGACCAAGTCTGGTACTTTGACTCCAGTGGTTGATTTCAGACATTTGTCAGATGTTTTAGTTGTATTACAACTTAAGGAGTCTTACAAAGTTGAATGATTTTAAGAAACATTTACGAAGAATATCAATCATCGCACTTATAATTTTTATCTGCTATATTTTGCAGACTAGTGTGTTGTCTAGATATCCACTTTCCGGTGTTACCCCTAATATTCTTATTTGCGTTGTAGCTACTTATGGCTTTATGAAGGGTAGACGCTATGGTATTTTAATTGGTTTTTGCACAGGCCTTCTTTTAGATATATATTCAGGTGTCCTTTTTGGATTATATGCTCTTGTATATATGTATATTGGTCTGTTAAATGGTTTATTTAAAAAGCAGTTTTTTGGAGACGATTTAAGACTTCCTATGATTCTCATAGGGACAAGCGACTTGATTTATGGCGTTTTGTCTTATTTCGTCCTGTTTACTATTAGATCTCAGAAGGACTTTTCATTCTACTTTATGAATGTTATTATGCCCGAGGTTGTTTACACACTTGTTGTTTCTATCTTTGTGTATTATGCAATACTGCATATTAACAATTGGATAGAGAAATTTGAGAAGAAAGGTTCTGATAGAATTGGAAATTATTAAGGACTTTTTTATAAATGCATTTTCTTCACGTATTCGTGTCGTTATGGTAGCAATGGTATTTTTTGCTACCGTTCTTGTTTCACGCCTTTTTTATCTTCAGATAATCAATGGTTCTGAATATCAGGACAACTATAATCTGAAGCTCGAGAAAACTGAGTCTATCCCTGCTACTAGGGGCAATATCTATGATAGAAATGGTAATTTGCTCGCTTACAATGAGTTAGTTTATGCCGTAACAATCCAAGATAATGGTACATATTCCAGCAAAACAGAAAAAAGCGAGTCTTTAAATACTGAGATAGCTCAGATTATTTCAAAGCTTGAGGGTAACGGCGATAAAATAGACAATGATTTTGGTATTTATATCGATTCCTCTGGAAATTATCAGTTCTTGTACACTAGCGATACTTTGATTCAGAGATTTAGAGCTGACGTTTTTGGCAAGGCTAATATAGATGATTTGGCCTACAATGAGAAGCTTGGTTTTGATGAGGCTACTGCTACACCGACACAGATTGTTAATTATCTTCAGGGCAGTAGAGTATATAACATTTCTGAAGAGTATGGCAAAAAGCTCAGATATGAAATAATGGTTGTTCGTTACAATATGGGACAGAATTCATATCAAAAATACATTTCGACAGTCATTGCATCAGATGTTTCACAGGAATCTGTAGCCTATATCAAGGAAAATATCAACGAGCTTGTTGGTGTAGATGTAGAACAGCAGTCTGTTAGACGTTATGTTGACAGTGAATATTTTGCTCATATTATTGGTTATACAGGTCAGATTTCTACTGCAGAGTATAAAGAACTATCCGCTAAAGATGATTCAGTAGAGACTACTGATGTTATTGGTAAAATCGGTATCGAAAAGGTGATGAACGATACTCTTGCCGGCAAAAAGGGATATGAAACCCTGTATGTAGATAGTGTTGGTAACACTATAGCTGAAGGTGATCACGTTGCTGCTGTTTCAGGTGACGATGTATATCTTTCTATTGACTATGATTTACAAAAAGCCTCTTATATTTTGCTTGAGCAGGAGATAGCGGGTATTTTATATTCAAAGCTTCGAAATATTAAGAGCTACAAAGTTGAGTCAGACGACGATGTAATTGTGCCTATTTACGATGTCTATTATTCATTTATTAAAAATGGAGTTATAGATATTAATGCTTTTAAGGATGAGTCTGCAAGCGCTACAGAAAAGGCTGTATACTCCGCACATGAATCTAAGCAACAATACGTCTTATCCACTCTAAGGAGCCAGCTCAAGGTAGGAAATGAGACTATCTATAAAGATTTACCTGAAGAATATCAGGCTTATTCTACTTATATTGTCACAACTCTTAAAGCTCTTGGCGTTTTTGATGCCTCTGCTATTGATGCATCTTCTGAAGTACAGATTAACTGGACCAAAGAAGAGATGGCTGTTAATAAATATTTGCTCTACGCCATTGAGAACAACTGGATAGATATTACAAAATACGAAGTTGAGAAGAAATACGCAGATACAGAAGAGCTTTACAATGATTTGATTGATTATGTAATTGATTATCTTAACACTGATGTTGGATTCCAGAAGCTTATTTACAAATATTTGCTTTTAGATGATGGAATAACTGGTAATCAGATATGCATGATTTTATACGATCAGGGTGTTCTTGAAGAAGATGAAGATATGTATTCACGTCTTTCATCTGGCGGTATCACAGCATATGATTTTATGCGTCAAAAGATTAAGTCGCTTGAGATTACACCTGGTCAGATAGCTTTAGATCCTTGTTCAGGTTCTACAGTTATTTTGGATTCAAAAACAGGCGAAGTCTTAGCCATGGTTTCTTATCCTGGCTATGATAATAACAAGCTTGCTAATTCAGTAGATGCTGATTATTATTCATATCTTAATAATACTGCGTCTAATCCGCTTTATAACTATGCAACCCAGCAGCGTACTGCTCCAGGTTCTACTTTCAAGATTGTCAGTGCAACTGCAGGTCTTTCAGAGGGCGTTATTACAACCACCTCAGAAATCGAGGATTTAGGTAAATACATGAAGGTTTCCAACCAGCCTGAATGTTGGATTTATCCTAGTGGCACCCATGGTAGCATTAATGTGTCTGAAGCCATTAGAGATTCTTGTAACTATTTCTTCTACGAAGTAGGTTATAGGCTTGCAGATGGATATAATAAATATGACGATCCTACCGGTATTAAAACAATTACTGATTACGCGTCACTTTATGGTTTGAATGAAACTACAGGTATTGAGATAGAGGAAAATGATCCTCATATTGCGACAGAGTTCCCTGTCATGGCTGCCATTGGTCAGTCTGATAACAACTTTACTACTGTAGGTTTAGCTCGTTATGCTACAGCTATAGCCAGCAGCGGTACTGTATATAATCTTACACTTCTTGATAGTGTAAGAGATTCAGATGGAAAGGTCCTTGAGAGATTTAGTCCATCTGTTAGAAATCATGTAGATGTACTTGATGGTTCTCAATGGAATGCTATTCATTATGGTATGAGAATGGTGTGTGAAAATCTTCATTCCTTTGATAATTTTCAGGTTGAAGTTGCTGGTAAGACTGGTACTGCCCAGCAGTCAAAGACTCGTCCTAGCCACGCTTTATTTATTGGATATGCACCATATGATGATCCTGAAATTGCAATTGCAACTCGTATTGCGTTTGGTTATACATCACATAATGCAGCTGAGGTTTCTAAGGATATTTTGGCTTATTACTTTGGAGTATCAGCTACTGAGGACTTACTTAATGGTGAAGCGACCATGGTTTCAGACTCCTCAGATGAATTTGTACAAGACTAACTAAGGAGTATTTATTATTATGAGTAACGACCCTGTTGTTTTAAAAAGTAATAAATATGGATTATCACTACAATTAGATGCGACTATACCTTTCGAGGAATTAGTTCGAGAGATTTGCAAAAAGTTTGCTCAGTCTGCAGATTTCTTCGGCGAATGTCAGATGATTCTTGAGACTATGGGTCGCGAGCTTTCTACCGAAGAGGGCCTTGTTATAATACAGGCTATTGAGCTTAATTCTAAAATTAAAGTTATACTTTTAAATGAGAATAACGAGCTTAAAGATACTAGAATGCTGGACCAGGTGGACAGATTCTATACAGATGAAATTTTTGAGAATGCTAAGATCATTAGAGGCTCAATTTACAAAGATGATATTGTTACTTCTGATTCTAGTGTAATAGTTCTTGGAGATGTTAAATCTAAGGCAACTATTCAGGCAAAAGGCAATATTATTGTAATGGGCTCTTTACTGGGAACTGCCTACGCTGGATATCCTGATAATACTGGATGTTATATAGTTGCAGGGCAGCTCAATTCTCACAACATTCATATTGGAACTGTTTCTGGTGAGGTTACAGTACAGGAAAAATGGTCTCTTAGAGTTCATAAGAGAGAAGAGGAGCCAGTAGGTATTTCTGTTTGGAATAGAGAGCTTTTAGCAGAGCCTTTAAGTAGTGGTTTATTAAAAAGGATAAAATAATGTTTCATAATTATAAATTTAAGAATCTAGATTTCAAATTAATAATTGCAGTCATAGCCCTTACAATAATTGGCATTTTTGTTATTGGTTCCGCCAATGAGTCCAATCAGCAAAAGCAGATTATTGGTATGATTCTTGGTGTAATTGTTATGAGCGTCATGGCACTGGTCGATTATGATTTTATTCTTCATTTTCACTGGCTATTCTATGGCTTGGTTATTGCTTTGCTTTCATTAGTTCTTTTGGTAGGTGATAAGTCGGGTGGAGCAACAAGATGGATTGAAGTTGGTATCCGTTTTCAGCCTTCTGAGCTGGGTAAGATTCTTCTTATTTTGTTTTTCTCTTGGTTTCTAATGATGCATGAAGAAGATATTAATAAGCCTAAAATTTTAGCTTTTACATTACTTTTATCTTCGGTACCATTATTATTAATAGAAAAAGAACCAGATTTATCTACTACAATTGTCACAATGATGATTATTTGTGTTATGATGTTTGTAGTAGGATTAAGCTATAAATTGGTAGCGATTGTACTTGGTATTTCAATACCTTCTATTGTTATTCTTTTAATACTTGTTTCTAGAGAGGGACAGACTATTTTAAAAGAGTATCAGGGCAATCGAATTCTTGCTTGGCTTAAGCCAGACAAATATCCTTCTAGTTCTTATCAGCAGCAAAATTCTATCATGGCCATAGGTTCAGGTCAGTTATTGGGCAAGGGCTTAGGTAATGATGCTTTTGATTCTGTTAAAAATGGTAATTATATTTCTGAGCCTCATACTGATTTTATTTTTGCAGTAGCAGGAGAGGAACTTGGTTTCTTAGGTTCTGTACTTATAATTGCACTTATTTTCTTTATTACAATTGAGATATTGCTTATTGCAAAAAGGGCAAAGGATATTTCGGGGAAATTGATATGTGTTGGTATGGCTACACTTATTGGCTTCCAGAGCTTCGTTAATATCTGCGTTGTTACTGGTTTATTGCCTAATACTGGTTTGCCATTACCATTTGTATCTTACGGATTGACATCGCTTGTTACCGTATATTTTGGAGTTGGTATTGTGCTTAACGTTGGTCTTCAAGCGAAAAATATAAACGGGAGGCTTTTTTAGATGAATATAGGTTTAGTTGCGCACGATTCTAAGAAGAAGCTTATGCAAAATTTTTGCATAGCTTACCGAGGAATACTTAGCAAGAATGAGATTTTTGCTACAGGTACAACAGGTAGACTTGTTGAAGAGGTGACTAATCTTAGCGTACATAAGTACTTAGCAGGTCACTTAGGAGGCACACAGCAACTTGGTGCACAGATTGAGCAGAATGAGATTGATTTGGTCATTTTCTTGAGAGACCCATTGACAGTTAAGTCTCATGAGCCTGATGTAAATAGTATTGTTCGCATTTGTGATGCGCATAATATACCATTGGCAACCAATCTTGCCACAGCAGAATTATTAATCAAATCATTAGATCGAGGAGACCTTGAGTGGCGTGAAATGTATAAGTAAAGTTTTCAAAATAATTATTACTTGCAGTTTGTGCCTTTCATTGATCGGATGTGGTTCTAATACAAAAGACTCTGTTGCAACATATGATATTTATAATTCGTCTTTTGTATACGGTATTACAAATAATGGTTCTAATTCTAATATACAGTTTTTCAGCGATGGATTGTGTGTAGCAGGAAAAGATGATTTAGGGACATCTGGAGTTGATTCTCAAGTAGCTCAGGCAGGAGGCGCTTTTAATGCAACAGAACAAAGCGTTATATATGCTCAGAATATGCATGAGAAGATGTACCCTGCATCTACTACCAAGATTCTTACAGCATATGTTGCTTGTCTATACGGAGATTTAGATAGCTATGTTACTGTGAGTGAAAATGCCTGCAAACAAGAATCAGATTCTTCCGTAATTGATCTAAAGCCAGGAGATGTTATGTCTCTTAGGGATTTATTATATGGTTTGATCTTGCGTTCTGGTAATGATGCGGCAGTTGCAATAGCAGAATCAATGTGCGGAAGCGAAGAAGAATTTGTAGCTAAAATGAACGAGACTGCTAGAGCACTTGGAGCTACTAATTCCAATTTCGTAACTTCCAATGGATTGCACGATGATAATCATTACACTACAGTCTATGATATGTATTTGATTTTGAATAAAGCTATTCAAAACGAAGAGTTTTATAAGATTTTTACATCTACTAATTACACATGCAATTATACTTCAGGTGGTGAGCCTAAGACTGTTGAATGGAGTACAACTAATCAATATTTAACAAATAGTGTTACTACACCTAGCGGGTTTACAATTTTAGGGGGTAAAACAGGTACAACCGGAGCAGCAGGCTATTGTCTGGTATTATTATCAGAAAACGAAGATAAAGACACAATTATCTCAATTGTATTCAATGCTGACTGCAGATCCAATTTATATCTGTTAATGAGTGAAATTCTTAGTAATTATTGTGTATAATTGTTTAGGTTTTCCTCTTAATATGATATGATATATATATCTTAATAAAGGGAGGTATTTTGCTATGGTGGAAATCATTTCAGGAGAAAAAGGCAAAGGCAAGACAAAGTATTTACTCGACAAGGTAAATACAGACATCAAAAAAGTTGATGGTTCTATTGTCTACATTGACAAAAACACTAAGCACATGTACGAGCTTGATTCCAAGATTCGATTGATTAATATGGGGGATTATCCAATCGATTCTACTGATGAATTTTTAGGTTTTCTTAGTGGTGTGTTATCTCAGAACTCAGATATTCAAGAGGTTTTTCTTGACAGTTTCCTTACAGTATCTTACGTAGATACAAATGAAGGCTTTACATCTGCGATGAATAAGCTGGATAAAATTTGTAATAACTACGACGTTAAATTTGTTATTTCCGTTAGCAAAGATGAAAAAGACCTGCCTGAAAGCGCCAAAGGCAAAATCGTCGTTTCATTATAATAAAAGTAGATATGAGGGGCACTTAAGAGTGTCCCTTTTAATTTGTTTGTTCCTATGAGTAAAAATAGTAAAAAATCTTCACAAAAAGCAACTAAAACAATAATTAGATATCCAAAGCAGTATCATTTTTCAATTGGAATGATAGTTATTGGGGTAATGTGCGTTTACATGGTATATCATTTGTTTACGTATCTTACATCTAATAACGTTACTATATACGAGGTTTCTCAGGGTTCTATTTCATCTAATTTAGAGTATAATGCCCTTGCTATTAGGCAAGAGCAGATTGTCTATGCGGATAATACTGGAGACATTCTTTATCTTTCCGAAAATTTTGGAAAGGTTGGTGCTAAAAGTCAAGTTTATGCCCTTGATACTTCAGGCGAGATTCTTTCTTCAATTGAAGAGGCTAATGAAAATGCTGAAGTAACTCTGGACGAGTCAGACTATGAGAAGCTCCAAAATGTCGTTTCCACTTATATGGTTGATTACGACAATCAGCGCTATGGAAAGACATATGCCTTTAAAACAGAACTAGAGTCACAAGCTGAACAATTATACGCCGTCTCTGCTATTGAAAATATGGGAGATAGCCTAACTGCAGCTATGAATTCTGGAACCTTTAACATTTATTCAAGTCCCACACCAGGATTAATTGTATATTCTATTGATGGATTTGAAGATTTAACTACTGATTCTTTTACTTCTGAATCATTTGATACATCAAAATATACTTCTACTAATCTTAAAGCACAGAAATCTGTGGAGGCAGGCGCGCCAGTTTATAAGCTTATCACATCAGATCACTGGAATCTTATTTGTGAGATTGATAATGACCTGTACGAAGCTCTAAAAGAAGAAACATATTTACAAATTAAATTCTTAGAGGATGATGTTCAAACATGGACTACAATAGCTTTTTCCGAAAAGGCTGGTAAGAGATATATCATTTTATCATTAGATGATTCCATGGACAGATATGCGGATTCCAGATTTGTTCATATTAAATTTATTAATAATAATATTTCTGGTCTTAAAATCCCTAACTCATCTATTGTTGATAAGGATTTTTATAAGATTCCTAAAGCCTATATGGTTCAGGGTAATAATAACGATGATCCTGGATTTATTTTGCAGTCTGATGCAGACAATATTTACATTAATCCTACAATATATTATGAGGATGAGGAGTTCTATTATGTTGATGAGGGTGTTCAGCGAGGCGATAAGATACTAAAGCCTAATTCCAACGAATATTACGTAGTTGGCGCTGATATGGGTACACTTCAAGGTGTTTACAATGTAAATAAAGGATATGCAGTATTTAAGCAAATAGAAATTCTATATCAAAACAATGATTATTCTATTATAAAAACAGGTACTAGCTACGGAATTTCAATGTATGACCATATCGTCTTACAGGGAGATGAGGTAGAAGAGAATACAATCATTAATAATTAGCGAGGTAGTCATGAGAGCAGAAGAATTAAAAGAGAACTTAAAAAGTGTCGAAGAGAGAGTAGCAGCAGCTTGTAAGAGAGCAGGCAGAGATAGAAGTGAAGTTACTTTAATTGCTGTTAGTAAGACAAAACCTGTAGAAGATTTACAGGTTATTTACGATCAGGGAATTCGACAGTTTGGTGAAAATAAAGTTCAGGAGCTTACTGGTAAAATTCCTGAAATGCCAAATGATATTGATTGGCATTTAATTGGGCATCTTCAGAGAAATAAAGTTAAATATATCGTAGATAAAGTTAAGCTTATTCATTCTGTTGATAGCTATCGACTTGCTGAGGAAATTAATATTCAGGCTAAAAAGCATGGTGTAGTTGCTGATATCTTGATTGAGGTTAATGCAGCTAACGAAGCTACAAAGTTTGGAGTTAAGCTTGAGGAAGCAAAAGAACTTTGCAAAGAAATTTCAGAATTAGACGCTGTTCACATCAGAGGTTTGATGACTATCGCACCAAATGTTGTGGTTCCAGAGGAAAATCGAGGGATTTTTCACAAAATAAAGGATTTAGCGGTTGACATAGCCAGCGAAAACTACCATAATATAGATATGGATTTTATATCTATGGGTATGACAAATGATTTTGAAGTAGCCATAGAGGAAGGTGCTACTCATGTAAGAGTTGGCACAGCCATTTTCGGGGAAAGAAACTATGCTTTATAGTTTAAAAGAAGGAGTATGTTATGTTTGAAAGAATGCTTGACGCAATGCATCTTAGCGACGACTATGACGATTACGACGATGATGAATTATATGATGAAGAGGAGAAATCATCCTTCTTTAACAAGTTCTCTAAGAAAGATGATGAGGACAGACGACCAGTTCTAAATAAGCCTTCTGAGAGGGAGACTAGAGCGTCTAAGCCAGCGCCAAAGATTACACCTATGAGAAATAAGGGGAAAGGAACTGTTATGGAGGTATGTGTTATTAGACCATCTTCATTTGAGGATGCTCGAGAGATATCAGAGACACTACTCGCTGATAGAACGGTTCTTCTTAACATGAAGGGCTTAGATTTAGGAGTAGCACAAAGAATCATTGATTTCACTTGCGGTACATGTTACGCAATAGATGGTAACCTTCAGAGAATTGAGGATTACATTTTCATCATTACCCCTGCAGGAGTTGAGTTATCTGGTGATTTAGCAGGAATCGTTGATGCTTTTGACTTTACAGGGATTCAGACAGGATTTTAGTTTATAAGCACCAGAGTCAATCTGGTGCTTTTGTTTATGTGTTGTTTTGACTTACTATAGGAGACATCATGGCAAAAGATATTAATGTAAATTACAACGGACAGTATAGCTATAGCATTTGTATTAGATCTGACTTTAATGATCTTATACCTATGCTTAATGAAAAAGTAAAAAAATCATATGATAAAGTCTGCATAGTTACAGATTCTATTGTTGCTTCTCATTACTTAAGTGATTTGCTAGAGATTTTTAAGAATAATGGTGATGAAGTATATTCTTTTAGCTTTGAAGCAGGTGAAGCATCGAAAACACTCGATACTGTCAGATTCTTATATGAACATTTAATTACTAAGAAGTTTACTCGTAAATCCCTTCTTGTAGCTTTAGGCGGCGGTGTTGTAGGTGATTTGACTGGCTTTGCTGCCAGCACTTTCCTTCGTGGAATTGATTTTATCCAGGTTCCTACTACATTGCTTTCTCAGGTAGACAGTTCTGTTGGTGGTAAGACAGGTGTTGACTTTGACGGCTATAAAAATATGGTAGGAGCATTTTACATGCCTAAGCTTGTATATATGAATCTTTCTACCTTGAAGACACTTGATGACTATAATTTTGCATGTGGTATGGGCGAGGTTATTAAGCATGGTCTCATAGCGGATGCAGATTTTTACAGATGGTTAAGTGAAAATTCAATCAAGCTTAAAGAAAGAGATTTTGATGCTTTAGAATATTGTGTATACACTAATTGCAATATAAAGAGACATGTTGTAGAAATAGATCCTACAGAAAAGGGAATTAGAGCTTATCTCAATTTTGGACATACACTAGGACATGCAATTGAAAAGCATTCTAATTTTACTTTAGGCCATGGTCAGTGCGTTTCTCTTGGAATGATTTGTGCAGGTTATCTATCAGAGAAATTGGGATATATTACAGCAAAGGATAATGAGGAAATCGCTAGAATTTGCCAGTTATATGACTTACCTATTAAGGTAGGAAATATGACTAAGGAACAGGTTCTTGCAGCATCTAAATCTGATAAGAAGATGCAGGGCTCAAAAATCAAATTTACCATTTTAAAAAGTATTGGTGCCGCAGATTCTTATTTAGATTTTACTGATGAAGATTTGCTAGAAGCTATTGAAAAGGTGTTAGAATAATGTTTTACAAGGTTAATAAATGGATATCAATTGTATACAGTCTCATTCTTGTAGGCTTATTAGTTTTACTTGATCAATGGACTAAGCATCTTGCTGTTAGTCACCTGATGAATAAAAGCGATATTATTCTTATACCAAATGTACTACAGTTACATTACTTGGAGAATACTGGCGCAGCTTTTTCTATGCTTGAGGGTAAGCAAACATTCTTTGCAGTGGCAACGCCTGTATTATTAATTCTACTTTTAATAATACTTTTTAGGATGCCACGAGAGAAAAAATACTTATATCTAGATTATATTATTGTCCTAGTTGTTGCAGGTGCAATAGGTAATCATATTGATAGAGTTATTAATAACTATGTAGTAGACTTTATCTATTTTTCTCTTATTAATTTTCCGGTATTTAATATTGCAGATTGTTATGTAACTGTATCCATGATATTATTACTGATATTGATTTTGTTCTATTATAAAGACGAAGATTTAGAAGAAATTAAAAAGAGTATTTTATCAAGAAATTAGTATGGATGAAAGTTTAATCGTAATTGAAGAACCTTCTGATGCAGGCATTCGTATTGATAAATTCCTTGCATCAGCTATACCAGACAAATCACGGAGCCATTATCAAAAAGCTATTGATAATGGCCTTGTTTTGGTTAATGGCAAAACAGTTAAAAGTAAATATCAGACTCGACTAGGTGATGAAATTGTAATTAGTATTGAACCTGTTAAGGAAATAGATATTTTACCTGAGGATATTCCTATAGATATTCTCTATGAAGATAATGATGTAATTGTAGTTAACAAACCAAAGGGCATGGTTGTTCATCCAGCACCTGGTCATTATTCTGGAACTCTTGTCAACGCTTTGATGTTTCATTGCAAGGATTCTTTGTCAGGTATCAATGGTGAGATTAGACCAGGAATTGTTCATAGAATTGATATGAATACAACTGGATCACTTTTAGTTTGCAAAAATGACAAGGCCCATAATGATATAGCAGCACAAATCAAGGTACATTCGGTTAATAGAATCTATAAAGGAATAGTTATTGGTAATTTTAAAGAAGAAGAAGGCACCGTAGATGCCCCAATTGGTCGTAATCCAAAGGATAGAAAGAAAATGGCTGTTGTACCAAACGGACGAGAGGCCGTTACTCATTTTACTGTTTTAGAGCAGTTTAAAGGCTATTCTTATGTACAGTTTAAGCTAGAGACAGGCAGGACACATCAGATACGTGTGCATATGGCTCATATAGGACATCCTCTTTTAGGTGATGATGTCTATGGCAAGCCTGTTAAAAATCTTGAGGGGCAGACTCTTCATGCTCAAACACTTGGGTTCAAGCAGCCTACAACAGGGGAATATGTTGAGGTTAACGCTCCATTGCCTTCTTATTTTGAAGAATTACTTAATAAATATCGTAAGATGACAATTAATTAAAAGGTATAAGCATTAATTTGCTTAGACCCTTATTTTGCTTATTTATCTTTATTTTTAAAATTTACAGCATTTCTCGCCTGTTTTTTGTGTTCATCCTCGATAGCAGCATAGTAATCAATAGTTGTATTTATATTTTCATGTCCTAATACGTCAGCAACTAAGCGAATATCGCCTGTTTCACGATAGAGGGCAGTACCATAAGTACTTCTAAGCTTATGTGGCGTAATTTTCTTGTTAGGAACCACCATTTTCGCGTATTTTTTAACTAAATTCTCAATAGCATCAATACTAATACGCTTGCCCTGGAGAGAGTAGAAGAGAGCGCTTTCGTGGCCTTCTACAGGGTTAATGTATTCTCGTTCGCCATTAATATAGTCTTTTAAAGTCTCTGCAACATCATCATTGAAGTAGATAATATCTTGCCCGCCTCCCTTTCGAACAATTGTTAAAGAATTAACAATAAAATCTACATCGTTTAAATCAAGTCCATTGCATTCGCTGACACGAATTCCGGTATTAAGCATAAGTGTTAATATGGCTAAATCACGACCGCGAGTCTTTTGATTGTATTTTCTTTGACGTTCAGATGTGTAACAATTTCCGTTATCAATTGCATCTAAAATTGCCTGAACCTCGTAATTATTCATACGAACAATGTTTTTATCCTTTTTAAGCTTTGGCAAAGCAACCAGCTGGGTTGGATCCTTAGAAACAAATTCTCTTTGCAATAAATACTTGTACATACTGCGTAAAGGAGACATTTTTCGCGCTATGGCTTTTTTACCATTTTCATGTTGCTCACCAATAACATTTAACTCTAAGTATCTTTGATATTCTTCAAGATCATCTGGAGTAATTTTATCAAGGACGCTGTATTCGATTTTTTTGATGTCCATACCTGTAATTGTAGGGTTGGAGCTCTCTAAAAATCGAAAGAAGGTCAATAAATCATAGCAATATGAAATCAATGTACTTGGTTGCGTAGTTTGTTCCTTGGAATGAATAAAATCAACAGCAGGCTTAGGAAGTTGGAGAATAAGCTCGCGTAATTTTAATTTCTGTTGTTTTGATTTATTTTTATAGAATTCTGAATCCTTACCCATGAAAAACCTCCAAATATCAATGTTTACAACGATTATAGGATTTCCCTGTTTTTACTATTATAACATACTTTCTATCGGAAAAACAGATATTTAACCGATAGATACATATCTTTTTTACACTACTCTTTTTCGAGTAGATTTTAATAAAATACCGTAACTTTTTTTAGTAAATGCAAATTTCTTAAACTTAATGTAAGTTTCTACAGATAAATGCAAAACTTATCCTCTATATAATCCGATTCTTTATCTCTGATTAAAACTTGCAAACACAGTCATGCACTCATCACAATATTGACCTTCCGCTTGCAATGAAAGTGTTACTGGTTCCCTCTTAATAAATTTGTCTTTATATTCCTCAGGATACCAGGTAACCTGTGTAAAAGCTTGCGTAAGACTTCCTGCACTCTTTGCCTCGACAAATCCTGTTCTCATTTCTTTTCCGCACTTAGGACAATTCATAACTATTCTTCCTCCAAAAAACACTCATAATCAAGCATCACTAGTTTTTCCATGGATTCATTACTTATTAACCCTTCTAATCCGAATTTATATTATTCCCTTCACCCAAAAGCATGCTACTAAAATTATGCAGATAATAGAGGGAATGAAGATAAACAGTCTATTTTTCTTATTTCCAAATTGAATAAATCCATAACCTAAGATGTTTGCTATTATTAGCGGAATCATTCCAATAGTAAGTAGCCAACCTCCTCTTTCCCATCTTTCCATCGGCAGCATTGCATCTGGTGCATCAACTATACTGCCTCCGAAAAGAAACAAATAAATGCTATAAGTAAGGCATAGGCAGCCAATCGCATTTAACAAAATTAACAGCAAAGATAATGCGTTTTTCATATTTATAATCCTTTCAAACTCCGATTTATCAATGTCTTTATTTTAGTTGATTTAACAGCCTAAAGACAGCTTTAATTACCATATTTTCAATATTTGTTCAATAGAATTATACTTATATTGTTCTGCAAATCGATTACCTATTGAAGATCTACTAAATAAGGGAGAAAAAATCCATACGATAGCCAAAAGCTTGGTTTATTGCCAAATTATCTTCTATAGTCAGTAGAAACATCCATGAATGAACGCTTACCAGTTATATAGTCATCATAGGCTGTTTCTGCATCTTTGCCATGGAAAACCTGACATAGCCCACACATATCACAATCAGCAATACATGGATAGGTTCTTTTTATATATTCTCGTCGTTCTTCAACTGTAGAATTTGATATGTCTGGTGCCATAGTAGCTTCTCCTATTTTATCTGCCTATCCTGACGGTATGTAGACATGTAATCAGCGTTAATATCAGCTATTTCTCGTCTTCCATCAATGTAATCCTGATAAATATCCCAAGGACTTCCGCCGCCCAGCCAACAAGAAGAACAATTTTCGCATCCACCTCCGCAATCAAGGGATGCTCTGATTATTTCTTCTCGTTCTTCTTTTGTAGTGTCTTTTATAAGAATAGATTTCATAGCGGACCTCACAATTCTTTACAACACTATTAATTATCTCGTATATAAGTATATTATACAGTACAAAAGCTATTTAATATACTCTTCTATCCAATTCATGCAGTCCTTATTTAGCTGAGCAAGCTGGTCTCTACCATTATAAACTCAAAACTCCTTTTAATATTGGTATATAAAATTTACCATAATTCATATTTATCTATTGAATATTCTACATCCTAGTGCTATTGTAATCATAGCTTTATCGCTTTAACGTACTAAACTCTATTTATGAAAGGAAGGATATTTTTATGAAAAAAATCAGTGATTTTATCGGAAAGTACATGGCGATTATCGTTCTAGTTGTGGCAGCACTGGCTTTATTTAAACCGGTTACATGTCTTTGGATTCAAACAACATGGATTAACTATTTATTAATGGTTGTAATGTTTGGCATGGGTCTGACAATTAAACCAGAAGATTTCGTATTAGTGTTTACACATCCAAAGGATATCTTACTTGGATGCCTGGCTCAGTTTACTATCATGCCTCTTCTTGCTTTTATCTTAGGAAAGACATTTGGTCTTGAGGCTGGATTACTTGCTGGTGTAATTCTTGTAGGTACATGCCCAGGTGGTACATCTAGCAATGTTATTACCTATCTAAGCGAAGGTGATGTAGCACTGTCTGTAGGTATGACAAGCGTTAATACTCTTCTCGCACCATTCCTTACACCACTAATTACATATTTATTCTTACATACTTCAGTATCAGTTGATATAAAGGCAATGTTCTTATCAATAATCAAAGTTGTAATTGTACCAATCGCACTTGGATTTATTATAAATCATTTCTTTGGTAAATATACTCAGAAAGTAAAGGAAGCTCTTCCACTTATCAGCGTTCTTGCAATCACAATGATTGTAGCTGCTGTAGTATCTCACAACTCTGAGCAGATTCTTTCAACAGGAGCAATTATATTTGTAGTGGTAATCCTTCATAACTTACTTGGTTATGCATGTGGTTTATTATTAGGAAAAGTTCTTGGTCTTCCACTTGCTAAGAAGAAAGCATTATCTGTTGAGATTGGTATGCAAAACTCTGGTCTTGCAACATCTCTTGCTGGTACAGCATTCCCTGATCTTGCAATGGCTACAGTACCTGGAGCTATTTTCTCAGTATGGCATAATATCTCAGGTGCATTACTTGCAAATCTCTATAGAAGAATGAAATCAGAGGATAATAATTCAAGTCAGCTTGAAGTTAGTCTTGATTCTACAAATTAAAAAATTAAGGTTGCAGATTATTCTGCAACCTTTTATTTTTAATGTTTAAAAACTGCCTGGCTCATCTTCCATGATGATGGCTGCTATAATATATGCTAAAATTCCACAACCAGCGCAGCAGGCAAATATAACCCAAAGTAATCTAATAAATGTAGGATCTACATCAAGATATTCTCCTATTCCGCCGCAAACACCGCAAATTTTTCTGTTATTACTTTTATAAAGTCTTTTATTCATTTTCATCCCTCCATTTATCTATAATCTTAATTTATAAAGATTAATAATACAAGAGACTAGAATTGAATGACATCTTCTAATGTTCTAACAAAAAGTTCAAGCCCTTCTTTGTCTGTCTGTGAAAATCTATTTAGACTAGGGCTGTCAATATCAAGTACACCCACAATCTTACCATTTTTATGAATAGGAACTACTATTTCTGAGTTAGAAGCGCTATCACATGCTATATGACCAGGAAATTCATGTACATTAGGAACTACTATAGTCTCATCATTTTGTACAGCTGTACCACATACACCCCTGCCTAATTTGATTCTAATGCAAGCGACCTTTCCTTGAAATGGACCAAGCAATAAGGAATCATTGTCTATTAAATAAAAACCAGCCCAATTTAAATCATCTAAGTTTTGATTAATTAGGGCAGACGCATTAGATAATACTGGAATATAGCTTGGCTCATCCTCTGCTAGTGCCTTTAACTGTTCTGCAAGTAGCTTATAATCTGTCATTTATACATCCTCTCTTTATGCGAATCCGAAAATGCGAATTCTATTGTAGTTTCCTGTTGAGTATATAATAAATTTGCTAGTTATAGTAGCCTATTTTACGAAAAACTTCGTCCATAAGCTCTGCATTCTTAATAGAAAAATCAGGAGTAATATGCTGAGTTTCGCCATTTAAAATGCAGCTATTAAGCTGAAGCAATCTCAAGTGAATAATTCTGTGGAACGGATATCTTTCGGTCTATTATTTCCTTATCCAGGTATATTTTATATGATAACTCTCCAGATTGATTGAACTCTACATCAGAGCGAATTGCCCCCTTTGAGCCGTGTATATAAAGCTTATCAAAGCGACTACCACTATCCTTGCCAAGTATCATACCAACAGTAAAAGTAGCATTAACACCATTTTTTAATTTGATAATAGCATTAGTAAGCTCATCAACACCAAGTTCTGTGTATCTTGCGTTGGCAATAACAGATGTAGGTGTAGAATCTATCAAAGATAAAATCATGGTAGTGCAATAGCATCCTAAATCATACATTGCACCACCACCCTGGTCTTTGTATAATCGTATATCTTCACTATAGCCCTGAGTTAAAAACTCTGATTCAATATAATCAATTTCTCCGATTAATCCTGAATCTATGTCTGCCTTTAAACTTTTAATATATGGACTATGTAGATATGCATATGCCTCCATAAGTACTACACCATTAGCCTTGGCTGTTTCAAACATATCTCTAGCGGCACTTGCATTAAGAGCAAGAGGCTTCTCACAGATAACATGCTTTTTATGCTGTAGGGCTTCCTTAACCCATTTTAAATGAAGGCCATTAGGCAGAGGAATATAAATTGCTTGTACCTCAGAATCTTCAATTAATTCTTCATAAGAACCATACGCTTTTTGAAATCCAAAATCATCCTTAAACTTAAGGGCCTTATTAATATCTCTTCCTGCAATAGCATAAAGCTCACAAGTATCAACTTGCTGCATTCCAGGAATAGTACAAACCTTTGCAATATTTGCTGTTCCTAAAACACCCCATTTTACCTTTTCCATAAATAAAAACCTCACAAAATATTATTTGATAAAACTATATCAATAATAACAAGTCTTCTATAAAGGAACTAATTAATCATTGGTAAAGGATTAATCAATTTTTGTCATTAATAAAAATAGGAACAAACCAACAATTAAAGGTGATCTGTTCCTATAATATAACTAAATAAATCCTACTAAGTAAGTAAATCTGGCGAATTCTGAGAGTTAACATATACGCCATGCTCTTCCATGGTAGTAATAATTGTATTTCTCACTAAATCTGCCACCTCGTGTGTCTTCATATCCTTGTATGTATCATAGAGGATAGGCTTACCAAATATTACTTTAGTAGTAACAGGACCAGGCTTAAGGCTATTAAATGCAATATAGGAATCTATTAAAGTAACAGGAATAATAGGAACCTGAGCCTTCATAGCGCATTTAAAACTGCCGGGCTTAAATCTCTGAACTATATTACCATTTCGATCATATCCGCCCTCGGAAAAGAGGATAAATCGTGTGCCTTCTTTAACTTCTTTTGTAATCTGGTCCATAATACGGATATTCTGTCGTACGTCATCAAGGGCTAAACGCTTGGCACCAAGCAAATCAACTAATTCTCTAACTAAAAAGCCATATGACTTAGCCTTATCCATAACAAAGGTACAAGGATTATGATGGGCATACATAATACCTAAAGCATCGTATTTGCCCTGATGATTAGGATACATAACATATCCGCCCTCTTCTGGAAGGTTCTCCGTACCGTACACTTCTGTGGTAATTCTAGCACTCTTCTTTAAAAATCTAATAAGTCTAAGAGCGTAAGCATATCTAACCTTCTCGGGATACCTATCCTTGTGTTTGGTCATCTTACGCATGTGGGATACTAAAGATGGTCCACGTTTTAAATTAAAAATAATAGCGATAAAAAATCTAATCATTTACTCTCCTAAAATACAAAATATAGATATGTTATCAAATATATAATCTATATGTATGTATTCTAACACAAGAGAATAAAGTATGTGAATACTTAAAGTTCCTCATATGAGGAATATTCAATAACTAAGTAATTTCCGGCGGTAATATCGTCCTTTGATAAATGATTCAGTGACTTAATATTATCAATGAACTCCCTCTTATCAGTAAAATCTGGTCCCATGAACTGATCTGCTATAGTCCAAAGGGTATCACCATCCTGAACCTCATAGCTGGTGTAATATGTATATACCTCTCTGCTATCCTCTGCAGAAGCATTAATACTAAAAGAAATCATCCCAACAAGAATAGCTGCAACAACCCCAATAAATAACATCATCTTGCGTCTCTTAACAATTAACTCTGCTTTAGTAACTGCTCTCATAATTCTCATCCTCCAAAAAGATGTTCGAAAACGTTTGTTCTGAAAACAATATAATTCACGAACAACCGTTTGTCAATACTTTTTACGAACAAAATTTCGGAAAATTTGTTTGCAAAAATATGTTCTTTATGCTATTGTAATTTTAAGAAAATGAAAGGAGTGTTTTCACTATGGCATACGGAAAAATATCTGCTAAGCAAAGAGAAATACTTGAAGTTATAAAAAGCGAGATTTTAAATAGAGGTTATCCGCCTACAGTGCGTGAGCTTTGTGATGCTTGTAATCTTAAGTCCACTTCTTCTATTCACTCACATTTAGAGACATTAGAGAAAAATGGTTATATTAAGCGTGACCCTTCCAAGCCACGTGCTATTGAGATTGTAGATGATAATTTTAATATGATTAGACGCGAGGTAGTTAATGTACCTGTTGTTGGTAATGTTGCTGCAGGACAGCCACTACTTGCTGTACAGAATATTAATGAGTACTTCCCTATTCCAGCTGAGCATATGCCTAATCAGCAGTCATTTATGCTTCGTGTTAAGGGAGAGTCTATGATTAATGCTGGTATCTTAGATGGTGACACTATTATTGTTATGCAGCAAGATACTGCTAGAAATGGTGATATGGTAGTAGCTCTCGTTGATGATAGTGCTACTGTTAAGACATTCTATAAAGAGGATGGACATATTCGTCTTCAGCCTGAGAATGATAATATGGACCCAATCATTGTTCCTGATTGTCAGATCCTTGGTAAGGTATTCGGAGTGTTCCGCTTCTTCTAACCACCGTAACATTTTTATTAATGCAACGCATATAAATTTAAAAATATAATTTGAATATGTAAAAAATAAAGCCATCTGTAGCTATCAAGCTCTTAGTGTTACTTAAGCGCAGCTTTCCATGCTGAGCGAAGCAATACTAAGACTTGATAGCGTAACAGATGGCTTATTAATTATTAATTACTAATTATTAAAGTTCCTTGGCATCAATAAGAATGCCGTCTTTCCATATACGCTCTAAGTCGTAGAATAATCTATCTTCCTCAGAGAATAAATGAACAATCACATCTTCATAGTCCATAAGTACCCAAGTACTTTGTCTATTTCCCTCGATTGATTTAGCGTGAATTCCCTGCTCGTAAAGAAGACGATCTACTTCGTCCTGCATTGCGTTAAGCTGACTCTGATTCGAAGCTGAAGCTACAATAAAGTAATCAGCCATAATGCTTATATTGGAAATATCGATAGCTTTTACGTCGATGGCTTTTTTATCATCAAGTGCTTTGCAAACAATCTTTGCCATTTCTCTAGATTCCATTTTAAACCTCGCCTTTCATCTCATTTAAATAATAATTGTATGTATCTATTGTGGTAGAATCTACCATTTCAGGATTTTCGTTTAAATAATTAACTGTGTCTTCTAAAATCATGAAAACGCATTTATCTAAATCCTCATAAGCAACAGACCTAAGAATATCAAGTCTTGGCTGTTTATCACGTCCTGGCTCAATATAATCTGCAACGAAAATAATTTTATCAAGCAGATTCATTCCAGGACAGCCTGTTGTATGAACCTCTATTGCATGGGCAATTTGGTCATCAAAAACATCATATTTGCTTTTACAATAGAAGGCTCCTACTTTGCCATGTAAAAGATGAGGATATTTGTATTCAATATCTCTGATAGGTATATTGTTTTTCTCACATACAGATATACGCTTTTCGTCTGATATACATTTGGCACAATCGTGTAGTATGCCTGCTACCATAGCCGTATAAGCCGGATAATTCCATTTTAAGGCCAATGAATAGGCTGTAGTGGCAACACCTAGGGTATGAACATATCGGCTGGATTTGAGCTCTTTATTCATCTCCTGAGACAGTCTCAATATATCGTCATAATGGTATGAGTAAGGGCTATATAAATTATGCTCTATAATATACTCTTCTACTTTTGAATCAAGCCATTCACGAACGCTTTTATCTGTGTAAAAATCCTGTCTTATAACTGATGAAGCTAAACCATTAGCCTTATAATCAATTAAAAAGAAATCACCTGAGAATAAATCTTTACATTCATTGATTGCGTCATTAAGAACATCCATATCATCTCCGAGTCTAGGTGCAACCAATATAGTGGCACAATCAGAGATAACATCAGGCTTTACCCAGTTCTTAAAATAAAGCAAACTGTCACTTCCCATTATAAAGAAGATATCATCAGTAGGATTTTCTTTTTTTATTTCGGTTAAAGAAATATATGAGTAACTCTTACCAGTACGATAAATCTCTCGCTCATCAATAGCTATTTTAGGCTGGTTTGCGATGGCAAGCTTAACCATTTCAAGTCTGCATGCATCAGGAATATTCTCCGCAGTATCCTTGTGTGGTGGATTCCCAGCAACTAAAAAATAAACTTTATCAAGTGAAAATTGCTCTAAAGCAGCCCTTGTTATATCAATATGTGTGTTGTGAATTGGATTGAATGTCCCGCCATATATACCAATTCTCATGTAGTCTCCTTACTGAGGAAGCTTAATAACTGGCTTCTTCGCTGGTCTATAAAGAATAATTTTTCTTCCGATAACTCTAACAACCTCAGAGTGAGTACGCTCAGAAAGGACCTGAGCCATCTCCTTTGGATCGTCAAAACAATTCTTTAATACGTTGATTTTAATAAGCTCTCTTGCCTCAAGAGCCTCATCTACTGCATTGGTATACTCTGGAGTAAGTGAAGCCTTGCCAATTTGAAGAATTGGGCTCATATCTGAAGCAAGTGATGATAAATATGCTCTTTGTTTGTTAGTCATCTATAAACTCCTATTATTTATAATAATCAAATACTAAACCGTACATTCTAACGGTATCACCTTCTTGAATTCCTTTTTCTTCAAGTTCCTTGAGAATACCCTGCTCCTTAAGGAAGTTCTGGAAGAATAAAAATCCTTTTTCAGACTCAAGATTAGTGTAACCAAGCATTTTCTCAATACGAGGTCCTTCTACGACATAGTCGCCCTCGTCATTGATTTCAACTGTGTAAGGCTCCTCTGAGAATGCTCTGATTGTAGGGTCAAACTCCTGCTCATAAACTATTGGAGCATCGTCACATGTTTCAAGGAGTCTAACAACCTCGTATAAAAGGTCTTTAAGGCCCTTTCCTGAAACAGCTGATATAGGGAATACCTTGATTCCCTTTGGCTCGAATTCTGCCTTTAATGCTTCGATAACTTCGTTAGAATCTTCACCAATTACATCCATTTTGTTAGCTGCAATTACCTGTGGCTTCTTAAGAAGCTCTGGGTCATAAGCTGCTAGCTCACCAGATATTGTCTTAATATCCTCAACTGGGTCACGACCCTCTACTGAAGCTCCATCAACCATATGGATAATTACTTTTGTACGTTCAATATGACGAAGAAACTCATGTCCAAGTCCGATTCCCTCAGATGCTCCCTCGATAAGACCTGGGATATCTGCAATAACAAATCCGTTTATATCGTCAACATCCACAACACCAAGGTTTGGCGAAAGTGTTGTGAAATGATAATTTCCAATCTTTGGCTGTGCATTTGTAACCCTTGAAAGGAAGGTTGATTTACCTACGTTAGGATATCCAACAAGTCCCACATCTGCAATAACTTTAAGCTCTAAAAGTACCTCAAGCTCGATGGCATCAATACCTGGCTTAGCATACTTAGGAGCCTGCATAGTAGATGTAGCAAAATGCTGGTTTCCAAGGCCGCCCTTACCTCCTGGAAGAACTATCTGACGCTTATTATCACCAGACATATCTGCGATGACACGTCCTGTCTCAGCGTCCTTTATTACAGTTCCTTCAGGTACTTTTAAAATAAGGTCCTCTCCGTTTTTACCATGACAGTTGTCCTTGCCGCCTTCTTGACCATTTTCAGCAGCAAATTTACGTCTATGTCGGTAGTCAACTAATGTATTAAGGCCTGGATCTACTTCGAAAATAACATCTCCGCCCTTACCACCATCGCCACCATTTGGGCCACCGTTAGGAACATATTTCTCGCGACGGAAACTTACATGACCGTCTCCACCTTTACCTGATTTTATAATAATTTTTGCTCTATCGGCAAACATAAATTTCTCCTAAATAATCAAATCCGCTGGTTACGACTACAAGCCTGAGAGTTTCTCAGCTCATCTAAAACGATTCGCTTAAGAAACCTCAGAGCTTGATGTCTACCAGCTCTTTTAATTGTTCTAAAATTAAATTTGACCCGACATACGATTCGTAGTCGGGTCAATAAATTACTGTTCTACTGGATAGACAGAAGCCTGCTTCTTGTCTCTACCTTTTCTTTCGAAACGAAGTACTCCATCTACTAAAGCAAAAAGTGTATCGTCTCCACCGAGACCTACATTGTTGCCTGGAAGAATCTTTGTACCACGCTGTCTGTAAAGAATATTGCCAGCCTTAACGAACTGACCGTCTGCTCTTTTAGCGCCTAATCTCTTAGACTCTGAATCTCTACCGTTCTTTGTAGAGCCTACACCCTTTTTATGAGCGAAGAACTGAAGGTTCATCTGTAACATGTCTTACACCTCCTTGTATGTGAATGAAATATATTCATCACCGTATTGTTTGTGAATTTCGTCCAAACCTAAAACCATGGAGTCCAATAATAACTGTGACTCACTAGAAATATCATCATTGAATGTCATGCTCATATAGCCGCCATCCTCTGCTGCGTCACACGAGAAAGCATCATCTGTAAATCGCTCAATACTATTAAAAGTATTAATCACAAGAACTGATACTGCCGAACACACTATATCCTGACCGTGGTCAGCATAACCTGCATGTCCCTTAAGTGTAACATTGATATATTTATTCTGGTGTTTGGAAATTACTACGCTAATCATAATTAGCCGTTAATCTTCTCAATCTTAACCTGAGTGAAAGCCTGTCTGTGGCCATTCTTGTTGTGGTAACCTGTTTTTCTCTTGTACTTGTATACGATTACCTTCTTACCTCTGCCTTCTTTAACAACAGAAGCCTCTACTGTAGCACCCTTAACTGTTGGGTCGCCAACCTTGAGATCCTTGTCGCTAACAGCAAGAACCTGATCAAAAGTAACCTTCTCACCAGCTTCAACGCCAAGCTTTTCAATGGTAATGATATCGCCTTCAGAAACTTTGTACTGCTTACCACCTGTTGCAATAATTGCGTACATGGTTGCTCCTCCTTTTTATCATTACTCGCCAGTTTCGGTGGTGCTTCGGTATGAAACACACTTAAAAAACCACACTGAGCGGCATACTCATGTATATTAACACAGCTTTTTTTGTGCGTCAACTGATATCTGAATAAATTGTATAAAAAAATATGAAAATTTAGAAGAATCTAGATTGTTAAGCTAATCTATTTCATGTATGTCCCCAAGGTGCTTCTTCAAATACATATCTAATGAACTTAGATTTTTGCTCCCTGCTTCTCTAATCTTTTTAGCTTCAGCCTCAAGACAGTGCCTACAGGCTTTTCTTAAATCCTCTTCTTCGTTTGATGCAAACCAGTTATTGAATAGCTCATCAGGATCTTCCCCTTCTTTAAATCTACACTTGCTTAGTTGAAGTGTTAACTGAGAGGTGGAACATACTCTGACAGCTTCTTTAGCTTCATCAGTAAGAGTAATCTCCGGAAAATCCTTATTGTATTTTCTGATTTCCTCATCTGCAATCTCTACAGCTTTTGCTTGTACTACTTGGATCATCTCGCCTATTTCCATGGTTGATACCCCCATATAACAAATAAAAACGAATTATTTCCAAAGGTCTCTAAATTCTTGATATTGCCATAGGCCAATATTATTTTCTTCAGCCTCTGCCATCAATTCAGCTAAAATATCATCATGGGCTACTGTAGGCTCGTATTTTTTAGCAATCCCATAACCATTCTCGACAATTATAGCATTAACCATTGAATTTTTTATGTTTTCTACATTAAATGTATCATCCACATCTTCTAACCAGACGTAAGCTAAAATTCTATCGTATTGGTCGTCTGCATCTACATCATATTCTAGATAGAGGGTACCGGCATTTGACAGTAATTCCTTAGTATAGTCGCTTGCCATTACACCGTATTCATTGTTGCGCTCTTCTTCTTGAGCAACGGATTCTGGCGTATCGATTCCAATCATGCGAACTCGCTTATGCTCTCCATTTGAATCCTCAACAATAATAGTATCTCCATCTACAGTTCTAATGAATTTAACAGCATCCAATTTACTCTCCTGATTATCCACTGTATTATCTGCATCTATCTCAGTTACATTTTGATTGTTAATAAATTCTGATGATGCAACACATAGAATTATGGCTACAATAATCCCTACTATACGCTGCCATCTATTATTATTTTTCATATTATTCATCCCATATAATTTTAATTTATTCTAAAAAACAGATGAGAAATTTCTGCTTCTTGTGATTTCTAGTAAACCTAAATGAGTGAAGCCATGGACTGATACGTTAGAAATATCATCATTAGAATTGTCTTTGAAATATCTAATTAGCTCTTGCTCCTCATCTTTGGATACCTTAAGCATATCGATTATTATTATACCAGAAATAGATCTAAGCCTAATCTGTTTTAATACTTCATCAATTGCTTGTTTATTGGTGTCAAAAGCTGTTCCTTTGCCATGATTTTTAGATGAATTGACATCAATAACTGTAAGTGCTTCTGTAGGTTCTATTACAATATTGCCACCATCTTTTAAATGGCAAACATTTGATGTGATATTCTTTAAAAGTTTAGTAAGGTCATATAGATTCCATAAACTATAGGATTCATCAGTATATGCCCTAACATTAAGGTCCATATTGATTACTTCTTCTAGATCTGAAACTATTTCATAATCAGATGAAGCATACTCATTTATATAGTGATAAACAAAACCATTATTCTTATAATCATCAATTAAATGCTTTACAAAGTTACACGAAAATGGCTTGCTTCCTTTTTTATCCTGGGTAATTACAACGTAAAATTGATCTCCCTGACAAACCTTCTTTTTATCTGAATGACGAACCAAATAATATTCAGGAAATAGCTTTTTTGATTCGATAAAACCCTTTTCACCAATAGAAAGCTTACATATACAAGAATCAATGTCAGAAATAACCTTTTCAACTGTGGCAGTGCAGACTGTGCCAATCTGTGTATTATCCAGGTTGATAATATCTAGAGGGCTATCATTTTCATCAAATGAAACAAGGAGCCTAAGCTCCTTATTCTCATATATTCCCTTTGTAATTACTATTTTTTTAATGCTCATCCCCAATTTCTCCAAGAGAGATAAAGTTATCTGGCAGTCCAGTAAACATATCTACTCTTTTAATATCAAGCGATAAATCATCAAATTCAGGTAGACCTATAAATTCATGGAAAGCCTTTACTACAAGCTCTGGCTTAATATTATCTGTACTACCGCTAGAAAGAAGAAAATCATACACAGGTACTTTATCTTCTATTGTAAGGTTAAAGCGGTAAATAAGTGGCTTTAAATCAAGCTCTCGTTCACCCTTTTTTGTCTTTTTAATAATGTTAATAGAATGTGCTTCATCAAAAAATTTCAATTTTAAATCTAAAATATTATCTATGTAACAAGCATCATCCTTTGAATCCTTATATGTTACGATGTAACTTGCTGCAGTAACGGCAGACATACATTTTTCAGCATCATCTGGTAGGTATTTAAAGCATGTTATGTCAAGCCCCTCTACCATGTTGTCATTAAGAGAATTAAGGGCAGCGACGGGATCTACCTTTTCCTTTAAATCGATATCCATATATTCACCCTCAGATGTAAGGCCTACACCAAGTGGTGATGCAAATGACATAATCTGGTGAGGATTAAATCCTTCTGAATATCTAATAGGAAGATTAGAACGCTTTACAGCTTTCTGGAAAAATCTCATTAAATCTAGATGGCCCACATATCTCATTATGCCTGTCTTGGCAAATTTAACTCTAGCGCGCATTATGACATACCCCCGATCCAATTTTAGCAGAGCCACAACCGCTACAAGCCATCTTGCAATTTGGTGTTACCTTAGCTTCCATAGCGTTGTTCCACTCTCTCTTTAAGAATTCTTTTGTTACGTGACAATTGATGAAATCCCAAGGAAGGAGCTCATCTAAATCACGCTGACGGTATGCATAATAATCTATAGAAATATTATTCTTTTCAAAGGCTGCAAGCCATTTGTCAAAGTCAAAATATTCACCCCATGCATCAAAGAAACAGCCGCTCTTATATGCATCCAAAATAGCAGGACAAAGTCTTCTATCTCCACGGGCAAACACCCCCTCAAGAACTGTAACATCAGAATGATGCCAATTGTACTTAAGAGACTTTTGGTTAAGCTGTGCCTTCATCTCGTCGTTAACAACTTTGGCACGGCGTAAGTATTCTCCTGCCTCATACATAGGTGCCCACTGGAAAGGTGTAAATGGCTTTGGTACAAAGAATGAAGTAGAAATAGTAATCTGGCATCTACCCTGACGCTGTTCCTTAGGAACGGTATCATAGTAAGCAGCAGCAACTTCATTGGCAAGCTGTGGAATGGCCTTCATATCCTCGTCTGTCTCTGTTGGAAGTCCCAGCATGAAATAGAATTTAACCTTATTCCAGCCACCCTTAAATGCAAGTGTTGCACCACCAATGATATCCTCAACTGTAAGGCCCTTATTGATTACATTTCTCATACGCTGGCTGCCAGCTTCTGGAGCAAAAGTAATACTTGATTTTCTAACGTCCTGAACCTTTGACATAACATCAAGAGAAAATGCATCAATTCGTAAAGACGGTAACGACACATTAACACCCTCAGAAAGACAATCATCAATAAGGAAATCCATAAGTTCTCCAAGTGCATGATAATCACTGGATGATAGTGAACTAAGGGAAATCTCCTCGTGACCTGTTGAAGCTAAAAGTTCTTTGGCTTGAGCCTTTAAAACATCAACAGACTTCTCTCTGTTTGGTCGGTAAATCATACCAGCCTGACAGAAACGACATCCTCTAATACAACCTCGCTGGATTTCGAGAACTACTCTATCTTGAATCGCTCTAACAAATGGAATAAGCATCTTAGTTGGGTAAGAAGATGAATCCATATCTGTCACAACCTGTCTATCAATTACAGAAGGTACATCATCATAAAGAGGTCTAAAATACTCTAAAGTTCCGTCACTTTCCTTATAGCCAACCTCATATAAAGAAGGAACGTAAATCCCTGGAATATGGCAAGCTTTTCTAAGGAAATCCTGTCTATTAAATCCACTTTTTCTACATTTTTTATATAAGTCTAAAAGATCACCGTAGCTTGTTTCGCCCTCGCCTACATATACAATATCTACAAAATCAGCTATAGGCTCAGGATTAGTAGCACATGGACCACCTACTACAACTATAGGGTCATCATCGTCTCTATCTTTTGATTCTAGGGCAACTCCTGCCAAATCAAGAATCTGTAAAATGTTGGTATAACACATCTCATACTGGAGTGTCATACCGATGAAATCAAAATCCTTGATGGCATCCTGGGATTCAAGCGCAAAAAGGGGTATATTACGCTCCTTCATCAGATTATGTAAATCTGGCCATGGCGAATATACCCTTTCACAATATGTGTCCTCACGCTTGTTAAGCATATCGTAAAGAATAGCTATACCAAGATGAGACATACCTACTTCGTAGACATCAGGAAAGCACATAGCAAATCTGATGTCTACCTCTGCAGGATTCTTTTTTACACTATTAAATTCATTGCCGATATAACGTGCAGGCTTATCAATCTGCATTAAAATATCGTCTGGTAACGCAAGTTTTTTCATTTAATTATCTTTGAGCAAGCTCAGAAGTAACGTCCTCCCAAGTAACACCCTTTTCTACCATAAGAACCATCATGTGATACAAGAAATCAGAAATCTCGTATTTGGTCTCCTCTGACTCAGGGTTCTTAGCTGCAATAACGATTTCTGTAGCTTCTTCGCCCACCTTTTTAAGGATTTTATCAATGCCCTTGTCGAAGAGGTAGTTAGTATAAGAACCCTCTTTTGGATTCTTCTTTCTGTCCTCAATAACAGCGTAAACATCCTCAAATACCTTAAGTGGATTTCGCTCAATATACTCCTTTTTTACTATCTCGTTGAAGAAGCAGCTAGGTGCGCCAGTGTGACATGCTACTCCTACCTGAGAAACTTTCGCCAAAATAGTATCAAAATCGCAATCGGCAGTCAATGACTTTACATACTGGAAATGACCGCTTGTCTCGCCCTTTACCCAAAGGCTCTGTCTTGAACGAGAGAAATAAGTCATCTTACCTGTGCGAATTGTAGCATTAAGGGACTCCTCATTCATGTAAGCCACCATTAATACTTCGCCAGTCTGGAAATCCTGAACAACTGTAGGAATAAGTCCATCTGAATTTGGCTTCAAGTCTGACCATTCAAGCTTTGCTTCGAAGTTGTCCATTTTGATACCCTGATCAGAAAGCTCACTCTTCATGCGCATAGCATCAAAAGCTGTATTATTTAAAAACTGACCAGAAATACCTCTGATTTGCTCTGACTTTAAGATTCCTAAAATATAATCAAAATCATATTCATCAACCTGAACAATGTAAGGGATATTAGTAATATTCTCAAGACCCTCTAGAAGGCTTGTATCCATAATGAGAAGCTCGTGAACATTATCTGCAAGGAAATCCTTGGTCTTAAAGAGAAAATCTACTGTAGCAAGGCTGACAAGCATTTTCTCCGCACCAAATCGTGCACTTGCCTCTTTGATAAGGTCGATTGTCTCTGGCTTAGAACCATTTAAGATAACCTCAACGCATCCTGCGTATAAAAGCTTCTTAACATCCTCAAGACGCTTGATATTGCCGCCACCTGCTGTCTTAACCTGAATGTTGCGGTTAATCTCTCTGATAGCAAGAATATTTTTCTCATGCTCTTCATCATCTGTAGATAAATCATAGCAAATAATTTTATCAATACCACTATCATCATAAACTGATGCAAGTTCTAAAACGTCACTCTTATCATCAAGCTCTGTAGGACTCTTTACTGCCATACCATCTTTGATGTAAATGGTAGCAACTATATTTTTGTGTTCCATACTAAGTTGTACTCCTTTTTAGATTGAACCCTTTGTAGTCATAGTCTGATTATTCAGTCTAGGGTCAATAGTTGTGGCTTCATCTAAAGCCTTAGCGAAAGCCTTAAACATGGCCTCGCACATATGGTGTGAATTACCTGGTGTAAGAACCTTGATATGAAGGTTCATACTAGCTGAATAAGAAATGGCATAGAAAAATTCCTTAACCATCTCGGTATCCATATAGCCGATTTTCTCTGTAGGAAACTCGGCCTCAAAAGATAAATAAGGTCGGTTGCATAAATCAACTGCAACTAATACTAAAGTCTCATCCATAGGAAGAATACAGCTGCCATATCGCTTGCATCCAAGCTTAGGTCCACAGGCCTTTTTAATAGCATTACCAAGAACAATGCCCGTATCCTCGATGGTATGGTGACAATCAACCTGTAAATCGCCCTTAATGGAAGCATCCAAATCAAAAAGTCCATGTCTTGTGAAGGCATCAAGCATGTGATCAAAGAAACCTATACCTGAGTTAACCTGACAAAGACCACTTCCATCTATAGAAAAGTCAATTGTTATATCTGTCTCTTTAGTTTTTCTAGCAACCTTTGCTCTACGTTCTTCTGCCATAATCCCCGCCTATTATTTCAATAACCACCTTTCTCATTATACAAAATATGAGTAGGTATTTAAAGTTTAATCGTCTCTTTGCACTGATAATTAAGATATATAAATAAATTATTAAATATCTTCAAATCTTACTCTTATAGAATTAGCATGTGCTGTAAGTTGTTCATTCTCAGCAAACTTAACAATATCAGGATATACTGTTTCAAGTGCCTCTCTCGAATAAGAAATAATGCTAGACTTCTTAATGAAATCATCAACAGAAAGTGGTGAGAAAAATCTAGCTGTTCCATTTGTTGGAAGCACGTGATTTGGTCCAGCGAAATAATCTCCAAGAGGCTCTGATGAATACTGTCCAAGGAATATCGCACCAGCATTCTTAATGTATGTCATATCCTCAAATGGATTAGCTGTAACAACTTCTAAGTGCTCAGATGCAATGGCATTAACGCAATCGATTGCATCTTTTTTATTGTCAGCAACAAGTAAATAACCAAAGTTATCAAGTGATTTCTGGATAATATCTTTTCTAGATAAAATCTTTACGAATCTCTCGATTTCCTTTTCTACTTCGTCTGCGATTCGCTCAGATGTAGTAACAAGAATTGCGCTGGCAAGCTCGTCATGCTCAGCCTGTGAAAGTAAATCTGCTGCCACGTATGTTGGATTAGCTGTCTCATCAGCCAAAACTAAGATCTCTGAAGGACCAGCAATAGAGTCGATTGAAACATATCCAAAAACAGCCTTTTTAGCAAGAGCAACAAATATATTACCAGGGCCAACAATCTTATCAACCTTTTCGATTGACTCTGTTCCAAATGCAAGTGCTGCAATAGCCTGTGCGCCGCCACACTTATAAATTACATCTACACCAGCCTCATTAGCTGCAACAAGAGTACTAGGATTAACCTTGCCCTCTTTGTTACATGGAGTAGTCATAAATACCTTGCCAACTCCTGCTACCTTTGCAGGCATAACATTCATAAGAACAGATGATGGATATACTGCCTTGCCACCTGGTACGTATACACCTACCTTTGCAAGTGGGGTAACCTTTTGTCCTAGAATAATGCCGTCTTCTGTAGTAAACCAGCTATTCTGTCTCTGCTTAGCGTGGTACTTTTCAATATTTACAAGGGCTTTTCTGATAACATCTACAAGTTCCTTAGGAACAAGAGTATATGCCTCTTCTATTTCCTCTTTTGTAACAACAATATTGCTAGCATTAATATCTGCACCATCGAATTTCTTCGTATATGCGAATATTGCCTCATCGCCCTTTTCTCTAACCGTATTTACGATTTCGGTAACTGTAGACTCATATTCTGTATACTGATTAGGGCTTCTTTTTAATAATGATTCTAAAATATTATCTATTGTGTCGCTTGTAAGCTTAAGCTTTTTCATTTTCAAGTGCTCCCTTCAACTTCTCAATAAGAGCTGTGATTCTCTCATATTCCATTTTCATAGAAACTTGGTTAACAACCATACGAGCAGAAAGTGGACAAACTTCTTCGAGAACAACAAGTCCATTTTCTCTAAGTGTAGAACCAGTCTCAACAATATCTACAATAACTTCTGAAAGACCAACAATAGGTGCAAGCTCTATTGAACCGTTGAGCTTGATAATCTCCACCGTCTGATTCTTCTTGTTGTAAAAATAATCCTTAGCAATTCTAGGATACTTGCTGGCAACTCTGATAAGCTCATGATGCTTAAGTAACTCAGCTGCCTCTGCAGGACCGCATACGCACATTCTGCACTTTCCAAAACCAAGATCTAATACCTCATAGATATTACGATTCTCTTCTAAAATAGTATCCTCTCCAACAACACCAATATCGGCTGCACCATACTCTACGTAGGTAGGTACATCGGGTCCCTTTGAAAGAAAAAATCTAAGTTTTAATTCTTCGTTAGTAAAGATAAGCTTTCTGGTATCTGGATCCTTCATCTCTTCGCAAGTAATACCGATGCTTTCAAATAAAGCAAGTGTCTGCTTTGCTAAACGCCCCTTACCAAGGGCAAAAGTTAAATATCTATCGCTCATTACATCTCTCCAATGCTAACATCAATTGATCAACAGTTATCGCAAAACCAATAGCAGGTGAATCCTTGCCAAAATGTCGCAGAAGCGAATCATATCTACCACCCTTAACTAGTGGCTCACCTACTCCGTAAGAATATCCAGTAAATATAATTCCAGTGTAATATCTATATTCTGAAATCATACCAAGCTCAAATGAAATATAATCCATCACACCGTTGCTCTTAAGGATTTCATAAAGCTTTGTCAGGTATTCAAGAGCATCATATACTTTTTTGTATTTCTTAGCCTTTTCAAGATAATTCTTCCATTCTGAAGGAGAATTAAGAATCTTGCCTGTTAAATCAAAAAGCTCGATAAGGCTCTTATTAACTCCTGCAGATTCAAGTAAATCCTTGGCACCAAAGAAGTTTTTATTAGAGATAAGATTAAGTAATCTCTCCTCATCCTCTGCCTTAAGTGAAGCAGCCTCTACAAGGCCCTTTACAATATCAATATGTCCTACTCCAATCTCGAATTCCTTGAGACCGATCGACTTTAATGAATTGACAACAATTGTAAGAATCTCAGCATCTGCATCTACTGAACTATCGCCAATAAACTCACATCCTGCCTGAGTACTCTCCTTAAGGCGTCCCTGAAGGCTATGATAATTAATAAATACATTGCCTTCGTAAGAAAGCTTAACAGGCTCATCTGTATCTGAAAAATACATAGCTGCTGCTCTACCTACAGATGGAGTAATATCTGGTCTAAGTACAAGAGTATTGCCATCTCTATCAAAGAACTTGAACATCTCATTAGACTTACATGAACCTACTTCCTTAGAAAATGTATCAAAGTACTCAAAAGTAGGTGTTGAAATAGGCGTATATCCAGATGCCTTAAAGTCCTTTCTGAGATTGTAAAGAACATCTAATCTACGCTCATATTCGCTGTTATAAATGTCTCTAACACCCTCTGGAGTGTGTAATGTAAGGTTTTTCATTCTCGTCTCCTAATCTATTAAAACACTTTAGTCCGCTAACGTAATAAAGTGATTATAACGAATAAAAGCCGGAAAGTCAACTTTCACGGCTCTTTAAATCAATATTTATCATGTCTAGATATGGAACTAATAGATTTGGCTTCGTCTCAAAAAAGTATTTTTTATCTAATTCGTCTATACGAAAGCTCTTTCTCCCACCATCTACCATCCTATCCCAGAAGGTCTTCAGCTGCACAAATGGAAGGTAATAATAGAGATCCCTCTCACTAAAGAAAATAAGAATAAATGCTATTCCATCTTGCTTTTCCCATTTTTCCATGAAATCTATCTGGTGCTGATGGATGTTCTGAAGAGGAAAAGTGTCCTTATTGCACTCCTTAGCATCGAAACAAACTGGGATTCCTTGTATTGCACCAACATAATCAACAGTTGATTTCTGGTCGAAATATGCAAGCGTAATATGACCCTTTTTGCTATCCATGTCAATAGGTGTAATAGGTGTGGGAATCTTTTGGATAAGTGCTAACCCATTTTCCTCGTATACTAAATTTGTTTTATTTATAAATTCTTCAAAAGTGGAACCTCTAAGGCCTCTTGACTTAAATGTAGACATTAAATTCCCCCGGTAAATCAGCTACATATTTTTCTCCATCTTCAAATTCAATAGAATATGCATGAAGAAGCTGTCCTTTTATTTTATATTTTTTATTAATTATCGCATTTCCGTATTTATTATCACCTAAAATAGGATGACCGATTGATGCTAAATGAGCTCTAATCTGATGAGTTCGACCAGTAATCAGATGAATCTCAATAAGGGTCATATCATTAGCAAGTTTTTTAATAGGTCTGTAGGCTGTCTGTATAGGTTTTGAATCATCAAATGGTTTTGATGAAATGGTTACTTTGTTGGTGGCCTCATCTTTAGACAGGTATCCGTCTATTTCCTGAGGTTCCTTAATATCACCTAAAACTATTGCTCTATACATTTTTATACAGCTTCGCTCCTTAAGAGCCTTGCCAAGCTTTTGAGCGCAAGGTAAATTCTTTGCGAATAAAATAAGCCCAGATGTATTTCTATCAAGTCTATTACAAATGCTAGGATGAAAATGTTTAAAGGATTCTTCTGAAAGCTCTCCTTTTTTAATCATATAAGATATAGCCATCTCGTTAATAGAAATATCATCCTCTGAATCTTTTTGGGACTTGATGCCGGATGGTTTGTTAATAATAATCATGTCATTGTCTTCGTGAATAATATTAATATCCGACGCAATAGATTTAAGGGAATGATAAAGGGGATCTGATTTTTCTCCTCCAGACATCTTTTCAAATGTCTCATCGGAAAACCATATCTTTACAACATCTCCCGTATTAAGTTTTTCTGAGCCGTCAGCCTTCTTGTCGTTTAGAGTAATATTTTTCTTGCGAAGCATCTTATAGATAAAAGATGTACTAGCCTCTGATAATACTCGTTTTAAAAACTTATCAAAACGCTGATTACTATCGTTTTCGTTTATTTTTAGTTCTTTCATTTGATTTGTTTTGCTTAGTAGAGTTCTTTCCTCTACTGTAATTATTGTTTACTGAATTGGTCTTTTTACCATTGTGTTGTTTATTAACATTCTTGCTACCAGAATGGTTTCTAGTAATCTTTCTAGGTGGAATAAGACACTCTTCTCCAAAGCCAATCAAATCCTCTCTACCAGCCTTAACAAGTGCCTCTCTTACCAAATCATAATTCTCCGGCCTCTTGTATTGAATAAGAGCACGCTGCATTGCCTTTTCGTGAGGATTCTTGCATACATATACTGGTTTCATATCTCGTGGGTCTATTTCTGTGTAATACATTGTTGTAGAAATAGTACTAGGTGTAGGATAGAAATCCTGTACCTGCTCAGGAGATAAATGATGGTCTCTTAAGTATTCTGCCAAAGCTATAGCATCATCAAGAGTAGAACCTGGATGTGAACTCATAAGATATGGCACTAAATACTGCTTAAGACCAAGTTCCTTATTAATCTTCTCGTATTTCTTGCAGAAATCGTTATATACGGATATATCCGGCTTTCCAAGATAAGACAACACATTATTTGAAATATGCTCAGGAGCAACCTTTAATTGGCCGCTGACATGATATTTGCATAAATCTCTAAGGAATGTATCATCCTTATCATACATTACATAGTCAAAGCGAACACCGGAACGGACAAAAACCTTTTTTACTTTAGGTAATTTTCTAAGTTTGGTTAGTAAAGCAACATAATCCTTGTGGTCTACTTCTAGATTCTGGCACTTAGTAGGAAACAGACACTGTCTATTCATACAAACGCCCTTTGTCATCTGCTTTTTACAAGAAGGATTTCTGAAATTAGCAGTCGGACCGCCTACATCGTGTATATATCCTTTGAAATCAGGATCCTCTGAAATCAATTTGGCCTCGTTTACAATGGAATCATGACTGCGGGATTGAATGATTCTTCCCTGATGGAATGTTAATGCGCAAAAATTACATCCGCCAAAGCAGCCTCTATTGCTAATAAGAGAAAACTTAACCTCTTTAATAGCAGGAATACCACCGTCCTTTTCATAAATTGGATGATAGGTACGCATGTAATCAATTGCATAAATATCATCCATTTCCTGCCTAGTCAGAGGCTTTTGTGGTGGATTTTGAACTACAAACATAGCTCCATCATAAGTCTCTACTAGCTTTTTTGCAGTAAACGGATCCGTATTTACGTATTGAGTGTAAAAACTCTTAGCGTAGGCCACCTTATCGCTTTTTATTTCCTCAAAAGTAGGAAGTATAATACCATCCTCAGTAAAGTATTTATCTCTTGTTTTAAAAACTGTTCCAGCTATAAATGTAATATCCTTTACATCCATACCAGAAGCAAGACAGTCAGCTATTTCTATTACAGAGTGCTCTCCCATTCCGTAAGAAATAATATCTGCTCCAGAATCCAAAAGAATAGAACGACGTACCTTGTTAGACCAATAATCATAGTGGCCAAGTCTTCGTAAAGAGGCTTCTATTCCTCCGATAATAATTGGCTTATTTTTATATGTATGTCTAATTAGATTGCAATAAACAACTGTAGCATAGTCTGGACGAAGTCCAATTTTTCCACCTGGAGAATAGTTGTCAAAATCTCTTCTATGCTTAGAAACACTATAGTGATTAACCATAGAATCCATATTGCCTGCGCTAACAAAGAACCCTAGCCTAGGTTCTCCTAAAACATTGATTGAATTATCATCCTTCCAATCTGGCTGTGGAATAATACCTACAGAATATCCGTGTAACTCAAGAAGTCTACAAATAATAGCCGCGCCAAAAGATGGATGATCTACATATGCATCACCACAGACATAAACAAAATCAAGTTGTTCAATTCCTCTTTCCTGTAAATCTCTCTTGGAAATTGGTAAAAACTTTTGCATAAATACCTCTAAAAATAATTTAGCCAACTTGCGTTTACAAGTTGGCTACTTATCAAATTTCAAAAAAGAAATTATTCCTTGTTGAAAAACTGCTCTGGAATATCAAGTGCAGGTACTTCATCGTCTGAAGAAGCTGCGCTTGCAACCTGTGGAGCCTCAACTCTTGGCTCTTCTGGAACTGATACATCTGCAGAAGGCTCAAGGCTTGATGCAGGGTCTGTAGCTCCGTCATTAAGTGAATCAGGAACAAGAGATGCACGATTGGCATCAACAGTATCTAAATAAACCTGCATTGTGCTAAGGAATGAATCTGTGCGTGTACGTGTAGTCTCAATAGAATTAGCAAGTATAGTCTGAATATTTGCTAAAAGCTCATCCGTATATGCGATAGCGCCCATTCTGATATTGTTAGCGTCTTCTGTAGCTCTATCGATCTTCTCCTGAGCGTTTTTCTGAGCAATGAGAATAACCTCATTGGCCTGTGCATATGCCTGTTGCATAATCTGGTGCTCAGAAACAAGCTCATTAGTCTGAATCTGTGCCTGACTAATAATCTCATCTGCCTTAGCACGAGCATCTGCAAGAATCTGCTCGCGGTTAGCAATCATTCTCTGATATTTTCTAATCTCATCAGGTGTCTTTGTACGAAGCTCCTGAAGTAAAGATTCAATTTCATCTTTGTTAACGATTATTTTACTTGTAGAGAAAGCTGAAGGCTTACAATCATCAATATAAGCTTCAATTTCATCAATAATGTCTTCTATTTTGCTTGCATTTGCCATGTTGCTTACTTCTCCTTGTCTTTAAATTTTGCTTCTATGAGGGGTATAATCTCCTTAGGAACAAACAGGCTGATATCTCCCCCATACGACGCAAATTCCTTTGCGACTGTAGAACTTAAATAAGAATACTTTAGAGATGTTGTCATAAACAATGTCTCTAACTCAGGATACTGGACTTTATTAGACTGAGCCAACTGAATTTCGTTTTCGAAATCAGTAACAGCTCTAAGTCCTCTGATAATAACCTGAGCATCTTTTTTCTTGGCGAAATCGACTAGTAATCCTTCGAAACATTCTACTTTTACATTGCCTAAATTTTCAGTCAATTCCTTTATCATGTTAACACGTTCCTCAATGGAAAACAACGGATTTTTTTGTTTGTTATTGAGAACGCCAATGATTAACTCATCACATAATTTGCTAGCTCTTTTGATAATATCCAAGTGTCCAAATGTGATTGGATCAAAACTACCAGGATAAATTGCTCTATTCATTTTACGCCTTCTTTATAAATAAATGCTTATTTGTCTTATATATTTTTTCTTTGGTGATTTCATACCCCAAATCACCAACATAATCAAAATCAGTTTCTAAAGATGCCTCAACTATAATCAATGTATCCTCTGATACACTCTTAAGATTTGATAATGTCTCAAGAACCTGTTTTTCGATTAATTTATTGTAAGGAGGATCCATAAAAATCACATCGAAAACTTCGTGATTATTTAATCTGTTCAAAACAGAAAAAACATCCTCTTTAT
This sequence comes from Pseudobutyrivibrio xylanivorans, assembly GCF_010906925.1. Classification (GTDB taxonomy): domain Bacteria; phylum Bacillota; class Clostridia; order Lachnospirales; family Lachnospiraceae; genus Pseudobutyrivibrio. Next base: position 940,799 of record NZ_VTVE01000001.1, on the reverse strand, counting down.
ACAATGTACAGTTATCTCCAAATTTTGCTTTGGAAATATTTTTCTCTATGCAAGCTATTGCTTTTTTATCTTTTTCTACAAAAATAGCTTCTCTAGCACCGCGGCTAAGAGCCTCAAGACCAATCTGACCACTTCCAGAAAATAAATCCAAGAAATATGAATCATATATTTCTGGAGCAATCATATTAAACAAAGTCTCTTTTATTCTGTCTGATGTAGGGCGAGTATCTAAGCCTTCAGGAGTCTCTAAAAGCATTCCTCGCTTACTACCTGAAATTATTCTCATTTATTATCCTATCTCATCCATGCAATCTGATAAAAGCTGAAGTGCTTCATCTGCTGCCTGATGTCTAACCTGGCTTCTGTCACCTGATAAATTAAGCTGTCTAACCTGACATTTATCATCGTATGCGCAGGCTATATATACAAGTCCAACAGGCTTCTCAGGCGAGCCACCTCCTGGCCCTGCAATTCCAGTAGATGCAATACCAAAATCCGCGTGAGCTTTCTTTCGAACGCCCATAGCCATCTCTTTTGCTGTCTGAGTACTAACAGCCCCATACTGCATCAGAGTACTCTCTTTAACAGAAAGATTTCGCATCTTAGCCTCGTTGGAATAAGTGATATATCCCTCGTTGAAGCAATCAGAAGCACCTGCAATGTCTACAATACTGCTAGCTATCAAACCACCAGTACAAGACTCAGCAGTTGCAACAGTCATTTTCATTGATGCAAGTCTATCAACTATTACAGATGCATCCATTAGTTCTGCTCCTTAAGAACAGCGCTATTCTGATAAATATAAATTACAAGTGAAAGAATTGTCATTACAAGTGCAACCCACTTAAGGATTTCTCCAACTATCTGAAGTGGAGCAAATGGAATATTTGCAACAAGAATGATAATCATAAACATCTGTGTAACTGTCTTAATCTTGCCAAAGATGTTAGCTGCAATAACAATACCATTTTCAGCAGCAATAAGTCTGAAACCAGAAATAATAAACTCTCTAGCAATAATAATAATTACGAACCAGCTGTAAAGTTGTTTTGTCTCGATTAAGCAAATCATTGCAGAGCAAACAAGAAGCTTGTCTGCAAGTGGATCCATAAACTTGCCAAAGTTGGTAACTAAATTGTACTTGCGTGCAATCTTACCATCTAGCATATCTGTAAGGGATGCAATAATAAATATAACGTCTGCAATAATGCGGAGTGTCATATCATCATTATGAGCATGTCCTAGTAAAAGTAAAACTACAAAAAATGGAATTAATAGTACTCTTACGATTGTTAATTTGTTAGGTAAATTCATAACTTTACATCTCCTATTAAATCATATTCATCAAAGCTAGTAACGGTAACATCAACAAACTGACCGCTAGTAAGCTCAATGTCACTATTAACAAATATAAATCCATCAACAGATGGTGTATCTCTATAAGTACGCCCTATAAATACTCCATCCTCCGGTAACTTACCTTCTATGAATGTAGGAATAGTACGACCTACGTATGTTTTATTATTTGAAAGACAAATATCTTTTTGAGCAAGCATAACCTCGTCTACCCAGCGATGCTTAAGCTCCTCATCAACTTGATTAGGCCATGCAGCTGCTACTGTTCCATCTTCTGGAGAATATGCAAAAGCACCTAATCTATCGAATTTCATATCGGCAATGAAATCAAGGAGCTCCCTATGCATCTCTTCTGTCTCTCCAGGAAAACCACAGATAAGTGTAGTCCTAAGAGAAATATCCGGCATAGCCTGACGAAGTCTAGATGCAATTGCCATAATATCTGCTTTGTTAGTCTTGCGGCCCATTTTCTTAAGAATATCATCATTGCAATGCTGGATTGGCATATCTATGTAATGACATATCTTAGGCTCGCTGGCCATACAGTCGATAAGCTCATCAGTAATCTCCTCTGGATAAGCATATAAAATACGAATCCACTTAATTCCATCGATTTCACAGAGCTTATGCAATAAATCTGGAAGTGATTTTTTGCCGTAGAGATCAACGCCATAAACGGTAGTCTCCTGAGCAACAACAATCAATTCCTGAACGCCGTCTGCAGCAAGCTGCTTAGCCTCTGCAATAACCTGTTCCATAGGAACCGAACGATAATCACCTCGAATATAAGGGATAATGCAATATGTACAGCGCTTATTGCAACCCTCAGCTATTTTTAGATAAGCAAAATGGCCACCAGTTGTAAGAACACGTCTACCATCTCTAGGAAGGCCAACTAGATCCTTTTTAACAACTGGCTTAATTCCTTTATTCTCTAAAACTTTATCGATTGTATTCAAAAGCTCATCGTAGGAATTGGTGCCGATGATTGCATCAACCTCAGGTAAATCAGCTAGTATCTCATCTGTAAATCGCTGTGCGAGACAGCCGGTCACAATGAGAGCCTTAAGATTACCCTCAGTTTTGTAGGCACCCATATCGATAATATTTTGAATACTCTCCTCCATTGCATCTGCAATAAAAGAGCATGTATTAACAACAATAATGTCTGCTTCAGCCTCGTCATCACAAATTGTATATCCGTGATCAATCAAATCACCAAGCATATGCTCAGAGTCTACGAGGTTCTTGTCGCAGCCAAGAGAAACAAATAAAACTTTCATAAATTAGTTGTTTGTATCCTCGTTGATAATCTTGATTGCGCCTTCATTTAACTCATTAACAGCAATAGAAAGTGGCTTGTCGCCTGGCTTATGATTGATAAGTGGCTCTGCACCGTCGATGATCTGACGTGCTCTCTTAGATGTTGCAGCAACGATTGTATAACGGCTATTTACAACTGGCTCCTCACCAACCTCAACATTCTCATTAACCTTTTCCATAAGCTCTACATAAGATGGATGTATCATAATTAATTACTCCTTTCAAATACCTTTAATTGTTCTTTCATCTCGTTGATTGTCAAAGTATTTCTGCATACTCTGAAATGTTCAGCTTGAATTATATTATGAACCTGATCAACTGCCTTTTCTAAGGAATCGTTGATAATCAGGTAGTCATAGCTATCCATGATTTCAGCCTCTGTGTTAGAAATAGCAAGTCTCTGTGCAATAACATCATCAGTCTCTGTGCCTCTTCCAACAAGTCTGTTTTTAAGCTCTTCAGCAGATGGTGGCATTGTAAATAACAAAAGCGCATCTGGATACATTTTCTTAACCTGAAGTGCACCGTGGGTGTCAATCTCAAGAATGACGTCCTTCCTACGGTCTATTAATTGTTCAACGTAAGCTCTTGGTGTACCGTATGAATTGCCATTGAATGTGGCATATTCAAGGAGCTCGCCTTTTTTAATCATCTCTTCAAACTCTTCTTTTGTCTTGAAGAAATACTCTCTGCCCTCTTTTTCACCTGCACGCATGTCACGAGTAGTGGCAGAAATAGATAGATTATAATCTTGTGGATGTGCTTCAAGCAAATGCTTCATGATAGTGCCTTTGCCAGCACCTGAAAAGCCAGATAATACAACCACCAGGCCTTTGTCATGCATCATAATCTAAATCCTCCTTTATGAAATTGTCGCTAATTCTAGCGGAAATTGTCTCAGGCATAAGGGCTGATAAAACAACATGTGAATCACACACAATAACAGCTCTTGTACGTCTACCTTGTGTAGCATCAATAATATTGCCCTTTTCCTTGGCACCAGCAACAATTCTCTTAGCTGGTGCGGAATCAGAGGTAAGCATAGATACTATCTTTTTGCTATTTATAATATTTCCAAAACCTATATTTACAAATGCCATAATTACTCTATGTTTTGAATCTGTTCTCTAACCTTTTCAATAAGTGTCTTTAGGGTAATGCCAATATCGGCAATCTCTACATCTGTAGACTTAGAAAGGATTGTGTTGGCCTCTCTATTAAGCTCCTGTGCAAGGAAATCAAGCTTGCGACCAACCTCCTTATCAAGATCAAATACTCCTCTAGTCTCTGAAACGTGGCTCTTAAGACGAACCATCTCCTCGTCAATGCAAATCTTATCAGCGTAGATGACAACCTCTTGGGCAACCCTTGCCTCGTCTATATGGGTATCCTCTAATAGCTCTGATACCTTGGTCTTAAGACGAGCTCTATACTCCTCGATAATCTGAGGGCTTCTAGCCTCTAATCTATCAACAAGGACAAGCATCTCGTCCATCTTAGCAATAAGGTCAGTCTCTAGTCTGTTACCCTCAGCAATACGGCTATCAACAAACTGAGCAACACAAGCATCAAGGGCCTCGAGAACTAATGTCTTAAGACTATCCTCATCTGCCTCCATCTCCTCAAGCTCAATAACATCTGGAAGACGAGAAATGCTGCTAGCTTTCATGTCATTATCGATGCCAAGCTTGTCGGCCATTGCTGAAATTGAATCGTAGTATTTTTGAGCAATAGCATCGTTAATTGAAACCTGATAACAAGCATCTGAATGCTCGTTTAGAGTAATATAAACGTCGACCTTGCCTCTAAATACGCTTTCGCTGATTTTATTACGAATTGTGCTCTCTAAAAAATTGAGCTTCTTAGGAAGTTTGATATTCAAATCTAGATATCTGTGATTAACAGATTTCATTTCAATTGTGACACGAGCGTCTGAATTTTCGGCAATTCCCTTGCCATATCCCGTCATGCTACGAACCATGTGAGTATCCTCTTTCTCTATGTAACTTTGCATAATAATCCACTTTTACATAGTTGTTTTTAATTATAATTAAATGTATCATAATAGTCAATTAAATCCGCATTAGAATAAGAAAGGAATACTAGATTAATGGCACTAGACGGCATATCTATTCATGCCCTTGTGGATGAATTTAATAACCTACTTTTAAATGGAAAAATAAATAAAATTTCTCAGCCTGAGCGAGAGGAACTTTTAATAACAATCAACACTCAAAATGGAAATAAGCGCCTTTTGATTTCTGCTAACGCTTCTCTTCCATTTATCTACATAACTGATGAAAACAAGCCAGCTCCTGCAACAGCTCCAGGCTTTTGTATGTTGCTAAGAAAACACATTGGAGCTGGACGTATTATTGAGATTCAGCAGATGGGTCTTGAGCGAGCTATTCGCTTTAAGATTCAGCATTTAAATGATATGGGGGATATCACCTTCAAATACCTTTATGTAGAAATAATGGGCAAGCATTCTAATATCATTTTCTGTAATGAAGAAAACATGATATTAGATTCAATTAAGCACGTGCCTTCATCTGTAAGTTCTGTCAGAGAAGTTTTACCTGGCCGAGATTATTTCATCCCAGCTCAGGAAGGAAAAATCAATCCTTTAGAATCTACAGAGGATTATTTCAAAAATCAGGTTTTAAAGAAAAGTAACTCCATTTATAAGGCATTAATCTCCTCATTTATTGGATTAAGCCCTACTATTACAAATGAAATTTGTTATCGAGCTGGAATAGATTCTGATGCTGCCTGCGCTTCTCTCTTTGATGAGCACAAAGACAGACTTTATAAGGCATTTATAGAGCTAATCGATGACGTAAAAAACAACAAATACAATTTTAATATTTACATCAATCCGGCTAACAACGAGCCAGTTGAATATGCGCCTATAGAACTTAAAATGTATCAGGACATGTCGTCAAATAGCTACGAAACTATGTCTGAAATACTTGTTCAGTACTATGCAAAGCGCAACAAATACACTAATATTCGACAAAAGTCATCAGATTTAAGAAAAATCATTTCAAATCATATTGAGCGAGCTTCTAAGAAGCTAGATCTACAGTCTAAACAGTTAAAAGATACTGAAAAACGTGATAAATATAAGATATATGGCGAGCTACTTCACACCTACGGTTACGAAGCTAAGCCAAATGATAAATCAATCACAGTAATTAATTACTATGACAACAAGGAACTGACTATTCCTTTGGATCCGGATTTATCTGCATCTGATAACGCTAAAAAGTATTTTGATAAATATGCCAAATTAAAGCGTACCGCCGAGGCATTAGACACATATATTGAGCAATCTAAAACTGAACTTGAACTTTTAAAATCTATCGAGACAGCCCTTAACATTGCCGAGACTGAAACAGATCTGGCTGATATTAGACGAGAGCTTTCTGACCATGGGTTTATCAAAAAACACACTGGTAACAAGAAAGAAAAATCAAAGAAAAGCAAGCCTCTACACTTTGTAGATGACAATGGGTTTGATATATATGTAGGTAAAAATAATTATCAGAATGACGAGCTTACATTCAAGTTTGCAACAGGAAATGACTGGTGGTTTCATACCAAAAAGATACATGGCAGTCATGTCATTGTTAAAACAAATGGAAAAGAACTTCCTGATAGTACCTATGAGCACGCTGCTGAACTGGCCGCTTATTACTCTTCTGGAAGAGATACTGACAAAGTTGAAATTGATTATCTCCAAAAGAAGAACGTAAAAAAGCCCACTAGCGCTGTAGCAGGCTTTGTAGTATATTACACTAACTATTCAATGGTTGTCACACCTACACTAGAGCACGTAAAACTGGTTAGTGAGGAATGAATTTAATGTGGACCTTAGCTTAGGATGATTATCCAGGCTAGGGTCTTTTTTTAACAGCTCTTCTACATCCTGGCTGGCCATCTCTAGCTCATCAGCATCCTGATAGATATCAGCCACTTTAAAGCTAAATTCACCGCTTTGTCTTACGCCAAACATATCTCCTGGGCCTCTTAATTTAAGATCTTCTCTAGCTATGAAGAATCCATCGTTTGATTTAAGCATTATATTTAGTCGCTCAGACTCTCTATTATCAGAGCTAGAATTCATTAGGATACAGTAACTTTGAGCACTGCCTCTTCCCACTCTGCCCCTGAGCTGATGAAGTGCTGCAAGTCCAAATCTATTGGCATTTTCTATCATCATAACAGTTGCATTGGGAACATTAACACCTACTTCTACAACTGTTGTAGACACAAGGATTTGAGTCTTATGATTAGCGAAATCCTCCATTACCTGGTTCTTATCAGCTGGCTTCATTTTTCCATGTAAAACACCAATGGAATAAGCACCGTCAAAGTATTCGTTAAGCTTTTTACTGTAGTCAGTAACATTTTGTGCTTCTGTTGTCTCTGAAGCCTCAACCAATGGACAAATAATATATACCTGATGTCCCTTAGCAATTTCATCGCTGACGAATTTGTATGCAGTCTTTCGCATACTTTCTTTGATAACACAAGTTTTAATAGGCAATCTATTTGCTGGGAGTTCTTTTATAGCAGAAACATGCATATTGCCATATAAAATCATAGCAAGCGTTCTTGGAATAGGTGTAGCTGACATAACAATAATATGAGGATGCTCACCTTTGGAAGAAAGCTTATCACGCTGCTGAACTCCAAATCTATGTTGCTCATCAGTTATAACAAGTGCTAAGTTTCCGAACTCTCGCCCCTCAGAAATAAGAGCATGGGTTCCAACAATTAAACAAGAGTCATTCTCAGCCACTAGCTTTGCCATAGCCTTTTTTTCTGAGGCTTTCATAGAGCCTGTAAACAGGGCTACAGGAATATTAAGGCCTGCATTTTCAACCCATTTTACAAATCCCTCATAGTGCTGCTTGGCAAGTACCTCTGTTGGAGCCATAATAGCTGCTTGATAACCTGATAAGGCAACATCTAACATGGCAAGAAATGCCACTATTGTCTTTCCGGAGCCTACATCTCCCTGAATAAGTCTCTGGGTAACATACTCGCCTTGAATATCAGACAAAATATCATTAAATACCTTATCCTGATCTCTAGTAAGGGCAAACTGAAGAGAGTTTCTAAAATCATCAGTCTGACTATGATGAGAAATCCTAAATTTATTGGGATAAGATACACTTTTATCTTCTTGAAGCCTTGAATTTAAAATAAAGAAAAACATCTCTTCATAGGCAAGACGCTTCCTCGCCTTTACAAGCTCATCAAAATTTTCAGGAAAATGATAAGTCTTTAGAGCCTGACTATAAGTTAAAAAATTGTTCTTATCTTCTATTTCATCAGGAAGTCTTTTCTCTGGCAACTTACAATTATCAAGTGCTGCCTTTACTGATTTTAGAACCAGATTATTGCTAAGTCCCTTTGTTAAATGATAAATCGGTTGAATTTGATTTCTCAGTTCCTCATACTTTTCTGTCTCAAATATAAGTGGTTGAGATATTTTATATCGATTTTTATCAAAAACAAGCCTTCCATAGAATACATATACTTTCCCAGGCTCAAGAGAGGATTTTAAATAATTTGAGTTAAACCAAACTAAATCAACTGGTATATCTCCCACAAATGCCGTAGCTGAAAGCACATCTATCCTGCTCTTTGAACGAAAAACCTTTGGGCTAGTTTTAATTCTACCTGCAATACTTATTAAAGAATTAACGTTATCTGGATTAGGTGTAGAAACTTCCGGATAAATCAGATATGTGCGCGGAAAAAAAAGGAGTATATCCTCTATGGTATATACTCCTAATTTGTTAAGTAATTTAGTTGTCTTTTCTCCGACACCCTTAATAGTGTCTATAGGCGACAACAGTTCCATCATTTTACTCCACTGAAACGATATATGCATAAACGGCCTGACCACCCTCAGAGATCTCAATCTCAAGATCTGGGTATTTAGCCTCTATAGCAGCGCCAAGCTCTTCTGCCTTGCTCTGATCACTTCCCTCGCCCCAATAAATTGAAACAACAGAAGAATCTTCAGATACCATAAGGTCAATCATCTCTTTAAATGCAACTGAAATATCAGCATTAACTGAAAGAAGACCTGAATCTCCCATTCCCATCCAGTCACCATTCTTGATTTCCTTATCATCAATCATAGTATCACGAACTGCGTATGTAACCTGACCTGTCTTTACATTAGCGATTTCCTCAGTCATAGCTGCCTGATTGTCCTCAACTGATGCATCAGGATCAAATGTAATAAGTGCAGTAATACCCTGAGGAATTGTCTTTGTAGGAATAACTACAATCTGCTTGTCCTCACAGATATCAGCTGCCTGATTAGCAGCAAGGATAATATTTTTATTGTTAGGAAGAACAAATACTGTCTTCGCATTAACCTTTTCAACAGCGCTAAGAATATCATCTGTAGAAGGATTCATTGTCTGACCACCTGGAATCATGTAGTCACAACCAAGCTCTGTGAAGATAGATGTAAGACCCTCACCTGTAGCAATTGAAACAAATCCCATTTCCTTTGCAGGCTCAGCTGGCTCTTCCTTCTTAGGTGCTTCAACAGCAACTGTCTCAGCTCCCTCTTCTGCTATCTTGATATCAGAAATCTCACCAACTGCAATCTTTTCGATTTTAGCCTGGATTTCCTTGAGCTGATATGAAGCAAGTGGTGCATCAGCCTCAACCACAAACTCAACAATATATTTAGTCTTAATAGGTGCAGGAGCAGCCTCAGCCTCAGAAGCATAGTCTACATCCTTACCAATAAGAGCATCATAAGCACCCTGAAGTACGCATACAAGACCCTGTCCACCAGAATCAACTACGCCAGCCTGCTTAAGTACAGGAAGCATATCTGGAGTCTTAGCAAGTGTAGCCTCAGCCTCAGCAATAACTGCCTCGCAGAATGCTACGATATCTTTTGTTCTGCCCTTCATCGAAACAGCCTTGTCAGCAGCTCCTCTAGCTACTGTAAGAATAGTACCTTCCTTAGGCTGCATAACTGCCTTGTAAGCTGTCTGAACGGCCTTCTCAAAAGCCTCACTTAAAATATCAACTGTAACTTCATCATAACCCGAAACAACCTTGGCGAAGCCACGGAAAAGCTGAGATAAAATAACACCTGAGTTACCTCTGGCACCTCTAAGTGAACCAGAAGAAATAGCCTTAACTACTGTCTTCATATCTGCATTATCAAGCTCCTTAACAGCATTAGCTGCAGACATGATAGTCATTGTCATATTTGTACCTGTATCTCCATCAGGAACAGGGAAAACGTTTAATTCATTTATCCACTCTTTTTTGGCTTCGAGATTCTTTGCTCCCGAAAGAAACATCTTTGCTAACAAAGACGCATCGATAGTTTGGATCTCCACTATAAATTGCCTCCTTAGTCAATAACTCTTACGCCTTCAACGTAAATGTTGATAGTATCTACAGTCAAACCAGTAAATGAAGATACCTTGAATTTTACTGTCTCAATAAGGTTTTCTGCAACAGCTTCGATGCTTACACCATAAGAAACAATAACATGAAAATCAATAGAAATAACATTGTCATCTGAGATAACAGCATTAATTCCATGATTTAGATAATCTTTTTTCAAAAGCTTAACCAAGCCGTCCTTCATATTAACAGCTGCCATACCAACAATGCCAAAGCATTCAACAGCAACTGAACCAGCATAAGTTGCGATTACATCAGTGTCTATTACAATCTTACCAAGTTCTGTTTCCATTTGACCTTGCATAAAATTATACCTCCAAATTCGCATATTTAGTCATGATGACTCATTATATACTAAATGACTAAAAAATGAAAGTAAGTATTGGTACATCCTATCAACATCTAGCGAGAAAATTCACACATCTAGAAATTTATACCCTAAATCTTGGCATAAAAAAAGTCACCCTTCCGAGTGACTTTCAATATCGTGTAAGATTAAGCACGCTCAACCTTGCCAGAACGTAAACAAGAAGTACATACATATAACTTCTTAGGTGTTCCATTCACATTACACTTAACGGACTTCACATTAGACTTCCACATATGATTGGATCTTCTATGAGAATGGCTCACATTGTTACCGAAATGAGCGCCTTTTCCACAAACTGCACATTTTGCCATGATTGCACCTCCTTGTAAAAATATTTCAAAAACCAAGTGTGCGTTTTACGCAACAAATGGATTATAGCAAAGCAAATAGTAAATTGCAATGATTTTTTCAAGAATTATTGAAAATAAGCCTCAAACACCTTGGCTGCCAAAGGGGCTGCGTATTTGCTTCCATATCCTGCACCTTCCATGATAACAGCTACAGCTAGCTTATTTCCATTATCGTCTACCGCGTATCCAACAAACCATGAATGAGTAACGCTTTTATCTTCTGTATACTCAGCTGTACCAGTCTTACCATATACAGTCAGTTCCTCGCCAAAATTAACTTTTTCAGCAGTTCCCTCCTCTACTACAGCAGCCATATAGCTTTGTAATAACTGAGACTCTTCCTTAGTAAGTAACTGGCCATATTCTACTGGCTCTGTCTGACTTACAAGCTGTCCATCGGCACTAATAAGCTTATCTGCCAAATATGGTTCCATAAGCACGCCATCGTTAGCAATAGCAGAAACAATCATACACATATGAAGAGGAGATACTGTAGTACTGCCCTGTCCTATGGCTGTTTGTGCCACTATACTATCCTTTGTTTTGTCATCAATTTTAAAGCTAGATTTCTTTGTAGTATCTAATAAAGTAGGAAGCGTAGTGTTAAACAGCAAATCCTCTGAAGTGCCTATAAATGCATTTCTATCAAGCTCTAATCCCATATAAGCATAGGCGCTGTTACATGAATTAGAAAAAGCCTTTAAAAGGTCCTCACTACCGTGCTTTTTATTGCCGCTACAGTGAATAGTATAGTCATCTATTTCGAACTTACCGTTGCAGCTATAAGAAAAAGTGTCATCACCATTATTGGCTCTTAAATAAGCTAATGTAGTAACTATTTTAAATGTCGAACCTGGTGGGTAAGCACCAGAAGTAGCTCTGTTCAAAAGTGATGACTTATTCTTAGTACTATCAGTGATATCATCCCAATATTTCGCGATTGTATTAGGATCATAATCAGGCTTAGATACCATGGCAACTATTCGACCAGTATCAGGTTCAATAGCAATTACAGCGCCATCAAACATTCCAAGGCCGTCAAAAGCAGCAAGCTGTGTATCATAATCAAATGTAGTATACAAACTATCCCCAGGGCTCTTTTGGCCAGCTAAATTATTATTAATCTGATCCTCTAGAGTAATATTGGATTTAAGTAAGTCAAATGAATACTGAGCCTCTAACCCAGCCATGCCCTGTCCAACATACCCTACAGCATGACAAAAAAGTCTCTCATCAGGATATACTCTGACTTCATTATCCTCGCTGTCGTATGCGGTCTTTGCAATGACCTTGCCATCGGCAGTATAAATATTACCCCTGACAACATCATCACTAAAGACTGAGAATCGTGAGTTGTAAGCATTATAAATAAATTCTTTGGAACCGTTGTTCACATAGTTACAAAAATAAACAATCATAGCGATGAATAGGCCAAAGAATAGAATTCCAACGATATATATTTCTTTTCTAATTAGTCTGTGTGTCTTTTTATCGATCATGTCGTCTACCCTGTCTAGAATCAAAATAAAGATTGTTAGAACAACTAACTATCAAAAAGCATAACATAAGTGATAGTAATGAATTGCCTCCGTAACTGATAAATGGAAGTGTTACACCAGTGGATGGAATAAACTTTATTACTCCGCCAATATTTAAAATGGTCTGAACTGCAAAAAGAACTGCAATTCCACTACTTACAAGCATATAAAAACTGTTATTACAATTAAAAGCAGCGTTTAAAATCAACATAACAGTACATGCAAAGCAAACAATAAGGCAAACTCCTACAATTGCACCCATCTCCTCGGAAATAGCCGCAAAAATAAAATCCATAGTAACAACAGGTATTTTGTTAGGCATACCCTTGTTAAGACCTGAACCAAGCCATCCACCAGTACCAATTGCAAATAAAGACTGAGATATCTGATACCCCTTATCATCTACAACTGAAAGAGGATCTGTCCAAGCGATAAATCTAGTCTGAATATGTGGAAAATAATGATATGCCAATATACCGCCTATTGTAGCCACACCTATCTCAAGGGATAAAACAATATAATTTTTGTATGCAATAAACATAACAAAAACATATGCCGTTAAGAATATAAGGGCGGTTCCCAAATCTCTTGCCAAAACAAGAGCAACCACATGCACAGCAGAACCTATAGATGCAATTAAAAATCCTCTCATATCTTTAAAAGTGACAATGCATCCACTTATAAAAAACAAAAATGAAAGCTTAATAAATTCACTAGGTTGAAATCTAATTGGTCCTGCAGCAAATGATAATTTAGCTCCATTTTCAACCTGTCCAAAGAAGGCAACTATCAAAAGAAGAATAATACCAACGATGGCGAAAATATACATAAAACGCTCTATTCTATCAACATATTTCAGGCCCATAATAACAAGCAAGGAAATAACAAGCGTTATAAATAAAAAAATCATATGCTTTGCTGCAAACTCTGTTTTAAGTCTAGCAAGAGCTATAATTCCAAAGGAAATAAATAAAAACATGTTATTTATAAGAGCTCTTGGTACAAAAACTGATAGCCTGTACACAGCTACATAAAAGCCTACAAAGAAAATACAAGTAAATATACCAAGCATTATCATGCCAGCATCTTCTTTTGCCATAAATAGCACGAAAGTTCCATTAAAAAGAAACAGAACAACCATAACTGATTGAATAGTTGAAAGTATGCTATATACAGCCTCATTAAGCTTGTATTCAAAAATCTGAACAAGGTCAATGAGGGTAAAAATAAGCACAAAAGATAAAATTGTAATTCGTGAAAATGATGTAATAACGTTAACCAAAGCTATTCCACTCCTCGCTTTAAATGCCCCTTTGTATAGTTATCATGTAGATGAACAGGTTTATTATCAATAAAAATACCCTTATAGGCATCAAGAACCTCTTTTGTCTCTTTATAATTCTCAATAGTAAAATCAAGCCTATATTCCGTTACACCAAGCATATCAAGTTCATCTTTCAAATCAAACGCAACGTACTTTTTACTGTTATAAATAGTGTTATAGCAATAATCACAGTTGCAGGCTACTGAAAATGATTCATTTTTTCTGTCAACAATAGTGATAATGTCATTAGACTTTTTGCAATCCACCGTGTTTTTAACTGTGCAATTTGCAGTTATCATCATTGGAATTCTGCTATAGACAATCATCTGAGAGCCCCGATTATCTCTATGTTTAAGCTCCTTAAGGGAAAGCTCATATGGGATACAGTTCAAAGAATATCCTATCTCCTTAAAAAGCTTAATGCTTCTATTGTTAAATGTATAAAGTCTATGGTCTATAATCACCTTATCTAGTGGATAATCTATTTTATTAAGGTATCCTAACTCATCATAGGAACAAGCAATTACACCTGCCGCCTTATCTGGAATAGTAATATTTGAAACATATTCCTCTCTTAGAATAGATGGCAAGGAAATATATACTCCCCCTGAAAATACCTGAGATGCCTTTTCAAATAGATGAATTGGAACGGCAATTTCATCCACAAAATCACTACTGCAGACAGCATCCAATTGTTCTGCTGTAGAAATACTTACAAAGCATCTAGTAGCAGTCCTTCGATTGGATATACTCTTTAATTCTTTAAACTCTACTACAGTCTTAGGCAGTTCATCTACCATCTGACTGGTCGATAGAATATCAATCGCTTCTCTTCTAGCATTTTTAATAGCGGATACAGGAAGAAAAATATCATCGTCATAATCCACATGAATATTGCCCATCACATACTGTGTATTGCCTAGACCAGAAGCAGCCTTAATAATATCTTCTCTAGTAGTAGGCTTATTTTTAGCCTCCTGAACAGTATCCCCAGCAACAATAGCTTCTCTTCCATCTTCTGAAATAAATTTAATAGAAAAATCCTTGCCTTTTAAGGCCTTAATATAACAATCAACAGACTTTTTCTTCTCTGATATATCAACAGTGGCCCCCTCCACCTTCTTATGAGATGGCGCCTCAAAAGTAATCATCTCCGGGCCATTATGTTTGTGAAGATATAAATCCGTAAATCCGCTTCTATTTCCATAGTCTAAAAGCTTTTGAATATCAGACTCTGAAACACTGTAATTCTTAGCTCCTCTATAGAGATATTCATCAATGTAATGACGATATACATTCACAACACCTGTTGCATACTCAAGCTGTTTCATACGGCCTTCAATTTTAAATGAATTAACTCCAGCTTCAATCATTTCAGGTAAATGATTAATAGTGCAGAAATCCTTAGGGCTAAGTATATATTGTCCCTTTTTATTGAGCTTGTTTCCAGCGTCATCAAAAGCATCGTAAGGAAGTCTACATGGCTGAGCGCAACGGCCTCTATTACCAGAACGGCCTCCTAAAATAGATGACATAAGGCACTGACCAGAATAGCAAACACAAAGTGCGCCATGAATAAATGACTCAATCTCTAAATCAGGACAATACTCATGAATAGCACTGATTTCAGAAGTAGAAATCTCCCTGGCTGTAACGATGCGCCTTGCTCCTAAATCCTCAAAAAATTTAGCTCCATATTTAGTACAAAGACTTGCCTGAGTGCTAATGTGAATATGTGTATCAGGAAAATATTCTCTTATAAATGAAAAAACTCCAAAATCCTGAACAATAAATGCATCTATCCCAGCATTTACATAGTCCTTCAAATATGTATAAAGACTGCGCTCTATTTCTGTATTCTTAAGCAATGTATTGACGGTAAGATATGCTCTAGCTCCATGAATATGGGCATAGCGAATAGCCTCTGCAGCTTCTTCCATTGTAAAATTCTTAGCATAAGCTCTGGCACCAAATAAATCGCCGCCAAAATAAACTGCATCTGCTCCTACATTTACCACAGCCTTAAATATTTGCAAATCACCTGCAGGTGAAAGTAATTCCAATTGATTCATAAATAATTCCTTTATAAAAATATAGAGTCCCTTGATTGGGACTCTTAATCATCTGATAATGAACCTAGAAGTGCATCCTCTAAGGAAGCCTCAAGCTTTGTCTTATTGAGAAGGAGCTCTTTGTTTTCCCTCTCTAGCTTTGAAATTGTCTCTTCTAGAGTTTCTGTTTTTAATTGAGCTGAAATCAAATCATGCTTAAGATTATAAATCTCTTGATCACGAATCTGTAGGTCTGATTCAAGTGATTCAACTTGATTTTTGGCTTTAAAATAATCATCTGCAATATTCAACTCTAAAAGTGTTGCCTTTAGGTCAGCCGAAATACGCTTGTAATCATCAATAGCATTAAACTCATCAAGTTTTGAATTGATATAATTCGCTACCTTTTGAAGATATTCTTCTGATTCGTAGCCACTTAACGTATAAACTTTTCCGCCTATAAGCACCTTTGCGCTCTTTTCGGAAACCATAACGTATCCTCCCTAAAGAAATTCATGATTTATTATAACTTTCTTCACATCTAAAAACAAGTATTATAGCCCAATTACAGCCCTGTTAGATGGATTTTTAAAGGGATTTTATGACAGGTTTTCCGGAACAGGCATATTAAAATGCTCATAAGCAACTTTAGTTGCAACCCTTCCCTTTGGAGTTCTAATTATAAGTCCGTGTTGAAGTAAATATGGCTCGTAAACATCCTCTATAGTACCGGAATCTTCACCAACGGTAGCAGCCAGATTATCAAGGCCTACTGGGCCTCCATTAAATCGCTCTATAATAGCAAGCAATATATTTCTATCGTTGTTATCAAGCCCTAAAGTATCTACTTCAAGTGAATCCAAAGTAGCCGCAGCTACTTCCTTTGTAATCTCACCATCATATCTAACTTCTGCGTAATCTCTCACTCTCTTTAGATATCTATTGGCAAGACGAGGGGTGCCTCTAGAACGAAGAGCAATCTGATATGCTCCCTCGTAATCAATCGGTGCATTAAGCTTACTAGCAGATGCAGTAACAATTGTAGAAAGCTCCTCTGGTGTGTAGTAATCCATGTGTCCAATTATTCCAAATCTATCTCTAAGAGGTGCCGAAAGAAGTCCTGGTCTTGTAGTTGCTCCAATTAGAGTAAATCTAGGTAACTTAGTATGGATAGAACGGGCAGTTGTATCCTTGCCCATTACTATATCTACTGCAAAGTCTTCCATTGCAGAATATAAAGTCTCTTCAACAGGCTTAGAAAGACGATGAATCTCATCAATAAAAAGAATATCTCCATCTTTTAATGTCATAAGAACTGCCACTATCTCACCTGGAATTGTAATAGCAGGTCCGGAAGTAACTTTTATATTAGAGCCCATCTCCCCAGCTACGATACCTGCAAGTGTTGTCTTGCCAAGTCCCGGAGGTCCATAAAGCAATACATGGTCTAAGGCATCTCCACGATTTTTGGCAGCCTCAATATATATTTTCATATTTTCCTTAACTTTTGACTGACCAATATATCCATCAAAAGTCTTAGGTCTGAGAGCATTGTCATTAACTAAATCTTCATGACTAGCTATTGTTGATGTGATTTGCTTATTAGTTAACATTTTATTCCCCATTTATTATAAAAATGACATCTGTTTTAAAGTATCAGATAAAAGCTGTTCTGTAGTAGTAGAGTCTGTAATAGTCATCTTATCAAGAGCTCTAGCTGCATTGCTTGCTGAATAACCAAGTGCAACAAGCGCTTCAAGCACCTCTTCTTTTACAGAAACAGCAGGTGAAACTTTCTTACCAGATAAATCGGCAGTGATTTTAGCTTCAAATGCACCTATAATATCTACCTTATCCTTTAAATCTATAATTGCTCGCTCCGCTGTCTTTTTTCCTACGCCAGGAACAGCAGCAAATGCCTTGGCATCAGAGCCTGCAACAGCAAACTGGATATCACTGACTGTCATAGAACTAAGAATGGAAAGTGCACCCTTTGGGCCAATTCCACTAACAGAAAGAAGAAGCTCAAACATCTTAAGCTCCTCCTTATCATAAAATCCATATAAAGTAAGAGAATCTTCCTTTGGAATGAGCTTTGTCTCAAGTTTTACTTCTGAACCAATTGCAGGAAGCTGCCTGATTGTGTTCATAGAAGAACTGACGCCATAGCCAATCCCATTATTCTCAACAATTACAATATTCTCATCAATATCTGAAAGTGTGCCGCGAATATAGGTAATCATATTATCCTCCCTAAAGGGCCCTTTCTTAATTTATTTCTCCAATAAAATAGAACCCTTTACAACAGTTTAACCTAACATCGACAATTTTGCCAATCATAGATTCATCACCTGGGAAGTGAACTGTTACATTATTTTCGAGCTTTCCTGAAACAAGATTTTTATCCTGTTCATTGACCTCTTCAACAAGGACCTTTTGTACTGTACCCTCAAGGGATTTAACCTTTTCATGACCGTGCTTTTGAACTAGAGCAAGAAGTCTATCAAATCTATCCTTAACAACATCATCTGGCACTTGATTTTCCATTGTAGCAGCAGGTGTTCCAGTTCTCTTGGAATAGATAAATGTAAAAGCACTATCATAATGAACCTTGTCTACTACATCCATAGTGTCAAGGAAATCCTCCTCTGTCTCACCTGGGAAGCCAACAATAATATCTGTTGTAATAGCAACATCAGGAACACGAGCACGTAGTTTTTCAACTAATTCAAGATAATGCTCCTTGGTGTATCTACGATTCATTTTCTTTAGAATCTCAGTACTTCCAGATTGAAGTGGTAAATGCATATGATGGCAGACCTTTGGAAGTGTAGCCATGGCCTCAATTAAATCATCGGACAAATCCTTTGGATGAGGTGTCATAAATCTAATACGCTCAAGGCCTTCGATATCATTAACCATTCGAAGCAAATCTGCAAAAGTAACCTTTTCCTCAAGGCCTACCCCATAGGAGTTAACATTCTGGCCGAGAAGCATAATCTCTACAACGCCATCAGCAACAAGCTCTTTAATCTCAGCTACGATATCCTCAGGCTTTCTAGAACGCTCTCTACCGCGAACATAAGGAACAATACAGTATGTACAGAAATTATTGCATCCAAAGCTAATATTTACACCTGACTTGAAAGGATATTTACGTGAAATAGGCAAATTCTCAACGATTTTGTCTGTATCCTTCCAAATATCAATAATCATGCCCTTTTTATTAAGAAGAGCTGTTGTAAATAATTCTGCAAATTTATAAAGGTTGTGTGTACCAAAAATAAGATCAACAAACTTATAATTCTTCTGAAGATGTTCAATAACAGTAGGCTCCTGCATCATGCAACCACAAAGTCCAATCATCATATCTTTATTCTTTTTCTTGTATCCATGGAGAATACCAAGGTGACCATAGACCTTATTGTTGGCATTTTCTCGAACAGTACATGTGTTATAAATTACAAAATCAGCATTCTCGTCTGTTGTTTCAACATAGCCAATTTCCTTAAGTACACCAAGGAGCTTCTCAGAATCTCTAGCATTCATCTGGCATCCAAAAGTAGTAACACAGCAAGTGAGCTTTCTGCCCTTCTCCTGCTCTTTTAAAGCAACTATTTTCTTTGCCTCTTCGATGAAATAATATTGACGCTCTGGCTCCTCAGTTGGAGCATTGTTTAATAAATCTGTAATACTCATTTTAAATCCTATCTAATTCTACTTTCTAATCTGGCCATTGCCAAAGATTGTGTATTTGTAGCTTGTAAGAGCAAGAAGGCCCATAGGTCCTCTAGCGTGAAGCTTTTGAGTGCTGATTCCAATCTCTGCACCAAATCCAAACTCAAAACCATCAGTAAATCTAGTTGAAGCATTGACATATACACAAGCAGCATCAATCCCCTCTAAGAACTTATCAGCATTTTTCTCGTCATTGGTGACAATAGCCTCAGAGTGACCTGTATTGTACTTGTTAATATGCTCAATTGCCTCTTCAACTGATGAAACAGTCTTAACGGAGATAATATAATCTAAATATTCTTTTGCAAAATCTTCCTCAGTAGCATCTTCTGAGCCTTCCATTAAAGCCTTAGCTTTAGCGTCTGCAAAAATCTGTACACCCTTTTCTCTAAGAGCTTTGTTTAATTTTGGTAAAAGAGAAGCTGCAATATCCTCGTGAATTACAAGAGATTCAGCTGCGTTACATACACCGATACGCTGTGTCTTGGCATTAACGATAATATCAATAGCCATATCAATATCAGCATCATGATCTACATATATATGGCAGTTTCCAGAGCCAGTCTCTATTACAGGAATAGATGCATTCTCCACAACAGACTTAATAAGACCTGCGCTACCTCTAGGGATAAGTACATCAATATAACCATTGAGACGCATCATCTCCTTTGCAGTCTCTCTAGAAGTGTCATCAATAAGAGTAATTGCATCAACTGGATATCCACCTTTTTCGAGGGCTGATTTAATAACCTTTACAATAGCCTTATTTGACTCAAGAGCATCAGAACCGCCCTTTAAGATAACCGCATTACCTGTCTTAAAACAAAGGCCAAAAACATCGGCAGTAACATTTGGTCTAGCCTCATAAATAACACCGACTACACCGATTGGAACAAGTCTCTTTTTAATCTTCAATCCATTAGGACGCTCAAATTCCTCTGTAATCTGACCTATAGGATCATCAAGCTTAACAATCTCACGAAGTCCATCAGCAATACCCTTAATTCTTGACTCATCAAGCTTAAGTCTATCTAAAAGACCCTGTGAAAGCCCCTTAGTCTCGCCATTTTTCATATCTATTGCATTGGCTGAAATGATATCGGAAGCGCTTGCCTCTAATGCATCAGCTACAGCCATAATTGCTGAATTTTTGTCTTCTGTGGAAAGAGCTGCCACAGTGTATTTAACGTCTCTTGCTTTTGTTGCTAATTCTAGTAATGTCATTGCCTACTCCTTTTTATAAGTCTGTTATTAGTTACAACATAATCTAAAGGCACATCATATGCCCCTACATTCAATTTATTAATTATTTGTTCTTCAAACCCGACTCCCACTTTAAAAGTATCTGGATGAGACGCGAAAAATCTATCATAATAGCCTGCACCATAACCAATTCGATTACATCTTTCATCAAAGATTAATCCTGGTGTAATGACCACTGTAGAACTATCATCCCCATTAAACTGCTCTAAATTAGTGTTGGGCTCCATTATACCGTAAGCCCCCTCATGAAAATCATCCTTTAAATCATTAATCTTGTAAAATGTAAGTTCATGAGTATTTATATTTGATACTGGAAAATATAGGTCTTTATCAATATCTAGAAGTCTCTCATAAAGTCCTAATAAATCCACCTCGGAACCGTAGGGATAAAAGCATAAAAAAATATTAGCCCCTTTAAAATCAGATTCTAAAAGAGCCAAAAAATTTTCTGTAATAGCAAGCGACATATCTTCTCGAAGCTGTGAAGAAATAGCATTTCGCTTAGCTTTAAATTCTGTTCTAAGTTCTTTATTATTTAGAGACTTTTCCATATTTTTCGCCAAGGTTTTCTACCCTGCCATCTTCATCTACAATATCAATATTATTAAGCTGAGCTCTAACATTACCTTTTATTGCATCAATATAAGCACGTCTAAGCTTAGCCTGTTCTGCCTTTTCTGCATCAGTAAGGCCCTCTCCCTTACTCTTGTGATACAACTCATTGATTCTTGCGATATCTTTTTCTGTAATCATAATTAATCCTCTAATAAATCTAATACCCTTACATCGTCACGCTTGTTTGCAACAAATAGGGTACCCTTATCCTTATTTTCAAAAATACGGTGAATATTACCAATATGAGCGCCATTAGTGATAACCATATCAGCACCGCTGTATGTAGCAATCTGGGCTGCACGAAGCTTTGCAGTCATACCGCCTGTTCCCACATCAGATGAGCTATCAGAGCTAGCCATATCCATAACATCCTCAATGCTCTCAACTACAGGCACAAATT
The DNA here is from genome assembly GCF_010906925.1 of Pseudobutyrivibrio xylanivorans. GTDB lineage: Bacteria > Bacillota > Clostridia > Lachnospirales > Lachnospiraceae > Pseudobutyrivibrio. The sequence goes on along the minus strand of NZ_VTVE01000001.1, from coordinate 919,007 downwards.
CAGCATCTGGATTAGTATTAGGATTGTCTGTGTAAAGACCATCAATATCTGATAAAAGAACTAATGCATCTGCCTTTGTAAGGGCTGCAACAATAGCTGAAAGTGAATCATTATCACCAAACTGAATCTCGTGTGTGGCAACAGTATCATTTTCATTAACAACAGGAATAACTCCAAGGTTAAACAGCTGCTCAAATGTATTTCTAGCATTTTCTCTAGATTCTGGGTCAGTCATAGTCTTTTTAGTCATAAGAATCTGACCAGCCTTTTGATTGTATTCAGAGAAAAGCTTCTGATATACGGACATTAAGTAAGCCTGACCAATTGATGCGCACGCCTGCTTTGTAGCCAAATCCTGTGGACGTTCCTTTAAACCAATTGCATAACGACCTACTGCAATAGCACCAGATGAAACAAGACATACGTCCTTACCCTGGGCTCTCAAGTCGCATAACTGACGAACAAGTCGCTCTAATTTTGTGTAATCAATATTTCCAGTTGCATCATGTGTAATAGTAGATGAACCTACCTTAACAATGACTCTCTTCTTTTTAGTAAAATCGTGTCCGTACATATCATTCTCCTGTTTATTTTCCGCAATATCATACCACTAAATACACTAATATAGCAAGAGCCAAACTGTTACGCCTACAAGCCTTGGAGTCTCTTCGCTCATCTAACACGATTCGTAGGAAGTATGCAAGAAAAATAGAGACAATAAAAAACCAATCTGTAGGCATCAAGCTCTTTGGTCTCCCAAGGGAAGCTTTTTATGCTGAGTCTGGGAGACTCTAAGGCTTGTAGCCGTAACAGATTGGTAAGTTACTTATAAAATGATTTTACGAGGACATGCTTCCGCGCACTTGCCACAGCTAGTGCATTTTTCCTGATCAATATGGGCGAAGAATCCATCTACATGGATGGCATCGCTCTCACATACTTTTTCGCACTTGTGACAGCCGATACATCCTACCTTACATACCTGCATTACATCCTTGCCCTTGTCATTATTGTGACAACGAACAGCATGTCCAAAATCATAAGGAATAAGCTCAATAAGATGATTAGGACATGTAGCAACACATTTGCCGCAGGCCTTACATGCTTCCTTATCAACCAATGCTACACCATCAATAATGTGAATAGCATCAAAAGGACAAGCCTTAACGCAGGAACCAAATCCCATACATCCATAAGAGCACGCCTTTGGTCCACCACCAGGAACAAAAGCCATTGCCTTACAATCCTCAACACCGGTGTAATCGTACATCTGCTTAGCATTCTCGCAAGTACCGTTACACATAACAAATGCAACTTTGCGAACGCCCTCTTCTGCAGCTACGCCCATAATCTCTGAAATCTGAGCTGCAACAGGTGCACCACCAACAGGACATTGGTTAACAGGTGCCTCTCCCTTTGCAATGGCAGCGGCAAGACCAGAACAGCCTGCATATCCACAACCACCACAGTTATTTCCAGGTAAAACTCCAAGTACAGCCTCTTCCTTTGGATCAACCTCAACCTTGAACTTCTCAGCTGAGAAACAAAGGAAAAATCCAATTACACAACCAGTAGCGCCAACAATAACAGCTGCCAGTAAAATTCCTGTTATACTCATTTGTCAGCCCTCCTTATATTACTCCTGAGAATCCAAGAAAAGCCATTGCCATCAATCCTGCAGTAATGAGGACTATAGCAGAGCCCTTAAATGTCTCAGGGATATCGTTGTATTCAATCTTCTCACGAATGCCAGCCATGATTACGATTGCAATTGTAAAACCAACTGCTACGCCAAAACCATTAATGACACTCTCAAGAATATCGTAATTGTTAGTAACGTTGTTAATGGCAGTACCAAGAACCGCACAGTTTGTAGTAATAAGTGGAAGGTATACGCCAAGTGACTTATACAGAGATGGAATACTCTTCTTAAGGAACATCTCAACAAACTGCACGAGGGCTGCAATAACAAGAATAAATACTATTGTCTGCATGTACTGGAAACCAGTAGGTGCAAGAACATATTTGTAAATAACTGATGATACAAATGAAGCAATTGTAATTACGAAAATTACAGCACCACCCATACCAGCAGCAGTCTCTACCCTCTTAGATACACCAAGGAATGGGCAAAGGCCAAGGAACTGAGAAAGAACAACGTTATTTACAATAGCTGATGAAACAAGTAATAGAATCAATCCTGTAACATAATTCATTATTTATCTTCCTCCTTTCCTACAATATCATCATCTGCATAAGATGAATCAGAACCAGATTTCTCAACATCCTCTGTGTTCTTAGCATTAGCAGTGTGCTTAACCTCTATCTTTGTCTCAGGCTGAGGCTTAGCAACATCCTTAGGATCAACCGGAATCTCTTCAGGAGTGTTATGTACAAGTGACTTACCTGTACATGAGCTTGAAAGTCCGCAGCTAGAACAATCTCCACTTAAGCAACCCTGCACTGCAGGAAGTGGCTTGCCAGCTGCTTCCATTTTACGTCTAACAACATTCATAATAGCAACTAAGAAGCCAAGAACTATGAATGCACCAGGTGCTAGTCCAAATAAAGTAATATGGTAATCATTAAGTGCCGGAATATTTACTCCAAATGCAGAACCATTACCAAGAATCTCTCTTACTACACCGATAAGTGTAAGACCAACTGTAAAGCCAAGACCCATACCAATACCGTCAAACATAGATGGAATAACAGGATTCTTAGATGCGTAGCTTTCAGCACGTCCAAGAATAATACAGTTAACTACAATAAGTGGAATATAGATTCCAAGTGATGCATACAAGGATGGAGTAAATCCCTGCATCAAAAACTGCACGATTGTAACGAATGAAGCAACTACTACGATAAAAGCAGGCATTCTCACTCTATCTGGAATAATATTTCTAAGTGCAGAAATCATCATATTAGAAAGAACAAGAACCACTGTTGTAGAAAGACCCATTCCTATACCATTGATTGCCGATGTTGTAACAGCAAGTGTTGGACACATACCAAGCATCAATACAAATGTAGGATTCTCTTTCCAAAGTCCATTATATAAACGCTCTATATTTTTATTCATTATTTTGCACCTCCTACCAGATAATTGAAGTAGGTGACGCCTGCATTCACACCATTTGTTACAGCCTTAGATGTGATTGTCGCTGCAGAAATGGCATCTATTTCTGATGATTGAGTCGCACCAGTTTTTGTTACTGTAAATATCTCTGACTGACGATTGATGAACTGAGAAGAAAATGTCCCCTCTCCTGTATCTCTGGCTTTCATTCCAAGACCAGCTGTCTCAGAGATTGTGGTAATAGAATAACCATTTAACACTCCGTCATTTGTAATGCCAAGTGAAAATGTAATCTTGCCACCATATCCAGCTGATGATGTAACAGTAATAACATAGCCAAGTGGATTACCAGAACCATCAAGGGCTACTACACAGTTATCAATTGTATCATCAGTATATCCAGCCTTTTGAACTACATCTGTAGCAGCTGCAGAATCAAAACCATCTAAATCCTTAAATGATGCTGCGTCTGCGAAAACTGTCTGATATGCAGTCTGAAGTGCATCGGCCTCTGCCTTAGCAATAGGAGCTTTTGTAATCTCGTATACAAGACCAAGGGCGAATCCGGCAATAACTGTAATACAAGTAAGGACCAAAGCGTCTTTAACTAATTTATTCATCAGCCTTCACCTCCTTTGGTTTTCTTTCTCTTACAACACCAAAAGCACGAGGAACTGTAACCTTTTCAATAAGTGGAACAAGAAGGTTACTAAAGATAATTGCAAAGCTGACTCCCTCTGCACTATTTCCAAATATTCTAAAGATACCAGTAAGTACACCTAGGCAAATACCAAAAATAACTTTGCCAGCAGGTGTAATTGGAGATGTAACATAATCTGTAGCCATAAAGAATGCACCAAGCATCAATCCACCACCACAAAGGTGAGCCACAAGATATGATGTATCAAATCCATGACCACCGAAGACACATACAAATATTGCAAATGAAACTATATAAACGCCAGGAATAATAAGATCAATAACTCCTAGAAGAATAAGAATAATAGCTCCAATCAAAATACAAATGGCAGATGTCTCACCGATTGTACCTCCGGTACGACCAATAAGCATGTCAAGAGTATTTACTGCCTCGCCACTCTTTAAAAGTGCAAGTGGTGTAGCACCTGCTACTCCGTCATATTCAAAATGTGTCATAGTTGCAGCAAATGAAATCACAAGAAATGCTCTACCACCAAGTGCTGGATTCATGAAATTCTGACCCAAGCCGCCAAAGAGCATCTTAACAACAACTATAGCAAAAATAGAACCAAGAACCGCCTGCCAAACAGGAAGTGTAAATGGTAAATTAAGAGCAAGAAGAAGGCCTGTAACAGCGGCACTTAAATCGCCAATTGTGCTCTTTTTACCTACAGCTTTTTCAAATAACCATTCTGAAATCACACATGTAAAGATACAAACAAGTACTAAAAGCAAAGCTCTGTAACCAAAATTGAAAATACCAAATACAGTAGTTGGCATAAGAGCAAGAATCACATATAGCATGATTCTAGAAGTATCATCCTTTGCTCTAACATGTGGAGATGAAGAAACTTTTAATAAATCGCTCACTTTAGTTACTTTCCTTTCTACTTTTTTCTCTTATCTGCAAGAACCATCTTTTTCATAGTCTTAATAGATTGTGCTAGTGGCTTTCTGGCTGGGCATGCAAAACTACAGCTACCACACTCGATACACTCAAGTCCATACCACTTTTCAAATGTTTCCTTGTCCCCGTGATCTGCGAACTTAGATAATCTAGAAGGGATAAGATTCTCAGGGCAAGCATCTACGCAACGGCCACAGTTGATACAAGCAGTAGTCTCGTACTTAGATACTTCATCCTCTGATAAGCAAAGAAGTGCACCTGATGTCTTGGTTGTAGGAACATCCACATCCAAAAGAGCAAATCCCATCATAGGACCACCAGATATAATCTTCTTTGGCTCATGGATATATCCACCTGCAGCCTCAAGAATCTCCTTGCAGCTAGTACCGATGCAAATACGGAAATTGCGTGGTTCCATAACAGAATCACCTGTTACTGTAAAAATACGATCCATAACAGGCTTGCCCTCAACAACCGCAGTGTAAACAGCATTGATAGTGGCAACATTATCTACAATGCATCCAGCATCAGCAGGAAGCATCTTTGAATTAATCTCACGTCCTGTACAAGCTTTAATGAGCTGACGCTCACCACCCTGAGGATATTTTGTCATAAGAGGAACAACCTCAATACGTGGCTCATGCTCACACAGTTTTGAAAGAGATGCTATAACATCGCTTTTATTATCCTCGATTCCCAAAAGTCCCTTAGCCTTAGGGAAAAGCTGAAGAATAATTTTCATTCCAGTAATTAACTTTTCAGGCTCCTCTACCATCGATCTGTAATCAGATGTAAGATAAGGCTCACATTCTGCACAGTTAGCAATAATAAATTCGATGTTCTCTGGCTTGTTAGGTGAAAGCTTTACATGGGTAGGAAAACCGGCACCACCCATACCAACAATACCTGCATTCTGGATTTTAGAGATAATCTGGTCATCAGAAAGCTCAGTATAATCATCACAAGCTTCAAAACCAGTCTCAATGAATTTTCCATCACTCTCAATTATGATAGAATTAACCATGTCGCCTGTGGCAACTCGTCTTGGCTCGATTGCCTTGACTGTTCCAGATACAGATGCAAAAATAGGCGCAGAAACAAATCCGCCAGCATCTGCTATCTTCTGGCCTCTGAGCACTGTGTCACCAACGGCAACAATTGCAGTAGCTGGTGCACCAATATGCTGAGACAATGGATATACCATTTCACCCTGTGGCTTTAATTCTTTGATAGGCTTTTCCTTTGAAATAGCCTTGCCATCATAAGGATGAACACCGCCCTTAAAAGTCCTAAGACCCATTAGCATTACCCCTCTTTCTTTAGAGAATTTAGCTATTTATTCAACAAAATAGCATTTCATGTATAAATTATATCATTTTGGTCATATCAAAAGAGAAAATTTATCACTTATTTTGTACATTTTTAAGTACCAAACAATTTTATATGGTGTAAAATTTAACAATAAACAACTTAAGTTAGGATTTGATTATGGAAATTATTAATAACAGTTACCAACTAGATCATGTAAGCTACTCAACTGCCAAGTATTTTGATGAAAACACCTTATTTTTTGATATTGAATGCACCGGACTTTCTCCTAGAAAATCCTTTATCTATTTAATTGGCTATGCCACCAGATGCGAAAATAAAATCACGATTACACAGTTGCTAGCTAATAATGAATCTGAAGAAATTGAGATTTTAGAGGAATTTGAAAAAGTTATAGCTGGATATGACAAACTACTAGGATTCAATTCTACCCGATTTGACGAATCCTTTATCATAGAAAGATGTCGTAAATATCACATTTACACTAAAATCAAATCAAAAAATCATACAGACATGTATTTGCAGTCTACAAAAGCAAAATGCATGCTTGATTTGCCCAATTACAAGCAAAAATCAATCGAAGAATTCCTAGGATTACACAGAGATGACAAATATAACGGTGGTGAACTGATTCCTATATATCAGCATTATTCAATTACCGGAGATTTAGAATCAAAAGAACTGATTCTACTTCATAATTTCGAAGATGTAAAAGGGATGATTTATATCACTGATATACTGTGCTATCCCAATTTACTCAATTCGGAAATTCGATATATAAATCACGAAATTGAAGAAGACAAAATACGCATAGAACTTGAAACAGATATTGAACTACCAAAATCAATCAATAAACAACGAGATTATGGACTTTATATTATAAAAAACAATCGTATATACGTTACTTTAAATCTATACCAAGGACAGCTTTTTACATATCTACCAGACTATAAAAACTATTACTATCTCATAGATGAAGACAGCATTATCCCAAAGTCATTAGGCGAAAGCATTGATAAAAGCTGCCGTCGACCAGCTACCAGACGAGATTGCAAGATATCATTAGAGGGAACATTCCTAAACATTCCAGAGCGTCTTGACATCGGAAGTTCCCTTCGTACATTCCGCTCATCATACGAATCAAAGGATAGATTCCTTAATATAGCAGACATCAGGGATGATATCCTTGTAAAAATAACAAAATATATGTTAAAGCATTAAAAAATCAAGCCATTTACAATCGAATGAATCGTAAATGGCTTGATTTAATAGTCTAATAAGTAAACAATCTAATTATACTTTCTCATAATAGAAGGAATATCTTCTCTTATATCCCAACTCTTTATAATCAATAACCTGTTCAGTAGAACCAATAAAGAGAATACCTCCCTGTCTAAGTGACTTGCAGAATTTATCATATACTTCTGTCTTAGCCTCATCTGTAAAGTAAATAAGAACATTGCGGCATACAATCATATCAAAATTTGATGGATATGAATCGCGAAGTAAGTTATGCTCTTTAAATTCAACACACTTCTTAACATCTTCACTAATCTGGAAAGAATTTCCAACAGGAGTAAAGAACTTTTTCTTTAAATCAGCAGGAACATTAGCTATACTCTTCGCACTGTAAAGTCCTACTTTAGCGGTTGCAATAACCTGTTTGTCTAAATCAGTAGCAAAAATCTTGATTTTGTTAAGTGGAACTAATGTAGAAAGTGCCATTACTAGAGAATATGGCTCATCACCTGTTGAACATGCTGCACTCCATATTTTAAGTGATTGACCAGAATGTGCTATCAATTCTGGTAAAAATTCCTTTGTTAATAGTTCCCACTGCTCAGGATTTCTATAAAACTCAGAAACATTGATTGTAAGAAAATTAACAAATTCATCAAAGACTTCCTTATTAGTCTTTAGCAAAGCTACATATTCTGCGTATGTCTTGCACTTATTCTTATTAACTAAAGAATCAATACGACGGCGCATCTGTTTTTCTTTATACGCGTCTAAATCGATTTTTGTAAGAGAATAGACGTCTTTTTTGAAACCTTCGTAGTTTTCCATATAATAAGCTCCTATCAATATTTTTAATACCTATCTCGATAAAATACATTTTACAAAACATTTGTGTATTTATTGTTATCTTTTTAAGTATAAATAAAATAGAGTTTTGCTTGGCAAAACTCCGAATTTCCAATTAAGAAAAAAACAGGTCTAGCATTAGCTAGACCTGATAAATTCAATGAATTACTCTTCAGAAGCTGCAACTTCATCGATGTTAACATCAGCAACCTCAGCATCATCAGATGCCTCTGGCTCAAGAAGTGCCTTGATTGAAAGGCTAATCTTCTTCTCTTCATCGTTGAACTCAACAACCTTTGCCTCGATATCCTGACCGATTGAAAGCACATCAGATGGCTTCTCAATACGCTCCTTAGAAATCTGTGAAACATGAAGAAGTGCATCAATTCCAGGAGCAAGCTCTACGAAAGCACCAAAGTCTTTCATACGAACAACCTTACCCTTAACAACTGTGCCAACTGCATACTTATCAGCTGCACCATTCCATGGGTTCTCATTGTCGAACTTGCAAGAAAGTGCAATCTTGCCGTCCTTGATTTCCTTAACAAATACCTTAATTGTATCGCCAACGTTAAGAGTCTTAGAAGGATTCTCAACACGACCCCAGCTCATCTCTGAGATGTGAAGAAGTCCATCAGCACCACCTAAATCGATGAATGCACCAAAATCCTTAACATTCTTAACTGTACCTTCAAATTCCTGCCCAACAGCAATCTTAGCCATAAGCTCTTCCTGAGCCTTAGCCTTATCTGCAACAAGAAGTGTCTTTCTGTTACCGATAATTCTACGACGCTTTGGATCGAATTCTGTAATTACGAAGCTGATCTCCTGTCCCTGATACTTAGTAAGATCCTTTTCGTATACATCTGAAACAAAAGAAGCTGGGATAAATACTCTAGCCTCATCAACAACAACTGTAAGTCCACCCTTAAGAACCTTATCAACTGTAGCTGTAAGAACCTCTCCCTTCTCAAATGCTTCTGCAAGTCTCTCGTTGCCCTTTTCCTGAGCGAGTCTCTTGTAAGAAAGAAGAACCTGACCCTCACCGTCATTTACCTTAATAACGATAGCTGATAAAGGATCACCAACATTAACAACAGTAGTGAGATCAATGTTTGACTCATTTGTGTACTCTGAACGTGTAATAATACCATCTGACTTGTAACCGATATTCAAAACGATCTCATCTGGCTTTACGCTAATAACAGTACCGTCTACTACCTCTCCATTGTGTATAGTTTTAAATGATTCCTCCAACATTTGTTCAAAACTCATTTCTGACATTTCTTTTGAACCTCCTCGATAATATTGTTTGGGGTGGAAGCCCCTGCGGTAATACCTACACTTTCAATGGAACCAAGGTCAGAAGGCTGTAAATCATCAGCCGTCTGTATATAGTAAGTATCTTTGCATCGTGTTTTGCATATCTCATACAACTTTTGTGTATTGGAAGAATTTTTGCTTCCAATAACGAGCATAGCATCAACTTTTGATGCTATTTCAGCAGCCTCTACCTGCCTTTTGTTAGTCGCATCGCATATTGTATTCAAAACAATAATATCATAACCTTTTTGCTTTATAATTTCAACTAATTCTTGAAATTTATTATGGTTAAAGGTGGTTTGAGATACAATACAAATGTTAAACCCTGAATTAACTGAAAAATCACACGCAGCCTGCTCATCGGGTATTACGCAATAATTTTCTCCATTTATCCATCCAACTATGCCTCGAACCTCAGGATGTTCAGGATTTCCAATGATTACAATGTACTCTCCAGCCCTAGAATGTTCGTCCACAGCCCGATGAATTTTCTTAACAAATGGGCAGGTTGCATCAATTATTTCATGGCCCTTTGATTTTAATAATTCTTCCACTTGTCTTGTGACACCGTGTGAGCGAATTATAACTGTCCCTGCTGGATAATCCTCAATATGATTCTCATCCATAACCTGAACACCGTGGGCCTCAAATTGACGAACAACCTCTTCGTTATGAATAATTGGTCCATATGTATAAAGAGGCTTATGTCCCTCTTCTATTTGTTTTTTTACTACATCAACAGCTCTCTGCACACCAAAGCAAAAGCCTGCTGATTCAGCTAATGTAACTTTCATAAAACCTCAAAATAATTATTATTAAAATTATTTGTTGCAGTAACCAATGATAGTGTTAACAACCTCATCAATAGTCATATCAGAGCTATCTACTAAAATAGCATCCTCAGCCTGCTTAAGTGGGCTGATTTCTCTGTGAGAATCGCGATAATCTCTCTCCTCAATATCCTTAGCAATTTTATCAAAATCAGCTTCCATTCCCTTTGCTACAAGCTCATCGAAACGACGCTTTGCACGACACTCAACAGATGCTGTAAGGAAAATCTTAACATCTGCATTAGGAAGGACAACTGTACCTATATCACGACCGTCCATGATAACATCAGTAGTTTTGGCAAGCTCCTGCTGTAAAGCAACAAGCTTTGAACGAACCGGAGCGTAAACTGATGAAGCACTAGCCATATTTCCAACTTCCTCAGTACGGATAAGGCCTGTAACATCCTCGCCATTTAAAATAACGTGCTGTGCACCATCCTCATATTTAATAGATACAGAAATATCATCTACCACTGAGCTGATTTTCTCCTCATCATTAGAAGCAATACCTGCTCTTAAGAAATAAAGAGCCATTGCTCTATACATTGCTCCTGTATCCACATAAACGTATCCCATTTTAGCTGCAATAGCCTTAGCTATTGTAGACTTTCCTGCACCTGCAGGTCCATCGATTGCAACATTCATTGCCATAATATATATCCTCCAAAAAATTAAATACTAAGTCCTGCCAAATAACCGGTAGACCATGCTATTTGCAAATTAAATCCTCCGGTAAAGGCATCTAAATCAAGAACCTCTCCTGCAAATGAGAGTCCTTCTATATTTTTACATTTCATTGTAGATGGGTCAACCTCTTTCACCGATATTCCGCCCTGGGTGATTATAGCTTCTTTGTACTCCCTAAGACCTGTTATAGTGAAAGGAAATGCCTTTAACAACGCTATAAGATTAGCCCTCTCCTCTTTTGTTATAGAATTAATCTGTCGACTATCATCAAAATCCATAAGTTTGATAAAAACAGGAACCATGGATGAAGGAAGTAGCCCTCTAAGAACAGAGCTTAAATGCTTATTCATATTATCATTAAAGTCTCTTAAAACTCTATTTGACAGCTCATCTACAGAAAGTGCTGGCTTTAAATCAACTAAAGCCTGTAGCTCACCGGTCTCCTGCAGTCTCTTACCTATAATGGAGCTAGCGGATAAGACAAGAGGTCCCGATACACCAAAATGGGTAAATAGCATTTCTCCGAAACTATCATATAATTTCTTTTTGCCATCCTTGATAGTAAGATTAACATTTTTAAGGGCAAGTCCTTGCATTTCAGGTATATAGGACTCTTTGCAATTTAAAGGAACAAGTGCTGGTCTACAATCTGTAACCTTGAGTCCTAATTTTCGAGCCCACTTTAGTCCATCACCTGTAGAGCCAGTAGTTTGATAAGATAATCCTCCAGTACAAAGAATCACATTATCGCAGTTAATAATAGACCCATCTGAAAGCTTAACTCCAATAACCTTATTATCTTCTCTTAAAATGTCTTTTACTTCTGTACGAAGCCTTACATTAACACCGTATTCCTTAATGGCCTTTTCAAGAGCCTTAGTAATATCCGAAGCATGATCAGATTCAGGAAAAGCTCTATTTCCTCTTTCCACCTTAGTAGGTATACCTTGGCTTTCAACAAAACCAATCATTGAATCAGGGCTAAATGTATAAAGGGCACTGTATAAAAATTTAGGATTTGAAACTACGTTTTTAAAGAAATCCTCTGTATCACAAGCATTAGTAAAGTTGCATCTGCCCTTACCTGTTATATATATCTTTTTACCTAGCTTTTCATTTTTCTCAAGAATAGTGACCTGATGACCACATATTCCTGCGGCATAACCAGCCATCAATCCAGCCGCGCCACCGCCTATTACTATTACATTGCTCATTAAGACTCTCCTGGGTAAGTCATTTTAATAGAATCATCTACCAAATCTATCTCATCATTTTCATAGAACTGGTACTCATTCCAAACATTTTCAATCATATCAAGTGTCGCTGCCACATCAGACTGCTTGCGATTACAAAGCTCAACCACAAGTGCATTAATAACAGAAAGTGGTGCCACAAGAGAATCAACAATAGAATGCATATCTGATTCAGCAATCAAGTTACATGAACTATAAAGATTCATAGGTGAATGAATAGAGTCAGTAATAGTGATTACATTGGCAAGTCTATTATTAGCAAATTCTAACGCCTTTAGTGTACGCATAGAATATCTAGGGAAAGAAATACCGATAATAACATCCTCTTTACTGATATGAATCATCTGTTCAAATAGCTCTGATGTAGAACTGGTCTGCACATTTATAACATTGTCAAAAATCATATTAAGATAGAAAGCCAAAAATGAAGCAAGAGGTGCACAGGTACGAATACCTACTACGTATATACGTCTTGCATTTAAAATTGCCTCTACAGCATTCTCAAAGGCTGCCTCATCTATACTTTCCATAGTATTTTTAATTTTAAGGGCATCGGATGATAAAACAGTACGAAGCACACCGTTTTGCTCTATTCCGCCATTTGTAATCTCAATCCTATCTGAAGAATTAAGCTTATTCCTAACAAGCTCCTCCAAGGCAGATTGAAACTCAGGATATCCACTATAGCCAATAAAGGCAGCAAATCTAACGACTGTGGATTCAGATACCCCAATAATCTCGCCTAACTTTGCTGCAGTATAAAATACAGCCTTATCATAATTATCAATGATATAGTTAGCCAAAAGCTTTTGTCCCTTTGACATCTTGCCGTAATTTTCGTTAATCTTTGTAATCAAATCAGTTGTAGTGGCCATAGTTTCTCCTTTCTTTATTGGAAATTTAATTATAGACAAAAAAAGGGAGCGATGCAAGATTTCTTGCATCACCCCTCTGATTGATTTATTAAACTGGATAAGCTTTGTTTTCCTTATCTGCCTTTGTTGGATCAACCTTTGTCTGCTGAGCTTCACGATACTCGAAGAACTCTGTAGCAACCTTTGGGAAAAGAGCGTATGAAAGAACGTCCTCATCTTGCTGCTTCCAGCGCTTGCACTCTTCTTCGAACTTAGCAAGACCTGGCTCAATCAAGTCAGCTGGACGGCATGTGATAGCCTTATCCTTATCAGCACCAAGAACCTTCTCAACAACATCTGGGTTGAAAGGCTTAACTGTCTGACCGTACTTACCAAGTAAGATATCCTTTGTCTGCTCTGTAGCAACCTTGTATCTCTCACCCATAAGTACATTAAATACAGCTTGAGTACCAACAATCTGTGATGAAGGTGTAACAAGTGGTGGCTCACCAAGATCCTTACGTACACGTGGTACTTCCTCAAGAACCTCACGAAGCTTATCTTCCTTACCCTGCTCCTTTAACTGGCTGATAAGGTTTGAAAGCATTCCACCTGGAACCTGATAACGAAGTGTATTGATGTTAACACCAAGTACCTTTGTAGAAAGAAGACCGTTCTCAATACACTCTTCTCTATATGGTCTAAAGTAATCAGCAATTTCAGAAAGAAGTTCCTGATCAAATCCTGTATCGTATGGTGTGCCCTCGAAAGCTGCAGCCATAACTTCTGTAGCTGGCTGAGATGTACCAAGAGCAAATGGTGACATAGCACAGTCAATGATGTCTGCACCAGCTTCAACTGCCTTAAGATATGTCATTGAAGCAACACCAGATGTGTAGTGAGTATGCATCTCGATAGGAAGCTTTGTTGACTCCTTAAGAGCTGTAACAAGCTCATAAGCCTTTGCAGGAACAAGAAGACCTGCCATATCCTTGATACAGATAGAATCTGCACCCATATCCTCGATACGCTTTGCAATATCCTTCCAGTAATCAAGTGTATAAGCTTCACCAAGAGTATAAGAAAGAGCAACCTGAGCGTGACCCTTTTCTTTATTTGTAGCCTTAACAGCTGTCTCAAGGTTTCTAATATCGTTTAAGCAGTCAAAAATACGAATGATATCAATACCATTAGCAATTGACTTCTGAACGAAGTACTCTACAACATCATCCGGATACTGGCTGTATCCTAAAATATTCTGGCCTCTGAAAAGCATCTGAAGCTTTGTATTCTTGAAACCATCACGTAGCTTTCTAAGTCTCTCCCATGGATCTTCCTTGAGGAAACGAAGTGAAGCATCGAATGTAGCACCGCCCCAGCACTCTACTGCGTTGTATCCAACCTTATCCATCTTGTCAATGATTGGAAGCATCATAGAAGTTGGCATTCTGGTTGCAATAAGAGACTGATGTGCATCTCTAAGTATTGTCTCAGTAATTTTTACTGGCTTTGGACTAATATCTGCCATTTATTTTACCCTCCTAAACTCCGAAAATAGCCATAAATACACCGGCTGCAACTGCTGTACCAATTACACCAGCAACGTTTGGTCCCATAGCGTGCATGAGAAGGAAGTTTGTAGGATCCTCTTCTGCACCAACCTTTTGAGAAACACGTGCTGCCATAGGAACAGCTGATACACCAGCAGAACCGATAAGTGGATTAATCTTTCCGCCAGTAACATGGCAAAGAAGCTTACCAAATAAAACTCCGGCTGCTGTACCGAAAATGAAAGCAACAAGACCAAGAGCTACAATCTTAAGAGTAGCCACATTGATGAATGCCTCCGCAGATGTTGAAGCACCAACAGATGTACCAAGTAAGATAACTACGATGTACATCAATGCATTTGATGCAGTCTCAGTAAGCTGATTAACAACACCTGACTCCTTAAATAAGTTACCTAACATAAGCATACCAACAAGTGGAGCTGTTGTAGGTAAAATTAAACATACAATAATTGTAACTACGATTGGGAAGAGAATCTTCTCAAGCTTAGAAACTGGACGAAGCTGAGCCATCTTAATAGCACGCTCTTCCTTTGTAGTAAGTGCCTTCATGATTGGAGGCTGAATAATTGGAACCAATGACATATAAGAATATGCCGCAACAGCAATAGGTCCCATTAAAGCAGACTGTCCTAACTTACCTGCTAAGAAGATAGATGTAGGACCATCAGCACCACCAATAATTGAAACTGCAGCAGCAGCCTGATCTGAGAATCCTAAAAGGATTGCAAGCAGATAAGCTGAGAAAATACCAATCTGTGCAGCTGCGCCAAGCCAAAAGCTGATTGGGTTAGCAATAAGTGGACCGAAGTCTGTCATAGCACCAACACCCATAAAAATAAGTGATGGAAGAATCGAATACTCATCAAGAGTATAGAAATAATAAAGCAAGCCGCCTACTCCATTAGAGGTTTCTTCAGGCGATGCAATAATATCAGGGTAAATATTTACAAGCAACATACCAAATGCAATAGGCAAAAGTAAAAGTGGCTCATACCCCTTTTTAATTGCAAGGAATAGGAAGAAACAAGCAACCGCTATCATGACAAAGTTACCCCAGGTCAGATTGAAAAAAGCAGTCTGATGAGCTAGGTTCAACAATGTCTCTCCAACGTAACTCATGTTAAATCCTCCTATTAGTTCATAGTTGCAAGTAATGCGCCAGCATCAACCTGCTGACCTTCGTTGCAATTGATAGATGCAACAGTACCATCCTGAGGTGCAACAACAGGTGTCTCCATCTTCATAACTTCAAGAACTACTACAGGATCACCCTTCTTTACAGAAGCACCAGCAGCAGCTGCAATCTTAACAACCTTACCAGCAGCACCTGCTTCGATTTTAACGCTACCAGCAGCACCTGAGCTTACAGGAGCTGCAGCTGCCTTAGGAGCAGCAACTGGAGTAACTGGTGAAACGCCAGAACCTCCCTTATCTTCTACAGTTACATCATAAACTGTTCCATTAACAGTGATAGTATAATTTTTCATGGAAATTTCCTCCTAAAGTTGATTATCTTTTCTTAATTGAACGTACTACAAACGAATCTGTAGAAGCTCCTGTGCTAGCAGCGATTGCTGCAGCGATAACAGCTACAAGCTGCAAATCATCTGTATCATTATTTGATGAAGAAACTGGAACTGCAGCAGCAACAGGTCTAACATCCTCTGCGGTCTCTTTGCTCTCCTTAAGCTTCTTCTCAATCTTTGGAATAATTTCAAATCCCTTAATGACAGCAGACATAACAACTAACATTGCAAATACAATTAAGATACCCATAACTGTATTAAGCGCTGCCTTCTTCATAATCTCGCCAAGTGTATAAACAGGCTCTACATTCATAGCTGTTGGAACAGACGAATCGAGAGTTGAATATACAAATGTCATCTTTAAATCTCTCTTTGAAAAGTCACCAACAATAGTAGATGTAATTGTCTTTCCTGACTTTTCGATATTATAGTCTTTTATACCTTTATACTTGCCTGCTTTTGAACTACAATCTTTGAAATCGTTGTAAAGAGTTGCGCCTGTAGATTTTTCGTCAGATAAATCAAAACCAAGCTTTGTAGATATATATTCATCCACAGCATTAGCGTCAACATCTACAGCTTTTTCCATTTCATCTAATTCATAATCACGAGTAAACTGTTCAGCTACAACGTATGGGTCAATGCCATACATACCTGCTAAATCATCTACAGTCATGCCACCAGCCTGAGGAGTTATCGATAATAGATAGTTTGCAAATTCATATCTAATAAGATCCTCAGGAGTACCATCTGTTGTTCCAGCAAGAGTTTCCATATAGTTTGTAATTTCTGCTCGATATGAACTAACTTTACGTCCTGCCAACTCATCAGAATTCTTGAGTTCACCACATGAAGTAACCCCAAGAGCAAGTGCTAAGGTACATAAAAGTAATGTTAATTTCTTCTTCATATGTTCACCTTCCTGCTCTTAAAAAAACATCTCAAATCCTGCAATGATGTACTTTCTAGCATCTGCAGTAGAAACAATTCTGTCGATATGACCATGGGCAGCAGCTGTAAGAGCGCTATCCTGAAGCTGAGCGTAATCTTTTTCGATTGCAGCAGCATCTGTACCATTATCAGAAAGGATTCTAGCAGCCTTAGAAGCTTCCATTGCACCAACTGAAGCATTTTCAAAAGCATATACTAAATCAGCACCAAGTGACTTAGAGTTCATGAGAACATAAGCACTTCCGTATGCCTGTTTTGTAATAAGATTGATCTTTGGAATGCTAGCATCAACAAATCTCTGTGACATCTGAGCAAGAGCGCGTGGAAGACGCTTCTCCTGGCATGTGCATGACTTGAATGCTGCAACATTTGTAATAGAAAGAACAGGAATCTCATACATATCGCAAAGCTCAACAAAATCAGCAGCCTTCTCGCAACCGATAGCTGAAAGATATGCTTCTCCATCAACTTCTCTATTTCCAACTACACCGATGGTAACGCCATCAAGCTTGATAAGACCAGTAACCATCTCCTTAGCATATCCAGCTTTAAGCTCGATAAACTCTCTATTATCTGCAATCTCAGTAGCAATTGCAGCTGCATCAGATACCTTAGAATCAAGGCCTTCTGAAGCACGATTAAGATCATCTGTAGCCTCTACGATATCATTAGGAATCATAGAGATAACCTGGCGCATTGAAGCAACAACTTCTTCAAGTGAGCCATACATATCAACTGTACCAGCCTCTTCGAACTGGAACTTTGCAGATGATGTATCTTTATCATTACCTGTAATAGTATCAGGTGAATTAACAAACAATGAAGCGCCATCAACCATAAATGTGAAATCAGCAATTGCTGGAAGAACTGAAAGTCCACCGCCACACTGACCAGCCACACAAATAAGCTGAGGAATAACGCCCTTAACATCTGCTGCTCTCTCGATAACTGCACCTAGAGACTCAAGAGCATCAAATGACTCTTGTAAACGAACTCCACCGCAATCAATAAATCCAATGACAGGAGCACCAACTTTGAGTGCCATGTCATAAAGCGACAGAATCTTCTTCGCATGCATCTCACCAATAGTACCGCCCAATACCTCGGCGTTCTGGCTGAAAACGAACACTAATGTGCCATCCACGAGACCATGACCAATAATTACTCCGTCTGATGGTTCTTTCTTTGCATCAAGGTTAAAATCTGTGTTGCGAGCAACTACTAATGACTGAAGCTCAACAAAGCTGTTGTCATCAAGCAATGCGTTAATTCTAGCCTGAGCCTGATTTAAATCATTACCCATCTCATACCTCCATTTATATAAATATTTCAAATTTCTCGCAAGTATAATGATACCCTTTATTTAAGCCCTTTTCAACGAAATCGTGTTAAAAAATTGTCATAAAAAAACCACCCAAAATTTGGGTGGTTTTTTGTATAAAAATTATATTGTAACCTCTACATTATTAGC
Organism: Pseudobutyrivibrio xylanivorans; assembly: GCF_010906925.1. Classification (GTDB taxonomy): domain Bacteria; phylum Bacillota; class Clostridia; order Lachnospirales; family Lachnospiraceae; genus Pseudobutyrivibrio. Next base: position 900,442 of record NZ_VTVE01000001.1, on the reverse strand, counting down.
CTCATTTTCGGCCTCCATTTTGAACTCCTCAATCTGAGTCTGAGAAAGCTCTGGAAGTTCATCAATTGAGCTAACACCAAATGAGCGTAAAAACTCCTCTGTAGTACCAAAAAGCATAGGTCTACCAGGGGCATCAAGACGTCCAAGCTCCGTACATAAGCCGAACTCAACAAGCTTTGAAACCGCAAAATCACAGGAAACGCCTCGGATTTTTTCAATCTCTGATTTAGTGATAGGCTGCTTGTATGCAATGATTGAAAGTGTCTCCAAAAGCACATCCGTAAGTACGTATTTTTTAGGCTGCTTAGCAATCCTAATAAGATACTCATAAATATCAGGGCTAGTGCACATCTGATATGCACCATCTATCTCGGTAATTGTAATACCTCTATTATTGTCCTCGTATGATTTCTTAAGAGACTCAATAGCCTCAACAACTTGCTTATCTTCTATTTCAAGAGCCTTAGCAATCTTAGATGGCTCAACTGTGCCACCCATAGCAAAAAGAATGCCCTCGACTATATTCTCTATTTCTTTAATATCCATATTCCCTCCAAATTCAATAAGGAAAAAATGCCATCTAATAATTGCCTCCGGCAATGGCACTTCTTGAGCATATTCTTTGCCTCGCAAAAACATGCATTTTAAGCAGCAATCTTACTCTCAATAACAATATCAGTAAATGTATCCTCTTGAGTAATATTAATCTGTCCAGCCTTCATCATTTCCAAGATACAAAGGAATGTAACGATAACCTCTGTCTTAGAATGAGCAGCTTCTAATAAGTTTCTGAAACTAAATGTATTGTGAGCCTTGGCAAAAGCGATAGTCCACTCCATCTTCTGTTCCAATGAAACCTCTTCCTTTTTAATCTTACCAAATGTAGAACGGATTGGATCTCGTCTATTATCCTGACGCTTAAGAACCTGGTTAAAAATATCATTAAGCTTGTTCAAAGTAAGGTCAGACATAAGCTCTTCTAAGTCAACTGGCTGCTCATACTTTAAAACCTCATCAGGGATGGTAGGCTCCTTGTAAAATACAAGGCTGGCATCCATCTGTCTATCTCGAAGCTGATAAGATATAGTCTTGTACATTTTGTACTCAAGTAACTGCTGAACAAGCTCTGCACGTGGATCCTCAGCCTCTTCGCCGTCCTCTTCCTTTTCCTCTCTAGGAAGAAGCATACGACTCTTAATATCAAGAAGTGTGGTAGCCATAAGCAGAAACTCAGACATAATATCCAAGTCACTATTATCCATAGCTCGAACATATTCCATATATTGATCAGTAATCTCAACGATTGGAATATCGTAAATATCAACTTTATTCTTATCAATCAGGTGAAGAAGCAAGTCTAATGGCCCCTCAAATACCTGAAGCTTAACATTCATCTCCATGAATTTTCTCCTACTTATGGGCAAAAAAATAATCTCATGCCTATTAACATGAGATTATTATATTAGACTATATTGTGTATGTCAATATGATTAACCACTATATATAGTTATCTGACAATTATTACATTGTCTCAAGAGTCTTACGAATTTCTACGATGAAATCGCGAGAATTGAGAACTGTAGGATTCTCGATAGATGTGATAAGAGCTAAATCCTTAGTCATCTTTCCATCCTCGATTGTCTTAACGCAAGCCTTCTCAAGCTTATCAGCAAACTTGGCAAGCTCTGGAATATTATCAAGCTCGCCGCGCTTTCTAAGAGCACCAGTCCAAGCAAAAATTGTAGCTACTGAGTTTGTAGATGTCTCCTCACCCTTAAGGTGCTTGTAGTAATGACGCTGAACTGTACCGTGAGCAGCCTCATACTCGTAGTAACCAGCAGGGCTAACAAGTACTGAAGTCATCATAGCAAGTGAACCAAATGCAGATGAAATCATATCAGACATAACATCACCATCGTAATTCTTGCATGCCCAAATAAATCCACCCTCAGACTTCATAACACGTGCCACAGCATCATCGATAAGTGTATAGAAATACTCGATACCAGCCTTATCAAATGCATCCTTGTATTCCTTATCAAAGATTTCTTGGAATACATCCTTAAATGTATGATCATACTTCTTTGAAATTGTATCCTTTGTAGCAAACCATAAATCCTGCTTTGTATCTAAAGCAAATTTAAAACAGCTATGAGCAAAACTCTCAATAGAATTATTGATATTGTGCTGACCCTGAACAACACCAGGACCATTGAATGTATGAACTAAAGCACGCTCTTCCTTGCCATCCTCAGTTGTGTAAACAAGCTCAACCTTACCAGCTGCAGGGATTACCATCTCAGTGTTCTTGTAAACATCACCGTATGCATGACGAGCAATTGTAATAGGCTTCTTCCATGACTTAACATTTGGATCAATTCCCTTTACAACGATTGGAGCTCTAAATACAGTACCATCAAGAATAGCTCTGATTGTACCATTTGGGCTCTTCCACATCTCTTTAAGATTATACTCAGTCATACGTGCAGCGTTAGGTGTGATAGTTGCGCACTTTACAGCAACACCATATTTCTTTGTAGCCTCTGCAGACTCCACTGTAACCTTATCATCTGTCTCATTTCTGTGCTCAAGACCAAGATCATAATACTCTGTCTTTAAATCAATGAAAGGAAGCAACAGCTCATCCTTAATCATCTGCCAGAGAATTCGGGTCATCTCATCTCCGTCCATCTCTACAAGTGGGGTTGTCATTTGAATTTTGCTCATTAATAGTTCTCCTTTTCTATACTTAAATAAATTTAAAACAATAGTAATTACCAAACTTTCACAAATGATAAATCAGTGATAGTTCTTATATATTCTCCTTTGGAATCATAAAGATCATATGAGCCAAGTTCATTCTTAATCCAGAAAAATGCTGGACCATATTGCTCGATATTTTCATCTTTATCTAAAAATTCGATTCCAAAATCTACATCCTTTGTCGTTCCCAAAAGGAGGTATTCTGAAAAAATGTAATTAAAGTTTTCATTGTACCAATGAAGACGTTTTTCATTTTTATCATCTACTTTGATTTCATAATAATAAGTCAAATCAGAATAGGTGTATTCTCCTTTATCTATATGCCAATCATCTAAAATGTCACCATTAGAATCTATATAATTATATACAATTAAATAAGAATCGCTACCTATATTTTTAGAAACTTTTAAATTTATATCACTATCTTCGTCTTTTTCTTTACCAGCAGACACAAATTCAAGGCCTGTATATTGAATATTGCCATCGATATCAGCTATTATTGCTTCACCAAAGTGCTCTTTATCAGCACTCTTTAAATAAAATCGGCCATCTCCAATGTATACATAATCACTGTAATTTCCTGGTATTAATACATTTTCATTTACGTCAATTATATTAATAAACCCATCTTGTTTTTGACAAGCAAAAATATAATTCTCAATGAATGGTTCTACTAATGATAATTTTGTATATTCATCAGATTCTAATACTATTTCACCATCGGAAAAGACCACTTGTAAATTTCGACCTGAAGTTCTGGTTAATACAAATACATCCTGTTTCAATAAGAGGCGCCAGTACTTATAATTGTAATCGCCCTCATAAATATAAGAATCTATATACTGATAATCATCATCAGCATCTACTACATATAAACAAGAATCATTGATATCAGAATCAGCTGAATCTATAAAGAATGCTGTCCCCTTATCTGGATACATTTTTTTAATGTTAACATAATCATAACTAGTTGAAGGAATTAAAAATTCTCCATTTGAATCGATAACATTATATCCATTCTTTTCTTGATATACACCAATCAATCCATATCCATTTTCAAAAGAGATTTTTTCAAAAATAGGATCTATCAGTCGATTACCATCCTCAGTAATTATTCCAAAACAATTATTTACTTCAGAATAGTAGACTGCAATCCCTTTATCAAAATAATGTCTTTCATAATCTCTATCGTATCTGCGATTATAATCACGATTGTTGAACTCATAGCATAATATCAATCCATCATATTCCCAAAAATGATCATTAAAACCTGATGTACTAAAACTTCCATTACCTAAACTATTTTCAAAAAGAATATTCTTATCATAGATATCAGCTAAATCATTATCTAAAATTCTCTGTCTAACAGATTTTTTTCTTGTAACAAATGATGGAATATCAAAAACAACATTTCCATCCAAATCTATCATATGACCTTTGTAATCAGGCGATATCCCATCACTATCAAACATTGGACATTCATCATAAACAGGACCTGAATTATAGTTTGTTTTTATATTTATAATTCCATATTTCTCATCATAGAAACAAGAATTTACTGGCATATTATTATGTACTTTATAGGTATAGACATCTTCTGATTGTTGCACAATGCTATAGGCTTCTCCAAATCTATCTACAATATCACTTGGATGATCAGCTAGAAAATTTAGATTAGAATCAAATTGATTCTTTTTAATTAAAATAAATATCGCAAATACGATTAATCCTATCCCAATTATCATCCTAAGGATATAAAATGCTTTACAATGTTTATTAACAATATCAAAAAATGAATATTTACCAACAAAATAATCATCGCTATCTACAGGACCCAAAACTCCAACTAAAGAGCGAGAATTATAAATAATAGCTATACCAAGAATAAACCTTACTAAAATAAACAAATATACTAAAGTCAAAGTATTCTTATTTAATCTGAACCAAAAAACAACAAGTAAAATTAGAAATAAGACATTAAAAATCATCCAGATATCTTTGAATTTTTTAAATCTAAAGTAAAAACGATATGATAGTTTTCTTGTATTTGCTTCACCATACATAAAATCCGAGAAGCAATAAACAGCTAAATACTCTATAACAAATCGAACTATAAAAGTAAGTTTAAAAAACAAAGAAAGAAATGTATGATGGCTCGTATCAACAGCAAATATCACAAACCATAATTCAATCACATCCAATATGATAGTCCAACTTATAAACGTTGAAAAAACATATATTTTATCACAATGACTAATCCTAATTCTTATAATCAAATATAAGAAAAGTACAATTTCAACTCCATAAAAAACATAGTCAATGCCCTGAGACATAAATGGGCAATAAAAGCTAAAAATATGGGAAACCAAATTTATAAAATTCCAGATAATAAATGCATAAAACACTTTATCTATTTCTACTGTATTTGTTTTAAGTAATTTTTTCACAACCCCTTCTCCTTACAAAATAAGCCTGCCAAAAGGCAGGCTCATTAAACACCATATTATTTAACAACTAAGTTAACAATCTTGTTTGGTACATAGATTTCTTTAACAAGGTTCTTGCCTTCAAGAGCCTTTGCTACTGCCTCGTCAGCCTTAGCAATAGAAAGAGCATCATCCTTTTCACATCCGTTAGGGATTTTGATTGTAGCCTTGAGCTTGCCATTGACCTGAACAGCTATCTCGATTGTAGACTCTACAATCTTGTTAGGATCAAATTCTGGCCACTGAGCAAGTGAACAATATCCCTCACCTCCGAGCTCTGCGTACATTTCTTCACAAAGATGTGGAGCAAATGGGCAAAGAATCTTTACAAGTAAGATAAGATTCTCTTTTGTAATATGTCCCTCTGCAACGATATCGTTAAGAAGTCCCATCATAGCTGCGATAGCTGTGTTGTACTTCATAGCCTCGATATCCTCAGATACCTTCTTAATTGTCTTATGAACACCAGTCTCGATTGACTCGCTGTTAGGCTCATCAGTAACAATATCTGTAAGACCTGCAAATCTCTCAAGGAATCTCTTACATCCACGAACAGAAGCATCTGACCAAGGAGCAGCTGCGCCATAGTCACCCATGAATAATACGTATGTACGAAGTGTATCTGCACCATAAGCATCTACAATATCAAGTGGATCAATAACATTACCACGAGACTTTGACATCTTCTGTCCATCCTCACCAAGAATCATACCCTGGGCACTTCTCTTCTTGTATGGCTCTGGAGTATTAACTACACCAAGGTCATAGAGGAAATGATGCCAGAAACGTGAGTAAATCAAGTGACGTGTAACGTGCTCCATACCACCATTATACCAATCAACTGGCATCCAGTAGTTGAGCTTGTCCATTGATGCAAACTCTTTATCATTGTGTGGATCAATGTAGCGAAGGAAGTACCAAGAAGAACCAGCCCACTGAGGCATAGTATCTGTCTCGCGCTTAGCATCACCGCCACACTTAGGACACTTGCAATTAACGAAGCTATCAACCTTAGCAAGTGGTGACTCTCCATCAGTACCTGGCTCAAACTTCTCAAGTACAGGAAGCTTAAGTGGAAGCTGATCATAAGGAACTGCAACATCACCACATGTAGGACAATGTACAATTGGAATAGGCTCACCCCAGTAACGCTGTCTATTAAATGCCCAATCCTTCATCTTGAACTGAACACCAGCCTTACCACAACCAAGCTTCTCCAATTCCTGAATCATTCTATCGATAGAGTCCTTTTTGTTGTTAAGACCATTAAGGAACTCTGAATTAATCATGTTACCCTCGCCTGTATAGGCTTCTTTTGTCACATCTCCACCCTCAATTACAGGGATAATATCAATACCAAACTTTGTAGCGAAATCCCAGTCACGTTGATCGTGAGCAGGAACCGCCATAATAGCACCTGTACCATAACCCATCATTACGTAATCAGAGATAAATACAGGAATCTTCTTGCCAGTGATTGGGTTGATAGCATCAAATCCCTCAACTCTAACACCAGTCTTGTCCTTAGAAACAAGCTGTGTACGCTCGAACTCAGACTTCTTCTGGCACTCAGCTCTATAAGCCATGATTGCATCCATGTTAGAAATCTTATCAGCATACTTATCAATGTATGGATGCTCAGGAGCGATAACCATAAAAGTTACACCACAAAGTGTATCTGGTCTTGTAGTATAAATCTCAAGCTTATCCTCTATTCCTTCGAGTGTGAAATTAACGAAAGCACCCTTAGATTTACCAATCCAGTTAACCTGCTGCTGCTTAATATTCTCAGGGAAATCTACCTCATCAAGGCCCTGAAGAAGCTTATCAGCATACTCAGTAATACGAAGGTACCAAACGTCCTTCTCTTTTTGAATAACATCACTGTGGCAGATATCGCACTTACCACCCTGTGAATCCTCATTTGAAAGGACAACCTTACAATGTGGGCAATAATTTACAAGAGTCTTGTCTCTGAAAACAAGTCCCTTCTCAAACATCTTAAGGAAAATCCACTGTGTCCACTTGTAGTAATCCTCCTGAGTTGTGTCGATTGTACGGCTATAATCAAAAGAAAAACCTACGCTCTTAAGCTGTGTTGTGAACTTTTTAATATTGTCATCTGTGATTTTTCTAGGATGTGTATTAGTCTTAACAGCGTAATTCTCTGTAGGAAGACCGTATGCATCAAATCCGATAGGGAATAATACATTGTATCCCTGCATACGACGCTTTCTTGAAACTACTTCTACTGAAGAATATGCCTTGATATGACCAACATGCATACCAGCGCCTGATGGATATGGAAACTCTACAAGACCGTAGAATTTTGGCTTATCAGAACCATCAACAGCTCGGAAAATGTCGTCCTTTTCCCAGGCTGCCTGCCATTTTTTCTCAATTGCTTTAAAATTGTGCTTCATTTTTCTCACCTCGTAATTTTACAACTCACAAAATTATAATCAAAGCGCCCTATTTTTGCAATAAATCAATAAAATTTCCTTATAAATCATATGTGTCTCTAATGTTCTTGTATGTATTCTGAATAATCCACTACAGAACAACGGAAATTAGCCTCACCAGTTATATTATCATAATGATAAATATCATATTCGCCTTCCTGATTTCTAAACCAGAAATATCGAGAATAGCCACCATATGCATCGCATACTCCGAAGAAATATGATTCATTGGAATTTTCATCTATGTCACCATAAAAATGTCCCGACATTATTTCTACATCATTTCGATACCAGTGAACAGTTGGAATTCCTTCATCATCGCAAGTAGCAATATAATTTAATGTTACAGAATTACCGAGGTTTTCAGTGCCCTTAAAAATAAACCAATCGCCCAAAAGCTCTCCTTGATTATTAATATAATTGTATAAAGTAATTCCACTCTCAGTTATTTTAGAAACTTTTATATACGATGGCTCTTCTTTTTTGTGGTCGCCTTCATAATATTTCTCAAATTTAAAGCCAGTATATTTAATATTACCATCAAGGTCAGCCAAAACCGCTTCCCCTTCATGACCTTCATCTGCACTTTCAAGATATAAAATCTTCTCAGAATCTACTTTGCAATGAGTGTATTTACCGGGGATAATTTCATTACCATCAAAATCAATAATGTGATAGTAATCCGAATCATCTTGAGCCAATATAAACAAACCATTATTTTCAGAATCTGTTTTAGCAAATACAGCCTTATACTCTTCGGTTTCAAAAATAATCTTCCCCTTATAGATTATGACAGGAGTTTCTTTGCCATTAGAGCATTTAATTAAATTCATATATACATCAAGTTGACGATCAAAAGGTGTATCTTCAAGAGGGTTCTTATAATATCCTTCTAGTTTATTCCCATCAAAATCCTTAATATAAATTTTTGAATCTCCATTATCCCACGTCGTTATACATAATAATTCTAAATTATAATTTATATCATTAAGCCTAGCATGCTCTTCATCTATTAAGGGTTTCATATCTGAATTGATAACATTAACACCTTCCTCTTCGTTTGATACAGCAATCGCTTTATACCCATAATTATTAGGCTCAACGCGAGTGTAGATTGGATCAGTTAAAATAGTTCCATTTTCAGATATGAATCCGTATCCATTATCCATTTCAGAAAAATATATTGCGATTCCTTCATCAAAATAAGCTCTATCCGGTATATTCTCCCAATCAGCGCTGAATATAGGCGCCACGACAAAACAATCATTTAATTCGGTATCCAATGATAAAAAGAAAACCGATTCTTCATATTTATTTGAATAATATGAGTCATCTCTTCTTACCGAATACTCATTGAAAAGAATTCTCTTGTCAAGAATCGATGCAAGGTTATTATCTATAAGCTTCTGACGAGAAGATTTTTTTCTATAAATACTTGTTGGTATATCAAAAACAATTTCACCTTCGTAATTTATAAAATGTCCTTCATGATCTGGACTAATACCATCTCTATCAAAATATAAAGGTCCATTATAAATAGCCTCAGTATATTCACCTGTTTCAACATTAACTAAACCATATTTATTATGATTAAAGCCTGACCAATCTGGCATTTCATTTTTAATGCCATATCTATAATACCCATTCCCTTCAAATAAAAAATCCAGAATAGTTTCTCTCTTGGAAGATGTGATTTGTTCCTTAGTCATTGATTTTATATCTAGGGTTTCATATGTATTTCTCTTCTTAAGAACTACAACACCTAATACTGCAATGCATAATAAAAATGAATACTTAATTATTCTCACGCTATTCTTAAATATATTTGAGTCAAAAAAATCTATTGGTCCAAACACACCTTTAAAATAAAATTTATCATTTGTAGGCCCTATATTATTAAAAAAGCCTCTTAAAGCAAAACAACAATACAATAAAAAAGCTACGAATAATATGCATAAAGGATACGTAAAAACAAAAAAATCTTTATTAAAATGAACTGAAATTAAAAGAATAGCAAAAACAATTACAAAATAAATACAATATACTTTCAAACTTTTAGGTGTTATAGCCTCTTTAGAAATATGATAAATTTCATCTTGATATGTAGCTTCATCAAAAAAGAAAATATAAATGCACACATTAACAAAAACCCTATAAACAAATGAAATCATAAAAATAATTGTTATAAATTGTGTCGCAGTATTATAGGCAAAAATAGAGATATAAAGTTCAACCACATTAAAAAAAATAATGCTATTAATTAAAGATGATATAATATGAATTCGTTTATTGGGATTATATCTAGATATTAAACTTAAAACAGTAAGCAATACAATTTCAAACCCATAAAACAAATAATCAACTTTATCTGTTATAAATGGATGATAAAAACTAAATATATGAGATGCAACATTAAAGAAATTCCAAAGAGTAAGCACAAAAATAACAAATGAGATATTAATCTTACTTAACTTTGCCTTAACCGATAATTTCAAATCCATCATTCTCCTCTACATAACATGGAATAAACCCGCCATATGGCAGGTTTATTAATTATTTCAAATAAGTCTATGCCTTCTCGACAGTATTTTTTACATTTTTCTTTTTCTTATTTTTCTTATTAATGGCAGAAATAGAAGCACCTATCACGGCACCAAAAACAGCTCCATAGGCTGATTTAGATCCTACCTTCTTCCAATCTATACCACCAGAAATGTTAGCATTGGATTTAATATTCTTATCATAAGTAATCTCAACGCCCTCAACCAATTCCTGCGAGTCCTTTAACAAAGAATCCGCATCTACTGAAGGTGCATAAGAGCGAGTATAGAAATAGTAATAGTTATTATTAGCTATTGTAAATAAATATCCAGATGTGTAATCACCATCTGTATTAGTTCCAGTAATTACGAATTGGAAATATGGCAAGCCACCCTCTGTATAGAAGATATCCTTGTATTCAACGCTTTTAATTCCATCCTTTCCTACTCCATCTTCCATTTCTTTAACAAAATTTTCCCCACATTTGGCCAAATCCTCTTTTGAATAATCCTTTAAGTGACCAAATTTATCCTCGCCTTCTATAAAACTCATATAAGATTCTCTAAAATAATTATTATCATCTACATATAATGCTTTAAAATATACGCCTGGTGTGGATTTAATACTTTTTACAATGGTATCAGGATTGATTCCGTATTCAGAAATATCATCTCCATAAATATTTTCTGCATCGTATACATAATTGTACTTATCGCTAAGAGTAATAGACACACCAACATCCTCATAATTAAGTTCAATACCTGATGCGGCCTTAGATACAGTCGAAGTCCCCACTGTAAACACCGTTGCCATAGCAAGCGAAAGCATAATACCTTTTTTCATAACAATTCTCCTTTTTCACTAACATTTTTCACTAACTCAGAACTTATCATTTATCATTCTTTTTTCTTTTCACAGCATTAACCAAAAAACTTGCACCAACAAGAATCGCAGCTCCCGCAGCACGACCTAAAGTGCGAGAAGCAAATGCGTTCTTACTAGCTCTTGTCTTATTAGTTTTTGATCCTGTAATTATGTTGGAATCACTTGCAATATTGCTTGAATCAGAAATATTAGAAGTATCCTCCACCTTTTCTGGTCTACCAGTAAATTTAACACCCTCTACAAAAACTTCTCCATCCTTAACCAAATCATCAATTAAAATATTTGGATTATATGATCTAAAATAGAAATAATAACTATCTCCGTTAACAATTGTAAAATAGCAAGCCGAACGAAAATCGCCATTTTCTTTTAAACTCTTCATATCAAAAACAAAGAATACTTCTCCATCTTCAGTATGATAAGAATCTAAATAATCACAAGAAACACCATAAAGAGAAGAAACGGAAAAACCTGTTTTTACCTTAGTTAACAAATCTTCTAATTCGTCATCAGAACAATCTTTCAAATCCCCTGAAACACCAAATTCATGACCATATGACATATAAGCTTCGTTAAGATATCCTTCATCATCAATATAAAATGCATCGTAGGACATACCATTTTCTTTTATTGTTGATGTAATTTCATTTGTGTGAATACCAATGTCAAGAGCCTCATCCCTGTATCCTTGACTCTCATCATAGATATATCTGTATTTTTCAGGGAAGCTTGCTTCTATACCAAACTTTGATAATACAAAATCATCTTTATCCTCTGTAACCTGATCAACCGACTCTGCTTCAGAAGCCCTAGCAACAACAGGTGTTGCAATCAAAAGCACAAGCATTAAGGCAAGCAAATTTAAAATCTTCTTTTTCATATACATTTTTCTCCAATTTATTTAAGCGCATATTATAGGTAGTATATTAATACCCTCACTTGTTTTTGTCAATACTAAATTAAAAAGGAGCTACCCAAAGGTAGCCCCCATTAATATTAAAAATATTTATTCTTCTTCTACATCTTTAAGCTTATTTGCTCGTCTCTCTACCTCCTTAGCCTGAACATCAGATGGAACCTGCTCATATCTAGCTAACTCATAAGAGAATGTTCCATATCCACCAGTCATAGAACGAAGCTGCGTATCGTATCCATAAAGCTCTGCCATAGGTACTTCTGCAAGCACTTCTGTCTTGCCTCCGGTCTCTGTAGGATTCATACCAAGTACACGACCACGTCTCTTGTTTAAGTCACCCATTACATCACCAGTATATGTATCAGGTACAACAACTTTCAGTGTCTCAATAGGCTCAAGAAGAATTGGATTGGCCTTCATAATACCGTCCTTGAACGCCCCCTTGGCAGCAACTTTAAATGCCATCTCGGAAGAATCAACTGGGTGATAGCTTCCATCATAAAGATTAGCGTGAATACCAACTACTGGATATGCTGCAAGAGGTCCAGCAAGAACAGCTTCCTGCAATCCCTTTTCAACAGCAGGGAAATAATTCTTAGGAACAGCTCCACCAACAACTGACTCAGTAAAATTATAATGCTCTTCCATATTTCCAGATGGCTCAAATGTCATCTTTACGTGTCCATACTGTCCATGACCACCAGTCTGCTTCTTATATTTGTACTCAACATCGGCCTTTCCACGGATTGTCTCTTTAAATGCAATCTTTGGCTGGCTAAGCTCAATATCTACTTTATATTTTTCATTGAGTTTCTGAACAAGCATATCAATATGTCTATCGCCAATACCATAGATAAGTGACTGGCTATTTTCACCGTCATTAACAGCCTTAATAGTCAAATCCTCAGCGCAAAGCTTTGCCATAGCCTGAGCAATTTTATCCTCATCACCCTTATTCTTTGCCTTATATCTCTTGTATGTATATGGCACAGAAAGAGGTGTTCTAATGTAAAGAATAGGATTAGCCTTAGTAGAAAGTGAATCTGTAGTAGCAACTTTCTGTAGCTTAGATAGAGCACAAATATCACCTGCATGTACCTCAGGTACTTCCTCTGGCTTGCTGCCTGTTAAAATATAAAGCTTACCAATTTTCTCTTCAGATTCCTTGTGCTTGTTATAAAGCAAATCATCTGTCTTTAATACGCCTGAATTAACTTTTATAAGAGAATATTTACCTACAAATGGGTCAACAATTGTCTTGAATACATAAGCTGACTTAGGCTTAGAGAAGTCATAATTTGCCTCATAAACCTCATTAGTATTTGCGTTAATTCCTGTAATAACACAATCAGCTGGTGATGGTAAATACTTAACCACATCAGTAAGCATTGTATACTGACCTCTATTAGTAAGATTAGAACCCATCATAACAGGAACAATATCACCAGAAGCCACATTTACACGAAGTGCCTGTCTGATTTCATCCTCAGAGAACTCCTCGCCGCCAAAATATCTATCCATAAACTCTTCCGATGTCTCAGCAACAGACTCCATAAGAGCTTCACGATATTTCTCTAAGTATTCCTGATTGTAGTCTGGCACATCACTATGCTCAACAGTGCCATCAGCCTTCCAGCGCTTACCCATCTGCTGAATAACATTTACATAGCCAACAAATTCGCCATTTTCTCTAATTGGAAGATGGAAAGGAGCAATCTTTTTACCATAAAGGCTTTGGAGCTCCTCAACTATTTCTCTATAGCTGGCATCATCTATATCCATGTCAGTTACAAATACCATTCTAGGAAGATTGAATTTGTCGCACATCTCCCAGGCTCTCTTTGTACCAACCTCAATTCCGCTTTTACCTGAAATAACAATAATAGCTGCATCAGCTGCAGAAACAGCTTCTTCAGCCTCTCCAACAAAATCGAAATATCCTGGTGTGTCTAGGAAATTAATCTTAGTATCGCCCCAAATGATCGGAACTAAAGATGTGTAAATAGAAAACTTGTTTTTCTGCTCCAATTTGTCATAGTCACTAATGGTATTACCAGCCTCGATAGTGCCTGGCTTGCTGATCTGACCAGCCAGAAAAGCCATAGATTCGATGAGACTGGTTTTGCCCGCCCCGCTGTGACCAAGTAACACAACGTTTCTAATTTTGTCCGTAGTAAAAACCTTCATGTGTCTTACCTCCCAATAATTATTTGACGCCTTAACCCCGCCGCGCCTTGCTGTGTAAAAACTTAATTTTATTTTAATCAATATTCAGACTATTTACAATGAAAATATATGCTATTATATAAATATATTCTTACTTTAAAGCGTTGAAGTGAATCCGTATTTTCCATTTCAACCACAGGGGGATAATTCTTATGAAAGCAAAAACAATCGGCTTTGTTGGCCTAGGATTAATCGGCGGAAGTATTGCAAAAGCCATTCTAAAAAAATATCCAAATACAAAGATTCTTGCCACAGCTTCCAGAGAATCCACAGTGGAAGCTGCCTACGAGGAGCATCTTATTGATAATAATGGATTACTAAAAATCCATCAGTTCGGTCAGTGCGATATCATATTCCTTTGCAGTCCAGTTAAAATCAACTGTGATTATTTAAAGCAATTAAAGGACGTTGTTAAGCCAGACTGCATTATTACTGATGTTGGCTCAGTTAAGGGAGATATTACTGCTGTTGCAAGAGAGCTAGGTGTCACAAGTCAATTTATTGGTGGACATCCTATGACCGGCTCAGAGCTTACTGGTCTAGAGCACTCAGATGCCAGACTTCTCGAAAACGCATATTACATTCTCACTGCTGATGCTGATATGAATCAGGATACTTACAACGAATTTGGCGAATTCATCAAATCACTTGGTGCTATTCCTATTAAGCTATCTTCTGAGGAGCATGATGAGGCCACTGCAGCTGTATCACATCTTCCACATGTAATTGCAGCTTCCCTTGTTAATCTTGTTCAGGACAATGATGATGAGCGCACCACTTGCAAGACTATTGCAGCAGGCGGTTTTAAGGACATTACAAGAATCGCATCTGGCTCACCTACTATGTGGCAGCACATATTCCTTAGCAACCGTCAGGCTATATTAAAATTACTTGATGCTTATAAGGAAGAGCTTGAGACATTTAGAAAAGCAATCGATGAATCTGATGCAGACCAAATACTTAAGCTTTGGTCAAAGGCTAAGGACTATAGAGACTCTATTACTATTCCAGAAAATGCGTTAATTCGTTTTTACGAATTATACTGTGATATAGATGACAAGCCTGGTACATTAGTTGGAGTACTTCAGCTCCTTGCCGAAGTTGATATCAGCGTAAAAAATATCGACATCATTCACAATCGAGAATTTGAGCCTGGTGTACTTCGAATTGAGTTCTACACAGAAGATGCTATGAAAAAGGCTCAGACCACTCTCACACACAATAATTATTACGTAAGACAGAGGACAAATTAATGGCAATAACAAAAGCAAATAGCTTAAAAGGTGAAATAAAAGTTCCAGGAGACAAATCTATCAGCCACCGCGGTGTTATGTTTGGAGCTATTTCAGAAGGAACTACCGAGTTAACTGGATTTTTAGATGGTGCAGACTGCCGCTCTACTATAGGTTGTTTTAGAGCTATGGGTATTGATATTTCTCAAAATGCAGATCACGTCATTATCCACGGAAAGGGACTTCACGGACTTAAGGCACCTAGTCAGATGCTGGATGTGGGAAACAGCGGAACTACCACCCGTCTTATATCGGGTATACTTGCCGGTCAGCCATTTGTATCTTCTCTCAACGGCGATGAATCAATTCAGAAAAGACCAATGGGCAGAATCATCACTCCTCTTACTCAAATGGGTGCTCATATTCGCTCAATTAAGGATAACGGATGCGCACCACTAGAAATCGGCGGTTCACCATTAAAAGCAATCCACTACGATTCTCCTGTTGCCAGCGCACAGGTTAAATCATGTGTATTACTTGCTGGATTATACGCAGACGGTGTTACTTCTGTCACAGAGCCTGTAGTATCCAGAAATCATACAGAACTGATGCTTTCTGGATTTGGTGCAGATATTAAATCAGAAGGTCTTACTGCTTCTATCGTTGGCAACCCAAAACTAATCGGCCAAAATATAGAGGTTCCTGGAGATATATCATCCGCAGCATATTTTATAGTTGCAGGATTAATCTGTGAGAATGCTGACTTGCTTATCAAAAACGTAAATACGAATCCAACAAGAGCCGGCATCATTAAAGTTGCTCAGGATATGGGTGGAAATATTGAATTATTAAATGAAAGAATTGTATCGGGAGAGCCTGTTGCAGATATTCATGTAACTAGCAGCAATTTGCACGGCTGTGAGGTTTCTGGTGACATCATCCCTACTCTTATAGATGAGCTTCCAGTTATTGCTGTAATGGCATCATGCGCATCAGGTACCACTACTATCAAAGATGCCGCAGAGCTTAAAGTAAAAGAAAGCGACCGAATCGCTACTGTCACCGAGAATCTTAAAAATATGGGATGCGATATCACTCCTACTGATGATGGAATGATTATAAAGGGAGGTCAGCCTCTTAAGGGAACTACCATTAAAACATATCTAGATCATCGAATTGCAATGTCATTTGCCATAGCAGGCCTTGTAGCCAATGGAGAAACTACCTTTGACGACGAAAGCTGCTGCTGTATTTCATATCCTAAATTCTTTGAAACACTTAGCTCAATTGTAAATCAATAAATCTTAATAGCATCGAATCATCAAGCTCTATCGTTAATTGGTAGAGCTTTTTTAATCCTTTCTATTACTTTCTAACTCCTCCTCAGGCAGATATATTATTCCTAAATCATAGCTATAAAATAAATGAACTATAAGCACTATAGCACTAGTAAATATAAAATATCTAAACCAATTCTGTTTATCACTTTGATATTTTTCAACAATATAAACTATATTCATCACAGCATAAATTATTAATTGAATAGAATGAACCAACACCCAAAAAGCAACACCTTTGTCTCTATACATTTGCAAAAACAATACACCTATAAAAAACAAAAGGTGCTCAATTATAACAACCCAAATATAAATCTCTGCAAATCCATAGAATGAAAAAATAGTTGAAAATGCAGAAACTAAGCAATCAGTTAAAGAAACAAACGATAAAACTCCAAAAATTATAGAAGCATTATTTACACGATTATTAATCGCTTTAATATCATTGTATTCTTTTGTGCGAATACAGATTAATGCAGCAAAACAAGTCCTAGCAATATTCAAAAGAAAAAAAACATTCTGTCCAATATATACCATTGGATGCGTATTGATTGACTCTAAAAGAAATATAATCGATACAGTAATTGCGTAATTAAAAATGGGATTAATCAAAAGTTTATTTTTTAGATTAAGCAAAAATGTCATTTTATTGACCTCCGAAATCTATTTGATTAACAAAATCATCTAAACCATCATAATTAATTGAGTACTGATAATCTGCCATGTGCTGCAGGAAATGTCTATTTACACAATTATTAAAATCATCGCTAGTTAGCTCTTGGCTTTTTTCCCCATCAAGGCTATAAACAAAATATTGTCCACCATTACCATTATAATACTCAGCAAAAATAAGATCATATTTAGGGTCAATTATTAAACCAAAGGGGGACTCATCTGGATTGGCTGGATTAATTATAAATTCACCCCTTTGATTAACAACTCCACTACGTGGGTGTACATATTTTTCACCTTCTTCGTTATAACAAGTCATTCTGACTCTGGCACAGCCTTCTGAATAGAAATCATCCGCTGAATAAAACTGGGGCTCAAAAAGTATATTTCCATTAATATCCATATAACCATACAAGTTTAATGAATCGTTATAAAATACTATAGGTAAAGATCCATTAATATTTTGTACATCAAAAGTGGGTTCTCTGAATGATATATCTTCTGTAAATCCATAATCAACATATTTTCCAATAGCAGCGGTGTGTAATGAAGTATAGTTACCTCTTAATGGATTATCTTCCTTAACACTAATAGTGACATATTTCTGCTTTTGCACATCGAAAAACTTCATGACATTCTTTTGGCCTTTATGAATAAAAAACATCATCACAAGAACCACAACAAAAGCAACACCATATATTATTTTTTTAATAGTATTGTTTTTCATACTTTTCATAAAAAATTCTCCAATAATATCTAAAACCCTTTATTCTTCAGGTTGGCTACAAGCTGCACATAAAATTCTCTTACATCAAATTCAGATATATTCTCACGATTTAAATCAATAACATCACCATGTGAAATACCTCTCTTACCTTTGACAGTTAAAAACTGGAAATTATCTCCCCACTGACAAGATTTTTCTCCCACTAAACCATCATTACTACCATCAAAATATTTAACTAAATGAGTAGAAAAATTTAGCGGAAAACGACCACCCCTTGCCACATTCATTTTTGAACCCACACTTTGATAATAGACTCCAGGGACATTCTTACATTCTGTATTAAATTTCTCGCAAGAGCTTGCTGTTAAATCATATACGGCCGACAAAAAATCCGGATTATAATCGCCCAATTTACGTAATGTAGAATTGTATGCCTTGGCCAAAGATTTCTGAGTCTTTTCACCAATATTATCTAGTAAATAATCAGCAAAAACACATCCTCTATGAGGCGTATTTATAGTAGTTAAACTTGCCACATGGGATGCAGTATCTCCAATTGTAAGAGCAAAACGACTATCTAGTCCCCCCTTTGAATGCGCAATAATATTTACTTTATCTAACCCTGTTTCATTGCAGATTTCTTTTATTCTATCTGCCAACTCTTGCCCGCACTCTTTAACTGATGCAGCAGACTGCTGATATCCATAAAACACTTTAGCGCCATTTATCTCAAGCTGCTCTGGAATTCTTCCCCAGTAATTTAAATATCTGTAGTCTCTAAAGAATACACCATGAACCATAAGAATTGGATATTTAGTATCGCATATACGGTCAATTAATCTATATTCATTTACCTTAATCTTTTTCTTTTCAAAAAAATATTCTCTAAAGGAAATAGTCAAAATAATACCAAGGGCAATTAAATTAACCCCCGGAATCCATCCACAAATAGCCCCGATAATTCTCCATCTAAGGCCTAATTGCACAGAGTATCTATATAAGTAGTAAATACCAATCCAAAAGACTACTGAGAGTACTAAAACTAATATAATTATGTGAGCAGCTTCTATATACCAGGCAACTTCTTGCCTAATAATCTCTTGAGCAACATAATAAATTGAAATTGCACATGAAAATAAAAATACAACTAAAATAAGACAACCAAGCCATAGTTTACTTAATCTCTTTTTTTCTTTTTCAAGCTCATACATTTTAATTCTCCCGCTTAATGCATTACCACTGAATTATAGGTTTTAAAGTAAACATAAGGTATATTAATCTTAACCTCAATTAAATTCACCATAAAGTCTTCTATAAGAACACAAACAATGCAAATTTATTCATCATAAACTGTTTCCTGAGTATCCGTATTTACGAAATCACCATCGATGTATTCGTAAACGTAGTCGTAGTATGTTACTGCATTTCCACGTGAAGAACCTGTTATGCATTGATTTACTTCATCGATAGCGTAGTTTGGAATTTCCTCAAACGATTTCTTGTAAACGTAATCTCCGTCTTCATAGACATAAACACAATGTCCTGCAGCACCTTGAGCACCAAAATTGCCTAATGAAATTACTAAGTCTTTATGGCCATCAAAAGTGACATCTACAAACTCTGCATCAAAGTCACAGACATCTCCAACATACCTATCCGAATCCAAGTCATCATCCTTTGATGGATAATCAACTTTTATGGTAATTACGGAGCCATCCTCTTCTTGAAATAAAAAATAATCCATTAAATGCGAATATTCATCTGAATCTTCCTCTGTTCTTTGCAGCGCAACTCTGTATACAGTGTGTTCAGGGTCAACCCAATCTTCATATTCTATTTCTGCACCATCAGGAACATCTAATTCCGCATCAACTTCCTCAAGGGACTTATCATAAGTTTTATAACAGGCATCCTTTATGTACCACTGTCCATCCAAGCAGTAAGCTGTTGCTGTATATGATTTATATGCTGTAGGAGTATCTATAATAAAAGCCTTATCAATTACAGATACTTGTATCGCATTTACGATATTATCATTTTCGTAGTCGGAAGGAACCTCTATTTCCTTCTTTTCACAATATAGCAAACTATCTCCCGCCTCCTCACACAATTGAGTAAATGGGAATATCTGATCTAGTTCACCATCATTGAAGCTATAAGCATAAATTAAATTATATTCAGTAGCCGTATTAAGAAAATAGCATTGAAACACGTAATCATCTATACCATCATTATCAATATCAAGCATCTCCATGGAATCCACAGAACATGGTACATTAAGTTCAAATTCTTGTGATGTACCATCTGAAAAATCAAATGTTATAACTGTATTTTCCCCTGTATAATCCTTATCTTCATCCTTAGAATCAAAAGACCAGGAGACATTTCTTATTTCCTTTGTAGAATTTGGGTCATTATTATCCTCTATTTTAGACTGTTCTAATTTAGTATTGTCTTGACCTTTATCCTCCTGTTTACAGGCTGAAAAAACAAGAGAACAACAAACTAATACTAAAAAATACTTATTTATATTATGCATAAATTAAACCTCAAGTAATTTTATTTATATGATGTAAATGATATATATTAACGATTCTCACTAACCAAATAAACATCAATAAGATTATAGTCATCTTCGTAATATCCATTGTTATACTTTCTTACATGACCATACTGCCTAACATAATCATATTGGGCCTCTAGCTTTTTAATCTCGTCAGTACTAACATCACGAGGATTTCCTTCTTCATGATTATTAATGTAATCATCCACATTATCTACCGTATTTTCCAGATTTTCGCAAAACTCTGAAAGCAAAAGGTTACCATGGGAATCTATATAGTTATATTTATTTTTACCATCAACAGATTTAGAAACCATAAACAAGTCATCTTCCTTTAATGACTCACTATAATAATAATCTGTGATAGTAAGATTCCCATTGTAATCAGCAAATGCTATACAACCATTGAAATCTTTACATAATACAGAATCATCTAATACCTTTATTACATCATAATTATCCGGAAGAAGTGAATGACCTTTTAAATCCAATAATTTATACTTATCTTCATTTCCCAACTGACTATTAGCAGCTATTAAACATCTTAAAGTGCCATCATTGTCATAAACTCCCTGGTAGTAAGAATAATGTGTATTGGATTCAAAAAGAATCTTTTTATCAAAAACAACATTATAAGAATGTTCATTTTCATTACTATAATAGCAATGATTCGCAATATCAAAATATAATGATGAACTCCATATTTTACCGTCAAAATCAATGATATTATCTCTTCCTATAGATATTAGCTTGTTGTCAATATCTACAGTTGGCTTATATTCTAGAGATCTATATATCAAGTCGCCTTTCGAATTATAAATATCAATAAATTCATCAGCACGTGCTTCATAAATCTCATAATTACTATTAGAAATGTAATAATAAATCGGCTTAGCTACAACATTTCCCTTATCATTCAAAATGCCATGTCCATCATATAATTGACTATAAAATTCCGCCATTCCATTAACAAAATAAGTACCTTCATCGGAAATATCTAATTGGCAATCATAATCAGTAATTCTCCTATAATAAAAGATATCTGCAAAATCATAATCATGATATTCACGATCTTCATCTGTCAGAATCTCTTTTATATTATCAATGATTACCTGTCTTCTAGATTTCTGCTTTGTTAACGCAGGAGAAGAATAAGTAATAACCTTATTGCCATTAACATCTACAAAATATCCATCAGAACACCAAGCAATTCTATTCTCAGAATGGTCAAACTCCAAACTGTGATCAAAAATTGGCCCTGTATCCTCTCCCGTTTTAATATTTACAAGACCATATTTAGACCTAGAAAAAGGATCCGGCATATGGTTGGAAACACCATATTCATAAATATCATCTGTTATAATTGTAAATCCTTCGTCTGAAATCCTTTGTGTCAATAAATTACCTTCACTATCAATCAAGTAATAACTATGACCACTAAAAGTAAAATAATTAATTAAAAAGAACACAAATAATCCTATAGATGCAACCACCGTAATTGAGGAAAGACATTTTTTTAAGGTGGAATTATTTTTTTCTAAATTAATATCCTTGTCTACAATTGCATACTTAAAGACAATTCCTGCCTTTCTAATAGTATAGATACCATAGATATATATATAAAAGACTAACCCCAACAATAGATACAACAGAAATCCTTTGCTACTGAAAAAAAGGATGAGTGCAATAGTGAAAGTCAAAATATAAATATTGCGAAGTCTTTTAATATATTTTAGGAAATCCTCTTCCTTTTTTGCCATCTTAATACGCTGACTGGTTTTATATGAAATAGATAAAACATCATAGATAATCAGAAACTCCAACACAAACTTTATAAGAAAAGAAAGTAAAATTATAATCCCAATAAATCCAACCGATCTAAGACGATAAGAATCCTCTACTTCTACATAATGGTACCAATCGCCTACTGCAAACATATAAAAGAACAGCTCAATGCAGTCGCATATTATGGTTATAAACACAAAAATTCTTTCTCGTATAAAGGCATTATTATCATCTTTTTTCAAAGCGAAAAGTATGTAAATGAATAAAGCTATTTTCACAAAATATAAAAAATAATCCAATTTGTCCGTCATAAAACAAACATATGAGGCTAAAATATGAATTAAAAAATTAAACAAATTAAATCCCAATAATAGCAACAAAGCATGCTTAGCATCTATTTCATTTATACTAAACCTTTTTAATACATTTACTGCTTTATCAAATGTCATAACGAATTATTCCTACCTTAAAGTTAATAAAAATAATATAGCTTTATTTCACTGATAAATCATGATAATCATATGGCCCAGCGCCAAAGAAAGCGCCGAAAGAATGATAAAATGCTGGTTCATCAAAGACTATATTATTTTCAGTTATCTCATAACCAGTAAAATTCTTATTAATCATTGATTCATAATCAGCTCTTGATTCTAAAATATTACCTACAAAATCAGTGTAAATATGTTGAACAGTATCCCCCTCAACTAATATTCTTTCACTTCCTAGTTTTTGGCAAACAACTTTGTTATTAACCAAATATATTTTGTATGAAAAAATTTCCGTATCCTTCTTTGCATGTTTAACGTAATCAGGAGCTAAAAGAGCATACTGATTAGAGGAATTTTTATATAAAACAATACCTGTTCTATTATATTTCAAGTCAGGGTCAATAGATAAACAATACATATCAGAATTATCAAGTTCCGTAAGGCTTCCATCTTTGGTTACTTCAAAAAATTGATTTTCTGATTTATAAGACTCTTCTTTTGTCACTGCATTTATAACTTCTAGTAAACCATCATTATCAAGATCGCATACAGCATATTTATAATTATCAGAAACTTCCTCATCTTCCGGATTTCCCTTATACCAAAGATTTTTATTATCATATATAATTTGCATTTGCCCCATTGCTGATAGATCTATTTCAATATCTTCATTATCTTCATTGGTAAGATAGTCTTCAGCATCAATTATTGTTCCATCCAATAAAACAACTAATTTTTTATCTTCTGAAACCGTAACTAAATAATATTTTTCTTTAGTAATTTCATTAATCTCGACTTCAATATCATCGATAGACTCTTCAAGTACCTTTGACCCATCCATATTTAATAAATATGATTTATTATCTGACGATGTAGAAGCAATTATCATATTAATATTTCCTTCAGCATCAGCAAGGGCATAATAGCCACCGTCATACAAATCACTAGAGAATATTTCATTTCCATTTTCCCCTATAGCAACATACTCTCCCGTAGATTCTTTCATCAATGAAAGAATATCTCCCGCTAATAATGGAGATCTATCTGCAGACCAATATCCTGCTTTGTCTCCTAACGAATTACCGTGACAATCAAATAAATATACATAATCATATAAATCTTTTCTTCCCCGAATGCTTATAGCTAAAGTATTTAACTCAGAAAAGCTTTCAATTTCCCTAATATAATCCCTCTCGTTCACTTCAAAATCTAGCTCGCATTTATTTGCTTGCTCATCAATAAGGTAATACTTATCATCAGATATATTATTAAAGATAATTACATCATTACCATAAAGCCTATCAGGGATTTTATAATTAGGTTCAATAAGAACCTTTCCATTATTATTGACAAGCCCCCAAGCACCATAAGCCTCAGAATAAAATGGACAATAATCATTCTTAAAATAATTATCTATTTCTCTATTAATTGCAGGTCCAGTTTCTCCAATTAAATCATACGCATAATGATAGTAACCTGGAAAATGGTCTTTAACATAACCATTAATAATTCGCTGACGATAAGAATTATTAATTGTAATATTACTCTCAACAGTTATTACTGTATTCCCATGATAGTCAATAAAGTGGGAATTATAATCCCAAGCAATCCCATTTGAATCAAATCGAGGCGCTTCATCATAAATAGCACCAGTATCCTTATTATTTTTTAAATCAAGAATTCCGTATTTTCGTTCATAAAAAAAAGAATCAACTGGCATTCTATTGTCAACAGAATAAACATATACCTGATCACCAACATCTTGAAAATTTGTTGATGAATGTACTTCAGAAATTACATCACCCTTAGAATATTGAATTTTCACTCCTCCCGAAGCTTTACCAAATCTAAAAATTAAGCACGAAAAAAATGTAAAAGCAAAAAGAAAACTAAATAACAATAATCTTGATATACTAATCTTCTTTTCCTCAAAAACAGTTTTGGCATCTTCCTTTACTTCATCAAATTCCGTAATACTTGTTTTAATTATAAATAAAACATAAAGCTGTCTTAGTAAATAAGCGAAAAAAGGAACAAAAATAATAGCATTTCCTTTGTAGTGTTTTATAAAAGCCAGCGCCAATAAAAGCAAAGAATTAAAAAAGCCTAATCCAAGTAATCGAAAATTCAGAGTCTGTTCACTTATTATGCAATAATATGCATCATGACATGAAATTAATAATTTTCTCCAAAACAAAGAACCAATAACAAGCTCAATAAATATGCAAATAACAAAATATTTATAAAAGTCATAGCTATAAATTGTACCGTGAAACATTGATAAAATAGTCTCAATTGCTAAAGCAAAAATATAAATCTTCATGAACCAATTTAAGGATGTAAAACGATAATCTTTCTGCATTTTTATAGCAAAATATATCCCAAGACTTATAGAAAGCTGCAAGATATATATAAAGTTATCAATCCCTTCTCCAAAGAAAGGTCTAAAGCAATTCAGCACATGTGCGCTCACATTTATCAAATCAAATATCGCAAATACGTATAATAATTTCTTTAATAACTTCATGTCTATGTATTTATAATCTCCTTACTATAAAACTAATTTTCTAAGTGTAAATCTTTAATATATAATTCTTCCCCATCAGAATAATTTGAAAGCAAATTATCATCACGTACAAACTGATTGTCTCTATAAAGAAATGATAATTCAATCATGTAGCCATCTTCAGAAATCAAAAAAACTTTTTTAAATAGATGCTGATCCTCTTCGGCTTTATAAAGATAGAATCTTGTTCCTTTATTAAATCTAATGTATTCCTCTTCCTCAACCATATAATCTTTGTAAATGGAAATATATGTTTTGCTATAATTCTTTGTCCCTACAGTAGAAAAAGATTTATCACAGACAATTACATCTCCATATTTTGATGATTCTTTAGATTCCTCATCAGTGCCGTTTACAAAGCTTAATTCTTTAAAGTAAGAAAATCTATCGGTAGAATAAGGCTCTCCACCTTCACTAATTGCAAAATTCTTCTGAGCTACACAGCCAAATACATCCTTAACATATGTTTGCATGCCAAAACAGTCAGAATCAGTAATTTCGCCTGCATAAAGAGAATACTGACCATTATATAAATGAGGCGCACTAACATCCTTTAGATTTAAATTCAAATTATAAATATAGAGATTGGAAATATCTTTTTCCTGTGCAAAAACATACAGGAAAGCTCTATCATTTTTTCTATCAAATAAATATGACTTTATACTAGTAGCATGGATTTCGTTTTTTACCATATTAGTGCCATCAGAAAGACAAATGAACATCTGATTATCATCAATTGCCCCACTAACAAAATGGTAATCTATTCCATTAGCTGAAAAATCAAATATTGTGCTATCAAATTTTGTTACATCATAAGACTCAATACCAAGTTGATCCAAAATCTCAGTAGCATTATATTCACCGGATAAATATTCAAATTCTAAATCTTCAGTCTCATTAAACTTAGCAATAATTTGAGATTCAGTTAGATTATTGCCACTATAATCAAAATAACTCACATCATCACTTTCAGCAAAAGTTTCCCGGCAATAGAGTAATTCAACTTTATCATCAACTAGGCGACCGATTGAATAGTATCTATATTCTCCCCCACCATCTTGATCAAAATTATTTACCCAATTATGTTTAGGAGCATATTCGTAGCCAGCATTTCCTCCTGCACCATATGGCCACCAATCCATTATGCAGATTAACTTGCCATTCCTAAAAGAATACATATTTAATCCATATCCAGATTGGTCCACAACAAGCTCCGGAATATCATCCTCGTCAAAGTATATTAAGTTGTATTCTAGATGACCTGGACTAACAACTTCATTTCTAGAAATAATTATTTTATACGCTTCTTGATAGCTTTCAAAGCTACTCTCTTTTTGACTGCCAACAAAATAGTCTTGAATATCCTCTATTGTTAAGTCAGGCGTAAAAATTTCATTTAAAAGATTGTTATCTACATCATTATCAGAGAATAGTGTAAAAATGGGCTCATCATCATAAGAGAAACTCTCACTCCCCCAGAATAACCAATACTCATACTCATCATCCATATATCCTGTAATGAGAATATCAGTATAACCATCAATATTAATATCAGAAAACTCTATTCTATTAATCGTATCGGGCAATTTTTCTACACTATCTTTTATATATTTTTTATCCTCTACAAAAAGCAGAATATCCCTATTTTCATAAACTCCATCAGCGGTGTATGAAACATAAATGTCTTCAGATTCATCGGAAGGACAATGTAAAGTATAAGTTCCTTTACATTCTTCTATAGTAAACTCATAGTTGTACTCTTTCCCACTATTTTTAGTCCATAAAGCTTCAGGTATTTTTGGAGTCTCTCTAGTATTAAAATACGTATCAATAGCCTCTCGCTCAGTGTCTTTCAAACGATAATGTCCAACGATTTTGCCATAGGCCCCTAAAATATCCTCCTCATATGAAGCCTGGATAGGATTTGCATTATGTAGCACAAATGGAACACCATTTTTATTCCTATGATCTGAAATAATTCCAATATGTCCCGTCCATACAACTATATCTCCAGCCTGCCATTCCTGATATTTATTTATATCCCTAGTTAAGGAATCTGCCGTGTGATCAAAATATACTTTCAAATTAACGACACGTCTAAAATCAATATTGGAATCAGGCTCATCGATTGCATAATCTTGAGAGTTAACCTTAATATCCTCATCAACTAAAGCCTGTAAATCATAACCAGCGTCCAAAAAAGCAAATGCGACCACATCTGTGCATACACCATACTCATCATCTGGGTATCCACTCTCATAATATTTACTCTTATATTTTGGCTTCGTATTTACGTATTTTTTAGCAGATTCCAAAATATCTTGATAATCATCTACTCCATCTCTATCCGCATCAGAAGTACTATGAAGAAACTCTATTCCGAAGTCTTTATCCTCAAATTTTCTATGAGGAATATAATTGAATTTATAGGCAAAATAAATACCAACTACAACAAGAATCAATGCAACAGCCAGCAATACTATCTTTATACTTTTTTTACTTATAATATTTTTCATATGTCTCGCGATATTAATCTATTTATAATCTAATAATCAGTTTTGATGAATTAACAAATGAACTCTGTTGTAATAATTCATCCTTGAACCACTTGTATCTATATCCGCATTTGCGATATGACCTTTCCCTGATAGACGACGCTCAATAACGGAATACATACCCTTTCCACAGGTCTGCATTACCATACAGCAAAAGCTTTGAACTGACATAACTTTTCTGCAGTCAGAAAGCAAGTATCCTGCGCATTCCATGCCTACAAGCCATCCATCACCCATTGCATAATTCATGCTAATGTAAGGTCTAACCTTTTCTTTTAGAGTCATAAAATCATCTAGGGTAAAGAATCCATTTCTTCTAATCTCATCTATCATCTTCTTTTGTATGTTTGCTAAAATTCTCTGAGCAATTCTACAAAAAGGTGTAATAATAGATTTCTTGTTCAGCAAATGGGTATCCATGTAATACAACATATACCAGGTCACTCCATTGGTATGGGCCTGGCAATTATTATCCTGAAGATATTTTTCCAAATCCCAATTACCTAGATGGCAATACTTCATATATATCTCACCAGCAATTCCTACAATCTGCTTTTTATCTGGATTCTGTTCAATAGTAGCAAAATCATCTGATATCTGCTTGAAGCGCTTTTTCATCCATCTAACTGATAAATGTCTCCCCTCTTTTAAATCAGTTGCTAATATGTCCATCCAATAGTCATATTTAACCCTTGCCTCACCGGCATTCTTTGCATTAGGAAGAACATTGTTATATAGAATCATAAGGATGTCGCCATAATATACAGACACTAAGGCTCTGATGGCCATGCCAATATCAACTTTCATGGTCTCTTCTTTGGCAATACCCTGTACATTAATATTTAATACAGGAACGTCCTCAAATCCCGCTTTTTTAAGACCTCTTTTCAATGTTCCAATATAATTAGAGCCTCTACAAGCATCGCCTGCTGTAGCCATCAAGACTCTAGTTCGCTTCAAATCATATTTGCCAGATTGAAGAGCTGCTATAATCTGACCCACATTCATGATGGCTGGATAACACATATCATTGTTCACATACTTAAGTCCAATATTCTCAACATTATCTTCCAAATCAATAATTACAGGATGATAATTCTTTGAATAAAATGCATACTTCATCAATGGAAAATGGTAATCAAGCATTGCAGGTATTAACAATATATACTTTTCTCTGTCCTTAGATTCATCTATCTTATACATACCCTTTTATACATTATGAATATCTTCTTCTGTTATACGTTCACCTGTCTGTAAGTCATAGTAGAAGGATTCTTGATCTCTCCATGGAGCTGGTGCAGATGCTAGCTGTGTCATGTACGACACATCTATTTTTAAATATCTGGTACTATCCACAAGACTATAATCAGAAATCATGCAATAGTATTCCGTATATTCGGTACTATGAGAACCACAAGGTGCACTGTAATCATTGTAAATATATGGCAAACCATCTATTGTCAAATCTTCTAATATAAGTTGATTAATCTGCTCTGTATACTCAGAATACCCCTCATTTAATACAAAAACTTCCTCATATGATCTGCACATTACTTCGCCGCATTCATCACATGTGTATTCCTTGATAACAGGCACATAATGACCTAAGAATTCATGCCACTGTCCATCTGCAAAATATATAGTGCTACCATAATTATCATAAAAATTATATACAGTTGGTTCACTAGGAGAAGTTACAGCAAGTGCGTTATATACATTACCGTAGTAATAAACACTATCATAATTAGCTGTATATACAGCAGAATCTCTAATACCATCTATGCTAGATTTATAATCTATTTGTGTAATACTTCCATCTACTAGTTTGTAAATGAAAGCTGCAACATTATAAGATTCACTACCCAAGGCTCCATATATAATAAACTCATCAGCTCCATCATTATCAATATCAGCTAGGTCTAATTTCTGAACGCCGAAAGCATGACCTGTATCAATATCTTGAGATGAACCATTATCAAATGTAAAAGTAATTACAGTATTATCGGCATATCCTTCACCAGAAGGCTCATAACTATTGTTCCATGCCACGTCTCTTATACCGTTATTTTCAAGCCACTTTACAGGGTGAGTAAACGGAGCATAATTTTCTACATAATTGTATATTCCACCAGCCTTGCTTTTCCAAGTAGGCTCATCTACTGGAGTAGAGTCATCTGCATCAACATAATACATATCAGCTTCATCAAATATACCGTTATCATTAGCATCATATCTAGATGCAAATGCTTCACTAACAATGTTGCCCTCATCGTCTATTTCAGTAAATTTAAATTGCTCACTTTCTGGAGCTGAACCTTTTATATACTTATAAAGTCCATGTTTTTCAGGAGCATCTACTGGATCTTCATATACACTGCCTTCATAGATAACTTTATAGTCTCTATCTTTATAATTAATAACATATAAAGTATTAAGAGTCTTAACGCAAAGTTCTACTTCTTCATCTCCATCCACATCTGCTAATGTAAAATAATATTTGTCACTATCAGGCAAGGTGGTGATATTATAGGCTTTTTCATCTAATCCAATAAACTCTTCTTTTCCGTCTAAGACAGCATTCCAATCAGCCTCTTTAACAACTACAGGAACATCTTCATCATCCTCCTCTTCTTCAACAACAGGCTTCTTACCACATCCTGTTAAAGCAAGTGTCAGTATAAGGAAAAAAGCAACCTTCCTCTTCATAAGTATCCTCCTACTTAAAAGTGAATAATTCCCAAAACTAGATTTCTATTACATTAATTTAATTCTATATATCCCCTAATATATAAATGTATTCTAGGTAGTATTGTAATACTTTCTACATTATAAATCAATAATAAAAACAAAAAAACGCACCCTTTCGGGTGCGTTCAAAATAATCATCAAAATCAAGCATCAGCATAAAAATATTTGCTTTTATTCTTGTAAAAAATCCCACACATTTGTAAATTCAACTGGATCAATAAGGTAATATCCTTTTATATAATCATCAGATTCCCACTGGCCATTATCCTGTAAAAAGTATGAATAACATATAAATTCATAGGATTCACCATCATCATTAAATGAAGGCTCACAAGCAGTAGCTATATTTACATCCAGTTGATTGTTATCACGTAGTATAAATTCATATTCTGTAGCATCAGAGAGGATATCCGAAAAATCAAGACCAGTAATCTCTTCTGCCTCCTCTAGGGATATCTCCTTGGCTCCATATAATTTAAAAGTATAATCGGAATCATCCAAATATAAATGATAAGGAATAAAGCAATGTCCCATTGTAAGACCTGAATCTATTAATGGCAAATCATCCTCTCTATCAATCTGCATGCCATACATTTCCTTATACCAGACCACATCACCATCAACAAAATATTTAGAACCATAACAAGGTAAGTCAGTTGCATTAGTAATTGCATTGTATTTTTCTGTGTATATAACTGTCTGGTCGTATGCAGCCATCTGACCATATGCAGAAACAAAAACATAACTATTATCCCCTATTGTTACTAACTGAAGTGTTTCATGAACACTAACTGGTCCATCTTTTGCAAAATCAGTCAGATTTGTTGCATCTCCTTTTTCATCAACAAACCATAGACGTGTAGCCTCAAATGTGGAATCTTCGGTAAGTGGTGAATTGTTAGTCTCATTCCAATAAACTTCTAGAACAAATGCCTCATCAGTCCCATCATTATCCAAATCCACCACATAACTTACCAATGTATAATCACCGGTAATATCATTTGCCATAGAGACTATATGTGTATAGTCATTTGGATTTAAATCCGCTGTAACTACATCATCAATATAATCTGTAGATTTCTCTACCTCAGGTATAATCTCTACTTCTGCATCCTCAGTCTCCCTTGAAATTTCCACTGAATCTTCTTTCACTTCCCCCTTCACAGCTTCGGTATTTTTTCCGCAGGAACACAAGTATATTCCCATGATCGTGCAAAAAAATAGTATTCTTATATTTCTTTTTTTCATAATCTCATTCCCTTTCTATGTATAAGCTCTATCGCAATTTATTAATTACTGAAATTAGCTTTTATTTCTTCAGAAGTATATATCTCTAAAGCCTCACCTACATAATCTATAATTAATTCTGGAACATCATCACCGTCCAGAAAATGTAAATCATATTTCACACCATCTTTATAACAAATAACATAGTAATCTACTATCGAAGAATACGCTTCTTGATATGATTTAAATTTTCCATTCAAATAATCTTTAGTAAAATAGTTAACAACATCATCCGCCTTATAATCTGACTTTAAATACTTCATAACGGCATCTGACGCAATTTCACTTAGTAGAAAAGTAGGATAGTCCTTATCATAATCCAATTGACCTTCAAAACACCATATTTTCTCTGCCCTGTCTTGAAATCCAATTATTATAAGATCAGGTATCTTATCAAAATTAATATCTGAAGATTTAATTTCGCTTACATAATCTGGCAAATAATCCCACATCTCATAAGGGGAATATTCCTCACTACCCGCAAAAAGAATGATTGAATCATCATAATCTTTATATGAAATATAAATATTTTCACTGCAATCACCTGGAAAACAAATTTTAAAATCACCTTCATAACCGGTAATAGCTAAATCATATTCTAATGGCTCGCCATCGACAATAGTCCATATTGGTTTTTCTCCTGTAAATGCAGCATTTATAAATCTGTGATTATCAATATATTTTAAAAGAATAATAACCGCCACCAAAATAAAAAAAATAATAACTACAAATATTATTTTTTTAATCTTTAATTTTCCTTTTAACTCATTAAAAAACATATAATTATCCTCTTTCTAAATGTAATATACAAATATGCCCGCGAATAATTATTTTAAACTCCCAATAAATAAAATCTTCTTATAAATCCATAAATATCCTCCTTTATACAATATTCTAGATATAATTTTATATAGTATTGGTAGTACTATAATACTCTTACTCAGTAATGTCAATGTTTATTCAGCCATTAAAAAACGCACCCATAAGGGTGCGTTAATTTCCAAATATAGATTATTTCTTGTTCATGCAGCAGTGCTTATACTTCTTACCAGAACCACATGGACATGGATCATTACGTCCTACCTTTTTCTCAGTGCGGACGATTGTGTGCATGTTCTTAGCTTCCTTTGTAAGGGCCTTTAACTGCTCCTCATCGAATATCTTCTCCCACTGTGGAAGACCGTATAACCAATCAGCCTTAGCATCAATCATATTCTTGTAAAGCTTTTCCTTGTCGAACTTAAGAGAAACTACTGTATCCTCTTCCATAGTCTCGATAGGATTTGGTGTAACAAGGGAGTCATTAATACCATCAAGGAAACCAACCATTGGCATAATCTCTAATTTATATTTATCAGCAAGCTCCTTAACAGTGCCTTTAACCTCTGTGTCAGGGTCATCTAGAAGCTGCTCGTAAACTCCTTTTTCAAGCAAAAAGTAATTCTGCCAAAATCTCTGTAAATCAGCCTGTGACTGATTTTGGTTGTAGGCAATCTTCTGCCATTGTTCTAATAAACTCATTTTAAATTCCTCTCCAATAAATAATCAAAATTGTGTGGCATGCCACGAAGAAAATTATAACATAACCCATAATAAAAGGCTAGATAACATAAGTTTTCTAGCCTTTAACATTTCATTTAATACGGGAAAATTCACCGCCCTTTTACCAGGGGCCCCCCCGATAGCTTTAATTAATCATAAAGAACTCTGACACACTTAATTGGTGTACGGTACATGTAGTTTGAAATCTTAATACCGTCACGCTTGTTAGACGCGTGAACAATCTGACCACCACCAATGTAGATAGCTACGTGATTGATAGAACCGCCTCTACCGTAGAAAATCAAATCGCCAGGCTTAAGCTCTGATGTAGAGATTGTAGTTCCTTCATTAGCCTGTGCTCTAGATGAATGTGAAAGTCTAACACCATACTGAGCCATAACCTGCATTGTAAATCCAGAACAATCAATACCATTAGTAAGTGATGTACCGCCCCACACGTATCTATTACCAACATACTGAAGAGCAAAATCACAAGCTGCCATACGCACATCTGATACGCCAGCACCATAGCGAGCCTCTGTAAGTGTCATAGCTGTAGTAAGTGATAAATCAACATCTACATACTCTGAAGATACATAACCAGTATCACCATCTACGTCAACCTCAATCCAATCATCTTCCTGAGTATTGTTAAGGATAGGAACTTCCTCACCATCAGCAAGCTGATAAATGATCTCGCAATCTGTATTAGGCTCTACTCTAACTCTAAGACCACCAGTAGTAGATGTTGCTACATACTCCGCAAGCTCTAATGCCTTGTCCCATGCATCATCACCTGTAATAAGGTACTCAGAAAGTACATAACCCTCTACCTCGCCAGACTTGATGTAGCTCCACTCGCCCTCAGTCTTAAGAATCTCGCAGGCTGCATTAGCTGGAAACTTACCAACAAGCTTACCATCTGTAGATGCACTCTCACGAATGTTAAGGTTACCCTCAGAAACATTACAGATACCAATATTATCGTATCCGTAGATATCACCAAGTGACTTAGCAGTGGCAATAGCCTGAGAATCTGTCACTGAAATAGAAGTAAGTGCATCTTCGTCAAAGGCTGCTGCTGAAATAACACCAGCTGTAGCTGAGTAATCACCATCTGTAGAATTATCAATTATTTTATTTTTAGAATCGATGCTATGATCGATGATAAGTGCCAAAGCGCAAACAATAGAAAAAGCTGAAATAATGCGTTTCTTCATAAAACCTCCAATTAAAAAATACTAATAAACGCAACTAAGTAATTATATCAACTCATTCGATACTTGTCAATGTTTTGTAACAATAGCTGTAACATTTGCGTAACAATTGCCACCAAAAATCTTATCTTTTATTAAAGAAATCCTTGGCAATAGTCTTATCCTTACTCATCTGAGCCTTTAATTCATCTATAGAATTAAACTTCATCTCAGGTCTAAGGAATGAAACAAATGTTACCTTGACAAATTTACCGTATAAATCCCCGTTGTAATCCAAAATATGTGTCTCTATTCCCACTATATTAGCATCCGAAACAGATGGCTTAGTGCCAACATTGGTCACACCATGATAAATCCTACCATCAAAATCTATAGTAGTAACATAAACTCCAAATTTCGGAACAAGTTTTGATGCCTCAGGCATAATATTGATAGTTGGAATACCAATAGTATGACCAAGATGAGCACCATGAACCACTTCTCCCCAAACAAAATATTCATAGCCAAGCATCTCGTTAACTATATCAATATGTCCTTTAGTGAGTTCTTCTCTAATATAAGTACTGCTTATATCCCTGTCATTAAGCTTGATTTTATCTATTATCTTAAGATCAAATCCCAGTTCATCTGCTAATTCCTTAAGCAATTTAACATTGCCTGCTCCCTTATATCCAAAGGTAAAATCAGAGCCTGCAACCATGTATTTCATATTAAGATTATTAACAAGATATTCAATAAAGCTCCTAGCATCAGTCTCCATAAGCTGCTTGTCAAATGGACACTCAATCAAATAATCAAGCCCATTATTATCAAGCATAAAAACACGCTCTTTATTAGTGATAAGTGTAGGTGACTTATCATCAGTCAAAGCTATTCTGGGAGAATTAGTGAAAGTAATCATGCATGACTTTAGTCCAAGAGACTCTTTAGCAATAATATCAGAGGTCAAAAGATGGTGTCCCTTATGGATACCATCAAACTTACCTACTGTGATTGCTGTAGGTTCTTTAATTGTAGTATTAAATAAAGAATGTATATATTCCATAATTATTCTAAAAACATTTTCTCCAAAATAAATTGAGATTCTTGATATTTATACACACCAATAAATCTATTATCCGGAAGGAATATTCTGTAATTATCCCCCTCTTCAAATGAACTTATTGATTCAGCAAAAACATTTGCCTCCGGTATAGGTGCACCATTAACAGCATGCAGTATCGCCTCTTCAGTAGGGATAACAAATACTGTGCCCATACCTTCAAAAACCTGTGCAACTGGCATCATTATACCATCTATATTGCCATTTTTGACTATTCGTTCTATTTCATCAAGTGTTTTTGCATCTGAAATATCAAACTGGCTAACGCGAGTTCTAACTAATGATTTCATAGCGCAACCACATCCTAATTTCTCGCCAATATCATGGCAAAGAGACCTGATATACGTTCCCTTGCTGCAATGAATCCTGATAGAAACCTCAGGCAAATTCATTTCTAAAATATCAATGCTAAATATTGTAACTGGTCGAGGCTTCCTCTCCACCTCTTTCCCCTCTCTTGCAAGCTCATAAAGCTTTTTGCCATTAACTTTGAGGGCGGAATACATTGGAGGGACCTGCATAATATCGCCTACAAAACTGTTAATAGCATCAGTAACTTCGGAATCTGATGCCGTAACAGATTTGCGAGATAAAATATGACCACTCATATCATATGTGTCAGTCTCGGTACCAAGCAACATGACACACTCGTATACCTTGTCCTTGTCAGTAAGCATATCGCAAAGCTTAGTAGCCTTACCGACACATACAGGAAGCACACCGGTAGCATCAGGATCTAAAGTACCAGTGTGCCCAATTTTCTTTATCTTTAAAATTCCACGTAGCTTAGCTACCACATCAAATGAAGTGAAGCCAGCTTCCTTGTAGACATTAATAATGCCGCTATTCATTAATTGATTCCTAACTGTTTAAACTGTTCTTCAATCATGTCTACTATCTCAACAATAATAGACCATGGTTCTTTGGTATTTACAGAAAAACCAGCCGCCTTTTTGTGACCACCGCCGCCATATACGCCAGTGATAGCTGTAAGGTCCACATCACCAGTAGCTCTTGTGCTGCCCTTGAAATCGCCATCTTCTAATTCATAAAGGAAAACTGCAACTTCTACACCAGTAGTGTCTCTAAGCTGCTGTACAATTCCCTCTAAATGCTTGCTCTGGGCTCCATATTGAGCCATATCCTCTGCTGTAATAACTGCAGCAATAATCTTGCCATCATCATAGGTCTTACAGTTTAAAAGCGCTGTGCCAAGCATTTTATTTTGAATCATTGTCTTAGCATAATATGTGTCAGTACAAATCTTAGGATAATCGATTCCCTTACTCATCAAAAATCCTGCAGCTGCCATTGTAGCTTCTGTTGTACATGAATACTGAAAAACACCTGTATCATGGATAATACCAAGATAAAGGCACTCTGCAATATCCTTAGTAATTTTATCTTTTCCAAATTGATTGTAGATAAGTTCGCAAGTAGAGCTATCATCCGGAATAATATAGCTATATTCCGCGAATCCACCATTAGTCAAATGATGGTCAATACATACTGTGTGAGTCGCCTTTTCAAAAAATGCACATGCATCACCCAGTCTAGAACCCTCACTACAATCTAGTGCAATATATAAATCAAAGACTGTATCCTCAGCAAGTGTGTGAATGTCCTCGATTTTATCTGTGTTCTTAAGAAATTTGAATATGTTAGGGATAGGATCAAGATAGACATGAACCTCTACCTCTGGAAAATATGTAACAATGTAATTGTAAACAGCCATACAAGAGCCTACACAATCACCATCTGGGCGTATATGACCAGAAATTGCCACTGTCTTTGAATTAGAGATAAGTTCATTAAAATTGTCTATCATTGTCTTCTCCTTATTTCACCATATATTAAATAGATAAAAGCTATAAATTAGTCTTCATCCTTATGAAGTGGTGCATTGACCTCATCAATAAGCTTGCTCATCTTAGCAGCATAAGCAATTGACTGGTCGCTTACGAATGTAATCTCAGGTGTATTTCTAAGATTAATTCGTCTAGCAAGCTCTCTTCTGATGAAGCCTGCAGAACTCTTAAGTCCCTCAAGAGTCTTCTTAACAGCCTCATCATCACCGAGAACAGAAATATAAGCTTTGCAAGTCTTAAGGTCTGGGGCAACCTCCACAGATACCACCGATGTAACCGGTGATATACGTGGATCCTTTACCTCTAGACGAATAATATTGGAAAGCTCACGCATAACTTCTTCGTTTATGCGAATATTCTTAACTGAATTCTTTCTCATTATCTAGGTACCTCAACCATAATGTAAGCCTCGATAATATCCATCTCCTGAACATCGTTGAAATCTTCAATTACGAGACCACACTCGAAGTTAGACTTAACTTCCTTGACATCATCCTTGAATCTCTTAAGAGAACCAAGCTTGCCTTCGTGAATAAGCTCGCCTTCACGAGTAACACGAACCATACAATCTCTCTGGAAGTAACCATCAGTAACGTAAGAACCTGCGATGTTTCCAACACCTGAAGCCTTGAATATCTGACGAACTTCTGCATGACCAATAACCTTCTCCTCGAAGATTGGATCAAGCATACCCTTCATAGCAGACTCAACATCATTGATTGCATCGTAGATTACCTTGTAAAGACGAAGGTCAACACCCTCTCTATCTGCTGTCATCTTAGCCTGAGGATCAACACGAACGTTGAAACCGATGATGATAGCATTTGAAGCTGAAGCAAGAACTACATCAGACTCATTGATTGTACCAACACCACCGTGGATAGTCTTAACAACAACCTCTTCGTTAGAAAGCTTCTCAAGTGACTGCTTAACAGCCTCAACAGAACCCTGAACGTCAGCCTTAACGATGATATCAAGCTCTTTAAGATTTCCTGATTCAATCTCACTGAAGAGTGCATCAAGAGACATCTTAGACTTAGTCTGCTCAACAAGCTTGTTCTTGTGCTCTGCAACGAATGTATCTGCAAATGCATGTGCTTCCTTTTCGGAATCAAATGACATTAATACTTCACCAGCGTTTGGAACCTCTGAAAGACCAAGGATCTCAACTGGAACTGAAGGACCTGCACTCTTAACACGTGCACCTGTATCATCAAGCATAGCTCTAACCTTACCGTAGCAGCTACCGCAGGCAACAGGATCACCAACGTGAAGTGTACCCTTCTGAACAAGTACTGTAGCAACAGCACCACGTCCCTTATCAAGCTGTGCCTCGATAACAAGACCACGAGCCTTACGGTTAGGGTTGGCCTTAAGCTCAAGCACCTCAGCTGTAAGAAGAATCATCTCAAGAAGATTATCGATACCCTCTTTAGTGTGAGCTGATACTGGACAGAATACTGTGCTTCCGCCCCAATCCTCAGGGATGAGCTGATACTCTGAAAGCTCCTGCTTAACTCTATCAATATTAGCGTTTGGCTTATCAATCTTGTTGATTGCAACAATGATTTCAATACCAGCAGCCTTAGCATGGTTAATAGCCTCTACTGTCTGTGGCATAACACCATCATCAGCAGCTACTACAAGAATAGCTATATCTGTAGAGTTAGCACCACGCATACGCATAGCTGTAAATGCCTCATGACCAGGAGTATCAAGGAATGTAATATCCTGACCATTAATAGATACTGTATAAGCACCGATGTGCTGTGTAATACCACCAGCCTCACGGTCTGTAACCTTTGTATCACGAATAGCATCAAGGAGTGATGTCTTACCGTGATCAACGTGACCCATTACGCAGACAACAGGTGGACGTGATGGGAAGCTTGATGTATCCTCATCCTCTTCCTTAAGAAGCTCTGCGATAACATCAACTTTTTCCTCTTCTTCACAGATACAGTTGAACTCAAGAGCAATCTCAGAAGCCTCATCAAAATCAACTTCCTGGTTAACAGTAACCATCTTACCCTTTAAGAAAAGAGTCTTAACAACTGCAGAAGACTGAACCTTCATCTTGTCTGCAAGGTCCTTAATAGTGATTCTATCAGGAATTGTGATAGTGAGAACTTCATTCATATCACGCTCTGGCGCCTTAGGAGCGTTATTCTTTTTCTTCTTTCCACCATTCTTCTCAAGATTGATGAAACGCTCTTGCTTCTTGCCGCCTAAGTTGTTCTCTCTATCGTTATTATTTTTCTTTTTCTTGTCATCACGACGACCGCCTTTGCCACTTGAAGCTGGTGACATATCTGCAGCTGGTGCCTGAGATGGACGATTATTATTTCTATCGTTTCTCTTGTCTGGTCTAGAAGCACCATTTCTATCGTCTCTAGAAGGTCTCTCAGGACGCTGACCTCTATTGTCGCCTCTGTTTTCTCCTCTATTTGGACGCTCTGAACGTTCTGGGCGCTCGCTTCTCTCTGGACGCTCTGAACGCTCTGGACGCTCAGGTCTCTTAGCCTGGCGTGGAGCCTCTGCATCAACAGGCTTCTTCTTTGAAACAAACTCTGTATCATTAGACTGAGCAGATGCTCTCTGGGATGGACGAACACCGTCAGCAAATGAACGAGGTCTGATTGGTCCACGTGGCTGCTGTGGCTGAGAGCTATTATTTCTCTTATCTCTGCTGCCATCTCTATTCTCAGAACGTGAAGAATCTGAACCACGTCTTCTTCTGTCATCTCTATCACGAGTTACAACGAAGACATTTTTCTTTTTCTTGATTGGATTGCCATCCTTATCAACTGGGCGTGCCTTTTTAGCAGCATCCTTGTCAGCAGGTGCCTCTTTTTTCTCAGGTGCTGCCTCCTTAGCTGCTGGCTTCTCAGAAGCGCCTCCGAAATTAGCTCTAACCTTTGCCGCCATATCTTCTTCGACGCCGCTCTGCGCCTTTGCTTCTATACCATTTGAGCTTAAGAAAGCGATAACGTCCTTGCTCTCTTTACCAAGCTCTTTGGCTAATTCATGTACTTTAATTTTTGCCATCTAATATCCTCCTCAACTACTTAACTGCGTATCTTATTTAGAATACTTAAGGATAAATTTTCATCGCACACTACGATAGATGCCCGATATTCTTTGCCAATTGCATGACCTAAAGATTCCTTAGTGCCATATTCTACATAATCAACTCCGTAGAACTCACAGGAATTCGAAAATGATTTCTTAGTGTTAGCAGATGCATCAGTAGCTACAATACAAAGGAAACCAGTGCCTCCCTTAATTGCCTCTTCGCATGCAAACTCTCCGCTAGCTAAAGCGCCAGCCTTCATAGCTAAGCTAATCATATTAAGTGCTTTATCTATCATTTTTAAACTCCGCATATAAGCTATCAATTACCTCTTGAGAAACAGGACATCTAAGAGACCTGTTAAATGACTTTTTCTTATCAGCAAGCTGAATACATTCCATTTTGCGACAAACATAAGCCCCACGGCCCTGAGCCTTATAAGTCAAATCAAGCTGAATGCCATCTTCTGTTCTTACAACTCTGTATAGTTCATCCTTGGGAACCATCTGCCCACAAGCAACACATTTTCTAAGAGGTATTGTCTTATTTATCATTACTCTTCCTCTGAAGACTCTTCTGAATCAGCCTCAGCCTCATCATACTCGCCATCCTCATCGTAGTACTCTTCTTCATCATAGTACTCATCGTCATCATAATCCTCTTCGTAATCGAGGAAATCGCCAGCCTCTCTAGCCTGAGTCTCGCTCTTGATATCAATCTTGAAGCCTGTAAGACGTGCAGCAAGACGAGCATTTTGGCCCTCCTTACCGATTGCAAGTGAAAGCTGATAATCAGGAACTACTACACGAGCGCTCTTCTCATCTGCATCAGCAACAACTGCAACAACCTTTGCAGGAGAAAGTGCATTCTCGATAAGGTAAGCTGGGTTCTCATCCCACTCAACAATATCGATCTTCTCGCCGCGAAGCTCATTAACGATAGCGTTAACACGTGCACCATTCTGACCTACGCAAGCGCCAACTGGATCTACATCCTCATCATTTGACCATACAGCAATCTTTGTACGGCTACCTGCCTCACGTGAGATTGACTTAATCTCTACGATACCATCTCTAACTTCTGAGACCTCTTCCTCGAAAAGCTTCTTAACAAGCTCAGGATGTGTACGAGAAACAACAATACGAGGTCCCTTGCTAGACATCTTAACTTCTACGATATATACCTTGATTCTATCCTGAATCTTGTAGAACTCACCCTTAACCTGCTCAGACTCTGAAAGGAAGCCCTCAAGCTTACCAAGATTAACGTGGATATTGTTGCCTGAGAAACGAGTAACAACACCAGTAACAACCTTGTGCTGAAGCTCATAGTACTCTTTGTAAAGTACGTTTCTCTCTTCCTCACGAATCTTCTGAGTGATAGTGTTCTTAGCAGCTGTAGCTGCGATTCTACCAAACTCCTTAGACTTAACTTCGATTTTAACAACATCGCCTACCTGAAGCTTGCCATCGATGTTGTGAGCATCTGTAAGAGAAATCTCCTCTACAGAATCCTGTACATCCTCAACTACTGTCTTGATAAGATATACATGATACTCACCTGAGTTTCTATCAATCTCTACAGAAGCGTTAACTTCCTTGCCTTTACCATTAGGGTCCTTACCCTTTCCATAGTTGTTCTTGCAAGCGATGAGAAGTGAATTCTCAATTGTCTCAATTAACACATCCATGCTAATATTTTTCTCTTTTGCAAGATCTGTAAGAGCATCCCAAAAATCATTTGTATTTGCCATAATTCCTCCTTATTTACAAGAATAATTTAAAAATCTATTGATAATTTAACCTGTGCAACATCTGATCTAGAAAATACCTCTGTTCCATCTTCGAACTCGATGGTAAGTGTATCCTTATCAAATGCCTTGAGCATACCAGTAAATTCTTTTGCTCCATTAACTGGCTTATAAGTCTTGATGTCTACATCCTGACCTATAGCTTTTTCAAAATGCTTATCTTTTTTAAGTACTCTACCAAGTCCTGGTGAGCTAACTTCGAAGATGTATCCCTCGTCGCCGCCAATCTGAGGCTCTGCATCGAGAAGATCATTCATTCTTCTGCTGACTTCCACACAATCGTCAATTGTGATACCTCCATCCTTGTCAATGTAGGCTCTAAGGTAATAGTCTGCGCCTTCCTTGACGTATTCTACATCATAAAGCTCAAAGCCTAACTCATCAAGAATAGGAGTAATCAATTCTTCCGTACGTTTTTCGTAATCGGTGTGTTTTGACATTATCGTCCTCCTTATTCAGTTGTAGGAATCAAATGAAAAATCCATCTGATTCAGTTTAAAATTGAAAGAGCATAAATAAAGAGAGAGCAATTAGCTCTCTCCTCAGTCGTTCTCTTCATCAACAATAGCTATTATAACAGAAAACCTAAAAAATTCAAGTTTTTAGGCAAAATAATAGCGTCATCTGACGATGACGCTTTCGCAGTTCCTAGCGGAATCGAACCGCTGTTTTCGCCGTGAGAGGGCGACGTCTTAACCGCTTGACCAAGGAACCATATTGTCTGTCGCTAATTTCCTCAGCGACAAGACATATATTACTATGTGGATTGTCTTTCGTCAACCCCTTTTCTTAAAAATTTTATTTTCAGAATAATTCAAACATTCAGATATTTGTTCATTATTTGCTATATCCATTTGGATTATTCTTCTGCCATCTCCAAGAATCAGCACACATTTCCTTAATGCCGTACTCTGCTGTCCAGCCAAGCTCTTCCTTAGCCTTTGTAGCGTCTGAGTAACATGTAGCAATATCTCCTGCACGACGTGGCTTGATTGTGTATGGAATCTTAATGTCGTTTGCCTCCTCAAAGTTCTTAACAATATCAAGAACTGAGTAACCAACACCTGTACCAAGATTATAAATCTTAAGACCAGCCTTCTCTTCTATTTTCTTAAGAGCCTTAACATGACCCTTAGCAAGATCCACTACATGAATATAATCACGTACACCTGTACCATCTGGAGTATCGTAATCGTTG
The DNA here is from genome assembly GCF_010906925.1 of Pseudobutyrivibrio xylanivorans. Classification (GTDB taxonomy): domain Bacteria; phylum Bacillota; class Clostridia; order Lachnospirales; family Lachnospiraceae; genus Pseudobutyrivibrio. Next base: position 856,393 of record NZ_VTVE01000001.1, on the reverse strand, counting down.
CCAAATACACCAAGCTCTGGAAGCTTACCAACAGCAACCTGAGTAATATAAGGCATCAAGTTGTTTGGAATACCGTTTGGATTCTCTCCCATTGTTCCTGATGGATGAGCACCGATAGGATTGAAATAACGAAGAAGAACTACATTCCATTCATTATCTGCCTTCTGGATATCTGTAAGAATCTGCTCAAGCATTGACTTAGTCCATCCATAAGGATTAGTACACTGACCCTTTGGACAATTCTCTGTAATAGGTATCTCAGCTGGATCTCCATATACAGTAGCTGATGAAGAGAAAATGATATTCTTGCAATTATGCTGTCTCATTACATCAACAAGTGTAAGTGTACCTGCTATATTGTTCTCGTAGTATTCCCAAGGCTTTTGAACAGACTCACCTACAGCCTTAAGACCTGCAAAATGAATACATGAATCTATATCTTCCTTTTCAAATACCTCATTCAATCTATCTCTATCTAAGATATCACCCTTGTAAAACTTAACAGCCTTACCTGTAAGAGCCTCCACTCTCTTAAGTGATTCTTCAGAAGAATTGCAAAGATTATCGTAGACAACAACGTCATAACCCGCCTGCTGAAGCTCTACACAAGTATGACTTCCAATGAAGCCTGCTCCACCTGTAACTAAAATTGCCATAATAAAGAACCTCCTAAATTTAAGCTATGAATAGATTAGCAAATATCAATGTAATAATAAAGTCAAAAAAATCATTTTTCTGGCAAAAGCGTGAACAGCTCTTCTAATTCAATGTCAGAAAACCTTTCGTCATTTCTCTTTAAATCGAACTTAACCTTGTAAGGAATCAGCTCCTTACATCCAAATTCGTACACCAAATTTTCTCCTTTTTCTCTAAAAAAATTAAGATAAGAAGAAACATCTAAGCAATCCTTTGCATACAAAATATTTTGGCAAAGAATATATCTATACATATGACGAATAGACTTTTGAGCTAACTCTAAGTATTCAGGCTTATATTTTTTTATAAATCGAAGAATATTCTGGCCTGAGGCATGAGCGCTCTCATAATCTTTTTTTAGCTTTGACATTGTACTCACCTGGCTAGTCTGTGACATACCAGATAAAGCATCGTAATGATAAAGGACCTTATTTAACGAAGTAACAACATCTGCGTTTCCGAAAAAAACAGTTGAGAAGAAGCTGTCTTCGCCCATATTGCAGTAAAATGTGCTGCATTTTTCTAAGGTAGCATTTATAACAGATGCATCATAAGCATTTTTCCAAATAGCAGGAGGAATCTCTCCTTTCATAAAACTACTTAAGAAATCATCAGTCTCAGGAGGCATCACAGTCACACCCATTGGCTCCATCACAACTCCGAAACGTATAATATCGGAGCCAGTTAAATCGAATTCTTTTTTTAAATCTTCCAAAGCAGTCTGTTCGATAAAATCATCACTGTCCAAAAAGAAAACGTAGCTTCCCGTTGCATGTTCCATTCCTGTAAAACGTGCCGCTGTCAATGATTTATTAGACTCATGATGATAAACTGAAAAATTATCATGTTTATCGCATAATTCATCTAAAAATTCCGCTGAGCCATCTGTAGAACCATCATCTACAAAAATAACCTCAAAATCCTCTAACGTTTGATTCTTTAATGAATCTATGCATTTATCCATTTTTCCCATTTGATTATAAACAGGAACAAGTACACTAAAATACATTATCTCGCCCCCTATTTCAATGAAAACTTATCATACTTAACACCTAGTTCATCTAGCATCTCATCTGTAATATTGTATTCAAATCTAAATTTGAAAGCCAAAGCCTTGTTACAACCGTAGTCGTATACTGTTTCAAGGCCAGATTTATCAAATACCTTTAGATAATCAACAATCTTTCTATAGTCCTTTTCATCTTTCATAAACATAATCAAGACAAAACAATACATAGACACAGCTTTTTCATCAACCTTATCTAGATATTTTGGATTATATTTTGTAAAAAATTCTCTCATGTGGTCTACACAAGCTTTAATATTGTTCACATGATTTTGCAGCTTTTCAACTGTTTGATTTTTTGCCTGAGTAGACATACCTGTGCCTATTATGTAATGGTACAAGCATTTATCGAGAACGCCATTACTTTTGGCGCATGTAAAGAAAACACAACTCCAGAAAACGTCTTCTCCCATGTTGCAATAAAAAGGCTCAACTCTATTTACAGCCTCTTTAATTACTTCTCTGCTATAACAATTTTTCCAAACATTTGGAACTAACTCATCAGTCATTATTGCAGAAAGTGGCTCATTTGTATGAAGTGGAGGAACCTCCTCATTTTCAAGCACAAGTCCGAATCCGCCCTCCATATTATCTGAGAACTCTTTTATATATCCAAATCTAAGAATATCTACAGGATTATTTTCTAAACTATCATGAAGCAACTGAAGGGCATTTTCTTCTAAATAATCATCGCTATCTACAAAAAGAATATATTGTCCTTGGCACTCTTTCATGCCCGTGTATCTTGCCGCAACTAAGGAACCATTTTTTTCGTGCTTTAATACTCTGAATCTATCATCCCCCTGACAAAATCCAAGACACATATTATAGGAATCATCTGTAGAACCATCATCCACGAGGATTACCTCAAAATCCTTGTATGATTGATTCTTAATAGTTTCAATACAATGATCCATTAATCCCACTTGATTAAACACTGGAATTAATATACTAAAAAAAGGGCTCATTACTTTATTCTCCTCTCTCATCTCAATCAATTAAATCAAAATCAAAAACATCTGCATAGTAATGCTCATCGCTATAAATTTCTGCATCTACTCCTCTTTCGCTAAGTTCACTAACAATGCTTTCAATTATTTTAGAACTATCATTTTGATTACCTACAATCAGATGCATATAATCTCCGAAAGAGCAGAAAATTGCATAATTAGCTCTAGCAGCATCGTAAATCAAGAAATCTTCAAACAAATCATCAACTGCATTACCCATAGTTATATCAGCCATATTTGTAATTACCATGGTCATAGGATTGAAGTTATCTGCAGATGGAATATTGGCTAGCTTATCAGCAATAGCTACCACACCACTTGGATCTGCTTCAAAGCTTTCTACAAGCTCTGCCCTATCACCTGCAAGTTTTATATGATAATCTGCTTCAAGCTGTTCTTTCATACTCTTTTTTATTTGAAGACAACGAGTCTTTTCATCTTCCTTCAACAAATCATTTGTTATAGGAAGAAAAATACTATCTGAACAATTGACAAATGTATCAGCTTTTAACATAGGTCTTTGATCAACACCAGACATTAAAATAATAGGTGCGCTACCTTTATCAAAGTGCTTATGAATCGCCATAGATACAATATCTGATTCAAATGGCAACAATGATGCATCTGTCTTTTTTCTTAATTCGTTAAATTCCTTAAGAGAGATTCTAGCCTTACATATATGAGTATACTTACAGCTATTATCGTAAGGAATTTCAGGTATTGAGAAAGCATTTAAATTGCTACTCTTAAAAACCGGATTAACTGAAGAATCTCCATATTTTTCATAAGGCATATAGAAATTATCATTATCTAACACGCTTGCTTTTGGCTTAATTGTTCTAATATTTTTTGTATAGTAATCCAAGTCTTCAACACTAATATCCATTCCGATTTTTTGCATATATAGATAAAGAACCGTCTTAATATACGAAACCGTACCAGCCCCATCAGAGACACCATGGAAGCCACTATATTTTAAAAACTTATCCTTATAGGAAAAATAAAACAAAAGTCCGTTAGTCTCATCAGATCCAAAGTGTACAATCCTCTTGGAATCATAGGGCAAAAATGCCACATCACCTGAACCTTCGTATGCTTCAAGCTTTCCATTATTAACATTTATTCTCTTATTAAACTCTGGAATGTATTCAAGTGCCTCATCAGCACATTGTTTTAATATAGGTAAATCAAACTCTTCCTTAAAATACATATCGCAAATAATATCTATTGTGGATCTGCCAGATAAAACGTAATAAAAAAATTTATCAGACGCCCCTAATTTCATTACTTCATCCTCCTTTATAAACAACTTTAAAAGTTAATCTAAATATACTGAGAATCAAACATTTTCCTATACAATCCACCCATATTCATCAGCTGTTTATGGGTACCATGTTCCTTAACATCACCATCCTGCAGATATAATATTTTATCTGCATCAAAAATAGTGGTAAGTCGATGTGCAATAATAAAAGTTGTCTTGCCTTCCATAAGCTTAGCCATTGCCTTTTGAAGTCTTCCTTCTGTCTGAGTGTCAACACAGGATGTAGCTTCATCCAAAATAAGAATTGAACGGTTGGCTATAAAAGCTCTTGCAATGGCAAGTAACTGTCTTTGGCCAGCGGATATATTGACTCCATTTTCTGCCAATACAAAATTGATACCACCTGGAAGTAAATCCACAAAATAATCCGCTCCAACTTCCTCTAAAGAGATCATTATCTCTTCATCTGTAGCCTCAGCTCTTCCAAGTCTAAGATTTTCAGCGATAGTACCCTCAAAAAACCATACATCCTGTGGAACAATTCCAATCATTTCATGTAAATCTGTCCTTTTTATATCTTTGATGGGAATATTGCCAAGAGTTATCTGGCCATCTATCACATCATAAAACCTCATCAACAGCTTAATAAGGGTTGTTTTACCTGCACCAGTAGGACCAACTATAGCAATATGTTCTCCCTCCCTTACATCAAAGGAAAAATTATTTATAATAACCTTGTCCTTTGAATATCCAAAGGAAATATCTTGAAAAGAAACACCAAGGTTTTCAGCAATTACATTTTCGCTGGCCAAATCCTCCTCTTCCTTCTCATCAATAAAATCAAATACTCTACTAGCCGCTGATATAAAACTTTGATAAACGCTTCCCAGTCTAGCAATTTGTTTCATCGGTTCCGATATGCTGTTTACAAAATTAAGAAAGGTTTGGATGTCACCAATTTGAATCCTACCAAGAAAAGTAAGAAAAGCGCCCAGCATTAGCACAATTATATGTGCTACATTTCCTACCAAAGTAACTATTGGCGTCAATAAGTAGGAATGAAACAAAGCCTTTTCACTTGCGTAGGATAGTTTCCTATTTGTATTTCTAAATAAAGCTTTATCTTCCTCTTCATGTCCGAAGAGCTTAACTACATCAAAACCAGTATAGTTTTCCTCAACAATTCCGTTGAGCTCACCAAGAATATTTTGCTGTGCATCAAAATATTGCTGCGATTTAGAAAGAACAACTTTTGAAGCCATAGCACTTACAGGAACGCTTAAAATAACAACAACTGCAAGTATTGGACTCCTATAAAACATCACAACTATCATCAACAGCAGATAAATCGGTGCATCAGCTATCTGAATTAAAAAAGTTCGAAAATTCAATGAAAGAACATTTACATCATTAGTAAGGGTCGATAAAATATCGCCGTACAGGTGACCTTCATAGTAGCTAAGAGGAAGTTTGGACATCTTTTCAGCAATCTCAAGTCTAAGACGGTATACCATTTTTTGTGTGACATCTATTAATACATAATTCTGTAAAAGTAAAAACAACCAATTCAAAACAAAAGACGCCCCACAGAGTACCAATGAAAAAATCAATTGATTATAGGGAAACTCCCCTTCATCTCTTAATACTCTTGTCATCCCATTTGCAAACACTGTAATTGATTGACCCAAAAATACAGGCCCAGCCACTTGAGTAACCGAATAAAAGACAGCAAATATAAAAGAAAGAGCGACCTTTAGCTTATCTCTGCCAAGCAAGCTTATAAGTCTAATAATAGGTTTTGTTTTATTATTTTTCATAGTTAAGCCCCCATTTGAGATTGCAATATTTCTCTAAAGGTATCGCTATGCTCTGATAATTCCTCATATGTTCCTTGTTCACAAATCTCCCCATCTTTCATTAAAACAACCTTGTCAGCATTTTTAATAATAGATAAGCGCTGAGTTATAAATATTATTGAAATATCTCCTACTATGCTCAAAAGCGCGTCTCTTAGTTTAACCCCTGTCTCTAAATCAAGAGCCGAGGCACTATCGTCTAAAATCAACACTTTGGGAGAGCCAGATAAAGCTCTGGCAATAGTTAGGCGCTGCTTTTGTCCACCTGAGAAGTTACTGCCCCCTTGTGATATCCATTCTTCAAATCGTTTTTCTTTTTCATCAATAAATGATAAGGACTGAGATAACTCTGCTGATTCTAAAATTGTTTCATCATTGTAGTCTTTATCTCTATAAGAAATATTAAATCTAACATCACCAGTATGAAGAAATACCCTCTGTGGAACATAACCAATAAATGATCTAAGATCATTTAATTTCATTTTTTTTACATCCACACCGCCTATTGTAATAGTGCCTTTTGTGGCATCATAAAGCCTAGGTATAAGTTGCATCAAAGTAGTCTTGCCACAACCAGTATTTCCGGTGATAACCGTAAGCTCACCCTGTTTAGCAGTAAATGATATATCCCTTACAACAAATCCAGCGTCGTCAGAATATCGAAAACTTACATTATCAAAGCAAACATCGTAATTAGATAAATTAGAAACATCTTCTTCCTTCCCATCTTTAATAGACAGTTCTTTTTCAAGTACTTCACTAATTCGGCTCATGCAAATAAAAGAACTTGGTAACTGAATTCCAACCATTGCGCCAACAATAATTCCAGATAACGTCATGAAGAGATAATTAATAAATGCCACAATATCTCCAATTTCAAAAAATCCCTTATCTGAAAAATAGTAACAAACCCATATAGCCAAAATATCTATTATATTTATCACAAGATACATAGTCGGTTGCATTACCGCCTGGGCGATATCTACCGATAAGGAAATATCTTTAATCTGCTGGCTAGTCTGTTGAATACGTTTACTATTCCACTTTTCTCGATTAAGCGCTCTAAGAATCTGTATTCCTGACAGACCTTCTCTTGTCACCTTGTTCAATCCATCAATAAGGCTCATAAACGAAGCATATAATGGTCCTAATTTAATAACTAGAGCTATAAAAATACTAATTACAAGTACAACACCTAAAATAAGCAAAGCAAGAAGCGCCTTTCCAAGGGAAAGCACTCCAAGGATTCCACCCACAATTAAAAATGGAACAGAAAGAGCTGTTGTCAATGTCAGATACAGTGCATTTTGAATAGATATAACATCTCCAGTACTTCTTGTTATCATAGAAGGAATTGAAATATCATTCATTTCCTTTAAAGAAAAAGTCAAAGCTTTCTCATATATGGCATTTCGAATATCTTCTGCAACTGAAACAGAAATTTTCCCAGCAAAATAACCACTTGCGATATTAGCAATAGCCATAACAAGCATAATAATAACCATGATAATGGTTGCATCAGTAAGTCCACTTAAATATACATTCTTACTGATGCTTCCATTTGTTACCCTATAGGTATCATCTGTCACTCGAGCAATATAGCTGGTATTAAGCAGTGAAAGTGCCACTACAACAATTGAACAAAATACTAGCAACAATAGTCCTTTTTTTCTCCTAAGCAGAAACTTCCCTAGTATTTTCATTATTAAGCCCCTTCAACTTGCCCCTCAATTGTTCGTACTACTTTTGCCTTTGCAGCTGCAGCCCTCTTTTTTCTGAACTTGTCATATAAAATAGCTGTGCCAATAGTAAGCACAAATTCAACAGGTACTATATAGATATTTCTAGGATCTGATTTATCAATTCCAAATACATAATCCTGGAGATAAGCCCAAAGCTGTGTATAAATATAATGGATTAAGTATGTATACATAGAAATATCACCCAGATATACAAGTGGTTTCCATGAAAATAGCTTAGACATATAGCCTCTTCCATAGATGCAGACAAGCAAAATTGGCAAGCCAATTAAACAAGGTAATCCTACTGTACAATAAGCTAATGCAATACCAATATCACCAGCAACCAGATATACGCCAGCTACAATGAATACGCTAAACACTTGCAATAATAGAAATGACATAATTTCGTAGAAGGTCCATAATCCCTTAGAATATGGTTTAGCATCAATATCTGCAGTCTTTCTTCTTTCAACATATATAAATCCAATAATACATCCTAGGATAAAATCGGTTGTTCTCATTATTGGTGAATTCATTGTAAACCAGATAAAGAACTCACTATCCAAATATCCAGTTTTTGAACCCACAAGAATTGTTACAATAAAAGAAATTGCAAACAATAAAACAGCAGCGATTACGCCATTTCTAATTGTTTTAAGTTTTTTTAGCAGCTTTACAATATATGGGAACAAAAAATATGCAAAGAGCATAACTGAAAGAAACCATGAAGGACCATTCAAAAAGAATGTATATTCCTCTAAGTTTGGAACCCATGCCTGTAATAATGCTAAATTGACACCAACTCTAAATGAAAAATATCCAAATCCCTCTGGATTTGTTTTGAAATAATCAAAAAAGAAAAATATTACAAATGCAAGTTGAATTAAAGCTGTTTCCACATGGAGAGGATATAATTTTTTAATCTTTCCAATAGAAAACTTAACGTTATCAACAGGATTTATTGATAATTCTCTTTCTGAATATGTATAAAACATTAAAAATCCTGACATCATCAAGAAAACACTCATTATAGAAATCTCAAAGAAAATTGGTACTCCTATAAGTCTATAAAACCCACTGTGTTCACCAAAAACAACTAAAAACAATAAAAATCGTAAAGTTTGTAGTGCGTCAAATCTTTTTCTAACTGCCATTTCTTTCTCCTCTTTTCTTTTTATACGCAATCCTTAAAAATAATATTCCCCTCTTCAATATCACTAATTTTAATCTTAAAACGAAGAGGTACTCTATATAGCCCTGCATCACTGGTAATCACCGGACGCACAACATCTCCCGGTTTAAGTTCATCGGATAAAATGATTTGGGAGTCATTATCCTCATAATGAATAAATTCGTAAAACTTATTGTCTCTATTTAAAACATAACAACCATCTTCTTTTGAAGCGGTACCAATAATGCCCTCCTCACTAATAACCATCGCTTTATGAATTTTAATACCAGAGCATTCTTGAACTTTTTTTGAAGTAGGCTGATCATCAATAAGAGTAATATCTTTTAATTTTTTCCATATATCTGTAAGGGCAACTTTTTCCTTAGTGGAATATAGTTCTCTCAATTCATTTGCCCTCTTAGGATTACGCTTTAGATGCAATGCCAAATATTGCTTTACTGCATCATTAAATCCATAATCCTTATGCAGTTTTCCTGTTTCAATATCCTCAATTAATTCTGGTAAAAATTTATATATATCATCCTGAAAATTCTTAAAATCTGTGGCACCAAACAATACAATTTGATCCACATCCTTATTTTTGACACTCATAAGGATGAATAAATATTTTCTTGCCATTTCAAATTCAGGATTGTCCTCTGCGTTTTCATCAATCTGATAATAAATTTCACGAGGAATAACAAATTTTCTTGTAAGCTCAGAAAGTGTATATCTATATTTTCTGTAATAGCCATCTAAAGTAATTCCAGAAATAGTACTGCCAAGCACTCCATTGTTAAAGCGGACTATAGGATTATCTGCCTCAGAAAAAACTAATATATTATTTCCCTTAAGAACATTCTGAAATGCATCAGCATAACCTATCGCTTGCTTTTCAGATACAGGCATATACATTCCATTTATTAGCTTTGTATACCAGCTTGGTTTTTTACTTGCATAGATGTTAATGTCACCTATACTCTTCTCAGCATCGACCATTGGCTGATATGTCTCAAGGCTCTCAATAGGTACTTGTGATTGATATCCTCTAATCGAAAGAATATCTTCAAAATGATAGCGACTACCAAAATGAGTATTTTCATTTTCCTTTAAAATTCCCGCTAAAACATCATATCCATTTTGAATCGAACTTTGATTTTCAAATCTCTTGGTGTTAAGCAATATTTCAAAGGGAAGGATATTCATCATTGTTCTAAATGGTTCCATAAATCTTCCTGCTGGAATAGGCGTAGTCATTTTAAGATATGGCTCAAATGTTTCCTTAACAATTTGTCTAGTCTCCATTTTTACCGATGGTTCAGATAAATATCGACTCATAACAAAGCCAAGTGCCAAAATAATATTGTTAACGTACAATCCATAATCTAGTGCATCATCAATTATTCTTGTTGAATTTCTGAGCATATGAAGTATATCTTCATCAGACTTATCACTACTTAGAATTGATTTTGAATTAATGTAATATGTGTATCCTATTAACTGAGGTAAGAAACACATTTTATCAGCCAAGTGAATGGTCTGAAGATTAAAATAGCAATCCTCTGCATTATCAATATCTTCATCAAATCTAATATGATTTTCATTTAAAAAATCTCTTTTAAAGGCTCTATTCGTCACAAAAAATGGGAAACTGTTATAGTTTCTATTATCAACAGAATCATTCATGTCAACGATGATCATTTCTCTAGTTGTATCCCAAGTAACAGTCTCAGATAGTGCCAGCATATCTGGATGTTCAAGTTCAAACTCTCTACGAAATACAAGTATCTGAGAATTGCTTTTTTTGAAATAATAAATAATCTTCTCCAAAGCATCTTCTCTAAACTTATCATCTCCATCTAGAAAAGCCACATAATCTGAAGTTGCAAGATCAAGGCCTACATTTCTTGGACTAGAAGGTGTTCTACTGTCGTTGTTTACTTCCTTTAAAATGACGTTTTCGTATTTACTTAATTTCTTTTTTGCATAATCAATATGCTCTTGATCGCAGTTATGTAAGGCAATTATCCATTCAATATTGTCAAAGCCTATTGTTTGTTTCAACATGCTGTGAATACAGCAATTAAACATTTTAAAATCTACATTATGAAATGGCGTAATAACTGAAATAATGTATTCTCTCATAAACTCTCCCTTTCAACTTTTCTAATTTAACTTCATATATTTTCTCCTAAAGTAACCGGATTTCTCCAGAATAAATAATTAGTAGCCAATACACCGAGTATATTCATAAACTGGGGGCGGAAAACGTACTTTGTTAATATGATTTTTGTGAACTATAGAAATAAATAAAAAGATAGTGCGGCAAATAGCTCCTTTAAAGATCAAGCTATAATTAACCGCACTACCATCTTTAAGAGAGGCATCAAAATAAGACACCTTCTCTACTGCATATTCAGTATTTTTAATTAAAATAACAGGAACTATAAATTCAAGTCTCATAAGTAAATGCCCCAATTCAAGTAACAGTGTATTAAGCAACGATTTGCATTATATCATACTCTTTTTTGAAAATTCTTGCAGTTCACAGTTTGTTCACAATTATTATGTTAAATATGAATTGTATATTTCGTATATATTACGCATACATTGCATTATTATGTCTTTAGCTTAAGAAAAATTTTAGTAATCTAAAATCATCCCACAAATAAAAAAAGAGTCTTGGATAACCAAGACTCCTTCAAATTCTTAAATTAATTAAGCTGCTACCTTAGACTTTGCAACATCAACAAGCTTTGCAAAACCTTCAGCATCGTTAACAGCGAGCTCAGCGAGCATCTTTCTGTTCATCTCAACACCAGCGAGCTTAAGACCATACATGAACTTAGAGTATGAAAGTCCATTGATACGAGCTGCAGCATTGATACGAGCGATCCAGAGCTGTCTGAACTGTCTCTTCTTCTGCTTTCTACCAGCGTATGATGATGTAAGGGCACGCATAACTGACTGCTTTGCAACACGATACTGCTTGCTTCTAGCGCCTCTGTAACCCTTTGCTAACTTTAATGTTCTATTGTGTCTTTTCTTAGCGTTTAATCCGCCTTTAACTCTTGCCATTTTAAATTCCTCCTAACCAAACTAATAATTAACAACCAATCTTAAAGATATGGAAGTACTTTCTTCATGTTCTTTACATTTGTTGAATCAACGATTGCAGACTGACGAAGATTTCTCTTTCTCTTTGTAGTCTTCTTGGTTAAGATATGGCTCTTGTATGCCTTATTTCTCTTAAGCTTTCCTGTTCCTGTTACCTTAAAGCGCTTTGCAGCTGCTCTTCTTGTCTTCATCTTTGGCATGATAATTTCCTCCTGAATTTAAGATTTCTTTTCTGTAAGCACCAATGACATACTACGTCCTTCAATCTTAGGTGCCTTTTCCACTACTGCAACCTCAGCAAGTGCCTCAGCAAAATCATCAAGAATGTGCTTAGAGGACTGCATATGAGCCATCTCACGGCCACGGAAACGAAGTGTTACCTTAACCTTGTCGCCCTTAGAGATGAACTTCTTAGCTGCGTTAACCTTTGTGTTCATATCATTAGCATCGATGTTTGGAGACATACGAATCTCTTTAACTTCAACAACGTGCTGCTTTTTCTTAGCTTCCTTTTCCTTGCGTGCCTGCTCATAACGGAACTTACCGTAATCAACAATTTTGCACACAGGTGGATTAGCCTTTGGTGAAATCTTGACGAGATCTAATCCCTCGTCGTCTGCAAGTTTCTGCGCCTCGCGCGCTGACATGATGCCAAGCTGTTCCCCATCTGAGCCAATAACACGAACTTCTTTGTCGCGAATCTGCTCATTAATCATTAAATCGCTAATGGTACTACCTCCAAAAAATATAAAAAAAATAGTGGATACAGAATATCCACCATAAATCATCACAAACAAGGTTTGTGTGAAATATAAGACCCAAGTCACAGTACTCATACGTGCTAAGGTGAGAGTGGATACTCTACTTTGTTTTCACAACAGTGATAATTTAACATATAAATCCGTCACCGTCAACATTTTTTACAAAATTAGTTCAATATAAATTTATTGATAACCTCTGCTATTCCGCTGTGATTGTTGTCATTTACAGTAACATAATCAGCAGCATCCTTAAGTTCTTTTCTAGCATTGGCCATAGCAACACCAACGCCTGCTATCTCAACCATGCTAATATCATTTTCCTCATCACCACAGGCGATGACATTAGAAAGAGAAATGTTAAGCTGCTTTGCCAGCTCTCTAACACCATTGCCCTTGCCAGTGCCTTTCTTAACATATTCAAGAAAAGCGTAATGGGAAAAGAAATTGTCATATCTATCATCAAATTGACTGGCATGAGCAACTCTAAACTGCTCTAGACGCTCTGGCTTATCATATTCAATAGCCATGATTTTAGTGATATTTTTCCCCTTTAGGGTATTGATATCTGTAATGTAAAACAATGATTCTCTAGAAACCTGCTTATAGCTCTCTATAAAGTAATTCTCATTGAAAGTATATATGCATCCATTGTCAAATACTAGGCATGTAAGGTCAGCCTTTAGAATCTCAGTAACAAGCTCTAGTGCTGTATCATTATCGATACAATCTTCAAACAGCACCTTATCGCTATTCATCTCAGTACCTACTACACCCTGATATCCAAGCATATATACATTATCGCGCTTGAACTCATCGTATATAGATAGAATTCTCTTCAGTGCATTATTAGGTCTACCAGTATTAAATGCAAATACATTGCCTTGATCTAGCATCTTTGTAATAGCATTAAGATTTTCTTTTGAGATGTTTTTGTCATCATCAAAAAGTGTTCCATCCATGTCCACAGCAAGTAATTTTGTATTATTCATCAAAAACCTCATTGGCAAGTCGAGGGATAAACGTCCTACTTTGGTAGAAGTTTATCTCTTGCTCATTAATCTTTTTAGCCTCTTTACAGAATGTATCCTGTGCACCCACAGGCTTCTTACCTCTTTGAGGTTTTACTTTAACATAATTTGCCTCATCTGTCATCTCGTAAGCCTTAAGTGTATCAGCCAGTTGTACATCTAAAATATGTTTTACCTTTGCCTTTAAAACCTGATCCTCAACAGGGAAAATAATCTCAACTCTTCTATCAAGATTTCGAGGCATCCAATCTGCAGAACCCATATAAATATTTTCTGCACCATTGTTATAGAAATAAAAGATACGGGCATGCTCTAGGTATGTTCCCACAATAGATGTAACCTTAATATTTTCACTTACACCAGGAATACCAGTCTTAAGACAGCAAATGCCTCTAACTATAAGTTGGATTTTAACTCCTGCATTACTTGCCTCATAAAGCTTTTCTATTATCTCTTTGTCGCATAGGGAATTCATTTTGGCAATAATAGCAGCCTCTTTTCCATCCTTAGCATGCGCAATCTCTCTGTTAATCAAAGCAACAAATGTATCTCTAAGCCAAAGTGGTGCCACTACAAGCTTGTTCCAAGCAGCAGGCTCAGAATAGCCAGAAAGCATATTGAATACAGCAGTTGCATCCTCTCCATAGGAATCCTGACAAGTGAGCATTCCACAGTCAGTATAAAGCTTGGCAGTTGAATCGTTGTAATTTCCAGTGCCAAGGTGTACATATCGCTTAATACCATCCTCTTCTCTACGAACAACAAGGGCTATCTTACAATGTGTCTTTAGACCAACCAAGCCGTAGATAACATGGCATCCAGCCTTTTCAAGCTTCTTAGCCCAGATAATATTATTTTCCTCATCAAATCTAGCCTTAAGTTCAACTAATACAGTAACCTGCTTGCCATTTTCAGCAGCGTGGGCAAGGCTTGCAATAATAGGTGAATTACCACTGACGCGATAAAGTGTCTGCTTTATTGCCAATACCTGCGGATCAAAAGCTGCTTGAGCTATAAAATCCACAACTGGATCAAAGGTCTCATAAGGATGATGTAAAAGAATATCTCCTTTTTTTATTTCATCAAATATCTTCTCTCCTGGCTTAAGCCTCGGGTTGTCCTGTGGCTTAAAACTAGGGGACCTAAGTTCACTATGACCTTCTATTCCGTATAGCTTCATAAGGAATGTCAAATCAATAGGTCCCTTTATTTTGTAGATATCAATTTCATTTACCCCTAGGTTCTTTTTCAAAATAGCAAGAAGCTTTTTGTTAATTGAGGACTCCACCTCAAGGCGAATAACCTCGCCCCATTGGCGAGATTTAATCTGCTTTTCAATCTCGCGAAGTAAATCCTCTGCCCCCTCCTCATCAATAGAAAAGTCAGCATTACGCATAATACGATAAGGAGATGCTGCCACAACATTGTAGTTTAAAAACAGCTTATCCATGTTGCGTTCAATAATCTGCTCTAAAAGAATAAAGCAATCATGCTTGCCCTCGTCAGAAGGAAGGGATATAAATCTTGGAAGAACAGAAGGCACCTGAACTGTTGCGAACTCAACATCATCATTATTAGAGCCAGCTACAAGTGCATCCTTTTTCTTTTCAATTAAGGCTGCAATATTTAATGACTTATTCCTAATAAGAGGAAATGGTCTTGATGCATCGAATGCCATAGGTGTAAGTACCGGATACACCTGACTCATAAAAAATGAATCAACATACTTAAGCTGTTCAGCATTTAAATCCTCATATTTATCGTAAATAAGAATGCCTTTTTCCTTTAATATAGGCATAAGACTGCGACTGAAGGTACTATACTGAAAATCAACAAGCTCTCTCGTTTTCTCATTAATTAAAACAAGCTGCTCCGTAGGTGTCATGCCTGCTATATCTGGCTTAGTGTAGCCTGCATGCTCCATATCCTTCAAAGAGGCAACCCTTACCATAAAAAACTCATCTAAATTCGAAGATGTAATAGAGACAAATTTTAGGCGTTCCAAAATTGGAAGCTCCTTGTTGGTGGCCTCGTTTAAAACACGCTGCTCAAATTTTAACCAGCTTAATTCTCTATTATCAAAATTCTTAAAGTCTGAAATATTAACCTTTGTCTTCATAATCCCACCTATTTACTGCTTTTCTCTAAGCACTGGTTTGATACCAAATATTTCCTGAAAATAACTAGCATTTTTAGTAAAAAGACCCTTTTCAAGAGCAAGAGAACTATTAGCCTCGATATTAATTACAAGCTCATTGTCCTTTACTTTCATAGATACATTTTTTATTTTCTGCTTATGTGATCTATCAAGGGCATTTGCAACCTTTAGGATTGCAAGGAGCTTTAAAATAGTTAAATACTCATCCTGAGTAAATCTATCTGACATATTGTCATAAGGCTCCACTGGCTTGCGATTAAACTCTACAGTACTTGCAATAAGCTCTCGTTCCTTATGAGTCAGTCCCAATATCTCTGATGCCATAATTATGGTGTATGAACAACTAGAGGCCTCCGCAAGACTAATGTACTTGCCGCAATCATGTAAGATGGCAATACATTCCATCAATACCCTATGGCGCTTTGTAAGTCCATGGTATTTTTTCATGGCATCAAATATCTCCCCAGAGAGTCGATAAAGTGCCTTGAGATGAGGCTGATAACTGCCATATCGCTTGGCAATTGACCATGCTGCAGTGATGATATCATTATCAAAATCATGCTTTGAAACTAGCCATTTCTTTTGATAGCTATGGTTGTACATCATGCCCTCAGCTACAGATACACCTGGGGCAAATACCATCGCCGGATTGAGAGTCTCAGCCAATGCCTTATAAAGCATTACTACAGGCTCAATTACATTTTCATTATCAAGATAGATATCATTGCTATCATCAAATCTCTTAATGTACTGTCTATTAATTTTATTTAAACAATCAAGATACTCTTCTGTTTTTATACTCTTAGATGAAAAACTAGATATACGCTCTGTAATACTATTTACCTGAACGCCAAAAAGAATCATGTACTTAGGCTCAATATCTCTAAGAAACATAGTCTTAAAAACATCCAGCTCTTTATACATCATCTCATAAGTCTGCTCCAATGAATTGCCTGAAGTAGAACCAAGCTTTCTTAAATTTTCGTTGATAGAAACTGTACCCAAAGAAAGATGCTGAGTAGTGATAATCTTACCCTTTGAGAAAAGGGTAATTTGCAAAGAAACTCCACCTACATCTACAAGTACGGCGGAGTCGCTGATTAATTCATCAAAATTTTCTGTGGATGCCACAGCCTGATATCCTAAAAATCTCTGCTCAGAGTTGGACAGAACTATAGGGCTAAATCCCGTGCGCATTTTAATCTGCTCAAGAACCACTAAATCATTAGACGCCTGGCGAATATTAGGACCTGCTACTACAGAAAAAGCGTCTACCTTATATCCCTCTATAGTGCGCTTCATATCATTTAAAATACGACATAGTTTGTCAACTGTCTCAGGCAGAATCATCCCCTTGCTAAGGATATCCTTGATAATATCTGACTGAATCTTCTGAACATCTATTGTCTTTGCACCCTTTTGCTTAACCACCTCAAAAACCTTTAGAGTGGTCTCATAAGTCCCAATATAAATGCTAGCAAATAATTTCATTTAAACCCCCACAATAATTATTAATAATTTCCCAAAACCCTAAGGCTAACACACTCCTCTTGAAGTCCTGTAAGGACATTTAAAACGGCCTCATCATTGAGATTGCCATCGATATCTATAAAGAATCTATATTGCCAATTAACCCCCTTAATTGGTCTAGACTCAATTCTATTCATATTTATTCCATTGAACATGAGATTTGATAATACTCTATAGAGGCTACCTGGCTCATGAGGAATCTCAAAGCAAAGGGTAATATGAGATGCTGTAGCCTTGTACTTTTTATCCTTTGAAACAATAATAAATCTAGTTTCGTTTTCTTTATTGTCTTGAATGCTCTCCTCTAAAACCTCAAGGTCATAAAGTTTGCAATTTAAAATGCTGCCGATAGCTGCCTGTGTAATATCCTGATCATCTCGAATCTTCCTAGCACTAGCCGCAGTGTTATGGAGGTTTTTAACATCCCAATCCATATGCTGAGTGCGAATATACTCATCACACTGGGCAATAGCCTTTGCGTGAGAATATACAGTTTTGATATCTTCTATTTTGGCACCCTTAAGACCAAGAAGAGCATGCTCAACTTTTAAAATCTGCTCACCTACAATTGCAACATTGTATTCAGAAAGTAAATCAAAATTCTCTTCTATAGAGCCTGCAAGACTGTTCTCAATTGGAAGTACTGCATAGTCAGCCTCACCATTGACAATGGCCTCCATTGCATCTCGCCAGGCATCTACATGAAAGCTGGATTTCATCTTACCTTTAAAAAACTCATCCATCGCTATCTGAGAATAGGCTCCCTCAACACCCTGAAAGCATACTATAGAATCAGAAAAATCAAAATCATCAACTCTCTTAAATCCAGAATCAAAGCTAAATCCATTGTCACGTAAAATAGCAAACTGCTTTTTACGGCTGATAGACATTATCTGAGTATATAACTCGCGAACTGCCTGAACATAAAAATCATCTGATACAAATGATGATAATTTATCCAGCTTTTCCTCCTCACGCTTTTTGTCGTAAACCTTTTTGCCTGTAGAAATCTTGTATTCAGCCACCTGACAAGCAAGTTCCATACGCTTTAAAAATAGTTCTAAAATTCCCTTGTCTACTGAATCGATTTCTTCTCTAATGTCCGCTAAGTCTCTCATGTTGCTCCTATTCTTTGAGTTCAATTATCGGTGGATCAAATATTCCTACCTGTGTTCCTCCATTTTTAACATGGAATGTAGTTCCTGAAAAAAAGTCTGCGAAATAAACATATTCGCTGGTAATATTAATATTATTATACTGTCCCTCTGCCAATAATACTTCAGCACCAGATGTCAAATCTACACGGTACAGTCCGTCTGGATTGCCTTTTATAGATTGATAGTATAGGTAATTGCCTGAAATATTATAACCTGATGTACCATACTGAGTAACCATAGTACCATCACCACCAGATAAAGGTGCGCTATATACTCTTTCCTTGTCATCAAGATTCATGTAATAAAGTGTATCGCCAATTATCATAGGCATCCAAAGATTCTTATCTGAAACAAATGAAGAATCCTTAGTATCAAGATTCATGGCATGAAGATTATGATCATGCTCTACTCCAGAGTAATATAGCTTTTCTCCCACCATACATCTAGGATCAATAGATGAATCTGAAAGCTGCTGCTTGTCCTTACCATCAATGCCAACTATGTAAAGAGTGGTAGCCTCCTCAGGATCATAATGATAGTAAACAATTCTGTTGCCGGCTAATGAACATGCATTGCAGTCATCAACATCAAGAAGAACTATCTTACCATTGCGCTTAGCCATGCGGCACAAGCTGTTCGCATTGACGTCAAAGCCACCATAACTAGAGTTACTTTTATTTCTACTGTAATAAACATAGTGCTCATCAGAATTTAAAAAATAAACTGAATCGCCATTTACAATATCAATATCACTCTCGTCTGGATTCATCTTATAAAGTCTACTTCCGTCGTTAGGATTAGCAAAATATACCACTCCATCATATTCGCAGAACAGACCATTGCCATAGAGATTACCAACGGTGTTACCATTGGTCCCTGGCTCATTAAACCGAGTAACGGTGTTAATGTATTTGTAATATGCTAAACCACCTGCAATACCTAAAACAACTAAAATTACAATAACCCTTCGTAGTACCTTCATTGTACAGCCCTCCCCTTGAAAAGATTAAGTAAAGTCAAAAATTGAAAGCTGGTTAGACTGAGGCAAATCTGTGATAATGCCTAGCTCAACCATTGTATCAAGTATTGTCTGTGAAACCTTTCCTCTGTCCTTAATATCATCCAGCGACAGGAACTTGCCTTGAGATGCAGCAATCTGTAACTGCTCTGCAGCCTTGTCACCCATTCCTGGAAGTGAGTTGAACGGAGGAAGTATCTTTCCATTTACTATTTTAAAGTATCTTGAGTCAGATTGGTATAGGTCCATAGGTAAAAATTCAAATCCGCGGGCATACATTTCCTGAACAAGACGAAGTGCTATAAGCACATCCTTGTCTGTTGCAGATAAATCTGACTGAGATTTTAAGTTTTTAATCTCTGCCTCACATCTGGCCTTACCCATACAACATTTCTCATAATCAAAACCACCTGCTCTAATTGAGAAGAAAGCTGCATAGTATGCCAAAGGATAATTAATCTTACAATATGCTACTCGCCAAGCCATCATAACATATGCTGCAGCATGGGCCTTAGGGAACATGTATTTAATCTTCTCGCAGGAACCAATATACCAATCAGGTACACCATGCTCTTGCATGTGCTGCTTATAAGTAGGCCATTCATCACATTTGCCCTTAGCTACAATACCCTTTCGCACTCGCTCCATAATTGTAAATGATTCAGCTGGATCAAGTCCCTTGTGAATCAAATAAACCATAATATCATCTCGAGTACATATAGCCTCTGTGATAGTGGCTACGCCGCTTAGAATAAGATCCTGAGCATTTCCAAGCCATACATCAGTACCATGGGCAAGACCTGCTATTCGAACCAAGTCAGTAAAATACTTTGGCTTGGCCTCAACAAGCATCTGCATGGCAAAATCAGTACCGAACTCTGGTATACCAAGTGTTCCAAGTGGAGTGCCCATAATATCATCAGGAGTAATACCAAGAGCCTCAGTGCTCTGGAACAATGACATAACCCCCTTATCATCAAAAGGAATTGTAGTGGCATCTATTCCTGTCAAATCTTCAAGTCGCTTAATCATTGTAGGATCCAAGTGACCTAAGATATCAAGCTTCAGAAGGTTGGCATCGATTTTATGGTAATCAAAGTGTGTGGTTACAATATCTGTATCCTTATTTGCAGGGTGCTGCACCGGTGTAAATGAGTAAATATCCTCACCATTTGGAAGAACAACTACACCACCAGGATGCTGACCAGTAGTAGATTTAACCCCTTCAATGCCCTTTGCAATACGCTCATTTTCAGCACGACGCTTTCTCATATCGCGCTTCTCAAAGTATTTCAAAACATATCCAACGGCATTTTTATCTGCAAGAGTAGATACAGTACCGGCCTTAAATGTCTGGCCCTCACCGAAAATAACCTCAGTATATTTATGAGCCTTTGACTGATATTCATTTGAGAAGTTCAAATCGATATCAGGCTCCTTATCTCCCTTGAAACCAAGGAATGTCTCAAACGGAATATCAAATCCATCCTTGGCAAGTGGCTTGCCACAGTTAGGACAAATCTTATCAGGCATATCCACTCCTGATAGACCCTGATTTACTATTTCCTTTACTTCTGGTCCGTCAAAATCCACATAGAAACAATTAGGACATCTATAGTGTGGAGGCAATGGATTAACCTCTGTAATACCGGCCATTGTGGCTGCAAATGATGATCCAACGGAACCACGGGAACCTACTAGATATCCATCCTCATTTGACTTCCAAACAAGCTTCTGAGCGATAATATACATAACGGAATATCCATTACCAATGATAGAGTTAAGCTCTCTTTCAAGTCTGGCAGAAACTATCTCAGGAAGCTCTGGGCCATATACCTCATGAGCTCTAGTCTCACAAATACGGCGCAAATCCTCTTCTGAGTGTTCGATTACAGGAGGACACTTATCAGGTCGTACTGGATGAATGTACTCGCACATATCCGCAATCTTATTTGTATTTTCAATAACTACCTCATGAGACTTTGCAAGTCCAAGGTATGCAAACTCCTCAAGCATCTCATCGGTAGAATGTAGATAAAGTGGAGCCTGCTGATCAGCATCATCAAAGCCCTTATTGGCCATAATGATACGACGATATACTTCGTCCTCTGGATCAAGGAAATGCACATCACAAGTAGCTACTACAGGCTTATTAAACTCTTCACCTAAGGCTACTATCTGCTTATTAATCTCCTGTAAGTCCTTAACAGAATTAATGTCCTCATATTTGTCTGAGCGAATCATGAATTCGTTGTTACCTACAGGCTGTATTTCAAGATAATCATAGTAATTTGCAATACGAGCAATCTCAGAATCATCTCGACCATCTATGATAGCACCATACAGCTCACCTGCCTCACAAGCAGAACCTATTATAAGTCCCTCTCTGCACTCTGTAAGGAGAGACTTAGGCACTCTAGGATATCTAGAGAAATAATTAAGATGAGACTCTGAAACCAATCTATAAAGATTAATACGTCCTAAATCATTTTTAGCAAGTACAATACAATGATGAGCACGCATCTTTTTAATCTGCTCTGGACCTGGCTTGCTGTGGTCGTTAAGCTCTGTAAGAGTATAAATCTTTTCGTTTTCAAGCTTCTCTATGAACTTCTTCCAGATTTTTGCAGTAACCTCTGCATCATCGACAGCTCTATGATGATGCTCATTAACAAGATTCTCAGCCTTGCAGACAGCATCTAGATTAAATCTTGCCATATGAGGATGCAAATATCTCGCCACCTCAACTGTATCTACATGGGTGTAATCATAGTCTAATCCAAGCTTTTTACAGTTATATTTGATGAATCCTGTATCAAATCCTGCATTGTGAGCAACAAGCACAGTACCCTTGCAGAATTCCATAAACTTTGGAAGAATCTCCTCAATAGTAGGAGCATTTTCGACCATCTCATCCTTTATTGATGTAAGCTCTGTAATACGATATGGAATTGGAACCTGAGGATTAACAAACTCAGAAAATCTATCAACTATCTCGCCATTAACAATCTTTACGGCGCCAATCTCGATAATCTTGCAGCTTCGAGGGTTAAATCCAGTTGTCTCAATATCGAATACAACATACTCATCCTGAAGGCTCTGCCCCTTGTCATTGGTAACAATGAGCTTGGTATCATCCACAAGATAAATCTCACAGCCATAAATAACCTTGAAATCTCCAAGGCCCTTCATATGATCCGCATCACAGAATGCCTGAACCACACCATGGTCTGTAATAGCAAGCGCCTTGTGTCCCCAATCCTTAGCACGTGAAATAATAGATGTAATCTCAGATACACCATCAAACTCAGACATCTTTGTATGGCAATGAAGCTCAACTCTTTTTTCAACAGCCGTATCAGTTCTAACGACTCTGAAATCTTTTATCTTTTGAACTGCATTAATACGGCCAACAGTAAGCTCCTTAGAAAACTGGTCATCATCCAGCTTACCTGAAACCTTGTAGAATCCGCCTACCTTAAATAGCGATTCAAACTCCTTCCCCTGATCCAAGTCAGCAAACCAGAACTTTACAGAAATTGAATCTGTAAAATCAGTCATGGAACCAGAACCAAAGTAGCCACCCTTTTTAGTCTCTCTAAATTCAAGAGCTGTAAGCTGACCACGAATAACAATTGGTCCAAGTAACTCTCCATTAATCTCCTCCATAGGAGTTGCATTTTCAACAATCTCATTACCCATAATAATATCTGGGTCATCAGATTTAGTAAGTGGTCTAACAAATTTCTTCTCAGGCTCTTCTGATTTAGGCTCTTCCTTAGATTTCTTGCCCTCAGGCTTAGGTTTAGCCTCTTCTTTTTCTTCTGGAGCAGATTGCTGTCCTGCACCTGCAGTACGAGCATTGATAGCAGCAATCTTGTTTTCAATTTCCATCTGAGCATTTTGAAGATATTTGCTCTTTTTAGGTGCCTTGTATTCAAAATCAATAGGCATATTTAGATGGCAACGACTATTTAAAATAGCAGAAAGCATATCGTGAAGCTCCTGCTCCTTTTCCTTGCCTATTAACGTATCCTCTATGGTAACTGTCAAATGACCATTCTCTGGGAAATCCAAATCGGCCTTTTTATATATGTTAAAAAGAAGAGCACTCTTCTCCTCAAGCTCCTCTAAAATGCTATCGTTGTATGAACTTAAAAGATTGGATGGAGTATACTGACTAGACAAGTCAAAATCTTCGAATATACGAATTGTAACTCCGTTGTTAGGGAAAAACTGTTTTTTAATAGACTTTTCCAAATGCCAGATTCGGCGCTTTGGAATCAATGTATTGAAAGTAACGTATATACGAATATCGTCTTTAGAGCGCCCTGTACTTACCTTAGTGATTGTGGCATCACTAAGAGCTGTACTTAAGTCACTCTCCGTATTCATATTAGGGAAAACTTCAAAGAATCCCATTTGGTCCATAAATCATTCTCCAAGTTGAAGTCCGGTGGTTACGTTCACAAGCCTTAGGGTTTCTACGCTCATCTAAAACGATTCACTTAAGAAACCTAAGAGCTTGTGAACTACCACCTCACTTATATTTTTTAGATATAAAAATAATTTTCAAATCAAGAATATAATTCTTTTCAGATACGGTTTTACAGGGTATACAAGGTTAGCGTGGCCATGCAAGAAGCTCATCTCTAAGGGCATTTAGTAGCTGGTCTTCTGGAAGTTTCTTAACTATCTCACCATGCTTAATGAGAAGTCCCTCGCCAATACCACCGGCCACTCCAAGGTCTGCCTCTTTTGCCTCTCCTGGGCCATTAACAACACAGCCCATAACAGCAACCTTGATATTAAGGTCTGAGAATTCTTCAACCATGTTTTCAACCTTGTTAGCAAGCCCAATAAGGTCAATCTGAGTACGTCCACATGTCGGGCATGAAACGACCTCAATACCGCCTTTGCGAAGTCCAAGAGTACGTAAAATAAGCTTGGCAGATTTAATCTCCTCAATAGGAGCACCTGTAAGTGATACTCGAATAGTATCTCCTATTCCCTGAGACAAAATCATAGCAAGACCACAGGCACTTTTGATATTGCCTGCTGTAACGGTGCCAGCCTCAGTAATACCAACATGAAGAGGATGTTCTGTCTTATCAGCAATAAGCTCATGGGCCTTCACGCACATCATAACATCTGATGATTTAATACTGATAACTAAGTTGTCATATCCTAAATCCTCGATAATTTTAACTTTATCAAGTGCAGACTCTACAAGACCCTCTGCAGTAACCCCACCATATTTTTCTACTAAGTTCTTTTCTAATGAACCAGAATTAACACCGACTCTAATAGGGATATTCTTAGCCTTAGCAGCCTCTACAACAGCCTTGATTCTATCGATGCTTCCGATATTACCAGGATTAATACGAATCTTGTCAGCTCCATTTTCGATAGCTGCAATTGCAAGTCTGTAATCAAAATGTATATCTGCTACAAGTGGAATATGAATCTGCTTTTTAATTTCAGAAAGCGCCTTTGCAGCATCCATATCAGGGACAGCAACACGGATAATATCGCAACCTGCCTTCTCAAGCTCTAAAATCTGAGCAACAGTTGCCTCTACATCCTGAGTCTTTGTATTACACATTGACTGAATGAGGATAGGATTGCCTCCTCCAATTACTCTATTTCCAATTTTAACTTCTTTTGTATTCATGATTTACCTCTAAAAGATTTTGGCAATATCGTTGTACATAACAACAATCATCAAAAGCATTAAAAGTGCAAAGCCCACAAGATTGATTCCATTTTCAATCTCTGGCTTCATTTTCTTACGACGAATAGCCTCTATAATGAAAATGAACAATCTACCACCATCTAATGCAGGGAATGGAATTAGGTTCATTACTCCAAGGTTTGCTGATAGCAAAATTGATATCGACATCAAATTTAAAACAATATATTTAATACCATCAGCAGCTGATGAATCATAGACATCAGAAATAGCTTTACCAACTCCAATAGGACCTGATACTTCTTTTACAGATATCTCATTAGTAACAAGCATTCTAAGACTCTGAACAGTCATGTATATCTGATACTTTATTTCGTATCCACCGTAAGCCAGTATGGATATAGGATTAGTAAGCTTATCACGTCCCGATAATCTATTTACACCGAGCAAATATCTACCCTCTTCCTCATTGTAAAAAGGTGTAAGTGTAGTTGAATAAGTCTTGCCATCACGCTTATAGCCAACTGTAATATCATCACCAGATGAATGAAGAAAATTGTAGATAGAGATTTCCTCATAAAAATGAATATTATATCCATTAAGAGAAACAATCTCATCTCCTGCCTCAATACCAGCAGCCTCAGCAGGCAGTCCCTCTGAAACAGAAGTAACAATAGGCTTATTAACTCCTGCTATAGCAATTAAAATAACTGCAAGAATATAAGCCAATATAAAATTAAATAATGGTCCACCAAATACAATTAAAAATCTCTGCCAAAGAGGCTTTTTACTGAAAGCTCTATCACTATCACTCTCCTGATCCTCTCCTTCCATTACGCAAGAACCGCCAAATGGAAGTGCCTTTAAACAGTATTTAGTCTCACCCTTACCCCATGATAAAAGTGTTGGTCCAAGACCAAGTGTAAATTCGTTAACCTTTACATCGAATTTCTTAGCAAAAAGAAAATGTCCTAGCTCGTGAAAGATAATAATAAAGCTAAAAATCAAAATAGCAATAACTATTTTCATAACTACCACCTACCCTCAATAAAGTCATATGTCATCTGCTCTGTCTCTAATACTTGCTCGATAGTAGGATTTGGAATAAAGTCCACATTTATCATAGCCTCAGAAACAATCTCAGGAATTTCCAAAAACTTTATTTTATTATTTAAAAATTTAGCAACTGCCTTTTCATTAGCTGCATTGAAAACTGTAGGAACATTACCACCTGCATCCATTGCATCATAAGCGAGAGAAAGTCCGTAGAATGTCTCCATATCCGGCTTCTCGAATGTAAGGGTGCCAACTTTGAATAAATCAAGAGGCTCCGCATACAAAGTCTTACGATTTGGATAAAACAATGCATATAAGATAGGCAATCTCATATCTGGAGTACCCATCTGGCCAATCACTGCCCCATCCATAAACTCAACAGCAGAATGTAAAATACTCTGAGGATGAACAACTACCTCTACCTGATTAAGATTCACTCCAAAGAGCCACTTGGCCTCCATAACCTCAAGGCCTTTATTAATCATGGTTGCAGAATCGATAGTTATTTTAGCCCCCATAGACCAATTAGGATGCTTTAATGCATCCTCAAGTGTAACATTCTCCAAATCATCAAGAGTCTTGCCTCTAAATGGCCCTCCTGATGCAGTAAGTAATATCTTAGAAATCTGATTATGTCTCTCACCGTTAAGTGACTGGAAAATCGCGCTGTGCTCGCTATCTACAGGTAAGATAGATACGCCCTTTTCCTTGGCAAGAGGCATAATAATGTGCCCTGCTGTAACAAGAGTCTCTTTATTAGCAAGTGCAATTGTCTTTTTTGCATTGATAGCTGCGATTGTAGGCTGAACGCCAATCATACCTACTACAGCTGTAACTACAGTGTCTGCATCTTCCGCAGTGGCGACTGCAATAAGACCATCCATTCCATAGCGAATATCAATATCTATATCAGAAAGTCTAGTCTTTAAATCATTCGCCAATTTCTCATTTCCAACAGAAACAAGGCTTGGTCTATACTTTCTAATCTGCTTTTCAAATAAATCAATATTAGAACCACATGACATAGCAACAACCTGCAAGTCATCAGGATTCTGTGAAACAATATCAAGAGTCTGTGTTCCTATGGAACCAGTTGACCCTAAAATAGCAATCTTTTGTGCCATTTTAAAACTCCTAAAAATCAAATTCTAAACAAGACCTTGGTCCAGATAAGACCGAGGCTCAAAATAATTATACGTAAAAATAATTAGCCAAGAAGTAAATAATTGGTGCAGTAATAATAATACTGTCAAATCTATCAAGGACACCACCATGGCCAGGAATAAGCTTGCCGTAATCCTTGATTTCGAAATTACGCTTAATTGCAGATGCAGCCAAATCTCCCACCATTGAAATAAGAGCTCCTACAGCAGAAATGCAAACAAGAGGAAGAATCGCAAAATCATCTACCTTGAATACATTTGAAACAACAGCGCAGTATATAGCTGTAAGCAAGCAGGCTCCAACCACGCCACCAACAGCACCCTCAACTGATTTCTTAGGTGATAAAATAGGTGACATCTTATGCTTTCCAAATAAAACACCAACACAATATGCACATGTATCACATCCCCATGAGCAAAGGAAAATCAGCCATACAATAAACTGGCCCTTTGGAAGCATTCTTGTCTGATACAAAAATGAAAGCATAACGCCTACATAAAATAATCCAAAGAACACTGCCATAATCTGATGGCTGTGAAATTTAGGATAGCTAAAAACAAATACAGCAAGAAGCAGAATCAAGAAAGCTAACATGATGACCATATTATCACCAGTAAACTTAAATCTAAGGTCAAGATAATATGCTACAGCTGCCACATATCCTAAAATACCAGGAAGCTTCTTCTCTACATCGAAAATTCTGTATAGCTCAAACATTCCAATAAGAGAAAGAACAAGCATTACTCCTAAGAGTAAATCTCCACCTGTAATAATAAACAGTAAAGCAAGTGCAACAAGCACAATACCGCTAATAAGTCTTGTAACAAACATTGATTTTAAATACCTCCAAAACGTCGATTTCTTTTATCGTATTCCTCAATTGCTTTTTTAAGCTCATCAGGAGTAAAATCAGGCCACGCAACTGGTGTAAAATAAAACTCCGCATAAGCAAGTTGCCACAACAAATAATTAGATAATCTCTGTTCTCCTGAAGTACGAATCATGAAATCAGGATCTGGAATATCTTTAGTATCCAAATAACTAGAGAACAGCTCCTCATCAATATCCTCAGGATGAATCTCTCCTGCCTTAACATCAGAAGCCAAATTTCTAATAGCTCTAGTCATCTCATCTCTACTACCGTAATTGATAGCGATAGTAAGTGTAAGACCTGTAAACTGTGAAGAATACTCTGTAAGTTCCTTAATATTCGCCCTTAGTTTATCATCAAGCTTAGAAAGGTCACCTATAAATCTAACTCTAAGGTTATCCTTCTTTGCAGTCTTCATACAAGTCTTAATATATTCTCCTAACAGCTTCATAAGGGCCTTCACCTCATCAGCTGGTCGTGACCAATTTTCAGTGGAAAAAGCGTACATAGTGACGTATTTAACACCCATATCATGAGCGGCTCTACAAATTGTCTCCACGTTTTTAGCACCTACAGTGTGACCATAGGTACGTGGCATCCCCTTTGCCTTAGCCCATCTGCCATTTCCGTCAAGTATAATAGCTATATGCTCTGGTACGTTCATATTGCCTCCAAATTCACAAGTATAAAAAAGGGCACTTTCGTGCCCCTTAAATTAGTGTCATTTATTATCTGTTAAACAGTCATGATTTCTTTTGTCTTTGCTTCTACAGCTTTATCGACCTCTGCGATGAACTTGTCAGTCATCTTTTGGCACTTATCTTCAAGGTCCTTAATCTCATCCTCAGAAACGCCCTCATCCTTAGAATGCTTCTTTAATGTATCAATAGCGTCTCTACGAATATTTCTGATTGCAACCTTAGCATCTTCGCCATGCTTCTTAACGTCCTTAGCAATTTCCTTACGACGCTCCTCTGTGAGCTCTGGGAAAACAAGACGAATAAGCTTGCCATCGTTTGTAGGATTAATTCCGATATCAGACATATTGATAGCCTTCTCAATTTCCTTAACCAAAGAAGCCTCCCATGGCTGAATCTGAATCAAACGTGGCTCTGGAACAGAAATATTAGCTACCTGCTGAAGTGGAGTTGGTGCTCCATAATAATCAACAGTTATCTTATCTAAGATATGTGGATTAGCTCTTCCTGCTCTGATTGTTGTAAACTCACTTTCGAGATTGTTATAACTCTTAGTCATTTTCTCTTCGAAAACTGAAAGTATATTATCCATTAGTCCTCCTTATACGGTAACAATTGTACCATTGAATTTTCCTGTGATAGCCTTAACAATTGAATCCTCTTCATTTAATGAGAAAACATACATAGGCATCTTCTGCTCCAACGCAATAATAGATGCTGTAAGATCTACTACCTGAAGCTTTTTATCGAGAACCTCCTGGATGCTAATCTCATCATAGCGCTTAGCGCTTGGATTCTTAGCTGGGTCACTATCGTATACACCATCAATAGACTTAGCAAGTAAAATAACATCAGCCTCGATTTCTACTGCACGAAGTACTGTAGCAGTATCTGTTGAGAAATAAGGATGTCCTGTACCACCTGCAAAGAAAACAACCATGCCTCTTGCAAAGTACTTGTTGGCTCTATCCTTAGAATAAAGCTTTGAGCAGTTGCCGCACTCAAATGGAGTAAGAACAGAAGTCATCATACCGACTGTTCTAAATATCTCAGAAACATAAATGCAATTCATAACAGTTGCAAGCATACCAATCTGATCTGCCTTTGTTCTGTCGATATTCTCTGATGAACGACCTCTCCAGAAATTGCCGCCGCCAATAACAACGCCAACCTGAACTCCGTCATCAACAAGCTTCTTAACCTGACGAGCAACCATTAAACATGTCTCCTCATCAAATCCAAAGCCCTTATCCCCCGAAAGTGCCTCTCCGCTAAGCTTAAGTAATACTCTCTTCATGAAATACCTCGAAAAATATATATTTCAGACTAGACTGCAAATACACTATTTACATCTACGTCTGAGTAGCTCTGTGAGCAGAAGCCTTCGATAACAGCACCGTTGTTAATCTGTACTGAACGAGACTTAATATTGCCCATAACAACAGCTGAAGTATCAACAACAACTGGACCGTTAACATCGATATCACCCTTAACAGCGCCAGCGATAACTGCTGAAGTAGCTGTGATGTTACCAATGATTACAGAACCAACGCCAACCTTAGCTGTTCCTGTTGTAACTACCTCACCCTCAATCTTTGCAGCATCAGCAAAGAACTCAGCA
The DNA here is from genome assembly GCF_010906925.1 of Pseudobutyrivibrio xylanivorans. Taxonomy (GTDB): domain Bacteria; phylum Bacillota; class Clostridia; order Lachnospirales; family Lachnospiraceae; genus Pseudobutyrivibrio. The sequence continues at coordinate 825,717 of NZ_VTVE01000001.1, read as the reverse complement.
GATGAAGAATTACCATTTACCTTACCTGTAACAGTAAGCTTGCCATTACATGTAACGTCGCCATTAATCTCACCCTGAACCTCGATAGAACCGATAGATTCAACATTACCTGTAACCTTCATACCACCAGTGATAATAGCGTTCTCATCAGAAGCATTGCTTCTTGTTTCCCCTACATTTCCAATAACATCCATAGTCTTTGGTGCCTCCACTTTTTCTTTTTTAGAATCTGAAAAGAATGACTTCTTCTCCTCCTTTACCTCCTCAACTGGAGCCGCTGGTGCATCAGCTGGCTGATCAACTTTCTTAGATACCTGCTCAAGAAGACCATCTAACTTGTTAAGCTCTGACTCTACGTCAATATCACCATCAAGGGTATTAACCATGACTTCCTCAGAAGCAGCGCCCTCGCCTGGAACAAGCTCGTTAACCGCGTCGTTAAAATCCTCCTTGAAATCCTTAAAAAATCCCATTACAATTCCTCCATAACATTTATTTTACGTTAACGTGATGTATAACGTATGTATCATCAGTAATTGGTAAAATCATCACTCCCGCTTGCTGTAATGATTCTATAAGTCTAGGTAAGCTCTCCACTGTAACATCCTTCTCGTGAAGCAATACCACAGACGTCTTGTATTGTACCACATTATTCATCACATTATCAATAAGGTCATCCTCTGTGAAAGCTGATATAGTGGCATCTCCGGCCTGTACATTCCAATCATAATATACGGCCCCCTTATCATTTAATACACCAATTAAATCACTCATAGATGTAGTGTGGAATGTGTTGCTAGAACCACCAGGAAAACGATAAAAATGTGTATCTACACCTGTAGTGTCTAATATAAGCTGATGAATCCTATCATAGTCAGAAGAGAAACTCTCCGTGGACTGATATAGGGTACTATAATCATGAATATAACCGTGCATGCCTATAGTATGTCCCTCATCAACTATACGTCGATATGTATTTGCTGAAGCTTCATCCTCCTTGCCATTAACAAAGAAAGTAGCCTTGACATTGTAATCATCAAGGATATCAAGAATCTGCTCCGTATTCTCACTAGGTCCATCATCAAATGTAAGATAGACAAGTGGAATATCCCCTGTCTCAGCAAAGTTCTCCGAATTATCTACCACATATATACTATCCTCTATCTCCTCATCAGACATAGCAGCTTCTGTATATACATCGGTCACCCCATTAACCTTTGCAGATAATACATCAACTTGCTTTTGTAACGAGATTACCTCGATACATAAAAAAGTCAAAACGCATAAAGTGATTAACATAAATGCGATGATTGTAGTGACAATCATCTTCTTCATTCGAGCGACACGCTTGCGTTTGGCGCGCTGTCTCTCGAGCCCCATGTTTGAACCTTCCAAACTATTTCCTCCCCTACTGAAAATTCTCTTTAATTTTATCACATTACTTTCACAAGATAAAGCATAAAAAAAGAAGGACTACACAAAATGTAGTCCTTCCGCTTTACCTATAATTAACTTATTACGGGAATCGGAACCCATCCAGGATTGCCTTCGGCAATAAGGGCTCCTCTGAATCACATTTTCTTCGGCATAGCCTTGAAAATATGATTCTATGCATTCATCTGAGCTGCAACTTCAGCTGCGAAGTCTTCGTTCTTCTTCTCAAGACCTTCACCAGTCTCAAAACGAACAAATCTCTTAACTGAAAGCTCAGAACCTGTCTCCTTAGAAACCTGCTCTAAGTACTTAGCAACTGACTGCTTGCCGTCCTCAGCCTTAACATATACCTGATCAAGAAGGCAGATTTCCTTAAGCTCCTTAGATACACGACCTTCGATCATGCCATTGATAACCTTCTCAGGCTTCTGTGACTCCTTAGGATCGTTCATAATCTGAGCAAGAAGGATTTCCTTCTCATGAGCAATGTACTCAGCTGAAACTTCGCTACGGCTAACATACTTTGGATTAAGAGCTGCAATCTGCATAGCAAGATTTGTAGCTGCTTCCTTAGCTGCATCTGACTCAGCGCCAGCCATATCAACGATAACGCCGATACGTCCACCACCGTGTGTGTATGATACTACGAAACCATCAGAAGTAACCTTCTCGAATCTTCTAAGAGAAAGCTTCTCACCGATTGTAGCAACCATCTCTACGTGTACATCGTTAACTGTCTTTGATGAATCCTCAGCCCACTTCTCAGCAAGGAGCTCATCAATAGTAGTAACGTTAGAGTTGAGAATCTGCTTAGCAACCTTCTCAACATATGTCTGGAACTTCTCGTTCTTAGCAACGAAATCAGTCTCTGAGTTAACCTCAAGAACAACTGCTGTATTGCCTTCAACTACAACTTTGCAGATACCCTCTGCTGCGATACGAGATGCCTTCTTCTCAGCCTTAGCTGCACCGTTCTTACGAAGGAGCTCGAAAGCTGCATCCATATCACCATCGCACTCAGCGAGTGCCTTCTTACAATCCATCATACCTGCGCCAGACTGCTCGCGAAGGTCCTTTACCATTGCTGCTGTAATAGCTGCCATAATTATGCCTCCTCTTCTGTATCAGCTGCTGCTGACTCCTCAGCAACTTCGTTCATTTCACCCTGCTTTGCCTCGATAACAGCGTCTGCCATCTTTGCAACGATAAGCTTAACTGCACGGATAGCATCGTCATTACCTGGGATAACGTAATCAAGCTCATCTGGATCACAGTTAGTATCGCAAACACCTACAAGTGGAATACCAAGTGCGTGTGCTTCCTGAACACAGATGTGCTCCTTCTTAGGATCGATGATGAAGATAGCATCTGGAATACGATTCATATCCTTGATACCACCGAGAACCTTTGTAAGCTTCTCCTGCTCCTTCTTGAGCTGAGTAACTTCCTTCTTTGGAAGAAGATCAAATGTACCATCTGCTTCCATCTTCTCGATTTCCTTAAGACGTGCAATTCTTGTCTGAACTGTCTTAAAGTTTGTAAGCATACCACCGAGCCATCTCTCGTTTACATAGTACATACCGCAACGCTCTGCCTCAGATGCGATAGCGTCCTGAGCCTGCTTCTTTGTACCAACGAAAAGGATTGTACCGCCCTGCTGTGCGATATCGAAGATAACGTCATAAGCATCGTCTACCATACCTACAGACTTCTGAAGGTCGATAATGTGGATACCATTACGCTCTGTGTAGATGTAAGGAGCCATCTTAGGGTTCCATCTACGTGTCTGATGTCCAAAATGAACACCTGCCTCAAGTAACTGCTTCATTGAAATAACACTCATTTTAATACCTCCTGGTTTGTTTCTTCCGCATAATTCAACCTGACTAACACCCTGCCTACAGTAGGTTGGGAACCATAATCAGTCCTTATGCGTGTATAATTTTAAACAGCCCTTAAAATTTATCATAAAAATCAAATAAATGCAACTAATTTTCAGGTGGAGTTGTTGTTCTAGCCTCTTTATTAACAAGTAACGCCACTATGTCATCATAAGAGCTGCCAACCTGCACATAAAAAGTGCCCGACTGAATGCGATTATCCACTCCTAATTCACCTAAATATTTATTAAATGAGGCTGAACTGTCTACAAGCCCTTGTTTATATAAATTATTGGCAATAGTCTCTGATGACTCACCACTTTTTACAGTAAACGCCTGATAGGACACAGTATCATCTTCATTTTGTTCAGCTGCGTTAGTTTCCTCAGCCTCTTCAACAAATTCATCAATTGTCATCTCTTCTTCTGGCTTTTCTTCAGTTGCAGATGACTCATCTACAGTATCAGCGTCTTCCTCAGAAGTTTCACTGTCAGTCTTCTCAGTGTCTTCCTTAGAATCTTTTTCTTCCATAACCATTCCAAGCTTTTCAGCTCGAGCTATAATTTCCTCATCTGAAAGCTCTTTATTTTTGTAGCCTCCACCAAAGAAGAAGCTAACACTTAAAAGAATTGTAGCAAGAAGAATTCCGGCTCCCAATCCTCTTATATAATATTTAAGTCTCATTATCTTCCCTCCTGATAAAGTCCAAGGACGAATTTAACCTCACCTAAGCCTCTTCCAAGCTTTTTAGCAATTTCAACCTCAGATAACCCTTCATCATGAAGAGTGAGAATCTCCATATTACCGTTTGATTTTGTATCACTATTTGAAGTCTCTTCAGAAAATTTTTCAGCAAGTGCTTCATTAAATGGAATCTGTTTCGAGAGATTATCTTCCTTTTCAGATGCAAATGCTGCCTTTTGTTCCTCTAAAACACGTCTTTCGTCTTCAATTTCAAGTTCCTTATCTCTAAGCAAGTCCAGCTTTTTTGAGACTGCAGAATCTAAAGCCACCAGAGTATCTTCAAGCTCAGATAGCTTCTTAGTCATTTCAGTAGCATCCTTTTGCTTATCATTAAGCATTGAATACATAAAAGTGACCTCTTTATGAGACTTATCTACAGACTCTAAAACATTATCCGAATACTCAGAAATCGCAAGGATTTTGGTATTAGTCTCCTTATCAGTCCTTCTATCTAATTCATCCATGGCCTCATCTATTGTTGCAGAAAGCTTATCTTCCAATTCAACATTGGCGTCAGCCATTTTATCCTTGATAATAGACTCAATCTGATCTCTTGTTAACTTCTGTAGATTCTCTTTGTCCTTAGACGATAATCTTTCAGACACAAAAAAACTCCCAATTATTAGGCCAAGCCCAATGATTAGGAGTACAATTTCAAGTATTGTCATTACAGTCTCCCTCTTAAACTCGCATATCAAATGATGAGCTAGGCTTCTGGAAAATCTTTCCATCTGCCGTCATCTCAGTCTCTTCCTTTTTATCCTTTGGATTAGTAGGCTTGCGATTCTTGTTCCCCTGATAGCCCTTACCACTACCTTCTCTGTCATATTTTGACTCACTCTGCTCGGACTTATATAGATTATTAACCTGCTTCGCCTGTTGCTCCTGCTGCTTATCTACCTCATGGGTAAGATTTTCCTGCTGAAGCAATGGCTTTTGGTCCTCCGCCGAGTGTGTATGACTGACTTCATTGGTGTTTTGAATCATTCCATTAAAATTAAGTGGACTAATTGACATAACATTCCCTCCCGAAAGAATAGCACACAATTACTGTCACATATAACCTATTTAATTAGAATACCCATGTAATCACCTAAAACGTTACGCATCTTCGTCAACGCTTTTGTGTGAAGCTGTGAAACTCTTGATTCGGATACCTCAAGAGCTGCACTTATTTCTTTTAAAGTCATATCCTCGTAATAATATAAAAGGATGACTTGTTTTTCTTTTTCTGTAAGCTTCTCAAGAGCTTCTTTTAACTTCTCAGAAAGCTCTTGCTTTGCTATATTGTCCTCTGGCTGAATAAAATGAGAATTGTGTTCAGCCTCCATAACTGGTTCATTGCCCGCTTCAACAAACTCATTTAGTGAAACCACATTAGTCACATTAAGCTGAGACTGCCATTTTAAAAACTCATCAGAAGAAATATTTAATTCAACGGCTATCTCCTCGTCCGACGCACTATGACCAGTTCTAGCCTCAACAGTCTTGATAGCATCATCTATCATACGCTGACGTTGTCTAATGGTACGAGGAATCCAATCCATTTTTCTAATTTGGTCTAAAATAGAACCTCTGATTCTCAAGCTGGCATAAGTTTCAAACTTAACATCCTTAGCCAAATCAAACTTATCAATAGCATCAATAAGTCCAAAAATACCATAACTGCAGAGATCTTCGTACTCTACAGTATTGCCTAGGTACATGCAAAGTCGTCCCGCAACAATCTTTACAAGTGGCGCATATTCAAGAATCAATTGCTCTCTAAGCTCTGGAGTGGCATTAACCTTATATTTATCCCAAAGCTTTTCTCTGTCACCTGCCTTCATTTATGCCCCCTTAGGTTACACAGAATGGCCAGTCATTCTAGGCTTCGTCTGGCTCCTGCGATTCTTCTGATGATTCCTCTTGACCCTCTTGGCCCTCAGCCTCATCTAATGGTGTGCTAACGCTTATAACATCCTCGTCTATTGGTGTAATAGGTTCCAATGTCTTAAACGCATAATCTAATATCATCTTAATGATGGTACCCATCACAAGAAAAATAGCAACTACAATAGCTAATCTTTTGACAAACTCTGAAAACTCGACTTTTTGTGCAATAGAGATAACGCACGATATAAATGCCGCAGCCAAAGTAATAATAATCGGAACAGGTTTAGTATTTATCATCGTGTGGCCTCCATATACAATATACTAAATAATTTTAACATCTTTGCCAACTGCTTTTATGTAGTATTCTCCTGTTTCGCTATATAGCTCAACAGTACGACCGTAATTTAATCCGCAATCCTCGGCTACTAATCTGATTCCAAGTTGCTTTAACTTAGCCCTGCTGGCCTCTGCATTACGTTCCCCAACGTTGATTCCTGATGACGCTGCACCAGGCATTTCAAACATTTTGGCACCGCCTGCAATCTTTGCAACCATCTTCGCTTTGTTAGCGCCTGCTTTAATCATGTCATCATAAAGCTTTTGTATTCCAGTATCAGCAAATTTTGCAATATTAGAATTATTTCTAATAGCAGTGCTGTCTGGCAACATTATATGAGCTAAGCCGCTTATCTTAGTGGATGAATCGTAAATTGCAATTCCTATACATGACCCTAACCCAATTGTAGTCAGTGCATCAGGAGCCTTGCAAATTTTAAGATCAGCCATGCCGACTTTAATCATCTGCCCCATAATATCACTCTCCTTAAATTGGTATACCAAGTGCTGTTAGTATCTTTGCATAAGAATCTTCTTCTGGCATCAGAATGAAATGTCCCCTTATTCCTAAGTCATCAGAGAATTCAGTGTTAATCATAAGCGCATTGTCGCCAAATATACCAAACTGAACCGCTGGCACAGAAAGAATAGCCGCAGCCATATCTACAGCAACAAATGGCACTGAAGGAACAATCGTAAGATTAGTCAAACCAGATAGTGCAGACAAATATGAACCCGCAATAATGTTACCAATTTCCTTGATTGCAGATAAATCCATCTCATCAAATGGTTCACAGTAATCATCTGGTCTCATCATAAGCTTATTAACTATATGATGAGCTGATTGCATGTCCATCAAAAACATCATCGAACCATCAATATCGCCCTCAACGCCAAGCATGATACCAACAATGATCTCATCCTCGGCGCCAATAGCAGATCCTAATTCCTCAACTGGTAGGAATGCAACCTCAGGAACACTCATATCAATCCTAAGGCCAAGCATATTGGCGATGGCAGTTGTTGCATTGCCAGCGCCAATATTACCTATCTCTTTGAGGACATCAAAATATTTCTCATTAACCTCATTCAGTGTGAGCATCGTTACCTCCCTTTATGATGCATCTGTCTCGCCTATAATTGAGTTAATTTCGAAAATAGAAATCAACTCATCGCCGTTTGTTCCAACACCATTTATGAAAGAATTCTTACTCTTAAGAGTAGATGTTGGAGTCTCGATATCGTCTTCAGAAAGGGAAAGAACTTCCTTAACTTCATCAACAATAACGCCCATAAGTCCGCCTGTTTCAAGCTTTAGAATGATGATTCTCGATGCATCAGTAAATTCATCATCTTCCAAATCCATTCGACGTCTAAGGCTCATTACAGGTACAACCTCACCACGAAGATTGATAACTCCTCTGTAATACGAAGGAGCCTTAGGTACTCTGGTAATTTTACTCATTCGAACTATGTTATCAATATAGGAAATGTCGATACCATAATGTTCGCCACCTATTTTAACTACAATGTATTGCTTTTTTTCTTTTTCAACTACATCATAAACAGCTAAATCTGACATGGTCTCACCTCCTACTATATAACCGCATTAACATCAAGAATCATTGCGATTTCACCATCACCAAGGATAGTAGCACCGCTGATAAGCTTGTTGTTATCAAGTTTACCAAGAGACTTAATAACGATTTCAAGCTGTCCGATAAGGTTATCTACTATGATACCTCCCTGGGTATCGCCCTTCTTACAAATAACAACTGTCATTGTCTCATCTTCATCTTCCTTAGGCTCAAAGTCAAGGATTGAATCAAGATGAATAAGAGGAATAACCTGACCTCTAAGGTGGATAACTTCCTTAGATTCAACATACTTGATATCTGATCTTGGAATATTTTCAATGTTCATAATTGAAGCAAGTGCAATTGCATATTTTTCATCTCTAATCTCAACCATAAGAGCCTGAATAATAGCAAGTGTAAGTGGTAATCTAACTGTAAACTTAGAGCCTTCGCCCATTGTAGACTTAACAGTAACATCACCACCAAGAGCTTCGATATTACTCTTAACAACATCAAGACCTACGCCTCGACCAGAAATATCTGTAATCTGCTTTGCCATTGAGAATGAAGGCATAAACAAGAAATCAATGATTTCTTTCTGAGAAAGATTCTCTGCCTCTTCAGGAGTAACAAGACCTCTTTCAATGGCTTTTTCTTTAACCTTTTCTGTGTTGATACCGCCACCATCATCACCAACTTCGATAATGACGTTATTACCTTCCTGGAAAGCGTTAAGGAAAATTGTACCTGTTTCTGGCTTGCCAGCTGCTCTTCTGTCCTCAGTAGACTCAATACCATGGTCAGCTGAGTTTCTAAGCAAATGCTGAAGTGGATCACCTAACTGATCTACTACAGTACGGTCAAGCTCAGTATCCTCACCAGTCATAACCAAATCCATAGGCTTATCAAGCTTACGGCTTAAGTCTCTGATCATTCGTGGGAACTTAGCAACTACTGACTCAATAGGAACCATTCGAACCTTCATAACTGATTCGTGAAGGTTAGTTGTGATTCTCTCTAAGTACTCTATATTTTCATGTAATGTCTGGCTGTCAATCTCACCATTGCCATTGCTCTGAGATGCAAGTGAGTTCTTCGCAATAATAAGCTCGGAAACCTGATTCATCAAAGCATCAAGCTTTTCGATATCTACACGGATTGTACGTGAAGTAACAGGCTTGTTAGCTGGTGCATTTGTCTTGCCTGCTGGCTTAGCAGCAGGAGCTGCTGGTGCGGCTGGTGCAGCTGGTGCTGCAGGTGTAGCTTGTGCTGCAGCTGCTGGTGCTGCGGCCTCTGCTGCTGGTGCAGCTGGTGCTGGCTCTTCAGCCTTTTTCTCATACATATCAGGTGTTACTTTTTCAGCCTCAACTGACTCTATTTCAGATACGGCCTTTACAGACTCAATAATTGGATCAAGCTCAGCCTCCGTAGAAAGAATAAATGAAAAATCGAACTCGAAATTTTCATCTTCAATATCTGCAGAACTTGGGTCAAATGCCATAATCTGGCCAAACTCTTCTACTGCCTTAAAAACGAGGAAAGCTCTTGCTGCCTTAAGCAAGCACTCTTTATTAATGTGGATTGTGAATCCATAGAGTTGCTTCTCTGCTTTGAGCTTTTCAATCATCTCTGGCTCAAGATTCATCTTCTTAAATAAAGGACCATCAGCGCTGCCAGCTGCCTCTGCTGCTGGTGCTTCAGTCTCTGCAGGTGCTGCAGCCTCTGCTGCTGGCGCTTCTCCGCCTTCTGCCCCTGCCAAATAGTCATTTAAAAGCTTAATAAGAGCTTCGTTTTCTTCTTCACCTTCGTTAGAAGTAGCCTTAACTGTTTCAAGGTAACCCTCGATAGCATCAAGACATTTAAAAAGAATATCAATAAGAGCAGAATTAACCTTTACATTATCATTACGAACTTCCTGGAAAACGTTTTCCATATCGTGTGTAAGATGCTGCATTCTCTTGAATCCCATTGTACCAGCCATACCCTTAAGTGAGTGAGCTGCACGGAAAATCTCGTTAACAACATCTTTGTTTTCAGGCTCTTTCTCCAACTCCATAATATTGTCAGAAAGGCTCTGAATATGACCACTTGTCTCATCGATAAAAATATCCAAATATTGACTTACATCCATGATTTACCCTCCAAGTCTTTTCACAATTGAATTTGCTACAGATTTTAGCGGAGCAACTTCGTTAGATAAACCGCCCTGTTCCACCGCTTTAGGCATTCCATATACAACACATGTGGAAGCTTCTTGCGAAATAACGTAAGTCTTTTTGTATTGATTCAGGTATTTAATTCCTTCTGAACCATCTGCGCCCATTCCTGTAAGAACTACACAAATAATTTCATCAAAGCTAGAGTCTTTAAGAGACTTGTACATAACATCTGCACAAGGCTTAAGGCTATTCACAGGTGGACTGTCATCTAAGTGACAGTAGGCTGCTTTACTTCCGTCTTCGCAGATTTCCATGTGCTTACCGCCTGGGGTAATATAAACCCAGCCTGGCTTAAAGAATTCTCCGTCCTCAGCCTCTTTAACATGAACAGCTGAAATTTGGTCCAATCTAGCTGCAAGAGAGGCTGTAAATCCTTCTGGCATATGCTGAACAAGAACCATTGGTACTGATAAACTAGCTGGAAGCATAGGCACGAAAGTATGTAATGCCTGTGGTCCTCCAGTTGAGCAAGCAAGAGCAATAATTTTTTTGGTTCTAACGCCACTGCCTGTTGGTGCTTTCTTGCTTGGTGTAGCCGGTGTTGAAGCCGCTACTACTGGCTGGTCTTGATTTGACATAGAAGGAGACATCTGAGGCGACTGATTTGTAACGCCCATTTTCTCAATATCTGATGCGGTGCGCGCACTACCGGAACCAGATTTGATATTTTCCAGATGATTCCTAACACTTTCCAAACGATCCTGAGTTGCTTGTCTACTTTCGCTAAAAGACTTTGAATCATTTGAAGAGCTTCCAGAAGATGTAACTGGTCTAAAAGCATTAGACTTTGACACATTATGGAGCGATGTCAGAAGCTGCCTACCAAAAACATCTCTAGTGTCACTACCGGATCTAATAGGCTTTACTACAAAATCAAGAGCTCCAAACTCCATTGCCTTTACCGTCTTGTCTGCATCCTCTTTTAAGATAGAGCTGACAATCACAGCATTGAAGGTGAACTTCTCGTTGTAAAGCTTCTCCAGCAGTTCCAAACCAGTGAGCTTAGGAAGTACCATATCCAGCACGATTAAATCGTACGGATTATTCTTTATTTTGTTGTAAGCATCTTCGCCGTCTGCACTAACGTCGACTACACGAAAATCACTATCTGCGTTTATAATATCACAGATAACCCTTCTCATGAGTGCAGAGTCATCAACAACCAAAATCTTATACATTCTTTACCCCTGCTCTTTTTTACGTAACCGCCGCTCTTCGTCAAAAATGTACTTAATTATTATCTCCCTGTCGTCTGGCTCTTTAAATAAAAACTCTATTCTGTGAATATAAACATTATTCTCACTATCGTACTCTACTTTTACCTTTCTACTGATGACATTTATTATTTTATTAAGGTTCGGAGTTGATAGAACAAAGGAACAGTACATATATCTCTCCGTCTGAACCTCGTGTCTAGATTTAAATCTAGCTCCACCTCCACTAATGTCAACAATATTTCCCTCTACTGGGTCACCGTAGGTATTGCCATATTTCTCCAAGTCATCCTCTACAAGAGTCATCGAAGGAAGTAAGGCTACATCCTCAGGTATTGGTAATACTTTTATCGGAAGTAAACAGTTAAATCTGTAATAATCCCTTCTTTGAACTTTTTGAAGCTTGGAACTAGGCTCAAAAACATAAATAGGGAAATTCTCCAGCTTTCCTCGTTTAGTAATCTCTCCCGAAAGTTGAAACATACCTGCTCGAGTATTAAATACCACATCAAAATTAATATTCATAGGCACTGTAACAGTGTGCCCTCCTCGAGTAGGAATATGAAATAAAATCTCTTCATTTTTGGTAACGCCGAAGACACTTGAAATATAATTATTCTTCTCCCCATCCAAGTTTGCCTCGCCGTTGGCATTGATGCTGGCAACCGAAAACTCCATCGGTGTGCCAGGCCTTAATTCTAATATTTCCATAACTAAGCCCTGTCTTTTAATAATGTATTGAAAATGTGTAAAACACCCCATTTATAATGTGTCATTGAATCCTTCTGAAGAAGTCTATAAGCTAGGTTTTCAAAGCTCTTAGCTGCTTTTGACTGAGGGTATTCAATTGACACAACCTTTTGGTTTCTAACTGATTTTTCAAGGAAATTGTCATATGGAACATAACCTAAATAATCTAGTTTTCCGCCTAAAAACTTTTGAACTACAGAAAGCATTTTAGAATAAACTGCCTTGCCTTCAGATTCACTGGTAACCTTATTGGCAACCAAGTGTACATTTGTACCTCCCTCAATGTATCTGTCGCTCTTATACATTGCCTTCATGAGGGAATAAGAATCGGTAAGGGAACTAGGCTCAGGTGTGGAAATAAGCACTACTTCAGGAGAAGCAAGGACAAATTCCATGACCTGGTCAGAAACACCCGCACCTGTATCAATTATTAGAATATCACATAAATCGTTCAAAAGTGTTAAATTATGCACTAAAAACGTAATTTGTTCACTTTTTAAATTATTGAGGCCAACAACGCCGGAACCGCCTGAAATAAAGCCAATTCCCATAGGTCCCTCAGTAATAATATCTCTAATACTCTTTCCTTTGAAAATAACATCGGAAAGATTGTAATTAGGTAAGGTACCAAACATGACCTCTACATTGGCAAGACCAAAATCCGCATCTAAAATGATGACCTTTTTGCCCATTTTAGTAAATTGCACAGCTAAATTAACAGCCATGTTGGATTTACCTACGCCGCCTTTGCCTGAGGTAATGGTAATGACTTTTGTATTCTCAACGCTCTTGATGTTGTGAGCCTTTATTACATTGCGAAGATTTTCTGCCTGATCCATTTACTTCCCTCCCAATAACTGTTTAACCAGCTTCTGGGCATTAACAATCTCTATATCATCAGGAACATTCTGTCCAACAGTGAGGTAAGAAAGGTTTGCCTTGGTGTAAAGCTTAAGATTGAATATATTACCTAGGCAATTAGTCTCATCAAGCTTTGTAAATATAAGGTTAAAATCAGTAAACTCCATATAAGCATCAGCTATATCAATAAGATCCTTATATTTTGTAGTTGCCGAAAGTACAAGATAAACTTCACTATCATAGTAATCAGAAAGGGCGCTGATTAATTTATTTGTATCTGACTTTTGCTCTTCATTCCTATGTGAAAAACCAATGGTATCAACAAGAATCACATCTAAGTCTTCGTTTTCCCTAGTCTGCTTTTTCACTGTATCTAAGAGCTCATCTGCAGAATAAATAACATTAAGAGGAACCCCTAAAATATTTGCATAAGTCTGAAGCTGATTTGCAGCAGCCATTCTGTATGTATCAGCAGTAATAAGGCCTACCTTTTTGCCTTCTTCTACCTTGAATTTGCTGGCAATTTTAGCAATGGTTGTAGTCTTGCCAACGCCTGTAGGGCCGATAAAAAATACAACCTTAGGACGACGGGAACCCATCATAATCTTAGAAGGAGTGCCTAGTTTTAAAACCATTTTCTGGTAAACATTTGATAGTAAATTATCTAGGCTGTGGCTAGTCTGTAAGACCTTGTCCATGTCCTCTAATACCTGATTGATATATTTCTCCTGAACCTCATTTTCAAGGAGAACATTGTAAAGCATCTTAACAAAGACGTGGTTGTCATTGTCAATAGATGGCTGTGATGTCTGTGCTGAAACAGACTCCGGCTGAATGTTAGCTCTGGCAGCAGGTGCTTCAACTGTTTGAGTTACCTTTACACGAGGCTCCTCGATTGGAGCAACAACAGGTCTCATACCAACCGGCTTAGAGTATGTAGGCTCAATAAGTCTAGTGCGTGGAGCACTATCAGAAAGTGGCTCAAACTCCTGCTTTGGCATAGACTTATCCTCCTGCTTTTCAAGAACTTCATTAACTGCCGAAAAAGCATTCTTAAGCATAATGGCATCATCAGCTACTGCATCAAATCCAGAAGATTCATTTTCTCCAGAAGCTTTTTCCTGTGAATTGCTAATAGCTGAAGCGACCTCCTCAGGAACAAAAGGATTGTTCCTAACATCGTCATCTTCCACAGCTGCAGTGACCTCGTAGGTGTTACTCTTAAATAGACCACCTAGTCCCTTTGGCTTAATCACCTTAACATTCATAATAACTGCAGCATTGCCAAGTTCCTTTCGAACCTTTGACATTGCCTCTTCTTCAGTTTTTCCAGTGTATTTGTTAATTGTCATTTATTCTCACCCTGTAACCATTCCTACTGATGATAATTCAACATTTGAATCTATTTCATTGTATGAAACTACAATCAAATCCTTATAGTAATCCTGAGTCATGCTCTTAAAGTACATTCTGACGATTGGAGATGTAACAACAATAGGTGTACGTCCCATCTCCTCAAGCTTATTAATCTCCTGGCCAAGAGAATCGATTATTGCCTTAATTCGCTCTGGATCAAGAGTCAAATATGCACCTTGCTCAGTCTGCTTAATAGAAGCCATAATATCCTGCTCTACCTTAGGATCTACAGTAATAACCTGTGTGGTCTCATTAGGAGCAAAATATCTACCTGAAATAGCACGCTTCAATCCCTGTCGTACGTACTCTGTCAATACATCTGTATCGTGTGTAGTTGTTGCGTGGTCAGCCAATACCTCGAATATTGTAAGCAAATCTCGAATAGAAACACCTTCTGATAAGAGATTCTGAAGAACTTTTTGAACATCGCCAAGGCCAAGAAGCTTTGGAATAAGTTCCTCCACAATAACAGGATTGGTCTCCTTGAGATTGTCGATAAGATTCTGTACATCCTGTCTTGTAAGAAGCTCTGCAATATGACTTCTGATAATCTCGGTCAAATGAGTAGCAATAATAGATGGAGGATCAACAACAGTATATCCAAGAGACTCTGCTCGCTCTCTCTGACTCTCTGTAATCCATATAGCCGGCAAATGGAATGACGGCTCGAAAGTAGGAATACCTGTAATCTCTTCCTCAACGTATCCAGGATTCATGGCCATATAATGGTCAAATAGAATCTCACCCTCTGTCACCTGAATACCCTTTATTTTAATGATGTATTGATTAGGATTAAGCTGAATATTATCTCTAAGTCTGATAATCGGAACAACCGTACCTAGTTCAAGGGCTATCTGCCTTCGAATCATTACAACTCGGTCAAGCAAATCACCACCCTGGTTAACATCTGCAAGCGGAATAATTCCGTAACCAAACTCAAGCTCAATCGGATCAACCTGTAAAAGAGAAACAACATTTTCCGGCTTGCGGATTTCCTCAGCCTCAGTCTCCTCAGCAGCTACCTCCTGCTCTATTTCCTCCTCGCCAATGGTCTTAGAAATAGAAAGGCCTGACACAACAAAAGCACCGCCAAAAGCGATGAAAAGCACAGGGTTAAGAGGTGTAGCTATACCTAGAAAGGCCATAGTTCCACCAACTATATAAAGAACCTTTGGAATACCAAAAAGCTGCTTGATAAGTGTGCCTGAGAAATCAGCAGACTTAGAACCCTTGGTAACTAAAATACCTGTTGAAAGTGAAATCAAAAGAGATGGAATCTGAGATACAAGTCCATCACCGATTGTAAGGATACCAAACTGTTGAAGAGCGTCAGCTGCAGGAAGTCCCTGATTGAGCATGCCCATTACAGTACCACCTGCAAGGTTGATAACAGTAATGATAAGACCTGCTGTAGCATCTCCCTTAACGTACTTAGTAGCACCGTCCATAGCTCCGAAGAATGCGGATTCTTCTTGAATCTTATCTCTTCGTCTTTTGGCCTCGGCATCATCAATAGCACCTGTATTCAAATCAGCGTCAATGGCCATCTGCTTACCAGGCATAGCATCCAAGGTGAATCGAGCTGAAACCTCAGCTACACGCTCAGAACCTTTGTTGATAACCATAAACTGAATAATAATCAGAATTAAGAAAATGATAGCTCCAATAACAAGATCGTTACCACCAACGAAACTACCGAATGTCTTAACAACATTACCAGGGTCTCCTGTTGAAAGAATAAGTCTTGTAGATGAAACGTTAAGTGAAATTCTAAAAATAGTCGTAAAAAGAAGTAATGTTGGGAAGAAGGACATATCCAACACTTCTTGTACGAAAAGAACATTCATTAAAACGATTAGTGCAATGGATATATTGAAAGCAATCATTATATCCAAAAGGAAATTAGGGATAGGTATTACAAAGAATGTAACAGCTGCAAGTAAATAAAGCGCAATCCCAACATCTGTTTTTTTAACTGATGCTGTTAAATCCATACTAATCCCCCTTTCCGAAAATATTTCTAGCTTGCTCTATTGGTATATACAACCGCCAGAATCTCTGCAACTGCCTGATACAACTCAGGCGGAATAACTTGATCCACATCAACAGTGGCATACAGTGCTCTGGCCAGCGGTTTGTTTTCAACTATTGGTACACCGTTATCTTTGGCGGTGTCTTTAATTTTTTTAGCAAGGTAATCCTCGCCCTTGGCTACCACACGGGGTGCCTCATCTTTTGTGTTGTCATATAAAATAGCAACAGCAATGTGGGTAGGGTTGGTGATGACAACATCCGCCTGTGGGACGCTTTGCATCATTCGCCTCTGAGAAGCTTCCATCATCCTCTGCCTCTGCTTACCCTTGATAGCAGGATCTCCTTCGGAATTTTTGTACTCATCCTTGACTTCCTGCTTAGTCATCTTCATATCATCTCTAAATTTCCAGCGCTGATAAGCATAATCTGCAAATCCAAGAACGATATATACAAGGCTAATCTTAATGCCTGTATCAACAATAATTTTAAATATCAAGCTAAGAGCTGCCCTTAGATTAATATCATAAAGTATAAATAAATTGTTAGCCTGGTCTCTAATATTGAGATACGCTATGTAAAACACAAGTGTTACTTTCGCAAGAGCTAAAATCAAATTAACAATTGATTGCTTGGAAAAGATTCTCTGAAATCCACTAATAGGATTAAACTTGCTAAGTTTAGGCTGCAATGGCTTTAGGGTAGGCTTCCATCCTACCTGAATCAAATTCCCCACAAAATGAGTTGCAAAACCAATAGCTAAAAACGGAAGTAGAATTAAAAACATCTTCAAAAGCAAGGTCTGGAAAATCCCAGATATTGTTTGTATTGTCATGCCACTTCCATTCATTTCTACTATATCTGGTATTATAGCATAAATCCATGCAAAAATTTCCTCAAATCTAACACCTGCAAATTCTAGAAAGATTCGCAAGCTGATAAAAAAGCCCAAAAGCGAGAAACCATTAACAATTTCCTTACTTTTTGCCACCTTACCTTCTTTTCTTGCATCCTGAAGTTTTTTAGAGGTAGGCTGTTCTGTCTTCTCACCGCCCTCTCCATCTTTTGCAAAAAACTGAAGATTATATGCAATTAATAGATTATTTTCCCTTTGCATCAAATCAGTACAATCCTTGTATAAATAGTGACATCATTTTTTTCATCTCTTTAAAAATAAAACTAGCTATATCAGGAAGTAAAAATACCGTTAAGAATAAAACTATAAAACCAACTATAATTTTAAGCTGAGCACCTACAGAGAACATGTGAATCTGTGGCGCAACCTTAACCATTATTCCAAGTATTGCATTTAAAATCATGATTACAGCAAACACCGGAAGTATAATTCTAAAAGCAATGACAAAAATATCTGCAATAAAAATAATTGTGGAACTCAAAAGTGAATCCCATCTAAAAATAGTCCCTCCTATAGGAATCAACTCAAAAGCATCACATAGTGTCCTAAAAAGATATCTATGCATTCCTGATATAATAAGGAGCACCATAATAAATTGATTATAAAGCAAACCCGTAACTGAAACTTCTGAACCCATAGTAGGATCAAACTCCTGGGCCATAGAAAGACCTATATTCATATCAATCATGTGACCTGCAAGCTGAATTATGAATGTACAGCAATAAGTTGAAAATCCTATAATAAGTCCAGTTACAGCCTCTCTAACAACTAAAAAAGCATACCCAACAACTGTAGAATAATTAAGGGCGCTAAAATCTACCACAAAATACAACATCAAAGATACGATAGCTGAAAAGCCTATCTTAACTCTAACAGGCGTATTTCTAGTATTAAAAAATGGCGCCACCACTACAAACATGGATATGCGTGTAAGTATCAGAAGAAAATATTCAAAATTTTGTAAAGTAAAATCAACACTAAACATCTATCCTAGCCTAAATAAATACTGAAATTTGCCCATAGATTATTGATGTAATCTGTAAGCACAGAAAGCATCCACGGACCAAAAATCATAAGGGCTGTGAAAACGCCAACTATTTTAGGAATGAAAGTAAGGGTCTGTTCCTGAATAGATGTAACTGTTTGAAAAATACTAATTGCCAAACCAATAACAAGAGATACTAAAAGCAATGGTAACGAAACCATAAGAAGTGTATAAATAGCATCTCTAATAATATCGAGTACCTGTCCCTCTGTCATAACTTACTCTCCTAAATCCTAAATCTTCTCCATCAATAGAAAGTCTTAACAAGACCTCCTATAACCAAATCCCATCCGTCAACCAAGATAAATAAGAGAATCTTGAATGGTAGGGATATGGTAGTAGGCGGAAGCATCATCATACCCATTGACATAAGTACTGATGCAACAACCATATCAATAACAATAAATGGAATATAAATTAAAAATCCAATGATAAATGCTGTTCTAAGTTCTGAAAGTATGAAACTAGGAACCAAAACTGTGAAAGCAACATCATCATAATCCTCATAGGTAACTCCAGCTATGTCACAAAATAGATTAAGATCCTTGGTCTGAGTCTGTCCGTACATAAACTCACGGATAGGCATAACAGCAGCATCAATAGCCTCTTCCTGGGTAATCTCTCCTGCATCAAAAGGATCAATAGCCTCTGTTTTAATCTGTGTCAAAACAGGTGACATAATAAATAAAGTTAAAAACAACGCCAAGCCAATCAAAACCTGATTCGGAGGCGCTGTATTAGTACCTATAGCAGCGCGCACAAAGTGAAGCACTATTACGCATCTGGTAAAGGATGTAAGCATTATGAGAATAGATGGGGATAATGCGATAATTGTAAGGATTAATAGCATCCTAAGAGTAGATGAGAAATTACCATCATTGCCATCGAACTGCAATGTGAATCCACCATCTCCAACAGTCTCATCTGAAGCATTAGGCGCATTTTCTGTTGCGCCATAATGCCCATTGTCAGCCCCATATTCTGTATCAAATTCGGTATTACTATCATATTCAGTTGCCTTTGCAGTAATTGTACTCATGAAAAGTGTACAAAAAATACATGTAGCTGCAAACACCAAACTACAAATGACATATACCTTCTTAAATTTATTCATAACATATCCAGCCTGCAAAATTAACTTTTCTTCTTGAGTTTGTCCAGAATTGTCTTAAAGTCCACAGGAGGATTGACAGAACCCTGCTCCTCCTCAGACAAAAACTTAAGCTCAGAAGCTGTTAATTCACCAAGCAAAGTAACCTCTTCCTTACCAATAGCTATAACGAAATATTTATCCTCTCCCGCTCTAACTATCTGGACATATTTATTATTTGTGATTCTGATAGCCTCGACGATTTCCAGGTTCTTATTAAGCCCCTGTGTCTTCTGATAACCTGCTATCCACTTAGTAACATAGTAGGTAAGCGCAAGAACGCCGATAAATATAATCAGCACAAAAAACAGCTGAAAAAAGCTATCTGCCGCCGACAAAAGAATCAGCATGATTATCCAATAACCTTCTTAACTGCCTCAAGAACTCTTTCAGCCTGGAAAGGCTTAACGATAAAGTCTTTTGCTCCTGACTGAATAGCCTCGATAACCATTGCCTGCTGTCCCATTGCAGAACACATGATAACGCAAGCGTTAGGATCCTTTTCTTTGATAGCCTTCAATGCGCCGATACCATCCATCTCAGGCATTGTGATGTCGAGAAGAACAAGATCAGGAGAAAGCTCTGTATACTTATCAACAGCAATTTTGCCGTTTTCTGCTTCTCCTACAACATTGTAGCCATTCTTTGTGAGGATGTCCTTAATCATCATTCTCATAAAAGCAGCGTCGTCACAAATTAAAATGTTTTTTGCCATGTCTTCATCTCCTTAAATATATTTTATTCTTTGATGATTTCTGTAATTCGTACACCAAAAGACTCTTCGATAACTACTACTTCGCCTTTTGCCACGTACTTGCCATTAACAAGTACATCTATTGGTTCACCGGCTATTTTATTTAGCTCGATGATTGTACCTGGAGCGAAATCCAAAATGTCTTGGATTGTTTTGTTAGTACGACCTAATTCTACTGTAACTTCAAGTGGTACGTCAAGAATTAAGTCTATGTTCTCCTGTGCAAATTGTGCAGAAAAACCTGGTCCAAACGGTGTAAATTGTGCTGGTTGCACATTTACTGTAGGTTGTGGTGCATACATATATGGAGGAGCCATCATTGGCTGTCCCTGCATCATATTTGGATCCATCTGAGGCATCGGTGGTGGGGCTGCTCCTGCCGCCGCTGGTGCCGGTGCTGGTTCTGGAGCCGGTGCTGCTGCCGCAGGTGCTGGGGCTGGCGTTGGTGCCACTCCATCGTCTACAGTAGAGTTTGAATCGGTCTCCATATTATTGAGAACAGCTGCACACATTTCTTTTGCAAGAGATATAGGATACAACTGCATCATCTCACTGTTAACCAGGTCTCCAATCTCCATCTTGAATGCTATTCTAACGAAATTCTGATTCAAGAATTCATCAATCTCGCCTGGATCAATAGTCGCCAAATCTGTAAGAGTGGCGTTTGGCGGAGAAATATCAACCATCTTATTAAGCATAGATGAAAGAGATGTAGCTGAGGCACCCATCATCTGGTTCATGGCCTCTGAGATGGCTGACAAATGCAGCTCTGAAATCTCTCCGTCTATATTTGTACCATCACCGCCCATCATAAGGTCGGTAATTACCTTGACGTCGTCTTCCTTCAAAACAAGAATGTTACTTCCGTCAAGTCCCTTAGTATATCCGATACGGACTACTACACAAGATTTATCATAACCAGCTGCAAGTCCTGCCCAATCAGTCTCTGATACAACCGGTGTCGATATCTCAACTTTTTTATTTACAAGAGAAAATAATGTCGTCGCAGCACTTCCCATGCTGATGTTGGCTACCTCGCCGATAGTATCCATCTCTTGTTCTGATAGCTCTCCGCCACCTCCAGAAGATGGTTCGCCGGCTGGTGCATCGGGAACTCCGCCACTAAGTAGTGCATTTATCTCGTCTTGTGATAATACACCATCACCCATTCTATTGCTCCTCCCTAATGATTTGTGTCACTCTAACTGCGTAATCTTTGCCTGAAGCACCTGGAAGGGCTGAGAATTTCTTAATATCGCCCACAAATACATCAAGCTCTTCGTCGACCTTTGTATCAAGTCTAACTATGTCTCCAACCTGAAGCTGAGAAAAATCTGCCACTGTAATAACGCTATTTCCAAGAACCGCCTTAATAGGTATCTTAGCCCTATTTATAAGCGTCTCTACAGCATCTGAATAACTAACGCCCGTCTTTTCCTTTTGACTACTATACCAGAACTTTGTGTTTAATTTGTCCATAACTGGCTCTAAAGTAATAAAAGGTAGACAAACATTCATCAATCCTTCTACATCACCAATTTTTATGTTGACAGTAACAATCGCAATCATCTCTGATGGAGATATGATCTGCGCAAACTGTGAATTTGTCTCGATTCTCTCAAGTCGTGGATGAACATCAAGTACGTTAGCCCAAGGCTCTCTAAGGAGTTCAACACAGGATGTCATGACTCTTTCAATAATTAAAAGTTCAATCTCTGAGAAATCTCTAATTTTATCAAGAGGCTCTCCCTCGCCGCCAAGCATTCTATCTACCATGGCAAAACCAAGATTAGAAGCCATCTCAACTATTATGTTAGTCTCCAACGGAGAAAAATCTACAATACCTAGTAATACAGGATTAGAAAGGGAATTTGAAAATTCCATATAGGTAACAGCCTCAGAGTTCATTACCTCAACCTGTATATTCTTTCTAAGGAAGATAGGCAGGTTTGTTGCCAAAAGTCTTCCGTAATGCTCAAAAATTATCTCCAATGTACGCAAATGTTCCTTGGAGAACTTTGACGGTCTTGCAAAGTCGTAATTTTTTACAGGCTTTTCTTTGGTGTTCTTGATCTCGTCTGCATCCAACTCACCACTTGTCAAAGCGTTAAGCAAATTATCTATTTCATTTTGAGAAAGGACATCACCCAAACTATCTCACCACCATTCGCCCCGAAATTTGTTGCTTAATTATATGTTGCTGTAGAGAAATTAACTCTTACAATAACTGAAGACTTAAATAAAGTCTGAAGGGCTTCCAGGATCTCTTCCTTAACACCCTCTTCGTTATTTCTCATCTCATCAACTGTATGGCTTGCAACCACCGACTTAATTGTATCGCTGATAACATTATCATAAGCTGATAAATCACCAGCGCCATCACCAAACTTTGAATAATCTTCGTTTGTTGTATCAAGAGAAAGTGATATACCAAGGATACCATAATGGTCCTTACCATCTCCGCTGTTCTTCAAGTTGATAGTCATTGTCTCTCCGCTATTAACAGCGTAGTCAAATAAATCTTCTACATTTACAGCAAGTGAACCAGCTGTATCTCCTGCCTGCAAATCCAAATCAATAGCTGAACAAACCTTTGTGATAAGCTCGTTAGCTTTTTTTGTCTCAGGCACGATAGAAATTGTAAGAACCGCAGTAAGAACAAGATTTACTACAACCAGTGCCAATATAACTACTGTAATCAAATTCTTTTTCATAATCCAAGGTAATCCTTTCTATTCTTCTGCTACATCAGAGGAATACGAGTTATAAACCTTAATTTCTACCCTTCGGTTTCTAGCGCGTCCTTCTTTTGTGCTGTTATCTGCAATTGGAACATACTCTCCTCGACCAGCTGATTTAATGTATGCTGGATTGAGATTAGTGTCTTGTCTAATTCTCTCTGCAACATTAAGTGCTCGATACATAGAAAGTACGTCGTTGTTTTCGTATGTACCAGAGGACATTGGTACGTTATCCGTATGTCCCTCAATTTCTATGATATTAGAATCATATTCTTCGAGAATCTTTGCTATGTTGTCAACAATAACAACTGCCTCATCTGTAAGCTCAGCCTTACCTGAGTTAAAAAGTAAAGCTCCATTGATTCTAATCATTACATAGTTAGCATTGAAATCTACTTCTACCTGGTCTTGAAGTCCATATTCAACCAGCTTCTGTTCGATTTGTTCTGCCATGCCTTCGCTTTCTGCGGCTCCGGCCTCTTCAAGAGCTTCCATAGCTTCATCTACGGAAATCTCGCCTATATTATTGTTTTGTGTCTCTGTAGCACCATCGGTAGACAATTGTCCATCGCTCTGTGTATCAGAAGCACCCTCTTTTTCATATTGTTCATCATCGCCATCATGAACACTGTTGAAATAGTCATCAAACATTTCAAGCTGGCTGATACCTGATGAAATCATCTGGCCCTCGCCTATAGAGGTGCCACCAGATGAGAAAATACTGAAACTTGATTGGATACTTGCAATTACTTCTTGGAACTTCTCAGTATCAGTACTACTCATAGAGAAAAGCAATACGAAGAAGCAAAGTAGCAAGTTCATCAAATCGGAGAAAGTGGCCATCCAGGCAGGAGAACCAGCAGGACCTTCTTCTTGCTTTTGCTTCTTTGCCATTAGCCCTCACCTCCTCCTTCTCCGCCGCCTTCACCAATAGTGTTTCTAGCAGAAGGTGGAAGGAATGATTTGAGTTTCTCTTCTATAACACGTGGGTTCTCACCTGCTTGAATTGAAAGTAAGCCCTCAACGGTTATGCTCTTCATCATAATTTCGAGATTGTTATTAACACCAAGCTTTGTACCAACTGGACCTGTGAGCCAGTTAGCAATCAAAGAACCATAGAGAGTAGTCAGCAAAGCGACCGCCATGTTAGGTCCGATTGTAGATGCATCGGAAAGGTTCTTTAACATGTTAACAAGTCCAACCAGAGTACCAATCATACCCCAGGCAGGGCCCATTTCACCCCATTTTTGCCAAAAGCCAATAACTACCTTATGTCTATCCTCAAGACAGCTCATGTCTGTTTCAAGAATTGCTCTAACAAGCTCTGGATCAGTACCATCGACTACAAGATTGACTCCCTTTTTCAGGAACTCATCTTCTATGCCATTCGCTGCCTCTTCTAGAGCAAGTATACCTTCTTTACGGGAAATGTTAGCGAGATTGATGATATTGCCAATAGTATCTGCAGCATTTCCTACTGCTGGCTCTTTAATTGCAAGACCCAGTCCCTTAAGACCTGCAGTGAAGTCTGACATCTTATTACAAGCAATACATGAGGACAAGGAACCTCCGATTGTAATGATGACTGATGGAACGTCTATGAAGTTTGCAATCGCTGCAACGCCACCGGATGATACAATACCAAAGATGACCATTACAACACCGAGTACTAAGCCAATTAAAGACCCTAGATCCAAAGTTATCACCACCTATATTTTAGAAATTTACATAAATGCACATAGTAAAAAGACAATATAACTTTTGTGATTATTTTACTAGATTTGCATATAATTGTCTACTTTTCACAACAAAATAGTCGCATTTTATTGTGTAATTTTTATGTCCTTACCACTACATCTTGTTTCTTCACAAAATTTTTAGGAATAATTTGAAATTTCACCACAACTAAAAAAACCCGTTTTGTGCATAATCCTCACTTTAACCCCTGACAACCATCAGGTCTTAGTATTATTAAGTCCAATTGTAAGGTCTATAAAAATGTACCAAGAACCTGATAGTTTCAGGGGTTTAAGGATTATCAACTACGGGTTTGTTTTAAATATAAATCAGTAATTATCTCTTAAGATTAATCAACTCTTCAAGCATTGTATCTGAAACAGTGATTATACGAGAGTTAGCCTGGAAACCACGCTGTGTGGTAATCATATCTGTAAACTCTCCTGAAAGGTCTACATTGGACATTTCAAGCTGTCCTGTGTTCATTGAAGAACCGTCAGCTGAAACTTCGATACCAATACCATCAAACTCACCAGAGTTAAGTGTTGTCTGATAGCAGTTATCTCCCATTTCTTCAAGACCTGATGCATTAGCGAACTGAGCTACTGCAATCTGTCCCAAAAGAACTGTATTACCATTGCTGTAAGAGCCATAGATCTTACCACTGTTCTGAACAGAAAGACCTGTCATTGTACCAAGCTTTTTACCTTCACCTCTCATTGAAGAGCCATCCTGAACGCCACGGTTTGCAACGCAAGTTGATGTTCCACCGTTGTCGTAATTAAGCATCTTTGAGAAGTCAATATCAATGTTAGATAATGCAGCATCTGCCTTATTTGGTCCAAGTAATGCTGTATTTAACATAAGATTTTTATTACCTGCAACACCTGCATAATTCAAGAAACCTTCGCTTGTATCAAAGCTAAGCTCATAACCAATTGTCTGAGTTGTAATATTTAAAATATTTGTTGAAGTCTGGCCTGCAGGAATTGTAATTGAAACGCCAGTAACAGTCTTGTCGTTTGGAATACCGCAAACTGCTGATAAAGTAAGTGTATCTGCTGGGTCTGCTGTATTAACAAAAGTCTGTGTTGCATTATTGTAGTTATATGTATTACCTGTTGATGAATCAGTCATAGTGATTTCATTCAAACCACCAAGAGTAAATGAATAAGTATTTGCTACTGCTTCATAAGCACTTGTTGTCTGAACATTTTCACCGAAAATATCTTGTAAATTACCGCCATCTCTGAGGTAATTAGCGAGAATGTCATTATTCTCTGAATCATATATAGCTGAAAGTTCAACAGTAAACATACCGTTGTATTCACCAGGAATCTCATCAGGAATTCGCTTAATAGCAAATTTAGCTGTGTATGAGTATCCTAAATTATCATAGAAGGTGAAAGAACGAATATAGCCGTTACTTGAGCTAAACTGGCTATCGTTTTTATCAATAACGCCACTAAAGTTAGCATTTGTAGTAGCCTCAGGTGCAGATGTAAGATTCTCAGGTCTCATAACTCTAAGAGGAGTTACTGTATCTTTGATTACATTTGCAGGATCCTGTGGATCAACCTGCCAACCCATAACAAGATAACCTGTTGTAGTCATTGCAAGGTTACCATTTCCATCAATGTAGAAAGAACCAGCTCTTGTAAACAGGTTTTCTGAACCGTTATTAACGATAAAGAAATTTGTTGAGTTTGAATCAGTAAGTCTGATATCAAGTGCATCGCCAGTAGACTGTGCAGCACCTGCTGATGTAATGGAGATTTTTGTTGCTCCATTAGTAACACCAAGACCTATCTGCTTTGCATTTGTACCACCACGATTAGCTGTGGCGCCAGATGCCTGTGAAGTTGTCTGATACATAATATCAGAAAAAGTTGTTGAAGATGATTTGAACGCAACTGTATTAACGTTCGAGATGTTATTACCAATAACATCCATCTTTGTCTGGTGAGTCTTAAGACCAGCTACACCAGAGAAAAGTGATCTCATCATAATGAATGACCTCCGTGGATATAGCATCTTCAGTACTGTACTGCCGTATCTGTCAGTCAACGGCAATTAGCTTCCATAAGGTCCAGCTAAACTATTACAGCACCGTCAATATTTGTAAAAATGTTCTCATCTGATTCTGTTTGATCCATAGCTGTTACTACGGTCTGATTTGGTACATTAACAATAAATGCTAAAGTATCAACAAGTACAAGCGAATCAGTAATTCCTTTTGCCGAAGCCTTTTGCACACCTTCTTCAAGTCTAAGAGACTGCTCTTCTGAAAGCTTAATATTTCTGTCATCTAAACGCTGTGATGCGTGCTTAGAAAACTTAAGCTCAGAGCCAGCTTCCATCTTTTGCTTAAAGATTTCTTCAAAAGATGCACCATTTAAAGTGCCCTGTGGCTTTGACGCTGAGGTTGGGTTCAGGTAAGTACCTGCAACTTGTTCAATGGAGGTAAAGTTTGGATTAATTTTTATATTACTCATATTTTCCTCCTACCCCTCGTCTACTCCTACAACTGGAGATGTCTCAGTAGATTCAGGTTCTTCTGTAGTCTCTGAATTCACTGTAGTCTGTGATGTTGCTGCAGCACCTGTATTTTCTGCAGTTTCTGTGGAAGTATTCACTTCCTCTGTCTTTGGTGTAGTACGCTTATTTACTTCCTCTTCAGCTTCCTGTTTAGTTTTCTTCAATTCTGCAATCTTATCAACCAATGACTGTACATATTCTGTAACATCTTTTCCAAGGAAGCCTTTTGTATATGCATCCAGAGAATTAATCATTGTTGCAACCTTCACTACATCTTCTTCATCACCAAGTGTAAGAAGATCCTTGGTAGGAAGCTTTGATATATCAGCGAGAATTGTATCAGCAACAAGCACTGCGTTGTAATAAGTCTCGTCCATAATGGACTTAATCTTCTCAACAGGATATTCCTTGTTGTTAACTGAAGCTAATAATTGGCCATCATCGTCAGTTCTTACATAATCAACTCTGCCGTGAATTTCAACATTGTCATCATCTATAAGAGCTACCATCTTACCTACCATGCTGTTACCCTGGATATTTTTCATATCAGCCTGAACTGCTTGGATGGCTTCGATTTGAGTAAATGATGCAAGCTGAGCTACGTACTGACTATTATCTGTTGGCTCAAGCGGATCCTGGTACTGCATTTCTGCCACCAGAAGCTTCATAAACATCTCTTCTGTGTATCCGCCGTCTTTTGTTTCAGCGGTTTTAGAAGTGGAAATGTTAGTATTAGCTTTTGTAGCATCTTGAGAAGCTGCGGTTTTTTTATAAGCACCGTTAACTACACTTCCAATAAGTGGTTCTGCCATTAATCTCCTCCTTATAATTTTATGCTTGGAAATCTAATGTATTTCCATTATCCTTCATCATCTGAGCAATCAACATATCCTCTTCAGACATGATACCTGAAAGTTCATCTAATGAATTGAGGTTAATTCGGCTATTTCTCTTTGAAGACTGTTTGCTCATCTGTTCCTCTCGTCTGCTTTCATCTCTTGCATTCTGCTCAAGATTTCTTTCAAACTCATGGGCTCCAACTGAAACTTCGATTGAAGTAACTTTTGTTGAATTTTGGTTGAGCTCTGTTCTAAGAGTTGCCATTTGATTTTCAAGAGCTTGCTTAACTGCATCATTTTCAGTGAAAATTTTAGCTGTAATCACATCACCCTTTTGAGTGACTTCCATGAAGATTTTACCAAGTCCTTCAGGATTAAGTGTCATCTCCATTGTAGTTGATTCTGCATCTGTTAAAACTTTCGCCTGCTCTACAAGTTGATTAACAATACTCTCTGCTCTGACAGTTTCGCCAGTAGGTAGTGTAACTACTTCCTGTTCAACTGAATATTCAATAGCAGCTTCTTGCTGTCCAACTACCATGTTCTCATGTACTACAGGAGCTTCATGAGTCACCTTTGGATTATCGTTTGCAGTCTTAGCATTTTTTGAAAAATCAAATTCTTGTTTTGAAGAATTATTGTTGTCGTCTACCTGAGGTTTCATCTCAACAGGATTATTTATATCCGTCTGGATAGTCTGCTGAGGCTTAACGCTTTCACCCTCCATAGGTTTGATTTGTTCTGTCAGAACAACCTGTGGCTCCACTGGATTTAAGTTTTGATTATCATCTAAAACCTCTTCCAGCTTACTAGGATTTTCTGTAGGTAAATCGACTTTAACAAGTTCTTCGTTGATTTCAAGATTCTCTGACTTAAGTTCAGGAAGTACAATCTCCTTAACTTCTTCAAAGGATATCTTCAAATCGTCAAGTAGCTGATTCGTAAGTGTCGACACATTGTCCAAGATATTTTTAAAGCTATCGTTCATCAAAAGTGCAACTGAATCTGTTTCACCAGTAATCTCTGTCACTAGCTGAGCTAAACTTTGTGGATTGAATAAATCCAAGATTGTAAGCCCTAGTGTTTCCATAGCCTTTTCAAGTTCTTCATCTGTGATGTCTAATTCATCTTTGATGACATCCTTGATTTCTTCAGCAACTGCTTCAACTTTCTCTACAACTTGTGAAGAGTCAGCTGTCTGACCATTTTCTGGTCTATCAGCAACCGATTTAGCAATGGCTCCAGATTCAAAAGGCTTATTATCTAGTGTGTTTTTTGTAGGTTTAGCCTGTTTGATATCAACTGGATTTCCAGAACCAGCAACGTTCTTAAGAGTATCTTCGAATAAGCCTTTATCCTTTGACACTGTCATCTTGTCATTAACAGCTGACATGTCAATCTGACTTACTTGAATCAGCAAGTTAGAAACATTGCTACTTGTCATGCTTTCCTCCTTTCACCTATTCTATTTTCAAGCTTCAATATAAGACCATGGAGCTATGGTTCCATCATCTTAGTGATGATTGCTGCATTTTCCGCGTTCATTGCAGCTAGGATATCTGCTCTCGTACTAGCGTCCATTCCCTGTAAAATCTCACATACTAAGTCAAAATCATCTGTCATAGTATCAAATATGGCAGCTGCGTTCTTTGGCTTCATACTTGAGTAGGCCTTGATATAGTCCTGGATTTCCGCGTCTTTTTGCAACTGAGAAACCACCTGTTTGTATATCGCTTCGGCATTTTCAGGCTCAATAGACTCATAGTAAGTCTTATATTCATTTATATCGGGTGCATTGTCCGAAAAAACAACCTCTTCGTAAAATTTTTCTTTAGTTTCTTCAAAAGATGCTTCGTTAGCCTTGTACTCTGCTAATTCAGCAGCTGCAGCTTCCAATTCAGCAATATAATCACTGTTAGCATTTCCTGAGGCCTTGAGCTCTTCAATTTCAACTTCAAGTTCCTTGATTCTATCAACTGCTTCCTCAACAGTTGTGTACTGAGCATAAGCATCCTCTTCCTGAGGAATATATTCCTCAATACCAGGTAAAATACGATTAACATAAGGCACATCTTTGAGCACAGGAAATAGGACGGTTGAACCAAATCCGCCCACGTCCATCTTTACCAAAAAGCCAAAGATTACAAGCCAAATTAAAATAATAAGGAGCACAACAACTCCCATTATAAGACGACCACCGATGCCAAGAGACTCGTCGTCATCTTCATATTCTTCGCCATTTTTCTTGGCTTCTTTTTTAGCTTTTTTAGCAGCCTTTTTCGCTTCCTTTGCCGCCTTTTTAGCAGCTTTTGGATCTACTTCAGTTCCTTCATTTTCCTGCATCTCTGTTACGTCTGCCATAACTAATCATCCTCACTTGAATTGTTAAAGTAAGTGTAACTAACAAGCTCGTCAGTTATCTTACTTTCTTCCCTATCGATTTCATCTAAAAATTCTTCAAATGCATGCTCTCTCAGTTTTTCATGCATTTTTCGCTCCATCATAACTGCGTTCAGCTTTCTTCTAGCATTCTCCATGGCTTTTTGAGCCTTAGATACCTCAATAAGCTGACTTCTAAGAGCAACCTTCATAGCTGCAATAGCCGATTTACAAGATCTGATTTCTTTGATATCAATATCGCCAATAGAAATATCCTTTAAGTGTTTTTCATATCCCGCCTGACGAACCATAATATCTCTAAGTTTTTGCTGTTCCTCGTTGTATCGGGCTACAGCAAGGCCAAAATTGGCCTTCTCTTGCTCTTCTAGCTTTTGCTTTAAATCAAGTATATTTTGCATTCTGTAGACAAATTTTGCCATAAATCATCCCTCACTCTTGAAAGATTGCAGCCATCATCTCCAAAATCTCGTCATACTCGAATTTATCTGCTGTACTCTGTAAAAGAAAATCATTAACAGCGTCAATCTTTTGAATCGCATAATCAATAGCCTTATTAGAGCCATTCTTATATGCACCAATATTAATCAAATCCTCAGCCTCTTGATATGTTGCAAGAACATTCTTAAGCTTTCCAGCAATAGATTTATGTTCCGGAGTGGCAACAGCTGACATAACTCTGGAAATAGACTGCAATACATCTATAGCAGGATAATGATTCTTCTGGGCTAATTTTCTGTTCAAAACAATATGTCCATCTAAAATAGAACGAGCTGTATCAGTGATTGGCTCGTTGAAGTCATCACCGTCTACTAGGACTGTGTAAAGTCCTGTAATAGACCCTACAGCAGCATTACCTGCTCTCTCCAAAAGACGAGGCATTTCAGAATAAACTGATGGTGGATATCCTCTTGTAACAGGAGGCTCACCAGAAGCAAGTCCTATCTCTCGTTG
This sequence comes from Pseudobutyrivibrio xylanivorans, assembly GCF_010906925.1. Lineage (GTDB taxonomy): Bacteria > Bacillota > Clostridia > Lachnospirales > Lachnospiraceae > Pseudobutyrivibrio. The sequence goes on along the minus strand of NZ_VTVE01000001.1, from coordinate 794,309 downwards.
AGCCATCGAAAAACGGGTAAGTGAGTCCATCATCAAAAGAACATCCTTGCCCTGATCTCTAAAATACTCGGCAATAGCTGTCGCTGTAAGAGCAGCCTTTTTTCTGATAAGAGCTGGCTTATCAGAAGTAGCGCATACAACAACAGAACGGGCCATACCTTCTGGACCCAAATCATTTTCAACGAATTCTCTAACTTCTCGTCCACGCTCTCCAATAAGAGCTATAACATTTATCTGAGCCTTGGTGTTACGGGCAAACATACCCATAAGAGTAGATTTACCTACACCTGAGCCGGCAAAAATTCCAATTCTCTGTCCCTTTCCAACTGTAATAAGACCATCAACAGCCTTAACTCCTAGAGAAAGAGGCTCCTTGATAATAACTCGAGCCATAGGATCTGGAGGATCAGCCTCCGCAGGATATTCTGGCAATTCTTCAAACTCAGTAAGGTCATCAATATCAGATGGCATACCAAGTCCATCAACCAAATGTCCAAGTAACTGGTCCCCTACAGGGATTCCCAGAGGATGTCCTGTGTTTTCTACCATGCAACCAACGCCAATACCTTCAACGTTCTCATAAGGCATCAAAAGCAGACGTTTGTCTTTAAATCCAACAACCTCTGCTTTAATACGCTGATCTGAGCCTTCAACAATAATCTCGCACAAATCACGTAGCTTGGCTTCAGGTCCAACTGATTCAATTGTAAGTCCAACAACTTTTACAACCTTGCCGAGAGATTTAAAATAGTCCTTCTCAGTAAGCTGCATTAATAAACCCTGGTCCATTCTCCTCCTAACGCTATCCTCTATATGCTAGCGCTTTTATCTCTCTAATCAGATTATCAAGTTCGGTATCAATACTGCAGTCGAAAATTCCTCCGTCTGTCTCGATAATACACTGACTGTCATTTAAAAGAGGATCCGCAATAACATCAAGTCCTACTTCGGCGCCTATTTTACCCTGAATTTCCTCTTTTTTCCCTTTAATAAACTCTGCATTCGCATCGCTAACTTTTATCTGCATCTGACCAGTGCGCTCAATTTTCATAATGCAGTGGTCTAGCAAATGATATATAACATCCTTTCTACCAGATAACTCTGCAGAAAAGACATGTTCAAAAACTGGAATACACATTTCAACTATGTCATGTTCCATTGTAAGCTGACGATCCATGAAATCATTTGAAATCTGCTGGATTTCAGCATCCATGTTGCGCTTTGCATCTTGAAGCTCAAGAGCTGCTCTTTGAGTGCCCTCGTTGTAGCCTTCCTTCTCGCCATCCTGGCGGGCAAGATTCTTCATGGCATCAGCATTGAGCTGCGCAGCATTAATAATCTCATCAGCCTGAGCATGGGCATCTGCGATAATTCTCTCTGCCTCAGCATTGGCATCTGCCAAAATCTGCTCTGTTTCAATTGAGCTTTCAGGCTCCTCCTTCTGCATAATAGAATCAGCTAGGCCAAGGAATTCATCTGGATCCATTCCTTCTGGAACCTCCTCGCCAGCCTCTCTCATAGCTGCAAGACGTCGCTCACGTTCTTCCTCTAAAAGCTTAGCCTTGTAGGCTTTTTCCTGCTTTAAGATAAGTTCTCTTGCTAAATCATTAGAATCAATTACAAGTTCATCGTTGTTTCCTTCTTCGTCCACCTCATTAGGAGCAACCAAGAAACCATAGATGACATTGTTACTAGACAATGAGCTCATCTCCGCCTCCTCTAGAAATAACAATTTCCGCAGAATCCTCAAGCTTTCTGATAATACCAACTATCTTCTGCTGAGCCTCTTCTACGTCCTTCATACGAACAGGTCCCATGAATTCCATGTCTTCCTTAATCATAGCTGCAAGTCGAGTAGAAAGATTCTTAAAGATAGCTGCCTGAACCTCTTCATTTGCTCCCTTAAGTGCAACTCCAAGATCTGAGTTATCAACATCTCTAAGCACACGCTGAATAGCACGATCGTCCAAAAGAAGGATATCCTCGAATACGAACATCTTCTTTCTGATTTCTTCTGCAAGCTCTGGCTCTTCGATTTCCAAAGATTCCATGATACGCTTCTCTGTACCACGATCAACTGTATTAAGAATATTAACTACCGCATCAACGCCGCCGGCGATAGTGTAATCCTGATTGATAAGTGAAGAAAGTTTCCTCTCAAGAACTCGCTCAACTTCCTTGATGACCTCTGGGCTAGTTCTATCCATAAGTGCAATACGCTTTGCTACATCAGCCTGCTTTTCTGGAGGCAACGCACCAATAATAAGGGATGCCTGACCAGCTGAAAGATAAGACAAAATCATAGCAATAGTCTGTGGATGCTCTTCCTGAATGAAGTTCAACACCTGAGAAGGCTCTGTCTTTCGAATAAATTCGAATGGTCGAACCTGAAGTGAAGCAGTAAGCTTTGTAATAACATCCTGTGCGCGGTCGTCGCCAAGAGCCTTTTCCAAAAGTTCCTTTGCGTAACCGATACCACCTTCTGCAATGTACTGCTGAGCTAAACATACCTGATAAAATTCTTCGATAACTTCTTCCTTAAGAGCTGGAGAAATACTTCTGGTATTAGCAATCTCAAGGGTAAGTTCCTCTATTTCCTCTTCCTTGAGATGCTTGAAAATCTGCGAAGACTTCTCTGGTCCTAAGGCTATTAGAAGTATTGCGGCTTTTTGAACGCCATTAAGTTCTTCTGCTGCCATACATTATCCCCAATCCTCGTTTAACCAATTTCGTAAAAGCTGAGCTACAGCCTCAGGCTTTTCGTCAACAAACTTTTCGATTAGAATGCGGGCTTCGGATTTCTCCGTGTAGCCAATATCCTCAAGCTCCTCCTCCTCTTCTTGAGTAGAAGCAATAAGATCATCAATTGTAAGCTCCTGCTCCACAGGCTCTTCTTCCTCTGTACGAAGACTGCGGAACACGACAAATCCAAGCATTGCAAAGATAAGCAACGCCAAAACAATCTGTAAAATATCTGTAAGTCCAAGTCCAGAACCCTCTGAATACTGGAACATCGGAATCTCGTAAGAAACAACCTTAACACTAGTAGTAGGGAAGCCAGTAGCTCTAGCTACAACTTCAACAATATCATCTGAAACTTCAAGCTGAACAGGCTCTGAATTAGCCTTTACAAACTCATCAAATGTCTGTCCAAGCTCATCCAAAGTACCATCTGCTTCCATCTTATCCTGATTGTAAATAGCAAATGTCTTACATGTAACAGAAATAGAAGAATCCTCAAGAACCTGCTTTCCTATCTCGTCCTTATGAGTGGTAATAAGCTCATCTGGAAGATAGTCTTTCTCACCTTCTTCTGTTGTAGTAGAAGTCACATTGCCATTTTCCATGACGTATGTAGTGTCATCGTCATTGGTGTCTGTGCCAGGCACACCGCCAGAGCCTCCAGTAGACTCAGAGTTAGACCATGATTCACTATCAAGATAGCCCTCTGTTCTGCCCTCATCTACGGAATAGTCGTAGTTAACCCAGCTGTTCTCGTCAAAGTTCATAGATAGGTTAACGCCAACTGTTATGTTGTCGTATAGATTGGTTCCATCAAGGACATTCTCAACTCGCTCAGCAATCTCTTTTCTTGCTCTATCTCTCACGTCCTGATTAGCAGATGCATTGCCAGCTGCCGAGTTAGCATCGCCACCAGCAAACAGCACATTACCATCTCTATCCATAATCATGATATTCTCAGTATCATCATTGCCTAGGTTGACAGACATATATTTTGCAATACCAGCCGCTGTATTTGAAGTCATAGGGTTAGAAAGTCCTACAACAACTGTAGCGTAGCCAGGCTCCGCATGAGAAATAAGAGTTCCATCCTCATCTGGAATATTAAGAGTGACATCCGCATCAGTAACCATACTGAGGCTAGTGATAGTATCCTCAAACTTACTCTCAAGATAGAGCTTGTATTTCTTTTGTTTATCAGCTTCTGTAGTAGAAAAGCTGCCATCTACTGCATCATTAATAGAATATCCTGAACTAGGAATGGAATTGGAACCTAAAAGAATATTGGCATCAGCCTCGTCTTTTTCATTAATGAAGAATGTGAATCCATCCTGACTTGTCTCATAAGGAATGTCATTCTCTGTAAGAAGTTCCTTAACAGCATTAGCCTGTACACCATCTTCACAATCTATAAGCTTGACCATTGTAGGTCTAGTGATAATCACAGCCAAAATAATAAAAGACACAATAACAACAGCAGATATAGATATAATCAAAACCTGCTGCCTTCTTGTGAACTTTCTCCACCACTCTAATATTCTATTGAGAAGAGCTTGAATTTGTTCCGGCATGTTATTCCCCCTGAAAAAATTTTAAAACAAGAATAAAATTACACCTGCATCTGCATAATCTGTTGATATGCCTCAAGTACCTTGTCGCGCACTGCCACAGTATACTGAAGAGCAATATTAGCTTTCTGCTCTGCAATCATTAAATCGTGGGTGTTATCAGTCTCGCCAAGAGCAAAGGCCACCTGTTCCCTATTAGCCGTCTTAATTGCAGAATTAGTATCATCAAGTAAAGCCATAACCGAATCTAGCATACTCTGAAAGCCCTTATCTGCATCAATTTTTGTCTCTGCTGATGTAACAGGTGTAGCACCATATAAGCCCTGTATAGAATTAACGTCCATTTATACTCCTTGAATAATAAATTAAACCTGCCCAATAGATATGCCAGTAGTTGCCATTGACTTAATAGCCTGAAAAGCTGTAGTGTTAGCCTCATATGAACGGCTGGCATCGATAAGATTTGTCATCTCAGTAACTGTATTAACATTAGGATATGAAACATAGCCATTTTCATCGGCATCCGGATGAGAAGGATCATATTCCATAATAAAATCATTCTCCATATCCTCTGAAACTTTTGTAGCCTTAACACCGTTGCCATTATAGGCAGCTGTGCTGTCCTTCAAAATATGTCTAAATGAAGGCACACCAGACTTGAGCTGCTTTTCCTCGAAAGTAACTATTTTACGTCTATAAGGACCACCATTTTCTGTTCTAGTGGTACTAACATTAGCGATATTCTCCGCTATAATATCCATTCTAAAGCGCTGTGCTGTCATACCAGACGCAGCTATATCAAAAGGTTGAAATAATCCCATATAAATACCTCCTATAAAATATAATAACTATCTCAAAACTGACTTAAATCTAGAAAATTCGTTTTGAATGCTGGTATTAATGGCATTGTAACGAATCTGCTCTGAAGCCAATTCAACATTTTCGGTATCCATATCAACATTATTGCCGTCTAATCGATAGGAAAAATTCTCATAATCAGTATATTCAATGCCGTCCACATGATTGCCATCATTATCAAGGACATCTACAGCCCTATCCAATGTACGCTCATGAGTGCCGATAAGCTCACGTCTTAATACGCTCTCAAACTCTATATCCTGACGCTTGTAGCCAGGTGTATCGTTATTAGCAATATTATTCATAATAAGTGTTTCACGCTGCCAGCTGGCATCAGCTGCACCGTCCAACAAATTAATATATCCAAAGGCATCTGAACTAATCATACAACAATCCTCCTAGACTAATTTTATTATAAATTATCTGTCAGAAAACACAAGAAGTTTTTACATCATATAGTATAATTTAAAATAAGCTCACACAAGAAATTGTGTCATAAGCAGTTATATTATGTAACAATTTATAATCTCTTTTATAATACGAAAAACATGTGAAAAAGTAATGAATTATACTGTATACAAAAAAGGACCTACAAACGTAAGTCCTTTTATAACACACAATCCTTAATATTAAGTTCTATAAAGATTATTTATTCTTCTTAATTTCCTCAAGTTCATCGAATACAACATCATTTAATACCTTGATGTAAGTACCCTTCATACCTGATGAACGAGACTCAATAACACCTGCAGACTCAAACTTGCGAAGTGCATTAACGATAACTGATCTTGTAATACCTACTCTATCAGCAATCTTTGATGCAACAAGTACGCCCTCATTGCCATCAAGCTCATCAAAGATATGAATAATAGCCTCAAGCTCTGAGTAAGAAAGTGTTGAAATAGCACTCTTTACTACCTGAAGCTTTCTGTTCTCCTCAGCAGACTCCTCATTAACTGAACGCATCATCTCAAGACCAACTACTGTTGTGCCATACTCTGTAAGAATGATGTCATCAATATCATACTGCTTATCAAATCTATAAACAAAAAGTGTACCAAGACGCTCGCCAGCAATATCGATAGGAGCAATAATTGCTGAATACATGTCAATATCGCCCTTCTCGAAACCTAATGTCTTAAGATTAACATTTTCCTTTGTAGAAAGAATTGAAAGTAATCTCTCATTGAGAAGTGGATCGATAAAACCACCTACTTCATCAACGATAAGCTCACCAATTTCTGTAGTATTTGGAAGATGAGAAAGACCTAAAACCTTTCCCTTCTTAGAAATAACAAGAACTGAAGAGTCCAAAATCTCAGTTAAAACTGAACAAATATCATTGAATACAACCTTTGAAGAATTGTTGTTATGAAGAAGCTTTCCGATCTTTCTTGTCTTATCTAATAACTGTACGCTCATGAAAATAATTTCCTCCTAAATCTAATACGAATGTATCAAACTCCTCATACACAGCGTTCCCCTGTACCACTCTTAGAGTGAATTTGTACAAATTATAGCACCGACTTGTATGAATTGCAATAAAATTCAGACTATTCTTTTTGTTGTGTACATTTCCAACATTTTTGAATTATCTTATTCTTTATTTACACTTTGAACAAATCGACATTCATCATTTGCGCAAACTAATTTATTCCCCTTTTCAACCATATATGTGCCGCACTTTGGACACTTCTCAACAGTTGGTTTAGACCAGCTGATGAAATCACATTCTGGATGATTAGCACAACCGTAAAACTTGCGTCCTTTTTGGGACTTACGAATAACAACATCGCCTCCACATTTAGGACAAGGTACACCCACCTTCTCAAGGAATGGCTTAGTGTTTCTGCACTCTGGGAATCCAGGACATGCCAAGAACTTACCATGAGGTCCAAACTTAATTACCATGTTACGTCCGCATTCTTCGCAGATAACATCAGTAACCTCATCATGAATCTCAATCTTAGCCAACTCGTCCTCAGCAACTTTGACAGCCTTCTCAAGGTCAGGATAGAAATTTCTAACAACAGATTTCCATTCAACTGTGCCCTCTTCAACTCCATCCAAAAGTAACTCAAGATTTGCTGTAAATTTATCATCAACAATTATAGGGAATGAATCCTCCATAATAGAATTGACTACTTCACCAAGTTCTGTAACAAAGAGGTTCTTTGCCTCTTTTGTAATATAGTGACGTTTGATAAGTGTTGTAATTGTAGGTGAATATGTACTTGGTCTACCGATTCCAAGCTCCTCCAAAGTCTTTACCAGTGATGCCTCAGTAAAATGAGGAAGTGGCTGAGTAAAGTGCTGTTTTTCATCAAAACTATTGAAAGAAAGCTTGCTATCCTCAGTAAGCTTTGAAAGTGGATGAGTCTTAGCATCCTCTTCATCGTCTGCTGATACATATATCATCATAAAGCCATCGAACTTTATAGCAGATTCAGCTGCTGTAAACACCTGATCCTTAGCCTGTACATTAAGAGAAATTGTATCGTATACAGCATTTGCCATCTGGCTAGCCACAAAGCGCTTCCATACAAGCTGATATAGTCTGTACTGGTCTCTTGTAAGGCTGTCCTTAATCTCGGAAGGAACAAGCTCAATATTAGCTGGTCTAATTGCCTCGTGAGCATCCTGAACCTTGCCAGAGTTCTTCTTAGAACTAGCTATAGGTGCTGAAAGGTAATTATCACCATAATTTGAAGTAATAAAGCTCTCAGCCGCTGCTCTGGCTTCATCAGAAACACGAGTAGAATCTGTACGAAGGTAAGTGATAAGACCGATTGTACCGTGGCCTTTAACTGAAACACCTTCATAAAGCTGCTGAGCAACACTCATAGTCTTTTGAATTGAGAAATTCAAAGCCTTTGATGCTTCCTGTTGCATTGTAGATGTAGTAAAAGGAAGTGGTGCCTTCTTCTCTCTTGTACCTCTCTTAATAGAAGCAATTGAGAATTCAGCCCCCTTAAGCTCCTCCATTATCTTATCAAGTGAAGCTTTGTCTGATATATCTTTTTTGCCAGTCTTGTCACCATAATACTTGGCAACAATTGGCTTTTTAGACCCTTCTGTATCAAGAAGAACATCCAGTGTGTAGTATTCCTGTGGAATAAACTGCTCGATTTCCTTTTCTCTATCACAGATAATTCTGAGGGCTACCGACTGAACACGTCCAGCGGAAAGTCCTCTTTTGACCTTTGCCCAAAGAAGTGGCGAAATCTTATATCCAACCATTCTATCAAGCATACGTCTTGCCTGCTGTGCATCAACTAAATCCATATCGATTTCTCTAGGATTCTTAAGAGAATTTTTAACAGCAGTCTTTGTAATTTCATTAAAGGTAATACGATATACCTTTTTATCTTGAAGATTGAGAGCGTGAGTAAGATGCCATGAAATAGCTTCTCCCTCACGGTCGGGATCAGTTGCAAGATAAATCTTATCTGCCTTCTTCACTTCCTTACGAAGTGCCGCAAGCAATTCTCCCTTTCCTCTGATAGTTATATATTTAGGTTCAAAATCATTTTCTGGATCGAAGCCGAGCTGGCTCTTTGGCATATCCCTGACATGTCCCTGCGAAGCCATAACTTCATAATTGCTTCCCAAAAACTTCTTGATTGTATGCACCTTTGCTGGAGACTCTACTATAACAAGATTTTTTGCCATTTATATTATGCTCCTTAAATTAATAATCATTTATCAGCGCTTGAATAGACACTGAATTTTAGAATCGGTATTCAATATACAACATAAATTTTCTATTTTCAAGGTGAATTTTATTTGATGAGGTAACAATTTATCGAAATTTTAACTGAATTTCACATAATTATTCTTAAATACTTCTTCAATAAGGCCTTGTTTTTCTAGAGAATAAACAACTGACAGTAAATTCAAATAATCAATATTTGTCTGTTCCATAATTGTAGAAAGACTCTTTGGATAATAGTCAAAAAGAGACAATATCTTCTTTTCTTCCCTTGAAATATTAGGCCTTTGATTGACAACTGTCCTCTTCTGATTTACCTTACCGTACCTTTCTAAAATCTCATTTATAAAAGCGTCTACGTTGTATATGATACCTGCTCCTTGAGATATCAGCCTATTACAGCCCTCACTAAGGCTATCCCCAATTCTTCCAGGGACAACATAGATATCCTTGCCCTGATCTAAAGCTAAATCTGCAGTTATAAGTGAGCCAGATTTTTCTCTAGCCTCAATAACAATTACAATGTCTGATAAAGCAGATACTATCCTATTTCTTCTTGGAAAGTTCTGTGCTATAGGCGATGAACCCATTTGATATTCCGACATTACTGCACCGTTTTGCACTATTTCTTCATATATTAAATGGTTCTCTGGCGGATAAATAACATCACATCCACATCCAAGCACTGCCACTGTCTTTCCAGATGCCTCTATAGCCCCTCTATGAGAATGAGTATCAATTCCTCTTGCCATACCACTTATAATTGTAAATCCCTCTTTTGCCAGCCGATTTCCCAGTTCAAAGGCCAACTTTTTACCGTAGGCACTACATCGTCTTGCCCCAACAATTGCAATACAATGGTTGAAAGAAGGCAAATTGCCATTATAAAAAAGCCCGTAGGGGTTATCATATATATTGGCAAGCTTTTGAGGATAGCTAGGGTCTTCTGTTGTTATAAATGAAAATGGGGATTGGCAAAATCTTTCATATGCTTTATCCACCTGGTACAAACTTCTATTTTTTATAAATAATTCTGCTTCAGTTTCAGTAAACAGCATGGATGAAACTAACTCATTTTTAGAGGCGGTGTAAATATTAAAGGAATTATAGAAATACTCAATCAGCTTTTGTTTCTTGCCATAGCTGATATCTTCATTTTGTAAAAACCAGTATTGGAAGGCTAATTCATTACTCAAATAGTCACCTCCCAAAACTTCTTATCAAGACCTCTATACACTAGCGATTCTCGCAGATGAGCTATTCTAATATCATCATCCCCATCCATGTCTGCAATAGTCCTGGCAACCCTAAGAACCTTGTGATAGGTTCTAGCAGTAAGAGCGTATTTCTCGTACATCTCTTCCATAAATTCTGCTTCTTCATGGCCAAGGTTACAAAATTTATTAATTAGGCTGTTTGGTATTTGACTATTAAATTTAAAGCTATAGTCCTTATATCTTTCCTGTTGAATCTGCTGACACCTCATAACTCGCTCTCTGATATCATTTGAGCTTTCATTTTTTCCTCTGCTTGTTATTTGAGAAAAATTGAGAGTAGGCGCTTCGGCACAGATATCTATTCTATCTAAAAGTGGCTGAGATATTTTAGACATATAACGCTGAATAGAAAGCCTCGAACAGTGGCACTTATTTAAATCTGGATAATAACCGCAAGAGCAAGGGTTCATGGCTGCAACAAGAACAAAATCAGCTGGATAGGTAAAGCTTCCAGCAGTTCTTGATATGGTAACCTCCTTATCCTCCATAGGCTGACGCAAAATCTCGATTGTGCTCTTTGCAAATTCCGTAAGCTCATCAAGGAATAATATCCCCTTATGTGCGAGAGAAATCTCACCTGGCTTAGGATATTGCCCTCCGCCTACGAGCCCCTGTGCAGAAATTGTATGATGAGGACTTCTAAAAGGCCTATTTTTTATCAAACCTTTTCTCTCATCAAACTTTCCGGATACAGAATAAATCTTAGATATCTCCATCTGCTCTTCTATATCCATGGCCGGCAAAATAGATGGAATACATTTTGCCATCATGGATTTCCCTGCTCCCGGTGGACCTACCATCAGAATATTGTGCATTCCAGAAATAGCCACCTCACAAGCTCGCCTTAATGCTTGTTGCCCATTAATCATTTCAAAATCATATTCCGTCTCAATAGGAAAGTCTCCATTAACCGATGGAATTTCTTCCATCTGAAATAATCCCTCGTTTAATATTTCAATTACTTCTGATAGCTTTGAAACTCCAATGGTGGTTATCCCTGAAATAAGCCTAGCCTCCAGTAGATTAGCCTTTGGAACAATGACAATTTCAAAATCATTTTTCTTTGCAGCGGTAACCATAGAGAGCACGCCGTTTACAGGCTGTATTTTGCCATCTAGGGATATTTCTCCCAGCATGCATATCTTATCCATCTTTTCGCAATTAATGATTCCTATGGCCGAAAGAATGGCTACAGCAATAGGTAAATCAAATCCTGCTCCTGTCTTTTTGATGCTGGCTGGTGATAAATTAATGGTGATTCTTTTGACTGGCAAAGTATAACCCTCATTTTTAAGAGCCGCTCTAACTCGCTCCTTTGCCTCCTTTACCTCTGAAGAAAGGTATCCTACCATCTCAAAAATAGGCATACCTTCAGATATATCTGCCTCCACAGATATAAGCTTTGAATCGATACCGAAAACGGTAGCGGTATTAACTATGCTATACAATTAATCTCCTTGGGATAAAAATTGAATGTATATAGAAAAAAGACAAGAGCATATTATCATACTCTTGTCTTTTGTGTAAATACTAATTATCTAATTCTTTCAACAAGCCCAAGTTTCTTATGAACCTTACGAAGGGTCTTGTTAGCAAAATAAGCAGCTTTTTCAGAATTCTCCTTTATGCACTCATTGATGAATGTCTTATCCTTTTCAAGCTCCGCACATCTTGCGTGGAAAGGATCTAGCATATCTGCAACAGCTTCACCAACTGCAAGCTTGAAATCACCGTAGCCCTTGCCTTCAAACTCTCTTGCAACCTGATCCATAGTCTTATCTGTTACAACGCCGTAAATTTCCATGAGATTTGAAACCCCTGGCTTATTTTCTACATCATAGCGAACCTCTGCCTCTGAATCAGTAACAGCCTTTTTAAACTTACGAATAATTGTATCTCTGTCATCAATAAGATAAATTGTAGCATTAACATTTTCATCTGATTTAGACATCTTTTTAGTAGGCTCTGCAAGTGACATAATACGAGCTCCAGCCTTAGGGAAGAATCCCTCAGGAATTGTAAATACATCACCATAAATATTGTTAACACGCTCTGCTACATCGCGGCAAATCTCAAGATGCTGCTTCTGGTCTGCACCAATTGGCACCAAATCAGCCTGATAAAGCAAAATATCAGCAGCCATAAGAGCTGGATATGTAAAAAGACCTGCGTTAATATTGTCTGCATGTTTAGCAGATTTATCCTTGAACTGAGTCATACGATTAAGCTCACCCATGTAGGTAAAGCAATCTAAAATCCAACCAAGCTCTGCATGAGCAGAAACATGGGACTGGAAATAAATGCAGTTTTTCTTAGGATCAAGTCCTGCAGCCACATACTGAGTGTAGATACGTCTAGCATTTTGCTTGAACTCTGTAGGATTCTGACGAACTGTAAGTGAATGTAAATCCATTACTCCAAAGAAGCAATCATAATCCTCATGAAGGTTAACCCAGTTTTTTAATGCTCCTATATAGTTACCAAGTGTAAGCTTGCCAGTGGCCTGCATACCTGAATATAATACTTTTCTTTCCTTTTCCATTACTATTAATCTCCTAAAACCTATCTTTTATTATGTAAAATCTCTTTGCGAATATATAAACTTGTAGCCTTCTCGCCATGCTCAGCCAAATAAGAAAGCATATCTCTAAGAAGGGCTGCTGACTCAGGATGCATAAGCTCCTTGCTCCGTCCCTTATCAAAATATTCTAGTGCTGAACTATCAGAATATGCATCCTTGTGATATATCTTGCATGCTGCAACTCTATCACAATACATTTCAACTACATATTTAACTGGCATCTTAGCTCCAGCTAATAATTTCTGTCGTGTTGGATCATAATCAACCCAATATTCTAAATGATGCTTATTTCTGCCCTTATGATGTAACCAAGCATAGGATACGCCCCTATCCTGCCTTTCGGCATCATTAGGACTCCTATCGCCCTGATAATATTTAGCTCCAACAGAAAACTCTGTCCAAGAATATTTGGACAAATCATGCAAAAGTCCCTGTCTATATAAACCGACACCAAAACATAATTTCATCACCTGATGTCTGTGACGCGTTATCGTCAAAAAATGTTGTAAAGCCTTCAAAACAACAAACTCCTATTTCTATTTCTTTTCTACCTTAAGTCCCACAAGCACACTTATTGAATTGCCAGGAACAGAAAGTGATTGCTGATTATTAATAGGCTTTGGCTTAAAATCGCTCTTGTCATCATATTCAGCTGTATTAAAACACAAACGCCATCGCTTGCCTGGCGACAACAAAGGAAGTGCCATATCCACTGAATCATAGTGGAAATTATAACAAACAAATACTTCCTCTTTTTCCTTAGCGTATGCGCCATTATATAAAACACCAAGAGCCTTTTGCTCCTCGCCGATAGTCATCATCCAAGGCTCAGAGCCATGAAATGACATATCAGGAAGACCCAGGTGCTTATAATCATTCATTAGAAATGGTGTCTCACCTCTAATACACTTATGATTCTTTCTAAACTCAATAAGCTGTGATACAAAGTTTGAAAGAGTATTTTTGTTTTTATTTTTAGCAAATACTGTATAACCCATTTTGTTATCTTGACAGTATGGATTATTGTTGCCTAAGTGTGTAGCTGCTGTCTCATCTGCAGCAACAAAAAGCGGCACACTCTGAGAAAGGAAAAGCGCTGTAAACGCATTTCTCATCTCACGATATCTGTTAGCGTTAATAGTCTTGTTAGTAGTCTTACCCTCTACTCCGTAATTAAATGAGTAGTTGGTATTAGTACCGTCACGATTTTCCTCTCCATTATCTAAGTTATGCTTTTCACCATAAGAGTAAGAGTCCCAAAGGGAAAAACCGTTAACATTGGCCATATAATTAACAAATCCATAGGCCTGATTTTGGCGTCTCATATGGTTAGCAAACTGAACCATGCTGCCATTCATATGATTCTGAATCTGACGTGTAACATTCATAAATGAATCGTTGTAAATAAATAAGTGCTTTTTGCCATGTTCCTTGCAAAGAATCTCTTCTGGAATATACTCATAAAATATCTTAGTCTCTGCAAGATAAGGCTCTGATGCAATACGCTGGATAGGCGCCGTGCATCCAACAATATGAAATCCATCCACATGGAAATATTTGACATAGTAATTGAGACAATCAATGATATAGTCATCTGACACTTCCAGGGCAAATGACATCTCCATAATCACCTCTAGTCCCTTAGAATGCATGGTAGAAATCATGTTACGAAGACCTGCCACTGCATTACTCTCTCCACCAAAATAGGAAGCCTTAGGAGCAAAATAATTAGCCATACCAAAGCCCCAGTAATTAGTCTTACCAGTATACTCTGGTGTAGGAACCATCTCGCCTCTTTTTGAAATAATAACCTTGTTTTCAATAAATAACTCTTCAAAATCATAAACAGGCATTATCTCAACACTTGTAATGCCAAGCTTTGTCAGGTAGTTAAGCTTAGATAGTAGGCCCTTGTAATTGCCAATTTTAGTATCCGACATACCGAAACCAGCAGTAAATCCTCTCATATGAAGCTTGTACAAAACCATATCAGAAGATGCAATATCAACTTCATCATCCTTCCAAGGTTTTTCTATATGGGAAATGCCAGAATAAACGGCGAATTTAGACTTTTTCCTGTTATCTACATCACCCCAAATATCACGTCCTACAACAGATGTAGCATAACTATCAACATATGTCCTCTTATCTTCCTTAAGAAGGTAACAAATCTCATCAGGATTAATACCAGAAATTTCTGCAGAATAAACTCTACCCACAGAGTATTCTCTGGATAAATCTACCTCAAAAAGCTGTTTTTTACTCTTTTTATCGAAGAGAATAATCCCAACAGTTTTGGCTGATGGCTCAACAGAAAAAGTAAAGATAACTGAGTCTTTACCGCTAACTCGTGGCCCGTATTCACCAAAATCTCCCTTGTTTACCTTCATTTCAGTCCCCACTTCCAAAAATAAGTGTATTTATATATATAAAATCTCTAAAATACTAGACATAAAACCTAATGAATTATATCATAAGGGCATGTCTTAAACAAATAATATATTAATTGAAGGAGTATAAAATGGACGAAAATCAAGTTTTTCCTGTTGATAATGAAGATGACGATGTAGTCGTTACTCTTAATTTAGATGATGGTTCTGAGGTTACTTGTGAGATTATAACTATTTTTGATATAGGTGACCAGGACTACATCGTGCTTATTCCTCTTGATGAAAAGGGTGAGCCTAATGAAGAAGGCGAAGTATATATCTACAGATATTTCGAGGACGAAACAGGTGCTCCATCTCTCGAAAACATCCTTTCAGATGAAGAATACGAGGCTGTATCCAAGAGATTTGATGAAATCTTAGAAGAGGAAGTAGATGAATAATCTATAGTCATTTCACTTAAGAATCGGGACTTTTCCCGATTCTTTTTGTTTGTATATGTAATAAAAAGTGATGTTTTTGTGCGGGTTACACCTACATAAAATAGCCGTCTCTCACCTTCTATCGCCTCATCAGTATCTGCTCTGTTATTAGGAATAACTCCTTCATTAGCGCCTAAAATAAAGACTGTATCAAACTCTAGGCCTTTGCTTGAATGCAAGGTATATAGCCCCACCTTTCCTGATTTATCCACCTGCTTATTCTTGTTCTCATAATCAACCTTATATCTAAGAACGTTTAGTTTATCTATGGCTTGTTTTATATTTTTACAATCCTTCACTATTTCCAATAGAAAAGCCAATACATCTGTATACTCATCAAATGATGTACCACACCTGATAGCCTCTTCCTTTAAAAAACTGTCATAGCCCATTACATTTCTAATATAATTAATTGCAGCATAAGGAGACATTCTAGAAATCAACAGAATATCTGAATTAAGAGCCAGTGCTCTTTGATAAGCACTGTAATTGTCCTTATAAAAATATAATATATCCTCTACTCTGCTTCCTTTTTCTACAGAAGCTCTATGCAAAAAACGATTAGGTCTATTTATGATCCTGAGAAGCCTTGACCTTGTAGAATTACCAATAGCTATCTGGAAATAAGCTTCAATATCCTCAATTATAAAATGGGAATAAAAATTAGTAGTAGCCTCTTTTAGATAAATCGGAACCCCTTCTGTCATAAGTCGATTAATGAGATATTTTGCATCACTATGGTTTCTGTAAAGAACTGCTATCTCATCAAGTGGTATCCCCTGTGCTATTCGTGATTTAATCATCCCATAAATGTAGTCAGCTTCTCCCACTTCATCTACAGTTTCTGCTATATTGACAGTCCCCTCTTTATTTGTAGGTATAATATCCTTTTTAAAGCGAATACTATTTTTATCTATCAAAGCAAGAGCAGCCTTTACCACATTAGATGGATTCCTATAATTGTAATTTAGTATAATTCTCTTACAGTTATCATAATTATTTATAAAATCAGTCATTATTTTAGGATTGGCTCCACGAAACCCATAGATAGACTGGTCATCATCTCCTACACAAAAAATATTATTGGTTTTACCAGAAAGCATTTTAATGAGATCAAATTGCAGATTGTTCATATCCTGCATTTCATCCACGAGAAAATATGAATACCTATTTTGCCATTTATCTAAAACGCTAGGTCTATTAATAAATAGCTCATATGCAATACTTAACATGTCATCAAAGTCCACAACCCTATACTTCTGTTTAAGCTTTTTAAAATTAGAATAGACTTTAAAAAAATCCTCCCGATCTATGGCCTCAGGTATAAAAGAAAAACTATTCTCACCCTTATTCCTATATGTAGTCACATCATTGGATATAGAATTAACCACTGATAAATCAGTAGCATCAAGCCCTACCATTCTGATAGCCTCAATCAATATCTGCATCCTTGCAGAGCCCATGACTATATCCTTGCTTTTATAGCCCAATTCTCTTTGTAAAATCCCCCAAAATAAAGAATGGAACGTCCCAAAGGTCACCTGATTATTTCCAGATAACCTGTTGAAACGTTCCTTCATTTCAATGGCCGCAGCCTTAGTAAACGTAATAACTAAGATTTCTCTGCCAGGGATTCCAGAATTAATCAGTTCATTAATACGATGGGTAATAACTGCAGTCTTACCACTGCCGGGTCCTGCCACAACTAAGCAGGGTCCCTCCTTATGACTAATCGCCATAATCTGCGAGTCGTTAAAGTTCATAATCCTCCTAACTCGCCTATATGTATTCTGGGTTCCCCAACCCTATATTTAATTAAGATAATTTTTCAATTGCCGCCTTGATACGCTTGATAGACTCTTCTTTGCCAAGAATCTCCATAAGCTCTGTAGCTCCGCCTGGTGTCATCTGCTTACCAGATACTGCTGTACGAACTGGCCAGAGTACGTATCCATTTTTATATTCATGCTCTGTAGCAAATCCTGAAAGAAGTGCATATAAAGCATCATTAGAGTAATCATCCTGTGCCTCAAGAACTGGTAAAAGTTCCTTTAATACTGCAAGTGATGACTCCTCGTTTGTCTTCATCTTTTTGTGAGTATACATTGAGCTGTCATACTCTGGTACTGCATCAAAGAAATCAACATGATCCTTGATATCAGGGAAAATCTCAATACGAGTCTGAACCATCTTTGCAATCTTTTTAAGATCATAGTCACCCTTAATGTACTCCTTAAGGTATGGCTCTGCCATCTGGTAGAACTTGTCAAAGTCCATAGCCTTCATGTACTCGCCATTCATCCACTTAAGCTTTGTGATATCAAATACTGCAGGTGACTTTGAAATACGGTGATAATCAAACTCTTTAATAAGCTCATCTAAAGAGAAAATCTCATTGTCATTTTCTGGAGACCAACCAAGAAGAGCAACAAAGTTAACAACAGCCTCTGTTAAAAATCCCTGCTCAATCAAATCCTCGTATGAAGAATGTCCTGAACGCTTAGAAAGCTTCTGGTGCTCCTCATTTGTAATAAGTGGGCAGTGAATGTACTTAGGTACTTCCCAGCCAAATGCCTCATAAAGTCGATTGTATTTTGGTGAAGAAGAAATATACTCATTACCACGAACAACATGAGTAATTCCCATAAGGTGATCATCTACTACGTTGGCAAAATTGTATGTAGGATATCCATCAGACTTGATTAGAATCATATCATCAAGCTCTGAATTATCAACTGTAATCTCTCCATAAAGCTCATCTACAAATGTAGTAGTGCCAGTACGTGGATTGTTCTGTCTGATAACATAAGGCTTACCAGCTGCAAGGTTAGCCTCCACCTCTTCCTTTGAAAGGTTGAGACAATGCTTATCGTAAATATGAATCTCCTTGTCGCCTATAATCTGCTTACACTCTGCGAGACGCTCATCATCACAGAAGCAATAATAAGCCTCACCTTTCTCGATAAGCTTTTTAGCATACTCAAGATAAATGCCCTGAGCCTGACGCTCCGACTGAACATAAGGGCCAACACCCTTGTCCTTGTCTGGACCCTCGTCATGAATAAGGCCAGTAGCAGCAAGTGTTCTATAGATAATCTCCACAGCACCCTCTACCTGTCTCTCCTGGTCTGTATCCTCTATTCTAAGAAGGAAATCTCCTCCCTCATGCTTTGCAACTAAAAAAGCATAAAGAGCTGTACGAAGATTACCTACATGCATACGACCTGTTGGTGATGGTGCAAAACGTGTTCTTACTTTACTCATTTATATTTCCTCTCATAAATTATATTGTATACAAGAATTAGGACTGCTATGTGCAGTCCTAAATAATTCTATACCAAAATTTATTTTTTTCAAGTATCAAGACCTAATTATTGGTTGTTGTTATCTAGCATTTGCCCCTCTTCCATTGGCCCCTGTGGTCTTGTTTCAGGGTTCATCTGCCCAGGCTTAAAATCTTCTGGCATATCTTCAAAATTTGAAGTTCCATCTGGCTTTTGTAATTGTCCTGCTGGACCTCCACCGTGTCCTCCCATACCTTGGGCCGAGCCTCCTGCTTCCACAACAGTTGTTTCAGCTGTAACAGATATTTCATTTTCACCAGAAGTAATCTTATAAGTATTTCCTCTCTCAAATACATTTGATGAAATAATCATAGTTGAACCTGATACAGCTGGCGTATATTCGAAAACCTGATTTCCATTCTCATCTGTTATTGTTATTGACTGGTCGGCATCAAAACTGCCGTACACTATGGAAACCTGCCCACTTTCTTCTGAAATAGGACTATTAACTGCTCCAATGGCAATAACTTCTCCTCCATTTATAATTACACTAGAGTTATCAGCATCAATACCACCTTCAGGTTCCTTGCCACCTTGAACATATATGTCGCCACCGTTTATTGTAATGCAACCATCTACACCACCATTACAGTCAATGGCATCGCCAGTTTGACAACTAATACTTAATTCCCCGCCATTTATTTCAATATAATTAGTAGCATTCAATCCGTCATCTGAAACAGATATATCAATTATTCCACCATTTATATAAATGCTGTCCTTAGCTTCTAAGCCCTCATCATTGCTCTTTGCTGAAATTTCACCGCCATTTATCTGTAAAACACCATCACTTTCCATAACATCACTAACTGCCTCTATGACAATAGTGCCACCATCAATACAAATCAAATCATTTGCATTAAGCCCATCTGTCCCCTCAGTAACTACATTAATATTACCTGATTCTACATATAACTTGTCATCAGATGAAATACCATGCTTATGATTTCCATTAATATTAAGTGTTCCCTCACCTATGATGATAATGTCATCCTCACAGGAAATAACGCCTTTACCAATCTCCTCACCTGTGGAAGAATCAGTGGCGTACTCATTAGAATCAGTCAAGGTATTACTTGAACCATCTGTTAATTCTATATATAGATTTTTCACCTGTGCACCATAGATTACAGGCCCATCTACACTTTGTAAGTCCACACCATTTAATATAAGTTTTACGTTTTCATCAGTATTTACAACCACTGAAGAACTACTAGATTTACCTTGCAGTGTGTAGGCACCACCTTCTGTAATATATAAAATTCCATCTTCGTTACTGCAACCACTTCCCTCAATTGTTATAGCATCTTCTGAAAAAGTAATTGATGCCATCTGGTTCCAATCTGTCTTAACTGTAAGTTCATCATCATTGGAATTCTCCGAAGCAACTATATCAGTCTTTTCCTCACTGAAAGATGCGCAGCCAACAACAGCTGTTATAACAACAAGACATATAGCACTTATCAAAAATTTATTTCTCATAATTATAATTCCTCTGCTTCATTCATATCACATCGGCCGCAAACAACCGTAAGATTTCCATTACGCATTCTGATTTCATCCAAGAAATCTTTTTCAATTTCTTCATTTATTAATCTTACCCTATAATTTATCTCATACATAGAACCCATATTTGTCGTTCTAACTGCAATCTGCTTATGGGAAAGGGTAAATCTTTCAAAAATATCATCAAAAATATCGCTATAATCAAGGTTTTCTGGGATTGTCACTCTCAGGTCCTTTTCTCCTGCTTCTTTCGCGGCATAACCTATCCCATTTAAGACAAAATGAATTCCACAAATAATTGCTGTTACAATCACAGCTAAAGACATCTGTCCCACAGCACATATTATTCCAATGGTCATTGCAAAAAATATAAAACCTATATCTCTCGAACTTCCTTGAAGTGATCTAAATCTAACCAGAGAAAATGCTCCTACTACAGCAAGACTTGTTCCGAAATTACCATTAACTGCCAGCATTACCATACATACTAGAAAAGGTAAAATAATAAGTGTTCTCGCAAAATTTTTTGAAACTGTCCCTGTTTTTATATATGTGAGCGAAATAACAAAACCTAATATAGATGCCCCCATTCCATATAGTAAAGCTTCTGTTGTTGAAATAGTCGATATACTAGTTGACATCAAAGTTGATAAAATCGATTCCATTAAAATAAACCTCCGTAACTCTTTATGCTTCTTTTAAGCTTTTTTTGTAAAAATTTCCATATTTTGAAAATGATGTAGGATAAATCTTATATTTAGACAAAAGTCTTGCAAACCAAAGGGGCATTGAATCGGATATTTTCACTTCCATAAGTCTCATTCCCGGTTCTAGCAAATACTCATTTTCCTCATCACTATACAATGTCAAATTAAAATTTCTACTTCTGATGTTAATATCAAAAGTCACTCTAAACTCCCTATCTTCCTTTCCGTACATAGCCAACCTATCATAGGCAATGTAGCGTTTAGGCTCTAGGGGATAACGGCTAAAGAAATAATCTATTTCTTTGAATATCTGATTAGGATTAGATGGCAACTTGCCCTCTATCAAATATCTTTCCGCCTCTTCCATAGGTATAGCCACCCTTCTTTTATTAACCAGTCCTTTATACTTTTTCTTAATCTCTAAAAAGCACATACTGTCATAGGTTGGGTTGCCATAGCAACGCACTCGAAACTTTTCTTTATATTTAGGTCCTTCTATTGAAGTCCTAATAAGTTGGTCGTTTAAGGTATCGTAATAAATATTTCTTATGGTATGAAGCCCATATTCGTCTTCATTCATATAGACATCAAGCTCTTTTTTAAGCAAAGCATAAGTCTTTTCATCTATGAGAAACTTCTTCTCATATCTATTAAATACTTTTGTTATTTGCCCCATGGCTTCCTCCTTTTCAATTGATGGATAAAGATTAATGGGGCTAAGTGAATGTAAAGTGAAGAAAACTAAAAGGGTTTCCGAATGTTGTGAAACGATAATGAGAATTATTTATGAAGAACACAAAAAAACCGCAAAATATTAATAAGTTTTACATTGTTGTGATGAAATTCAGAGGTTATAATATACGTACTATGATTACAAAGAAAATTGCTAAAGAAGAATTACTAGATTTTTATCAATCAAAATTTGATTATTACAAAGTAGTAAGTGCCTATTGCGCAGTTATTATTGCCTTTAGTGAGATTTCCTACTTTTTCACTGATTGCCAGCTATACGGTAGATTCTCATGGGAAACACTTATCCCGAGATTATCAGTACTTTTACCACTGGCTTTATTTTTATTGCTATATCGCAAAGTAAAATCATACAAAGCAGGCGTACTTCTCTACTATCTAATTCCCCACGCAGCTATGTGGGCCACAATCTGGTCTGTTTATCATCTTGAGAACCGTGATTTTGTCCGCGAGGGCTTTATCATTATGCACTTTGCATTCCTCACCATCGGGCTTGCAATGCCTGTAATGTATCACACAATTATTCACGGATTTATCTTTTTTAATATTCTCGTATCCAATTTATTCAACCACTATGAGCACCTAGATATGATGCTCACACTTGCTATTCCTATATATATTGGAGTAATTCTCCTTCAAATTATCTTGGAGAATACCTATGCAGACCACTATCTCATTAAGAAATCTCTAGAACTAAACTCAATCACTGACGAATTAACAGGGGTCTACAACCGATTTAAAATCAACGAAATCGTAGATCCAGAGACTCATAAGTTCTACACCGACGAAAGCATTTATATCGCCATGTTAGACATCGATTACTTCAAAAAGGTCAACGATAATTATGGCCATGAGGCTGGTGATATCATCCTCAAATACGTAGGCAGCCGTCTAGAGACACACGTACAAAATCAAGATTACGTTATCCGTTGGGGTGGCGAAGAATTCGTTCTACTCCTAGTAGACTGTGACGCCAGCAGAGTTGCAAAAGTCACTGAAGAGATCCGTCAGGATATATCTTCCGGAGAAAATTCTGTTTGCCCTCTGACAATATCAATCGGCTACAGCAAATACAAGGCAGACGAAAACTACCACTCTTGCCTGGATCGTGCCGACAAAGCTCTCTACTATGCTAAAAAGCATGGCCGCAACCAGGTAGTAGATTACACTAACATATAACCTTTATAAAGCGGTTAAATGCGTCCATGCCTTCTGGGGTGGACTTGAAGACGCCGGCGCACTCTAATACCTGGCAAAATACTTTTCCGATTTCTGCTTGTAATATCGTATTTACGTTTTGACCATCTATATGATTGTAATTTTTGGTGAATTCTTCTACCCAATCCGCATGCTTGGATATTTCTTCATTGGAGCGGATGTCTTTATTGTTAACAATGTAGTCAGCTAACAGTTCCATTTCGGTCTTTAAGCGGCTTGGAAGTACCGCAAGCCCCATCACCTCTATAAGTCCTATGTTTTCTTTTTTTATATGGTGAAGATGGGCATGTGGATGGTATAGACCTAATGGATGTTCTTTGGTAGTAATGTTGTTTCTAAGGGCAAGATCTAGTTCAAAGTAATCCCCTCTTTTTCTAGCAATAGGTGTAATCGTATTGTGAGGCTCTCCATCTGTTTCAGCAAAAATATATGCCTCTTCATCGGTGTAATTTCTCCATTTGTCTAATATATTAGTAGCTAAATCAATAAGTCTAGTCTCATCCTTGCACTGAAGCCTAATTACTGAAAGTGGCCATTTAACTATACCAGCCTTAACATCCTCATATCCTTTTACTGTAAATTCCTGAATAATTGGAGCTTTTTCCATGGCAAATGTGTAATGGCCGCCTTGGAAATGGTCATGACTTAAAATAGATCCTCCAACAATTGGTAAATCAGCATTGCTTCCTAAAAAATAGTGTGGAAATAGTTTTATAAAATCAAATAGCTTAACAAAAGTAGCACGCTCTATTTTCATAGGAGTATGCTCTCCGTTAAAGACTATGCAATGCTCATTGTAATAAACGTATGGGCTATATTGAAAGCCCCAGTTGCTGTTATTTATAGTTATAGGAATTATGCGATGATTCTCTCTTGCAGGATGATTAATGCGGCCAGCATAGCCTTCATTTTCCATACATAATTGGCACTTCGGATATGCGGATTGTTTAGCATTCTTAGCTGCAGCAATTGCCTTTGGGTCTTTTTCTGGCTTAGAGAGATTAATTGTTATATCAAGGGTGCCATACTCTGTATCACAAGTCCATTTTAGGTCCTTTTTTACCCTGTAAGTACGGATATAGTCAGAGGCTTTGCTTAATTTGTAAAAATAATCTGTTGCATCTATTGGACCATGGTTATCGTATATACGGTTAAACTCATCTATAACCTGTTTAGGACGTGGGCATAGCTGATTCATTAGCTTTGTATCAAACAAATCCCTATGTGTAACTGAATCCTCTATGATACCTCTATTAACTGCCTCATCTAAAAGTTCCTTTAATACATCTTCAAGTACAATATTGCTTAAATCACAGTCTGGATCTGTGTACTCATCTTCTTTCATACATTCAAGCAAAAGATTTGTAGTATATATTCTCTCACATTCTGGTGTGAGCCCCATATCAATACCGTACTGTACCAACTTCTTAATACTTTCCTGAAGCATAATCACCTCCATAATAAAAAAATTCCAGAGAAAATACTTTCTCTGGAAACTATTTTACATCTGTATGATTTTTACGTTCAATTAATCCCGTATATAAAACTTGCAAATTCGCTCATTGAAAATGCTATACTTCTTCTACTGTAAAGTATGAATAATCGCAATAGTTATCACTAGCCTTTCCATTTGAAGAAGCATATAGTCCGATGGTACATCCTACGAATCCGCCTGATTCTTCGGTGGTGTATGGGCTCAAATCAATACATTCTGCCACAAGAATCTTTTCGTTATTCTTTTTAATATAGATATTGGCCAGCTGATTTGCTGCCTCAAGAATTATTTCTAAATCACCTGATGAAATATCAAAAGTAGCAAGTCTGATTTTGGTTCCTTTAATAACTGGCCCTACTTTAAACTGTAACTTATCTTTTTTCTTTACAACTAAAAGCTCCAGGTGATTTTCATTATTCTGGAATAACACCATTCCTGCACATTCATTATCTTTTGCTGGTGTAAACTTAAGCCCGCAGCTTGCTCTAAATGAATGAGTCTTTTGACGAATTCCTAAGTAAGATGGATTGCCAGTATTTTCTATGGCCTCAGGACGAAGCTTTAATCTTAAGAAGCCAGGATTGTCAGTAAGGGAATAAAAGTCCTCACTTCTTCTTTCAATTCCAACAAATCTATCATCTAGGACTGTCTCTTCAAAGGTCATTTTATCCTTTGTAGTAATCTCTTTTGAGAATCTATATTCCGGAAGGTCGATCTCCACCTCATCAGTCAAACGACCTACTCCCGGATTAACCACAGGCCATCCGTCTTCCCAAATTACTTTTGCAAGAAATGTCTCTCGTCCCATGCTACACTTTCCCTTGCATGGTCTAGATGCCAGCATCACCATATACCAGTTGCCATTGATGTCATCAACTAAATCAGCATGTCCAACATTGCATACTGGATAATCCTTGCCTAAATTTCGATGGGTAAATATAGGATTTCTAGGACATCCCTCAAACCATTTGAATAGCTCCTTTGACCGAGCTACAGAAATAGCATGTTCAAAGCTTGTGCCAGCTTCTGCATGTAAAAGATAATAATATCCATCTTTCTTATAAAGGTGTGGTCCCTCTGGCCAAATAACATCCTTAAGAGCGCCCTTCCATATCGCCATCGAAGAACCTACAAGTTTCATTTGCTCTAAATCCAGCTCTTGAACCCATATCTCCCAATCACCGTTGTAACGAACTCCCTCAGGATTTGGTCTGGTACCAACGTAATAACATTTGCCGTCGTCATCAAAGAACAGAGATGGATCAATACCTGGCGCCTCATCTTCACCTAAATAATATGGCTCAGACCAAGGACCAGCTGGATCTTTTGCAGTAACAATAAAGTTGCCGCCAGAGCTTACATTAGTTGTTATCATGTAAAAGATTCCATTATGCTCTCTTATTGTTGGGGCAAATATGCCTCTAGATATATCTCCCGACAATGGAAGTTGACTTTCTCTGTCTAATATATTTCCAATTTGCTCAAAATGTGCCAAATCCTTAGTGTGAAAAACCGGTACTCCCGGAGCATACACAAAACTTGAACAAACTAGATAAAAATCATCCCCTTTTCTGCAGATAGAAGGGTCTGGATAAAAACCTTTTAGAATTGGATTGTTAGCTATAACCATGATGCACCTCTCAATTAATATTCAACTTCTGTAACAGAGCCTGTTAATTCAATTTCGAAAATATCACACTCTCTGCCCATAAGTTCTTTACTTCTATCGTCTGGCTGTTGTCCCCCAATAGAAATCTTAAACTTGCCTGGCTCTATGATACATTTTCCCTTTTCATCAATAATGGCAAAATCTCTTGCAAAAAGGGTAAATTCAACCTCTTTTGTTTCACCAGGCTCAAGCTCTAGACATTTAACCTTTCTAAGGCTTCTAATAGGCACTCTTGTGCTTGCCTCAAGGTCCGTTACATATACTTGAACAGCCTCATGCTGTGTATACTTACCGGTATTTTTAACATCTACCTTTAGCTTGAATGTATCACCAATTGCTCCCTTATCTTTATCAATAGAAGCAAATAGATAATCGATTTTAGAATAACCTAGTCCATAACCAAATGGATAAAGTGGTGTGCCCTTGAAATATCTGTATGTCCTATTTTCCATTGAATAATCAGAAAAATCAGGAAGGTCATCATCAGAGGCATAAAATGTAAGAGGCATTTTACCTCCTGGACTGGCCTTGCCAAATAAAACCTCTGCAATTGCGCGTCCACCTCTTGCACCTGGATACCAGCACTGCATTATCGCATTTACGTTATTAGATTCCTGAGCCCATGATAAATCAAGAGCAGAACCTGAAAGCACAAGAAGTACAACAGGCTTGCCGATTTTGGCAATTTCCTCAAGAAGCTCTTGCTGACAGCCTGTAAGCTTTAATCCAGGCTTGTCTCCGCTACCGAACTGATTACCCTCGTCTCCTTCTTCTCCTTCGATTGATGCGTCAAGTCCAAGACACATTACAACTAAATCTGAATGCTCTGCTACGATTTTAGCCTCGGCAAATCCATCTTTTGGCTCACTGATTACGTGAATTCTATCCTTCCAAAGATGAGTGCCCTCAGCGTGGAATAATCTAATATCATCACCGACAACCTGACGAATACCCTCTAAAACAGTAATATATTCAGAAGAAAGGCCCTCATAATTTCCAATTAAAGCTCTTCTTGAATCAGAGTTAGGTCCAATAACAGCAATAGATTTATAATCCTTTTTATTCAGTGGAAGTAAACCATCATTCTTCAAAAGGACAAAGCTATCCTTTGCAGCGTCAAGGGCAAGTTCGATATGCTCTTTGCATTCAACCACTTCATATGGAATATCATCATACTTGCTCTTTCTCTCTGGAATAGTACCTAGACGAAGTCTGATTTCCATAAGTCGAGTAACAGCCTCATCTATGGTCTCTTCCTTGACAAGACCTGCCTTATAAGCATAAATCAGCTTTTCATATGTGCATCCACAATTAAGATCGCAACCATTATTAACAGCAAGTGCTGCAGATTCCACTTCACAACCTGTTACCTTATGATTTTCATGGAAGTCTCTAATGGCCCAGCAATCAGATACAACATGACCTTCAAATCCCCACTGGCCTCTTAAAATATCCTTAAGCATACGCTTGCTGCCACATGCAGGTTCACCGTTTATTCTGTTATAAGCCCCCATAACAGCTTCAACTTTTGCATCCTTTACAAGACGCTTAAAAGCATATAAATATGTGTCATACAAATCCTGATCAGATACTTTGGCATCAAAATGATGTCTATCACCCTCAGGTCCAGAGTGAACTGCATAGTGCTTTGCGCATGCTGCAGCCTTTGGATTATCCGGGTCATCTCCTTGTAACCCCTTTACAAAAGCCATTCCAAGCTGCCCCGTCAAATAAGGGTCTTCTCCGTATGTCTCATGGCCTCGTCCCCATCTGGGATCCCTAAAGATATTAATGTTAGGTGCCCAATAGGTAAGTCCCTTATATATGTCTCTTTCTTCATGTTTTACAAATTCATTGTATTTAGCACGACCTTCAGTAGAAATAACATCTGCTATATCATGAATAAGCTCCTCATCAAAAGTAGCTCCAAGGCCTATAGCCTGTGGAAACATGGTAGAATCGCCAGTTCTTGCCACCCCATGAAGGGCTTCATTCCACCAACAATACTTAGGAATGCCAAGTCTCTCAATTGCAGGAGAATGATGAAGCATCTGGCTCATCTTTTCTTCCAATGTCATCTGAGAAACAAGCTCCTTTGCTCGATTTAATGTCTCATTATTCATAACGCCTTCTCCTATACATTATTTTCCCATAATATTATCAATTTTATCATTATGGTATTTTAAGCATGGAATTATTTGTATCTGAATAATGGCATATTTTTTACTTAATAAGCGATTTCCTAAATATTTCTTTTCAAATTAAAAAGTTTCCAAGAGAAAACTCTTGGAAACATTTTAGAGAATTATAAATCATTGATTGTATCTTTTATTTTATCTGCAAAGCCACGCTTTTTCTTTTCAGCCTTAACAGTCTTAGGACCACCTACTGTTGTGTTACCTGTAAGCTCATCAAACTTTCTAAGAGCTTCCTTAGCTTCTTTTGAAAGTCCTGTTGGAACTTGAACAACAAGTGTAACATAGTGATCTCCACGCATGTTCTTGTTTCTAAGAGAAGGAACACCCTTACCTCTCAGCCTGATTGTAGTATCAGTCTGTGTTCCTGGCTTCACCTCGTATGAAACCTTGCCATCGAGAGTATCGATAATAACCTCTCCACCAAGTGCTGCCTGAGCAAATGAAATAGGAGCTGATGAGTAGATATCATAGTCTCTACGCTGGAAAATAGGATGATTTGCAACAATAACCTCTACAAGCAAGTCACCTCTAGGGCCACCGTTTCTTCCTGGCTCACCCTTTTCACGAATGCGAACACTCTGACCATTATCAATACCAGCAGGAATAGAAACAGAAATCTTCTTCTTTCGTGCCACATAACCAGTTCCATTACAATCTGGACATGGAGTATCGATAACCTCACCTGTACCATGACAATCAGGACAAGTTGTAACATTTTGAACCATTCCAAAAAGTGACTGCTGAGTCATCATTACACGACCCTTACCACCACACTTTGAACATGTTCTCTTAGATGTGCCAGGCTTAGCGCCACTACCGTGACATGCAGCACACTCTTCTTTTAATGTAATCTCAATCTGCTTATCGCAACCAAATGCTGCCTCTTCAAATGTAATATGAACTGCAGCTCTAAGATTAGCGCCGCGCATAGGTCCATTAGAAGTAGCTCTTCCACCGCCTCCAAAGAAGCTGCCAAAAATATCGCCAAAGATATCGCCGAAATCCATACCAGAGAAATCAAATCCGCCAGCTCCACCGCCGCCATTTTCAAATGCTGCGTGACCAAACTGATCGTACTGTCTTCTCTTATCTGCATCCGAAAGAATTGCATATGCTTCTGAAGCCTCTTTGAATTTCTTCTCAGCTTCAGCATCCCCTGGATTCATATCTGGGTGATATTTCTTTGCAAGCTTTCTATATGCACTTTTTAGCTCACTGTCTGAAGCAGTCTTGGAAACTCCAAGTACTTCATAGTAATCTCTTTTCTGTTCTGCCATAATAGTATCCTTTAAATAATCTACATACGGTTAAAGAGCACACTTCGGAAATGTGCTCTTTAATCCAACTTCGTTGGACATGTTTTTCAAAATCAAGTTTCGAAAATCATGCCAAATACGAATTGTATAATTCTGATGAATTATTCAATTCTAAACTTCCTTAAAATCTGCATCTACAACATCATCTGCTGGATTTGAATCTGTTGCTGCACCAGCGCCTGCTCCTGTGAACTGGCTCATATCTGGGCCTGCACCTGCTGCTCCCTGAGCTGCCTGAGCCTGCTCATACATCTTAGCAAATACCTTCTGTGCTGACTCTGTAAGCTTCTCCTGGGCTGCCTTAAGTTCACCAATCTGTGAATCGCTCATCTCTTCTGGAGTCTGATACTGATCAAGAAGCTTCTGAGCTGCCTCGATATCAGCATCAACTGCGGACTTATCAGCTGCATCAATCTTGTCGCCTACTTCATCAAGAGCCTTCTTTGTCTGGAATACGAAGCTCTCAAGGTCGTTTCTTGTATCTACAGCCTCTTTACGCTTCTTATCCTGTGCCTCGAATTCAGCTGCTTCCTTAACAGCCTTCTCGATATCATCATCAGACATGTTAGAACCAGCTGTAATTGTGATGTGCTGCTCCTTACCTGTACCTAAATCCTTAGCAGATACGTTTACAATACCGTTAGCATCAATATCAAATGTAACCTCGATCTGTGGTACACCTCTCATTGCTGGTGGGATACCATCGAGTCTGAACTGTCCAAGTGACTTATTGTCCTTAGCGAACTGTCTCTCACCCTGTACTACATTAATATCAACTGCTGTCTGATTATCAGCTGCTGTAGAGAATACCTGACTCTTCTTTGTAGGAATTGTTGTATTTCTCTCGATAAGACGAGTTGCAATACCACCCATTGTCTCAATTGAAAGTGAAAGTGGTGTTACATCAAGAAGAAGGATATCGCCTGCACCAGCATCGCCAGCGAGCTTACCACCCTGGATAGAAGCACCGATAGCTACGCACTCATCTGGGTTAAGTGTCTTGCTTGGCTCATGACCTGTAAGAGCCTTTACCTTATCCTGAACTGCTGGGATTCTTGTAGAACCACCAACAAGAAGTACCTTTGAAAGCTCTGAAGCGTTAAGACCTGCATCCTTAAGTGCCTGGTTTACAGGACCTGCTGTAGCTTCTACTAAATCGTGTGTTAACTCATCAAACTTAGCACGTGTAAGGTTCATATCAAAGTGCTTTGGACCCTCAGCTGTAGCTGTGATGAATGGAAGGTTGATGTTTGTAGTTGTAGCAGATGAAAGCTCCTTCTTAGCCTTCTCAGCTGCTTCCTTAAGTCTCTGAAGAGCCATCTTATCTGTTGAAAGATCTACGCCTTCAGCTGCCTTAAATTCAGCAAGCATCCAATCTGTAATCTTCTGATCGAAATCATCACCACCAAGTCTGTTGTTACCAGCTGTAGCAAGAACTTCGATAACTCCATCACCAATCTCAATAATAGATACATCAAATGTACCACCACCAAGGTCATATACCATAATCTTCTGCTCCTGCTCATTATCAAGACCATAAGCAAGTGCAGCTGCTGTAGGCTCGTTGATGATACGCTTTACATCAAGACCTGCAATCTTACCAGCGTCCTTTGTAGCCTGACGCTGAGCATCGTTAAAGTAAGCAGGAACTGTAATAACAGCCTCTGTAACCTTTTCATTTAAGTAGCTCTCAGCATCGCTCTTGAGCTTCTGAAGAATCATAGCTGAAATCTGCTGTGGGCTATACTTCTTATCATCGATGATACGGCCATTATCTGTACCCATATCTCTCTTGATAGAAGAAATTGTCTTCTCAGCGTTTGTAACTGCCTGACGCTTTGCAGGCTCACCAACAAGTCTCTCACCTGTCTTTGTAAATGCAACGATAGATGGTGTTGTTCTAGCGCCCTCTGTATTTGCGATAACAGTTGGCTTACCACCTTCCATAACAGCAACGCAGCTGTTAGTTGTTCCTAAATCGATACCAATAATCTTTCCCATGATTTATATCCTCCTACTTAATAAATCTTACTAATTAAGTCTTTCTTAATTTGATTGTCGATTTGCTCGACTCATAAAAACATTTTAGTTCGCAACCTTAACCATTGAATGACGAACTACAGTGTCGTTATACATGTAACCTTTCTGGAATTCCTCCACTACGATGTTCTCGCCAACTTCCTCATCCTCAACGTGCATTACTGCATTGTGGAAGTCTGGATTGAATTCCTGACCTACAGCCTCGATTGGCTTAACACCAACCTCATCAAGTGTTGTAAGTAATTGCTTGTATATCATAAGCATTCCATCTGCAAATGGATCTGCTCCTTCCTCAACTGTAGCAAGACCTCTTTCGAAATTGTCTACTACAGGGAGAATCTTTTCTACGATGCTCTTAGCACCTGTTGCAAACATCTGAGACTTCTCAATTTCAGTTCTACGTCTGAAATTTTCAAACTCAGCCATCTGACGCATTACCTTGTCATTAAGCTGCTCAATCTGCTCGTCTCTCTTATCTTTTTTCTTTTCTTTTTTCTTTAAGCTTTTTTTTGAATCCTTATCATCCTTAGCTTCGGCTTCTTGTGCCTCTGCTTCAGGAGCGGCTTCTTCGGTCATCTCTTCAGCATTTTCCACAGCTTCTTTAACTGCTTCTTCTGTAGAGAACTCTTCCATTTTTTCTTTATTCTCTGCCACTATTATTTCTCCTTATATCTATCATGTATCTTTGCCTTCTTTTTTCAGGAGCTTATCAAGCTGCCCCTTAAGGCTCTTTATATTATCAACAACATTCTCATAATCCATTCGCTTAGGACCTACGATACCAATAGTACCCTTAACACCATCACCAAGCTCATATGTTGCTGTAACAATCGAACAGTCCTTCATAGTGGAAATTGGGCTCTCATCACCGATGTATACTTGGATGCCTGTCTCCTCATCAGATGACTTATCAGTAAGGAGCTCAATCAAAGACTGTTTTTCCTCAAATGTATCAAGAAGTTCTGATGCCTTCTTAGAATCAGATAACTCAGGGTACTTAAAAATATTGGTAGCACCGGAAGTATATACCTGTAAATCCTCATCCTGAGTAATTGTCTCAGCTACTGTATCAAGAACCTGAGAGATAATCTCATCGTGAATACCAGCCTGCTCCTTAAGCTTAGAAATAACTGCCAAATTAATCTGGTCAATCGAAAGTCCATTTAAATTAGTATTTAAAAGCATATTAAGCTTAAGTAATGTCTCATTATCAAGTGGCTTGTCCACATTAATGATTTTGTTCTTAACTATGTTGCCATCCATGACAACTACTGAAAGCAATTGATTCTCATCAACAGCTGAAAGCTGGATAAACTTTAATCTATTTGAAATAACTGATGGAGCAGAAACCAATGTAGCATACTGAGTGTTTGTAGCTAGTACCTTTGCCACATTCTTAAGGAGTGTCTCCATTTTCTCCTCTCGCTCTATCATCCATTCCTTCATATCTGAAACTTCCTTATCTTTTGAAGCAATCAGATTGTTAACATAGAATCTGTAGCCCTTATCAGAAGGAATACGACCTGCGGATGTATGAGGCTGAACTATATAACCTAAATCCTCTAAATCCGACATCTCATTTCTAATAGTAGCGGAACTGAGATTCAAATCAGTATATTTTGAAATGGTACGGGAACCAACCGGCTCACCCGTCTCCAGATAGTTTTTGATAATTGCATTTAAAATCTTAACTTTTCTCTCATCAAGCTCTGTATCAGCCATACATTCACCTCACTTCAAGAAGAAATTAGTAATCAATAATTTAAATACTTTTCTTGTTAGCACTCATCTCAATGGAGTGCTAATCATTTTCTGATGTTAATTTACACCTACATAAAAGGTTTGTCAACCGACTTTAGACTTTTTTTATAAATCCTTTATTTCTTTAATATAAAAGGATTTTTCATTACCCCATTTCACAATAATGGCACATTTTTTTATTAATATTTATTGTAGTGATTTGCCGATGCCCATTAACCAGCGCAAAAGGATTGTTTTATGGAATCAGGTGTTTACACTCAGTTAAAAACAATGGTTAATAGCTTCACTCTTCCGGGAGCTGTCTTCTCAGTGGAAAAAAACACAGATGGCTCTTGTGGTGATGTGCGTTTTTTTGCAATCAATGAAGCCTTCAAAAGGGGCTATTACGACATGTTTATAGAAACTAATGATACTAGCGTAAATATTGATTACGATAATGTACACACATTAATTGAAGGACAGCTATATACTGTGAATCTTCCAAAGGAACCTAATTTTGAGGAAATCTGCTTTAGAGCAGCATGGAAAGGCGAGCATATTCACACATATGTAGATACCAGAAAACTGTACGGTTATTGGACCGAGGATATCTTGCTTCCTGTAGAATGTCATCATCCAGATAATATTTCTTACTGTCTGTTTCTTTATACACTAAACAAAGATTTAGACGCTGGAAAATATGCTGCAGTATCACCTGACGTTTCAAGCTTTGTATTAAAAACTTGCTTAGAGCTTAGAGATGAGACCGAATTCTATTCAAGTATGAATAAAGTCACTAATGACTTAAGAGAATATACCGATTCTTTTGCCGCATGTATTTTAACTATAGATAAGGAACAGAAATCCCGGGAAATCATTAGCGAATCCATGCGTGAAAAAAGAGATTACACCATTAAAGAGCTTTTCTCTTCTACTCCTTTTAAAATGTTCCTAACATGGGAGGCCGCTCTTTCTGAAACTAACATCATTATTGTGAAGGATGACCATGATATGGCTGCCCTTGAAAAGAAAGCTCCTGATTGGGTGAAACATATGCGTGAAAACGATGTTCACACCCTTGCTCTTGTACCTTTCATACATCAGGGAGAAATTATTGGCTACCTGTATTTAACTGATTTCAACAGTGATAATGTAGTAAAAATCAAAGAAGCTATAGAACTGGTTTCTTTCTTCCTTACTGCAGAAATTGCTAATCATATATTTATGGAAAAGCTTGAATATCTTAGCAACGTAGACATTTTAACAGGAGTCTTAAACAGAAACTGCATGAACATAAATGTGGATGAACTTTCTCTAAAATTAAAGCTCAACCCACAACCATTTAGCGTGGCATTCTGTGACCTTAATGGCCTTAAGAATATTAATGATGAACAGGGCCACGGTTCAGGTGATAAATTACTAAAAGAGGCTGCTATTTTATTGAAGGAAGTGTTTGTAGGCGATCAAATATATCGCGCTGGAGGTGACGAGTTTACTATCATCTCTCTTCACAGTACCCAGGAAGAATTTGAAGCAAAAATCAATTTACTACGAGAGAAAGCCTGTGATCCAGATTGGTTATATTTTGCTATCGGTACATATTATGATGCAAAAGGAGGCAGTCTTAGAAAGGCTATGCATTATGCAGATGAGCGCATGTATAAAGATAAAAAGGAATTCTATGATAAATTTCCAGATAGGAAACGTTGAATTTCAGTCAAAAAAATAAACGCGTAGGAAACATCCTACGCGCTTTATTTTGGCTTATTACTATTCTAATGTGTAATCTATGGAATCGCCAAAGTTTCCACTGATATTAAATCCAAACTGGACTGAATCTCCTGGGCAAATAGATTTATTCCAATCACATGGCGTAAAGATATAATAGTCATCTTCCTCTACCATGTTTGCACTCCAGAAACAGTCTATTTCAAAGTCACCTTTTTTAACCTTAACTTTCCAGCCTTCTGATGTATTATTAGATTCATTAGTAATAACAACATTTGCAGAACCGCCATTGCTCCACTTATTCACATCGCATTTGATAGTGTTGCCCTTTTCTTCTGAGGCAGCCTGACTTACTGGAGTATCTTCTGTTTCCTCTACATTCTCGTCCACATTCTCTTCATCTGAAGCAATAAATCTATAGGAATCAATTTCTAAGTCAGCTCTACCACATGAAAAAGTAAGGTCATAGTAATATCTATCTCTTGGATATTTAATTTCATATGTCTTTGTTACAAATTTTCCATCAGTTGGCTCAAGGAGGATATACATGAAGCTAGGGCCTCCTTCACGATAGATGCGAGCTGTTAAAGATGTAGGAGTTTTTGCTCTATAGGTGAGCTCAAAGCTCTTATACCCTCTATCAAGGCAATAGTAATCAGAAAATGTGTCATTCGGCTTCATGGCAAGATAAGTTGTATCATCCTCTGTTTTCACCTGACAATCATATAGATAATGTGCATCCTCAGCTTCTGTAGTACTGTAAGCATCGTAATTTTCCTCAGCACGTACTGTAATTGGCGCAGCTAATGTAAAAATCATACATATTGCCAGCCCTACACACATAATGTGCGATAATCTCTTTTTCATTATTCCATAACCTCCAACAATTTATTTCGTACTTATTGCACGTCCAGAGTTGAATGTAACAATTCCGGAATATATTCGCTATTGAATTCTTGCTATCCGCTTTTCAATTCTTGTTATGCCATCTTACTTGAGAATATCATTTTAAAATTGTTATTTTTCTAATCCTTTGGTAAGATAAATTCAGTATTTTTTATAGAGGTAATTTATGGATCAGAGTAAAATAAGAAATTTTTGTATTGTAGCACATATCGATCACGGTAAATCTACTCTTGCTGATCGTATTATACAGATGACAGGAACTTTGACAGATCGTGAGATGCAGGCGCAGGTTCTTGATAATATGGATCTTGAGCGTGAGCGTGGTATCACAATCAAGTCCCAAGCTGTTCGTATTATATACAAGGCTGATGACGGTCAGGAGTACATCTTCAATCTTATCGACACTCCAGGACATGTAGATTTTAATTATGAAGTTTCTCGCTCCCTTGCAGCATGCGATGGGGCTATTCTTGTTGTTGATGCAGCACAGGGAATCGAGGCACAGACTCTTGCCAATGTTTATCTGGCTCTCGATCATGACCTTGATGTTATTCCTGTAATCAACAAAATAGATTTGCCTTCTGCTGACCCACAGCGCGTCATTGAAGAAATTGAGGATGTTATCGGACTTGAGGCTCAGGATGCACCACAGATTTCTGCTAAAACTGGTCTTAATATCCACGATGTTTTAGAGGCAATTGTCAATCAGCTTCCTGCTCCAAAGGGCGATGTAAATGCACCTCTTCAGGCACTTATCTTCGACTCCTTATATGACCCATACAAGGGCGTTATTGTTTTCTGTCGAGTAAAGGAAGGCACCCTCAAGGTAGGCGACAAGGTCCGCATGATGGCAACAGGCGCTGAGTTTGATGTAGTAGAGGTCGGTTATTTTGGCGCAGGCCAATTTATTCCTTGCGATGAACTTCCAGCAGGAATGGTTGGTTACATGACTGCTTCCATTAAAAATGTTAGAGATACACGTGTAGGTGATACTATCACTCACGTTAATAAGCCAGCTCCAGAGCCACTTCCTGGTTACAAAAAAGTAAATCCTATGGTTTACTGTGGTTTGTACCCAGCAGATGGTGCTAAATACCCTGATTTAAGAGATGCTTTAGAGAAGCTTCAGCTCAATGATGCTGCTCTTCAGTTTGAGCCAGAGACATCTGTTGCTCTTGGTTTTGGTTTTAGATGTGGATTTCTAGGACTTTTACATTTAGAGATTATTCAGGAGAGACTTGAGCGTGAGTACAATCTTGACCTTGTTACTACAGCTCCATCTGTAGTCTATCGTGTTCATAAAACTGATGGCACAATGATTGAGCTTACAAATCCTAGCAATTTGCCTGATCCATCTGAAATCGACTATATGGAAGAGCCTATTGTTGAGGCCGAAATCATGGTTACTTCTGATTTCATCGGCGCAATCATGGATTTATGCCAGGAGCGTCGTGGTCAGTACATCAGCATGGAATATATTGAAGAAACACGAGCTCTTATTAAATACACTCTTCCACTTAACGAAATCATTTACGATTTCTTTGATGCTCTTAAGAGCCGTTCCCGCGGTTACGCATCATTTGATTATGAGATGAAGGGTTACATGAAGTCAGAGCTTGTTAAGCTTGATATTCTTATCAATAAAGAAGAAGTGGATGCCCTTTCATTCATCGTATTCTCTGGCACAGCTTATGAGCGTGGTCGTAAAATGTGTGAGAAGCTCAAGGATGAAATTCCACGTCACTTGTTTGAGATTCCTATTCAGGCAGCTGTTGGTTCAAAGGTTATCGCCCGTGAAACAGTTAAGGCTATGCGTAAGGACGTTCTTGCCAAGTGCTACGGTGGTGATATTTCTCGAAAGAAAAAGCTTCTTGAAAAGCAAAAAGAAGGTAAAAAACGAATGCGTCAGGTTGGCAATGTAGAGATTCCACAGGCAGCCTTCATGAGCGTTCTTAAATTGGATGAGGACTAATATGACTCCTATCGAACTGTATATTCATATACCTTTTTGTGTGAAAAAATGTTTATATTGCGACTTCCTTTCTGGAGTCTTTGATGAAAAAATGCAGCGACGTTATGTCGCTGCTCTTTGTAATGAAATAAAATATGTTTCAGCTAAACATCCTGGTTGTATTGTTTCTACCATTTATATCGGTGGCGGCACACCGTCATGGCTTTCCGAGGATTTGATGGATGCAATCATCACTACCGTCAAGCAGTCTTTTAAAATCGATCCTCTTGCTGAGATTTCCGTTGAATGCAACCCAGGTACGCTCTCATCTGAAAAGCTTAATGTATATCGTTCTATCGGCATTAATCGACTTAGCATTGGCCTTCAGTCTGCCAACGATGATGAGCTTAAGGAACTAGGTCGTATTCACGATTACAATCGCTTTTTACACACCTTTGACTTGGTTAGAAAGGCTGGCTTTGACAATGTAAATGTGGACATTATGACAGGCCTTCCACATCAGACCATAGAAAAGCTAGAAAAGACTCTTAGCTCAGTAACTATGCTTCGTCCTGAGCATATTTCTGCATACTCTCTTATCATTGAAAAGGGCACCCCTTTCTACGATAAGTACAAATTCGACGCAGTTAAACAGCAGGCTGGCATGCCTACTGAGGAGCTTCCTACTGACGAAGAATCTTATCGCCTTTATAAATTTACAATGGAATATTTGGAGAATAAGGGCTACAAGCGCTATGAGATTTCCAATTATGCCAGAAATGGTAAGATCTGCCGCCACAACGTAGGTTATTGGGACCGTGTTCCATACTTAGGCCTTGGCCTTGGTTCTGCCTCTTTATTTGATAATGTCAGAACCGACAACATCCGTGACATTTATAAGTACTGTGAAATATCAGAAGCCATAGCCGCCGGCAAAAATGTCCCATCTGAACACACCTCTCCTTACTATGCCTCAGAAGAAGTCCTTTCTAAGAAAGATGCCATGGAGGAGTTTATGTTCCTTGGTCTTCGTAAAATTGAAGGTGTTACAAGGTCAGATTTCTACCAGATGTTTGGAATCGATATTGAGGCAATTTATGGACCAATCATCACCGCCCTTAAGAATCAGGGCTTTATGGATGCAAAAGAAGGACGCCTATTCCTCACAGATATTGGAATAGACGTCAGCAATCAGGTACTTTCTCAATTCTTGTTGGACAAGTAATTTATAAAATCGATAGAAATATTTTAATAATCGTTACTATAACTCTTGCGCCAACAAGGATTTTTAATGGTAAAAGCATTATTTTTGTCATAATCATTAAAATCATTATTTATTCTCCTCTACTTACTCTTATTATGAAGAAAGGCTCTGTAAGAAACACATCCGCCGCATACTCCAGCAAAAAGATAAATAGAAATTGAGAGCACAAATAAGAGCACTGAAATAAGGCATAATAAAACAAAGTTGCTCACTTGAAGAAGCGCTCCCATGACCACTGGCACAGCCGAGAGAATGCAAAGTATAATTCCTCCACACAAAGCAGCAATTCCACTATTTCTTAGCTGAGAAAGCTTTTCTTTTACCATTTTTTCTACGCCTTCTTCAATTACAAACTTCTCCTTAAATAGGTAATGATAATCTTCTAATTTCAATCCCTGTCGAATAAAAATCATAACCGCCAATGATACATGAATAGCTAAAAATATAATTGCGATAGCAACTGCACCTACTAATGGTAGGTCCAAAGCATTAAAATATGAACCGCCTACAACAATAAGAGGAATTATTGGGCTTGTTACACATATTGAACAAGCAAGTGCAATTTTTTTCAATACATCAGCCCTAACGCTTAAGAACTCTGTAGCTTCTTTTAATGAAACAACATATAATGGCTTTTGCTCGTACACATTATTTACGGTTTCTTTTTCAACATTACTATTTAATAAGTAATCTGTAGAAACACCAAATAACTCTGCCATCTTTACAATCTTTTCAACTTCAGGAGTACTAAGGCCGCCTTCCCATTTAGAAACAGATTGTCTTGATACATCTAGCTTTTCTGCAAGCTCTTCCTGAGACCAGCCCTGCTTTTTTCTTTCGTCGATAATCTTTTCTGCTAAAATCATATTTTCCCTTTCTATGTATAAAGATTTTTGCAAAGTATTTGTCTTTGCGAAGATTATCATATAAAATGTCTTTGCTGTCCACTAGAAACCTTACTTTTCAATTTGTCAACCAGTGGTTGCATTATTATATTTTAGGGATTTCTTCAATAAAATATGGTTTATCTATTGACAAACCCCACTTAATTATCTATTATATTCGAGTATGCGTTGAACTGTCCGTGTCCGGCTA
Source organism: Pseudobutyrivibrio xylanivorans (assembly GCF_010906925.1). Lineage (GTDB taxonomy): Bacteria > Bacillota > Clostridia > Lachnospirales > Lachnospiraceae > Pseudobutyrivibrio. Next base: position 753,775 of record NZ_VTVE01000001.1, on the reverse strand, counting down.
CAGCGCAATTTATTGTAAATTATTTAATTCATAAAAATTGGAGGTGTAGCAACACATGGCAAATATCAAGTCTGCAAAGAAGCGTGTATTAGTTACAGCTGTTAAGACAGAGAGAAACAAAGCTATCAAATCTGAGGTTAAGACATACGTTAAGCGTGTTGAGGCTGCTGTAGAAGCTAAGGATAAGGCACTTGCTGAGTCTGAGCTTAAGGCTGCTATCAAGGTTATCGAGATGGCTGGTTCAAAGGGTGTTTATCATGACAACACTGTAAGCCGTAAGGTATCTCGTCTTACAAAGCTTGTTAACACACTTGCTTAATAATATTTAAAATACTTACTCCAAGGTCCCGTCAACCTTGGAGTTTTTTATTGTAAGCTTTGCTTATACCACCACTTATCGGAGATATTTTATGAAACAGAAAATATACTTTGCTCCTCTTGAGGGCGTTACAGATAGCATTTTCAGAAACACCTTTGAAAACTACTACGGAGGTGTGGACAAATACTTCACTCCTTTCCTATCTCCTAACTCCACTTACAAGTTCACTACAAGAGAGTTCAATCAGATTGATCCTGAAAAAAATAATATAGAAACCACTGTCCCTCAGCTTTTAACAAATGATGCTGAGCATTTTTTGTGGGCTGCTTCAGAAATAGCAGCTCTAGGATATAGAGAAATCAATTTCAATCTTGGATGCCCATCAGGTACAGTTGTTGCCAAGAAAAAGGGCTCCGGTCTGCTCTTCTACCCTGAGATGCTTGATAACATGCTTTATAAGGTATTTGAGGGCCTTGAATCAGCTTGTAGCAAAAAAGGTTGTACCGCTCCTAATATTTCCATTAAAACCCGTTTAGGCAAGCTAGAACCAGATGAATTCTACGAGATCCTAGACATATATAACAAATATCCTATATCAGAGTTAACTATACACCCTCGTATTCAAAAGGATTTCTACAGAGAACCTTTGAAGCCTGAGTTTTTTGATTACGCAATCTCTCACTCTAATGCTCCACTTGTTTTCAATGGAGACATAGTTACTGTATCAGATATTAATAATACATTTGCCACATACCCATCTATAGATGCAATCATGATAGGCCGCGGACTTCTAGCTAATCCAGGTCTTGTTTTGGCATACAAAAAAGGCCTAGAAGAAACTCCTCTAGACCTTAAGATCTTTAAATCATTTCATGATGATTTACTCATCCAATATACTGACCTTCTTTCCGGAGAAAAGCCTGTCCTTCATCGAATGAAGGAATTTATAGCATATTGGGAGAGAAATTTTCCAAATGATACGAAGACCATAAAGAAAATCCGCAAATCAAATTCAATCCCAGAATATAAAAGTAATATAAGCTCATTATTTAATTAAACAGTCAAGCAATCCTTACTTTTAGATTTTGTTAATTGAATTCCAATACTAGCTAGCCCAATTATAATCATGAAAATGCTTATCCACTGAGATGTAGAAATACCAAAGAGCGATCCTCTAGCGGCATCATACCTATATCTTTCAGTAATCAATCTAAGCACTCCATATAATATTAAATAAAACTCTACCTGAAATCTTTTAGATAATAGTTTCTTTAAAAGAAGTAGCACTAAACATGTTATAACAAGTCCAGCCGCTTCAAATAATTGAACCGGGAAAAGCTTTACGCCATGTATAGCAAAAGAATTTTCTGGAAAAACTACAGAAAACGGACCATCGTATGGCATACCATAGCAGCAACCTGCCATAAAACATCCAACTCTACCAAAAGCATGGGCAAGTGGGACTAAGAAAATCACTTCATCAGCATAACTTCTAAAGTCGATTTTGTTTGCTTTACTAGCAATAATAGCCGCGATTATCCCGCCAATAAATCCACCATAGAAAACAAATCCCGTCTGCATTAACTGCGCCAGATAAGACAAATTTGTAATTCTATACCATTCAATATCCTTAAACGATACAAATAAATATAGTGCCTTTGCTCCTATAAATGCTCCCAATAAACCAATGGATTCAATTATAGTAAAGTCATTTATATCCATCTTTCGTTTAGAAAAAATATAAACCGCAATTAAGTTAACAATTATTCCCCCTAAAGCTATAAAAAAGCCGTAGGACGCAACTTTATGACCAAAAAACTCTAAATATACATGCATATTTACTAATTAACCAAGAGTCACAGCAGCTCCAACACAAGCTGCACATGCAATGTAAAGAAGTAAGCAAAGAATCAAACCAATGATAGAGCAAACCATACCTGCTGTTGCAATACCCTTTGACTCTGGATTCTTCTTACCAAGAGCTCCTAAAACAATACCAATAATAGCAAGAATTGCTCCTGCCCATCCTAATGCTCCGGCAAAAAAAATGCCGATAATTATTGAAATAATACCAAGAACTAATGCTGCTACGCCCATAACGTACCTCCTTAAAAATATTAAAAAATGTATGCAAATCTGGCCTTAAACATACTGTTAAAATATTATCATAGTAGCATTTTCACATCAACATTTTTTACATATTTAATAATTATTTTTTATGATTTTAATACTTAATTTATTTAGAAGCTTTGAGTCTTTCTGCTCTATCCCTCTTCCAGTTTTCACCGATGACATTATGTGTGATTCCGAAGTCTTGCTTTCTTCCACTAATCTGCTCCAACTGTTTCATAGCTATATATCTCTGGAGAAAAGCTGCATGCTTAGTAGATAAAATACATCCACTAAATATACCACCTGAATCATTTCTCTGATTTAATATTTTTCCTACTAACTTACAAACAAGCTTTTCTTCGCCGTTTTCACCTGGCTCTGTTAGATGTAATATAAATGGCACGCCTTTTTTTACCATTCCTTCACCTAATTCAAAGAATCCAACACCACAGTAAGATAAATCCTTAACTATAACATGGAAGGTCTCCCCTTCCTGCTCTAGATTCATTACCTTATCAATATTGATTCTTACACCACGTCTACGATTATACTTCTTTCCATATAACAGACTAGATGTGATCATATTTATATATCTGCCAGTAGATAGATTTATTCTGAAAACCTTCACAGCAACCCACTGAAAAACTTCTTCATTGGTAACCACAAAAAGCTCAAGAACAGACTCATGACCTTTAAAAGAAATCTCAAGAAGCTTCTTTTCCCACTGACTTACTATAGGCTCAAGAGGCAAAATCTCCTGACCATATTTCTCAGTCAATTCTTCATACTCTTCATCTGTTAGTTCTGCATACTCAAGTGGTAAATCTACCTTTTTACCTTTAAGTTTAGCAACAATAGATAAAGTGTAATCCTTTTTAATATTTGATAATAATAATCCTTTAGAAATATTTTTACTCATATGTGTATTATAACAATAAAACCGCCTGAATTTCTATAAATGCAGGCGGTTAATAATATGAATCTTATAAAATTAACAGTTCTATTTCTCGTCAACCACTTGGAAAACAAGGAATTTTAAATAATAGCTTTCATCAGCTGCCCAAAGAATTGGGTGATCTGGCGCCTGAGTTCTAAACTCAACCTGACGCAGTCTCTTATGAGCCGCCTTTGCAGCTTGACCTATAACTTTAACGAAAAGCTCCTGTGTCATAAAGTGAGAACATGAGCATGTAGCAAGGTATCCGCCATCTTTTACCAGCTTCATTCCCTTCATGTTAATCTCACGATACCCCTTCATGGCATTTTTTGTAGCCTCTCTAGACTTTGTAAATGCAGGAGGGTCAAGAATTACCACATCATATCTCTCTCCCGCTTCGTTTAGTTTTGGAAGTTCATCCAAAACATTGGCCTGTCTGAATTTAACTCTCTCATCCAGACCATTAAGTTTGGCATTGTCAGTAGCCTGCTTTACAGCAAAATCAGAGATATCAAGGCCGGTAACCTCTGCTGCTCCAGCAATACCTGCATTTAATGCAAATGTACCCATATGGGTAAAACAATCTAAAACTCGCTTATCCTTACATAGTCGCTGTATAGCTAGACGATTGTACTTCTGATCCAGGAAAAATCCTGTCTTTTGACCATTTACAACATCCACCATATAGTGAACACCGTTCTCTACTATCTCAACATTAGTATCAAACTCTTCACCAATGAATCCCTTGTAAGGTGCCAGCCCTTCTTTTTTTCTGACAGCTGCATCGCTTCGCTCATATACGCCGCGAACAGTAAATCCATCAGCCAAAAGAAGCTCTTTTAAATATTCAACAATTTGAATCTTAAACTTATCAATACCAAGAGCCAGTGACTCAACCACAAGCACATCATCATATTTATCTATGACAAGACCTGGTAAAAAATCGGCCTCACCAAAGATAACACGACAACAATTTAAATCAACTGGAAGCAATACGCTTTTTCGATATTCCCATGCGTTTTTCACTCGCATACGAATAAACTCATCATCGATTTGTTGCTCCTTGTCTCGGGTAAGCATGCGAACTCTAATCTTTGAATTGGTGTTAATAAAGCCGCGTCCCATCATATAACCATCAAAATCATGGACTATAACAATATCACCATTTTCAAAAGAACCGGTTATGGTATCAATCTCGTTGTCAAAAATCCAAGCCCCACCAGCTTTAATTGTTCTACCTTCACCCTTTTTAAGTACAACAACTGCTTCTGCCATATGTGCTCCTATTATTTACGACCCTTAGTCTTGATTTCATTAACAATAAGCTCAACGAACTCATCAAACTTAACTGTTGTAGTTCCTTGCTCACCGTGAAGTCTGTATGAAACAGTGCCATCAGCCTCCTCATTCTTACCAAGAACTGCAAGATAAGGAACCTTTTGAATCTGAGCCTCACGCATCTTGTAACCAAGCTTCTCTGAACGTGTATCAAACTCAACTCTTACATCTGCATCATTTAAAGCATCAACAAGCTTCTGTGAGTATGCATTAAGTTCGTCATCATCATTCTTTACAGGAAGTACCTTAACCTGTGTTGGTGCAAGCCAAAGAGGAAGATTTCCCTTTGTCTCCTCAAGAATGTAAGCCATAAATCTATCAAGCGAACCAAGAATAGCTCTATGGATAACAACCGGTGTCTGCTTGTTGCTATCTGCATCTGTGTATGTAAGGTCAAACTTTGCAGGTAAGCAGAAATCAAGCTGACATGTAGAAAGTGTAATCTCGTTACCAATAGCTGGCTTAACATTAACATCAAGCTTTGGTCCGTAGAATGCAGCTTCACCAATCTCCTCTGTAAACTCAATACCAATCTCAGTAAGAGTCTCACGAAGAGCCTGCTCAGCTGTGTTCCACATAGCATCATCCTGATGATACTTCTTAGTATCTGCAGGATCACGAAGTGAAAGAACACATCTATAATCTGTAATACCGAAATCCTCATATGTGCTGAAGATAAGGTCACATACACTCTTAACCTCAGACTTAATCTGATCCTGTGTACAGAAGATATGTGAATCGTTCTGGCAGAAATGACGACCTCTTTCAATACCCTTAAGTGTTCCTGAAGACTCGAATCGGAAATCGTGAGCGATTTCAGCTATACGAATAGGAAGCTCCTTGTAAGAATGTGGTCTATTTGCAAATATTCTCATGTGGTGTGGGCAGTTCATAGGACGAAGAACGAAATTCTCTCCCTCAACTTCCATAGCTGGGAACATATTCTCCTTGTAGTGATCCCAGTGACCAGATGTCTGGTAAAGCTGAACTGTACCAACACAAGGTGTCATTACATGTAAGTAACCAAGCTTGCGCTCCTTGTTACGGATGTAGTTCTCAAGCTCTGTCCAAATTGTATAACCATTAGGAAGGTACATTGGAAGTCCACGACCAATTAAGTCATCAGCCATGAATAGCTGCATATCCTTACCAATCTTACGATGGTCGCGCTCCTTAGCCTCCTCAAGAAGTGCAAGATGCTCATCAAGCTGCTCTTGTGTTGGGAAGCAAACACCGTACACACGGTTAAGAACCTGATTCTCAGCATCACCCTTCCAGTATGCACCAGAATGCTTAATAAGCTTGAAGTAACGGCAAAGCTTAACATTGTCTACGTGTGGTCCACGGCAAAGATCTGTGAAATCACCCTGGTCATAGCATGAGATAGTCTGAGTATTCTCATCCATATTATTAATTAAGTCAATTTTATACGGGTCATCCTTGAACATCTCAAGAGCCTCAGCCTTTGAAATCTCTCTACGATAAATCTTGCAGCCTGATTTAGCTACCTTCTTCATCTCTTTTTCGATTTTAGCGATATCCTCATCAGTAAGCATAACATCGCCAAGATCCATATCATAATAGAATCCCTCTTCTACTACTGGACCAACCCAGAATTTAGCATTTGGATAAAGATGCTTAACAGCCTGTGCCATCATATGAGCACATGAATGATTGAGAGTGTTAAGTGCCTCATCTTCTTTGAAATTAACCATGATTTTCTCCTTTTTCTAATGAATGAATAAAGTTATTACTCGTACTAAGGGTGCTACTAATAATAAAAAAGCACCCTAGAAAGCGCCATTACATAGGCCTTTCCTAAGGGTGCATAAATTCTAATAGCACGGTTCCACCTTAGTGTTTCACTCATTTTGTCTTTAACGGAACTACCCGGAGACGCTTCGCACGAAATATGCTTCTGCGTTCAGCTCGAGAATGGTGTTCATATATGTATCCACTAGACGCTTCCAGCCTAGGCGCCCTCTCTCTTAGCTTCCTCATATACTACTGTTTCTGTCATCGCTTTTCGTCTGTTATCCTACCATAATTTTTGAAGTTTAACAAGACTCTACTGTTACTAATCAAAATACTTTAAAAGCTCTTCGCATCTTTCAAGGGTCAACTCAGCATAAAGACCATTGCGATCCACAGGAGCAAGGGAACCTTCGTTAGGTAACTCATCTAACTGCTTGTCTCTATCAGCAAGCCACTGTCTCTGCTCATCAAGGGCTTTATTAAAGGTCTCCTTGTCTGTATTATATTTAACAAGAATCCACATCTCGTTAAGTATATCATCAACTGCATTAGCTTGAGCTGAAGATGTATCAACCATTTCTGCTGTAGTTAATGCAGACTGAAGGCTTTCATTAAAATAGTCATAGCTGCTTTTTGCATTATTGTAAAAATCCTTAGCCTCTTCCTTAGCATCTTTCCTATCAAAGGAAGTCATTCCAAGCTCTTGGCTAGCATTTACTAATGCTATGTCCTCAATCTTTTCTGGAGCTTCATCTAAGTAGACAAAGCCAAGCCAAACCTGTAACTCCTCAGAAATCTCTGATGTAGGTTTCCCTGGTAGATATATTTCAATCTCTTCCGTATCGCAAAATGCATAAGGTTCCGAAGGAATATACCTAACACCACCTTCTATATATTCAGTCTCAGAACTTGTTACTTTAAGATCCGAAACTTCCATCTTACAAGTATATTCATCTATCTTTTGTATATTTGAAAGATGTCCCTCATAATCACATATGTACATTGTTCCATTAGGATAATCATCTCCAGTATCACCCATATCCATATCGTGATAATGTCCATGGAAAAATCCATCTTTTTCTATATTAAAATCATCTGACCAAGCACCAGCTCCCGAAGAAAGTGAATAGTTATGTTTTGAAAGCTCTTCAAATGTAATTCCTGCACTTTCATCCTGCTTTTCTGTAGACTGATTATCTCCTACACCAGCATTAGTATCTAAGTCACTTTGCTGAGTACTTGAATCACTCTGTTGAGTATTATTAGCATCTGATGAAACTAAACTTGTGTCACTATCCTTTTTGCTAAGTATAATATATGCAGCAACACCAATAACCAAAAGAAGTGCCACAATAATGAGAATTATACTAAAGGTTCTTTTTTGTCTTCTTTTTCTACTCATTATTCCCTCCAAAAAAAGTTGTTAACAGCATACATCTGCTGTCTGGTATCTAATTACTTTTTCTATATCTTTTACCGCAATCTGAACCTGAAAGCCTACTTTGCCGCCAGAAAAGTAAACCTTTTCAAGCTGATTTAGACTCTCGTCAAAAGTAGTCCTAAAGAATTTTTTCATTCCTATTGGAGAACATCCCCCATGAACATATCCTGTAAGTGGAAGCAGCTCTTTCAGCGGCAACATATCGATAGACTTTTCTCCAACTGCCTTTGCCGCCTTCTTTAAGTCCAATTCTTTTTCCACAGGAACAACGAAAACATAATATGTTTTTGATTTTCCTTGTGTCACAAGAGTCTTGAAAACACATTTTGGATCCTCACCCATTTTCTCAGCTATCTGCTCACCAGTCAAAGATGCATCAGGCTCATAAGTAAGTCCAACATAATCTATTTTCTTCTGCGCAAGAGTGCGCATAACATTTGTCTTTTCTTCTGCCATTTTAATTCTCCATTATTTCCTTATTTTATAACTAGTATGTATTATAGCTTAAATCCGCTAATAATACACATTTTCAATTAATAAAGGCCTAAAAAACTAGACATATTTGCAATTCTTAAACAAGCAGATATCGCTATCTACAAAAGGATATTAGTAATCTTCTCCTGAATCAAAGAAATATCAAGTGGAATCCCTTCTGCTTCAAGAGAAATAATCAAATTGTCTCCAATTCTAAGACCAGAATTTTCATAAAGGCACAATTTATCTATGTTTTTATTTGAATATGATTCATCTGATGCTAATCCATAATGCTCCCAATAATATGTCTTTCGCTCTCTCACATTAAGCAAAACAAAATCAGGATAAACAAGCTTACCATTAATCAATCTAAAGGCCGGCTCATACTGATAAGGAATACCATTTTCATAAAATAAATCTGCCAATATCTTTTCAGATTTCGATCTGACATATTCACCTCTTTTTGTCTTAATAGACATATTTGCATTGAACGGATTTTGCATCCCCTGATGTTTTTCCATCCACTTTTCAACATACTCTTCATCTGTTAATTCAATAGGTTTCAAGAGATTTTTCCTGCCTTTGCAAGATTTTCTGTAAACATTTTCCAGAGCATCTACCTTGTAGCCTGAAATAAATCTTTCTAATAGCCTTTTCTGTTGCGTAAGTTCCTCTTTCACTCTATTATAATAATCCTTCTGAATAAGCCTTTTAGCAAAATCCCTCCTTGCCGATGGAATATAGATATATTCATTCGCATCATTTCTATAGTAGTATTGGCTACAGCCATTTCCAGATGTAACTCTTACTTTGTAATCAGGAATCTCTCTACATTGTCCTAGCATAACCTCAACCATCTCTAGATGCTTATTAATATCCTCTAACTTTTCATTTAATGTCTTTTCAATAATACTCATTTCATAACTCCTTCTATATTTTATTTACAAACTACTGCCTAGATTGAATTTATCAATACAGGCAGTATCACTTTTTAAATTAGTTACTGCTTATTATGCTTTTTTCTGTTTAAGCAGTACCATTCTCCAACCAGGCTACTGTCTAAATTCTATTTTTCTATACAGGCAGTAGCCATTTTCAAATTCATTACTGCTTATATTACCTTTTTCAATTTAGGCAGTAACTTTTCAAAAAAGGGCTACTGCTTAAAATCTATTTTCCCTTATAGGCAATAACCATCGCTCATTTCCCTACTGCCTATATGCCATTTTTCTCCATAGGCAGTAACCTATACAAAATTTCCTACTGCCTATAATAAATTTTCAAATCTAGGCAGTACTACCTCTACATCTCCCTACTACTTATATTTCATTTTCTCTTACAGGCAGTAGGCCGATAGCTCTCATGGGATAAATGACCATATTCCTTCATCTGAAATAGATATTTGTCCTGAATTCATGGTATAAAATATTTCTGCGCCCACATCTTCGATTCTCTCAACAGCCTCAAGGGATGGGTGACCGTATCTGTTTCCTTTAGAACAGCTAATTACTGAAGTTTTTGGCGATAAAGATTCTAGGAAGGTAGCATCCGAACTGAAGCGACTACCATGATGGCTTACCTTAAGCAAATCAACATCCTCTACCAATCCCATATTAGCAATTATAGTTTCCTGTTCTGCAGAAATATCTCCGCCAAAAAATCCAGAGTAATCAAATACTCCATCTTCATCCCTGTCATATTCCATCAGCAAGCATAAAGATAAAGCATTCAGATCTATTTCCTCATCACTAGAAACATGGACTGCAGCGCTATCATTAGGATATACACATGTAAATCTAAGATGCTTTGAGCCAAGAACATCTCCACTGTTCATATATAAAATTTCTGTGCCCTTTTCCTCCGCTAGCCCAATCAGCTTAACAAGAGTATCATCTTTAGGAATCTCTGAAGATAAAACTATGTTTTCAATCTTATAATCCTGCTCTAGCAGCTCAAATACTCCTGACACATGGTCTTCATCCATGTGGGATAAAAACCAATAATCTATCGAAGACACCCCTTTGTATTTCAAGAAAGGTAATATGGTATACTCACCCACTTTACTTTTTGAAGTACTACCTCCATCAATAAAATAATGGATTCCGTCACCTGAGTTCACATATATTCCGTCTCCTTGCCCTACATCTAAAAAGTCAATTTCAAATTTTCCATTTATAGGGATAAGCCACATAAGATATAAGCCAATTAAGCCTATATAGCTAAATAATCTGACCTTATATTTTATAAGAATTATCACCAAAAGATAGTACACAACTATAAACAAAAATCCATGAGAACCAACAATCATCTTCGAGTGTGGCAGTCCCAAAAAGAATTTTGATATTGTCTCCATGTATATAATAAGAAAATGGCATGGTTTCAATATAATATAAGCAACTCCAACGCCAACAGTAATGCCAAAAATCCCACCAACAAGTCCAAACAAAAGTAATAATGGCATAATTGGAAGAATAAGAATATTCAATATAAGAGAATATGTTGGCACCTCATGATAAAGCATAACCAAAAGAGGAAACATTCCCATATTTATTCCAAATGAAAAAATCAACATACCTCCAATATAATCAACAAACTTGTTAATTATTTTGAAAGCAATCTCTCCCATTCTCCCATGATTACGCTTAATTAATTTCCATCTATTTTTTTGCTCTTTTCTAAACATCATGAAACTTTGATTTAGCGGAGTCGCTATAAACCAAATACTTAGAATTGCTCCGAAAGACAAAAGAAAGCTTCCATTTCTAATATACAAAGGGTTAGTCACTAATAGTATAATTGCCATGGCTCCTGCAGCTGTTAGCATATCATAGGATTCACCAAGAACTTGGGCTAGCAAATAAAATAGAAACATCCCTATTGCCCTTATCGAAGATATACTTCCCCCAGTAAAAATGCCATATGCAAAAGCCACTGTGCCAGCAAAAATAGAACTAATCAAAAAGCCGACACCAAAGCTTCTAAGAAGCTTATATAAAAGCATACACACAATTGATATGTGTAAGCCAGAAACTGCAAGTATATGGGCAAGTCCGACTCCTTGAAAGAGATTTCGAGTATCCGGATCAAGTTCAGACTTGTTTCCAACAGAAATACTAGATAAAATGCCAGCCTCTTCTACCTCAATTGTGCATCTAAATACATTTACAAATGACTTGTTTAGTCTGTAGAACCAATCATAGTCTAATAGCTCTGGCTCATTAACATCAATTAATTCCACTTCTTTGATTTGAAAACAAACACCAATGGAATTGTAATAGTCCTTAATGTTAAATTCACCTTGATTTCTAGGTTCTTGGAATTTGGCAATTATGCCCTTTAATTTAATTTTGCTCTTAATAGGAATAGAATCAGAATTAAAATTGAAATAATAAGAAGTACTTGATAATGTGCCTTGGTCTGTCACAACCTGGGCATCCTTAACGAAATATAGCGTTTGATCATTTTTAATTTCCTTGCGATATATTTGGCCAATAGAGCAAACACTTTCTCCATCAGTCAAAAACATATCCACCGCCTGTGAATTGCCATATAGGCCCAAAAAATCATAGGGTCCATAGGCACTCAAGGCAATTACAATCATTATAAGCAAGGAAATTTTACAAAGACACCGTCCTTGCAACATATTTCCTCCTAATAAAATAAATATTACTAATTTTCCGGAGACTCCTGAGAATTGTCTGCTGGAGCCTCATTTTCAGTTTCTACATCTTCTGGTGTACCTTCATCCACATAATCACTATAATCCATATAGTCATACGTGTAATCAGTATCATCTTCTGTAGAGAACACTCCATTAATATTATAGTTTATAATATCGTCATTTCTTGAAATTGCAGCAGAAAGATCAACATCTAAATTTGAAAGATGAGGAACATCACCGTTAACAAGTATCTGAACTTGCTTAATAGAATCCATCTCAGTAAGGGAATTAACTATTGAATATACCGTAACTGTTTCTGTAACATTAGTAACAGCTGTTTCAAAAGCGGCATCAAAATTCACTATACAAACTCCATTCTCAGAAATAGAAATTGAATTAAGTTTTGTATCTGCCGGTAAGCTAGCCAATAATTCAGAAGAATCCGGTCCATTTAAAAGTTGTTCTATAATAAGTTTTTCAGGTGATAAATTACGACTGTAATATACCTGTCTAGTCTCTGGAACCAATGATAATCCATCTGCACTGGCAAAATATAAGGTAAGCTCTGTTGATAATAGGGAATCTGTTTCCTGGCCAAAATCATCAATAAATGTGTCAGATGTCATAGCCCCCAGTATTTCTCCCGAAGCATCTGTAAATGGCTTATCATTGATGAATAATGAAACCGACTCCACACTATCAATAAGGGTTAAGGTCTTTACAATAGCTGCACGAACTAGAATCTCCGTGTATATATCAAGACTTTCGTAATCTCCAGTAAGATAAAGATTCAAGCTCTGATCATCAAGTTCCCATCTATCCACATCAACACCTGCTGGAATAGCCGCCATATAATCAACTGAATCAATCCTTTTTGCAAGAGCTTTTAAGGCTTCTGAAATTCTATCTGTGTCATCAGTAGATTTATATTTGTAATCCACAGGAGTAAGTCCATTTTTATCCGTATTTACGTAGTAAATTTTGTACTGACTAACCTTATCCTTGTGACCACATGCGCCAAAGGTAAACAATATGCAAATTATAAGTATTGTCGAAACTATCCTCTTCATTATTGATTCTCCTTCTCAATATAATTTAGAGGTATACGTACATCAAAGGTAGAACCCTCTCCCAGCTTTGAACGTACTTTGACTTCTCCATTATGCATCGCTATAGCACTCTTTGTAATAGCAAGACCCAGTCCCGTTCCACCGATTTCTCTAGAATGTGACTTGTCTGCACGGTAAAATCTCTCAAAAATATGTGGTGCTGATTCCTCAGGAATACCTAGACCATTATCCTCCACCTTAATATAGAAGAATTGATGGTCAGAATTAAGAGAAATGTGGACCCATCCGCCTTGGTTATTGTATTTGATTGCATTTTCCACAAGATTTGTAATTACAAGAGTAAACTTTACTTCATCAACCTCTGCTACAACAGGTCTAAATGACTCAAAAACAACCTCAATATCTGCCTTATCCGCAATAGGCTTAAGTCTCTTTAAAATATGCTCAATCAGCTCATTAATATTAACCGCAGAAACATTAAGCTTGGCTCCACTTTTATCCATTCGAACAAGACTCAACAGGTCATTAATTATCTTTGTCTCACGATCAATCTCTTCTCCAATATCCACCATGAACTCACGATACATCTCAATAGGCACATTATCTGAACCGTTAAGAGAATCAGCAAGAACTTTCATAGATGTAAGTGGAGTCTTTAACTCGTGGGAGACATTTGAAACAAATTCTTGTCTAGACTCATCGATAGACTGAAGCTTTCCTATTACCTCATTAAATTTTCCTGAGACCTGTTCCAGCTCCGTAAATGATTTCTGTTCTGGAAGTTCGTTAGTATACTCACGAATAATTCCATCCAACGAAGTAGACATTTTCTTAATCGGTCTAGAAAATCTAATTGCGCAAAATACTGCCACAAGTATAGAAAATAAAGTGACAATTACACCTCCAATAAGCATGTATGAAACAAAAATATCAATATTCTGTTCAACGTAATCAGTAGATTTGTTCATTACAAGAGCACCTACTATCTCTCCCTGAGAATTAGTAAGTGGAACCGAAACAATGATAGTTTTAGTGTTCTCGTCGTAATAATAAAGCTGATTTCCCTGAAGAGTGTCAATAATATTTTTCCAAATGACAGTCTTACCCATATCAACGGAAAATGAATCTCTAACAATTTTAAGGTTGGAATTAATAACTAAGATACGACCGTTATTGCTGTCTGCTACTGCCTTGAGTTTTGTATCAAGGACTCTGTTCTCCTCGCCAGCAACATAGCCGCTAGTGACTATCTGATTGTTATATTGAACAGCCTCCGCCATAAGATTAGTGGCATCCGTATGAATCGCTACAGACTTGTAAGCTTTCAAAGAAATAGGCACACACACCATAAATGGTATGATGCCTACTAATAATACTATTATTGCAATTTTAAATCTTAAGCTATGAAAATGTGCAGAAAAACTAAAATGCTTCTTCATTAAAAAACTCGTTCCCTAGACAAATCTTATTGATAATAATAGCCAACTCCCCATTTTGTGCGAACGTATTTTGGCTCCTTAGGATTAGGCTCAATTTTCTCACGAAGACGACGAATATGAACATCAACTGTACGCTCATCTCCTGGATAATCTGGGCCCCAAATCTTGTTAAGAAGATCCTCTCGGGAGAATACTACTTTAGGATTAGTAACGAGTAAAACCATCATCTCAAATTCTTTTGCAGTCAAGTTGTACTCAGTACCTAAAATAGTAACATTTCTATTTCTCTTATCTAAGATGATATCACCATCTTCGATTGTGTTTTCATCAACCTTTTTCTCATCTGCAGCTGGCTGTCCAGCGGCAGCACGACGCATAATCGCCTTAATTCTAGCCTTTACCTCGAGAATGTTAAATGGCTTTGTAATATAGTCGTCAGCACCGTATTCAAGTCCAAGAATTTTGTCCATATCGTCGCCCTTTGCAGTAAGCATAACGATTGGAACGTTAGAAAATTCTCTGATATTTTGGCAAACCTCAAATCCGTCAAGCTTTGGAAGCATAACATCAAGTAAAATCATGTCATAATGATTAGCAGTGGCAAGATCAAGAGCCTCCTGTCCATCATAGGCACAATCAACTTCCATACCGTCCTGCTCTAAAGAAAATCTAATTCCCTTTACGATAAGCTTTTCATCGTCTACAACCAATACTTTTTTAGCCATAACAACCCTCTATTTTTTCTCTATATTTTTATTAGTGAATTAATTTGATTGTAAATACCATCACCGATTCCTGAGACTTTTTTAATGTCATCGATAGAAGAAAACGCACCATTAGCATCTCTGTATGCTACTATCTGAGATGCCTTAGCCTCTCCAATTCCTGGCAAATTAGTAAGCTCACCTACAGTGGCAGTATTTATATTGATAAGTCCATCATTAGCCGTCTGTGTAGGTGCTTCAATTTCAAGTGCTTCTCTTTCCTCCACAGAGTAAATGTATATCTTTTGACCATCTTCTAGGATGGCAGCCTGATTAATATCACTGTCATCTGCTGAATCTAAAAGACCACCAGCAGCATCAATAGCTGCATAAACTCTAGAATCTGCTTGAAGCTCATAAACTCCTGGAGTCGCTACCGCTCCAGCAACCTGAACATAGATAGATGAAGAACTCTCTTCAACCACCACCTCTCCCCCTTCGGCCTGCTCAGTTATAACTTCATTAGAATCTGTGGATTGAAAATAAGATACCTTGCCGCACCCTGTAAAAATAAAGATGCTACAACAAACAAGACTAAAAAATTTTTTCATAATCTCCTAAAGTGCATAGATAGGAGTATATAATATCGTCCTGTTCATTGTAGCGAAAAATCAAAAATATTACAAGAGTTTTACGTCTTTATGGCGACCTCTTTTTTATACAAATTTTTCAAAGACTCTCTCGATTTTTTCCTTAAATTCATCAATATTCTGCTCAGTTATAACAAGTGGTGGAAGTAATCGAAGTACATCGGCCCCTGCTGACAAAACAACTAAATGCTCTTCTAAGAGGGCTTTTGTAACAACTTCTTTTACTGGAATTGTAAGAACAAGTCCCTGCATCAATCCCATTCCACGTCTTGCAGTAATGAAATCATATTTCTCAACTAGTCTATCAAGAGTCTGCTCGAAATATGGAGTAATAGCATTAACATGGTCAAGCATCTTGTAATCCTCAAACATGTCAAATACCTGAGCAACAGCAGCTGTGCAAAGTGGGTTACCACCATATGTTGTTCCGTGATCTCCTGGAACTAATGAGCTAGCTGCCACCTTGTCAGTAACACAAAATGCTCCAACTGGAACACCATTGCCAAGAGCCTTTGCAGTAGTAAGTACATCTGGCTTAATATCATACTGTTGGAATGCATACATGCTACCTGTACGGCCCATTCCACACTGAACCTCATCTAAAATAAGCAAAATATCCTTTTCATCGCAAAGCTGTCTTACCTTTTGAATAAATTCCTTATCTGCTGGATAGAGACCGCCCTCTCCCTGAACAGTCTCCATAATGATAGCGCATGTTTTGTCAGTAAGCTTAGCTAGCACGCTACCAAAATCGTTGAAAGTTGCAAACTCAACGCCAGACATCAAAGGATAAAATGGCTCACGATAATGCTCTGTACCTGTGACAGAAAGTGAACCTACAGTACGGCCATGGAAACTATTTTCCATAGCGATAACCTCATAATCACCTAGGCCCTTTTTTGTGTACGCGTATTTTTTAGCAGTTTTAAGAGCGCCTTCTATTGCCTCGGCACCTGAATTTGTAAAGAATACTTTATCCATGCCAGAAGCTTTTGTTATCTTCTCTGCTGCCTCTATCATAGGAATATGATAGTAGAGATTTGAAGTATGAGTGATTCTCTTAAGCTGTGTTGTTAAAGCATTTTCAAAATCCTCATTGCCATAGCCAAATGCCATAACGCCGATACCTGAGGCGAAATCCAAATACTTTTCATCCAACTCATCGTAGAGATAAACACCCTTACCGTAATCAAAAATTACAGGAAATCGATTATATACATGTAGTAAATTTTTATCAGCCTTCTCGATATATTCTTTCTTATTCATCGTAATACCTCGTATCCTTGTTGCCAATGATTGCTGTACCAATTCCTTTGTTTGTAAAGAACTCAAGTAATAAACAATGAGCGATACGTCCATCTAAGATATGAACTCTATTAACGCCCTCCTCAATAGCATCAATACAATTAGTAAGCTTAGGAAGCATACCACCGCCTATATAGCCATCTCCAATAAGGCTCTTAGCTTCATCAACTGTGATTTCAGAAATAAGAGTGTCTGGGTCATCCTTATCCTTGTATACACCCTCAATATCTGTAAGGAATGCAAGTTTCTCAGCATGAAGTGCCTTAGCAATCGCACATGCTGCATCATCTGCATTGATATTGTATGTCTCAAAATTGTCATCCATTCCAATTGGGCAAACGATTGGTAAGAAATCCTTCTCAAGTAAATCCTCTAATATCTTTGGATTAACCTCTGTAATCTCTCCAACGAAACCGATGTCCTGACCATCAGAAAGCTTCTTTTCTACCTTTAAAAGTCCACCGTCCTTGCCAGAAACACCAACAGCATTAACTCCAAGTGCCTGCACATTTTGAACAAGTGATTTATTTACCTTGTTGAGAACCATCTCCGCAATTTCCATTGTAGCTTCGTCAGTCTTGCGAAGACCATTGATAAACTCTGGCTTGATACCATTTTTCTCAACCCACTTGCTGATTTCCTTGCCACCGCCGTGAACGATGATAGGCTTAAATCCAACAAGCTTAAGCAAAGTAACATCTTGAATAACCTGCTTTTTTAAGTCCTCGTCAACCATAGCACTTCCGCCGTACTTAACAATCATAATCTTACGATTAAATCTCTGAATATATGGCAAAGCCTCGATTAAAACCTGAGCCTTATCCAATATTGGCTGCATACTACTATCCATTTTATCCTCCTAGTCCGCAGCTACACTAACAAGCCATATGATTAGTTCCGCTTACTAAATGTAAGCTTCACTAATATATGAGCTTGTTAGTTACTGCTCTCTTAATAAATTAACTTAGCTACGATAATCTGCATTAATCTTTACGTAGTCGTAGGTCAAATCGCAGCCCCATGCTGTAGCCTCTGCATCTCCCTCATGCATATCTACAAATACTGTAACTGCATCAGCCTTCATAATCTTAAGTGCCTCATCCTCGTCGAACACAATAGGTGTGCCCTTATCAAATACCTGAAGTCTGCCATTAACACTTTCAAAGAAAAGTTCTACATCATTCTGGTCGAAATCAGCTCCAGAATATCCCATTGCACAAAGGAATCTTCCGAAATTGGCATCGCAACCAAATATTGCTGCCTTAGAAAGGTTAGAACCTACGATAGCTCTAGATAATGTCTTGGCGTCTGCTACAGACTTGGCATTAACAACCTTTGCTTCAAAAAGCTTGCTAGCGCCCTCTCCATCAGCTGCCATTCTCTTTGCCAAATCCGTACATACGAATTTTAATGCCTCTTTAAATGTATCAAAATCAGCTCCCTTTGATGAAATCTTTGGATTGCCAGCCAAACCATTTGCCATGCAAATCAAAGTATCATTTGTAGATGTATCACCGTCCACAGTAATCATATTGAATGAGTCCGCTACAACCTCACTGACAGCCTCCTGTAAAAGGCTTTTTTCAATATCTATATCTGTTCCAAGGAAAGCAAGCATTGTACACATATTAGGGTGAATCATACCTGAGCCCTTGCTCATCCCCCCAAGTGTCACTGTCTTGCCGCCAATTTCAAACTCAACTGCAATCTCTTTGTTAACAGTGTCTGTTGTCATAATAGCCTTTGATGCATCAGTACCAGCCTCTATGCTATCATCAAGCTTTGGTGCCATTGCCTCAACTCCTGCTACAAGCTTATCAACTGGAAGCTGCATTCCAATTACACCAGTTGATGCTACTGCTACTGAATCATAAGGAATAGAAAGTGCCTTCTCAACTCCCTTTGCAGTGGCCTCACAGGCATCAAATCCTTCCTTGCCAGTACATGCATTAGCAATTCCCGAATTGATAACAACTGCCTGAATAGGTTTATTCGCATTTACGATATTCATATCCCACTGAACACATGCAGCCTTAACAACATTACTTGTAAAAGTACCTGCACTTACACATGGCTCTTCAGAATAAACCATAGCCATATCAGTACGTCCCTGATATTTAATACCAGCTGCTGTGCTGGCAGCTTTGAATCCTTTTGCTGCGGTAATACCGCCTTTGATTTCCTTCATATATTTCTCCTACTTATTAAATGCTGTGATATTCTCGTCATTTAAAACGAAATCATATACATTTAAATCATCTCTTTTTTCCCACTGTTCAGCCTGCCAGAAGCTATTACCAAGCTGATTTTCTCTAAAGGCAACAAGCTGAATCTTATTGATTCCCTCGTCCTTAAGTCTAACCATCGCCTCTGCTGCCATCGCCTTACCAATGCCCTGCTTACGATAATCCTCATGGACACACACATGATAAAAGCATGCACGTCTTCCATCATGTCCTACTAAAATGGAACCAACTATTTTGCCATCTGAAACAGCTACAACAGAAAGCCCTGGATTTCTTCTAAGAACTCTAGTGACACCATCTTTAGAATCATCTAATGAACGCATAGCAAAACCATGGATTGTAGTCCAGAGCTTGTAGACGCCATCATAATCTTCTTCTTCCATTGTCCTAATTTGATAATTCATATCGGCTCCTAAATTTACCTTAAAACTAACGCTTTCTGTAATCATAATAACTCCTACTTATGGGAACATTGGTGCAAAATCAAGTCCCATTTTCTCATCTAAACCAAAAATAATATTCATATTCTGAACTGCCTGACCAGCTGCGCCCTTAACAAGATTATCAAGTGCACCCATCATAACAACTCTACCTGTACGCTCATCAATCATGCAGCTCACATCAACGAAATTGCTTCCCTCAACCCATTTAGTCTCTGGGCACTCGCCATATCCAAGTACACGAACAAAGAACTCATCATCATATGCATCATGATATGCCTTCATAACCTCTTCCTTTGTAGGAAGCTTGCCATCTTTTTTAACAAGGCTTGCATATTCAGTAACTAATATTCCTCTATTCATTGGAACAAGGTGAGGTGTGAAGTTGAGCATTAACTTCTGTCCACATGCATATCCAAGCTGCTCCTCAATCTCAGGTGTGTGACGATGTGTTGTAACACCGTATGCCTTGATACTCTCATTAACCTCGCAGTAAAGGTTAGGAAGCTTAGCTCCACGGCCAGCACCTGAAGTACCAGACTTAGCATCAATAATAAGAGTAGATGGATCAATAAGTCCTGCCTTAACAAGCGGATAAGCTGTAAGTATAGAGCATGTAGTATAGCAACCTGGATTAGCAATAAGTCTTGCTCCTACTTCCTTATCCCTGTTAATCTCGCAGAGTCCGTAAACAGCTTCTTCTATAAATTGTGGACTCTTGTGAGTGATGCCGTACCACTTCTCATAAGTATCCACATCCTTAATACGATAGTCAGCAGATAAATCAATCACCTTACAATTAGAAAGAATCTCCTCTGTAAGCACGCCAGCTAAGTAGCCCTGAGGAGTAGCTGTAAATATAACATCAACCTGCTTTGAAAGTTCTAAAATATTGTCATCAAGACACTTGTCCTCAACCAATGTGAACATGTTCTTATATATAGAAGCAAATCTCTCATCCACATAAGATCTAGATCCGTACCACACAATCTGTGCCTGTGGGTGGCTGTAAAGCAATCTAACAATTTCAGCTCCTGCATAACCAGTAGCTCCAATAATTCCAACCTTAATCATAGCAAGTCTCCTTTTCATTTAATCGAACAGCTATATTCTATTACTTCACTTTCGCAAAGTAAAGTATTACAGCAAAATTTTATGAATTATTTTTGCATAAATATACACTCATTATTCATATAAATCAAGTACATTTTTCACAATCCTCATATTTATTCTTGTAATATGCATAATTTTGCACTTGTATTTTCCACTTTAACGTGGTACAGTGTTAATAATTCAAAAACAAGCGAATAAATATAAACATAAAGGAGAAATATTATGGCACAGGAAAAAGTTGTACTTGCTTATTCAGGTGGTCTTGATACCACTGCTATCATTCCATGGCTCAAGGAGAATTATGGATATGAAGTAATTTGTTGTTGTATCGATTGCGGTCAGGGAGAAGAATTAGACGGTCTTTCAGAGAGAGCAAAAGCTTCTGGTGCTGCTAAATTATATATAGAAGATATCGTTGATGACTTCTGCGACAATTACATTGTACCTTGCGTTCAGGCAGGTGCTGTATATGAGAATAAATATTTACTTGGTACTGCAATGGCTCGACCAGGTATCGCAGCTAAGCTTGTAGAGATTGCTAGAAAAGAAGGCGCTGTTGCAATCTGCCACGGTGCTACTGGTAAGGGTAATGATCAGATTCGTTTCGAGCTTGGTATCAAGGCTCTTGCTCCAGACATCAAGGTTATCGCTCCATGGCGTAATGACAAGTGGAAGCTTCAGTCTCGTCAGGATGAGATTGATTACTGTAAGGCACACGGCATTGATCTTCCATTCTCAACAGATCAGTCATACAGCCGTGACCGTAACCTTTGGCACATCAGCCATGAGGGACTTGAGCTTGAGGATCCTTCTAAGGAACCTAATTATGAGCACCTTCTTATGCTCACTACTCCACCAGAAAAGGCACCAGAGAAGCCAGAGTATGTGACAATGACATTTGAAAAGGGTGTTCCTACATCTGTTAATGGTAAAAAGATGAAAGTTTCTGATATCATCAAAGAGTTAAACGAGATTGGTGGAAGAAACGGAATCGGTATTATTGATATCGTAGAGAACCGTGTTGTAGGTATGAAATCTCGTGGCGTTTACGAGACACCAGGCGGTACTATCCTTATGGAGGCTCATGCTCAGCTTGAGGAGCTTTGCCTTGACCGCGCTACAATGGAAATGAAAAAGGAAATGGGCGCAAAGCTTGCACAGGTTTGCTACGAAGGCAAGTGGTTCACACCACTTTGCGATGCTATTCAGGCATTTGTAAAGTCTACTCAGGAATATGTAACTGGCGAAGTTAAGTTCAAGCTCTACAAGGGCAACATCATCAAGGCTGGTACTACTTCACCATACTCTCTCTACTCAGAGAGCCTTGCATCATTTACTACAGGCGACCTTTACGATCACCACGATGCAGAGGGATTTATCACACTTTGGGGACTTCCACTCAAGGTTCGTGCAATGAAGCTTCAGGAAAATCAGAAAACTAAATAGATTGTTCTAAACTCGAGAAAAGCCACGGCATATGCCGTGGCTTAAATTTTTGTATAACAGGCAAACTTACAAGCTACTTTTCCTGCATACAATTATTTTTTACTTTCTCAACATATCTTCCAACAAGTATTCCACCATACAAAAACCAAATATAAAAATACCATAATAAAAGACCAAGTGCTGGAAAAGAACCAATTAAAAATTTGATTGCAAATGCAAAAATAATAAGCAACATAGACATCACATGAAGCATATAAATTTCATCTTTTTTATCTACTATTAAATGTATAATTGTCGCTGGCAAAAATGAGTATTCCATACATATCACCAATATTCCAACTACCTCATACCATTTAAGTGTCATCCCTTCATAAAATACTCCAGCTATAGCAAGGGTTGTAAAGAAGAAAACTATTTTATCCAAAAACCTACTGACCCTTTTCAGAATTTCCATATAATGAGTGACCTTCCTTGTAAAATAATTCTAATAATTGTTTATAACGTTATTTTATTGGAGAGCCTTATATATCTCTCTTGTGTAAAGCTTAGTTCCATAAAAATCTTTTTTAGAGCATCCTGCTCGTCCTCCACCTGCACAAGCACAGGCACAGGCGCAAGCGCAACCTCCGCCACCATAATGACCTCGCGCAGTATGTGCATAGTATCTTCCACCAAGCCCTCGTTCCTTTGAATAACTATCGTTTATAAATATTTTATCTTTAAAGATAATAAATAAAATAATTAATACTCCCAAAGGGACAAAAACCAGCAACATAGTTAATGTTTCCAGCTCTGATATTGAATATAGCGTACCAGCTATCTCCCTAGTCTCAACATTTCCTTCTAAATAGTCATATTGATTGGCACTATAACTTACATACGCTGTGGCTTGTAGATTATAACCGCCCTTATCATTAACCCACACATAATATCCGTTTTCAAAATCATCATCACCAGATGTTGATATAACATTTTCAGAATTCCAACGTATAACTATTCTATCTACAGGTGTTTCTTCAAACCATCCCGGTGTAAATCTATAAACAGCCTCATCCCCTTCTAGCTGAACAAGGTTCTTTTGATGTAAACTAAAGTCAAGATTAAGTACTTCTCCTGCTGTATACTCTCGATCCAAATCTAAACGAACGAAATCGCCACCATCTTTGTAATAGTATATATCATCAATATTATCTGATAATGCTTTAAACTCATCTGCAAATCTATTGGCTATTCCCACTTTAATCCAAGTAAGAGGTCCTTCTGATGTACTATCCAAAACCTTCCACTGAATATGATAAGAAATATCGCATGAACCATCATCACGCATATCTACAACAACCTCATAATCATAAATATGGTCAAGGGTAGCTGCATGGGCAGTCTGAGCGTTAAAAATAAAGCCAAAACAAATAATTATTGCCCCTATAAAAATTAATAATCTCTTATTCATTGCTTTTCTCCATATCATTCATAACTCTAAGTGGACATATTCCTTCTGACTTTGCAGAATTAGCTCTGATGGACTTGCATTCTTTACTATTCCAAATCTTTTTCCAAGAATCTTCTTTCATGTCTCCTAAAACATCTGACGACAGCCAACTCTGACAAGGAATTACTTTTCCATCAGGAGTAATAGCCATATTACTCAAGCAAGCCCCGCAACCTGGTACTATCATTTTAAGTTCCATGAGTTTTTGTGAATCAATCCACCCTGGAGAAGTAAAATCGATTTCCATATCATGAGCGTCTGCATATGCCTTTGCTTCCCTAATGATTTCATATATTTCATCTTTTGATAATTGTGACTGTCTTGAATCTTCTAATGTTGCATTACCAGTAACAATTAATCCAGAACATGTCACATACTCAACGCCTAATTCATGTAAGAACTCAAGCATACCAACATAGTCTTTATTCAGAGAACAAAGGGGTGTATTTACGCTTAAATTCAACCCTGCAGCAAGTGCATTTTTAATCCCTTGAATTGTGTCCTTAAAATGATTAGTGCCAACAAGAGCATTGTGGATATCTTCTTTATGTGAATATAAAGTAACCTGAACACTATCAAGCTCTGCATCAACTAATTCAGTTACCAACTCCTCTGTTAGTAATACACCATTAGTATTTAGCCTAGTTACAAACCATCTTGCATATTTAATTAGCTCTGGTAAATCCTTTCTTAATGTAGGCTCTCCACCAGTAAATGTGAGCTGAGGAATCTTAGCTTTCCTACATTTGTCGATGATATTCTTCCACTCATCTGTACTAATTTCTTCCGTCTCAGCATACTTTTGCCCCGCAGCATAACAGTGAAGGCATCGCTGATTACATGCCCAGTGTCCATCCTTTGCCATTGCCGAAATCATTAAATCCATACGGTGAGGCGCAGTCATATTAGGAGCATATTCACCCAAGCTCATGGTACCAATATCAATAGCAGGAATCTCATTTCTTGCAATAGAATCAAATGCGCTTACTATAGTGTTCAAATCTTCTCGAAGAACATCATTCTCCACCTCTGGATACACTTTTCTCACTCTATGAAAGGCATCAATTAAAATATCATTTAAATCATTTTCCTCCATCTGATTTTCGCCATATTCGTTGACGC
Organism: Pseudobutyrivibrio xylanivorans; assembly: GCF_010906925.1. GTDB lineage: Bacteria > Bacillota > Clostridia > Lachnospirales > Lachnospiraceae > Pseudobutyrivibrio. The sequence goes on along the minus strand of NZ_VTVE01000001.1, from coordinate 728,714 downwards.
CGTTTATAAACTCAGTCAAAAGAATTGCCCAGGATTCATTAATAGGAATAACATCCTGACCATTAATAATCACAACCGCTGGCACGAAATGGAATAATCTAAATTTAGGTGGAATCATATGTATTCTAATTACACCTGGCCCCTTAGGATTCCAAGTTGTATGTACTACCCCATTCCAATTTTTCAATTCATATATTTTTTCTCTTATCATTATATTTTCCAACCTATAAGAATTACGATAAATTAATCATTTACATCCAGATAATTAAAAACTCACTTATAAAAGTACTTAAAAAGATTACTGCAAAAGCGATGTAGCCCAAATACGGCCTAATAGCGCCCAATCCATTATCTCTAACAATTCCTGTATTATCCGGTAGAGCCTTTCTTAAAGCCATTTCATTTTTATAATTGAAATAAGCACCTTTTATAGAAAAATAGAAAACAAAAGCCTCAGTCAATCCACAGGCCACTGCCACTAAAGCAATGCCTGCAATACCACCAATTGACGAAAGAAGAAATAGCATGAATATATTTAAAAGTGCATATAGATAATGCAGTATTCGACTGGTATGATAACTAGCACGCTTATCAAGCTTATCTATATTTGCATTAGAAAAAACCGGCATAATACTATCTAGACTCTGATCTGCCTTAACTAAAAGCTTTCTAAAATACTCGTGCTGTATCTCAGACAAATGCCTTGCATTAGTGAGACCGACATTATAATAGAACACGATTTTTTTCATACCCAATCTATATTCAAAACCACGTCTACCAACTTTATAATGTCCTGCTGCTACAGACTGAGCCCATTCTTCATATTTATTTCTTCTATCTCCTAATAGCGGTGAAGAAAAAAGCACTGCATCAACTTCCAAAATAATCTTGCATTTAGATTTGTACTTATAAATAAAATTTCTGAGCCAAGCAAAATAGAATAACAATACTGTTAAAGCTACCATGAATATTGTTTCAAATACACCCATATCATTTACTAAAAGCAAAAGAATTAGAACAGTAAGTATAAATATAATTCGACATAAAATAGTGACGACTTTTTGATTATAATTTATCTCTTTTTCCGCCTGTTCCATTCTTGAGATTAGTCGCTGATTTTTAGAAATTGAAGAATTCAAATCATTATTTACTTTGCCTTTTTTTGTTTTAATCTTTGGTTTTTTTGCCATCTAAACTCTACTCCCAAAAATCTCACATACTAAATTGCAAGATCCATCCTTATCTATCATCACATATTCCCAGTGAAAACCAGTATCTGTGATGTCAGAAAAAATCCAATATGTACTTTCCTCATCAAGGACTTTTCCCACAAGCCTATCATCTTCTTTTCTAAAAGTAAGCCTCTTCATTATCCCCTCACAGGTATACACAACATCATAGCAATCATCATTTTTGTTGAAAATTCTGAGAGATGTTCCGTATTCACCATCAGGCTGGGGATTATTGTCTCTAGTCTCTCGAGACGGAAAAATGAAAATATCCTGAATGCCTATTCCTTCTAGCACTCTTCTAAAAATCCACTCTCCCTTAACATGACGTTTCTTCCCATCAAGCTCGTCATAATAATCACAGTCCCAATCACCAATCAGCTTCTTAAACCAGTCATACTCCTCAGGGATTCTTCCTGGCTTTTCACTCAAAAGAGCATCTACAAAAGTGTTCATAACTTACCTCCTCAATACACTATATAATTATTTAATTTTATTAACCGCTTCATTAAGAATAAGAGATACATCAGCCCCATATACATCCAGTCCTGTTGCGCTGATAAGCTCTACATCTTTAATACCATAGAAACTTTGGCAAAGTGTCTTAACATATCCATATCCAAAATCTTCAGGAACAAAATTTCCGCCAGCTGTCATGACATAATATAGCTTATTAGCCTTACATAATCCCCTTGGTATTCCATCATCTGTGTACTCAAACGTAATCCCTACTACATTAATAAACTCTAAGTACTGCTTCACCATAGCTGGAAATGACAAGTCCCAATATGGCGCAGCTATAACAATGGTATCCGCAGCTGCAAACTGCCGAGCCATAGCAAATAAGTCATCATCAAATTTCTTATTTGCAATAAGACTATCCCTTTTTGTTAGAAATGACTCATCAATCTTTGGAAATGTCACATCCACCAACTTAATCTCAATATAATCATCTGAAATCCGCGCAAGTTGTGCCTTTGCAAGCTGTAGCGTCCTAGACTCAGCTCGCACACATGCGTTTATAAACAAAACCATCCCATTACCCCACTTAAATATATACGCTACTCCTTACGTTCTTATATCTGTACTAAATTATAGTATATAAATAAAGCTCGCAAAATGCGAGCTTTAGACAATCATTATTTAATTTAAGAATTTCTTAATAAAACCTCTACTGCATTTCTTACGCAGTCGTCGCATTCGCATTTCACAACGCCAGTCTCAACGCCTTTTAAATCCTTGCAAATTGTAGCTCCGCATGTCTCAGCGAAATCCTTAGCCAATGTAGCAGCATCCCTAAGTATTGGCTTGCCCTCATATTTCTTCATTCCCAGAATCATCTGGACTCCAATAAGAGCTCCGCATGTAGCCTCCATGCAGCCCATTCCTACACCAAATGATGCGCCCATCTTTTTTAATTCTTCTTCCGAATATCCAAGCTCATCCTTAAATGCTAATAGTACAGCCTGACAACAGTTGCATCCATTATGCTTTAATTCAACAGCTAATTCTTTTCTTTCCATAAAAAACTCCTTTTAAAAACCTCATGCAATCTAAGACTGCATGAGGTTAATTTATCATTGATAAACGCATACATATAATAACATACTACATCAATAATTTTCATCTAGGATTCGTTATTTTATCAGGAACAATCCAGTAATCACATATTTTGCCCCCTGTTGCTAGGGTGTAGTCTCTATGAAGGACACCATGCTTAGCCTCTGTAAGGTAATAGTCCATCTCACAACACACTGGCAGTATTTCTAAATATCCATTCTTTCTTGCAAAATCCTCTATCGGACATCTTGTAAAATGATAATAGCTACCATCTTTATGCTTTGTTTCATCAAAATTAAAATCCCAGGTTTTGTCCCTATATTCCGGATGTGCATCTGCCCATTCTTGCATTTTGTGAAACTTTTCCTTGGCAAGGGCCAAAGTATTAGGATCATTAATATCTCCATTTGCTAAAAACTTGCTGACAGGAAAACTAGTCATGAAATTTTTAATTACTGCTCTATATCCCTCTAAGTCTATAGCCCCCTCTGATGCTTCCCATATTGCCAAAAATACAAAGCACATGTAAATATTGCTGGCCATAGGATTATCAAAGCCAATATCATCACACTTCTGTAGCATCTGCTTATAAATTGGCTTTGCTCCTCTAATAGCTTTTTTTGTAACCCCTTTTCCAAACTGCCTTGCAAGATGCTTACGTAGAAGTATTGGAAATAGTGTTATGTACGTTCCTGTATATTTCATCATATTTTATACCTTCTTTCTGGCAACAAGATGTAAACGCATTTTCTTTTCCCTATTAAGCTTCTCAACCTTCAAATCAACCAAATCGCAAAACTGCTGAACCTGATCTAATGAATAGGCCCCTACATCTCCATGGCCCATTAAATTAGCTAAAGGCATCTCCGTATGGTTCATAATCCAAAGGATAAATTTTGGAGCAGTGTAATCTTGTAAAATTAGCCTTCCGCCTGGTCTTAATACCCTTTTAGCGCTCTCAAAAAATTTCTCTGGATTAGGATAATGATGAAAACTATTTGAGCAAATGATTGCATCAAAACTATTTTCTTCAAAGGGAAGATTCTCACAATCTCCCACAACCCAGTTGACACCCTCTAGATTTTTATTCTTTGCCACCTCAATCATTCTCGGTGTAATATCAAGTCCTGTATATTTTTTACTGGAATCCTTCTCATATAAAAGAGATATCATTGGACCGGTGCCACAACCACAATCCAACAAATCTTCATATTCTTCTTTTTCAAGTTCAGATGCAATATAAGGATAGCCTTCCTTACATATCTCATAAATACCCGCATCACCTGACTCATAAATGTCTGCTGCTTTGGTAAATTCTTTTATTGTTAAATCCTTGTATTCCTTTGATGTCTTCATTTTTTCCTCTCTGTACAGTTAATTTTCTCTAGTATCTTTGGTTAATGATACTGCAAGTCTCCAATCTGCAATTACATTCCACTGAATTCCCCTATACGCATATCTGGTGCTGTGGATACATTAAATGTACCAAATCCAAGTAAATAATCACCGATAATGGCAAGAATCATTGATACACAACCCATTAATATCTTTTGTTTAGATGATAATTTTTTCATGTATTTCTCCTCACATAATTCTATTTGTAAAAACTAATTATATATTACTACACTCAGTTAGATATATCTAACCATTTATCCTAATTACATATCACATTTTTCTCATTAATATTTCTCCAACAAAAAAGACCAGCCTCAGCTGGTCCAATCAATCTATTCATCAATATCATCAAATATTCCTGCCTGCCTATAGTTGTTCCAGGCAGCATTGTAACTTTCAGCAGCCTTTTTATCCATAATCTGCTTTCTATCTGAAAGTATTGCTAACATCTCATCAGCTATCTCCACCTCTGGCAGATGGTCATAGTGTGCCAAATATCCAAGCATCCTACCGGCAGTAAAATCAGTATTTAGATTATCAGTTATCAATGTGGCGAACTCAATTGAATAACCATCCTCCACAAGTGTGCTATAAAGCTCCTTGCTAAGCGGAGATTTTCTAGGTCTTTCCTGTGACATCTCAACTCTCCCTTTTATTTATTCTGAAACATATTTCCTTAATCATCAGTTGACAATGGCCTGCATATAGGTAATCCTCTAACACACACACCGATTTTGTACTTCTTCCAAAATCTAAATCTCTTCCAAAATATAAATGTATAGGAAAACTCTGGTCCATCATTTATAAGCAGTTCTTCTAAATAACCCAGGCTTTTCTCTTTTGGAAAAATAGCAATTACCCCTTTGCTTTCCATCTCAAGAAGTGCCTCATAAATCAAATGATATAAGCGCATATATCTTTCCCAACTTGCATGGCTTGCATTTGGATTAATATGATTTAATTCTTCAATTTTCTCTTCAAGAGTTTTAAAATCCATATTCTCCTCTACCAATAGTTATTTCAACACAAGCCTCAAATCAGAATCCTTCTTTGCCGTATTTTTTCAATAACTCATCTATTTTTAAATTAGTGCTCTCAACTGCTGATGTCTCCGCATCAATCAGCCTAATCCATAAATCTAAATCAACATATCGCTTTCTAGTTCTAGACTTAAGGGTCTTATCAGCAACTACCATTTTCACTTGAGCTCGCTTTTGTTCTAATAAAGGGATTATAACATAATAGAGCCTATCATCCTTGAAACTAAGATATCCTACGATCTCTGACACCTTGTTTCTAAGATAAAGACGATGATTAGAAATACCAGCAGGATAAAGCGTAGTGCCATCCTTGGGAACTGCAACATCAGCTCCCAGCTCAACCATTGCAGATATCTTGTAAGCATCAATATCAAGCACTCCTAATTCCTTCAAGGTCAAAGTGCTATCAATAAACTGACCTGTTAGCAGATATGTAAGGTCTGCTAGATACTTTTGCTTTATCACATCTGGAACTTGAAAGAATAATGTAGGTCTTGCATTTTCAAGCAGTTCCTTGCTGGTCTCATATAGACTTTTTAAAAATAAAGAAAACTCCTCGTCCTTTGTCCAAACGTACTTGCCACGGGCGATTTCAATGGTCCCAATACTGTTGCCATCAAAATCCTCAACCTCATGAAAAATAGGTCTAACACAGTAGGCATTCTTGTTTTCTTTTGCATTCCAATTTTTCTTTTTAGACTTCTTGCTCTTGCTAGAAGTCGTTACTATTCCACCATCAAAGCTTTTCATTATAAGCTCATAGGCAGTATTTATTTTCGCTGCCATCTCACCATCTGATGAGCCGCTGCTATCTGGATGATGATTATGCATAAGTTTGCGATATTTCTTTTTTACTTCTCGCTCATTCTCTGAGCCATCTAACCCGAGAATCTTTCTCGCCTGAGATTTGTTCATTGATATCTATCCTTGTAAATAATTTACTATCAATGAAAATTATACTACAAATCTTCCTTAAATTTCTCCCAAGCATCTGGATGTTGTACAAAATAAAGAGGACACTCTTTTCCAGTAACATCATAATGTCTGATTACATCATCCGGTGTCATATGAAACTCATCCAAAAGCCAATCTACAAGCTTAATCAATGCATCATAGGATTCATCAGTAAATTCACCGTCTACTCTAGGATGACAAACCTCTATAGAAATAGTGTCGTGATTTCTATCGTTACTTGCAGATGAACGCTCATCAAGAGGAACGCACATAATAATAGTTCCATCCATTCCCACAACAAAATGTGAGCATACATCAGAATCATCTTGATTATAAAAATTTCTATTTTGCTCAGCGGTAGTACCTGGATTGCCTACATAGTGGACCACTATATTATTAACCCCATCTAATGGCAAGCCTGTTCTTGATGGATTGCCCTCGTCAATAATATCCACTGTAATCCAATCAGGTATCTCAGACTCCTTTGCCACCTCAAGTCTATCTATTTTTTCTTCCGGCTTAAAAAACTGTAATCCTAAATATCCAAATCCTACTAATATTAAAAACTCAATTACTAACAGTATCATTCTTCTACGACGTCTGCGCTTTCTTTTAGCTGCAATCCGGCGGCGTCTGTAGTAATCATCGTTGTAATCGTAATACCTATAACTTCTATCCATTATTCCCTCTTTATAAATAAAATCTATATAATCAGCCAACTGTACCATCTGTACTACATAGTATAATACACATAATCATAAATCTATGCAACATTATTTATAAAAAGTAAAAAAGGACTTCAATAATCGAAGTCCTTCTTCTATAAATGATTATTTAAGGATAATAATTTATACAAACAATTCTAGTATTTACAAACAAATTCATCATTAACTTCCTCAAAGTTTCTATGGGTCGAAGAATAGAATCTAACTCCAGCTGGATAAAGCTTAATATTCTCAAAACCATTTTGTGCAAGAATTCTATAGGCATTATAAGCACGCACACCTATTGCACAAAGGACGATATACTTCTTATTCTTGTCCAATTCGTTTATACGTTTTCTTAACTGACCAAGAGGAATATTAACAGCACCGTCAATAGCAAAAACATCAAGCTCAGCCTGTTCTCTAACATCTAAAACAACTGATTCCTTATCAGTATCTGCCTCATTCCATACAGCCTGTTTTACAAGCCCATTTACTACATTTTCAGCTACAAAACCTGCCATATTTATAGGGTCTTTTCCAGAAGTAAATGGTGGTGCGTAAGCAAGTTCTAAATTTGTCAAATCCTTTACTGTAGCACCAAATCTAATCGCTGTACCAAGTGTATCTATACGCTTATCCACTCCATCTTTTCCTACGATTTGTCCACCATAGATTTTCTTTCCATCTATAGAGAAAAGAAGCTTTATGATCATAGGCTTTGCCCCTGGATAATATCCTGCATGAGAATTTTGAGTTAGAATCACTGATGTATAATCCTTATCTCTTACAAGCCCTCTTCTTACAAGAGCCTTCTCATTTGCTCCTGTTGTTGCCACATTTAAATCAAAGACTTTTACAACTGATGAGCCTTGTGTTCCTGTATAAGTTGAGTCTAGTCCTGCAATATTATCAGCTACAATTCTTCCCTGCTTATTTGCAGGTCCTGCAAGTGGAACCATTGTTTTATCTTTAAAAATAAAATCTTCTACTTCAACTACGTCTCCAGCTGCATAGATTGACTCATCTTCTGTTCTCATGTGACTATCAACGATTATTCCGCCTTTTTCATTAAGAGCTAGTCCAGCATCAGCAGCTAACTTGCTGTTTGGTTTTACACCAATAGAAAGAATCACAAGCTCTGACAAAACAGTCTTTCCGCTTGAAAGCTTTACTTTGATTTCCTCTGAAGTGTCCTCAAAGCTATCAACCCCATCTTTGACAATTAATTTTACTCCATTGTCACGAATGTTCTCATTCAAAAGCAGAGCCATCTCGTAGTCAACTGGTGCCATTACCTGATTTGAAGCCTCTACTATTGTCACATCAATACCAAGCCCATAGATATTTTCTGCCATTTCAAGTCCAATAAATCCTCCACCAATAACCGTAGCTGATTTAACACTATTTTCCTTAATATATTTCTTAATCTCATCTGTGTCTGGCACAGTCCAAAGAGTCTTCACTTTAGGTGAATCAATTCCAGAAATTGCAGGTCGAACTGGTGAAGATCCTGTGGCAATTACTAAATTATCATAGGATTCATCATATTCCTGACCATCCTTTGTAACCACGTGAACACTTTTTGAATCACGATTAATAGATGTTACTTCGCTATTAATTCTTACATCAATAGCGTATCTGCTCTCCATCATTTCTTTTTTTGTAACCAAAAGATCACTACGATTTTCAATTACATTTCCCACATGGTAAGGTAAACCACAATTAGCGTATGAAATATACTCTCCTCTTTCAAAAAGTATTATTTCTTCATTTTCTTTTAATCTTCTAAGGCGAGCTGCTGCGCTTGCACCTGCAGCTACACCACCGATAATAACTGTCTTTCCCAAAACCTACCTCCTATTTTTCTCTTGCTTTTATCTGACATATTCCCTGAGTCATAGTGCCCATTGGGCAGAATGAACACCAGGTACGTTCTTTATATAGAACCATAAAAATCAAGCCAATAAGTGTGGATGTAAGCATTAAACTATAGAATCCAAATCCAAACTGAGCCACCCAGTCAGGGAAAATGCTTCCTGAATATGCCCATTGCCATGGAACTTTAAAAGTCCAGAAAAGCTTAATTGCCTTCTTTAAAGTACCAGCCCCTGTAAATACTAGGTATGTGTTAAACACCATGGTTCCAAACATAGTTAGGAAAAATGCTAAGAAGCCATATCTAAACCATTTTGAAGCCACCCACTTAGGAGCCGGCTTTTTTCTTGAACATCCTAGATTTCTACCTAACACCCAAAACAGCTGTCCACGTCCGCACATATTGTTGCAGAACCATTTGTTGCCACCTACTATTGCAAAAATCAAAGGCAAAATAAAATCAATCATTCCAAGCCATGCAAATAAGATATTGAAAAATCCTAATGCAAAATATACTATTGACCAAATCCAAAGGTAACTGTACCAGTGTTTCTTATTACTATTTGCCATTTGTCACCTCCGAATCACTTTCTACCAAACAAATCGCATTTGCTGGACATGCCTTTTCGCATAAACCACATCCAACACATTTTTCAGTATCAACAAAAGCATAGCAGCCTTTATATATTGATATTGCGCCCTTAGGACACTGTCCTACACAGACTCCACAGGCTACACATATGCTCCTGTCTGGATTAGCTTTTTTTCTAACCATTCTTAAATATCAGACACCTTTCTATTTTTATTGTTGCGTTTATCAATTGATAAGTTTATTATAGGTGGTACATAAAATATATCAAGTACGCAGAAATTATTGACCTAGTCAGAAAAAACTGACCAGATGCTTATAGAAAGGACATGGAATATGAGCAAGAAAGAACCTTTATGTGACAATATTGCCGGTGAGGACTGTGGCCTTAAGAAGGTCCTAAATATAGTTGGTGGAAAATGGAAAATAATGATTCTATGCGTCATCGATAAGGACGAAGTAGTCAGATATGGTGACCTTAGACGTGCTGTGTATGGCATCACAAATACAATGCTAGCCAACTCTCTAAAAGAACTTGAAGAATCTGGAATGGTCATCAGAAAGCAATATGATGAGATGCCTGTCAGAGTAGAATACTCTCTCACTGACAAGGCAAAAAGCATCATACCAATTCTATTAGAGCTTAAAAGATGGGGCGAGAAAAATCTGTAATCTAAAGCCCCTTGTAATTCTTAGATAAGTAAATAGCAAATAATATAAGTCCTATGGTTTCTAGACCGTGATAGATGATGGAAGTCCATACTATACTTATAATTTTGAAATTAGTCTCAAAAGTAATCATCTGAAAAATTGTAAATGCCAGCATAAACACTCCTGTCACACTGACAGTGACAATCTTTAAAAATCTATCTTTTAAGAAGACGGCAGTTACAAATATTCCAATGATAAGGGCGGCAAACATACCGATATACTTAAAACCATGTGTTGAGTTATATATATCGTAAAATGTTACCGCATTTTCGTAGCTATCTAGCGGTATAAGCTCTGAAAGTCTACGAATCAGACTTCTATATTCATAGTTGGAAACCAGGGACATTATCTGCACAAAAACAAATATCGACGCCCAAATTTCTAGTAGCTGATAAATAGCTTCTGCCTTTAAACTAGATATATCATCTGGTATATATTTTCTCTGTAATATAGCCATCTCATCAGAATCATCGTCCTTCATTAGACGCACTATATGGCGCATCTGACGGATGTAATAACTAAAAACAAAGATAATCACAAGAATAACTACCACCTGCAGAACCATGCTAACAATAAAAATAACCTGATTTAGCATATCCGGCTCAGCAACTTTTGCATCAAAAAATATTCTGGAAACCGCATTTACGATTTGAGCTAAAAGTCCTATTCCTGCAGAAATATATATTGATTTTGAAAGATAATGTTTCTTCGTATTTATGTACATAAACTCAATCCCCTTTAACAACTAGCATAACGTACCTAAAGTATATCACATAATGCCACTGTTGCTATATGGCTAGAATCTATGCATAGATATAAATATCCTCAGGCTTATCTACCTGCTTGATAGAATTTGCATTTAAAAGAATAATCTGCTTGCCCTCGCTAAGTTGACCTCTTTCAACAGTAGCTTCCATCTCAATCCAATCCTTGTCATTAGGCTTATTTTCTTTTGCCTCAGCTATGAATCCAATAAACTGGGCATCAGCCTGACAACAAATAGCTGCAAGCCTTCCCACATAAAACTGATTAGCAGCAAGTCCCTTTCCCGAGGTAACCATAGCCTTAAATGCCACACGCTTGCCGTAATATTTGTCAGGATTTTCAATACAATCTACAAACCAAGAGCAGAAAATATCCTCCTCCACATGAACAATGCCATCCTCCTGTGGCATGAGAAAATCTTCCATTCCATCATCTATGGAACCATCCATTCTTGAGAAAAACAGCTGACCATTTGGATTTAAAATCTTGATAGGTCTTCTAATCTCTCCCTTTTTAGTATTTTCTGTACATCTGTTAAATAAAATGACATCTGAAACGCTGATTGGATTCATAATGACCTGGCGCATATTTGTCAAATAAATCTCAAATGTGGTAGCATCCACAAGAGTAAATACATTCATAATAATCCACCCCTCTGGCATAGGCTTTTCTATGAATTTCTTCAAATCCCACATTCCGTTAAATTCTATATAAACTGTTGACGGAGAATATTCTTCCTGAATCTTCTCTAGATAATCAAGATCAAAAGAATCCTCATCCTCCATCATAACTACTGAGGTATTAATCTCTTTAAGCTGGTTGCTATCGTACTCTTCCTCTCCATCCTCAGTACAGATAATAACTGATTTATTTTCCTTGTTAATCACATCAGCATTTCTCGTCAAAACACCCTGTAATGCTGTAGTCTTACCACTCTCTAAAAATCCAGCAAAAATATAAACACCTGTGTTAATAATGTCCACCCTCTTTCTAATTTGCAACACTGTTGCATTTTAGTATATGTATCTTAACACAAGGTGTCAATCTATAAATAACCTTTTAATTTAGTCATTTCCACCCATTTAGACTAAATTGAATTCATTGATGACTAAGTTAAACCATAACTAATCTATTTCTCTTTTAGGTCAAAATAGATATAATAACCTGGATACGAAGGCAATAATCTAATAAGGTAAAATGTAAACCGTATATACTATGAAAGATTTTAATCGACTGATAACTGAATCAATGAAGGAGGTAACCCACGTAGGCATTAAGCCTGGCAATATCACCTCATGGACTATTAATAAAAGAGCAAAAAGTAGATGGGGACTTTGCAAGCAAAATCCTGACAAGACTTTTGAAATCCAAATAGCTGAGGCTCTTCTTAATGACGATAGAATTACAGAGAAATCCTGCAAAGAAACTATTATTCATGAGATTTTACATACCTGCAAGAATTGCATGAAGCATACTGGCCAGTGGAAATACTATGCTGAGGTTATGAATCAGGTATATGGATACAATATCAAGCGTGTAACAACAGGCATAGAAAAAGGAGTTGAAGACTACAAGTCCAACTCCTCTATGGCTATCAAATATATATTTACTTGTGGCAACTGCGGTGCAACCATCTATCGAAAGCGCGACAGTCAGTTTACTAAAAACTATCGTAAATACGGATGTGGCAGATGCGGTGCTGTTGCCTGGCAAAAGAAAATGGCTTAGGAATTCTTTTTATATTCAAGAGCCAGATTTCTCATCTCGCGGGCATTTTCCATAACTGCCTCTGTTATCTGAGCACCACCAAGCATACGGGCAAGCTCTGGTACAGCCTCATCCGAATGAAGCTTCTTAATTCCAGAAATAGTATGACCATTCTCCACATTCTTCTCAATTAAGAAATGAGTATCAGCCATGGCAGCAATCTGTGGCAAATGAGTAATACAGATAACCTGATGGGCTGATGCCACAGTAGATAACTTCTCAGAAACAGCCTGTGCTGTTCTTCCCGAAATACCAGCATCTATCTCATCGAAAATAAGTGTATCAATGCCGCCGCCTGAAGCAAGTACAGTCTTGATAGCAAGCATAATTCGGCTCATCTCACCACCTGAAGCAATATCCTTAAGTGGACGAAGTGGCTCACCTGGATTAGTGCAGATTACAAACTGACCGTCATCTACACCGTTGTCTGTAAAATGATCAAGTCGCTTTAACTCTACATCAAACTCAGTATTCAAGAAATTCAAGTCGCTCATAGCTTCCTGCATTTTCTTAGAGAGAACCTTGGCTGAAGCATGTCTGATATCTGAAAGCTTATCAGAAAGTGCAGAAAGCTCAGCAGTTGCCTCATCAACCTTTTTCTTAAGGTCAGCTAAATACTCATCGAAAGATTCGAACTTAGCCTTCTGGTCCTGACGCTTCTTAAGCTCCTCTAAGATAATCTCAATAGTAGGGCCATATTTATCCTTTAATCTATTGATTTCATTGAGACGAATCTCTACCTCATTAAATCTATTGGCATCAAAAGCTGCATCTGACATGTAGCTTGAAAGCTCACGGTTAAAATCTGAAATAATGCTATCTGCATCATTAAGCATAGCTAAGAATTCTGGTGCTCTCTCATCAATTCCCTCAATATGACGAATCTCTGAAATAGCGCTACTAAGAGCATCTGACGCTCCTCCATCACCTGCCATAGCTTCATGTGCTCTGCCAAATGATTCCATAGTCTTGCTGAAATTAGACAAGCGTCTGTACTCGTCCTCCAGCTCCTCATCCTCACCTATTTTAAGCTGAGCAGACTCAATTTCATTTATCTCATGATCTAAAAGAACTATCTCTCTCTCCTTAGATACATCGCTAGCCTTAGCCTCATCAAGCTCCTTTATAAGATCTCTATACTGTCCATAGCTCTCTGCGATTTTCTCCTTTAAATCACCTATATCATTTTTTGCAAATTCATCCAAAAGCTCCATATGCTTGTGGGTGTTGAGAAGTGACTGGTGCTCCTTTTGACCGTAAATATCAAGAAGGATATCCCCCACCTCTTTGAGCTTAGAAGCAGGAACCTGCTCTCCGTTGATTTTGCCAACGCTCCTTGACTCTGTAATCTTGCGGCTCATGATGACCTCGTCATCGTAAGGCTCAACATCAAGAGCTCTAAGAGCTTCTTTTGTCTTCTCATCATTAATAAGATAAACCGCCTCAACAAAAGCCTCAGATTCTGCATCTCTAAGAAAATCCTTTGAAGCCTTGTCACCAAGGCTGAGATGAAGTGCACCTAAAATAATAGATTTACCAGCACCTGTCTCACCTGAAAGGATATTAAGTCCCTTTGAAAATATAATCTCTTCTTCATCGATAAGCGCTAAATTTTTCACATGCAAGCTAGCAAGCATATTATTCTCCTTTTCTACGCCTATATTCAAATCTAAAATCAAAGCCCCATAGCTTTAATCTATAGTCTAAATCTATTTGCTGCGGTCAATAATTTTCTTAAGTTTGCCCATAAGATTAACTGTATCATCAAGTGTTCTTACGGCACACATAATAGTATCATCACCAGCAATTGAGCCAACTATCTCAGGAAAATCCATATGGTCAAGTGCTGCCGCCACAGCCATTGCCATACCCGAAACAGTCTTTACTACAAGTATGTTTGTAGCATTGTCCATAGAAACAAATCCATCTAGGAAAATACGAATATATTTCTCGTTCATATCATCCTGAGTGGTCTTAAATGCAACATAGCGAAGCTTGCCAGAAGCATCAGCTACCTTTGTCAGCTTCATCTCGCGGATATCACGTGACACTGTAGCCTGAGTAGCATTAAAGCCTGCTTCCTCAAGCTTTGCTGTAAGTTCCTCCTGTGTTCCTATTTCGTTTTTTACAATCAATTCTAGAATCTTGGTTTGTCTCTCAATCTTCATTTAAATCTCCTGCATTCGTGCTCTTATTCTCTCTAAGAAGTTAACATTTTCAAGCATCACCATATGGGATGTAGTCTTTGAACGGTATATCTTAAGAGTATCTTCATTAAGAAGGACCTGTCTAAGTGTACCGTCATAAATAACATTAGCCTTAGCATTATCCTCCTCGTGACGGGCTGAAATAGATACCTCCACCTCATCATTAGAAGATAGAATAATACTTCTTGAATTAAGGGTATGTGGATTGATAGGTGTAAGAATAATACAATCAGCATGTGGACTAACTATAGGTCCATTTGCGGAAAGATTATATGCTGTAGAACCTGTTGGTGTTGAAACAATAAGTCCATCGCAATTGTGGCAATACAGCTGAATTCCATTGACCTTAACAGTAAGGTTGAGAACATAGAGTCCTGCTGCCTCCGATGCAACCACTATATCATTAAGTGCTCTGAACTTATTATTGCTGTCGCTAGAACACTCCCCTTCTAACATCATTCTCTCATCAATCTTGTAATTGTCGCTAAGCAACTGATCAAGACAGTGAATAACATTGTCAACTGTCATATCGCAAAGATAACCCAGATGTCCACAATTAAGACCTACGATAGGAATCTTGCGATTGGTAACATTTTGTGCCACTCTGACAACTGTACCATCACCGCCTACAGTGATAATACACTCTATATTGTCATCAACTGTCACCTCAGCCTCAGAGCTATCTGGGCAAGTAGCCAAATCAAGGATACACATACCACCCTTGCTCTTAATATAATCAGTGATAATCCCAATATATTCTTCATGTAAATCGCTAAATGAACGTGCAACAATTAAAAAATTCTTCATTATTTGTCTAAGCTACCGTGAGCCGCAGCTACTACTGCAGACACATCAATTGCTTCCCCCTGTTTTTCCAAAGTCGAAATGTGAATCAAGTACTCTATATTCCCTTCAGGTCCCTTAATTGGAGAATACTCCAAATGAAGAACATGAAAACCGATTTCAGTAACGAAATCAATAATGGTATTAATAACTTCCTCATGGACTGCTGGGTCTCTGACAACGCCCTTTTTGCCGACCTTTTCTCTGCCTGCCTCAAACTGTGGCTTGATAAGACAAACCATCTCAGCATCCTCTTTAAGAAGAGCCTTTGCAGGTCCAAGTACCTTAGTCAAGCTGATAAATGAAACATCCACTGATGCAAAATCAAGCTGCTCTCCTATGTCATCTAAAGTGACATAGCGGATGTTAGTTTTCTCCATGCAGACAACTCTAGGGTCCTGTCTTAATTTCCAAGCAAACTGTCCATATCCTACATCAACAGAAAATACCTTTGATGCACCATTTTGAAGCATGCAATCAGTAAACCCGCCAGTAGATGCTCCAATATCCATGCACACCTTGCCATCTAATGTGATGTCAAAATGAGTCATAGCTTTCTCAAGCTTAAGTCCACCGCGGCTAACATACTTAAGCTGCTGTCCGTGAATCTCAATATCAGCATCTACGTCTATTTTAGTGCCGGCCTTGTCCTCGCGATTACCCTTAACGAAAACATTGCCCTCCATTATCATGGTCTTGGCCTTCTCTCTAGAAGGTGCAAAACCTCGGTCTACTAATACAACATCAAGTCTTTCTTTCATTTTAACTTCCTATAAAAACTAATTTGGTCTATTTTTAAGAGCATCTAATACTCGCTCAGCGATAGACTGGGCGTCCATCTTAAGCTCCTTAAATAAAAGGGTCACACTGCCGTGCTGAACAAATTCGTCTGGCACAGCAATCTTAAGTACCTGTCCCTTATATCCATTATCCACAAGGAATGTCTGTACCTGCTGACCAAATCCACCAGTTACAACATTTTCCTCCATAGTGACTATCAAATCATAGTCATTGGCAAGTCCTCTGATGTACTGCTCATCAAGTGGCTTTGCAAATCTAGCATTGCAGATACCTGCATCAATGCCATGGTCCAAAAGAAGTGCCTCCACTTCCTCTGCCCTTTTAACCATTGATCCAAGAGCAAGAAGCATAACTTTCTTACCTGCCTTAATCTGTTCAGCCTTGCCAAGAACTATCTCAGCTCGATGCTCCTTAAGACCACAGTAAGCCTCTCCTCTAGGATATCTAATAGCAATCGGTCCGTCGTATGCCACTGCAAACTTCATCATATCAGAAAGCTCCCATTTATTCTTTGGAGCCATCACTGTCATATTTGGCATTGACGATAAAAAGCTCACATCAAAAATACCCTGATGAGTGCTACCATCAGCACCAACAAGTCCTGCTCTATCTATTGCAAATATAACATGCAAATTCTGAAGACAAACATCCTCTAAAATCTGGTCGTAAGCACGCTGCAAGAATGAAGAATACACTGCAAATACTGGCACTCTGCCACCTAGTGCAAGTCCAGCAGCAAATGTAACTGCATGCTCCTCTGCTATACCTACATCAAAAAATCTATCAGGGAACATATTCCTGAATCGCTTAAGGCCAGCACCATCAGCCATAGCTGCAGTAATGGCAACTACCTCAGGATTTCTGTCTCCCATCTTTCTCATAACTGTTGAGAAAACATCTGTATATCCAGGATTGCTGCTCCTCTGTGGAAGTCCTGTCTCTATCTCGAAAATATCTGTACCATGGAAACGAGATGGATGTCTCTCAGCAGGCTCATAGCCGTTACCCTTTTTAGTAATAACATGAACTAAAACCGGTCCTTCTATGTTGCTGGCCATCTTGAAAGTATCAAGCATAGCCTTAACATTGTGGCCATCTACAGGACCTAAATACATAATGCCCAAGTCCTCAAATACCATATTGGGCACCATGAGAGACTTGATACCATTTTTAGCACTACGAATCTTTCTAATGATACGTTCTCCGTGAGGCCATGACTCCAAAGATGAAAGAACGTTGTTTTTAAGTCCTAAATACTTAGAGCTTGTCCTAAGTCTCTCTAGATTGGTAGACATACCACCAACATTTTTAGATATAGACATCTCATTGTCATTAAGTACAATGAGGAAATTTGATTTCTTAAGCTGGGAAGCATTGTTAAGAGCCTCATAAGCAAGACCACCTGTAAGGGCGCCGTCACCAATAACAGCAACCACCTTGTAGTCTTCACCCTGAAGGTCCCTAGCCATACAATACCCAAGTGCTGCAGAAAGTGATGTAGAACTGTGACCTGTGTCAAAACTGTCACAATCGCTCTCCTGACGCTTAGGGAAACCGCTCATACCTCCATACTGTCTCAGATGCTCAAACTCATCTGCTCTACCAGTGAGAATCTTGTGAGTATATGCCTGGTGTCCAACATCCCATATAAGTTTGTCCTTAGGAAAATCAAGAAGTAAATGAAGAGCCATAGTAAGCTCAATAACTCCAAGATTGGAAGCCAAATGACCGCCAGTCTTTGATAGATTTTCTATAAGGAAATTCCTAATCTCATCAGGAAGAAGCTTAAGTTCTTCCTCTGTTAAATTTTTAATATCATTAGGTTGCTTTATTTTTTCAAGAACCATAACTTTTCCTAGTTGTCTCTGTAAACGAGATAATTAAGCAGCTCTACCAAAAATTCATTTTTCTTTGGAAGGCTATTTAATTTATCAATGGCCTCGTCTGTAAGACGTCTTACCTCTTGTTTAGATTTTTCTATACCAGCGAAAGTAACGTAAGTACTCTTTTCATTGCGCTCATCTGAGCCAATTGGCTTGCCAAGCTTAGCCTCGTCACCCTCTATATCAAGAATGTCATCCTGAATCTGGAAAGCCATACCAATCATAGATGCTACAGACTCAACTGTAGTAATCTCCTCCTCGCTGGCTCCGGCAAGTGCAGCGCCAATCATCATTGAAGCCTCTATCAAGGCGCCAGTCTTAAGCTCATAAATAAAATGAAGCTTTTCCTCGTCAATATCAAGCTGATGCTTCTCAGACATAACATCCACAACCTGACCGCCAATCATTCCAAATACCCCTGCCTTTCTGGCAAGAATCCTCATGGCAGATGTGATGGCACTGACATCAGCATCCTCTGCATCATAGGCATTTAATGCTGTCTCAAAAGCATAATTTAAAAGTGCATCACCAGTAAGAATACCCATGGCCTCTCCATAGGTAGCATGTGTAGTAGGCTTGCCACGGCGAAGCATGTCATTGTCCATGGCGGGCAAATCATCATGCACTAGTGAATATGTATGAATCATCTCGATAGCTGCCATAAATGGCTCAATCACATCTGACTTGCCACCGAACATGATATATGTCTCATTCATAAGAATAGGACGAAGTCTTTTGCCACCAGCCGTAACACTGTACTCCATGGCATCGAAAATCATCCCCTGATGTCCCTCCACATCAGGCAAGAATCTGCAAACTACATCCTCAGCAGACTCAGCTCTAACCAGAAGCTCGTTTTTGATATCCATGTTATTCATCCCCTTCAAATACTTCTAGGCCACCCTCCTTGCTAATTGCAAGTACAGCCTTCTTAGTCTGTTCAATTTTTGAGTTGGCATGCTGTAACTCTTCCATGCCTGATTTGTAGAGAGCAAAAGACTCATCTAAAGAAACATCAGATGATTCCATCTTAGTGATGATCTCTTCTAGCTTCTCAAAGCTCTGCTCTATTGTATTTTCATTAGTATCTGCCATTTCTTCTCCTATCTATAGTAGATCTAAACATCTAAAAGACCAGTAATCAGGCTTTCTATTGAACCGTCCTTAACCCTGATGGAAATATTATCTCCAACTGATAGCATCTTAACTGAATCAACTCTATTGCCTGCTTTATCAGTCACATATCCAAAACCAGCGGCAAGCTTTTTAGCTGGCGACAGACCATCTAACCTACCGGAAACAGCAACCAATTTATTTTCAAGTCGGTCTATCTTAGCATTCATCAAATTGTTAAGACGAATTGATAACTGTTCTAGCTTCTCCTGATTAGCCTTTATCTTGTTCTCAGGACGAAGCAACTGAAGTCTAAGCTTAAGATTATTAAGTCTCTCTGAGTAAGACTCAAGTCTATAGTCTAAGGCTCTATTTAATCTATCCGAGCATCTATTAATTTCATTTGCAAAATCCGTATATACGAAGTTGGCATATTCGGCTGCCTGCGATGGTGTAGCCGCTCTTCTATCAGCCACAAAATCTGCAATGGTAAAATCTGTCTCATGACCAACAGCAGAAATAATCGGTGTAGTGGCATGAAAAATTGCCTTGGCAACAATCTCCTCGTTAAAGGCCCACAAGTCCTCGATGGAACCACCGCCTCGTCCCACAATAATCACATCAAGCCCCATCTCATCAAGGCACTGAATACCAGCCACAATAGATGGCGCTGCAGCCTCTCCCTGTACCTGCGCTGGATAAAGCACTATCTGCACGTAAGGATTCCTAGACTTGGATACGCGAATAATATCGTGGACAGCAGCTCCTGTAGGCGCAGTGACAACTCCTATCTTCATAGCGTGAGTAGGAAGTGGCTTTTTATACATGGCATCAAACATGCCAGTCTCTTCAAGCTCTGCTTTTAACGCCTCAAACTTTGCAAATAAATCGCCAACTCCGGCAAGCTCTATTTCATTGGCATAGACCTGATAGGTTCCGTAGGGCTTGTATACTCCCACATAACCGGTGACTACTATCTGGTCTCCATCCTTCATCTGAAACTTAAGTCCCTTGGCTCTCTTGCCAGCAAACATAACACATGAAATAGCTGCCCCATCGTCCTTAAGGGTAAAATAAATATGTCCAGTATGATTATATTTACAATTGGAAACCTCTCCACTAAGGGAAAGATTTCCAAGCATAAAATCATCTTTGAACATTCTCTCGATGTATGTATTTACTTCTGAAACACTGTATACATTTTTATTCATTATACAAGTTTAGCTAAAGCTCCATTAACAAAACCAGCGGAATTATCTGTACCGAACTCATCTGCAAGTGTAACTGCCTCATTGATAGCAACACCTACTGGGATGTTCTCAAACTTAATCTCATATAATGCAAGTCTGATAAGTGTAAGGTCAACCTTAGCCATACGTGTAGTCTTCCAACCGTCAACTGACTTGTTGATAAGCTCATCAATCTCAGAAATCTTAGAGATGATGTCCTCTGACTTAGTCTTGATGTATTCTTCGTCTTCTGGAGTCTTGTTGTTCTTAGCAAGATCCTCTGTCTCGGCAATATCGCGGCCCTTTAAAAAGGTAGCAATAATGCCATCCATCTCCTCAGTATCATGAAACTCATTCATGAAAACGGCCTTGAATACTTCTTTTCTAATCTCGTGTCTATTCATTTATAATTACTCCTAAAAAATATCTATTTATAGCTAATAATAGGGTGCTATCCAATGAATAGCACCCCATAATTATACAATATCATGAATAAAAAATAAACAATCCTACATTAGTTAGTAGAAGAAACGCTAACAGTTGCAATGCGGATGTCTACTGCTGTAACTTCAAGTCCTGTCATTGTCTCAACGGCCTGCTTAACCTTTTCCTGAACAAGCTTAGATACCTTTGGAATCTCGTAGCCATACTTCATATTAATAGCCATTCTAACAATGATCTTACCAGGGTCAGCATCTACGACCTTGATAGCCTTTGAAAGTCTACCCATGCCAGCCTTGGAAATTGTATCAAGTGTAAGATTACCAGCAAGTGAATCAACGCCATCTACCTCAGCAGCGCCAAGACCTGCGATAATACCAACTACTTCTTCAGAAATATTAACGCCCTCAGAGCCCTTAACATTTATAACAAAATTCTTATTCTCTGCCATATATGCCTCCTAAATATAGAAAAACTATCGTAATTATATCAGTAACCAACATTATTTACAACACCGACCGAGACATAGTTGTTAAGTATGGCGTGAAAGTCTGTGTCCTCTTCTGCCTCAGGGCTATACACTCCCTCAACCACATAGCGAATACCGCCATCATCAAGCTCTTCTACTACATTGTAATGGTCCTTATAGAACATTCCTCTAGATACTTTCCTATCATATAAAATGCCCTGACATTCTCCCAGGGGACAGTCTGGAAAATTCACATTGTGAATAAACCCTGGGTCAAGGGGCGTATCTATAAGCTTTTTTAATATGTCTTTTATGTATTTATCAGTAACCTCATGACCATTGCAGCCCTCAGATAAGGCAATGGCATGATACTCTTGGAAGCTGGCTTCAAATGCTGCTCCAGCTGTAGCTGAATACTGAATATCTGATGCAACATTATATCCAAAATTAATCCCAGAAAGAACAATATCCGGCTTTGCTGGCATTACACTCAAGCTTCCTACTCGCACGCAATCCCCAGGTGTGCCACTGCATGAATATGCATGAACACCCTCCACCGGAAAATCCGGATAAGGATAAATATCTATCTCATTATGAAGAGTAATGCTGTGGCTTGCTGCGCTCCGCTGACTCTCAGGTGCAACCACCCAAACCTCTCCAAATTCCCTAGCTGCATGAGCAAGGCGAATAATTCCAGATGCCTCTATCCCGTCATCGTTAGTAATAAGTATTCTCATAACATCTCCTTGTGTTGAAATAAAGTAGTGTCCTTATTGCTGATTACCAAGCTTTTTCTTTTGCTGTCTTCCAGTAATCATCACACGGGCAGAATATGGAAGTAAATGAGAAAATGTGGTAGCAAGCTTCATTTTAATAGAAGGAACTATAATTAGTTTGCCCTTTTTCATCCCTTGTATTGTTTCTTTTACACATTGCTTTGCACTGATACCCTTTAGAGCAAATACCACATCCGCTGTGTCATTAAACTCTGTATCCACAGGTCCAGGGCAGAGTGCGCTGACTTTAATGTTGCTCCTTGCTTCTTTCAGTTCTCTTGCAACAGCTCTTGTAAGACTAACCATGTAGGCTTTTGAAGCATAGTAAGTTGCCATATAAGGTCCTGCTGGAAGAAGTCCCGCTGATGAACATACATTTAATATGTTTCCCTCTCCCACCTCACTCATGTTCTGAAGGATGCCCTTGAATAAAATATGCATGGCAATATCGTTAACCTTAATCATGTTAACTTCCTTTTTGATGTCAGTCTCAATAAATGAGCCTGCAAGGCCAAAGCCAGCATTATTAATGAAGACATCTATATTTTCATCTTCAAGCTTTTTAAGAAGTTCGAAACATTCTTTTTTCTTAGATAAATCACATGGAATAATCTCAACCGGAACCAATAATTCCGATTTCATCTCCTCTAAGCGCTCTACGCGGCGGCCTACAACAATAAGTCGATAGCCTTTCTCGGCAAGCTGAATAGCAAACTCACGACCGATTCCAGATGTTGCTCCTGTAATAAGTGCAGTCTTCATAGTTTTCCCCTTTATTCTCATAAAATTAATAGATTTTATACATAATCGTAATTCCTTTAAATCACTTTAATATTAACATATTTGAAGAGGCCCGCCAAACAAATGACGAGCCTCTTCTTTTATAAACAAAAGGTAAGTTTAGGGGATGCTACTTATTAATTACGACACCCTTTCGCAGAATGATATTCGCATAAATAGCTGTTTCCGTCGACATAATGACACAGGTAGATTTATCACGGGTTTGATCGTAGAAATCCCATTTATTAATCTCCTTAAAGGCGCCTGCGCCTCTGTCATCATATTTTTTAACAATATTCTTGTACTCATCCCAAATTGGGGTTGCAACCTTTCCTACATCACCAGGCTCTAGAGCCATTAGTGTGCATGGTGGATCAATTTCGCCTTTTTTATTTGGGTAAGTATCAAGAGGAAATACCTGTAAAATCGCATCTAGTATTTCAGGTACTCCATGTCCATCAAGTCTAATGACGGGCTTGCCAAAGCTATGACCGGGGAAGTTGCCATCTGCTATGACAATCTCATCTGTATGTCCCATCTCATCCAAAACTTTAAGAAGCTCTGGGGATAAGATGGTTGGTATACCCTTTAACATATTCAAGTCTCCTTATTATTAGTCGTAAAGGTTTGGTGCAATCTCAGGATCTTCCATGTTGTCAGCATTGTACCAATATCCATCTGTAGGAACATCTGAAACTGACTTACCAGCTGCTGCATCGCAAAGAACGTCTACTGTTGTGATACCCATTACAAGTGGAGACTGTGTAACAGCACCATACATTGTTCCATTTGCTACTGCAGACTTGATTACTGAACCAGCATCAAATCCTGCTGCAAGAATCTTGTCACCTAATACACCAAGGTTCTCATTAGCTGTAAGGATACCTTCTGCTGCAATCTGGTTTGAACCAAACATACCGATTGTGTCTGACTTGTTCATGATTGCTGATGCCTCTGTAGCGCAGAGCTCAACTGTTGTCTGTGCAGGAACAGCAACTTCGATAACGATATCTGCCTCTGACTCAGAAACTGTCTCAGCCTTTGAATCATTAACATACTTCTCATTACCAACTACTGCTACTGTGTAGCCATCAGCCTTAGCAAGCTCAGCAAACTTGTCGATGAAACCAAGACCTCTGTTGATGATTGATTCAGATGTAGCTTCCTGGTTTACCTCACCTACTCTAACCTGTCCGTCACCAATCTTGTCCTTAAGTGCAGGATAGAGATTCTCTGCTGCTGTAGCACCTGCTGAGTAGTTGTCTGTAGCAACTGTAGAAACTACAGAACCAGCTGGAGCATTAGGAATACCTGAGTCGAAACATACTACAGGGATACCTGCATCAAGTGCTGCCTGAAGAGCATCAAGACATGCATCCTGATCACAAGCTGCAAGACCGATACCATTTGGAGCATTGTTGATAGCATTGTTAAGCATGTTAACCTGATCAGCAATATCAGATTCAGCGTTAGGACCTGTACAGTTAACTGTAACACCCTTTGCCTCTGCTTCCTGCTCGATACCCTTTACAGCTGCCTGCCAATATGATGACTGATAAGATTTTACGATAATCTCAAATTTGTAGTCACCGCCTGCTGCCTCTGTAGAGCCGCCCTCTGTAGCTGTAGCTGTGTCGCCACCTGCTGCTGTAGTATCAGTTCCTGCTGAGTCACCACAGCCAGCGAAAAGTGTTGCTGCCATTGCAGCTGTCATTAATGTAGCTAGAACTCTTTTTCTCATGTTTTAACCCTCCCGTGTCTTTTATGAGATTTATTTATATGAACCCTTCTCCTCTTTAGGTTACATATACAGAATGTTATTTTGCCTCTCGGCGTTTCTTAATAATGTCCACAAGTACGGCTGCAATTAATACAAGACCTGTAATAATCTGCTGCCAGTTAGCCTGCAAACCAACAAATGGTAATCCTGTTTTAAGTAAGCAGATTACAAATACACCTATCAATGTACCTTCTATACTTCCTGCACCACCTGTAGCTGATACACCACCAATGATTGCTCCACCGATTGCCTCAAGCTCAAATCCTGCACCAGTTCCTGGCTGAACTGTAGGGAATACTGCTGCATAGGCAATAGATGCAAGACCTGCAAAAAATCCAGAAATAACATAAGCCATAATGTGATAGAACTTTACATTGATTCCTGAAAGAACTGCTGCTTCCTTGTTACTACCAATAGCAATTGTATATCGACCTATCTTTGTGTGATTAAGTACAAATGCCATAATAGCTACAATAATAAGAATCCAAATGAAACCGATTGGAATTTTCGTACCGCCAATCTGCATCTTAAAAATACTTCTAAACCAGCTTCCCGGAGCACCAGCTGTAGGCCATGAAATACCAAAGCCCTTTGAACATATCGAGCCTAGGCCTCTAGTAATCATGCAGGTACACAAGGTTGCAAGAAATGGTGGCAGCCCCATTACTGCTATAAGTACACCATTTGCAAATCCAATAAGGATACCAAACAACACACTAACTAGTAATCCAAGTCCCGTTGGCCATCCTAGGTGAACTACAAGATAACCACCTGCCAGTGAATAGCAAATAAGTCCTGTACCAATAGAAAGATCTACGCCCCCTGTAATAAGTGGGAATGTTACACCTATTGCCATAAGCACGATGTAATATGAAAAATCAAAAATATTAAGTACAGTAGTATATTTTCTAAAATCCTGACTTGCTATTGAAAAAAATGTAAATAAAACAATTACCACCAGAAGAACAATAAACTTCTGACCACCCAGCTTGGCAAAGATGGATTTTTTCTTTAAATCGCCTGCCATTATTCTCCCTCCTACTAACTAATCTCTCTGGTAGCCATATTCATAATCTTTTCCTGTGAAACCTCTTCGATTCCAAGTTCACCTGTTACCTTGCCTTCACACATAACTATGATACGGTCACTCATTCTAAGTATTTCTGTCATTTCAGAGGAAATCATAATAATGGATTTGCCCTCCGCAGCTAATCGATTCATTAGCTTGTAGATTTCGTTTTTAGCACCAACGTCGATACCTCTTGTTGGCTCATCAAATATAAGTATCTCCGAATCACGTACAAGCCATTTTGCAATAACTACCTTCTGCTGATTACCACCTGAAAGATTAACTACCAGCTGGTCGATGCTAGGTGTTTTAGTTGCTAGAGAATCAACATATTTCTTAGTAACTTCATTCTCCTTCTTCTTGTTGATGAAGATACCTTTCATGTACTTTTCTAGAGTTGCTAGAGTAGAGTTTTCAGCAATAGTCTTTTGAACTACAATACCGAATCTCTTTCTATCCTCTGAAAGATATCCAATACCATTTTTAACTGCATCTTCTGGAGAATTGATTTCCACCTTTTTACCGTTGATATAAATATCTCCGCTTTCCTTTGGATCTGCTCCAAATATGGCTCTGGCTGTCTCAGTACGTCCAGCACCCATAAGACCAGAAAATCCTAAAATTTCTCCTTTTCTTAGCTCAAAGCTAACATCCTGAACCATCTTGCCAGCATTAAGATGCTCAACCTTAAGTACTACTGGTGCATCCTCTGGAACAAGACTCTTTGTCTTTGGCTCCTCATAGATAACACGACCAACCATCATGTTGATAATGTCATCTTTAGTACAATCCTTAGTGATTAACGTACCAACATAGCCGCCATCTCTCATGACTGTAACTCTGTCAGTTATCACCTTAATCTCATCCATTCTGTGTGAGATATAAACAATACCAAGCTGCTGCTCTTTTAAATCTCTAATAATCTTGAAAAGCTCAGCTATCTCTGATTCTGTAAGGGCAGCTGATGGCTCATCAAAGACAATTACCTTTGCCTCATGTGAAATAGCCTTTGCTATCTCGCACATCTGCTGCTTACCTACTGTCAAATCTGACATGGTGTCTGTAGGGTCAATATCGATATTTAATCTCTGAAAAAGCTTTCTAGCCTCCTCATTCATTTTCTTGTCATCGATTTTTAATCCCTTTTTGAACTCTCTTCCAATGAAAATGTTTTGAGCAACAGTAAGATGTCCTACCATGTTTAGCTCCTGGTGAACTATAACTACGCCAGCATCCTGAGCTTCTCTGGCATTATGGAATTCAACTTCCTTGCCCTCGAATTCTATTGTTCCAGAATCCTTTGTATAGATACCGGTAAGTACCTTCATAAGTGTTGACTTGCCAGCACCATTCTCTCCCATGAGGGCATGTACTTCGCCCCTCTTTACGTCGAAATGCACATGGTCTAGTGCGTGTACACCAGGGAAAGATTTGTCAATGTCATTCATTGTAAGTATTACTTCTCCCATTTTATCCCCCTCCTGGCTAATTCTTTCTACGTCTAGCAACAACATCCGCATATACGGCAACGATAACAATAATACCTGTAATAATCAGCTGATAATCCTTGGTAAATCCAAGAGCAAGAATACCTTCCTGCAAAAGTGCGATTATGAAAACGCCGATTACCGTACCGCTTATGGAAGCAAGGCCTCCAGCCATTGATGTACCTCCCATAACGCATCCTGCAATAGCTTCGTTGTTGTATTGATCACCGTAACCTGGCTGAACAGTTGTGTATGCTCCTACAAAGAAAATTGCAGCGATACCAACTAACACACCACATATAACATAGGCAAGCATTTCCCATTTTTTAGTGTTAACACCTGATAGTCTAACCGCTTCGCGATTGCTTCCAAGACATAGGATGTAACGACCTGGCTTTGTCTTGTTTAAAAGCAATGCACATACAACTGCAACCAAAATAAATATCACAAGTCCCACTGGGAAGTTGCCAATCTTAACTAACTGTCTAAACCATCCACCTGCCGCAAGCTGTGGCCATGACACCGACTGTGTCTTCGTAAATACGGATGCAACCCCCTTTGCTATGTTCATGCTGGCCATTGATACGATAAATGGTGGAACTGACCAATATGCAACCAAATATCCATTAAATAAACCAAAGCAAAAACCAACAAATACGCTAATGAGAAGTGCCAGTCCCATTGGTACTCCTAAGCTTGTAAGGCTATATCCAGAGATAAGAGCCGCACAAAACATTACAGGGCCAATGGAGAAATCAATACCTCCTGTAGCAATTACAAATGTTACCCCAAGTGACAGGAATCCTAAGAAATACGCATAGTTAAGTGCACTAAGAATTCTTGGTAATCCTGCAAAGTTTCCTCCTGTAGCCACACAAAACAGCGTGTACATTAAAAGGATGACAAACACCAGTACAATTCTGTTAAATCCCAGTTTCTTAACAATAGGATTTTGTTTAATCTTATCCAATTTTTATTCCCCCAATCAGAATTATCTAAGCCTTATTTTCGCTGCCACACACTCTAATCTTTTTCTTTACCAGCTCAGTAACCTTCTCCATACCGGCTGCATCATACTTCTTTGGATCAAAAGCCTGTGGATTGTCCTTAAGATATTCTTTTATTCCGTCGCTATAAGCAATTCTAAGTTCTGTAGCGAAATTAACCTTGCTTATACCCCTTTTTATACATTCCTTAACTGTTTCATCAGGTACTCCAGATGCACCGTGTAAAACAAGTGGAATATTTACAACTTTTCTAATCTCTGTAAGTCTGTCTAAATCAAGCTTTGGCTCACCCTTGTAAATACCATGTGCTGTTCCAATGGCAACAGCAAGGGATGTGATTCCAGTCTCTTCAACAAACTTAACTGCATCATCTGGGTCTGTATATCCAGGGTCATTGCACTCAAGGTCATCTTCTTTTCCGCCAACCTTGCCAAGCTCTGCCTCAACTGGAATACCATTTGGCTTGCAAGCCTCTGCCACTTTTCTTGAAACTGTAATATTATCCTCAAATGGTTCCTTTGAACCATCAATCATTATTGATGTATATCCAGCCTTTAATGCCTGCATTGCAAGTTCAAAACTGTTTCCGTGATCCAAATGAAGTGCAATTGGAACTGAAGCTTTATTTGCTGCAGCTGCTACATTTGCAACATACAAATCCAGTCCTGCATACTTAACTGTGGATGGTGTAGTCTGTAAAATTGCTGGAGAATTCAATTCCTCACACGCCTTTATTACCGCCATCACCATTTCCATGTTCTCTACGTTAAATGCCCCAATGGCATATCCATTTTTATCTGCTTTACTCATCATTTCTGTAGAAGTAACAAGTGCCATTTTTTTATAACCTCCTCCCAGGTTATGAAGACTTCCGTTCATAAGCGAAACGTTTCGTCCTCATGTATGTATTATCCCACATGCCATATCCATTTACAGGCAATATCTTGTAAAAAAATATGACTATATTCACTTTTAACTAAATTGCATCTGGACAATCTGCGATTGTTCCGTCCTCATCCCATAAATCGTGCCAATCTTTTGCTCCTGGCCACAGGAAAACCTGACCTTTTACAAGTCTATTATTCTTCTCAAGACCTGCTATTATCTCCATCTCCTCATCTGTAAGAGGCTCTGTTACAGTGCACTCAAGATTAGCTACGTAGTTGTGAATTGAAAATGGAATAGGTATCTGTCCCCTTTGAATTGCCCACTTGAGAGCTATAATTGCTGGATGAACCCCATGCGCCTCAGCAATTTTCTTCATCTCAGGAAGCTGTAAGTCAGCAATATCATCTGGCTCCATATCTCGCTCAGGTCTCATAGGTGAGCCCATTGGCATGTATCCAACTGGCTGAATATCGTGAGCAACTAAATAATCGAACAACTCCTGTTGCTGCATACATGGATGAAGCTCAATCTCACATGCAACTGGCTTGATTTCAAACTTATCAATAACCTGCTCAAGCTTTGGAACAGTCATATTAGAAATTCCGATATGTCTTATAATTCCTTTCTTTACAAGAGCCTCGCACTGTCTGTAGGTATCCATAAATTCTTCCACTGAAAATGGCTTTGAATCAGGATTTCTCGAAGTAACATCACAATGTGGAGCATGATAATTAGGGAAAGGCCAGTGAATAAAGAACAAATCAATATATTCGCATCTAAGATCTGCAATACTTTGTCTTGCACTTTCCTCACAATGTCTGTGCATATCATTCCAAACTTTTGTCATGATATACATATCTTTTCTCTCACATACCCCTTCCTTTAAGGCATCAGCTATAACCTTTCCTATTTCCTTTTCATTTCCATAGCAGGCAGCACAGTCAATCATTCTATAGCCAGCTCTTATAGCCCCTGCCACAGCGTTTGATACTTCATCAGCATCAAATCTGTCTGAACCAAAGGTTCCAAGTCCAACACATGGCACTTTATCGCCTGTGTTTAAAGTAATCTGTGGTACTTTTGTTGCGTCCATTTATTCTTCCCTTTCTACATTTTATTTTTCACTATCAATTAGTATCTTGCCCTTCACAAGGCCCGGTGTTTTAAACATTTCAAAAGCATCCGCAATCTGTGAAAGTGGCATTTTCTTAAAGATGAATGAATCATCATATTTAAGTTCACCAGTGCGAAAATAATGAGCTGTCAAATCCCACTCATCTCCTGGGAATGGTGCAGAATAGCTCATCCATGAACCAGTCAAAATAAATTCCTTTCTATTTATGGCTTCCCACTCATCCACTGTAAATGACAGCTCCTTTGTAGGAGTTCCAATGAAACAAACCCCAGCTTTATTGGCTGCAAGCTTAAAGGCCATCTTCATTGTGATTGTGTTACCTGCTGTCTCATATACATAGTCAAAGCCTCTGCCACCAGTAATTTCATTTACCTGATCCATAAAATCAGCAGCCCCTGAATTGACTCCATAGTCAGCTCCAAGTCTTTTTGCAAGCTCAAGTCTTTCATCTACAATGTCAAATACTGTTACTGACTTGGCGCCAAATATTTTTGCCCACTGAGCAGTCATCATTCCGATTGTTCCACCGCCTAAAATGGCTACTGTTTTGCCGCCCTTATAATCCACTCTTCTAAGTCCATGAAGTGCAACTGTGGCTGGCTCAAAAAGTGCTCCCTGTTCAAAAGACACCTCATCCGCAAATTTAACTGCATTCTTTTCCGGTACCTGAACATATTCTGCGAAGCTTCCAAATTCACGGGAACCAATAAAACTGTAGTGCTTACAAAGAGAATAATTTCCCTTTTGGCAGTCTGCACATTTCATACAAGGAACAAGTGGAACTCCTGCCACTCTATCTCCTTTTTTTAATGTGGTTACACCTTCTCCCACTTCATCCACAACGCCTGAAAACTCATGTCCCAAAACATTTGGATAATAGTGGCATGCATCGCCGTTTACTCTAGGTACATCTGAGCCACAAATACCTGTGTATTTAACCTTTACAATTACCTTGCCAGGCTCAATCTCTGGCTTTTTGATATCCTCATATCTGATATCATTTCTTGCGTGTACAACTCCTGCTTTCATCTCATCTTCTCCTAATATCTGCTAAATGTTTCCCTTAGATCTCCGTAGAGTTCTAAATATAATTCCATGCTCTTTTCGTAGGCTTTGTGATTTTCTGGATTCGGCTCATGAACCCTTGTAATATTGATAGTTTTTTTCACCGCCTGCTCATAAGAGCTATAGATACCTGTTCCTATTCCAGCTAAAATTACCGCGCCAAGTGTTGTTGCAGTATCTGAAGCTGGCACTACAATTCTGCAGCCTGTAACATCTGCTTTTATCTGGGTCCAAAGCTTTGAATTAGCTGAACCTCCCATAGAATTAAGCACCTCTACTTTTGCGCCTGTTTCCTTGGCAACCCTAAGATTATGTTCAAGTGAAAATGCCACCCCTTCAAGGACCGCTCTTGTCATATCTGCTCTAGTCTTGTCAAAGGAAAGTCCATAGAAAACTCCCTTTGCATCTGGGTTCCAAATTGGGGAACGTTCTCCTGACATATAAGGCAAAAATGTAACGCCATCAGAGCCTACAGGCACAAGTTCCGCTTCTTTTGTAAGCTGATCAAAGCTTTCATCCTTGCCAAATTCCTGTCTAAACCACCTTAAGGCTCCGCCGCCTCCTACTGTGCCGCCCTGTAAAAGCCACATTCCCGGCACCACATGGGGGCTCAGTATTAGGTCTTTATGAGCCATTGCCTTATTCAAGCAGATGCTCATTCCTCCTGCCTGGCCACCCTGTTCCTGAGTCTGTCCTGTCTTATAAACACCAGCTCCTAGAGCTCCACAGGCTGCATCAAGTCCTCCTGCCACAACTGGAGTCCCGGCCTTTAGTCCAGTAAGTTCCGCCGCTTCATTTGTTACCTGTCCTACCACTTCATCACACCCGTAAAGATGAGGCACCAAATCCACTGACAGTCCTAATTCCTCAGCTAAATCACTGTCATAAAACAGTTCTTTACTATCAAAAAAATGTAGTCCATAACCCTGAGATAAATCCTGACTCATTTTTCCTGTCAGCTTGTAAACTATAAAGCTGTTACTCTGTAAAAATTTAAATGTCTTTTCAAATATCTCAGGCTTATTTTCCTTGAACCAAAGCATCTTTGGTGTAGTGTAACTAGGTAAAAACTTGTTGCCAGCCACATTGAAAATCCTATCTTCTCCAAGCTTTTCCGTTACCTTTTCACAGATATCTCTAGCCCTGGTATCCATCCAAATAGGTGTGTTGTAAAGTACATTTCCTGCTCTATCCACAGGAATTGCTGACCAGCTTTGACCATCAACACCGATACCCATGATATCTTCCGGAGATACTTTTTTATCTGCAAATACGCCCTTAATTCCCTTTACTATGGCCTTCCACCATTCATTTGGGTCCTGCTCCACATATCCCGGATGTGGATAATAGACACCGTAGGATTCATTCACCTGCGAAATAACAGTTCCGTCCTCATCGAAAACAGCTATTTTACAGGCAGATGTACCTATGTCTATTCCCAGTAATTTTGCTCCCATAACATTCTTCCTTTATTAATTAAGCTTTTTTATCGAGTTTCCCTTTTCAATTTTTGTTCCTAAAATATATTCAATTGGAGGTTCGTGTTCCTTGTCACCAATCCTCTTTAACACTAAGTTTGCAGCCCTTTTGCCCATTTCTTTCATAGGCTGGATAACCATTGTCATCTTAGGTTGAACAATGTGGGTTAATATCAAATTGTCAAACCCCATTATTGAAATATCCTCAGGACATGAATACTTGGATTCGTTTACCGCCATAACAGCACCAAGTGTTACTTCATAGTTTGTTGTAAAGACCCCAGTAGGCTTGTTCTTAAGAGCTAAAAGCTGCTTCATACTCTCATATCCATGCTCTATAGAATGAAAACCAGGTTTATCAAAATCTTTTTCAACTGTAAGCCCTGCGTCTTCAATAGCCTCCACAAAACCTTTATATCTTTGAAGTCCTGTGTAATTGTGGGCCGAATAAATAACTGCATTTTTCTTATGACCATTTTTTAGAAGCTCATTGGTAGCCTTGTAGGCCGCTTCTCTGTTATTGATTCGCACGCAGTCAAAATCGCAATTACGAAGAGATCTATCCATCAAAACCACAGGAACCTTTGCTGCTACTGCCGGCTTTAGGAAATCCCCCTTATCTGATACGGGAATCACTATGATTCCATCCACTTTTTTTGATAGGAGAAACTTTATACTCTCTGCTTGATTAGCCTCATCATCTCTGGCATCACATATGATCATGCTGTATCCATTTTCCTTAAGCACATCGCCTATGTATCTAAGCAACAACCCACAGAATATACTGGCCACATTGTGAACTAGCACCCCGATGGAACGGGTCTTATTGGTAACCAGACCTCTTGCCATTTCATTAACCTGATAATTTAGTTCCTTAATGGCAATCTCAATTTTTTCCTTGTTTTCCGGTAAAACATTTCCACCATTTAGATATTTAGAAATAGTGGCAAGTGATAATCCGGTACGCTCTTTTATGTCCCTAATTGTTGATGGCAATTTTTCTTCCTCCCCTTACGCATAGGCGAAACGTTTCGCCTTTTGGTCTAAAGCCGCCGGAAGCGTCTTAGCTTCCGGCAAACTCATTAAAAAAAATCTCCCTTTAGTTAACGAACTGTTTTATAAAGTGGACCATATGCTGCACAAGCTCTAAAGTCCTGACCTTCCTTGTCTGCGCCAAATGCATTCCATGCTGCTGGTCTGTAGATGTCCTCATCTGCCACATTGTGAAGACATACTGGAATTCTGAGCATTGATGCCATTGTGATAATATCTGCGCCTATATGTCCGTATGAAATAGCACCGTGATTTGCGCCCCAGTTATTCATCAGGCTGTAAGCATTTTCAAATGGGCTTCCCTTTTTCCCATCACATCTAGGTGTAAACCATGTACATGGCCATGTGTAATCTGTTCTCTTCCAGAGAGTATCTGAAACCTTTTCTGGAAGTGCCACCGTCCAGCCTTCTGCAATCTGAAGAACAGGGCCTAGATTCTTAACAAGATTAAGTCGGATCATTGTAGCTGGCATTTCTACCTTTGTTTCAAATCTTGATGACCAACCGCCACCTCTAAAGTAACCATTGTCAGCCTCGCACCACTCTACAGCATTCATAATCTTCTTTTGATCTTCATCTGTGATTTCATACCATGGCTTAATGCAAGGATTTCCAGCTTTATCATTGCAGACACCTGATGCATCAAGGCAGCAAGCTCCTGAATTAATTAGGTGAATGATTCCGTCTGCCTCCTTAGCGTGCCCCTCTAATGTATAGTCAGTAACTCGTTTCACCGACTCTGTATTCCAGCAAGTTCTCACATCTGCAAACATCTGAGCTCTATTTGTAAGAAGCTTCATAAAAAGCATTCCCAAGCCATTTAAAGCATCATTTTCTGTTGCCAGGATAAATGGCTCTCTAGCTCCGTTCCAGTCGAATGATGTATTAAGTACTGCCTCTGGCAAATCACAATTTGGCCAGTGGTCAGTCCACTGTCTCTGTCCCTGGAATCCACCGCAGATAGCATTGTGACCAACAGCTTCTTCCTCTCTTCCCTCCGGAAGATTTGGATTGCCCTGATATAGGTCCTCGATAATGACTGCCATCTTTGCTACGAATTCCCAGTCCTTTTCTTTTTGCTCATCGCTCTTCTTTACAAAATCTGGATTCTTATCAAAGCCTTTTTTGCATTCTGTCTTAATCCAGTTGAGAGCTTTTTTATAATCATCTTCGTTGTAAATCTTCTCATCTATTCTTCTAAGAATCTCAACCTCATCAATGGACTCAACTCTCATGCCAAGGTATTCTTCCAAGAAATTCTGGTCCATTATCGAGCCGCCAATTCCCATTGTCACTGAGC
Source organism: Pseudobutyrivibrio xylanivorans (assembly GCF_010906925.1). Taxonomy (GTDB): domain Bacteria; phylum Bacillota; class Clostridia; order Lachnospirales; family Lachnospiraceae; genus Pseudobutyrivibrio. Next base: position 693,318 of record NZ_VTVE01000001.1, on the reverse strand, counting down.
CAATCTGTAGATATGACTTATCTCTCATTGATGCTGCAGCAACAGCAGCTCTGCCAAATCTAAGTAACTTTTCCTTTACATCCTCAGGAATAACTGTGTCATCAGCCTCCTGAACATCCTTGCCATATATTCCAAATGCTGGAAGTCCCTTCTGTGCATGTGTAGCAAGAACTGATGCAAGATAAACAGCTCCAGGTCTTTCTGTTGCGTTAAGTCCCCAAACGCCCTTGATTGTCAGTGGATTCATATCCATTGTCTCTGAACCGTAGCACCAACAAGGTGTAACAGAAAGTGTAATTGCTACCCCTTCTTTTCTGAACTTTGCCTCACAGGCAGCTGACTCTGCAACTCGACCTATTGTTGTATCTGCGATTACGACTTTAACCGGTTCGCCATTTGAATACTTTATATTCTCCTCAAAAAGCTTCTTTGCTGACTTAGCCATGTTCATGGTCTGTTCCTCAAGTGATTCCCTTACTTTTAGAGGTCCACGACGTCCATCAATACATGGCCTAATACCTATTACAGGATATTCCCCAATATATCTGTTTTTACTCATACTCCATTACCCTCCTTGCGATTCTCATGCCTTAAAGCGAACCGTTACGTTATAAATTGATTATAGGGAATGGATTTTTCCATAAAAAGTGATATACTGAATAAAAATATAACGATATTCACTTTTTATATTTGGGGGAATAATTATGAAGTATATCGATTATCAAGAACATCGCCAGCACGGCACTTTTAACTTTCCGATCGCTCATTATCATGAGAATCCACACACGCCAAGATACCTTATGACCTATCATTGGCACACTAACTATGAAATTGTCTATATCAGAAAGGGTTCCTTTAATCTCACACTAGACGACAAAACTGAAACCTACCACGAAGGCGACGTGGTGTTCATTTCTGATGGAATGCTACATGGGGGCACACCAACTGACTGTTGGTACGACTGTATTGTTTTCGATTTGAAGATATTGCTTAAGAATAATAATGCCTGCAGCAAAACTGTTCAGGACATTATCAATCATCGAATCAGAATCAACACTTATCTTTCCAAAAACAATCATATTATCTCTGCAATCGTGCAAGACCTATGTAACACCCTTGCTAGAAAACAGACTGGCTATGAATTCAATGTTCAGGGATATTTGTACATTTTATTCGGAGAAATTATCAGAAACGAAATCTACACCAAAAATCCTCTAGATAATGTTACTCTTGAGAGGCTAAACTCCGTCAAAGAGGTCCTATCTTACATCTCAGAAAACTATTCCAACAATATAACTTTGGACCATTTAGCCCATATAGCTGGCATGAATCCAAAATATTTTTGCCGCTATTTTAAATCTATGACTGACAGAACTCCTATAGACTATTTAAATTACTATAGAGTGGAATGTGCTTGTGAAATGCTTTCTACAAAGGATATTTCAATCAGAGAAGTTGCTATTTCCTGCGGTTTTAACGATGAAAGCTACTTTATTAAGACATTTAATAAATACAAAAACATTACGCCAAAGCAGTTTATGAAACGCTCCTTTTCAGCTTGAGGGTTATAGGGATGTTTCAATTCACATTTCTTTTACACTTCCTTAACACTTATGTGCTACTTTAAATATAGAGCGAGGCATACTTAATTACTTGCAATAAGTTTAAAGGAGGGTTGAGATATGAAAAAAAGAATATCGGCAGCAGCATTATCGCTTATACTGTTCCTTGCAATCTTTTCTTTCATTCCTTTCAATACCGTCTATGCCGCTAGTAAAATCACTTTGGCAGATGCCAGAGAAATAGCTCTAAAAGATGCCGGATTGGAAGAAAATGATGTAACAATTGCAAAAGCAAAAACTGAATACGTCTTAGGGGTAAAACAATACGAGATTGTCTTCTACTACGGAACAACTGAATACAGCTATGAAATAAGTGTAACAGGTGATATTGTTTCTTCTGAAGTGGAATTAGAATCAATTCACGCAGAAGAAAACCCTAGAGAATCACTTGATGATACAAATCCATCATCTACTACAAGCAGTATAACAGAGGATGATGCACTTGAAATTGCACTAGCTGATGCCAGCTACACAAAAGATGATTTGAGATATTCAAAAGTTACAAAAGATTATATTGATGGCAGAGGCATATATGAAGTCCTCTTCATAGTGGGAAGATATCAATATAGTTACGATATCGAAATCGAAACAGGAAATATAATCAATTACGAAGTCTCATAAACAATTAGATGCTAGCATAACCAAAAAGGTCACCTCATTTTGAGGTGACCTTTAATAATTTAACAGCAGTATTTATCTCTAAGTTCATTTGCTGCCTTTACAAGATTTATAAGACTCGCTTTAGTCTCTGTCTCTCCTCTTGTCTTAAGTCCGCAATCAGGATTTATCCATAGCTTTTTATCATCTACTCTTTTAAGCATCTTATCTACTCCAGCTACTATCTCATCTACTGAAGGAATTCTTGGACTATGAATATCGTAAACACCAGGGCCAACAGCCGTTCTAAAATGATTTTCCTTGAGAGAATCAAGAATCTGCAAATCAGAACGTGATGCTTCAAAAGTAATTACATCTGCATCCATAGCATCTATAGCAGGAATAATATCTGTAAACTCACTATAACACATATGTGTGTGTATCTGAGTTGTCTCCTTTACACCGCTTGCCACAAGTCTAAATGCTGGAATAGCAAAATCCAAATATTCCTTATACCAGTCAGATTTTCTGAGAGGTAACTTTTCTCTTAAAGCTGCCTCATCAATCTGAATAATTCCTATTCCATTGGCCTCTAAATCAAGTACCTCATCACGAATTGCAAGAGCAATCTGAAGCATGCTTTCCTTGACAGAAATATCTTCTCTAGGGAATGACCAGTTAAATATAGTTACAGGTCCTGTAAGCATTCCCTTCACTGGCTTATCAGTACAGCTTGATGCGAACTTAGCCCATTCTACTGTAATAGGACTTTTTCTTGATACATCTCCCCATATTACTGGCGGCTTAACGCATCTAGTTCCATAGGACTGTACCCATGCTTTTTTTGTAAAAAGATAGCCCTCTAAGTGTTCACCAAAATATTCCACCATATCGTTTCGCTCATACTCACCATGAACCAAAACATCAAGGCCTATTTCTTCTTGGAGTTTAATGCAATCCGCAATCTTGTTTTTATTAAACTCTACATACTCTTCCTTTGCTACTTTGCCCTTTCTAAATAGCTGTCTTGTACGTCTCACATCCTCTGTCTGAGGGAAAGAGCCAATTGTAGTTGTTGGGAAAAGTGGTAAATTCAAGCATTCACTCTGAGCAGCTGCCCTTTTGTCAAAATCAGGAACTCTTCTATAATCAGACTCCTTAATATTTGCCACTCTCTCTTTAACCGCCTCATCAACACTATTAATTCTGCCTGTAAATAATGATTTATTTCGCTCAAGGATGTCACTATTTCCCTCACCCTCAGCCAAAACTGAAAGTTCCTTAAGTTCTGAAAGCTTTTCAAGTGCAAAAGAGAAATGCTTTTTAAATTCTTCTGGTAAATCTGTTTCGCTTTCAAGTGTATATGGCACATGAAGCAAAGAACATGAAGTAGAAACAACTATTTTAGCATTTGTTTTGCTTTTAAGCTTTTCAATTATTTGAAGAGAATTCTCATAGTTATTTCTCCAAATATTTTTGCCGTTAACTACACCTGCAAATAAATATTTATTCTTTGGAAATCCAAAAGTCTCCACTAAATCAAGTGTCTTTTTTCCTTCCACAAAATCTAATCCGATTCCATCGAAATCATACTGAATTAGCTGATCATATATATCTCTTAAATCGCCAAAATATGTCTGAAGAAGAAGTCTCACGCCGCCACTTGCAGCAGTAATCTTATCGTATATACGTTTAAATAATGCCTTATCCTCAAAGGTCAAATCCATTACCAAATATGGCTCATCAATCTGTAACCAGTGAGTTAATCTATCATCTAATTTCTTGATAAGCTTTACATATTCTTCAGTAAGATCATCAACGAAATCCTCTGCTTTCTTCTCACCTGTATATCTAGCCAATTTTAAAAATGTAAATGGTCCAACAACCACAGGTTTTGTCTCAATTCCAGAGGCCTTGGCAGCATCATATTCATCAAAAAGCTTTGTTCCTATCAACTCAATTTTTGTATCATCCTCAATTTCTGGAACAATATAATGATAATTAGTATTAAACCATTTTTTCATAGCAAGAGCTTTTACATTGCCTTTATCCCCCTGATATCCTCTTGCCATTGAAAAATATGTATCAAGATTTGATAATCCTAATGCCTTATATCTCTTTGGAATAACATTAAATAAAACTGCTGTATCAAGCACATTATCATAAAAAGAGAAATCATTTGAGGCAATAAAATCTATCCCTGCCTCTTTCTGACTAGTTATATTAAAATGCTTCCATGTATTTGCCACATTATATAAGTCAGATTCCCCAATCTCACTTCTAAAATATTTTTCTGTTGCAAACTTTAACTCTCTATCCTTTCCAATTCTTGGAAACCCTACTACTGCTGTTTTCATTTCTTTACCCTTTCTTTTTTAATTTACAAAAAGTATAGACCTACTGAATCTATAGGTAAAATATAAAAATCAGTCAGCTCACAATAGATTTTTTCTATGTCAATCACAATTCATTTATCAAATTCTATTTACAAAAAAATTCTATTATTTTTAAATTTACAATACACCTTTAGCTATTAACTGTTATAATAAATAGAAAATGATAGCGTAACTATCGAAATGCTTAATGGGGGGCACTAAAATGAATGCTAAAAAAATTATCACATCAATTTCAATTCTTGCTATTACTTTTATGGGCTTTGTTGCCTGCGGAAAAGATTTAATTTCCGATCCTCCATTCACTACTTTTAACTTTGACACTACATATGATGATATGATTAAGGAATTAGGCGAGCCAGATTCCGAGAAAGAATCTTATTACGGCAACGCATACAATTATTCATCTGATTATTTAGACTTACAGGGAAATGTTCAATACGCCTTCGATGAAGACGGACATATGACCAACATGACTTGGGCATACTTTAGTGAGGATGGCGAGGAAATCACAGATATCTACAACGACTTACACAAGCAGCTTCAAAATAGTCTCGGTAAGACAAAAGAAGCCACCAACACTGTTACCAACCTAGCAGACATTTGGCGTCTAGATAGTGGCAACATTGAGTTGGCAGCTATAGTCACATCAGATTACAACGTAGTAATGTTTACATATCTCTCTCCTGAGTATTCTACATCCTCAGAAGAGCTTGAAGAATAACAATTTAGCCTATCTTTTCAATTGTTATTTGATTAATAAGTTTTTCCATATCAGACAAGTTAAACCGGCCGGTCTCCTCTGTCATCGCCGATGCAGCGGAGATTGCGCTGGCTTTTTTTAACGCTTCTGTAAAGGTAAGGCCCTGAGAAAATGAAAGCGCAAATCCTGCAATCATAGAATCCCCACAGCCCACCGTGTTTACGGCATCTATCTTAGGTACTATTCCTCTATAGACTCCATCATCACATACCATCAAAGACCCATCTGCCCCAAGAGAAACAACTACAATCTCAACACCCTTATCTTGTATTTGTTTTGCTGCAGCTATTACCTCTTCAAAAAAGCCTTCCTCATCTACTGAAATTTTTCTTCCAGTGAGCATAGCAATCTCATCAATATTAGGCTTTATCATAAATGGAATCTCTTCAACTGCTTCTATGAGAAGCTTTCCACTAGTATCCAAAATCACCTTTTTACCAAGTTTTTTTCCTATTGCTATAAGCCTTCTATAACTATTAGAATCCAAGCCCTTTGGAACACTGCCTGATATGGTAATGATATCTGAATCCTTGGCAAGTGTCTTAAACTTTTCCTCAAATCCATTCCAATCATTCTCATCAATCACAAATCCTGGTTCCAAAAACTCAGTCTGCTTTTTCTTTTTTGTATCCCATATATTTATGCAAGAACGGCTCTCCGCCTTAACTTTATAGAAGCCATCCTTTACTCCATAATCAGAAAGTCTAGAACATATATAGTCTCCTGCATATCCTCCTACAAAACCGGTAGCAACTACATCTGCCCCTGCAATAGCAAGTGGTTTTGAAACATTAAGGCCCTTTCCTCCAGGTACATATTCGCATTCTAATACCCTATTTACTTCGCCTTCTTCAAAGTTTTCTACCACATAGCGCTTATCAATAGCTGCATTTAAAGTAACTGTTAAAATCATAAATTATGCCCCCATATTCCATAAATTTGCAACTATTATGCACTAGACCATATAAAAAAACTACAAAATGTGTATATCCTTATATTTTTTTACAGAAAAATGCAATCTAAAAATAAAAAAGCTCTCCTCAAATGAGGAGAGCCCATATTGTTATTTATTTGTCCTCGCTATTAAGTGCTCCATCCATTATAGATACAAGCTCTATAGCGCTGCGGAAGTTAAGCTTTTCATCTCTGTCTGCCCATGTAACCTGTCCCTGCCAACTTCCATTTTCACATTTATTTACACGTACAACAAATGTTGCTTCTTTGCCATTATCTGCCATTTCTCCCACCTCCAACTATCTTTACTTTTTAAATAATAACATACATCTAGAAAAATATCATATTTTTCGGGCAAATAATAATTATTATTCAAAATCTAACTCAATTGGACAATGATCTGAGCCAAATACATCAGTGTGAATCTTGGCATCCTTCATTCTATCTTTAAGGTCTTCTGATACTATGAAATAATCAATACGCCATCCAGCATTTTTCTCTCTGGCCTTAAAGCGATATGACCACCAAGAATAGATATCTGCCTGATCTGGATAGAAATATCTAAAGCTATCTATGAATCCCTCTGACAAAAGCTGAGTCATCTTCTGGCGCTCTTCATCAGTAAAGCCTGCATTTCTACGATTAGTCTTAGGATTTTTAATATCAATTTCTTCGTGGGCAACATTTAAATCGCCACATAAAATAACACCTTTTTTCTCGTTAAGCTTCTTAAGATATGCTCTGAAATCATCCTCCCAAGTCATGCGATAATCAAGACGCTTTAGCTCATTTTGAGAGTTTGGAGTGTAGCAAGTAATAAAGTAGAAATCCTCAAATTCAAGGGTAATTACTCTTCCCTCATGGTCATGTTCTTCTATTCCAATACCGTAACTTACTGATATTGGCTCCTTTTTTGTAAATATTGCAGTGCCGGAATATCCTTTCTTCTCAGCATAATTCCAGTAGACATGATAGCCTTCTCTTGTCTCATCAAACTGTCCCTCTGACAGTTTAATCTCCTGCAGACCAATAATATCTGCATCTATGCTATCAAAGAAATCCCAAAAACCCTTTCCAACAACAGCTCTAAGTCCATTCACATTCCATGAAACGAATTTGCTCATATAGCCTCCTAGTTAGTCCTCAAGGCATCAATAGGATTAAGATTAGCCGCCTGATGACTTGGTAATATACCAAATACTATACCAATAACCATGGAAAAAGCAACTGCTATAAAGGCTGCAGGCCAAGAGATTGCTACTGGAGTTCCACTCATCATTGATATAATCTGGGCAAGTCCAATACCTGAAGCTACGCCTAGCACACCGCCCATAGATGTAAGCACTGCTGCCTCAGTTAAAAACTGTGCCATAATCTTGCCTTTTCTGGCACCGATAGCTTTCTTAAGACCTATTTCTGCAGTACGCTCTGTAACTGAAACAAGCATAATATTCATAACGCCAATACCACCTACTAACAGTGATATTGCAGCAATCCAAATAAGCATTGAATTGGTAGATGATGCCAGCTGCTGAAGCTGCTGAGCCTGCTCTAATAAATCCTTTGACTGATACTTAATAGCATCACTGTCTGGATGAATATTACCATTTAGAATATCTGCAGTCTTCTTTCCTGCTGCTGTCATATCATCAGTGGATTTAGCTCTAACCAAAACATTTTCTGGCTCATCATATTTGTAACTGATTGGCCAGTCAGTAATTGGAATGTAAACTGTTCCCGATTCGTCCTGAGCGTATGTCTGATAATCAGTAATCGAATTGATTACTGGCTCAAATGTAGAACGAGATGCCACAACTCCCACAATTACATAAGAGTCGCCGCCAATTTCCAAAATCTTTCCAATAGGGTCCTCATTTTGAAGAACACCTGAAATAATTCCATCATCAACAATGCAGACCTTTTTATAGTCTTTTACCTCTGCATCTGTAAACAATCTTCCTGATTTAACGGTCATATTTGCAGTCTCAAAATAGTCAGTCTCGACACCCTTTACATAACCGCCACTCATGGAATTATTAAGATAGTAAACACCATCATATATCTGTCTGCTAGTATATTTACTTGCAGATTTCACTTCATCAAGATCCTTAATCTCCTTTAGAATCTCATCTGAAATCTGTGGAACACCGAAAGGTGCCTCACTATAGCTTAAATCAATTGGCCAATCATTCTCATACAGTTGAATATCTACTGTATTAGAGCCTGAGCCAATAAGATTCTGCTTGATTTGCTGATTAGTACCCTCGATAGTAGATACAATAGCGATAATAGCAGCAATACCAATAATAATACCTAGCATTGTAAGGAATGATCTAAGCTTGTGAGTCCAGATTCCTCGGAATGCTAATCTTAAATTCTCAAACATAGGTCCTCCCTTAATAATCAAGCGATTCAACTTTCTTGCATTTGATTCCCTCTATTGCACCATTGCCATAAGGAAATGCAAGACAATCATCCATTGTAATTCCAGACTTTACTTCAAGCATCTCGCCCCAAAGTGACTTGCCAATTCTTACATATACCTTTTCAAGTCTGTTTTTTTCATTCATTCTCATAACATAATTTCCACCGGAATCTTTTCTAATAAAGAAATTTGGTATATACATACCGCCGGCTTCCACATTATCTGGTGAAATTGTAATATCTACGGCTGCGCCAATTTCAATACCACTACTTCTATCAAAGCTGGCTTTAAATACGTAGTTGCTCACATTAGTATTGCCGCCACCCATGTAGTAGTTGTTCTCTTCTGATGTGTCAGGACTGTCACTGATATCTGTAATCACTGCATCAGCTGTCATTCCATTATCCCAAGACATTACAGATACCTTATCACCTACATGGACGTTGCCAAGATAGAACTCGCCAATAGTTCCAGAGATAAAATACTCATCTGTTGCAGATACAATCATAAATGGCTGGGTGCTATTATAGTTGTCAGCACTCTGTACCTTAGAAACTGTTCCAGATACCTTGGCAATCATCTCGCCATTTTCATTGGTATTTTTCATCTCCTCAAGCTGATTAGCCTTGATTCTAAGATCAAGCTCAGCTCTGGCTAAGTCCTTTTTAGTCTGCTCAATTGCCTCTTCCAGCTGAGTTGGTGTATAGCCCTTTGGTTCAATGTACTCTTCGCGAATCTCACCATGAGGTCCTATACCCTCGTGACCGATAATATTGCCGTTTGATGTATCGTAATACCAGTTACCTACAGTTATCTCCTCTGTAACCTCGTATTCTTTTACTTCAAATACTGCTTCCAAATCTTCTATTTCATCCAATGCAGATTTTATAGATTCTATAACCTCTGCATCATCATCTTCGTTCAAAGGATGCTTTTGATCTTCATGAGAATAATAAGATCTATATACTTCCTCGCCATTATACATATATGAACATTCAAAAACTATGTCACCAGAAGAATAGCCATTCCAATCACTCTTTGCATAATATGTTTTTTCCATTACATAAGTTACATCTCTAGTATCTGCCTGAGATGCAATATGCTCAGGAATAGGCGTTGTATTCTCAAGTCTTTCCAATCTAGTGGTATTTGCATTGTAAATCTGCTGAGCTTTTTCAACCTCAAGCTCCTTACCTCTGATATTCTGAGATTCCTTCTTTACTGTAAGGAGAACATCTCCCGCCTCAACATGGTCTCCCTCAGCGAAATTAACACTGAGGACCTCTGTACCAGATGCTAAATATGTAGTCTGTGATTTCTCAGCAGTGACAGTTCCATAGCTTTCAATGGAATCACCCCAATAGCCATCCATTCCATAGGTGGTAAGGGAAACAACCTGTGCTATTTTCTTACCTCGATTATATCTAAAGTAGCCATATAAACCGCCAACCACAAGACCAGCAATGACAACTATAACAATCAGTGGCTTAATTATCTTTTTCATCATCCACCTCCTGTTCTAGTCCATCATAAAGTCGACCATCTACTATTCTATATGTCTTTTTAGCGTGGCTAGCTATATTTGCATCATGAGTAATCATGATAATTGTAGTACCCTCGTCATTTAGCTTCTGAAAAAGGTCCATAATAGCTGCACCGCTCTTTTGATCCAGGGCACCTGTTGGCTCATCCGCAAGCAGTACCTTAGGATTATTTACAATGGCTCTTGCTATGGCAACACGCTGTTTTTGTCCACCAGAGAGCTGATCCGGTCTAAATTTCACTCTATCAGCAAGCCCAACTCTTGTCAGGGCATCTATAGCTCTTTTTTCTCTTTCCTTTTTAGGAACTCCAGCATAGCTAAGGGGAAGTGCCACATTCTCAATAGCGTTTTCCTCATTCATAAGATAAAAACTTTGGAAAACAAATCCGATAGAATTAAGTCTAAGGTCAGACATCTGTCTATCCTTAAGCTTCAGCACATCCTTATCCTCAAATATATATTTTCCAGATGTAGGCTTGTCCAAACATCCGATAACGTTCATAAGTGTACTCTTGCCTGATCCAGAGGGTCCCATAATTGCAACGTATTCTCCCTTATCAACAGTGAGACTTACGTCATTTAAAGCTGGCACCGATGTCTCTGTTCCAGATTCACCATACACCTTAAAAATATTCTCCAACTTTACTATCATGGCTGCACCTCTTGTCCACTGACGGTTTTCATTCCTTCTTTGTAATCATCCATTGGATATGCAATTTTAGTATCTTTATCAATACCACTTACTGCATATACCATCTGCTCCTCATAGTAATCGCCAAGCTCTATAGTCTGTTTTGCAAGTCTATTGCCATCTTCTACCCAAAGGAAAGGTGTACCATCTTCTTCATAGGAAATGTAATAATCATAGATGTATGTTCCATCAGAGAAATCCATTTCAGGTGCATCAGTCTTTCCTAATTCGATGTAAACATGCTGTCCCATCATCAATCCTTCTGAATCATCAAGAGTGACATAGAATGGATATTTTGTAGATGAATTCTCGCTACTTCCACCGTATGAATACATTGAATCAGTATTTTCCTGCTTTGACTCTGTATCTATCTTGGTAATAGTACCAGTCCATGTCTGGGATGCATCTACACGAGATCTAAGTGTAACAGGCTCATCCACATTAATAGCCCACACATTCTGCTCATTAATCTGGCCCTTTATGCGCATCTCACTAGCACCAAGGATAGTTATAAAGGAACCATCTGTGGTGTATGGATTAGTGTCATCTGCAATTTTGGTAACTACTCCAGAAACGGAAGATTTGACAACAGAATTGTTGATTTTTCTATTATTCTCCTCAATTTTGGCATTAGTCTGATCTATACTGTTCTGGGCAATTTTGATATCCGTATTAAGGCCTGCAATCTCGTTGGCAAGGGCCTCTTTTTTGTCCTTATCCTCGTCTGTATCCCCTGTTATCTTATCAAGCTCTTTTTGCTTTTTAGCAATATCATCATTGCACTCTTGGATTGAAAGATTATAGCCTTCAATATCAAATCCGTACTGTACATTTTCTGCCTCTAGATTATCTATCTTATATGAGAATAGAGGTGTACCTTTTTCAACTGTATCTCCCTCTGATACAAAGATAGTATCCAATTCTCTTTCTGTACTCTTAGTTACACTGCTAGTCTCCTGGCCCTCTACAACGCCCATGAAAACATCTGATGAATAGCTACTGTTAGCCCCCATTATTTCATCAAGTGTCATAACATAGACCTCTGCAGAATTGTCTACAGACTTTGAACCGCCCCTAAACAGTCCTTTTTTGTACGCTACGAAACAGCCTCCACCAACTAATAGTGCTGCCACAATAAGCACAATTATTTTTTTCTTCATAACATTCTTCCTTTCTATTTTAAAATCGCATCCGCAACTGTTCTATCTCTACTAATACAGTTATAACATTAATAAAGGGGTAATGCAACACAAACATTACCCCTGTTTTAAAATATTAAATCCAATATAAATCTTATCTACAAAGCAAAGTCTCTCTAGTGGAAACCCATTTATCAGCAAGACATACTATCCAGGCCTCACGGCTCCTTGGCACCTTAGTAAAGGTAAGTGGCCACATATGCGTCTCTATTACAGACTGGGTTCTTTTGCAGATTCCAAAATGAGCAACTGCATTTCTTCTTGCTGTGCGAGAATGAGAAAAACCATGAAGGCCATTGCCCTCATCTGTCTCATGCCAATCATATAGATAATAATCATGCAGGAATGCACCAACTGTAAGAACATGCTCATCGGCATTAAGGTGCAATCTCTTATTAATCCAATATGAAAGCTTTGTTACACTCTCAGCATGCTCGTATGTAGTAATCTTACCATGCTGAATAAACTGTTTCATTTTCTGAGTCCTCTCGTCATTTCTGAAAGGCTCTAAGATTGTTTCCAATCGCTTAATTTCTTCTGGCTTTAGCTTCATAAATACCTCTTATAACACATCATTTCCCTTGAAGCTAGGCCAAATAGTATCAAAGAATTATGACTATGTTGTGAATCAATGGTTAAAAATTATCTAAATCTATAAAGGCAGTCAGTCTTTCTTCCATCGTTGAAAGAACCGGTAAGAATAATTGACCCATTTGCATTAACCTCAGCCTTGCCAATAACTGCTGAGTAATCGGAAATATTTGTTATATAGAATACATATACATCCTCTTGGAAAAAATATTCATATCTCTCTTCTGGAGAAAGCTCCTCTTCTACTTCCTCACAGCAATCTCCTATGTCTATAAGGAATCTTCCAACATATTCTCTATCCTGTCTACTGTAGGTTATGGTATATCCAGATTCCTCGGGGAATTCTTTTTGAAGCTCATTAAGAGCTTGATTTTCATCAGCTACGGCAGTGGCCTCATACTGGCTTTTTCTAACTGGCTCTTTTTTATTGTAAGTTGGTAGACTAAGCCATACACCCAAAACATATATTTGAATAAATAAAATCAGGGTTAAACAAACTATACAGCTGTATTGAAATACATGCTTTGCCCTAATACTTTTATACCAATTTGTTGTCTCTGATGATTCTACAGCATCCACCTTTTCTGGAATCTCATCAGCCTTTTTTGACTTAGATGTCATAGAGCCAGCAAAGCTTTTTACTCTACGGAATAATTTATTATCAAAAAGCTTTTTTAAATTAAATCGTCCAGTTTGTTCAATCTCGTTTTTATTTTTAGCATATTTGCTTTCTAATATAGATTTTAGGCAGGCAGCGCAAGCCACTCCATTCTCAGCCGGCTTACCGCATATAACACAAGTATCCTCATGCTTAACATCGGAAGCTATATCAAATATCCTAGTCTTGAATCTGGTGCCAAAGACAGAAGTTAGAAGCTTTCTCTCATTTTCCTGGCGGAGAATCTCCTCCACCACAGACATATCCTTAAAGTCATATTTAGTTGTAAGCTTTGCTATGTAATAAAGCTCCTGCCTTAACTTATCATCTGCCATCAGTTTTCCTCGTTATTCAAAAAATTATTTGTGCGCTCATCTATTCCTTTAAAGCACAAATAAGCAAGTAGTTTGTTATCCTTATCCTGAATCATACCAGCAAAGAAAATGCCTTCCTTTATAACCTCTGCCCTGTTAATCTTCGTAGTAACCCTAAGGCTAAAGTCAGAATCATTTGCTGTATCAGCAAAGTTTACCTCTACCAAATCTCCGATTGTAAATAAATTTTGATTGCCTATAAATGAGATGCCTGCATCACTAATATCAATAACTGAAACCGACATACGCTTCAAATCATCTTTAGTGGCAGAGCCCGGTCTATGAACATTTACCCTCTCATCTACTCTTCGCTCGCTAGAGGCTGCAATAGTACCAAAATTTTTAGAATCCACAACGTAATAATCAACATCTCTGTAATTTACAAGCTTTACCAAAACATTTTTCCATACAACCCTTCCACCGGATAATGGATCAATGCAATGTAAATTAAAACGCATACTCTTAGGCGAACCAGCAGTAAAATCAACTACCATGCCATTATATACGTACGGTTTTAACAAAACTCCTGTATTATCGTTGGTACCAACAACTTCTGTTTTAATCTCAAAAGAAGATCCACCGATTAGTACTTCAAGAGTAACCTCTTGGTCCGCAGTCAACTGATCGATTGTCATATTTCATAACCCCTTTTATTATCTATGCTCTAATTATACTTAAAAGCCCACTGCTTTCATTTATTTTCGGTTATTTTTTATAATTTTTTAGCAGCTTCAACCACATGCTTCACCAAAATACTAGTGGTGACTCCACCTACTCCGCCTGGTACTGGTGTAATAGCATCAACAATAGGCTCCGCCTCGTCAAATTTTACATCTCCACAGAGCTTGCCTTTTTTGTCATTCCAACCAATTCCTACATCAATAACCACCTGTCCTGGTCTTAAGTATTCTGCGCCTACGCTCTCCATCTGACCAGATGCAACCACTAGAATATCCGCATCTTTAGCCTCAACTGGCACATCTACTGTTCTAGTATGACATATAGTAACAGTAGCATTCTCATGCATAAGCATCATAGCTACAGGACGACCGATTACAAGGGAACGACCGATAACAGTAATCTTCTTTCCAGAAAGTGGAATATTGTAATACTTTAATATTTCAACTGCTGCCTCTGCTGTACATGGGGCAAATCCTTCGTTATTTCCAGTGAAAACACCTGCAAGAGAAATATCAGTACATCCATCTATGTCCTTACCAGGAGAAAGTAGCTTTCTAGCCTTCTCCTCATTAATATGCTTAGGAAGTGGTCTAAACATGAGAATTCCATGTATAGTTATATCTTCATTTAATTCTTGTAGCTTTGCAAAGAAGTCCTCTTCAGATACATCTGCAGGCAGTGCAAACACTCTAGCTTCCACGCCAACAAGCTCACATCTTTTAATTGCGCCCTTCTCATAAGATATATCATCTGCTCTCTCGCCCACTCTTAAAATAGCCAGTGTTGGGGTAACGCCCTTTTCTTTAAGAGCAGTTACGTCTTCAATCATTTTCTCGTTAAGAGCTTCAACAACTTCTTTTCCCTTTAGTAATGTAGCCATAAAACCTCCAGTAAACTATAGTCTATTAAATACATCAGAATAAATGTCAGCAGCCTTTTTAGTGTACTCAGCCACAAGGGAATCTACCTTTTGATTTAAATCCTCTGCATATTCCCTATCCTTCATGGATTTGGTGTTAATTCTTACATTGATAGCCGCTCCCTTAATAGCACCTTCAAGCATAGCAACTCCCGTAGCAGCATCACTAATCATAATCACTGAACCCTTGTCAGCGAATTCTCTCTGTAAGTCAACCGCCTGACATGAAAGCTCAAGGATCTTAAATGGAACTGCCGCTGCGTCCTTAAGACATTTTTCCATTATCTCATTCCTTGATGGGTCATCAGCTGGAATAGAGTAAGCCTTTGACAGTGGTTCAAATGCGATAGCATCATCCTCAATACACTTAAGAAGCTCCACTCTAAGGTCCTGTGCCTGTGCCATCAGTCCCTTGATTTCATCTTCAACATCAGCATACTTTTTCTTGCCTACAGTAAACTCTCCAACCATATCCCCAAGGGCTATAGCAACAGCCCCTACAAGAGCCGATGCCCCACCGCCTCCAGGCACGGAAGTCTTTGATGCCAGTGCTTCTGTAAACTCAGTACATGTCATTTTCTTAAAATCCATAATTATTCTCCTATAAATAAAACAAGACTCCAGAGCATTGAATAATCAATGCCGTGGAGTCACTCATTCCTTAATATAATCAAATATAGTCATCTGATTGGCATCAGCCACCAAGTTATTGTACTGTTCTTTCTCCTCTTCAGTGAGTTCCCTGTGAAAAACATAGGTCTCTTGGTGAATCGAACCATCCATATCAAAAAACAATTGTCTATATGAAATGTTTTTGTCCTCAAACATTGTCCATTGCCCAATCTATATAGTAGTAGGCCAAAAACTCAGCCAAGAACAATTTTATCATAATAGAAGAAATTTTCAATGTAGATATTAATATCTAAGGAAGTTCTATGCCAAATTCACTAGGTAAAAATCTAGGGCATACATTGTCAGATGTAACAATAACTGATGCAGCAAGTGTAGAGCCGATTTCACAAGCCTCTTCCAATGTCTTTCCATAAGTAAGACCAATTGTAACACCTGCAAAGAAGGAATCACCTGCGCCTGTTGTATCCTTTACATCTACCTTTCTAGCTGGAACAAATCCTGTCTTGCCATTGATATCCGCATATACGGCACCCTTACCGCCGAGAGTTACTATCATCTTTTGAATCTGAGCGCCCTGAATTTTCTTAGCTAAAATCTCCTGCATCTCCTCAGGTGTCTTCTGTGAATAATCATCCATGAAAAGAATGCCAGCCTCCTGCTGATTGCATACAAAACACTCAACATTCTTAAGAAAATCTCTACGCTCTACTGCAATACTCATATTAGAAACTGCAGCATAAACCTTGAGATTGTATTTTTCAGCGTATTTAAATACACGCTTGATAGTGTCCTTTTCCATATCTATCTCAAGAGCAATACTATCAGCATCACCAAAAATCTCATCACCCTGCTCATCAAGGATATCATTGATAGCAGAAAGGTCTGGTCTCTTGGAAATAGATGCAACCACATCACCATGGTTATCAAAAACAGCGAGCCACTTGCCCATGCCATCAGGAGTTCTACGAACAAATCGAGTATCTACCTTGTGATTGTTAAGCTTTTCAAGGACACCTGTGCCTATTCCACTTTCGTCAACAAGACTAACAAACTTTGGGCGAAGCTCTACATTGGCAATATCCTCAACTACATTTCTACTAACACCACCATGAACCTCTTCTACTGTACCAACATTTCTACCAGCAGGTATATAGCTAGAAGTAGAATGGCCCTTTATATCTATAAATACCGCACCTAAAACTACGATTCCCATAAATTATAAATACTCCTTTAATGAAAATTTTTCGCTAATATCATAGCATTAAAAAAGATTTATGAATAGCATAATAGCAAATATTTGTGTACAATTATTGATACTTAAGGTTAATAAACTAAGGTAAGGATTAAAAAATGATTAAAGTTGATTTGATAACAGGTTTCTTAGGAAGTGGCAAAACTACTTTCTTAAAAAAATACGCTAGACACTTTATGGATAAGGGACAAAAGGTAGGCATACTTGAAAATGACTATGGTGCTGTAAACGTAGATATGCTCCTACTCAACGAATTGAGAGGCGACAACTGCGAGCTAGAAATGGTTGCTGGTGGATGTGATGCAGATTGCCACAGACGCAGATTTAAAACAAAGCTCATATCCATGGGAATGAGCGGCTACAACCGAGTTATAATTGAGCCATCTGGTATATTTGATGTAGATGAATTTTTCGATGCTTTAAGAGAAGATCCTCTTGATAGATGGTATGAAATTGGCAACGTAATCACTATCGTAGATGGTAATCTAGATGACAATTTATCTGATGATTCCGATTTCTTTTTGGCATCCCAGATTGCCAATGCAGGAATCATTGTCCTCAGCAAGACTCAGCTTGCTACACCAGAAACAATCAGTGGTACTATCTCCCATCTAAAAGCGGCTGCCGAAAAAGCAAAGCTTTCTAAGGACATAGATGGCATTATATTTGATAAAAACTGGGATGAGCTTACAGACTCTGACTTTCAAATGATTTCTAATTGTGGGTACTCCACCCATTCATACATTAAAAAGCTAGGCACTGATGACAGCGGCTATAAAACCGTCTACTTCCTAGAACTCAAAATGAATAGGGAAACAATAAAAGACAAAATAACCACTCTAATGAGTGATGATTCCTTTGGAAAAATACTTCGCGCCAAGGGATTCTTTAAGGAAAATGAAACATGGTACCAATTTAACGCTACCAAATCTCAATTTGAGCTGACTACCATGCCTGTAGGCCAGGAAGTCTTTATAGTAATCGGCGAAGACTTAGATTCTGCTAAAATAAAAGAATTTATGGAATAAATAAATCGGAGTGACGCGATTCGAACGCGCGGCCTCTACATCCCGAATGTAGCGCTCTACCATCTGAGCCACACCCCGATATGCTGCAGGAAGCCCTGCAGCTTTTTATTTAATGGAAAATTACTCTGTAATATCTATTTTCTCAGTGAAATACAGTCTGGCACCAAAATCTGGAAAATATCTCACCCTATCGTCATAGCCTGTGCCAATAAAGCTCTGTGCCAGCTTAACTCCTGCATTATTAAGCATAGTGCCGCTAGCCTTAACATCCTCTGTTTCTCCTGGCATCTTTACAAATTTCGCTACCACATTGTGGAGAATACCATCCTGCTTGATATGGATAGGGGCCACTGTATTTACCAAATCTCCAAATCCCTTTAGATTGTATTCAAGCTTGCGACCATAAAAATGATACTTTGCATTCTCATCAAGGCCTGCCTGCTCAATTCGTAAATACGGATTGTTAGGCTGGACCTCTCTTTGCATCACCATAGTAACAGCCTGTGATTTATCCCTAGAGACAATGCTCCACTCACAAATATTACCACTTTTAAGCCTATAGAAATCACCAAATTGGAGAGTTTTTCTATATTGTTTGTAAAGCTCTATCTGCGCCTCAACAGAAGTTATATCTTCGGATTTTGCATCATTTAAATTAAGCTCATATCCTAGCACTCCAAAACTTGCAACTGCAAATCTTGATTCCATCGGTGTGATTCTAAGAGTCTGATGATTAGGACATGATGAAACATGAGCTGTATATGTGCTCTGTGGATATCCATAGGAATAACCATTTTGAATATCAAGTCTACTAACTGCATCGGTATTATCGCTGGCCCAGATCTGAGGGTAATAGCAAAGGACTCCTAAATCAAATCTATTTCCACCAGAGGCACAGCCTTCTATCAATAGCTCTGGAAAACGCTCTGTTAATGTTTTTAACAGTCTATATAGTCCCAGAACATATCTGTGAGAAACCTCTTGCTGCTTTTCTGCAGGCAAATATTTTGAATAGTAATCAGAGAAATTTCTATTCATATCCCACTTAACATAGGAAAGACCTGGTGTAGAAAAAACGCTACTCATAACATCAATGAGATAATCCACAACTTCAGGATTACATAAGTCCAAAATCCTCTGATTTCGACCTTCAGAGTGATTTTTCCCTGGTATATCTATTGCCCACTTCGGATGTTTCTTGTAAAGCTCAGAATCCACATTTATCATCTCAGGCTCAACCCAAAGACCAAACATAAGCCCTAGGTCATTAATCTTTTTAGCCATTCCTTCTAGGCCACTTGGAAGCTTCTTTTTATTTACAATATCCCAGTCTCCAAGCCCTCTTTTATCATCATTCCTCTCACCAAACCAGCCGTCGTCCATTACAAATAATTCAATACCGACTTTTTTAGCAGCCTTGGCAAGTTTTACCAATGATGACTCTGTAAAATCAAAGTATGCAGCCTCCCAACTATTAATAAGAATAGGGCGCTCCTTCTTTTTCCAATTTCCTCTTGTAATATGCTCTCGAACAAATTCATGCATATTCAGGCTCATCTGCCTGTAACCAGCTGCTGAATAAGTCATCACAGCTTCAGGTGCCTCAAATTCCTCCGAAGGTTCTAATGTCCACGAAAAGTTCATAGGATTAATTCCATAAGCAACTCTAGTTTTCTCCCAGGGAGATACCTCTACCGCCCCATAATGGTTGCCTGAATAAATCAAATTGTACCCATATACACTACCAGATGTTTCTGTAGCATCTGAATCTGATACCATAAAAAATGGATTGCTTCTGTTAGAGCTAGTACCTGTAAATGAAGAATTGACAAACTTGCCAGCCGAAAGAATAGTATCTGATTTATTCATCTCACTTGTCCATTTGCCATGGAAGGATGTAATCTTCATTCCTGCATGATCAAAATCCATAAGCATGGATAGCATACGAGTCATCTTAACTTTTTCAGAAGATGTATTAATAAATTTTGCAGAGCGGCTAATCACATCGCAATCCGCATATACGTAGTATGAAAGAATCAGAGTAAATCCATTATTGGCATCTACCATTTTTACATTAAGAGTCTCTACGTCTCCTTCCACGCCATACGAACCAGGAATAGTATTAAACTCTTTCTTTCCAGAAAATGTCTCATAACTATCATATATAAAATCAAGAGATGTGCTTCCATCAGCGCAAATCACCTCTATCATAGGCTCTCTGAAATCGCCCTTACCTACAGCTGATGTCTCAAGCCTCACATCCTCAAGAGTCATTTCTGGGTGAGCATTATCATATAAAACAGTATTTCCTGGAGCAAAGGCACGCTTTTCTGATAAATTTTCTCCATCCTCAGCATCAATGAGGCTGCCATAATATAAATGCTCCAGCTGTCCCGTCTCCATCACCTTAAAAGCATAAGTGGTATTTTTAGTATTTAAGAAAAAGTTTTTTCCATCAGCCTTTATCATTTTTCTTCTCCTATAAGATAAAGATTTCTAACGTGATTTAAGCTCTTCTCCAATCTCCTGAAGCTTTTCATCAGTCAGTATATATTTTTTGCTAAATATAAAATATGCAATCACAAGTACAGCAATAGGTCCCACCGTCATAACCGCTCTAAGCCCCATTACAGAACTGTTATCAATCACCTGAGTCTCCCCTAAGGTATACATCTTCTGCACTAGTCCCTGAGAATCAAGAGCCGATGCGCTATCTGCCTGAATATTAAATACTGCAAGGCAAATTGATGCTACAAGTGCAGCTATTCCTGATGCCAACTTAACTACAAATGTCTGCATGGAGAATATTACTGACTCATCTCTTCGATTGTTTTTAAGCTCACCATAATCAACAGTATTTGCAAGGAAAACAGTGACTACAACATTTAACAATCCAAATCCCGACATAATAAAGAATCCCGGAACAAAGAATGCAAATACATTTGTCACTCCTGATAAGACCATCACTAAAAGCACAATATATCCTATAATCTCCGCAAATACACAAATATAAAATATCTTCAGAGTTGTAAATGCCTTGCGCAAAAGAGGAAACAAAATCATCATAGCCAAAATCTGCATGCCTCCTGCGAAGGTGTTGAATAAGGTGTAGTTGCCCCTCCAGTTGCTACCTGCCAAATCATATTTAAAGAAATAAATCAAAAGATTTGATGTGATAAAAAGAGCTGTATTAACAAGAACAATTGTGGCAACTATTGTCATTGCCTGGTCATTTTGAATCAATGCCCTAAACATCTCACCTATTGATGCTGTCTGCATATCAACAGTTGATTTTTCCTTGATGCAGACACATGTTATTGTGATAAATAAAATAAATAGAACTCCAATTATAATAGTGAAATATTTAAAGCCAAGACGCTCTACTTCCATGTTGGATTTAACATCTATAACTACTTCACTATCTGCATTTTCTGTCATAGTCCAGTACTCTTCAACTGGCACATAAAGAACTACAGTCACATAATTAGAGTCAGCTGAATCTATTGCCACTTCAATAGCTGAATCTCCATCTGATTTTTCAAATGTTACATCATCTGTTTTAAATGAATAATCTGAATTATCATTTTTTAAATAAATAGCACCATCAAGTCCTGTTTCCGGCTCATCCACACCTTCAAAGAAACGCTTGCTTCCTGTAACATTTAAAGTAACCTTGCTTCCATCCATTTGCATGTAGTTGTCTGTAGGATTACCATCCTCATCCCTGCAAGCAACATAATAGTTAAGGGAATGGGTTTTACCTGAATATACTTTTACTATATTGTCATCACTTTTAGATGCTGCCAGTGTACCAAGAGCCGCCACCGCCATAACTGTCACTATTGTGATAATAGCAGAGCCAACACCTGCACAAGAACGAGCAAGAGCAGAAAGTCCCTCACGCTCCTTGCCACTTTCTGTAAATGCAGGAACCATAGACCAATATGGAATATCCATCATTGTGTAGGTCACGCCCCACATAATATATGTTACAGCTGCATAGGCAATCATACCGCCAGGTGTAGCTGAAGGTGGTGCTGCAAACATCATTATCAAAAGCACCGCATTAGTTATTGTTCCAATCATAAGCCATGGTCGAAACTTTCCCCATCTTGTTTTTGTCTTTGCAACAATAACACCCATAATAGGATCATTAAACGCATCAAACACTCTCGCCACGAGAAGTATAATACCCATTGCGATAGCGCTGACTCCCATAATATCCTGAAAATAATAAAGCACATATGATGCAGAAAGCATATATACCATATCCTTGCCAACTGCACCTATTCCATAAGCAAATTTTTCTTTACCTGATAAATTTCTTCTCTCTCCCATTTCTAACCATCCCCTTATTTATTTTTCATCTCCATAGCCAATTCAATGACCTTATATGCTCCATCGTAGAGTCCAATGGATTTATTTACTTTTATGCTTTCACACATATCATTTAAAAGCTTGCCATCCTGCATAAACAAATCTATCATCTGCAATGTATGTGGTATGTCTCTACATTCAAGTGTTCCATCTCCCATTTCTGCAGAATGGATTGCTCCCCACATCTCATGCTTTCCAACACGCTTAATAAATAGTTTTGGAACAGGATAAAATGCAAGCTCTGAAGGCTTAGTTACAAGCACATCTGCACTCCTCATTAAAAGATTAGTGCAATATACAGCCTCAAATATATTTTCATGATAAAATCCATGAATTCCAGTAACTTCCCCATCAATGGCATTCATTGCAAATTCTGATGTTTTATCAAACTCATTAAAATGTTCTGTAGAAATCTGTGCCATAGATGGAATCTCTTGAATCAGCTCATCCCACACATTTTTGTAATCGCCAACATTTACATATAAAGCTGCTCTATTCTCACTTATTGCCGGAAGCAAATAATTGATAATCGCTGCAAAAATTTCTTTTTGTGCTCCAGCACCACCTATGGTCAGAAGAAATCTCATAGGCTTGCCATTTTCCTTACGAGCCATTCTTGCCGCACAATCTGCCTCAATATTACTAACCAATTCATGGTCAATATAATGGCCAACATATGCCAAATCCTCATTTGGCATAGGATTACATACCTTTTTTCCATTCATTCCATTTAAAATCCTATATCCCATATAGGCGTTTTTGCACTGAATGGTATGTAGGGCACCTTCTGCAAAATGAAGGGCCATTGGCCAATTATCAGGAATAGCATTTACAACGTATTTCATTCCTGCATGAACAGCAGCCTGGGCCGGCCACACGTGTGTGCCAACCACCGGAATATCCTTTGGCACATTCTTATAAACATTTGCCATCAACTCAGCATTTTTCTGATCCGAAGCATTATAACTTAGCTTTCTAAACCCCTCGTAATTAAGAGGTTCCCAAACAAGTTTGTTAAATAGCTTGTTTTTTGAAAGTCGTGAGCCAAGGGAATAAAGCTGGTTTTGCTGGCTAATTACCTTTGTGCATGTAGTCTGTGGATATCCGTTTAGATCCATCCAATAGGGAATGTATCCCATAGATTTAGCAGCAGAAGCCATGGCCATGGAAATTCTATAATGACCGAATCCCATACGAATATTTCCCACGATGATGCCTTTTTCCCGGTCAAACTGCTCCAAGGATTTTCCATCCTTCAAAAGTACATCATAGACACCCAGAGAATCTCCAATTCTATCATTCTTTTCGATTACTATGTTGTAATCTTCATCAGAATCGTCTCCGAATTTCTTGATACTCTTCTCTTTTGTTTTGCATGCTTTCCTATAATCCTTGGCAGAGATTTCGTTGCCAAAAATCACCTTACTCTTATCCATATTTATACTCCTTAATATCTTTAATTAAGACATTCCACCGACATGCTAATCTTAACTGGCTCAAGTCCCTCAGAAGAAATAATTAACTGCCCATCGCCATCCTTACCTTTTGACTTGATATATACTCCAGTACAACCGCCGGCTGCAGAAACCACCTTAGGTCCAATTATCTCAAGAGGCCCCTCAACCTCAAAGCTAATTGGTTGATTAAAGTAATAGAGCTGATTATCATTCTGATCTACTAACTTTATTCTCACATGTGATACATCATAGGTGTGAAGCTCTGTCAAAAGTGTGTGACTGGCCTTAGCTTCAATCCTTGGAGATGTAACAGCTTCCTTTGTAATGGTCTTTACTACCTGATCATTTTTAATTGCTTCAAAACGATATTCTCTAGATTCTCCACCCCAATCGCCAATGAATTTGTTATAAATTGGAACCGCCTTAGAAGGGCTAATCCTATGAATGACCACGAGCCTAAATGCTAACCATGCAAGTGAAGGTGTTATCTTATACCCCTTTACAGCCACCTCATTAAGGGCTTTTTTAATAAGCTTAGCCTGCCTTTTGGTAAAGCTTCCATCATTTTCTACCGCATCTCCAACATAGTCATTAATCAAAATTGGACCATGCTTCAAATTCTTGTATTCACTGTCCTCTGGAAAATATTCCTTAATCAGCTGGTCGTTCTTGTACATCTTCACAGAATCAGCATTTGTAATAATGTATGAACGCCCTCTATTACAAGCCGGATGCTCGCCTATATCAAAGCTACTTGTAACCTCCAGTACATTTTCAGTCTCAGAAAAGGCTGAGTAAACAGCGGATGCCAGCTTTGGATTTCTAAACATATCCATGACACCGTGATAGCAAATCCTGTCACCTGCCCCAAAATCCTTGTGGGTATTGTAGTCAAACATACACCAGCCAAATGAACCAGCAATATCTATCTCACCTGCTATGGCATCTAAAACATTGGCATGTCTAATTGCGTGTTCTTGCCTATGTTCCTCATCGTCAAATGATTTCGTAGGATACATGTGACCATTGTACTCACTCACTAGATATGGCTTATCTTCATCAGAAGTTATATCTGCCTTTTTAGAGCATCCCTTATTATCTCCTGAATGAACAAAATCATTGTAGGTATATACATCTTCTAATAGAGAACTCTTAGCATGGGCTCTAACCCCTCCTGTCGGTCTTGTTGGGTCACAAATATGCGCCATCTCGTTAGTTCTCTTATAAAAATCATCATCGTCAATCGATTCGTTTATACGGACTCCCCACAAAATAATGGATGGATGATTTCTATATTGAAGAATCATTTCCTTTACAGTATCTACTGCTATGTCCTTCCATTTATCTCCACCAATATGCTGCCATCCAGGTATCTCGGTAAAAACTAAAATACCAAGCCTGTCACATTCATCGATGAAATACTGAGACTGTGGATAATGAGAAGTGCGTACCGCATTTACAGCAAGCTCTTCCTTTAAAATCCTAGCATCAAGACGCTGCATTGATTCCGGCATGGCATAGCCAACATATGGAAATGACTGATGCCTATTCAAGCCCCTTAGCTTTACCCTTCGACCATTCAAAAAGTACCCAGTCTTTTTAAACTCTGAATTTCTAAAGCCAACTGTTCCCACATGTTCATCAAGCACCCTATCCTCATATACAATCTGAGTCTTCACCTGATATAAATGAGGGCTTTCAATGTCCCACAATTTAACAGTCGTAGGCGCCGAAGTAATATTTATTAAATAGCCTTCCTCTACCTCTTCGATATTTCCAATAGGCTGAGAAAGCAAAAGTGTATCGTCCAAATACTGCCTTACAAATATCTGCTCTTTTTCTGAAAGCTTAAAAATATTCTTTGTTAAAAGACATTCTGATTTAAGAATCCCCTGCACTTTCATCATTTTAATCTGCTTAGGAGAACGTTTATTGGTTGATATTCTTTCAAGAAGAGCCGGTTGTAGAAATACGTCTTTGAAATGAACCTTCTCCATTACCTCAAAATAAACGTCGCGATAGATTCCCCCGTAGGTCATATAGTCAATCACATATCCAAAAGGTGGTTGATCAAGAGTCTCATTAGAATCCACCTTTACAGTGATAAGATTTTCATCCCCATATTTAAGAACTTTAGAAACATCACAAGAAAATGCTGTGTAGCCACACTCATGATGGCAAACATGCTGACCATTAATATATACATCAGCCAGATGTCCCACTCCTTCAAAAGTAAGTTTAATCGCCTGCTTTTCCCACTGAGGAGGAGCCACAATAATCTTCTGATAGCAAGACACCATCTGGTATGTAGACTCATCAAAATATGAAAGTGGTGTCTCCTTTACCGTATGAGGAAGGCTAACAGTCTGGCTATCCTTCATAGGCATTCTTATCATGTCTTCTGTAAAAACCTCATTGAATTTCCATTTTCGGTCTAAGTATATTCTCTGTCCCATTATTCGTCCCTTTATTTTGCAATACCATCTACCATAACATCTACAACTTCGGCTAAAGCCTGCGGATATCCCTTACCATTCTCCTGAAGAAAATCTCCCATCAAAAGCTTATCGATGCAAGCTTCATACATGAGCTTTATGATATTCTCATCAATTTGACGAATCTCGCCATTATCCATGCCTTTTTTAATTAACTCAAAAGTCTTATCCCAGCCGCTGTCCAATCTATAATTAAGCTTCTCATAAGCCATAGGATACTTTTCAGCCAATTGATGCATAGCAGTATAATCAAAACCATAGTGAGACTCTGGAAGAACCGCCAGTATCCCTCTGATTTTTTCTATAGTAGAAAGACTATCATCATAATATATTTTATCCTCTGCTTCTTTGATAAGATCAAATGCATAATCAAGCATCTCACACATCAACTCGTTCTTATCTCTAAAAACAGTATAGATAGTCTTCTTGCTCATCTTCATTTCTGTTGCCAAGTCATCCATTGTAAACTTTGGCCCTTTTGCCTTAAATACATTAAGAGCGCCTTCTAAAATTCTCTCGTTCATCTCTCTTTCTCCCAAAACTAGTTTAGCGGAATTCAGTTTCCATACTTAAATTTTAACAAATTAGGGAAACTAACTCAACGCAAATACGTTTATACATTTTTCACAATTTCTTCGCAATATTTTTGTTGACAAATCACAGTTTAGGCTTTATCATATCCTTCGGTAAAAAGAAAAGAGATTAAGGAGGAAATAAGAATGTTCGAAGAAGTATCATTCCAGATGTACACAATTTATTCAGATTATGAGAAGTATTGCCACAAGCAGAAAAAGGAAGGCAAGGAGCCAGTATCATTTTTCAAGTACGCTTTTGGACAGTACTAAAATTTATTAGATTACTATGAAATTTATAAGACCGCAGGACAACCTGCGGTCTTTTCTTTTACATTTACAGTTATCTAGCCTATCTGCCCATCCTATCTAGATAGTATTTCTTAAATATTTAGCTTGATTATCTTGGCTATTGGGGCCTTGCATAGCTATTGTGGTCTGGCCGGCTTAGCTTTTTACCCTGGCTATCGTAAAATAATCTCATATATACCACTATGGTCTCTTTTATGATAAACTCCATAGGATTTAATTATGAAATTATCACTAAAAGTCTAGCGAATACATGTAGTATGACTTTTTGCGATAAAATCATTAATTTAGATTTCATTTTTATCACAAAAGTTGATCTAAACGGTAAATGTAATTTTGCGTGCGATAACAGCTTGAAAATAATAGTTTTATATATTTATAGCCCCATCATTTTAAGCGCAGTTACAGCATCTTCATATGAAAAAGGTCTATCTTTAGTTTCAAATGTGATATATAAATTTTTTCCAGGAATCAATCCATTTTTATAGTATATACGAATCTTTTCAAGTGCAGCCCTAGCATAAACCGGATCATCCATCCTACCCAAATGTTCCCAGTATATAATTTCATTTGTATTTGGATTTAGAATCGTAAAATCAGGATAAAACTTAATATTTCCCAGCTCTAATTCACCTTCATATCTGTATGGCAAGCCCCTCTCTGATAGTACAATATCAATAAACACTTCTGACTTCGATCTAACAGTATTTCCTGATGGACATTTAAATACTAATTGCTCAGGATATTTAGGATTTCTATTGTATTTCTGCACTTTCCAAGTCTGAATTATTTCATTCTCATCATAATTATTTTCTGATGGATAAAATAATTTTCTATATCTGACATCCTCCAAGAATTCTTGTAGTTTAGTTGCCTCTATATAGTATTCTCCCTCGCGATTCTTTAGATTCTCTTTCTGCTCAAGTAATGCATTTCTCCTTAAGCAAAGAAATTTCTTTTCTACAAGCTTCTTTGCAAATATAATATCCTTCTTAGATAAGTATACTCTCTTTGAACCATTGAAATAATACCATCGATAAGAACCATTATTAGGATATACTTTAATATCCCCTGCAGGCAAAGAAGACAACTTCTCTTCAATTTTATTGATTTCATTATTTATAGCATCAATCTGCTTTTCATAGTATTGTTTTATTGTTTCAACCTCCTAATGTGAAACGATAAAAGTTGAATGTATTAACTAACGGGAATTTCTTCAAATGATTATTTATAGAATATTAATAGAAAAAAGACCTGTTTAAAATATCATATAGATTACTCCATGTCAACAATATACTCTTCCATATCTATCAACATAAAAACTTATATTGGGATAGAAGAATGAAAACTTCACATGAATGATTATCGCAAATCAAAATAATAATGGCATTAACTACCAATATTTTGATAAAAAAGCCAAGTGTATCAAATAATTTATCACAATCAATTCTCAGTCCAAGGCTCCCTATATTTTTTGCGATAAAAATTAAAATAAAGCAATATCTTTTATCACAAAAACAATCATCGATTCAATAATTAATTATATTTGTGATAAACCAAAATTAATACAATAAAAACCTATAAAACTATTCATGCAATATATAAAAAACTGCACCCAACTAGGTGCAGTTAATAGCAAATCAAAATATCACGATAAATTAGTTCTTGTTCTTGAAGTACTCGTCAATAGCTGCTGCGGCTGTCTTACCAGCGCCCATAGCAAGGATAACTGTTGCTGCACCTGTTACAGCATCACCACCTGCGTATACAGCGTCCTTTGTAGTAGCGCCCTGCTCTGTAGCAATGAGGCAACCCTTCTTGTTAGTCTCAAGACCAACAGTTGTGCTAGAGATAAGTGGGTTTGGAGATGTACCAAGTGACATGATTACTGTATCGCACTCGATTTCATATTCGCTACCTGGAATCTCTACTGGGCGACGACGACCTGAAGCATCTGGCTCACCAAGTTCCATCTTGATAACCTTGCATCCACGAACACTTCCTTCTTCATTAACAAGAATCTCAACTGGATTCTGAAGAAGATCAAAGATAACGCCCTCTTCCTTAGCGTGGTGAACTTCCTCAGCACGTGCTGGAAGCTCTGCCTCACTACGACGGTAAACTACATGTACCTCAGCTCCGAGACGAAGTGCTGTACGAGCAGCATCCATAGCAACGTTACCACCACCAACTACAACTACTTTCTTACCGCGAGCGATAGGTGTATCATAACCCTCCTTGAATGCCTTCATAAGATTGTTTCTTGTAAGGTATTCATTTGCAGAGAATACGCCGTTAGCCTGCTCACCAGGAATATGCATAAACATTGGAAGACCAGCTCCTGAACCGATAAATACAGCCTCAAAGCCTTCCTTTTCCATAAGCTCATCAATTGTAATAGAACGACCGATGATTACGTTCTTTTCGAACTTAACGCCGAGAGCCTTAACATTTTCAACCTCAGCCTTAACTACCTTCTCTTTTGGAAGTCTGAACTCTGGGATACCGTAAACAAGTACACCACCCATCTCGTGAAGTGCCTCAAATACAGTAACATCATAACCAGCCTTAGCAAGGTCACCAGCTGCTGTAAGACCTGAAGGGCCTGAACCAATAACAGCTACCTTGTGGCCATTTGGAGTAGATGTGTTCTTAGGCTTGATGCCGTTCTCTCTAGCCCAGTCAGCTACAAATCTCTCAAGCTTACCAATTGCAACTGCCTCTCCCTTGATACCGCGGATACACTTGCCCTCACACTGTGACTCCTGTGGGCAAACACGACCGCATACTGCAGGAAGTGCTGATGACTCAGAAATAATCTCATAAGCCTTCTCGAAATTTCTCTCCTTAACTTCCTGGATGAAAGCTGGAATATTAATAGAAACAGGGCAACCACCTACACACATAGGCTTCTTGCAGTTAAGGCAACGAGATGCCTCTGCAACTGCCTCTTCCTCTGTATAACCAAGACATACCTCTTCAAAGTTTGTAGCACGAACCTTTGGGTCCTGCTCTGAAATAGGTACTCTAACCATCATATCTGCCATTATTTGTCACCTCCACAATTTCCGCAGCCACCGTGATGTGTATCGCCTTCCTGCTGCTTAAGAAGTGCTCTACCCTCTTCAGTCTTGTACTGCTTTGCTCTAGCCATAGCCTGATCAAAATCAACAAGGTGACCATCAAACTCTGGACCATCTACACATGCGAACTTAACCTCATCGCCAACAACAAGACGACAAGCACCGCACATACCTGTTCCATCAACCATGATAGGGTTCATAGAAACAACTGTTGGAATGCCAAGTTCCTTTGTAAGGAGGCAAACAAATTTCATCATAATCATAGGACCGATTGCTACGCAGTGGTCGAACTTCTTGCCCTCATCAACAAGTGCCTGAAGCTGCTGGCAACCGTTACCATGGAAACCGTAGCTACCATCATCTGTAGCAAGATAAAGCTCATCTGCTACTGCACGCATCTCATCCTCATAGAAAAGGATATCCTTTGAACGAGCGCCAATGATAACTGTAGTCTTAACCCCGTGCTCCTTGAGCCACTTAACCTGTGGGTAAACTGGTGCAGTACCAACACCACCAGCGATAAATACGATATTCTTCTTTTTTGTCTCCTCCAAATCAGCCTCGATACAAAGCTCAGATGGCTGTCCAAGAGGTCCAACAAAATCAGCGAAGGCATCACCTGCATTAAGCTCTGCCATTCTCTCAGTAGAAGCGCCTACTGTCTGGAATACTATAGTAATAGTGCCCTCAGCTCTATCATAATCGCAAATTGTAAGAGGGATTCTCTCGCCCTCCTCATCAATCTTTACAATGATAAACTGACCTGGTAAACATCCGTCAGCAACACGTGGTGCCTTAACCACCATAAGGAAAATCTTATCTGAAAGCTTTTCCTTTTTAAGAATTGGATACATAAAACTAGACTCCCTTCCCTTTTTCTTCCTTTTAGTATTGTATTATAGCTTTACACTGTCGCGTTGTAAAGTGCTAAAGTAAAAGAATCATATAATAATGTAGTAAAAAAGTTACTATCCGAAAATGAATAGTAACTTTCAACATTAACTAAAATAAACTAACTCATCCTCTGGCTTCTCAGCAGGTTCAACACTGACTGGATAAAGAACCGGTCCCTTACCCTTATATTCCTTAGCAAATTCAACTTTAATCTGTGCTGTAATATCAATCCAGCTACGATGACCAAGTGTAGATGCCTTGTCCCATTTGCATTTCATGCCTAGGAACTGAATATCTTCTACACAACATGTCATAGCAAATCTACCTGGAATAAATACGTCACGTCT
The DNA here is from genome assembly GCF_010906925.1 of Pseudobutyrivibrio xylanivorans. Lineage (GTDB taxonomy): Bacteria > Bacillota > Clostridia > Lachnospirales > Lachnospiraceae > Pseudobutyrivibrio. The sequence goes on along the minus strand of NZ_VTVE01000001.1, from coordinate 661,461 downwards.
CAACTTGCCATCATTAGGATTGTAAACAAGACCAAGGAAATGTATTGTCTTGCCATCGTATTTCTTTGGTGTCTCCATGCAATCCATAAACCAAAGTGCATAATCAGCATCTGTTATCTCAATAACATCAGCATTAATATCAAATGGAAGCTCCTCTGGTGAATCATCGATAGAACCATCTGCCCTCTCATAAACAATCTGAGCAGGTCTATTCATTGACTTAATCTGACCTCTAAATTTAGTCTTTGGAGTGTCGTCAGTACAACGATTAATAATAACTACCTCAGCCTTAAAAATCTGCTCCATAATCATTGTGCGCATATTGTTAAGGTACATCTCAAATGTAGTAGCATCTACTGTAGCAAGTGACTGAGCTGGGACCCATCCCTCTGGAAGTGGCTCATCATAAATCTTATCAACGCCCCAAGTACCATTGTACTCAAGGAAGATAACATCTGGATTATATTCGTTAGAAATACGAGTAAGATTCTCAAGATTGAAATCCTCTTCAGAATCAATTGTAGCTACCTTAGCATTAACTGTTTTGAGCTTTTCAATATCGTATTCTACTTCGCCATCCTCACAAGATAGAATAAGAATCTTATCCTCACCGCCAGCAGCAAAATCATTTTCAAATAATGTCTCCTGAATAAGGGTAGTCTTACCACTATCCATGAATCCAGTGAAGACATAAACTGGTATATCTCTAGCCATAAAAACCTCTAACTATCTAAATAAACTATATCTTAGCTTGAAACTATTTCGAATTATAATCCAAAAAGCTCCTCTAACTTGTGCTCATCGATATCTGCACCGATTACAACAAGGCGTCCTGTGTAATCTGGCTCACCAGAACGAAGCTCATATTCGCCATCAACAAAATCAAAGTAAATCCATCCGCCCTCTACAGACTCTACCATACCCTTAGAGCGAAGAACTGTACCGTAGTCGTTTGTATTAGCAAATGCCTTCATAGCCTTCTCTATTACAGACTTTTCGAACTTGTGAGGAGTCTCAATACCCCATGTATCAAATACTTCATCTGCATGATGGTGATGATGATCGTGATCATGGCAACCGCATGTGCAGTTCTCGCCATGTTCATGATGGTGATGCTCATGCTCGTCGTGGTCGTGATCATGATGATGGTGCTCGTGCTCATCATGGTCGTGATCATGGTGATGGTGCTCGTGCTCATCATGGTCGTGGTCATGATGATGATGTTCATGCTCATCGTGGTCGTGATCATGATGATGGTGCTCGTGCTCCTCTTCCTCATGCTCATGAGCCTCTTCTGCAAGATGCTTCATCTCAGAAGCTAAATTATCCTGACCTTCCATAACTGAAAGAAGCTTCTCTCCTGTAATCTCATCCCATGGTGTAGTAATGATAGCAGCCTTTGGATTAAGCTTCTGAATCTGCTTAACACAGAACTCAAGCTGATCCTCAGTAGCTGTCTGTGAACGTGAAAGAACAACTGTAGTAGCGAACTCAATCTGATTGTTGAAGAACTCGCCAAAGGCCTTCATCTGCTTAGATGCCTTAAGAGCATTAACTACTGTAACAAGACCGCATAGCTTAACATCTGCTGTCTCTTCTAACTTAATAACTGAAGTCATAACATCTGAGAGTTTACCTACTCCAGATGGCTCAATAAGAATTCTGTCTGGGCTAAACTTCTCGAGAACCTCGTGAAGGTTCTTATCAAAATCACCTACAAGTGAGCAGCAAATACATCCAGAATTCATCTCTGAAATAGTGATGCCTGCATCCTTAAGAAATCCACCGTCGATACCAACTTCACCGAACTCATTCTCAATAAGAACTACCTTTTCACCCTTGTATGCTTCCTCAAGCATCTTCTTAATGTAAGTAGTCTTACCTGCGCCTAAAAAACCTGAAATTATATCAATCTTTGTCATTAGTAATACCTCTTTTCTCAAAGAATAATTTTGAATTCACCAACAAGATATTTTACCATATAAATGCAAAAAATAATAGCCCACTTATAAAAAGCGGGCTATCCTTATTGATTTAATTTTTCAATTAATCCATCTCATCAAGTGCAATTCTTTCGATATGCATTGCGAGATATCCTATTTCGGCACTGTCGATATCTTTGCCTAGACTCTTACTTAATTCTTTGCAAATGTTTGTTGCCATCTTGAATGAGTTTGCTGCAGTTGCATTGATATAGTCGTTCATATCAAGCTTTATGATCTCTCCCTTTAACGTACGGGCAATCATGTATCGAATATGATTCAACAGCCTATTATATGACAATGATTTGATGTCAATTTTCTTACTGGTCTCTGCCTCTACCAATGTCACACACTGTCTAACAGCCTCTGCCATCTGCATAGCTTGTGAAACAGCCTGGTCCATAATAGATGAATGTATATGTAGGGCTATATATCCAATCTCGTCATCGGTCAACTGAACACCTAGACGATTTAAAATGATATCCTTAGCTCTTTCTGCTACCTTAAACTCAGTATGAAATAATACTCTTATATCATCGGTCAAGGGGTTTCTAAGCTGCTCATGATTTCTACTTCTTTTTACAGCATATTCAATATGGTCTGCCAGAGGCAGCATCACATCCCTATCAATGGTATGGAATTCTGCCTCGGCCCCATCTAAAAGTTCATTTGCAATTTCAAGATATACGGGATCAATACTTGTCGCTAAATCCTTTTTATCTCCGCGCTCTGTGGACTCTAACAGGGAATAAATCATACAGTCATCAGCTACATCAATTGTTTCACTGACGTGTTTTCCAAAACCCACTCCCTTGCCCATAATCAGAAATTCCTGGGTAGTATTCTCCGGAATACCGATAAGAGCGTTGTGATTTAACACTTTCTCAACTCTGTACATCTTAAACTCCTAAAATAAGTTTACTCGTAAAAATCTACTGCAAGTAAATCTTCACCAGCCTTGATTTCGCCATCAGCGAGACGACGAAGCTTCTGGTTGCCCTTAAGCTCAGTGCAAAGTACAGGAGTTGCAATTGAAGGTGCGTTCTTAGAAATGTAATCTAAGTCTGCCTCCATAAGTAAGTCTCCCTTCTTAACCTTCTGTCCATTTGTTACATGAACGTTGAAGCCTTCACCCTTAAGCTTAACTGTGTCAATACCAAAGTGAAGAAGCATAGCTACATCATCATCTGTCTTGAATCCGATAGCGTGCTTTGTATCAAATACGAAAACTACTGTTCCGTCTGCTGGAGCTACTACCTTACCATCGTTAGGAGTAACAACTGCACCGTCACCCATCATCTTCTGAGCAAAAACCTCATCTGGAGTCTCAGCTAAATCAGCTGCAACACCTGAGATAGGGCTACCAAGAACAACAGTCTTTACAACCTCGCCTGTTGGCTCAGCTGAAGTCTGAGCAGCTGCCTCATCTGCAACTGTCTCATCTGCTCCATTATATTCTACATTTGGAGCTGTCTCAAGATAATCTTCAAGATTAGACTTGATAACTGTAACGTGTGGTCCGTAAATTACCTGAACACCGTTACCCTTGTGAACTACACCTGAAGCACCAGTAGACTTAAGCATAGCGTCGTTAACGAGCTCTGACTTGTGTACTGTTACACGAAGTCTTGTTGCGCAGCAGTCAACATCAGAGATGTTAGCCTTACCACCAAGACCATTACAGATCTTCTCAGAAGTCTGGTCACCCATAGACTCCTTCTTTGCATTGTAATCAGCACGTCTGTAAAGCTTAACTTCCTCGTCAGCGTCACGACCTGGTGTCTTAAGATCAAACTTCTTGATAAGGAATGTGAACAAGAAGTAGTAAACTACGAAGTAACCAACACCTACTACTGGTATCCATACCCAGCTTGTAAGCTTGTTTCCAGGAAGAACACCGAAAAGAATTAAGTCGATGATACCGCCTGAGAATGTCATACCAACACCAACGCCAAGGATGTGCATTAACATGTAAGATGCACCTGCGAAGATACAGTGGATACCATAAAGAGCTGGAGCTACGAATAAGAATGTGAACTCGATTGGCTCTGTGATACCTGTAAGCATTGATGTAAGAGCTGCAGAAAGAAGAAGACCACCAACTTCTTTTTTCTTCTCTGGAAGAGCTGTTCTGTACATAGCAAGAGCAGCACCTGGAAGACCAAGGATCATGAATGGGAACTTACCAGACATGAAACGTGTAGCTGATACTGCGAAGTGGCTAATTGTATCCTGTGCACCAAGCTGTGCGAAGAAGATGTTCTGTGCACCCTCGATGAGCTGACCATTAACCTCAAGTGTTCCACCAAGTGATGTCTGCCAGAATGGAAGATAGAATACGTGGTGAAGACCAAATGGGATAAGAAGTCTTTCCATGATACCATAGATCCATGTTCCTGCGTAACCTGACTCCATAACGATACCACCTACTGCAGCGATACCCTGCTGAACGAATGGCCATACGAAGAACATAGCAATACCAACAACTGTATATGTCAAACCTGAGATGATAGGAACGAATCTTGTACCACCGAAGAATGATAATACCTGTGGAAGCTGAATCTTATAGAAACGGTTGTGAAGTGCTGCAACACCAAGACCTACGATCATACCACCGAATACACCCATCTGTAATGAAGTGATACCGCAAACTGAAGTTGTTGCACCCTCAAGTAATGCCTCTGGACCACCATGAATTGTGATCATAGCGCCGATTGAAGCATGCATGATTAAGAAAGCGATTGCACCAGCAAGAGCTGCTACTTCTTTCTCTTTCTTTGCCATACCAATTGCAACACCGATAGCGAAGATAATTGGTAAGTTAGCAAATACAATGTTACCTGCGTCTGACATAACAGTAAGAATAGCATTACCTACTGTGCCAGGGCCTAAAACTGATGTGAGGTGATAAGTCTCAAGCATTGTTGCGTTTGTGAACGAACCACCGATTCCGAGAAGCAAACCTGCTACTGGAAGAAGAGCGATTGGGAGCATGAAGGATCTACCTACACGCTGCAAAACACCAAAAATTTTGTCTTTCATTTTTTAATCTCCTATACATGAAAAATTTTGTCGCACTTACATAGGCATTATGTCTTTTTTGCCACTAGATGGGTTTTGGGCATAAAAAAAGACACGAACCCACATAAATACAAAAAGTTATTATGTATAGTTCGTGCCTTGATTGGTTACAAGTTACACACTACGATTAAAGAATTTAGCATGTTATTCTACCGGTGTCAATAGTTTTTCGTAATTTTCGTAAACGTTTAAGTAACTTTTTTCGAAAAACCACCACTACCGCACCATTTCAACCTTTTTGCCTATCAAATATATATTATATTACTCTTCTCTTTTTCTATATAAATCACTTCACACAATTCTCTTCTCAGAGTATAATTATCAAGTATATTTTATTAATTAAGAAAGAATTGAGATTATTTATGATTAAATTAGTTGCAACAGATGTAGACGGTACACTTGTAAAGGACTCTTCTCCTGAAGTGTACTCAGAAATGATAGAAATGATTAAGAAGCTCCGTGCGCAGGATATAATTGTCTGTATAGCAAGCGGACGCCAATATGGCAGCATCTCAAAAATGTTTAAAGAAGTGGCCAACGATTTGATTTTCATTGCCAACAACGGTGCCCACATTAAGTGTCGCGGTGTAGATATGCACATTTCGAAAATTGACCGCCATTATGTTGAGGAGCTTACAAAGGAACTTCGACAGATTACAGATTGTGAAAAGGCATACGAAGGTGCTGGAGTTACCTACCTTGAGACTGACAACGAAGATTTCATTCATGTACTTAGAGATCAATATAGAAATGACGTGGCATTTGTTGATGATGTTTTAGCAGAAAATGTTGACCTTGTTAAAATCTCCATCTTCAACCGCCCTTCTATTAGAAAGCTAGGTGAAGAAAAGCTTATCCCTGAGTGGAGCGACCACCTAAAGGCTGTTATGGCTGGTGAGGACTGGGTAGATTTTATGGATAAGTCAGTAGATAAGGGAAATGCCCTAAAGACTATTCAGGATTTCTTCCATATTAATCCAGACGAGACCATGGTCTTTGGTGATAACAATAATGACATCGGTATGCTTGATGTAGCAACAGAAAGTTACGCTGTTGAAACTGCACCAGATGTAGTTAAGGAACATGCCAAGCACATCTGCCCTTCTTGGAAGGATAAAGGAGTCTATAAAGTCTTAGCAGAAAAATTCGGCGAAGTATAAACAAAGGAGCTGTCACTAAATAGTGACAGCTCCTTCTTTTTCATCATCTTCTTTTGATTTAGACTGTGTTTTAGCGAGGTATACTCCCACAAGTGTAATTCCAATAGCTATTACAGCCTGAGTTGACAGTTCCTCACCAAAGATTAGCCATGCATAGATTGCTGCAACTACTGGCTGAGATAATGTAAGTAAAGATGAAAGGCTTGCATTTACTTTGCCCAAACAATGTGCCAATAATCCCTGACCTAAAATCTGTGAAACAAGAGCAAGTGCAAGAAGTGGCCAAATAGCTCTAAAGGATGTTGGAGCCTGAAAACCTTCTGTAAAGAAAATAACAAATGCCAAAACAATCAAACTACCAAAAGCACTAATAAACATAATTACATTACTTTTTACATAATCTCTAAGCTTATATACGGTAAGCATAAACATTGCATAGAATACTGAAGTTGCAAGACATAATAAATCTCCAATCATTCGCTCTCTTGAAAGTGTCACTTTGTTTGACATCAAAACAAACACACCAAGCAATGTAATAAATCCACCTAGTAAAAATCGCTTTGTCATCTTCTCTTTAAAAAGAAAATAACTACATGGAATTACCGTGAAGGGAGTTAAATTTGCAAGCAAATTAGCATTAGCAACACTTGTATAGGAAAAAGAAATATTCCAAAGAGCCAAATCTCCTGCCAAGAAAGCTCCTGCCAGCACAATTGTAATCACCTGCTTTTTAGTAAGCTTCAAATCTTCCTTCTTCAAAAAAGGCATAAGCATAGGTATCGAAAACAGAACCCTATAAAATCCTGTGTTGATTGGTGGAAGCTCACTTAACTTAACAAATATTCCTCCAGTAGCCAGAAAACATATAGCCACAAAAATCAAAATAAAATACTTAGTCTCATTCTTTCTCATATTATTGCCACCTCGCCTCGTTTTTTATAAAATGTATAGTAATTCTCAGGTGCTGCATAGTACCAGTTGATATTTATTTTTGAGTGCCAGTTAAAGAGGATTAAAATGATTACATTAAGAAGTGATATTAAATCTCCATTTTATGAGCAAATCTATGAGCAAATAAAAAGTGATATACTCCATGGCTATCTGAAGCCAGGAGAAAAAATCATGGGAACCCGCTCTCTTGCAAACCTGCTTAAAATAAGTAGAAATACTGTGGACAGAGCCTATCAGCAGCTATCGGTAGAGGGTTACATAATCAGCAAACAGTCAGCTGGATTTTTTATTGCCGATTTACCCTTTGATTTTTTTGAATCTGCAAATAAAGATGAACGGGACCATACAAATAAAATCAAATCTATCGCCCCACCAAAGAAATATCCAAAAATAAAATATGACCTTACAAACAATAGCTATACTAACAATCTTTTTCCAACAAAAATCTGGAAAAAGCATTATTTAAATGCCCTTGATACTATAGCTTTAAAAGAAGAAATCACATCCTTGCAATCCTTTCAGGGGGATTACTCTCTTAGAAATGAAATCAGCAGATATGTGGAACGCATACGAGGTGTAAAATGCTCTCCAGAACAGATATTTATTACAAGTGGACTCCAACAATCCATTGATCTTTTGTGCATTTATAAAGACAATAACAAGGCTAATGTATTAATGGAAAATCCTACATATCCTAAGGCCAAAGAAATCTTTCAAAAGAACAACTGTGATATTTCATATGGCGAAGTAGACAATGATGGGCTATTGATTAATGAAAGCCACCACAAAAAACACTTCGATTTCATCTACACTACCCCATCCCATCAGTTTCCACTAGGGATGTGCATGTCCTTAGAACGCAGATATGAATTACTTAAATATGCTAAGGAAAATAATACCTTTATCATTGAGGATGATTATGACAGTGAACTGCGATATTACCAAAAGCCAATACCTGCACTGAAGGCTATAGACTACTATGAAAAAGTAATCTACCTAGGAACTTTTTCAAAAATTCTTGCCCCATCATTTAGAATGGGCTACATTGTTCTACCACAGAATATTACAGAGGATTTCTTGGGAAAATTTGAGAACTACAACAGTACAGTAAATTTAATTAATCAAATAGCCCTTGCAGATTTGCTTTCTTCTGGGGATTACGATCGCTTAGTCCGCAAAATGAATTATGTTTTCAAAAAAAGATTTGAAGCATTTAAAGATGGATTCAGTTCATTTTCACTGCCACTTTCTATCACACCAAATGTCAGCGGACAATACTTTTTAATTGAATTTCCAGAAGAAATAGATAAAGACACTCTTATTGAAAAGGCACTTGAACAAGGAGTTAGAGTGTACGACTCAATGCTGTTTTGGCACGAAAAGTACTCATGTCCTAGCAATAGTATATTCCTGGGGTTTAGCAAAATACCAATCGAAGATATCAGCGATTGCATAAGCCGACTAAAAGAAGCTTGGAAAAATATATTTATCCATAAATAAAAAATGCCAGCGTAAATGCTGGCATTAAATTTTAATAACATTATGCAAGTAAATTACCTAACTGCTCATCCCCATCTGGTGAGCAAAGTGAACAGGTACGAGTAATTATCTGCTCCAGTTCATTCTTCTCATCTGGATTTTCAAAATAAACTGTCCCATTGTATGTAAGACCTACTGCTGTAGTTATATTTTTATATTTAGTTGTTATCTTTGAAACCTTGTCGTATGTGCCAAAAACCTGAATGGAAGCAAGTATCTTTCTGATGCCCTCCACATCATTTTCCTTAACTAGATTCTCAACAGTTGAATATAGCTTTGATGCTTCATAATCATCTGAATCTGAATATCTATCAACAAAGGCCAAAAAATTCTGTCCTAATGAAAGGATAAACTCTTCTTCGTGCCTTCCCGCTAATTGTTCTTGGGTCATAAACGACTTTCTTCTAGTCCTTACGGTAATCATATATATCTCCCAAATCTCGTTACGAGTATCCTGTGTATTAAAAAGTCCTCGTAATAATATAACATTATTAAGATACCGTCAATGTAACTTATGCCTAAATATCACTTTTTAATTCTATCATTTTCCTGCTCAGCTTTAAAGCGCTTATTTATGCGGTCAGAGGTATTTAAAGTGCTAGCTCTTTGAACAGCACTATTACCAAATCTTCCTCTAATAGAATCTAGGGAAGCATCAAGTGCCTTTCTCTTTTCCTTGTCAGGATCCTCAAAAAGCGAAATCTGCTCAAAGCCATCTCTATCTATATCTGAAAGAGAAAGGCCCACTAATCGAAGTGCCTCACCATGCCAGCTTTCCTTAATAAGCTCCTTGGCTGTCCTAAAAATAACATCTGTTACATCCGTAGATTCCTTAAGCTTAATCTGATGGGATTTATTGACAAAATCGAGATTCCTAAAGGTAACTCCAATACATCTGCATTTACCTCCATCAGCTCGCATCCTAGCTGCCACTATATCAGCCTGGGCAAGTATTACCTGAAGGATTGAATCTAAATCAACCAAGTCCTCCTCCACAGTAGTTTCTGCAGAGTAACCCTTTGCATCCTCTCTTTCATCAAGAACAGGAGAATCATCTATTCCATTAGCATAATTATGAAAATGAAGTGCGCCTCTCTCAGAAAAAATCATCTGAAGTTGCTCCATAGGAGTCTTTGCCAGCTGACCTATAGTATCGATATTAAGGCTCTTTAGTTTTAAAGCAGATGACTTTCCACATGTAAAAAGCTCTCCCACCGGCAACGGCCACATCTTTTCAGGAATTTCCTCCATAAACAAAGTATGAACCTTATTGGGCTTTTCAAAATCACTGGCCATCTTTGCCAAAAGTTTGTTAGGCGCCACTCCTACATTTACAGTAAAACCAAGCTCTCTATAAATTCTATCCTTGATTTCATAGGCTGTAGCTATTGGGTCTGGATAAATTTTACCCATACCAGTCATATCTAAAAACACTTCATCAATAGAAAAGGACTGCATTGTAGGGGTATACTCCTGACATATGGCCTTAAATGCTCTGGAGCATTTTACATACCAGTCAAAATTGGACCTAGCTATTACTAAATTAGGGCACTTTCTAACGGCGGCACTAACAGGCTCTCCAGTAACTATTCCGTATTTTTTAGCTGGTATAGATTTGGCTGCCACAATTCCTGTGCGTGTGTTAGGATCACCACCAACAATAGATGGAACTTCACGCAAATCAGGCCCGCCTAGAGCAAGCTGCTCTACTGCGGACCATGATACAAATGCACTATTTACATCGATGTGAAAAACCAGTCTATTTTCCAACTATATCTCCCAAAGCTAAAATCAATCCCTCATTTTCATTGTGTTGCTTGACGGCTATTCGGTAAAAGCCCTTGTCGAGACCTACGTAATCACTACAGTCTCTAATCATTATTTTATACTCCAAAAGCTCCTTTGCCAAATCATAGTTTTTAGATTTAAACAAAATAAAATTGGCATCTGATGAAAAGGACTTAAGAGATAACTTTTTAAGCTCATCCTGCAAAAAGTCTCGTTCCCATCTGATAAGTTTTACTGCCTCATCAATATAATCAAAATGCTTTAGGCACTCTGCTCCAGCCATCTGGGCAAAAATCGAAAGATTCCACTCTGGAAGTTGCTTTTTCAGTAAATCAGCCTGAGCTTTTTTGGAACAGATTGCATATCCTACTCTCACACCAGGAATTGCAAATGTCTTAGTAAATGCCCTAAGAATAATTACATTGCTATATTTATCAAGCTTGTATATAAGGGACATTTCCTTTTCATGCCCTGTAAGAGGCAAGAAACACTCATCCACAATAACCGTGGTATTAACCGTACTGGCAGCCTCAATTATGTCATCCAGTAGTTCCTTGTCTATTAACGCCCCATTTGGATTGTTAGGATTAGTAAGAAATAGAACCTGAGGCTTTTCAACTAATATCTGCTCAACAATATTGTGATGAAGCTGAAAATCATTATCTTCTTGCAGATAATGATACACAATCTGGCACTTTGGACAAGCTCCCATTAGACAATTGCTATATCCCAAAAATCCTGGAGCCACAAGCATTGCTTTCTTAGGCTGTAATCCATGACAAATGGCCATAATTATCTCTGATGCCCCATTGCCATAAACAATCTGGTCCTCTGCCACTGAATAAATATCAGCAGTATCCATAATCAGTCTCTCATGGATAATATCAGGATATTTATTTGCATGAAGAGCAGCCTCTGTCAAAACCCACTGAACTTCCTGAGGAACCCCCATTGGATTAATGTTTACAGAGAAATCGAATTGTATGTTGTTTCTATAAATGTCTCCACCGTGCATGTCAACACACCTTTCATAAAACAATAAGTAACATAATCGCAACACATATAAGTTCACAAAGTGCCGCTGTGGCAACCATCAAAATATTAGCTCGTTTTATATCTGCAAGCTCGATATTTCTAACGCTGTCACCTATATACTTTTTATCTACTATTTTGCCAAAATAACTGGCTGGTCCTGCAAGCCTAAGACCAAGTGCTCCAGCGCATGCGCTCTCTGTCTGTGCGGAATTTGGGCTTGCATGATTGTATCTATCTCTTCTGAAAATTTTAAATGCATCTATGGCACTGTAATTATGTCCAAGAAACAGGCAACTAACAATCATAAGTATTGCGCTTAATCTAGATGGAATGTAATTAACTACATCATCCAGTTTAGCAGCTGCCTTGCCAAAGTCCATATACTTGTCATTTTTATATCCCACCATGGAATCCATGGTGTTGATTGCCTTGTATACAAGTCCAAGTACAGGGCCTCCAATTGCTAGATAAATCATAGGTGCTATAACACCATCTGATGTATTTTCTGCAACAGTCTCAACAGCAGCCTTAATAACACCCTTTTCAGTAAGCTCAGCCGTATCACGACCTACAATCATAGATACTGCGCTGCGGCCTGCCTGCAATCCCTCTTTTTCAAGAGCGGTAGATACTTTCATACTCTCCACCCAAAGAGACTTAGCTGCAAGACAATAGTATGTCATTACAGATTCTATTATAACTCCTAAAAATGAATATACCGTGTATGCGAAGTGAAGTATTAAAAAAGATGTAGCTGCAGTCACTGTAATTACAATAACCACCAGCCACACTCCCATAATTCTTTTTCGCCTTGGAATAGCTTCTATATCAAGACTTCTATCTGCTCTTTTTAAAAATGAATCCGAAAGAGAGCCTATCATAGACCCAATCCATCTTATTGGATGAGGCCAGCCAATTGGATCACCTAAGAAAAGATCTAGGATGAAGCCCGCTATAAACGCCGTCAGATGATAAATCAAATGTAAATCCCTCACTATTTTCTATATGATATGAATAATAATCTCCGCCAAAAAGCTGGCTTAAAATGGCCATAATAGTTCCGCCATGACAAATAACAGAAATATTAGTATAGTCAGCGGCCTGCTGAATAAGGCTGTAAAAACCTCTAAGTGAACGCTTACTAGCATCCTCTCTGCTTTCCCCACCTGGAAAAGCATCTACGCCTCCCCCATCAATCCATGCCTGATAGTCTGGATTGCCGGAAAGATCCTTGTAATTTTTTCCTTCGAATAATCCAAAATCAGTTTCTCTCAAATCATCTATCAAGATAATATCCTTACCTGGATAAATAATTTTAGCTGTGCGGACACATCGTACAAGAGGACTAGAAAAAACTATATCTGCCTCTGGATACTTTCTGATATGGATTTCCCTCTCTCCCTCCATGGTCATCTGCTCGTCGGTTATTCCTACATACCGTTTCTCATAATTACCGCTTGTTTTCCCATGGCGAATCAAAGTGATTGTTTTGTCTATCATTTTATCCTCTGTCCTATACCACAAACTACCCTGTGCACCTCTGTAGCTTCCTTCGCTAAAGCAGTAAGAATACTTCCAGTAATTTCACGCCATCTTCTGTCATCTGGCTCTAGTGGTACTACACCGTTACCAATCTCATCTGAGATTATTGCCCATTCTCCTTCTTTTATGATATCTAATATCTCTGCCATTATTGCATCTGGCTTTTTACCTTCATCAAGTCTCTTTTTTACAAAAAGATGAAGTTGATTGAGATACCTGTATTCAGGAAAATTAGCTCTTGCGTATGCAGTTTTACCTTGATAACTTCCACCTATAATAAGAATCATAATTTACCCCAGTTTTGAAAATATAGCTATAGCCACTGCCATCAGAGTTTCAGCAATGCATACAAACCATCCGGCCAGATCCCCTGTGATTCCGCCGAATTTCGTATATGCGGTAAAAACATAATAAACAACTGAAATAATAAGAGCCACAAGTGCTGCCGTCCAATAAAACTGAAAAAAGGCTCCTGCCATCAATGCCCACAGAATAAATTGTAGCGCCAAGAAAAATACTACCTTCTTTTCATCTGCAGTCTGAGCACTTGTATTTAATATGCCCTCATTCTTGCCCTTTTTGTATTTAATAACACAAATTCCACTTATTGCTCTGGAAATAAAAAAGGTAAATGTCCAGGCTGTAAATCCAAGCTCATCCATGGAATATATGGCAGAAAATAGGATTATTCCAAGAGAAATTAACCTAATAACGGCAAATGCACCAACATGAGAATCCTTAAGTATCTCAAGTCGCTTTTCTTTGTCACCCCAGGAAGCCAGCGCATCGCTTGTATCCATATATCCATCTACATGAAATCCACCGGTTACGATAACAGGAATAACTAATGCTATTAACGTAAATACGATATAAGAAATATTAAACTCATATGAAAGCTTTTGCCATCCATACTCTAGGGCTCCTATGACAGCGCCTACCCAAGGGAAAAATATCAAATGATATTTCATATCCTTGCTATTCCAGTTAAAACGTGGCATTGGAATTCTAGAATACATGGAAAAGGCCACAATAATTGACTTTATAATACTCATAACACTCTACCTTTTTCTTTTATGGGAATAGCTATTCCTACAACTACTTCATATACCTCATCAGCAAGGGCTGAGATATTTTGGTTAATCTTCCCCAATGCCCTCAGATAGTCCTTTGTCCCCTCATCATATTCTGCGCTATCTTCAAAAACATTGTTGGTGACAATAACTATATTTTTTACCTTTTGATGAAGCTCTTTAACATCCTCCATTATCTTTTTGATGCAATAATCTGAATGAAAAACCTGCCCATCTCTAAACATCTCATTAGCTACCAGATTAGACATACACTCAAGAAGAATAATATCCTCCTGCGACAACCGATTATCAGTAGAAAAGTCTCCCGAATCCACGGTTAATACCTCTGGTATAGCATCTGTAATATCAACAGAATGCTCTAAGGTGACAAAATCCTTTCCCGCCCTAAGGTCTCTATGACGCTTCACCCTCTCTTTTGATTCTTCGTCATAGGGAACCATCGTAGCAAGATAATATCTATTTTTGTAATTTGATTTGCATACGTAATCCTCTGCATAAGAAGATTTGCCGCTGCTACTACCACCGTAAATTAATGTAATCATAGTTATTCAAATTTCTCATATTGCTCTACACCGGACTCACCGAATTTAAGCGCATCATGAAATACTGTATCTGTAAGTCTAAGAATCTGAGCCATCATAACGGCTCCAGCCCCTTCTCCCACTGCCATATTGGCCTCTAGAACAGTTGGAAGATTTAGCTTGCTTGCAAGCTTTATAGCAACTGGCTCCTTGCTGATGTGAGAAGGAATTAAATAGTCCTTAACATTTTCAAGTAAGCGTTCCGCAACAAGGGCTGACACCTGAGTCAGCATGCCATCGATTATAATCGGCACCTTATAAAGGCCTCCACCAATGACAACTCCTGTCATTGCAGCAAGCTCTAGACCGCCAAAATTAGCACATATCTCAACAGGAGAAAGTCCAGAATATTTTGAAAGGGCCATAGAAACAACAGCACGCTTTCTGCTAAATCCCTCGTCATCAAGACCTGCACCTCTTCCTGTAACCTGCTCAGCATTTAAATCCAGCAAATATCCAGAAACAACCGCAGCTGATGTGGTATTGCCAATGCCCATCTCGCCAAGTAAAAGTGCTGTATATCCCTGCTCCTTACTCTCCTTAACAAGGTCCATCCCCACCTGTACTGCACGAGAGAATTCCTCTACAGACATAGCAGGCTGCTTAAGAAAATTGCAAGTACCATACTTCACTCTTCTATTTAAAGTATATGGGACTTCCTTTTCATAATTGATACCCACATCTACTGCCATTATATCAATACCTAGATGTCTAGCCATAGTACCTGCTGTAGTGAGCCCCTTGCCTATATTGGTGGCGCAGATTCTAGTAACCTCCTGACTAGTTTGGGTAACACCCTCCTCAACTATGCCGTGGTCACCGCAGCAAACAATAAGTCTCATGTGGGATAAATCAGGAGCTTCAACACCTTGAATAGCGGCGATTTTAGAATGCAAATCCTCTAAAGCACCAAAGCTATTAATTGGCTTTGATACTCTATCCCATTCTGATTTAACTTTTTCATAGACCTCATTATCTAGAGGCGCCACAGAAAGCTTATTCTCTAAAATATCATCAAATAAATATCTAGTTTCCGCCATAGTTTTTCATAGCCTCCACAAATTTATCTACAAATACTGGTGCTGATGGATAATACAAATGAGGGAATCCAATATAGGATGGTCCAACTTTGTGAATACATTGCCAGCTTCTGTTTCCAGTAGGCTTTTTCGCTGTAAATGATGAACCATTATTGTCTGTGTCATAATAGTGGAACTCATGACCCTTAATTTCAAAGCCCTCAGCTTCTATAGTCACATAACCAAATCTCACAAGCTTTCCAGTCCAATAAGCACTACCATTTATGGCACCTATCATATTGTAAGTCTTGTCCTGTTCATTTTTAATATTATCTAGAAGATACATAAAGCCACCGCACTCTGCTAACATTGGAATGCCTCTATCCATGGCTTTTTTAATCTCTGCTTTTATCTGAGTATTTCCCTGTAGAGCAGACAAATAGTTTTCTGGATATCCACCCCCAAGAAGAATTCCTGATATATTTTCTGGTAAATGATGGTCTCTCAAAGGTGAAAACTCTACAAGTTCCACGCCTCTTGCCTGAAGCATTGCAAGATTTTCTCTGTAATAAAAACAAAATGCCTCATCTCTAGCTACTCCAAGACGAAGTTTATTATCGCTATCCTTAGATGGTTGTACAAAAATCTTTGAAGCAGCCTTAATCTCTGTCACAGTCTTTGATAGTTCAATTATTCCATCAATATCCACCCCATCTAAAACGAGATTCTTCTGCTTCTCAAGTTTTTTATTTATATCATCAATCTCCTGAGGAAGATATAGTCCCAAATGTCGAGAAGATAACTCCACATTTTTTTCTTCAGCAACAGTTCCAAAGCACTTAATATGTAATTCCTCTTCTATGAGATCAGCAAGCTTTGCTCCAAATGCCTTGCTAGTTTTATTTAGGATAACGCCCTTTATAAGATGCTCACTGTCATAATCAAGAAAACCTCTAATCTCTGCCAAGACAGAGCGGCCTGCTCCCTTGGCATCTAAAACAAGAATAATAGGTGTCTTTAAAACTCTAGCCAAATCATAGGATGAACCAGTAAGCTCCACTCCGCCTATGCCATCAAAAAGGCCCATAACGCCTTCTATAACAGCTATATCACCAGAGAATTCATTTTTAAATAATTCTCTGGTAACATCATCCTCTGTAAAAAACGTATCGAGATTGCCTGATGGAATACCAAGCACATTTCTATGAAACATTGGATCAATATAATCTGGTCCGCATTTAAAGCTGCAAGGATTAAGTCCCCTCTCCTTAAGTGCCCCAAGCAATCCACATGTAATAGTAGTTTTTCCACTGCCGCTTTTATTGGCAGCAAGCATTATTCTATAGCAATTCATCTAATTAACCCCAAAAGAAACGATGTATACTGGATTTTGTCCCTGCATAAGAGAGTATTCTCCAGCCTTCTTTGACTTGCTAACTGTCACTTGGACAATATCCGCATCGTCGATTTCAAATTTCTTTAATACATTATTTATTTCACTGATTGTCTCTAATGTCACAGCATTAATTACAATTCGTATATGCGTATTTCTACTTATAAGTTCAGATAAAATATCCTCAAGTCTTCCACCACTGCCACCAATAAATACATGAGTAGGCGCTGGCAAATCTCTTATAACATCAGGAGCAGCTCCCTCAACAAGCTCTATATTGGAAGCACTAAATTTCTCAATATTTTTCTTGATAAGACTGCATGCTTCTGGCTTTATCTCAACTGCAAATACCTTTACTGATGGATTCAAAAGTGCCAATTCCACAGCCACAGAGCCACTTCCACTTCCAATATCATAAATCACAGCATTCTTTGTTGGCTGCAATTTACATACAGAAAGCGCTCTGATTTCCTCTTTGGACATTGGAACTTTGTCTCTAATAAACTGGCTATCCAAAAGGGATGGAGCCAGAATTTTTGGAATCACATTATCATTTTTTATCAAAATGGTAACAAGTCCATCTCTATTAAAGCTTGCACATTTATCTGCTGTAAGCCACTCTACCCTTTCATCCGTGTAGAGATTGGTGCCTACAAATATTTTGAATCTAATGCCATACTCTTTTTCAGCAGATACAAGCATCTCACCTATGATGCGTACATCCCTGGCACCAGAGGTAATCACAAAAGTCTTTTTGTTGTGAAGAGCCCCATTTAAAACCTGCAGCTTCCAAGTAGATTCCTTAATTCCATGTGTGCTAAGAATCTCTCCATCCTGCCAATTTTCCTTGGCTCTAGCAGCAATTGCACTAATTGATGAAATGCCCGGAAGAATCCTGGTCTTGCAGAAATTAAGCTCATCAAGTGCCTTTCCAAGTTTTGCTGCACCGCTGTAAAAACCAGTGTCTCCCGAAAGAAGTATTACCACATTTTTGGTGCCATATTTTAAATCAATAGTAATCTGTTGAAGAATTGGAACAATATCCTCTGCCAAATAATGTGGGTACTTTTTAGCCTTAGAATCAAATCCAACAAGCATTCTAGGAGCGCCAAAAATATAGTCAGCCTCCTCTATTGCCTCAAGTACCTCTCTAGTCTGGCTGGCAGGTCCCATTCCAAAACCTGCAAGAATCACGTTGATTTTATTGTCGAAGCCCTGCTCTGGCATGGCAGATGTCACTTCATCCGTCTCTTCTATATCATCAGAATAATCTATCCTAAATAGATTAAACAGCTTGTCTCTTACCTGATCAAAGGTAAGACCTTCCACCTTTTCCTGTGGCCTTCTAATAACAAAGCATTTTATTCCAAGGGCACCTGCTGCCTCTATACGCTCGGCCTCCCCAGAAGCCTGACCGCCCTCTTTTAAAACAAGAATGCTAGCGCCTGATTCTTTTAAAAAAGCCACATTCATAGCCTTTGAAAAAGGCCCCTGCATAGCTATAATCTGGCTTCCTTTTAGCCCCTGCTCCTTGCAGATTTCAAGACTCTCTATATTAGGGATAACACGAGCTATTATTCGCTCTCTTAGAGACTCACTCTGACAGAAAATTGGAAGCTCCTTACTTCCTGTAGTAAGAAATACCTTGCCAGTGGTGTTTTCAAGGGCTCTAGCCACATCAAGGGCCGAGTCAAAAAAAGTGCACCCACTAACATCCACATTATCTTCTGCTCGCAAGAGGCGATAAAATGGAACAGTTATGTATCTAAATAAGGCGTCTTCAATCTCAGTCTTCACAGCTGTCGCGAAAGGGTGGGTGGCATCAATGATTCCATCTGGCTGCTCACACTCAAACATCTCAACCATAGCAGTAGAGTCCAATCGTCCTGTTCGCACCTCAATATACTCAGACTCTTCTATAGGGTCCTTGCCATAATCTGTAGCAACACAGTATACGCAAAAAACCTCCTTTTTAGCCAAGGTCTGAGCCAAGCGCCTTCCTTCTGTAGTTCCACCAAATATAATTACTTTATTCATATTTTATAACCTCTAGGTGTTACAAGCTTATCTGATATTATTCTTGTATTTGAGTTTCCAACAAAAACAGTTGTAAACATATTAACCTGAGTACTTTTTAACTCTAAAAGGGTACAAACATGAGAGTTCTGCCCCACTCTTCCAATATTTTCCACATATCCACAGGCCCTATCTTTACTTGCACCTGCCTCCATTAAAATATCGCAGGCTTTCTCAAGATAATCATGCCTTTTTTTGCTGGAAGGATTGTATAAAACAATAGAAAAATCTCCCATAACCGCTGCCTTTAATCTCTTTTCAATCACTTCCCAAGGTGTAAGTAAATCGCTAAGGCTTATAAGGCAAAAATCATGATTAATAGGAGCACCTAAAACTGCTGCCCCAGAAATTGCCGATGTGACGCCAGGAATCACTATGAGATTGTCCTCTGTAAAATCAGTGGAATTATTCATATATTCAGGTAAAAGCTCATACATAGGCGCTGCCATACCATATATGCCTGCATCGCCGCTGCAAATAAATGCAACCGTCTTCCCCTCAAGGGCAAAATCAAAACATGCTCTGCATCTCTCAATTTCTTTTTTCATAGGAGTGGTAAAGAATTCCTTGTTAGGAAAATGTTCCTTAACCAAATCTATATATACTGTATATCCAACGATAACATCAGCTTTCTCCATTGCATTAAATGCATCCTCTGTCATCATTGATTTAAATCCTGGCCCCATGCCAACTATGTATATCTTTCCTGCCATCTTTTTTACCAATCTATAACTATTTTTTCTCGTCTTGCTGCTGCAAGCGTCATTCCATCAAATGCTTTTTTCTCTTTAATGATTGTGGATTCTTCGCCTGCTGCAAGCAGTGCAGACCTCTCACAAACATTTCCTACACCTACATTTTCTTTTACAAAATCAGATTCATTAAAATCTCCCTCTACCGCCAAAAGCTCATCGGCAGAAAAAGTAATAAAAGGAACTCCAAAGTACTGGGCCAGCTTAATAAGCCCAATCTCTGATACCTTTACATCAATTGATGAAATGGCATACAGATTATCATATAGATATTCCTCATCATATACACTTGTGACAAACTCAAAAAGTTCTTTAAAGGTCTTGCCCTTTTTACATCCAATTCCAAGTGTCAGCCTCTTTGGCACCAGCCACAATCCATCAATATCAAGATATTCCTGTGTCTCTATGGCATTAAGCTTTTCTCCCTTAAGTGCCTTAGTAGAGACCACTTTAATCATTTCTTTATTTTTTATTTTAAATCCATTTTCTCTGGCGAAAACATCTACCGCAAATACGTTATTAATATCTGTAGCAGTGGTGATTACTGGATTGGAATCTATCTTTTCAGCGATAGCCCTAGCCCAGTCATTAGCTCCTCCAAAATGACCTGACAAAATAGGAATAACATTTAGCCCAAGCTCATCTGTAACTACTACAGCAGAATCTTTAAGCTTGTTATTTACAAATGGTGCTATAGCTCTAACAGCTATTCCAACAGCTCCTATAAATAAAATAGGCAAATGGTTTTCAAAGGAATCCTGCACCCAATCATTAAGTAAAAGCTGCTCATTTCTATATTCTGGAATAGCCTTATCCCAATCATCAAATAGTTTTAATGCCAGCTCTTTTCCTGTATCTGTAAAATATGCAACCCTAATAATTTTTTTACTTTTCATAACTCTTTCTATATCCCGTTTCAAAATACGGATCATACAACTTTGATAAAGAATAACCCGCTTTTCCTATTACATCCCCCACTAAAATAACTGCAAATCTATCGATACCATTTTCAGCACCTGTCTTTGCTAACGTACCTACCGTACATATATACTTTTTCTCCTGTGGCCAAGTGGCTCTATAGACAATAGCCGCCTTGGTGCTAGCAGAATACCCACCTGCAAGAAGCCTCTCTTGAAGCTCTTCTAGCATGCCTGAGCTCAAATAAATAGCCATTGTAGCTCCATGCTTTGCA
Source organism: Pseudobutyrivibrio xylanivorans (assembly GCF_010906925.1). Taxonomy (GTDB): domain Bacteria; phylum Bacillota; class Clostridia; order Lachnospirales; family Lachnospiraceae; genus Pseudobutyrivibrio. Next base: position 640,279 of record NZ_VTVE01000001.1, on the reverse strand, counting down.
AAGCTCTCTATAGATTCTTTTTCTGGTACTGCTGTCCGACCTGCCATTCTGGTAATAATAAGTGACTGACTGATATCCGGAAGCGTAAACTCTAAATTCAGACTAGCTGCTGCTCCAAAGCAAGCACTGACCCCTGGACAAGTCTCATACTTTATCCCACGCTCATCTAATATATGCATCTGTTCCTGAATAGCTCCATATAAGCTAGGGTCGCCGGTGTGAAGTCTAACCACCTCTTCTTTCTTTTCCGCTCCCTCTATCATAACTTCCATAACCTCATCAAGGGTCATGCGGGAACTGTCATAACAAAAGCAAGAGTCTTTGGCATATCCTAAAAGTTCGTCGTTAACTAAAGAACCAGTGTAAATAATAGTATCTGCCCTAGTTAATATTCTCATACCCCTAATTGTAATCAAATCCGCTGCGCCGCAGCCTGCTCCTACGAAATAAATCATTCTTTCTGTCCCATCCTTTTAAAGTCATCAAAAAAAGTAAAACTATTATTTCCAAAAGGCACTTGCTCAATATCACATTCACCATCATCATGGATTGTTACAAGAGTAGCACCTCTTTGTTCCGTATCTCTTGCTATTCCTGACATAGCCAAATAATCAATACTCATACCATAAGTAAGCCTAATTCCCTGATACTCAAGGGACATATTGTTATAGTGGTCATGGCCACAGAAAATTGCTTCAGTGCTTTTAAGTTTCTTTGCTGTATCAAATAATTTACTAGGATACTTAGAGCATGACACCTTACCAACTTTAGATTCTTTATTGCTTCCAAAATAATAAGTCACATCATCGCTTCCAGCATTATATAAGTCTGCTGCAGTTGCATATTCCTGAAGAGGAATGTGGATAAATATCATAGATGGCACTATGTCTCCTTCTTCATCTTCTAATGCTAGCACTTGATTTTTGTACCACTCCACTTGATCATCATGAATATAGTCATACTCACTGCTGATACCCTCACCTGTATAGGCGTTAGAATCTATTAGAAACAGCGCCTGTGCCAACGAACCATCCTGATTCTTTAGTTCAATAAGCTGGTTGTTTCTTCCTGTAATATCAGGCTGCACATATGGATACAAAAGATTCTTGCTTGTATACCAAGACAGGGATTTATACAACTCGTTCAAATCTTTCTTAGATGATGCCGCGTAGCTTTCTGTATCGTGATTGCCATAGGTAAATGCCCATGGTATTCCAGTATTTCTCATAAAGGCTGCAAACTGCTGAACTGGTGCAGTATTGTTAAATGAAAATGAAGCGTATCCTATAGGGAAGACCAAATCACCTGTTACTATTACAAGATCTGGCCTAGTCTCCTCCAGAAGCTGGAATATAGTGTCCAAAGCCTTTAGGTCTTTGTCATAGGAAAGAAAGCTTCCTCCCAAATGTATGTCTGTAAGCTGAAGTATTTTAAAGTCTCCACTTTCCTTAGTAATGGTATAAATACCTGTGCGCTCATCATAAGTTATCTCACTGTGTCCATCGTAAATATTTGGAACATGATTAATATATGGCTGAGTAAGCCAAATATCTCTAGACAGGAAACTGTAACCACCTACAACTATTGCAACAATTAAAATCATTGCAACAACCAACCTGTTATATTTTTTCTTTGAATGGGTATACTGGTTTAACTTAAAGAGGTTAAAGACGAGTGCTATAAAAATGTATAGACCGCTAAAAAACGGTGCACTGTCTATAACAAAGACTTCTTCAAAGTAATAGTATATGCCGCTAGCAACCAGCCAATAAATCAAAGAGAGAATAATAGCTCTCTTGTGAAGCTTTCTAAGAGCCCCTGCATTTTCAAAATTGTGGTTCTTAGAAAACCATCCTACTAATGTGTAATTCTTGATAATGAAAAAAGCTATTACTTCAAAGACTATCAGATTAATATTTATCTTTTCCAGAAATTCAAAAGGCTTTGAGTTGATGCCAATTGAAATAAGTGAAAAGCCAAATGAAAACACCCACCCAAAAGCTACTAAGCTCCAGTTAATAAGTCTTCTATTATATCTGTCAAAAAGTCGTATAAAAGGTATAAGTTGCTCGTCTACATTTTCAAGTAATCCTAATGCATTCTTTCTTCTATTGGTTTCAGAAATAATAAGTGCAATAAGAGATACTACAAAAAGCACACCAAAAAGCCATAGAAAACTACGCCTATAGATAAAGGCGTTTAAAAGGAAAATAAAACATCCTATTCCAAGTATTATATTTAGATACAGATGTAGCTTAAACCTTCTGAATCTAGACTTAAAACTCATAACCCCCACCCCTATTTTATACTCAATCACTCATGTAAACATTTTAACATATTTAATGCCCCATGAGACTGTGCTAATATACCAAATTCATTGGAATATAAAATACATTCGATTTTGATATTACTTCCAGCTCTAAAATTCAAATAGAACAAAATCTTTTCTAGTACAATATCCATTGTCTGCTTCAGTAAATTAGCTTCTTTTATGAGATTAAGCGCCTCTTCGGTATTAAGGCAATCAAGTACTTTTCTAGCTAAGTCTGCATCTCCTCCTGCTCTAACCAGCTGGGATGCCAAAATCTCCATTCTGGCATCTGCCTCATGGGAATGAGTATTCATAATACCTCCGGCAACCTTTATCAACTTTCCTATATGGCCGGTTATTATCATTCCTTCAAAGCCAAGGTCAATAACTCTATCAACTGTCTCTCCAATAAAATTGGAGCACTTAACGCTAGCTTCCAAATCATAGTCGAAGGTGTCCTTCATAAACTTAAGTCCATAGTTGCCAGGAGTAACCGCAGCGTATTTAAATCCTAAGGCCTTCTTTTGAGAAAGCTCTACATTAATGGTGTCTATAATGGCCTTGTTACTCATAGGCTCAACTATTCCTGTGGTACCAAGAATTGATATTCCATCTGTTATACCAAGACGAGGGTTAAATGTCTTGCTGGCAAGTTCCACTCCCTCTGGAACAGAAATCACCACATTTAGCTTGCCATTAAAGTCTAGAAGCTTACATACCTCCATAACTTCCTTTTCAATCATCTCTCGTGGGACGCTGTTAATAGCTGCATTTCCAACTGGTTGATCAAGTCCTGGCAAAGTAACTCTACCAACTCCCACCCCTCCATCTATAAAAACAGAAGGCTCATTAAAAGATTGTTCAAGGGTGTCTTCTGCTATAGAAACAGTGGCAGTCACATGTGCACCTGTTGTAACATCCGGATCGTCTCCTCCATCCTTTATAACAGCGCAAGTAACCTGTCTTTCCTCTCTAATGATGTCAACTATTTTCGCAGCAAACATCACTCCAGCAGGAGTTTCAATTTCTATATTAAGTTTTTCCTGACCGGTCAGAAGCATATAGGCTGCCGCTTTTGCTGCTGCCGCTGAACAGCTTCCAGTTGTAAACCCCTTTCTCATGAAAAGCTCCTATTTATCTATATTATAAAGTATCGCATTTACGATAGCTGCCGCTATATTGCTACCACCTTTTCTGCCTTTATTAATAATAAAAGGCACATTGGAATTTAAAAATAGTTCCTTTGCTGCCACCACATTTACAAATCCAACAGGAACTCCTATGACAAACTCCGGTGTGAATTTTCCTGATTCCATCATCTCATGAAGCTGGATTAGAGCTGTTGGAGCATTGCCAATTGCAAATATAACTGGTACATCAAGAGCTGCCGCTCTTTCCATAGAAACGGTGGCCCTAGTAACCTGTCTTTCCTTAGCTTCTTTTGCCACATCCTCATCAGCCATAAAGCAGTGGACCTGACCGCCATACTCAGCCAACTTTTTCTTATTAATTCCTGAAAGAGCCATATTGGTATCCGTCACAATATGCGCCCCATTTTTAATAAGCTCCTTAGCTCTTGCTATAGCCCCATCAGAATATGTCATAGTTGATGCATAATCAAAATCTGCACTGGTATGAATGACTCTTTTTGTAATTGGCTCCTGTTCTTCAGGAATAGAAATTCCCATTTTACTAAGCTCTTCCGAAATAATCTCAAAGCTTCGCTTTTCTATTTCAGAAGGTAGAATAAAATCTATTTTCATATTATCCTCATCTGATCAAAATTATTTGATAGGCAAATCAAGAAGATTTCTAATAAGTGACATATCTAGATTCTCTCTAACAATATCTGCCAGCTTATCATACTCTCCATCCTTAAATGCCTGATAATCAAAAGCGGTATCACCTATACTTACGCCCTTATTTTTTGCCAACTGACTAACAAGCTTAAAGGCGATGTCCTCATTATCAAAAATTCCATGTACATAAGTGCCAAAGAGATTGTCCTTTTGCAGGAGAATAATCTGGCCTTCATCATCTCGTTCTACTAGAAGTCCATCATAATCTCTGTCATCAGATACAAAAAGTTCACTGCTTCCATTATGAATCTCATATCCAACAAACTCTTCATTAGATAAACTCTGAAAAACTCCTGTCATATCATCAAAGCAATCCTCAGTCTGACTGCGATGCTTCATAGACTGAAGTTTAGTTTTGATAGGGAACAAATCAAGCCCAAGAATATTGTCTATATTCTCATTTTCAATCCCCTCTGGATCTGAAATCTCCTGTCCCATCATCTGGAATCCACCACAGATTCCTATCACAGGTTTTTCCATAGCAAATCTTTTTATTGCCGGTTCAAAACCTGATGTCCTAAGCCAGTTCATATCACCGATAGTGTTTTTACTGCCAGGGATAATTACCATATCCGCCCCTTCAAGGTCCCTTGGATTTGAAACAAAAGAAACACTCACACCAGGGATACTCTCGAAAGGTGCTACGTCTGTAAAATTAGAAATACGAGGTAAACGCACCACGGCAATCTCAACCCTATTTACATCCTGCCCATAATCAAATTCATTTCCAAGTCTTTCACTAAGGCTATCCTCATCATCTATCATCAGATGAGCGTATGGAATAGTTCCAACAACAGGCACATGACCTCTCTCCTCAAGCATATCTATTCCTGAATCAAGAAGACTCTTGTCTCCTCTAAACTTATTTATTATCAAGCCCTTTACTCTAGCCCTCTCATCAGGCTCCAAAAGCTCTAATGTACCTAAAAGCTGAGCAAACACTCCACCTCTATCAATATCTCCAACAAGGAGAACCGGAGCATCTACAAGCTTTGCCATTCCCATATTAACTATATCATCCGACTTCAGATTAATCTCAGCTGGAGAGCCAGCTCCTTCGATTACAATTACATCCGCCCATTCTTCTAATTTATGATAGGCCTGAAGAATGTCCGGAATCAGCTTTTTCTTGTAGGCAAAGTAATCCCTTGCGGACATATTTCCAATGGCCTCTCCATTTACAATCACCTGGCTGCCAATATCATTGGTAGGTTTCAGCAAAATCGGATTCATGTAGACACTAGGCTCCACACCGGCGCACTCCGCCTGCATAGCCTGAGCCCTACCAAGTTCCAATCCATCCTTGGTGACAAATGAATTAAGAGCCATATTTTGTGATTTAAAGGGAGCCACCTTTAAACCATCCTGTTTTAAAACTCTACAAAGGCCACCAACCAGCAGGCTTTTGCCTACATTTGACATGGTGCCTTGAATCATAATTACTTTTGACATAATACTCTCTTTAATGAATTAGAATAATCACTCAAACCTGTTGCAAGCATATTACTTTCATCAAGTGACATATGATAAAGTGCAGCAATATTTTCTCCTGTTAAAATCTCATCTGGTGCACCGATTTTAAATACTTTTCCATCTGACACTGCAACTACTTTATCTGCAACAGCAGGAACAAATTCCAGCTCATGAATAGACATTAATACTGCAATATTTTTCTCCTTTGCAAGATTTTTTATTACAGACAAAATATCTATCTTGAACTGTATATCAAGAAATGAAGTAGGCTCATCAAGAATCAAAATCTCAGGCTCCTGACAAATTGCTCGAGCCAGCATTACTCTCTGCCTTTGTCCATCACTTACCTTGGAAAAATCCTTGTCAGCCACCTCACCTGCTCCAACCAAATCAATTGCTTGTTTTACAATCTCTATATCTTTCTTGGATAAAATTCCAAGTCGACCAGTATAAGGATATCTACCTGTAGAAACTACATCAAAGCAGCTCATAAGCTCTGGGTGGATTCTTTCAGTAGTGACCATAGAAAGCTTTTTAGCTAAATTATCTTCTGAAATGCCATCCTCATCCTCGCCCAAAATAACAATCCTGCCATCAATCTTCCTAATCTGTCTTGTAATTGTTTTTAAAACAGTAGATTTACCGGCGCCATTGGGACCTATAAGGGCAACTATTTTTCCAGAATTCACAGTTAGATTAACATTTTCAATTACCGGGCTCTTATAGCCCACTACCAAAGATTCTAAATCTATGCTACTAACCATGTGAAACCTCTTTACGTTTAATAAGTAGATAAATAACTATAGGCGACAGGCCTATTGCCGTAACAGCACTGATACTAATCTCTCTCGGTGAAAAAGCACTTCTTGCAATTCCATCACATAAAAGTGTAATTATAGCTCCTCCGAAAAAGCAACCTGGAATCATAACAATTGGCTTTGATGTTTTCAAAATTGTTCTCATAATATGTGGCACTGCTATTCCTACAAAAGAAATAGGCCCAGCAAAAGCTGTAACAGTGGCTGATAGAATGCTAGAAAGTAAAATCAAAAGAATTCGAAGATGCTTTATATTTACTCCCATATTTCTAGCATAGCTCTCTCCCAACTGATAAGCACCAATAGGCTTTGAGAGCACAAATGAAAAAATCAAAGTGACAATCACAATGATTGCGGAAATTGCAACATCTTCCCAACTGATTCCTGAAAAGCTTCCAAGGGACCAGTTGTGAAGGTTCACAATATTTGTATCATCCGCAAATGCGATAATAAATTCTGTAATTGCAGAACAAAGATAACCAATCATAACACCGCAAACTACAAGCAACGACATATTCTTTACCTTGTTGGATAAAAGCATTACTATCCCCATGGCAATCAATGAACCTATGAAGGCCGCAACCACCATTCCAAGGGCGCTTATGTATCTTCCCTGGCTAAGCATGAATACCATAACAAGAGCAACAATGAGTTTGGCTCCTGATGAAATACCTAACACATAAGGTCCTGCAATTGGATTTCCAAAGAATATTTGAAGTAAAAAGCCTGAAACCGAAAGAGCCCCGCCAAGCAGAATAGCCGCAGTTATTCGAGGTAATCTAATAGACACTACTATTCTTCCAAGATGCACATCACCTGGGTTTAATAAAGAAACAAATATTTCCTTTAAGGTGATATCTGCACTTCCCCAGCCTAGGCAAACAAAGAAAAGCCCTACAAGAAGGATAAACATAACTGCCATTATGGTTATAAACTTTCTACTATTATTCTCCACTATTTTACTCCTTAAGTTTGAAAAGGTGTTGAAGGGAGCCACTCTCCCCAGTTAAAATAATGTGTACATCTTCTATAAATTCTGCCACATCAGAGCTTTGTTGAAAATAGCCTTTAGAAAGGCAATAAACATTTCCTGACTTTACAGCCTTAAAATCCTTAAGAACTTCAGACTTTTTTATAAGCTCATCTATGGATTTAATTTCACCTTCAATTGTACTGTTATAAATCAATACATCAGCATCAACAGCTTCCACATAAAAATCTTCCATAGTAATTTTCATAGTGGAAAGTGCGTTGTCTTCTGAAACTGAAATATTCGCAGGCACATAGCTACCGCCTGCCATCTCTATCATAGATGTGATGTAGTCTCCTGGCTTTCTAATAGAAATCATGCCATTTGAGTCTATTGAAAAAACTGCCACCTTTAGCCCTGTGCTCTCCACATCTGAAATAGCTTTTGCCCTTGACTTCTGCTCTTCAAAAGCTGTATTTGCCTCATCCTCTTTACCGTACAAGAGGCCATAAAGCTTTATCCATTCCAATCGTCCTAAAGGATTAGTCTCATAGCTAGAGCGTTCCACCATAACAGGTATTCCGAGACTTTCTAACTTTTCTTTCACTTCTGGATTGTGGTAAATCATGGTATTTTCGATGGCAAAATTACATTTTTCTGATATTAAAAGCTCGTAATCAGGGGCAGAATATTTGCCAGCATAGAGAATATCACCTGAACTCATCTTTTCTTTTGCTGCTTTAATATACCAATCACCCTCATCTGTTCCTGAAAACCTAATATTATCAAGGCCATCAATGGAAGCCATTAAATCCATAACAGAGGTAGAAACAAGATATGTCTTATCCAAGTTTTCAAGTAAGGTAACATTATCAGAAACTCCAGAAGGCTTTTTGCCACTTTCACTAATCATGAAATATTGGCGGCTGCCCTCCTTGCCAATAGTGATGAGAGTATATTTGTCCCCCGCCTCATCCTCATAATAAGAAACTGAAAATTCTTTGGCATAATCAAGGGGCATAGATGACACATATTCTAGGTTGCCAAGTGTTACCTCTCCTGCATCCTCCACACCGGAATTTGTAGTGATAGCATCAACTATGTGATTAACTTCTGGACTAATAACTGTAATAGTGTACTCAATCTCATGAGGTGTACTCATAGCTGTAGTATCACCGATTACCTTAAATGGCTCATCAAAGTTTTCAAATGGTATGGTAAATACGGAATTCTCGCCAACAGCTGCCTCATTGTCATAGCGATTATCATCTACAATCATGTAATCGTAGTTAGGGCTAGACCAAACAAGCTCTACCTTTTTATCTCCTGACTCAATAGTAACATTAGCTGGAGAATTAACTGTAGCCTTGCCGCTTCCTCCCTCAAGATTCACATAACAAGAATAAATACCATCAGAAATCTTGTTTTCAGTTTTAAAAAATATTTGTTTAATAAAAAAGCCGCAGGCTGCTAAGCAAGCCAGCAGCACTGCAGCTTTAAGTATTTTAGTTCGCTTCATATGTAACCTTTACTTTATGATCGTACCATGTGCCCTTTGAGCCCAATAATGCCACATCATACTCCTCATTTAAAACTGGGACTGGCACATCAAAACCATAAACTGTCTCAGTCATTCCATCATCATAGGTGACCTCATCCTCTGTATAGTTAAGCCAGTTAGCCTCATCAGATTCTGCATCTGCAGCAAGACCCACATAAAGATTAATGATACCTGTACCTGCAAGGGTAATATGAACTGTTCCAACACCATCCTTAACAGTAAGGGTAGCCTTGTCATCAAGAGTCTCATTAACATGGAACATACTACTGTCAGTTGTAAACTCAACAGTGTATTCACCATCTTCCAAATCAAGCTTTGCAACTTCTGCTTCTTCAACATCAGCAGGAGTCTCTTCTGGCTCTGCGACTTCTGCCTCAGCCTCTGCAGCTACTTCTGCCTCGGCAACAGCTGACTTCTCAGTCTTATTTCCACATGCAACTACTGACAATGCCATAGCTGCCACAAGAACTAAACTAAAAATCTTCTTTTTCATTATTTAAAAATCTCCGTAAGTAATATAGATTCATGCAGGCTAAGCCTGCATGAATTATTATGTCAAAACAATTAAACTGCTTTAACCCTATTATTTGATTGCATCAGCTGTATGAGCTACATAAACCTTCTGAACAGCCTCAATCTCACCAAGACCAGCAATCTGGCACTCTACTGACTCAAAGCTGCCATCTGCAAGGAACATTGACTTCCATGAGTCATCCTCATCACCAGCCATATCGTTGTTAGCATGATCGCCAGCAACAACCATAAGTGGACGGATTACAACCTTTGTATAACCTGCATCCTTTACAGCTGCAATAATATTCTCACAAGATGTCTCCTCAGGCTCACCTTCTACTGTACCAATAAATACATTATCGTAACCAAGGTCATTCATCTGTGTCTGCATCTGAGAATATGTAACCTTAGCTGTATGGCTTGTACCATGTCCCATGAATACAAATGCAACGCCCTCTTCAGCTGCAGCATCTAAAGAATCATACTCTGTCTCAGAAACTGCCTGGTCAACTACTGCCTTAGCAACTGTTTCCTTATCAGAATTTGTCTCTGCAGCATCTGCGCCTACCTCACCAAGAAGTGGCTCAGCAATCTCTACAGAATCAAAGTTATCAGCATAAGCCTCAACAGCCTCTACAAGATCATCATACTCTGCACCATGCATAAGATGTGTAGGCTGAACAACAAGGTTCTTAACACCATTTGCAACTGCTCTATCAAGAGCCTGCTCTACGTTATCAATCTTCTCATCATCACGTGCCTGAATATGATTAATGATAATCTGTGATGTAAAAGCACGACGCACTGACCAATCTGGATTAGCCTCTGCAACAGCCTTCTCGATACCACCGATATCCTGAACACGGCTTGTGTTAAATGAAGTACCAAAACTTACAACAAGAATCTCATTCTCACCAATCTCATCCTGATTTAAAGGATCATCCTGGCTTGCATCACCTGTATCTCTACCAAAGTAATCTGGATCTGCATTCTCGCCTTCTACAAGCTCCTTCTGCGCATCTGTAAGGGCATCCCATGCCTCTTTTGCAGCTGCACACTGAGCATCTGTCTCATCTGTACGCTCCTGAACATAAATAGCATCAATAAGCGCTGCACAATTATCTGCTGCCACCTGATCTGCATCCTCCTCAGTTGTCTCTACTACCTCTTCTGTAGCATCTTCATTTGCTGCTGTATCAGCCTTCTGTCCACAAGCTGAAAATGCCATACTTGCACTCATAACAAGTGCTAAGCCCAAAGCTAGTCTCTTCTTCATTTCTTTCATTTCCTCCATTTTCTCGCGGACATATAAACCAAAAGGATCGCATAAAGCGACCCTAATTCACAAAAACATGAATTAAGATTCGAAAGTCCGCAAATCTTTAATTATAAAGAATAGGCAGGTCTCCTGACTTCGATCAACATCTGCTCTCTCTTCCCAATTACTCAGTGACATGAAAGCAGACTCCCTAACACAGTGACGGCTTCGCTCTGGATTCTCACCAGATTCCCTTTTCACCCATGCTCTCCATGGGCACCTAATCCATATGAAACTATTAAATTCAGCAACAACTTAGCACATTTATACCCCTCTGTCAAACCTCCTTCCCCGCCTCCGAGGCTATAATTCTCCCCACCCCAAAAAAGATTCACAGCAAATCCCCTCATTCCCTATTCCAGGCCCTGGCCCCCTGCCCCCGCCGGCACCCAGAAATGGTAACTTTGCAAGAATATTATGTTTTTCATATATGCAAAGTTCACATCTTCTATAGGCATGTGTCTTTTTCAAGCCTCCACAGTTTTCAAAAAGGTAGCTTCTGTGTGGACACACGTTATACTTAGATGGCAGTTAAAAATGGTTCCGAGGGTGTTAGGGGCGATTTTGGAATGAGCTTAGAAAAATAAAAAAGAGTTTTGTAATATATAGGCACGAGCCGCCACGGACGGCGGCGAGAGTGCGTAAGCAACACGACGTTGCATGGAGCACGGCGCCTATATATACAAAACTCTTTTTTTAATTTTTCTTAGCGAATGTATCATGAGCCCCTAGCACCCTCTTAGAATCATTTTGTTAACTGCCATTGAAACTAATTAAGTGTCCACACAGGTCAGCTACATTTTTGAAAACAATGTATAAGAAATGATTAAGCATCAAGCTTAATCATTTCTGTACTAGCAGCACATTTATTTAAATGTGCTGTCCTCCGAAGGAGGATTAAAATGCAGCTTTCCTTGGCTGCATTTTAACCCCTTAAAAAGACGCATGCTAGATGTTCACTCTTTGCATATTGAAAAACTATAATATCCGCAAAAATTGTTACCATTTCTGGGTGCCGGCGGGGGCAGGGGGCCAGGGCCTAGCTTTACAGAATTGGATTTGCTGTGAAGCCCAGCGCCATTTAATTATAGCCTCGGAATCCTTTGCCTATGATTTCGCTGCTGTTTGTGATGGCAATAAATGCGCTAGGCTGATTTCTGCGGATAAAGTTTTTCAGCTCAACGGCCTGTTGTCTTTTTAATATGGTGAGTACTACGGTCTTTTCCTGGTGGCCGTATGCACCTACAGCCTTGTAGACTGTGGCACCCTTGCCTAGGTCTTTCATGATGAAGTTGACGATAGGTTCTGGGTCGTTACATATAATAGTAAAGTATTTGGCAAGATTAATGTTTTCAATGGTCTCATCAACAACTAGAGACTTAGCAAGAAGGCCTACTAGAGAAAAGAGACCTGTCTCTACGTTGAATACTAAGCATGCACTGATTACGATAAATACGTCAGACATGAATAGTGCTGTACCAATATCTACTTTGGTGTATTTCTTGAGAATCATGGCTACAATATCAGTACCACCTGATGATGCCCCAAGATTGAAAAATACTGCAGAGGCAAATGCAGGAAGTGCAATTGCAAACATAAGCTCAAGTACTGGCTGATTTGTAAGAGGTCCATCCATTGGTTGAATATGCTCTAAGATGCTTGGTCCAAAGGATACAAGCAATGTAATATAGGTAGTTTTTACTCCAAAATTCTTGCCAAAAACTACAAATCCTAAGATTAAAAGAACAATGTTTATAACCAGATTGATGTAACCAGGTGTCTGAGGCAAAAGCTCAGACAGCACAATAGAAAGACCACTGACTCCACCAAATGAAAAGTGATTCGGGAATTTAAAGAAGTAAATACCGATTACCATCACGATAGAAGCTATGGTAAACATAATGTATTCGTATATTTGTTGCTTATACTTGTATATCCTATGTATCATACTTTCCTCAACCCTTTTGGATAATGATTTTTAATCTGACCTTTTACGGTCTTACCCCAACCAATAGAATATCCGTCCACTGTAATAAGTGTCCATCCGTCTGACACATCTCCCAATAATGACTGACCCTTAAGATAGTCTTCGATTTCTTTGCTATCAGATGAAACATTAAAGCTGCGCTTTACCTCATCAGCTTTTAGTGCAAGTGCCAGAGCATGACTTGGCTCAAATCTGTTTTTCTTGAGAGTGCCGAGAAATAAGCCTCCTCTTAACACATGAAGTCCCTCAAAATCAGGACAACCATCTGGCAGCATGTAAAGTAAGTCGCCAAGAAGTAGCAAATTATCACGCCATTTGTCCACCAATGTGCCCTTAATAAATATTAAATAGTCATTTAATATTTTATCATTAATTTTCTTAAAGCTAAAGGTCTCTCGTTCAGCTTTACAGTCTTCTGCCCTATTTTCAGGGTCAGCTTTTTCAAGTAAAGCCGCATAGTGACCCTCTCCCTCTACCTCATGAGGCCAAAGTCTCTTTTCTTCGGTAAGAGTCATATCTGGGTGACGACTAATGAAGGAAGCAACAGCTTCCTCATCCTCCAGCTTCGCAAAAGTGCAGGTACTATAACAGATTCGTCCTCCTGGTATAAGCATTTCATATGCTCTGTCCAAAATCTCAGCCTGGCGAGCTGCGCACATCTCAACAGATTCAAGAGACCACTCAGCGCAGGCATCATGATTCTTTCTAAACATGCCCTCTCCTGAACATGGGGCATCAACCATAATCTTATCGAAATACTCTGGAAATTTTGTAGCTAGCTTATCTGGATATTCAGAAGTGACAATGGCATTTCTAATACCAAGTCTTTCCACGTTCTCAGATAGAATCTTAGCGCGATTTTTCATTGGCTCGTTGGATACAAGTATTCCCTGTCCATTCAAATAGCCTGCTATCTGGGTGGACTTGCCTCCTGGCGCTGCGCAAAGATCAAGACAAAAATCCCCTGGCTTTGGCGCAAGCATCTCTACTGGAAGCTGAGCCGATGCATCCTGAATATAATAAATTCCGCCATGGTGATAAGGATGTACTCCTGGACGGCTATTTTCATCATCATAATAATAGCCATTAGGGCTCCACTTAATAGGACCTGTCAGCATATCCTTAATATTTTCTATAGCTTTGTCATCTGCCTTAATAGGATTAAATCGAAGGGCAGATATTTTGCTCTTCTCATAAGAACGCAAAAACGCATGGAAGTCAGGACCAAGGTCCTGCTCCATGCGATTAATAAAATCAATTGGTAAAAAAGATGTATCCATTTACATACGCTCCGGTGCATTAAAGCCGAGAAGTTCGATAGCCTTTTCAAGCACACCTCTTGTAAGCCATAAGAGCTTCAAGTAGCTAGCCTTAACAGCTTCATCCTCTTCAGCCAAAATCTTAGTATCATGGTAAAATCTGTTGAAAGCATTTGCTAAATCGTAAATGTAAGCACAAATCTTGTGAGGAGCCATCTCTTCATATGCTGAAGAAAGAGAAGCCATAAACTTAGTAAGTTCAAGCTGAAGAGCTCTCTCTGAATCTGAGTGTGCAGGAAGAATCGCTCCATCGAAGCTGCTTACTCCTGCCTTTGTAAGAATTGACTTACATCTAACAATTGTATAAAGGATATATGGACCTGTATTACCCTCAGCGGATGTAAATCTATCAATATCGAAGATGTAATCCTTTGAAGCCTGGTTAGAAAGGTCACCATATTTAACAGCTGAAAGACCAACAATAGCTGCTGTCTTCGCAGCATCCTCATCATTCATTGTGCCATTCTCTTTTATCTTCTCAAGCATCTTATCCTCTACTTCCTGAAGAAGATACTCAAGTCTCATAACGCCACCCTGACGTGTCTTAAATGGCTTACCATCCTTACCATTCATAGTACCAAAACCTACGAAGTAAAGATTAGTAGAATCAGGAACGATACCTGTCTTCTTTGCACATCTAAATACCTGTGTAAAGTAAAGCTCCTGTCTCTTATCTACTACATATACGATAGAATCTGGATTGTAATCCTTCATTCTCCAAACCATAGTAGCAAGATCTGTTGTATTGTAAAGTGAAGCTCCATCTGATTTAAGAATCATACAAGGTGGAACCTCTTTTGTATCAGTCTCTTCCTTAACATCTACAACAAGTGCGCCCTCTGAAATATAAGCGAACCCATCGTCCTTCATCTTCTGAACCATATCAGGAATGTAAGGCTGAGCATCTGACTCACCCTTCCACAAATCAAAGGTAACATCAAGCTTCTCGTAATTACGCTTCAAGTCATTAACAGAAACATTAAGGATATGAGATAAAAGAGCCTGATAGCCTCTTCTGCCATGCTGAAGCTCAAAAGTAGCCTTTAATGCAGCCTCCTTATAAGCCTCATCTTCCTTAGACTTACCAGAAGCACATGGATAAATCTCCTCAAGCTCAGAAATAGTAAATGGCGCCTCTGTTGGATACTCGCCATCATAATTCTCATCAAAATATACAAGCTCAGGCTTACGAAGCTTCAACTCAGTAATGATAAGCCCCATCTGAAGACCCCAGTCACCAAGATGTACATCACCGATAACCTCATCTCCCATAAAACGAGCTGTACGCTTAATTGACTCACCAATAATAGCTGAACGAAGGTGACCAACATGAAGTGGCTTAGCAACATTAGGTCCGCCATAATCAATCATAACCTTTTTAGGTGAAGAAACTTTGTCTACTCCAAAGCGCTCACTATCATCAGCCATAGCCGAAACGAAATCAGAAATGAATTCATCCGACAAATTCATATTAATAAATCCTGGAGGACATGCCTCACACTTAGAAAACATAGAATTAGCAGAAAGCTTCTCCACTACCTCGTTTGCAATAGCAATAGGAGCCTTCTTGTATTCCTTGGCAGCTGCCATAGCACCATTACACTGGAACTGGCAAAGGTCTGGTCTATTGGAAAGCGAAACCATACCGTACTTCTCGTCATAGCCCGCAGCCTTAAAGCCGTCAACTACAACTTCCTTAATCTGCATAAGAATCTCTTTCATCGTATCCTCCATCTATAAATAATCACAATATTTTATACAAACTCACGGAGAGAAATTATAACACAAAACCCATGTTTCCACAATCTCCCATCCACTTTATCTTCGCCGCCTGCACCTGCCGGCGGCCCGGGTCCTTTATTGGAAAGGCGGCAGGTGGGCTGGAGGCAAAAAGTGGATAAATGTGGAAACATGGGTTTTATTTTTTCCGTAAGGTTTTATAATGAGTTTATATAAAATACGATTAAGGAGATTCTATTATGTTGGAAATTGGAA
This sequence comes from Pseudobutyrivibrio xylanivorans, assembly GCF_010906925.1. Taxonomy (GTDB): domain Bacteria; phylum Bacillota; class Clostridia; order Lachnospirales; family Lachnospiraceae; genus Pseudobutyrivibrio. The sequence continues at coordinate 624,155 of NZ_VTVE01000001.1, read as the reverse complement.
TGAAGGGGTCAGCCGAGACTGTTGTGACAATTGATAATACTGCAAAGGCTTTTACTAGTGGAGCCCTGGAGGTTTTTGCTACTCCTGCCATGATTTCTTTGATGGAGGAGACTTGCTGGAAGATGATTCAGCCAGAGCTTGAAGAGGGACTTGGTTCTGTAGGAACTAAGGTTAATGTGAGCCATATGGCACCTAGTGCCATTGGAAAAACTGTTGTGTGTGAGGCCACTCTGATTGAGATTGACGGAAGAAGACTTACTTTTGAAGTTGTTTGCTCAGATGAAAACGGTATGGTTGGTATGGGTACACATGAGAGATTCATTATAAACAACGAAAAGTTTATGGCAAAAGCTGAAGGCAAGAAATAATTATATTTGACATTTAAAAAGGCACCGCTAATGCGGTGCCATAATTTTTGATTAAATTACTTTTTGATTGAGCTCATGAAGTCTGGCATTTTGATGTTAAGCTCAGGTACGCTGCTCTCTGTAGGTGCTGTAGGAGTAACTGGTCTCTGAACTGGATTTGGAGTAACTGGTCTGTTAACAACTGGTGGTGTATTAGTAACACCTGCCTGGCTAGCTGGAGCTGCATTTCTCATGCCTGCAAGCATATCTGCTCCGCTTGGCTTAGGCTGTGAATTGTATAACATACCTGTAGATGAACGGAATGAACCTGCTGGTGTAGCAGCTGGCTCTCCAAGACCTGTTGCAATAACTGTAACAGATACTTCGTCGTCCATATTCTCATCAACTGTGATACCAAGAATGATGTTAGCATCAGCGCCAGTCATATCCTGAACGTATGATGTAGCCTCATTAGCATCGTTAAGTCCAACATCACCACAGATGTTAACGATAACATCAGTAGCACCCTGAATGCTTGTCTCAAGGAGTGGAGAAGCAACAGCAGCCTTAACAGCCTCAAGTGCCTTCTCATCGCCCTTAGCTGAACCGATACCTACATGTGCTAATCCCTTGTCCTTCATAACTGTCTGAACATCAGCGAAGTCAAGGTTAATAAGTGAATTCTTAGTAATAAGATCTGTAATACCCTGTACAGACTGGTGAAGAACCTGATCAGCCATTCTAAAGCTCTCACCGATGCCCATAGACTTGTTGCAAATCTCAACAAGCTTCTGGTTAGGGATAACGATAAGTGTATCTACACTCTCCTTAAGTCTCTCAATACCGTTAAGTGCATTGTTCATACGAGGCTTTCCTTCGAACTGGAAAGGCTTAGTAACAATACCTACAGTAAGGATACCCTGTTCCTTAGCGATTCTAGCTACAACTGGAGCAGCACCTGTACCAGTACCACCACCCATACCACATGTGATGAATACCATATCAGCGCCCTTGATAGCTGCAGAAATGTCCTCTGCGCTCTCCTCAGCAGACTTCTGGCCTACCTCAGGATTAGCACCTGCGCCCTTTCCACCTGTAGTTTTCTCGCCTATAGCTAAAAGAGTAGGCGCCTTGCATAAATCAAGTGCCTGCTTATCAGTGTTGATTCCAATAAACTCAACTCCCCCAATACCCTCTTCAACCATACGCTTTACTGCATTGTTGCCAGCTCCGCCGACGCCTACAACAATGATTCTGACAGGAGCACCTGTCTCGTCAGTCGTAATGTTAATCAAAACCATATCCTCCTTTTTATTAAACCTCTAAGGGAGGTCGAAAAATCTCTAATACCAAAACAGAGCTGCGAAGAGATACTCTCCGCCTCTTATACAAAATACTATTATAATATTATAGTTTTTCGACCTATTACGCAACCGTTTTTTATCAAAAATATGATTTTATTGCTCAGCCTCAGTATCTTTTTCAAATACAATATCTGTGTTTTGATTTGAATAATTCTCTAGATGTAGTGTACCTTGTAACCCCTCTATCTTAGGAAGTATAAGCATCACTCTCTCAATTTTCTCCTCTAGATAAGAACGATTTCCAAGAGAAATATTATAGGTGTCATATACAAGTGTAATGTGATTGTTTTCGTCGTAAGAAATCACATTAGGCATCAAAGAATTCTTCTTTAATATTTTAATTAGGGATGTTAGATAACCTACCTGATTGGAACCTATGGAAAGCTTATCCCCCACCTTTGGCTCCTCGCAAGTAACACCCTCGATTTTCATGTAGCCACGTTCAATGTAGGTCTCACTAATCTCCGCTATCTTTCCCTCGTAATTAAAATAAACATATTTGCCATCATCCTGAGTCATATATCCCAATATTGCCTTTTCCTTGCAGACAATATTAATAGAATGCATGCCAGTAATCTGTACATCAAATTTTTCAATAAACTCTGCATCTCCCTTAGGAAAAAGCTTATTTTTCAGGAAAACATAAACTGTATTTTTTGAATACTCATCATCTAAAATGTAATTGGAGACTTCCTCAGAAGTATAAAGATCTGTTCCTTCAACAGTAACTTTCTTAAGAGGACAAAGAAAATATGCCGAAACGCCTATAATCGCCACTAGTATTACAATTGCGAGAACAAATTCAATTATGGCAAGCACAAAGCCTTTATTTCTACGCTTTTTTCTGCGCCTAGACATCCTCATCCTCCTCAAACTCCATGTTCTTAGATACACTAAGAGCTAATCCCAGTTCTGTAAGCAAAATAGCAACTGACGTACCACCATAACTGATAAGAGGCAAAGTAACGCCTGTATTTGGAATCGAATTTGTAACAACGGCAATATTTAGGACTACCTGAAGGGCAATATGTGCCATGATACCTACGCAAATATATGAACCAAACATATCCTTTGCATGGTTAGCAATATAAAGCAATCTATAAAGCATAAGAATATAAAGCAATATGATACATACTGCGCCAAATACTCCAAGCTCCTCGCAAATAATAGAAAAGATCATATCATTTTGAGCCTCAGGCACGATGTATTTTTGCATACTACCGCCAAGTCCCTTGCCGAAAAGTCCGCCGCTACCGATAGCATATAATCCCTGTAATATCTGGAATCCGTTGCTATCAATAAAATCTTCTGGATGCAACCAAGCACCAATTCGACCTGCTCGGTAACTCTCAAAAGCGATATAAACTACAATAAGGGAAAAACCTGCAGCTGCAAGTCCCACAAAATACCCATACTTAGGAGATGCAATAAATACCATTACGAATGCAATACCTAAAATAATAACAGCTGTAGAAAGGTTACTATATGCGACAATGGTAAATATTGGAATAACAAGCGCTATTGTCATAATAGAGCCCTGAAATGTCCTCTGGGCCTTAGGTGCACGGTCAATGATACTTGCAATAAGCAAAATAACTGCTACCTTCGCCAGCTCTGATGGCTGAAATGAAACACCACCAATACGCAGCCATCTAGTGGAATCATTGATAGTTGTACCTGCAAAAATAACAAGTATACAAAGAGCTGTAGCCCCTAAATAAATCGGCCAAACAAGGGCTGACCATCTTCTATAGTCGATTTTAGTAGAAAAAAACATGCCAACAAAGCCTAGAGCCGCGGCGCTCGCCTGCTTTTTAAGATAAAAAACAGAATTGCCCATTTTAAGAGATGCAGCATAAGCTGAGGTACTATAAAGCATAACTAGTCCAAAAGCCAGAATAAAGATAACGATTAATAGCAATGTATAATCGAAATTCAAAAGTTTTTTAATTTTCTTTCTCTGCCTAGCTTCCTGCCTATATGCAGCAAGCTCTCTGTCTTTAGCCATAAACTCTATCCCCACTCTTTTAAACTAGGTAATAAGCAAATACGCATAAGAAAATTGTCACTGTTGTAAACACTGCAACCACCTTGACCTCAGACCATCCGCCAAGCTCGTAGTGATGATGGATTGGTGCCATTCTAAAAATGCGCTTTCCTCCTGTCATCTTGAAGTATCCTACTTGCAAAATAACAGAGAGAACCTCTACAAGGTAGATAAGTGCAACTAAAATAATAAATATAGGCATCTGTAATACGTAAGCTGTACTTACTACAAATCCGCCTAACGCAAGGGAGCCTGTATCTCCCATGAAAATCTTTGCAGGATGAACATTAAACATTAAAAATCCAAAAAGAGCGCCCATCATTCCTGCGATAGCTGGAGTAATACCAGAACCAAGTGTTAATGAAACAACACCCCAAAAACCTGCAATAGCAAGAGTTACAGATGTAGCAAGTCCATCAAGGCCATCTGTAAAATTAGAACCATTAACTGTTCCAAGTACCGCTAAAAACAAAAGTGGAACGCTAAGCCATCCTATATCTACAAACGCTCTAGTACAAGGAATTCTAAGCTCCATAGAAATATTTGAGAACTTTATCATATATACAGCAAAGCCTGTTGTAAGAAGAAGCTGTCCCGCCATCTTCTGCCAAGCTTTGAGACCATCAGAGCTCTTCTTGATAGCCTTCAAGAAATCATCTATAAAGCCAAGAATACCAAATCCTAATGTAAGGAAAAGAATTGGATAAATCTCCTTGCAATCAGCTGCATAGTAAAATCCTACAACTGCAAATCCTATAAGAATCATTATGCCACCCATAGATGGTGTACCATTTTTAAGCTTGTGCTCCTTGATATACTCTCTCTCTGTATTTCCCATTTTTAATCTGCGAAGAACAGGAATGACAAAAGGTGAAATAACACAAACTATAATAAACGAAACCAACATAGGTAAAAAAACTTGTAACATAATATAACTCCAATTTCCCGTAGTCTAAGACTACATATTCTTATTAATTATTCTATTCTTGAACATCTGGCTCTGAAACTGGCTCTGGAACTGCCTCTGGATTAGCTTCAGGAGCTTCTGTCTCAGGTGTATCGTCTGTGGCCTCCTCAACAGGCGCCTGAGCCTGCTCTGTAAGACTGGCTGCAGCCTCTGCCTCCTCCTCTTCTGAAAGAGAAGACTCAACTCCCATATATGGCAAAATCTGCTTAAATATCTCATGGCAGATTTCCTGAGCGAAACTACTGTGAGCCTGGTTGTTTCCAATGGCACCAACACCTGGCTCATCAACAACTACATATACGACAACCTGTGGATCATCAACAGGAGCAAATCCTATAAATGAAACTAAGTACTTATGATTACCACGAGGCAATTTCTCGGCTGTACCTGTCTTACCACCAATTCTATATCCATCAACACGTGTAGTCTTACCAGTACCTGCAGATACTACGTATTCAAGATACCCTTTGATTAAATCTCCAGTCTCATCAGATATAGTACGCTTTAAAATGGTAGGCTCAATTTCTTGAATTGTATTACCACTAGAATCAGTTATTTTTGTCACCAAATGAGGCTCATATAAATAGCCACCATTTACAAGTGAGCAAAAGCCAGTACCCAACTGAATCATGGTTGTATTAAAGTTCTGTCCAAATGAATTAGTTGCTAAGTTAACCGTTGACATTTTTTCCAGACTATAAATAAGACCAACGGTACTAGCCTCTCCTGTAAGATCAATGCCTGTCTTTTGACCAAATCCAAAAACTGACTGGTAATTAGTAAAATTCTCACCACCTATAACATAGGACATCTGCATCAAAGCATCATTGCAAGAATTGGAAAGAGCATCGGCTATAGTCTCCTGTCCATGACCAGTCTTTTTAACACAATGGATAACCTTATCATATCCAGGAACCATCTCACCTCCATCACAGAAGTAGGTCTCATCTCCATTTAAAGCTCCTGTCTCCAGCCCCATTGCAACTGTAAATGGCTTAAATGTAGAACCTGGCTCGTATGTATAGGTTATACAGAAATTCTGCCATATCTGATTAAGCTTATCCATCTTCTCATCCTCAGTCATGGCACTTATTTCCTCCTCGGAATAGTAAGTGCTCAAATCTCTAGGATTGTTTAAATCAAAAGATGGATACTGAGCCATAGCTAATATCTCTCCTGAATTAGGATTCATAATAAGTACAGCTGTATGTAACGAGCCAAAAGCCTCTGGCTCATCAGGATGTTCCTCGTTCCACTTTTCCATGGTCTTTTGATTCCAGTCCGCAACAGCCTTTTCAGCAATGGTCTGGATATTAACATCTAATGAAAGAACAATATTATATCCATTAGTAGCATCAATTGTGGTCTGTTCCAAGTTACTGTCTGAGTTAAGATATCCGTATGTTCTACCGTTAACACCATTAAGAACGTTGGAATATTTATTCTCAAGGCCAATGACACCTACGTTACCACCACTGGCGTAACCAATTGTAGCGGCAGCAAGGGTGCCGTATGGATACTGTCTAATATATTCTTTTTCAAACCAAATCCCAAAAATGCTACCCTTGTGGCTATCATCTTCTTTTAGCTCCTCGAATTTAGCCATTTCTTCATAGGAAACCTTTTTTGCAAGAATAAAGTACTGAGAATTTGGATTGTCAGATAACTGCTTTTTAATCTTATCCTCGTCGATTTCCTCGAAACACTCTGTAACAAGCTTAACTGTAGCTGCGATTGTGCCGGGCTTTTTGCTCTCCTTTGCATTAAGCACCTTGCTATCTAGGACTACGTTATATACATCTACCGATGTAGCAAGTACCGTGCCCCTAGCATCAATTATGTCGCCTCGCTGGAAAGGTATAATGGTACTATCGTAATGCTGCTGAGCAAGTATTATTTTTTCGTACTTGTCTCCGCTTGTATATTGGATAAACATTACGCGACCTATAAGAATAACAAAAAGAATACAAACAACTCCAAATACCAGCCAGAGCTTGCGTTGCATTCTTTTTAAAATTTTATTATTTGGTTTTATCCTTCTTCGATTATTATTATCAGCCATAACTCCCACTCAATTCTATGGAATGTCATGATACTGACTCATGTAGTCAGAACCATCTACACTATAATACACTATTTGGTTGCTAGTTGCATACACCATTCCAAGTTCATTTATGGCTTTATCCTTAATTTCTGAAAGATTTGTTGTTGTAGCTATTCTACTTTCTGCCGCTTTGTTGTCTGCATTAACCTTTGATAGCTGACTTTCAAGCTCTGCCACGTGGTCCATTCTAGTAGAAACATTGGTCTGAAGTGCAACATATCCAACCAACATAGAAACTGTAGCTATTACTGCAACAATCATATAGCCGGTCAAGAGTCTATTTTTTCTAAGGGCAGCTGCTCTTTTTCTATCTGTAATTTTCTGGCGTCTTAAAGCTTCCTCTCTCTTTTCACGCTCGCGCTGCTCTCTTGTAGGCAGACTTCTTGTAGGACGCACATAAATTTCTTCTTTTCTAACTGCATTTCCCTGATTGTAATAATAAGTCTGTAATTCCTGCATAATAAAACTCCTAAAACATTGCGTACCAAAACTAGTCCCTAGAAGAATTGCTTTTAAAGTGTTCCTCGCTCAAATACTCTAAGTTTTGCACTCTTTGAACGGGAATTTACTGCAAGTTCTTCTTCGCTTGGCAAGATTGGCTTTCTAGTAATTACCTTGCCTTTTGATTTCTTTCCACATACACATACCGGAAAATTCTTCGGGCACGTACATGGGTCTTCATTTCTTTTAAATGCTACCTTTGTGATTCTGTCCTCCAGTGAGTGGAAGGTGATAATACACAACCTGCCACCTGGATTTAACAAATCAATCATGTCATCTATATGATCCTCAAGAACTGTAAGTTCTCGATTGAGCTCAATTCTAAGTGCCTGGTAGGTTCTCTTGGAAGGATGTCCCTGCCCTACCTGAGCTTTCTTAGGAATGCTCTCTGCTATTATCTTGTTAAGCTGTCCTGCTGTAAGGATTGGAGCTTTCTGTCTTTCCTTAACAATATTTTTAACAATCTGCTTGGAAAACTTTTCTTCTCCGTATGTATAAAGGACTCTTACCAAATCCTCTGGGGAATAGTTGTTAACTATATCAGCTGCTGTCTTTGGATTGTCCTTGTCCATTCTCATATCAAGCGGAGCATCATCAACTCTGTATGTGAAACCTCGCTCTGCCTCGTCAAGCTGGAAACTAGATACCCCAAGGTCAAGCATTATTCCATCTACCTTGCTAACACCAAGCTCAGCTAATCGCTCTTTCATGAATTCATAATTGCTATGAATCTCTGTGACGGTATCGCCAAAAGGTGCTAGTCGCTCTCCTGCGGCCTTTAATGCGTCAGTGTCCTGATCAAATCCATATAAATGGCCTGTGGTAAGTCGGCTGGCAATCTCATATGAATGACCACCGCCTCCCAATGTGCCATCTACATATATGCCATCAGGTTTAATATTCAGATTGTCAATTGTCTCATTTAAGAGAACTGAATAATGATTAAACTCCATTTAAATTCCTAAACCTAACTCAGCCATGTGCTCGGCTATCTCATCCATGTCATCATAAGTGCCCTCTGTGGTCCATCTTTCCTTAGACCAAATCTCAATTCGATTGAGAACACCTACAGAAACAACTTCCTTATCTATCCCTGCATACTCTTTTAAGTTTCCAGGAATAAGAACTCTGCCCTGCTTATCGATGTCACATTCTGCAGCTCCTGCAAAGAAGAAACGTGAGAACTTTCTAGCATCCTTTGTGGTAAGTGGTATCTCTCTGAATTTCTCCTCGATAGTCTGCCATTCACTAAGTGGATAAACGAAAAGGCATCCATCAAGTCCCTTAGTGGCTACGAAGTGCTCTCCCAACTGCTCACGAAACTTAGCAGGCATAATAAGACGATTCTTCGCGTCTAAATTGTGACTGTATTCTCCCATGAACATGAGACTCACTCCTCCTTTCCACCACTTTGTGACACTTTTCTACCACTTTCCTCCACTTTTAACTACATTTTAAACCTTTTTGCTGCTGATGACAACCCCTAAACCCGTGAAAAATCAATGTTTTTTGCCTGTGGAGGCAAGTGGTGGGCATTCCCCAAAATATAGTGGTGGAACTTAAAAAAGGACACAAAAAAAGACATCGGAATAACCGATGTCTTGGATTGTGCTTAAAAAAATACAATTTATTGTTAATTTTCTTGTTCTTTTTCTGTCTCTTGGTCTATTTTTTCAGTTTTAGCTCCCTCATGATTCACCGTTGAAACCTCTGCTCCACTCTTAATAAAATACACATAAAGAGCTGTGCCTAAAACAACTAATAATCCAGCCAAAAGCTGTGAAACCGGAAGTCCCGTAGCCCAAAGCTTAAGCTGGTCTGTTCTAAGTCCCTCAATCCAGAAACGTCCTGCGCCGTAAATGATCAAATACAAAATAAATATCTGACCATCAAACTTCTTTTTCTTTCTAAGGAATAGAAGGAATATAAGAAGTCCCAAATTCCATAGTGACTCATATAAAAAGGTAGGATGAACAGAAATAAAATCCACTCCATTAATGGAAGTAATATGCTCCATCATCTCTGCTGTAGTATCATCCAAAGAACGAATAGCATTAAGTGGAAGCAACATTGCAAAAGGTCCATTTGTATAGGCTCCAAAAGCCTCTCTATTAAAGAAATTACCCCAGCGACCACATATCTGGCCAATAATCACGCCAAATATTGCAACGTCTGCTACAGCTAGGAACTTAAGCTTTTTTAACTTGCAAAGAACCATTACGCTGGCAATACCCGCAAGAATGCCGCCGTAAATAGCAAGTCCTCCCTGCCTGATATTAAAAGCACTCAAAGGGTTAGCCTTGTAGTAATCCCATGCAAAAATCACATAATACAATCTAGCGCCAATTACGCCAACAATAATTGTGATAATGCAGATGTCTAAAAAGCCATCCTCATCAAATCCAACACGCTTAGCTTCTTTTAATATAAACGAAACACCCACAAGCATACCAATTGCAATAATAACTCCGTAAAAAGCAATGAAAAAGGATCCAATATGGAATCCTTTTTCAACGTTATTCAATGTGATATGAAGATGTGGGAAAATAATACTAGTATCCACTTAACTACTCTCCCTCATTACAACTACTCTACATCATTAAAGAGCTGATAGATTTCGATTTTTAATGCGTCTGTGTCAGTCATGCCTACGAAAATACATCCGTATTCATAAACATCATTCTCAAGCTTGTTCACACGAACGACCTTGAAGATTGTGTCGATTGTCTCTTTTGTCCAAATCTGAATTCTAGCATCAAAACATGCCCCCACTTCAAATTCAACATCTGGTACTCTAAAAGCCAATCCTGTCTTAGATATATTAGTAACCTCAACTTCCATGTACTTTACAGTTGTGATATTGGCCTCATCGATACGTTCGATTTCAACCTTTACATCAATATCCAGACGCTTATTTTTTCTCTTCTCTTCCATGCTCCGCCTCCCAATACAAATAATTGTAATTAAGCCTTAAGATTTATACCCTTAGTCTTAAGCTTTTCAATAATTTTATCAACTACAGTCTGAACTTCCTCGTGAGTAAGAGTACGCTCGTCATCACCGAACAGAAGTCTTACTGTGATCGACTTGCTGTTTCCATCATTATATATATCGGCAACGCCAACTTTTCTAAGAATAGATTCAGCACTCTCCTTTATTGTATCATTTATTTCAGAAAATTTCTCTGCTACAAATGATAAATCCACTTCAATTGATGGATATTTTGAAGGCTCAACATACTTAATTGGCTCAGCTACAATGTTTGCAAGACTTTCGATATCAATTTCAGCAAATACAATAGAAGCCTTTTTATCGATTTTTTTAGAAACAAGTGGATGTGCCACCCCAAGCTTACCAATCACTGTCTCATCTAAAACAATAGCGTTAAGATTCTTTGGATGCTCATATGAGTGCTTAGCCTCAAGCTTCTTGTATGTAAGTGGCTTATGTCTAATATCATCAACCACCTCAGCAATCATATCTCTAAGCTCTAAGTAAAGAGTCTCAAGAGACTTTGTCTTAGAGAAAAGTGTAATACAAAGCTTTTTCTTCTCATCGCAAAGACCGTCAGCTTTAATTCCCTCAACTACATGGCCAACCTCAAATATACCAAAGTCAGTAGCATAGCCTGTGTTGTAATTAACCTGGCAAAGCTGTGTAGGGATAATTGAGTTTCTAAGAGTCTCAATATTAGGGTTAGTAGAGTTGGCAAGTTTGATATTGTCCTCTACTTCCATACCAAGCTTCTTGTACTCATCAGCGTACTGCCATACATAAGAGTGAACCTCATGTATTCTGAATCTCTTTACAAGAATATCTTTGATTCTATCTTCTACATTCTTGTCCTCAGCCATACGAACTGGATAAAGAGGAGCTGTTGTTGTAGAAAGCTCAAAATTGTCGTATCCATAAATACGTGTGATTTCCTCAATGATATCAGCCTTTAAGCTAATATCCTTTGTAGCACGATATGAAGGAACATCTACATGGAAATTATCTCCATCCTGTGTCACTCCAAATCCTAAAGCCGTAAGTGTATCTACGATATGCTCATTTGTAATCTGGATACCTGTGTACTTATCAACAAATGCCTTGTCGAAATCAAGTGCAACCTTTGGATAGTGGAATGCGTACTCATCTGTAAGAGCTGAAACAACTTTTACGCCTGGATCAATCTCAAGAAGAAGCTTCATGAAACGAGCAATAGCAACAGTTGTCATCTCAGGATCAAGACTCTTCTCATAACGAGCAGATGCATCTGTACGATGAGCAAGACGTACTGCACTCTTTCTAATAGAAGCAGCATTGAATGTAGCTGACTCAAGAGTAAGTGTAGTAGTGTCATCCACGATTTCAGAATCAAGACCGCCCATGATACCTGCAATAGCAACCGGTGTGTTGTCGTTGCAAATCATAAGAGTGTTCTCGTCTATATTTCTCTCAACACCATCAAGTGTTGTGAATGTAAATGGCTTGTCAAATCTCTTGATACGAATCTTACCAACCTTGCGTGAATCAAAGGCATGCATTGGCTGACCCATCTCAAGCATAAGATAGTTTGTAAGGTCTGTAAGAAGGTTGATTCCTCTCATACCACAGTAGTAGAGACGAATACGCATATTCATAGGCGCAACATTCTTCTCAACATTCTCTACCTTAATTGAAGAATATCTCTGGCAGAGCTCATCCTCGATTTTAAGATCAATCTTTTCAAGATTGTCATACTGGCTCAAATCAATTGTAGGAAGCTCCTTGAGAGGACGCTTTGCGATTGTAGCAAACTCTCTTGCTATTCCGTAATGTCCCCAGAGATCTGGTCTATTTGTAAGTGACTTATTGTCTACTTCGAAGATAATATCATCGATTTCATATAAATCCTTAATGTCTGTACCATTTGCCACATCCTCTAGAATATCCATGATACCGTCATTATTATCAGAGATACCAATCTCCTTTTCAGAACAGCACATACCAAATGAATCAAAGCCTGCAAGTGGTCTTGGAGCAATAGTAATATCTCCAATCTGTGCACCTACCTTGGCAAATGCTGTCTTCATGCCAACGCGAACATTAGGCGCTCCGCAGACAACGTCTGTAAGCTTGCCATCGCCGGCATCTACCTTAAGAAGGTGAAGCTTTTTTGATTCTGGGTGCTCTTCTACCGATTTAATCTCAGCAACTACAACACCTGATAAATCCTCACCCTTATGGAAAATATCATTCTCAACCTCTGCTGTTGAAAGAGAAAACTTAGCAATAAGGTCCATCTTGTCAAGACCACTAAGGTCAACAAAATCAGAGATCCAATTCATTGAAATAAACATCTATCTAGCCCTCCCTTACTGCTCATCATCTGTGAACTGAGCTAAGCTGTTAAGATTACCGCTGTTCAGATCACGAATGTCTTTAATACCATATTTCATCATTGCAAGTCTTGTAAGACCAAGACCAAAGGCAAAGCCTGTATATTTCTCAGGATCAATTCCACCCTCTTCTAAAACCTTTGGATGAACCATACCACATGGGCAAAGCTCAAGCCATCCAGAATGCTTGCATGAAGGGCATCCCTTACCGCCACAGTTAAGGCAGTTGATATCAAGCTCGAAACCAGGCTCCACAAATGGGAAGAAACCAGGACGAAGACGTACCTTGATATCACGTCTAAATACTTCTGAAAGCATAGTCTTCATAAAGTAGATAAGGTTGGAAATAGAAATATCCTTACCAACCATAACACCTTCCATCTGGAAGAAAGTGTTCTCATGGCATGCATCAGTAGCCTCGTTTCTAAAGCAACGTCCAGGGAAGATAGCCTTGATTGGTGTGCCATCTTCAATAAGCTGCTTGCGATACTTTTTATAGATAGCATTCTGAGCCGCAGTAGTCTGTGACTTAAGAAGCTGACCATTCTCAAGATAATATGTATCCTGCATATCTCTTGCAGGGTGATATTTAGGGATATTTACTGACTCAAAGCACTCATAATCAGTAACAACCTCGCTATAGTCCTCAACTGTAAATCCCATAGACTTAAAGATTGTCTCGCACTGACGCTGAACAAGTGTAATTGGGTGATAGCTTCCCTGATCAAACTGCTCTGGAAGGGAAATATCAAACTCAGGAACCTTGTCAATCTCACGCTGAAGCTCAAGTGCAGCTAACTCTTCTTTTTTAGCAGCAATTTTGTCTGCAACAGAATTTTTAAGAATGTTAATCTTCTGGCCAAACTCTTTTTTCTCCTCTACAGAGAGCTTGCCCATTTCCTTCATGGCAGCTGTAACGCTACCCTTTTTGCCCAGATATGAAACACGAATATTCTCAAGTTCTTCAGAATTCTTGATATTCGAAAGCTCAGTCTCAAACTTGGTGCTCAATTCAGATATGATGTCTATCATAGCTTCCTCCCTAAAATCATATATTAAGGCTTAATAACCTACTCAACTAAATTAAAATTTTATCAGTTAAGTATTGTAAAAACAACACTTAACAGCCATCTGCCAATTAAAATGACAGCTATATTTAAAGGACTTATTTTAAATCCGCAATAAGCATAGCATCTCCAAAGGAGAAGAATCTGTATCTTTCCTTAACAGCCTCATTATAAGCCGCAAGGACATGCTCTCTTCCTGCCAAAGCTGACACAAGCATAATAAGTGTAGACTGTGGTAAATGGAAATTGGTGATAAGTCCATCAATCACCTTGAACTCATAACCTGGATAAATAAATATCTGGGTCCATCCGCTCTTTGGTGAAAGTGGCTTGCCAGCCTCTGCTGCCGACTCCAAAGTACGAGTACTTGTAGTTCCAACAGAGATAACTCGGCCACCATTTGCCCTAGTCTCGTTGATGATGTCGCATGCCTCCTGTGTAAGCTCATAGTACTCAGAATGCATGTGATGATCTAGAACCTCTTCTTCCTTAACAGGTCTAAATGTGCCAAGTCCCACATGAAGTGTTACCTCTGCAATCTTAACACCCATAGCTCTCACTTCATCCAAAAGCTCTGGTGTAAAATGAAGGCCTGCTGTAGGAGCAGCTGCCGAACCATCGTATTTAGCATATACAGTCTGATATCTATCCCTGTCCTTAAGCTTATGAGTAATATATGGTGGTAATGGCATCTCACCAAGCTTATCAAGTATCTCCTCAAAGATGCCGTCATAGCTAAACTCAATGATACGATTTCCCTCGTCAACGATATCTACAATCTTTCCAATCAAAAGACCGTCTCCAAAAGAAATCTCCATACCCGGTCTAGCCTTTTTGCCAGGCTTAACCAAGCACTCCCATCTATTATCACTAATTCTCTTTAAAAGAAGAATCTCTACCTTTCCACCAGAACCAACTCTAGCTCCGTATAATCTTGCTGGAATAACTCGAGTATTATTGATAACCAGGCAATCACCTGGCTTAAGATATTCCTTGATATCATAGAAATGACGATGAGAAATCTCTCCCGTATTTTTATCCAAGACCATTAATCTTGAATTGCTTCTTTTTTCCAAAGGATCCTGAGCGATAAGTTCCTCAGGAAGTTCATAATCAAAATCTTTTACTAACATAACCCACACATTCTATCACAATAGGTTTAATTTTTCCACTTTGCACGGCGCTTCATGCTCAGGTTCTTCTTGTGCTTTTCCCATGCCAAACCAAAGGCATCGGAAAAGAAAACATTGGCCTCCGCCGCCATCAGCATAAAGTACATACAGAAATATAGCCAAAACATAAATAGCATCATGGTAGCCAGCGCTCCGTACATAGAAAAGTTATTGAACACTCTCACCCATCCAGCCAAAAGCAAACTAAACACGTACCAGCTCACCGCACAGATAAATCCGCCTGGCAACTGACTGAAAAATGACAGATGCTTATTAGGCAGCACTGTAAACAAAAATGTAAATACAATAACCAAGAAAACAAATACAAACACGCCTCTAAACAGCGGTCTTATTCCAACCACATAAGCAAGAAAACCATAATAATTCTTAGCATAATATTGAAGCTGCTGAGTAAAGACCATCATAAACATGATTACAACAATAACGCTGAGAATAATCATAGTATAAATAATCGCTCTAAATCTACGACCTAACCAGTTGCGGGTCTCCTCGATTTTATTAACCTGATTAAGACCTACCATAAGATTCTGAAAGGCCTTGCCTGAAGCCCAAATAGCCATAACAACAGCAATAGAAATCATTCCAACAGATGCCTGTGTAATCATGGCATAGACCTTAATCATATATGGCTCAATAGAATCAGGAAGCACATTATAAACAAGCTCATTCATGTACTCCTTGATAGGAGGAACAAATCCTGCTATATATACCAAGAGCATCATAAAAGGAATAGATGACATAATCATAAAATATGCAGTCTGAGCCGCATAAGCACCAATGTTATCTCTTCCACACTTATCAAGATATGTTTTACCGTAACCTAAAAAAGTCCACATAAATAATAATCTCCTCAATCTCAGATTCTACCAAAATCAGCGACTATATTAAAGAGTTAGATTTTTATTATTCAAAATCGCCCAACCCATTCGTAACGTGGCCGTTACTCATGGAATGGGCGAACTTATCTAAGTTAGAAAAAAATAAGGGTTATCTATCTTCCAAATAAATTTGGAAAATAGATAACCCTTACTTTTTTACTACTTTGAATAATAAAACCTAACCCAAAATGCCGGGCCTATCAATTGACTCCTAGCTCTAGCTAGGTGGATCGCCGCAACTAATCTTTTGTCTTCCACTGCAAAGGAGGCCTGACAGCCAACTAGAAATATAGGCATTCCGTTTAAAGTAAATGTAGGTTCAAAAAGGATAAGTTAAATCGTACATCCCAGGTTAGGAAAAAGTCGGTATCTTGTACCTGAAATTATATTACACCATAAATGTGTTTAAATAAAGAACATTTTTTCAACATTGTTATGCTTAAGTATAGTATTACAATTAAAAACCCATCTTGTAACTTTAGTCACAAGATGGGTAATAATTACACTATTTTAGAGCTGTGGACCTGCAGAAACAAGTGCCTTACCAGCCTCGTTAGATGTGTACTTAACAAAGTTCTTGTTGAATCTAGCAGCAAGATCCTTTGCCTTCTCTTCCCACTCAGAAGCGTTAGCGTATGTATCTCTAGGATCAAGGATCTTAGGATCTACGCCTGGAAGCTCTGTAGGAACTTCGAAGTTGAACATTGGAATTGTCTTTGTAGGAGCATTCTTGATGTCACCAGAAAGGATAGCATCGATGATACCTCTTGTATCCTTAATTGTGATTCTCTTTCCTGTTCCGTTCCAACCTGTATTAACAAGGTAAGCCTTTGCACCAGACTTCTCCATCTTCTTAACGAGCTCCTCAGCATACTTTGTTGGGTGAAGCTCAAGGAATGCCTGACCGAAGCAAGCTGAGAATGTAGGAGTAGGCTCTGTGATACCTCTCTCTGTACCAGCAAGCTTAGCAGTAAATCCTGAAAGGAAGTAGTACTTTGTCTGCTCTGGTGTAAGGATAGATACTGGAGGAAGTACTCCGAATGCATCTGCTGAAAGGAAGATAACATTCTCTGCATCTGGACCTGCTGAAACACCATTTACCTCAGCTGCAATGTTGTTAATGTGATTGATTGGGTAAGATACACGAGTGTTCTCTGTAACGCTCTTATCATCAAAGTCAATCTTACCAGCGCCATCAACTGTTACGTTCTCAAGAAGAGCATCTCTTCTGATTGCGTTGTAGATATCTGGCTCAGATTCCTTATCAAGACCGATAACCTTTGCGTAGCAACCACCTTCGAAGTTGAATACGCCGTTATCATCCCAGCCGTGCTCATCATCACCGATAAGACGACGCTTAGGATCTGTAGAAAGTGTAGTCTTACCTGTACCAGAAAGACCGAAGAAGATAGCTGTATGCTTTCCATCCATATCGCAGTTAGCTGAGCAGTGCATTGAAGCCATACCCTTAAGTGGAAGGAAGTAGTTCATCATAGAGAACATACCCTTCTTCATCTCTCCGCCGTACCATGTGTTAATGATAACCTGCTCACGAGATGTAATATTGAAAGCTACACATGTCTCAGAGTTAAGTCCGAGCTCCTTGTAGTTCTCAACCTTAGCCTTAGATGCATTGTAAACTACGAAATCTGGCTCGAAGTTTGCAAGCTCTTCTGCTGAAGGCTTAATAAACATATTCTCAACAAAGTGAGCCTGCCAAGCAACCTCAACGATGAAACGAACTGCCATACGTGTATCTTTGTTAGCACCGCAGAAAAGATCTACTACATAAAGGTCCTTGTTTGAAAGCTCCTTCTTAGCAAGTTCCTTAACCTTAGCCCAAACATCCTCAGACATTGGATGGTTATCGTTTGGATATCCCTCTGTTGTCCACCATACAGTATCCTTAGAATTCTCATCCATAACGATGTACTTATCTTTAGGAGAACGTCCTGTATAGATACCTGTCATTACGTTAACAGCGCCAAGTTCTGTCTCCTGACCAACCTCATACCCCTCGTTCTTAGCGTCGAGCTCTGCCTTGTAGAGTTCCTCGTAAGAAGGATTGTGGATGATGTTAGTTGTTCCTGTGATGCCATACTTTGTTAAATCAACATTAGCCATCTTGTCTTACCTCACTTTTCTAAATTTATTTAATTTTAGTAGCTAACCCCATGTAACAAGGGGCTATAAACTAATTTTCGCTAAATAACATTTTATATATTCGTTATTTTATTGTCAACGAAATCAACGAAAAATTGTTTTCCTATTCGTACAATTTTAGTGGCCTTTTTTGAGCAAATTGCCAAGTATTAACTTTTTCTAAAATTTGCCCAAATAACTTGCAATCCTCCACTTAAAAATGGCACAATTTTACTTGTATAATTACATATATTTATGTTACTATACATTAAATTGCAATTTAGCACGCTAAAGTGTAAAACAATTATACTTAGACTTTATAATGTTTAATTGCAATAACCACTTGAAGGAGGACAATGTTTTAATGGTAATTGAAAATTATAGCGAGATTACTCCTGAATTGGAAAAGCTTGCTGAGCTCTCCAAGAAATCATCATATATAGATCCAGAGCTTTACACTACTTACGATGTAAAAAGAGGTCTTCGTGATCTAAATGGTAAGGGTGTTCTGGTTGGTATTACTGAGATATCTGAAGTTAACTCAAAGAAATTCGTAGATGGAAAGGAAGTTCCATGTGATGGTCAGCTCTTCTATCGCGGCTACAATGTACGAGACCTAGTTAAGAATCTTCCAAAGGAGCAGCACTTCGGATTCGAGGAATGTGCTTACCTTTTACTTTTTGGTAACCTTCCTACTGTCGATCAATTAGAAGAGTTCAAAGACATACTTGCAAGCTATCGCTCTTTACCACCAAATTTTGTTCGCGATATGATTATGAAGAGTCCATCTCAGGATATGATGAACTCACTTGCTAGATCAGTTCTTGCACTTTACTCATACGACGACTATGCTGATGACACCTCTGAGCCAAATGTACTTAGACAGTGCTTACAGCTGATTGCTAATTTCCCACTGCTTTCAGTTTATAGCTACGCAGCATACGATTACTACTACAATGAGAACTCGCTGATTATCCATCAGCCAAGACCTGATTATTCTACAGCAGAGAATATTTTGCACTGCTTACGACCAGACAGCAAATTCACTCCACTTGAGGCTAAGCTCCTTGACGTGGCATTGATTTTACATATGGAGCACGGTGGCGGTAACAACTCTACATTCACTACTCACCTTGTTTCATCATCAGGTACAGACACATACGCTGCTATCGCTGCAGCACTTGGTTCCCTCAAGGGACCTAAGCACGGTGGTGCCAATATAAAAGTTGTAAAGATGTTCGAGGATATGAAAGCCCACCTTAAGGATTGGGAAGACGAGGAAGAAGTTTCAGCTTATCTTCGTGCTCTCCTACACGGCGAGGCATTTGACAATGCCGGTCTTATCTATGGTATGGGCCACGCTATTTATTCAGTATCCGATCCTCGTGCTCTTACATTCCACTCTTTCGTAGAGGATCTTGCTAAGGAAAAGGGCATGGAAAAGGAATACAATCTTTACGAGCTAGTTGCTAAGCTTGCTCCAAAGATCATCGCTGAAGAGAGAAAAATCTACAAGGGTGTTTCACCAAACGTAGACTTTTACTCAGGATTTGTTTATCAGATGCTTGGCATTCCTGGAGAATTATTTACTCCTATCTTTGCCATTGCACGTATCGCAGGTTGGAGTGCTCACCGCATGGAAGAAATCTGCCACAAGGGCAAAATCATGCGTCCAGCATACATGACAGTATGCCAGCACAAGAAGTACATCCCAATCGAAGACAGAATTGTAGATTAAAGAATAATAAAAAAGAGACATCCTTTTAGGATGTCTCTTTTGTTATTACTTTATCATTATACAATAGGCACACAGTGCTTATCATTGATGTCGCAAACCTTCTGAACACGGCGACGATATTTTTCTTCCATAAGTGGTTCTGTCTTAAGCCATGTCTTTACCACTTCCATAGCCATAAGACCTCCAATAATTTTTGCTCCAAGGCAAAGGATATTGGAATCTGTATGTTCTCTAGCAAGTGTTGCACAAAGAGGATCCTGACATACCGCTGCGTAGCAACCATTAATCTTATTTGCAATTAATGCGCTTCCATAGCCTACCCCATCGCAGAATATTCCTCTATCGCATTCACCCTTTGCTACTGCAAGAGCTGCAGGATAAACAAAATCAGATAAATCACAGCTATTCTCATCATAGGTTCCAAAGTCCTCTACTTGGTATCCTTCTTTGATAAGATAAGCCTTAATCTCCTCTTTCATTTGTGTACCAGCGTGGTCATTTGCCATTGCAATTTTCATACTCTCTACCTCCTGTTTACATGTTTTTAATACTCATAATCCATGGAGTCAAAACTATAACTATCTAATTTAGTAAAACCTATTTCAGCCAAAACCTCAGCTGTCTTCTGGACATAATTATAACAAGATGTTATTACTGCCTTTTGGTGACATGATATACTATTTATAGTTATTAATATAACATCCACATTTTCAATCATCCATTCGTTTTTACGAATACACATTGTCAATTGATGTGTGTTCTCTATTTTACCTATATTTACGTATACAAATGTTGGATCATGTAGTTTCTTCCTTAATCCTTCTGATATTTTCTTACATAATATCTCTAAAGGTTCGTTAGAACAGCGTTCCATATTAGTAATTGTACGAACAAAATTCATATCATTAATCACCTAGCAGATTTCTCTAGAATCCAGAACAATAGTAAATGGTCCATCATTCTGAAGGGATACCTTCATGTCTGCTCCAAACTCTCCTGTCTCCACATGAAAGCCTGTAGCGCGACACTGAGAAATAATGTATTCATACATGTCATTTGCCATATCAGGGGCACCTGCCTCTATAAAAGATGGACGATATCCCTTCTTACAATTTGCATAAAGAGTAAACTGAGAAATCAATAACAATTCACCGCCAACATCTGTAAGAGAAAGATTAATCTTGTCATTCTCATCATCGAATATACGAAGTCCCAAAAGCTTTTTTACCATCTTGTCGGCGATTTCTTTTGTATCATCCTGACCTACGCCAATAAGCACTAAAAAGCCCTTATTAATCTGACCAATTATGTTGCCATCCACCTTTACAGATGCTTCATTTACTCTTTGAATTACAAATTTCATGGATATTCCTACTCTCCATCTGGTCCATGTACCGAACCATACTTTTCTAAATTAGTAGTCTGACGCTGAATTTCCGCATCATATCTTTCAATTACACCATCCCAATATTTCTCAAGATCCTCCTCGCCTCTACGGTCAGGGACATTGAAATCATTAGAAAGGATTTGACCGAAGTACTCGGATAGCTTTTCTGCACCCGAAAGATTCAAATGAAGTCCTCCATCATAAGTATCCTTGTCCCAATCAAGTCCAATGCTATCTTGATAATCAAGGAAATTAATGTAGGTCAAGTCATTTGCAGCTGCATAGTCTTCTATCTGCTTATCCCACTGTGGATACCAGTATGGGAAAAGACTTGGAGCCTTCACAAGAATCAGTTCTATATCATTGTCCTTGCAAAGTTTTGTCAACTTGTCTAAATACTGGTATGCAGTATCGCCAAATTGATAGTCGATTATAGGTCTTCCCTTTGGAATGTTATCATCTGCAGGCTTCTCATCCACACGCATATAGTAGCCATTAAATGTAACCTTATCTCTGTGGAAAAGATACTTAAAATCATCCACATTTAAATCACTCCAACGGCTGTGATATCTAAGAAGAGGGAACATGTACTCAATCATGCTCTCTTCCTCAGTCATAGAAGCTTTTATGGAATCAACCTTGCTACTACTCCACTTCATACCGTCTAAAGTCATTCTGTTGTAGGCTTCATTCTGAGGAGTATTGTATTTCATAGAAAGGACATTGAAGACTATCACATCAGGATGTTCTCTCTCCACTGTCTCCTCTGCCAAATAATATGACTGCCATATTAACTGCTGTGCACTACCACGTATATACGAATTAATTCCAAAATTCTCCCATAGGTAAACAGGTGAAATATTCTCGTATAACTCACAATCTCCGATGAAAACGACATTGTGGTCTGTTGGATCATCGTAGTATTCACCAATCATGGCTCCTTCCAAAATACCATGCATGTATTTTGGCATAAATAATCTAGTTGCAAACCATAGTCCAGATATCGTAATTACGATAGTAAGAACTATTGCCAATAATTTTTTCATCAAACACCTCTAAAACTGATTATATATAAACTGGCTTGCAGAATAACCAATTCCGTAAGCTCCGAAAATCAATGTAGCCATGAAAAGAACATACCAAATAATGAATCTAACTGGCCCAGCCGTAGCGGCAATCTTCTCTCGTACAGAGCCACTTCTCTGAAGGAGGCTGACTGTCACAAGAACAATTAGTCCAACAAAAACTACAATGTAATCATCGATAGTAAGTCCCATTGCAACAAATGCTTCCGGATTAAACTGCCATAAATGTGTATCTGTAAAGATGCTTCCAAACATTTTAATTGTAAGAGGCACATCTCTATAACAGTCAAACATACGAAGTGATGACATAATAAGTACAGTTCGAATAACCTGGAATAATCTCCAGCCAAATGTACCTGCCACATTTACCTTACTGTGGAACCATCTATAGAATGGCTCAAGCTCCTGAGAAATCATGATAACTACAAAGTTGCCAAGTCCCCATACAATAAAGTTCCAGCTAGCTCCGTGCCAGATACCTGTTGTAAACCATACAATAAAACTTGAAAGATATACCGGAACTCTCTTACCTAGATTGTTTCCAAGGCGAGCTCTTGATTTCTTAGACAGCTTCATCATAAACTGGCTGGCTGAAATCGGATAGAAAATATAATCCGTAAACCATGTACCCATTGTAATATGCCAGCGATTCCAATATTCCTTGATGTTCTTTGAGAAGTATGGACGAATAAAGTTTTCAGTAACTTTGATTCCCATAGTCTCAGCCACACCAATGGTGATGTCGATTCCACCTGTGAAATCACAGTATAACTCTAAGGCATAGAACATAGCTCCCGCAAAAACATAAAATCCTGAGTAAGCATCAGTATCGGCAATAATCGCCTTTACAGGTACTAGAATTCTATCTGCAATAACAAGCTTCTTGAAAAAGCCCCAAAGAATTCGCTCTAAACCAAACGAAACAGTCTTCCAATCAAATCTATGCTCCTCATATAGAGTCTGGCTTAAATCAGCATATCTACTGATAGGTCCCTGTACAAGCTGAGGGAAGAATGATACGAAAAGGGCGAACTTCAAAGGATTCTTCTGAGCCTCGAATTTGCCATTATAAACGTCAATCAAATACCCCATAGACTGGAATGTGTAGAAGGATATACCCATTGGAATAACCAAATTCACAAAGGAAAGCCCTTCCGCCCTGCCAAAAGCACTAAGCAGAGAATTGATATTTGAAATAGTAAAATTGGTGTATTTTGTAACTGCAAGAATACCTAGGTTGAATAAAAGGCAGCAAAGGAAAATCTTTTTCTCAAGGGAATGTTCCTTGGCTTTTGCAGCCTTTTTCTCTTCCTTTTCCATTTCCTTTTTATGTTCCTTGAACCAAACATCAAAAGATGCTTTGTGATCAGAAATGGACTTTGCCGCAAGGAAGGTACTTGCAGTAGTAATCATTATAAAAATAAGATACCTAGGGTCTGCCATAAAATAGAATGCATAACTCGCAATAAGCAGGAAGGACCACTGGGCCCTTCCTGGCAATAAGTAATACATTACAAAAACTACTAGCAGAAATCCTAAGAATTCATAGCTTGTAAATAACATCTATTAATCCTCGTCGTCTAACTTTGTCTTGATGAGTTCGTAAATTGCCTCTGCAGAATTAAAATTCTCTGGAGTAAGCTCTGCTGCACCAATTGTTACATCAAACTCCTCATTAATCT
Source organism: Pseudobutyrivibrio xylanivorans (assembly GCF_010906925.1). Taxonomy (GTDB): domain Bacteria; phylum Bacillota; class Clostridia; order Lachnospirales; family Lachnospiraceae; genus Pseudobutyrivibrio. Next base: position 600,290 of record NZ_VTVE01000001.1, on the reverse strand, counting down.
CTGAGATAAGAGACACGATATCAAAGGAATCAAGGATTCCTCCGTCTACTAAATTTGTAGCTGTTGTAAAATCTACCTCAGGATGTAAATCTCCTAAAATCTCTAATAATTCATTCATCGTATTATCCTCCTTAGTCCGCCAGTTACATTGACAATCCTGAGAGCCTCTTACGATGACTAATGTCATTCTCCAGAGGCCTCAGAGATTGTCAACTACTGGCTCATCTAATTTATTTTATTTATTATAATAATTTATTTCTCGCTATACATTTTAGTAAGCTTTACACGGTCGATTTTTCCGTTGGCTGTAAATGGCATTTCCTCTAGGCGGTTTACCTTGTTAGGAAGCATATAGCGTGGAAGCTTTGTCTTTAATGCCTTAATCAAGTCTCCCTCTGTAATGTCGCCTACATAATAGAGAACAATTTTGCCCTGCTCCTTGGCATAAATACAACCAGAAAGCTTAATCTCTGGAACAAGATTTACATTGGCTTCTATTTCTCCAAGCTCAATTCTGTGTCCCATGTGCTTAATCTGGAAATCCTTACGAGAATGGAAAATAAGCTCTCCTCTCTCATTGAGATGTCCTATGTCTCCTGTTCTATAAATAATCTCAGGATAGTTATTATTTAAAGGATTCTGTACATACGACTCGCTAGTCTTTCCTGGGTTGTTGTAATAACCAAGTGTAACAGAAGTTCCTCTAATGCAAATCTCACCTTCCTCACCTTCAGCGGCAAGTGTATTGTCATCCTTAAGCAAAAGAATCTCAGTGTTCTTAAATGGAAATCCTACAGGGATAACCTCATCATCTGCAAAATCTCTATCTACAGGGAAGTAACAGCACATTCCTGTACCCTCTGTAGGGCCGTAGAGATTAAAGAACTTAGCCTCAGGCACTGCAGCTCTCCAAAGTCTAAACTGCTTAATAGGAAAGACCTCACTACCGAATGCTATTGTCCTAAGTGTATGTGGTACCACTGTATCAAATGTAGCAAAAGCACTAATCATTGTAAGAGCCGATACAACCCAACATACTGTATTGATATTATGCTCATTAATATATTCCACCAACTTGATTGGGAACATAAAATATGAATGTGGAATCAAGTATGTGGTAGCACCAAATTTAAGTGTTGGATAAAGCTCTTTTAAGCAAGCATCAAAATAAAGCGGTGTCTGGTTACCAAATATAGTATCTTCATTAAATCCAAGTGTCTCAGACAATTGTTCAATGTAATCAATAACTGAGCGGTGGCATGCACACACACCCTTTGGTACGCCAGTAGAACCTGATGTAAATACGATATAAATAGGGTCAGTATCAATTGCCTTTTTCCTAACAAGTGCTAAGGCCTCATCATCTGCTGCAGTCTGGCTAATCTCAGAGAATAAAACAATATCCGCCTGATAATCAAATCCCTTTGCAATCTCTACTGTGCTATCATCACAGATAATAACCTTTGGCTTACAATTATCTAAAATCAGATTAATTCTAGTAGCTGGCATCTCGCTATCAATTGGAACGTAGTAACAGCCAGCATTTATTACTCCAAAAAATGTAGCAATTGTATTTGGACTTTTTTTCATAAATACGATTACAGGCTCTCTGCTGCAACCCTTATTTAACAATCCTGTTCCCACAGAATCCATAATTCTTTTTACGTCTGCAAATGAAAGCTCTACCTCATCATCCGCATATGCGATTTTATCTGGAACTCTTTTCAAGCTGTCGTTCAGATAATCTAGTACGTTGTTTTGCATTTAAATCACCTCATATATAAATAGGGCTATGCCCCAAAATAAGCTTAATTAGTAATAAGGCTCTGACATTCTGGCCTTGCCACAGCACATTTATTTACGCAATCTGCTGCAAGTACATCAATTATATCAAGGACTCTAGGCCCTACCTCATAGTCTCTCTTTAATATAGAAAGCTCAGTGCAACCAAGAATTATAACCTCAGCGCCAGCCTCAAACAGCTGCTCCTTAACTGTGTAAAACTCTTCCATATTTACCTTGCGGCCAGCCTTAACATCATCATAGATAATGCTCATAACCAGCTTTTGGCATTCTACATCAGGGTAAACACACTGTATATCAAAATCCTTGAACACAGAATCAAAAAGATGCATCTGCACAGTGCCATCGGTAGCCATGATACCTACCTTTTTGACCCCAGCTGAAACCAGATATTCAGCAGTTTCTTTTATTCCATTTCCCACCGGAACAAAAACTGCCTTTGCAATATCCGGGTGGAAATAATGGGCAGTGATACATGGAATAGCAATGTAATCCACATTCTGCCTCTCTAACTCATGGGCTAATTCCAGAATCTTTGGAAGGGGATTCTCCTTGTTTCTTCCAAGGATATATCCTGTTCTATCTGGAATAGATGGACAGTTATATACCACCATCTCAATATTTTCTTGATCGCTTGCGGCATCAGTAAGCTCAATTATACGTTGCATAAAATATGCAGTAGCCATTGGCCCAAGGCCGCCTATAATTCCTAATTTTTTCATATCATTAAACCCGTAAACATCCAAGGCATGGACTAATTAAAATATGGAAATCTTTCTCTATCATAATTATGAGAACGATAGTGCTGTTCTGAATAAGCCATCAATTCCTCATCTGTAATATAAAATCCCTTAAAAGATTTATCCGTTCTAGGAGTAGTATCAAAATGACGCCATCCTTCGCCGCAGTCTACCACATTCCAATAATGATGACGCGTTGCAGTCGGAATAATCTCAATATCTGCATTTTTAATTCCCGCTCTAGTAAGTAGCACCTTGCTGACAGCAAAGAAATTGTAGCAGTCACCATGACGATTCTTCAGACCATCATATGCGCCCTTTAGCCAATCTCCGCTGTCATCGCTCTCACTGTATCCAATATTGCCCTGCACCCAAACGTAAATCGCATGAGCCTTATCATAGTCAGACATGCTATCATCGATAATCTCATTAAGGACCTCATCGGCAAGAGCATATACCTCTTCTTCTGAATAAATCTGCTCTATTACTGTGATTACGCCCTCAGCCAAGTCAACATTACCCATGGAATCGGTAGCAGTATAGATAACTGTATATTCACCTGGTGTATAAACATCTACCTGACTGCTATCTACCTCAACCTGAATATCTGTATCTACATTATCTTTAACAACTATTCCATTTTTAAAGCTGACTCCGTCGCCAACATATACTATTTTATCCAGCTGCCCTTCTATTACAGGTGGCTCGATATCATACTCCTCAACTATGTTAAGCACAGCATCCGCCTCTGTGCGATTGCCAGAAGCATCCTCTGCAACAATAGATACGTTCTTTGTTCCGTAGCTATCCACATCTACAGCCTTACCGTAATAGATATTAACATCTCCTGAAAGGTCAAATACATCATCCACAAAATCCGATGCCGATGGGGCCTCCTCTTTTGTACGGGTCAAGTCCTTAGTAGTAAGAGTAGGTGCCACCGTATCAGTTACCTCAAGTTCACATTTATAGGTAAAATGATCTGATTTGATTCTTACTGAATATGTTCCCGCCTTTTCAGTGGAAAATACGGTGTCGTCTGTAAATTCAGCTGACTTCTCAGGGTCCTTTAAAAAGTCTGTAGCCTTCACCTCTGTTCCAAGCTCAACCACGCACTTTTCATATACCCTAGACTTATAATTGTAATAAAAATAGGCCCCCACGCCCAAGCACACTACGAGAAGTACTGCGAAGGGCACGAAAAGCCTATAGGTATTTTTTCTTCTTCTATATCTTCTTCTATGTCGATTAGTTCTACGTCTATTTCCCATGACAAATAATTCTCCCGAGTTAATACTCGCAGTCCATTTTAACAATCATGGGACTTATAGTCAAATTACTTGAGAAGTGTATTAAGTAAACCTCTAAAAAGCTGGGCTCCTGTATTGCCTCCAAGAGTCTGACCAAACTTGCCAAATTTCTTGCCGAAAGTCTTGCCAACCTCACGACCAACAGTACCAGCTACAGTAGTTCCAACTGATTTAGCCGCACGTCTCTTTCTGTTAGCCTCTTTTTCCTTCTCACGCTGCTCGGCCTTCTCTTTCGCAGCCTGCTCCTTAGCCTCTAGCTTAGCAGCCTCTGCAGCTTCCTTGGCCTCAGCCTCAGCTTTTGCCTTTTCAACTCCCATTCTAAGGAGAAGTTCATAAGCAGACTCAGGGTCTACGGCATTAGCATATTTAGTATAAAGAATGCTTCCCTTTATAGACGAATCTCTCACAGAATCATCGATGCCACCCATAAGTGACTGTGGAGGAAGAATAGCAACCTTTTCAACAATACTTGGTGTACCATCCTCCATTAAAAATGACACTACAGCCTCGCCTGTACCCAGCTCTTCAATCACATCAGCTGTCTTAAATGCAGGATTCTCTCTAAAAGAATCAGCTGCAGCCTTAACTGCCTTTTGCTCTGCTGGAGAATATGCATGAAGGGCGTGCTGAACTTTATTGCCAAGCTGCGCCAAAACGCCATCTGGAATATCTCTAGGATTTTGTGTGACAAAATAAACACCGATACCCTTTGAACGGATAAGCTTAACCACCTGCTCAATCTTTTCAAGCAAATGCTTAGGTGTGTCTTTAAACAATAGATGAGCCTCATCAAAGAAGAATACCATCTTCGGCTTTTCAAGATCACCCACCTCAGGCATTATCTCAAAAAGCTCAGACAACATATATAGGAGGAACATAGAATAAAGTGTTCCATTATTAATAAGACTCTGGCTATCGAGAATATGAATCATTCCTCTGCCCTGCTCTCCTGTTGAGAACCAATCTCTTATATCAATAGCTGGCTCACCAAAGAAAGTCTCTCCCCCAGCAAGCTCAAGAGATACAAGGGCACGCATAATAGCACCGATACTTTGCTTATTAATATTGCCATACTCAGCAGCAAACTCTCCGTTATTCTCAGAGACATAATTAAGCATGGACTTCAAATCCTTTGTATCAATAAGAGCCAAATTATTATCATCCGCAATCTTATAAACAATTGTAAGGATATCAGTCTGAGTATCATTCAAATCGAGAATACGAGCCAAAAGTGTAGGCCCCATCTCAGTAATAGTAGTCCTAAGCTGAATACCATTTTTACCGAACACATCCCAAAGTGTTGTTGGGTAATTGTGGTAGTTAAATCCAAATTCATCAAGGCCAAATTTCTTGATGCGATTTTGCATATTTTCGCTATCCACTCCAGGACAAAGCATACCTGCAATATCACCCTTAACATCGGCTAAAAATACAGGCACTCCCATATCCGAAAAGCTCTCAGCCATAACCTTTAAAGTGATTGTCTTTCCTGTTCCTGTGGCACCTGCAATAAGCCCATGTCTATTAGCCATCTTTGGCAACAAATAAACAGGCTCACCTTTTTCGTTATTCGCCATCCAGATTTTACCATCTCTAATCATAATAACCCTCCCGTTCTCCTTAACTAGATACTAACCATTATAGCAAATATGCGAATTGCCCATCAACACTCAATAGGTGGCCCTAGCTGCAAAGAGTAGCCTGAAATGGTGCTATAGGAAGGCCTTGTTCGTTTTTGATGTTGATTACGGCGTAGTCGGCCCATCCAAATGAGACAATCACTTTCGCATCAGGCGAAATTTCCTTAGTAGTAGTGAGGGTGACGGTATTGTTCTCAGCGGTCACTTCTTCAGGAATAGTATTTTCGTCATCAATTGAGATTGCTATATCGCTTTTGTCAAAAACGCTTAGGTTTTCGGCATTCTTAAAGGTCAATGTAATGGTATTTCCACTTACGTTGCCTTTTTCAAATCTAGGATTCTCAGCCTGCTCTGCAGGAATCATATTGTATACGTGGCTGAGCGCTAAAAGTGCTAGTCTTCGGCCTACTTCCATCTTTTCCTTTGGATGAATATCATAGTAGCTTCCTATATCCATGATGCTTGTCATGTATACATTTTCCACTGTATCTGCTACATGCTGCTGTTTTTGGCGAACAAGAGAATAGTCATCATTTGTGCATGCTAGCCATTCGCCGAATGGTGCTAGCTGAACTAGGATAAATGGGAATTCATCGTCCCAGTCCTTGCGCCAAGCCGTAATAAGACTACTCAAAAGCAGGTCATAGGTTTTGGCACGGTCTCCGCTGTCAGATTCTCCCTGATACCAAAGAGCACCGGCTATTGTGTATGGAATCACCTTTTGAAGCATGGTTTCATAGAGACCAGCTGGACGATTTTCATTGTATGGTCCAAGAGGAACGACAGGACCATCCCCATTTTTCTCCATGTATTCAAGCTGCTCTTCTCTATCAAGGCCATAAAGCAATGGCTCAAATATCTTATAATCAGAAGGTGTGTCTATCTTTTCCCAGGCAAGTAGGCTTATTGTCTTCATTTCCTTTTTGCTGTATGCCTTTAATGCCTCTTCATATTCGTCTAAATAGTATTTAAGTTCCTTGGTCTGAAGCACATTTTCTGGCACCCAGGCAACCGCTGTTGTGCCGCCCCAGTTGCATCCAATAATTCCAACAGGAACTTGGAGCTTTTCTTGTATTCTTCTGGCAAAACTGTAGGCTGGAGCAGAAAAATTTTCATAGCCCTGATCCTTGTCGTTAAGCCATTTGCCGTATCCATCTCTGCCTTCTCCATTGTGTGTCACATGCCCCTCAAAGGCTCGCTGTGGCACATTGTAAAAATGGATTGAATCATTTTTAGGAAGATTTTTAGTTCTCTCCCAATCTTTGTCGTACTTGTTGAAGAATTCCATGTTAGACTGACCTCCAGCCAACCAAACTTCTCCAACACTAACATTGCTAATAACTATTTTTTCCTGACTGCTAGTATTTTCAACTACAATTTTGTTATCCTTAGAGGCTTCCATTGAAGCGAGGGTAACCTGCCATTTTTCCAGTCGATCACTTACAGAATTGATTTCATCTATCAATCTTCCATGATAATCATAAATACTAACTCTAACTCGATCCCCCTCTTCAGCCTGGCCAAAGATATGGATTGGTTTATTGCGCTGCAAAACCATTCCATTTCCAAAAATTTCTGCAACTGAAAATCTAATCATTATTATTCTGTGCTCCTCTTCTTATACCCCAATACATATTTTTAAACTCAGTAGGTGTGCACCCCTTCTGTAATTTAAACATTCTTATAAAAGATGATATAGATGTAAAACCGCAATTAAGAGCCACATCAGTAACGGAATTTCCTGGCTCAATTAAAAGCTCTTGTGCCTTAGCAATTCTTTTTTGATTAACATATTTATAAAAGCTCGTTCCAGCGAATTGCTTAAACAACCTCTCAAAATAATATTTGCTAAAGCCACTCATATCAGCAATATCATCTAGTTTTAAGTCCTCAGAACAATGTGAATTAATGTAATCGCAAATATCCATAAATACAAATGCATACTCGCCTTTGACGCCGTATGAATCATCCTTGTGCTCATTGTTATTGATAGAAAATCTCTGTCCAATCAGCACAAACATTTCCAGAAGCTTACTATATATATTTACCTCTGCAAAAGGCATACCTGCCATATATTCATCTCTAATATCAGTTAAGAGGGTTTTGAGCCTACCATATATATCTGGATATTCTTCTGGTGTAATAACCGTGTATGGCGACATAAATGAAATAAGAGTTTCAATATCTCTCATAGACCTTAAGATATCTGTGCTTGGCTGAAAAATTACTCTTCTTCCAGTCTCAGGTGCTTCTATAGAATGAACGCATCCAGGACATACCACACAGATGTCTCCCTCTCTTAGCTTTGCTTCTGAATTAGAAAAAGTAAGCTTATATCCATTCTCAGTTGGCATTATTATTTCGATAGCTGGATGCCAATGCATAGGATAGTCTTCAAACTCTGTATTATCATAAAGCTTCAAAGTGGTGCTTTGCTTATAATTGACGGTTTCAAAAATTCCATCTAAGGATTCAATCATTTTACTCCCCCTTTCGAGCAATAATTAGCAATAATCACTAGTCATAATTTTTGCTCTAATTGACGAAAAAATCAAGCCTATTTTTCGAAAAATTAAAACTAAATCGTTTGATTTTAGTAATTATCGCTATTTTTAGACCATATTATTTAGAAATATTAAACAATCCCACTATGGTTGGGTTATAAACAATAGCAATAATTGATAATCAAGAAACAACAATTCTAAAGATTGTGATTAAACTGTGTGCTAAATTTAAAACATAAGATACAACGTGCTCAAGGGAAAGGGTAATTGAGCACAAAAACAAAAATACTTTGGAGGAGAAGGTAATATGAAAAGAAAGATTTTAGCTACTACGTTATCTGCTTTCATGGCCGCTTCATTATTAACAGGTTGCGGCGGAAGCAACGGATCAGGATCAGGAACAACAGCTGATGGTGTTCAGGAAATCACTTGGATGTTCTGGGACGATCTTGATGCAACACAGGATTTGATTTCTCTCGGATATAAGGAGACAATCGAAAGATTCAACAAAGACTACGAAGGTCAGTATCACGTTAACGTAGTTACAACAAACCTTGAAGAGTATTACACAAAGCTTAACGCAGAGATTCAGGGTGGTAACGCACCAGACGTATTCATCTGTAGCCCAGGACCACAGCTTTCAGATTATGTAATTCCTGATGGAGTTGCTCCAGCAGATGGTCTTTGCATGAACCTTGATGATGCACTTGCTACTGATGGATGGAAGAACACATTCACAAGCGATGCAGTATTCACACAGCAGACATATGACGGATCAGTATACGCTATTCCACTTAACACAGCTGCTGCTTGCTGCTTCTACAACACAGAGATGTTCGAGGATGCTGGCGCTACAGTTCCTACAAACTTCGACGAGTTACTTGATGCTTGCGATAAGCTTGAAGCTAAGGGTTATACACCAATCACAATCTCAGCTGGTACATCATGGTGCTTATCTATGGTAGCTGGTTACCTTTGTGAAGAAGAAGGCGTAGACCTTGCAGCACTTGCAGATGGTTCAGCTTCATGGGAAGATGGCAAGCTTGAGAAGGCTTGTGAGAACCTCTTAAAGCTTTCTAAGTACTTCCAGCCAACAGCTCAGGGTGATACAAATGACGTTGCTACAGCAAACTTCTACAACGAAGAAGCTGCTATCCTTATCCAGGGTTCATGGGCAATTGGTCAGATCAACGGTGAGAACCCAGACTTCGAGTCTAAGTGTGGTGTATTCCAGTTCCCTGGTTGCCAGAGACTTATCGCTAAGTCTGATTCACTTTGCGTAAGCAAGGATACAAAGTGCCCAGAGGCTTGTATCGCACTTCTTAAGTACTTCACAGATGACACAGCTCAGAAGTACACAGCAGAAGTTGGTGGAAAGATTCCTGTAACAAGTGTTGAGTACGATGCTGCTAAGGCACCTGCACAGCTTTCATACGTAATGGATGTATTTGCAAATGCAAAGGGTACATTCGGTTTCTACAATGAGTCAATGCCTACAACTGAGACAGGCGCTCACTTCGATGACTTAATGGTTTCAGTATTCCTTGGAGATACAACTCCTGCTGAAGCAGCTAAAGACATGGAAGAATATTACAACGAAAACTGCAGATAGTATCTCTTTCTCATCTATTCTTTAGTGATAGGGGGCGCTTTCGCCGGCGCCCCTATATTTTTCAAAACCCCTATTAATTAGTTTTAAGGAAAGTAGTGTTATGGATAAATTACTTAGAAATAAAAAGGCCATAATCGTCTTTATGGCACCTGGTTTATTATTATTTACTCTTATACTTTTTGTTCCAATTTGTCAGTCTATCTACTATTCACTCTGTGAATACAAGGCTACATCTATTACTGGTCCAAAGTTCATAGGTTTAAAAAACTATGCAGACTTGTTAAAGGATGATACATTTTGGATTGCTTTAAAAAATTCATTTTTCTTTTTAGTATTTTCATGTGTAACTCAGCTTATTATGGGCTTGTTCCTTGCAGGCCTTCTTACAAATATAGATAAAGGAAGAAACTTGTTTAAGAATATTATTTACTTACCATGCGTTCTTTCTTCTGCTGCTTTAGGTCTCTTATGGATGTTCATTTTCAGTCCAAAGTTTGGTATCAACAAGCTTATTGAGACACTTGGCGTACAAGACTTCGTTAAAAATGGACCTTTATGGTTAATGGATACTAAAGGCTTCATTGTTCTACCAATGTGGGTAATCGCATTCGTTGCCTTATGGCAGTATGTTGGTCAGTCTATGATGCTTTACATGGCTCAGATTTCTGGTATCAGCAAATCACTTTACGAAGCAAGTTACATTGACGGATGTAGCAAGGCTAAGAGTTTTAGATACATCACTCTTCCACTTATCCGTCCTATGGTAGCAACTGCAATGTCACTTAATGCTATCGGTTCTTTAAAGTTCTTTGATTTGGTATTTAACATGACAGAAGGTGGACCAAACCACAGAACTGAAGTCCTTGCAACTCATCTTTATCAGCAAGGTTTCAAGTACAGCAAATATGGCTATGCAAGTGCAATCGGTGTCGTATTATTAATTCTTTGCCTCCTTGTAACAGCATTTATCAACAAGGTAGTAAAGACAGAGCAATACGAAATGTAAGGAGTTTCAATATTATGAAAAAGATCAAACCAATACGAATTATCATTTATATATTCCTAATTGTAATGGCAGTTATTTACCTTGCTCCATTACTTTGGGTTTTAATTGTAGCTTTTAAAGACAATAACCATGAACTTATGGTTGCTCCATTCTCTCTTCCACAGTCGCCATCATTTGCTAACTTTACATTTGCATGGACAGCTGGAAAGCTTGGTATCGCAACATTAAATTCATTCTTAGTATGTACAATATCATTGATCTTAAGTATGTTGATTGGATCAATGGCAGCTTTTGGTATCGCTCGTCTTCGTTGGAAATTTGCTAGACTTTCTCTTACTTATTTCCTTCTTGGAATGATGATTCCTGTACACTGCGTTTTAATACCACTATTCTCTCGTTTCTCAAGTTTCGGCTTAAACAACAGTTTAGTTGGTCTTATTCTTCCATATGTTACATGTTCCCTTCCTGTAACAATATTCATTATGGTTGGTTTCTTTGAGGGTCTTCCAAATGAATTAATTGAAAGCGCATGTATCGATGGCGCTACTATCTACCAGATTTTCTACGGAGTATGCTTACCTCTTGGTAAGACAGGTTTATTCGTAACAGGTCTTATGACTTTCGTAGCAAACTGGAACGAGCTCTTACTTGCAATGGTATTTATTTCCGACGATTTAAAGAAAACACTCCCTGTTTCTCTTTCAAAATTCGTAGGACCATACAATACAAACTATACTCAGATGTTCGCAGCTATCATCATCGCAATCATTCCTACAATCGTAGTTTACTGTGCATTCTCTAACCAGATTGTAGATGGTTTAACAGCGGGTGCTGTAAAAGGATAGTTTTTTTCGAGCAAAGCGAAGAAAACAAACTATCCCACGACGCAGCTTTTTGCCGCAGGCAATTCTGGATGCTGCGTCTTCCCGTAGCAGCTTATATACTGCAATTATTGATGCTACATCTTATGTTAATATTTGGAGAGATAATATATGAAAAAGCAAAACACACCATTAGTTACAGACATATTTACAGCAGATCCATCTGCTCATGTATTTAACGACAGAATCTACATCTACCCTTCACATGATATTCCACATGATGGCGAAGACAACGACAACGGTGATGAATATCAAATGCAGGATTATCATGTTCTGTCAATGGATGACAAAAGCGATGAGGTCATTGACCATGGTGAAGTATTACATCAGAATCAAGTACCATGGGTAAGCGAGCAAATGTGGGCACCTGATGCAGTTTATAAGAATAACACTTATTACTTATTCTTCCCTGCTCGCGACAAAGAAGGTAATTTCAGGCTGGGAATTGCTGAAAGCTCAAAACCAGAAGGACCATTTTCTCCTAGAGCTAATTGTATAAAGGGCAGCTTCAGTATTGATCCTTGCTCATTTATCGATGATGATGGCAAAGTATATATCTACTTTGGCGGTCTCTGGGGTGGTCAGCTTGAGAAATATAGAACTGGCAAGTTCGATCCACAAGGTGGCGAACCACCAAAGGATGAGCCTGCTGTATGTCCAAAATGTGGAATCATGAAGGACGACATGAGCGAGTTTGAACAGCTTCCAGTAGATATTCAAATTGTTGACGAAAACGGCTCTCCTCTTCTCTCCGGTGATGAGGATAGACGATATTTCGAAGGTCCATGGATGCATAAATACAATGGTAAATACTACTTCTCTTATTCCACTGGTACAACACATAAAATCGTTTATGCAACCAGCGATAACCCTCTCGGTCCATTTACCTATCAAGGAGTTATCCTTGAGCCGGTAATTGGATGGACCACACATCATTCAATCGTTGAGTATCATGGCAAATGGTATCTCTTCTATCACGATTGTGAATACTCAAAGGGTATCAACCATCGTAGATGTGTTAAATACTGTGAGCTTAAGTACAACTCAGATGGAACAATACAAACAATTACACCACAGTACAATTAATCATTAAAATAAGCCAGGGCTTGGTCAATTGACCAAGCCCTGTTTTATTCCATAGGCTTTACATCTTTCTAATACCATCAACAACCCTCGCATCAATAATTATTACCTAACCTTTTTAGGTATATAATTGGAATATGTGTGACTTTTCCCTATAAACACAATTTTCATACTAAAAATCCTTTCAGATTCCAAAAACTACGGTTTATTTCTCAAAACAGCAGTTTACACCGTAGCATTTTGACTTTAAAAATTTTCGGTTACGGTGTTTTTGTATTTTTTTCAAAATTTACCGTAAAGCACCGTCTCATAATCTGCATAAACTACGGTAATAATCGCTTAATTAAAAAATGCACCGTAGTCATCGAAAAAACACTACGGTAATTATTCCAAATCATCAATAAAACCCGTAGGTTTTGAAATCCAAGTTTTTTTCATTTTCAATCTCTACGGTAATTATCAACATTTAATGAATATACCCGTAATTAAGGCCTACTTTCCCGGGAATATATAAAAGGCCCCCTCATAAAACCCAGCATTTCTTCGGGGGATTCCTGATGATATCTTTATAGCAATATCGCCAGGCAGCATAGATGCTTATAAATCCACTTTCCTTGTAGCATTCTTTATTAAATAAGCTAAAGTATCCCTTCACAAGAAAAAAAGGAGCTTACCTAGAATAGGTAAGCTCCAAACAATTCTATTTATTTGTTTGAACGTCTCCAGATGTTCATCTTCTCTGCTTCCTTAATAAGCTCGTCTCTGAAGTCTGGGTGTGCGATATTGATAATAGCCTCTGCTCTCTGCCACATTGAAAGACCCTTTACACAAACCTTGCCGTACTCAGTAACAAGATAATGTGTGTTTGCACGAGTATCTGTTACGATGGAACCCTCAGCAAGTGTAGGACGGATACGGCTCTTTACAGTGCCATCCTTTGTTGTAAATGTAGATGAGAGACATACAAAGCTCTTACCACCATTAGAAAGGTAAGCACCAAGTACGAAGTCAAGCTGTCCGCCTGCACCAGAGATGTGCTTTGTTCCAGCAGACTCAGCGTTAATCTGACCAAATAAGTCAACGTCTACTGCATTGTTGATAGAAATGAAATTATCAAGTGCAGAAATCTGACGGATATCATTTGTATAATCAACAGGAGCGCTCATAAGCTCTGGATTCTCATCCATGTAATCGTACATCTTCTTTGTACCAGCACCGAAAGCATATGTCTGACGGAATCTATCGATGTTCTTCTTAGCACCTGTAATCTTACCAGCACGGGCAATATCAACAAATGCATCTACGTACATCTCAGTATGAACACCAAGATCCTTAAGATCTGACTCAGCAATCATAGCACCAACTGTGTTAGGCATTCCACCGATACCAAGCTGTAAGCAAGCACCGTTTGGAATCTCTTCAACGATAAGCTTTGCAACTGCCTTATCAACATCTGTAGGAGCTCCGCCGCCGCCCATCTCAAGGATAGCTGGATTATCACCCTCAACGATTGCGTCAACCTTTGAAATGTGAACGCCCTCTTCGAAACCACCTAAGCAACGAGGCATATTCTTATTAACCTCAACAATAATGTGCTTAGAATTCTCAACTGCAGCCATAAGATGTGAAGCATTAGGACCAAAGTTGAAATATCCATGATTATCCATAGGAGCTGTAACAATCATAAGAACATCATTTGGCTCGATATGCTCTCTATAGTATCTAGGAAGCTCTGAATATCTAAGTGGTGAATAGAAACAGCATCCTCTAGCGATAAGCTTTCTCTCAATACCACCCATGTGCCATGAGTTCCATGTGAAGTGTTCAGCAGCATCCTCGCGCTCAAAAATAGCTGGAAGCTTCATAACGATACCACCACGAACCTTAACGTCTCTAAGTTCATCTGTACGTGCTGCAAGAGCCTTATCAAGGGCATCAGCTGTGCCAGTACACCAGCCGTAATCAACCCAATCTCCACTCTTAACAACCTTAACAGCCTCAGCTGCTGTAGTTAATTTCTTTTTGTATTCTGCTTGAAAATCCATACTAACCTCCGCTCGTTAAATAATTATCAATTAAATAGAATTTTACCACTTATGGCCCTTCTCTTCAACAAAAACTCAAATTGACTTCCTTGTCTAATATTATTCATGACGGTGAAGCCACTAATCTCCGTATATGAAAAAATAATTTTCATTCCCACACAAACAAGTATGACGGGAAAAAAATTAATTGTGTATCTGTGAATAGTAACTAAATAATATCAGAAACAGGATTCCATCAAGAATAATAGTGATATAATGTATTTAGAAGTATTCATCAGGAGGTAAAGCAAATGTCAAAACAAGAAATTGAAATTGCTGGTGCAAAGAGGCAGCTTGAAATTACCCCTTTTGAGCATCACACCAAATTTCATGAAACAGATTTACAGGGAGTTATTCATCCATCCAATTATCTAAACTGGTTGGAGGATGCCAGAATGCATCTAATGGAGCAGATGGGACTTGGATTCAAGCAGATGCTTGATATGGAAATCAGCTCTCCTATCATCTCTCAGTCAATAGAATATAGAAGCAATGTGAAATTCGATGAAACAATTGTAATCGATACCAAGCTCTTGTCTTACGATGGTCACGAAATGGAAATAGCCTATCGTATATACGATAAAGCTACTGGTGAAGATAGAGCCATAGCTAAGACCCGCCATTGCTTCGTAAACAAATCCGGTGCGCCGATTTCTATGAAGCGTGCCTACCCAGAGCTGGATACCAAATTCTTCGAATTTAAATAATAATAATAATAGCCACCATGTTACGCTCTCAAGCCTAAGATATTGTTCCGGTTCACTACATGTGAACCTACACAACACTTAGAGCTTGATAGCTACATGGTGGCTTTCGTATGCCATACGGCTTTCGTATTCCTTACGGTTTTATTGGTTCTTAGCGGCTATTTCGGTGAGTAGATTGATAAACTCAACATCAGATTCCTGTACACGAAGATTGGTCTCTATCCGCTCTCCGTTTGGGTCCGTGATAGAAATCTCAATTACCGAGCCTGGTGTCATAGCCTTGTTTTTTGCTGCTCCAAAAAATGGAATCAATTTGGGATGATTTGCATTAAATTTCGCAGCTGCACTTTTCACTCTAAATAAATCTGCTGGATTAAACCCCATGATAATCTCCTTTTCAAATTAGTCATAACACAGGAACTACTATATCTTGTAATTCCTTCTTATATCATATACTCACGCAATAGTTTACGCAACTCTTCTTCCTTAATAGGCTTTGCAATATAATCAGCAAAACCCATAGCCTCATATTTTTCTTTTGCGCCAACTATCGCATTTGCGGTTTGCATAATAAGCGGAGTATCCTTATTTAGATTGTCATCCATTCTGCCCATTATATCTTTGAGTTCTAGTCCATCCATTCCCGGCATCAAATGATCTATGAATATCAAATCATATTTTGTCCTCTTTATCTTTTCTAGTGCCTCAGCCCCACTAATTGCAGTATCTACCACAATGTCTGTGTTACTTAAAAGCATTGTGAATACCCTAAGATTGATAGCAACATCATCAACTACAAGAATTCGCCCTATAACATCAAAAATCTCTGAGCGATCCGCAACTCGTCTATCACCATTTGGTCCCATAGAGAATATACCACAAGGCTCTACTGTGCGAATTTCTTGCGGAATAACCACTGTAAATGTAGTACCCTTTCCGACCTCTGATTCAACTGATATCTCTCCTCCCATCAAATCAATTAGCTGTTTTGTAATGGTAAGTCCCAATCCAGTTCCTTCAATTTTATAATTTTTAAACTCTCCAACTCTATTAAATGAATCAAACAGATACGGAATATTTTCTTTTGCAATTCCTATTCCTGTGTCGCTTACCATTATTTTAAGCATAAGACGCCCCCCCGATATATTTCCTTGAATTGAAAGGCATATTCGTCCGGAAGGTGTGTATTTAATAGCGTTTGTCAGAAGGTTTGTAATCACTTGAATAATACGCTCTTTATCGCCTCTAAGTTTTGCCGGAAGAACGTCACTCATGTCCACCTCAAAAGATAGGCGATTAGCCTTAGCTCTTGGACGAACCATTGAATAACATTCTCGTACCATTTCAATAAGATCGTAATCATCTGGAACTATTTCGATTTTACCTGCAGTTACTTTTGCTAAATCAAGCACCTCATTTACTATTCCGAGTAAATAATTACCTGCTCCATTTACATCTCTGGCATAATCGAGAATCTTCTCCTCCTTACTTTCTCTGAGAATCATTTTGTTCATTCCCAAAATGGCATTTATTGGAGTTCGCATTTCATGGGACATTCTTGTCAAAAATGCTGTGCTAGCTTCTTGCGCCTGAACTGCTGCAAATATATTGCGTTCCATATTTCTAATATCTCTAAGAGCTCGCAAGTAAGACATAACAATTAGGAACAACAGTCCAAGCATCAAAATCAAGCCATTCATTGTCATAGGTTTGTCTATTTCATAAACGTATATCTGAATAAGTCCAGCCACCATAGCACCCAGTATGCCAATAAACTCCATAATATACTCTTTTACCCTGCCCTGAATAATATCAGGAATCACCGTGGCAATATACCCTCCCATAGTAATGACAAGTGAAATAAAAGCAAAAATTAAAATGCCACTTAAATCGGTGTTATTAATAAACTGCAACAAAATTCCAAGTCCAGCCACAAACATATCAAGCACACCCATAATCATGTAAAAAAATCTATATCTGCCTTCCTGAAGACGGTCAAAATAAAGCCCCATTGTAAAAGAAAGCATGATAAGGCTCAAATATGTCATATACGATAAAAGGGAATAGTTTGGAACAAAAAATTGTCTGCAGTTAGATTCTGCAAGGGACCAAATAGACGCACAAATAATAACCCAGCCTGCAAAGAACAGTGGCAAGGTCTTGTTGTAAGCCAATTTTACAGAAATACCAATTATGAATGCGATAATACCAAGCACTAATAAAAATAATGTAAGAAGTAAAACATATCTTTCTCCATCAAAAACCATTCTAAAAATTGCCGCCTGTGGTCCGATGGTAATTTCGCCAAGTACACCAGAATAATTGTTGTTACCAATGAATTCAATTTTAAGTGTCTGGCCATTGTCTTCTGGATAAAGAGGAACAAAAGTAGCTATACCTGGACTATTTTTTCCGAATAGACGAGTATTTTTTGTTGAATAGCTATAACGTAGCTCATCCCCTACATACACCTCAATATCCTGCTTCGCTGTATTGAAGGATACGTATGCATTGTCTCTTGTAATACCATCAATTGATTTTTCTATTACAAATGGAGCCTCTTCCTCCGGTTGATATTGTCCCGGAATTGCAATGTCAGACTTGATTCCATCAGACATAACTCTCTTCCACCCATCAGAATAATTTTCCATTTTAAGGGGTGTATATGTCCTCTCGTCTGGTAAGGTCTGCTCTCCAAATAACAATAAGGCTGTCACAAAAAGAAAGATGATGACGCCAATTACAATAACAATATCGTAAACAAAACTACTAGTTCTCTTCATTTTTAATCCCCAAAATTATAATTATTTTATCCCCATAAAACGATAGAATCGCCTTAAATTAATTATAATTAGTCGGAGTTTTTAAAACAACAAATTACGAAAATAGTCACAATTTATTTGAAATAATTTTCGTGAATAATGTTATAATTACAATTAAGAATTAGTGGGCATTGAAGATTTGGTAACTTTCTTATGAATAGGAGGCAGATATGGCTAGTACACAGCAAATCGCAAAAGAATATTACGACAAGGGCATGAGCCTTGTTCGTTCTAATAATATAGAGATGGGTATAAACAACCTAAATATGGCCAAGAGTATATATGAGGAACTGGGCGATACTGTTCAATATATTTTGGCACTAAGAGGACTTGCTGTTGCCTATGGAATCATGGGCTACGATACCAAGATGCTCTATAAATGTCTGGATGCATTCGCACTTCTTGATAAAAATGGAATAAAAGGAGCTAAGCATTTATTTTATACAACTATATGCAATCGCTATATGATTCTTGAGGACTATGACAGTGCAATTAACTATGGCAGAATGGCTCTTCAAGATTTGGAAGACCATGGGGAGGAGTTTGATAATTCTCCTAGCAATTATTTAACTGCATGCCTCAACCTTGCATATTCATATCTTCACATGAATCGCTTTAACGATGCTGAAACATATATAAAGCGAGCTTCTGAAATTGCCAAGAAAAACGATTTACACAGTCATGATTTGAGTCTCACTGTACTTAATGCCAGCTACCACCACAAAATCGGAGACGATAAATATGTCTATGACCATATTGAGGAATTAGTTTCATCAATTAAAGGTGCCAATATAACCATCAACGACTATCTAGAGGACATCAAGCTCATTATAGAGACATTCTGCAGCATGAAAGAATATGACAAAGCGGAAGCTGTTGCACAGAGCCTTGAATCTTATGGCACACTGGCTGGCGATTTTTATCTTAAGCTGCAAGCCACACGCTTCTATATGATGATTTATAAGGATTCTGGTGAAAATGAAAAATACCACCAGGCTTGCGTTCAATACGCAGAGAATTCTATTGCTCTATCTAGCAAGGAGGCTGCAACACACCTCCAAGAGATGGACACTGCCATCGCATTGTCTATTGCCGACACGCCAATAGAGTTACTATAATATCCTTGTTATGAAAAAAAAGCATCAAATACTAATACTAATTATTTTTATATTATTCTTATTTATCAAGACTCAGATGGATTTTAATCCATCTATAAAGGTCTTGTTATCTATTATTGATTTCTCTGAGTCTACCCTTACCAGCTCTGATTATCTGGCCTACGGAATAGATTTAAAGGATTTATTCCGAAACTACACCAATTCAGATATTAACTACAAAGGCTCAGCCTATATCAAAAAAGTAAAGGGCTTCCCTTACTCTATCAGTGGCTCTATAGAGGGCCAGCGTTCTCCTGAGCAGGAAAAATTTTCCTGTGAATCAAACCTTAATGTCCTAGTTTTAAATGTAGGTATGCTAAATGCCTATGCCGAGGATGATACTGTCTATTTAGTAGCCCCTATGCTAGGGGGATTATCATACGGATTCGATACAAATGACGACCTTTTCCCTAAGGCGCCAAATCTCAACTACGATATTACCCGTGAATGGTTCCACGAAAACAAAATGAATATCTGGAATTTTGTTAGAAGTATTGATATTAAAGAAACTGACCAGTTTTTCATAGATAGTGACGGCACCAAAGCCAAAGAATATGCAATCACTATTCCTCAGGGAGAAGGTGATTTTATCTGGGAGCTTTTAGGTGTGGACGCACCTGACCACGATATTAAATGCTCTCTTTTCCTAGACAAATGGTGTCACACAAGAAAAGTCATCTTTGACCTTTCTTATAAAACAGAGGGCGCTTATATTGCTATATACGGAAATGATTGCAATAGCATGGAAATCTATGCACCTCTTCCAGATGATGAATCATTTACATGCACTATCAAGCGTGACGGAACAAACAACTACACTAATGCATACATCAACAATATTACCTACAGCACTTCTGGTGGCAATATTTTCAGCATTGACAGCAATGGATATCTCAACTATACAGAAGAAGGATTCAAGCTGGAGCTTTCAGACATTCAGGTTAAGAAAAATAATGAGATCCTTGCAGAAGGATATGTAAAGGGACGCATTTCAAAAGACGAAAATATGGGTGATGTATTTGAAAATGCAGGAGTTGATTTTTCAAATGTAAAAGTTATCGATTGGGATACAATAAAAAATGACACCGCCTCTTTTGTAGACGATGTCATTGAACAAGCTCGTAAAAACGTCGATTTATTTGATTTCTAAGCCTCTGGCTCCATGCAGCCTAATACTTTGTAGAGGAGATTGTAGAGCTGTGCACTCTCTTCTGAAGAAAGCTTAACACACTGACCCATCTTAGCAGGTATCTCAGATGCCTGCTTTTTTAATCCCTCGCCTTCTTTTGTCAAAGTAATAATCAGATTTCTCTCGTCATCTTTTGAACGAACACGCTTAACATATCCCTTTTGCTCAAGCTTTTTAAGAACTGGTGTAAGTGTTCCTGAGTCCAAAAATAGCTTGTCACCAAGAGCCTTGACAGTGATTTCCTTTTCTTCCCAAACAACCATCATAGTAATGTACTGTGTGTATGTAAGATCAAGGGGATCAAGATATGGCTTGTATCTTTTAACTATCTCCTTTGAGCATGCATAAAGTGGAAAGCATAGCTGATTTGAAATTCTTAAGCAATCAAATTTGTCGCCCATTCTTAGTCACCTCTGATTATATATTTTTAGACACAAATTCCTTAAGTGCATCCTTAGGAGCGAAACCTACATTCATGTCTACCTTCTGTCCATCCTTTAATACAACAAGTGCAGGAATATTCATGATTCCATACTCTCTAGCCAAGTCTGGATTCTCATCTGTATCTATGCTGTAGAAATTAGCCTGTCCAGCCATCTCCTCAGATACTTCTTCAAGAACTGGAGCAAGCATCTTGCATGGTCCGCACCATGTTGCATTGAAATCTAAAACTGAAACACCTGACTTATCCATTGAATTAAATTCTGCTGTAGTAATCTTCTTTACCATTGTATAACTCCTTTCAAAATTAATCAAATTTTGTTGTCTATTAATCATTTTTTGTTATTTATTTTTAAGGCTGTTAAGATAAGAAACTGCTGACAGCGCAGCAACATTTCCCTCTCCAGCTGCCTTAATATACTGATATGGTGTACCTGTAATATCTCCGGCTGCAAATAATCCCGGAATATTAGTAGCCATCTGACGATCAACCTGAACGTGATTGCCATCCATAGCAAGTCCTGGTACAAGCTGAGATGGTGCAATCTGCTGTCTGAGAATAAATATTCCATCGGCTACAAATGTGCCATCCTCTGCTGTAAGCTGCATTCCATCAGCTACCTGCTCTATAGAAACTGGCTTAATATCTTTTTTAACTATGATATTACCACCAAGCTTGCCATCGTACTCGTACTGAGGAATATATGTAACATTCTCAGCCCGCTCTGCTAAGAACTCTGCCTCTTCCTCGTCCTCCTTGCCATAAGCAAGAATGATTGCTGTACGTCCTTTATATAAAGCAGCATCGCAAGTTGCGCAATAGCTGACACCTCTTCCTAAGTTTTCCATTTCACCTGGAAATGGCTTCATAGCAGTCATACCAGCTGCGATAATAACTGAGCTCGCCTCGTAATCGCCGCCGTGACATTGAATAGCAAAATACTGTCCCATGGAATATACTGCGTTTACTTTGTCCTCTGTAATAGTAATGCCCATTCCCTTGGCATGATCTAAAAATGCCTGTGCCATCTTATCTCCTGATACCTCAGGCAATCCCAAATAATTTTGAATTGTATGGGCCTTAGCCACCTTGTCTGATGAACCCTTGCTTCCAAGCAGGAGTACGGATTTATTTCTAACTTTGGCTGTAATGGCTGCCTCTAATCCTGCTGGGCCTGTACCAATAACAGCGATATCATATCTTTCCATTTGATAACCTCCACTCTGAACAAGCAAAAGATTGTGCACAATCAATCTTATGATTGAATTGTACACAATCTAATTGCATTTGTCAACAGTGTTTTTAATTTTTTTAAATTGTGAAAGAATCCTTGATATCTCTCAGTTCATCAGAGTTTACCTCTGTCTCTCCTACTACCTTTACTACACCATCTGATAAGTTTGCAACATCAGTTGCCTTCTCAGCTACTGTTGTAACAGCGGCTGCTGCCTCACCAACAGTTCGCGAGATTTCCTCTACAGACTGAGAAATCTCTGTTGTGGATTCCTGAAGCTCATCAATCTTATCAGAAATATTAGACATAATATCTGAGAAATTTTCTGCATCAAGCTTATAATCATCCGCCATCTTAAGGAAGTTAGTGTAGTCCTGCGCTATATCATTTTCAATGTAGCTAAGTGTCCTTGTAAGACACGCGTTCATTGAATTAACAGATGACTGAACCTCTGCAACTATTTCCATAATACCGGCTACTGTATTGCTTGACTGAGTAGCAAGTCCACCGATTTCTGTAGCAACTACAGCAAAGCCCTTTCCTGCTTCTCCAGCACGGGCTGCCTCAATTGATGCATTAAGGGCAAGCAGATTAGTCTGGCTAGCAATATCCTGGATGGCAATTGCAAGGTCATTAACCTTTGTAACAGCCTTTGACTTTTCAAGAGCTTCCTGACCTTCTGTATTGATCTCTTCGTAAATCTTTTCTGTCTTTTCTTTGGCTGCAATAGTATCGATATAAACTTCCTTTGCTTTCGCCTTTATCTTGTCTGCATCCTCAACACCTGTCTTAGCTTCCTCGGCAATTGAATCTGCATTTTCCTTAATTCTAGCTGTTCTTTCGTTAATTACATCGGTTGTAGCAGAAGTTTCTTCCATGCTAGCAGCAAGTTCTTGTGATGTAGCTGAGTTGTCTGCATTGGCAGAATCAATTTCCATGGTGATATCCTTAAGTCTAAGGGCATGTCCCTCTAAATCCACAGAAGTGTTTGCTATTCTCTCAACTATATTTCTAAGGCTGACCTCCATGTCTCCAACGGCACGAGCCATAATACCAGTCTCATCTTTTTTGTGTTCAATCTGCTCCAGCGCATCTGTAGAAGTAAAATCAAGCTTGCCTACTCTTCCTATTATTTCTGTAATAATAGCAATAGGATTAGTAATTCCACGAGCAGATACAATACCAATAATGAAAATAACTACTCCCACTATGCAAGAAAACAGCAAGCCAAGATTTCTAATCTGGTTAATTTCAGCCATCATTTCTGTATCATCAGCAACGCAGACTGTTACCCAACCTGTGGAATCAATTACCTGGTATGCACTATATTTAACTACACCATTTTCATCTGTATAATGACTGATATCCGCGCTGACATAATTCCCTGTAGGTATCTGAGTTATCAATTCATTAATAGCTGCATTTGCAACTTTAGTATCTAATTTATCCGGTTTCCTATGATAAATGAAAGTTCCTTCTTCATTAATGACATAAATATAACTAGACTCAAAGCCATTAAGACCTCTACCTTCAAGTACCGGCTTAAGGACCTCGTAGGTAACACCATCAACGCCATTAGCATTTATCTCCTGCTCAACCAACTCTGCGCAAAGAGTAGCTAAATCCTGCATGTTATGCTCATTAACAGTCTTTATTGTCTTCTTTGCACTAGGGATAATATATGCAAGATTAAGAACAATGAAGGCTATTATGCTTACAACAATAAGTAGCAAAATCTTTACATAAATAGAATGAATTGTAATTCTTCCTCTTTTTACTTTTTTGTCATCCATAATCAATCTCCTTCTAAAAGTCTTTTAGAAACCACTAGTAGGTTTATTTTAAACGTCATATATGTAATTTTCGTGAAAAAAAAAGCTGTGCAAAAAAAAGCTCTCGAATTTTTATTGTTCGAGAGCTTTTAATGTTTTTTATATGTCAAAGTTTTCCAGCTCTGACATAGCTGATAGCGCATCTATTTCTTTAATGCTATTGCTGTTAGTATTTAATCTACCAGATTCTTTTATAGGTTTTTTTAAACTGTCGGATGTAGTTTTTTCCTTAATCTCTGCCTTTACTTGCTTACTTGTAGTAAGTTTCCTACTTTCTTTTGCCTGCTTAGCCTCTGTAGTCTTCATTTGCTTGAGACTCTCCTGATACTGGGCTGCGTTGATGCCAGATTTAATTGTCATACCCCTCTCTCCAATCGTCCTGTTATAGAAAATATTATTGACACAATATTTGCATTTATTATAACACCTCGCAAGATTTCTGTCACCTGTATTTTTTGAAGCCATTTCCTCCCTCTATTTTCAGACATTTTAAATATATTTGCGCCTAACTGTCGAATAATATAAAATCAAAATTGTTATACAAAAATATAGGAGAAAAATAATGAAATCATTTTTAAAAAGAAAAAATATTGAAATCTCCGTAAAGCGTTACTTAATCGATGCTTTAGGAGCTATGGCCCAAGGTCTTTTTTGTTCCCTTTTAATAGGAACAATCATTAATACTATAGGCGGACAGCTAGGTATTGGATTTCTAATAGAGCCAGTTGCCACCATAGCAGGTACCGATTATACTGTAGGCGGTCTTGCTATGGCTATGAGTGGACCAGCAATGGCCATTGCTATCGGCTATGCACTTCAGGCTCCTCCACTTGTGCTATTTTCATTAATAACAGTAGGTTTTGCCTCTAATGCCCTAGGCGGAGCAGGCGGTCCTCTGGCTGTTTTATTTGTTGCAATCATCTCAGCAGAAGCTGGTAAAGCTGTTTCAAAGGAGACTAAAATAGATATTCTTGTAACACCACTTGTTACAATCGGTATTGGTATTGCCCTTTCTGCATGGTGGGCGCCAGCTCTTGGAAAAGCTGCCAATTACGTAGGTGACCTTGTTATGTGGGCTACAACAAAGCAGCCTTTTATCATGGGAATACTAGTTTCCGTTATTGTAGGAATCGCTCTCACACTTCCAATATCATCAGCCGCAATTTGTGCCGCTCTTTCTCTTACAGGTCTTGCTGGCGGAGCAGCTGTTGCCGGATGTTGTGCACAGATGGTAGGTTTTGCTGTAATGAGTTTTAAGGAGAATAAATGGGGAGGTCTTATTTCTCAGGGTATCGGCACATCAATGCTTCAAATGGGAAATATTATTAAAAACCCTAGAATATGGATTGCGCCTATTCTATGCTCTGCTATTACAGGCCCTCTTGCTACATGTGTATTTAAGATGGAAATGAATGGAACTCCTGTTGCCTCTGGAATGGGCACTTGTGGACTTGTAGGACAAATCGGCGTGTATACCGGTTGGGTTAATGATATAGCTGCTGGTTCTAAATCAGCTATCACTGGAATGGATTGGGCTGGACTTGTCATTATCTGTTTTGTTGCTCCAGCAATACTTTGCCCTCTCTTCAATAGATTTGCAAACAAGTTAGGCTGGGTAAAACCTGGTGACATGAAGTTAGGATAGAATATAAAAACTAGAAAAGTGCTGCCTAGGCAGCACTTTTTGTATGTTATAAAATAAGGGAGGTTTATTAATTATTTCCCACAACTGTATTTCCTGCACTGTACTCGCCGTACATTTCTTGATACTTAACGGCTGTACCTTGGGCATCGAATACGTTGTCCGAAATAATATTTGAGGAATTGCATGCATATTGTACTTTGAAACAAGTCCCTGCGGTGTTTAATATATTATTATTTTTGAATACGCAACTTGTCGCACTCCCCGTGTTTGATACATCATAACCGCCGAAACTTATTCCAGCAAACGCATTATTATTTTTCAACTCGTTATCATGCACATTGATACCTGTTACGAATGTACCAACATGCTCACTAGCCACCTCTATTCCAATATCACAAAACGATACACTATTTCCGTATATTTCAATGTCTCTTGCACCGTCAACATAAATACCTCCGGCACATTTGTCATCATAGGTAACATTGACCTCTGGATCTGATGATATGTACTCAACTATATTGGATACTATCTCACCATTTCGCGCTCTATCAGCCTCATCATATTCTTCAGCTTTTTCATAGCCAATAGCATCAATTCCAATGTTATCGCAATTATGAATGTAATTATTCGAAACTATAAAATTAGAAACATTACCGTTTAAAGCAAGAGATTCACTATTTCCAAGACTCAAGTTGTATAACTCGCATCCATCAATAGTAATCCCATCTATAGGTTCATCTACAGGAGCCGAAACAAGAATCCCATGTGCATTATAGGCATCTGAATCGTTCTTATAAATGCAACCCATATCGTGAATTTTGCAATGAGAAATGGTTATGTTGCTTGAACCCCCATCAACCTCAATTCCGATTGGCACAATTGATGTGGATGGTCCATCAAGCTTAAATTCTTTGATTTCCAGATTAGCAATTGAAACATCTGAGGCATTAACGCATATCATCGAATTGTCGCGTGAGTTAGGGGTTATTGTTGAGCCATCTAAGATAGCTCCATCTTCACCGACGATTGAAATCCCATCTGTTTCAATATATAGCTGCTCGATATAATTTCCTGCAGGAACGACGATAGTATCGCCAGAAACAGCCATATCAATAGCATCTGAAATTGTAGGCGCATCAGCTCCTACGACTATTTTATTGGTCGCAGCCTTCACTTTTTGGTTGCTAGGGGCACAGCCTAAAGCTAATACTGCAGTGAGAAAGAGTGAAGCAAAAATCTTACTTCTATAGTGCATTAGCAAATTCCTTTCGTTTTGTCTCAAAATCTAGTGTAACTGATCAGTACATGTAAAATGATAACACATCTCTTTTTAATTGTGAAGTGTTTATTACAATAAATGTAATATTTTTGAAATATATTTACTTTTCAGAATTTTCCCATGAAAACTCAGCAATGTGAATTTCCTATTTAGCAAAAACCCCCTAAAGCCAATTAGCTTTAGGGGATTTATTACAAAATTATTATAAATCTTCTCCATTGCTGGCAATAACCTGCTTGTACCAGTCAAATGACTTTTTCTTTCTACGAGCAAGTGTACCTGTTCCATCATCGTATTTCTCAACATAGATGAAACCATAGCGCTTAGCCATCTCGCCTGTTGATGCACTAACTAAATCGATGCATCCCCATGGAGTGTAACCAAGCAAGTCAACGCCATCCTTAACAGCCTCTCTCATCTCTGAGATGTGCTTTCTCAAATAGTCGATTCTATAGTCATCATTTATTGAACCATCAGCTTCGATTTCGTCTCTAGCGCCAAGTCCATTTTCAACAACCATAAGAGGAATTCTGTATCTGTCATAGATTTCATTGAGAGTATATCTAAGGCCCTGTGGGTCAATCTGCCATCCCCAATCTGAAGCCTCAAGGTATGGATTTCTTCCTCCGGCAATAAGATTGCCGTCTCCCTTATCAGCTTTAGGATCACTACTGATTATATTTGACATGTAGTAGCTGAATGTATAGAAGTCTACCGCACCTTCCTTGAGAATCTTGTCATCTCCTAGCTCCATCTTAATAGTGATGCCATGCTTATCCCAAATGCTCTTAGCATATGCTGGATACTCTCCACGTACCTGGACATCTGAACAATACCAGTTAACCTCTCTCATATGCTCCTGATTTGCAATAATATCAGCTGGATTGCATGTAGCTGGATATGAAGTAACAAAACAAATCATATTTCCTAATTTGTACTCTGGATAATTGTCATGAGCATATTTTACAGCAAGTGCAGATGCTAAAAACTGATGATGAAGAGCCTGGAATCTCTCCTGTGGTTTGTCTGGAACTTCATTAACAGGACCTGAGTATCCCTTTACTGTACCAGTTGAAAGCACAGCTCCCAGTGGCATTGTACCTGCATTGATTTCATTAAATGTAAGCCAGTACTTTACCTTGCCCTCATATCTTGCAAATATTGCCTTGCAATAATTCATGAAATACTCAATTAGCTCTCTGCCTTCCCAACCATTGTATTTTTCAACAAGTGCATAAGGAAGCTCATAATGAGAAATTGTAACAAGTGGCTCAATTCCATGTTTCTTACAGCAATCAAACACCTTGTCATAGAAGGCAAGACCTGCCTCATTTGGCTCTTTTTCCATTCCTGTAGGGAAAATTCTTGTCCAGTTGATTGATGTTCTAAATACCTTGAATCCCATCTCTGCAAAAAGGGCGATATCTTCCTCATAGTGATGATAGAAATCAATAGCCTCATGTGAAGGATAAAGAGTTCCCTCCTCTATTTTTGTTGTAAGTCTCTTTGGAACTGTGTGACTGCCATTTGTACACATATCTGAAACAGATGCGCCTTTACCATCCACATTCCATGCCCCTTCAAATTGATTAGCGGCTACAGCGCCTCCCCATAAGAAATCTTCTCTAAATGTTCCCATTATGTGCCTCTCTTTCTAACTTATTTCTTTATATGCATATTATAAATGATTATTTATAACAATGTAATCAAATCATTTCCATTAACAACTGTTTTTGCATCAGTTGGAATGATATCTGCGTATGCATCTGAATTTGTAATAACAACAGGTGTCTCTACTGAGTAGCCTGCTTCTTTAATAAAGTCAATATCAAACTCAAGAAGCAAATCACCCTTTTTAACTACATCACCCTGTTTTACCTTTGGCTCAAAGCCTTTGCCCTCAAGCTGAACTGTATCCATGCCTACATGGATGATAACCTGAGCACCGTTTGCTGTTGTAAGTCCAATAGCATGACCTGTATTAAAGAATGCTGAGATAGTACCATCAGCTGGAGCATATACTTTGCCCTCTTCTGGAACAATAGCTACACCTTTGCCCATTGCCTCTGATGAAAATACCTTGTCAGCAATTTCTGTTAAAGGCTTTACCTCTCCCTTAACTGGAGCTACAAGAACTTCACCGTTTGTTGTAGCTGAAGCCTCAAGCGACTTAGAAGAATCCTTTGATTCATTCTTGTAGAATAAAAGCTCTAAAATACATCCAGCTACTAAGCAAAGAAGTGAAATTACAATTGCGATAATCATACCTGATGTATCTTTAGTCTGTGCATTTACATATGCTGGATATGAGAAAATACCCATACCTGCTGACTGATAAGCCTTTACGCCTAATGTGCAAAGAGCTGCGCCTGCGATACCTGAGATAACGCATGTTCTAAAGAATGGAGCCTTCTTTGGAAGTGTAAGACCATAAATAGCAGGCTCTGTAACACCAGCCATACCTGAAACGATTGCAGCTGGAGCAAGTCCCTTAAGCTTCTTATCTCTAGTCTTAAGGTAAATACCGATACAAGCACCTGTCTGTGCAAATGTTGTACCAAGCATAGCTACAAGGATAACATCCTGACCTGTAGTAGCCATGTTTGAAAGTGAGATTGGTACAAGTGACCAATGAAGTCCAAAAATAACAAGTATCTGCCAGAAGAATCCTACGATTGCTCCCATGATAATTGGGCTGATTTCATTAAGTGTATTGAAGAAAAGTCCAAGTACATTAGCTATACCACTTGCAACTGGTCCAATGATGAAAAGTGTTAAGCAGTATGTAATAGTAACTGTTAAAAATGGAACTGCAAAAAGCTTGATTGTATCTGGAACAATTTTCTTTACTACTTTGTTCTCAAACCATCCAGCAAAAGCAACTGCTGCAATGATTGGAATAACTGATGATGTATAGTTACCTGATGGTGGCATTGTTACAGGAATGCCGAATAAATGAGATATTTCATGTGCACCATCTGTAAGGTATGGATATACAAGTGCAAGACCAAGTACTAAGCCCTCAAGCTCTGGAAGCTTAAACTTCTTAGCAGCTGTAACACCAAGGATTGGTGGAAGGAAATAGAAAGCTGCATCGCCTAATGCGTAGAGCAAATTATAAGTACTGCTGTCTCCTGCTAAAACACCTACTGCAGAAAGAAGTGCAAGAACACCCTTTAAGATACCACATGCAGAAAGAACGCCAAGGAAAGGTGTAAACACACTTGTTACAATGCTAATGAAAGCATTAAAAGGATTTTGCTTTTCCTTTGGTCCATCATCTGATTCACCAGCTGCAAGAGCTGATTTATTCTCAAGATGACCTACGCTTATTACTGCATCAAATACCTGAGGTACGTGATTTCCAATAACTACCATATACTGTCCGCCAGACTGAATTACTGTAACGATTCCGTCTGTATCCTTAAGGATTTCTGTATTAGCCTTGCTCTCGTCCTTAAGTTTAAATCTAAGTCTTGTAATACAATGAGTAATGCTTGTGATGTTGTCTTTTCCGCCTACATTTTGAATGATAATGCGAGCTAGTCCATCATATTTGCTTGCCATTTTTTAACCCTCTCTTTTAAATAACAATTTTTATCTTTTCCAGATCCTGCGCACTGATCTGTAAAATTCAAATAAAAAAACCTGCACAAAGACATAGAACTACTCTATATATTCGTACAGGTTTAGCCGGCTCTCACGCCGTAACTATCCATTAATTATTTTCTATCTGTAATTCGAGAAATATGCACTACCAAATAAAGCATTTCCTCGTCGGTAATTTCTTCTGGAAATTTGGATTCCATATAGCTTTTAATGCGTATTGCACATTTGTAAGCCTCAGGAAACTTTTTAATCATCATGTTAAACATGTCTACATTATCAGCTGGATAATACTCTCTCTTCTCAGCACGCTGTAAGAAGTATTTCAAATGAGTGATAAATCGCTCGTATGATAATGTATTCTCATCAAGTGTAGTATTGAATGTGTATTTTACAATACTAACTATGTCGCTAATCACCTCTGATGTCTCAAGAGTGTGATGCATGTTGCCATCAAGCTCCGCATTTACGATATGAAGGGCAAAGAACCCTGCCTCATCATCAGGAAGCGTAACACCAAGCTTTTCCTTTATCATATCAAGAGCATGGCATCCAATGCTGTACTCTGTCTTGTAGAAATTCTTAATTTCCCAAAGGAGCTTGTTTCTTAAAACAGTACCCGTCTTTGCTCGTTCTATTGCATATCCTAAATGGTCAGTAAGAGTGATATAAATATTATTGCAAAGACGTTTATTAAGCATGTCACCGGCGTATTTGATGATTTCATCTGCCACCTGAATCTGTTCATAAGGCATCTCCGAAACAAGCTGCTTGAACTGTTCGTTGGGCTTTTCCATGACAAAAGTCTTTTCTATTTTACCTTCATCTATCTCATCACCTATTTTCTTCTGAAAACATAGGCCGCATCCTGTATAAACTATCTCGTTCCCCTTGTCATCTAAGGCCAAGGCTGCATTATTATTTAAAATCTTTTTAATCTTCATTCTAGTGATTCTCTTTAAAAATTTCCCTTAAAATAAAAAATGACCAAATCATCCCCTTACATAATATCATAGTCCTAGACTATGTGTAATGGACGATTCAGTCTTGCCTGCCTTGCAGTAACAATCCGAACTTGTTTGTTTATGAGAATACTTTACCATAAACTTTACACTTGTAAAGATGCAAATTCCATTTTTTACGTTTTAGCAAATTCTTATAAACTCCTTTTGTATGGTTTTCACAAATTATTCACAAACTTAAAGGTTTAAATAAAGCGGGCAAGCAATTGCCTACCCGCTTAAATAAATATAATTAGTTGCTTTTCTTATTAAGTGCTCTGTAAATAATAGTGAAAATTACTCCCACTACTGAGAATACACATGCAATGAGGAATGCTCTCTGGTAAACACCATATTTTGCTACAGTGTTTTTCATAATCATTGGTCCGAAGTAACCTGCTAATGCAAAACCAATAAACATGATTCCGTAATTTACCGAATTGTTCTTTGGTCCAAACTGATCAGCTGTAAATCCAGGATAAACACCCATAAATGAACCAAAGCTAACACCTACTACAGAAAGGCCTACGTAGAACTGAGCAACAGAACCTGCACCTGTAAAGTAAAGGCAAAGAAGTCCAGCACCACCTAAAACACAGGCAAGTGTAAGTGTATTGATACGACCAATCTTGTCAGAAAGAGTACCTGCAACTATACGACCGAAAGCATTGAAAAGTGCTAATACAGATACTGCTGCTGCGGCAGCTGCTGGTGTCATACCAACCATATTCTGAGCGATAGGTGAAGCCATTGGAATAACCATCATACCTGTGAATGCACCGCATGTAAGAAGAAGGAGCATTGTATAGAATACTGGAGTCTTAATCATGCCCTTCCAGTCTAAATTCTTTGGCGCAACCCCTGCCTTCGCAACTGCTGGCTCCCATCCTTCTGGCTTGTAGCCTTCAGGACACTGCTCAAGGAATAGGCAAGATACAGCAATGAGAATAAGGAATGCAATACCTACTGCCTTAAATGCAAATGTTGCATCTGTGCTTGCTACAACCTTTGTTACGATTGGAGGAAGAATAACTGAGCCCAATCCATAAACAGCCGTTGTAATACCACCAATAAGTCCACGCTTATCTGGGAAGAACTTAACACATGTTGAAATAGTGCTACCGTATGCCATACCCAGTCCAAGACCACCAATGAGACCGTATGTCACTACTAAGAAATTAATGCTTGTAGCAAAACCTGAAAGGAACATACCAAGTCCCCACATGATACCACCTACAAGAATAACTTTCTTTGGTCCAATCTTGTCATTGAACCAACCGCCAGAAATCATTGTGATAGGTCCAACTGAGTTTGCTATAGTATATACAATACCTAAATCAAGGGCTGTAACATTCATACCAAGTGAATTGTTGAAGTAGTCAGCCATAGCTGAAGAAAAGATACTCCATGCATAAATAGAACCTAGGCATAGATTAATAAAACATCCTGCCAGTAAAATAATCCATCTTTTTTTGTCTAAATTCATTATTATTCTCCTTAATACGCAGTTTAACTAATAGATATTTTAGTTAAAGCAATCAATTTATCATTTTCGATTATTGCACCACACTTGTTATATTTTGCATATTATAACAGTATGAGCAACATCTCTCAATGTCCCGGGTTGATCAATTGCTCTTATTGATAATATTTTAACATTACCCAAATTATCTATACATCAACAAAAAAGCAGTGGGCATAAACCATAAGTTTATGCTCACTGTTGAAAAACAATCCCTTAATTAAAATGGAGATTTATCAAGCTTAATTAATTGTCCATCCACCCATAAATAATATTCATCATCTTCAGTTAACACCACTGCCGTATAATTGTTAAATGAACCTTCATCAGGATATAAAGCTTTGACATCACTTAATATTTCTACCGGGTCACTTGAAGCATACCTAGACCAATATAGGCTATCTTCAGATAAGAAGACTACATCTCCATCGCTTTCAACAACATAATCTTCAATTACATAATCATCACTCACCTGTTCCAGATTTAGATAATACTGATCACCACTGACATCAAGCCTGTACTGAAAGATACTTTTATCATCAACCACCAAAGTACATACAAATCCATCCACAAGATAATTTGCATAATCCCTATTTTCAAAATTTGTTGCAAGAATAGAAGGCTCTGTATCAGGTTTGCACCAATAAAGTGAACCATTTGAGTTAACCAACAGCCATTTTGTCGTTTTGTTAAAAACGGCATCTGACATTTTTGGTGCATTAATTTCCAAGTCCTCAAGTTGTTTTGTAGAAAAAGAAAACCTATATATTTCTCCATTATCCATGTCTCTTAGAAAAATATAATTACCATGATAACGCTTCGAAATTCCAAAAGGAGCCAGCTTCTTTTCTCCTCTTATTATCTCGATTACGGTATCCTCATCAGTGTAGTTTACTACATATTCTCCTTCATTCTCACATAGATATGCTACTGAATCCCCAAGTTCATCAACCGCCATAGTCATAACATTCTCGTAGCGTAGTGTGCTTTTGCATGTCTTGTCATCATAACTATAAACTTCACCATCTTTGGTGAGATAATAACTATCCTTTTCTCCAAATAGTCCTGTGCCATATATTTCACATACATTTTCAGCTATTTTACTTTTTTCACCATCAGCACCTATATATAAAATTCCGGATTCACCATCTTTTGAATCTGAAAAATCAATATAGCGACATCTAGTATTGGAATAATTAAACAAGACAGTGGTTTTCTGATCATCTATATTGGACTTACTACAATACATCTCACCATTGCTGTCATAAATACCATTGTTAAATGAGTAGTATCGAATCCTACCATCTGACTCTTCCATGTTTTCATAGGCCCATTCATTCTCATATATATGATTAACAAACGCTTTTTCTTCTCTTTCTTCAAAAAAAGATTTTCCTTTTAATATAGCTCCAACTGTAACTATGATGGCTATTACAAACAAGCAAATAAGTCTTACAGGGATATGCTTTTCATACTTATCTATCTCTTCATCTGTTTTTATACCTTCAATATCTTCTACAATATCTACTTCTATATCTTCTATATCTTCTTTAACTTCTTTATCTTGCAGTTCAAAAAAAGGGTCTGACACCTTATTAGCTGGTTCAGTATCCCAGTTAATTCCATAATTATTCTTTGTTCCAATAGTAACAAGTGCACCGCACTTCTGGCACATAATATGTCCATCTTCAATTACAGCACCACACTTTTCACAAGTCATTATTATATAGTCCTCCCTGTATACTGAGTATTATATTACTACTCTAGCATAGTCGTGTCAATTTATTTATACATAAAAAACGACAGCCATTCTAGTAATGGTTGTCGCTTTAAATTAGATAATCTAATTGGCCCCCAACAAATGATTGATGAACTGCTGGGCTGTACGACCTGATATACCTCCGTGGCTAAGCTCCCACTGCTTTGCCTCAGCTATAAGCTGCTCCTCATCCATAGTGATGCCTGCTCGCTTGGCAAGCTCTGTAACGATTACCACGTATTCCTTTGGCATAGGCTTTGAGTAGCATATTGTAACACCAAAACGATTAACAAGAGAAAGCTTCTCCTCCACTGTATCTGAGTGATGTCTGTCATTTGTATTATCCTGATCGTTTCTATCATTCCATGTTTCCTTAATAAGATGTCTACGATTAGATGTGGCATATATGAGAATATTATCAGGGCGAGTCTCCACGCCACCTTCGATGACAGCCTTAAGGAACTTGTACTCTATCTCATGCTCCTCAAATGATAAGTCATCCATATAGATAATAAACTTATAATTTCTATTTTTGATAGTAGCTATTATCTTTGATAAATACTTAAACTGATGCTTGTAAATCTCAATCATTCTAAGACCGTCATTATAGTACTGATTAACGATAGCCTTAATACTTGTAGACTTGCCTGTTCCGCTATCACCAAAGAGAAGTACGTTGTTGGCCTTCTTGCCAGCCACAAAGCTCTCAGTGTTTTCTACAAGCTGCTGCTTCTGATACTCGTATCCAATCAAATCATCTAGAACTACCTCATCCATGTTATTGATTGGAACAAACTTTATATCGTTATTTCCAACTTCCTCTAGTCTAAATGCCTTGTTAAGGCCAAACATACCCACGCCGTAAGACTTATAAAAATCCGTAATTACGTTAAAGAATTCCTTCTCATCAGCGGCTGCCTCTAGTGCCTTTGAGAGGGTTCTTACCTTCTCGCTTACATTGCGGTTGTACATCTGCTCGTTCTTGTGAACAGCACTGTAGTTGTTAAATACAGAAAATGAACCGATACCAAGCTCCTTTTCAAGAGGGCTAAAATCATAATCAAAAAGCTCTTTTAAAAGCTTAAAATCATTTTCCACAAGATAATTTACAGAGCCTGGCTTAACATCTGTCTTTTCTGTCACAAGGGAAAATGGATTCTCATTTGTAATAATGTAAAAGGCAATATAATTGTGCCAGAGATTGTCATCAAAGCCATAATCTGTAGCAAGCATCAGAAGTCGCTTTGACACAGCATTAATATCCTTTGTCACTTCACGTTTGTTATAGTCGCCTGACTCTACTTTATCTATTACATTCCCCATTTGATAGAGAATGCTCTCCTCGCTCAAATCCCCAAACATAAGAAGTCTTGATATCTTATCGTACATTATTATTGCCTCGCTTTCTTAAGTACCTTAACTACTGTAATTGATTCTTCAAGTAATTCTTTTGCCTTATCAAAATTTTTATTATCGATAATTGCTGCAAAATCAATAAATTCCTGAGTCATTCTATGTCTCATCTCAGGTTTTGTAAACTCCTCCTCATGGATTTGCCTTTTAATGGAGCCTGCTGCATCAAGTGTTTTGTCATCTGTAGATTTCATGGTAACTAAAGTCAGGCTATCACTTGAATTAGGTTTGCCATTTACTGTCATATATCCATCCTCGCCCTGTATGGTTACAAAGCTTGGACTGTCTGAGTCCTTAGCTCCTGTGCACATGGCACTAAATCCATCATAGGACAAAATAAGCATGCCTGAAGTGTCCACTCCATTAAATCCCTTATTAGGAAAATACTCCACGGAATTTGGCATTCCAAAGAGGGCTACCGCATAATGAATATTATATACATTAATATCTCCTAATGCGCCTCCACCAAGTTCAGGATCAAAGGCAGGAGCCACCACACCCTTTTTATAGTCATCATAACGACTAGAATACTGGGAATAGTTTGCCATAAACATCTTTTTAGGCCCTAGCTCATCAAGTACCGCTTTTGCCCTATCAAACACAGGATTGTGAAGTACTGTTATTGCCTCTAGTAAAAAGAGTCCCTTATCCTCAGCAATTTTCTTAAGCTCAAGGGCCTGCTCTAAAGTCTCAGTAAATGG
This sequence comes from Pseudobutyrivibrio xylanivorans, assembly GCF_010906925.1. GTDB lineage: Bacteria > Bacillota > Clostridia > Lachnospirales > Lachnospiraceae > Pseudobutyrivibrio. The sequence goes on along the minus strand of NZ_VTVE01000001.1, from coordinate 563,318 downwards.
CTTTTCCAAAATAACATTTTTCCCTGCCAGAAGAGCCTCTTTTGAATACTGAAAATGGGCACTATTTACAAGTCCTATATATACTGTGTCACAATCAGATTTCTCCAAAAGCTCATTGTAGTCTGTATAGACTTCCTTAATTCCGTACTTCTTAGCCAGCTCATCAGCTTTTTCCTTGCTGTGTGCTCTAGCATATATTGCCACCTTTTCAATTTCAGAAAGTTCCTCTATGGCAAAGAGGGCTTCGTGAACTATTTTACCTGTTCCTATTATTGCTAATTTCATTAAAGAAATCCCCCTGTAAAAATCTTTATAATATAAGATACTTCTACAGGGGGGTATTTTTCAACAAATATTTAATATTAAATTGAATGATTCCAAACTAAATGATTAGCCCAGAGCCACATCAAGGGCCATCATAAGAGTAAATCCAAGGGCAAACATAATAACTCCTATATTAGAATGCTCACCTGATGACATCTCTGGAATCAATTCCTCTACTACTACATACATCATAGCTCCAGCTGCAAAGCTGAGGAGATATGGCATAGCAGGAACTACAAGCCCTGCTGCTATGATAGTGAGAAATGCGCCTACCGGCTCAACGGCTCCAGATAAAGTACCATACAAAAAAGCTCTAGTCTTACTAACGCCCTCGCTATGAAGAGGCATAGAAATAATAGCTCCCTCAGGGAAATTCTGAATGGCGATACCTAAAGCAAGAGCCAACGCTCCTCCAACGGTTACAATACCGCTACCTGTGATAACACCTGCATAAACAACACCAACAGCCATACCCTCTGGTATGTTGTGAAGGGTCACCGCAAGTACCATCATGGTGGTGCGCTTTAACTTGCTTTTAGGGCCCTCAGCCTTTTCTGCATGCATATGCAAATGCGGGATAACACAGTCAAGCAATAACAGGAATAGAATACCAAGCCAAAATCCAACCACAGCAGGGATAAAGGCTAATCTGCCCATATTCTCCTCAGACTGTGTCATAGCAGGTATAAGCAAGCTCCATATAGATGCCGCCACCATAACTCCACTGGCGAATCCAGTAAGAGCTCGCTGCACCTTATCCTTTAATTCGTTCTTCATAAATACTACGCAGGCCGAGCCTGCTGTAGTACCTGCAAATGGAATCAAAAGTCCCAATAATACCTGCACTATCATGTTTTACCTCACCTATGCTGCCATGTATTCGTAGTAATCCTCTTCTGTGGCAAACAATTCATAATTACCATCTACAAGTCCCATATATCCAGCCGAAACAACATATCCTTTCATAAGTAATACCTCCATAAATCACTTACACATCATTAACTGTGTAAATAATAACCCACAGAGGTGTACCTATTTAGTCCCACAAAATGAACCTAGGGGACGGGGTTAGTGGTCCATTACTGAATCAGAATACTATATATGTGTTAAATATCAATGAACTGTCGCCTATTCATTATCCTCCTTTTTATCCGGCTTGTACATTAGCCTTATAGAAATAATTTCTCAACTGTCTCCATTACTCGTCCTATGTTTTTAATATCAAGGGCAACATCTCCTGTTTCAAGGGAATGATTAGCCCCTGGAACAACAGCATAGGTAAGGGATAATTCTTCGCACAGCTGAACACACATATCTGTATCGCAGAACGGATCAGCGCTGCCATGAAATACCAATCCCTCACAGTTTGACACATAATTAAATGTCTCTGGAATCGGTGTGTAGATAATCATATCCACGTCCAACTCATAGGTCATGTTGTATCTTGCCATTACAGCCGTACCAATGCTCTTGCCTACAAATACAACCCTATCGTATGCTTTAAAATCTATATTCTTAAGCTGCTCATCAACCTGCTTAAAAGCTTCCTCATATGCTTCCTGTATTTTCTCCTGATTCTTCTTCAAGTCTTTAGGAAGCTCACCAAATTCATAGCTGACCTCTACTATTTCATAGTCCGCATTTTTCGCAATCTTTTTTGTGTAGTACATAAGTGGCTTATCGTTGTGATAGCCAATTCCCGGAAATAAAACTACAATATTTTTACTCATAAATTTTCCTTTCTAAATGAACCAGGGGGACGGAGTTAGTGGACCATTTTCAAAATGGTCCACTAACCCCGTCCCCCTGGTCCATTATTAAAACATAATACCTTTAGAATTGTAATTTGAAGATCTCAATGCTCTTACCTTGCCTAAGATATCATTGATTGGATCTACACTTGCTGTTACAGACTTAATATATCCAGAATTATCTCCAAATACAGTCTTAAGCTTATTACCTGGAGCTCCAGATAATTTTTCCTGATTGATAGTAAGTTTGCCATCATCGTCTGAAGTGATTCCAATTTCCTCTAAAGCATCTTTATTAGCTGTAAATGAAGCCTTGAATTCCTTGGCAAATTCCTGATTCAATGCCCCTCCACAGTTATTTAGGCTTGTAATTTCGTTGTTGTATGCTGTAACAAAATTTGTAATGCTCTTAAGTAAAGGAGACTTATCGTATTCCTTGCCCTCTTGAACCTTATACAACTCCTCTTTTGTTACATCTTCAATTGCATCAAGTAAACTGTCAGAAGCCTTTGCTACGTTAGAATACTTATCCTTAGAGGAATCGGTGTAGATTCCCATAGACTCCATTTTTTTCTTAAAGGCAGCATCATTGTCTGAAATAATCTGATTAATTAACTTGTTACCGGTCTTCTTTTTATTAAGCATGCTAAGAAGACTCTGATTTCCCTCGTAATATTCATAGGAATTATGAATTGTACTCATTAAATTATCCTCCTTTAGAAATACAACTTCATTCCGTTGAAATATTCGCTGTCCTAGCTTTACAATTGTTCTCTCTTAAATTTGTATCGACAATTAATAGACAAAATTAATGTCGAGTCCAAATTTTCAATCATTATAACATATAACTTCCTATAGCACAAAAACTCCAGGGAGAACCCTTTCTCTCTGGAGTTAAAATTAATCATATTTTCAAGGTTAATAATCCATTTTCCACTGATACTTTTTTAAATCAACTCTACCATCTATGACTTCTACACCCTCGGATTCAAGTATTTCTCCCTGTTTCCATGCGCCGCCAAAGGCATACTGTCCTGCCAACTCTCCCTTGGCGTTAACAACTCTATGACAAGGAATGCTAAAAGGATCTGGATTCTTATGAAGGGCATTTCCTACAGCACGGGCCATGTTTTTATCACCGGCTACGCTTGCTACCTGACCGTAAGTCGCCACCTTGCCCTTTGGAATCTTCTTTACAGCCTCGTATATACGCTTTGAAGGGCTGTCTGAGATAAGATCATAACTCTCAGCTATCATAAGCTTTATGTCCTTCTCAGGGATACTTCCATCAAGGATAATGGTATTCCAATGGTCCTTGTTTTGATGGTATCCAGGAATCACTGCATCATAAATTCTGCGCCAATAGTAGGCATTATCTGGGTCCACCTTGACATTTAGATTTATAAATCCATCCCTCTCGTAAGTCCAAAGGAAAGCCTTTTTATTGTATTTATATCTGACTAATTGCCAGTTGGCATCATGGAAAGGTGCATCCTGATATGTGTCTGGAAATGAAAGGCCGTAGGTTAACGCTTCTTCTCTTGTTTGCATAACTCCCCCTGAAGTAAAATGGTGATTTCGTACTAAGGGCTACTGTATGCTGCTGGTGGCAACTTTAATAACCGCAATCAAAAATAATACTCTGATTTTACTTTCTACTCATTAAATCTTTGTCTATCTTTTGTAAGATTATCTTCTGATTTACTCTTCCTCAGGATATTTCAATCCCCATTCATTTCTAAGCCTTGTCATAATATCCATTACATCAATCGAATACTGTAGTTTCATAACAGAAGCATCTCCGCTAGTAATTGCTGTTTCCATATCTGTAAGCTCATAGTACAAAGCATCTGCCGTATTCCCTGCTGATATTTCCCTTTTTTCGCCGGTTAAGGCTTCTGTAATAATCGCTTTATCAGCACGTGGAAACTCCATTATCTCTATATAGCCCTTTTCACAACTTATCATTACTCGTTTAGGTTGCTTTGAGTGCATGGTAAGAGCTACAGTTGCCATCTGATTCTTATCATTTTGTAATAGAATAGTCGCCTGCTCATCAACTCCGGTCGGTGCACTCTTCCACTGGCTCATCAGATTTTCGGGTTTTTCTTCCATGAAGCTACGGACAATGCTTAGGGCATATACTCCAATATCAAGCATTGCTCCACCTGCCAATTTTCGATTAAAAAACCTGTTCTTCATATCATAATCTTTGAAGCTTCCAAAGTTCACCGTTATCATCTGAACTTTTCCAAGCTCTCCATTTTCTATGATCTTCCACAGTTCCTTGTATATCGGCATGTGCCAGATTGTCATTGCTTCTGCAAGTATAAGGCCTCTTTCATTTGCCAGGCTGATCATTTCGCATAGTTCTGAAGAATTCAAAGTGATAGATTTTTCAACCAGGATGTGTTTACCATTTTCCAAAGCTTTCTTCATAAAACCATAATGAGTATTATGAGGAGTCGTTATGTAGATAATATCCACATCTTCATCGGCAAACATTTCATCGATTGACGGATAGACTTTTTCGATACCATACTTTTCTGCAAAAGCAACCGCTTTATCATAGGTTCGATTTCCTACTGCATAAAGAGATTTACCCATTTTCTGAAGACCTGCAGCCATTTCATTTGCAATTACACCTGTTCCCAGTACAGCCCATTTTATCTCTTTGCTCATATTTTTCTCGAATCTCCTTCCCTGTAGTTCATCTGTCTTATAATCAGTTATTATATAAGTTAATCTATTCAGAAATACTTAAATTTTTTCTTTGTAGCAACTGTTTATAATTATACCTATATCTACCATCCTGTTCAACGGCACACAAAAAAGACCCCAGGACAGATATCTATATTCCGCGATGCCATTCGCAGACACTTCGTGTCTTGCTCATCATTTCTTGTTTTCCAATAAAGTACAGGATTGTTGCAAATCCAAGAAACAATTCGCAGAAAAGAGATAAGGATTCCTGCAAAACAAGAATTGCAAGTTCAGCAAGAGATTTTCTTACTGCCAAGATTGAGATGGAATATTCTTGACCTTCGGTCAAGAATCCCATCTCAATCTTCCAATAAATGCAAAAAAAGAACCAGTAGCAAATAAATTTGCTCTGGTTCTTTGAATTTGCATTTGCAGTAAGATTATCTCTTGCTGAACTGTGGTGCACGACGTGCAGCTTTGAGACCGTACTTCTTACGCTCTTTCATACGTGGATCTCTTGTGAGGAATCCAGCAGCCTTAAGTGTAGGTCTGTACTCAGCGTCTACCTCAAGGAGTGCACGTGAAATACCGTGTCTGATAGCACCAGCCTGGCCAGTGTATCCGCCACCCTTTACGTTAACGATAACGTCAAACTTCTCTACAGTGCCTGTAGCTACAAGTGGCTGACGAACAACTACCTTTAATGTCTCAAGACCAAGGTACTCGTCGATATCTCTCTTATTTATTGTGATCTTACCTGTGCCAGGTACAAGATATACTCTAGCAACTGAAGACTTTCTTCTACCAGTTCCGTAATACTTTGTTGTATTCTTAGCCATGATCTACCTCCTATTAAAATGTAAGCACTTCTGGCTTCTGTGCCTGCTGCTTATGATCTGGTCCAGCGTAAACGAAAAGCTTTGTGTACATCTGACGACCAAGTGGTCCCTTTGGAAGCATGCCCTTAACAGCGTGCTCGATTACTCTATCAGGGTGTGTGTTGAGCATCTCACGAAGAGTTGTCTCCTTCATACCACCAACATAGTCTGAGTGATGATAGTAAATCTTCTGATCAAGCTTCTTACCTGTAACCTTAATCTTCTCTGCATTAACTACGATAACATAGTCACCACAATCAGCGTGTGGAGTGAAGACTGGCTTATTCTTACCTCTTAAAACCTTTGCAACTTCTGCTGAAAGACGACCAAGTGTCTGGCCCTCAGCGTCAACTACATACCATTTTCTCTCAATCTGAGATGGGTTTGGCATATAAGTATTCATTGAGAATTCCTCCTTAAATAAATCTAAAGCTCCAAGCCGGTGATGTCCGGGCACCTGCATGGATAATTATAGTAAAACTCGCCTCCGGGCTAATGGACGCAAGTTACCTTACTACATCAACCGTTACATTTTACAATAGGAATTAGCTTTCGTCAACAAGAAAATGAATAAAAAAGAGGGTGCCGAAAGCACCCCCATTATACTAGAAATTTTTAAATACAGCAAACTCATAAGGTCTAAGTTTTATCTGCCCCTTAGTTGAATTTACTGCGCTGTCATAATTGCCTATCAGTCTGTCATATCCTTCATCTGACCAGCTATAATCAGCTTCATTTTCAGATAGATTTCCAACAACCTTAAGGACTTTATCCCCTAATTTTCTCTCATAGCTTATTATCTCCTCAGGGCTCTCATCAAATGAGATTCCTCCATCTGAGATAATCTTGTACTCTTTTCTGAGATAAATCAGCTTCTTGTAGAATGAAAAGATAGATGTCTCATCATTTATCTGGGACTCTGCAGTAATATGCTTGCCATACTCTGGAACTTCAATCCAAGGTGTGCCTGTTGTAAATCCATCATTTGCTGAGGAATCCCACTGCATTGGTGTACGGCAGTTGTCTCTAGAGCGCTCATTAATAATAGCAAGAGCCTCATCAGAAGACTTCCCTTCCTCCTGCAAAATCTTGAAATAATTCAGGCTTTCCACATCGCGATACTGGCTAATGTCAGTAAAGTGAGTGTTTAACATTCCAATCTCCTCTCCCTGGTAAATATAAGGAGTACCTCTCATAAAGTGGATAATACCGGCAAAAAGCTTGCCCGATTCCTTCCAGTACTTTTCCTCGTTACCAAATCGAGAAATGGTGCGAGGCTGGTCGTGGTTAGTCCAAAAGACTGCATTCCAGCCGCCATTTTTTGACATCTGTTCCTGCCAATCCTTAAACAGCTTTTTAAGAGCAGATTTGTCATAAGGCATAAGCTCCCACTTGTTTCCATTTTTGTAATCCACCTTAAGATGATGGAAGCTGAATACCATGGAAAGCTCTTTTTCTGATGGATTAGAATACTTTATGCAGTTATCTATTGTGGTAGATGACATTTCCCCTACTGTTATCATGTCAGCTATACCAGTATCTGCCACCAGTTCCTTTAAAAACTCATGAACTCGTGGACCGTCAGTATAGAATCTTCTACCATCACCCTCATAATCATTCTCCAGATTCTCAGGCTTTGATATTAGGTTAATTACATCAAATCTAAATCCGCTAACCCCCTTTGCCTTCCAAAATCTGATGATATCCTTTAGCTCATCTCTAACCTCTGGATTGTCCCAGTTAAGGTCTGCCTGAGTTACATCAAACAAGTGTAAATACCATTTATTCAGGCTATCTACATATTCCCAAGCATTGCCACCAAACTTTGACACCCAGTTTGTAGGTGGACAATCTCTTGTTCCATCCACAAACTTGTAGTAATTGATGTATTTCTCGTCCCCAGAAATAGCCTTTTGAAACCACTGATGCTCTGTGGAAGTGTGATTGAAAACCATATCAAGCATTATGCCTATGCCCCGTTTCTTAGCTTCACTTGATAGTTCTTCAAAATCTTCCATAGTGCCAAATCGTGGATCAATCTGGCGATAATCAGCAATATCATAGCCATTATCCCTCTGAGGAGAAATGAAAAAAGGTGTAATCCAAAGGAAATCTACCCCAAGCTCTTTTAGATAATCAAGCTTAGCTGTGATACCCTTTAAATCTCCAAAGCCATCTCCATTGGTGTCATAAAATGATCTAGGATATATTTGATAAACAACTTTATCTTTGAAATCTAACATTTAACTGCCTTACATTACAACGCAGACTACTGTGTCAGCCTTGCCTGCTGCTGCAATCTCCTTTTTACTAAATTTAAGAAGTGGCTGGCCGGCCTTTACTGCCTGATTCTTCTCTACCAAATATTCAAAACCAGCGCCGTTCATCTGAACTGTATCGATACCTACATGTATCAATACCTCTCCCCCCTTATCAAGCTTCATTCCAATTGCGTGTCTGCTGTCATCCATTGTAACTGCAATAACGCCATCAGCTGGAGCATGAACTACTTCTTCATCTGGAATAATAGCAATTCCATCACCCATAAGCTTCTTAGAGAAAACCTCATCCTCAACCTGCTCAAGTGGAATAACCTTTCCTGCTACAACTGTTGTTAAATCAACATCTGCAACCTTTATTACTTCTTCTGTTTCCTCGTCTTCACTCTCGCCGTATATATCTTCTGTTGTAAGTCTCTTCTTGCCAACAACAACTGTGAGCACAAATGGAACAATAATAGCAACCAGCATGCAAATTGCAAAAATAAGCATATATCTTGTCTGGATTGAAAGAATTCCAGGGATACCACCTACACCAATTGAATTTGCCATAACTCCGCTACCTACAGAAATGATAGCTGCGATACATGAACCAATCATGGCGCTAAAGAATGGGAATCCATATTTTAAGTTAACACCGAACATAGCTGGCTCTGTTACGCCAAGGTAACATGAGATACATGCTGGAATAGAAACTTCCTGAGTCTTTGTATTCTTCTTCTGAAGGAAAATCATACCTAAAACTGCAGAACCCTGAGCAATGTTTGAAAGTGCAATCATTGGCCACAGTATTGTACCACCGAAATCAGCAACAAGCTGTGTATCAATGGCATTTGTCATATGGTGAAGGCCAGTGATAACAAGTGGTGCATAGAACATACCAAATACGCCTGCAAACAACCAGTTAACTGAACTTGTAAGACCAGCGTGAACACCTGCTGAAATCCATGAGCCAATCTTCCAACCGATAGGTCCTAAAATAAAGTGTGATGCCATAACTGCAAGTACTAGTGAGAAGAATGGCACAACAATCATTGATATTACCTTTGGACAAATCTTTGTAAAGAACTTCTCAAGGAACACAAGGCAAAAGCCTGCAAGAATAGCTGGAATTACCTGTGCCTGATAACCAATCATGTTAACCTGTGCAAAACCAAAATCCCACTTTGGAATAGCATCAGCTGCTGCACCTGCAACGCCATAAGCGTTAAGGAGCTGACCAGATACAAGTGTACAACCAAGTACAATACCAAGAATCTGAGTTGTACCCATCTTCTTTGTAATAGACCAGCAGATACCAACAGGTAACATATGGAAAATAGCCTCACCTATAAGCCATAAGAAACTATGGACACCTGCCCAGAACTGTGACTGTGAAACGATAGTGCCATTACCAAAATCGATTTCACCAATTACATTTCTAAAACCTAAAATCAAACCTCCGACTACAAGAGCTGGAATAATTGGAGCAAAAATTTCTGCGATTGAAGACATAATCTGCTGAAGAAGATTCTGATTCTTCTTAGCTGCCTTTTTAACCTGGTCCTTAGAAACTCCCTCTACTCCTGCTACTGCAACGAAATCATTGTAGAATTCCTGAACTTCCTGACCAATAATAACCTGGAACTGTCCAGCCTGAGTAAATGTACCTTTCACACCTTTGATTTTCTCAATTCCCTTAATATCAGCCTTTGCAGGGTCATTGAGAGCAAATCTCATTCTCGTAACACAGTGTGATACTGCTGCAATATTACTCTTTCCGCCAATCAAATCGAGTAATTGCTTGCTTTCCTCTGTAAATTTTCCCATGACAATCTCCTTTTTCTATAAATACTTCACACGCTAACCTGTTTAAACAGGTCTCATAGTTATTTTATATCACAGCTGTTTAAACAGGTCAATATATTTCATAAAAAATTCTTACCTTATAATTTCAAAATCCCCTAAAACACAAAAAGTACCTAGCAATGCTAGATACTTTTATAAGTCTATTTATTTGTTGTATCACTGCGGACAGCTGTGTCCATGAAGCAGAAATACTCAGGCACATGTCGAGACTGGGTATATTCAAACATAATACCCATTCCATTAAATGTCTGGCTAGTGACAACCGCAAGACAATTGTAATCCCCAAGGCTTAGGTATTTTGAATCCACCTCAGTGACTCTCTCTACTGTCATCTTACGCTTACTCATGCCTATCTCCATCTTCAGCTCATTTTCGATGTAGTCATAGATGGACTTTGCTGCAATCTCAGGAGTAATGCCTGTGACAATTGACTTGTCAAACATATTGATATCCATAATACATGGCTTGCCATCAAGCTTTCTAAGTCTCTGGATGTAGTAGAGCTCAGTCCCCTCAGCAAATCCAGTTCTTTTAGCAACTCTGGCGTCTGCCACTATCTCAGCAAACATCACTACCTCAGTGTCACTATTTAGCTTGTTTCTAGCAGCAGTCTCCTTAAATGTCTCGATACCACCAATGATAAAGCTGGCCTTGTCATAAGGCTGGTAGATAACTCTGACACCTACACCATTAATAGCCTGAACATAGCCTATCTCTGCAAGCTGGGCCAGAGCACGTCTTACCGTATTTCTAGAACAATCATATACTCCCACCAAAGTACTCTCCGATGGCAAAATACTCTGGTACTCATATTCCTCGTCTTCTATCTTAAGTTTTAAATCTCTATAAATCGATTCATACTTCGCTTTTGCCATAAAACCTCCGCCTGTTACGGTAACAATCCTGAGAGTCTCTTTCGATGACTCCACGTCATTCTTCAGAGACCTCAGAGATTGTTATCTACAGGCTATACATTACTAATACTTGATATCAATCCGCCAGTTACGTTAACAATCCTGAGAGTCTCTTTCGATGACTACATGTCATTCTCCAGAGACCTCAGAGATTGTTAACTACAGGCTTATATATTACTCATATTCGATACCTATCATAGTTAAACCATGGGCAGGGGCAGTTGGACCTGCCAATTCACGGTTGCGTCCACGGAATATTTCAAGCATATACATTGGGTCCATCTCGCCTGCCCCCACCTTAATAAGGGTACCTGCAATAATACGAACCATGTTATAAAGGAAACCGTCACCTGTAAGACAAATGTGGATTACATCGTCCTCCTTATAAACCCTAGCTGTATAAATAGTGCGTACACGGGATTTAACCTGGGCTTTTACAGAAGAAAAAGAAGTAAAATCATGCTGGCCTATCAAATAGGCTGCTGCCTCGTTCATCTTTTCCACATCCAAATCATAGTAATAATGGAATGTATCCTTGCGCTTTGTAGGATCAGGCATTTTACGATTTAAAATTTTATACTCGTATGTCTTTCTACAAGGGGCATATCTTGGATGAAAATCATCATCAACCTGACATGAATACTGTACCACAATATCATCAGGCAATCTCTGATTGAGAGCAAAGCTAATTTTGTCAGCAGGCATTCTAGAATTAGTATCAAACACTGCCACATTGCCAAGAGAATGAACTCCTGCATCAGTACGGCTAGCTCCCATTATAGAAATAGGCTCTTGCAATAAATCTGTAAGGGCCTCATTAAGCTTTTGTTCTATTGTCACTCCATTGGGCTGAATCTGCCAGCCACTATATCCGCTGCCATCATAGGCAACCACTATCATTACTCGCATTCTACAAAATTCCTTTTACAACAAAAAATCCTATGGTGTAAGCTGCAATACAAATGTAAGCTCTCTGATCAAGTGAGCTGTACTTAAGTGGCTTCATTTTGGTTCTGCCTTCACCACCATTATAGCATCTTGCCTCCATAGCGTAAGACAAATCATTGGCACGACGAAAAGCTGATACAAAAAGTGGTACTAAAAGTGGCACCATATTCTTAGCCTTTTTAATAAGTCCACCTGTCTCAAAATCAGCACCTCTAGCCATCTGTGCCTTCATGATTTTATCTGTCTCCTCAATCAAAATAGGAATAAATCTAAGGGCAATAGACATCATCATAGAAATCTCATGGACAGGAACACCTACCTTCTTAAGGAATCCAAGTGATTTCTCCAAACCATCTGTCAGCTGATTAGGTGTTGTTGTAAGTGTAAGAATGGATGTACCAATAATTAAAATAATCATACGACTAGTCATTAATACTGCATTCTTTAGACCTACATCAGAAATAGAAAAAATCCAAAATGAAACTAAGGTCCTTCCCGGTGTCAAAAACAGGTTAAAAAGACCAGCGATAATCAAAAGCATGACGATAGACTTAAGACCCTTAACCATAAATGAAAATGGTACATGGCTCATGCGGATAATTCCAAATAAAGTCACAAGAACAATTGCAAATAACACCACATTGTTAGCAGCAAACAGAGTAATTATAAAAACAAGCGTAGAAAACAGCTTCACTCTAGGATCAAGTGAGTGAAGAACTGAATCTGCTGGATAATATTGTCCTAATGTTATTTCACGCAACATAAAATCTCTTCCTTTGCCTCTTCTACTGTAGTGGCGTCTGTCTTTACGTCAAAACCTGCAGCCTTTAAATCATTCATCACATAAGTAACCTGTGGCGCTGCAAGGCCTATCTTTTCAAGTTCTTTATAGTGAGCAAATACTTCCTTTGGTGTGCCATCATATACTGGCTTGCCACCATCCATTACTATGATTCTATCTACATAGTTGGCCACATCTTCCATGGAATGCGATACTAAAATAACTGTATCTCCTCGCTTTTCATGCATATCGGAAATGAGTCCTAAAATATCATCTCTACCCTTTGGATCAAGACCTGCTGTTGGCTCATCCAAAATAAGAACAGCTGGCTTCATTGCAATAACCCCTGCAATAGCAGCACGTCTCTTTTGACCACCAGAAAGCTCAAATGGCGATGCCAGATAAAATTCCTCTGGAAGACCTACTAAACCAAGGGCCTCATAGGCTCTTTTAATCTGTTCCTTCTCATCAAGGCCCTGATTCTTAGGACCAAACTGAACATCCTTGAAGACTGTTGTCTCAAAAAGCTGATGTTCAGGATACTGGAATACCATACCTACCTGTGTACGAAGATCTCTAATATCGTAATCCTTGTCGTAAATATCCTGACCACGATAATAAATAGAACCCTCTGTAGATTTAATAAGTCCATTCAAATGCTGAACAAGAGTGGACTTGCCAGAGCCAGTATGACCGATAATGCCGATGAACTCACCCTCTTTTATATTAAGGCTAACGTCATCTAAGGCTGTAACCTCATAGCTGGTTCCTGGGCTGTATTTATATGATACATGATCTAAAATCATCACATTGTCTGCTGGATTATTCTGCTTTTTATGGCTCTCTGGAAAATCTAACTTTCCTCCTAACTGAGTTCTGATTAGATGGCCATAGTTTTCTTTTAAAGCCTCAAGCAATTCTTTTCTAGTAAGTACACATTCAGGAAGGTTCACTCCTGCTTTTCTAAGCTCATGTGCAAGCAGTGTAACCTGTGGTACATCAAGGCTGTGCTGCTTAAGCAAATCAACATCCTTAAAGATTTCACGAGGCTTGCCCTCCATGAAAACTTTACCCTTTTCCATTACAAAAACATAATCGGAGTCTACAACCTCCTCCATGTAATGGGTAATAAGGATAACTGTAATGCCCTTTTCCTTATTGAGGGTATGAACAGCCTGAAGCACATCTGCTCTACCATCTGGGTCAAGCATGGCTGTCGGCTCATCCAAAATAATACACTTTGGCTCCATTGCCATAACACCAGCAATAGCTACACGCTGCTTTTGACCGCCTGATAGCTTGTTTGGAGAATGACTCTTGTATTTGTACATTCCCACCATCTTAAGAGCCTTCTCAACTCTTGTAATAATCTGTTCAGTAGGTACACCGATGTTCTCAGGACCGAAAGCAACGTCCTCATCTACTACAGATGCAATTATCTGATTGTCTGGATTCTGGAAAACCATACCTGCAGTCTGACGGACTGCAAATGTATACTCATCATCAGACACATTCATGCCATCTACATAAAGTGTGCCCTCTGAAGGTGTAAGAAGCGCATTAATATGCTTAGCGAAAGTAGACTTACCAGAACCATTATGTCCTAAAATGGAAATAAACTGACCTGGCTCTACATTAAGATTAACGTGATCAAGGGCAACCTGAATTGCTTCAACATTGCCCTCTTCATCACGTCTAATATATTCATGAACTAATTCTTTTGCTCGAATAATTGACATTGGTACCCACTATTCCTTCCAGTTGAGTCTATGTAAATTACCCTCAGTCTCAAGGCCGAGGAAGTCATTTTGTCTCAGAGCCTCATACAAAATTACTGCTACCGAATTGGATAAATTAAGAGATCTAATATCATGTCCCATTGGAATACGAACACAATTCTCCTCATTGTCTACAAGGATTTCCTCAGGAATACCTGCGCTCTCCTTGCCAAACATTATGTAGCAGTCTGGCTCATAATTCACCTGGGTGTGTGTCTTTTTAGCCTTTGTAGTGGCCATGTAGACCTTGGCATCAGGATTCTTAGCCTTGAAGTCATCCCAGTCATCATAACGGAACACCTCAAGCTTGTCCCAATAATCCATTCCAGCACGCTTTACAGTCTTGTCTGTAAGGACAAAACCAAGTGGCTCTATCAAATGAAGTCTTGTGCCTGTGGCACAGCATGTGCGGCCGATATTTCCCGTATTCGCAGGAATCTCAGGCTCATGCAAAACTATATTAAGCATTTTAAAACCTACGCTGGTTACATTCACAATCCTGAGAGCCTCCTCCGATGACTACATGTCATTCTCCGGAGACCTCAGAGATTGTGAACTACCAGCTTACTCTTTCTAATATTTCTAATGTATATATCGTTTATTATATACCACTTTTCCGCCTTTGCTTGCGGTTTGGAGCAAAATCCAGTTAACAATCTATTAGTATTCTGAAAGTGACATGTAGTCACTGGAAGAATATCTAATGATTGTGAACGTAGGATTTTGTACACAACCCCTAGCCACGAAGTTCGTTGATGAATTCTTCGATGCGGTCCATGGCTTTTTTAAGGTTCTCAAGTGAATATGCGTATGATATACGTACATTGCCCTCACCAGATTCACCAAAAGCTGTACCAGGAACTACTGCCACTTCCTTTTCTTTTAAGAGGCGTGTACAGAACTCCTCAGAGCTCATACCAAACTCTGCAATTGAAGGGAAAATGTAGAATGCACCGTAAGGCTCAAAGCATTTAACATTCATCTTCTTAAAGCGATTAAGAAGGTAACGACGTCTGTCATTGTACTCCTCTCTCATGTTAGCCACATCCTCATCGCAATCACGGATAGCTGTAACTGCTGCATACTGGCTAGTTGTAGGAGCACACATAATAGCAAACTGGTGAATCTTAGTCATCTGCTGAATAATCACATGTGGTGCGCAAACATAACCAAGTCTCCATCCTGTCATAGCATGACTCTTAGAGAAGCCATTGATGTAAATAGTGCGCTCTTTCATGCCTGGGAAGCTGGCAATAGATACATGACCGCTTCCTGTGTATGTAAGCTCACCGTAGATTTCATCAGTGAGAACAAATAAATCGTATTTCTTAACAAGCTCAACGATTGGCTCAAGATCTGCCTTCTCCATAACTGCACCTGTTGGGTTGTTAGGAAATGGCATGATAAGTATCTTAGTCTTGTCGGTAATAGCTGCCTCTAATTCCTCTGGCTTAAGGCGGAATTCATTTTCCTCCTTGAGATTGATAGCCACTGGAACACCGCCAGCAAGAATTGTACATGGCTCATAAGAAACATAAGATGGCTGAGGAATAAGTACCTCATCACCTGGATCAAGCATTGCACGAAGTGCCACATCGATACCCTCAGAGCCACCTACTGTCATAAGCATCTCTGTAAGTGGGTCATACTCAAGACCATAGTGACGCTTGAGAAATTCTGCGATTTCTATTCTAAGTTCCTTTAAACCAGAGTTTGAAGTATAGAATGTACGACCTCTCTCAAGAGAATAGATAGCCTCGTCTCTAACCTTCCATGGTGTATCAAAATCAGGCTCGCCAACACCAAGTGAAATAGCCTCTGGCATTTCAGCTACAATGTCAAAAAACTTACGAATTCCTGATGGTTTAATTTCTGTAATTGTTTTATTTAGAGGGTTTCTCATAAGCTCACCTTCTCCCTCTCATCAACATGCTTTTCTGCCATAATTATGCCGTGATCCTTGTACTTCTTCAAAACGAAGTTAGTCTGTGTGGAAAGCACTGAATCAAGTGGAGAAAGCTTAGCTGATACAAAATCAGCAACCTCTCTAAGTGTATGTCCCTCAATAGAAACCATGAAATCATAGCTTCCTGAAATCAAATATACTGCATCTACCTCTGGGTAGTTGTAAATGCGCTCTGCCACCTTATCAAAACCCATGCCTCTTTGAGGTGTAACACGCACCTCGATAAGTGCTGACACCTTTTCAACAGAAGCCTTGTCCCAATTGATAAGTGTAGGATAACCACAAATTATATGCTCATTTTCCATAGCCTCAAGCTCATTAACAATCATAGCCTGCTCTGTGCCAAGCATCATTGCCAAATCCTCAAGGTCAATTCTACTATTGTGTTCTATGTAACTTAATATTTTTTCTCTCATAATATGCCCCAATCTGTCTGTTACACTTGATAGGCCTCAAATCTCTTTGCTATATAACCTAAGAGATTGAAAGCTTATTAGCTACAGACTCTTTATTATTTATTAACAGTAACATTGTAAAGCGCATCAGTTTTCGGAGGCTCGAGGAATCGAACTTCTTCGCCATTAATGATGCGTCTATCATTCGAAGAGTTGGACTTCCCGATAATGGCGGATGCTACCCCCGCGTCCGCTAATTTTCTAACCAAACCGTTGCCATCTTCTGTAGCAATGAGCATGGCTCCAGAAGAAATAAGCTCATAAGGATTAATTCCAAAGAATTCACATACCTCTATTGTCTCCTGCTTAACAGGAATGTTCTTTAGGTCAACATCAATTCCAACACCTGATGCTTCACCCATCTCCCAAAGAGCTCCAAAGATACCGCCCTCTGTCACATCATGCATTGCAGCAACGCCATGTTCCACTGCAATCCTGCTCTCAGGTAAAACACTAAGGTACTGGTCAAATGATTTCGCTGTATCGATTAATGATTGAGGAAGTCTGGTCAAAAGCTCCTTCTCATGGTCCTTAGCAATAATAGATGTGCCCTCAAGACCAATCCACTTTGTAAGGACTAGGTCCATATCTGGCTTGGCGCCGCCAGTAGAAATCATCTGGCTCTTTTTCACCTTGCCAACTGCTGTAACCGAAATAAGTGGCTGATTAACCGCCTCTGTAACCTCTGTATGTCCGCCTATTACCTGGACATTGTATCTTCTGCAGGCAGCATCTACCTGCTCCATAATCCCTTTTAACTTGGCCTCACGCATGCGAGGAGTGAGAAGAACTGTAAGAAGTATACCCACAGGCTCTGCCCCTGCACTGGCCAAATCATTTACAGAAATTGTAACTGCCAGCTCTCCAATATCTGAAGCTGTACCAGTAATTGGATCTGTAGATAAAACCATCTCCTCATCAGGACCTAGCGCCACTGTAGCGCAGTCCTCGCCTACATTAGGTCCACTGGTGACCTCTGGGCGTGTCACATGAAGTTGTTTAATAACCGAACGCTTTAATACGCTCTCTGGTAATTTTCCGATTTCCATTTTATTTCCTATATAGGTGCATTTTGTGTGTCTACTGTTGTTGTGTCTGGAACTGTTGTCTCTGCAGGTGCTGGCGCAGGCTCTGCTGGCGCAGCAGGCTGAGAATTGCTATTGCCTGGATTTGTAACCTGATACTTAGGTGTAATCACAAATGGAGTAGAATTAGAAACTCCTGGTGCGTATGTTGCAATAGCCGCCGCAATTGTATTTGGATCCTGTGTAGAAACTGCCTGTAGCATAGCCGCTGAAAGATTAGGATCTTCCGATGCAATACCTACCACAACAGTTCTATTTGATGGATTGTATTTACTGTTGTTGTATACAGTACGGCTAACTTCCTGACCGTTCTCATATACTATCTTCCATAATTTAGCTGTAACGCCTGTATGACCACCTACTGTAGTAGCCATCTGACCAAGAGGTCTGGCTGCATCTGCAACCCATGTTGTGTTTTGTACATTGACAGCTGTAATCTCTGTCTCGTACTTAACCTCATGTCCTGGGTCGTCCTCTTCCTTGCCGTAGATGTTGAAGTAAGCGTGACCGCCATCGCAGTATCCCTCAATATAGATAGGATAATTCTTATTGTTGCGAATCTGGAAGTCCTTGCCACCAGACTCTGAAATAGCTGCATCCTGAGATGCAGGAACATAAGTAACAATCATAGAGTGACAATTTCTAGTAACAACCTCAAGCTCTGCCTCTCTGACTGCACCGTAGAATGTAGTAGATACCTGGCAAATACCGCCACCGTATGTCTCTACTGTAGTACCATTTTCATATGAACCAGCAAGCTGGTAACCATTTTCTGCTGTAAATGGTGTGATAGCATTAAGCACTGAAAATTCATCCCCTGGATATAAAATAGTGCCATCTATAAAGCTAACACCATTGGCAACATTTTGCTTTCTGTTAGCAGATGATGAGCTATAGTCTGTGCTAAATGAGCCAAGGCAATCCTTGATCTCTGCAAGCTCTTCCTTGCTGCCTCTAGGTTCCTTAACCTCTGTAACAAGATCTACTGTGGCATCATTGCCATCCCACTTGTTCTCAATATAATCAACAAGAACGTCAGCCGATTCTTCGATTTGAACTACAACACCTGATGTACCCTCATGGAAAACGAACTCACCATTTTCTCTAGTAAGATAATCATCGCTAGCCTCATCGTTAACCTGCGCTGAAGCTGCATTCAAATATGTAATAAGACCTGTCTTGTTGGCACCTGTAGAAAGAGCAAAATCCTTTGTACGTCCCTCTTCCATGTCCTTAGATGCCTTGAAGCGCTCTGCAAAGTTTCCGTATGAACCGTATGTAGCTGCCTTTACAGTAACCTCTGGATCCTTAGGTCCGATGCAAAGATCTGCGCCTGTCGCTGTAAAATTCTGCTCATTGGCATTAAGTGTAAATTTAACTGAATCATACTTAGAGTAGTAATCGTCAATAACGCCGTTGGCCTCATCAACTGTAAGCCCTGCCACATCCATTCCTCCGATTGTAACGCCCTTAGGAATGATGCGTGTATCAGGCTCTCCTTCCTCTTCTGCTACAGCCTCTGCTTCGTCATTTAACAGCTCCTCATCTGAAGCTTCCGCTGCATAAACAGTAGAAGGTGTACCCATAAATAAGGTAAAATTACTTATACACAATAAAATTGTAAAAAATACTTTTATTTTTTTCATAACAACCTCTATAATCTAGTATAATATATTATAGTAATGCAGCGGCAACAGTAGTAAATAACATGCAAATAACTACAATCACTAATACTACACCCGCAAACATCTGCTGTTTTTTTGTACGCTTCATTATAATACCTCACATTCAGCAAAGGAGAAACCATGGGCTTCCCAATTTTACCTTTTTTCTTAATCTTTTTAGTATGGCTGGCATTTCGCTTGAGAAAGCTTGATACCAAGCAAAAACAGGAAGAACATGACTTTTGGGCTAAAGAGCGCCAGGCCAATGTAACCCCTGCAAAAGATATATCAAATCTAAGATATATTACCATTCCAATGGAAAAATTTCCATTAAATTTTAGCAATGATGAAAAAGTAATTGAAATCGAAAAAGAATTACAAGAATTGTCTACCCACAAGCTGTTAAACCTTATCGGTGTGACCAATACAGATTTGAAACTTACTTATGGTGTTCCTAATTTTCAGACCATGTCTCAAATCGGTGACGATTTCGACAGAGTATGCGTTCTTCTGAACAGTTACGCCCATGCTCTTATGGAGGCAGAACGAGTTGATGACGTAATCACAGTTCTTGAATTTGCAGTAGGTGTAGGCACTGATATCAGTGAAAGCTACACACTTCTGGCCCACTGCTACGAGCAAAAAGGAATGCATGAAAAGCTGGAATTATTAAAAAGACAAGTTGAGCAAAGTAAGCTTCTTCTTAAAAATTCTATTCTTTCAAAAATCGAATCTACTAGAACTATTATCTCAGATGAGGATCAGCAGGCTGTAGATATGAAATTATAATATTATATAAGAAAAGGGACGACCAATTGGCCGTCCCTATTATTTTACTTGTTATGCCTCTTCCACCTGAGGTTCAACTTCTTTTTTAAGCTTAAGATACTTCTTAATTGCCTTGAAGCAAAGGAATGCAAGAAGTGCAATTAATACTACGTCTACTGCGTATACAATCTTAACCCATGTTGGCTTGCCAGAGATTACTTCATTCTCATAAGCACGGCTGTTTACAACTGTGTAAAGAATGTTCTTAGAAGCCTGTCTCATAGCGATTACTGAAGTAGCTGAAGTCTGATCAGTTACTGTAGACTGTGGAGTCTCATATGTTGCAAGCATAAGGTCGCAACCATTTCTAATCATTCTGTCAGAATCCTGATATCCATATCCACCAAAGTAATCTGTCTCTGCAAGACCTCTGAATCCCCACTCATCACGAAGTACTGTGTTAAGAAGTGGTGAGCAAGCCTCAGCTGGAATAGTACCAATGTTATTAAATGCTACCATTGTTGCAGCTGGGTTAGAGTTCTTAAATGTAATCTCAAATGACTTTAAGTAAACCTCACGGAGTGACTGCTCATTGAGCCATGTACATAAGAATCCTGTACGGTTTGTCTCCTGGTCATTTGTTGCAAAGTGCTTAACGTATGAATATACACCGTGCTCTCTTGCACCATTTACAGCGCTAGCGCACATCCAACCTGCAAGAACTCCATCCTCTGAGTAGTACTCAAAGTTACGTCCTGCAAATGCAGATCTGTGTGTATTTGTTGCTGGAGCATACCATCCTGATACGTCCATCTCATTTGCCATCTGGCCGATTGAATCGCCAAATGAATATGCTAATTCCTTGTTCCATGTGCAAGCAATCATAACTGCTGCAGGGAATCCGATAGAACCCTGGCCTGTAAAGTTATTGTTGATTGAAGCTGGACCATCGCAGTCATATGTCATAACCTTGCCAATTGAATCAACTGCTGATGTCTCATAACCACCAAGTGCAATAAGTGTGTTCATATCAGCAACTGTAAGCTCGTCAAGAAGCTCATCCCACTTAGCATCATCATAGTCAAGACCACGAAGCTCTGCCAACTTAATTCCGTTGTTAGCGCCTGTTGTAGGCATTACATCAGAATCGTTGTTGTAATCTGTTGGGTCATAATTTGTCTCGTTGAAATATGTAGCCTTAAGCTCATCTCCCATCTCAAATGATGTAGGAGCTGCTGTTGCCTCATCATAGTTTGCAAATCCATCTGCTCTTGAAAGGTATGTGAAGTTCTCACCCTTTGCAAAATCAAACTGATTTGTAGCAACTACCTGATCAGACTCACGCTTGTTAGACTCGTCATAAACTACCTTTGAAGCTACATTTACATTATCTGTAGCAATCTTGTGATGAGAATCTGCATTAATTGAAATCTCATAGTCGCCAGCATCAAGTACATAGCAACCTTCGCCATCAGCATCGTATGATGCCATATCTTCTACTGCAAATGAAACATTTACTGTCTCTGAAGCGCCTGGCTCAATTACACCTGTCTTCTCAAATGTAATAAGATTTGCTGCAGACTTTTCAATTCCACCATTTGTGTATGGAGGATTGAAGTAAACCTGAACTACATCCTTACCAGCCACATCACCTGTATTAGTTACAGTTACGTCAAATGAAACTGTCTTGCCATCGTTTGAGATAGCTCCCATTTCCTGGTTAAATGTTGTGTATGATAATCCATAACCAAATGGATATACAACCTGTGAATCATAATCAAATTCCATATTACCAGCCTGTGCTTCTGCATAAGCTGTCTCATAGAATCTATATCCAACATAGATACCTTCTACATAGTTTACAAATGTTGGATAAGACATGCCGCCTTCTGCGAACATATTCTCATATCCAAACTCAGACATGTTTGTGTAATCAAAATCACCAAAGTTGTTAATTGTTGGTGTTGCAAGCAAGTCTGCTACAAAAGTATCAGCTGTCTTACCAGAAGGGTTAACCTGGCCTGCAAGGATTTCGCCAAGTCCATCGAAACCAGTCTGACCTGTTCCTGGGCAATATACTACTGACTTAATCTGTGAATAGTCATTTACAAAGCCAAGCTCCATAGCATTAGCTGAGTTAACAACTACAATTACCTTATCAAAATTAGATGTTACTTCATCAAGAAGTGCCTGCTCTCTGTTTGTAAGCTCAAGATATGATTTAGAAGCATCCAAATCGTCCTTGTACTCAGAATAACGCACACCAGTAACACCAAACATTCCTGAACCATCATCGTGGAATGTATCCTCACCATCGTAAGACATTGGAAGATCTGCGCCTTCACCACCTGAACGTGCGATGAAGAAAATAGCTGTATCAGAGAAATCCTTAGCATCTGTAATAAGGCTGCCATACTCTGAAAGCTGTGGTTCTGGAACTGTCCAATCCTGTCCCATCATGCCTACTGTTGGTCTTGTATCTCTCCAACCTGTGTAGAAATCTACAAGGTCCTGATTATACTCAATACCTGCATCCTTTAATCCTGTAAGGAAATCAATTGTCTCATATGCTGCTGAAAGAGCACCTGAACCTGTTCCACCGTAAATAGGATTAGTTGATGACCATCCAAATACATTAACCTTTGTTCCTTCTGCAAGAGGAAGAGCACTTTCTTCATTCTTTAAAAGAACAATACCCTCTTCTGCAATTTCTGTACATAAAGCCTGGGCTTCATCGATTGACTTGCCTGAAATCTTTCCACCGCCCATTGCCATGTTTACCATTGAGTAAAGTGGCGAAAGCAAAATGTTTGAAACAACAAGTACAAGTGTAAGTGCAAAAGCTATCCATGAACCCTTTCTAATGAGCCCACGTAGTGGCTTTTTCACCTTTATTACTGCGATTGTAATAATAATCGCAAGTGCAAGTACCACGCCTAAAATAATAAGCTGTGGCTGAATCTGTTGGAGGACCGCCTTCACGTCCTCAGGATTGATACCTAACATTCTCTCTTCTCCTTCCTTCTCTCCGCTGGTCACGCCCACAAGCCTTAAAGTCTCTTCCGATGACTACATGTCATTCTCCAGAGACTTAAGAGCTTGTTGTCTACCAGCTCCTGTATATACCAGTCAGTAGTAGACAATCTCTTAGATTTCTTAAGCGAAAACATCATGCTAAAAACTGACTGAAAGGAAAGTTTTTAGTATGTACACATGCTCTGCATGTGCTAAGTTTCGTGTTAGATGAGCGAAGAAATACTAAGGATTGTCGACGTAACTGACGGAATATCGATAGTTACATAAAGTTATTCATTCTTTGGTGTTTCTGGGAAAATAATCTTGTTCACGAAGAAGAAGACTATCATTGAAACGCCTCCGTTTAGTACTGTTGTTCCGATGTTGTATACAAATGGAGCGACGAATTTTCCTGCAACAGCAACCCAGATACAATTAATTGAGTTTACGATGCAAGTGATAATAATAAATGCAACAATATACCATGCTATCTGCTTGCCTGGCTTGTCATGATTGCGGAAAACGAATAATTTCTGAATTGGGAAATTAATACATTCTCCAATAACCATTGCAATCATATAAGCTGTAAAATATGCCAATCCGCCATGGGCTTGGTCGTAGCCTAATATGTTCCACTGGAATGTCTCTCCTGCGATTGTAAGAGGTATTCCAGGCCATCCAAATGACCTGTCACCCATAAATGCAAATGCTGCAGGTAAAAATGTGAGAAGCAAATACTTGAAAACTGTAATCAAATTACTAACAATTACAAACAAGCCACCTTCTCGAACCCACTTAGCAATAGCAGGATGTTTCTCTACAAAATCCTTCCAAAATCTCATTTCTACTCCTTCACTAATCCGTATTTACGATAGTTATTCCACATGATTAAGATGTGCTTCGTATTTTTTATTAGCACGGCGATTCTTGAAGAATCCACCAATGACACCGCCTAGGCCTCTGAAGAAATGTCCGTTAGCGATAGTTACAATGCTCTCGGCCATATCTCGGGATACTGCACCGGCTGTCATCTTACTCATAGCTCTAAATGGCATGTTGTAAATAAACATAGTATTTAAATCTGGAATACCCTTTTCATAAGATTTATCAAGATTGTTCTTTAATATTTTGTAAACCAAACGACAAAGACCGCTTTTGGCATCCTTCATCTGACAAAGAGCATCATTAATATCAAGTGGACCTACCTTTTCCTCTGGAAGTGGTCTAGCATAAAGCTTTTCAAATTCTTCATAGTGAACATTTCTTACCTTGCCACTCTTGTAACTTGGCAAATCATCTATGTTATATGGTAATTCTGCGATAGTACCTTCCTTTGAAATCTCTCCAGAGAGCTTAATATCAGCTACATTTGCTCCAACGTAGATTTGATACTCTCCTGCCTCAATCTCCCACTTGTTAGAAACAGTTGAGAAATAGCGGAATGTCTTGTCGTCAAATGGAATTTCTACCTCTGCAGACTCTCCTGCATTAATCCATACCTTCTTAAATCCCTTAAGCTCTTTCTTTGGACGAATAAGACCGGTATCTTTTTTACCTACATATAACTGAGCAATCTCTGCACCATCTCGGCTTCCAGTGTTTGTTATCTTAAATTTCACTCCACTGTCAGTTACTGTTAAATTGCTGTAGTCAAATGTTGTATAGCTAAGTCCATATCCAAATGGGAACTGAACTGCCACGTCAGCTGTATCGTAATAGCGATATCCAATAAATGGTCCTTCGCGATACTGAAGATTTCTCTTTTCTGTATCTGCATAATTTACGATTGAGCAATCAGTGTAGGCAAATGGATATGACTCTGACAATTTACCTGTAGGAATTTCCTTCCCTGTAATAATGTCAAGGAGGGCTGATGCACCTGCCTGACCTGTAAGGTATCCATGGAGCAATGCCTGAAGATTATCAAGCCATGGCATCTTCACAGAAGAACCTGCACTCATTACGCCTACAATATGCTTATTAAATACTGTAAGATTCTCCAGCTCTTTGATTTGATATTCAGGAACATCAATAGACATTCTGTCTGCTCCTTCGCTTTCAGCGATTTCATCAAGTCCAAAGAAGAAAAGCACTACGTCAGCTGCTTCTGGATTATCTTCAATTACAAGGTCATACTTTTTAATTTCCTCTGCGATTGTCTCAACCTTTGTTGAATTAACTTGTGAACTACCTGATCCCTGGTAACGAGGCTTATCCACAAATGGTCCCCTCAAACAGACCTTTGTTCCCGCCTTAAGCGGAAGAATATCTTCATCATTCTTTAAAAGCACTGCAGAATTCACTGCCGCTTTCTTTGCTATAGCATGATGAGCTTCTTTATCAAATCCCTTATTATGATCATTTTCTTTAAAGTAAATAGCTGCCTCGATAATAGGAAGAATCGCTCTATCAATCTCCTCTTCTGTGATTCTGCCCTCACCCTCAGTAGCTGCCTTTATAATTTCTCTTGCAGAATCAAGTCCTGGATTTGGCATCTCTACATTTGACTGGCATTTAACACCTGCCACATGGTCATTGCTTGCGCCCCAGTCTGTTACAACAAGGCCATCAAATCCCCATTCATTTCTCAGAATGTCTACTAGAAGATGCTCGTTTTCATTGGCGTATTTTCCATTTACCTCGTTGTAGGCTGACATAATTGTCTTTGCCCCACCTTCTTTTATTGCTATTTCAAAAGCTGTAAGGTAAATCTCTCTAAGTGTTCTCTCGTCCACAACAGCATTCATTGCCATTCGACGATACTCTCTTGAGTTAACTGCAAAATGCTTTGGGCAAGAATACACATGCTTGCTCTGAATTCCTCTAACATAAGATGCAGCCATTTTTCCAGCCAAAATTGGATCTTCAGAAAAATACTCGAAGTTTCTACCGCAAAGAGGTGAACGCTTCATATTAAGTCCTGGCCCCAAAAGCACATCTACATTTTGAGCTAATGCCTCTTCTCCAAGTGCTTCACCAATTTCTTCGCCAAGTTTTTCATCCCAACTATTGGCAACTGTTGCCGCCGTTGGAAAACATGTTGCTGGAAGTGAAGCATTTAGACCTAGATGATCTCCCGCTCCTTCCTGACGTCTCAAACCATGAGGTCCATCAGAAAAAGAAATTGACTGGATATTAAGTCGTGGGATATCTCGGGTTTCCCATTCATTTTTTCCGCTTAATAGAGCAGCCTTCTCAACCAAAGAAAGCTGTGCAATTATTTCTTTTGCGTCCATTTAATTCCTCCGTTAGCTCCATACATATTAAACATAAGCTTGAGAATAATTTATCACGGAGGTAAAAAAAAAGTTGCCCCGAAGGACAACTTGTAAAAAATCAAGGATAACTTGCAATATAAAATGTTACTATTCACAGTTATAAATATTTAAAGATTAATTCTCGTCATGCTTGCATGTAAGAGAATGATCTTTAAATATTTATAAACTGGAATCAGTGACTCCACCCACATGAATAATGTTAAGTGCGTTAGCACTGAGAAAGAAGTCTGTAAGACTTCCATTATGAATGCGAGTGGAGTCACTGTGAATAGTAACATACAATAGTACTTAAATTTTAGTGCTCAGCAGCACTTTAACTTTAAACCAACCATCTTCGTATGAGCAGTTCATTGCTCCGCCGTACTTTTCAGCCACTTGAGCAATGGACTTAAGGCCAAATCCATGCTTAACATTATCTTTCTTTGTAGTGCGAGGAAGATTATCCTTTCTAAATCTGCGCTTATTATGACTAGAACGAAGCCTTACATTTTCACTATCTGAACAGTTCTCACATTCCACAATAATAAACTGATTACGTCTTCTCACTGAAAGGGTGATGATTCTCTTTTCCTCATCCTCAAGCTGCTGCGTTGCTTCAATAGCATTATCTAAAACATTTCCAAATAAAGAACAAATATCCTTTACATGTATTTCTCCAAGCAAATCTCCATCCACCATTGCATTTAAAGTGATTTTCTTCTTTTGGCACTGAAGACTCTTGGTGGTAAGAATAACATCTAGGACCTTGTTGCCGGTATTCATAAATGATTCTTGAATAGCGATGGCCTGTTCCATATCGTCTAGAACTTCCGCTCTCTTTTCAGGATTATCCTCGTTTTTAAGAGCCATAACATAATGCTTCATATCATGCATTTCCTTGCGAAGAGCCTCAGAATTATCTACCGCAAGCTTGTACTGCTCGTACTGCTTCTGGAAAAGCTGGTTGATCTCATTACTCTCATTTTTCAAAGTAAGCTCATTTCTTCGACCCATCTGAGTCATAAGCATAAGCATGCCTCCGAAATCAACTAAAGTTCTAACATACAGCATATTTTCTGTAGCTGAAAATGGTGTACGCGTATTTACAAAGCTTATGTTTGACATAATAAAGGCACCAATGCCTGTTGCAAGTACACTTATAAGCTCTCTGTTATTAATATTGATATTTCTGTCTGGAGCAATATTGCCCTTCTCAATCCTGTAGTAAAGCATATAAGTCAGGGCAAAGACAATAACCATAATGACAAACGAAGAAATAAAACCATCCCTGCCTGTAATAGCCACAAACCATACAAAAAGCTGCTTATATAAGCTGGCTGCAAACTCAGCCAAAACAAATGCATGTGTAGTGATAACTCCACAGTCCTTTGGCTTAATCTCTAAGACAAAATAAAGAGATGCATACATGAGTCCTACTGCACCTATCATTGTAGGAATCCAGAAACTAAGTGGCAAAATACCTGCCACAAATTGAAAGGCCCCAATCAAGATAAAGGTGAATATACATTGAAAAACAAACACCTTATCATGATGGCGTCTTTTATAGATATTGAAATAAACAAAAACCGCCAGCCATTCAGCTATAGCGGTAAATAATCTAGGTGTGTCCTGCAAATTAGCAGGGGTTAAAAAAGCTGTAAAATCCATAGAACTTAACCTCTTACCATTTTTATAAAATATCCTCAGTCAGTGCAGCCATAAATTCCTTTTTCTTGGCTCTACTGATTGGTAGTATCACCCCAGAAGTAAGTATTACCTCTTCCTTCTGTACTGCCTCTACACAAGATAAATTGATAAGATATGCATTGTGGCACTTACTAAATCCATGACTAAGTAGCATTTCCTCAAATCGCTTTAAAGGTCCTGCCGTCACATAATCCTGCTCCTTGCAATGAATAATCACATTATTGCGCTGGCTCTCAATGTAATAGATGTTGTCACAATCCAGTTTTATCTGCTTATCATCAACGGATACTTTTACATATACATGCTTTTGTCTTGCCTGAACTCTAACAATAGCCTTGTCAAAAAGCTGCTCAAACTGGGCGTAAGGCACTGGCTTAAGCACATAACCTAATGCATCCACAGAATATCCCTGAACCGCATACTGGACCGTGGATGTAATAAAAATAATCACTACATCCGGATCCACCTTGCGAATCTTCTCCGCAGCTGCCATTCCATCAAGATGCTTCATCTGAATATCAAGCAAAATAATATCGAATTGACCGCTGTAATCATCTACAAGGTCAATTCCATCTGGCAAATAATGAATGGAAAACTGCTGATTCTTTATGTCACTATACTTATCAATATAGCTCTTAAGCAAATTGGCTTGTTCTAATTCATCTTCTACAATACATACATTAATCATGGTTATAAAATAACTCAAAATTAAATCACGTGCAAGCGAACTTATTGTGTACAAGCTTCACGTTGTAAAAACCTAATAATGTAAAAAATTATCTGTCAGCTTCATCTACAGAAGTTCCCTTTATAGTCTCAAAAGGAACTTTAACAGAGCCATCAAATGTAAAGCCTACTTTAATCTGCCAAACACCTGATTCCTGTAAAGCCTTAGCCTCATCAATAAGCCCAGGATTGTCTGAGCAATCTATTGTAAGGAAGTGGTCGAAGTATGCATTGCCAGCAGTGTAATCATCACCATAAGGATACTCAAGATAAATCCAATTGTTTGTCAAATCGTAATCTAAAATATCACCATACACATAATGTGTCTTGTTGTCTGCTTCAAGCGACTCAGTTGTCTCCGTCTTCTCTAAAGAAACTACATTGTAACCATCAAAACAGCTATATGGATCCTTCTTTAAAACAACCTTTACATCAAAAGCGTGATCTGGATCACCTGGCTCAGAAGCTGCTATTTCTTCATACTTAGAATATTTAACAGTAATTTCTACTGTGTCATCTTCCTTGTCATATTTATCAACTGTATATGAGTCAATCTCTCCTATGCCAAATCCACTAGAAGCCTGACTCAAATCTACACCATCGTCAAATTCAATATAGGTTCCTGTAAGCGAATACTGGGCATATTCTACCTGCTCCTTAGACATGATTCCATCAGAGTTCTCTCCAACTTGATTCATATAGTCAAAAGAAAACCAGCTATTCTGAAGATATGAGCTAATAAATGAATCCTTCCAGCTATCATCATCTGCTAGCTTGCTATTATCCCATTTTCCATCTTCATAGTCAGGATATATAAGGTTTGTAAGACCAGCCTTAAGATTCTCACCCATTTCAAACTCATCACCATATTCTACTGGTTTTATGCCAAGAGCGTCATAATCAAAGAGTGCCTCTTCTTCCTTTTCCTCTTCTGGTTTAGCTTCTTCTTTTGAATCATCAGTTGCCTCTACAGTAGGCTCTACCACTTCAGGAGCCTCCTCTTTTGCACAACCTGCAAATACCATAGATGAAAGCAATAAAACTGCTACCATTTTCTTTTTCATAAACTATTCCTCCTATATAAAAAGTAAATTATCCCTATTAATTTTCATTACTCTGTATACCATTTTACACTTTGTTGATGGATTAAGCAAAAATGGGACGACTGCGTCGTGGGAAACACGCCCATTTAAATGCGCTTCGCACGGGGCCGGGATCCGTCACGGGAAGACGCAGCCATTAAAAATTTGCCTTCGGCAAATGGGCTGCGTTTCGGGAAGCCCCGCCCATTTAAATGCGCTTCGCGCGGGGCGGTGCGTGATAAACGAAAAATGCCCAGGCAATCTGCCTGGACATTTTTGCGTTTATTTTTCATTCATCTTTGCAAGCTTAGCAGCCTGATCTGCTGCAATAAGTGCATCTAATATTTCCTGGATATCTCCATCCATAATCTTATCAAGCTTGTAGAGTGTAAGGTTGATTCTGTGGTCTGTTACACGTCCCTGTGGGAAGTTGTAAGTACGAATCTTCTCAGCACGATCGCCTGTACCAATCTGTGAGCGGCGCTCTGCTGCCTCAGCATCCTGCTGCTTCTGCATCTCTAAATCATAGAGCTTTGCACGAAGGAGTGCGAAAGCCTTCTCTTTATTCTGAAGCTGTGACTTCTCTGTCTGGCTGTAAATAACAATACCTGTAGGATAGTGAGTAAGACGTACAGCTGAGTCTGTTGTGTTGACACACTGACCACCATTACCGGAAGCACGCATTACGTCTATACGGATATCCTTCTCTTCAATCTGAACATCAACTTCCTCTGCCTCAGGCATAACTGCTACTGAACATGTAGAAGTCTGAATGCGTCCCTGTGACTCTGTCTCAGGAACACGCTGTACACGGTGTACACCTGACTCATACTTAAGGATTGAGTATGCAC
This sequence comes from Pseudobutyrivibrio xylanivorans, assembly GCF_010906925.1. Taxonomy (GTDB): domain Bacteria; phylum Bacillota; class Clostridia; order Lachnospirales; family Lachnospiraceae; genus Pseudobutyrivibrio. Next base: position 532,538 of record NZ_VTVE01000001.1, on the reverse strand, counting down.
CAGTTCCCTTAACCATGAACTCGATATTCTTCATACCACCGATGCCTGTCTCATCTGCCTCAAGAAGCTCTACCTTCCATCCACGAGACTCTACATAGTGTACATACATACGATAAATCTCTGCAGCAAAAAGTGCAGCCTCTTCTCCACCGGCACCTGCTCTGATTTCCACGATAACGTTCTTGTCATCATTAGGGTCCTTAGGAAGAAGTAAAATCTTAAGCTCCTGCTCAAGGCGCTCTACCTCAGCCTGAGATTCCTTTAACTCTTCCTTAGCAAGCTCCTTCATCTCCTCATCAGATTCCATCTCAAGAAGCTCTAAAGAATCCTCAATATTCTGCTTGTGCTGTGCATATTGCTTGTATGCCTCAACGATTGGTGCAAGATCTGACTGCTCCTTCATAAGTGCTCTAAATCTCGCATTATCATTGGCTACATCTGGCTCAGAAAGAAGGTTCATAACCTCCTCGTATCTTAAAACCAAATCTTCTAATCTATCAAACATCTTCTATACCTCCATAAATCGCTAAAGAACTAATATCTAACCAACAAACTAAAAAAGCTACAAATGTCCCTTAACGACACGATTATTTCCAGCCAAATCTCTAATAACCTCTACTTCCTTAAATCCATTATCATTAAACAACTGAGAAACTGACTCTCCTTGATCATATCCAATCTCAACTAGAAGCCAGCCACCTTGATTTAGATAATCATGGGCTTCTTTTGTAATATTTCTATAGAAAAGCAATCCATCTTCTGTACCATCTAAGGCAAGTCTAGGCTCATGGTCCTTAACCTCAGGCTCAAGCTCCTCAATATCCTTGGATGGAATATATGGTGGGTTAGAAACTATACAGTCAAATTTACCTGTAACCGAATCAAATAAATCACTATGGATAAAATCAACTCTATCACCAGCTAGTCTGGCGCCATTGTCTCTTGCAACGGCAAGTGCTTCATCAGAAATATCCACACCTACTCCAGTAAGCTCTTTTCCTAAAACAACAAGTGAAATAATAACACATCCACTGCCAGTGCACAAATCTAAAATGCGACTACCTTCAGGGATTTCCTTAAGAGTCTGCTCAACAAGAGTCTCCGTGTCCTGACGAGGAATCAAAACATGCTCATTGACTCTAAATGTAAGGCCCATAAAATCCTGTTCTCCAGTAATATGCTGAAGAGGAATATGGCTAGCACGGCACCTAAGAACCTCTTGGTATTTGGCATAAGACTCTTCATCCATTGCATCATTTTGCCTCAAAAAATAGTCAGCTCTACTAATGCCTGTTATAAAAGAAAGCAAATACCAGGCATCAATCTTAGCATCACTAATTTTTGCTGATTCAAGCAATAAAACGCCCTCATCTAAAGCCTGCTTAAGTGTCATCTAAAAACACTCCTTGTTCTTCTCGATAAAATCCTGCCAATCAAAGACTGCCTCAACTGAAGCTATACCAACCTCAATCATATCGTCATCTGGCTCCATAACCGTAAGACGCTGCAGCCAAAGTCCTGGCTTTGAAAAAATATCAACAAACTTATTCTCATAACGACCGGCAAGTCTAATGAACTCATAAGAAATACCTGCAATAACAGGAATCAAAAGCAAACGAGCCAAAAGCTTGAGCCACATGTTGTCAAAAGAAATAAACATAAATACAAATACAGAAATAATAAATACAATAAATATAAAGCTAGTACCGCATCTCTTGTGGAATCTGGTTGCGCCTCTAACATTATCAACTGTAAGTGGTAGCCCTGCCTCAACACAATTAATGCACTTGTGCTCTGCTCCATGATACATAAATGTACGCTTTATATCTTCCATTCTGGAAATAACAACTATATATCCGATAAAAATAGCAATTCGGATAATACCCTCCACAAAAGCAATCACTGCATTAGATAGAGAAAAATGATTAAGTCCCATGGCTATGAAATAAGGTAGTGCGAAAAAAATACCAAGTGCAAGGGCAAAGGAAACAACAAGTGTGCCACCTATTTCTGCCTTTTCTTTGCGCTCTAACTTTTTAAGCTCCTCTTCAGAAAGCTTTGACTTGTCTACTGGCTCCTCATCATCTTCAAAAAAGCTAGCTGAGTACATAAGAGTGCCTATACCAATAACAAGCGACTCTATAAATGAAACTACGCCTCTGATGATTGGAATCTTGTGCCAAATATCATTTATATTTTTTGTATTTTTAACATCTACGACTATTTCCTTGTCTGGCTTTCTGACAGCGACAGCATATTGCTTGCCATTGCGCATCATAACGCCTTCCATAACAGCCTGACCACCTATACCCGAATATTTCATTGCCTCTCCTTAACGTAATAAAGGGCTGAGACAATTCATCTCAACCCTTAAATGTCCATACAAAAGACTACTTTGCGTCAATACCATACTTCTTATTGAACTTATCAATACGTCCACGAGCCTGTGTAGCTTTCTGCTGGCCTGTGTAGAATGGATGGCACTTAGAACAAATTTCTACGTGGATGCTCTCCTTTGTAGAACCTGTTACGAATGTGTTACCGCAGTTGCAAGTAACTGTAGCCTGATAATAATCTGGATGGATACCCTGTCTCATTTAGTTCACCTCTCATTTAATAATGTTTACAATTTCCAACTGTAAGTGTGAGATAAAATCTCGAAAGTACTGTTAAATGCGAGGTCCTCGCATTTCATCCCGATTAACAGCTCTATAACTATAACATGCTCAATGACAAAAATCAAGGGTTTTCTAATCGACAGCTAAATAGAGAATCCTGAATATCTCCTACAGTGGCTATATGTCACCTATAGAGATATCAGAGATTGTCTATTACTGTCCCATTAAAAACCCTAGGTCATTAAAATGTCCATGATTGACATATACACATCATCTGACTTGACTTTCCAATTGTTGCAAAGTGTCTCTGCCTGTTCCTTGGATGCCACATGGAAAGATAAATCCATTGTAGGCACGTCATTTTCAGTAATGCGAAGCTGAACTACATACCCACCACGATCAGCCTTGAAATAGGTGGCCTTGTAGGAATTCTCTTCCTTCATAGTTATGGAGTTAGCTTTTAAATATTTATTGATATCCTTGGAGAGGGCTGGAGTTATTTTCTCCTTGAAAAGCTCAAGTGTCTTTTTGCCCTCTTCTGTAATGGAATAAGTTGTGTTGTTGTGATTAGTAGTCGAAACAATAAGTCCGGCGTCTTCGTCATCACTAATAGCCTGCTGGGCGGTGAAATAGTCGGTCAAATCTCCCTCTAAAAAGAAATCTGTAATCTGACTATTGCTAAGCGGGAAACCACTTCGTTGAAGTAATTCTAGTATTGTAATCTTGTATATCATGGTTGGTTCAGCCATGGTATCCCCCTCCTTTATAACTAAAAATATATCTAAAAATCAAAGGAGCCAGCCCCTATATAAATTAGCTAAGCTATATCCTTTATTTGCAAGCCTTAATAGCATTGGCAACTGCAACAGCTACTCTTGGATCAAAGGCTTCTGGAAGGATAAAGTCATCTGATAACTGACTGTCTTCTACAAGACCTGCAATAGCATTAGCTGCTGCAAGCTTCATTTCCTCTGTGATAGCTGTAGCTCTGCACTCAAGGGCACCTCTGAAAATACCAGGGAAAGCAACTACGTTGTTAACCTGATTTGGGAAATCAGAACGTCCTGTACCAATGATTCTAGCTCCAGCTTCCTTAGCAAGATCTGGCATAATCTCAGGTGTTGGATTAGCCATAGCAAAAAGAATAGAATCCTTTGCCATAGAAGCTACCATTTCCTTTGAAACAATGCCTGGTGCTGAAACACCAACAAAAATATCAGCTCCAACTAAAGCATCTGCCAAAGTACCTGTCTTGTGAGAAAGGTTAGTAACCTTTGTCATCTCCTTCTGCATCCAATTCAAATCTGGATAATCTGGGCCAATAATACCCTGACGGTCGCACATTGTAACATCCTTAAATCCATATCTAAGGAGAAGCTTTGTAATGGCAACACCTGCTGAACCTGCTCCGTTAACAACAACCTTGCAAGTCTCTTTGTCCTTGCCAACAACCTTCAGCGCGTTGATGATACCTGCAAGTACAACAATTGCTGTACCATGCTGATCATCGTGAAATACTGGAATATCTAATTCCTTCTTAAGTCTCTCCTCGATTTCAAAACATCTAGGAGCTGAAATATCCTCAAGATTAATTCCTCCAAATGTAGGTGCAATAGCCTTAACAGCTGCAACAATCTCATCTGGATCCTGAGTATCTAAAACGATAGGGAATGCATTGACACCACCAAACTCTTTAAAAAGTACACACTTGCCTTCCATAACAGGCATTGCTGCAAGTGGACCAATGTTACCAAGACCCAGTACAGCTGAGCCATCAGATACAACCGCTACTGTATTAGCCTTAAGGGTGTAATTGTATGCCTGCTCACTGTCCTCTGCTATTATTCGGCAAGGAGCTGCTACACCTGGTGTATAAGCGATTGATAAATCCTCTCTGTTCTTAACTGGTGCCTTTGAAGTGGTCTCGATTTTTCCGTTCCACTGCTTGTGTAAAAATACTGCTGTTTCGTCAATTGATGCCATGACATTCTCCCTTCTATAAATAACTCAGTTGCATACCTGCCATTATAATTGCTTCTGGCAATGGGCAGTTTAATGTATTAAGAAATCTTCCTAAAGAGCCTTCTTAATAGATTTTATATAACTCTTTTTCTAATAACCATATCAATATACTCATCATTGTTCTTTGTATGAGCGAACATGTTGAGTATGGTCTCTATAGCATCCTCTTTTCGAGCACTGTTGATAGCTCTACGCATGATTTCCATAGCGTCAAGCTCCTTTGGCGAAAGAAGTAAGTTTTCGTTACGTGTGCCCGAACCTGTAATATCAATAGCTGGGAAAATACGCTTTTCTGAAAGCTTTCTGTCAAGGACAAGCTCCATGTTACCAGTTCCCTTGAACTCCTCGAATACTACATCGTCCATCTTTGAACCTGTATCCACAAGAGCTGTAGCAAGAATAGTAAGCGAGCCGCCCTCTCTCATATTTCTGGCAGCACCAAAGAATTTCTTTGGCATGTGAAGTGCTGCAGGGTCAAGACCACCAGAAAGTGTACGGCCTGATGGCTGCACTGTCAGGTTGTAAGCACGGGCAAGTCTTGTAATAGAGTCAAGCAGAATCATAACATCCTGACCATGCTCAACAAGACGTCTTGCTCTTTCAATAACCATCTCAGCAACTCTCTTGTGATGCTCTGGGCTTTCATCAAATGTAGAATAGATAACCTCTACATTTTTGCTGTTTCTCATTGTGTCCTTCATATCTGTAACTTCCTCAGGACGCTCATCAATGAGAAGAATGATAAGGTGCATATCTGGATGTGTGTAATTGACAGATGTAGCAACCTCTTTTAAAAGTGTAGTCTTACCAGCCTTAGGCTGAGAAACAATCATTCCACGCTGTCCCTTACCAATTGGGCTCACCAAATCAACGATTCTCATAGCAACAGAACTATGTGGACGCTCGAGACGAATTCTCTCATTTGGGAAAACCGGTGTAAGGTCCTCGAAATTAGGGCGCTTAGTAGCAGCCTCTGGGGAATAATTATTGATAGTATCAATAATCATCAAGGCAGCAAACTTGTCAGTAGGATTGTTAAAGCGCTTCTTTCCTACGATAATATCTCCTGTCTTGAGGTTAAACTTCTTAATCTGTGACTGACTAACATACACATCTTCCGTTCCTGGCATGTAGTTGTCACAACGAATAAATCCAAATCCGTCGCCCATTACTTCAAGAATACCGCGAGCAGGAATAAGTCCATCAGTAGGAAGGTCTGCTGGAATCTCTCCCTTTTCGCTGTTTGAAGCTGGCTTCTCAGCTCTCTCTGCACGCTCAGGTCTCTCCGCAGAACCCTCTGGTCGTCTAGGTCTTCTAGGAGCAGCCCCTCTAGGTACCTTTTCTTCTTTTTCTGTGTCCGCAGTAGTTGCCTCAGCCTTTGCTGCATCGATTTCGTCCTGTGCAAGCATAGCTTCGACTAATTCAGCTTTCTTCATAGAGGATGCGCCTTTTATTCCTCTAGCTTTAGCTAAATCACGTAATACGGCAACCGCTAAACTCTCATATTTTTCTCTCATTCATCTCTCCTTAAAAAAATTTAACAACATTTAACATTTTGTGGAATTAAAAGTCGAATCGACTAATGAATTAAACTTTGATGATAAATGCATTATATACTCAAATCTCACTTCTGTAAACAATTAAAATTAGGCTAATCTCTTTGGCTTCTTCTCAAAAAATTCCTGAACAGTCTCTACAGGAACCGGTTTAGCGAAGCGATACCCCTGGATATATTCAAATCCAAGTTTTATAGAAAGAACCTCCTGTTTCTCGCTCTCAACGCCCTCTACAAGCACTACCAATCCATGGTTTTTAAACATATCTACCATGTTCTGAATAAGTTGCATAAGTATCGGATCATCCTCTGATTTGTACAGAAGTGTCTTGTCAAATTTAATAGTTTTAAATGGCAAACTAACAATACGCTCAAGGTTAGAATAACCTGTTCCAAAGTCATCCAAATAGAAATGAACTCCCGCATTGTTAAACTCTTCCATGTTGTGTGCAATGGCATCAAACTCATCACTTGTCATAGTCTCTGTCATCTCAAGACGAATCTTCTCACATGGAACACCGTTGCTCTTAATTATCTCAATAAGCTCATCGTGAAGATTGTAATCCATAAACTCAGATAAAGATACATTTACAGATACAGCATCAAAAACATAATAATCCTGAATCTCATATATCTTTTTACAAACCTTGTTAAGAATGATTCTTGTAAGTGTATGAACACAGCCCACTCTCTCTGCAAGGGGGATGAAAATATCAGGTAAGATTATCTCTCCCTCAACATCAAGCCTCATCAAAGACTCTGCATTCTTATACCCGCCATTTAATACATCAAAAATCGGCTGAACATAGACTATTACTCTAGGGTCATCAAGATTATCCTTGTTTCTAATGTCTACGATTACTCTTTCAATACGTCTAATTTCCATGCAATCTAAGTAATCCTGATGTACAGCCTCGTAGCAATTGCTCTTTTTTAATTTTTCATGCTCGAACAAGAAACCACTGTAAGAAGACAGCACATTCATGTTTTCAATGTTCTCGGCATGGTCAATGACAACCATCTTATACTCTGGTCTATTGGAATATTCCCAGGTCATCATTGTCTCATCAAGACGCTTCTTAACATACTTAATAGTATCCTTGGTCTCGAAATCAGTTATACGTTCAAAAATAATGGCGTAAGTATAGTCATTAATCTGATACATGTATGCTCTTTTATTTTTAGTCTCAAGAGAATGAATCTCTGTAGACATTTTCGACTTAACCACATCCATAAGCTCTATGTTTTGTACTATCTCAAGCTTTGGAAGTTTAATGTAGATAATTGTACACTGCTTATTCTTAGCCTTCAGGGTACAAAAATGTGATTCAAAGGCAAGCTTGTTCTGACATCCTGTAACTTCATCAAACAAAATGCTGTGGAAGATTATATAGCACAGGATAAATGGCAAAACGTATGTAACATTTAAAAATACATACTTTGGATATAGCAATTGAATGCCCAAAAGTACCAACTCTACCGGAATAAATAAATAGAGATACTTCATTACTATCTTTGGAATAGCCTCTCTATTTGCAACAACTGACACTGTCACAATCAAAAGATTAACTATCGCAAAGATAATGTTGCAATTAAATAGATTGGTAAATACATACCTATCATTAACTATTTTAATGTATGAATCTGTAATATAGACTCCACCTACAGTAACCATATAGGCACCAGCCAAAAATATTATCAATATATTCAGAAAATCGCGATTTTCTCTTTGCTTGACACTAAGCAAATGAACGTAAGAAAACAAATGGATAAGTATGCCTAGATATGAAACATAGTAAAGCATTACCACTAGCCTAAAAACTATGCCTTGTAATGAAGTAGAAAAGTCCAGCAGTAAAATGCTGGCCATGTGAAAAACGATATTAACTATAGATAAAATCTGGCCATAAAATACGACAGAAAACACAGCGGTCTGTCTAGGACGACTAACCACTGTGAGATAAAACACTGCAAGCGCAAATATTAACCCTACTTCTTCTGCCGCAACATTATAGCCATTAAAATTCATAATGTATTTTGCCTCATACTAATAAAATTTTAGCTATTCCTGCAGAGACTCCATAATAGCTGGAATAAGCTGCTTCTTACGCGAAACAACACCCTTTAATACATAACTCTCCGCAGCAACAGGCATTCTAAAAGCATCGGCAATTATTTTGTCAGCCTCCCCGCCAACGAATAGAAGCTCTGTTGTCTCATCAAGAATATCTGTAAGCATAACAAACACAGCATTTAAATCTGATGAGTTAAGTACAGTATTCATGTAAGCTTGAAGATCGGACTTAATTGAATTTAACTGACTCTTTGAAATAGAACTAACCTGAGCCACGCCAAATTTAACATCCTCACTCGAAAATACCTTGTAATCCTGATTGAAAATCTGCTCAGCTGTACGACCCTTGAAATCGCTACCTGCCTCAAACATTGATGTAGCAAGCTCTTCGATTTCTACCCCAGCGATCTTTGCCAACTTAGTGCACTGCTTTTCATCAACAGTTGTACATGTAGGTGATCTGAACATCAAGGTATCTGATAAAATTGCAGAACACAATAATCCTGCAATATGCTTTGGAATCTCAACTCCCCTCTCATCATACATTAGAGAAACAATTGTAGCTGTAGATCCAAGCGGTTGGTTTCTGAAAAGAATTGGAGAAACAGTCTCCAATGAACCAAGTCTATGGTGATCAATAATTTCAAGAACCTCTGCCTGATCAATACCATCAACAGCCTGAGTCTTTTCATTATGATCTACTAAAATCACTCGTTTCTTCTGCATATTTAAGAGAAGACGACGTGATACCATACCAACATAGTGTCTATTCTCATCGAGGATTGGGAAATCTCGGTGACGAACAGTCTTCATAATATCCCTAACGTCATCTACATAGTCATCAAGCTCAAAGCTAATGATGTCCTCTGTCTTCATAAACTGACGTACAGGCATAGACTGGTGAATAAGTCTGGCAACTGTGAAAGTGTCATACTCAGTTGTGATAACAACACACTGATGCTCCTCAGCAAGCTGAGCTACTCTCTCCTCTACGCCACTGCAACCACATACAATAAGGCAGCTGCATCCAGCCTCAATACAAATAATCTGGCGCTCAGGAATGCTACCAACAATAACTAAATCGTCACGATTGATGTCTTCCTTAAGACCTTCTCTGTTGTTTGATGCAATTACTACTGCACCCTTTACAAAATAAGCATGTGGATTACCTGTAACAAGTCTTCCATTCAATGTACCGATGATATTGCTGTACTGTGTACGGGCTCTTGAAAGGATATTGTTGTCATAAACATCCATATAAGAGTAGGCAATATCACCATTGACAATAACGCCCTCAAGCTTGCCAGTCTTTCCAACAACTGGAAGTGTGGCAACGTCTTTATCAAGCATCTTCTCCCAGGCCTTTTTAAGGGAGATATGGCCATCGACACCCTCAAGGCGTCTGTATTCAATATCCATGAGCTGAGCGCCTACATCTGATATAGTCTCTGGCTCATCTACATTAAATCTCTGTAATACATAGCGGGTCTCCTCATTAAGGGAACCTGCCTTTTTAGGAACGTATTCTTCCTCTGAGCTTAAAGTATTCTTTAGGTTAGCATAAGCTATAGCTGCACAAATACTATCGGTATCTGGATTCTTGTGACCGATAACAAAAACCTTATTTGGCATAAAACCTCCATGACTCACTTTTACTCAGGGGGGCTACTAAAAAATACCAAGCGAAAAAATAAATGCTGCTACTGAAACACCCATTGTGAGTAAAAGTAAAATAATAATAACTATTGATAACTTCTTAAGTGAGCCGTAGTGTTCTAAAGCCTGTACTGCCTGTTCTTCGCTATTGTCATGCTCCTTCAGTAAATCCTGAATCAAGCGATAAAGATGAACAGACTCAGAGTGAGTCTTCTCTGAAAGCTCATTCTGAATAGTATCTAAGCCATCTGAGACACTACGTAAAGTGTCCTGAAGATTTCTATTGTGTTCTTCATAGGACTCTTGATTATCGTTCACCTGTCCCTTAATGTCAAGCTCTAATTGATCCATGTTGTTTTTAACAACCTGCATCATTCTATCTACCTGAGTCTCAACATCAGCAACTAAGGTGTCCGCTTCTTCTTGTTTTCTGCTAAGCTCATCCTGAAGCTTAACATTGATTGCTTCCTTTTCTCTTACGAGGGCTTCAAGCTCTGCTGCCTTTTGCTCTTTAGCTGCAATAAGCTGCTGAAGCTGTGTAGCCTTTTCTCTGAAAGCGTCTATCTGGGCGATTAATAAATCCTCGCCATTGTCAACAGCTGGAGCCACAGTAGGAACTGGTTGAACTGGTGGCTCAGCTGGCTTTTCTGTGTTAGAAATCTCGACTTCGTTGTAGTCTACTCCCGCAACATTAACGTTTTCCATAGCATCTCTCCTCCTATACTAAAATTCGAACTTATCTGCAAAGTATGAATCTAAGTCAGCGATTGCGATTCTTTCCTGCTCCATAGAATCACGGTGACGAATTGTAACCATGTGATCCTCTTCAGAATCGAAGTCATATGTGATACAGAATGGTGTACCAATCTCATCCATACGACGATAACGCTTTCCGATTGTTCCTCTGTCATCAAATTCACAATTGTATTTCTTAGAAAGCTCTGTAAATACCTTCTCTGCTCCCTCATTAAGCTTCTTTGAAAGTGGAAGCACACCGATCTTAACTGGTGCAAGTGCTGGATGGAATCTAAGTACTGTACGAATATCGCTCTTTCCATCCTTACCAACTTCTTCCTCATCGTATGCTGCACAAAGGAATGCAAGAACTACACGGTCAGCACCAAGTGATGGCTCGATAACATAAGGAAGATACTTTTCATTGGTCTCATCATCGAAGTATGTAAGATCCTGACCTGAAACATTCTGATGCTGAGTAAGGTCATAATCTGTACGGCTGGCGATTCCCCAAAGCTCACCCCAACCGAATGGGAACAAGAACTCGATATCAGTAGTTCCTGTTGAGTAGAATGAAAGCTCCTCAGGATCATGGTCACGAAGACGCATCTCATCCTCTTTCATGCCAAGGCTGATAAGCCAGTCACGACAGAAGCTTCTCCAATACTGGAACCACTCATCCTGTGTACCAGGCTTGCAGAAGAACTCAAGCTCCATCTGCTCAAACTCACGAGTACGGAATGTGAAGTTACCAGGTGTAATCTCATTTCTAAATGACTTACCAATCTGTCCAATACCAAATGGTACTTTCTTTCTAGATGTACGCTGTACATTCTTGAAGTTTACAAAAATACCCTGTGCTGTCTCAGGACGAAGGTAAACTGTATTCTTAGCATCCTCAGTAACACCCTGGAAAGTCTTAAACATAAGGTTGAACTCACGGATGTCTGTGAAGTTGTGCTTGCCACATGTAGGACATGGAACATTATTGCTATCGATGAATTCCTTCATCTCTTCCTTGCTCCAACCATCAACTGATGACTTTAGCTCGATATTGTTCTCTGCAGCAAAGTCCTCAATAATCTTGTCAGCTCTGAAACGCTCGTGGCACTCTTTACAATCCATAAGTGGATCTGAGAAAGAACCAAGGTGACCAGATGCAATCCATGTCTGTGGATTCATAAGGATGGCACAGTCAACACCAACATTGTATGGGTTCTGCTGAACGAACTTCTGCCACCATGCTTTCTTAACATTGTTCTTAAGCTCAACGCCAAGATTGCCATAATCCCATGTATTAGCAAGACCACCGTAAATTTCGGAACCTGCGTATACAAAGCCTCTCGCTTTAGCAAGAGCAATAATTTTGTCCATTGTCTTTTCCATAAATTATATTTCCTCTCGTATCTTTATTTATTCTGCTCTGTAAACAATGTATACAAGACTAGTAGAATCATTGTTTCCATCAGCAGGAGAAATCTTAATTGTATTGTTTGAAATCGCCTCAACATTGGCATCAGATACATATTCAATTATACCTGGCACAACAACAGTGACATTTTCATTAACTGCCACTACCCTCTTACCTGCAAAGACTGTATCAGTATCAACTGACTGGCTCTCTGTAAGAGTTGGAGCTGAATCCTTTGTACCCTCATTAAGCATTGAATATTTAGTATTGAAATCATATCCAGCCTCTATTGCGCTCTCATATGTGTCATTAAAAGTCTGGTATGAGGTGAATCCACTGTATGTTGCTACATCCTTGTATGTAGTCTTAACGTATGCCTTGTTGTCTGAAACCGATACCTTGTTAAGCTTGATAGAATCGTCTTCATTAGCATCGTTATAGCTAGATATCATATCATTGGTATAGTCTTTTAGGTCTGACTTAGAGTAGACTTCTGTATCAAAATCCACTACCTCCTCAAAAACCACCTTACCATCTTTGTCAAATGTAATAGTAGAGGTCTCTGCCTTTTTACCTACGCCTGAAATAAATCCAAATAATTTTACAATTAATAAAATAATGATTAGTAGGACTGCCACACATCCGCCGCCGAATATAAGTCGGTTGCGCATAACCTGCTTTTGTCTCTTTTTTCTTCGTGCTTCCTTTAACTGCTGTGAAAGTGCCCCTTGCCTGTCAGGTCTTGCGGCAGGTCTTGCGGCTGTACTTCTGCTACGCATACCGGAAGTTTTACCTCCTGGTGTCTTACGTGTCATAAAAATTCCTCACTCTTATATTTATGCGAGATATAGTTTAATCGATAACTCGCTAAAATTCTAGTCAATTCTTCTTCAGTTTCATTATTCAAAACAAAAGTATACAACTTTTCTATCTTAGATGAAACAATGAATTGCATAGCATATAGTGTTGATTGTCCTATTTCTATCCCAGCTTCCATAGAACCACAATCACTACAGAGCATACCATGATGTTTTATGGAAAAATATTTAAGAGAATCAGTGCGCCCACAGAGCATACACTGAAATACATTTGGGTATTCTCCATTTAATACCCAGGATTTTAAATCGTAAATATTCTTTAGAAGTCTGTTGGAAAATTTACCAGACTCTAAAGCCTTAAGACTCTGATACAAAAGAGCCAGACGAGCCTTCTCATCTACCCCCTCCACAGAATTATAATCTGCAACTTCTAAAAAATATGAGCCAAGACATACCTTTTCGTAGTCTGTAACTAAATCCCTAAAGTAATTGGTAATATTAGCCTTGCTTATATGGTAGGAATTCCTTCCCTCGAAGGCGTCAAATGTTCCAAAGCAAAAAGGTGAACATGCTGCAATAAGCGGGTTGTTCGGTCGCCTTGCCCCCTTAGCAAAGGCTGTCACTCGCCCAGATTCTTTTGTTAGAATCACAAGCCGTTTATCGAATTCACCTACATCGGAGCTTGATAATACAATTCCCGTAATGGTCACAAGTCCCATTTATTAAATGTCCTCTTTTTTATATCCAAAATTCTTCAGCTCATAGTCGCTATCACGCCAATCCTTTTTAACCTTAACAAAAAGCTTAAGATTGACCTTGGCATCAAGGAGCTTCTCGATTTCGTAACGTGAGTTGGTGCCGATTTTCTTAATCATGGCACCGCCCTTACCTATTATAATTCCCTTATGAGAATTCTTCTCGCAAATTATAGTCGCCTCAATATCCCACATTGGCTTTTTGCCTGGGCGCTCCTTCATGGTATCAATTGCTATAGCAATACCATGAGGTACCTCATCATTTAATGCGTGAAGAGATTTCTCTCTGATAATCTCTGCTGTGATTTCTCTAAGAGTCTGATTGGTAACAGTCTCCTCGTCGTAAAAAGCTGGTCCCTCTGGAAGGTGCTTAAATATAGTAGAAAGTAAATCATCACAGCCCTCTCCGTGAAGTGCGGATACAGGTACAACCTCTATAAAATCACATAAATCCTTGAATGCCTGAATAGTCTCTCCTACCTTGGCACCATCAGCCATGTCGATTTTATTGATAACAAGAATTACTGGTGCCTCTGCTGTAGCAAGAAGCTCTGCAATTTTCTTATCACCTGCTCCAACTTTTGTATCAGGCTCGATGAGCCACAAAATCAAATCCACATCATTGATTGTGCTCTTAGCTGCAGTCATCATATACTCGCCAAGCTTATTTTTAGCCTGATGCATGCCAGGTGTATCAAGAAAAACAATCTGGCCAACCTCAGAATCTGTATATACAGTCTGTATTCTGTTTCTTGTTGTCTGAGGCTTGTTGCTTGTGATGGCTATCTTCTGCCCAATGATATGATTCATCAATGTGCTCTTGCCCACATTTGGGCGACCTACTATTGTAACGAAACCTGATTTAAAATTATCACTCATTTAAAATCCTCTAATCCGCTGGTTACTCCTACCAGCTCATCAAATAATTATCATTAATATAAACTCTCAATAGAAGTGAATATGTCTCTATTCTCCTCTATTGCATTTTCGTTTCCTACCACACAGATATACTGCTGTGAGATAGCTGCCTCTACAGGCTCAGCCAAGGCTCTAACATCCTCTACAGTAGCATCTAGCACTTCGTTTCTAGTCTTCTGTAAATCCTCGAAGGTAATCCCTGAAAGATAACAATTAAGACCACGTAAACCTCTCTGAGAAGGAGTAAGCGGTGTATCCATACCACTTATGGTACCAATGATATATTTGGTCATGTCTCTATCATCAGCATCAAAATTCTTAAGATAAACACCTGTCTCCTTAAATACATTTATTGTCTCAAGAAGATTTGGATCTCTGTATGATACAAATACGACATCGCCCTGTCGGCTGCAATTCATACTGCATCCATAGGCGCCGCCTTGGACACGAACCTTTATCCAGAAGTAATCATATCCAAGAATAGTGTTTAATAATCTGTACGCGCCGTTATATTTAAATCCAGCTTTAACAAAATCTCCAGCCATGGCCACATACTGAATCTGTGAGGCATCCTTCAAACCTTCCTTCACCTGATGTGGCTCATACTCATCTTGACCATCAAATGAAGTCTTGGTTTGTGACAACAGAGGTCTTATATCATTTACAAGAGATCTGGCCTGCTCTAATGCCTCGGCCTTTCCAGTAGAAGAAATGATTAATCTTTCTGTAGAGAATATTGTATCGCAAAGTTTATTAAGTTTAGATATAACTTTGTCTTTTTTGCTGTCAAAGTTTTCTTCTAGGTCAACCAAGAACCTATAGAACTCCAATCCGCTTGACATATCAGAAATCATAGCTCTCTTGGAGAATCCGCTTCTAGCTCTAGTTGCAGCCACCTGATTGCCCTTTGCATTAAGGTTTGCTTCTATATGAGATTTCTCTGCTGTAATAAGCTCACTTAATCTCTTTTCATCAGAGAAAATCGTATGACGAATCATCTCGATAACTAAATCTCTAGCAGCATCTGCTTCATCATATATAAACTTAGAGCGAACCTCAAAGGAAATCTTGTATTTGTCGTGCTCACCGAATACCTCATGTACTGTTGTAGATGTGGTGATTCCACCAGTGTGGAGATACATCTCATTAGTATAATCAGTGTAGGTATAATGCTCAGTATCCATAAGGCCTATAAAGCGCTCTAACAGGGAAACATATGGAATATCTGATAAAGTCACATCACTGATATCAAACACCATATTGAAGTAGTGAATACCATTAGTGCTAACCTTGTGATGTAAAATGGTAGTTCCATTTTCCTCATAAACAGCTAAATCTATCGGACGAGCCTCTCTAGTCAAATCGAATCTAGTAAGCATAGGTATCTTAGCCAAATCCTCTTTTGAGCTAGGTGTCTGCTGATACTCTTTCAAGTATGCTGTATGCTCTACAATCTCAGCAATCTCTTCTGCTGTCATAGTAGCCTTTTTAGCTGCAAGCTTTGACTTTAATTCCTCGTCATCCTTTGCTGTAAGCCCCTGCTTTGGACGAAGTGTAACAATTGACTTGTGATTATTTGAAAGCAAATATACATCAGCAATATAATCGAAAAGACCATTCTCAACTCTAGATTTAATTTTATCAAATACCTCTACTGCATGGAGATGTATAAATGGTCTATCCTTGTCATAGAGCCAGCTATCAAGAAGCTGAAGACCTATTATAAGTCCCTTTGGCGCGCTACCAAAATCAAGCTCTCTAGCTCTAAACTGCTCGCCATTTATAGATGCATATAGAGTCTTCTTATCGATTCCCTTTTGAATCTCTCGCTTCAATGTAGACTCTATTGTCTCAACGAACTTGTCTTTGTCTTCTTCGTTGGCGCCGCGTGCCACAATAGAAAAATACATCTGTCTCTGAGATGCTTCAAATGAGCATTCAACATCCTCTGCTATATCAGCATCAATAAGTGCCTGATAAAGAGGGGCACCTGGTGCAGATACCAGCGCATAATTAAGTACATCAAAAGCTCTGTACATATTAGGATCTAAAACATCACCAATACACACATTATAGGAAAGGAAGGTATTGTTCTCCACATCCTGATCAGCAGCTATTGAATAATCCAGTGTAATATCAACTGGCTTATCAAAAGGCTTCTGCATCTGAATCTCAGAATCAACCTCAAGATAATCATACTTGCAAAGATATTTTTTATCTAAATACTCTAGCATCTCATCTATATCCACATCTCCATAGACGTAAATATAGGAATTGCTAGGATGATAATACTTGCTGTGGAATGCAAGGAAATCCTCATATGTAAGAGATGGGATTACCTTTGGGTCACCACCTGACTCTATAGCATATGTGGTATCTGGGAATAATGAATTGAGAATCTGACGTGAAAGTACATCATCAGGAGATGAATATGCACCCTTCATTTCATTATAAACAACACCATTGATGGTCAGCTCGCTGTCAGCATCCTCCATCTCATAGTGCCATCCTTCCTGCTCAAAAATCTCACGATACTTGTAAATGTTTGGATGAAAAACTGCATCCATATACACATCGATAAGATTCATATAATCAGTGTTATTAGTGCTTGCAATAGGATAAACTGTTTTATCTGGGTAAGTCATAGCATTTAAAAATGTGTTAAGACTTCCCTTTACAAGCTCAACAAAAGGATCCTTCACTGGATACTTATCAGAACCACACAAAACTGTATGCTCCACAATATGCGCCACACCTGTAGAATCCTTTGGTGGTGTTCTGAATCCTATATAAAACACCTTGTTAGTATCGTCGTTAGAAATAAAACAAATTCTTGCCTTAGTCTTCTTGTGTTCAAAGATAAAGCCTAGTGAATCAAGCCCTTCAAGCTTTTCTTCTTTTAATAAATCGTATGCCTTGTTCAAAACTCCTGCCCAACCCTATATGGGTCCTTCCTAAATTAATCTTCTTTTTTTATGTGAACATCTAACTGATTAAAGCAGATTTCAATCCCCGCCTTATCAAAACGTTCTTTTATTTGCTCTAGAACTCTCCATTTTGTCTCCCAGTAATACTCTGTCTCGATCCAAAAACGAAGACCTATCTGAACCGCACTTTCTCCTAACTCTGCTACAAATACAGAAATAGGCTCAGAGGAAATACGGTGGTCCTGCTGTGTAGCAATGTACTCCATTATCTCCTTTGCTCTCTTAATGTCAGAACTATAGCTAATCCCAACAGTCTCATTGAACATTCTTCTAGTCATAGAAGTACAGTTAGTAAGAGATGCTGAAGATAATGTACCATTAGGAATCTGCACCATTCTACCATCAATCATCTTAAGGCTAGTGTAAATGATATTGATTTTTTCTACTCTACCCTCTTGATTAGTAGCATGCTCAATGATGTAATCACCGACTCTAAATGGATGCATTACAAGAATCAAAATGCCACCGGCGAAATTTGAAAGAGCTCCCTGCAGCGCAAGACCGATGGTAACACCAAGTCCTGCCACAGCAGCAGAAATAGATGTGGTAGTAACTCCAAATAATCCAAGAATTATGGTAAATAAAATAATATATAAAATCCATCTAAGGACTGACTCTAAGAATGTGGCTACACCTGTATCAACATTTCTAATAGTCAACGCCTTAGCTGTTAGCTTGATAATTCCCTTTATAATCTGAGAACCTATAAAAAATACAACTATAGATAACACTACACACCACAAGAAACTCCAAAACTGTGGAATGAGCTTTTCAATCTGTTGTTGTATAACACCCTTTTGAATATCCTCTACTAATTCGTCAGCCGAAATAGTCCCATTTGTAATATCAGTTGCCAAAAAAATTAAGCTTCTCATATTATTCTCCCGCCTTTTACACTTTGATGCAAATTATACCATATTTCATATTTTTTTTTAACACAGTACAGTTGCTTTTAAAGGCCTATTTTTCTCAACAATAGCTAGTCCCATTTAGTTTTATGGGCTAGGCTGACAATAAAAACAAAACTACAAATTTATAAATCAAAAAGCCAGAAGGAACCAGCGCTAATGCTGCAGCTATTAAAAGAACAATAACAAGGGTTTTCTTTCTCTTAGACTCACTAAGCTTTTTACCTGTATTAGCAAGAACAACACTACTAATAAGTGCCGTAATTCCAACAGCTATAAGAAAAAGTACCAATCCTACTACAGCTAAAAAAGCTGCAAGCATCAATAAACATACTAACAATACTCCAATAAATGCCATTATTCTTCCCTCTTTTTTCTATATTTACTAGTTGTATTGTACAAGAACATCACTTGTAATCCAAATATATTTTACAGATTCTTTTCATAAATTCGCGCCATGCAACATTTTAATACACGTATGTGGATTAAGCCACTGTTATACCCACAGAATAATTAAAGCACATTTTTTCACTTTTATGGCAAGTTTTATAATGCATGATTATTTCCTCGTTGTTACGATTTTATTATGTGGTTATAAACATTTGTAACATATAGAAGGAGGTTTTTAGTGAAGAAAAAATTAGCAGCGGCGTTGTTGTCTCTTGCCGTTTCTGCCACCACACTTTTTGCACCTATTACTGTTAAGGCAGCTAACACAATTTACAACAACGAGACCGGTAACCAGGATGGTTACGATTATGAATTATGGAAAGATACGGGAAACACAAGCATGACATTGAATGCTGGGGGAACATTCGAATGTTCATGGAGCAATATTAACAATGCTCTTTTCCGTAAAGGTAAGAAATTTGATAGTACAAAAACCTACAAAGAAATAGGAAATATTTCTTTTGATTACGGTTGCGACTATAATCCAAATGGAAATTCTTATCTTTGCGTCTACGGATGGACAGTAGACCCACTAGTTGAATACTACATTGTAGACAGCTGGGGAACATGGCGTCCACCAGGAGGAACTCCAAGAGGACAAATCCAGGTAGACGGTGGTACTTATGATGTATATGTTACTACCCGTGAAAATGCCCCTTCCATCCAGGGCGACACTACATTTACACAGTACTTTAGCGTTCGCACAACAAAGCGAACCAGTGGTACTATAAGCGTTTCAGAGCACTTCAAAGCATGGGAAAATATGGGGTTACCATGCGGAAAGCTTTACGAAGCTGCTCTGAATATCGAAGGCTACCAAAGTAGCGGTACAGCAAATGTTTATAAAAACAATATGACTATCGGAGGCAGTTCTTCTGGCTCAAACAACTCCGGCAACCAGGGTTCAAGCCAAGGAAACAACGGAGGCAATAGTAATGCTGGAAACAACCTAGTAACTGTTAACGATTCCGATAAAATTCAATGTGAAAACATGACAAAGAGTGGCCAATATGCAGGAAACATCTCTTCTCCTTTCAGCGGTGTAGCCCTGTACGCCAACAATGACACTGTAAAATTCAACCAGAATTTCACAAGCGGCACTCATGACTTCACACTAAGAGGATGCTCTAACAATGATAATATGGCTAGAGTAGATTTGAAAATCGGCGGTCAATACAAGGGAACATTCTATTATGGCGACTCATACCCAGCTGAATACACTATTAAAAATGTCAGCCACGGAACAGGCAACCAAACTGTAGAGCTTGTAGTGACAGCAGATGACGGTCAATGGGATGCTTATATTGATTGGCTTGGAATAGGTGGAATCAGCTCACAAGGGGGAGCTTCTCCATCTCCATCCACAGGCAATGGCAATTCTGGAGGAAACACTGGTAACAAAAAAGTAGTGGCTCTCACATTTGATGACGGGCCTAGCAGCACTACTGATCAGGTACTAGACGTCCTTGAGCAATATAATGTAAAGGCAACATTCTTCCTTATTGGACAGAATGTAAATTCCAACACTATGGCAACTATGCAGCGCCAGGTTAACATGGGTTGCGAGCTTGCCAGCCATTCATATACACATGAAGACATGGCTTACATGAGCCCAAATGACATTAAGAACCAGATGTATTGGACTTCTTCAGCCATCAACAACACTGTTGGTGTGGAGCCAAAATTCTTCCGCCCACCATATATTTCAGTGAGCAATACTATGTATCAAAACATTGATGTTCCTTTTATTCAAGGAACAATGCACAATGATTGGGAGTCAGGAACTTCATCTTCACAAATCGTGAATTCCGTCCTTTCAAGCACAAAGGATGGTGATATCATTCTACTTCACGATTTCCAGGGAAATAGCAAAACAGTTCAGGCTCTCCCACAGATAATAGAAGGTCTTCAGAATCAGGGTTATCAATTTGTTACAGTTAGCGAATTATTCCAGATAAAAGGTGTTAATCCAAATGTAGAATATAAAATCTGGTCAAACGCTAACCAGTAAAAATTTACCCATCGTTTATAACCACAAAGGCGCCAGGGACACCCGGCGCCTTTTATATTATCCATATATTTTTACATCAAAAGACTCTGCCACTGCCCTTCTTGCTTCCTCAAGAGATGAAAACTCATTTTTTGCAAGCATTTGTACAATTATATTTCCTATAGCAGTAGCTTCTGTAGGTCCAGCAGATACAATAAGCCTAGTTTCTTTGGCTGTCAGCTCATTGAGATACTTAGCATTAGAACCACCGCCAACTATAAATAATTTTTGATATTTCACATTTTGAACGAACTCTATCTCTGCCAAGGTCTTTTTGTAGCATACAGCCAGACTATGATAAATAACCCTAGCAAAATCGGAAGGTTCTTTAGGTTCCGGTTGATTTGATTCTTTGCAAAAAGTAACCACCGCATCCATCATGGATTTCGGCGCAAGAAATCTCTCATCATTGCAATCAACTATAGAAACACAGCTACTCTCCTCAGCCATCTCGCAAAGCTCTGCAAATGAATATTTATCATCCAATTCCTTCTTTAAACTCTGAATCATCCAAAGTCCCATTATATTTTTCAAATATCTGAAGCGATAATTATAGCCTCCTTCATTTGTAAAATTCAGGGCATGGGATTCCTTTGAACAATCAGGTTTCATGGCTTCAACGCCCATAAGAGACCATGTACCTGAGCTTATGTAGAGGGTATTTTTCTCGTTTGAAGGAACTGCAAGCACAGCTGATGCCGTATCGTGGGAACCTGGAAGAATAACTTCACAATCAAAACCTATTTCTTCTGAAACCTCTTTTCTTAAATTCCCGAGACTTGTTCCAGGAACTTTTATTTCTTGAAAAATCTCTTTTGGGTACCCAAGCATATCTATAAGCTCATAATCCCATGACTTAGTATTTGGATTAATAAGCTGGCTTGTGGTTGCAATAGTATATTCTGAAGCCTTTTTCCCCGTCAAAAGAAAATGCATGTAATCAGGCATCATAAGCAGAGCCTTAGCATTTTCTAGCTGATTAGGATTTTGCGTTTTGACCGCCATAAGCTGATAAATAGTATTGTAGATAGCCTTTTGAATTCCTGTTCTTGCATATAAATCTGTCTCAGAAATGATTTTATAGACTTCTTTATCCATATCCTCATTTCTACTATCTCTATAGCCTACAGCCTGACCAATTAAATTATCATTCTCATCAAGCAGGACAAAGTCTACACCCCAGGTATCCACACCAATTGTAGAGGGTATTTTTCCTATAGCCTTGCATTTCTTAAGTCCTGTAAGAATCTCACCAAATAAATACTTGGTATCCCAGCATAAATGCCCCTTAATCTCTTTCAAACCATTTTCAAATCTATGGATTTCTTCAAGTTTAATTATTCCATTTTCAGTTTCACCTAATATAAGCCGTCCACTGGACGCCCCCATATCAATCGCCGCAAAATATTTTCCCATAATGCCCCCTTTAATTATCTATCCTCTTTATAAATAGAATTATAGCTTCTAGAAATATGGGAAAGTATTACTTTGCTGGCAATTTATATAATCTTTTTCACAACAAAAAATGGCACCTGCAATTACTTGCAGATGCCATCGTACTTTTATTTAGGCAATAATTTTACAATTACTGAACTGACACATCAAGTGTATTTCCGATGCTACCTGTTCCGATAATACCGAACTGAATTGACTTTCCGTTCTCAATATGTGAGTTCCAATCAAGTGGAGTGATTACATAGTAGTCACCCTCCTCTTTAATATTTACACACCAGCTATTGTCGATGCTTACCTGATCTTTTCTAACCTTAACTGTCCAGCCATTAGTTGTAGAACCTGACTTATTATCTACAAAGAAGTCAACAGTATAGCCTGTGCCCCAGCTATTAATCTGATATCTAACATTTAATCCCTCAGTAACTACTGGATCTGGGTTAACTGGGTCTGGATTAACTGGCTCTGGAGTTACTGGATCTGGGTTAACTGGATCTGGATTTACTGGATCTGGATTTACTGGATCTGGATTTACTGGATCTGGATTTACATTTGGTCCAGGCATCAATTTCCACGAATCAAGATTTACTGTGCCTTTCTTTGCAACTAAATATACATCATGTTTACCTGTAACATCTGATGTAAACTTCACAGCATTTGTTTTAAATTCATCTGGAGATGCAATCTTTAAAGAAGCAACCGCTTCACTGTCAAGGCTATCAACATGAAGCTCTAATGATGTATTTGGTCTATCTGATTTAGCTGTAATCATCAAGCCTGAAATACCTTTTGATAAGTCTACATCCTTAAATAAAATATATCCATTTGCTTTAATTCCAAGATAGTTAACACCATCCTTGCTTAAAGGTGCAGCAAAATATTTATCCTGTGCAGATTCAGCTTCTACTGTATCATATGGATTTAATGTTGTAGTTGGATTCTCTGGTGTTTCTGGTTGTGGATTTTCCGGCTGTGGATCTTCTGGCTGTGGGTCAGGATTTGCACTTTCTACAGGAAGTAATTTCCATGAATCAAGTTTTACTGTACCTGTCTTTGCAACCAAGTATACATCATGTGTGCCTGTAACATCTGATGTGAACTTTTCAGTGGTAATTTTAAAAGCGCTAGGAGCACTAACCTTTACAGATGAAAGCGCTTCACCATCGACGCTATCTATATGAAGTTCTAAAGTTGTATTAGGTCTATCACATTTAGCAGTAACCACTAAACCTGAGATACCTTTTGATAAATCTACATCTTTAAATAAGAGGTATCCATTTGCTTTAATTCCAACATAGTTAACACCTTTATCACTTAAATCTTCAGCATCTGATCTCTCCTTTGTAGATTCAGCCTCAACTGTATCATATGGATTAAATGTTACAGTTGAATTCTCTGGTGTTTCTGGTGTTTCGGGATTCTCTGGCTGTGGATTTTCAGGCTGTGGGTCCTCAGGCTGTGGCTCAGTTGTCTGAGCTGCCACTGCTGACCAATAGTCAATTGACACAGATCCACCCGCACCTACAAATGCGATAGTATCTTTACCCTCTACATTCTTCATTGCTGCAGAGAAATCCTTATACTCGCCATTTGTATTTGAAAGCTTGATATTACCTAGAACTTCGCCATCTGCTCCGCCCTTTCTTACTTCGATAACAGCTGGGCCTTCTGCTTTAGCAGAAATAGCGATTTTTGAAAGACCTTCTGAGAAATTAACATCCTTTACAAAGAAATAATCACCCTTATCAATACTTGATACTACCTTAGCGCCGCTTGCTTCTGTGGTGACTTCAACACCTGAATCACCAAACTTTGCTTCAGCCTGAATTGTCTTATAAGGATTGAAAGCAGGTGCTGCCTCAACTGTAAGCGCTGGTGCTGTGAGACCAGCAGCCAACAGCATGCTTAATATAACTGGTACTTTTCTTTTCATAAAACTTTATACCCCCTTGGTATTTTTTTGTATACGGAAATTTCCGAAAACGTTTACGTTGCTCGAGCCTTTTCAATTGTAATAATTATGTAATAGTTTTACTTTCTAATTCTTGCCTTGCAACTATTAATTATTGCCTTTTTATACACATCAGTGGCATAAACGAGCAAAAACGTTATAATAAACGCAAAACAACCAATCAATTGTGTAATATATACTTAATTGATTGGTTATTTTTCTTGTTATTATCAGTTATTTTATATAACTATTCGTTAATATTTGTATTATATATCTAATTTTGTATCACCACCCAAGAATGTTGGAAGTGATTTTCCATTCTTTTTCCACTGTGCATATTCTGCTGTAGCAGCAAACATAACGTCACCAGATGAATTAAGAGCAGTCTCAACAGAATCCTGCACTACTCCAATAATAAAGCCTACTGCAACTACCTGCATTGCAACATCTCCATCTACACCAAATAAAGAACATGCCATAGGAATAAGAAGAAGTGAACCGCCAGCTACACCTGAAGCACCACATGCTGCAAGTGTTGAAATAAATGCAAGAATAAGCGCAGTTACAAAGGATACATGAATACCTACTGTATTTGCAGCTGCAAGGGACATAACTGCTATAGTAATTGCTGCACCATCCATGTTTATTGTTGCACCAAGAGGAATTGATACAGCATACATTTCTGGATCCATACCAAGCTTCTCACAAAGCTCCATATTTACTGGAATATTTGCAGCCGAGCTTCTTGTAAAGAAAGCTGTTACGCCAGATTCTCTAAGGCATCTAAATACAAGTGGATATGGATTTCTTCTGAGAACAATTGCCGCCAAAAGTGGATCTACAACAAGTGCTACAGCTACCATACAACCAACTAAAAGCAATAAAAGCTTGCCATAATCTGTGAAAATAGACATTCCATTTGTAGAAATATTCTCGTATACAAGACCCATAATACCAAATGGAGCAAGCTGAATTATCCATCTTACAGCTTGGGAAACTATTTCAGAAATGTCTCCCATCATCTTCTTAGTAGCATCGCTGGCAATTCTCTTAGCTGCCACACCAAGTACAACTGCCCAGAAAAGAATACCAATATATCTTCCCTCAGCAAGTGAATTAACAGGATTAGATACCATGTTAATTAAAAGATTAGAAAGGACCTCGCCTACACTTGAAGGAACTGTATCTGCCTGAGCTGCCTCAGTAAGAGTAAGTGTCTGTGGGAATATAAAGCTTCCAACTACTGCTATTACAGATGCAAGAAGTGTACTTGTCATATAAAGGATAAGTACAAGGCCAAATCTTCTATCTAGCTTGTCATTGCCCTGGGCAAGAGCTGCAATTACAAGAACAAATACAAGCACAGGAGCCACTGCCTTTAAAGCTCCAACAAATATTGTGCCAAGAAGTGAAAGAAAGCCAAGATTATCAAAGGCCAATCCAAAAGCCACTCCCAACAACAATCCGATGATGATTCTTAGAATCAAACTTACACTAGTGTACTTTTTAATTAGATTCATACGTATATTCTCCCTTTTATAAAATTATGGTTTAATTCTACCGCTTTAAACTAATGAAGTAAAGGAATAAACAAAAAAGTCACTCCCTAAGGAGTGACTTTAATATGCTATAAATTATTAAACATTAATCTCAGCCTTAACACCAAGAATTTCTTTGTTAGCATCAAGAATTGGGTTGATAACATCACGAAGATAAACTTCAACCTGACGTGGGCTACGTCCAACATATCTGCTAGGCTCCATTGTAGCCTCAAGCTCCTCAAGTCCCATTGGGAACTGATCATCATCAGCGATAAGCGAAAGCAAGTTATTCTCCTTACCCTCTACCTTGACATTCTTGCCTGCCTCCATAGAAAGTGTACGAATCTTCTCATGAAGCTCCTGTCTATTGCCACCAAGCTTAACAGCATCCATCATGATATTCTCTGTAGCCATAAATGGAAGCTCAGACATCAGGCGCTTTGTAATAACCTTGTCGTATACAACAAGACCATCTACTACGTTAAGGCAAAGGTCCAAAACACCGTCAGTTGCAAGGAAACCTTCTGCTATAGAAAGTCTCTTATTAGCTGAATCATCAAGTGTTCTCTCAAACCACTGTGTAGCTGATGTAATAGCTGGATTAAGGGCATCAATCATAACGTAGCGAGAAAGTGATGCGATACGCTCAGAACGCATTGGATTTCTCTTGTAAGCCATAGCTGATGAACCAATCTGGCTCTTCTCAAATGGCTCCTCTACTTCCTTCAAATGCTGAAGAAGTCTAATATCGTTTGACATCTTGTGTGCTGAAGCGGCGATGCCTGCTAAAATATTGCAAACTCTAGTATCTACCTTTCTAGAATATGTCTGACCTGACACTGGATAACAAGCATCAAATCCCATCTTCTTAGCAATAGTAGGGTCAATCTTGTCAATTGTCTCATTATCACCATTAAAGAGCTCTAAGAAGCTAGCCTGTGTACCAGTTGTACCCTTTGAACCAAGAAGCTTAAGAGTAGAAAGTACATAGTCAAGATCCTCAAGATCCATAACGAACTCATTGAGCCAAAGTGTTGCACGCTTACCAACTGTAGTTGGCTGCGCTGGCTGGAAATGTGTAAATGCAAGTGTTGGCTGATCCTTGTATTTCTCTGCAAAATTAGCAAGCTCTGCAATAACATTTACAAGCTTCTTTCTGATGAGAAGAAGTGCATCACGCATGATGATTATATCTGTATTGTCGCCTACGTAGCAGCTTGTAGCTCCAAGGTGGATAATACCTGCAGCCTTAGGACACTGCTGTCCGTATGCATATACATGGCTCATTACATCATGTCTTACTTCCTTCTCACGAGCCTTAGCAACATCATAATTGATATCCTCAATATGCTGCTTCATCTCATCAATCATATCCTGAGTAATAACTGGCTTGCCATCCTGAGAAAGACCAAGTTCCATCTCTGTCTCAGCAAGTGCAATCCAAAGTCTACGCCATGTAGAAAACTTTTTATCCTGGGAGAAAATATACTGCATTTCCTTGCTTGCATATCTCTCAGAAAGTGGGCTAGTGTATCTATCTGTGCTCATAATTCTCTCCTTTATTTATCGTAATCTCCACGAATATCGTTTTCTGGTGGATCCATAGGATAGTTGCCATCAAAGCAACCATGACAAATCTCAAGTCCGTCTACCATCTGTGAAAGTCTGTCGAACTGAAGA
This sequence comes from Pseudobutyrivibrio xylanivorans, assembly GCF_010906925.1. GTDB lineage: Bacteria > Bacillota > Clostridia > Lachnospirales > Lachnospiraceae > Pseudobutyrivibrio. Next base: position 504,957 of record NZ_VTVE01000001.1, on the reverse strand, counting down.
TATGCCAATGAATCGGCACCTATGATTTCACGGATTTCCTCTACTGTATGGTTGTAAGCTATAAGCTGCTCACGGCATGGTACATCAGTACCAAAATAGCAAGGCCACAAGAATGGAGGTGATGAAATACGTACATGAACCTCTGTAGCGCCTGCATCTCTAAGCATCTTAACAATACGATCAGATGTAGTACCACGGACAATTGAATCGTCAATCATGATGATTCTCTTGCCAGCAACAACCTCACGAAGCGCATTAAGTTTTACCTGAACAGAAGACTCTCTACTAGCCTGCTTAGGTTTGATGAATGTACGACCTACATATCCATTTTTAACAAATGCTGTTCCATAAGGAATGCCTGACTCAAGTGAAAATCCAAGAGCCGCTGCATTACCAGACTCAGGAACGCCAACAACCAAATCAGCATCTACTGGTGAATCCTGCGCAAGATAACGTCCTGCCTGAATTCTAGACTCATATACTGACTTGCCATCAAATGAACTGTCAGGTCTAGCAAAATAAATATACTCAAATATACAACGAGCATGCTTGTCCTTAGAAACACATCTGCTCTTGTCGGATTTGATTCCAAAATCTGGAGAAATAGTAACAATCTCTCCTGGCTCAATATCTCTGATAAACTCAGCACCAATTGTATCTAAGGCACATGACTCAGATGCTATTACGTATGCATTGTCACGCTTACCGATGCAAAGAGGTCTGAATCCCTGTGGGTCACGGGCAGCAATAAGCTTACGTGGTGACATTACTACAAGTGAATAAGCACCCTTGATTCTGTCACAAGCTCTAGCTACAGCCTCTTCTACAGTTGCACTGTTAAGACGCTCTCTTGCTATTAAATAAGCGATAGTCTCAGAATCGATAGTAGTCTGGAAAATAGCACCAGTCATTGAAAGCTCATCTCTAAGCTCCTCAGCATTGATAAGATTACCATTGTGGGCCATGCCGAGAATTCCCTTGATGTAAGAAAGCACAAGTGGCTGAGCATTCTCTCTACAAGACGAACCTGCGGTAGAATATCTTGTATGTCCTACACCGATATCGCCGTGCATTCCCTCTAAGATATCCTGATTAAATACTTCATTTACAAGTCCCATGCCCTTATTCAAAGAATAATTGCGCTTAGGACCATTGGTGTCTGAAACGGCGATACCGCAGCTCTCCTGGCCTCTGTGCTGCAGAGCAAAAAGACCATAATAAATAGAGGAGGCAACGTCCCCACCGTCGAAATCATACATCGCAAAGACGCCGCACTCCTCGTGCAAATCGTCCCATGGAGTATCCTTAATAATTTCCTTCATAAAATCTCCTAATACAATAAAATCACTGGATTCTTAAATCGCAAGCTCCTTGCCAGTAAGAAGCTTGTAAGCCTCTAAATACTTAGCGATAGTCTTATCAATTACATCCTGTGGAAGGAGGTAATCAGAATCTGGATTTGCCTTTAACCAATCACGTACAAACTGCTTATCAAAGGATGGCTGACCATGTCCAGCCTCATATCCCTCAAGTGGCCAGAAACGTGAGCTATCTGGAGTAAGCATCTCATCTGCGAGAACAACATTGCCCTCCTCATCGAGACCAAACTCAAACTTTGTATCAGCAATGATAATTCCCTTAGTAAGAGCATAGTCTGCGCACTTCTTGTAAAGAGCAATTGTCTTGTCGCGAAGTGCCTCAGCATACTCTAAACCGTGACCTGGGAATTCCTTTTCAAGAACCTCAATGGAACGTTCGAAAGAGATATTTTCATCATGATCACCAATTTCTGCCTTGGTTGATGGAGTGTAGATAGGTTCTGGGAGCTTATCAGACTCCTTAAGTCCAGCTGGAAGTGAGATGCCACAAACTGTACCGTTCTCTTTGTAGCTTGCCCAACCTGAACCTGTGATGTAACCACGAACGATGCACTCGATTGGAAGCATTGTAAGCTTCTTGCACATCATTGACTTACCCTTGTATTCATCATTTCTGAAGAACTCAGGCATGTCGTTAACATCAGTTGAAAGCATGTGATTTGGAACAATGTCTTTTGTAAGGTCAAACCAAAACTTTGACATCTGTGTAAGAACTGCACCCTTATTAACGATTTTGTTCTTTAAAATAACATCGAATGCAGAAATACGATCTGTGGCTACCATGATAATGCTATCACCATTATCGTATACTTCTCTTACTTTTCCTTCTTTAATTGGTTTCATAATCAAATCCTCTCTCTTATCTATTTAATTTTATTTAACAGCAATGCTGTCATTAACTATTTCTTGATGAGTAGTGACTTACCAGTCATCTCCTTAGGCTGCTCAAGGCCCATGATCTCAATAAGTGTAGGAGCAATATCACAAAGAGCTCCACCCTCGCGAAGTGTATAGTCACTATCATAGTTAACTAAGATAAATGGAACAGGATTTGTTGTGTGAGCTGTGTGTGGCTCTCCTGTCTCATAATCAATCATCTTCTCAGCATTTCCGTGGTCAGCGCAAATGAATAATGCTCCATCCATCTCCTTAACTGCCTCGACTGCCTCTCCTACAAGTGAGTCTACACGCTCTACAGCTGCAACAGCTGCCTCTATAACGCCAGTATGACCAACCATATCTGGGTTAGCAAAGTTGATAACGATAACATCGTATTTGTTAGACTTGATAGCGTCTACAAGCTTTGCTCCAACCTCTGGTGCTGACATCTCAGGCTTAAGGTCATATGTAGCTACATCCTTTGGTGAGTTAACAAGGATTCTCTCCTCGTCCTTATTTGGCTCTTCAACACCACCGTTGAAGAAGAATGTAACGTGTGCGTATTTTTCTGTCTCAGCAAGTCTAAGCTGCTTTAAGCCATTGTTAGCAAGGAACTCGCCGAAAGTATTTGTAATGCTCTCCTTCTCGAAAGCAATGTGCTTGTTAGGGATTGTCTCATCATAATCCTTGAAGCAAGCATAATATAATGTAAGGAATTCTCTATCGAATCCTGTGAACTTGTCATCGCAGAATGCTCTAGTAATCTCACGAGCTCTATCTGGACGGAAGTTGAAGAATACAACTGAATCTCCATTCTTAACAACTGAAAGTGGCTTGCCATCAGCATCTGTAATAACTGTAGGAAGAACGAACTCATCAGTAACTCCCTCATCATAAGAAGCCTGCATAGCATCTGAAACAGATGTAGCAAGAACGCCTTCACCCTTAACTAAAGAGTTGTAAGCCTTCTCTACACGATCCCAGTTGTTATCTCTATCCATTGCATAGTAACGACCAGAGATAGAAGCAATTGCTCCAACACCGATTTCATCGATTTTCTTCTGGAGAGTCTCAAGGAAATCCTTACCAGAAGCTGGTGGTGTATCTCTACCATCAAGGAATGCATGTACATAAACATTTGTAAGACCGTTCTTCTTGCACATCTCAAGCATTCCATAAAGGTGCTCGATGTGGCTGTGTACGCCACCGTCAGAAAGAAGACCCCAAAGATGCATATCTCCGCCTGTCTTCTTGCAATTATCAATTGCCTCTAAAAGAACTTTATTATTGAAGAATTCGCCATCATTGATAGCCTTAGTAATTCTAGTTAAATCCTGATAAATAATGCGGCCGGCGCCGATATTCATGTGACCAACCTCTGAATTTCCCATCTGTCCGTCTGGAAGACCAACAAACATTCCTGATGCCTGTCCTTGAACGAATGGACACTCAGCCATAAGCTTGTCCATAACAGGTGTCTTTGCCATTGCAATTGCATTTCCCTTTGGATTGTCATTGAGACCATATCCATCGAGAACCATAAGTACTACTGGTTTTTTACTCATTAAAAATCCTCCTTAATATGTCCCTGCTCATCAATAACAGCAGAACTAGATAAGCCATTAAGGCTGTTTATTATATCACTATATTTTTCATCTTCTGAGGAAAGCATAGTGGTAACTCCATTGCTAAAATGACATGGTATAAAATATGTCTCTATCTCACCATCCGGTGTGATTCTAATCTGCGCCATACCTGTACTGTAATCAGATGGCATGTTGGCAGTAGTTGAAAACCAAAAATTGCCAAGGCTGTAGAAAATCGGAACATCATCCATATACTCTACTGTCTGCAGACAATGGGTGTGGCCTCCAACTATCGCATCAGCCCCCGCTTCCACAAAGGAACGGGCAAGCGATGCCTGGTCATTGCCATAGTAGGCATTACCCTCTGTCCCCCAGTGAGGTACAACTATAACATAGTCCGCATTTGTCTGTGCCTTCTTGATAATCTGGCAAAACAACTCCGGATGTAGGCATTTTAAAACACCTGGTGAATCCGGTGTAGCCTCTTTTGTGTAGCTAAGTGTGCGCTCTATTTGAGTAGCTGCAACAATAGCTATCTTCCTACCACCCACTATAAAGTAAAGTGGCTCGGCCGCTTCTTTTAAATCGGCCCCTGCCCCTACGTAAGGCATTGACGCATTACTAAGGGTGTCCAATGTATCTAGAAATCCTGTCGTATCATAATCGTATACATGATTATTAGCGACGGATACACAATCTACTCCAAGTTCCTTTAAAAGTCCAACTCTGCTTGGATTGGCTCTAAAGGTATATGCCTTTCCTTGAAGTGCCTGGCCTCTTGAGGTATAAGCAAACTCATTATTAATCATCAAGATATCGGCTGACTGCATCTCAAATAATAAATCCTCTGAGAAACAATCCAAGATTCCCTCTTCTTGCTGATCCATATAACTGGTGGTAGCTATACCATCTGCCAAAGACACATCGCCGGTGAAATCAATTACTATATCACCACCGTCTTCATTAGGAAGCACATATGTCTTTCTATTGTCATAGGCCTCAAGGCCTGTCTGTTGGCAATACTCGTACCAAAGTACATGTACGCTTTTACCTGTGAGCTTATACCATATTTCTGGCGTGGTAAAATTAGAGTAACTAGCGATTTCTTTAATAGTCTCCTCGCCATATTCTGAGGTAATCATCATCAGAAAAGATTCATCAATGGGATGTCCCCCGATGAATTCCTTTGTAGCGCTATTCAAAATAGTGTCCCAAGCATCTGATAAATCCTCAATCTCAATAAGCTCAGGTTCAATTTCCCCTAAATTGTTGTCTTCTACCCCTGCGTGTGCACCGCATCCTGTTAATAGTGAGAAAGCAACAATAATCGCAACTGCCCTAAAGTTACAATTCTTCATTAATCTGTGCCTTTACTCGGACAACAGCCTCCGTAGCCCCTTCATAACCAGAATCGGCAGCCATCTCATAATACGATAAAGCTGTTTCCAAATTCCTCTCAACCCCGTAACCGTTTTCATAAAGAAAACCTAAATTAACTTGCGCAATGGCATACCCCTGTAATGCCGCAAGCTTTTGGTAATATACTGCTGATGCAAAATCAACATCAACACCATATCCATTGTAATATAAATATCCGATCTGATTAAGCGCTGGCGCGTAATCCTTATCGGCAGCAAGGAGATAATACTCCATAGCTTTCTCGTAATCTCTGTCAACGCCTACACCGCTCTCATACATCTGACCAATGTAATAGCTAGCTTTTGCTGAACCATTTTCTGATGCAGTCTCAAAATGCTCTAATGCTGTGTCCTCGTCAACTTCCACTCCATGGCCCTTAATGTACATAAGGCCAAGTGCAATATTAGAATGATTAATAGAATCCTGATCCTGAAGAGCCATGCTCTCTGAACGAGTAACTCTACTATAATAATCAAATGCCTTGCTGTAATCTAATGCAACACCCACACCGCGCTCGTAAATGAATCCAAGATAGTACTGACCATCTAAATCCTCTGCTTTTGCAGCCTCAGTGAGAAGCTCCACTGCCTTTTTTAAATCCTCAGACTGCTCCTCTGTAGAAGTCTTGTCTTTTGATTCCTCTTTCTCGCCATCTTCTGTAGATAACTCTTCATCATCTTGGGCGTCTAAATTAACAAGATAATCGCCCCTAGTAAGTATCACTCTTGCAAGACCTACCTTGGCATTATCTACTCCGCCATCAATGGCTGTATTAAATAGCTCCTCAGCCTTGTCTAAATTCTGCTCAACGCCTGTGCCTGTCAAATAAAAATAACCTAATGCGCAAGTGCCATCATAATCTCCAGAATCCGATGCCATCTGATACCAAGACAAAGCCTCTGTAAAATTCTGAGCAGTCTCCTCATCTCCGTACTCTAGCTTACGGCCTAGCATAATCTGCGCCTGCGAGTCTCCCTCATAGGCAAGTACCTCAAGTCCACTGTATGACAATGCAGAATAATCCTCAACCTCAGTACCCTCTATAGCAATCTGCTCTGTGGGAACCTGCTCTGCTGTCTCTTCTACGTCTGCCTTACCGCAACCTAAAAGTATACCCATAGGCAATATAAATATCATTAATAAACGAATATATTCTTTCATTAATCCTCCAGTCATAAATGAACAAAAAACGTCCATCAGCGCAAATTATATCATAAATAAGGGGATATTTAAACAAAAATAGCGCACCAGAGAACTGGTGCGCATGTAAAACTTTAGGAGTTTTTCTTACTTATAATTGACATTTTTAACAAAGTCATTAACAAAACCCATATAAATTTTAAGCATTAACGATCTTACCAAAGTCTGGCTTAAGAGAAGCGCCACCGATAAGACCACCATCGATGTTTGGCTTAGAAAGAAGCTCAGCAGCGTTTGAAGCGTTCATAGAACCGCCGTACTGAATACGAACTGCCTCAGCTGTAGCACCATCATAAAGCTTAGCAATAAGCTCACGGATGAATGCACAAACTTCCTCTGCCTGATCAGCTGTAGCTGTCTCACCTGTACCGATAGCCCAGATTGGCTCATAAGCGATAACAAGGTTCTTTACCTGATCAGCTGTAACGCCTGAAAGATCCCATGTGATCTGACGCTCAATCCACTCCTTGTATGTGCCAGCCTTGCGAAGTGCAAGTGACTCACCACAGCAAAGGATTGGTGTAAGACCAGCAGCGAATGCCTTCTTAACCTTTGCATTGATAAGGATATCATCCTCACCAAAGATGTCACGTCTCTCAGAGTGACCCATAATTACATACTTAACACCAGCATCAACAAGCATAGGAGCTGAAATCTCGCCAGTGAAAGCACCCTTGTCCTCGATGTAGAAGTTCTCAGCACCAACATTAACGTTTGTACCCTTAACTGCCTCTACTACAGGAACAATATCAATTGCAGGAACGCAGTAAACTACGTCTACATTATCATTTACAACTAAATCCTTAAGCTCAGCAACAAGCTTTACAGCCTCAGAAGGTGTCATGTTCATCTTCCAGTTGCCGGCAATAATTCTTCTTCTTGCCATAATAGTTCTCCTCTCGCCATTGCATCATCAATATATCAAACACTCTCAACGACACGCTTGCGCTCTTATTCGCTCGTTACCCTACATAAGATGCTGCTTACGCACCATCTAAGTAGGGATGGCTCATCAAGGTCTAATGAGAGTATTTGCTATATTTCTGATTTATGGCTACTTATAATTTTTCTAATAATAAAAATATATTGCCTCTACGATTTTAAAATTCTAGTGTTTTTCTAAAAGTACAAGGCAATAGATATGCCAAATTTTTCATATTTGCTTTATTTCAAGGCAGTAGATGCGAAGCTGTAGTAAACCTACTGCAAGCATCTACTAACGCAGAAATCAAACTAATATGGAAAATTTTACTTGTCGTCTGCTGCGTAAACGCCAGGAAGCTCCTTACCCTCAAGGAACTCAAGAGAAGCTCCACCACCTGTAGAGATGTGGCTCATCTTGTCAGCGAATCCCATCTGGTTAACAGCTGCTGCTGAATCACCACCACCGATGATTGTTGTAGCATCTGTATCAGCAAGTGCCTGAGCAACTGCCTTTGTACCTACAGCAAGTGCTGGGTTCTCGAAAAGACCCATTGGTCCGTTCCAAAGAACAGTCTTAGCTGTCTTAACCTTGTTAGAGAAGAGCTCTACAGTCTTAGGTCCGATATCGCAACCCTCTCTATCTGCTGGCATGTTCTCTGTATCATATGTCTCTGTCTCGATTGGAGCATCGATTGGATCTGGGAACTCAGCGATTGTTACTGAATCAAGTGGAAGAAGGATTTCCTTACCCATCTTCTCTGCCTTCTCAAGCATCTCCTTGCAGTAATCAAGCTTTGTATCATCACAAAGTGACTTACCAATCTCGTGGCCAAGTGCCTTCTGGAATGTGTAAGCCATACCACCACCGATGATAAGTGTATCGCACTTCTCAAGAAGGTTGTTGATAACGTTAAGCTTGTCAGCTACCTTAGCACCACCAAGGATAGCTACGAATGGACGAACTGGATTCTCAACAGCGTTGCCAAGGAAGTCAATTTCCTTCTGCATAAGGTATCCAACTACGTTAGAACCACCCTTAGCTGTGATAAACTTTGTAACACCAGCTACAGAAGCGTGTGCTCTGTGTGATGAACCGAAAGCGTCACATACATAATCATCTGCAAGATCAGCAAGCTCCTTAGAGAAAGCCTCGCCGTTCTTTGTCTCTTCCTCGCCACGGAAACGAGTATTCTGAAGAAGAACTACATCTCCCTCTTTCATAGCGTTAACTGCTGCTGTAGCAGCCTCGCCTGTTACGTTGTAATCTGAAACGAAGTTAACTTCCTTACCGAGCTTCTCTGAAAGTCTCTTTGCAACTGGTGCAAGTGACTCGCCCTCGTTAGGACCATTCTTAACCTTACCAAGGTGTGAGCAAAGGATAACCTTTCCACCATCAGCGATAAGCTTGTTGATTGTAGGAAGAGCTGCCTTGATACGTGTATCGTCTGTAATCTCGCCACCCTTAAGTGGTACGTTGAAATCGCAACGAACAAGAACGCGACGGCCCTTTACATTGATGTCATCAACTGTCTTTTTGTTTAATGCCATTTTAAATTCCTCCTTGTATAACCCTAGTCCGCTGGTCACGGCCACAAGCCTCAGTATTTCCCCGCTAGACAGCACGTCTAGCTTAGGAAATCAGAGAGCTTGTTTCCTACCAGCTCATCTAAGTATAAAATTTTTGATTAAACCATACGGGTAAAGTCCCATAAATAAGAAAAAAGGGTTCGGTCCATAAGGACCGGACCCTAATAAATCCAAAAAAATCGGATATTTACTCATAGGCTAGGCGCATAAGCGAAGCTGTACTAAGTACCGCGAGCGCAATGCAACGACGCATATGAGTAAATAGACATTTTTTAAGCTAACTCTGAGAAGTACTTAATTGTACGTACCATCTGTGATGTGTAGCTGTTCTCGTTATCATACCAAGAAACAACCTGTACCTCGTACTGATCATCAGAAACCTTAGAAACCATTGTCTGTGTAGCATCGAAGAGAGAACCAAATCTCATACCTACGATATCTGAAGAAACGATTTCATCCTCGTTGTAACCGAATGACTCGTTAGCTGCTGCCTTCATAGCTGCGTTGATACCCTCAACTGTAACGTCCTTCTTGTTAACAACTGCTGTAAGGATTGTTGTAGAACCTGTTGGTGTAGGAACACGCTGAGCAGATCCGATAAGCTTTCCGTTAAGCTCTGGGATAACAAGACCGATAGCCTTAGCTGCACCTGTTGAGTTAGGAACGATGTTAACTGCTGCTGCACGTGAACGACGAAGATCACCCTTTCTCTGTGGGCCATCAAGTGTCATCTGATCACCTGTGTAAGCATGGATTGTTACCATGATACCAGACTGGATTGGAGCGTACTTGTTAAGTGCGTCAGCCATAGGTGCTAAGCAGTTTGTTGTACATGAAGCTGCTGAAATGATGTTATCAGAAGCCTTAAGTGTTGTGTGGTTTGTATTGTAAACGATTGTAGGAAGATCGTTTCCTGCTGGAGCAGAGATAACAACCTTTCTAGCACCAGCATTGATATGAGCCTGTGCCTTTTCCTTTGATGTGTAGAAACCTGAGCACTCAAGAACTACGTCTACCTTAAGGTCTCCCCATGGGCAATTGTTTGCATCTGGGAATGCGTAAATCTTAATCTCCTTGCCACATACGATGATTGAATCATCTGTAGATGAAACCTCATCAGCGTGCTCGTACTTTCCCTGTGATGAATCGTACTTTAAAAGATGTGCTAACATCTTTGGGCTAGTTAAGTCGTTGATTGCTACTACTTCGTAACCTTCTGCGCCGAACATCTGACGGAATGCAAGACGTCCGATACGGCCAAAACCGTTGATTGCTACTCTTACTGCCATTTTTAAATCCTCCTAAAGATTCTTTTAAAAAATATTTTTCTGGGCTAACCATGAAATTAGCCCCGTATGCACTTTATTTTATACAAAAGCACTTTATAATTCAACCCCAAAATCAAATATTGTTAAATTTTTCTCAATCTGCTCTAATCTTACCACCACTCTTATAAAATAGTGATAAATATTCCTCATCTTCTGCCTTGATTGAACCCATCACTTCATTTATTATTAATTTACTTAAAAGTGTGGCATTTCTATATGTCATAATTACTGAATTCATCTCACAAAGGAGGGACTTATAATGCTATGGGATAACCACATGCACAGTTGGTTTTCAGGGGACAGTGACACAGACCCACTTGATATGATTAAGGCTGCCAAGGCAAAGGGCTTACGAGGAATCACTTTTACAGATCATCTCGATTTATATTACCCAAAGAAATATGGTTATTTTGAGCTTGATGTTGAAAACTACTTTACCAAACAACACGCTACTGCTTTAGAGATTTCAAATGATAGTTTTACAGTTCTCACTGGTATAGAAGTAGGCATCCAAGAAATAGCCGCAAAAGAAAACAATACTATAGTAGAAACCTATCCTTTTGATTTTGTTATAGGAAGCACCCACCTTATATATGGCAAGGACCCATATTTTCCTGGTACATGGGAGGAGGTTGAGCCTCAAAAACTTATGACAACTTACTATGAGTGCATCCTTGATAACATAAACAGTTTTATGAATTTTGATTCTATTGGACATCTGGATTACGCCTTTAGATATTCACCTGATCCTATTTTTAAGAATAACACCTACGAGCCTTATAAAGAGGTTGTAGATGCCATATTAGAAAAGCTAGTCAAAAACGACAAGGCGCTAGAAGTTAATACAGCTGCTTTCAGAAAAGGTATGAACAACCCTAATCCGGCAGCTAGTATAATAAAACGATACCATGACCTAGGGGGAAAGCTTATCACAATCGGAGCAGATGCTCACGTCACCGAGGACGTAGCAGCAGACTTTGATAAGGTTCCTTCTATATTAAGGGCATGCGGTTTCAACAAGTTTGCAGTATTCAAAAACAGAAAGCCTGAACTTTATCCCCTTTAAAGGATAGAGCTCAGGCTTTATCTTTATAAATTTCGTGCTTTTTGTTTTATTCTTGTAAGGGTATTATCAATAGACTTCTCGGACTTTTCGAGCTTTGCTGCTATCTCTTTGTAATCAAAATCCTGCATATACAAATCGAATACCTGCTGCTCCATCGGTGAAAGGTTTGCTTTTAGTCTATCAATCAAAGTTGTATTTTCCTCTGCCTCAATGATTAATTCTGCCGGATCATCAGTTGTAAACCCCGATTCTTCCATCTCGCCCCCATCTTCATTATAAAGGGAAACATAGGCATTCAAAGGAGAATGTTTTTTTCGATTGCTGGCTTCAATCGCCTTAATCATCTGTCTATCGATACACATGGAAGCAAAATGAAAAAATGTAACCTCAGAATCAGTATCATAGTCACCAATAGCACTAAAAAGTCCAATCATCCCCTCCTGAATCAGGTCTTCATTTTCGCCTCCCACAAGGAAATATTTCTTGGAATTTTTAAGAACCAGTGGCTTATATTTTTCACATATATAATTCAGGATGGCCTGATCGCCATCCTGATATTTTTTTACTAATTGTTCATCTGTAAGCTTTTCATATTCCAATCTATGGTTCATAGCTCACTCCCGAAATCTATTTACTCTTATTAATTCTTTGTCTAACAACCTCATATGCAAGAACGCCGCAAGCAACTGATGCATTAAGAGAATCAATATCGCCATACATAGGAATGCTGGCAACCATATCACAATTCTTCTTAACCAAATCAGATACTCCGTGTCCCTCATTGCCAATAACAAGGCCAATTGAGCCAGTAAGATTAAGGTCATACATAGTAGTGCCACCCATATCAGCACATACAAACCACATGCCCTGCTCCTTAAGCTCTTCCATAGTCTTTGAAATGTTGGTGACCTTTGCAACTGGAGTGTAATTAATTGCTCCCGCAGATGCCTTAGCCACAGTAGCTGTAAGTCCAACTGCTCTATGCTTTGGAATAACCACTCCATGGGCACCAGCCTGGTTTGCAGTACGAATGATTGCACCAAGATTATGAGGGTCCTCTATATTATCAAGGATTATGAGAAATGGGTCCTCTCCCTTTTCCTTAGCCCTAGCCATAATCTCATCAAGCTCAACATAGTCATAGCTTGCTGCATAAGCAAGAACTCCCTGATGCTTGCCAGTCTCAGAAAGCTGGTCAAGGCGCTCCTTCTTTACAAAACTAATAACTGTATCTTTGCTCTTTTTTGCCTCTCTAAGAATAGTCTGCACAGGGCCATCCTTGCAGCCTTCTAAAACAAAAAGCTTATCTATAGTTTTACCAGATCTAAAAGCTTCGAGGACAGCATTACGGCCCTCAACAATTCTACTTTCTTCCATCTTTACACATACCTACGCGAGTTACCGCTACAAGCCTTAAATTCTCTCCGTTCATCTAACACGATTCACTTGAGAGAATTAAGAGCTTGATGCCTACTCGCTCACTCTTTCTAAAATCTATATACGCGAGTTACATTCACAATCCGCATCGCATACCACGTTATTCCAAAATATCAAGCCCCGTAAGTTCGATGCCGCGGCGAACCAATTCGCATATACGGTCCATATCTCCAGTCAGGTACAGGTAACCCATCACCGCCTCAAAGCCTGTGGCCTCAAGATAGTCCATAGTGGTGGCATTTTTAGCCTTGGTGTGAGGCTTGGAATTACGTCCACGTCTGTACCAGTCTGCCTCTTCCTCGGTGAAATCATCCATAAGTGCTGCCGCCATCCTAGCCTGTGTCGGCGCCTTAACCACTGAGCTTGCTCGCTGATGTAATTTATTGACTGCAGTGTTTCCCTTGTTAACCAGAATCGAGCGAACCACCACATCAAATATAGCATCACCAATGTATGCAAGAGTCAGGGGGGAATAAGTCCTGATATCCTTTGGTTCAATATCAAATTTGCTATTTAAATAATCATTTAAACTAGCTTCCATACTACTCCTTCACGAGTATCCTTAATCTCAACACCCTTTGCCAAAAGCTCATCTCGGATTGCATCTGCTGTAGCAAAATCCTTAGCTTTCTTAGCCTCTGCACGGCGTGCGATTGCATCATTAATATATGCCTCAAGCTCAGCATCTACCTCAGTAGCTGCACCAAGAGCCTTGGCATGACCAATCAAATCAAGTGAAAGCACTCTATCAAAGCTCTCTACAAGCGCAAGCTTTGTAGCGTCATTAGTATCTGCCTTGAGAGCATCGTAAAGAATTGTGATAGCCATTGAAGTATTCAAATCATTTGAAACTGCCTCGCAGAACTTCTCCTCAAATTCCTTTTTCACTGCCTCATCAACTGTGCCCTCAGCCTTAAGCTCAGAGACACGCTTAACAAGCTTGTTATAAGCCTGAACTGTATTGTCTAGATTCTCCCATGAGAATACAAGTGGCTTACGATAGTGTGACTGCAAGCAGAAGAATCTGTATACAAGTGGATCATATCCCTTTTCCTGAAGAACTGAAACAGTAAGGATTGCCCCCTTTGACTTTGACATCTTACCAGACTGATCGTTAAGGTGATTGCTGTGGAACCAGTAATTGCACCACTTATGTCCAAGATACGCCTCAGACTGTGCCACCTCATTTGTGTGGTGTGGGAAAATATTGTCTACACCACCACAGTGAATATCCATATATTCTCCAAGGTGCTTCATAGAAATGCATGAGCACTCAATGTGCCATCCTGGATATCCTACACCCCATGGGCTATCCCACTTAAGAGCCTGATCTTCGAATTTAGACTTTGTAAACCAAAGAACAAAGTCTGTTTTATTCTTTTTATTAGTATCCTCTTCTACATCATCACGAACGCCAATCTCAAGTGCCTCTTTTTCAACAGATGATGAGAAAACATAATAATCCGAAAGCTTGCTTGTGTCAAAGTAAACATTGCCACCAGCAACATATGCGTAACCCTTTTCAATAAGAGTCTCTACCATGTGAATAAACTCAGGAATGCAATTTGTAGCAGGCTCAACCACATCTGGTCGCTTATTTCCTACTGCATCAAAATCCTTGAAGAATGCATCTGTATAGAACTTAGCAATCTCCATAACAGTCTTGTGCTCACGCTTAGCGCCAGCAACCATCTTGTCCTCGCCTGTATCTGCATCAGATGAAAGATGACCTACATCTGTGATATTCATAACGCGCTTAACATTATAGCCTGCGTACTCTAAAGACTTGATAAGTGCATCCTGCATAATGTATGTACGAATATTTCCAATATGTGCAAAATGATAAACTGTAGGGCCGCAAGTGTACATTGCAACCTTGCCCTCCTCATTAGGCTGAAACTCCTCAATTTTTCTGCTCAAAGTATTATAAAATTTAAACATATCTATTCTCCTAGTCCGCATTTGTTACGTAAACAAGCCTTAGTATTTCTCCGCTCATCTAACACGATTCCCTTGAGAAATCTAAGAGCTTGTTTACTACAAACGCTTTATAAAATTCTACTTACAGATATTTATGCCACGTATTCTACCAAGACACGCTTTCGCTCTTGTCTGTTTAATATATCCTATAAAATTGTATCCGTTCTTACCACGGTTAGCTCTGATTTCTCGGACAGCCACTACAGCCTCCGCAATTTCGACCACTGTCAAACACCACATTGCTTCCGTCATAGAACTCATAAAGCAAACAGACTGCCTGAGCGCTAATGCCCTCCTCACGTCCCGTAAATCCAAGGTGTTCCTCTGTAGTGGCCTTAATATTGACCTGCTCTACATCTATGCCAAGACACTTGGCAACATTTTCTTCCATCTGCTCAATGAAAGGACGAAGCTTTGGTCTCTGAGCAATAACTGTAGCATCAACATTGCCAACAACATATCCATGGTCCATAACCAGCTCTCTGACCTGTTCTAAAAGCTTCATGGAATCTGCTCCCTTGTACTTAGGGTCAGTATCTGGAAAATGAGCTCCTATATCCTTAAGTCCTGCTGCTCCAAGGACCGCATCTGCTATCGCATGCAAAAGTACATCAGCATCTGAATGGCCAAGAAGTCCTAGGGTGTGGTCGATTTTCACACCGCCTATAATAAGGTCTCGGCCCTCCACCAGCTTATGTACATCATAACCTGTACCGATTCTCATTGTATCTCCTATCTATATAAACATAAAATCTTTTTATAAACTTAAACAATACTGAATTATACCAAAAAATCAATTTCTTTAATAGCCTTTTACCAATAAATCCTATAGGTGAAAAACAAAAAAAGAGATGACATTCTACCTGTCATCTCTTTTATACTCAATTTAACCTGCGTATGGCATGTCTGCGAACAAATCATATTCGCTGACACCGTCAACATATCGAACACCATCCTTGTATTCAAAGGTGAAGTATCCGCTTTCAGCTCCATCTTCTGTCATAAATTCAAGCTTGTCCCCATCTAAAACAGTAGGATAAATCACTGTACCCTTTGATAAAGTCTGCTGTTTGCCATCCTTGTCTGTATATGTAAGCTTTTTAAGAAGTGTAATACCTATGGCATCATCACCCTTACTTGGTAAATTATCTAAGTTATCAACCTTGTCTGTTGTGACAAATCCATTGCCATCATAGGTGTATTCCTTCTTAGCCCCCCATGAGCCAAAGGCATCTACCTTAGCCTGAATGGTGCATTTTCCATCACTGATTTCTGTAATATTTCCAGAAATCGACTGTACAAGGGTGTAATTCTTATCTGCATTATAAAGATATGTTGTGTGCCAATCACTCATACCAGTGCAATCTAGTATGAAATAATTTCCTGTGCTACTGTGTACAAACATTGGCGAGCACATATAGTAGGCGTCATCCCCACCATTTTCTATAGTGTCATCACCAATATGTAAAATGTAGGAATCTCCTAAATCCTCGTCTGGGATAGTCTCAAGGTAAACAGGAGTCTCTTCTCCATCACCATTTACGTCAACCATCTCTGCAAATCCATTTGAAGGAATCTCTGCTGTATAGAAATCTCCTTCAGGTAAATATTTTTCATCAAAACCCACTAATTTACTATATGGAATATTAAAAGTAGGAATTCCTGCTGCATAAGGAGCAATCTCAGCCTGCTCAAACGCTACAACGATGCCACGTTCATTGAAATAAACACCAAGTGTAGAAAGTCCGCCCTCAAAATGATGGTTGATGGTATCCTTGTAATCTTCAAACAAGCTGCTTGTAGCCTCCTCGGTTGAATTATCAATTCGATTCAAAATCTCCTCTTTAACAATATCCTTAAAACCATCAAATGAACTGTTTTCAAGAATCTCACCTGTCTTAGCATCAAATGTTATACCATATTCTATAGTGGTTCCATGAGCACCACCTGTAAAGCTATACTCATCTAATTTAATGCTTAACATTTCATTGTCGCAACGAGTAACCTCGCAATAAATATCGTAGCTATAGTATGCAGTATAATCGTATACATTTTCATTTTCAGCTCCAGCATTGTCTTCCTCATCCTTTGAAAGCTTCTGATTAGCCTTTTTTGAATCCTCTAAATAAGACTCGCAGGATTTGTTAAACTGCTGAATTTGTTTCGAGAAATAATTATTAACGGCCTCCTTAAGTTCAGGATGCCCGTCGTCAGTAAGCTCTACACACTGAATTTTGCCATCAAAATACTGATAGTCATTATCATATTGAACGGCTGTATATGCATATTCAGGCTCACCTGCAGAAACAGTTTCTTCCTTCTGTTCCTCTACTACTGTCTCAGTCTTTTGTTCTTCTTTTTTAGTATCTTCTTTCTTAGCTTTAGTATCACAAGCCCAAAGGGCAATTGCCATCATTGTTACAACAAGAATGAATGATATACGTCTTTTCATATCACAATCCTCCATAAACACAGTTTGTCTATAAGCTAAGTATACACATCTTCTGTACTATTTCAAGTCATACAGTTAAAATTTTATTTTTATCTACGAGGTGCCTCTTAAAAAGTCATAAAAAAGCTAGCCTTTTACGGCTAGCTTTAATTAATCTATGATACAGAATCCATTATTACAGTTGATAAAAAGCTAGGATCAGAAGCAAGATTAATAACCTGGCCTGACTTGATAACCTTTATAACTGGTCGAAGTGGATAAGACTTATTTTGTTTCATAACTATAGCTTTCTCACCTGTGCTAAGCATTACCTTTGAGCCATTTGGGAAAGCATTAATAACAGACAAGAAATGCTTGAAATATTTCAAATTGAACTTGTTGCTCATGGTAAACATAATTTCAATGGCCTGACCAGGTGTCTTAGCCTCCTTGTATGTGCGCTTTGTAACCAACGCATCATACACGTCAACAATAGCTAAAATCTGACCCATCTTACCAATTTGATCTGCTTCAAGTCCTCGTGGATATCCAGTACCATCAAGATTCTCATGATGATTTAAAATTCCCTGACGCATCTCTTCTGTAACGTCATTAGAATTCATAAGAAGTCTATATCCATGAACTGGATGAGTCTTAATAAGCTCAAACTCGTCTGTAGTCAGTTTAGATGGCTTATTAAGAACTTCTCTAGGGATTTTTTCCTTGCCCACATCATGAAGCAATCCAGATATTGTAATATCATGTACAAATTGCTTTGACTCACCGCTGGTCTTTGCAAGAATGGCTGCCATAGTACCTACATCAACAGAATGTTTGTAAGTATACTCATCGCTGACTTTTAAATTAGCCAAATTAATAAATAGATCCTTTGATTTATCGATAATCTGGAAAATTTCCTGACCAACCTCATTCATACCTGAAGTCAAATAATCTACATTGTCAACGTCAGCAAAAAGAGAAGACAATGTCTCCTCTGCATATTTTTTGAATGATTCTTCAAAAATAACAGATCTATCCTCATCAGCTATTGGTGTCTCATCCTCCACCACTACCATCTCTGGAGTATAAGAAACAACAGCGTGAATCCTCCCCTTGTATTTAGAAAGGTTCTTAAGCATTGCCGCATCTATTATAGTCATACGTGGACAAAGCAAAGCTCCTTTGTCCGTATAAATATCAGTCTCCGTAATGCAGCCTTTTGGGAGATCTGACACATACCCTTCAATTTCTTTTATCATATAACACCCACTAAAAAAAACTATAACGCAACCATCATAGTATAAAACGTAAAGGGGACTCAGTCAAGCCGAGTCCCCAAAAGGAGGATTTATAATACCACAAAGTTATTTGATAACTAATCTCTTAGCACCTTCGGCTGCAAGAGCGCTTCTTACTGTTTCGCTCTCATCAAAGGTAATCTGAGCACATAACTTAGAGCCTTTCATTCTCTCTGCTGCGAAGGATAAACCATTATTTTTTCTGTCCAGCTTTGGAGAATCAATCTGGTCTGGATCTCCAAGTAGCACAACTTTTGAGCCTTTTCCTGCTCTAGTAATAATCTCAAGTATCTGTCCAATGGTACAGTTTTGAGCTTCATCTACAACAATGTAAGAATTAACAAGAGAACGACCTCTCATATATGCAAGAGAACAAATTTCCAGGATACCTGTCTCAAACATATCCTCAATTTGAATCTTAATCTGCTCCTTCTCTTCGTTCTGTCCCTTCAAAAGTACCTGCAGGTTATCCATGAATGGAGCAATAAGAGGTGTCATTTTTTCTTCCAAATCTCCAGGTAAAAATCCCAAATCATTATCTGAAAGAGTGTTACTTCTTGTAATCATAATTCTGTCGTAACCATTGTGATAATATCCCTGAAGACCAGCTGCCAGTGAAAGGAATGTCTTTGCAGTACCAGCACTACCTTTTAGAATAACAAGAGGGATTTCATCTGGACTGGCAAGCAGTGCATATAAAGCAAATCTCTGTCCCACATTTCTAGGCTGACAGTATGGTGTGTAGTAATCTCTATCCTTTAATAGATGCCATCCATCTTCCTTGAAAGTATAGAGAGCCGAATTGCTTCCGTCCTTGCAAATACCAAATTCATTCTCGATAAATCCCTTGTTAAATGGACTCTCGATATCCTCTGGCGTAATATCCCTACGTCCTGTGTAGTTCTCGTTATCAACAATCATTTCATTGTGATAACCTTGTACAACGCAACCACACATAGTAGCATTGATTCTCATTGAAATATCATTAGTTACAAGTATTGTTTCAAGGTCGCTTTGCTTTGCAATAGCAAGCACACCATTAATTATTCTGTTGTCAGGTCTTTCTAAGGTGAATTCAGCTGGAACCAGCTTCTCAAATTCAGATTCCTTTGCAATTTTGAAGGTGCCGCCATTTGGCATAGTCACACCGTTGGCGTAATCCCCTTCTATAGATTCGATGTTTCGGATTGACTCTCGCGCGCCATAACCCACCTCAGCATAAGCCGTCTTCATAGAGTCAAGCTCCTGCAAAGTAGTGGTGGTAATGATGACATTATTATCATCAAAACCAAACAAGGCCGAAGGGCAATGAATCAAAATGTTAGTGTCGAGTACGTAGTTTTTCTTCATAAGGGGTCACGCTCCTTGCATATTAAATTATCAGTCAGCGCTACAGTTTGTAGATAACTTTTCTGATAATTTAATTTTACCCTACTTTGCTCTTCTTCGCCACAAGATTTTGTTGTTTTTTATGATTTATCTGTGAAAAGAAGCACCACATATTGATATGTGTTTCAATATCAACATGTGGCGCCTTTTATATGCTTTTTTAACTATTCAATTGAAAAGATTTCCACCTCTGACATAAATGGAATCGACTGTGCTGCACCAGGTTTTGTAACTGCAAGAGCAGCGGCTTTGCTAGCAAGAATCAGATTAACTCTAGTAGGCATTTTCTTAATTAGTCCAGAAATAAAATAGCCTGTAAATGTATCGCCAGCAGCAGTGGTATCAACTGTGTCCACCTCAAATGCTCCCTGATAGAGCTCCTCATCACCATGGTGGTAAATAGCTCCATCCTTTCCTAGAGTAAGCAAAATCTTAGCATTTGAAAAGCTAGCTTCCATTGCCGCCACAATTGTGGCCGGTGTAGTCTTGCCTGTAAGCTGAGTTCCCTCATTTTCATTTAATACGAAAATGGAAACCTTGCCCAAATCACATTCATTTATCCTGTCATCCATTGGAGAAGGATTAAGCACAATAGTCATGCCCTTGGCAAATGCCTGATCTATTATATATGGAAGTTCATTAATTTCATTTTGCAGAAGAATAATATCCCCAGTAGAAAAATTGCTAAGGACTTCATCAACGAATTCCTTGGTGTTCTTTTGGTTGGCACCGCCATAAAGAACGATGCTGTTTTGACCTTCATTATCTACCTGAATAATTGTATGACCACATCTGCCAGTAACGGTGCGCATGTAGTCTGTTTTGATTCCACAATCCTGACAGGCATCATAAAAATCCAGTCCCTCTTCGCCTACAAGACCTGCATGATAAACTGGCACTCCAGCTCTAGCCAATGCCACAGATTGATTGAATCCCTTTCCTCCTAGATTGATTTTCAAATCCCTAGAAGAAATAGTCTCTCCTTCTCTGACAATATGGTCTACCTGATAGCTGTAATCCATGTTTAAAGAACCAAAATTTAGCACCTTCATAATGAACTCCCCCGCATATACTAGATATGTCCTACAAGTAACAAACCAGCCAAACCGTAGTATGTTACAACAGCAACTAAATCATTAACAGTTGTGATAAGTGGACCTGAAGCAACAGCTGGATCCACCTTAATCTTATGGAAGAAAATTGGAATAATTGTTCCGATAAAACTAGATACAATCATCGCTACAAATAGAGAGAATCCAACAATGCCAGAAACTCTAAATGCTGCAGCCCAAGCCAGTCCCTTCAAACTGTGAAGATAAAGTGCAATAAACACAAGTGCAAGTGTACCGAGAATCAATCCATTAGTTCCACCTACACGCATCTCCTTTAGGACAAACTTAGCCTTCTCAAGTCCTGAAATTTCCTCGTCCATAAGAACTCGAATAGTAACAGCCAGCGACTGTGTTCCAACATTTCCTGCCATATCAAGAATCAATGACTGGAATACTACAACAATAGCAACTGATGCTACTACCCTGTCAAAAATACCGATAACTGAGCTTGTGACAAGTCCTAGTCCAAGCAACAGTAAAAGCCAAGGTATACGCTTTTTAATACTCTCACCAAGTCTCTCGTTCAAATCCTCTTCAGCAGTCAAACCAGCCAACTTAGCGTAGTCTTCACCCATCTCATCATCTACCGCCTCGATGATATCCTGAGATGTGATAACACCGATAATCTCGTCTGCAGGATTAAGTACTGGGATAGAATCCTCAGCGTAATCCTTTAAATCTTCGATTGTGTCAGAAATCAAAGCATCTGCCTTAACGCTTGGATAACTATGGGAAATAATATCATCAAGTGGAGTATAATCACGAGCTAAAATCAAATCTCTAAGCTCGATTGCTCCGTAATATTTCTTATCCTCATCCTCAACATAAATAGTGTTGATATTGTCATTGTCCTTTGACTGAGAAATCAAAGAACGCATAGCCTGCTTAACTGAAAAATTCTTGCCAACAACGATGAAATTTGTAGTCATCATGCTACCAATCTCATCCTCGTCGTAGGAATTAATCAAGCGGACATCTGCCGATGCCTCTTTGTCCATCAAGGAAATGAGCTGTTCTCTCTGCTCCTCATCCTCGATATCTTCAAGAGCATCAACCGCATCGTCGGCATCCATGTTTTCGAGGACGTCTGCAGCCTGTTCTGGTGTGATTTCTGCAAGAATCTCACCTACATCCTCAATGTAAGGGAAAATTTCTGAAAGTCGCTCAGCACCTAAGATACCGAATAATCTCTGACGGTCCTCTTTATCTAGAGCCTCGTATGCCTCGGCAATATCATTCTCATGATAATCGTCCAGAGCTTCGATTAGCTCATCAGCACTGATATTAGAGCGAAGTAAGTCAATAATCTCCCCAGTAATTGTGTTCTCTAATAATTCTTTGTTTTCCATAGTTTCACATGAACTAATGCATAAAAAAAGTCACCGACTTTTTGGATTACCATTAGACGATGACAAAATCTGCCCATATAAATGAAACTACTCTATTATTTGTAAAGAGCAGCTATATTCTTATGCGCATCTAATGCCTCGTCGCTAAATAATCGCCCGTGACTGTCCGATTTATCCATAGCTACTCTCCTTTCATATTTGCTAAATTAAATTGTTTGAATTTACATAAAAAATTTAACACATAAAACAACTCTTTGTAAACCCAAATTAAGAAATTTTATTAACCATTTCTCTATCAAATACAACATTTTTTACCTTGTCCACCTCGATTTGATAGAGGGCATTAGCAGCAAGATGCTCAGCTGCCTGTTCAACATTTCTTATACCAGTAGAAATAACGAACTTTTCCATCACTGCATCAAGTCCGTCCTCAGTAACCTGACATTCCTCTGGTGACATTCCCATTCTCTTTAATACCTTTGGAAGTGAAAATCTCTTAAAGATTTCTTTTTTCTCCTCAATTGTATAATCAGGAATATCAATTACAGCAAATCTAGACATAAGTGGTGCAGAAATATCTGCCTTTACATTTGCTGTGGCAATTGGGTATACGCCCATTGTAGGAATCATGCATTCCATATAGTTATCAGTAAATCCTAAATTATCAAGCAATGTCAAAAGTACGTCTGCTGGATTGCCATTGCCCTTTCCAGAATTTGCCTTATCAAGCTCATTAATAATAAACACAAGATTACTAGTGCTAGCATTTGAAAATGCTTCCATGATAATACCAGGCTTTGCATTAGAATAAATTCTTGAGCTTCCTGTAAGCTGCTCAGGGTCATTGATTGAACTCATATCAAGTGTAGTCCATGGAAGCTTTAAAATACGTGCTACCGCATATGCGATTTGAGATTTACCAACACCTGCAGGGCCGCAAAGAAGTAAACCGTAGCTTGGAAGTGTGTGAGTACGATTGACCTGAATTACAGTCTCCATAATACGCTGCTTCACAGACTCAAGTCCATAAAGCTCCTCGTCCAAAATACGTCTAGCCTCCACTGGATCAATTGCCTCGAAATAATCACTCTTCCACTGAATGCTTGTCATAATGGAAAGTGCTCGCTGTGCATGACGGCGCTCTTCGATTGTAACTTCAGCGGACTTAGCAACTGCTAAGTTTCTTCTAGCCCAAAGTCTAATATTATCTGGGAATGTTCTGCCGGCACAAGTAATAAAGTCTGTGATGGACTGAATGCTTGTAAGCTTCATATCATCGCCATCTTCAACCTCGTCCTCGTCAGTCTCTTCCTCTGAAGGAGCATTGCTGGCAAATAATCTCTCAAGCATAAACTGAAGGAAGCCATCATCTGATGAAAGCTTGCCATTACCTATGCCTGTCTCTCTAATCTTGTATACAGCATAGCCCTCATCTGTGATTGCGCCAGATAATCTAACCGGTATATGATTTTCTCCAAGCCATCCAAGAAGACTTACAAAGCGCAAATCCACTCTTAAAATATCTGAAGAAACCACTCCATTTTCAGTGTTGATTTCAAAACTAGTCCTTGTAATTGGATTGGTAAATGTTCCGCAAATATGATGAGCCATCTCCTCCTTTTTTTGAAGGACTAAAATCGGACGCTCAACTGTAGCATCAGGCTCATCTGACTTAAATGTCACATAAGTCTTTACCGCCTTTGCGTTATCTTTTTCTTCCTGAGCAAAATCAAATACTGGCATTTCCTACTCCTATTAAATCTTGTGAATAAATAAACCGCTTCTAAGCTTTGGCTCAAACCAAGTAGATTTTGGTGGCATCAGAAGTCCTGCATCTGCCACATCAAATAATTCTGCGATGCTTGTTGGATACATTGCAAAAGCAATTTTACAATCCTCTGCGCATCTTCTTTCTAGTTCTTCTAATCCACGAATACCTCCGACAAAATCTATGCGATTGTCTGTCTTTGGATCCTCAATTCCAAGTAATGGCTGAAGCACTAGATTTTGAAGTAATGAAACATCAAGTCCCTCAACAGGGTCTGTAACAAGATGTTCTTTCTTCACCTGACATAAATACCAGGTACCATCTAAAAGCATACTCCACTGACCTTTTGCCTCTGGTCTAATAGGCTTACTGTCAGTCTTTACAATATCAACAATGCTATCAAGCTCCTCTAAAAGTTCTTCTGGAGCAAGTCCATTTAAATCCTTTACAACTCGATTGTAGTCGTATATTTTAAGTTCCTCATCTGGGAAAAGAACTGAAAGGAAATAATTAAAATCTTCCTTGCCTGTGTATCCAGGATTTTCTTCTCTGCGCTTAAATCCAACCTTTACTGCACTGGCAGCTCTGTGATGTCCATCAGCAATGTAGATAGAACTCATCTTTTCAAATGCAATTGCAATAAGAGCCATATCCATCATGTCCTTGATTATCCAGCAACGATGGGTAATTCCATCCTCAGCTGTAAAATCATATACAGGCTTTCTGCTTTTTGCCTTTTGAACAACTCCTGATATAGTAGGCTCTGCTCTATATGCAAGAAAAATAGGACCTGTCTGAGCACTGCAGGTATCCACATGGCGGATTCTATCCTGCTCCTTTTCAGCTCTAGTATTCTCATGCTTTTTAATAACTGAATTGGCATAGTCATCAATAGATGCACAAGCTACAATACCAGTCTGGGAACGACCGTCCATCGTGAGCTCATACACATAATAATATGCCTTATCATCCTGAATAAATCTTCCAGCATCTGTCCACTCTTTAAGCATTGATGCTGCCTTTTCATAGACCTCATCAGAGTACATGTCTACGTCCTCTGCAAACTGTGTCTCTGGTCTATCAATTGCCAAAAATGAATTTGGCTGTTCTTTTACCTTCTCATAAGCTTCTTTTCTGCTATAAACATCATAAGGAAGGGCTGCTATTACAGCAGCCTCTTCCTTAGATGGTCGTATTGCTTTAAATGGTA
Source organism: Pseudobutyrivibrio xylanivorans (assembly GCF_010906925.1). Taxonomy (GTDB): domain Bacteria; phylum Bacillota; class Clostridia; order Lachnospirales; family Lachnospiraceae; genus Pseudobutyrivibrio. The sequence goes on along the minus strand of NZ_VTVE01000001.1, from coordinate 479,615 downwards.
CGATCCTTGCCATTATTATTTTACCACCCTTACTTTAATAACTCCGTCAACCTTCTCAATTTCGTTAATTACAGTCTCTGCTGGCTTTGCAGCAAGATCAAGTAATGTATATGCATAATCGCCACGACTCTTGTTAGTCATATCTTCTACGTTTACATTCTCGTTACCAAGAATTGTTGTAAATGAAGCGATAAGACCAGCCTTATTCTTATGAAGAATAGCCACACGTGACTCTGTTGTACAAATTCCCATATCACAGTCAGGGTAATTTACAGAATGGCAAATGTTACCATTTTCCATGTAATCCATAACTTCCTTAACTGCCATAATTGCACAGTTGTCCTCAGCCTCTTCTGTAGAAGCGCCAAGGTGTGGTGTACAGATAACACCAGGCTTACCTGCTGTAGTAGGATTAGCAAAGTCTGTAACATAATGACGAACCTTGCCAGACTCGATACCATTTAATACTGCAGGCTCATCAACAAGAAGATCACGAGCAAAGTTAAGAATAACTACGCCCTTCTTCATCATCTGAACAGCCTCTTTATTAATCATACCCTTTGTTGAATCAACAAGTGGTACATGAACTGTAATGAAATCACACTCTCTGTAGATATCCTCTACATTTGTAACGTGCTTAACATTTCTAGAAAGGTTCCAAGCAGCGTTAACAGAAATGTATGGGTCATAACCCATAACTTCCATACCAAGATGTGTTGCGTCGTTAGCTACCTTGACACCGATAGCTCCAAGACCGATAACACCAAGCTTCTTGCCAGCAATCTCTGTACCAGCGAAAGCTTTCTTAGCCTTTTCTGCTGTCTTTGCAATGTTCTCATCAGCAACATTTTCCTTTACCCAGTCAATACCGCCAACGATATCACGAGAAGCTAAAAGCATTCCTGCAAAAACAAGCTCCTTAACACCGTTTGCATTAGCACCTGGTGTATTGAAAACTACGATACCATCCTCTGCACATTTCTCAAGAGGAATATTGTTAACACCGGCACCAGCACGTGCGATACATTTAAGCTTGTCACCAAGCTCAAGATCGTGCATAGCAGCTGAACGAACTAAGCATGCGTCAGCCTCACCGATTGTCTCGACCTTCTTGAAGTCTGTAGAGAAGTTAACTAATCCCTTGTCTGAAATTGGATTTAAGCAATTGTAAGTAAACATTTTTCTCTCCTTATTAAACTTAGTCCGCCTGTTACATTCACAAGCATTAAGTCTCTTCCTTCGGCTGAAATGCCTCATCAAAAGAATTAATAACTTGTTAGCTACAGGCTCATTTATTTGACATTATGCATTAGCTTTTTCGAATTCACGCATGAATTCAACAAGCTTCTCTACGCCTTCGATTGGCATAGCATTGTAGATAGAAGCTCTCATACCACCAACAGTTCTGTGACCCTTAAGGTTAACAAATCCTGCTGCAGTAGCTTCCTTAACAAACTTAGCATCAAGCTCTTCGTTACCTGTAACAAATGGTACGTTCATAAGTGAACGATCTTCTTTTCTAACAGTACCCTTGAAAAGCTTTGATGAATCAAGGTAATCATAAAGGATAGCTGCCTTCTTCTCGTTGAGTTCCTTCATTGCTGAAAGGCCGCCATTCTTAAGGAGCCACTTGAACACCTTACCGCAGATATAAATATCATAGCATGGTGGTGTATTGTAAAGACTGTCATTGTCTGCCTGTGTCTTATACTTAAGCATTGTTGGTGTGCCTGGAAGAACATCATCACGGATAAGGTCCTCACGGATGATTACGATAACCATACCTGCAGGTCCTACGTTCTTCTGAACACCACCATAGATGATGCCGTACTTGCTAACATCTACTGGCTCTGAAAGGAAGCATGAGCTAACGTCTGCTACTAAATCCTTGCCCTTTGTGTTAGGAAGTGTCTTAAACTTTGTTCCATAAATTGTGTTGTTCTCACAGATGTATACATAGTCCATATCATCAGTGATAGGAAGGTCTGAACAATCTGGAATATATGAGAATGTCTCATCTGCTGATGAAGCAAGCTCTACTGCCTCACCATACATCTTTGCTTCCTGGAATGCCTTCTTTGCCCACTGACCTGTGATGATATAGCCTGCCTTCTTGTTCTTCATAAGGTTCATTGGAACTGCTGCGAACTGCTGGCTAGCACCACCCTGAAGGAAAAGCACCTTGTAGTTATCAGGGATGTTCATAAGAGTTCTGATATCAGCCTCTGCCTCTTTGATAATCTCATCAAAAACCTTTGAACGGTGGCTCATCTCCATTACTGACATGCCACAGCCCTTGTAATCAAGCATCTCATCTGCTGCTTCTCTAAGAACTTCCTCAGGTAATACTGCTGGTCCTGCACTAAAATTATAAACTCTACTCATTACACTAATCTCCTTACTTTTCTTCAAAAAACTCATTTATTGGTGCTCCTGGTGCTACCATTGGCCATACTTTTTCATCACTATTGATGATACAGTCAATAAGCACAGGCTTCTCGGATCGCATAGCCTCCGATAAAGCGCTGGAGAACTCTTCCTGAGTTGTTACGCGATATCCTGTTGCACCCATAGCTTCTGCCAACTTGACATAATCAACTCCGTCGTCAAGTACAGTAGCTGAATAATGCTTGTCATAAAAAAGTGTCTGCCATTGTCTAACCATTCCAAGTACGTGGTTGTTGACAATTATTTCAATGATAGGCAACTTTTCTCTAGACGCTGTTGCCATCTCATTCATGTTCATTCTGAAGCAGCCATCACCTGCAATATTGATAACTGTCTTGTCTGGATTACCTGTCTTGGCACCAATTGCGGCTCCAAGTCCATATCCCATAGTTCCAAGACCACCTGATGTCAAAAGCTGATGTGGCTTTTTATAATTGTAGAACTGAGCTGCCCACATCTGATGCTGTCCTACTTCTGTAGTGATGATTGCCTCACCCTTTGTCTGACGATAAACCTCAGATACAATATATGGACCAGACAAGCCTTCCTTAGGAATTGTAAGTGGGTACTTGTCCTTAAGTTCCTCTGTATGCTTAATCCATGCCTCATGCTCCTTCTGAGTGAGAAGCTTGTTGATTCTAGAAAGAATCTCCTTAACATCACCTATCACAGCATGGTCAGCTACTATATTTTTATTAATCTCAGCTGGATCTACATCAAACTGAAGTATCTTTGCCTTGCTAGCAAACTTTGAAGGATTGCCGAGAACTCTATCAGAAAATCTAGTACCGATTGCAATAAGCAAATCACACTCAGATACGCTTAAGTTGGATGCCTTTGTACCATGCATACCAAGCATTCCAAGGTATCTGTCTTCCTTGCCAGAGTAAGCTCCCTTTCCCATCAATGTATCGCAAACTGGTGCATCTACAAGCTCAACAAACTTCTTTAATTCCTTGGAAGCATTGGCAAGAACTGCACCACCGCCAACGAAAATAACTGGCTTTTTAGCCTTATCAATAAGCTTGATTGCCTGCTTTAAGCTATCCTCTGTAATGTCCTTTTTAACCCTACCTACTGGGATAGGCTTCATTGGCATGTACTCGTATTTATTATTTGGAGCAGTAACATCCTTTGGCACATCGATAAGTACAGGACCTGGACGACCGCTCTTTGCAATGACAAATGCTCGGCGAATTGTCTCAGCTAAATCCTTAACATCCTTAACGATGAAGTTATGCTTAGTGATAGGCATTGTAATACCGGCAATGTCAATCTCCTGGAATGAATCCTTACCAAGTAAAGGAACTGTTACGTTACAAGTAATAGCAATGATAGGCACCGAATCCATATGCGCTGTTGCAATACCTGTAACAAGATTTGTGGCACCTGGACCACTTGTTGCAAGGCACACGCCTACCTTTCCAGTAGAACGAGCATATCCATCTGCTGCATGTGCGGCACCCTGCTCATGACTTGTAAGCACATGGTGAATCTCATCCTTATGCTTATAAAGCTCATCATAAAGATTAAGAATCGCTCCGCCTGGATACCCAAAAACAGTATCAACGCCCTGTTCCTTCAAACATTCAATTATAATCTCTGAACCACTGAGTAACATATCTTTTTCTCCTCTAAACTCCGTCTAAACGCGGCGCCTTCTTTTTCATGCTCCCGCAGGGCACCCCTCGTACTTCGCTAGGCAACCTCCCGCAGAGCGGTTCCTTCCTAGCTCGCACGATACTTCCCTCCTCGCGCTTGCCAAGGCTGAGTAGCCGCGTTTTAAATGAGTCCGTAGTAGACAAGCTCTTAGGTTTCTCAAGCGAAACGTGTTGTTGAGCGGAGAAACTCTAAGGCTTGTCTACGTAACGGACGTACTAAAATTCTGGCGTCTTAAGAATCGCGCCGCGGTTTCCTGAGGTAACCTGCGCTGCGTAGCGACGAAGATAGCCCGTTGTAACCTTTGGCTCGCGTGGCTGCCACTTAGCACGGCGTGCTTCAAGCTCTTCGTCTGAAACCTTAAGTGTCATTGTATAGTTAGGAATATCAATTGAAATGATATCGCCTTCTTCAACAAGTGCGATTGGTCCGCCAACAGCTGCCTCTGGTGAAACGTGACCGATAGAAGCTCCACGGCTAGCGCCTGAGAAACGACCATCAGTAATAAGTGCAACTGATGAACCAAGTCCCATACCAGCAATAGCTGATGTAGGGTTAAGCATCTCTCTCATACCAGGGCCACCCTTAGGTCCCTCATAACGGATGACAACTACATCACCCTCAACAATCTTGCCGCCCTTGATAGCTGCGATTGCATCTTCCTCGCTATCAAATACTCTGGCTGGGCCTTCATGAACAAGCATCTCAGGAACTACTGCACTACGCTTAACAACTGAGCCGTCTGGTGCAAGATTTCCCTTAAGTACTGCAAGTCCACCTGTCTTTGTATATGGATTGTCCACAGGTCTGATAACCTCTGGATTTCTGTTAATAGCATTTTTAATATTCTCACCAACTGTCTTGCCTGTAACTGTCATACAGTCAGTATTAAGAAGTCCGATATCTGCAAGCTCCTTCATAACTGCCCATACACCGCCGGCCTCATTAAGGTCTTCCATGTATGTAGGACCAGCTGGAGCAAGGTGACAAAGGTTTGGTGTCTTCTCAGAAATTGGATTAGCAAACTCAATATCGAAATCAAAACCAATCTCGTGAGCGATAGCTGGTAAATGAAGCATTGAGTTTGTAGAACAACCAAGTGCCATATCTACTGTAAGAGCATTTAAAACTGCCTCTTTTGTCATAATCTGACGAGCAGTAATACCCTTGTTATACATATCCATAACAGCCATACCTGCATGCTTAGCAAGTCTGATTCTCTCTGAGTAAACAGCAGGGATAGTACCATTACCTCTAAGTCCCATTCCAAGAGCCTCTGTAAGGCAGTTCATTGAGTTAGCTGTGTACATACCTGAGCAGCTACCACATGTAGGACAAACATTTTCAACGAAGTTCTCAACCTCATCCTCTGTCATGTTGCCAGCTGCATGTGCGCCAACAGCCTCAAACATAGAAGAAAGAGAACGCTTCTGACCACCTACGTGACCTGCAAGCATTGGACCGCCTGATACAAATACTGTAGGAAGATCAAGACGAGCTGCTGCCATCAAAAGTCCAGGCACATTCTTGTCGCAGTTTGGTACCATAACAAGTGCATCAAACTGATGAGCAAGTGCCATACACTCTGTTGAATCAGCAATCAAATCACGAGTTACAAGGGAATATTTCATTCCGATGTGTCCCATTGCAATACCATCACAAACTGCAATAGCTGGGAATACTACAGGCACACCGCCTGCCTCAGCTACTCCAAGCTTTACTGCATCAACAATTTTATCAATATTCATATGGCCTGGTACTATCTCATTGTACGAAGATACGATACCTACCATTGGCTTTTTCATTTCTTCTGGTGTAAATCCCAAAGCATTAAACAAAGATCTAGCTGGTGCCTGCTGCATGCCAGCTCTCGCGTTATCACTTCTCATTTATCGACTCCTCCTAGTATTTTAGTCCGCTGGTTACGGCCACAAGCCTTAGTATTTCTCCGCTCATCTAACACGATTCGCTTGAGAAATCTAAGAGCTTGTTTCCTACCAGCTCATTTAAATAATTCTATAAACGCTCTACTATTAAATCGCCCATCTCAGAAGTTCCTACCTGCTTTACGGTGCTGCCGTCGCGAGGCATGATATCGATTGTGCGATAGCCATCCTTGAGAACCTGCTTAACTGCATTTTCTACTGCATCAGCCTCAGCATCTAAATCGAAGCTGTAGCGAAGCATCATAGCTGCTGAAAGGATTGTAGCTATTGGGTTAGCAATGCCCTTTCCTGCAATATCTGGTGCGCTTCCGCCTGATGGCTCATATAAACCGAATTTTGTATCGTTAAGGGAAGCTGATGAAAGCATTCCGATGGAACCGGTAACCATAGATGCCTCATCTGATAAAATATCTCCAAACATGTTCTCAGTAAGAATTACATCGAACTGACGTGGATCCTTAACAAGCTGCATTGCACAGTTGTCTACAAGCATGTGCTCGTATGTAACCTCTGGATAATCTTTAGCTACCTCTTCAACAATTTTTCTCCAGAGACGTGAGCTATCAAGTACGTTAGCCTTGTCAACTGAAGTAACTTTCTTGCGACGCTTCATTGCAATATCAAATCCGCGTTTTGCAATTCTGCGAATCTCATTTTCTGAATAAGTAAGAGAATCTCTTGCAACTAGCTGACCATTTTCTTCTTTTGTAGAACGCTCTCCAAAATAAAGGCCGCCTGTAAGCTCTCTCATAATCATCATATCGAAGCCATCTCCGATAATGTCGTCTCTAAGTGGACATGCTTCTTTTAATTCGTTGTATAAATATGCTGGTCGCAAATTAGCGAATAGATTAAGGCTCTTGCGAAGCTTTAGAAGTCCTGCCTCTGGACGTTTGTCCGCTGGTAACTTGTACCAAGGACTTGTAGAAGTGTTTCCACCAATAGAACCCATGAGCACTGCATCGCTTGCTTTTGCTGCGGCGATTGCCTCATCTGTAAGAGGCTCTCCACATGCATCGATTGAGCAGCCGCCCATAAGAATTTCAGTATACTTAAACTCGTGTCCAAATTTTGCACCTACCGCATCAAGTACCTTAACTGCCTCAGTAACAACCTCCGGACCAATTCCATCTCCTCTGATTACACCTACATTGAATGCCATAATTATAGTCCTTCCCAATTAAAACCATTTTTAACAGTTTAATACACTAAAGCACGAAATTCAATGACAAAAAGACCTTTTTAATATCTTTGACAAAATAGCCCAAATACTTCTAAAATACATGTGGGTGTTTCGTCAACTTTCACACTTTAAAGTAACAATGAGGAGCTATGATGGCATCAAAAGACAAGGTATTAGAACTATTAGAATCAAATAAGGAGACCTATATTTCAGGAGAAGTTATAGCCTCTTCCCTTGGGCTTTCTAGAAATGCTATATGGAAAGCCATCAACGAGCTTAGAAAAGCTGGTTACGAAATCGATGCTATCAGCAACAAGGGTTACAAACTAAAAGAAGGAAATGACATTCTCTCTGAAGCAGGTATCATTTCCTATTTAGATAGTAGTTACAAATCCAAATATAAAGGTTCTAATTTAATCCGTATTTACGATGTCGCAAACTCCACTAATAGGATTGCAAAGGAAATGGCAATTGCAGGCGCCGCCCACGGCACTGTAGTTATTGCCAATGAACAAACGGAAGGTCGAGGCCGCAAGGATCACAGCTTCTATTCTCCTAAGGGAGGTTTGTATTTAAGCATTATTCTTCGCCCAGAGTTTCTTAAGACACTTTTACCTGATGAAATAACTATCCAAACAGGCACGGCTGTCTGCGACTCTATCGAAGCCCTAGCTGGTGTTAGACCTACCTTAAAGCCTATCAATGATTTATTTATTAATGATAAAAAGATTTGTGGAATTCTCACTGAAGCTGGAACCGAATTTGAAACTGGCGATATCCAGTGGATTGTTGTAGGAATTGGCATTAATTTTGACTCAGACATATCCACATTTCCATCAGATATAAAAAATATAGCCACCAGTCTTTTTTCTCCTAATCAAGCAACAATCACGAGAAATCAGCTGGCAGCCGAAATAATACAGAAAATAGTGGTCTAGGGGGACGGAGTTAGTGGTCCATTTTAGTAGCCTAGTCTCTTAAGCAGCCCCTGACATCCTTCCACTACTTCCTCGTAGCATTTATCAAACTTTCTTGTGTACCAAGGGTCATCTATATCTCTTGGTCTATCAGAAAAATCGAGAAGTCTATATATCTTATCATCTGGGTCTGGACCAAATTCATAGTTCAGATCCCTCATATTTTCAGCATCCATTCCAATTATGTAATCATAATCTCTATACTCGTCCCTGCGGACATGACGTGCAGCATAGCCATCGCAATTGATCCCCTTGCTATTTAGCACTTGTCTCACAGGTGGATACACTGGATTCCCTATTTCCTCATAAGTCATAGCGGCACAATCGATATAAAAATCTCCTGCTATCCCTCTTCTATCAACCATATCCTGCAACACATATTTCGCCATTGGCGATCTACAAATCGAGCCATGACAAACAAATAAAACTCTTACCATTATTCCTCCTCAAATATGAACCTAGGGGACGGGGTTAGTGGTCCATTTTTATTTTGGCCCTATCCCCCCGTCCCTATGGACCATTTTCTACTTCATGCACTTAAAATAAACTATGGAACCATCAACATAATACTCCACTGAAGCGTATAGTTCATGTAATTTCCTAACCAATTCCTTCTCATCAGGAAAAGGAGGCGTAAACCATCCTTTTTTCGATAAAATGTTTTTCACAAGCCAGTCAGTGCGCTTTGATTTACCTCTGATATAAAAACAAGCAATAAAACTACCGCCTTTTTTCAAAACACGACTAGTCTCTTGAAAAGCTTTTTCCTTGTCTGGAAATGCATGAAATCCATTCATGCTCATAACTATATCACACTCTTCATCAGCAAAAGGCAACTGCCCTACATCACCTTGAATAAACGAAATATGCGAGCAATTCCCAAGCCTTCTTTTGGCCTTTTCAAGCATATCAACACTATAGTCCAAGCAAGTAATCTTAGCGTTTTTCAGCCTTTTCCATTTCTCCTCTGTGAAGACTGCAGTTCCTACAGGTACATCAAGCAAAGTACCATCAAAATCATCTGGCACATAGGACAAAACCTTTCTTGCTATTTCATTGTCATCTGTCCCACTCCAGAAAAATTTAATGTATAGTTTGCTTAAAAAATTCCCCTGAGTCAACACATCATCATATATATCTTTTGAATCATGATACGCATTTTTTATCTTGTCACCCATTTTCTCTCCTATTTAAACAGATCAATTCCTGCTACCAACTTGCTCTTCTAAGCCTATAATCACAACAGTCATCCCCTTCAGCCACGGATTTCGTTCTTTCATAATCGATTCCTCTAAAGCCAGTCATATATTCCTTGTCCATACAACAAATCATTTGCACCGCTTCAGGAGTTCCCAATTCTACTGCTTTATCATAAAGGGGACACCTAATTACATCCATAAAGCATTTATCCTGTGTTACCTGAAGATTGCAAACATCATAGCCATCACTCATTTTAGCAGAAATCTTATCCATGTGTCTCCACATAAAAGCCGGAACACCAGGTATGCTAGTTATCTTTTTAAAAATTCCTTTAAATTTTAACCCCACCTTTGTCCCATAATTACGAGTTACCGTAAGGGCATCGTTAGGTGAATATTTCTCCACTGCACGATATAGTGCCACTGCAGGAAAAGCAAATTGTAAAGTAGAACTATCTGCATTTGGTTCAGCTTCTATCATTTTACAATACTCTTCTTCTGCAAAACTCCATATTTCATCAGCTTTATTGATTCCATATTTTTCAATAAGATCCTTGTAAAAATCTTTGAAAGCAAACATTTTCTTGATAGTCTTCATGTCACGTCTCCTCTTCTAGTATAATAATCAGTTAGCCTTTTCTAACCATCTATTATACACTATCAACGAAAAAAACTGCTACATATGCTTTACGACAATTATATGCTAATATTTCTTTTAGAATTAGCGTGAAAAGGAGGCTATATAATGTCGGTATATGATTATTATAATACGGTACCCGGCCCTGATGCATATCTTTCAGGTACAATATCAGCATTATCTTATGCATATCTTTCAAAAATTATCCCTCAATTCTGGGCTGTTGAAGCAGATGTATTTAAAGCTAATAAATCTAATATATGCGAAAGCATCCGAATAAGGTTACATGAATATTTAGACAATCAAATATTTGATATTAAAACAGTAACACGTGTCTATAAATTAAACTTTGATCTTGAGTTAATAGAAGGTGATTTATCTACTATCATCCAAAAAATAATATATGAACCAGGACATCAAGTCCCTAATGTTAATAATTACATAGACGATTTTTTTAAATCAGTTAGATTTTATCTCGGAGAAAAAAGTAACATCTATAGAATCAAAGGAGAATTGAACGAAGATATTACCGATGTATTAAGTGATTTCTATACATATGTTGTCTTTGATGTTTTGTTTATAGAATACAAAAATCATATGCTTATGATTGTATTTGGATCAGACGAATAATAGAAAGTTATGTTAGCATAAGTAAAGAACTCAGTGAATCTAAGGGGAAATTTATGAAAATAAGAAAGATTTCTAATGCATTAGCAGCTTTAACATGCATTTATATTTTTATCTACTTTTCAACAACTATTATATTGTCAGTCTTCAAACTCCGATTTAGAGTTTGGTTTACTGACCTTTCCGTAAAAATTATTGTTATCGGCTTATTTATTTGTATAGTTCTAGCCATTTTGCAAATCACCAAAAATGTACTAAAATATTTCATTCTTTTGGGATTTCTTTTTTGCGGGCTCATAATGATAAACCTATTATTTTTAAGGCCATTCCTTTTTCAAAAAACCGAATCTACAGAATATCGAGATAATACAAAGTACTCTGTGGTCGCACAAGAATTTCCTGGCATAACAAAAGACTACTACGAGTACAAGAATTTTCTTATTTCAGGAAAAACTGTTAGGATTCACGAATCATATACAGTAGAAAATACTCTCTCTCGTACAATTATTTACAATAAAAATGGAAATATTACTGAAGAAATCTCTGCCGATTCCCAGTAATATTTCCATCTTTAATCAATAAATCTTTTCTATTTCTCCTGTGATGCCATAGGTTTCCTTAAACTGCTCCAAATCTTCCGGGCCCTTTATCAGCATCACTTCCTCAAAAGCCCCTGTTGATAAATCCTTAAATCCAGCAACCTGCTCTCCTGTACAAATACTGGCCTTTATCACAGGCTTTTTCCTTAATTTGTCATAAGTTTTTTTCTCTAGCTTTTTCTTAAAAAACATAGTCCCCCATGCTCCTACTTTAGGAATTGCACATTGTCCCAAAAATCTATTTATTCCTACGTCCAAAGAGCTTATCTATGCCTACAAACAATAGTCCACCTACCGCAAATATTGCTGTCAAGATAACGCACCATTTTAAAACTCCCATATTGCCCACTCTATCTGGATTCAAGAAAAAGTATGGGTAGATAAGTGGGTCCGTGCCAAGATAATTTGTAATAGTTGAATCAAAACTATGTGCTGCTGCATGAATAAATACATAGCCTAAATAAGCTATAGGAAACAGCACCGAAACAAATGGATAAAATAACTTTGTCTTGCCTCTCTCATAGAATAAAAACCAGTCCAGTGTGTACATAATAGGCAGCACAACATGGGCAAGAACACTTGCTATTTTAAAGTTTTCTGCAGGATTTCTCCCTGGCACATTAGCAAGCAAAATATTGAACACTAAAAATGTTAGCAAAATTCCAAGCATACCTATAAACTTAAGCGCTGGGCTAACAGTTACATAGCTATTTTCTTTTTTTCGAGCTGTCTGTATAAGTTCAGCAAACATAACGAATATGCAAAAATAATTGCTGAGATTGGTATACATAATGTAAAAATCCCATCTGAAAACATGCTCAAAGAATCCAAGGCTTGCTGCGATTCCAACAACGCCCAGGGTACAATATGCTGTCTGGTAAATTAACTGTGTAGTACGATTTTTCATAACTTTTTCCTCCTTAAAATGGTCCTAGGGGACGGGGTTTTTGGTTCATTTTATATAAACTCTATCATGAGTTCATAATCGCTATCAACCGCCTTAACTACAGGATAATAAATATCGTAAACTGCTTTTAAGGCCAGGTCATCTGCCTGTTGTCCATTGCTATAGACATCGAATTTTTCTTTTAATCTTTTTCTTAATTCTTTTTCGATTTTATTGTAATCGGACAGGGTGAGCTTGATGTCTCCTATGGCCAAAAATCCACTTTGCTTATCACCAATCTCCACCTCGTTTGGGTCTATTTCTATTGTGTCTAAAACTGGGTGTGGAATCTTAATGGTCACTGTATGATTTTGGGCATCCTCAACTATATTGCTTTTTCCTAGTTGATCCAATTCAATTACGAAACTACCTTTTCCAGTATACTGTACAGTTTGATATTTCTTTGATGGTTCCCAATCTAAGAAATCAAACATCCTATCTTCGATTTTATAGCTAACTGTTCCCTCCTGCTCAAATACCACAAGCTTTCTGGTTTCTGATGGTTTTGACAGTATTACATCGGAAAATGATACTCTCACACCGCTATTGCTGAGAATAATCGTGTTAGGATCTACCATTTCCACCCCATCATCATAAGCGGATATATTTTCACTTTTTCTAGTCACAGAGATAATAATTATTAGAAGGGAAGCCAATAATAATGCAATACTAATTGCTCTAAGTATATATATCTTTTTCACTATTCAGCCTCCTCTACCTCTGTCTCATTGACTGATTCTTTATCAAGCTTTACTTTTAATACCTTTGGAACTCCCACTCTAAATCCTTCAAACTGAAATAGTTGGTTTAGAATCCAGAGCAATAATAAAAATGTTGCTACAGGAATAACAAAATATGCCACCACCAAAATGGCCAAGGAATTAATAAACTTGCCTAACATGCCCTTATAATAATTAAACAAATCTTTTACTCCATCTATAGCAGTGCTGAAAATCGCTGATATCTTCTCATAGAATCCTTTATCAGCCTCTGTACCTGATAAGTCTTCAACTTTGTCCGTTCCTTCTTCTGCGGATGTCACTGTTTCATTCACATATGTCATGCCACCATTACACAGCCAATTAGATATAGTTGTGCTGCAAGGCACTGCAAAAATAACAACCAGCGATAACACAATAATCTTTTTTGCTATTATCTTGAATATTTTCTTATTAGTCAGCAAATATGCTATCAGCAAAATTAAAGCAATAGGTACCAAAATCTTAAATGTCACTGGAATACCCTTAGATATCAGAAGACCTTCCAAGAAAAGCATTCCTAACAATAACACAAAATATTTATTCAAATCTGCAATTGTATCTGCAAGTGGTGTTCCCCAGTCATCTGGTAACATAGAGATAATAAATGACAATCCTATAGTTGCTCCAGTAACTTTCATTACTACAGATTTAGATTCCTCCAATGTTGAAACAGACTTTTCAAATACAGGTAGCTTAACAGCCTTTGAAGAAGCCACAAAAAATGAAAAGACAGTCAAAAAAATCAACAACGCTATTTTCGCAATAAAAATATTTTTCTTTAATCTTGCATCCATTATTATTCTCCTCAAAGTAATTTTTTCGTATTATTTTACCCTTTTATTAAAAAAAGAGCCATAGCCTATTTAGCTATGACCCGTATGCAATCTTTATGATATCATCAATACCTGCCTCTTCAATAGAAACATCCTTGATATTCTTTTCTTTGGACAGGTCGGCGATAATTTCTGCTGCAGTGGTTTCCTGCTTCATAAATTTGTATTTTGCTATATTACCCTCATGCTCAATCATCTCGCATCTAGCATGCTCAGGTGCAGCTTCATCATAGTACTCTACCACAAGTGTTTTGTATGGAGCGATTCTATCTACTATCTGAGATAGATTTCCATCCTCCATCATCACACCGTGATTTATAATGATTAGTCGTTCACACAATTCCTCGATATCACCTAAATCGTGGGTGGTAAGTATTACTGTTGTCTTTTTGATTTTATTAATTTCCTTGATAAATGTGCGAAGGGCAAACTTAGATGATACATCAAGTCCAATGGTTGGTTCATCTAAAAATAGCACCTTAGGAGAATGTAGCATTGCTGCCACCAAATCCCCCTTTACTCTCTGTCCTAGTGACATCTGGCGTACAGGCTTATCTACAAGTTCCTTGATGCCAAGTATCTCATCCATCACATCGAGTGTGGCCTCATAGTCTTTCTGCTGAATTTGGTAAATGTGCTTAAGCAGTTCAAAACTTTCTCCCAGTCTCAGATCCCAGTTGAGCTGAGAACGCTGTCCAAATACAACGCCAATGTTTCTTACCACTTCTTTTCTATGCTTTGTAATATCCTCACCATTGATATATACACTTCCATTTGTAGGTGTCAAGATTCCTGCCATCATCTTTATAGTGGTACTTTTTCCTGCACCATTTGGCCCGATAAATCCAACTATTTCCCCCTCACCAATGCTAAAGGATAAATCCTTAACAGCATGTATTTCTTCGTAATTACGTTTTACAAGTCCCTTTAGCGCACCTGAAAGTCCAGGTGCTTTTTTCTTGAGTAAATAGTCTTTGCTTAGATTTTCAACTTTAATCATATTTAGTTACCTGCACTTTCGTATTTTTTGAGTCCCGATGTAAAATAAGCTCCCGCTAAAATCATAACTACAAGCCCTACCGCCAATGTCACAAATGGCACTGCAAGCCCATTTAACACAGTATTTTCAACTCCAAGCAATGCTGACACCGGGTAGAATGAAACCCATCCTACTGGAATCAAATATGTCAAAATAAACTGCATACTTTCAGGATACATTGATATTGGATACATAGTGGTCTTGTCCATTATCTCCTGTGTGTACTGGCCAAAATCCACTGCACTTCTAGTGTGAAAAGATGTACTTCCAATTAGGATATATATGCCGCCTCTTATGAGGGTTGCCCCCACCAACATGATAATTACCTGTATCAGAAAAAGTGGCGTTATGGCAAGCTGACATTTTGCGCATCCATAAATAAATACAATAATTCCAGGTATCAGATCTGTAATTCCAAATATATTTATATTTGTAAAAAAGAATTGATAAAGCACGCCGAGCGGTCTGGTCAAATATTGATCGAAATCTCCATAAATCACATAGTAGCCCATAAACCATCCCTGGACGAAAAATATCATAGAAAGAGCGTGGGATATAACTGAAATTCCATATAAAAATGCTAGCTGCCCATAGTTCCATCCATTTATCTCACCAAAGGACTCCACCACGAATTTTATGATTGCAAACCCCATAATAAACTGGAGTGGATTTGATATAAGCCATCCCGCAATGCTTGATGGGTATTCTATTATTGTCATAAATGCCATCTTTATACATTGGCCCGTCACGTCCATATAATGGCACAGTTCTTTAAATCCTTTTTTCATCATCAACCTCCCTGTACCATCACTTTTCTAGTTGCACGCTTCTGAACATATAGGAAAAGAGCGGCAAGAATTACCAGCCACACAAACTGTATTCCCATTCCCCTAAGCTGTTCAGCTCTATCACCTTTTCCTATATAGATAGAAAGCGGTAATTGATAAATATAAACAAATGGAAGTGCTTCTAAGACATTTGCCACCTTCTCTGGGAAAAACCAAATAGGAATAATACTTCCAGACAAAAGTCTAAGGAGATGCTTTTTCACCTGAATAAGAGCGTCAATATTAATTGCTGTAAATGCAATCATTCCAAAGAGAGCCGCAATCAGCCAGTTGATCAAAAATGATTCTACAACTGAGATTATAAACAACGGCAGAGCAGAAATATCCGCCATCTTTGGCACCTTTATAAATAAGGAACCAATAATAAAAATGGGAACCATGTTTTGGAAAAACAGCGCAATGATACTTCCAATATCCTCAGCAAAATACCCACCAAAAATGTTAATAGGTCGCATCATATCTGTGGCTACAGTTCCCTTAATTACACTCTGTTCAATTCTTTTTTCCACATTTGTGATTAAAAGCACGGATAACAACGAAGATATGATTATGTATGTGAGCATACTGTCAGCATCCACCCCTCCTACAGTTTCCTGTTTTCTATAGAGAGCCTTCCAGAAATAAGCAGAGGTAATCATGATGATTGTCTGCATAATGATATTGCCATAGACATTAAACTCATATGTCATGGTTTTAATTATTTGAGTCTTAAGAATATACATGTATTTTTTCATTTGCCTTCTCCCAACATGTTTCTTATTATACACTTTTTTTGTAGTGTGGCAATAAATAAACCAGGGGGACGGAGTCAGTGGACCATTTTCTGACAATACACTAAAAATGGTCCACTACCCCCGTCCCCCTGGGTCAAAAAAACTCGACTCTATTTAATTAACCTTCCATCTTCTCTGCTTTTGCAGAAGCTGTTTCTGTAGCACTTTCGATATGAGGATTTGTTGTTTCTGATAGTTCTTTTCTGATTTTAGCAAATGCGCTTGTCATAAAGATTACTACCATTACCATTACAACAATATCAGTAAATGTCTGTGCAAAGAATACACCGCCTACGCCCAATGCCTTGATTCGTGGAAGTAATATTACAAGTGGAATGAATAATACTACCTGACGAAGAAGTGTAAGGATAGCTGCAATACTTCCCTTTCCAATAGCCTGGAAGAATGTGATTGCAAGAATCATAACACCGTATGAAATATATGTGGCGAAAAGAATTCTAAGCATTGGCGCACCCATAACTACAACGTCGCTTGCATCCTTGATAAACATTGAAAGCATCTTGTCAGGGAAGCACATAATTGGGATGTAGAATACTGCTGCAATAATTGTAGCCGCAATCATAAATGCCTTGTTAAAGCCTACCATTCTGTCATATTTCTTAGCACCATAATTGGTTCCGATAGCTGGCTGGAAGCCCTGGCTGATTCCCCAAAGAGGAATAAATGCAAATGCCTGCAAGCTAAGTGAAGCACCAAGGATTGTCTGCCAACTGCTACCACCAAATGACTCTACAGTGTTGTACATAATAGTCTGCTGTACCATCTGAAGCACCTGCATCATCATTGCAGAAACACCTACGCTAAGTACTGGCTTAACCATTGAAGAATTTACACCAATCTTGCCAATCTTAATCTGCTCACTCTTATTTAAGAAATAGTAAAGAGTGATGCATGCCTGAACAAACTGAGAAATGATAGTTGCAAAAGCAGCACCTGTAACACCATTTTCCTTGCCAACAATAGTAATCATAATTGGATCAAGAATGATATTTAAAATTGCACCGATTGCCATGAATGTCATGGCCTTCTTAAGCTTTCCTTCGCCTCTCATTACCATGTTTGCTGACTGAGCAAAGTTAACAAATAATGAACCGCAGAAAACTATTCGAAGGTATCTTACTGCCTCATTTAAAATGTCCCCCTTAGCACCGCTAAGTGAAAGGAGCTGTGGTGTGAAAGCAAGTCCCACAACCATTACAATCACAGAAAGAATTCCAATTAATGCCATAAGATTTCCCATGATGCCATCAATTGTTTTCTTATCCTTTTTACCAATAGCAATTGATAAAAGAGATGATGAACCTACACCGATAAGTGTAGAAACACCACTATTTAAAAGTGTAAATGGATAGGATACCTTTACAGCAGTCATGGCTGTAGCATTAACCATCTGCCCTACAAATACCGCATCCATAAAGTTATAAAGACCAATTACAACCATTCCAAGAATAGCTGGAATACTAAGTGTCAGCATTGTGCTAACGATATTTCCAGAGACCAACATCTCTCTAGTATCTTCACTCTTTTTCATTTTTCCCTCCGTTAAATCATTTCTAAACGACTAATTAACCTTATCAAAATATTCTTTTATTTGACTAAGCACCTCTTGCTCTTTCTCCTTAATATAAAAGTGAGTACCCTCAAACATCCTATATGAAAAATCATCCTGAGTATAACTTGCCCAAGCCTTGATAGCCGGCTCTAAGGCGTCATAATCTTGATTTGCCCCCATTGCACATATAGGACATTTTATTGGGGTGTTGTCCTCACATACATAGTCTTCGCTAAGTCTAAAATCAGCTTTCAACATAGGAAGAAACATATCAAGCAGCTGCCTGTTCTCAAGTAGTACCTGAGGAATCCCATCGTAATTTAAAAGTGCCTCTATAAATCTGTCATCCGGAAGATGTGCGATTTTTTCTGACTCTAATCTATCTGGCGGCGGGCAGGCAGACACTACGGCAAGCTTTGCCATACGGCCCTTCTTTTCAAGTAATTTTTCTACCTCAAAAAGCATCTTTGTCCCCATGCTATGGCCAAACAAAATAAAATCATTTTCTAGAGTCATGAGAATATCCACTATTTCACTAGCAATTTCTGTCATTGACTCCATTGGCTTTTCAACGATTCTCTCCTCACGTCCTGGCAGCTGCACTGGGCAAATAACATATGGCTTTTTAAAATATTTGCTCCAGGAATTAAAGAATGATGCTCCGCCCCCCGCATGTGGGAGGCAGATAACAATAATGTCATTCTTTTCTATTTTCTCAAGCCCTTTTATTAATTTTGTTTCCATTAGTTACGCTTCTTTCTGAAGGGCTACCATGTGTGAATATAAGCCACCGCTTGTGATAAGCTGCTCTGGCTTGCCTGACTCTACGACCTTACCATCATCAAGAACTATAATCTGATCCGCATTTGCGATAGTTCTCATTCTGTGGGCAATTACAATTACAGTCTTATTCTTAAGAAGTACTGAAAGCGCATCCTGAACAAGGTTCTCACTCTCTGCATCCATTGATGCTGTAGCCTCGTCAAGGAGAATAATTGGAGCATTTTTAAGAAGTGCTCTAGCAATAGAAATTCTCTGGCGCTCACCACCTGAAAGTGTGCTTCCGTTTTCACCAATCACTGTGTTGTAACCTTCTGGAAGCTTATCTATAAATTCCTCGCAGCATGCAGCCTTAGCAGCAGCAATAACCTCTTCATCAGTAGCATCTTTTCTACCAAGTCTGATGTTTTCCATGACAGTGTCGTCGAAAAGAAGTACATCCTGGAAAACAACTGAGAAATTCTTAAGAAGTACTTCCTGGTCGATAGTAGAAACGTCTACGCCGCCAAGAGTAATCTTTCCCTTGTTGGCATCCCAGAATCTTGATGCAAGTCTTGATACAGTAGATTTTCCTGAACCAGATGGTCCAACAAGTGCTGTAACCTGACCCTGTTTAGCAACAAATGAAACGCCCTTTAAAACTTTCTCATCATTGTAAGCAAACTCAACATCCTTAAACTCGATGTCATAACCATTGTTCTGGCAATTACGGCTTCCTGACTGCTCTGGAATAGCTTCAATCTCTTTTGTGCGCTTGATACTAACCATTGCAGAAAAAATCTCTGCCATAAGCATGAAGCATGAGTTAAATGGATCGTAAATACGGCCTGCCATAATCAAGTACATAATGAAATATGGAATGCTAAGTGTGCCGTCTGACACAAGCTTTGCTCCTACTAAAAGCACAAGTACAAGACCAAATCTAAGAACAAACTGAGCTGTTGTTGTAGCAGCGCCAGGAGCTAATTCGTTTTTGAAAGATGCCTTAACTACATTTTCAAGCTTTGTATCAATCTTTCCTAAGTACTCATTTTCTCTAGAAGATGACTTGATTTCCTGAATAGTATCTAAGAATTCCTGAACTCCATCATAGGCTGTTCTCTTTGCATCCATATTTGCAGCCTCTGCCTTCTGCTGAGCCTTTCTTGCGTAAATAACAATAAGTGCTGCAACAGGAACAGGTGCTAAAATACAAAGTCCCATTCTCCAATCAATCACAATCAAGCAAACAGCTGATATTGCAAACATAGTAAGTGTTCCAAGCATAAGTGGAATAGCATTTGAAAATGTTCGCTCAAGAGCTGTACAATCTCCCATCATTGTGGTTGTTAAATCAGCAAGATTCTTCTCACCGAAAAATGAAAGTGGTAGCTTTCTAATTTTCTCAGCAAGAGTGAGACGTCTATTTGCGCTCTCCTCGTATGCAACTGTGTATGTCTTGTCATACTGAATCCACTGAGAGATAAAAATAATCACATACATTATCAGTGTAAGAGCAATAAATCCGCCTACACCAAAATCAGTTTTAAACACTCCTGTATCAATGCCTGTAAGCATTTCAAGTACAAGCATCATCATAATTCCAACTGGAACCATCAATAAAATATTATATATAGCTGTAGCTGCAATTCCCTTCTTTAAATCCTTTGCGCCACCATCACTAAGAGCAAATATTCTTTTTAACATGCCTGACCCTCACTTTCTGCATCTGATGTATTCTTAATATGCCAATTTGTAGTCTTCTGATAGTTAGACCACATCTTTGCATATTCACCATCTGCTGCCACCAGATTCTGGTGTGTACCCTGCTCTACTAAATGACCTTCATTCATAACTAAAATCTGGTCAGCATCAACAATAGTAGAAAGTCTGTGAGCAATCATAATAACTGTCTTGTTC
This sequence comes from Pseudobutyrivibrio xylanivorans, assembly GCF_010906925.1. GTDB lineage: Bacteria > Bacillota > Clostridia > Lachnospirales > Lachnospiraceae > Pseudobutyrivibrio. Next base: position 458,888 of record NZ_VTVE01000001.1, on the reverse strand, counting down.
TTTACAAGTTCCTTAAATGCAGCCTGAATCTGGCTTTCATTTTCTGGATCCGCATATGCGGTAGCCTCATCTAAAATTACAATTGGAGCATTCTTAAGGATAGCTCTTGCAATAGCAATTCGCTGAGTCTCACCACCTGAGAGATACACGCCCTGTGTACCCACAACAGTGTCAATTCCCTGTGGGAATTTTGCTAAAATGTCATCGCACTGTGCAAGATGTGCTGCCTCAAGCGCCTCTTCTCTTGTGGCACCAGGACGACCTGCGCAGATATTAGCAAGCAATGACTCCTTGAAAAGCTTTGGATTCTGGAAAACGAAAGAAACCTTCTCCATCAAATCCTTCTGGCTCATGTTTCTGATGTCCACTCCACCGATTAGGATGGCGCCATCATTAACATCATAGAATCTAGGAATAAGGCTTGCTGTTGTAGTCTTACCAGAACCAGAATGTCCTACAATAGCTGTGCTCTCTCCTGCATTTACCTTAAAGCTAAGATTCTCAACTGCATTCTTATTTGCTCCATCGTATGCAAATGTAACGTTCTTAAACTCAATATCAAATCCTTCTGATTTCTGAATTTCTCTAGTATCTTCCATAGGTGTAGCTGTAAGGATTGTATCGATACGACGCATTGCCTCCTCGGCCTGCATCTTGTAGCTAGTCATGTACATAATCTTGTTAAGCATTACTGAACAAGCTGGTGTGAAAATCAAGTAGAATAAGAACTTCTGAGTAAAGCCAAGCAAATCATTTGTATTAAGAGCTACCAATACACCTGCTGGAATTAACACCAAAAAGCTTGAATTAATAAGTGAAGAAAAAGCTACCATACCCTTTCTGCAGGAAAGTGTATATGCAAGAGCATTTTCCTTGTAGTCATTAATTGCCTTTGTAAACTTAGTAAATGACTCAACTGTCTGGCCAAATACCTTAACTACTGAAATACCGCGGACATACTCAACTGCCTCATGGTTCATAGTCTCCATGGCATCCTGATATGTCTTCATGAATTCCATGCTCTCCTTGCCCATAAGAGCTCCCTGAAGCACAAAACTAATTGCAAATAATACGAAAAGTGGAATACCGATTCTAAAGTCGAAAGCCACCATAACAACTAAACTTACAATCATTGTTACGTATGCTCCGACTAAATCAGGCAACTGATGTGCGATAAATGTCTCTGTCTGGAAACTGTTATCGTCAATGATTTTTCTGAGCATACCACTTGGATTTGCCTCGAAATAACCAAGTGGCATTTTTGAAAGATGACGAAGTGTTGCCATCTTAAGATTTTTTTCTGTTCTAAAGGCTACTACGTGTGAACAAAGCAAAGCAATGAAATAAAGTAATAACCCAATAAACTCAGCGACTACAGCTTTGATTCCCCAACCTACAAGTGCTGCACTGTTAAGTGTCTCACCTGCAAAAACTACAACCAACTCTTTTGCCGCAAAAAATACGCAAAGGAAAGGTGCCATAATAAATACTGCACTGATTCCTGATAAAACTTGCGCTACAGTAAGTAAACCTCTGCTATTGCCAGTAAAAGATAATAAACGCTTTAAACCATTATTCTTATCTTTTTTCATATTATCCTCCTAATTATTAGAGGAATTGGCTCCAACCTGCTTCATTAAATTTAATCAACTTATCAATATATTCCATGGCCTTATTCTTGTCATATCTATGCCTTACTATCTCAAAGTATCCATCGAAAAATGCCCTACTCATAAAATGAATAAAATCATAATCAATTTCCTTTGATTTAGGGGAAATAGTATTAATAAACTTGATGGTATGTTTTGCTTCAATAGAAGCCAATTCTTCTATAAAATTTTCAAATTCTGTTCCTTCTGAGCAACAGATTAAAAGGTAAAACTCATCAAAGTTTGCATATAAATAATCTGTCAGCTGGTATAAACAGTGTCTCGACTCGCCCTGTCTATTAGCTATCTGCACAGCAACAGGCCTTCCCGACATGCCATTTAAATATTCCTTAAATGTCATATAAAAATAGTCCATATGCTTACTGACAAAGAAGGCAAAAAGCTCTTCCTTGTTAGAAAATCTTGTATATATAGATCTAGGGCTAGTCTTTGCATTTGCTGCAATTGTTCTAAGAGATGCGTTTAAAAAACCACATTCCATAAACTCAGCTTTTGCAGCTTTTAAAATATTTTCAGTTGCCTCTTCTACCCAAAGTGCCATAATGTCCCTCCATTAAAACAGCGTTTTATTCACGACATAGTATATCGTTGTTCCACTTGCTTTTTCAAGGGGCCTTACTTTTTATAGGCAGTTTTTAATTACACCCATAATCTCCTCAGGTTTTTCTGATAAAGCCTGGGCGTGTCCACAATCTTCAATAGTTACTTCAAGTGGTGCGTTAATACAAATCGATGAAACAACTGGTGTAGATTGAGGTGCGTAAATTTCATTAGTGCCGTACATAATTACGACTGAACTATCTAACTTTTCAGTAGCATTTCTCACATCGTACTCATATACAGCCTTAAATGTGTTGTAAAGTGTCTCTCTTGAAATTCCTTCACCTAAAAGTGGCTGAAGCGCCTTTACATCCTCATTGTTCTCGTATCCCATACTTTCTTTTACAGGAGAGTTAAAATGTACTCCCTGCTCCAAAGCGATAAACGCATCAGCCATAAAGTTAGAATACTGATCTGTCATTTCTCCCATGGAAATGTACTGGCCACTGTCCAGAATCATCTTGTCAATCTTGACCTTTTTCTGCAGCCCAATTTCGCATACAATTGATGCTCCAAGGGAAATTCCATAAGCCACATCAATCTGATTGATGCCCACCTCTAATAGTTCATTAGAAATCAACTGAGCTGTGCCAGAAATTGATTTCATGTAGGATGGGTCCTCCTTGCTATGGCCCTCAAGTTCAGGAATTATCAAACAATAATTATCCTTGAACTCATCGATAAATGGTTTGAAACATGTTTCCCAGTAAAATCCTGCCCCATGCACAAGCAGGATTTTGGGAGCATTTTTGTCTCCCAAAATATGGACGTTATATAACGCCCTCTTCGTATTCTTCAAAGCTATCCTCCTTCCCTACTTCAAAAATCTGCTCTAAAGATTCTCTATGTTTATATTCAACATTTAAGTCTTCAAGCCTTGCGATAACATCTTCTGGCTTAAGTAAATCCATTGCATAATGAATTCCCGGGTCGACTTTATTCTTTAAAACAAACTCGGCAGTGCTTGCTGCAATAAGAGCGCTAAGCTCACTGCTGCAGCTACATTTCACACTAGACTTGCTTGAATATAACATACCGTTTTTTGTTCCCTGGCCTTCTACATAGATGTATGTATAGCCCTCTATATCTTTAAGCTTTTCTTCAAAAAGCTTTGGAACCTCTTTTATAGTTTCCTTGTATCTATCACTTCCCTGGCGGAATTCAATAATTGCCTGCTGCAATTTACCTATTATCTCCTCCCCAAAGGATGCGTTATACCAATTAGCCTTTTTAAGGTTAAATTCTCTTGCAATATGCTCAGCCTCCACAGATAGATAATTTGTAAGCTGATATGGCATATTTTGAATTATCTCCACAACTGGAGTGTCATCTCTTTTAATCTGGCCATCCTCGTAGTAGCTTCCTGTAACACCAAATCCAGAAAGGTTTGTGAGAATGAAATCCTCTATCGCTGATTGAGATGGAATCTCCTCACTTACGCTATAGCCACTGATTGATAATGGTTCATCAAAGCCCTCACAAGTATTTCGCATAAGCACTCCTGTAAGGCCTGGAAAATATCCACTAGATAAAACAAAAATATTGTCTTTCTTAAGTTCCTCCAGCTTGTCCTCCAAAAAGGTTTCCCCAGATGGATCTATATATGGAATCTTAAGTTCTCCAGCTATTTTTGATACCCTTTCGCCATTTAAGTAGGACGCCCCAGCGCAGTTAATAACTGCGCTAAGACCATCCATAAACTTTCTTAGGTCCTCTTCCTTAGAGACATCTACTCGCATGTATTCACAATCCTCTGTGGACTGTCTTTCATTACGTAAATACGAAGTTCTAAGTTTGTATTTTCCCTGCAAAAGTTTAAGAGTTCTACTTCCAATAGCTCCAGTGGCACCAAGAATTCCTATAGTATTCAAAGTGCACCTCCATTTAGTCCTCTAATTTAAAATCTAAAATTCTATCAATGTTTTTATTTAGATTTTCTCCTACGATACAATCAAAGTGCTGACCCTTGATAAGCTCAAATGTATGCTCGCCCTTGATGTACTGCTTCCAGGTCTCATAGTCTTCTCCGAAGAATTCCTGGTAGAAGCTTGCCCCTTGTATCTCGCAGGAGAAAATTCTAACGAATCCTGTGTACTCTCTTGGAACATGGAAAGCTACACAGCCAAAGTTTTGCGAGAAAATGTTAAAGAGGGTATTCAGTAACTTTCTCTCATGTTCCATAAGCTCAGAGTCAGAGCGTTCAATAGCAGAGTACAAATTATTTAATCTCTCAGAAAGAGGCTTACTTGCAAGTCGTCTAAACTCATCTCCAACTTCCTTGTATTCTCCATCTAATGCACAAAGTGTATCAGCAGAAACATTGGCATCTAATTCCTTAACGATGTACTGAATAACTTCCTGCATCTTTTCCTCAGAAATTGTATATCCAGCCTTTAGTTCATTTGCATTGATAAGCTTTGCAAATGTTCTCTCTAAAAGAAGCTCATTATCAAGACTTGTGCGAAGAGCCTTGTAGTAGATTTCATCGTTAAGTCCACCAAAGGCTGTCTGTGCCTTGTTCTTCTGAATTGTTGCACTGATAAGTGTTACATCAGAAACGCTAAGTCCGTTATCCTTAAGATACTGAGCTGACTCAAGTGCGATAAGTCCACCTACACAGTGGCCAATAAGCACGTAATTTTTATATCCTAGCTTTCTAAGAATCTCGCCATACTTCTTTCCAAGTACCTTAAATGTATCTGGAGTGTTGATTGAAACGTACTCTGCCTCATTACCAAATGAGAAACCAAGTACAGCTTCATCATCCTTGCTATCCTGCTCAAGTAAAGTCATGAATTCCGTATATGCGGATAATGTACCAGTACCAGCATGGAAAAGTACCTTTGCAACAGACTGGGCATTTTCCTTCTTGCTTTCCTTGATCTTGATAAGGGATGGATCTACGAATTCATCTCTTGAGCTTAAGAACTTCTCAATCTGAATAGAGATTTCTTTTACTGTTGGATGCTGCATCATCTCAGTAAGAAGTGAACTCCACTCCCAGTCCTTTGCCTCTTCGATTTCCTCTACCATCTTTCCTACAACCTGAGCAATTAAAAGTGAGTCACCACCAATGTCATAGAAATTATCATTTCTTCCCACATCAGATATTTTTAATTCTCTTGCCCAAACTGCAGCTACCTTTTTCTCAAGGTCTGTCTCTGGCATTTCCTTTGTAGCAAATGCATCATCTCCTGTGGCATCTACCACTTCAAGAAGACTCTTAATCTTCTTTGTATCCACCTTTTTGTTTGCAGTAAGTGGAAGCTCAGAAAGTACCAACAAGTTGCTTGGCATCATATAAGGAGACACCTTCTCAGAAAGTTCCTTAAGGACCTTTTTCTTATCAAGCTGCTCATACTCACTTTGATATCTGACTACATATACTGTCTGTCCTGTGATATCAAGCTTTGACTGTTTGCTTGGGAATTCAAATACAATATTTCCACCAGCACCAGCGAAATTGTTCTCCCACTGTGTTCTTGTAAAGAATGTCTGGTCTTCAATCGCACGCTCATCCTCAAATCCAGTAAGACCATCCTTGAACTCCATAGAAGTAAGAAGAATGTAGCTTACTCTAGTCTCCTCAAGGACTGTCATGATACCGCCATCAACAAGCATATTTTTAAGGTTATCAAGTACCCAGTGAATATTTTTTGCATTGTGAAGCACATTTGCACAAAGTATTACGTCAAATGAAAATGCATCGTATCCCTGCTCTGAGAAATCCTGATTAATATCAAAAATGCCATACTTAAGGAAGTCATAATCCTTAAAGTTGATCTTGGCGTTGTTTAAGAAGAATGTAGACAAATCAGTAAAGTGGTACTCTACATTGAGACCGTCTAACTCCGGAATCAAATCAAGTGTTGTTCCACCTACACCTGCTCCAACCTCTAAAATTCTAAATGTCTTTTCTGGATTCTCAGCATATGAACGCTTTGCCAGATTAATAATCTCAGTCTTTGCAATACCGTTTTGAACTCTATTAATTTTGTTGTCATGGTAAGATGCCATTGCAGGTCCCACATCTCCCTTAGGGAAGAGAATGTTAAGAGGATTCTCATCTCCTCTAATCATCTCTGGGAGCACATCACTAGACATCTTTAAGTACTTGAAGAACTCCTTGCTGTATTCAAAGTCTGCCTCTGCCTGAGCAAATTCTTCCCAAAGCTTTTTGCTGTCAAGCTCCACATTGTTTTCAATGAGATAGTACTGACCGTCCTCCTCAGCTAAAACGCCCTTTTCTACAAGTACGTTTAACCAACGCTTTGTAAGCTTATAAAGCTTTTCTGGTACTCCGATTGTATTTACTACATCATCAAAAGATGCCTTCTTTCCCAGCTCATCAAAAAGCTTGTAATATACAAATGTGTTATAGATATCACCTACAACCACTTCCTCAGACTTCTTTGTCCAAGCCTCAAGCAAGTCGCCATCGATAAACTCCTCACACTTTTTAGCGCATTCATTTGACCAGTTCTGCTCTGTCTCATCTACTTTGTACTCTGTAGCGGCTGCTTTTCTTCTAGGTGTGACTGCTGCTGCAATTTTCAGCTCCTCAGCCTTCTCACCTGTTGTGAATGTAACAGCGCTATCAACACCAGTACACTCTGTAAGTGCTGAACGAATCTCTGCAAGCTCAATTCTGTGTCCGTGAATCTTAACCTGCTCATCGCCTACCTCACGACCCATGAAAATAATATTTCCATCAGGTCTGTAGTAGCCTCTATCGCCTGTTCTATAGATTCTCTCACCAGTCTCTGGAAGTGACACAAATTTTGCATCGTTCATCTCTTTGTCATTTAAATATCCAGCTGAAAGACCAATACCTCCGATATAGAGATTTCCTGTTACATAGTCAGGACATGGCACTAAGCTTTCATTTAAAACAAAGAACTTTTGATTTGCCATCGGCTTGCCGTAAGGAACACTCTTTTCAAATGTCTCCCCTGGCTTGATGTCATAGTAGATAGACCAGATAGATGCCTCTGTGGCTCCACCCTTGCTCACTACTCTTACATTCTCAAAGAATTCGTATATACGTTTTGGAAGATTTACTGGAATCCAATCTCCCGACATAATTACAGTTCTAAGCCAGCTTGACTTCTTGATAGATTTAGCTGATTCAACATAGTTTACAATCATCTGAATCTGAGCTGGAACTGCATTTATGAAACTTACTCGTCTAAGAAGCATCAGGTCATATAAATATCCTGGGTCAGCAATCTTTGATGATGTAGGAAGCACAAGCATTCCTCCCACCTTGAAGCTGCTGAAAATATCAAACACTGATAAGTCAAATGAAAGATTTGCAAGTCCAAGATATACATCTTCCTCTCCAAGTTCGTATCTATCATTTACATCACAGATAGTATTCATAGCTGCTCTATGTGTGATACAAACGCCCTTTGGCTCACCTGTTGTACCAGATGTAAATATGATGTATGCCAAGCGGTCATAATCTGTAACCTGTCCGCTTACATCCAAATCATTCATTGAAAGTGTAAGATTCTTTACATTTACACTCTTACAATTCTCATATGTATCTGAATCAGAATCTGTAAGAACAACCTTGATATTTGCTGAATTGGTAATCTTATTTTTTCTAGCCTTTGGCTGTCTTACATCGATAGGCACGTACGTACCGTTGCAAATAAGTGTCGCAAGAACTGCAGCAACTTGATAATGGCTTTTGTCAATATCAATACCAATCTTATCGCCAGGTTGAATGCCATTTTCCTTTAACACCTCCGCTACAGTCTGTACATATCTAGAAAGCTCCTTGTATGAAAGGTGCGTCTCATCTGTACTGAGAGCTATCTTGTCAGGATGATTCTTAAGAGAATTTAAAAATCCATCTTGCATCATCTCTGGTGCATATTCCTTTACAAATGAGTTGGCCTCATTTCTTGCCTTAAGACTTTCTGCACTTAGTTCAATTGGCTCCTTCTTCTCAAGAAGGGCATCTGTGTTATCTACAAAATCAATCAAAATCTGCTTGAAGCTTTCAAACATCTGATCAATTAAGGCCTCGTCAAATACACCGTCTCTTACATCCCAGTTTACCTTTGCGCCGCCATTTTCATCACAGGCCTGGCAATCAATGTAAACCTGTGGAGTCTGACTAATCTTGTAAATGACATTTCGCTTTACAGTCGCGTCATCAGAGCTAGCAAGTCCAAGTGTACTTGTGAATACCACTGGGATAATGACATTTTTCTTTTTGTATTTTGTAAGTCGACGAAGAACCTCAACACCAGAAATCTGGTTGTGCTCCAAATCATCCCACAAATCATTTTGAATCTTCTGAACACGCTCTAAAAATGTCTTGCTGTGGTCAATGTCGATTGAAGTGATATTTACATCTGTAAAATCACCAACAACATCATTTACACCTTCCACCTCAAGTGGACGGGTAAACATAGTAGAGTTGATACAGAATTTATCATTTCCTGACCATCTAGCTACCACCTCAGAAAGGGCTGAAAGTACAAGCACAGATGCTGTAACCTGATTATCCTTTGCCACCTTGCAAAGCTTTTCCCATTTTTCTTTTTCAAAGAAAACTTTTTTCTGTGTAAAGCTGCTTGTTTCGATTCCAATCTTTTTAATAACTGGAATATCCGCTGCCTCTCCCATAGTAGGAAGCTTTGCTTCCCAATAATTTTCTGCTTCGCGCTTTGCAGGACTAGTTATCTTCTTTAATCTATCCTGATATAAAATCACATCTCGATATCTAATAGTCTTATCCATAGGAGCATCGATATCGCGATAGTATTTCTCTAGGTCATTAAGGATTAAGTTCATGCTTAAGAAATCAGCAATCAACATATCCAGTGAAAAGTAAACAATACTCTTCTTTCCCTCAAGGGATACTGCCAAATCACACATTGGCCATTTTCCAAGCTCGTACTGCTTGTCACAAAGCTCAGCTCTTAAGTCTTCAACTTCTGATTTATCTGCTCCATTATTTAAATCAATGCATTTAACATCCACATAAGGAACAGATTCCTGAATAATCTGATAACCTACATCAAATACAATTGCTCTTAGCATGTCGTGCTTTGCAATTACTTTGTTCCATGCACGCTCTAAAAGCTTTGGATCAATTTCTTCATCGAACTCTACTTCTAGGTATCCATGGCAGGCAACTCCACCTAACTCGTAGGTATTGCTACGTCCCATTACATATGAATTTTGAATATCATTAAGTGGGAACTTTTCATATCTTGCTCCCTCATCCTCTGAAAAAGTAAGAAGCTTATTATTGTTATTTAAAAATACAATGAAATCTTCTTTTCGATTAATCAAAAACTCTTTTATCTCTGGTGTAACTGCACCCTTTGGCGCTTTGAATTTCAATTGATTATCCTCACACCAAATATGGATATTCTTCAACTCTAGTTCTTTAATCTCTTTGGTTAAATCTAGCTTTTCCATTATTCACCTCATGTTGCAAATTAATAAGTGTCTACTAGATGCCTAAATAACATCCTCCTCCATTTCTTCCATGTTGGCCTCTACGATTTGGCCAAGTGCTTTGATTGTTGGAGATTTGTATAGCATATTGGTTGTCCACTTAATACTTGGGTCAACCTCTTTTTTCAATTTTGAAACTATGGAAACAGCTTTTAAGCTATCGCCACCAATTGAAAAATAATTGTCTTCTCGAGATATTTCTTTAATCTCAAGTACTTCAGACCAAACTTTATATATGGCCTTTTCGATATCTCCCTGTGGAGCCACAAAAGACTCTCCCACAAGTTCATCCTCAATAAGCTGTTTAATAGCTTTTCTATCTGGCTTTCCATTGGCTGTTACTGAAATCGAATCCATCAGCTTGAATATTTCTGGAACCATGTAATTTGGAATATAGTTTTCAATATCCGCCACCAGCTTTTCTTCATCAAAATCGCTTTTTGGCAACTGATTCTCATCTATAACCACTGCCGCTGCCAGTCTCTTTCTTTTTGTCTCATCAATTATGCAGACCACAGCGTTTTTGATGTAATCAATTCTGTTTATGCCGCTTTCTACCTCGCCAATCTCGATACGGTAGCCTTTGATTTTTACCTGATGGTCCTTGCGCCCTAAGAACTCAATGGTCTCATCATCCCAAATCAATCCCTGGTCACCTGTTCTGTACCAAGAAATCTCATCCTCTATAAATTTCTGGTTGGTAAGATTTTCATCGCCCTTATAGCCCTTTGCCACACCGTGACCGCCAATCCATAATTCGCCTGCCACATAAAATGGGCAAATTCTTCCCAGCTCATCTACCACTCGATAAGTCTGACCAGCAAGAGGTCTGCCATATGGAATGGACTTCCATTCATCAGGAATAGTATCTGGAACCAAAAGATAATTTGACCAAATAGCTGCCTCTGTAGCGCCACCCATAGCAATGACTTTTCCGTCGGAATTTAGCTTCCTAAATCTACTTGTTAAATCAAGTGGAATCCAGTCACCTGAAAGTAAAGCTGTATCCACACTAAGTGGCTCTCCTAAGCTTTCAAAATAAGTAACACACATATCAAAAGCCATTGGAGTTGAGTTCCATAGATTGACCCCGTAACTTTCTATGGCCTGAGCCCACTTTTCTGGATTCTTAGCATTCTCTTCATCTAATACAACTAGTGTGCCGCCTGCTCCAAGTATTCCAAACATGTCATAAACGGATAAATCAAAGTCAAAGGAAGCAACCGCCAAAGCAACAGAATTACTGTCCACATTTGCAAGTCTTGTAACCTCATCGATTGTATTCATGGCGCTTTTGTGAGAAATCTCAACGCATTTTGGAACACCGGTGCTACCTGATGTCATTATGATATAGGCGCTATCCTCGCCTGAGTTTATGTATGCATCAAGACTATTTTCTCTTGAATTAACCTGTGAGTAATCCTCAATCACAAAGGCTAAATCAATTTGGGATGAAAGCTGCTTGATTCGCTCCTTAGGCTGAGCCGCTCCTATAGGCACATAGCAGGCTCCCGCCATCAAAACACCCATGCAGCAATAAATCTGCTCTAGAGAACGTGGTATTCTCACGCCTACATAATCCCTTGGTTTAACACCATTTTCTTTTAGATAATTTGCCACCATAGAGGCATTTTCAAGCAGGCCTCTGTAGGTAACCTTTTTATCATCTATGGCATCAATAAGAGCAATGCTATCTGGCGCCTCAAGACATGCACTCATTACATCCGTAATTAAGCTCTTGTCTTTTGCAAGGTACGCTTTCACATTCTCGATTTCTTTTTCATAGAAACCAAGCTGATATTCTGGAAGAAGGTCGTGAACTTCCTTCCACTGACTTTCATCCGTTAGCTTTGTAAGAAGATTTACAAGAGCCTGTTGCATATCTTCAAGCATTGATTCTTCAAAAAGTCCCACTACAGAATCCCAGCATATTTGAAGCATGCCGTCTCTTTCATACATCTGAAAGTCAAGCCACACCTGAGGAGTCTGGGAAATCATATAGCTCATATCAGAAAAAACTCTTCTGGAATTTGCTGTCTCAATTGAAGCGTCGATATTGCAGGCAAAAACAACTGGTGCAACAATATTCATGTTTCCATTTTTCTTTTGCACCATTCGCTGGACCTCAACTCCTGAGCATGAATCATGGCTCATGTTCTCAAGGAATGTTTTCTTAATCCGTATAGACGTATCAAGAAATGTTTCCCCAGCTTTTCTGTGATAGTCAACAAGAAGTAGATTAGTGAAATCTGCCACCATTTTTTCTACATTCTCATCCTCCATTTTTCTATCAAACAAAGGAAGATTTACAAAAAAGGATTCCTGATTGCACCATCTTTCAATAACCAGACAGTATGCTGTTAGAAGCACCATTGATGGAGTAATTTCATATTTTGCGGCTATAGATTTGATTTTGCTCCAACAATCAGCCTGGATATCCTTTTGTTTTCTCTCAAATTTCTGAGTTTCAAGCTTTTCAGGCTCCACCTTAAGATGTAGGTTCGGAGTACATTCTGGCATGTTATCCACTTTGCCTTTCCAAAACTCTATATCCTCCTGGCGTTTTTGGCTGTCTATGTTTGCCTGGTCTGCCAAATAATTTTTGAAATTATAGCTTCCTAAAGGCGTATGCTTTCCTGATTCATAAGCCACGGCCAAATCATCTAAAATAATTCCTATACTGGCCACATCGGCAACTAGTAAATCTACATCTAAAATCATCTTTGATTTACCGTCAGGAAGTTTTATAAGGGCAAGTCCTGCCACCTGACCAAGGGCTACTTTTAGCTTTCTGTGACTTCTAGACTCTCGCAAGCTATTTATCTGCTTTTCAATCTCATCATCAGAGGCCCTAGTACAATCAACAACTGTTATCTCCCTTGAATAAGGAGCTTCCATAAACTGCTGCATGCCATCCTCTGAGAATTTTGCCCTAAGCATTGGATGTTTGTTTTGGACCATGTTCCATGCATCCTCAAGTCTTGCAGCATCAATATCCTGGCCATCAAATTCCATATATGCGTGGCAGGAAACTTTTCCAAGAGTTCTCTCCTCATCTCGACCAGCAAGATATGCATACTGGACATCTGTCAATCTAAATGGGCAGTTATCTGCCTCTACAGATTCCTCATTTTTGTCTCGTTTCTTAGTTTTTACTTCTGCAGATTCAATCAGCTTTATCCAGGCATCTACATTTGGAGTGGCAAAAAGCTTTGCAAATGGAATTCTCAATCCGTATTTACGTAGACGGCTGGAAATTTGCATTACCATAATTGAGCTAAGACCAAATTGAACAAGGTTATCAGAATCAGAAAATGAAGCGCCAGGCAACTGCTTAGCTAACTCTTGTCTTATAAACTCTATAGCCTCATTCTTTACATCTTTGCTCATATTATTTCTCCCATTTTCTTAAGTTCTTTGCGATTGATTTTGCCCACATTTGTAAGCGGCCAATCAGAAACATACTTGATTTGATCTGGAAGCTTAAAGGCCGCCACCTTATTAGATATCAAGAATTCTCTGATTTCATTTAGCTTTAACGACTCTTCATCATCCCTGATAAACACGCATATCTTTTCACCTAGATTGTCATCCTTGATTCCAACCACCTGCACATCCTCAATTTCCGGATGAGATACAAGCATGTCTTCGAGTTCTGTTGGGTCAATTTTTTCTCCAGCTCTGTTAATCATTTCCATAAGGCGACCAACCACCTGGATGTTTCCATCCTCGCAGAATCTAGCTCTGTCACCTGTAAGGAAATAGCACTGCTCATCTACACACTCTTTGGCACCCTTGAAATAGCTGTAAATAGTGTAAGGACCGCGAGTAATCAAATGCCCAAACTCTCCTGCCGGCAAATCTCTTCCCTCTTCATCTACAATTCGAGGCTCATCATAGCTGGATACCGGTGTGCCTTGCTTGTAAAATCTGGTTTCATCATCATCAAGTTTTGTTGTACAGATTAATCCTTCTGCAATTCCAAATACCTGCTGTAATGTACATTCAAAACTCTCCTCAATTCTCATAGCCAAGTTCGGATCAAGAACTGAGCCGCCGATTTGAACAACCTTAAGTGTGGATAAATCAAAATCATCGTACTCAAGTAAATCGATGCACATATTAGCAAGAACAGGAACAAGAGCTGTTATAGTAACTCCCTCATCTTCAATAAGACCAAGGATTTCATCTGGACTTGAAACAGTGGCAATTACAACTCGACCACCTGTCAAAAGGGTTCCGATAACTCCCGGGCATCCCCATGGGAAATTGTGCTCAACAGGCAGGGAAACAAGATACACGCTTTCTTCATCTAGCTCGCATCTTTTTGCCACCTGACTTGCCATGTAAAGGTAATCTCCGTGTCGTCTAGGAATAAGCTTTGGTATTCCTGTGGTTCCACCTGACAAAAGATACAGTGCCACGGAGCTAGAAGAAATATTCTCTACCAGCACGTCAGCGCTTTCTCTGTACAAATCCTCAGTGGAAAGAAATGTTTTACAGTCTCCTGAAACCAAAACTTTTCCCTCATAGCCCATCTCAATTACTTCATTTGCTAGGCTTAAATAGTCAAATCCCATAAATGAATCCGCTATTACGTATCCAGTAGCATCTGCATTTTTGAGAATTCCATATATCTCATTTTTTCTTTGGGCTGGAAGTGCGAAAATCGGAATTATTCCCGCCTTAAACATTCCAAAGACAAGGGCTATGAATTCGTAAGAATTTGGAAGTTGAACCACAATATGCTCTCCTGGCTTGAATCCCATTTTCAGCAATCCATTAGCAGCTCTACTTGCCTTTTCATTTAAGTCTTCGTAAGAATAATCCACTTGGTCAAATGTGACTGCTACCTTATCCTGGTATTTTTCAGCCCAATTTTCTAAGGCTTCTCCAAGGGTGGTATCTATCCACACTTCCTTTTCATAGCGAGCTTCCAGTTCTTGTTTAATAGATAAATTCATAACTATTCTCCATTGAAACACCGTTTCATTACTTTAAAAAATTTTAAAATTCCCCTAAAGAGCAACTATTCTCTTTAGGGGAAAACTTTTAAGCTGCCTGTAATTCCTTCTTAGCAAAATGCTTTTTAAGAATTGCGTGTCCTACAAAGATACCTGCAAAAGCAAGTACGAATACTACAACAACTGCAAGTACACCCATAACACCTGTTGCACACTTAATCATGGCGTCCATCTGTTCTGGAGTCTGGCCTCTTGCAATCCAGTCTTCCTTGTAGCTCTCCATAAAGAACATTGAAGGGATGATTGAGCCGAGAGCCTGTCCCACATGGAACACACCTGATGCAACAGCAAGCTTCCATACAGCTGGCTTTGCCTCGCGAGATGCAATTATATCAGCGATAACTGCAGCTACCATAGATGTGATAACCCATGGAATATATCCTGCACCCATGATGCTGAAAAGAATCATTACGATTGCCTGCATCAATGTAAACTGAAGGAACTTTCCAACCTTTCTGCTTACAAAATACATAACAACACCACATAACAATCCGCAAATTCCTGGACTAATAGCGTGACCAAAAGGTCCAAATACCATAGCAGCCATTCCACCAATGTTGTAAATAATGAAGTACAATGCTGTAAGTAATGCAACCATTACAACATCTTTGATTTTGAGCATTTTCATATTATTCTTCCTCCTGCATTTGCATAAAAATATTATTTAATTCAGACAAGGTACTCTCGTCCAAAATAAAATCTTTTTCAATCACACCGTCATTCAGGTATACGATTCTATTTGCCACGTGACGGATAAATTCATAGTCGTGGGATATTACAAGTATTCCAGCTTTTTCTTTTAGCTTTTTTATCTCTTTAGAAACATTGAGCATGGAGTATACGTCAAGTCCACTTGTAGGCTCATCAAAAACGATTAATTCTCTGTCACATAGCATGCCCATTCCAATCTGAAGTCTCTGTTTTTGTCCACCACTCAAATCAAATGGATGCTTGTATTTATATTTTGAAAGCCCTAAATACTCTAGAATTTCATCTATGGCCTTTGGGTCTTTTTTCACAAGCTCAAGCTCATTTTCCACCGATGTGCCAAACAGCTGGTAGTCAGGATCTTGCATGATAAAAAATGGAAGTCCATCTATATCAACCTTGCCACTGTCAGGCTTGATACTCTTACATAGAGTCTTTGCTATAGTTGTTTTGCCTGCCCCATTATTTCCTACTAGCACTGTAATCTCACCTTTGTTCAAGGAAAGATTTACGCCTTTTAAGATGTCTTTGTAGCAAACATTTTCTAGTCTTGCCACAGTTTTTTCTTGAGATGCATTCTCTGAAAAAGGTATGTTGATAGAAAAAATATCAAAGCTTCTTGTGTTGTATGAACCCTGCTTGAATTCATCCTCGCTGTTGCAAATCACAAGCTTTCCATCATCCATAAAAAGCACTTTGTCAATAACACCACTCAAATAATAAAATCTATGGTCTGCAACTATAACTGTATAGCCCTTGTCTCGAAGCTTTTTCAGAATTCTTCCAAGCTTCATGGCGTTACCGTAATCTAAATTCGCGGAAGGTTCGTCGAACAAAAGCACTTTTTGTTTCATGGTAACAGCAGAGGCAAGAGCTATAAGTTGTCTTTCTCCACTTGATAAAGAAAAAATATCTCTATCTAACAAATCATCCAAGCCAAATGTGTTTTTCAAGCTTTCAAGCCTTGCTCGCATATCTTCAGGGGAGAATCCATAATTCTCCATAGGAAAAACTAGTTCGGCCGTAGTATTGTCTGTAAAAAACTGAGAGCGAGGATTTTGGAATACAGAGCCAATCAATTGATTTAGCTGATGCATTTTTAAATCACTGTAATTTTCACCCTCAATAGAGAGAAGTCCCTTCATCTCTCCTTCTGTAACTGAAGGAATAAGACCGTTTAGACATTTTAAGAGTGTAGATTTACCGCTACCGCTATTGCCGGTTAATAGAACTATTTCTCCCTCGTCAATGGTAAAGCTAATATCGCTTATACCTTCTGATGATTCCTCATAACAAAAACTCAAATCATCTGCTTTTATAACATTTGCTTCCATACAAAACCTCCAGCTAGTCCTGCAGCGAATACTATAAGGACTAACGCATCAATAAATGTGACTTTTTCCTCGTAATAAGATGTTCTTCTCATAGGAGCATCTATACCTTTTACCAGGCCTGCCGCCGTAACTTCCTCTGCAAGAGCAGCGCATCGAAACAGCTGAGGAACTATAAAATACTGAAAACTTTTCACAGGCTGTTTCCATGTGAACCCAATTCCTCGAAGTCTCATTGATTCTGTTATGTATGAAAACTCTCTTCTAAATGTAGGAATATATTTAAGGGTGATAGTAACTGCCACCACCAAAACTCTCGGAATGTGCATTGTCTCAAGAGCCGAAAGCAGCTGAGCCGAATTGTACTTTGTCACTAAAATAGTAGCCAGCGCTATGCATGGAACCGATTGAACTATGACAATTATAAAAAGTCCTAAAAACTCTGTTCCTTTACTCTGCATTGTCAAATAGTAAAGTCCCATCATCAGAGCATATACAACCCAAAATCCTGCTAATCTTTTAAATCTTCCCATTAAGATAAACAACGCAGATGCAAATACCAAAAGGTAAATTTGCAAATACTTACCACTCATAAATATATACATGGATGGTGCTATTATATTTATGATGATTAAAACAATCGGGTTTATTTTTACAGCTTTCAAAATACTTACCGCCTATAGCCTTTTCTAATTTCTGTTAGCTTATACTAACCTCGTATAAAGTACACTAACTCACCTATTTTGTCAATAAATATACGCAATAAAAATTATCAATAAAAAAAAGATGGACCAGGGGGACGGGGTTAGTGGGCCATTTTCTGACAATTTCCTTGAAAATGACCCACTAACCCCGTCCCCCTGGTCCACTCCACTATGCTTGTAGTGAAACCATACGGGTGTATACTCCATCTTGTTGTATCAAAGAATCATGGTTTCCTCTTTCTATGATTTCACCATCAGATACAACAAGAATTTGATCTGCGTCCTTTATTGTCTTTAGTCTATGGGCTATAACAAGAAGTGTCTTATCCTTGCAAAGCTCTGATATTGCCTCTTGAATAGCTCTTTCATTATCTGCATCTACACTTGCTGTAGCCTCATCTAGAATTACTATTGGAGAATCCTTGAGAATACATCTTGCAATAGAAATTCTCTGCTTTTCTCCACCGGAAAGGGATGCTCCACCTTCACCAATTACTGTATCAAATCCCTCAGGTAGCTCCATTATAAAGTCATAGCATCTAGCCTTTTTTGCAGCCTCCATTACTTCCTCTTTTGTGGCGTCAGGTCTTCCTATCGCGATATTGTTATATACAGTATCCTGGAAAAGATAAACTCGCTGGAATACCATACTTATCTGATCCATCAGACTACCAAGAGACACATTTTTTATATCTTTGCCTCTAACAGAAATGCTTCCCTCCTTGATATCCCAGAATCTTGCAAGAAGAGATGCTATTGTTGACTTTCCTCCGCCGGATGGCCCAACCAAGGCTGTCATCTCACCCTTCTTTACTTTAAATGATACATTTTTGAGTACATCCTTTTGGGTATAGCCGAAGTTTACGCCCTTGTATTCTATCTCAGCTTCTTCATCCTGTACCTTAACCTTATCAGATAAAGTTTCCTTGCCGCTATCCTTAAGCTCTTCTGCCGCAAATACCTCTTCTATTCTATCAAGACTTGCATTTGTTACGGTAAGACGCGCCATCTGTCCATAGTAGCTTTTAATCGATACAAATAAATCGAAAAGGAACAAAACCATTCCTATCATATACAAAGATGATAGTTCTCCGCCTGAATATAAAATTCCTGATAAAACAAGCATCAGGGATGTTCCAATTCCAAATGTAAGATAAAGCATTCTCGCCCATGGTCCATATGCTATTTCAAAATGAATACTTTCTCTGCAGCTTTTTTCGAATTCATCTGAAAGTCGCTTAGACTTGTCACCAAGCATGTTGAAGGACTTAATAATTCCTATACCTTCTGCAAAATCAAGAACCTCCTCTGTAAGGGACTCTGCACCTTCTTGTTTGATAACAGAGTGCTTCAAAGTAGTTTTAAGCATTAAGTTTCCTACAACTATAAATGCCCCAACAATGAGCACTGATAGTAGACCAAGTCTGAAATCCATCACAAACATCATTACAATCATTATTCCCTGAGAAATAATAAATGAAACTAGTTCCGATAAAACACCCATACAATTTTCTTCAATGAAAACCATATCCGTTGCAAGAACAGCACTTATTTTTCCAATATTTCCTTCTGTGAAATATCCCATAGGAAGCTTTCTCAAATGGTCGCCGAGTCTCATTCTCATGTCCGCAAATACCATATAGCCTGTGGCAGATTGAAGCACATTTGTTATATGCTCAAATACCGCTTCAAGCACAATACTTGCAACAATTCCAATTCCCAGATACAAGCATTTACTCTTATCCATAGTGCCTTCCATGAAAAAGCTTATAGCAAAAAAGCTGAGAATAAGAGGTATTTTCATCATTACACCCTTGATAAATGATGTTATATATGAGGCTCTAATTCGACTGCTATAAATCCCTGTCATAGCAACTATTCTATGTAATATCTTTAACATGCCTTTTCCCCCTTAATCTTCCATGTACTTGCACTTACTGATGCATCCCAGAATTTTTTATACTCTGGACAACTTTCAAGAAGCTTGTCATGCTTATCAGCAGCTATACACTGACCTTCCTTCATAACACAAATCTTGTCTGCATTTTTTACTGTAGAAAGTCTGTGGGCAATAACAAGTACCGTTTTATCCTTTGTGATTTCATCGATGGCTGCATTTAATTTTTCCTCATTCTCTGGATCCATAAATGCAGTAGCTTCATCCAATACAATAATTGGTGCATCTTTAAGAATTGCTCTGGCCAAAGAAATACGCTGCCTCTCACCACCTGAAAGCTGCTTTCCACCATCTCCGGCAAGAGTTTCAATTCCATTTGGAAGTCTCTCTAAGAATTCATCACACTGCGCTCTTCTGGCTGCATCCAAAACTTCCTCCCGTGAGGCATTAGGTCTTCCAATCAAAATATTCTCATAGAGAGTTGTGTTAAAAAGGAATTGCTCCTGAGAAACGTAAGATACCTCATTGTTTAAGGCCTCAAGGGACATGTCTGTTATATCCTGCCCACCGATTGTTATACGTCCGCCATCTATGTCATAGTAATGGACCAGTAGCTTTGCCAGTGTAGACTTGCCGCTTCCCGATTCTCCAACAAGAGCCGTTGTAGTATTCTGTTTTAATTCAAGATTTACACCATGTAATACTTCTTTGTCTTCGTAAGAAAACTTAACATTTTCAAATACGATATTTCTGTCAGTTCCTTTAAAAGGTGCATTGCCCTCATTAAGAGGTGGTTTATCCATGAGATTTTCAAGCTCTGTAATCTTATAATCAAGCTGTGGAAACTTGCCAGCAAAATTGAGCGCCTTCAGCAAAGATGGTCCTACTGCAAATGACATACAAATAACTAGAATTAATTTATCAAGAGCAAGGCTTCCTGTAATAACCCATAATGCTCCAACAGGAAGAATTAAAAGCGTAAGACAAGGAAGAACGCTTGAATACATTGCCATCCATGGCCAGCAGGCCTTGTACCAGGCAATGGTGAAATCGCGATAATTTCTAACCACTTCCCCAAACTTCTTGTATGAATCTCCATCCTTATTGAATACCTTTACAACTTCCATACCATTTACGTATTCAATAATTGTGTTGTTCATCTTTGCCGCTGATTCGTAGTAGGCATTCATCTTTGAGTAACCTTGTTTCATCATCATGCTCATGGCAAACATGCCAACTACAAGTGGAACAAGTGATAAAAGTCCTAGCCTAAAATCACAGATAAACATAAGGATAATGATTAGAAGTGGCACAACAATATTTGCAATTCCCTCTGGAATAGCATGAGCAAGCAGTAGCTCTATCATATCGATGTCGTCTGTAAAGACCTTCTTAATACGACCTGTGCCCAAATTTTGGATATTACCAAGGGATTGTTTCTCCAGTTTCCCTTGAAGAGAAACTCTCAAATTTTTCAAAGTGTTATAGGCACTTATGTGAGAAAATGTAAGTCCCTGCACATACGAGAAAGAGTAGATAACCTCGCAAATAGCAACAGCCAATACCCTTAGCATTACAAATTGAAAACTAATACTCTCGCCCTTGGTAAGGGGTGAAATAATTTGATAAAGGAAATAATATGGCATTACGCTTGCCACAATACCAATACACATAGCTATAACAGCCCATATTGTGTATTTCTTGTACTCTCCTATATAAGGAGCCACTTTTTTAAACATTTTTTCTCCTTCCATGTTAGTTTTAACTAACCATAGTGTTTATTTTAAGCCGTCTTTCGACGGCCTAATTTCATTTTCATTTAAGTCCGATTGCATTTGCCCAATCAAAAAATCGACATAGAACTTTGCAATGACTCTCTATCTCCTTCCATGACATACCATGGATAAAAGGCTCATATATAGAATTCCAGAAGGATGTGCAAAGCACATGCATTTCCTGCTTGGTTATCTCAACATTTGCAAGACCTCTTTTTCTCGCTTCCTTGTAATATTTCATGTAAGCTTCTGTCATCTGAGAAGAAAAATCATGCCTGTAATCTTCATAGATTGTGCCTGCAGATTTTTCCAGCAGTAATGCAAATTCATCCCTGTAATCCCAAATCATCTTGAACACATCAAGTGTATATTTTTCATTCATAACCCAAGTATTTTTCACCTCGTCATCAGTCATGGCTGAAAAATCTAATCTTGAACGTTCTCCTATAAATTCTTTAAATGCAAGAACAGCCTCCTCCACAACTGCGCAAAAAAGCTCTTCCTTGCCCTTATATCTCTTGTATACGGCTCCTGTTGTAACCCCTGCATTATCACAAATGGTCTTAAGCTCGGCCTTTAAAAAGCCCCTTTTCATAAACTCGGCTTTTGCACTTTCAAGAAGCCGAGGATCTATACTTGTATCACGTACCGACATGATTTACATCCTTTCTCTCACTGATAATTCAATTATCGATAATAGGTTTATCACTATTCCCAATTTTTGTCAAGTGTAGATATGGACCAGGGGGACGGGGTTAGTGGGCCATTTTCTGACAATCCCCTTGAAAATGACCCACTAACCCCGTCCCCCTGGTCCACTTTTCTTCCATCCTAATTTGTATTATTATCAATACCATGAGTACAAAAGTTTATTTTCTTAAAGACAATACTGAAAACTGGGGACCGGTACATGATTATTTATCCGGTTTCGTTTCTGCTGAGCGCAGAGAAAAAATTAATAGATATAAATTTGAATCAGATAGAATGCTTTCCCTCTACGCTGCTATAATCACAAGGCTTGCCATTGTAAGGGAGACCGGTATCAAAAATGATGAGCTGGTATTTGACTGCCCCTATATGAAAAAGCCTACATTGTCTGCGCCAAGGACAGATACTCCTCTGGACTTTAATTTTTCTCATACCAAGGGAGCAGTTCTTATGGGGCTTTCTACAGATTCGACAATAGGCGTTGATGTGGAACGAATCCGCAAGGCACCATTTAACACCATGAAAATGGTCTGCCACCCTGCCGAGGCCGACTATATTAACAGCTCCTCTGATAAAGAAAAGGCATTCTTTGAAATTTGGACAAAAAAAGAGGCCTACACAAAGTGCATGGGAACCGGTCTTTCTGTTGACCTGAAATCCATAAACACTTTGGCTGCCCCTATATGTGAGAATATTGAAACATTTATACAAGATGGATATGTATGCTCTGTTTGCACACTAAATAAATAGAGCTTTACTTTTTTCCTATCAAAATTTTGGAACCTGAAAGCCCCATCCAAGTGGCTTCAGTTTTATTCATAAACATTCCACTTGTAGTATCGATTAGCTTGACCTCTTCATATCCCATATCTTTAAGCTGCTTAACGAACTCATCCATATTGCCATATTTGCTTTTTGACATTATGTCATGAATCACAAAAGTGCCGCCCTTCTTAAGAGTTCTAAAGGTCTCAAGAAGCAATTCATGTCTGTCTTTACTTGAAATATTATGGTATACGTAGTTGCTTGTTACAGCATCAAAACTCTCATCTTCAAATTCTAGCTTGCATGCATCTCCCTGCTCAAATACTATATTCGAAACTCCTTCTGCCAAGGCGTTCTTTTCACATAGTTCTTTGCTAAATGAAGAATATTCCTTCCCCCATCTATCAATTCCTAAGATTGCAGCATTTGGATTTTTCTTAGCACAAGCTATTGCAAGTGCTCCACTTCCACATCCCACATCAAGACACACTCCACCATCCGGGATTTTCACATAGGAAGATACCCCTTCTATTATCTGTCTAGACAGCTGTCTTGAGCCATTATAAGAAAAAGCCTTGTACATCAAATACATCCAAAGCACTGTAAATGCGCATAGTATGGTAACAATCAAAAGCACCTTTCCTATTATTGAATCAAGGCCTACTATGGCTGTAACAACGCCTACCACAGCCGTCGCCGCCAGAGTCCCATATATCATTTCCTTTGGCATCCAATTTTTATAATCAGCACTCATATAGCCTCCATAAGTTTATAAATTGACCCAAACTTTTTCCTAAAAAAATTACTTCTTGGCGATTACAGTAACCCAAGGTTTGCTTTCGTGACGATCTGTCTTTATCTTTGAAAAACCTGCCACTGAAAGTGCACTTTCGATTTCGTTGACAGTGTGACATTTCATTCCATCAAGCATCATTCCTCCAAGAAATCCTTGTGGCTTTCTTGTTTGATTCATTATCTTTTTAAAAAGTCCCATATTTCAATTCCTCCCTATTAGTTTTTTGCTGATTTCATATTACTACTTCCCGTTAGTCTTGTCTAACTCTTTTTGTTTAATCCTTCCCTATTGATTCATTTTCCCATGAAAGCATCAAAAAAGAGTGTGCTGCATACACAACACACTCTACGTCCCCCTAGTCCATTTCGATATCGTACATATTTCTCAGCTCTACAGCTTTTTTCTCCACTTCCTGGATAAATTCTCTGGAGGAAATAAGTCTTGCTCCTGCACCTCGGATAATGACCTGCTCCAGTCCATCTGAAGTGACAACAGTGATATCGTATTTTTTGCCATGTTCATGGGTAAAGCGCTCAATATAAGCATCTGCAGTCTGAGCCTCCGCAGTAAATACCTGATGGATGTTTAAATAGTCAGAAGCTGTGACCTCGTGCCCCTTTACTCTATAGGCATCAAATACCGCAATTACGTTATAATCCGTCATGGCCTTATAGTTGCTAAGAATATCAAGAAGCTTTCCTCTGGCTCCATCTAGATTCACATCCAAAACTTCCTTCAGCTCTGGCCATGCATAAATCAGATTGTATCCATCCACCAAAAGATATTTTTCCTTGGCCTTTATCTCCTTTGGCGCCTTGTAAACATAATCCGAGTCAACGCGGCGAACTCTATCTCCATCGCCATAATGCCAGCCTTTTTTAGGATTCTTGCCGTGATTACTGTGGGTTGCCATATGAAGAATCTTATCTATCTCATCTGGATCAAGCCACTCATCCACGCCGTGATTCATGCGCTTTGTTGGAATCTCGTCAAAATCCTGTGTGGCATTTTTATCAACCATACATGGCACATGACACTTTTCCTTTACCTCATACCAAGGCACAATATCTCCAGCACCATGGCTGCAAAAAACTGATGCAGCTGGATTATCTACATCTTCATCTGGATTATATCCGGACGCTTCGATTACCTCTGCCTCATTGTGACAAGCATCATAACCATCATAAATCAGGGATATTCTACCCTCCCCCTTTGTAAATGTTGCAAGCTGAACCTGATAATTTCTAATAGTGCTAGCTGGCGCGCGACCTACAAGAATAGAAACTCCATCAGCTTCATCGGGAGCATCAAATGTACCATTCATATTTTGTATATCTGTCATGACGCGGCCAATCATATTCCCTGGCACCGCGATCTCAAATTTGAAATAAGGCTCAAGCACCTTCGTTCCTGCCTCCATCAGCCCCTGCCTGATAGCACGATATGTGGCCTCTCTAAAATCGCCTCCCTCTGTATGTTTAATATGGGCTCTACCTCCAACAATTGTAAATTTTATATCCGTAATAGGAGCTCCAATGGCGACTCCCACATGTTCCTTTTCTAAAATATGAGTCTCTATAAGTCTCTGCCAATTAATGGCTAGCTCATCTGTTGACACATTGGCCTCCACCTGAATTCCACTACCCGGCTCAAGGGGCTCCATTAAAATGTGAGCCTCCGCGTAATGGCGAAGTGGCTCAAAATGACCTACTCCCTCAACAGCTGCTGCAATAGTCTCCTTATAAAGCACACCACATTCTACAAATTCCACTTTGTAAGAAAGCTCGTTTTCAATTCTTTGGGTCAAAATCTCAGTCTGAACCTGCCCCATCAAATTGATTTTAATCTGCTCTAAGCTTGCATCCCAGGTCACATTTAGTGATGGGTCCTCCTGGTTAAGATTCATAAGATTTGGAAACGCCACTCTTGGAATCGTATCATCTAAAAATGAAATCTGATACTGCAAAACCGGAGTAAGGCTAAGCTCTTCTCTGTCATTTTCCACGCCAAGTCCCTGGCCGGCAAATGTATCCTTTGGACCTACCAGTGCCACTATATCAAAAGCTTTTGCCTCATCCACCTGCTCATATTTATTGCCAGAATATACTCTAATCTGGTCTACCTTTTCTCCATTTGGTAATACATCTTTTACCTTAATAGAACCACTTGTGATTTTAGTAAATGTCAGTCTGCTATCTCTGCCTAGGCTTTCTATCTTGTAAACTCTAGCTCCAAAATCCTCTGATTCTCTGACCTTCATTCTATCCTGATTTTCACTGGCCATAAGAGACATAAATGAAAGCAGCTCATCAACTCCATCATTTTTTAGGGCCGAGCCAAACAATATAGGATAAATTTTTCTAGAATTAAATAGCTCTGCAACAGTGGCATCAGAAATACTTCCTGTCTCAAAGTACTCCTCCATGGCCGCTTCACTTTCAGATGCGATGGCTTCCTTGTCTGCAAGTTCTACACAGTTATCAGCCAACTCTGATTTTATATTTGCAATCAAACTATCAGCCCCGGCATTTTCCATATCCATTTTATTAACGAAAATGATTGTTGGAATCTGAAATTTTTTAAGAAGGGAAAACAGAGTCTTAGTATGTGGCTGCACACCATCTGTACCGCTTATAAGAAGGATTGCTCCATCTAGTGCCCAGAGAGCTCGCTCCGTCTCAGTTGCAAAATCCACATGCCCCGGAGTATCAAGAAGTGTCATCTCATTTGCGCCATAAGAAAAAACTGCAGGCTTTGAAAAAATAGTAATTCCCCTATTTTTCTCCTGCATATCTGTATCCAAAAAAGCGTCGCCATGGTCTACTCGACCTAGCGACGCAATAGCTTTCGCGTTAAACAAAATCGATTCTGAAAGAGTGGTCTTGCCCGCATCTACATGAGCAAGAATTCCCCAAGTAAAATTCATCCTAGCCTCCAACCACAGATAGTAAGCTTCATCTTAGCCTCCTGTGATTTAAATTTTCTATGAATCATTATAATCTAAATACTCGATTTCACCAACACTTATATAAAATTAAATTAGCTCCATCTCAGATGGCATATCCGTAAATCCGTATTTCTCATACAGAGGTCTTCCCATATCAGTAGCCTCGAGAGTTATTTCCTTAATTCCCCTCTTTTTTGCTTCATTTACTAGCATCTCAAGAGTCTTAATAGCTATGCCCTTTCTACGATAATCAGGGTTAGTATACATATTCATGATATATGCCTTCTTGCCTGTTGAATTGTGATATGTAGGCATCACGGTATAAAAGCTCACACCACCTGCGCCTACAAATTTATCATCATCCATTACTAAAATCGCAACATGGCTGTCGTCCGCCAGAGCCTTCTCATAATACACTCTAGACTCCCTCTCCACCTCAGTCATATCAACTGAATCATCAAGCTTATTGGCAGCCCTTAAAACCTCTATCCTAGATGTTGTTAATAAATCAATGTCCTTTAGTGTTGCAATTCTGTAGTCAATCATCTCTGTCCTCCTGTAATGGTGTAATTCTATAAGTTTCGGCTCCCAATTATTCCCTATAATTACATAATACTTTCAGCCGGATTTAACCACAATTTTACTACACATGTCCATAAGTATCAAAGTATAGTTTTTTAATTGTTAATTAGAATCCGGATATAAAAGGCTTACACCCTGTTCTTTAAAATACTCAATCCACTGGGCCGATGGCTGCTCGTCAGTAACTACTACATCAAAATCGGTAATCGGACATATCTTAGAAAATGCCACCTTGTCAAACTTACTATTATCTACAGCAAGCACCTTTTTGCTGGCACTTCCAAGCATCTTCTGCTTGACCTGGCTAAGCATTTGGTTAGAATCAGTGACGCCCTTTGCCAAATCAATTCCCTTGCAGCTGACAATTGCAACATCTGCGTGGAATGATTCAATAGCCTGTATACACTGTGGTCCAATCAGCGCCAGATATCCTGGTACCAATGCACCCCCAGTAGAAATTACATCACAGTCATCCCTATCAGATAGCTGCAAAAGAATTTCCACCGAATTAGTCAAAATCGTCAAGTTGCTTTTCCCCTCGCAGGCCTTGATGACAGACACTCCGGTAGAGCTTGGGTCAACAAAAATATGGTCCCCATCATTAATTAACTCTGCCACAAGCTGGGCTATCTTCTTTTTTCCTGACTTGTTGTTCTGCTGCCTCAATTTAAAAGGCATTTCACTGTCATTGTCTTCATTAAGGATAGCTCCGCCGTAGCTTTTGATGGCAAATCCTTCTTTTTCAAGCTTCTCAAGATCTCGGCGAATAGTCTCCTCTGATACTGAAAACTCCCTGGCCAGAGCCGATACTACCACCTTTTTTTCTCTGTTAAGCTTCTCTAGGATAATGTTTTTGCGTTCAATAGAAAGTGCTGCCATATTTTCTCCCCAATAATAAGTATTGATATAATCTATCTGCCAAACCATAAGTATTAATCGCTAAAATCATACTCATAGCCTGGCATCGTCCTATCTATATTAGCAGATGCAGCCTTGTCAAAGCAAACATCTGCAGGATGCTTGCCAGTCATTCCAAACTTTCCACGAATCCTATATAGCTTTTTGATATTCTCCACACTAAATTCCTGTGGGCCTCCAAGCATTGTGGACTTGTATAAAAGCTCTGCGTAGAACTCTAGCGACTCCATCTTCATGTACGCTGCATTCAAATCAGTTGACCATGTAAGGGCCCCATGATTTTCAAGAAGTACTGCGTCATAATAAGGTAAATATTTCTCCAAATTATCCGGAATCTCCATAGTTGATGGGGTGCCGTACTCTGCTATTGGCACACATCCAAGAGAAATAACTGCCTCTGGCATAATTGGCTGAGTAAGTGGAATCCCTGCAATGGCAAATGCTGTTCCATACATAGGATGGGCATGGACAACTGAACCCACATCAGGTCTCTTCTCATAGACTCTCATGTGCATCTTAATCTCAGAAGAAGGCTTGAACCCTTCATGGGCCTCAATTACATTTCCCTTCTCATCCACCTTGCAAATGTAATCCGGTGTCATAAATCCCTTAGACACACCAGTTGGAGTACATAAAAACTCATGGTCATTTAGCTTTACAGAGATATTGCCATCATTGGCTGCCACCATATTTCTGTTGTAAATACGCCTTCCGATCTCACAAATCTCTTCCTTGATTTTCATTTCATCTAACATAATAAATCCTCCCAACACATAAACAATTGATTACAATGGGTCCTTGAGAAAATGTGCAACCCCACACAAACCCAGATTGCAAAACCACACTATCCCACATCCACAACCTGAGTATATGTTGTATTATGTTGTTTGTCAAGAAGTAGCCCACCGAATCTCTCACAAATCCACACCATCTCCAGCAGCATTTTCCCCAAAAAAACACAAAAAAAGACCAGCGCCCCTGACTTCTTCTCAAAGGCTGCTGGCCAACTATTATTTATTAAATTCCACCACATCTGTCACAACTAGCTTGTCCTCCTCGGCGGTAAATACTATGTCGTATCCATGATATAAAAGTCTAAACTCTCGCTCCTTATTCCTGTCGTAGCCAGCTCTTGGATCCTGAGCCAAAACCTGAATGGCAGATTCTCTAATTACCACAGGAAGCTTATTTAGATGCTCCTCAGGAAATATTACCTGTATCTGCTGGCCCTTTGACAGGTCATCTGTAAATCCTCCCCTAGCCTTCTCGTGCACATCCGCATATGGAATATATGGCTTAATATCGTAAATAGGCGTGCCATCTAGCATATCAACACCACTTACCAAAAGTATAGGACCTAGCTTTTCATCCTGCTCCACTCTAAGAAGCCTTACAGATGAAAGGCCTATGTTATTAGGGCGAAATGGAGAACGGGTTGCAAATACACCCATGTGTTTCTGCCCTCCAAGTCTAGGGGGTCTAACTGTAGCTCCCTCTAAAGGCTTATTTTTGGAAAATCCCCAAATCAACCAGAGATAGTCGTAATCAGATATCCCCTCGATATAGTTTGGGTCTCTAAAGTCTGGCTCAAAAATAATCTGCCCCACTTCATCTACAAGTCCACTCTGTCTAGGTATTCCAAACTTTTGTGTAAAGCCAGTTTTTATATGGGCAATCTTTCTTAACTCCATTAACAAACACTCCTCTAATAGCAAAATAGAGTTTCTGCTCAAAACTCCACATATTTAATCCTGCAAAATAAAAAGGGCAGTACTAAAAAGCACTACCCTAAAAAATCTGTAATTATTTTCCCTCGTAAGTAACAACTGAAGCTACGTCATACTTTGCAAGCTTCTCACGTCCATTAAGACCAGCAAGCTCCATAAGGAATACGATCTTAGAAACCTCGCCGCCAAGCTCCTCGATAAGCTGGCATGCTGCCTCAATAGTACCACCTGTAGCGATAAGATCATCGACTACAACTACCTTCTGACCTGGCTTAATAGCATCCTTGTGCATCTCGATTGTAGCTGTACCATACTCCAAGTCATATGTCTTCTCGATTGTCTCACATGGAAGCTTGCCCTTCTTGCGAACAAGTACGAAAGGCTTGCCAAGTGCGTAAGCAAGAGGTGCACCAAAGATAAATCCGCGGCTCTCTGCTCCTGCTATAACATCACAATCAACTCCATCGAGAAGCTTAATCATCTCGTCGATAGCGAGCTTGAAGCCCTCTGCATCCTGAAGAATGCTTGTGACATCTCTAAACATAATGCCTGGTTCTGGAAAATCCGGAATAGTTCTTATGTAATCTTCTACTTTTTTCATTT
Organism: Pseudobutyrivibrio xylanivorans; assembly: GCF_010906925.1. Lineage (GTDB taxonomy): Bacteria > Bacillota > Clostridia > Lachnospirales > Lachnospiraceae > Pseudobutyrivibrio. The sequence goes on along the minus strand of NZ_VTVE01000001.1, from coordinate 428,651 downwards.
AATAACTCCTTCTATATGCGACACCTGTATTTCCTCTGGGGATGGTGTCATCATCAGTCGGATAAAAAGATATTATCCTTATCAATTATACGGGTTTTCTTCTATTTAATCAAGTATATTACCCCTTCTAGCCCTACCTACTCCCGCTAAAAAAGGGTCCCCGAAGGGACCCAATTTTTGTGGATAGTACCAGATTTCATCATTGGAAATCTATTTGTACTAATGCGTTTGGCCACGCTAATTACTGAAGAATAGATAATACACCCTGAGTTGCCTGATTTGCCTGAGCGAGCATTGATTGGCCTGCCTGCATAAGAATATTATTCTTACTGTATGTAACCATCTCGTCAGCCATATCTGTATCACGGATACGTGATTCAGCTGCATTTGTATTCTCAACTACATTGTCGAGGTTGGCAATAGAGTGTTCTAGTCTGTTCTGAATAGCACCGAGTGCGGATCTCTGGGCAGATACCTTAGCTAAGGCATCTGAAATGGCATCAATAGCATAAGTTGCTGCCTTACCAGTATCGTCGGAAACATTCATTCCGTGAATTCCTAAGCTCTTTGCATCCATTGTGTCGATTTCAACACCAATCTTGTTTGTCATGTCAGCGTCTGAACCAACATGTAAGTTGAATACAAGAGTATTCTTAGAAATTACATCGCCACGTGTAATGGTGAAGTTAACATATGTTGCACCAATATCTGGGTCTCCATTAATTGCAGCTCTTGTATTTGTTGCACCAACAGATGATGCCGCAATGAGCTCTGTTTTAACTCTAAAGTAAGCTGCAGTTGCTGTAATAAGTGTCTTGTTATTTGGATCAACACCATTAACACCAGTACCTACATCTACAGAGAATACTGTAACGGCACGGCCGTTGAATTCAAGTGTAGAACCAGCTCCAGCAAGCTTATTAATCATTGTTGCCTTAATACGAGACTGTTCCATATCAGTCTCATTCTCATCGATAGTAAATGACTTACCATCAATTTTAATAACATCGCCTGTTTTAAGAGCTGTAATCTTATCATCAGATGAAGATGCTGCTGATGTAATCTTTAATGCTGTCATTGCCTCTTTAACAGTTTCAGCACCAATTTTATATGTTGTTCCACCAATTGTGTATGAGTCTCCAATTTCAAGCTTTCTCATCTGGAATGTTGCCTTAGTTGTGTTCTGGCTTAAGCTACCAACGAGACCTGCATCGTGTGCATAAACCCTTACGGTTCGATCTCCGTTGCCGCCCTTCAGCAAGTATGTCTCATTAAACTTCGTTGTCTCAGCAACACGATCGATTTCAGTTGTAAGCTGATTAATTTCGTCCTGAATTGAAGAACGATCAGACTCACTGTTTGTACCGTTCGCTGCCTGTACTGCAAGTTCATTCATACGTTGAAGCATTGAGTGTACTTCTGTAAGGGCACCCTCGGCGGTTTGTACTGCCGAAATACCATCTGACGCATTGGTTGAAGCCTGGTCAAGACCTCGAATCTGCTTTCTCATCTTCTCTGAGATTGAAAGCCCTGCTGCATCATCTGCTGCTCTGTTGATTTTAAATCCTGATGAAAGCTTTTCTGTTGACTTTGACTGATCCCCTGTTGTTATTCCTAACATTCTTGAAGCATTAGCTGCCTGCATATTGTGTTGTACTACCATAATTTCTACCTCCTTGTAGATACTCTTGTGATTCCATTCATAAGAGATGCGCTGTGCGCATAACATAATTTTAAAAAGTTACGATGATATGGAATGCTACATACTTTAGGCTTGCATCCGTATCTATATAACAAGTGGTGTGACCAACCACCACTAGCTATCAAGGTGGAAATTATGTAGTATACCTTATTAAATTGTAAAGGTACAAAAAACAGTTACTCTTCCGCGCGATTATATGAAAAATAACTGCCCAGTTGGACGACAAAAACATAGGTTTACTGTCTCCATCTAATTTAGTTATCGGAAAAGCCACAAAAATCTTTAGTTTCTTAATAAAAAAAATTTGAACCCTATTTATTAGACAATTTTTCTAACACATAGGATTCAATCATTCTCCATTTCATTAATATTGCAATGCTTGTTTCTTGTACCCCAAATATCTCAACCAGGCAGTCAAGCCACTAATGGACCAAACTATTCCAACGGACCACCATATTCCCCATAGTCCGATAGTAGCAAAGCCAGTCAACATTACAGGAACAATGAATCTGCCAATAACCTCCACTATTCCATTTAATAGTGCAAAAAATGCATCTCCTAGACCATTCAACACTCCTCGCACCACATAAATTACTCCAAGCATTATATAAAAGAGGCTTGTGATTTGAAGAGCAGTTGCTCCCATTGCTATTACATCTGCACTTTTAACGAAAATGCTTATAATTGCCGCGCCCAAGAATTGCATTATTGGAAGCATCAATAAAGAAAAAATAGCCATAAGCATAAGACTCTTTTTATAGCCAACTATAATCCTATCAGACTTACCTGCACCATAGTTCTGCCCAGTATATGTTGCCAATGCTGCACCAAGTGTCTGATATGGCAAATGAATAATCTGCTCTATTCTACTAGTTGCGGTAAATGCAGCCACGGCAACACTTCCAAATGAATTAACAACTCGCTGAAGTGCCATACAGGATATTGCAATCAAGGAAAACTGTAATGACAAGGGAAATCCTAATCTAATAATTTTATGGGAAATAAAACTATTAACCTTTAAATCTTCTTTTTTCATATGAAAATATTCATTCTTAGAAATTGCATAAATTAAACAACTCACCCCTGAAATTAGCTGAGAAATTACAGTTGCAACACCTGCTCCAAAAACTCCCATATGAAAAATGCACACAAAAATCCAATCTAAAATTGTATTGAGAATACATGAGAATATCAAAAAATAAAGTGGTGTTTTGGAATCACCAAGGGCTCTCAACATAGCCGACACATAATTATATAGGGAAACAAAAATTAACCCAACGCACATAATACTTAAATATGATCTGGAATCTGCCATAATCTCAGCAGGTGTATCAAGAATAATAAGCACAGGATCAATTAAAAAATATGCAATTATACCAACCACTAGCGGAAAAACGAACATGATATAGCCTGTGTTAGAAATGCTGATTCTAACTTCATCATCATCTCCCTTTCCAAAAGCCTGAGAGGTAATGATGCCCCCACCATTTCCAAATCCATTGCAAAGAGCAAAGAATAAAAATGTGACTGAACCTGTTACGCCAATAGCTGCCAAAGCCTGAGGCCCCACAAACTGACCTACTATAATTGAATCTACCAGATTATATAGCTGCTGAAAAAGATTACCAATGAGCATTGGAATAGAAAACTTTATTATCAAAGAAACCGGATTACCTTCGGTCATATTAAGCACTGAATAATTCTGTTCTTTCATCGTCCCACCCTAGAAAATACATTATATATTAGCAACACTATGCCTTATAAAATATATTATGAACCAATCATTTATATATATCAAGCTCAATTAAATTATGCACTAATAAATTTACAAATATGCTCTTCTATATCCTATTACACAAAAAAGGGACCCCCATCCCTGGGAGTCCCTAATTTACTAGTATTTAACTAGTCTGCGCGAAACAATTAATTTGGACTGTTAAGCTATGCTTAACTCAATCAATGTTTGATTATCCAAGAATTGATAATACGCCCTGTGTTGACTGGTTAGCCTGTGCAAGCATTGCCTGACCTGCCTGCTGAAGAATATTATTCTTGCTGTAGTTAACCATTTCATCAGCCATATCTGTATCACGGATACGAGATTCAGATGCATTTGTATTCTCAACTACGTTGTCTACGTTAGCGATTGTATGCTCTAATCTGTTCTGGATAGCACCAAGTGCAGATCTCTGTGCAGATACCTTAGAAACAGCGTCTGCGATAGCATCGATAGCGTATGTAGCTGCCTTACCTGTATCATCAGATACATTAAGTCCTGCAAGACCAAGGTTCTTAGAATCCATTGTCTCAATCTTAACACCAATCTTGTTTGTCATATCAGCATCAGAACCAACATGAAGGTTGAAGTTAAGGTCATTCTTTGTATTTACAGAACCACGTGTGATCTTGAAATCATAGAATGTCTGCTTATTTGTATCCTCACCAACTGTCTTCTTAACACCTGCTGCAACAGAAGCACGATCATCGATAGCACCGATTGATGAAGCTGCTGTAAGCTCTGTCTGAACCTTATTATAAGCTGCCTTTGTTGTGATAAGAGTCTTGTTGTTAGGATCTGTGTAATCAGTTTCCTGTGTCTTATCCTTCTCAGAGAATACTGTTACGCTCTTGCCGTTGAATTCAATTGTAGAACCCAAAGCTGCAAGCTGTGTAATCTTAGCTGCTGTAATCTTAGCCTGCTCCATATCTGTCTCAGTAGCGATCTCATAAGACTTACCATCGATCTTGATTACATCACCAGAGTTAAGCTTAGCCTGATATCCAGCCTCTCCAGCTGTACCAACTGCTGCATCACCTGTTGTAATCTTAAGAGCTTTAAGACCATCAGCCACATCCTTAGCACCGATTTCATACTTTGTACCACCGATTGTGTAAGTATCACCAACGTTAAGCTCTTTCATACGGAAAGTAGCTGTTGTTGTGTTCTGTGATAATGAACCAACAAGACCTGCATCATGAGCCTGTACGTAGTTCTTCTTTGTTCCGTTAGAACCCTTAAGTAAGTATGTCTCATTGAATTTTGTTGTCTCAGCAACACGATCGATTTCTGTTGTAAGCTGATTAATTTCGTCCTGGATTGAAGAACGATCAGACTCACTGTTTGTTCCGTTTGCTGCCTGTACTGCAAGCTCGTTCATTCTCTGAAGCATTGAGTGAACTTCTGTTAAAGCACCTTCAGCTGTCTGCACTGCAGATACACCATCCTGTGCGTTTGTAGAAGCCTGATCAAGACCTCTGATCTGCTTACGCATCTTCTCTGAAATTGAAAGACCAGCTGCATCATCTGCTGCACGGTTAATCTTGTAACCTGAAGCTAATTTCTCAGTTGACTTTGACTGATTTCCTGCTGTGATGTTGAGCATTCTTGAAGCATTGCTTGCTTGCATGTTGTGTTGTACTACCATAAATTCTACCTCCTTGTAGATACTCCCTAGAATCCTTTCTTGGGAGAAGTGCCTCTGCACTTAATTGTTAATAATTGCTAATTTATAATCAACACAGTACTCGCGCGACATACTGTAAATGATTATCACTTACTATGAGTGGCCCATTGCCAATGCAATCTGTATTGGTCATCTCTCCATGAATTGTTATTAAGTTAATTCTTCGCATGAAAAAATTCTATTGCGATTACAATAGATAAATAGAAAACAAATTTGATTATTCCGATCCTTAACATCCTTGTCCTGGTAACGAAACCTATATGATATTGTGATGTAACTTTCGAGATAATGAAATCCTTTTCATTTATCTAATGTGTATATCGGTCATCTGAGAAATTACTTAACCCCTTTTTAGAAATTTTTTTAAAAAATTTTATTTCACTCTAAACTGGGTTTAATTACCTCTCTTCTGCCCTTACAAAAAATATATCGGATGATCTCTTTTATAACTTAACCCCTTTTTTTAAAATATTTTTAAACCTTAAAATAGGGGCTAAACCAAGGTGTCATCCTTAAGTGTAGATGTATTATATCACGTTTTTTTCTCTGTGCACGTTTTTCACTAAAAAAACATAAATTGCATCCAATTATCTGATTTTTACACAATATTTACACTTTCGTATATTATCTGGCATCCATTTTCAAAAAATCCCCAGGCTCTAAATACAGAGTCTGGGGATTACTATTTGTTTTCAATTATCTATCCTTACCATATATATATGTAGCAAAATAAATAACGCTTGCTATGATTACAATCATAGGACCTGTAGCCATATCTGTAAAATAAGAAACAAACAATCCTACTATTCCAGAGAAGAGGCTAAATATAATAGAAAAATAAGTATACTCTCTAAAGTTCTCCGAGATATTTCTACTGCTGGCTGCAGGAAGAATTAAAAGTGCATTAATAAGGAGTATGCCCACCCACTTGATGGATAACATAACAAGAAGAGCTATCAATACAGCAAAAGCATCCTCCATCACTCTAACTGAAATACTGCGGCTCTTAGCAAGTGTGGCATGAATACTAATAGCTGTCAGCCTATTAATGCTAAAGCACCAGAAAACTAATATAACAGCAAATAACACAATAAGCTGAATAATCTCGCTTCCGGTGATTGATAAAATATCGCCCACTAATATAGCTGAGTAATTGCTGAAGCTACCGCCCCTTGATAATATTGCAAGACCAAGTGCTGTAGCACAGCTGGCAAATACAGAAATCAATGTATCTGAAGAGCTAAGTCCTTTTCTAGAAATATAATTAAGAAGCAAGGCAAAACAGATACCAAATATAATCATGGAAACTGTAGTGTTAGCTATTCCCATAATTACTCCAGCTGCAATACCAGTGAGGGCCGAATGTCCAAGGGCATCACTGAAATATGCCATCCTCTTTTGCACTATCATGGTACCAACTGTTCCAAAGAGCGGTGAAATCAAAAGAATAGCTATAGTAGCTCGAATCATGAAGGTATAACTAAACATCTCACTGAACATCTGTCTTCACCTCCACTTCTCCTACTGCGCCCTTACCAAATACTGATTTAAAGGCATCAGTCTCATACACAAGCTTTGGTCTGCCTGCTGCAGTCACAGTCTTATCAATAAGGATAACATTATCCGCATACTTATATACGTAGTCAAGATCATGGCTCACAAGAATAATAGCCAAATCATGTGTCTCCTTTAAGTACTGCATCTTTTCATAGAATGCATCCATACCATTTTTATCGATACCAGATACTGGCTCATCTAATAATAGAAGGTTTGGTGTATCATGGACAGCCATAGCAAGAAGAACTCTCTGTAGCTGTCCGCCAGAAAGAGTACCTACAGGCTGGTCTATAAGCTCTGCCACATCAAATTCTGCAAGAGCCTCTCTCACATGCTCGTGTTCCTTCTTATTAGAAAATAAAATAGGTAATTTCCCTGTAAATGACTGGAACAAATCATACACACTAAGTGGTGTAGTTCTATCTATATTAATAGTCTGTGGAACATAGCCTATCTTAAGTCCCTGCATGTTGTTGTTCATTTTATTCTTGAACTGAATCTCTCCTGTATATGGAACCTCTCCAAGGATAGCTCTTACAAGAGTAGATTTACCAGCACCATTGCGCCCAATGATAGCGGTCATCTGGCCACAATGAACATGGAGGTTGATGCCAGACAGCACCTGCTGGTCGCCAAAGGCAACGCCCAAGTCTATGAACTTAATACAGTGAAATCCACATGGAATAATTTTCTTCATACTATAATCTTTCTCATTATAATCCGTCGGTTTCGGTTGTTACACTCTCAAGCCTGAGATATTGCTTCGCTCAACTACATGTTTCGCTACGCAACACTCAGAGCTTGATAGTTACAACCTATTCGACTCATTTAATAAATTCAGAGCCTGGTGGCTTAACCCTAGCTGACTCTGAATAAAATATTCCCTATTCTACCACGTTGGAGATTCGGGCATAGTTTTCGTTCATGGTGGTTACGTAATCGTCGGCTCCATATGCGCCATGAACTAGAGTCTCTAGGTAAACCACCTTAGCATCTGTCTGTTCTGTAATTAGCTTGCCCATTGAATTGCCGTAGTCGTACTCTGCTAAAACAAGCTTAACATCATTTGCCTTGATTGTCTCGATAAAATCACTGACCTCGCCAGCACTAACCTGACGCTCCTCATCCAAATCCATCACAGCCACTACATTGGCATCAAGTGAACCTGCAGTATATATAAAGGCAGCATGTAAAACAGCAACATTTGCACCCTCAAGTGATTCTAAGCCTGATTTATCCACATATTTTGAAAGAACCCCTACATATTCTGAGGAATTTTCCTTATATATGTCTGCATGTGTCCCGTCTGCCTGGCTTAATCCCTCTGCGATAGCCTGAACCTGATAAGCAAAAAGCTTGCTATCCATCCAGATATGACTATTCTCCTCGTGGTGATGGTCCTCGTGCTCATCAGACTCTACCGTTCTATGAAAATCATTTGGAGTCTGGGATAATGACTTTTCCTGAGAATGCTCATCAGCGTCATGCTCATGTTCCTCTTCTTCTGGAAGCTCGACTCTATCCTCTACATATTCAAATGTATCTATAATGGTTAGCTCAGGATAAGCCTCCACCACATCATCAAGGTAGCCTTCCATACCACCGCCATTTACCACCAGCACATCTGCATTAGATAGATTCTTCATATCCTCTGTAGTAAGTGTGTAATCATGGAGACATCCTGTTGTTGGCTGGGATAGGTTGGAAACAGTCACCCCATCTGTATCACCTACAACATTTAATGTAGCAATATATACAGGATTGCAGCTAGTCATAATAACAAATTCATCATCAGCATTTGCAGCTACATTAGCATTATTAAATTTTACATAAAAAAAAGTGCCACAGGTGCACACCACACTAATAGAGATGAGCAGTAGTAGCACAAAAATATATTTGTTTTTCTTCATTAATCAAGATCCTCTACATCAGAAAGACTGGCTTCATTCTCGATAACCTGAGCCAAGAAATCCTGTATAGTGTCAAGTCCCTGCTTGGTCTGGGATGAAAATGGAACAATGATTGTGTCCTTTGTAGCTCCTAAACCCTCACGCAAAATCTTAATCTGCTTATCAAGCTGGCTTCGCTTGATCTTGTCAGCCTTAGTGGCGATGACAATTGGGTCGTAACCTACGTAGTCCATCCATTCAAACATCTGCTTGTCATTTGCCGATGGAGCATGTCTAATATCTACTAAAAGAAAGACAGCTCTAATCATATCTGATGTGTTCAGATATGTCTCTATCATCTTGCCCCAACGCTCACGTTCCTTTTCAGATGCCTTAGCAAAACCGTAGCCCGGCAAATCCACCACATAAATCTCATCATTAATATTGTAGAAATTGATGGTCTGTGTTTTACCAGGCTGGGCTGATACTCTAGCTAGAGACTTGCGGTTCATAACCGCATTTATGAGTGATGACTTGCCTACATTAGACTTGCCTGCAAATGCCACCTCTGGGAGGTCATTTTTAGGAAGTGTAGATGTAGGCCCGCACACTGTTTCAAGATTACATGATCTTATGACCATTATGCACTCTTTTCCTTTTTATCTTCGATTGATACTACGCTGTCTGAGTTCTTGTCGATAAGAAGAAGGTTGCTATCAACCATCTCCTTTGTAACTGTAATCTCAACAATCGACTCATCAGATGGTACATGATACATGTGATCCATCATAACGCTCTCTACGATAGCGCGAAGTCCACGAGCACCTGTTTTTCTCTCGATTGATTTCTTAGCAATCTCTCTAAGGGCATCCTCTTCGAACTCAAGCTTAACGCCATCCATCTTGAAGAGTGCCTGATACTGCTTTGTCAATGAATTCTTAGGCTCTCTAAGGATGCGAATCATATCATCCTCAGTAAGCTCGTTAAGGGATACATTGATTGGTACACGTCCAATAAACTCAGGAATCAAACCATACTTGATGAAATCCTGTGGAAGTACCTGCTGAAGTAAATCATCAATCTTTTGATTGTTCTTATCCTTAACATCAGCGCCGAAACCGATAGCTGAGCTATCTGTACGCTGTGAAATAATCTTTTCAAGACCCTCGAAAGCTCCACCACAGATAAAGAGAATGTTCTTTGTATCGATTGCGATAGTCTCCTGCTGTGGATGCTTACGTCCGCCCTGAGGTGGAACATTAGCAACTGTACCCTCGATAATCTTAAGTAATGCCTGCTGAACGCCCTCGCCAGAAACATCTCTTGTGATAGAAACGTTCTCAGACTTCTTAGTAATCTTATCAATCTCGTCGATGTAGATGATACCAATCTCAGCCTTTTTAATATCAAAATCAGCTGCCTGGATAAGCTTAAGAAGAATATTCTCAACATCCTCACCTACGTAACCTGCCTCAGTAAGAGTGGTAGCATCAGCAATAGCAAATGGAACACCAAGAACTCTTGCCAATGTCTGTGCCAAAAGTGTCTTACCAGAACCAGTAGGTCCAAGCATAAGCACATTACTCTTTTGAAGCTCTACATCGATGTCATCAGGATTAGCCATGATACGCTTGTAGTGATTGTACACAGCAACAGAGAGGACCTTCTTAGCCTCATCCTGACCAATAACATACTGGTCAAGGAACTTCTTCATGTCCTCTGGCTTCTGAAGATTAATCTCGATAGAATCTCCCTCAGTTGCTGGAGCAAAATCCTCGAGCTCTTCAACAATTATCTCCTGACAAATCTCAACGCACTCGTCACAGATAAAAGCACCATTCGGTCCTGCTATAAGCTTACGAACCTGATTTTGTGTTTTGCCGCAGAAAGAGCAGCGAACTCTGTCATCGTTTCTTGCCATAATAACCTCATTTAATAATCAAAACATAAACCACTATTATATATATCGGCTTTATTTTGCTTTCTTTGTAATAATTTCATCAATAAGACCATAATCAAGGGCTTCCTTAGCATCAAGCCAGTGATCACGCTCTGTGTCAAGGCATACCTGCTCGTATGGCTTACCTGTGTTCTCAGCCAACATACGGTTGAGCTTTTCTCTAGTCTTAAGAATATTCTTAGCTGCGATTTCGATTTCAGTAGCCTGACCCTTAGCTCCACCAAGTGGCTGGTGAATCATAATCTCTGAGTTAGGAAGAGCAAATCGCTTGCCCTTCTGTCCACCTGCAAGTAAGAAAGCTCCCATAGAAGCTGCCATACCAATACAGATAGTAGAAACATCACACTTGATATACTGCATTGTATCGTAGATAGCCATACCAGCTGTAACACTACCGCCTGGGCTATTGATGTAGAGGTGGATATCCTTGCTAGGATCCTCTGACTCAAGGAAAAGTAACTGAGCAACTGTAAGTGAAGCAGTAACCTCGTTAACCTCCTCACCTAAGAATACGATACGATCCTTTAATAATCGTGAATAAATATCATAAGAACGCTCCCCACGAGAATTCTGTTCAATGACATAAGGAATTGTTGCCATTTTAGTCCTCCTAATGATTAATAGATTTAGTCAATACTCTTCAGCACTCATTAGCAGGAACAATAGGTTAATTATTCCGCCAAAAAACCAAGCTGCTAAACAAGTATTATATATACACTAAGCCCGAGCATACGCTCAGGCCAGTGATTTAATTTCATTTTTAATTATATCTATTTTAGTAATCCGTGTCTCGATTTTTACAAATTTTTAATACTTTTTGGTTTTATTGCAGCCAATGAAAGCTGCAATAAAATCTGGCTTCGCCAGACTACTTTCTTGTATTTCATACAAGAAAGCATCCTATTACGGAATCAAATAAGCTTTATGCTTATTTAATTCCTACTCAGCGTCAGCAGCCTTCTTTGTTGTCTTCTTAGTAGTAGTCTTCTTAGCTGTTGTCTTCTTAGCTGGCTTCTTCTCTTCTGCTGCAGACTCCTCAGCATCAGCCTTCTTAGTAGTAGTCTTCTTCTTAGCAGCTTCCTTAACATTGTCCATGATGAGCTCAATTGCCTTCTCGATAGCAATATCCTTCTTCATTGACTCCTTCTCGCTGTCGCCAACAAGAGTCTTAAGCTGATCAAGCTCCATACCGTACTGCTTAGACATATCCTCAAGCTTAGCATCAACGTCAGCATCAGATGCCTCGATCTTCTCAGCCTTAGCAATTGCCTCAAGTACAAGTGAAGACTGTGTACGTGCAAGTGCGTCTGGACGAACCTGCTCACGGAATGAATCCATTGTCATACCTGTGAACTGCATGTACTGCTGGATTGAAAGACCCTGCTGAGCCATGTTGTTAGCGAAATCGTTAATCATGTTCTCAACCTGGTAGTCAAGCATAGCATCTGGAATCTCCATCTCAGAATCCTCAACGATCTTAGCGATAGCCTCGTCCTCCTGAGCGCGACGTCCCTCTGCCTTTTTATTGTTCTCAAGACGCTCCTTAACAGATGCCTTGTATTCCTCAACTGTCTCAAACTCTGTTGTGTCTGCTACATACTCATCATCAAGCTTAGGGATGTCCTTACCCTTAACCTCGTGGATGTGGCACTTAAATACTGCTGGCTTACCTGCAAGGTCCTCTGCCTGATATGTCTCAGGGAAAGTAACCTCAACCTCAACATCCTCGCCAGCCTTGTGGCCGATGAGCTGATCCTCAAAACCAGGAATGAATGAACCAGAGCCAAGCTCAAGGTCATAGTTCTCGCCCTTACCGCCTTCGAATGCTACACCATCGATGAAGCCCTCGAAATCGATAACTGCTGTATCGCCCTTAGCAGCCTTGCCTGTCTTAGTAACTGTACGAGCAGCTCTCTCAAGCTCAGCCTTGATTGTATTGTTAACTTCTGTAGCTGTAACCTTAGAATCGATCTTTGTAACAGAAACGCCCTTGTACTTGCCAAGCTTAACTTCTGGCTTAAGAGCAACTGTAGCTGTATAAACGAAGTCCTTACCCTTCTCAAGCTGTGTGATGTCGATCTGTGGCTGTGAAACGATATCAAGCTTAGACTCATCATATGCCTGTGGGTATGTCTCCTGCATAATAATATTAGCAGCGTCCTCGTAGAAAATCTCAGCACCATACATCTTCTCTACCATGTTCTGAGGAACTTTGCCCTTTCTAAAGCCTGGAACAGAGATGCTGTTCTTCTGCTTGTTATATGCCTTTGTAATAGCCTTGTCGAGCTCAGCTGCATCAACTGTAACTGTGATCTTTGCCATATTCTTTTCAAGATTTTCTACCTGTACGTTCATTTATTACAATTCCTCCTCTATAATATATATCAGGTATGCCTATACTAGGCTAATTTTTTACGTGAATCCTCACATAGACCAAAAAATTATATCAGAACTATTCTTCATTTTCAATAGCAGATATCATATCAATTCTCACCTGATGTCTACCACCTTCAAACTCTGTTTCAAGGAAAGACTTCACAATATCCTTTGCAAGCTCACTTCCTACTATACGAGCTCCAAAAGCAATCATATTTGCATTGTTGTGAGCACGAATAAGTCTTGCTGTAGCTGTATCAGAGCAAACTCCACAGCGGATTCCCTTTACCTTGTTAGCTGCAAGTGAAATACCTACGCCTGTTCCGCAAATAAGCACGCCCAAATCTGCAGAACCTGCTGCCACCATTCTCGCAGCCTTTGCACCATACTCTGGATAATTACAGCTGTCATGTGAATCTGTTCCTATATTAATAACCTCATGTCCAAGGCTCTCAATATACTCCTTAATCTCAAACTTAAGATCTGTTGCTGCATGGTCATTTGCAATTACAATTTTCATAATAAGATTCTCCTTTCGATTCCTCCCTGATGCATTTCTACATTATTTAAGAGGAACTTTATTTATGTTCTTTCCATATAATTTGTAAATTCTGTAGCCAAGTAAAATGAAAGCCTCAAGGAATCTCTTGAAGATAATCTGGATTTCTTCCTTCCATTTAAGTACTGGCTTAACCATGACTGAACGAATACCTGCACGATTGGCGCCCCACACGTCTGTGAGAATCTGGTCGCCTACAAAAATAGTGTTAGTCACGTCAGTGCCCATCTGCTCCATAGCTCTCTTGTAGCCAGATGCTGATGGCTTGTTTGCTTTATATATGTAGGTACAGTACTCAACAGCCTCCTTAAAGGTCTTAACTCTAGGCTCCTTATTGTTGGATAACAAAAGGGCTTGAAAGCCTAAATCGTGTAATTCCTTAAAAAGAGCCTTAGCTCTGTCGTCTGCTGGAGCGTTGTGTGGAACAAGCGTATTATCCACATCAAAAATAACTCCTCTGTAACCCTGTTCATAAAGCTTTTTAAAATCAATTGAATAGGTACTATCTACATAGTCTCTTGGATATAAATTTCTCTTACTCATAGGCTCGATTTTAACACAATAAAAGAAGCACATCAATTGATGTGCCTCTAAAAACGCATATTGTTATAATTTGAAATCCTCAACAACTGGCTTAACCTGCTGATCCTGAGGTGTCTTGTTCTGTACGAAGTACTGATAACGATGGATAAGTGAATCCTTCTGCATAGAAGATACTGCCTTTTCCACGTCAAGTGACTTAATATCACTATCAGCACCCTTTAAATCAAAGGACTCGCCTGGCTTGTACTGGCTGGCAAAATCATAAGCGCCAAATGTCTGTGCCTCTCTAGAAGCTGCAATCTCCTCATCGCTAATGCCACTAGTAGAATCCTCTACTGGAGTCTCTTCTACTGGCTCATCAACAGGTGCCATTCCAAGCTCTTGTCGTATTCTTATTGAATTGTAATCATAGAACCCTAAAGACGGGCGAATACCTGAAATATTCATTAAATATAACTCTCCATATTTGCTACCTGCACTTATTATATCGTACAAATAGTCAAATATTTAACCCCCATAAAACCTGTAACTACTTGTAAAAACTCTCCTAGCCCCCAAACAGCTATTTATCTAAGACTCTCTTGAGCTCATCCATAAAGGTGTTAACGTCCTTAAATTCGCGATAAACAGAAGCAAATCTAACATATGCAACCGGATCAACATTCTCAAGATGCTCCATTACTATCTCACCGATTTTAGTGCTAGGAATCTCCTTCTCTTCTAATGAGAAAATCTCTGTCTCGATCTCGTCAACTACCTTTGAAATCTGGGCAGCAGCAACCGGTCTCTTTCGACATGCAATAAGAACACCCTTTTCGATTTTAGTCCTGTCGTATGGCTCTCTATTGTTATCCTTTTTAATGACGATAAGCGGAATAGTCTCAACCTTTTCATAGGTAGTGAAACGCTTGCCGCACTCTGGGCAAGAACGACGACGTCTAATGCTTGTGTTGTCATCTGCAGGTCTTGAATCAATTACGCTAGTATCTTGGCTACCACAAAATGGACATTTCATTCAAAAAATCCTCCCAAAGCAATATTTCCTTACACTATATCTAGTAGTATTTTATCATTTTGACAACAAGTGTGCAACACCCCAAAACCGCAATAATATTGTATCTTTCAGCAACTTTCTTTATACTATAAATCAGCATATTTAGTAAGGAGGGGAAAATGTCACCAAGTCATCACTCATCGAGCAGTCATAGCTCACATTCTAGTAGCCACTCGCACCACAGTTCATCTAGATCACATAGCAGCTCTTCTAGAAGCAGAAGTCATCACAGTTCTAGTTCTCACTCTAGTTCCTTTTTAGGAATGGGAAGTTTATTTTCAAGGAATACTACACCAGTTTACAGAAACAGAACTAATCAACCAAAGAATTATTCTGGAGTCACTCCTAAAATTTATCGTTGCAAGTACCATGACTATGTTCATTACAATGAACCATGGACAGACGAATTAACAGGTGTGGAATATAAAGCGGGTTACTATGATGAAGACGGAAATTTTTATGAAGATGTTGTCTTTTCTAAACAGGGCGTAGTATCAGATTCTACTACTGCCGTATGTAAATGTGACTATTGCGGTATGGAGGATTCTCGCCCTTGGCCAGACCGTGAAAAGCCATGTATTCATTGCGGTGGAACAATGCATCTTGTATCCCAAATAGATGCTTTGGTAGATGGTGAGAATGATTCACCAGACAGCTATTCATATGATGATTCTTACTCAAGAGAAAAATCTTCAGCTTCCTCAGCCATATATCTTTTAATTGTAGGAATGCTGTTTTTCTCACTTTTTTCTGGCATCATTGATACTTATCATGAAAACCAAAGGGAGACCTATTACAGTCCATCAAATTTCCAGTCGAACTCCTTTGATTCCAAAGATTATAGTGATAATTATTCTGACAGCTATTCAAACAGCTATAATATTCCTACCTTAGTTGACTACATGTTCCTAAAGGAAGAAGGCAAGGGTTTTGTACTAACAGATGAAGCCGATTACAAAGATAATTTCGAAAATGGTGGATACAAACACTTATCCCTTGATTCTGATGGAAACTACTACGATGCCAGCACCGATATGTATGTCTGGTTGAATCAAGATATCGACCCTCCACAGTTTCAGTATTGGTTAGAAGGTTTATCTTCTGAATATGGCGATTATGGCTGGATGGAGTATGATTCAGTTGAAGAATGTTGGTACATAGAAACTAGCAACGAAAACTGGGAAAAATTGGATGATGCCACTTATGAAGAATTCCAAGACAGATTGTGGCACATTGAATATGAATTTTAATGCAGAAAGTCATATCTTTTGATAATTAATTTTATGAAGCAAGTATAAAAAATCCTCCGTGTAATGCACGGAGGATTTTGTTTGTAGTTAATTAAATCTTATGAATAAAGGTCAACTAACTTCTTAAGGTGAGCATATCTCTCCTCAGCTGCCTTCTGGTTCTCAGCGAAGAGTCTCTCAGCACGCTCTGGGAATGCCTTTGTAAGACGAGAGTAACGTGTCTCGTTTGCAAGGAAATCCTGATACTTGCTGTAGTCACCTTCCTTAGAAGTAAGAGTAAATGGATTCTTACCTTCCTTCTTAAGATCTGGGTTGAATGAGAAGAGGTTCCAGTAACCTGCTGTAACAGCTGCCTTCATCTCATCCTGGCAGTGGTTCATACCACCCTTAACACCGTGGAGCTCACATGGAGCGTATCCGATGATAAGTGAAGGTCCGTTGTAAGCCTCAGCCTCAGCGAGAACCTTAACTGCCTGTGCCATGTTAGCACCAAGTGCGATCTGAGCAACGTATACATAACCGTATGACATTGCGATCTCAGAAAGTGACTTCTTAGAAACTTCCTTACCTGATGCAGCGAACTGGCAAACCTCACCGATGTTAGAAGCCTTAGAAGCCTGTCCACCAGTGTTAGAGTACATCTCTGTATCGAATACCATTACGTTGACATTCTCGCCTGATGCAAGTACATGATCAAGACCGCCGAATCCGATATCGTATGCCCAACCGTCACCACCGAAGATCCATACAGACTTCTTAGCGAGGTAATCCTTGAGTTCAAGAGCTGCCTTAGCATCTGCTGAGCCGTCCTTCTCAAGTGCTGCGATAAGAGCGTCAGCTGCTGGGCCGTTCTCTCTTGTAGAATTAACTGTCTCCTCGAACTTAGCGAATGCAGCCTTAAGATCTGCTGAACCAGCCTCTGCTGCCTTCTTAGCTGAAGCGATAGCATGGTCACGTAAGTACTTCTGTCCTACTTCCATACCCATACCATGCTGAGCGTTGTCCTCGAAGAGTGAGTTACACCATGCTGGACCCTTCTTAGAATCCTTGTTAACTGTAAATGGTGATGTAGCTGCAGGACCACCCCAAATTGAAGAACATCCTGTAGCGTTTGAAATATACATATGCTCACCAAAGAGCTGTGTAATAAGTCTTGCGTATGAAGTCTCAGCACAACCTGCACATGATCCTGAGAACTCAAGGAGTGGCTGATTGAACTGTGAGCCCTTAACTGTAAGGTCAGAACCTGCTGCTTCCTTACGTCCAACATTAGCTACTAAGTAGTTGAATACTGGCTGCTCGTCTGCTTCTTCTGCCTGTGGAACCATTGTGATAGCACCAACTGGACAAACTGTTGTACACTCGCCGCATCCCATACAATCAAGTGGAGATACTGACATTGTGTACTTGTACTCAGAAGCCTTTGGCTTTGTATCAGCAAGCTTGATGTTTGCTGGAGCTGCCTTAACCTCGTCCTCAGAAAGCATGAATGGACGGATTGTAGCATGTGAACATACAAATGCACACTGGTTACACTGGATACACTTTGTCTCATCCCATGTAGGAACTGTTACAGCTGTACCACGCTTCTCGTATGCAGCTGCACCAAGCTCGAACTGTCCGTTAGGGTTCTCAACGAATGCTGAAACTGGAAGTGAATCACCATCCATCTTAGAGATAGGCTCAAGGAGATTCTTAACCATCTTAACCAACTCTGGACGACCCTCAAGTGCTGGCTTAGCAGGATCTGCTGCTGGGTTCTTCCATGAATCTGGAACATTTACCTTATGTACAGCATCTACACCAGCGTCGATAGCGTTGTAGTTCATCTGAACAACATCGTCACCCTTCTTGCCGTATGACTTCTTAGCTGCCTGTTTCATGTAATCTACAGCCTGATCGATAGGCATTACATCAGCGAGCTTGAAGAATGCTGACTGAAGAATTGTATTTGTACGCTTACCCATACCAATCTCGATAGCCTTATCGATAGCATTGATTGTGTAAAGCTGGATATTGTTATCAGCGATGTATTTCTTTGCCTCAGCGTTAAGGTGCTGCTCAAGCTCATCATCTGACCACTGGCAGTTAATCATAAATACTCCGCCTGGCTTAACGTCCTGCACCATCTTCATACCCTGTGTAACGTATGCTGGGTTGTGGCAAGCAACGAAGTCAGCCTGGTTGATATAGTAAGGAGACTTGATTGGGTTGTCACCAAATCTCAAGTGAGAAATTGTAACACCACCAGTCTTCTTAGAGTCATACTGGAAGTATGCCTGGATGTACTTGTCTGTGTGGTCACCGATGATCTTTGTAGAGTTCTTGTTAGCACCTACAGTACCATCACCACCAAGGCCCCAGAACTTGCACTCCTTAGTACCAGGAGCTGATGTAATAGGAGCTGGCTTAACCTCTGGAAGTGAAAGGTTAGTAACATCATCTACAATACCGATTGTAAATCTGCGCTTTGGCTCAGACTTCTCAAGTTCCTTATATACAGCAAATACTGATGAAGGAGGAGTATCCTTAGAACCAAGACCATATCTACCACCGCAGATTGTGATGTCGTTGAGACCTGCTTCACGAAGTGTTGTAGCAACATCAAGGTAAAGAGGATCTGCGAGAGCACCTGGTTCCTTTGTACGATCGAGGATAGCAATCTTCTTTGCTGTCTTTGGAAGTGCAGCAAGGAATGCCTCTGATGACCAAGGTCTGTAAAGACGAACCTTAAGTACACCAACCTTCTCGCCGTGTGCGTTGAGGTAATCAATAACCTCTTCTGCTACGTCGTTGATAGAACCCATAGCTACGATGATTCTATCTGCATCAGCAGCACCATAGTAATTGAAAAGCTTGTAATCTGTACCAAGCTTTGCATTTACCTTGTCCATGTACTTCTGAACAACTGCTGGGAAATTGTCGTAAGCTGTGTTGCAAGCTTCTCTATGCTGGAAGAAAACGTCTCCGTTTTCATGTGAACCACGCATTGTTGGGTGCTCTGGATTAAGAGCCTTAGCTCTGAACTCAGCGATAGCATCCATGTTAACCATCTCTTTGAGATCTGCATAATCCCACTTTTCAATTTTCTGAATCTCGTGTGATGTACGGAATCCGTCAAAGAAATTAAGTACAGGTACCTTACCCTCGATAGCTGCAAGATGAGCTACTGGAGAAAGATCCATTACTTCCTGTGGATTTGTCTCAGCCATCATTGCGAAACCTGTCTGACGACAAGCATATACATCGGAATGATCACCGAAGATGTTAAGTGACTGTGTAGCAACTGTACGAGCTGATACATCGAATACACAAGGGAGCTGCTCTGCAGCAATCTTGTACATATTAGGGATCATAAGAAGAAGACCCTGTGAAGCTGTAAATGTAGTAGTAAGTGCACCTGCACCAAGTGAACCATGAACGGCACCTGCCGCACCTGCCTCAGACTCCATTTCTACTACCTTTACCTGATTTCCGAAAATATTCTCAAGGCCTGCTGCTGACCACTGGTCAACGAAATCGGCCATTGGGCTGGATGGTGTAATAGGATAAATAGCGGCAACATCAGTAAACGCATAAGCGACATGTGCTGCAGCCTGGTTACCATCCATAGACTGTTTTGCTCTTGGCATTTCTAAATTCCTCCTTCAATTATATAAGCATTTATAGTATCACGAGTGAGTCAATAATTAACCGGAACCCCACCCCATAATGCCGTAATTTTATGATAGGACTATTGAGAAAATAAATCAATAAAAGAAAGCTGCAATTCTGTTCATTTTACAGTACAAAAATGTTAAATATTTTTGATTTGTTGTATAAAATTGCTAATTTTTTAACAATCTCCTTTCTCAGACACTGTCTGAAGTTGCCATTTTTATTTTAGAGACGGACAAATGTCTTTCTATTATGTACATGTCAAAAAAATCTAAAATAACACATAAAAAATCAGCATATTTGTTGGCAAACTTTCATTGACACAGACTACTTTGTTAAATATAATTTTAAAAAATTTACAGTCTTGCATACAGAAAGAGAGGAAAATTTATGGCATCGATTATTGGTGATGGCATTACTTTCGACGACGTCTTACTGGTTCCACAGTATTCGGAAGTAACTCCAAATCTTATTGATCTTCACACAAACTTAACTAGAAAAATCAGACTTAACATTCCTATGATGAGTGCCGCTATGGATACTGTTACAGAATCCCGCATGGCAATCGCCATGGCACGCCAGGGTGGTATCGGTATTATCCACAAGAACATGTCAATTGAAGCTCAGGCTGAAGAAGTTGACAAAGTAAAGCGTTCTGAGAACGGCGTTATCACTGACCCATTCTCTCTCGGTCCAGACAACACACTTGCTGAGGCAGACGAACTCATGGGCAAGTTCAGAATCTCTGGTGTACCTATTACTAAAGAAGACGGCACACTCATTGGTATCATCACTAATCGTGACCTTAAATTCGAAACAGATTTCACTAAGAAAATCAGCGAGTCAATGACTTCTGAGGGTCTTATCACTGCAAAGGAAGGCATCTCACTTGATGAGGCTAAGGCAATCCTTGCTAAGTCTCGTAAGGAAAAGCTTCCTATCGTAGACGATGAGTTCAAGCTCAAGGGACTTATCACAATCAAAGATATTGAAAAACAGATTAAATATCCTAACGCTGCTAAGGATGACCAGGGCAGACTTCTCTGCGGAGCTGGTGTTGGTATCACAGGCAACATGATGGAGCGTGTAGCTGCACTTGTAGAGGCTCAGGTGGACGTTATCGTTATGGATTCAGCTCATGGTCACTCTAAGAACATCATCGAGGCAGTTAAGAAAGTTAAGAATGCTTACCCAGATCTTCAGGTTATTGCTGGTAACATCGCTACAGGCGAGGCTACAAAGGCTCTTATCGAGGCTGGTGCAGATGCTGTCAAGGTCGGTATCGGACCTGGTTCTATCTGTACAACACGTGTTGTTGCAGGTATCGGTGTTCCTCAGATTTCAGCAATCATGGATTGCTATGCTGTAGCAAAAGAATACAATGTACCAATCATCGCCGACGGTGGTATCAAGTACTCAGGCGATATGACAAAGGCCCTTGCTGCTGGTGGTTCAGTATGTATGATGGGTTCAATGTTTGCAGGATGCGACGAGGCTCCTGGTTCATTCGAGCTCTTCCAAGGTCGTAAATACAAGGTATACCGTGGTATGGGTTCACTTGCAGCTATGGAGAATGGTTCTAAGGACCGTTACTTCCAGGAAGGTGCTAAGAAGCTTGTTCCAGAAGGTGTTGAAGGACGTGTTGCTTACAAGGGTTCTCTTGAGGACGTTATCTTCCAGCTCATCGGTGGTATCCGTTCAGGTATGGGTTACTGTGGTTGCCCTACTATCCCAGAGCTTCAGGAGCGCGGCAAGTTCGTGAAGATTTCCGCTGCTTCCCTCAAGGAGTCACATCCACATGACATCCACATCACAAAAGAAGCACCTAACTATTCTGTAGACGGTTAAATTCCGTATATCGTAAGGAGTGACACAGCTAAAATAATGCCTCCAGTAGCTATCAAGCTCTTAGTGTTGCGCAGCGAAACGTGTTAGTTGAGCGAAGCAATATCTAAGGCTTGAGAGCGTAACTGGAGGCTTTTTTATTTGCCAAATAATAAATGGCCAAGCTGCTTATGCAGCTTGGCCATTTATTTATTTTGTAATTATTCTTCTATCTCTTCTTCTACTTCTGCTACTTCTTCTGCATCCTCTGCTGTGCTAGAGAAGCGTGACACTTCATCCTGAAGTCTCTGAGAGATTTCACGGTTGCTCTCTGAGTCATCATGGATTGTTGTGATAGACTCAAGGATTCCTGTTGTGCTTTCTGTAGCATCAGATACACCCTGTGTACAGTCATTGATAACTCTAGAGATATGGTCAATCTCTGATGTCATCTCGCTGATTGTAGAATTAAGAACTACTGTATTGTCATTTACACTATCAAGTACTGCATTGATATCCTCAGCATCCTGATAGTACTGCTTAGCAACACCTTCGAAATCATCATAATCTGAAAGTACTGTCTCACTTACGTATGTAAGCATCTCGTTAGAGTTATCAGCAAGTGCCTCAACGGCTGAAATAACCTGATTACTGATTTCCTGAATCGAATTAGCTGTCTCCTTACTATGCTCAGCAAGCTGTCTGATTTCATCAGCAACTACTGCGAATCCCTTACCTGCCTCACCTGCACGAGCAGCCTCGATTGAAGCATTAAGTGCAAGAAGATTTGTCTGTGCTGCGATAGAAAGGATATCCTCTGTAAGAGTCTGAATCTGCTCAACATTCTTACTTTCTGCAATTGAGTTCTCAAGTGTATCTTTGATAGATGAAACCATCTCATTTGTAGAGGATTTCATCTTCTCTGTCTTCTCACGGATAACAGTAGCATGTTCCTTGATATCAGCCACTCTGTTAGTTCCCTCTGAAACCTGATTTGAAACCTGTCCTACTGCATCATTAACATCTCCTGCCTCCTCATTAAGAGAAAGAAGTGTGTTATTTGCAGTCTCCATGCTAGCTGTAAGCTCTTCCATAACTGCAGATACGTTACTTACATCATCCTTTGATGAATTAACGATACCAACAGTATTTTCTACTGAGCTATAAATATTTCCAGATTCACTCTTAATAGTAAAAATGATTTTTTCCAATGTCTCCAAGAAGTTGTTGATACCACCTACTAAGACACCAACCTCGTCCTTAGATTTATTTTTTAACCTATGAGCCAAGTTTGCATTTCCAGCATTCATCTCACTAATCATCTTATCAAGTTCCTTAGCAGAGCTTACAAGAGGATTAACTGATTTAATAACAATAATTATTGTTGATATTGATGCAATTACTAGTAATATCACACCTATTGCAATGGATTTTTGAACTTCCTTCTCAGCCTTTGCAAGTTTTTCATCGTTCAGTTTCACCAATTGCTCTAATCGTTCTTTCATGAGACCAACATTTTCTTCATAAACTGTTACCATCTCATGAGAGCCTGCAAAGTATCTAGTACTTGCACCAGCAAAATCATTATTATAATACAGCTTCTCTATTTCCTTGTATTCTGAAACAAAACCTAAAGCCGCTTCACTCATTACCTTATATTCTTCAGTAAACTCTTTATCGTTAATGGTATCCACATGAGTTTTCAAATCTGCAATAGCTTCCTCAACTGCGCCGTACTCATCTGCTCCAAGACCAATAATTTGATCTCTAACTTCAGTATTATCCCAATTGCCTCCATACATATAATTCATAGTCTGAAGAACAAAGAAACGCTTAACTAAGTTTTGCACATTAGTATTGGCGTTACCAAAGTCCTGCTCAACCATCAAATATGTATCTGACATAGTATTGGCAGATTTAACTGCTGTTCTAAAATTAACGGCAATGATTGATACACCTATAATCATCACCAAATCCAGAATTAAAATACATATCAATATCTTTGTCTTCATACTTTTTCTCATGTTAATCGCTCCTTTTTTGCAGCCCACAAAAAATCCTCGCAGGGAAATTACTATTGTAATTTTACCACGCGAGGAATTCTTAGTTATGAGCAAACTATTAATTTTTTATGAAAATTCTGTAGATTAATACTCAGATTTAAGATTTACTATCCCCAGTATTCTACAGCTCGCTCAAGCCATCCTTGAGCCTTAGTACGCTTTCCAAGACCTATACCGTGAGGTACACCGAAATATTTCTCATATTTATGTTCTACGCCAGCTCTTGTAAGTGCCTCGTCAAATACATCTGCGTGTCTGCTGGCTGGAACCAAAACATCCCAGCTACCTGAAAACATAAATGTCTTTGGATAATCAGCCTCGATATATTTTTGTACATCAAGCATCTGTCTACCCTTTTTTATATGTCTAAGACCAAACATGTGGTAACTACCACGATTAGAAAGCCATACTCCCAAAAGTCCAATCCAAATATTCCAATATGGATGACTAAGCCAGTCATTAACGCAAGTCCATGGATAGCCAAGGACTAAAATGCCTGGACGTGGAACCTGGTAATCCAAGTATCCAAACTTGTGGCTAGAAAAAATACCAGCCACATTTCCACCAGCTGAAAAGCCTATTAATCCATAATCATCCATAACTACGTCGAATTTATCTGTATTGTCCTGAATAAATCTAAGAGCGATGCCAAGGTCCTCCATTGGTCCAAATGGAGCGCAATCTCTGCCTGCTCTATATTCAAGAACAAATGCATTTATTCCCATTTTATTAAGCTCAGCTGCCACAGGATAGCCCTCATGACGAGTGCAAACTCTAGCGTATCCTCCACCAGGAAGAACTATAACAAATCGCTTGTCTCTAGGATTGTCCGCTGGAAAATATACCATACGCACATCTCTTTTATGCTTCTCCTTAGCCATCTCCTCCATAGAGTAAACAGGCATCTGCACAAAACGGCCTGCCTTGCGAAGCTGGCGCATTCTTTCCTTGCCACCCTTAACATCAGAGCCCACATGTGCGCACCAATACATTCTGGCTATAGAATATACAGTGAACATAAAAGTCAGAATCAAGTAAACTAATAAAATTGTCCTAAGGGCCTGGGCAAATCCCTCCGCAAATAGATAAAAATGCATATACTGCCTCCAGAATAATTAATGCCTGCCAGATAGCTATCCAGCAGGCATTATTGTACCACATTATTGCAATAAGATGCAGTATTTATATCTCGTTTTTATTTCTTATGTTTGAAAGCAACCTTAACGCGCTGCTTAAAGCCATAAGGAAGAACGTATTTAAGCTTGTCCTCAGATGGAGTCATCTTAGAGCACTCTGGATGCTCACGGTAAAGCTTGATAGCGTCGAATTCGCACTTGGTTGTACATACACCACAACCGATACACTTATTCTCATCAACTACTGAAGCACCACACTTCAAGCATCTAGCTGTCTCTACCTTGATTTGCTCCTCTGTAAATTCTACTGTCTTATCTCTGAATGAAAGCTCGCCATCAACTGTAGTCTTTGACACACCAGGAATCTGACGTGGGCTGTGATCATAATCGTCAATGCGAAGATCATCCTTATCAAGCTCGATGAAATCACGACGGTTACGTCCAATTGTAAGTGAGCTGTTTGGCTGAACAAATCTGTGAATAGAAATAGCACCCTCACGACCTGCTGCAATTGCATCAATTGCAAACTTAGGACCTGTGTACATATCACCACCTACAAAGATGTCCGGCTCATCAGTCTGGTATGTAAGAGCATCAGCCTTAGGGCCTCTGTCGATAACAACCTTTGAACCCTTAAAGAGGTCTCCGTATACGCTGCGCTGTCCCACTGAGAAAATAACATGCTTACACTCAACAGTGATTGTGTCATTCTCATCATACTCAGGAGCGAAACGTCCTGTCTCATCCTTGACACGAGTACACTTTTTAAGAACGATACCCTTAACGGCACCTGCCTCGTCTACAAGAACTTCCTTTGGACCCCAACCGCAGTTGAGCTCTACGCCCTCTGCCTCTACGATTTCGATTTCCTCTGGTGATGCTGGCATAATGTCTCTTGTCTCAAGACAGAACATAGAAACCTTTTCGTTGCCAACACGTCTAGCTGAACGGGCAACGTCGATGGCAACATTACCACCACCGATAACAACAAGGTCGCCCTTGATATCATAAGCCTCGTTCTCAGAAACCTCATGAAGGAAATCAACAGCTGTAGCTGTACCGATAGCATCATCTCCAGGAACTCCTGGCTTGTTACCACCCTGGCAACCGATTGCTACGTAGAATGCCTTGTAGCCCTGTGAACGTAACTCATCAAGTGAAATATCCTTGCCTACTTCTACGCCACACTTAATATCTACACCAAGTTCCTTGATAATATCGATTTCAGCATCGATAACATTGTTTTCAAGTACGAATGATGGAATACCATATCTAAGCATGCCACCTGGATACTTGCTCTTTTCAAAGATTGTTGGCTTGTAGCCCTTAAGTGCTAAGTAATATGCGCAAGAAAGACCTGCAGGACCTGCACCAATAATAGCAACCTTTTCTGTAAACTCACCCTTCTGAGAAGGAACAATTTTCTTTGGAATATATCTTGTCTCAGCCTTGAGATCCATCTCTGCAAGGAATCTCTTAACCTCGTCAATTGCAATAGCCTCATCTACTGTACCACGAGTACATGCTGCCTCACATCGTCTGTTACAAACACGTCCGCAAATAGCTGGAAGTGGATTATCCTGCTTAATAAGAGCAAGAGCCTCTTTGTAACGACCCTGAGCTGCCATGCGAAGATATCCCTGAATAGCAATATGTGCAGGACATGCTGTCTTACATGGGGCTGTACCTGTGTCATAGCAGTTGATTCTGTTAGTGTCACGATAATCATCATTCCACTCATCAGTAGACCATTTCTTCTCTGTAGGAAGTACCTGCTTAGGATATGTAACTTCGCTTCCGTCAGCCTTGCAAAGCTTCTGTCCAAGCTTAACAGCACCTGCTGGACAATTCTCAACACACTTACCACAGGCAACACAATCCTCAGCTGTAACATGTGCCACATAAGCAGAACGTGACATGTTTGGAGTATTGAAAAGCTGTGATGTACGAAGTGCGTAACATACATTTACATTACAGTTACAGATAGCAAAAATCTTGTTCTCGCCATCGATGTTAGTAATCTGGTGAACAAAACCGTTGTCCTCTGCCTGCTTGAAGATAGCAAGAGCCTCTTCCTTAGTGATGTACTCGCCGCCCTTATTTGTCTCAACAACATAGTCAGCCATATCACCAACAGCGATACACCAACCCTCAGGGTCATCTGCACATCCCTCGTTATATGTCTTTCTAGAAAGACGACATGAACAAGGAGATTTTGCATACTTGCCCTCGTACTTGTCCAGCCAGTAGGAAATCTTCTCAAGTCCGATTGCTTCCTGCTCCATAGAAATAGCTTCCTCAACAGGAATAACATGCATACCTATACCAGCGCCTCCTGGTGGTACCATGTGTGTAAGTCCCTCAAGTGGAAGACGACTCATTCTCTCGAAGAAACGTCCCATCTCAGGGTGCTCCTTTAAGAAGTCCTGATTCATGTTTGAAAACTCAGCTGAGCCAGGTACAAACATAGGAAGTACCCACTGCTTCTCATGAGCCTCGTTCTCATAGTTCCACTCTAAAAGACCTGTGTAGCTAGCCTGCTCTAATCTCTCATTAAGAGTCTTCTCATCAAGACCTGTAATAGCAAGAAGTTGCGAAAATGTCTTTGGCTTTCTGATGCCTCCCATAGAAAGGGCAAGCTCTGCAATCTCCTTTGTAGGTGCAAGATTAGCAACAGCCCAGTACTCAGGATCATACTTGGTAACTTTCTGCAATCCAAGCTTAATCTTAGCTCTGTCTGTAATCACCTTACCAAGCTTAAGAATCTCAGGACGAAGGTCCTCGTCCTTTAGGTCATTCACCCAATCAGGATAAAAATCTCCTAATCTGTCTGGTCCAATTCCCATACTAGTTATTTCCTCCTTTTACCGCTCATTAATATATACTTATACTCCACTCAAAAAGACTTAACTACGATAGTCGGCTACCTGGCCCCTCAACCATTGAATCCATTCATCAAATCCTTCGCCAGTCTTGGCAGAGATAAATATTACCTTTGCCTTTGGATTTAGTTCATGGATTCGCTCGACCACTCTGTCCTTTGAGAAATCTGTAAACACCTCTAGGGTGTCACATTTGTTGACAAGTATCACATCACACACCGAAAACATCAGTGGATACTTATATGGCTTGTCGTCTCCCTCTGGAACAGAGAGAATCATAACATTTGCAGTTGAACCGGTATCGAACTCTGCAGGACAAACCAAATTGCCAACATTTTCCAGGAAAACAAGTTCCAAATCACTAGTGCCAAGCTCATGTAATCCCTGACGGGTCATGTCTGCATCTAGGTGGCACATGCCTCCTGTATGTATCTGAATTGCACGGGCTCCAGCCTCTGTGACAGTAGCCGCGTCCACATCAGAATCAATATCTGCCTCCATTACACCTATTTTCATCTCGTCCTTAAGGCCCTTAATAGTACGGCATAATGTGGTAGTCTTTCCTGAGCCAGGTGAAGACATCAGATTAATAAGAAATGTGTTGTCTTCTTTTATCTCCTGTCTAAGTCGCTCAGCGTCAGCATCATTATCTTCAAAGATGCTTTGTTTAACTTCTATTATTTTGTAGTCCAACGTAAGCCCTCCAAAATCATTTATGAATTGTGGCTTAATACACATGTTAGTAAACTCTAACTCGCCACATTAGTTTCCTTCGCAAATATAATATACTCTAAATGATAAAAAATTGTCAAATATTCGCCCACCCTGAGGCAGTATAAAATCTAATACAAAGCATCTTTATGCCACAGGTGTGTATTTTCTCTGTGAAATGTTTGTGAAAAAATATTTTTTTCACATTTATTATTCATCTATTCCTTATAATCTATTACACGATAAGTTCTCATCGCAAATTAGGGGAGGCGAAGAGGCATGGAAAAAAATAAATCAATAAGGGTTTTAATCAAGAAAACCACTGCATTCGCTCTGTGTTTTGCACTATCACTGTCGCTATCAAATGTAATGATAGCACACGCAAGTGAAAAATCTATTAACCCAAGCTCTGTTTATAAAAATTTATTATCAGAGCCTGAAAGGAACGTCTACAACCAGGTCTATAATGCCTTAATCAGCTATGACGAATCTCTTTTTAGCATGATAGATCCTCTATCTGAAAAAGATTTAGAGGACACTATGAATGCGCTTTTCAACGATCACCCAGAAATATTCTGGGCTAATACCTCATACAAATACGCTGTAGATGCAAAGGGAATCGTCCATAAAATTAAATTAAGCTACGGCATCAATTCTTCGGACCTTGCTGCTGCAAAAGGTAACTTTGATAGAATCATCTCTGACCTTGTAGCTGGCGCCAGCCAATATTCCAATGATTTAGATAAGGAGCGATACATTTTCGATGCCATCTGCTCTATGAACACCTACAACGTGTCAAACTCATTGAATCAAAGTGCATATTCTGCACTTGCCACAGGCTCTTCTGTATGCGCTGGATACGCCAGAGCATTTCAGATGGTATGCCTTCAGGCTGGCATACCTTGCTACTACGTTACCGGCACCTCAAAGGGTGAAAATCACGCTTGGAATATCGTCCTAATAAATGGAGCCTACTACAATGTAGACCTTACCTGGGATGACTGCATCACAGAAGCCACAGGATTTTCATCTTACCACTATTTCAACAAAAATGACCTAGAGTTCTCATTCGATCACTCTAGGTCTCCGCTCTCGTCACAGCTGATGAGCTGTGTATAAAATTTCGCACTAAAAAAGTTCGTTACGCTCTCAAGCCTTGGATATTGCTTCGCTCAACTAACATGTTAAAGTCATGCTAAAAGTCAACTGTAAGGAAGACTTTTAGCATGTACACAAGCGAATGCTTGTGCTAAGAAGCTGCGCAACACCAAGAGCTTGATAGCTACGAACTTTTTTTATGTAAACTTTATACCGTAACGAATTTCTCACTGAACTCTTTCCGCCACGATTACCAAACGGTGGCTAGCCACATAAATTGGGGTGCATGTATACAGCGTCAGCTGTTCCTTATCGGTAGGGTCAAGAACTGATAGGTCATCAGGCTCTACTGTCTTTATTTCTGTGACAGCATAGGTATAAGTCTGGGTCGGCGTATCAACGTAAATCAAGTCATTAATCTGGACCTCGTCCAATCTGTTGAAAAACTTTCCGAAGGTATAATTCCTATGGCCTGCAATTACGCAGTTCCCCTTTTGTCCTGGAACCACAGTGGACATATCGTGTCCCAGAGAATCAGACAAGATACTCTTTTCAAGTCCCTGACGCACTGGGTTTTCAGATTCAATTGATGGAATGCGCAAAATGCAAAGCATTTCTCCCTCTGCAGGAACCTCAATATCTTCCTCTGAAAATCCCTCACCACTAGCTATATACTCTTTGAATTCTTTAATTGTTTTTTCCTTTGAAAAATATTGTCTTACATTTAGTCCAATGGAGCTAAGCAAAACGCCTAGCCCCACTGCAATCATAATAAGACCAATTAATTTCTTAATAAATCTCTTATTCATTATTTAACTCTTTTTTCTTTGCCAAAGACAAGTAATATACCAACAGCAATAAGCGCTATCGCTGCAAGATAACCTACTAATGTACCAATGAATCCACCTGTCTTAGCAAGTCTATTTCCTACTCCTGGAGCGTTATCAAGTGCCACTATATTGTTCTCTTTTATAACAAGTCCATCATCTGTAACCTCAGGGCCTGCCGCACCGCTGTATGCGCTTCCTGAGCCGTTTGTAGAGCCTCCACTGCTACTGCTGCTTCCGCCGCCTGATGAACCAGAGCCACCGCTATTTCCACCTGAATTGCTTCCAGAATCAGAAGGCTCAGTGCTAGGTCCACCATTTTCAGGGTCAGTGTTTTCATTTTCATCAGCAGGTTCTTCAACCTTAGGAGGTTCAGGTGTAAGCTTAGGCTCAAGCTTCTTTGCCAGCTCCTCCATTGAAGATTCCGTAAATACGGTAGAATCAAGTGACTTAACCTTAAGGCTATCTGCTATATTACCCTCTGAATCCTTAGTTCCAACCACTTTTACAGTAATTGGATCAACAGGGTCATATCCTTCTACCTCTTCATCGGATTTCAAAAGATATTCATCCTGATAATTAATGTCGTAAACTGCCTCGCCAGTCTCCTCGTCGTAGCTAACTGGCTCAACCTCAACTAATTTACCCTCTATTGGATCAAATCTGTAAAGAGTAAACTTCATAGCCTTGAATAAATCAGGGCTCATTCCAAACATGTCTGGTGAAATGCTAAATGTAGTAGTCTCATCTGGATTGTAGTCATCCACCATTGTAAGCTTGGCATCTTCAGCATCAACGAAGTCGCCCTCATCCTCATCATAAACCTGAAGAGCATACTCATCGGTGACTCTAAATCTGATGCTCTCTGCAACCTCAAATCCTGCTGGAGCAGAAATCTCATAGAGATAATATTCTCCGATTGGAAGAGCAAATTCCTTAGCTGATCCATCAGAAACCCAGCTCTTAATGTAATCATCTTTTGCCGCATCTACAGTATCATGCTCGCTGATTATAAGAGTCGCACCTTCAAGCTCATTACCCTGACCTGCCGATACCTTGCTCACATCAAATGAGCATGTATCAAGAGCTGCATCTGTCATCACAATAGAATCAACTGCTGCCCATGTATTGTCAGGATTTCTCTTGTATAACACATTATCTACAACCTTAAATACAATATTGTCAGCTGTATTATATCCGAATGGAGTATCCTTTTCTGTCAATGTGTATTCAACATCGTAGCTTGCATCAAAACTGTGATTGCTATCATCACTCTTCCAGCTATCTACCTTTTTGGTGCTGCCATCACTCATCTTTCTGGAAATTTCAAGATTTCCTCCATCAAGCATGTCTCCATCCTGATTAACAAGTGAAACATCAACTGTCTTACTCTTCTTTTTATCTTCGAATGTAAGATTTACTGCATTCTCAGCTCCACCCTTTGCTGCAGTGGTAAATGTCTTAACCTCTGTAGAAATCTCATATCCTTCTGGAGCCTCGATTTCCTCAATAGTATAGGTGGTATTTGGCTTAAGCTTTCCAACACTTCTGGCTACGCCGTTTGCCTTTGTGACTATTTTTGCCACAAGATTGTTATCTAAATCCTTTACCGCAAATGTGGCACCTGGTAATGCAACTGCTATATCCTCTGAATCTACTTTTGTAACAAGAAGATATGTAGGTTTTACAGTCCAACCGCCACCAAAGCTGCTATATGATAGATTAGAAACTGAATTATTTGTTCCTGTGCCTGAGTAGCCTACAAGCTGTACCTTGTTGCTGTAGTCTCCCCCTGATTTAATCTCAGTAGGAACAGCCACATAGGAAAGAACGTAAATATTTCTGTTGTCCTCCTCCTTTGGAAGGATAACCTCTAAGATAGTGCTATCCCCATCTGCTGACATCTCTACAGAATAGCCTGTCTCCTCTTCTCCTGTAGATGTAATCTCACCGGTACTTGGATCAATCTGGCCAAGATAAAGCTTAACCGATGTAGCATCAAGCTCAAGGCTTGTTCCAAGTGTATCCTTTACAATGAGGCTAGATGGAAGGGGCTGCTTATTTCCATTAAATGTAACTGTGTATGTAACTGCCTTTGAAGCAGTGTCAACTGCAGCTGATTTATCAATCACTGAGTTCTTCCAAGTATTTTTCTTGGTAACTACTACACCACCTGGATTGTCCTTGGTAGAAAGTGTAGCAGTATTTGAAACAGAAACATTGCCACCATTTACAGCAGTGAAAAAGTCTCCATCATCAACCTTTGCCGTAAATATAATAGCCTCGATTGCATTATCACTTCCCACATCAGTTATGTCTTCCAAATCGACAGTCAGTACTCCATCTGAGTAGCTGTAATGTGGCTTAGATGATGTGTCAGTAGTAAGTGTAGTAGACTGAGCGCTGCTTGTGCCATATCCATGAACCAATGTCACATCACTGCTTAGGGACATTCCAAGTGAGCCAATATCATCTGTAACTACTACATCTGACATAGCCATCTTATTTCTATCTACAGTAAGAGTATATGTAATCTCATGGGTCTCATAGTTGTAATCATTAGAAACCTTTTCAAATACTGTACTCTTATACTCACAGCTTGCATCATCCTTTATGTCCTTCTGCTGGTCTGAATCAAGCTCAACCTCGTTGTAGTATGTCTTTTTCTCATTTCCTGCCCATATACTAGCCTGAGTCTCATCTAACTCAGTAACTACTGTAAATGTAGCCTGAGCCTGCTTAAGGCTATCGCCAAAATTAATCTCAATCTCCTTGCCATTTACAGTGTATTTATCCTGTAAATCAAGAGTAGATTTAGTACCATCTTTTGCCGTAATATCAGCATTACTTATAGAGATAAACTTCTGTCCATCCTTTATATACTCTGTAACAAAAGAATTGGTAAGTCCCTGATAGTTCTTGTTAACTACAACCTTCCATGTAATCTGGTGAGTAGCAGGATTAAATGAAGTACAGCTCTTTTCAATGGCTGCCTTAGCTGTTACACCTTCACCCTTAACAGGGGTCTTATCTAGTGTAGGTCCTACAAGCCACTCCCAATCACCCACACCTGTCCTGTCATACTGATACTCTAAGAATGCATGGTTAGATGGCATCTTAGTGTGATTAGTACGAAGGAATGTGGTGTAGTCCTCTATCTGTGTCTTGTATTTGATTGTATATTTACGATTGCCAGAAATTGCATAGTCATCTGCAGATTTTCCAAATCGTACATACCATGAATATGCTTTCTTGCCCTTTTCAGATGTACCTGCAGTCTTTACCACCTCATAATCAGATGATGGTAAAGCCTCTCCAGTAGCAGTGTCTATTACCTGTACGGAATCCTGCACAAGTCCCATGGTTGTAGTGTCATCTGTCTCAATCACATCATAGACAGTCAGATACTTCATACCGTAGCCATTGGTGTTTACATTGATAGTCCAATCGGCTACACCTTCATCATCTAGCTTGCCACCTTCTTTTGTAAGCCAAGAAGATAATCCGTCTTTGCTGACAGAGTTGTCTACCTTTACCTCACCAAGAGGCTTGCCAGATGGGTTGCCTGCATCAAATATTTTTACATCGTTAGATGCATTTACACTAATTGAACTTTTATTTTGAGTAGAGCCTGCTGCAAGGAAATCCACATGAGTCTTGTAAGTAATAGTGGTAACACCACCAGCAGAATTATCTGTAAAATTATACTTAAGTGTTCTGCTTGCATCGTCATACTCTGGTGTAGCATCTACTCCCCCTACCTTGAAGCTGCCTGCCTTATATGACTGTCCCTTACCAAAGGTATCAACAAGCTGATATCCACTCTCGTAAGTGACTGGATTGTCAGCATTAGTTACCTTAACTGTCCATGTTATATCATCATTCTCATCCAAAGTACCAGCCGTCTTTTCGATAGTTGGTTCCTTAGGCTGATTCTCTGCAATGGAAATCTTTACAGTCTGGCCTGATGTACCTGGAATCTCAAATGAGAAATCCTGAAGATTATCTACCTTGTCGCCGTCCAAACCAAAGCTGAGCCTGATAAATACACCGCCAATGTCCTCAGGGTCTTTTCCCTCGTAGTCTACCTTTAACTTGATAGTTCCGTCATCACCTGCTGTTGCGGTACCGAAATTCTTTCCATCTACAACAACCGGAATGGAACCAATTTTAGACAAATCAAAATACTCACTTTTGATTGATGGAAGTGAGTAGGTATTACCATTAACAATAAATGGCTGTCCCTCAACATAGTCTTCCTCTGCATAATTAATATAAAGAGGATCCTTTAATTGATATTCAAGGGTAAATGTTGAATTCTTAGATACCTCAATATCTCCGGAAATATCCTTTCCATCAATAGTGAATTTCGCACTTTTGATAAGTGCATTCTCGTCTGACTCATCAGCTGGCGCAGCTGTAGCCATAAGGCTAGTGCCAAGCATAGTCGATAGAGCCAAATCCGAATCTAATAAATAATTATCCAAGTTGTCTAATACCAAATAATTATTTGACTCAATATTTTGTAAATCCTCTTGCCCTGAATTTGACAGACCATCCACCGCAGGATCAGTCTGTACATTCGGTTCTGCTGGCTGAACCACATCAGGATTTTGTGGATCCGCTGGATTCTCTGGATCAGCTGGATTGCCTCCATTTTCCTCTGTAGGTTCAACTACAGGTGGCTCTCCACCCTCCACTGGTTCTGCTGAATTATCAGGAACTACTTCCTGTGTTACAGCAGGGTCTGGATCATCTGCAAGAGACACAAAATTAGGAGCGAGTGTAAAAAATAACACAAACGCCCCCATAACTCCCGCCAACAACTTCTTTTTCATGTCATCATCCTTCCTTACATTAGTACCCTAGAAGTTTTCTCCCCCGTTGGCGTAACTTCCGCCTCATACTTAAAACATAGCAGATTAATAAACAATAGTAAATATTTTTAACCTAAAATATCAATATATTCGCCGGCTAGAGCCTTATTCATACTTCTCACTGCGCAGAATTTGCCACACATTGAGCATGTGTCGTCAAACTCAGGCGCTCTATCCTCTCTAATTGCCTTTGCAGTCTCAGGGTCAATAGCACAATCCCACTGCTTATCCCAGTCGAAACACTGTCTAGCATCTGCCATGGCATTGTCCTGATCAAGGGCATGTGGTATATGCTTTGCAATATCTGCAGCATGAGCAGCTATTTTGGATGCAATGATACCTTGCTTTACATCATCTACATTAGGAAGAGCAAGGTGCTCTGCTGGTGTTACATAGCATAAAAATGCTGCACCGTTTTGTGCTGCAATAGCACCACCGATTGCAGATGTAATGTGGTCATAGCCTGGTGCAATATCAGTAACAAGAGGTCCAAGTACATAAAATGGTGCTCCCATACAAATCTTCTGCTGAATCTTCATATTGGCAGCAATCTCATCCATAGGCATATGACCGGGGCCCTCTACCATTACCTGTACATCCTTTTCCCATGCTCTCTTAGTAAGCTCACCAAGTCGCACAAGCTCCTCAATCTGGCACACATCGCTAGCGTCTGCAAGACAGCCTGGACGACATGCATCACCGAGAGAAATTGTCACATCATACTCTCTACAGATATCAAGAATCTCATCATAGTACTCGTAGAATGGATTCTCCTCACCAGTCATGCTCATCCATGCAAACACAAGTGAGCCACCGCGGGATACGATATTCATCTTTCTTTTGTGTTTCTTAATCTGGTCGATTGTCTTTCTTGTAATTCCACAGTGGAGTGTCACAAAGTCAACTCCATCCTCAGCGTGAAGTCTTACCACATCAATAAAATCCTTGGCAGTAAGTGTAGCCAAATCTCTCTGATAGTGGATTACGCTGTCATAGATAGGAACTGTTCCAAGCATAGCTGGGCACTCTGCCACAAGCTTTTGTCTAAATGGCTGAGTATTGCCGTGGCTAGACAAATCCATAATAGCCTCTGCTCCCATATCTACAGCTGCCATTACCTTTTCCATTTCAATATTGTAATCCTTGCAATCTCTAGATACGCCCAGGTTTACATTAATTTTAGTGCGAAGCATGCTTCCCACACCCTCAGGATTAATACACTTGTGATTCTTGTTGGCTGGAATCGCTACCTGTCCCTTAGCAACAAGTTCTCTAATCTCCTCTGGTGTGCGGTACTCCTTAAGGGCTACCTGCTTCATCTCTGGTGTGATAATGCCTTTTCTAGCAGCATCCATCTGTGTTGTATATTCTCTCATAATAAAAATTCTCCTTTATACATATAAATAATCGTTAAAAACCGGCTGTAATCCTTCATTTGACATATCTATATACATAGTGCCAAGGCTTCTGCCATCTGAGATTTCAAACTGTTCATCTCCTGTATCGCTTTCCTGCTCGCCACTATATTTTTCCTCATGGTCTCCAATTCCTGTAGAGACACCTGCTGAGATTTTGGTAGCAGCAATTTTTGCTATACCATTTCTAAACTCTGCTGTCTCTCTAGATGAAACTGTAATTCCGCAGAATGGCAGGAAAATGCGGTAGGCACATAGCACCTGACAAAGCTGTCGTTCTCCCACATCAAGAGGATTGATTGTCTCGTTATTAATGATTGGGCGAAGTCTAGGACAAGAAAGGGACATTTCCGCATGTGGATATTTTCTCTGCAAATAGTACACGTGAAGGGCAGATGCTAGTGCATCCTTTCTAAAATCAGAAAGTCCAAGCAGTGCTGAAAAGCCAACACCTCTCATACCTCCCATAAGAGCACGCTCCTGGGAATCAAATCTGTATGGCCACACTCTCTTATTGCCCATGAGATGTAGCTTCTCGTATTTGTCAGTGTCATAGGTCTCCTGGAAGACAGTCACATAATCCACTCCACATTCATGAAGGTATTTGTAATCCTCCACATTTACAGGGTAGATTTCGATGCCTACCATCTTGAAATATTTTCTAGCTATCTTGCAGGCTTCCCCAATGTATTTCACATCAGATTTTGCAGGGCTCTCTCCTGTTAAAATCAGGATTTCCTCCATGCCACTTTCAGCTATTACCTTCATCTCATGCTCAATCTGCTCAGTATCAAGTCTCAGTCTTTTAATTTTGTTGTAGCAGTTAAAGCCGCAGTATACACAATAGTTTTCACAGTAATTAGCTATATAAAGTGGTGTAAAAAGATATACCGTATTTCCGAAGTGCTTTCCTGTCTCCTTCTGAGCACGCTCAGCCATCTGCTCAAGAAATGGCTCTGCTGCAGGAGAAAGTAGGGCCTTAAAATCCTCTATAGTACATCTCTCGCTAGTAAGTGCTCGTCTTACATCCTTTGCTGTATATTTGCTATAGTCATAGCTTTGAATCTGGGCCATTACCTTCGAGCATACGTCAGACTCAATCACATCCATCCCTGGCAAATATTTCATATGGTCTATACGACTGCTAGGGTCATTTTCCAGCTGATGTTTTCTCTTAAGTGCAGTCTCAGAAAGTAAATCTGAATCTACTAAAAAATTGTTTTCCATGACAGCCTCCTAATGTAAAAATCCTGTAAGTGGATCTGAGGCCTGTGCTCCTCTTGTTAACACACGTCCAAGACCTGCTAGATATGCTTTTCTTCCTGCCTCAATAGCCTGCTTAAATGCTGATGCCATCATAGTCAAATCACCTGCTGTAGCAAGGGCTGTATTGGCCATAATTGCAGCAGCACCCATTTCCATGGCCTCACAGGCCTGTGATGGCTTGCCGATTCCAGCATCCACAATAATAGGAAGGTCGATTTCATCGATGAGAATCTGAATAAATTCCTTTGTAGCAAGTCCCTTGTTAGAGCCTATTGGTGAGGCAAGTGGCATGATTGTGGCTGCACCCACATTCTGCAGTTCTCTTGCCACATTCAAGTCTGGATACATATATGGCATAACCACAAAGCCCTCTTTTGCAAGAATCTCTGTAGCCTTTATTGTCTCGTAATTATCTGGAAGAAGGTATTTAGAATCCTTCATAATCTCAATCTTTACAAAATCTCCACATCCAAGCTCTCTTGCAAGACGGGCAATTCTAACAGCCTCCTTGGCATCTCTAGCTCCGCTAGTATTAGGAAGCAATGTGACATTCTTTGGAATGTAATCCAAAATATTTTCCTCTTCCTTTGTATTAGTACGTCTTACTGCAAGTGTAATAATCTCAGCTCCTGCATCCTTTATAGCAGCCTCAATAAGCTTCATTGAGTACTTTCCTGAGCCGAGAATAAATCTTGAATCAAATTCTTTACCGCCAATTACCAGTTTGTCCTGTTCCATTTTTTGTCCTTTCCCTTTTACAATCAATTACTATAAAATCCAACTAGTTATGGATTCTTTTCTCCTATTAAAAGCCTTATAATCATGTGAGCCTCATGGCCTGCACAGGTCATAACTCGAGATGATACTAGTCCTATTCCATCACTTACATCGCTGACTCCATCTCCAGAAATATAAAAATGTGATGTGAGCTTTTTGGTGATAATGTCGTTGGCACTTTTAAATCCAGCCATACCTGAGGCAGATACCAAATATTTATCCTTAAAATTCGTAAATACGATATCTGCTAACATTGATTTACACTCTGGTCTGTCAAATGCCTCACAGACTATGTCTGCATCCTTTATCAAATCAAGGCTATTACTCTCATCCATTTTCACCCTATGAGTCTGTACTGTAATAAATGGATTAATCTCAAGAAGATTTTCTCTGAGGGCCTCTGTCTTTGCCATGCCTACCTGAGATATCTTGTACTGTTGCCTATGGAGATTAGTCACATCTACAAGGTCAAAATCTATAAGTATCAGCCGCCCAATTCCTACTCTAGCTAGACAGATAGCTACATTGGAACCAAGTCCTCCAAGGCCGCAAATAGCCACAGTAGCCTCATCAAATTTCCGCTGATTATCTATGCCATGGCGCTCTACTAAGGCTTGATAAAACTCATCCTTACTGACCATCATCAGCCTCCTCCCACAAAGCTAACTACCTCCACTACGTCCCCATCATTTAAAATTGTCTCCTCATAGAATTTCTTTGAAACAATCTCTTCGTTGATTTCCACAGCAATAGTTCTAAAATCATATTTCATCTCAGTCAAAACCGAAGCTAGATTCTTACCTGCCGCTGCATAATCTTTCCCGTTTATTGCTACCATCTGCATCCCCCTTTTCTCTAATTAATCCCACCATGTGATTTAGTGGCCCACTGCCCTTTCCTAAATCAAGACCGTCGGAAATTGTTGATGTTATATATTCCTTGGCATTTTTCACTGATTCTTTTAAATCAAATCCAAGAGCCAAATTGCTTGCTATGGCTGATGACAAAGTACATCCAGTACCATGGGTATTTGGATTGTCAATTTTAGTTGTCTCATACCAGCTGACCTGCCCCTTGTCAAAAAGCACATCGCAGGCATCCTCAATGGAATGCCCTCCCTTTATTAGCACACTGCAGCCGTATTCTTCTGATAAGGCCTTAGCAGCTTCTTCCATCTGATTTTTGTTTGCGATAGTCTTTCCAAGAAGTGCCTCTGCCTCTGGAATATTTGGAGTAATCACAGTGCTAATTGGAAATAATAAATTTGCCATAACAGAGGCTGTAGAATCCTTCATAAGTTTGCTACCTGATGTAGCTACCATAACTGGGTCCACTACCAGATTTCTCACCTTGTATTCCTTAAGCTTTTTTGCCACAACTTCCACCTGCTCTGCAGATGGAAGC
The DNA here is from genome assembly GCF_010906925.1 of Pseudobutyrivibrio xylanivorans. Classification (GTDB taxonomy): domain Bacteria; phylum Bacillota; class Clostridia; order Lachnospirales; family Lachnospiraceae; genus Pseudobutyrivibrio. The sequence goes on along the minus strand of NZ_VTVE01000001.1, from coordinate 388,360 downwards.
ATGCCGATTTTCACAGCATCAACAGGAATATCAGATAAACATGCATCAATTTGCTTCTCCAGAAATTCTGGTGTAGATTCCTGTATAGCAGTTACCCCAGTTGTATTTTGTGCTGTAAGTGCTGTAATAGCAGTCATTCCAAAAACACCGTGAACCGTCATAGTCTTAAGGTCCGCCTGAATACCAGCTCCACCACTGCTGTCGCTGCCAGCGATTGATAGTACCGCCTTCATTTCATCCCCTCCTTATTTGTTAAGCTCCAAAAAGCTTCTTTTTAGCTCCTCTGCCGCCTTCTTTGGCGAGTCAGCCTTCATAATTGCAGACACTGCACACACTCCGTCTATATCAATCCCCTTTAATACATGAAGATTTGTAGGATTCAATCCACCTATGGCATTTACCTTAATAGGTACTGCCTTGCAAATATCCGCAAGTGTGTCTGTTGAAGTGAGCACTGTTTTTACCTTTGTAGTTGTAGGATAGATTGCTCCTACTCCCAAATAATCAGCGCCATCTTCATAAGCGGCAACTGCCACAGGAACTTTTTTTGCTGTTGCCCCAAGTATCTTGTTTGGGCCAATTATTTTTCTAGCAAGGGCCACCGGCATATCCTCTGCCCCTACGTGGACACCCTCAGCATCTGCTGCAAGCATTACGTCCACACGGTCATCTATAATAAGTGGCACATTGTACTTTTTCGAAATCTCATGTACCGCCTGAGCCAGTTCAATGTACTCTCTTGTAGTGCGATTTTTCTCTCGCAATTGCATGAGGGTAACACCACCTTTTAGCGCCTCCTCTACCCTAAATAGAAATTCATCCTTTTCATAGTTACTGCTGTCAGTAATGAAATAAAGGGTACTGTCAAAATCCATCATTATCCTCCTTTTACATCAGGATGCCTGTACTAGCCATAATCATTACAACAAAAAAGGAGCACCCAAATTGGATGCTCCATAGTTCTCATTTCGTATTTACGAATCACATATTCCGACATGAAAAATCGGCGTCCCTACGTTGGCATTATCCAAATCAGGTTCTCGGTCGAAGGTCACACCTTCCTCTCAGCCTGTATACAAGCTCCCGTAAATATTTAATTAACAAACAAATATATTCTAGCAGAATCCCTCAGCACCTGGTAGTGGATATTTGTCTGTAAGAGTCTTAATAATTGCTCTAGCCTTCTCAACTCCTGCTTCCTGCTCCTTGATAACGATTGAGATTGCCTCTGCAACCTGATCGAAATCAGCTTCCTTGAGACCACGAGTTGTAGCAGCTGGTGTACCAAGACGGATACCAGATGTAACAAATGGTGACTTAGGATCGTTAGGAATTGTATTTTTATTAGCTGTGATATGAGCATCATCAAGAAGCTTCTCAACAACCTTGCCTGTAAGCTCAAATGGAGTCAAGTCAATAAGCATAAGGTGATTGTCTGTACCACCAGATACGATCTTGATTCCTCTGTCCTGAAGGCCCTTGCAAAGTGCCTGAGCGTTCTTAACAATCTGCTGTCCATATTCCTTGAATGAAGGATCAAGAGCCTCCTTGAAGCAGATAGCCTTGCCAGCTATAACATGCATAAGAGGACCACCCTGAATACCAGGGAATACAGCCTTGTTAAAGTTGTATTTCTCATTAGCCTCTGCTGTTGCCATAATCATACCACCACGTGGACCACGAAGTGTCTTGTGAGTAGTTGTAGTAACAATATCAGCATAAGGAACTGGGCTCTCATGTACACCTGCAGCAACAAGTCCTGCAATATGTGCCATATCAACAAAAAGCACTGCATCAACCTTATCACAGATTTCTCTAAAACGCTTGAAGTCAATCTTGCGGCAGTATGCTGAAGCACCAGCAATAATCATCTTTGGCTTGCACTCTAAAGCAATACGCTCTACCTCATCATAGTCAATAAATCCATCGTCATTTACTCCATAAGGAACGATGTTGAAGTATACTCCAGAGAAATTAGCTGGTGAACCATGAGTAAGGTGTCCGCCGTGATCAAGGTTCATTCCCATAACTGTGTCGCCTGGCTTAAGTACTGCAAACTGTACTGCCATGTTAGCCTGAGCTCCTGAGTGTGGCTGAACATTAACATACTCGCAGCCGAAAAGCTCCTTAGCTCTCTCTCTTGCAAGCTCCTCTACTACGTCAACCTCCTGGCATCCGCCATAATAACGCTTTCCTGGATAACCCTCTGCATATTTGTTAGTGAGGACTGAGCCCATAGCAGACATAACCGCTGGTGATACCCAGTTCTCAGAAGCAATAAGCTCGATGTGCTGTGACTGTCTGTTAAACTCCTTAACTATAGCCTCTGCAACTTCTGCATCAGTGTTTTTGATGTCGTTTAATGTGTACATTACTTTCCCTTTCCTAATTTCTTTCCATTATTAGTATCTATGACAAAACCTGTAAACAGGGTTTGACCTATAAGTATTTCTTTTCAAAATCCTCTTTTGTAAGCGGCTTATCAAAGAAAAATCCCTGAGCAAGATTGACTGAGAATTTACCAATCATATCAACCTGCTTATCAAACTCAACTCCCTCTACGCATACATCTACATCAAGAGAATCTGCCAATTCAGAAATTGTCTTAACGAATACTTCTGAAAAATGGTCAGAATTCATATCGGAAACAAATGCTCTGTCTATTTTAATTGTGTCCAGTGGCATGGTCCTGATGTAATTAAGTGATGAATAACCAGTACCAAAATCATCAAGTGCAACTCTGCATCCCTTGGCTCTGATTGCATCTAAAAGCTTAATCATCCTCTCCATGTCATTAATGGCAAGTGACTCTGTAACCTCAAGTGTAAGATTCTGTGGGTCAATAGCCGTCTGTTTAAGTACCATATCAAGCTTATCAAGGAAATCTGACTGAGTAAGCTGTACTACGGATAGATTAACATTGACCTTGTATTCTGGATGACCAAAGTCATTCCAGTGCTTGCAGCTCTTGGCAGCCTCTAAAAGTACGTGCTGACCAATTGAATTGATCAACTTAAGCTGCTCCGCCTGAGAGATAAACTGATCTGGAAGAACCAGTCCGTACTCAGGAGAATTCCATCTCACTAGAGCCTCAGCTCCGCAACATGTAGGAATTCCATTAACAAATTCCATAATAGGCTGATAGTAAACCTCAAATTCCTTGCAGTCATCCTCAACAGCCTTGCGCATAGCCTGCTCCATCTTAACCTTTTCAGCTACAACTGCATCTGAATTAGCATCATAGAACTCAAATCTGTTCTTACCCTTATTCTTGGCACCATGAAGTGCAATATTAAGTCGTGTAAGAATAGCTGAAGAATCAGTCACATCCGATGGGCCCTTAACACAACCCATGCTGACTGTACAGTAATATTCCTGACCATTTAAAATCCATGGATTAGCGAAGAGATTCATAATTCTCTTGATAACCATATCAAGATTGTCAATATTAGCATGGTCTACAATTACTGCGAACTCGTCGCCACCAACTCGGTAGCATTTATTTTTAATGTAGGAAATGTCATTGATGCTGTGAGCAATATACTCAAGCAAATCATCTCCCACCTGATAGCCAAGTCCCTCATTGACACTAGCGAAATCATCTAGGTCAAGCATAAGAACTGCAAATTCCTTGCCAAGCTTTGTAGCCACATGGAACTCCATGGCAATATCCTTTTCGCATGCCTGACGATTGTAAAGGCCTGTGAGGATATCTTCCTGTGCCTGCTTTTCCACCTTTTTCTGATAGATACGAAGGTCGGTGGTGTCATAGAATGTAAGAAGTCTAACCTGACGTCCATCTACCCACTCTATGCTGGCAATAGAAATATCAAACCACTTTCCTGAACCATTAGCCGAATAGCCGTTAATCTCAGAAAGTGTATAGCGCTTATCAAAGATAATCTCCTCGATAGCAAGTCTATCTACTTCGTTGCTGAACATCCTTATGAATGTATCATTATTGTATAAGAATTCTCTGGTAGCCAAATCGGCTACAACTACACCATAACCTGCATTCTGGAGAATAGCCTCCAAAGCAGAATATGAACTAGCCAAAGAATTGGTAGTTATCTTTTTAACTAAAACTGTACCGATGATTCTCTTGGTGTCATTGGCGAAGCGCAAATCCTCAACGCTCCACTTGCGCTCCTGACCCCTAGAAATAAAGCAAAGGTACATCTCTGCAGAATCATTAACATTGATAGGCAAGAAAATCGCTGCCTTGATTCCATATTTAATAAAGAAAACTTCAAAAAGCTCTGGTAGTACTGCATCAGATGAAATGGTGTATGGCTTGCCATTCATAAATGGCAGGCTAAGAATTGGAACCTTTTGGAAAATAGGCTGCAAAGGCTCTGCCCCCTCTGCACACCATTCGCAAATCATATCTGCATTAATACCATCTGAATTAATCTGTAAAATAGCTGTGTTGGTGCAGTCAACATAGTGGCCAGCCTCTACAAGAATGTCTGATGCCACTTCAAAGAAAGAATTGTCTGATTCCATAAGCCTTAAGATATCAGTCATAATCTCATTTTTCTTAAGGCGAGACTCTATCTCTGTCTCTGCTTGCCTCTCGTCGGAAAGCTTCACCTTCAGAGCGTGATTCTTGATCTTCTCTGCGAAATAATGCTTAGTAAGAGTCTCAATCAAAGCAATGGATTTATCAAAATCCTCTGTTGTGGTAGTCCTCATCTCAGAAGGAAGTATCTCTGTATCAGGAAGTCTATCTCTTGCAATACCAAAGCATAACCAAACGCCCTGACACTTGCCCTCTAGTCCTCTGATAGCAACTCCTCTGTATAATAAATAATCCTCTGTGCCGTAACGCTCCACAACATTTTCTACGTTACCATCCACAAAGGAATCTAGTATCTCCCTGCGCAACTCGCTAGAGAAATTACGGTCAACAAATTCCTCCTCTGGCTTAGTGCCAGAGAAGGAAGTGATTTGGCCTTGAGTTTTACCAACGCACATCACATAAATGTCATTGGCCTTGCAAAATGAGTCCTGCAAAGACTGCATAGCCTCATTATTGATTTCTAATTCTAAGTCTACTCTATAACCCTCGTCCATCCATACTTATCCTCGAGTCTTCCCCACTGGATACCTGTAAGAGTATCGTAAAGCTTCTGGGTAAGCTCGCCAGTTTTACCTCCATTTATTACAACAACATCATCCTTAAAACGGAGTTCACCGACTGGAGAGATAACTGCTGCTGTTCCTGTACCGAAGACCTCTTCAAGCTTGCCATCATGGCCAGCCTTCATAAGATCATCAATTGCAAGACGCTCCTCACGAACTGTATAGCCCCAATCACGGAGAAGGTGAATCATTGAGTCTCTTGTAACACCTGGAAGAACTGTACCTACTGTAGGTGCTGTCCAGATCTCACCGTCAATCTTGAACATGATGTTCATAGTACCAACTTCCTCAACGTACTTTCTCTCGTTACCATCGAGCCACAATACCTGTGAATAGCCAAGCTTCTCAGCCTTAACCTGACCTGCGATAGAACCTGCATAGTTACCACCACATTTAGTAAAGCCAGTACCACCTGCAACTGCTCGTACCAATTCATTTTCTACTAAAATCTTTACTGGGTCAAGTCCTGTTGCATAATATGCTCCAACTGGACAACAAAGTATCATAAACTTGTAAGATTTTGCCATATGAACGCCAAGAGCAGCCTCTGTTGCGAACATGAATGGTCTAATATAAAGTGATGTATCTTTCTCGGATGGCACCCATGCCTCCTCAGTCTTAACAAGAGCTGAAACTGCCTGTACAAAGTCCTCCACAGGGAAACCTGGCATGCAAAGTCTCTCGTTAGAATTAATCATTCTCTTTGCATTCATCTCTGGTCTGAAAAGCTGAATCTTTCCATCTTCTCTGCGGTATGCTTTGAGGCCCTCAAATGTCTCCTGGGCATAATGAAGGGTCATGCATGCTGGGTCCATTTCGATTGGTCCCTCTGGGACGATTCTGGCATCATGCCAGCCAATCTCTCTATCCCAATCACAAACAAACATGTAATCAGTCATGTACTTTCCAAAACCAAGGTTCTTCCAATCTGGCTTTTCCTTTAATTTTTCGCGTTTTTCAAATCTGATTTCCATAGTAGCCTCCGAACATCTCATAAACATTTTGTTAATAATCTTTTTCATTATCCATCTTTTCTTCCCTCACGTCAACACTTTAGTGTGCTAAATTATTAACGAATGGAAACCGGATTTTTGTGTCCTCTTTGGTAATATTTTGTGAACTCTTTCTATTGAATATACTATAAAGATTTTTAAATGGTATAATTCAGATAACTACACGAAATGAAGGCGATATTATGAATATTTACACTCAATTATGCGGATTGGCCATAATGGCCACTATCCTCTTTTTTTATAGACGCCAGCCCACCATGGGTCTTAGTTCCGAGCGTCATTTTCGGACAACTATATATTCAATTTTAGGATGTGTCCTTTTAGATATTGCATCCTGCTATTTTATTGTACATTCAAATCGATTCAGCGATACATTGGTGTATTTAATATGTAAGCTATATCTTCTATCCTTACAGGTAGTTTCATTTAGCGTCCTCTTTTACACCACTGCAGATGTATTTGAATACTATGGAAGCAAGCACGAGAAAATGCTGGGCACTCTCTATCAGGTAGTGTGTGTAATTGGAATGATTATCACCATGTATCTTCCTATCCAAATTTACTACGACGGAGTCAAGCTCTATTCCTATGGCCCAGCTACCATCGCTACCTATATATTTGTATCTTTTTATATTTTTACAACTGGCATTTCCACAGTAGTACTAAGGCATCATATCAAGCAAAAAAAGAGCAACATGCTTTTAATTTGGATGGCCATCTGGAGCGTTTCTGCTATTATCCAGTTTTTGGATCCAAAAGTTCTTATTGTAAGCTACGCCAGCTGTATAGGCGCACTTATAATGTATTTTGAGTTGGAGAATCCCCAAAGTTCTCTTTCTAGACGTACCGGACACTTTAGCTCAGCTGTTATCCGAGATTATTTTGATTACCTTTATCAATCCAGAAAAGGCTTTTCTGTTATGATGATTTCCTTTAGAACGGTGGCAGATTCAGCCAATGAAAACAAGCTGCTTCGCACCACTATTTCAAAGCTTTCAGAATTTCTCTTTACAGTTGATACAGCAAAAATTTTCGATACTGCAGAAGGATACTTCGTATTAGTTTTTGAAAATATGGATTTTGTTGAGAGCACCAAATTTAGAATCAACACATATTTTCAATCTATTCAGGACAATCCTGATGTCAGCAATGCCATCACACTTTTGAGTCCTTTTTATACCATTGTTCCAGACTCAAATATCTCAAGCAATGCTGATGAACTGATACTTCTTCTCACCGGCTTTATTCCAAACGATAGGAACAAGCTTACTGGAAATGAAGTCATTGTAAATGATGAAATCATGGCAACTGTAAGACATAGCAAGGCTGTTGAAAAAATGGTTGTGGAAGCCATGGAAAATGATCGAATAGAGGTTCATTACCAACCTATTTTCGATATAGCCAAAAACAAATATACAACCGCAGAAGCATTGGTTCGTATCCGGCTAGGGGACGACTCCTTGATTTATCCTGATGAGTTCATTCCTATTGTTGAAGCATCAGGTAGAATCATTCCTCTTTCAGATACAATCTACAGAAAGGCTCTCTCATTTTTAAAATCCTATCACATAGATAGACTTGGCGTAGAACATGTAGAGCTTAACCTTTCAGTGAAACAGGGGGAAAATCCTCTTTTCGTCAACAGATTTTTAGAAATGCTTAAAGAATACAACATTTCAGCGGAATTCATTAATTTAGAAATAACAGAGACCAACTCCATCCACAGTCAGGAGAATCTCTTTGCAAATATGAAAAAGCTTGAGGAAGAAGGTTTATCATTTTCTCTTGATGATTTTGGCTCCGGCTCCTCTAATCTTAACTACATCATCGATATGCCAGTTGTCATTGTTAAGCTAGATAAGCACCTAACCGACGAATATTTCATTAATCCAAAGGCAAAAGCCATTGTTAAAACAGTTATAGAAATGGCCCATTCAATGGGCATAAAAATCATAGCCGAAGGAATTGAGACTTCAGATTCCCTTGAAGAAATGAAAACACTTGGTGTTGATTACATCCAGGGATTCTATTTCTCAAGACCACTTCCTGAGCATGAATTTTTGAAATTCATTCAACAGCACAATCTATAGAAAAGGAGAGATTATATGCACACATTTCAACCTTATCCAATCGATATGCTAGAGTGGAACCCTATCAAGAAACTGGCCGAAGAAGGTATAGCTATTGTTGCAGAAGCAAACGGCAAAGTAAACGCAACCTCTTCTCACAACGGAGGGGTTGGTCACATTTGGGGTAAAAATGTTGTATACGCATTCTTGCGCAACACCCGCTACACCAAGCAGCTGATAGATGACAGTGAATATTTCTCTGCCTGCTTCTTTGATATGTCCGAAAAAAGCAATGTTCAGCTTATGAAAGTTTTAGATCAACTCAGCGGTCGAAACGAGGACAAGTTAGCCCAGTGCAAAGTAGAAATTGAGCACGCCATGAACGCTCCATATATTGACGGCGCCAACTTCATCATCCTTTGCAGAAAGATTGCCGCTGTGCCAATGACAGAAAACACTATCGTTGACCCAAAGATTCTAGATGAGCAATATACTGAACGGCACATGGATGATTTCCACACCATGTATATTGGAGAAATCCTTGATATCAGAGCAAGGTAAATATTTTATTAAGCTACAATAAAAGCGCCAGAGAAATTAATCTCTAGCGCTTTTATTTATACCCTTTGAACCTACTTCTTATTAGTTAAGCCCAGGCATTAGCCTTGTACTAATAACTGCTCCTGATATTGGAAAAATGCCATCTCATTATCAAGTACCTTAGCGATTTCATTAAGTCCATTAGCCTTGTTAGAAAGCACATCCATCGTATCTGATAATTCTTGCATAGAAGCTCTTGTCTCCTCGGAGCTTGCAGCATTTTCCTGAGAAATAGATGAAAGATTTGTAATTGTATCAGAGATAACCTGACTTGCTTTTTCTGATTTATCTACATTCTCTACAATCTCTCTTGTTAATCTAATTGAATCGTTGATATTTCCAATGAGTGCATCTACCTGCTCAATAGTCCTATGGATTGTAGAACGCTGTTTGCTAATTGTCTCCTGAACATTGCCAGCCTCTTCCATTGTCTTTGTGGAATCGGATGCCAGTCCCTTCATAGCCTCTTGAATATTTCCAGCAGCCTCTGCAGACTGGTCTGCAAGCTGTCTTATCTCATCTGCAACAACAGCAAATCCCTTGCCAGCCTCACCCGCTCTTGCCGCCTCAATGCTGGCATTTAATGAAAGCAGATTAGTCTGAGCTGCAATTGCATCAATTATTTTAACAGCTTCACTGATAGTAGTAACCGCTGAGTTAGTATTTCCAATCAGCTCAACTATACCATCAATAGCTGTAATACTTTCTCTTGTAGATGCCCTAAGCTCTGACAGCTTGTCCTGACTCGCCTTAGAATTTTCCTGCATAGAATCTGCAAGACCCTGCATCTGCTTAGTATTGTCAGTAATAAGCTCTATAGCTGTATTAATATCATTTACACTCTCCACAGCAGACTGCAAAGACTCAGCCTGGCTTGATGCTCCTGTTGCAACCTGTGCAACTGCAGTTGTTACATTGTCCGCTGTTTCAGTGATACTTTGTACCGTTGTGTATAAGTACTCTGCGGAATTATCCACTTCATCTGAGGACACCCTTGCATTTCCGATTACGCTTCTTATTTTGCCCGCCATATCAAATAGGGCCGATGACATTTCTCCCAGTTCATCCTTACGGTTTTTAACCTTATCCGTTAGTTTGATAGCCAAATCTCCTGTAGCCATCTGGCGAACTGCCTTAACATTTTCATCTATGGCTTTAACTATCTGCATTACATATATCATCATCAAAATAGTAAATGCAATGATAATCCCTCCAGCCAAAGTAATCATCCATTTTATTCTATCATTTATATAATTTGAGATAAGAATCTTTGGCTGGCCTACAAAAGCCATACCATAAACCTCACCTGTATTTTCATCTATCAAAGGTTCATAAGCCACGTAGAATTTTTCACCATTAATAACTACGTTAGACGCTGAATAACTCTGCTTATTCTTTAATACAGCCTCGATAACTGCGTCTGAAGCCTTTGTTCCTACTACTCCATCAATACTAGAACGTTCTCTAGTATCTCCTACAAAATATGTATAATCATAACCTGTCTGACTATACATATCCTCTTCTAGTGTGCTAGTTTCTGATACATCATCGTCTCTTGTGTACTGCAATACCATTGCATAAGATTTACAAGCTGCAGCCACACCTGTTTCAACCTCGTCCTCCATACCACGCCTTAGGTTAATAACACCAACAAGTGTTGCAGCAAAACCAACTAGTAATAATGCTAGTATAACCAAACCGATCAACATGACTTTAAGGGACATCGCTTTGCTTTTCTTTTCCATGAAAAACCCTCCGTTAATCATCTCCCTTCTATTGATCGAACAATATACCCCAACAAAGCTAGCGAGACCAACTGTCGTCATTATAAACTAAAATGTGGTCTATTCTGTGAATAAATAATGAAAAAGCAACTGCCCAATTCCTGACAGTTGCCTTATATTCATACATATATAATTATCTATTGAAGAACTCAACAAACTCTTCGTAACCTTCGTTTGTAAGCTGTTCCTTCTGGAACTTCTTGTTCTTGTTCATACGAACAACAAGAACTGTCTGCCCCTGCTCTCTTGCAGCCTTGGCCTGAGCCATAACCTCTGCAAGCTTCTCAGCTGGATAGCCCTTTTCTACAAGGTAAGCCACCTTTTTATTAGCACCTGGCACCTTAAATCCCTGCTCCATAAGAAGAAGGATAATACGCTCAAATCCGATTGAGAAACCACATGCTGGAGTATTCTGGCCTGTGAAATTGCCAATCATCTTGTCGTAGCGTCCGCCGCCACCACAGCTTCCTCCAAACTCTGGAATAGCAATCTCAAAAATAGTACCTGTATAATAGCTCATACCACGTACAAGTGTAGGATCAAATACAAGCTCAAACTGTGCTTCCTTTGTAGCGTTAACTGCTGTAGCAATCTCACGCATCCAATCTGCGACCTCTGTATCAAGGAACTCACCAAGCTTATCAAGGAGAACTTCCATGCCTGCTGCCACATCCTTAACACCCTCAAGTGCTGCAAAGAGGCCTACGTACTTGTCGATAGACTCTTTAGAGTAGCCTGCCTCAAGAAGCTCTGCTGAAACTCCATCGAGACCGATTTTATCCATCTTATCAAGAGTAATGAAGATAGAATCATAATCCTCCTCAGAAAAGCCAGCGTAAGCTGCCATAGCCTTGAGAATACGGCGCTCATTTATACGAATCTCAAAGTTCTTGAAACCGATACGACCAAGAGTAGTTGTTGTAGCAAGAATAAGCTCAATCTCTGCCAAATTACTAGGCTCACCAAGAATATCGATATCGCACTGAGTAAACTGACGATAACGGCCACGCTGTGGTCTGTCAGCTCTCCATACGGAACCAATCTGAAGAGCCTTAAATGGAGATGTAAGCTCATTAGCATGGTTAGAATAGAATCTACAAAGTGGAACTGTAAGGTCATATCTCATACCAAAGTCAACAACCTGCTCCTCTGTAGTAGCCTCAGCAATGTTGAGCTTCTCGCCTCTCTTCATTACCTTGAAGATAAGCTTTTCATTTTCTCCACCCTGCTTGTTTGATAAATTGCCAATTGACTCCATAGCTGGTGTCTCAATTGGTGTAAATCCAAAAGAACGATATGTATCCTTAATTATAGAAGTTACGTAATCGCGAACCTCCATCTCATAAGGGAGAATATCCTTCATTCCGTTAACTGGTTTCTTGTTTAAAGCCATTTCAAATCCTCTCTAAGTCTTTCTCTTTTTCTTTCTATCATCTCATCAATTCTGTCCATATATAGCTGAACGTCCTTGACATTTTCACATCTTGTAACTGTCTTGCCATGGTCTGTAACAAACTTGCAGGCCGTGCCGCAACCAAGAGCCATTATAGTTTGTTTTTCTTCCATTATCAAGATATTATAAAGGCCTTCTTTTCCTTCCTTAGCATATCCGATGTTTTCCAGATTGGCAGCCATGTTCTTTTGACGGTATAGATAGTATGGTTCCATATCCATCCGTCTAGCTGCCTCAAGGCATATATCCATATGCTTTTGAGAGTTCTCTACGAGGTAATCCTCGTAGGCTTCCTTGTCGTAGTTGAGCCTAGCTGAATGCTTAAGCGCAAGGGAATGAACTGTCAGATTATCTGGACTAAGTTTTTCTACCTCAGACAATGTATACTGAACATCCTCAATAGTCTCGCCAGGTAATCCTAAAATTAAATCCATATTTATATTTTCAAATCCAAGTTCCTTGGCCCAACCATAAACTCTATGAATGTCCTCCACCTTGTGGAATCGACCTATTAAGTCTAGAGTCTTTTGATTCATAGTCTGTGGGTTAATGGAAATTCTAGATACCGGGTGATTCTTCATCACCTGAAGCTTCTCATAGGTGATGGAATCAGGGCGTCCCGCCTCTATTGTATATTCCAGCAAAGACTTTGTATCAAAGTATTTATCTATGAGAGATAGTAATCTCTCTAAATGCTCTGCATCTAGTGAAGTAGGTGTCCCGCCTCCAATGTAAATCGTGGTTAAACTTTTACCCTTGCAAGCCTCAGCTGTAAATGCCATCTCTTTTTCTAGGGCATCAATATAATCATCAAGCTTTTTCATCCAAAGTCCTATTGGATATGAAGTGAATGAACAGTAAAGACATGTGCTAGGACAAAATGGAATTCCTATATATACTGAATATCCATTGTCATAATCAATTTTTGAAAGAAGCTCATGTTCCTTGTGGGAAACCTCAAGACTCAGATCAATCTTCTCCTGTGAGGTAAGATAAGTATCCTTCATGTATGAAGTAATCTCATCATCACTAGCCCCCTCCTCAATCATTCCAAGAGAAATTTTAGTAGGACGAATTCCCGTAAGAGTTCCCCAAGGTAGAGTCTTGCCAGTACGCTCACTGAGGCTCTTATATATAGCAAGCTTCAGGCGATTCTTGGTATCAGGTCGATTGGAATAGTCTATCTCCACTTCTTTCCCATCAAGGGTAAGCACATGGTCTGCGTATTTAACATCCATAGTGAAGCTTACATCCTCATCAACAGGAGCCTCATCTGTGCCAATCCTCACATCCTCCTTAGGATAGAAGGCCTTAACCAGAGAATATATGTCATATTCAAAATTGTCTTCGTTTAACTTGATATAAATCATAATTAATTCCTTATTTAATTTCTTGCAAAAAATATAATCCGCAGCTACCAATTTCTTTGTGATACTCATGCAAAGCTTTCTTGCCAAGCAGAGTATTACAAAAGCTTAATAGTGTAACGGATTATAGCATTTTCTACAGATATGGATTATATATTTTTTCATCTCCAATGGTAGTGGCGCTCTCATGACCTGGATAGCAGATTGTATCATCAGGTAGTACCATAAGCTTATTTTTTATACTATCAACAAGCTGGGCCATAGAACCGCCAGGGAAATCTGTACGTCCAACAGAACCACAGAAAAGTGTATCTCCTGTAAATACAAGACCTGCATCAGCAAAGTAGAAGCAGCATCCCCCAGGCGTATGTCCTGGTGTAGCAAGGCACTTAAACTTAAGTCCTGCAAGCTCTACCTCCTGCTCATCCTTAAGATATACATCTACATGATAAGCCTTTGGCTTGAAAATCATATCTGCGGACAAATTCACTGAAGGATTCTCAAGAGTCTCTCGCTCTCCCTCGTATGCGTATACCTTGATACCATATTCTCCTGCAATCTCCTCTGCCGCTCCCACATGATCAAAATGACCATGGGTAAGAATGATAGCAACCGGTCTAGCACCAGATGCCTCAACAGCTTTTTTTATTCGCTCTGGGGAAGAGCCTGGATCAACAATAATTGATTCTCCTGTCGCATCATTGATTGCCAAATAACAATTCATTGCGCAAACAGGAAGAAGTACATGTGCAACTTTCATTTTATCCTCTAGTTCTCTCAACATCGATGATTGATTCAACCTGCTTAATCTTCTCTACAAGAGCTCTAAGCTGCTCCTTGCTGTGGGTACCAAACTTTATGGTGATAGTAGCCACACCCTGCTTGCTAGTCTTAGAGTGAATTGAATCTATATCGATTTCTCTCTCTGTAAATATACGGGTAATATCAACAAGAAGTCCTGTACGATTGTTTCCATAAATATTAATCTCTGTAAGGTAAACTCCGCCCTTTTGTCCATCATCTTCAGCATCCTGAGCCCACTCGGCCTCAATGAGACGCTCCTTTTCAAAATCAGGAAGATTAATCATATTGATACAATCGGTACGATGGATGGAAACACCACGTCCTCTTGTGACAAAGCCAACAATCTCATCACCTGGCACTGGATTACAACACTTAGAGAAACGAACAGATACATCGTAAAGTCCGCTGACAGTAATGCCATTTTTAGACTTAGGACGAATCTTCTCTCCAGTTCCAGAATGCTCGGCAAGAACCTCTTCATCTGTAACCTTAACAGGATGATCCTTCTCCCATGCAGCATGCATGCGGTTAATAACATTACCTTCTTTGATGGCTCCCTGACCAATAGCTGCAAGTGTATCCTCCCAGCTATGGAATCCAAATTTATTCTTAATAAGCTCCTGATACTTTGGCTTATTAAGATCACCTAAATCAAAGCCCTTTTGCTTAGCAGAATTGATAAGAAGTTCCTTACCTTTTGCAATATTCTCGTCCTTGGATTGAGTTCTAAACCACTGGTTAATCTTATTCTTAGCCTGAGAAGACTTAACAATATTGAGCCAGTCACGGCTAGGTCCATTAGTATTCTGAGATGTGACAATCTCAATTCTGTCACCATTTTGAATCTCATAGTCTATTGGAACCAGCTTGCCATTGACCTTGGCACCAATCATCCTATTACCTACTGCCGAGTGAATAGCGTAGGCAAAATCGATAGGTGTAGAGCCGTTAGGCAAATTCTTAACATCTCCACTAGGAGTAAAACAGAATACTGTATCTGAGAATAAATTTAAATCTGATTTTAATAAAGACGAGAATTCCTTATTGTCGGAAATCTCCTGCTGCCACTCAAGAATCTCTCTAAGCCATGAAAGCTTCTCCTCTTCGCCTACAACTGATGAACCCTCACCGCTCTCCTTGTATTTCCAGTGAGCAGCGATACCGTATTCGCTAGTGCGGTGCATCTCGTATGTACGAATCTGAATCTCAAATGGTGCTCCATTAGGTCCGATGACTGTAGTATGCAAAGACTGATACATATTAGGCTTTGGCATAGCAATGTAGTCCTTAAAACGGCCTGGAATTGGGGTGTACATCTCATGTATAACGCCAAGAGCTGCATAACAGTCCTTGATAGAATCAACTATGATACGTACTGCAAATAAGTCATATATCTGATCGATGGTCTTGTTCTGATTCACCATCTTCTTATAGATACTAAAGAAATGCTTAGCTCGGCCATATACATCAGCCTGAATATCAGCTTCTTTGATGTGCTTAGCAACATCATCTACCAGTGAATTAATGTACTCAGTACGCTGATTTCTTCTAAGGGCTATCTTTTCAACAAGGTCATAATATGCCTCTGGCTCTAAATACTTAAGAGATAAGTCATCCAGCTCTATTTTTACCTTGCTGATACCAAGTCTCTGAGCCAAAGGAGCATATATCTCCATAGTCTCTCTGGCCTTTTCCTTTTGCTTCTCAGGCTTCATGTACTTGAGTGTACGCATGTTGTGAAGTCTATCTGCAAGCTTAATAAGGATAACTCTAATATCACGGGCCATGGCAAGAAACATCTTACGAAGATTCTCTGCCTGGATTTCTACCTTGTCGGCATCGTAGCTCAACTGGCCTAATTTGGTGACTCCATCTACAAGCTCTGCAACTTCCTCGGAAAACTCTTCAGCAATCTCCTCCTTGCTGAGGATTGTGTCCTCTACCACGTCATGAAGGATACCTGCTACAATAGTCTCTTTATCAAGCTCCAAGTCAGCCAAAATAATAGCTACGCAAAGTGGATGTATAATATAAGGCTCACCGGACTTGCGCATCTGTCCCTCATGGGCCTTGGACGCAATCTGATAAGCCTTCTCAATCATAGAAATGTCAGTATTTGGGTGGTACTTTTGCACACGCGCAATAAGCTCCTTGTAGAGCTCCTCAGGGTCTACAAAGTCAGCTGTTGCTATGACACCGCGATTTTCCACAGAAATCTTGCGTTCTAGTGTTTCTAATTCTGTCTTTGTCTTTTCTGCCACGGTATCACCACCTTCCCAAAAATTTTATTAAATATTATATAATTTAACATTGCAAAAAGCAACATTCACAATTCCCAAAAAGTTGCAATTTTCTAGACATTTTTGCATTTTTTTGGTATCATTACACAGGTTTTGATTTTATTAGTTGGACTTACTTTGGCATGCCTAGTTTTCCAACTTGTTTTTTTGTATAGAGAAAGGAAAGTAATAATGATTCAAGCAAATAATGTTACTCTTCGTTTTGGCAAAAAGGCCCTTTTCGAAGAAGTTAATATCAAATTTACTGAAGGTAACTGCTACGGTATCATCGGTGCTAACGGTGCTGGTAAGTCTACCTTCCTTAAGATTTTATCTGGCCAGTTGGAGCCTACAAGCGGCGAGATTACAATGAGCCCTGGCAACAGACTTTCATTCTTAGAGCAGGATCACTTCAAATATGATGAGTTTACAGCTCTTGATACTGTTATCATGGGTAACCAGCGTCTCTATGACATTATGAAGGAAAAGGACGCTATCTATATGAAGGAAGACTTCTCAGACGAGGATGGTATCCGCGCAGCTGAGCTTGAGACTGAGTTTGCAGAGATGGATGGTTGGAATGCAGAGTCTGATGCAGCTACAC
The DNA here is from genome assembly GCF_010906925.1 of Pseudobutyrivibrio xylanivorans. GTDB lineage: Bacteria > Bacillota > Clostridia > Lachnospirales > Lachnospiraceae > Pseudobutyrivibrio. Next base: position 371,242 of record NZ_VTVE01000001.1, on the reverse strand, counting down.
TTTTAAATGGTCTTGGTGTAGACACAGAGTTCCACTACACTCTCATGTCCGAGCTTCCTGGTGCCCTTAAGGTCAAGATTCTTCTTGCTCGTGCACTTTTTGGTTCACCTGATGTACTCCTTCTTGATGAGCCTACTAACCACCTTGATTTAGATGCTATCGGTTGGTTAGAGGAGTTCCTTATCAACTTTGAAAATACAGTTATCGTTGTATCCCATGACCGTTACTTCCTTAATAAGGTATGTACACATACAGCAGATATCGATTATGGCAAGATTCAGCTCTACGCTGGTAACTACGATTTCTGGTATCAGAGTTCACAGCTCATTATCCAGCAGCGTAAGGAAGCTAACAAGAAAAAGGAAGAGCAGATTAAGGAATTACAGGAGTTCATCCAGCGATTCTCTGCTAACGCTTCTAAATCTAAGCAGGCTACATCTCGTAAGCGTGCACTTGAAAAGATTCAGCTTGATGACATCCGTCCTTCAAGCCGTAAGTATCCATATATCGACTTTAGACCAGCTCGTGAGATTGGTAACGAGGTTCTTTCCGTTGAAAATCTTACTAAGACTATCGACGGTGAGCTTATCTTAGATCACCTTTCATTCAATGTTGGTCGTGAAGATAAGATTGCTTTCGTTGGTTCTAACGAAAAGGCTAAGACAGTATTGTTCCAGATTCTCGCTGGCGAGATGGAGCCAGATGAGGGAAGCTACAAGTGGGGCGTTACAACAAGCCAGTCTTACTTCCCTAAGGACAATACAGAAATCTTCAGCACTGACCTTTTAATCGTAGATTGGCTTACACAGTTCTCTGAGATTAAGGATGCCACTTATGTACGTGGTTTCCTTGGACGTATGCTTTTCGCTGGTGATGACGGTGCTAAGAAGATGAAGGTATTATCCGGTGGTGAAAAGGTACGTGTTCTTCTTTCACGTATGATGATTGAGAATTCTAACGTACTTATGCTTGATGAGCCTACTGACCACCTTGATATGGAAAGTATCACAGCACTCAATACTGGTCTCCAGAAGTTCTCAGGTGTTATCCTCTTCTCTTCTCGTGACCACGAAATCGTACAGACAACAGCTAATCGTATCATAGAGATTCTTCCTAACGGACAGATGATTGATAAGATGACTACATACGACGAGTATCTTGAATCTGATGAGATGGCTCGTAAGCGTGCAGTCCTTGAGCTTTCTGATGACGAGCTTAATGATGACTAATGCGGGAAAGCGCACATTGAAAATTGCCTTCGGCAATGGGTGCGCTGTGGCAAACAAAAATGACTAGCAGAATCTGCTAGTCATTTTAATTTGCTCTTATTACTGCATTTGATATACATCGTAAGCAACTCTTTTCTTTTTTAATGAGCTATAGATTGTAGGAATAGCACCAAGTGCTGTAAATGCATAAGATTCCATCAACGATATAATAAAATCTGTCTTAATCTCACCATCCCCAAGGAATGTTCCAAATATACTAAGACCATCAAAGAAATCTATTCCAATTTCTCTAGAAAAAACTATATTCCACTGCACAATCTCTGCCACAAATACCATTGCAATCATTACAAGTGCACTAATGGCAACTCCCTTACCAGAAAGCTTTTTTCCAAGTTTCTCATAACCATAGATTGTTGTTACGCCCATAACAATACCTGATAATACTGCCACATATCCAAGCTGGGCAACAATCACAATAACAATAGCGCCTACAATGCTACCGCAAAGTGCACCAAAAAATCCACCTAATACATTTTCTTCTGTATTTTCTTCATCAAACTGAGCTTCTTTAAGAGATTGATTAATCTTAGCATAGCAATCCTCACAGAGAAAACTAATCCCACCACTAATGTTATAAACATTAATCGAATCCATAGGCTTGCCACAGCACTCACAGACATCCTCATATCCATTTGCTCTAAAGTATTCTGTAGCACCATTTATAGCAGCTATCATATTTGCTATTACTTTATTTTTTGAAGCTCCAGCAATCCAGACGGCAATATTATTTCCTTGAATAGTAACTGATCGCACTCCCTCGATAGCCTTCCTAGCCTCTTTGGTAAATTCCTTATCAGGAAGACTTCCGTTTTTTCTAGCAGAAGCATACATTACATATACATTATCTTTCAAACCAATTGTAAGATGATATCCATTACAAACACCAATCAGTGTCTCCGTCCTCTCATCAATTGACAAGCCTGTAACTTCTGCTACCTCTTCATAAATAACATTAAGCGTCTTGTTCATAACTATTATCCTTTCCTAAGTTATTGATGATATAATAATAATTATTTTACTACTTGTCAATAGGTATTAGGCAAATACTTATAACTTTTTAAAATTTTACTTTTCTGATATAGAAACATCAAATAAAAAAGCCATCTGACAAGGATTTCTCCAAGCCAGATGGCAATAGTTTTTTATTAAATTATTTTGCTTTTGTTGTAATAGTAGCCTGTGGTGCAGGAGCAGCTGCAACTACAAGACCAGTCTCATCTGTCTGATATAATGTATTGCCAATCTGTACTACCTGATTAACAACCATCTTACCATCAGCTCCGAACAAGTACTGACCAGCACCAATCTGAACTGCCTGACCAATTACAAGCTTACCATCAGCGCCAGCGTAGTAAATACCGTCCTTTGTCTGGATAAAGCCTGTAGCCATAGCACCGTCAGCTCCGAAGAAGTATGTAGCATCTCCTACTGCCTGAATACCTGTCTGCATCTTACCGTCTGCGCCAAAGAAGTATGTAACACCGCCAACATTGACAGCACCTACCTGCATCTGACCTGTCTCATTGAAGTAGTAAACTGAACCATCGATTGATGTAAGGCCAGTCACTCTATGAGCATCTACTGCATCTAAGTAGTATGTACCTGTTGGGTCTGTCCACCATCCCTTGTACATCTTACCGTTGTCGTTAGGATTGAACATATATGTAGCACCCTGAACATCGATCCATCCTGTCTGAAGGAGACCCTGCTCATTGAAGAAGTACATATCCTTGCCAATTACAGAAAGACCTGTAAGCATGTGACCATCAGTTGTATCTAAGTAACGAGTACCAACCGCTGGATCTGACCACCAACCAGTGAAAAGCTTACCATTTTCTGCTGGGTTAAAGAAGAATGTAAATCCATCAAGCTCTAACCAACCTGTCTGAAGCTGTGCAGCCTCATTGAAGTAATAAATACCATTATCAATTGTATTAAGACCTACTGCTGCGTTAGCTGTGCCTGGTGTAAAGTAATATGAACCAGTCTCATCAGCAAACCAACCTGTAGTTACGATACCTGTTGTAGGATCTGTATGATACTTAACACCTGCAACATCTACCCAACCAAACTGTCTACGATAGTTGTTGAAGAAGTATACATTGCCAGCTCCCATATCAAGAAGACCTACTGCTGGGATAAATGCTGTATAATCCTTAGCTGCTGTATTCATATCTACACGGCCAGCGATTCCTGGAACTGATCCGCTTGAAGAATACTGCCAAATAGCCCAACCTGGTGTGTCGTTGTGATCTGCATACTGTGCAATCCACTTGTCATAAGCAAGACCTGATGTAAAGTGTGACTTGTAGAAGTTAGTGTATGTGTAAACGATTGGTGTGTAACCTGCCTGTGAAACAATGCTGCAGAATGTATTAGCAATAGCTGTACATGTACCAGCATCAAGTCCCTTTTGTACATTATCCTCAATATCAATAGCTACTGGGAAGTTGATATTGTATGGCTCAATCCACTGAAGAAGCAACTCTGCCTCTGCTGCTGCAGCCTCTGGAGTTGTAGCGTATGAATAAATATATACACCAGTACGAACACCAGCTGCCTGAGCACCCTGTACATTTGAAACAAAATATGGGTCCATTCCCTTATTTGTGCTTCCTGCCTTAATAAATGTAAAAGAAATACCAGAAGCAGCAACTGCTGACCAGTTAATAGCCCCCTGATATTTAGAAACATCGATACCTGCTGTAGCTGCCTTAGCAGTAACAGACACTGATAAAGTCACTGCAACCGCTATTGCAAATGACACTATTCTCTTAAATAATTTTTTCATTTTAAAATTCTCCATTTTTACCTCCTATACAAACTTACTCCTATAATAACACATAACTACATCTGGTGTCTAACTACCTTATATTCGTCTCCATTAACAAAATATGGACACTCGCTATAATGGCCAGTAACTAGGCGGACATAGTCATCTTCATCCATGTCCATCTCACAATAATACTGCTCATCCTCCTCGTCCCAGACGAAATTATTACAGTATTCACAAGCAGTCTGGCCCTTTACCTTACCACTAGTAGCCATCTTAAGACTCCTCCAATTAATGCGCCAGCAAGTACTGCACCAAGCATAATCAAATACTGATGGTGTGCATGCTTCTTGCCCCACTCAGACTTAATAACTCCAATATAAATAAACAAACCTGAAAAAATAGCTGTAACATTAACAATAAATTCTACTACATTCATCTAAAATCCTCTTATATTATACAAACAAACCAGCTAAAAACATAACAATCTTCATGCCAAGGCCCATAATTACACCAGCAAGAACAACACCGCAGATTATAGCTCTAACACTTCTCTTAAAATCCATATCAAGAATTGATGCTGCAAGTGTACCTGTCCATGCGCCAGTACCAGGAACTGGAATGCCTACAAATAAAAATAATGCAAAATACAAACCTTTGCCTGTCTTTTCCTTTAATTTAACACCACCTTTGTGGCCTTTTTCCAAACAAAAAGTAAAGAACTTACCTATTCCTTTTTTATCCTTGCCCCACTCCAAAACCTTTCTTGCATAAAAGAAAATAATAGGAACAGGAATCATATTACCAATAATACAAATGATATAACTTGGTATTACATCAAGATGATGGCCAAGAGCATAAGGAACAGCAATTCTAAGCTCAATCAAAGGTACCATAGAAATCAAAAAAGCAATTAAATAATGAATCATAAATAAACTCCTTAATATAAAATCACAATAAAACTGTGCTATTTAACTATTTTACTTAATTCAGCGATAAATGTGCGCATCTCCTCGTCTGTGCCAATAGATATACGCAAATAATCCGCTATGCGCTCTGGCTTAGAAAAGTGACGGACATATATGCCCCTCTTCTTAAGCTCCTCAAAAATATGTACTGCATCCACTGATTCATGCTTAGCAAAAATAAAATTGCTCTTTGAATCTGGGAAAGAAAATCCAAGTTCACTAAGCTGACCCTTGGTCCACTCTCTTGTAGCAATAACGTCCTGAACTCTTTCCTTGAAATACTCATCATCCTCGATAGATGCAACACCAGCTGCAAGAGTTATGGTGTCCATAGTATATGAGTTAAATGAGAACTTGCAATCTGAAAGATACTTGATAAGCTCCTTTGAACCCACGGCATAACCGATACGGTTGCCTGCCATGGCACGTGACTTAGAGAATGTACGAACAACAAGTACATTGTCGTATTTCCTAGTGAGCTCAATGCAAGACTGAGAGCCAAAATCAACATAAGCCTCATCAATAATAACTACACACTCAGGATGAGCCTTAATAATATCCTCGAAGAATGACACAGGCTCAGCTACGCCAGTTGGAGCATTTGGATTAGGAATCACAATACCTCCGCATGAGCCCTCATAGTCAGATGCTATGATTTTGAAATCATCATCAAGTGGCTTAACCACATATGGAATCCTAAACAACTCAGCCCAAACATCATAAAAAGAATATGTAATATCTGGGAATAAAACAGGCTCATTTGAATTAAAAAATGTGAGAAAGCCCATGGCTAACACATCATCAGAACCTACTCCAACAAATACGTTTTCCTTGTCAAATCCGTGATATTTAGCAATAGCAGATATCAAAATATCACAGGCTGGGTCTGGATACTTTCTAAAAGAATCCAAAGTAACACCGGAAATAGCATTACCCACCAAAGGACTTGGTGGGTATGGATTTTCATTGGTGTTAAGCTTAATTACTTTAGCTTTTGGCTGTTCTCCAGGTGTATAAGGTACTACTTTTCGAACATTGTCCTTCCAATTTTTCATTATTCTTCCTCATGTAATGCTAGTTAAAAGTGGTCAATATGTAATCTATTCTGCAGGAACAGGTGCTACTTCTGGAGCTACCTCTGGAGCAGGCTCCTGAGCCCCTGCATCTAATCCTGCCTGCTGCTTAAGTGTAATAAGCTGAAGCTCTGCATTGACAAGATCCTGGTAATTAGTAACCTCTGCCTTCTGCTCATCAGAAAGTGCATCGTACTGGATTCTTGCAGAAACAATCTGGGCCTCTGATTCAAGAGTAACTGCTTCAATTTCTGCAATAAGCTGCTGCACCTTGATCTGAGGATTTACAATCAAGTAATTATCTTGCTCAGTATTACCTGTATAGAATACGATAACAGGCCATCCTGCCTCTACTGTTTCGAATATCTCCTTAGCCTTGTCCTTTGGTAAGTTGATACATCCATGGCTACCACTAGTCTTGTAAATACTACCACCAAAGCTAGAGCGCCACTTAGCATCGTGAAGGCCCTCGCCCATATTAAATGGCATCCAATAATCAACAGGTGTAGCATAATTGTCGCCGCGAAGTGTAGCATCCTTTTCCTTGTAGGCAATAGGATATACGCCTGTGTGAGTGCCATTACCTGCAGAAATATTACCAGATACAAAATCTGAATCAATGACCATCTGGCCATCCTTATATACGTATGCATGCTGCTCAGAAAGATTAACCTCTACATAGGAATTACCATAGTCATGCTCTCCATGGCTGGTACCACGGTAAAGATATGTAAAGTCTCTAGTAACATCATCACCTGCAGTAAGGTCAGCTATAATCTGATCAATCTCACCATCGTATGCAATCTTCCAACCAAATGAACCTGCTGGAACTGAAATCTCCTCCCCAGATGTGGTTATAAATGGCTTAGCCTTGCCGTAGGTGTTGTATTTCTCACCCATGGAATTAACATACTCGCCTATTGCATCTCTATTAAATGTAACATTGAAATCATCATCCCATGTAAACCATGTAGCCTTAGTTGCTACAGGGATTTCCTCTGTGAGTCCCTCACCAAGGTCATAGTGGATAGCTGTATTCATATATCCGTTTAAAACATCAACTGCAGCATTGATATTATCATCCTCAGCAAGTACTGCTGGCTTGTGATAACATGTGCCATCAGAAATATTAATTTCTGTCTTGAGATTCTCGACAGCATCGATGATGGCTGCCTCTACGCCCTCTTCATCGATTCTGTCACCATATACCTCATCAACAACAACAAACTGGCTGCCATCAAAATCGATGTAAGCATCCTGAGACTCTGTAGTAGACTGCTGTCCGCTAAAATCAAGTGAAGAAGCAACTGATTTAACTTTTGTGGCATCATAAGAATTGCCTGTGGCTGTGTAATACTCAGCTGGAACAAATAATCTACCAACCCAGTTAAAACCTGTCTGGCTATCAAGAAGAAGCTGAACCTGATCTACCTGATAGTTAACTCCTACACCTAAATCTGCAGAGCTAACTTCATTAACTACATTGCCATCTCCATCTACAAATGTAATGTTGTAGTGGTCTGCGCTATTGATAATTTTGTCGTATGTGCCCTGAGCATCCTTAAAAGAAGCTCCAACACCATTAACTTTGCTTCGAATATAGAAATGGTCATTAAAATAAATACATCCAGCAAGATAAATAATCAGCAATGCTCCTGCTATAATGCCAGCCTTAAGCATAGCCGCCTTGCTAAAAGATTTCTTTTGACCCTTATCTTTTTTACTAGTGCTCATCATTTTACCTCTAAAAATAGACATAATAACTCCGAGAATCAGTTTACACGAAAAAAATCCATAAAACCATATAAACTTTTCAAAAAAAGCCCAGTTTTATTTGACGCAATGGATAGTTTTCCATCAAAATTTTAGTTTTTTCTAAAACCTTTAAGTTCATCGATAGAAAATTCATAGGCTTCATTGCAGAACTGACACTTTACCTCAACTGGCTTTCCATCTGCAATTATCTCGTCCATATCCTCCTTGCCAAGGGATGCAAGGCTCTTAATTACTCTCTCTCTTGAACAATCGCACTTATAACAAACAGGGTATGTTTCCATAAATTCCACATCAAGCCCAGCTAACACTGTCTGAAGCATCTCCTCTGGAGTCTTGCCAGCAGACAACATGTCTGTAACAGATGGAAGTGTCTTGAGATTCTCCTCAATCTGAGCAATAACTTCCTCTGGAGTAAATGGCATAAGCTGAACAATAAATCCGCCTGCACAATTGACTGTATTGTCCTTGTTCATAAGAACACCTAAGCCAACTGTAGAAGGAATCTGCTCTGAAACAGCATAATAATATGTCAAATCCTCAGCTATCTCACCTGTCTGAAGCTCTACTGTACCTACGTATGGGTCCTTAAGCCCCATGTCCTTGATAACACGCATAATACCAAGGTCGATTGCGCCGCCTACGTCAAGCTTGCCATTCTTTGGTGGCAAATCCACTACAGCCACGTTAGGAAAGCCCTTAACCTGACCCTTGCTATTGGCAGTAACTGTAATACCCTTCATTGGACCGCTGCCCTGAATCTGAAGAGTCACAAGGTCATCCTCGCCCTTTAACATAACGCCCATCATAGAACCTGCTGAAAGCATTCTTCCCAGGGCTGCTGTAACTATAGGCGAAGTATTATGTCTACTTCTGGCCTCCTCTACCATATCCTTACTTGTAATGGCAAATGCTCTGATTGCATCATTTGCCGCTGTAGCTCTAACTATATAATCACTCATCTAAATGTACTCCTCTCTAGATACTTATAATCAAATTAGCTGTAAATATTATTTAGTAATTTCTCTTGCTACAAAATATAATCTATCACTATCAGAAGAAGGCTCTCCCATAGTGTTTACATCACATACCTCAAGCAATTCAAGACCGCTTGATTTTATGGCATCTATAATCTCTTCCTGAGTAAACGCATGCTGAAGGTGTTCCTCTTCGTATCTGTCAAAGGTTCCATCTTCATTTTCCTCATAGATTGTCAAATAATAACTGTTATCGCCAGTTTCTGGGTCATATTCATTTTCCCAGATAAAGCTTCCTTCATCACGATTTTCTGCTATAGTCTTGCACCCAAGCTCTCTATAATAATGCTCAGTCTTAACATCAAAAATAAAAAGTCCCTTAGGGTCGAGATAATTGTTAACAAGCTTGCATACCTGCAAAAGCTCATCAGTGTCTCTCAAATAATTAATACTATCGCAAAGACTCACAACAGCACCAACAGTACCATAGAGCTCAAACTCACGCATGTCCTGACATAGATAAAGGATTCCATCGGAATCCTCTGAAGTCTGCGCCTCCATCAGCATGTCATAAGAAACATCTATTCCAATCATATCGTAACCCATAGCCTTAAGGCGTCTGGTCATCTGCCCAGTACCGCAGCCCAGGTCACAAACGATTTCCATCGGCATATTATATTTTTCAAATAAAGTCTTAATATTTGTAGCCCATGTGTCATAAGGCACGTTATCCATGTACCTATCGTAGACAGTGGCAAAGCCTGTATAAGCTTCCATCTTTAAACCCTCTTGGATAAAAAGCCAGTTATCTTTCTAATAATGTGAAAATCATTTTGGATCTCCTCGACCTTGAGACGATTCTCCTCAGAGAATCCCACCAAAATATTGTGATTAGCCTCGGCAAGGTAATCCATAATACCATCGATATCACTCTTAATATTCTTAGGGCACTTAATGTAATGACGCTTGCCCGCAGTAATATGCAAAGTGTATGTAATGGAAAAATGATGCCAAAGGAACTTGTGCATTGTAGAATACTTGTAAATCCAAATAATGGCATCAATAGGAACAATAGCCACACCATAGCTACTGGTCTCTATAAAATAATGCTCCGTAATAAACATATCCTCTGTTGCCAACTGTGGAAGTGTGGCAAGCTCTTCTTCTGCCTCAGCCAAAATCTCAGCAGGCTTTCCATAAGCTCTAGTCTTTTGAATTGGAAGAGAAAGAACCGGAAATGCTATATAAACCGAGAAAATAATTATACACGCTACACTGTAGATTGCAAAGAGTATATACAAAAACACAAACAGAGAAGACATAAGCCCTGTCGCATCTGGCTCTGAAATACTATAGGTGGAAACAGTAGATAAAATACCATCCTCATTCCAGTTCAAATCGTTAGCCAAGTTGCCAAGTAAAGTCCTGGTAGAATGAGAATCATAAATCACCTTGCCCTTAATGGTAATATTCTCGATAGTTGGCGAGCCCTGCTCACAAGTGTCTGGAGAAAGTAGCACTACCACACACTCCGAATTAATCATGGTGTAATAGTAATAGCCTCTAGTTCTATCAAGCCATTTGTTGGTGTAGCCTGTAAAATAAAGATTCTTGAGATTGAACTTACCGTAAAGCTCCTTTTGGTTGTACAACTGATAAAGGCTAATATCCTCCTCATCATATGTCCTTGGCGCTATCATATGACCTACAGGGAAAAATATTGCAAGTGCCAAAATAACAATCAAAAAGATAATAGGAGCATAAAGCCTATTTTTGTAATATGTCTTTATTGACCTTGTAATTAAATGCTCCAAAGAATCCATAACTACTCCATATCCTTAGCAGTGAGAATCCACCCACTGATAAATATCTTCATATACTTGTTGTCTATCAATTTCATTTAAAATCTCATGACGATCACCCTGGTAAAGCTTCAGGGTAACATCCTTAATCCCTGCCTTCTTAAGCTCCTGGTATGCAGCCTTAGTACCTGCTCCCAAGTTACCAACAGGGTCTGCCTCTCCAGATATCACAAGAAGTGGAATGTTCTTTCTCATCTTGTTAGCACACTCTTTTGAGCAGGCGTATTTAGTAGCCTCCACAAGTCCACGGTATGCATTAAGAGAAAATGTAAATGTACAATAAGGGTCGCTGTAATATTTCTCAACGCTCTTAATATTTTTAGTAAGCCAAGAATTGGCAAAATCCTTGCCATAGCAATCATACTGCTTGTAAGGAGCGCTATATGTCAAATCACGTATCAAAGTGCTGCGATAATTTTTCCCCTTAAATAGAGAAATAGCACCTATCATAAAAAGTCCAAAGTTACAGAATGCGCTCTTTTCAAATCCGGTGCCCATAATAATTGCACCACTAAGCTCCTCCAAATATGCGCTCTTACATGCCAAGAACTTTCTAAGCATATATGAACCCATTGAATGTCCCAAAATGAAATAAGGAATACCTGGATAGCTCTTCTTAGTAATAGAAAAATGAGTGAGAATATCCTCCACCATATCATCAGATGGATGAGCCCCTGTCATAATTCCAAGGTCCTCTTCCTTCTCAACTGAATGACCATGACCAATATGGTCATGACCAACTACGACAAAGCCCTTAGAAGTCAAAAATCTGGCAAACTCGTCGTATCTTTCTATATATTCAACCATACCATGAACTAGCTGAATCACACCAACTGGCTCTCTGTCTGGCAACCATTTAACACAATGAATAATTGAATGTCCATCACTGGATTCAAATGTATAATTCTCTAGCTTTTCCATCAGCAATTATCCTTCCGATTATCCCTTAAAATATTTATACATAATATAATTGATTTTAAATGATTTAACCCCTACATTCAACAAATGCCAGTCCCTCTATTTAAAATTTTCAACCATAATCTGTATACTTCTACTGCCTCTATACTCATTAATGGAAGGCTCATATATAATATCCATTTTTACATCAATTGTATTTCCCGAAAAAAGTCTCTGCAACGTATCCTCACCATATTTATCAGACACCGCCTGCTGAAACTCTAAAACATTTCTAAACATAAGGGCAGTCATGTTGCCACCATTTTCAGTCCCTACGTTTAATCTGAGGAACTGTCCTTCCTTTCCCATAAAGCTAGCACCTTTTATCTCCACATTTTTAAGGGCAAAAAGAGGCTTGGTATTTCCTGTGCCAAATGGAGCAAGCATATCTATGCTATCCACAAGAGATTCAGTCATATATGAAAGAGGCATATCGCAATCGATTTTTATAATCTCCTGCATGTCATCCTCTGTGAGTTTGCAATTGGAATTGAGCCTATCTCTAAGCTCGTCAATTTTGTCAGTAGGAAGGGAAACACCTGCAGCCATTGGATGTCCACCAAATTTAGTGAAGACATCTTTTACAGCCGTAAGCTCCTCGAACATATTATAGGCAGGAATAGAACGACCACTGCCCTTTGCTCCATCCTCCGCATCGGTAATTACAAGAACCGGCTTGTTGTAGGTCTCTCTAATTCTACCTGCCACAATGCCCGCCAAGCTCTCATGTAATTCGGGAATATAAACAACCAGTACCTTTTGATTTTTAATATCACTATTTTCAATAATGTCCCTAGCCTTATCGATGCCAATCTGGGTCATATTCTTTCGCTGAGAATTAAGCTCCACAAGCTCATTAGCACTGGCAAGAGCCTTTGCCGAATCCTCTTCAAATAAAAGCTCAATAGCCTTTGAAGCTGTATCAAGTCTACCGCTGGCATTAAGGCATGGCCCTATAATAAATCCAAGATGATAGCAGCTAAGAGGCTTCCCCTTAAGCTCATTTCTGGCAAGCAGGGCATTCAGGCCCACATTATCTGTATTTTCAATAGCCTTTAGACCATGGTAAACAGTAGCTCGATTCTCCCCCTTAAGCTCCATTACATCACACACAGTAGCAATGCTTGCAAACTGTAAATACTTATCCGCCATCTCCTTATCAAGTCCAACAAACTCAAACAGCACATCCACCAATTTCCATGCCACCTGAGCACCGCAAATTCCCTTAAAAGGATAGCCACAATCATTTCGCTTAGGATCCACAACCGCATCGGCATTAGGCAACTTTTGCACTACACTTCCATCCTCACCAGTCTCAAAAGGCACCTCATGGTGGTCAGTAACCACAAAAGTCATCCCAAGTTCCTTTGCCAAATCAACAGCAGGGGCTGCTGCAATACCATTATCGCAGGTAATAATAAAACGAACTCCCTCGTCAAAAGCCGCTTGCACCATCTCAGGATTAATACCATATCCATCTACCATTCTATGTGGAACAGCATAATCTACATCGCCTCCCACCTCTTTAATGGCACTAGTCAAAATATAGGTAGACATGATTCCATCCACGTCATAGTCTCCCACCACGCGAATCTTCACGCCCTCATCAATGGCATCCATCAAAAGGCCACAGGCCTCATCCATGTCCGCAAAAAGATGTGGGTCAGAAAAATTATCCAACGTAGGATGCAAATATTCCTCCATCTCTTCATATGTCGAAAGTCCGCGATTAACCATAAGACGCACAATCACCGGATCCACCTTAAGTTTCTCACTTAACCCCTTATAGTCCGCCGCTTTTCTCTGTAAAATCCACTTACTCATTCATATTCTCCGTAAATAATTAATCGTATCATTACTAAGCAATTCTAGCATAAATAAAGAGCAACCGACATATTATCAGCTGCATTTAAGCTATTATAGTATAAAAAAAGAACAGCCAGTATACATATGTTATCTCCTGACCTTAAAGCCCCATCCCTACTTAGAAGGCTCTGTAAGAGGCTTCTTACGTAGGGTAATGAGGGCGACAAGAGCGAAAGCGTGTCAGAGATACATATGTATATTGACTGTTCTGGTAGATTCTAGACTAAGCAAGTGCAGCTGTAATGATAGCCATTGAGTATACTTCCTGTGCATTGCATCCACGAGATAAATCGTTGATTGGTGCATTAAGTCCAAGAAGGATTGGGCCGTATGCATCAAAGCCGCCAAGACGCTGAGCAATCTTGTAGCCGATGTTACCTGCATTGATGTCAGGGAAGATAAATGTGTTAGCATGACCAGCTACTGAAGAGTCTGGGCACTTTGTCTTAGCAACACGTGGAGAAACTGCTGCATCAAACTGAAGCTCTCCCTCGATATCAAGCTCAGGGTAACGCTCCTTAGCCTTTGCTGTAGCCTCACGCATCTTGTCAACATCCTCGCCCTTACCAGAGCCAAGTGTTGAGTATGAAAGCATAGCAATCTTTGGATCAATTCCGAAAATCTTAGCGCATGCTGCTGTCTCGCCTGCAATCTCAGCAAGCTCATCAGCTGATGGCTTAATGTTGATAGCGCAGTCACCCATTGCAAGTACTTCTCTATCACCTGTAGCTGAGTTACGTACCATGATGAAGCATGAAGATACGATGCTGTTGCCTGGCTTTGTCTTAATAACCTGAAGCGCTGGACGAACTGTATCTGCTGTAGAGTATGTAGCACCACCAAGAAGTGCATCAGCAACGCCCATCTTTACAAGCATTGTTCCAAAGTAATTAGCCTGCTTACATGTAGCAGCTGCCTGCTCCATTGTAACGCCCTTAGACTTTCTAAGCTCACAGAAAAGCTCGCACATCTCGTCAAATCTATCGTAGTTGTCTGGGTCAATAATAACTGCTCCGCGGATGTTAAATCCTGCATCCTCTGCAGCTTCCTTAACCTCTGACTCCTTACCAATGAGAATTGGCTGAAGGAAATCAGAACCGAGAAGACGGCTAGATGCCTCAATAATTCTGTGATCTGTACCCTCTGTAAAAACAATTTTCTTAGGATCCTTTTTTAGGATGTCAATTAATGCTCCAAATCCTGCCATTTTTTTATTCCTCTTATCTTTCTTTAATTAATCAACTATTTAGAGTTGGTTATGTGTTAGTTTTTTGAAACCAATAGTTATCTTACTACTTTTATGTGAAAAATGAATGGCAAATTTAATTGTTCTTGATTTTGTACCTATTCAGAGCAAAATAGCTATCAACTAAAGTTTGAAAGCTGGCTTTCAGAATTTTGTTGATAGCTATTTTGTGAGATACATACATGAGCATAAGCAAAGCAGCGTTAGCTGTGATTATGCGAATGTATTCTGAATAGGTACATTATTTAGGACTTATAATTCCATTTTCATCCACAGCAACATTAGTAGAAATACTCTCTACATAGCTGTATCCTTCTGGGTCAACTGAAGTGCATGCATCAGATGCAAAAATGGGTACAATTCGATAGGTGACAGCATCATTTTCGTCCACTGTAAACTCTACTGCTCCACCGCAGCCTGACTTGATTGTTGGGTTGAAAATAAAGTTACCAAGGCTGTAAAAAATTGGCTTGCCATTGTAATACTCAACTGGCTGTAGACAATGGCTGTGCATTCCTATAACTGCCTCTGCTCCTGCATCTATCATCTTGTGACCGTCATTTATCTGATAATCAGTCAACTCAGTAGTATGCTCCGTACCCCAGTGAACCATTACAAATAAATAATCCACCTGTGAATCTGCTGCCTCAACCGCCTTAATTAGGTCAGTTTCATCGTAAAAGCAAAACTCACCTGGCTGCGAGTCCAAAACATTCCAGCTAGCAACTGGAATAACATGGCTACATGCCAAAAATCCATAGGTGCGCCCCTTGGCATCTGTTTTAACAATAAGCCGACTAGCCTCCTCAAGGCTGTTACCTGCACCTGTATAATCAATACCTGCGTCTTTTAATGTGGTAAATGTATCTGTCAAAGCGTCATGACCGTAGTCTAAAACATGATTGTTGGCAAGGCCTGCAATGTCCACACCTAAATCATTAAGAATGCTGACATAGCTTGGATTTACTCTAAATGTGTACTCCTTATCTGGAGCCTGCTGTCCTCGCTCTGAAAAACAAAACTCATTGTTAATCATTGTGAAGTCCGCATTCTGCATAAGTCCCTGAATATCTGGTGAAGCCACTCCCGAAATACCGCCGGCGTCATACTTTGACTGAACGTGCTCGCTAAGCTCCACATCACCTGTAAAAACAATGCTAGTTGTCAAATCCTCTGGAGAAAGCTCCTCTTCCTCTGGCTGCTCTTCAACAGTAGGCTCTACCTCAGGCTCAGCTGATGCATTTATATCGTTTTCCTTTACTCCACCAAGCTTGTCCTGCAACATTGCATAAAGCTGCTGCCCTTGATCATAAAATGGGCCATCAGAACCAAAGGCATACCATCCAGCTGCCAAAATAAGTACCAATATTAAAACTGTTTTAATTAATACTGCGAAAAACTTTTTCATAATTATTTGAACCTATTCTGAGATGAATCATAATGGTAATCTATGCTGGCTAATCGAGCTATTATATCATCTCCATCCACTTCATTATCCTCTACCAACGCATCAAAACTCTTATAATAATCCCTAAGTGCTGTGTTCACCACAGAAAGTAACATCACTGGGTCTTTTGGAAAATTCATAATGTCTCCTAACTATATTTCATAATAACGAGGACATTATAACACAAAAGAGGCGGTTTTTGCCGCCTCTCAATTCACATACATTTATTGAATGATAAATATGTCTGAAAACCCAGTAACCTCAAAAATCTCTTGAACCTCCTCAGAAGCATTTTTAACAATCATCTTGCCCTGATTGTTCATAGTCTTCTGTGCTGATAAAAGAATCCTAAGTCCTGCACTGGAAATATAATCCAAATTCTTCAAATCAAAAGTAAGTTCCTTCACTCCATCAATTTCAGAATTCAATTTTTCCTCTAACTGTGAAGCTGTTGTAGTATCTAATCTACCTTCTAGCTGGATTAGTAAATTCTCCCCATTTTTTCCACCCCTAATGTTTAACATACTCACACCTCCATTTACTCCAATCCTCTTTTCAAGGGTAAGAATATTTCTCCCATCCCTGTACTCATATCTCATATTGTCCATGGATTTTTTCGCCATAAAAATCCCAAGTCCACCTATTTGCCTGTCATCCACATCTGCTGAAATATCCGGGTCCTCCTTTTCAAGAGGATTATAAGGGACTCCAATATCCTCAAAAATCAAAGTGACCAATCCATTATCCCCCCACATTGAAAGGCTCATAGGACCACTTCCCGAATCCGGGACAACTCCTCCTGCGCCATCGGATTTTCCATAGGCATAGTGAGCAATATTCACATAAATCTCTTCCGCCGCCAAAGTAATTTGCATCAGTTGCTTCTTGCCACAACCTAGACTTTCAAGCTCATCTTCCACAAAAGATGTCACTTTATCCAAATTACTAATCAGGGCTTCACATTCTATTTTTTTCATACCTTCTCCTGAATTTATATTGGCATGTTCCTGATTTGTTCCGCTCTAGATAATATTTTCTCCTTCCACTCATCATCCTGTGCCTCTAGCTGATAGGTGTTGTATCCGTACTGCCGCCCATCTATGATGGCCATTTAAAATCATATAACCATCAGGATGCATCCGCTCCACAACAATAGGATCAATGCCCATTACGCAAAAATCACTTGGACATCCATAGTGTAAAAATTTCTTTTCATAATCGGAAATAATCCTGTAGCTAGGACCAATCTCCGGCCTAGAAAATTCATCGTTAGGATTAGGATGAAGTCTTTTGCATCCCACCCTCGTCACTAGTAATCTTCTAAGCATTCCCGTCTTTAAAGGCATGGAAACGCCGTTGTACTTTTGAATTTCCTCAGAAATATACTTATCAAATTCCGAATTACCCAAATTAATCATATAACCACCCCATCATCACAATAGAATGATTATAAATGATTAATGTGTCCAATCAGTTAATACTGCGGCATTTTTACCAATTCTTTTCAAATCCATTGGAGATAAATGTGTAGTCATCCTCTGACCTGTCCACTCCAATGGTAAGCTTCGCAATAGCACAATTATTGAAATCCACATCCCAGTATGCTGCTCGTGGTGTCTTTTTTATGTACTCAAACATGCCATGGCTAAGAGCACCATGACTTACAAGGAGAATCACATCATCCTCGGCAAATTCCTTATGAGAAATCTTTTTCCTAAGCATCTCAACCACAGCTCCTGCACGAGCTACAACTTCATCATAGCACTCACCATTTGCAGGTGGCTCATATGTCTCTGGATGGTCAAAGCATCTACCTAAAAACTCAGGATCCACTGTCTCCATATTTTGCTGCTCATATATACCAAAGGACATCTCAATGAGATTTTGTTCCGTGCCAATCTCATCCATCCCAATTCCTGTAGCAAGATGACCTGTTTCAATTGCTCTTTCCAATGGGCTTGCAATGATTTTTGTAACCTTTATGCCCTTTTTTTCAAATAGCTTTCTAGTCTCTGATGCCTGAAAGCGTCCCCTGTCATTAAGTGGAATATCAGAAGAACCCTGCAGTCTCTTCTGTACATTTAAATCTGTCTGACCATGTCTCATCAAGTAAATATCCATGTCCGCCCCAACTTCCTAACTAATTTATAATAAGCCTGCAAAAATTGTTGCAAATAAAACTGTAAGAATACCTGCCACAGCAATTGAAAGGCTACTCATAGCACCCTCAATCTCTCCAATCTCCATGGCCTTGGCTGTACCAATAGCGTGGCTTGCAGTTCCAAGTGCCAATCCCTTTGAAATAGGCTCCTTAATTCTAAAAAGCTTACAAATAAACTCACCTAAAATATTTCCAATAACGCCTGTGATTACAATAACTGCAACTGTAATTGTCACATAGCCACCAAGCTCCTCAGACACACCCATACCAATAGCTGTGGTGATTGACTTTGGAAGAAGTGTCACATACTCCTCGTGTGTAAGTCCAAGGGCCATGGACAAAAGAAGCACTGTAAGAAGGCTTGTAATAACACCTGCTGTAATGCCTGCCATAACTGCCTTAGCATTATTTTTAAGAAGCTCCCACTGCTCATAAAGAGGAATAGCTAGACTGACAGTAGCCGGTGTCAAAAGCCATGTTAAAAACTTGGCTCCTTCATTATATGTCTCATAGGTAATCCCTGTTCCAAACAAGAATAAAATGGTGCAAACAATCGATACAAGAAGTGGGTTAAGTAAACCTGTCTTAAATCTATTTTTGAGCCAGCTTCCCACGCCGTAACTAACAAGGCTCACTGCAACTGCCAAATAAGAAGACTGCTGTAAAAACTCTTTCATTACTGCACCTCCTTATCTTTTTTAATCATCATCTGAGACACAAGACCTGTAGCTGCCATAACTGTAAAAATAGTTACAACTGTGATGATGCTCACTGGAACTAAAATTGGCTGCAACACGCCCCATGATGTAACAAGCCCAACACCAGCCGGAATAAACATAACCGGCATAATCTCTATTAAAAATTTTCCTGCATCCCTTACATCTTCAAGCTTTATTAATTTTGTAAGAAGACAAACAAAAAGAATAATCATTCCATAAATGCTAGCTGGAACTGGAAAAGGAATAATCGCCTTTAAGAACTCTCCCAATAAGGAAATCAACAAGATAATTAGAAACTGTTTCAAATACTTCATTAGAATACCTACCTTCAAATATGCTTGCAAAAATATTTGTAAATATTCCCCCGCATTAAACGCCTAAATTGTAGCACTAACCAGGGTCATTAACAACATAGTCCACATATCTTTCACTTAATTGCATTTTTTTGTTGACGAATGGATAAATTCATAGTATTATTATCTTCGTTGCACGGCAACACAATATATGGTTCCTTGGTCAAGCGGTTAAGACGTCGCCCTCTCACGGCGAAAACAGCGGTTCGATTCCGCTAGGAACTGCTTAAAGCACCGATTGTTTCGGTGCTTTTTTCTTGTCTAAATTTCTATTTGCAATGCAAAAAAACAGCGCCGAAGCGCTGCCCTTTCGACGAGAGTCTATACTGAAAGAGAATTATCCATTATCCATGCTGTGATAACATACATAACAGCTGATAATACTAGGTATACTACTGCTGTTAAAATGTTGTGAGTTGAATTAATTATAATACTTGATCCCGAAAAAGATGCCCCTCCCAAAATAGTAGCTAAAAGTATATTAACTACAATAACAATTCCTATGAAAACAGCAATTGAGGCAAATGAATTCCATTTTTTTCCATTGAAGAATGTAGCTGAAAGCACAATAGCAAAAAATGCAACTGCAATAATGTATAACCAATGTGATACCGAAACAAATACATATGAAGCAACAAGAGGTAATGTGATCTCTTCCCAGCTATTTACTGCAAATATGGCATTTATAATATCAAGCATATCTGACAATCTACCATATTTACCCACAATCATGGTCATATTAATAGTTGCTAAAATTAAATAAAAAGCTCCTGCCAAGAAAATAGATACTCCATTTTCGATTACCTTAGCACCAAGAATCTTGTAGCTGTTATTAGGTGTCATAAAAAGCATATATGCCTGTTTTGTATTCAAATCATTTTTTAAAAGCCTCATGCTATGAACACCAATTATAACTGTTGCAACGAAAGCCATCAAAAATAAGAAAAAGGCTGATGCTGCGAAAATATTATCATTTTCTCCATAAAGTCCAATTAAGAAGAAAAACTCAATAAGTGCTGTGATGCAAAGTATGATTACCTTAACAGCAAGTGACTTTCTAAATTCATATTTAAATAGTTTTAACATATTATGCCTCCCTTACTCCGCTGTATACTTCGCGGTACTTATCTGCCAGTGAAATACTCTCCATAACTCTAAGTTGCTCTACATCATACATTCCAGCAAAATGTCCATCCTGAATGAAGATTGCTCGGTCAACTAAGGCCTCAAGCTCCTCAACCAGGTGACTAGAAATAATCATAATATTGTCTTCTGATGCAGAGGTGAGAACCATTCTCATAACCTCATCTCTTGCAATCAAATCGATTCCATTAAGTGGCTCATCAAGCATATAAACATCTGCATTTCTACCCATGGTAACTGCAATCTTAAGCTTTGCCATCATACCTGATGAAAGAGTCTTGATCTTAAGCTTCTTATCAAGATTCATTCCTGCAAGGAGCTCATCATATTTCTCCATTGAGAAATCATCAAAGAAATCCTGATAGTACTTCCCAACATCCCCTACTGTCATCCAATCGTAAAAGTATGGCTCAGTAGACATGTAAGCTATCTTTTTGCGGCTGTCTGTGTTAACTGCCACATCGTTAAATTTAACCTCGCCTGATGTTGCCTTGATAAGACCTGCAACTGTCTTCATCCATGTTGTCTTACCACTTCCATTAGGTCCAAGTAAGGCGTATATGTGTCCTGGCTCTAAAGTCATCGAAATATTTTCAATGGCAACTTTTCCAGGAAATTTCTTTGTAACATTAATACTTTCTAGTTTCATAAAAAATACCTCCCTATAAGATGCATATATCATTTGCCTGGTTAATCATATCGATTGCTTCTTCTTTTGAAATACCAAGCTGTTTCAAACTAACAAGGAACTTATTAAGTGTCTCATTAGCCATCTCGTCGCGGCATGCTTTTATCCGCTTCAAGTCTTCTGTCGCGTAGGTGCCCATTCCTCTTTTTGTGTAACAAATACCCTGGGCTTCAAGCTCGGTATAAACTCGAGCTGAAGTATTTGGATTGATAGTGTACAACACAGCCAAATCCCTTCCTGATGGTAATTTCTCACCTGGGCTTATCTTCCCATTAATAATATCTAGCTTGATGGCATCCACCACTTGTAGATAGATGGGAGCATTTGTATCGTACTTCATAGCTCACTCCTTTTTCTAATGTATTAGTGTACTATAGGAATAGTACACTAGTATAATATATCTGTCAACCACTTTTTTAAAAAAAATTAAAAAAGCTCCGTTGCCATCTTTACTCTCCCAACAAAGTCGGTCACGACTACAAGCCTTAGGTTCCTCCGCTCATCTAACATGATTCGCTTGAGCAACCTAAGAGCTTGACGTCTACCGCCTTCAAAAGAAGAATATGAAAGCAACGAAGCTCCGTTTTTTACGCGCTATATAATTATTCTAAAAGAGCGATTTTACTGTTGGGTAAAGCTTCTTGAACTCCTGATAACGCTCTTCGTATTTACGAATAAGCTCTGGATCTGGCTCAACTGTAGTCTTTACCTTAACAAGCTTGTCGCAAGCCTCCTCAACTGATGCATATTCTCCACAACCAACAGCTGCAAGAATAGCACCACCAAGACCTGGGCCTTCCTCATTCTCTAAAATATCAAGCTTAAGGTTCATAACTGAAGCGATAATCTGCTGCCAAAGTGGAGACTTAGCACCACCACCGCAAATCTTAGAACGCTCGATTTTAATACCTTGGCTTCTAGCTACCTCAAGTGAATCGCGAAGTCCAAATGCAACACCCTCAAGAACAGCCTGTGTCATATCCTCTCTTGTTGTATCCATTGACATGCCTATAAACATAGCGCGTGCATCTGGATTGTTGTGAGGGCTACGCTCTCCCATAAGATATGGAAGATAGAATACTCTGTTCTCACCAAGGTTCTTAATACCTGCCTGCTCTGCTGGATAGTCCTTTGTCTTAAGAATCTCATCCATCCACCACTTATTGCAAGATGCTGCAGAAAGCATACATCCCATAAGATGATAACCACCATCAGCATGGTCAAATGAATGAAGAGCATTTGCAGGGTCTACTGTAAAGTTCTTGCTAGAGATGAAAATTGTGCCTGAAGTACCAATAGAAAGATTGCACTTGCCCTCTCCTACTGTACCAGTACCAACAGCTGCTGCTGCATTGTCGCCTGCACCTGCGATAATCTTTACATCATTTGTAAAGCCAAGCTCTGAAGCAACCTCTGGCTTAATTGTGCCAACTACCTCATAGCTCTCATATAACTTAGGAAGCTGTGCCTCTGAGACATGGCAAATATCCATCATCTCCTTGCTCCAGCATCTATTTTTTACATCAAGAAGAAGCATTCCACTGGCATCTGAATAATCTGTACAGAATGATCCGGAAAGCTTGTATGCAATATAGTCCTTTGGAAGCATAATCTTTGCAACCTTAGCCCAAAGCTCTGGCTCATTCTCCTGCATCCAAAGAATCTTTGGAGCTGTAAATCCAGCAAAGGCAATATTTGCTGTGTATGCAGAAAGCTTATCCTTTCCAATTACTGTATTGAGATAATCTGTCTCTTTTCCTGTACGTCCATCATTCCAAAGAATTGCTGGGCGAATAACATTGTCATTTGCATCAAGTGTTACAAGTCCGTGCATCTGGCCACCAAATGAAATACCAGCAACCTGCGACTTATCAACCTCTGAAGTAAGCTCCTTGATACCAGCGACTACCTGAGTCCACCAATCTTCTGGCTTCTGCTCAGACCAACCTGGATGTGGGAAGCTGAGGTCATATTCCTTTGAAACGATTTTCTTGATATCTCCGTTGCCTTCCATAAGAAGGAGCTTAACTGCGGATGTACCAAGATCAACACCAATGTAATACATAATTCCATTCTCCTTTTCTACACCTTAACTAGCCTTGTATGCTATATTTTCTCTAATGAAATAGATTGATTATAACCAACCTATTTCATTAGAAAAAACAAAAAGTGACTGACTCAAAGTCTAAGCAGCGCTAGCAGGAAGGCTCCATGCCGGTCAAGGGAGGGACCTACACCGGGCGGGAAAGGAGTAATAGTTTCCAAGCTCTGCGTCGGAAACTATTGCTCTAGTAAGCGAAGCTTACATATCCGGAGGAGGGTTCCCTTGACCGAGTATGGAAGGTGGCCTGCGGGAGCACGCTAACCTTCAAGTCAGTCACTCACTATTTTATTATCTCCAAGGATTCTCTGTAGGATATCTTACGCCTGCAGGCTGGTTGTATCCGATTTCGTCAACAGACACTCCGATGTACTTAAATACTTCGAAGAGTGACTTTCCATAGTGACCGAATGCAACAGCACCGTGATGTGGGAATCCCTTTTCGATTAACCAATGACGATAGAATCTGCCCATCTCAGGGATAGCAAATACACCGATTGAACCAAATGACTTAGTACGTACATCAAGAACCTCGCCCTGTGCAATGTAAGCACGAAGCTTGTTGTCTGCTGTAGACTGAAGTCTGTAGAATGTAATCTCACCTGGAGCGATATCTCCCTCGAGTGTTCCGTTTGTAACCTCTACAGGAAGTGCGCGTGCCATAATCTTCTGGTTTCTCATCTCGCAGAATGCAAGCTTCTTAGAGCATGTATTTCCGCAGTGGAATCCCATGAATGTATCCTCAAGTGTGTAATTTGTCTTACCCTTGATTTCCTCATTGTACATATCCTTTGGTACTGAGTTGTTGATATCAAGAAGTGTAACAATATCCTCTGATACAACTGTACCGATAAACTCTGAAAGACATCCATAGATATCAACCTCACATGATACAGGGATTCCTTCACCTGTAAGACGAGAGTTAACATAGCAAGGAACGAAACCAAACTGTGTCTGGAATGCAGGCCAGCACTTGCCAGCGATTGCTACGTATTTACGATATCCCTTGTGGTCTCTTACCCAATCCTTAAGTGTAAGCTCATACTGAGCAAGCTTCTCAAGAACCTCTGGCTTCTTGTTACCAGCGCCAAGCTCCTTCTCCATATCAGCAACAACTTCTGGAATACGGCTGTCACCAGCATGCTTGTTGAATGCTTCGAAAAGATCAAGCTCTGAGTTCTCCTCGATTTCAACACCAAGGTTGTAAAGCTGCTTGATTGGTGCATTACAAGCAAGGAAGTTCATTGGACGTGGACCAAAGCTGATAATCTTAAGATCAGAAAGTGCGATTACTGCACGAGCGATTGGCTCAAAGTCATGAATCATATCAGCGCAATCCTCAGCATCACCTACTGGATACTCTGGGATATAAGCCTTAACATTTCTAAGCTGAAGGTTGTAAGAAGCATTAAGCATACCGCAGTAAGCATCTCCTCTACCATCTAAAAGGCTGTTGCCTGACTCCTCAGCTGCTGCACAGAACATCTTAGGACCATCAAAGTGCTTAGCAAGAAGTGTCTCTGAAATCTCAGGACCGAAGTTACCAAGATATACGCAAAGTGCATTACATCCAGCTTTCTTGATATCCTCAAGAGCCTGAACCATATGGATCTCGCTCTCTACTATACATACAGGACACTCATAGATGTGCTCGCTACCATACTTCTTTGTATAAGCTGCAATAAGTGCCTTTCTTCTGTCTACTGATAAGCTCTCTGGGAAGCAGTCACGTGATACTGCTACTACACCAATTTTTACATTTGGCATGTTTGTCATTTTAATTACCCTCCTTTTACTAGCCTTCCCTTTGTCTCATAAATAGGAAAAGCCTCCAATACGTTTGATAATAAGCTCGCCATTTTTGTTACTTTATGCCAGTAAATGGCGAACTTTCAGCATTTCTTACAAAATACTGTCATTTGTTATACAAATATTATCAAAATTAACGTATTAGAGACTTTTAAAAATTTACTACGTGATGTAAGTTTTTTGACTTTTATTAATTTTTGCTATTTCATCTCACGGATAAGATTAACCATCTCGATTGCACCCTGAGCACATTCAAATCCCTTATTACCTGCCTTTGTACCTGCGCGCTCCACAGCCTGCTCAATCGTATCTGTTGTGAGAATTCCAAACATTACTGGAATATCAGCATTCATAGACACCTGTGCAACACCCTTTGATACCTCAGCACAAACATAGTCATAGTGTGATGTTGCGCCTCTGATTACTGCACCGAGACAGATAACAGCGTCATATTTTTTACTTTCAGCCATCTTTTTAGCAATAAGTGGAATCTCAAATGCACCTGGAACCCAAGCCACATCAATATCATCCTCTTTTACATTCTCTCTTTTCAAGCCATCAATGGCACCACCTAAAAGCTTTGATGTAATAAACTCATTAAATCTTGCTACTACAATACCTACCTTTACGCCTTCTGATACAAGCTTTCCTTCATAAACTTTCATATTATATTCTCCTTTAATTAAATAATTTCCTGTTTAACATCTTCCACTTCTAAAATATGTCCCATGCGAGCTTTCTTTGTTTTTAAATAGAAAACATCATATTTGTTTGCCTCTATTTCAATAGGAACTCTTTTAGAAATTTCCATTCCATAGTCGGATAATTGATATACTTTGTCTGGATTGTTAGTGAGAAGCTCAAGTGAATGAATTCCTAAATCCCTAAGAATCTGAGCTCCTGTGTAGTACTCTCTCAAATCTCCTGGAAATCCTAGTGCTATATTTGCATCCAAAGTATCCATACCTTCATCCTGAAGCTTGTAGGCCTTCAATTTATTCACAAGACCAATTCCCCTGCCCTCTTGTCTCATATATAAAAGAACTCCTCGGCCCTCTTTTGCGATAGCTTTCATAGCAGCATCAAACTGCTGACCACAATCACATCTCATAGAGCCAAAGACATCCCCTGTCAGGCACTCCGAATGAACGCGGCAAAGAATATTTTCTCCATCACTAATATCGCCCTTAACTAAAGCCACATGGTGTTCCCCATTTATTTTATTAATGTAGCAATGTGCCATAAACTCACCGTATCTTGTAGGCATCTTGGCAATGGCTACGCACTCTACAAGCTTGTCGTAAACCTTGCGATATTCCACAAGCTGAGGAATTGTAATAAATGTTATCCCCAAATCCTCAGCAAGTTTCTTAAGGCTCTCACCTCTCATCATCGAGCCGTCCTCTGCCATGATTTCGCAGCAAAGCCCACATTCCTTAAGACCTGCTAGCTTCATCAAATCAACTGTGGCCTCTGTATGGCCAGCTCGCTCTATCACGCCGCCCTCTTTTGCCACCAGTGGAAACATGTGACCTGGTCGTCTGAAATCAAGAGGACTTACATCATCTTTAACACAGCTTCTAGCAGTAATTCCTCGTTCTGCTGCTGATATTCCTGTTGTAGTAGATACATGATCAATGGATATCGTAAATGCGGTTTCGTGATTATCGGTGTTGTGAGTAACCATGGGTGGCAGCGCCAATTTCGTCGCCAATCTTTCACTCATTGGCATACAGATAAGCCCCTTGCCTACAGATGCCATTAAATTAACATTTTCAGTGGTAGCAAACTCCGCGGCACAGATGAAATCACCTTCGTTTTCTCTGTCCTCGTCGTCCATAACCATAATCACTTTGCCCGTCTGCAAATCCTTGATAGCTTTCTCAATTAATTCTCTTTCCATCATTTACCCTTTCCTAAAAGACCTAAAATCCGTTTGCCATTAAAAACTCTTTTGTCAAACTTTTTGTCTCTTTTCTATCATCAGAAGTCTCTGTATTTGCAAAGCTTGCCAAAAATTTCTTAACATATTTCCCCACAACATCATTTTCCAAATTCACTACATCCCCGATTTGCTTCTGACTCAAAACCGTTTCCTTTAATGTGTGTGGGATGATTGATACTTTGAAGCTGCTACTATCTACTGTTGCAACCGTAAGGCTAATTCCATCAATTGCTATAGAGCCCTTTTCAACAATCCCACCAATTATTTCTCCACCGGCCTTTATTTCAAACCAAACAGCATTTCCATCCTTTTTGATGCTTTGGATGGTTCCTGTGCCATCAATGTGACCGCTTACTATGTGACCTCCAAATCTTCCATCGGCGCTCATAGCCCTCTCAAGATTTACAGGCTTTGTAGCATTAAGGCTCCCCAAGCTAGAACGAGCCATTGTCTCATTCATAACATCAGCAGAAAAAGAGGAGCCATCATAATCCACCACTGTCAGGCACACGCCATTTACAGCAATGCTGTCTCCCAGGTGGATATCCTCCAAAATCTTTTTACATGCAATAGTAATCCGCTGTTCCTTAGGGCCTTTAACAATTCTCCTAACACTGCCCAGCTCTTCAACTATTCCCGTAAACATCAGTAAATCACCTCATTTTCTATAACCAAATCTTCACCAAGCCAGCTGGTATTAATTGGATTTAGCCTTATTGCATCGTTGATGCTTTCTATGCCTGCCCCTTCTACTGGTGATTTGCTGCTTCCTCCAAAAATCTTTGGAGCCATGTGGATATGTATCTCATCCACTATTTTTGACTTGAGGGCACTATAATTAATAGTTCCTCCTCCCTCAATCAGCACGCTATCAATTCCTCTATTGGAAAGCTCCACCATCAGAGCATTTAAATCGATTCCCTGCTCAGTTTTCGGTAATCTCAAAACCAAGCAGCCCCTTTTTTCTAACTCAGCGACCTTAGCCTCATCTTTCGATGTGGTTGCAATGATAGTTTTTATGCTATCTGCTGTTTGAACGATCTTTGATTCAATTGGAGTTCGTAAATGGGAATCGCAGATAATTCTTATTGGATTAACAGCCGGCTCATCTAATCGACAATCCAACATTGGATCATCCATAATTACCGTAGATACGCCAACCATAATTCCCGACAATCTATTTCTTAGTCTATGAACATTTTTCCTTGCCTCAGCTCCAGTTATCCACTTTGACTCACCTGTTTTTGTGGCTATCTTGCCATCAGCAGTCATTGCGTATTTCATAACAACATATGGCTTTCCTGTTGCCATGTATTTATTAAAAATTCTATTGAGATTCTTGCATTCTTTTCCTAGAAGTCCTACTTCAACTTTGATGCCACTGGACCTTAAAATTTCGGCTCCTTTTCCAGCAACCACAGGATTCACATCAAGTGTTCCAATCACCACTCTTTTGATTCCATTCTCAATAATAGCTTCTGTACATGGAGGTGTTTTCCCGTAGTGGCAACATGGCTCTAAGGTTACATACATTGTTGCTCCTTTTGCTGAGTTTCCTCTTTTTTTACAATCCTTAAAGGCATTTCTCTCAGCGTGAAGCTGTCCATATTTTTCATGGTAGCCCTCGCCTATAATCACACCATCTTTGACTATTACTGCTCCCACCATAGGATTCGGATTTACGAATCCCTCACCTCGCCTGGCAAGCTCAATTGCTCGTTGCATATAAATTTTATCTTCCATAATTCCTCCTATTTTTAAGATTCTATTCAGCCCCCCATTCCCAAAATCGCAGTTCCACTGCTTTGCTCATGTGATATCTCACAAATAGAATCAAAAAAGCCTTGGATTTCTCCAAGGCTAAATACGTAGCTTCTGTTTCAAACTTTTGCAAGAAACATCTACCCTTATAAATTAAAAAGCTCTGAGACATAAAATCTCAGAGCCATAAATTCAAAAGTAAACTACCATCTTCTTTCATCCAGACTATACTGTCGGCTTCGGAATCTCACCGAATCATGCCAAAAGGCTCGTGGGCTATACCACCGGTAGGGAATCACACCCTGCCCTGAAGACATCTATTCAATTGAAATGATTGTAACCAAACAATATATCAAAGTCAACAGCTATGATTATTTATTCTTGCGATATTCGCTAGGTAACACACCATATTTGTCTCTAAAAGCATTGGAAAATGCCTTTGAATTAGGGAAGCCATTGCCTAGAGCAATATCTACTATCTGGCCTCCTGTCTCCTCTAATTCTCTAACTGCATGCTCAAGTCTGATACCAAGAAGATAATCCTTGAAATTGATGCCCGCATGCTTTTGGAACATTCTCGATAGATATGATGGTGAATAACTAAACTGCTCTGCCATCATCTCAAGAGAAAGAGGCTCAGCATAATGATCCTTCATATATCTAGTAATATTTGAAAGCTTCTTAAGCTGCTTGTTGCTCTTTAAAATGTCTTCATTTACATTGAACTTTCTGTATTTGGTAACGAGTATATACAAAAGCTCATAGTAAAGACTGAGGACCTGAAGGCGATACCCCTCCTCCCCTTTTGTATTGATAAGATACATCTCCTGAAGAAGAGTAAACACTCTGTGGTCAGTCTCTCTATCTCCATGGGAGAACCAAATGAACTGATCATCTGTAAAATAATCCGCAAATGTGTCCTGTGGAATCTGTAGAACCACTGTCCTATTAGGGTTTGGGGCTGCAATGCTATGCACCTCATTACTATTTACAATAACAAATTCGCCTGCGCTAAGAGGGAACTTCTTCTCGTGAAGAGTAAAGTCAAGCTTGCCCTCCCATACTGCAAAAATCTCTATCGAACGGTGCCAATGCTTATCTCTTGTATAATTACCATTTGCTCCTTCAAATGAAAAAAGTTTGAAAGGTAATCCCGCATCTGTAACAACCACCTCGTGCTGATAAGCTTTTAAATCCATACTATCCTATCTCCCTAAAATATCTACAATCTCCATCCAGCTCGAAGCCAATATGTGAAAACCCCAACTTTTTCAATAATCCCCTGCTTGCCACATTATCAGGGTCGCATCTAGCCACAAGACTCGTCAGGGAAAATCTATCCCTTGCCAGTCTAATGATCTCAGAGCACACCTCAAAGGCAAGCCCCTGTTTCCATCTATCAGGGGAGATACAAAAACCAAGCTCCGCCTGATTCTCTCTGTCACAGGATTCTCTAACTTCAATACCTGCTCTACCAACTAGTTTGCCAGTAGCTTTATCAAAAATCAACCACATTCCAAATCCATATAATTTATAGATATATTGAATGTAATTCTCCTCGTATTGCCGCTCCTCTTCGTACTCAAAAAGAGGCTCCATATATTCTACAATTCCAGGATTATCATATAGCTCAAACAAGCTATCTAAATCATCCATGGAAAACTCTCTAATAATAGTCCTGTCAGTCTCGGATATAAAAAGCGGAAGTCCTACGCATCTACGATATATATCCTCATAGTCCTGATCATCAACCTCGTCTGGATCAATTAAAATATGGTCACACTTAAGCATGGTAACACCATCATGTTCAAATGCCACCACCGGCTGCTTTTTCTCATTACAAGCATCTATAACAGCCTGATTATCTGTTAAAACCAAAGTCCCCTCTGGATAATCAAAATGAAGGGACTCTATATCTGTCACTTTAACTACATCATGCAAATACTTCAAATTAATCTCCTAATAAATGACTAATCATCTCTGCTTCTGCCGTTTACTAATAGCACTAGTCTAAGAAGCTGCATAATAGTTGTAAACAACGCTGCAACATATGTCATAGCTGCTGCCTTCAGCACCTTTGTAGCACCTCTATGCTCCTCACCCTCAAGGATTCTGTCCTGCTCTAAAATCCTAAGTGCTCTTGCGCTGGCATCAAACTCAACTGGCAAAGTAATAAGCTGAAACAACACTACAAATGTAAACAAGAAAATGCCAACCTGTGCAATAGGTGTTGATCCAAGAAGAAGTCCAATTACAATAACAGGCCATGAAACCCATGAACCGATACTTGCAAGTGGCACTGATGCCGAACGCATTCTAAGGGGAGCATAATCCTCCTGGTGCTGAATAGCATGTCCACACTCGTGTGCCGCTACACCAATAGCTGCCACGCTTGTGCGGCCATATACTGCGTCTGATAAGCGAAGCACCTTTTCCTTTGGAGAATAGTGGTCAGTTAAGTTTCCTCTGACTCTCTCGATTCTAACATCATAAATGCCTGCTGCATGTAAAATATGCTCAGCAACCTGATTAGATGTCAATCCTCTATAATTACCAACTCTACTATATTTACTGTAAGTCCTATTTACATTGATTGACGCAATACCACTGACAAGAGCTCCTATTAAAACCAGGATTATTGTCCAATCAAAATGATATCCCATTCCATAACCATATCCGTAATACATTTCTAACCTCCTACGAATCCTAAGTTTTCTATATCTTAGTATAAATGTTATCGCAGGATTTTACTAATAAAAAATCTATAAAAAATTCCTAAAGCATTGCATAAAAAAAGCTCTCGCTTTTGCGAGAGCTTAGGTTACATCTATTCGACAACTCATGCTATATACCTTGCCGTTTGACTTCTTCATTCTAACACTTAAGGTGCCAGTTCCTCGTCCAACTCCTGTAATTAAACCATTTGAGTCAACGGTGAAAATACTGCCATCAGAAGAAGTGTAGGTGATGGTATATTGCTTGTCCGTGCTATTTAAATAATCCATATTCAAGGCAACCTGTGCGGTGCTACCTGCAGACAATGTATAGCTTGCATCATCTGGCAAAGTAATATTGCCTATATTGGTTCCATTATTTGCATACTTTCTTGAGTTTGTAGCACTAGGTTTTGATGCTTCTTGTCCGCCTGCATTAGAACTGCTATTGGCATTATTTGCCGCTGCATTAGCATTATTTGAATTGGCAGCTGATTGATTACCAGATGCGCTAGTATTAGTTGCTTTAGTGTTGTTGGCATTGGAATTAGATGCTGTTGAAGCGGCTGCATCCGTTTTGCTTGCATCGGTATTGCTAGCATTTGCCTGATTATTATTTGATGCTGAATTAGTATTTGTTGTAGTTGCACTCTTGTTACCTGAGGTATCTGTCTCCTCTGCTGGCTTTGGTGCAGTTAGCTGAATATACATTGCAGGTCTAATTCCTGTACCATTGTAATAGCCCCACTTTTCTACAAGCTTTGAAGTGTCATTTACAAACAGGCCAAACACAGGATCATCAAAGGAATTGGTTCTAAGTGGCCAAGTACCTGCGGTCTCATATTTCATGCTGTCTTTATGGGCAGTATATTCATCAGTAGACAGGAAGAAAACATAATCTGTAGTAGTCATCTGACTGTTGTAAATACTCAGATTCAAGGAGTTCTTTTCTCCTGTCTTTACATAGAAATCATCAAGTGTTGTATCCTTATAGAAATTCATAAGGCTTGTCTGGCTGGCAGCTGCAGTAAGCTCAGTAGGCTTAATCATTGCTCGCTCTGCATCACTAAAAGCATTAACATAAAATACCTGATTTAGCCAACCTCTCCAATAATTATTTGCCCATGGTACATAGCCAGTGTTGCCACCTTGCTGCTGGATAACCTGCATATTTACTGAGCTTCTATAATCTGAAATAGAATATGAATTAAGCGTCTTTCTAGATACCACAAAAGCAACACCTGTATTCTCATCATATGACAGAATCGTCCAGTTAATAATATTGCCATCCAAGGAGCCAAATGCTATATTGTCTCCTTCTGAATAGGTAGCTGATGATGATTTCTTTTTTGCATCTGCAATCATAGAAATACCAAGCAAAGCTACTACCACAAACACTATTAAAGATAAGGACATAAAGCCTTTTAATTTTCTAATTGATTTATTCATAAAAACCACCTCTTAAAAAAGGGCGCAACTCACCTCTTATCATCATAGTATATCTCGGCAATTCTCAAGTCAAATTTATAGCTAATTATTAACAAAAATATCACGTTTTCAGCAGATTGGTAATTGTATCTTTTCATTTGCCTTGATATACTGAAATGCAGTTTTTCATTATTTAAGGAGTAACACATGACTAAAAAAGATATGCTAAAAATGTTGCACGATGAAGAACCGGTTTTACGTGCAGAGATTACCGCTCTTTACTCAGTTCTTGACCACAAGTTAGGTCTACGAGGAGCGGAGGTACCTATTACTTTTGGAATGGACGAAAAGGTACTTGGCTCTTATCTTCCTCCATCTTATGATGACGAGGAACAATTTCAATTTTCATTATTTTTCATTGGTTTTTGCATGAATGGGCAAATATCTAAAAACGACAGAATCAACCTCTACAAGCATGAATATGCCCACTACATGACTCGCCATATAAACATCCCTGATAGATACAATTGGCAGCCTGGCGTTCACGGCAGTGCATGGAAATACTGCTGCTCACTTATCGGCGCCATCCCAGCAGATTATTATATAGAAGAATCTAGCATCAAAAAAATAGACTACGAATCAGTTCTCGAGCGACCAAGCGTTGACCACAAGCAGGTACAGCTTCTTGATACATACCGCACACAGCGTGCCATCAAGAACATGGAAAACGCCAAAATTAAATACGAAATTGGCGACACAGTCACACACCCTAAATTCGGTGAGGGCACTGTGCAGGACATTGAAAAGCAGCCATCATCTGTGAGACTTCATATCCTCTTTGGCGATGAGCTGAAAGTCATCGACCAAAAGTGGCTAGTTAAAACAGAATACAAAAAGGTTTCTGAGCGATAAAAGAAAAGGAGTTGCAGCTAATTAAGCTTCAACTCCTTTTATAATAATAGGCATTGCCCACGATTTCCATTAGCTAGCGCAGTATTATAACTGCTCTAATACCGCCTCAAGTGTAGCCTCAAGATCAAGTCCACCCTCATCTACGATAACATCTGCGTATTTCTCATAAAGTGGAACTCTCTCTTCATAGAGAGCTCTAAGGTCTTGGCCATCCTTTAAAACTACGCCTCTTCCCTTTAAGCTACCAAGTCTTCCATCAAGAGTATCATAGTCAAGCTTCAAATAAACTACTGTACCAATCTCCTGAAGATGAGCCATAGCCTCCTTACCATAGATAACGCTACCGCCTGTTGCAATAACTGTCTTTGATGTCTCGATGCTTGCATTAACATCGTTTTCAATCTGCATAAAGCCTTCTACGCCTTCATCAGCAATTATCTCTTTCAAAAGACGATTCTCACGCTTTTGAATCAACAAATCTGCATCTACAAATTCGTATCCCAACTGCTTTGCTAAAACAACACCAAGAGTACTCTTTCCCACTCCAGGCATACCAATTAAAACGATGTTCTCTTTCATGACACTACCTCTTTTATTGCATTTTGAAATGTATTATGCCACAAGAATCCTAGGAATTCTACTGCAATCTCCCTGCCTATTACAGGCTTACATCGTCATAATTACTATAATAAATCTTCTATATAAATAAAGCCTTACTCACTAGCAATTATCATAGTCTCGGTATACATTTACATCATCATAATCACTGTAAACGATATATGCATCTCTTCCATATATAAGGGATGCACTTACCTGCCATGGCACCCCAATATAAAAACTATCTGCTACTAGTTTTCCATCCACATATAGTTGAGCAACATCATATTTTTCTTTGATTTCAACCAGGCCTTCTGGCGATTGAGCAATTATCTTCTTATAGGTTATATTTCGAGAGCCATTTCCTAGCGCAAACATCTCCGGATATGATAAAGCAAATGGAGTGTCGATATCCTCTAAAACATACTCTGATACAGTCATAACAGCCTCATCAAAGTAAATCTCTCCATCTACTTTTCTAAGGTCAAAAGCCCTCTCCCATGACAATGTGATGATACTGATATCACCTACTTTAAGCTCGGTATCATCTGCAGTCATGTCAACCTCATAGACTATTCCATCAATTGAATACTTTGGCGCGTTGCCTGGAACTGCCGCAAAATAAAAAGTACTGCCATCCTGACATAAGAGCTGAGCTGTAGCGTAGTCTAGCAATCTGTCTCCAAGCCTTATATTAAATGGAAGAATGCATGCCACCTGCCCTGTAAAATTCATAGAAGGAAATGTTACTTTGCCTGTATCAATGCTGGCATCAACAACATCCTTTAGAATCATCCCTCTTTGATGATGATTGACAAATACAAATCCACTTTCACCGTCGGTTCTCATACAGTATCTAAGGTCTGCATCGTCATCCGCATTTACGAATTGTTCTGCTGGAACATGTTCCATTGGTGCAAGAATATCTCCAAAATCATTTAAGAATAAATGAATTAGATTAAGCAGCTTGTACTGGTCTCTTATCTGTCCGTACTCACCAATACAAGTCTGAAAATCATAGTTTAAAATCGCATAATCATTAGGATATCCAGTAGCCTTGCTCTCATGCAAAGTAGATAGCTTACCTATTTTGTTGGTTCCACCATGATACATGTAGTAACCTACCAGATTGTTACCACAGCCTAGCTTTACAAGGCTAAGTGCATATGCATCCATTGGGCTGACAAATGGTCTACGTATATACGAAGCGGGAAGTCCACTTCCCAGTTCACATGTAGCAAATGGATAGTCCTCATAAGGAAGTATCCATCCATCGTCATCTACATCTTTTATCAAATCCATGCCTATAGCAGCATCATTTCTACAGGTATCAAATGTATAATGCTTTGAAGGTGGCAATGTATCAGTGTGGTCAAGCCAAGGTGCATCCACATAGGCCCCAAACACCGGTAAAAACTCCTTTAGTGGAAACTTTGCACCGTAGATGCTATTCCACCCAGTAACCGTCCAAATAGGTGCATCAAAGCCAATTCTTAGAGCTATCTTTTTCAGCTCACCTAAATGCTCAGCATTATCAGTCAGCTCATTTTCTATTTGGATGCCCATAATAGGACCACCATCTTTGAAAAATAATCCCTCGACCTGTTCAAATATTTTTCTATACCAGACCTCTACAAGGTTGAGATATTCAGGGTCATTTTCTCTGAGCTTGCAGCCCTTTTTCAAAAGCCAATCTGGAAAGCCTCCATTTCTCACTTCGCCATGACACCATGGTCCAATTCGAAGTACAAATGAAAGTCCAAGCTTTTGACATAGCTCAACAAATTCTCTTAGATTTCTATCACCAGTGAAATCATATTCTCCCTCAATTTCCTCGTGATAAATCCAAAATACATAGGAAGCAACTGTGTTGATTCCACCAGCTTTCATTTTGCGAAGTTCTTCTTCCCAATTTTCACGAGAGTCTCTCACATAGTGATACTCTCCCATGACCCCAATCCAAGGTCTGCCATCCTTTTCAATGTAGCGGCTATTTACCTGAAAGCTTGCCCCATCTTCTCTAGTCTGGCCTAGATTAAGATGATTTCTTTTTATTTCAACTTTTTTGTAATCCTCAAATTTATAAATCATCATTCCTCCCAAGAGTAATTTCATATACTAATATTTTGGGATATCCCCTTACTCCTAGATTATATAATAATGACTCTTTGCAAAATCACTCAAATTGAAATCAAAAACTGGCAAATCCACGCTTTTGCAAAAGTATTTATAGTCAAACTTTTGATTCTTTAAACATTTTCATCATCTCATTGGTAAGACTATATTCAAGTGGCTGCAACTCTATTTCTTCTCTTGGAACCCACTGGGCGTATTTCAGCTCAGATTCATCCATCTTTATGGTGTCATCCCCATCTACATCACAGTAAAAGCCCATCAAAATATCACTGGCAATTCCCCATGGCTGTGATTTATAATAGCGGATATTTTTTACCTTAAGTCCTGTTTCCTCCATGACTTCTCGCTCTACGGTCTCTTCTAGTGTCTCACCTATTTCCGTAAAGCCAGCTACTAAAGCATTATTTGAGTATCCAACCCTATACTTAGTCAGCAAGAGCCTATCACCATTAGTCACCCCCACTATAACAGCAGGATTTATACGCGGATAAACAACTTTCCCACAATTTGGGCATACCTTTGCTCGCTCTGTCTCAGAGTGATTTGTCCTAGTGCCACACTTTCCGCAGTATACTGTCCCCACATACCATTCTGCCAACTGTACCGCTGTAAAAGCAGCAAAAACATAATGCTTTGGAAAAAGATATTCTCGCCTAAACTGCTTCATATCATATAACTCAAAACCTGTAGGGAAATCTGCCTCTGATATTCCATCTGTCTCGTATGCCAAAAAGAATTTCTCATCATCTATAGAAAAAAGAAATACTGTAGACAATTCAACGCCAAAATCTTTTAACTTAGGATAGATAATAGTCTTTTCTTTCTCATCTATCCTAGCCAAGAATCTTCCATTATCATGAAAAAGAATGATGCTATCTGCATCAGCTTTTTCCCCTACTCTATATGCGTTTACTAATTTCTTTGGCTGTATTTCCTGTAGCATAGTTACCTCCTTAATTAAAGTTATCGTAGCATACTTACGCTACATTTTGCAGGTTTTTATTTAACAACGGGAGTACGGTAAAAGAGCCTCCAGATTAATCTGAAGGCTCCAATAACATCTATTATACTAAGGTTTATAATTCTGCTGCTGCAAGATATCCTGTCTTAATTGCTGCTGCAATTCTGCCTGTTGAAAGTGCATCTCCAAGGAATCTTACATTATCAAATGCTGCTGCAATTTCTTCATTTGCAGCTTTATTTGCAGCTACACCAAGTGAAACAACCACTTCATCAAACTCAAAACTTACAGCTTCCTTTGTATCTGTAGTCTCAAATGCCACCTTGTTGCCATCAATTTCCACAAGTCTGTGCTTTGGATACATGGCCACATTCTTTGGTGTGATTCTAGACATTACATCCACAAGGTTCTGGAAGAAAAGACCTGGTCCGATATCATCAGCCATCTCAAATACTGTTACATCATTGCCCTGCTCGCTTAAAAGCTCAGCTGTTTCAATACCAGTCATACCTGAACCTACTACACAAACCTTCTTATTCGAAAGCTTAACTGTACCATCAAGAATCTCAACTGGTGTATGAACATTTTTACCATCTAATCCCTTTATAGACTTTGGCATTACTGGTGTTGAACCTGTAGCTACAAAAACAGCGTAAGGCTTCAATTCCTTAATAGTCTCCACTGTAGCCTCAGTGTTTAATCTAATTTCTACTCCAAGCTTTTCTAACTGGCCCTTTTCGTAGTCAATTAACCAAGCTGTCTTTTCCTTCTTTGGTGGCTTGCTTGCAAGATATACCTGTCCGCCTAAGCGTGACTGCTTTTCAAATACAACTGGCTTAAATCCTCTGATTGCAAGAATTCTAGCTGCCTCAAGACCTGCAGGACCTGCGCCGATTACTGCAACAGTTCTCCCCGCACCATTCTTTGGAAGTTCCTCAGCCTGATACTGATTTTCCTTACCAGCCTCAAAATTTACTGAGCAGCCCATTGGTGTTTCAGCGTTAGCAGACATAAGTGATTCCATGCAATATAAGCAAGAAATACATTTTCTGATGTCACAGGCCTTACCACACTTAGCTTTGTTAGCCCACTCTGGATCAGCATAAAATGCTCTAGCGCTTCCTACGAAATCAAGCTTGCCATCTTTTAATAATTCTTCTGCATACTCAGGATCTCTGATTACAGCAACACCGATTACTGGGATATTTACAGCAGCCTTTACTGATGCAGGTCCCTCAATTTTCCATCCCTGGTCAAATCCAACTGGCTCCCATGCTGTATTCATTGTCTCATAAATACCAGAACTTACATCAAGTGCGTCTACACCCTTAGCTTCAAGGTATTTTCCAATCTCAACACCGTCTGCAAGGTGAAGTCCCTCATCAGGCTGACCTACATATTCCATGTGCTCATCAACAGAGAAACGTGCAATAACTGGGAAATCAGCACCAACTTCAGCTCTAACAGCATCGATAATTTCTCCGAAGAATCTCATTCTATTTTCAAAGTTTCCACCGTACTCATCTGTTCTCTTGTTTGTATATGGACTTGAGAACTGACCAATCAAATAGCCATGAGCGCCGTGAATCTCTACAGCATCGACTCCTGCTTCCTTAATACGTCTAGCTGCAGATGCAAACTTACCCACCATTTCCTTGATCTCATCCTTAGTCATCTCGTGTGTAGGCTGGTGAACAATCTGACACTCTGTAGCACTAGCAGATTTCATTGACTCTACTCCATTTACTACAGCAATTCCCTGTCTACCTGGATGATAAATCTGAACACAAAGCTTTGAACCATACTTATGTACTTCATCTGCAAGCTTTTTAAGTCTAGGAATGTACTTGTCGTCATCTACAACGATTTCTCTATCGTTTCCCAATCCAGACTTTGAATCCACTGCTGTACATTCAGTAATAACAAGACCTGTACCGCCCTTTGCTCTTGCACCATAAAAAGCAATGTCCTTTTCAGAAACATATCCGCCCTCATCAGCAAGATAATTTCCCATAGCTGTCATTACAGTTCTGTTTGGTACAGTCATAGTACCGATGTTCTTACTTGAAAATAAATTCTCGTACATATTAAACTCCTTTTCATTTGCCAGTTAAACCGTTACAAAATTAACAATCTAGTAATTTAATTTTAGCATCGAGAAATATTAAGTTCTTCGTTTCCTATAGTTAAATAATACTGCCTCCAGACTTCTTTGTCACAAAATCTTTTTGTCTTTTTGATGTCTATTGTGAAGATTTTTTGTTGTCTACTGACAAAGCTTTTCCCCCTTGTTACAATATAATTGATGTAGAAAGGAAGGATTCCATGGAGTTTAAGAATAAAACAGAGGAAGAACTTTATATTGCAAACTGCACTTCTACTTTTATAAAAGAAATGAATGAAAGCAATGACATCCAAAATCTTTTGGATGTGGGACACCGAATACTGGGTCAGCCCCTTATGCTTGTAGATATTTCCATGTGCTTTATCGCCCAGTCCGGCGGCGAATCAGTAAAGGATGAGCCGTTCTGGGACTGGATTCTCACTAATGGATATGTAAAAGAGGAATACACTAATCTCATTATGGAGGATGATATTTCCACCGAGGAAAAATTCGTCTGGGAATATGGCATGGAAAATCACCGTCAGCTTGTGGCCAAAATCATCCAGGGCCGCACCACTTTAGGCTACTTAAAACTCCTTGAATACAACCATAAAATCACTGACATAGAAAAGGAAATACTTGGCAACCTGAGTAATCTCATTGCCATTTTAATGTCCACCAGCAGCATAAAATATAAATTTTCAAATTCAAAAGTTGAAGCATTTTTAGAATCATTAGTAGAAAGAAAGACCACTGATGCCAGCGATATCAGTGATCGCTTTTCGGCTTTGAATATCAGATTGCTTGAGAGATTATTTATCATAGCCATAGAGCCTGTTTCTAAGACAGAGCTTGCTGTAGAGCAATTGTATCTTTTAAAAAGAAAGCTCCACAATCTCCTTAACAGGCCAACTGTATTTATCCATCAAAATCGCTTGATTGTGCTTTTTGACACATCAGCTACTAGCTTTGAAGAGGACTACAACTACGCTCCTCTTATGGCGCTTTTAAAAGAGTATAAGCTTCAGGCTGGTATCAGCACCCAGTTTACAGAGCTTTCACTTGTGGCTGATGAATATCTAAATGCACTTTCTGCCCTCACTCTGGGAAAAAGACTTGGCCTAAAGGATACTTTTATTTTCTTTTCAAAGCATATCCTGGACCAGCTAATCCTTACCTACGCTGATAGTCACAATATCAATTATCTTATCCATCCTGCCATCACTGCACTGGACAAGATAGATAAAGAAAAAAATAGTGAATATGTCATTTCCCTATTAACGTATATACGGTTTGGACAAAACCTCACCAACACTGCTAGGGAATTACATATTCACCACAACACACTAAAATACAGAATTGCAAAAATAATAGAACTGGCAAACATCGATTTAACAGACTACGACCTTTGCTACCACCTATATCTTTCCGGAAGAACGTGGGAACTACAAAACAGCATAAAAAATACATAAGAAAGATCCCAGAACTAGCCTTCTGGGATCTAATTTATTACTTCTTTAAGAAAAATTTTCTTACTATATTAATTCCTATTTTATATGGCCATGGGCGAACCACCCTGTCAGCCTCTTTCAGCATCCTTCTGATTGGAATATTTTGCGGACAATGCTGCTCGCACTTTCCGCACTCAATACACTGAGTTGCAAATGCTGGCTCACTTTTCAATCCTACAGTCTGAGCATATTCAAATCTAGCATGAGACTTGCCCTCAAGAGATGTCATATTGTAGCTTCTAAACAAGGCAGGAATATCCACACCCTTTGGACATGGCATACAGTAGCGACAGCCTGTACAGCCCACTTTCTCTGTCTCACGTATAGCTTCCTTTACTTTTTCAATTAATGCAAAATCAGCCTCATCAAAAGAGCCAGCCTCTGCATCAGATGCAATCCTGCAATTCTCCGCTACCATCTCAGGAGAATTCATACCTGAAAGCACACAGGTAACCTCCGGCTGATTCCACAGCCATCTAAGTCCAAGCTCTGCATTAGTATATCCCTTAGGTGATTCAGCAATTTCCTTTTTCGCCTTTTCTGGCAAAAGATTTACAAGCTTACCGCCTCTAAGTGGCTCCATAATAACTACAGGGATTCCCTTTTCAGCTGCATGCCTAAGTCCCTTTAATCCCGCCTGAGTATGCTCATCCACATAGTTGTACTGAATCTGGCAAAAATCCCAATCGTATGAATCTAATATGCCAATGAAATCCTCTGTATTTCCATGATAAGAAAAACCAATATTTCTAATCTGACCAGATTCTTTTTTCTCTTTTATCCAATCTCTTATGCCTACCTGCTCCAGCTTATCCCACTGATTAATAGCAGTCATGTGATGCATAAGATAATAATCTATGTAATCTGTCTTAAGACGCTTTAATTCCTCATCAAAATACTTATCAAGTGACTCTCTATTTTTCACCAGATACTGAGGAAGCTTTGTTGCTATGTTAATCTTCTCACGTATATTGTTGCGCTCTAGAATAACACCTAATGCAGCTTCACTACCAGGATACACATAGGCTGTGTCATAGTAATTAACTCCAGCCTCATAAGCTGCCATAATTTCCTTCTCAGCCTTATCAATGTCAATCGAACCAGCCTTAGTAGTAAATCGCATACAGCCATATCCTAAAATGGATATAGGATTTCCATACCTATCGTTCCTATATAGCATTTATACTGTCCCTCATTAAAACTTAATTTATATTTCCATTACTGCAATTATATACCCTTTTCAGTCGGTGACAAATTGTCACCAACTGGTTACAATTTGTAACCAGTTGCGCACGATTTAATTATACCCTAAGATGTGATATGTTGTCACGAGTAAAACCATCTGATAAAACCGGATAGTTGATAAAATAAAAAAACACGTAAGCAATTGCTTACGTGTCTAAGTTCCGAGGCTGAGGAGGCTCGAACTCATCTCGGTCTCAATAAATATTGAAAGAAAGGCATTTGTTGCCTCTGCATTTTTAAGTTAAACCACAGGTTAAACCTACTATCACTATATATCTCTTCCCTGATACTGCACAGTAACAACCAAAACTCTACCATTACCTTCATCAATTCTAAATATAGCAATATAGTTATCAATAATTAATAGTTTATATCCTTTACCTGCATATCTACCAGTTATTCTATCTTGATGAGATTCAGGCAATGTATCGAGTCCGAGTATAGCTTCCTTTATTCTGTCAATCTGCCCCTTTGCATTTTCAGGAGACAACTTTTCATAAGCAATATACGCATATATTTCTTCTATATCCCTATATGCTCTTGGCATTAATTCTACACTATACTTATTCAAAATACTTTTTCTCCAATTCTGCAAAAGCATCCTTTGCATCTATTGTCTTACCAGTTTCAGCAAACTCCTGCTCCGCCTCAAAAATAGCCTGATCAATGCGATTTTCCCTTGCAAACTTCTCGTATAATTCTGCACTCATAACCACAAGATCACTATATCCATTTTTAGTAATAAAAATAGGTTCCTTTTGTCTATGTGCAATTTCTGATATTTCACTTGTATTTCTTAAATCTCTAATAGGCATAATTGTTGGCATAATAAACACCTCCTTATTTGTCTTTATTGTAGCATAATTATGCTACACTGTATATGTTTTTAATTTCTTAGTTGGTTACAACCTGTAACCAACTCGTGACAAATTGTCACACTTTGAACTATCCGGATTTTCCGGATAGTTCATAAAATAAAAAGCACGTAAGCCAATGCTTACGTGCTTTCCTTTGCTGAGGCTGAGGAGGCTCGAACAGATTCTTAGCCCCACAAAATACTAAAAGAAAGGGATTTGTAGCATCTGTATTTCTTGGTTAAACCATAGGTTAAACCTAATTTTCAAAACAAAAATCATTGTTTTGCTGTTCGTGGTACAAGTTCTAACTTCAACTGCATACCCAACCCTTCTGCAAGTCTTTTTACCATAGCAAGGCTAGGGTTACGTGTTCCATTCTCAATACGGCTAATATCAGCTTGTGTAATACCTGTTTTAGCTGAAAGATCCTTCTGAGTCATATGCTGATTAATTCGAGCATCAATCATTGCCTGAATTATATCGTACTCTGCTTCAAGTGAATCATACTCCGACTTTACTTCAGGATCTTTTAATGCTTTTTCTTTATATTCTCTATAACTGCTCATTTACAATTCCTCCGTTCATAGTCAGCTTTATATTTCTTCGCCAGTTCAATCTCTGCTTTTGGTGTCTTTTGAGTCTTCTTCACAAATCCATTAGTAAGAACTGCTTTTTGACCAACAAAGAAAAAATAGAACACTCTTGTTATATTAGAGCCTTGCTTTGTCCTAAGCTCAAATATTCCATCTCCTATCGGTCCAGAGTGTGGTTCCCTAAGCTGTGGACCATTTGCCTCTAATAAATCAATAGTTCTAAGTGCTTTCGCATGCATTTTGGGTTCCAATGAATCCAAGAATTCTTGCACAGGACATCTTCCATCCTCCATATCGTACAGCTCAATCTCGTACATTAATATAAGTCCTTCCTATAGTTATAATATGTCGTATAGAACATATTGTCAAGTTATCCACTTTGCAATTGTCCTTACAAATATAATTATAAGATACAGTTGTGTCCGTTTATATGTACATGCGAAAAAGACCCTGAAGCAAAAGCTTCAAGGTCTTTCCTTTGCTGAGGCTGAGGAGGCTCGAACT
The DNA here is from genome assembly GCF_010906925.1 of Pseudobutyrivibrio xylanivorans. GTDB lineage: Bacteria > Bacillota > Clostridia > Lachnospirales > Lachnospiraceae > Pseudobutyrivibrio. The sequence goes on along the minus strand of NZ_VTVE01000001.1, from coordinate 326,769 downwards.
CCCGACAACCTGATTAAAAGTCAGGTGCTCTACCAACTGAGCTACAACCCCATATTCAATTACTAAGCGGTATCTAGCTAAAAGAAAAAGGCATAGATCCGAAACTGGGCTAGCTGGATTCGAACCAGCGAATGCCAGAATCAAAATCTGGTGCCTTACCGCTTGGCGATAGCCCAACGTGCGATGTTGCTACCGCAACAGGGTGGGTAGAGGGGTTCGAACCCTCGACCTTCGGAACCACAATCCGACGCGCTAACCAGCTGTGCCACACCCACCATACTGATAAATATAAACCGTATCAATGTGCCAGAAGGGATTCGAACCCCCGACCCACGGCTTAGAAGGCCGTTGCTCTATCCAGCTGAGCTACTGACACGTATTAATATATCTTAGAAAATAAAAAGCGGGTGATGGGAATCGAACCCACGTATTCAGCTTGGAAGGCTGATGTTCTACCATTGAACCACACCCGCATATTAATATTTATTTCTAAGTCGGGGTGACAGGATTCGAACCTGCGACCCCCTGGTCCCAAACCAGGTGCTCTAGCCAAACTGAGCCACACCCCGATATTTGTTGCTCGCTTTTCTTTCGTATCTCTCTCGCGAACAATAAGGAGTATATATGAGAACAAGGGCTTTGTCAACGATTTTTTTAAAATTTAATTGTTAGAATTTAGCATGAAGTTTCTGATATTCCGACAATTTATAAACGCCTACTCTAATATGTGGCTCAAGCCCTGTGCAATGATGGTTACAACGTGCTCATCAGCTAGGCTATAATACATCTGCTTGCCCTCTCTACGGCTCTTTACTAGCTTATTTGTACGGAGAATCTGAAGCTGGTGTGACACTGCAGACTGAGTCATATCAAGACTCTCTGAAATATCACAGACGCAAAGCTCTGATTCAAACAGCGCAAATAATATTCTCACGCGAGTACTATCACCAAAAACCTTGAATAACTCGGCAAGATCATATAAAGCATCCTCGTCTGGAAGATCCTTTAAAACCTTATTAACTAAATTTGTGTGTACGCAATGCTCTTCACAGCACTCTGCATGCTTTCCCATCTCTTATCTACCTTTCAAAAATAATTACAGTTATTACTTTACACCTGCCGCTACGCTTTTTCAATCGAAGTGTAGCACAGGGCATTCTGTCACCCACAACAGAACGCCCTACATCTTTCACTCTTTCAAACCCAATTCTTCTATTTATATTTCTTTACAGATAATGCTCGTATAGCATTGAGCACTGCAAGAACCATTACTCCTACATCTGCAAAAATCGCTATCCACATATTCGCAATACCAACTGCACCAAGAATAAGACATGCAACCTTTATGCCGATGGCAAAATAAATATTCTCGTATACGATTCTCATGCACTTCTTTGAGATGCCAATTGCCTTCACAATGCTACTTGGGTCATCATCCATGAGAACTACATCTGCCGCCTCTATGGCTGCATCACTTCCCAATGCACCCATTGCAACACCGATATCAGCTCTAGAAAGAACAGGAGCATCGTTGATTCCATCGCCTACAAATATAAGCTTCTCCTTGTCTGTTTTTGTGGCCAAAAGCTCCTCTACCTTTGACACCTTGTCTCCAGGTAAAAGTTCCGCACATACTTCGTCTAATCCCAAGTCTGCAGCAACTAAATCAGCCACTTTCTTGCTGTCACCGGTAAGCATAACTGTCTTGCTGATTCCAGCCCTTTTAAGGCCTATAATGGCTTCTTTAGAATGTTCCTTCAGCATATCAGAAATCAGGATATAACCATGATATTTGCCATCTATTGCCACATGAATTACAGTGCCAGGTTCAACGATATCTTCAACCTGAACTCCAATTGAATTCATAAGCTTTTCGTTGCCGACCTGAACTACCTTGCCAGAAACATTTGCCTTTACTCCGTGTCCTGAAATTTCTTCCACATCACTGACAAGGGATGTATCTATAGGCTTACCATAAGCTTCCTTAAGGCTGCGAGAAATTGGATGATTAGAAAATGCCTCAGCCATAGCAGTCATCTCAAGAAGCTCTTCCTCAGAAATATCTACAGCCTGTACTTTTGTAACTTCAAATACACCCTTTGTAAGTGTACCAGTCTTGTCCATTACAACAATTTTAGAACGTGAAAGCGCATCTAAATAGTTGGAACCCTTTACCAATACACCTGCTCGGCTGGCTCCGCCAATGCCTGCAAAAAATGTAAGTGGAATACTGATAACAAGCGCACATGGACAGCTGATTACAAGGAATGTAAGGGCTCTATATACCCACTGTGTCCAAAGTGGATCAATGCCCATTATCAATCTGACAACTGGTGGAATTACAGCAAGCGCAAGGGCTGAATAGCATACAACTGGTGTATAAATTCTCGCAAATTTTGAGATAAAGTTTTCTGGCTTAGATTTCTTAGATGATGCATTTTCAACCAAGTCCAGAATCTTTGATGCTGTAGACTCACCAAATTCCTTAGTGGTTCTAATAGTCAAAACACCTGACATATTGATACAGCCAGAGATGACCTCATCGCCATTTTTAGCTGTGCGAGGTACGCTCTCGCCTGTAAGTGCTGCTGTATCAAGAGTAGCGTTGCCATCGATTACAACACCGTCGATAGGTATCTTCTCACCTGGCTGAACCACAATCTCGCTGCCGATTTCAACATCATCTGGATCAACCTGCTCTAGCACTCCGTCAACCATGACATTGGCAAAATCCGGTCTTATGTCCATAAGCTGGGAAATATTCCTGCGGCTCTTACCTACAGCGTATGACTGGAAAAGTTCTCCAATCTGGTAGAAAAGCATAACCGCAACACCCTCTGTATACTCACCAAGGGCGATGGCACCTACTGTTGCAATTGCCATAAGGAAATTCTCATCAAACACCTGCTTGTTTTTGATTCCCTTAAATGCCTTTAGCAAAATATCGTAGCCCACAGTAAAATATGGAACCATAAATAATATGAAACGCACCAATGGATAATCCTCAAGTGGCAGTAAGACCAAAATTACCATCAACACTGATGCTATTATTATTCTTGTTAAGACCTTCTTTTGCTTCTTGTTCATAGCTAACTCCAATCAAAATAACTAATTAAAGGAAAATCTCGCAATCATCCTCTACCTTTTTGCAGTTCTTAAGAACCTCTTCCATAACTGACTTTGTGTCTGCTCCATCTTCAAATTCAACAGACATCTTCAATGCCATAAAATTAACTACTGCATTAGCAACACCTGCTGTGTTGTTAGCAGCCTCCTCCATCTTGTTAGCGCAGTTTGCGCAATCAACATCAATCTTGTAAGTCTTCTTCATATCTTTTTTCCTCCATAGAATTTATATTTTCATCTGAACGTATGAATAATTGTTCATGTGTTGATATAAATATAAACCCGTTAACATAATCTGTCAACGGGTTTCATAATTATTTAACATTTTATTTAATTACATTATAGATTGTATTGGAAATGAGCTGATATCCATCCTTGTTAAAATGAATACCATCCGATGTATATAAGTCGGTCTTACCATCAGTAACCCGATACATATCGATATATTCTAAGGAATACTCCGAAGCCACTTCCTGAGCTATCTGGCCCAATTCATCAGCCACAACAGCTGGCTGTATGCCGTACTCAGCCAATTCTCCGCCCTCAACTGAAAAACAATAAGGACTACGAACTAGGTAAACCTTAGGCTGTGTTTTCAAATCTAAATAGGAAGCTACAATCTCTGAAAGCCCCTCTTTGTATTCATCAGCATCCCAATTAATAATCTTCGTATCATTGGTACCCAACATAAGAACAACTATATCAGGCTTTGATTTGAGAGAATCTGCATACTCTCCCGAATTGATATAAGGCAAATTTCCTGTAACGGAAGCTGTACCATTTCTAAGTCCGAAATTGGATACCAAATAAGATGGACCAAGCTTTGTCTGAAGCTGTGCTGGATAGCTATTAATCTCTCGAGTTTTAAGCACACCACTACCGTATGTCAAACTATCGCCCACACAGGTCACTCTTATTCTCTTGTCCTCTCCGCCTAAAAAGCCAGAATGGTACAAAAGCCCTGCAACAAACAGAATTGCAAATGTTACTACAACCGCTTTTCTTTTGAAAAATCCCTTACCGTATTTTGCCCAAAACATCTATCGATGCCTCTCTTAATATTAAATGTTTTTAATTCTCTCGATAGCTCTGAGTGTGTTCTCAGCAGAACCGAAAGCTGTAAGTCTAAAGTAGCCCTCGCCTGAAGGTCCAAAACCAGCACCTGGTGTACCAACAATCTGAACCTTCTCTAATAAGTAATCAAAGAAATCCCATGATGTCATCTTATCAGGAGTCTTAAGCCAAATATAAGGTGCATTTACACCACCGTATACTTCGAAGCCAGCGTCCTTGAGACCTGTGTAAATTGTCTTGGCATTGTTCATGTAATATCCAACCTGCTCCTTAATCTGGGCCTTGCCCTCTGGAGAATAAACAGCCTCGCCAGCCTTCTGGATAATATATGGAGCACCGTTGAACTTTGTGCCATGACGACGAGCCCACATTCCGTGAAGAGCAACACCGTCAAATACTAAATCCTTAGGTACTACAGTGTATCCAAGACGTACGCCTGTAAATCCCGCATTCTTAGAGAATGAGTGAATCTCGATTGCGCAAGTTCTTGCACCAGTACACTCATAGATTGAATGAGGAACATCATCCTCTGAAATATAAGCCTCATAAGCTGCATCAAAAATAATGAGGCTGCCATTTTTATTAGCATAATCAACCCAAAGCTGAAGCTGGCTCTTTGTAAGAGTAGTTCCAGTAGGATTGTTTGGAAGGCAAAGATAAATTACGTCTGGAGTCTCCTTAGGGAACTCTGGCACGAAATGATTCTCAGCTGTAGTAGGCATATAGATAATATCTGACCACTTGCCAGACTTTTCATCATAAGTGCCACAACGACCAGCCATTACATTTGAATCAACATAAACTGGATAAACAGGATCACAAACTGCAATGCGAGCATCTGCAGAGAAAAGCTCCTGAATATCAGCTGAATCAGACTTTGCTCCATCAGAAACAAAAATCTCATCTGCGGAAATATCACAACCTCTTGCCTGGTAATCATTCTTAGCGATTGCCTCGCGAAGGAATGGATAACCTAAATCAGGTGCATATCCGTGGAAAGTCTTGGCGTCGCCCATCTCGTCTACTGCGCTGTGAAGAGCAGAAATCATAGCTGGTGCGATTGGCTGAGTAACATCGCCAATACCAAGTCTGATAATGTCAGCATTTGGATTAGCCTCGCTATAAGCAGCCACTTTCTTGGCTATTGTTGAGAAAAGATAGCTACCTGGTAGCTTTTGAAAATTAGTGTTTACCTTAAACATCGTTGCCTCCTATTTCTAATAATTATGAAATGTATTTTATTCTCTAGTAGAAATCTGCTTAATTATTCTCTCGTAGGAAAGCTTTCCGCCGAACAAATCAAGACATGAACCTACAGTGAAATCCATATTGTTATCAGAAAGATAGCTGATGGTTTCAATATCACTATAATCGTGAACACCGCCAGCATATGTAATAGGCACCCTCTTGTAGCCAGATAAAAATCCTACTAAATCTCTATCTATGCCACTTCCTCTCCCCTCAACATCTGCTGCATGAACCAAAAATTCATCGCAGTAGAATGCCAATTTATCTAAAAAATTGTATGTAATAATCTCTTTTGAAATCTTTTGCCAACGATCTGTGACAATGTAGTATTTGTCATCAACTCTAGTGCATGACAAATCAAGAACTAAATGCTCTCTACCCACAATTCCAGAAAGCTTTCTAAGAGCCTCAAAATCAACTCGGCCATTATTGAAAACATACGAAGTAACTATGACATGACTAGCCCCTGCATCAATAAATTCTTTTGCATTGGAATCATCCACACCACCGCCATACTGAATGCCACCTGGAAATGTAGATAACGCCTTCATAGCCTCTGCCTTAGAAGCCTCATATTCTGGTGTATTTTTCTTATTAAGATTGATAATGTGGCCTCCACGAAGTCCATCTTTTTTGTATAAATCAGCGTAATAAGCAGCATCCTTATCCGCCACAAAATTCTCCTGTGGATGTCCATTTTCCTTTCCAAGGTCAGATAATGTAGAACCAACTATCTGTTTTACTTTGCCATTGTGAATGTCGATGCATGGTCTAAATAACATCTCAAGCCCCCATATTTGCCTGTTTAATCGTACTTTTTATAAAAATCACTTCACAGTATAAGCAAGGCCTGATTGATTTTCAATAACAGTTTCGTAAAAAGTTTTCGTTAATTTTACTAAATATTCTGTATCTTTTGCACCAGCCGTCTCATATGGCGAATGCATGGCCAATTGAGCCAATCCGATGTCCACTCCGTTGATGGAAACATGGGCGTTGGAAATGTTGCCAAGTGTAGAGCCTCCAGCCACGTCAGAACGGTTTACAAATGTCTGGTATGGCACCTTTGCCTTTTTGCAAATTTCAGTGAAAATTCCAAATGCCAGCCCATCTGTCATGTATTTTTGATTAGCGTTGAACTTGATAACAATACCCTCGTTCATGTACACCTTGTTTGTAGGGTCGCTCTTTTCAGAATAATTAGGATGAAGAGCGTGAGCATTGTCTGCAGATACCATAAATGAATTTGCGATAGCAGATAAAAGTCTTGAATTATTGCCACCAACAGATTCGTTTATACGTACTAAAGTGTCATATAAAAATGTAGAATCAGCACCCTGCTTTGTTCCACTTCCTACTTCTTCATTGTCAAATGTAGCGTGAAGCTGTACCGCCGTCTCTGAATTTTTAGCAGCGAGAATACCTTCCATAGAACTGTAAGAACACTGCAAATCATCAAGTCTTCTGCAGGAAATAAACTCATCCTCTGCTCCCCAGACTTTGCCCTCTTCTCTATTATATAAGAACAAATCAGAGCCAATGATATCCTCAGGCTTTACATCTAGGTGCTTAGCCACAAGCTCCTTTAGGTTGAACCTTTCATTCATTGAAACAAGTGGAAGCATATCCTTTTGCGCGTTGTATTTGTAACCATCATTGGCCTCTCGATTCATGTGGATAGCAAGAGAAGGAAGCATGCACAAATCCTTATCCAAATCCACAAGCTTTACCTGAAGCTCATTTTTCCCCTTAACGAGAGCACGACCTGCAATGGAAAGAGGTCTGTCAAACCAAGGAGCCATAAGCATTCCACCATATTTTTCTGTGTTGAGCTTTACATAGTGGCCCTCCTTCATCTCTGGCATTTCCTTGATTCTAAATGTAGGAGAATCGCTGTGAGAAGCGATAATCATAAAGCTCTCATATTCTTTTTTAGGCATTCTAAAAGCAATGATCGAAGAACCATTTCTTGTGACAAAATAGTTCTTGCCCGCCTTAAGCTTCCATGATTTTGACTCGGAAAGCTCCTGAAAACCAGCTGCCAAAAATGCCTGACGCTCAGTCTCTACCACATGAAACTGAGATGGTCCCTTGCCTATAAAATCAAATAACCCCTTTATTGTCTTATTCATTTTTTCTTTTTTCCTTTCTTTACAGAATATCCAAAAGTCCCCTTCGGACTAGTCAATCCAAAATATGTGCCGTGAGAGTATGCGAGGGGATTTGATTTTTCAAGCTCAAATCTACCCGACTCATTCATGTATTTCTCATCTGCATGTACGCAAATGACATCTGCCACAAACATGGTATGGCTGCCATATTCATGGGCCTCACGGACTCTACACTCTATGTTTACAGGCGACTCAACAAGCATTGGGACATTCACCTCGTCTGCCTCCTCCTTGTGAAGACCGCAGCGCTGAAACTTGTCCACATCTCTTCCACTGGTGACGCCACAATAATCTGTGGCCTTAGCCATCTCCTCAGTGGTGAGATTAATCACAAATTCACCTGTCTCTTTAATCATGTTATAAGAATATCTGCTAGGTCGTACGGAAATATATGCCATAGGCGGATTGGTGCAGACTGTGCCAGTCCAAGCCACTGTAAAAACATTATCCTCACCTGATTTGCTTCTGCAGGTAACAAGCACTGCCGGAAGAGGATAAATCATATTTCCCGCTTTCCATTTTTCCTTAGCCATACTGACCTCCCGTTAATTTCTTACGCTTTTTACTATACCTTAAATCTTCTATAAATAACAGGGTGTTCATTTTACATTTAAGAGGTTTACATGGTACAATGAATCATCAAATATGTTTTATAAATGGAGATAATTTTGGACAAGCAAAACTCGAATAAATCACAATCGAAAAAAGTTAAAGGTCCTAGCCAGACTGCACCTGCAGGTTTCAAGGGCAAGAATCAGGCCTTTTTGGACGCCGAGTATTTAAGCGCCCGATATAAAAAGAGTTCTATCGAAGATGTCATTTCAGTTGGCGTTATTATCACCAACCCAGAGCACAAGGAGCTTGATAGATTCTATTCTACTGTTCAGCTTCGCCCTGGTCATAAGCTCCCACCACTTATCACAGAGCTTACAGGTCTTACCAATGAGGAGCTGGAGTTTGCCCCTACCTATGAGGAGGTAATGACGGAGCTCATCAATCGCATAAAGGCATATCAGGTTGGAAAAATATGCGTCTGGGGTGGAGACAAAAATAGCTTCCAGCGAGACTTCGAGTCTCGAGTTCTTGAGAAGCCACTAAAAAGAAGTGTTGCTAAGTTCATCAGCACTTTTGAAAACATCCAAAAGGAAGTCAGCCTCGATATTACAGGTGGATTAGACGCCAATCTTTCCCTTGCAGATATGAAGACTATCTGCGGTCTAGGCGGACTTGTTGAGCACAACGCCCTATCCGATGCTGAGGACATGCTCAAATGCATCCGCATCATCGAGCAGGACCAGATGGTTTACGATGGTGTCAAGGCTGCTGAATACAAGAAATTCCGTGGCGAATACGTCAAAAATCGAAGCTTCAATGATGAAATCGAAGACAAGGATTACATCATCAAGTCAAAGCTTGGGGAGCAGTTCTTAAAAGAAATCAAGTCCAAGGGCTTTGAGGAGGATCCTAAGACAAAGGCCTTCATGGACGACCTGGAATTTTTACTTGGCAAAGGAAATGTTTACATGGGAACATTCTCCGAGAAAATTGAAGAAGAAAATAAAAAAGCATAATAAAACCGTGGGTGTAATATCTAAAAATACATCCACGGTTTTTATTTTATTTCAGAAAGCCCTTCATAATGCGTATTATTAAGCACTTAATAATTGATTATCTACTTCTGTAACTCAAAAACAACGTCAACAGACTTATCGTCATCGCCTTCAATAGTGATTGAAATAGTGCCATCATCATTTATAGTGCCCTTTTTCAAGCTTGTGTCATCACCATCTTCTACAACAAATACTACAGAATCCTTGGAAACTTTATATGTTCCAGTAACTGTATCCTCTTCTACTTCTTTTTCTAAATCGTCTAACCCTTCCTCAATATAAGGAACCATTTGATTAGAAAAATCATCAAATAAAGCCTGTGCAGAATCATATCCATACATCTGTGCCATTTCATCTGTCAATTGATCTCTTGAAATACCAGCTGCTTCCAATGATGCGTCGATAAGACCATCCATACTATTCTCAAGTGTATCTGATAAATCATCCTTAAATGCTTTACCATCATATGAGAGTGTAAAATCTCCTTCTTCTGTAAGATCAAGATTAATTTTGACCTCTATACCAGAAAAATCAAGACCATATTCAGCAAACTCGTCCATCTCTTTGATCTCATCATCACTAAGCATTTCTGAAAAGCCTACCTTTGCCTCATACTTTCCATGTACATCCTTCTCTCCACAACCTGTGAAAAGACCTGCAACAGTTGTGATTGTTGCTAGCATTAAAGCTAATTTCTTTTTCATATTTCTACTCCTTAAATAAATTATTTTTTAGTATCAATTTTTAGCACAGGGATAATGTATCATAAAAAATCATATTAGTAAAGTATTAATTTAATACTTTTTAAAAAATTTATCTCCCCATTTAATATATAATATAGTAGTTAAAATCCGCCTAGTTCATATGGAATATTCCCCACCAACTATTGTTTATTGCCTATATTTTTTTGTATTTAGATAAATACATTTTTATTATGTATTTATTCAAATACATTGTGAAATTTTTATCAGAGTTATGTTATAGTGAATATGAGCTAAGGTGTTAGTTTTATCTAACTTGATTGATAAAATTTTAACACAACCCCACTAGCTCACAACTATAAACCTTAAACAATGAAAGGATAATAAAATGGCAAATCACGATTTCGCACAATGGAACGGATTCGTAGGTCGCGTTTGGAAAGATAACGTAGACGTACGTGATTTCATCCAGAACAACTACACTCCATATGATGGAGACGAGTCATTCTTAGCAGGTCCTACAGACGCTACTAACACTCTCTGGGGCAAGCTCCAGGAGCTTCAGGCAGCTGAGCGTGCTAAGGGCGGCGTACTTGACATGGAGACAGAGATTGTTTCATCTCTTACTTCTTATGGCCCAGGTTACATCGCAGAGGAGACAAAGGATCTCGAGCAGATCGTAGGTCTTCAGACAGATAAGCCACTTAAGAGAGCATTCATGCCTTACGGTGGTATCAAGATGGCTGAGCAGTCTTGCAAGATGTATGGCTATGAGCCAAGCGAGAAGCTTCACGAAATCTTTACAGTATATCATAAGACACATAACCAGGGTGTATTCGATATCTACACACCTGAGATCATGAAGGCACGTCACAACAAGATCCTTACAGGTCTTCCAGATACATACGGTCGTGGACGTATCGTCGGCGATTACAGAAGAGTTGCTCTTTACGGTATTGATTACCTTATCGAGAAGAAGCAGATCGACTTCGCTAACACAAACCGTCAGGGTATGAGACGTTATGACTTCCAGCTTCGTGAGGAGATCACAGACCAGATCAACGCTCTTAAGGGCATGAAGGAAATGGCTGCTTCTTACGGCTTCGATATTTCTAAGCCAGCTGCTAACGCTAAGGAAGCTGCTCAGTGGTTATACTTCGGTTACCTTGCAGCTATCAAGACTCAGAACGGTGCTGCTATGTCAGTAGGTCGTGTTTCTACATTCCTTGATATCTACTTTACACGTGACCTTGCTAACGGCGTTATCACAGAGGCTGAGGCTCAGGAGATCATCGATCACTTCACAATGAAGTGCCGTATGGTTAAGTTCGCTCGTATCGAGTCTTACAACCAGTTATTCTCAGGTGACCCAGTATGGGCTACTCTTGAGGTTGGTGGTATCGGTCTTGATGGTCGTCACCAGGTTACAAAGACATGTTATAGATTCCTTCACACACTTGAGAACATGGGACCTTCACCAGAGCCAAACCTTACAGTTATGTACTCTAGCCGTCTTCCTGAGTCATTCAAGAAGTACGCTGCTAAGATCTCAGTTAACACATCTTCTATCCAGTACGAGAACGATGATGTTATGAGAGTTACATGGGGCGATGATTACTCAATCTGCTGCTGTGTATCTGCTACAGAGACAGGTAAGGAGCTTCAGTTCTTCGGTGCTCGTGCTAACCTTGCTAAGTGTCTTCTTTACGCTATCAATGGTGGTATCGATGAGAAGTCTGGCGATCAGGTTGGACCAGAGTACACACCTATCACATCTGAGTACCTTGACTATGATGAGGTTATGCACAAGTTCGATCAGATGATGGATTGGTTAGCTCACATGTATGTTGGAGCACTTAACATGATCCACTACATGCATGATAAGTATTACTATGAAGTATGCCAGATGGCACTTATTGATACACACGTACGCCGTTCATTTGCTACAGGTATCGCTGGATTCTCACACTGTGTAGATTCACTTTCAGCTATCAAGTACGCAAAGGTTAAGGCTATCCGTGGCGAGAATGGTGTTACTACAGATTTCGAAATCGAAGGTGACTTCCCACGTTACGGTAACGATGATGACAGAGCTGATGAGATTGCTGTATGGCTTCTCCGCACATTCATGAGCAAGCTTCGTCACATCCACACATATAGAGATTCAGAGCCTACTACATCTATCCTTACAATTACTTCAAACGTAGTATACGGTAAGGCTACAGGTGCTCTTCCAGACGGAAGACCAGCAGGCGAGCCACTTTCACCAGGTGCTAACCCAGCATACGGTGCTGAGAAGAGCGGTCTTATCGCTTCTCTTAACTCTGTTGCTAAGCTTCCATACGAAGAGGCACTTGATGGTATCTCTAATACACAGACAATCAACCCAGGTGCACTTGGTCACTCTGAGGAAGAGCGCGTAAACAACCTTGTTAACGTTCTTGATGGTTACTTCGATCAGGGTGCTCATCACCTTAACGTTAACGTATTTGGTAAGGAAAAGCTCATCGACGCTATGGAGCATCCAGAGAAGCCTGAGTACGCTAACTTCACAATCCGTGTATCAGGATACGCTGTTAAGTTCATCGACTTAACAAAGACTCAGCAGCTTGACGTTATCGCACGTACATGCCACGAGGCTCTTTAATATAACACCACTGCTTTGTGGCTAACCTATAAAGCCCTACGTATATAAAGAGCACATTCGCTGACACGCTTTCGCTCTTGTCGCGCTACTCACGTTACATAAGAATCCGCTCTGCGGATTCAAGTAACGAGTGCGCTTTAAGGTCAGCTTAATGTACTCATTTATATACTTGGGCTTTTATTTTTAACTAAGACTCAAGTGAATAAATATATAAGCAACTATAAGGCCTTTATGAGCCCTCGTTACTTAGATGGTGCGCTAGCAGCATCTTATGTAACGTAAGGAGCGAATAAGAGCGCAAGCGTATCTATAGTGCTTATATATTTACTCACGACGAGTCGTGGATTTTAGAATGAGGTACGATATGAGTGAAATTATAGGATACATTAATAAGTTTGAGAGCTTTGGTGCCGTTGATGGACCAGGCGTTAGATATTTGATTTTCTTAAATGGCTGCAAGATGAGATGTGCTTTTTGTCACAATCCAGAGACATGGGCTGAGCACCAGGGTGAGCAGTATACTGCTGATCAGGTACTTGAGAAGGCTATGCGCTTCAAGCCATATTGGAAAAAGGACGGCGGTATCACTGTCAGCGGTGGCGAGCCACTTCTTCAGATTGATTTTGTATTGGATTTATTTAAGAAAGCCAAGGCAAAAGGAATCACAACTTGCATCGATACTGCAGGTCAGCCTTTCACTCACGAAGAGCCATTTTATAGCAAATGGAAAGAGCTTATGAGTGTTACTGATACAGTAATGCTTGATATTAAAAATATCGATCCTGAGGAGCACAAGAAGCTTACTGGTGTTGACAATGCCAATATTCTTCAGATGGCTCAGGAAATCTCAGATATGGGTATTCGTATTTGGATTCGCCACGTACTTGTGCCAGGAGGCAGTGACAATGATGAGCTTTTACATCGCACACGCGAGTTTATTGATACTCTTAAGACTGTAGAGCGTGTTGAGGTTCTTCCTTACCACAGTCTCGGTGTTCCAAAATACGCTGAGCTTGGCATTCCATACCGTCTCGAGGGTGTTGAGTCTCCTACTCCTGAGCGAATTGCCAATGCCAAGGAAATACTTGGTGCATTTTAATCATTTTAATAATTAAACAAAACCCCTTATTGACCTAAACTCAATAAGGGGTTTCTTAATGCAATAAGTTATCTATTATCTACTTTTTCTGGATACATATCATGATTTGCCATACGGTTAAATGCTACTTCTTCCCATTTAGTTCCTGGCTTACCAAAATTGCAATATGGGTCGATTGAAATACCACCTCTTGGAGTGAATTTGCCCCATACTTCAATGTACTTAGGGTCCATAAGCTTGATTAAATCCTTCATTATTATATTTACGCAATCCTCATGGAAATCTCCATGGTTTCTGAAGCTGAATAAATATAGCTTGAGAGATTTGCTCTCTACCATCTTCTCACCTGGAACATATGAAATGATAATATTAGCAAAATCAGGCTGCCCTGTAATAGGACAAAGTGATGTAAATTCTGGACAATTGAATTTTACAAAATAATCATTCTCTGGATGCTTGTTTAAAAAGGTCTGAAGCATCTCAGGTGCATAGTTGTCTGGGTATACATTGTTTTTGTTTCCAAGAAGGGTAAGTGTTCCCTCTGCTGCTCTATCTGCCATAATTGATTCCTTTCGTATTTACGATAATTAATTTTCATATTCTATAGGGTCTTTTACCCCGTTTAACTCAAATGCTGCCTTTCTGTCGATGCATGTACCACATTTTCCGCAAGCTTTCTCATGGCCCTCATAGCAGCTCCATGTAAGCTCATAAGGTACGCCAATCTCAAGGCCCTTCTTTACAACCTGTGATTTGTTAAGACTGATAAATGGTGCTACAATTTCAAGCTGCTTGCCACTGCCCTCGTAAATAGCTGTGTTCATAGCCTTGTTAAATGCCTCTGAACAATCTGGATAAGCATTGCCAGCTGCATCATCACTGTGAGCCCCATAATAGATTTTTGAGCATCCCTTAGAAAGTGCAATTGCACTGGCACTAGAAAGGAAAAGTCCATTTCTAAATGGTACGTAAGTGCTTACTGGCTTGCCATCTGTCTTTGATAACTGCTCTGCGTATGACTCTTCTGGAATCTCACCGTCAGAATGCTGAAGCAATGTGCAGTCGCTAAACTGAAACATTGTAGATAAATCAAGTGTAATATGCTCTACCTTATAAAAATCGCACACAGCATCTGCTGCCTTTATCTCCTTATCATGGCGCTGTCCATAAAAAATAGATAGGCCAACAACATTTTCATGGCCATATTCCTTTACAGCCATTCCAAGGCAAGTAGTGCTATCCACTCCACCGCTAACTAAAACTAAAGCTTTCATTATTTATATAAATCCTCCTAATACCGCGATTAATGTAATCTAGCAAGTAAATCACTGTCGGTTTTAAATCGACCTCTTAAGGTCTGAGTATGAGTGCGGGCTCCCGCATTTTTGATGCCACGGGCTGTCATGCACGAATGGCTTGCTTCAATAAATACAGCCACATCCTCTGAGCCTGTCACCATTTGCAGAATCTCTGCTATATCATTTCCGATACGCTCCTGAAGCTGAAGGCGCTTTGCCGCCATGTCAGCAATTCTTGCGATTTTGCTAAGTCCAATTACTTTTCCATTTGGAATGTATGCCACGCTTACCTTCATATCATACATAAGGGCAAGGTGATGCTCGCAGTAGCTAAACACCTCTATATCCTTAACAAACACCAAATCCTGACTATCCTCATCATAGTAGTCCTCGTCAAATGTTTTGTTAAACATATCTGCTATCTCAGCATTGCTGTAATTCATTCCCTCAAAGACTTCCTCGTACATACGAGCCACACGGTCCGGTGTCTCTAAAAGTCCTGCTCTATCAGGGTCATCTCCCAGCGCAATTATGATATTTCTAATGCTTTCCTTTATTAATTCCTTATTAATTGCCATATTTTACCTTCCTATACTCCTCGCTTATTTGGGTCCCAAATAAACTTGTGAAGTTGTAGCTGCAATCTTATATCGTTACGTTTGTGTTTTATTAAATAGTCCACCATATCTGCCGGCTCGATTCTACCAAACACAGGGCTAATTAACACTGTACATTTCTCTGACAGTGAAAACTCATCCACTATTTCACAGACCTTATCAAGCTCTGACACATTAGAGCAGACAAATTTCACCGTATCCTTCTTTTGCAAATACTTGAAATTACTAAGATCCATCTTATCTTCCATGCCAGAACCAGCAAGCTTATAGTCCAAAGTAAAGGCTGGAGGGTTATCTATTTTTGCAAAATCCCCTACGAAAACACTACCGTTGGTTTCTATTTCAACTAGGAAATTTTTCTCACTAGAAAAGGCTTCTAAAAGCACTCCAATATCCTCTGCCAGCAAGGGTTCTCCACCTGTCAGGGTAACTCTTCTCACTCCCGTCGACTTAACATATGAGATGATTTCGTCCTCACTCATCGCCTCAGCATCAGCTTCATCAGTGCAGGCCCATCTAGTATCACAATAGCTACATGAGAGATTACATCCACGGAGCCTTATGAATACCGCAAGCTCGCCAGCATGCTGCCCTTCGCCATTTATACTTACGAATTTTTCTACTACATTAAAAACAGCCACAATTAATCCTCCCTGTAGCTAGCGCAGTTATTAGGAGTCTCGTAAACTGTCACCTCTGCCACCTTAAATCCGTATGAAGTAAACTTCTCATAAAAATACTTGGAAAAATTCTCGGCTGTTGGTCTAAAAGGCACTACTCTCATAAGGAAATTCTCGTCCTTAAGAGCGGCAACTGTTGTATCCTTAAGAGAACCTTCTTCATATATAAAGGTGTGATCAAAGTAATCAGTCTCTTTTTTAAGAGCACTTTTTACATCGCCGAAATCTACAACCATTCCTCGTTGCTGGCCCTCAGCCTGCAACTTTTCAGACTTTATATTTAAAATTACTCTCCAGCGATGACCGTGCAAATTTGAGCATTTGCCCTCATAGCCAGCTAGAAAGTGTGCTCCATCAAATGAAGCTTCTGCAGTTAAATAGTACATTGAAAATCTCCTTGAAACAGGACTAGAAAAAACTGGATATGATTAGGATGGAAAACTAAAGATAAACAATAAAAAAAGAAGAGTGCACCCCTTCTTTACCAACTAATCATAATCGATTCAAATAAACCCAAACATACTGAGTCATCTAAATTACTTTTTAGTCCTGGTTTTGTTTATGGACAGGATGGTACAAACGAACTGTCCCTCGCCCGTAGGCGAATTTCTCTTTTAAATTGCTTGACTATAATACTCCCTAAGCAAGAAAAAATCAAGTCAATACTTAACATTTCTATCTACCGCCAATTTATTAATCATAAAGCAGCTTACAACTCTTACATTAATAAATACAGTGCACACATTACTGCTAAAAAGATAATATTAAAAGCGGTGAACACTATCATATATTTTTTAGAATCTGAACCATCAATATAGCTGTACTGTTTGAATGAAATGAGACTTGCCATAGAAGCTATAAGTGTTCCCAGACCTCCAAGATTGGTTCCAATGATAAGCTTGTCAATCTGGTCTGTAAATCCAGAGCATAAAATTGCTGCAGGCACATTGCTAATCACCTGGCTAAGTCCAATAGACACTCCCACCTCATTTACCTTAACAAGCTGACTAAGGGCTCCACTAAGTTCAGGAATCCTCTTAATATTTCCTATAAATATAAATAAGAAGATAAAGGTAAATAAAAGAGAATAGTCTGGCTTTCTGAGAACTCTCCTATCAAAGATAAATGCAAGCAACGCAACTATTAAAAGTCCAATTCGATAATCAAGCACTCTGGCAACCACTAGAATAGAAACCAAAAACGTAAATACGTACATGGCAATTAGCTTCTTATCCCGAGCTTTACGCTCATATACGCTCTTTTCTGTAAGAACAACAGGAGCGCTCTTCACTCTGATAACGGTTGCAATCACAAGCATTGCAAGAGCTACCACACTATATGGAAGCATTAATTTTATAAATGCCCCAAGGCTCATTCCAGCAATCGAGTATAGATATAAATTCTGTGGATTGCCTAGTGGAGTCAGCATACTTCCAAGGTTTGCAGCTATTGTCTCTAGCACTATCACTATTATGTAGAGATCTTTTCTTCCAGAAATAGATAAGGTTACAATCGAAAATGGCACAAATGTAAGAAGGGCCACATCATTTGTAATAAACATAGCAGAGAAAAAGCAAAGGGCAATGAGAATAAGAGTAACTCCTCTTATCGAGCTCATCTTTGCAACCAAAAGCTCTCCTATCTGTCTAAAAACATGAAGTCTCTGAAGCCCTGCCATTGTAATCATAAGTGCCAGCAAAATACTAAGGGTTCTATAATCAATGTAAGCAAAATAGCTTTTGTCTGGGTGAATCACAAATGCTGATATCACCGCCAAAACAAAAGCTACGCAAAGTACTATTTCATTTCTAATAAATCTCTTAACTGCATCCATAATCTATAATCATTCATCCTCTTAATTTGCTGAATTCATTATAGTCAGATGCTTTATTCTTTTCAATAAATAGTTTAAATCTTAATCTAACTCAGCGATAAAATTCTTAACAATATTCCCACATTCCTTTGACTTTTCAAAGTAAATAGAATGACTACCATAAAGAGGGACAATATCGCAATTACCCATCTTCTCAGCATATGGTATCCAATAATCCTTTTCAAAATCAGAATTGTTAGCAACCTGATAGCTGGCATCAATAAAAATCTTTGGTACATCATTAGGCTTTAGACTATTCCATACTGCCTGGGCATTATCGTAAACTAGATTCACCTCTGATATAGTTGCATGACTTCCTGTAGTCTTTGAAAACAAATACAAATGAAAGTCTGCTTCTCTATCTGATACATTATCCAGAAGATTCTTATAGTATAATTTTTTCATTACTAGTGGTTCAAGCCCAACTTTTTCAGCTATAGAGAGAAATCTCCACTGTTTTACAGCCGCTGTTTTTTCCTCTTCATCAACCAAATTGCAAAGGGTTCCATCCATGATTATCAGCCCTTCCACTTCCTCTGGATACTTGCTCTGCCAGTAAGATGTGTACATTCCTCCAATAGAGTGGCCCATCAAAATATAAGGACCTTCCTCACCCAGATTTTTGAGAACAGTTCGATAATCCTCTACTATCTGATCTACGGTTCTATCTTCCTTGGTGTCCTCACTAAGACCATAGCCGGCACGGTCTATAAACAACAGCTCATTATCTTTTTCAATATATTTTGTCATGTTACGCCAAGAAATATTCATAGTGCCATCATTTAATCCAGAACAACATACAATTTTATGTTTTCCATCTCTATTGCCAATTCTAGCAACATTTAACTCATATTCTCCAGCAGAAACCAAACACCTACATGGTTCTAGGGTGTTCATTATCTTATGAAGCTTTACTCTATATACAATCGATGTAGTTACTAGTAAAACGATTATCAAGCAAAGTGAAACTATAAAAAATCTGCGTGTATATTTTAAAAATTTTTTCATACTTATTCTGCCTCAGCGATTTCCTTGAATTTGTCGCCTCTAATAAGGTAAAGACCAATAACAACTGACACCACCGAAATAAGAATTGACTTGAGGATTATTCCTGAGCCAAGCCACTCTCCGATGAGCACATCCATATCGCTCCTATTTCCGTAAATCATAGGCTTAACCATAAGGCTAATATCAAAAAGGAAGTGAAGTACCATATTTCCCCAGAGATTTCCTGTTCTAAAATAAAGGGCTGCAAGGAAAAATCCGATTCCAATAGCATAGATTATCTGTGCGTAAATTGGTGTAGGGTCAACTGCTCCATCAAGATTTGTAATATGAATAGCACCAAAAAGAATCGAAGATAAAGACATTGCCACTATATATGATGCCTTGCTGTTACCAAAAGCTTTTCTAAAGAATGTAAGCCATACACCTCTGGTAAGAAGCTCTTCTCTGATACCAGCGCCCAGAAAATTTAATAATAGAAATAACACTATAGTCTTACCATCCATAAGTGGTGTGCCATACTCTTTAATTGCCGTGTAGATATTTGTCACCAAATAAAAAGCTGTAATAGCTGTCATAACACCACCAATTACAAAGGTATCTTTGAAACTTTTAAGTGAAAACGCAAATACTTTTTTCTCACCAAATACAATTACTGTTACAGCAAGAATCCCGATAATTACTAATAAATAAACGCTTACCATAACATAATAATTAGTAATATTTATATATGAAAGTACCAAACTCGGTATAAAAGTCATTAAAATAAATGATAAAACAATTGCTCCTAAATACTTAATTAATCTCAAACTTGTTTTCATATTTTTTCTCCTTAATTCTTTTCTTTATTCTCCCAAACAATTTACTTAATGCTTCGATGGCCATATATCCAATTATTGCACTAACAATTCCTGTAACAATTCCACCTAATACATCTGTTGGCCAATGAACAAACAAATATAATCGACTGAATGCAATAAGAGACGCTGTTGCTAGACATGGAATTCCGATTTTCTTATTCCTTAAAAATACTGCTGTTGCCATGGCAAAAAAGGCATTTGTATGTCCCGATGGGAATGAAAAACTATGAGGTGCATTTACAAGTAGCTTTACGCTGGGCTCAAGCCAGCATGGCCTGCATCTTGTTATAAATGGTTTCATTCCAACGTTTACTATTAAAAAACAAACAATTGTTGCCACTAAAAGTGTCCCACCTATTTTTCTGCTCCTGGGAAAAACTGTTAATCCTATAAAAATTAACAGCAATATTAGAACATAATCTTCCAGATTTGTTGCAGTAATCATTATTTTATCCAGTATTGGATTATGAATCCCCTGCAACCAATGAAGAAAATCAAGCTCCCAAGAGAAATAAAATATATCTCCATTTACCATTTGAAAATATCCTCCCTGTCATTTAAATTACTGTTGATTCTTACCCCTGAAGCACTGGCTGTAATTTCTTTTCTCTCATAAGATAGAAAGCTACTGCAATAGTTACAATTGAATAAATTAAAGTAGACATGGATTCACCTACTAAATTACCTTTTACCCCTAGAACTTCCTCCATATTTACATGGGCAAAATCAAAGAAAAAGTGAACTGCTATATTGGCCCAAATATTTTTTGTCCTAAAATAAACCGCTGCAAAGAATATTCCAATGGCACTTGCATATACCACCTGACATAATGTTGAAAGCAAATCCTGTCCAAAGAAATAATTTGAAAAATGCAAAATTCCAAAAAGGAGTGCTGAAATAACTGAAGCTTTAATAACCATCGGACGACTAAGTTCACCTGTAGCTTTAATGAAATTAAAAGCAATTCCTCTAAATAGTAATTCCTCGCGCATTCCAGCTGTAAGAAAAAGAATTAACGCGGAACCAATGGTATTAGCATAAAAATCTGGGCCTCCATTTCCAAGCAACCAATCAACAAGATGATAGATAAAAAATGGAACCGCATAGGCAAGCACATAAGCATTTAACTTAATGCCCTCAATGAAACTGCCTACTGAAAACCCTAATTCTCTCTTTTGACCAAAAGCAATTATTATTCCAAGCAAACCTGCCACATCAATAGCTTCCAATATCACTTGAGCAATTGTATTCTCTGGGAATAAATTATATGCAACCATGGATATTCCAAAGGAAAAAATCATTGCTAAAATTATTCCTATCACACATTTTTTCTTACTCATCTTCCTATTCCTTTCATTTCCAATTTCCATAACACAATACCAAATAAATTCTTAAAGAATCTTTAAAGATACACATCTGTAGGCTGCTTTTTCTTTGTTATCGCATATACGATAAGTCCACAATCTATTACTAGCAGCATGATGCATACAAACACTGTTCCTTCCACACCAAAGTCTACATTGTATGCAAAGCTATTTGTTGCTGATGCCATGTCATACTTTAATAATGAGAAAGCTGATGCATTTCCACTATTTGGTAGACCAAAGATAATGCTTTGAGAATAATTCCAGCCAAGGTGTGCAGCTATTGCCATCCAAATACTGTCAAAGCAATACATAAGAAGTCCAAGCCAAAGTCCAGCAAGAACTACATTAATAATTGCAAGGGGTGATACTCCCGGATTTAATAAATGTAGAAATCCAAAAAGTGTTGAGGCAATAAACATAGCAACAGCTGGTCTTTTAAATATCTTGTTAAAACGATGATATAAGAAGCATCTGCAGAGAATCTCTTCATTGCTCGCCTGAAAAAGTACAGCTATGAATAACAGAATAAATAAAAGCAGGCTGCCTCCAGCAAAATGCAGCTTCACATCCTTATGTAAGGCTGCCACCAAAATTGCAGAACCATTCATAACCAAACCAACAACAAGACCTATAAATGCCATCTTTATATTGTTGCCGGAGATACTAGTTCCCATTGTCTTAAGCATTGGACGGTGAGGCTTTACAACCCACATATAAATCAGCTGAGCTATAACAGTTCCAGCTGTTGAAAAATAGGCCGCTAAAAATCTAATAGAATCAATGTTTTGCTCATTTGCAAATGGTCTAAATAAATTAGAAACACCTCTGCCTAGAAAATTACCTATTATTCCAATAATGGCAATCTCAATAAGTGGTACTAGTGGAAAATCTAATATTTTCTGCCATATAGTCTTCTTTACTTTTCCACTATTACACTTAGTTACTGTTGTATCCATAATATTTCCTCCGCTATATTACTATGTCTGTCATACTATTAGTGTCGTACTACGTCTGCCGTAGTACTCTATCTATCGCAGTACTATACTACGACAGCTGAAGTATGTCAACATGAAATTTTAAAAATTCTACTGCCTATATTTATTTTTCGATTTTAGGCTGTAGCCTTCTTTTGATTTCTACTGCTTATTTCTATTTTTCTCATCCAGGCAGTACCCTTTTTCAAAATCGCTACTGCTTATTCTCATTTTTCTCATCTAGGCAGTACCATTCTCCAAAATCGCTACTGCTTATTTCCATTTTTCTCATCTAGGCAGTAACATTCTCAAAAATCGCTACTGCTTATTCTCATTTTTCTCATCTAGGCAGTAACATTCTCCAAAATCGCTACTGCTTATTTCCATTTTCCCTATCTAGGCAGTAGCCGACCTCAGATTCGCCACTGAAATAAACAAAAAATCTCCCCACGTGGGATATGATTACTTATCCCGCATGGAGAGATCCAATTATTAATCAATATTAAAACCTAGAAGCCTGCCAACGCTACAGCCCCGTCAATCCTACAAATCTCTAGACTTCTCAACGCAAACGCGCTCTGCTTCAATAACTGCATTTCTGAATCCAAGAGCCTCAAGTGTAGCAACTGCCTCTATTGTAGTGCCACCTGGTGAGCATACAGCATCCTTAAGTACGCCAGGGTGCTCACCTGTTTCAAGGACCATCTTGGCAGAGCCAAGTACAGCCTGGGCTGCAAACTTGTATGCCTGCGCTCTTGGCATGCCCTCTGCAACTGCTCCGTCTGCAAGTGCCTCAATAAACATATATACATAAGCTGGAGAAGAACCGCTGATACCAACTACAGCATCCTGCAATTTCTCAGGGACGATCTCGGCCTTGCCAAATGACTCAAATAAATGAAGCACGATGTCAGCCTCATCCTCTGAAACAAGCTCGTTAGGACTAAGTGCACTCATAGCCTCTCCAACAAGTGCTGGAGTATTAGGCATAACACGGATGAGCTTGAGCTGCTTGCCAAAAAGCTCAGTAAGCTTTTCAATAGACTGACCTGCTGCAATGCTGACTACAATCTTATCTGTAAAATCCATATCCTTGATTCCGTCAATAGCTCCAGCTAAGTACTGAGGCTTAACAGCCAAGAATACAATATCTGCAAAATCTACAACATCACGATTATTAGTGCTTGTTGCAATATTTAACTGGTCGCTAATTCTATCAAGTGCAGCCTGGAAAATATCGCTAGCCATAACATTAGATGCAGCCACGATTCCCGATGAAACCATACCGCCCATCATTGCGCTGCCCATGTTTCCAGTTCCAATAAAACCGATTTTCATTTCATTTCCTCCACATATCCTTTTGCTTTAAACAACAACCTAAGTGTAGCATTTTCCGCGTTCTTTGTACATTTTTTGTTGTTTTTTCACTGCTATTTTCCCATAAAAAAACCTGTCTCATCTGCTATCAAAATTATTGATAGTTAGCTATAGGATTTCTGTGGAACTAGACATATTGTGAATTTTGGTGGTTTTTGATATTATCCTACTAACCTACTGGTTTAGTAGTTAATAGGTGTGGGGAGGTGATTTATGTTGCAGATTAATAAAGAAGCATTCTTTAAGCTGACATCAATCTCTGAGGCTCAGTATCCAAATGAGGCCTGCGGTGTATTGCTTGGCAACAGTGACTTAAATCAAGTAAACGATGTGTGTAATCTACCGAATTTGGTAGCAGAAACTGACAGTTTCAGAATCGACTCATTGGACTATCTGATGATAGAAAAATGGGCCCAGCACCACCATCTAGATGTTATTGGATTCTTCCATTCTCACCCAGATGCTGCAGCTATTTTATCTGAGGAAGATAAAACCTATATGATTCCCAAACTTAACTACTGTATCACCTCTGTTGCCAGTGATGGCACCAAGCAAGTAAAAGCTTATTTTCGCCAGAATATCTGGGAAGGCATAGAAGAATTGGAAATAAACGTGAAATAAGGAGTGGAGAAATGAGCGTATATATATCAGCAACATTGCGAGGATTCTTTGGAAAAAATCATAAATTCGATATCCCCGCTGAGAATATCCGAGGAATACTTGACTGGCTTACAGATGAATACCCAGATTCTAAGGAAATACTATTCGATGAGGACAAGCATCTTCGGAGCTTTATCCAAATATATGTAGGGGACATAAATAAATCAGATGAGTCTACTTGGAGTGATGCATTAATACCAGGTCGAGATGTTTATCTGCTTCCTGCTATTGCTGGCGGCAGCCCTAAAAACAGCATTATATCTGACGAGCGAGCAAAGGCAGTTTCCTTTGACGATTCAGAAGTTGAACGCTTCGGGAAGCACTTGATGCTTAGAGACATCGGTGTTAAGGGCCAAAAGAGAATAAAGGCAGCAAAGGTGGTAGTTATCGGCGCAGGAGCCCTTGGTTCACCAGTCATCCAGTACTTAGCTGCTGCAGGGGTTGGCACTATAAAGGTAGTAGATTTCGATGTGGTTGCCCTTGATAATTTGCAGAATCAGGTGCTCCACTCTTCTCGCGATTTAAAACGACCAAAGGTAGCATCTGCTAGAGACAAGGTTAAAAACATTAATAAAAACATTGTCTTTGAGCCTGAAAATGTGAAATTAGATGCGGACAATATAGTAGAAATAATCGACGGTTACGATCTTGTAATCGATTGTACTGACAACTACAAGGCTAGATATTTGATAAATGACGCTTGCGCTCTCATTGGAATCCCACTTGTATTCGGAGCCATTTATCAGTACGAGGGCCAGGTGGGCATATTTAATTTAAATGGTGGGCCATGCTATCGCTGTGTATTTCCAGCTCCACCACCAGCAGGACTTGTTCCTACATGCTCAGAAGGTGGCGCTATCAGCCCACTTCCTGGAATTGTGGGAAGCATTCAGGCCAACGAGGCTCTAAAGCTAATTATAGGTATCGGTGAGAATCTTTCAGGCAAGCTGCTTACAGTAGATAGCCTCTACCTTCGCTCTAACCTGCTCACCGTAACCAAAAGCCATAAGTGCCCAATTTGCGGCGATAATCCATCCATTATCAAGGTGGAAAATTTTGATTATGACGATTTCTGCGGATTGAAAGAAGCTGAGGAAGAAATCCCAGTTGAAGGATTCACAGCTGAAGAATTCGCAAGCAAGATAGAAAACGACGAGGCTCTTACCATCGTAGATGTTAGAGAACCTCACGAGCGAGCAATTCTCCGCTTCCCTAATGCGGTAGTAATTCCAATTGGTCAGCTTGCTCGTAGAAAGGGGGAACTTAATCCGGAAATCCCAACTGTCTTCCTATGCAAGGAGGGCAAGCGCAGTATCCTAGCCATCAACACTCTTCGTGAGGCAGGCTATGATGGACCAATGTACAACCTAAAAGGAGGTATTGATTCCCTTAAGGATATTATGTTCTCACATGAGGGAGCTTGGCTGTAAAAAAGGCATATAGTCATAAGACTTTATATATGCAAAACATTCAAAGGAGGATAACAAAATGTCAAAGGAAAATGTTGAGACAAAGGAAGGCATTAATGCACTTGGCGCAAAAGCCGCATATAACCTTGCCAATGTCACAAAGACAAAGCCACAGTACGGTGCTCTCACACCAAAGTGGCTCACAAAGCTTCTTGAGTTCAAGGGACTTGAGACAGGAATTTTTAGAGTAAACAAGGTTGTAGAGGGGGAGACACCTCTCGATGTACTTTGCAGCCAGACTAAAAAGTCCGACATCATCCCTGATGGTTATGTAGAGTATGAGACTGAGCCAAGAGAATACAGACTCAACTCTATTTCTACAATCATCAATGTCAACACTGCAATTGAGGATGTTTACAGCGCTCCTTATGATCAGGTTCAGGAACAGCTTGGTCTTGCAATTGAATCATTACGCGAGAGACAGGAAAGCCAGCTCATCAACAATGATGACTATGGTCTTCTTAAGAATATCGCTGATTCACAGAGAATCCAGACAAGAAACGGCGCACCTACTCCAGACGATTTAGATGAGCTTATTTCAAAGGTTTGGAAAGAGCCTTCATTCTTCTTGGCTCACCCTCGTGCAATCGCTGCATTCGAGAGAGAATGTACAAAGAGAGGCGTTCCACCTGTTACTGTTAACATTGCAGGAGGCACTTTCTTAGCTTGGAGAGGAATCCCAATCATTCCTACAGACAAGTTACTTGTAGACGGATTAAAGAATCCACAGTCTGAAGGTGGAAAGACAAATATCTTACTTATCAGAACTGGTGAGGCAAAGCGCGGTGTAATCGGTCTTTTCCAGGCTGGTTTAAAGAACGAGCACTCAAGAGGTCTTTCTGTAAGATTTAGAGGTATTGATGATAAAGGAGTTGCTTCTTATCTTCTCTCTCTATACTGCTCTGCTGCAATTTTAGCTGATGATGCTATTGCTGTTTTAGAGGATGTAGAGGTAGGTGAGTACTATGACTACGATTGAGAATTTGGCTGGAATTCCCAGCGCTAAGGAGCTGACTCTTTTAGCAAATGAGCTTTTTCCAGACTTAGTTGGAGACACAGCTGCATCTACTACAGCTGTCCCTTCTGCTCCAACTACACTTGATACTCCAGATGCCGTAACAAATGCTGCCGGAGGCAGTGAGGTGGTAAGTAGCATCCCTCAAGGTGATAATGTAAACTACGCTTCTTCCGAATTTGACTGGGAGCATCCTTTTGCTTACGGTGGAGCATCTTCTGAACCTTGGTTAAACTCTGTTCAGGTAGCTGAAAATCCATACTCTGAATTTTTACCTGATGAAAAAGATTTGCCAAATGAGAATCCTGCATCAGTCTCATATTCACCTGTAGTTTTATCTAAAACACAGGCTCTGGAAAATGAAAGAAAAATCGATGCACCTACATCTCTTGGTGGTGACAGAGTCACAAATCAAAGCAATATTGAGTTGCCTTATTCATCTAGAGATGAGTCTATTAGAATTGGCTCAAAAACACTTGCGCAGATTAGAAGCGATTTCCCTATTCTTTCAGAAAAGATAAATGGAAATCCACTAGTTTGGCTTGATAATGGTGCCACAACCCAGAGACCAAAGGCCGTAATCGACCGTTTGTCTTACTACTATGAGCATGAAAATTCAAATGTTCATAGAGGTGCCCATACCTTGGCTGCACGCTCTACTGACGCTTATGAAAATGCAAGAAATATTGTCCGCGACTTTATTGGCGCATCAAGCTCAGAAGAGATTGTATTTGTAAGAGGTACAACAGAGGCTATCAACTTAGTTGCAAACGCCTATGTTAAGCCTACTTTGGAGCCAGGTGATGAAATTATCGTATCTATCTTAGAGCATCACGCAAATATCGTTCCATGGCAACTTATCGCCCAGGAAACAGGTGCTGTAATCAAGGTAATTCCTTGTGATGAGACAGGCCAGCTTATTTTGCATGAATATGAAAAGCTCTTTACTAAGAGAACAAAATTCGTAGCAGTTACCCACGTTTCTAACGTACTTGGAACTGTTACTCCTGTTGAGGAACTTGTAGCTATCGCTCACCGTCACGGAGTTAGAATTCTCGTTGATGGTGCACAGTCTATAGCTCATATTCCTGTTAATGTAACAGCCCTAGATACAGATTTCTTTGTATTCTCAGGCCACAAGATTTTTGCTCCAACAGGTATTGGCGTTGTATATGGTAAAAAAGAACTCCTTGAAAGTGCAAGACCATATCACGGCGGCGGCAATATGATTGCTGACGTTACTTTTGAACGTACTATATACAATGCTATTCCTAATAAATTTGAGGCAGGAACAGGAAGTATCGCAGATGCTGTTGGCTTAGGTGCAGCACTTACATATCTTTCAGAAATCGGCATGCCATGCGTGTTTAGATGGGAGCATGAATTGCTTCAGTATGCCCTCAAAGAAATGAAGTCAGTAAAGGGAATCACACTAGTTGGCACAGCTTTAAACAAGGCATCTGCTCTAGCCTTTAAGCTTGATGGATACTCAGATGAAGAAGTTGGTAAACGTCTTGATGCTTATGGCATTGCAGTTAGAACAGGCCACCACTGTGCTCAGCCAGTTTTGAGACACTTTGGATATGAAAGTGTAGTCAGACCTACTCTTGCGATTTACAATTCGCCAGACGATATTGATGCACTAGTTAAAGCACTGAAAACATTTGCATAACAAGTGAGGTTAATATGAACGGGATTATAGTAGAAGCTGAAATCGAGAACATCGTTGATACTGTCATTTCAGATTTTGATGGAGATAAAACTATCGACGCAGTTAATATCTTCAACAAGCCTGATAAGGCTGAAGTTACGATTTTAGTTGAGAATTTGCTTAGGATTATATATCCAGGATACTTCAGAGACCGTACTTACAAGATATATAATCCAAATAATAGCTTTGCAATTACAATTGAAGATATTTTTTATCACCTGAATAAGCAGGTTACACTTGCTCTTGATTTCTGTAAAAGACGAGGTACATTGACAGAGGAAAGCCGTGCTGAGGAAAGCTACAGAATCTGTAAAGAATTCTTCTCCCAGATTCCAAAGGTCAGAGAGTTTATCGAGACTGATGTGCTAGCCGCTTTCGACGGAGACCCTGCTGCAGGATGTTTTGAAGAAATCATCCTTGCTTATCCTGGTCTATTTGCCACTACGGTGTACAGAATAGCCCATGAGCTATACAAGCTTCAGGTTCCCGTTCTTCCTCGTTTGATGACTGAATATGCCCATTCTCAGACAGGTATCGATATTCATCCAGGAGCTACCATCGACAAGTTCTTTTTCATTGACCATGGAACAGGAATTGTAATTGGAGAAACTGCTGTGATTGGTAAAAATGTGAAGGTATATCAGGGAGTCACAATCGGCGCCCTCTCCACAAGAGGCGGCCAAAAGCTTTCGGGCAAAAAAAGACACCCTACTATCTGCGACAACGTAACAATCTACGCAGGTGCTTCTATTCTAGGTGGAGATACTGTTATCGGTGAAAACACCGTAATCGGCGGCAACACATTTATCACTAGATCAATTGGGGCAAACACTGTTGTCAGCATGAAGAACCTGGAAATGGAATACCGTACCAACAACAATGAGCTAAAAACAGAAGAAGTTGTTCAAAGCGATGAATGGTACTACATAATCTAACCCAAAATGGCCCTAGGGGACGGGGTTAGTGGTCCAAAATAAACTTCAACAAAAGAGCTACGTCCTAGGACGTAGCTCGTACTTTTTTTAGATATGTTTATTTTTGATTAGTTAAGGACAGAATAAGCTCCTCCATCCTCTGCAATTAAATGATATGTTACATCAGCTGCAAAATCGTTATCCTCGTTATATGCTCCAATTGTAAAATTGATAGTCTTATCATCGTTGATAACAATATCATAAACAAGTGTATACTCAGCATCAGTACCATCATTTTCACCGTACTCTGCATAGTAGTCATATCCACCTCCCTGGAACATATCACCAGTTTCATAGAATACTTCTGTTGCAGAAGTTGTGCTTTCAATGTTTCCTTTCAATGCACCATTGATGAAATCAGTATATAAGAAGTTAACATACTGCTTGTTCTGGTCGAGCTCAGGTCCCTGCTTAATAGTCTCATCATAAGAAAGACCCTCATATCTTGCATCCTTTAATCTATCACCTACACACTGGAAGGCACCAAACTCACCGCCCATGTGGACTGCACTGATATCTTCATTTCCATCAGAAGAATAAATTAATTCCATATCTTCAGGATTTTTGATTCTAGTATCATAATATGCGTCACCATCAGCTGATTCCTGAGCATCAATCTTTTCTGTCTCGATTATATCTTTTTCCTGGTATAAGTTAATACCACCGGTCTTAGTCTCAACTAGCAATAAGAATTGCTGGTCATCCACATTAGATACTTCCTCGAATGCTGTATATCCCTTGCATTTATCCATAATTGAAGCAGTTGCCTCATCTGAAGTTGCGTCTGACTGCTCATCAACATTTTGCTCAACAGTTGTATTATGACGATGATGGCAATGTCTATGACCTCTGGCCTCTACTGTTGTGTGAGATGCAAGTAATACTCCCGCAGAAAATGCCATTGTAAGTGATAATGCAATAACTTTTCTTCTATTCATGTAAAAATCCTCTCTTTCTTATTGTTGCCATAAGAAACATATTATACACACTTTTGTCGCGACGTGGATATTGTCCCATACTACACATCTTTTTGCAATATAGTTAAGACTTTATTAATAATTTATTAAAATAATTTTACATAAATATTTTTAACAATATTGCCTTAAAACAAACAAATAAAGAGCCACGACAACTGTCATAGCTCTTTATAATATGCTCACCCCTAAGGTGCATTTTTAATAATATTTTAATTAATTGTCCTGCTAGCAGATTATCATCCTACTCTGCTTTTGCGTGAATAAGCTTTTCAAGATATGCAATACGTGCACATACTGTAAATACCTCAGCAGCCTGCTCAAGCTCTTCGATTGGTGGAAGAGATGGAGCAAAACGGATAACTGAATCGTTAGGGTCCATGTGATATGGGAATGGAGCGCCTGCTGGTGTAAGCTTAACACCTGCCTCTGCTGCCAAATCTACGATACGAGTAGCTGTGCCCTTTGGAGCATCAAATGTGATGAAGTAACCACCCTTTGGTGAAATCCAAGAACCACATCCTGCCTCTGCAAGGTCTCTCTCAAGTGTCTTGATAACAAGCTCAAACTTAGGACGTAAGATTTTAGCATGCTTTTCCATGTGCTTTGAAACAGACTCAACATCTGAAAAATATCTAGCATGACGGAGCATGTTAATCTTGTCGAAGCCGATTGTCTGAACTGTAAGTGTCTTCTTAATCTCCTCACGGTTCTTGTGGTTACATGCGATTGCAGCAATACCGCCACCTGCAAATGTAATCTTTGATGTAGAAGCAAACTCAAATACAAGATTTGGATTGTCTGCTTCCTCACACTCGTGAAGAATGTTTAAGATCTTGCTCTTCTCTTTGTATAAATGATGTACCGCATATGCATTATCCCAGAATACTCTGAAGTCCTTAGCTGCTGGCTTGAGGTTAGCAATTCTGCGAACAACCTCATCAGAATATACAATACCCTGTGGATTAGAGTACTTAGGCACACACCACATACCCTTGATTGTATCATCTGCTGCAACAAGTCCCTCTACAACATCCATATCTGGACCATCCTCATTCATAGGGATGTTAATCATTTCAAAACCAAAATGCTGTGTAATAGCAAAATGTCTGTCGTAACCAGGAACTGGGCAAAGCCACTTCACACGGTCAAGCTTGCACCATGGTGTACAACCATCGAAACCAAACATGTAACCACGTGATACTGCATCAAACATCATGTTAAGTGAAGAGTTGCCGCCTACGATAACCTGCTCTGGCTGGCAATCCATAATCTCTGCGAAAAGATGCTGAGCCTCAACAATACCCTCCAACTGGCCGTAGTTTCTAGTCTCTACTCCGTTCATGCACTTCATAAGTGACTTACCATCGAGAATATCGAAAAGTGGCATAGAAAGATCAAGCTGCTCAACTGATGGCTTACCGCGGCTCATATCAAGCTTGAGGCCTTTTGACTGCCATTTTTTATACTGGGCAGTGAGCTGCTCCTTCTCTGAATTTAGTTCCTCTAGTGACATTTCACTGTACTTTTTCATTTTGGGGTTTCCTTCCTTATTGCTTATTTATCTGAGCGTATCTTATTAAGATACTCATTGATAACTTTTTCATATCCCAACTCTCCTGGTCGATAGAAATCTCCTATCTCCAGCCCATCAGGAAGGTATCTCTGATGAGAAAAATGATTTGGGAAATCGTGGGCATATTCATAACCTATGCCATGGCCCAACTTACTTGCTGATTTGTAGTGGGCATCCTGCAGGTGTGTTGGAATCTGTCGCGTGGTATTATTTCGTACCTCCTGCATGGCCAAATCGATAGCTCCGTAGGCTGAATTAGATTTTGGCGCACATGCTACATAGGTAGCTGCATGAGATAAAATAATTCTAGATTCAGGCATTCCAATTCGCTCAACAGCTAAAAATGCTGAAGTAGCAACTACTAAAGCCTGTGGATCAGCATTGCCCACATCCTCTGATGCGCAGAT
Source organism: Pseudobutyrivibrio xylanivorans (assembly GCF_010906925.1). GTDB lineage: Bacteria > Bacillota > Clostridia > Lachnospirales > Lachnospiraceae > Pseudobutyrivibrio. The sequence continues at coordinate 294,256 of NZ_VTVE01000001.1, read as the reverse complement.
GCAAATACGTCTTGCGATGAATTTAGGATCCTCGCCTGCATATAGCATCCTAGCCAGATAGTAAACTGCCGCATCTGGGTCAGAACCTCTCATACTCTTAATAAAAGCAGAGATGGTGTCATAATGATTATCGCCATCCTTGTCGTATTTAATAACACGGCGCTGGATACATTCGCTGGCAACATCGATAGTAATATGGATCTTGCCGTCGGATTCGTCCCTGTCTGTGGTCAACACACCCAGCTCAATAGCTGTAAGTGCCGCTCTGGCATCACCATTAGCTATATCAGCTAAAAACTCTAGGGCGTCATCATCGATAACTGCTCCATAGCTGCCAAGTCCCTTTTCCTCATCTGTCAAAGCCCTATTGATAAGTGTCTTGATATCCTCTGTATCAAGTGGCTTCAGCTCAAAGATAATAGAACGGGAAAGAAGCGCTCCGTTGACCTCGAAGTAAGGATTCTCAGTGGTGGCTCCTATTAAAATAATGGTGCCATCCTCCACAAATGGAAGTAGATAATCCTGCTGTCCCTTATTGAATCTATGAATCTCGTCTATAAATAGGATTGTCTTTTTACCATAGGCACCAAGTGTCTGCTTAGCTCCCTCAACAACTGCCTCCATGTCCTTCTTACCAGAAGTGGTTGCGTTGATGGATGTAAACTCCGCTGAAGTAGTATGGGCAATTACCTGGGCAAGAGTGGTCTTGCCGGTCCCTGGTGGACCATAAAATATAATAGAAGAAAGCTTGTCAGCCTTGATGGCTCTGTAGAGGAGCTTGTCCTTGCCAATGATGTGCTGCTGCCCAACTACCTCATCCAAAGTGGTAGGTCGAAGACGCGCTGCAAGAGGTGACTCCTTTTTCTTAGCTTCCTGCCTCATGTAATCGAATAAATCCATTTATATCCTTCCTTTTGAATACTCATTTTTTCGCAATTTAATTATATCATAACGTAAAAAAAAGTATCAAAGGCTTGTACTTTAACTAACTAAAGCATTTACCTTTGATACTATACACTAATTATATTCTAAAAACAACAATTATTTTGCCTACAGCGGACATTTGTCCGTCTGAGAAAGTTTTTTATTATGTACAATCTGCTCTAAAGCCCTTTATTTAGCCAAAAGTTGACTTCCGTCTGAATCGATTGTAATAACAGTACCCTCGCTAATATCTCCTGCGAGAATGATTTTAGCCGCCATTGTCTCCACATTTTTCTGGATGTATCTGCGAAGTGGTCTAGCGCCATAAACTGGGTCATAGCCCTGGTCTATAACAAACTGCTTTGCAGCATCTGTAAGGTGAATGCGAAGCTGTCTGTCAGCAAGTCTGCCATTAAGCTCTTCTATAATAAGATCTACGATTCCGCCAATGTTGTCCTTTGTAAGTGGCTTGAACATAATAATCTCATCAAGACGATTTAAAAACTCTGGTCTAAATGAATTTCTTAAGTCATTCATTACAAGGTCATTTGTTTCCTTTGTAATCTCACCTGTCACACCATCGATTCCCTCAAGAAGATACTGGGAACCAATGTTACTTGTAAGGATAATGATTGTATTCTTGAAATCCACTGTTCTACCCTGAGAATCAGTGATACGACCATCATCAAGAACCTGAAGCAGTACGTTAAATACATCAGGATGGGCCTTCTCAACCTCATCAAAAAGTACTACCGAATATGGCTTACGTCTAACTGCCTCTGTAAGCTGACCGCCCTCATCGTATCCTACATATCCTGGAGGCGCTCCGATAAGTCGGCTCACGCTGAACTTCTCCATGTACTCAGACATATCAAGTCGCACCATTGCGTTCTCATCATCGAAAAGTGCCTGAGCAAGTGTCTTTGCAAGCTCTGTCTTACCAACACCTGTAGGTCCTAAGAATAAGAATGAACCGATTGGCTTGCTAGGGTCTTTGATACCAGCCTTTGAACGAATAATCGCCTCTGAAACAAGCTTTACTGCATCGTCCTGACCCATTACTCTCTTGTGAAGCTCCTCATCCAGATGAAGTGTCTTGCTTCGCTCTGTCTCATTTAATTTAGCAACAGGAATACCTGTCCATCGAGAAATGATTCGAGCAATTTCCTCTTCAGAAACATTTTCATGAACAAGGCTTTCATTTCTGCTCTTAAGCTTCTCCTCAGCTTCTGCAAGCTGTGCCTGTAGTTCTGGAAGTCTGCCGTACTGAAGCTTGGCAGCCTCCTCCAAGTCGTATTTTTGCTGAGCAATCTTTATCTGACCCTGAACATCATCAAGCTCTTCCTTGGCCTTTGCCACATCCTCAACCAGCTTTTTCTCATTGTCCCAAGCAGCCTTCTTTGTATTGTACTCGTCTCTAAGCTCTGAAAGCTCCTTTTGAATATCTGCCAGTCTATCCTGAGAAAGCTTGTCCTTTTCCTTCTTAAGAGCTGCCTCCTCAATCTCAAGCTGCATAACTCGACGATTCATCTCATCAAGCTCAGCTGGCATAGAGTCAAGCTCTGTCTTAATAAGAGCACAGGCCTCATCCACAAGGTCAATTGCCTTATCAGGAAGGAATCTATCTGATATATATCTATTAGAAAGTGTTGCTGCACTTACAAGTGCGCCATCTGTAATTTTTACGCCGTGGAAAACCTCGTATCTTTCCTTAAGGCCACGGAGAATAGAAATAGTATCCTCTACAGTTGGCTCATCAACCATTACAGGCTGGAAACGTCTCTCAAGAGCTGCATCCTTTTCAATGTACTCTCTGTACTCATCAAGTGTTGTGGCACCGATACAATGAAGCTCACCACGTGCAAGCATTGGCTTTAACATATTGCCTGCATCCAATCCGCCGCTTCCATTTTTACCTGCACCAATAATTGTGTGAAGCTCATCTATGAAAAGAATAATCTCTCCGTCAGAATTCTTGATTTCATCAAGGACTGCCTTTAATCTTTCCTCGAACTCACCCTGATATTTTGCACCGGCAATCATAGAGCCGATTTCAAGTGAGAATACCTTTTTATTTTTAAGGCCATCTGGCACATCTCCTCTGACGATTCGCTGAGCCAATCCCTCTACTACTGCAGTCTTGCCAACACCAGGCTCACCGATAAGTACTGGATTGTTCTTAGTCTTACGGCTTAAGATTCTGATTACATTTCTAATCTCTTCATCACGACCAATTACTGGATCAAGCTTGTTCTCTCTAGCTCGCTCCACCAAATCATAGCCGTATTTTTCAAGAGTGTCATATGTAGCCTCTGGATTATCCGTATTTACGGTTTGATTTCCTCTAACTGTCGCAAGTACAGCAAGAAATGTATCTCTATTGATTCCAAACTGCTTGAAAATATTTTTCACTGGAGTACTAGGCTTTTTAATCATGGCAAGCATGAGATGCTCTACAGAAACGTAGCTATCTCGCATTGCCTTTGCCTCGTCCTCAGCATAAGTAAGTGTGTAATTAAGGTGCTGGCCGACTCTCAAGTCGCCTCCTTGAACCTTCACTCTAGCCTGAAGAGCTGCATCCACAGCACTCTCAAACTGGCCCACATCTATATTCATCTTGCTAATCAATGAAGGAATCAATCCATTCTCCTGACGCAACAGCGCCATCAAAAGATGCTCCTGCTCCAGCTCCTGATTCCCATAATCCATTGCTATCTTTTCACAGGCATTGATTGCCTCAATTGATTTCTGCGTAAATTTCTGAATGTTCATATTCTCACCTCCTAAACCCTTGGTGTTCTTCCTGTAAATTACTATCACAAATTTTCTAATTATGTTTTAACATAAAAATTAGCACTCATCAAGAGAGAGTGCTAATAATTTATAATTATTTAATAATTCCGGCAAGCTAGACCTTATATAAACTGAAAAATATTCATCTGATTATCCACCCAGCTGCGCTGCTCAGCCTCGGTCAGGATGTCATCTGGTCCTAAGTTTCCTATTAGAAGAGGAGAATTCACATCGTGGAGTCCTCTGTTGATTCTGACTTGATTTATATCATTGTTTGCGTAGCAGTATTTACAGAAATGGGCACAGGTGTCGTAGGCTCCTATGTCTGCAGTGATGTAGCAGGAGCAATTTTCTCTGGCTGGCTTGTTCTTGGATTTTGGAACTACAAGGCTTTTGCCAATTGCTTTTTCATAGTCAGCTATAGTCATGCAGCCTCCACAGTCAGCTCCGTATTTTGCCAGAAAATCACCTTCTGCACATGGCTTTACCACCATGTCATGGGCTGCTGCTATCTCCACCATTTTCTGTCCCAGGTACACCTTTTCTTCGGCAGTAACACCCTTGGCCTCTGGGAAATTGCGTTTTACCTTTTCATATATATCTATGAAGCTGATAACCACTCGATTGGTGTACCCCTCTAGATTGGCGGCCATCTCCTGAAATCTTTGCAAATGATAGTCTACAGTGTATTTTTCATCCACAAAAATTGGGTCGTAGCGCCATCCCACAGAATTAATCCCGACTCTTTTAGAAAGCCACTTAAAATCCTCCATGACCTTCTCCTTGTCCGGCACCCCAGGCTCTATGTCCTTGCCATAGCCAGTTATAGTCACATACCAAAACTGCCCATAGCCATCCAGCAAATCCATGTATTTAAAAAATGGCCCCGGATTCTTGCTGCAAAATCCAATGGCATCCACCACTTCTCTATCCAACCTATATCGACTCACCTGCAGAGGGTTGTATGGATTTCTCACCATGACAAATCCCTCCCTTAATCTGTTGGCAAACCACTCAGGATAAAATGCAGGAATATCAGTCCTCTGTCCTGTATTTATTATCATTAATTCTTCTCCGCCAAAAGAAGGGCCATCACATGAGATACCTGTGGGAAATCTCCCGCCTCAATCAGTGCATCAATCTCTTCTTTTGTATATAGGTCAACGTTTAAAAACTCTGTGTCATCCAGATTCTGGCCACTTACCTTGTGACAATTTTTTGCCAAGAAAATATTGGCATAGTTGTCTGCTATGGTAGGATTGGATGGAATTGACAATAAGAATTTCCAGTCATCTGACTCATATCCTGTCTCCTCCATAAGCTCTCTTTTAGCTGCATCAAGTGCCGACTCAGCCTTTCCTGCATCTCCACGGTCTCCGTATTCCTTGCCGTCCTCACGCTCAAGGCCGCCAGCGCAAAACTCAACTGTCACTCTCTTGATTCCATGGCGGAACTGCTTAACACAGATGTACTTTCCATCCTCATCAATAGCCACAATAACCACATAATCCCTGCGGCTATAACTATAATATGGGCCGAAAACTGTACCATCAGGAAGCAAGTAATCGCTTCTTCTGAAATCTATGTACTCATCCTGAACAATGTGCTGGCATTTTACTTCTTTCCATTCTAAGTTCTTATCTTCTATCATCTCATTATCCTCGTATGGTTTTATTCTCTTATTCTCCCTAACAAAAGTTCCTTTATATAAGAAGAAAAAATGTTTCTCAAAAAATATTTTGACATTTTCCAATAGTTTTTTAAAGCCTATTTTGCAATAACAGGGGATATTATTATATAATCCCTACAGTAACGGCTAGTTACACATTTTATATATGAAACTATTTCACGAGGTAACCATGAACGAGCAGGATCAAATCCTTTACAATAGAATAATTGAGCTTTCAAACAGGGCTTACAAAAATAACATTTACGTGTTTTCCGACTTTTTGAGTCTCAGCCAGCAGGACCTATTTTTCCAGGCTACTAGGGATAAATCATTTGCCCCTATCGCCTACGATTTGTTTGGTGGCTATGAAAATTGCGAGAGAAAAATGGCGCGCTTTGGCAGCGAAAAAGACTTTGGCTATAAAGTAGATTTTCCTATTAAATGTATCAAGATTGAGCCACTTGCCAAGAAATTTGCCAAGGCTTACACCCACCGTGACTACCTAGGCAGCCTTATGAGCCTTGGAATAGATAGGAAAAAATTTGGCGACATCTTCGTCGATGGCATGGACGCCTACATGTACGCAGACGAATCCACCGCAGATTACCTTTTGGAAAACTTTGTCTCAGTGGGCCGCAACTCAGTAAAATGTTCTTTTTCTGAACTGCCAGAGTCCTACAAGCAGGCCAATCTCAAGGAATCCACTATCCAGGTGGCATCTCCTAGGGCTGATGCAATCATCGCACGAGTTTACAACCTAAGCCGCAAGGATACTATCCCTTATTTCACCGAAAAAAAGGTATCTGTTAACGGCCACATCGTAGAGAATAACGATAAAATCCTAGCCGCTGGGGACTCTGTTTCAGTACGTGGATTTGGAAAATTCAACATTGTCTCTGAGGGAGGACTTTCAAAAAAGGGCAAATTAAACCTTACAGTTGAGGTATTTGGGGCCAAATAGAGCCAAATAACGCCAAATCGTTATATTATATCACTAATTCCCCACCCTCCATTTTAGTATATTTACACAAAGTTTATTCTACATATAGTGTCATACTACCCCACTGGTACAAAATATGGTATTATACTTATAAGTGGGAGGGTGTCATATGGTTATGAATGACATATTATTCAAGACTCATCTGAATTATCAGATTGAGACAAATAATGACAACGAAATAGAAGTCCCGTTATCTATGGACGACCTACGGGATATTGATTTACACAGATGTCGCTTCACTGAATTTCAAAAAGCCATTTCTTACATTCGAGACAACAACAACGACCTGCTCTTTAGCGACTCTAGTATCGATGCCATTAAGCCTGCAGATTTTTCCGACGACAAAATTTACAACTTTATAGAGCTCATTGAATTTGCCCGCCATACTGCTATCACTATTGGAAACATGGGTCTTTTTAGCGAGCTTCAAAAGATTTCCACTGCTGCAGATAAATTTACTTATCAATCTAGACAGACCGAAGGAAGGAAAACTGAGCCAGTGCTTTCTTTCCAGGATTATGATAATTATGAGGTAAAGGATGCCAACTACGCCATTACTTCAGAAGAGATCGGCAGCTATGTTCTCAGCGGAGGAATGGACGAGGCTGTACGTGTAACCGCTTTTTTCCATGACAGTTCTACGCCTGTTTGTCCGATTATATTGGTCCGCTTTTTCTCACTTAGCACGAGCACATATTTACCAAATGAAGACATCATAAATCTTGATACCATTTTTAAGCCTAACGCCTCTATCATAGAGACTTTCGCTTACTTAAGTTATCAGGACTATATGAAAAATACATTCAACCAAACTTTTGACAAGTTGATGTTCAGTGGTGCCATTGATGTAAATACCCTAGACGATATGTACTCAAAACACTACGACTTAACTTTATATGACCACCTAAACTAATTAGGATGTGTTCCCCTTTATCCCTTTGGCCTGGCCAAGGGGATTTTTCTTTGGTGGTTTTTCTTATCGCAGTTCACCACCCCAGGCTCATTATCTGACAATTTATAAAATAATTCTTAAATAATTATAAATTATTAGCACTCTCTATTGACGAGTGCTAATTCAGGGTGTATAACATAGTTACAACAAGGGAACAAATAAAAACAAAATGTTCCTGAACCAACTTGACTGACCCATCAGTCACCTAACGGGATTATTACAATATCATATATATTTAAGGAGGTAGTAATTATGTTAATGCCTAGTATTTTTTCAAATGATTTTATGGATGATTTCTTCTCAGTACCACGTGTAACAGGTTTTGGTCACTCATATGACAATGACTTCTCACGTATGATGACAACTGATGTAAAAGAAAATGAAAATGGATATCAAGTTGATATGAATCTTCCTGGATTTGCAAAAGAAGATATTAAAGCAGAGCTTAAGGATGGCTATCTCACAATCAAAGCCGAGACTAATCAGAACAATGATGAAAAAGATGATGACGGCAAATACATCCGCCGCGAGCGTTACACAGGTTCTTGCAGCCGTAGCTTCTACGTAGGCGATGCAGTTACTCAGGAAGATATTCACGCAGCCTTTAAGGACGGTGTACTTAGCTTGAATATTCCTAAGAAAGAAGCAATCCCTCAGAATGATGAGACAAAATACATAGCCATTGAAGGCTAACCATTTTTCCCCCTTTTTATACAGGATTTTTCCTAAATGCCAAATCCCCAGCAAGTAAAATTGCTGGGGATTATTTTTGTTTAAACTATTTTATTTTTAAAGTTCGTAAATACGTTTTTTGCTCTGGAGTGATTCTAAAACTTTCTACAGCCTTTTGAATAGTCTTGTTGTGAGTCCACTTTTCAAGCTTTTTTTCAGTAATAAATGGCAAAATGCTATGGTACTGCTTGGCTAGTGCCGTAGCAAAATACCAGGCAATCATCATATTTACGTAGTACTCCTCAGAGCGCACCTTAGCTACCATCTTGGCATACTTAATGTCAAAATCCTCATCTAAAAAATGCTCCATCAGCATCTTAATGGCAAATCGAATTGTATACGTCTCATCGGACTTTATCCAGGTATAAATCTCCTGTAGCAATTCTTTTTTATGCTTCTTAAAAATCTTTGGAGACATCTGGTCGCATGTGGCCCAGTTATTTACATAAGGTAAAAATTGATTGAGCCTCTCCATACATTTTCCGTAGTCTTTCATATCTGAAATAATAAATGCATGAAGTTGATTTTCATCAAACAGCTGGTGTGGCAACTGATCTAAAAACTCTGACACATCATCTCTTTTGCCAAGTTCCTTGGCATATTTTCTAAGTTCAGGTGTCCTGACTCCCACAAAATAATCAATGCCCACATTTGGAATCAGGTTTGACTGAAAATCTCTATACTCCACATCCTGGCGGGCATTCAGCCCTTCTTTGATTTCCTCTGCAATCATATCTCCCCCTAAAGCTTCATCTCATAGCAAAACATAGGCTGGTCGTAAAGCTCACATTCTCCCACCTTGTTAAAACCAAAGGCTGCATAGCTCTTCATAGCCTTTAAGTTATGGCGATTCACAAGAAAATGAAGGCTTTTGAAATCTCTTTCCTTCAGTGTCTTCATACCATAGTTAATCATTTCCTTGGCAATGCCTTGACTCTGAAATTCTGGGTCCACCGCAAGGCGAGAAAGCTCCCCACCTGGCTGCAATTCATTTGTCCAATGTGGCAATTCATTTACCAGCTCATCATCATCAATAGAGATGGCGGCAATAATTTTCTCCCCCTCTCTCATAATAAAAAGAGAGTCACGACCTAAATCAAAATCGATTTCATCCATGGTGGGATATTCTTCTGTCCATGGGCAGTACTGCCTTCCCAGCTGAGTCCTATAAAGAGCTAATATTTCCTCTGCATCTGCTCTGGTTGCATGCTCTATTTTTCTCATTTTATTCTCCATGTAGCTGCTTAAAAATTCTATAAAACCCCTAAGCCATTCTATACATCTTAGGGGTTCTATTAGGCTGTTTATTTACAAATAATATCGTAGGAAGTCTTGAATACTTCGCCTGCCTCAAGGGTATTTCCGTATTCTCTCTCCTCAAGCTTTTGATTAAATCCCACTCTGTCGCAACGTCCATACCATGGCTCGATACATACAAATGGTGCATGCTTGCCAACTGGCGACCACACTCCAAAAAGTGGTGCATCAAATTTTACCGATAACTGGTCCACACCATCTGGATTTACAAGAGTAACCTGATCTGACTGGCGGTCTTCGATAATGAGAGCGTCTCTGCTAAAAAGCTCATCAGACATATGAAGAATGCCATTATCAAGGGCAAGTTTCTCCTTCTCATCTCCTAGGCATCCGCTGCCATCTGAGGAAATGATAAATGCTGTAACTGTATCATTTACCTTTCCTGCTTTTTCAAATCTAAGAGTCCATGTATCTAAATCGCAGTTAAATGCTGGATGTCCGCCGATTGAAAAATACATCTTGGAATCATTTGGATTTTCAACCTGCCAACCTACATTTACAGTACCATCTGTAATCTTATAGCTAAGAGTAAGGATGAAAGAAAATGGGTATTTCTCCTTTGTCTCCTCATTATCTTTTAATGTAAAAACAAGCTCATCTGCGCTCTGAGATACAAGGGTAAAATCCATATCTCTAGCAAATCCATGCTGACCCATCTCATATGTCTTGCCAGCATAAATTGATTTCTTTCCATAATAATTGCCTACAAGTGGGAAAAGTACTGGAGAAGTACGTGCCCAAAATGCGCCGTCGGCCTGCCACATAAGCTCTCTTCCATCAGCTTTTCTAATAAGAGACTTAATCTCTGCGCCGTGGTCGGCAACTGTTAATTTTATCTTTTCATTTTCAATAGTGTATAACACAAGAAAACCTCCCTATCCTCTAGTTTCATAGATTAACTATACTAGAATCAAGGGAGGTTGAAAACACTAAATTCTATGTGTAGTGGAATTATCTTTAAGCGTCCACCAATTGCTCCATATTTTTATGGTGCTCTTCTTTTTCATTGTACATAAGAGCATCTAATATCTCAGCGAATTCTTCTCTAGCCATATTGCTGGTTGAAACGTAAATAGAATATCCACAGCTTATGTCAACATTTTTGTCCCATCCACGCTTGTCCCTAATGTGGGCAAGCTTTTCTCTAACTTCATTGATAATCATATCAAGCTCAATTTTAGATACATTATCCGTAATTACGAAGAACTCATCTCCTCCGAATCGGCCAATTGATGCATCTTCATCAAAGGAATTGGTCAAAATATCGGCCATCTGTTTTATGGCTTTGTCGCCTTCTTCATGACCAAAGGTATCATTGATGGTTTTGAAATTATCAAGATCCATCATAATAGCCGCAAAATTTTTGCCTGAGGACTGACTATTTTTTATCATCTCATCCAGCTTGATATCGATACCACGTCGATTCAGCACACCAGATAAATAATCGATATTAACGTCATTGCTCTGGAAGAAGAAAAACAGCACCAAACATCCTAGTGATATTCCTGCATAAGTGGTATCCATGTTATAAAAGAACACTTGGCATATTGCACCTAATAGTGAAAAGAGTGGGAGAACCAAAATCATATTTTTGTATTCACTCATGAAATCTTTTCTAAACACCACTGTGTATACTAAAAGCAAAATGATAAACAGCATCACAAGCAGTGCTCTTATTATGTACAAACTGCCTCTGTAATATAATCCATCTTCAAAGTAGAAAAACCATCTAAGTCTAAAAAATGATGATAGGGTAACAAACACACCGTTTGCGATTGCAAATGCTCTAAAGGCATTTTTGAATCTCTTGCGCGGCCTGCTATTTTCGTTATCCATCCAGCAATCTACGTAGTTAACCGCAAATAAAATATCCACCGGATCTAATATGAAAATCAAAAAATATCCGATTCTAGCCAAGAATAAGAGATTGTCAGGATTGTATTCTCCTACTCTTCCTATTGATTCTGAAATTAGTAAAATAAGCGTACAAGTAAGAATTGCAGAGTATTTACGACCTTTCTGCAACCTGGAAGTTTTGTTCTGAAACACCAAAAGAAGAATCAGAAGGAACGATGTGAAAAAATTTAGTACCAGCCAACTAGGTATTTCAACCATTTTATGCCTCGCTAAAATAAACAATTATCCATTGCTATCTTTTGATTGTACCATCATATGTTTATAAAATTGTGTCTTTTCTACAGTTTCTCTAGGTTCATTTTATTGCAACTACCGCATATTTTGCAACAAAACTTGCTCTAAAATTAATCATTCATCCATGAATTGACCAAGGCGATTTCCTCGATGTATCCCTGGTCATCATTTGGAGTCTCTAGGATAAATGGAAGATTCTGAAGAGCAGGATGAAGTGCAATCCTCTTCATTGCCTCCATTCCAATACACCCCTGGCCCAGCTTCTCATGACGGTCCTTTGCTGCACCACATTCATTTTTACTATCATTGAAATGGATAGCCTTAAGACGATCTAGACCTATAACCTTGTCAAACTTTGTAAGGACTCCATCCAAATCATTTACAATATCGTATCCCCCATCCCAGATATGGCATGTATCAAGGCACACGCCTAGCTTTTCATTAAGGGTAGTTCTATCGATAATTTCTCTGAGCTCCTCAAATGTCTTTCCAACCTCAGAGCCCTTGCCTGCCATAGTCTCAAGCAAGACTGTAGTCTTCATCTCAGGCCAAAGAGACTCATTCAGTCCATCTGCTATCTGCTGTATCCCAACCTCCGGTCCCTGACCTGTGTGAGAACCTGGATGAAAATTGTAGAGCTGATTAGGCACCTGCTCCATACGCTTTAGATCCTGCTTAAGCATATCTAGTCCATTGGCTCTAGTCTCTTCCTTGGCAGAGCATAAATTCATTGTATAGCTAGCATGAGCAACCAGTTTGCCAAACTTCTCCTTCTCAAGAATAGCCTGAAGCTTTTTAACGTCTGCACCATCGATTTCTTTGGCCTTCCCGCCTCTTGGATTTCTCGTAAACCAAGCAAAGGTATTGCCTCCGAATTCCGTCATCTGACGTCCCATTGCCTCATAACCATTTGTCACCGATAAGTGACATCCTATGTATATCATGCTTATGTCTCCGTTCTTTTTGTCTTATATTATAACTTATGTATTATAGTATAATCCATCTTGAAGCAGACTACAGCAAAAACTCTTTAATCTTTTGTTCTACATTTTTTACCTCTAAAGGCATGTCCACTGACTCCATCGTACATATCAAGTCTCTTCCCACCATGTATCCATTCTTCTCATATTGCTGAATCTTCATAAAATTCTTTGATGCATATTCTAAATCAGATACGATACCTAGGTGCTCCCAATACATGGTCTGACGTTTTCTCACATTTAAGGTAATAAAATCCGGATATACGGTACTATGACCTAGTTCTAGCATTGGTTCATACTGATATGGCACATTATATTTATCTAATGCATCCGCGATAATTTTTTCCGATTTAGATCTAACCAATTCTCCCCTATTTGTTAAGAAAACACCATCATCTGGAAATGGATTTTGCATCCCTGGATTCTCCTCATACCATGATTGGATATAATTCTCACTAGTTTCAATAAATGGCGTTACAAGTATCTTTCTGCCAGAATTCATATCAACAAAAATACGTTCAATCGAATCCACATCATATCCTTTTAGGAATCTTTGTAGCTTGTTTTGCATATCCTTTAGTCTTTTGTTAATAGCAAGCTCATAGTCCCTTTGCATTATGCGCTTAATCAGCTTAATCTCTTTTCCACTAATATACTTTTTAGTATTCAATGTCCTATCCACGTAATAGTACTGGTACACACCATTGCTCTTGGATACATGTATATGCCCCTTTGGTAAATCAGAGAATTTCAATAAGCTTTTATTCGATTTCTTAACTAATGCACTTATCTCCTTAAGCTGTTCCTCTAGTTTTTCATTTAAATTTTCCATAACTACTCCTTTTTTAGACCGCTTGTCTCTTTTGGCTCTTAAATTCAGGGCCAGAATCGAAAACCTACGGGTTTATTTGCAAAATTGCATTTTGCACCGTAGGATTTCTCCCTGCAAATTTTTCGATTACGGTTTTTTTCTATTTTTTTAGAAAATCCCCGTAGTCCACTTTCTATTCATCTTCTTACTTTACGGTGAAAATAAAGAACTTTAAATATTTACCGTAGCAGTGCAAAAAAGGCTACGGTACATTTTCAGAAAATCGAAAAATACCCGTAGGTTTTCGATTCCAGAAATTTTTGAAATTGCCCACTTACGGGTATTTTAGGCTTTCATAAAATAAACCCGTAAATCGGCTCAAGATAATCCACAAAATGTAAAAATGTCGTGAAATAAGTTATGTATTCGCTAAAAAATGGAGAACAAACCTAGCATAGCTGTATCGCCATGCTAAGCTTCTCCTATACCTATTTCAAAACCAAACTTCTCATAAAGCTCCCGCATGTCATATAACTAGTAAAAATTTGGAAAGTCGTGACGACATGTCACAAAAAGTGATAAAAAATAGATATAAATCATAACTCGCAGATAAATATAACGTCTTGAATATATTTTGTCAACAGATTTTTTCTTATTACACAAATTGTTCACTGTTCCACATAATAACCTTAAATGTCATATAAAATAGAGTTTTGCCATGCAAAGCACTGCAAGCAATTAACTTCATCTGCTGGCGAGCCACACCCTTCAAAGGTAGCTTGTTCATATATTACGGAGGAAAGACCTGATTTTATAAAATAATAGTGGTCACACTGCCATCATCAATCATTTCAAGCATAATATCTGCAAACTTCGGGTCAAACTGGTTTCCTTTACCCTTTTCTATTTCGCCGCGAACTATTTCTAGAGGCAGGGCGCCTCTGTAGCTTCGGTTGCTGGTCATGGCATCGTATGCATCAGCCACAGCAATAATTCTGGCTTCCTCTGGGATTTCGTCTCCTGCAATTCCCTCTGGATATCCTTTTCCATCGTACCTTTCATGATGCCATTTTGCCCCTGCTGCAAGCTCTGGCATTTCCTTTATATTGCCTAGAATCTTGCCGCCAATGCCAGGGTGCTTTTTTATAGCGGCAAACTCCTCATCCGTAAGCCTTCCCGGCTTGTTAATCACTTCATCGGGAACTCCAATCTTGCCAACATCATGAAGAAGTCCCATCATGAAAATATTCTCCTGTCGCTTTTCGTCATAGCCGTATCTTCTTGCGATTTCCTTGGAATAGGCTGCCACTCTTCCGGAATGGCCTTTAGTATAATTGTCCTTGGCATCAATGGCGTCTGCAAGACTCTCCACAACGTGCAAGAAAAGATTTTCATTTTCCTTTGTCTTCTCGTCTACCACACTTTCAAGATTTCTTTGCAGTCTTATGAGCTCCACTGCGTGCTTAACCCTAAGCACAAGGACACTGGCAACAAATGGCTTTCTAATAAAATCCATGGCTCCTAGAGAAAGTCCCTTCGTCTCTGTATCCTCATCCTCATTTCCTGTCAGAAAAATCACTGGGGTATCTCTCCAAGCAGCCTCGCTCTTTTTAAGGGCCTTGACCGTTTCGAATCCATCCATTTCAGGCATACTAATATCCATCAAAATAAGGTCTGGAGCAGAATTGTCTTTAATATACTCCAAAAGTGCTTTGCCGGATTTTAGTGCCACTACCTTGAGACCAGCACTTGTGAGAGTGTTCCAGGCTCTTTTTAAAATTATAGGATCATCATCAATAACTACAATCTGCGGAATCATTTCTACCTCCTATAAGATATGCCTTCCAATGGTGATATTTTCCATGGGTTTATACCCTAATTCAATAGTGGTATACTCAAATCATGGAGGGGCATTTATGAACATTAATATTCCTGGTATTGATATAACAAAAGCTATCCAAAACTCTGGCTCTGAGGAGCTCTTTACAGAGCTTCTCGGCGATGTATATAAACTAATGGATGATAAAATCAATCTGGTAGAATCCTACCTAATGCAAGGGGACATCCAAAACTTTACTGTCCAGGTCCATTCCCTAAAAACCACCTGCCGCATGATTGGGGCCATGGATTTAGGTGAAGATTTCTTTACCCTAGAAAAGCTAGGTAAGGACAACAATGTACCTGAAATCCAAAAGCTTACACCAGGGATTCTTGACTCGCTTAGAGCGCTAAAGCCTTATCTTCAGCCATTTGCTTCAAATGATAATACCGGTCAAAAAAGCTTTGACAAAAATGCCCTGTCAAATATCTTGAACACCCTTATTAAAGCAGTTGATGATTTTGATCTTGGCGCTGCTGAAGAGGCTACAAAACAGCTCTTTTCTTATGACTGCCATGAAGAACTTTCAGAAAAAATTACTGCTCTTGATAAGCTTGTTTCCAATCTTGATTACGACGAAGCAAAAGAGCTAGCTAAACAAATCCTAAGTTCTCTCTAATCTGTGTTAATCAGTAGGTATTGTTCCGTAGCTTGCCACTGCTTCATCAACGGTCATCTCTCCATTAACAACTGCGTAAGCCGCTGCTCTGAACTGCTTTACCGCCGTGTCGAGAATTTCTGTATCCCTAAAGTTTACGGTCCGCTCCTCAGGAAAATCCCCCAGGGAAGCATAGACTTCGTCAAGAGAATAATCTTTGGTAGGTGTAATAAGTCTTTTTTCTAGGGCCATGCGTCCAAGTTCATCATCACTAGTTAGGAATCTGATAAATTCATTGGTCATATCAAGGGTTGCGCTGTTTTTGTTTACGCAGAATAATATGGAAATTGAATCCATAAAGTATCCGCCCTCGTCTCCAGAAGGTGCTACATAAAAATCATATCTAAAAGGCTTAGCAGAAAATGCTTCTGACTTACTCTCTCTCTTTTTAGTTCCAGAAACAACGTCCCCAGAGCAAAGCATCATCGGAACATCTCCCTCAAAAAATCTCATAATAACTGCATTGTAATCATCTTCAATTTCAGCTGTACATTTATCTACATCTATGCAACCTAAATCCACAAGCTCCTTTAATCTAGTAAGGGACTCTCTCATGACTTCACCTGCAGAAGGTACCAGATTATTAAGGTCATCCTCGACGCTTCTATCATCTTTTACAGTTTTTGCAAACATAGGATATGCAAAAGCGTAGCCGATACCTGGAGTTGTTGAAGTGTTTGCCCCCATGACAGGAGAAGCATAGCCTGCATCTTTTAGCTTTTCACATACTACTTTTAGTTCATCAAATGTCTCTGGAATCTCAAGGCCTTCTTTTTCAAAAATATCCATATTCACAAGCATTCCATAGGATGTGGCAAATACTGGAAGAGCCACTATTTGACCATTATCCATCTCCCACTTAACACTTGGACGTATGCAATCTAGGTTGATTTCAAGCTCCGGAGCAGAGAGCACTTCTGCATCGTCAAATAGTGATGTAAATAGTGGATTTCCATACATCCAAGGCTGCACCACATAGATATCTGGTGGCTCCTGTCCAGCCAGGGCAGGCCCTATTGTATTTCTGTAGTCATCCAAAAATGTGTAGGTAATCTCCCCATTTGGATAATATTCGTAGAACCTATCGATAGTGCTCTCGAGGGATTCAAAGTTAGAATATGTTCCAACAACGGAAAGCTTGTACTCAGTGTCAGATGAGTATTTTGGAGAAAAGCCCTCGCTAGCTTCTTCATGCTGTTCACTTTGCTCTGAACTTTGATCTTGGCTCTGATTCTGCCCCTGATCCTGACCACAGCTGGCCAAGTTAAATCCCATCATTGCCACAAGGGTCATAGATAATATTGTCTTAATTCCTCTATTCATGCCTTCTCCTTTCCACTATCATCAACCTTAGAAAAATAATCATCTGCCAAGGAAGCCACTTCTTCCACATTCATTTCTTCGAAATGGGCCCCTATGATTTTTCCCTCATCAACATCAGTCAATTTTGGCATCTGGTAATCCACCAGTAATAAATCCACTTCATGCGTCTTTAAATATCCCTGGGCCTGCTCTGTAGATTTTGCAACTGCCACCTCATAAATATCTGATAGCTTTGCCATAACCCCTCGCAAAAAGTCGATATTCTCACCCACTACAAGAATCTTTTTCTTCTTTTCATCCACTTCCTTGATTAAATCAGCGGACAAATATGTAAGCAGCATGCCTTCTAGCTTTTTCGTATCAATTGGTTTTGTCAGATAGTCATCAAAACCGGCATTTATATACATTTCTCGCATGCCTGATACCGCATTTGCGGTAAGACAAATAATAGGTGTCTTACTGTTTGGCGTGTCGGTATAGGCCTTCATTTCTCTAATGGTCTCTATGCCATCCTTGTTAGGCATCATGTGATCCAGGAAAATCACGTCATAAAAATTACGCTTAAAAAGAGCAATACATGCATCTCCACTTTCTGCCGTATCTATCTGCATCTTGGTCTGCCTAAGAAGATTTACAAACACCTTTAGGTTGATTTCATTATCATCAACCACCAATATTCTTGCATCAGGTGCCACAAAGGAAACTTTGTATTTCTCCCGCTCCTTAAGAAAGCTCTTGAAAGCAGCATCAAACTCACCCAGTGGCTCCCATTTCACCACCTTTTGTCTCAAGTCAAATGAAAATACAGAGCCTTTTCCGTACTGGCTTTCCACCTGGATTTTGCTATCCATCATATTAAGAAAACTCTGGGCAATTGCCATTCCAAGGCCAGTGCCTTCTATATTTCGATTCTTCTTTTCCTCAATTCTCTCAAAGGCTTCAAATAGCTTATCAAGGTCTTCTTCCCTTATTCCAATTCCAGTATCCGCCACGCTGACATGGAGATTTACATAATCAGGATTGTCCTCACATTTGCTACTATCAATTGAAAAAGTCACGCTGCCTTCCCTTGTATATTTGACGGCGTTTGAAAGAATATTAGTGATGACCTGCTTAATCCTTATTTCATCGCCATGGAGACATCTCGGTATGTTTTTGTCCACCTCAAGCTTGAAATTAAGCTGCTTTTCATCAGCCTTTCGCTGCACCATATTTACAATATCATTTAAAAGTGAAGCAAAATTGTAGTCCACATCAATGATTTCCATTTTTCCAGCCTCAATTTTGGAAAAATCAAGGATATCATTGATAATGCCAAGCAGGGTATTTCCCGCTGCTCTAATATTTTCTGAGTACATAAGTACATCATTATCCCGGCTGTCTCTTAAAATCATTTCATTCATGCCAATTATGGCATTCATTGGTGTCCTGATATCATGGGACATGGTAGAAAGAAAATATGATTTCGCCTCATTAGCCTGATTTGCCGCCTCTGCTGCAACAGCCAGCTTTCGATTGTAGTTGCGGAGAATCACTAGATTAAAATGAAGAAGAATCATAAGTCCCAAAGCGACAATTCCTAGAATCATCCAATCAATTGACCTGCTTACCGTCAGTTCATTGGCAGGAATATAGGCCACCAGAAACCATGAATCTAAATTGCTTAAAGGAGCGTAGGCAATCACACTGTCCTCATTTTTAGAATTGCGAATGTGCATGGAGCCTATATCTGTGCGGATTGTCTCCACCACATTCTCATATTCCTGGGCGGACATAGGATTGTATGATTTAAAGTATTCGAAGAAATTGCTATTTTTAAGTGATTTACCATGAATCATGTAGTCGCCATCCCAATCGATAAGGGATATTTCAACATTTTCATACTCACCCTTCAAGAAAACCAGCTTCTGCTCAAGGCGGCTCACCGGTACCACGCGAATAATAAGTGCATCTCGCATATTACCTGTTTCCCCGTCCACCACCTGTATGTTATTCAAAAAGGCGATTGACTGGACGCCATTTAAAGGGTTGGTATAGGCCCTTGTTAAATTAACAACACCATCTACGTTGCTAATCTCTAGATTTTCAAAAATATTAATATGGGAATACTTTACGGAGAAATTGGACGGGTCTGTAGAACTAGCCGTTGTAGAAATACCTGCCATAGAGCCGTCGTCAATATAAATAAGATGTCCTGAGATCTCAGGAGAAATTTTTGCTTTTCTAATATATGAAATGGCCTCATCAACAGTCATAGGAGTCCCTGCCTCCGCTGACCTATTGATGTAATTAGCCCAAATATCACACAGATGCTGCTCGTCCTCCAAATAGTTGGCCACGATCTGCTCTGTTGTAGTAGTCATTTTCTCAAAAGACGCAATTGAAGCCTGGTTTGATTCTGTCGCCCTGTCGTTAGCGTACTTTACAATAATGAAAAGAATCAAACCTACTATCAAAATATTAATGATAACAATGTATCTTTTCTTCAATCTGCATCCTCTGTAATAATACACAATTTACGTTTATGATACAGATTAATTATAACATCTAACCTATAGCGATTTTGTTAAAAAACTTTTAATTCGCTATGGAGCCGGTTCTAAAACGCTGTCCGGTCTGCTGTCAACTTTCTAAAACCTCGGTGACGTGTAACCTCTCTTTAACAGTTCAATTAATTTGTCCGAAGGCTCATCCATGTCATTATCAACCCACTTGATCAACATGCAAAACATTCCGCCCACACTATAGGCCAAAAGATAAGGTACCTCCTTTTCCATGCTCTGTGTCTTTTCCTTAGTATGAACATACTCCATAACCTGAAGCGATTTTTGATACATATGATCAAAGAAAGAGTTTAAGATATTTTGTTGTTTTAAAAGAAAAAGCAATGATTTTCGTTCTTCACAAAACTCAAAATAACATTTAACCACATCCCAATAATGATGAATGTCTCTTTCCTTTACCTGTAAAAAAAATTCCTGAAACCATGATTCAAACAGAAAAACAAGTAGTTCTTCCTTGCTTGAGAAAAGCCTGTAAAAGGTTCGCCGAGACAACTTTGCCTCCTGGGCTATCTGTGTAACAGTAATTTCTCCAAAATCATATAGATTCATGCACTTAAGCAGCGCCTTCCCCATTTCTTCTTTTGATTTTTCTGCTATTTTTCCGTTAGTTCTGTTCATAAATCTCACTCCCAATGGTATATTTGTATAAAGTGTTACACTATTGTAAATATGTGACACATTAGCAATTCCCGTTGACTTCTAATTATTTTATAATATAGTATATTCATATTTGACACAAGTGTGACACATTAGAAGGAGAATAAACATGCTAGTAATAAATATTTATATGATTGTTGGATTCATCACTTTATGCTGGATTATCACCAGATTAGTAGTCTTTCTTTTAACAAAAAAATTAAATATCTTAAGAGAGCTACAGCTCATCCTTGTCTATATCTGTATTGTAGTTATTTCAAGAATGGTACTGCTCCCTTTACATCTTGTAAATGGACACCTAGGAACCATAGTTTTTGATGCTTCAAGGATTTTGCCCTTCTGGATGAACCTTAAGCCTTTTACATTTGTAAATGATTTTTATGATGGTTGGAAGACAAACGTAATCGGAAATATCGCAATGTTTATTCCTGTGGGAATCGTGTGGCCATTTTGCTTTAAAAAGCTTAATACCATAGGAAAATCAATTCTGGCAGGCGGAGGCTTTTCACTTTCTATCGAAATTTTTCAGCTGCTCTTCTTTGACCACTGCAGCGATGTGGATGACTTAATCTTGAACACAACCGGTGTAGTAATCGGAAGCCTCATATATTTCGGAATAAAAAAAGCCTCACAGAAGAAGAACTAAAAAAAGTGCCTTTGAATGCAAGCATTCAAAGGCACTTTTATAAATGTTATCAATGGAGTGTTATCACACTTGCCTTCATTTGTTTTTTTCGCTTGCAATTTCTCCCACCATATATTTGGCATAATCCTTTGCAAGATTCGTATCATAAGATATATTTCTGTCCTCTTCATATTCTATCAGTGCATCTTGTATCAGACTATGATATCTTTCATGAACATTCTTCAATGCCCATTCGCCGCCCTCTTTCTTAGAAAGGACAATCCCGTCCTTAATATATGCAAGCACTCTTGCCAGATTCAATATAATATATATTGGATTATCTGTGATTTCCTCTTCCGCTTCAGCGATATCATTCCAGATAGAGTCAATGTAATACTGCACCGGTACGTCAGCAAAAATATCTTTGATAGAAGCGCCACATAGACACTTGCCCCTATGGTTTATGATTGTAAAATGCGCAGCAAGGTCTTTATCCTCGCCCTTCATTTTCGAAACATAATCATCAGGATTCTTTCCATACCAATCCAGATGCGCAACTGAAAAATGTAGTTCAAAGGGAGTAGGGTAAACAAACGACTCGCAAACACTTTGCTTTACAATACTCATTTCAATTCCTTTAGCCGGTCCCTTACTGTTTAATTCCACCACCATATCCATAAAGGATTTTTTTACTTTATCCTCTATAGAATTCTTCACTACTACAATCAGATCTATATCACTCTTAGCAGGATTATAACATCCCATAACAGCAGAGCCATGTAGATATACTCCTACCAAATTATCTTGCAAGATTTCTTTTGACTTTTCTACAAAACTATTTGTAACTGTATCCATTTCTCCCCTCATCCCAACATTCTGTGCTATCAAATTCACCTATTTTTATCAACATGTATAATCCACATCTCCACTATTTGACAGTAGTAATACTTCTTTACTGCTCTTTTGATTTTAAGTACTTTTTTAAAGTTGAAACATGCATAGGATAAAAAGACTCTTCATCTCTCAACATATCCCTCAAATCATTTAGTGATTGTTACCTTTACATCTCTCTTGTATAAGGACAAACACTTCTCCATCAACAATTTTTTCTATTATTCCTCCCGCAGCAGGTTTAGAAAATAGCTCTGTCAAATTGTACATCTCCGCTTAAATTACTTTTATTCTTAAATCTATTATTTCTTTATCTACAATAAGCGCTCTTGAGGAGTTAACGACTGAATTTTAAAATCTACTACATATCTTTTTCCATTAACTTTTTGAGCCTTAACATCATCCCTCAAGCCACTTATAATTCCTTCCTTATTGGATGTCTAATTACAGTCTTCCACTTTTCTGGAGCAACCTTCCTCGCATCAGACATATAAATCTCATGATGAAGTCTTGTATCAGTAAGATCATTAATATATCCATTTTCGGCTAAATAGGCATCCATGAGAGCAACCGTTGCAAGCTCATCATCAAATGGACCTAAATGCATAATCTGAACACACAAGCCCTCATTAATTGTCAAAAACTCTGCAGATGAACAATCCAATTTTTTCTTCTTAGTTGCAGTCTCAACAGCCCAAGTGAAGTCTTTTTCTGTAACAAAATCAGGTAATCTAATAACCGATATCCAATTGAAAGACGATTTATCTGTATAATCAACTCCATCTACATTATCCTGCCACCAGAAGCCTTCAAGCGGCGGAACAACATATTCAAAGAAGCCTTCGATTTTATAATCAGTTTTATAGCTCATTTTTAACGTATATGCGATAGCATACAGTACACTAATTGCCTTTTGATAGTCTCCATCCTCTTCATTAGGATTGCCTTTGCCTCTAACCGCTATGTAATTTGCCTTAGGTACATTAACAATCTCCGGTTTATTTTTAGGCATATAAAACTCTTTATATTCTTTTTTGAAATCAAATGCCATAATTATCCCCCTAACTTATTCTAGTTTCATTCACTTTACACTTGAGAAACATTCTAACAAATAGCATGAGTCTAAACAACAAAAACAGTAAATCTGTCGCGTATAAAGCACCTTGCACTCTATTACTTCTCCTCTGACTATGAAATAACGGAAGCGTGACACGCTCCCGTTAAACACAATCAAAAAAGCTTATTCATTTTCTGTATCAAGTAATCTCTTTAATTCTTCTATATCAGGAAGGGCTTTTCTAAGTTCCTCTGACATATCTCTAGATGTTTTATATGTTGCAACACCCATTGGCTTTGAATAATCTTGGATTACATAATCAACAAATGACTTATTCATATCCTTACACAAAATCAGTCCAATAGCAGGATTCTCATGTGGCTTTTTTTCATATCCATCTAGTACACTTAAATAACCTTGTAACTGTCCTAGATAAGAAGGTTTAAACTTTCCTCGCTTGAGTTCGACCGCAACCAGACAATTTAATTCCCTGTTAAAGAAGAGTAAATCGATGTATTGATCTTCTCCAAATGCATCTAAGTGATATTGGTTACTTATAAACGCAAAGTCTTTTCCAAATGTTAAAATAAAATTCTTAACATTATTTACTATTGCATTTTCTACAACTTTTTCGTCTATATCAGCTGAATCACGAATATCAATTTCTTCCACATTTATATAATCTAGAAGGTACTCATCTTTGAATGTACTAATAGCCTTAAGTGCTTGTACACCTGTCAGCATTGTATCACCAAAATTATTTGGTAATTTACCCTGGTGCTTAAAGTCTTCAGCTACAATACTAGCTGTTAATTGTTCTCTACTTAGTTTTTCATTCGCGCATTTCATTATATAGAATATGCGCTCATCATACTCTTTGCATTTACTTAATATAGTCCTATGATGCGAAAAGCCTATCGCACAAAATTGTTCAACTGGAAATTCTTCTATATTTGGCACCTGCTGGTTCCATATTTCAATTTCCAATTTGGCACCAGCGGGTGCCAAATTAGAATTGTTATCTTCAATAGTATTTGTACTAGACGAATCTAGCATTCGCCATTCTTCATAAAAGGTTCTCATATATCTTAAATTTCTTGCTGAAAATCCTCTTAACCCAGGCAATTCTCTTTCTAGCTGTTCACTAATAGTATCAATAGCTCCCTGACCCCAAAATCCATTTCTTGAATTAAGTGATATATATTTTCCAATGCCAAAGTAAAGCATTAACTGTTTTTCATTTACAGATTTAGCAGCTTCATATTGGCTTTGAAGAATTGCCGTTTTAATAAGCTGTACTGCATCTCTATATTTCTGATCCATATCAGACCTCCACCATATAAATATTTCGCTATCCTGTCCTCTGTTCCATAGTCAATCATGCTTCTTCTGCGGCTTCTTCGCCTTCAATTGACCCCATTCGATTTTCCTCAAGCAACAAAATATACGCCATCATTCTAAGCAAATATTCCGGAGGAGCGCTTATTCCTTGTTCCCATTGTTGAAGAGTCCTCACCGGAATCCCAAATTTTGCAGAGAACTTACTTTGCGATAATCCCGTTTTCTTTCGTAATTCCTTTATTCTGGCTGAAACATCCATATCATCACCTCCGCAACACCTCTATACTTTATTAAAGTATAGAGAAAAACATATACGTTGTCAACGTATATGTTTTTTGTACCAAACCATGCTCTGTTATTGACTCACTATGCTCATCAATAACCATCCTATAGTCAGCAAATTAAAAAAGTGCCCTTGAATGCAAGCATTCAAAGGCACTTTTTTATTCATTAACTACTGGGCTTATTACTCCATCTCTACTGTTCCTGGTGGCTTAGATGTGAGGTCGTACATTACGCGGTTAACGCCCTTGACCTCGTTGATGATGCGGCTCATAACGCGCTGAAGCACATCAAATGGAATCTCTGTAGCCTCGGCTGTCATAAAGTCGATTGTCTCTACAGCACGGAGAACTACTGCGTAGTCGTATGTACGCTCGTCGCCCATAACGCCAACTGAGCGCATATTAGAAAGTGCTGCGAAATACTGATCAGGAAGCTTCTTAAGTCCTGCCTCAGCAAGCTCTGTTCTATAGATGTAGTCAGCATCCTGTACGATGCGGACCTTTTCTTCTGTAACCTCTCCGATGATACGAATACCAAGACCTGGGCCTGGGAATGGCTGACGGAATACAAGGTACTCTGGAAGACCAAGCTCAAGACCTACCTGACGTACCTCATCCTTGAAAAGGTTGCGAAGTGGCTCGATGATTTCCTTAAAATCAACATAATCTGGAAGACCGCCAACGTTGTGGTGAGACTTGATAACTACTGACTCGCCTCCAAGTCCAGACTCAACAACGTCTGGGTAGATAGTTCCCTGTGCTAAGAAGTCAACAGTGCCAATTTTCTTGGCCTCTTCCTCAAATACACGGATGAACTCCTCTCCGATAATCTTACGCTTGCGCTCTGGCTCCTCAACACCAGCAAGCTTAGCATAATAGCGGGAAGCTGCATTTACACGTACAAAATTAATATCGAAGGAACCCTCTGGTCCAAATACGCCCTCAACCTCGTCGCCCTCGTTCTTACGGAGAAGACCGTGGTCAACGAATACACATGTGAGCTGCTTGCCGATGGCCTTAGCAAGAAGGGCTGCAAGTACAGATGAATCAACACCACCTGAAAGTGCAAGTAATACTTTGCCTGAGCCTACGCGCTCTCTAATCTCGCCGATAGTCTGCTCAACAAAGGAATCCATTCTCCAGCTTCCAGCTGTGTTGCAGATATTGCGAACAAAGTTAAATAAGATTTCCTTACCCTGTACTGTGTGAAGTACCTCAGGGTGGAACTGAATAGCATAAAGCTTTTTAGCCTCTAAAGCTGCTGCTGCAACTGGGCAATCAGCAGTGTGGGCAATTATGTCAAAACCAGGTGCCACCTTGCTAATATAATCAAAATGGCTCATCCAAACGATTGTAGACTTTTCAACACCTGCAAAAAGTGTATCTGTACAACCATCTATAAATGTCTCAGTCTTACCGTACTCACGAACTGGTGCCTTCTCTACCTTGCCACCGAGAACATGCATCATAAGCTGTGCTCCATAGCAAAGTCCAAGTACAGGAATACCAAGCTCAAAAAGCTCCTTGGTGTATGTAGGGGCTCCATCCTCATAACATGAATTAGGACCACCTGTAAGGATAATTCCCTTTGGATTCATTTCTTTAATCTGCTCGATTGGGGTACGATAAGAATAAATTTCGCAATAGACGTTACATTCTCTGACACGACGGGCAACTAGCTGATTATATTGACCGCCAAAGTCGATAACAATGACTTTTTCCTGGTTCATCTGACACTCCTTCTTATTAATATGAAATTAAATTTCCTATAGTATAGGAGAATTC
The DNA here is from genome assembly GCF_010906925.1 of Pseudobutyrivibrio xylanivorans. GTDB lineage: Bacteria > Bacillota > Clostridia > Lachnospirales > Lachnospiraceae > Pseudobutyrivibrio. The sequence goes on along the minus strand of NZ_VTVE01000001.1, from coordinate 267,863 downwards.
GCCATAATCTTCAACCATCAAAGTAAATAAAAATTAATTACTTCCGATATAAGAACTAGGAGGATTTTAGTATGAGTATGAACGTTTCCAACTCACTTAGCTTAAGAATATATTACAACAACTATTCAAAAGTAGTTACAGGTGCAACCCGCAAAAGTGCAACTTGCGGTACTTTGTCATTTGCGGACTCTTCAGCTCTTAAGAATGCTATTCGCAACCTACAGGACTACAACTTTGAAGAGGCCTCTGACCAGCAGACTCAAGAAAAAATAAGAGCCTTTGCCGATACGTTAAATAACACTCTTCAGTCGGCTGGAAAATATGCACCAAATAGCTCTTCAGTAAAACATGCTCTTACTAATATTAAAAACCTCAATAGCCAGTACGCTGATGAACTGAAAAAAATCGGAATTACTGTTGATAAGGATGGCAGCCTTTCAGTATACGAATCAGCTGGTAAAAACTATAAGAAAACAAAGTTTGATAACTTTTTCGATAAAGACTCAGAATACCTAAATGCCTTATATAAAGAGGCTAAAAAGATTAACCGCCGGGTAGATGTCAGAATTTGACTTGCACTTTTGCCTCTTTTAGACTACATTATGATATGGATGATTATGTAATTAAGAATTGTCCATATTTTTACAGTTATCTTGGAGGCAATTAAATGGCTTTTAGTAACTCCTCAAAAAGAGGACTTAAAATAATAATCGTAGGATGCGGTAAAGTTGGTCGTACCCTTGTTGACCGTCTTTCAAAAGAAGGTCATGACATTGTGGTCATCGATGAGAATCAGGACCGTATCGATAATCTTACAAATCTCTACGACATAATGGGAATTCAAGGCAATGGCGCCAGCTACAGCACCCAAGTTGAGGCTGGTATCAACGACGCCGATCTCATTATAGCCGTTACCAACTCTGACGAGCTCAACCTCCTTTGCTGTACTATTGCAAAGCAAATGGGTGATTGTGCTTCTATCGCTAGAGTTAGAAACCCAGACTACTCAAAAGAAATTTCATACTTACAGGAAAAGCTTGGTCTTGTTATGATTATCAACCCTGAGTTAGAGGCAGCCAGAGAGATTTCTTCTATTCTCTCTCTTCCATCCACACTTGAGGTTTCTTCATTTGCCCATGGCCAGGCAGAAATGGTTGAGTTTAAAATCGAGGAAGGCAATGTTCTTGACGGACTCGCCATAAAGGATTTACATAGAACAATCTCAAGCAAGGTGCTTATCACAGCTGTTAAGCGCGGCTCTGAAGTTATCATCCCAACTGGTGATTTTGTACTCCAGACAAATGATATCGTATGTGCGGTAGGTGCTAGACGATTTGCCCGTACATTCCTTAGCGAAATCGGATTCAAGACACGTCAGGTTAAAAACTGTCTTATCGTTGGCGGTGGTAAGGCTTCTTATTACCTTGCCAAGCTTCTACTTCAGGCTCGTATTGATGTTAGCATCATCGAAAGAAGCAAGGAGCGCTGCGAGGAGCTTTCAATCGCACTTCCAAAAGCTACTATTATAAATGGCGACGGCGGCGACGAGTCCCTTCTTAGAGAAGAAGGCATCGAATATATCGAGAGTTTCGTTCCTCTTACAGGAATCGACGAGGAAAATATTATCCTTACTCTCTATGCAAACCAGGTCAGCAATGCCAAGGTTGTTACCAAGGTTAACCGTATCAACTTTGACAATGTACTTTCACAGTTAAATCTTGGCTCTGTTGTATATCCACGTCACATAACAGCCGAGTCAATTATCGCATATGTACGTGCTAAGAGTGCTTCTGGCGACGGCAATGATATCCTCACTCTTTACCATCTCTTTGATCAAAAGGTAGAGGCTATCGAGTTCAATATCAACGAGAAATCTGCTGCTGTTGGCGTGCCATTCTCTGTTCTTAAATTTAAGGACAATGTACTTATCGCTTTCATCAACCGCAACGGAACTATCATTATTCCAAGCGGTTCTGACACAATAGAAGTTGGCGACACCGTCATGGTTGTTACCACTCATACCGGATTCGGTAATATTAAGGATACTTTGAGGTAATCGGACATGAATAATTCCGTGATTCGCTTCATATTAGGATATGTAGTAGGCTTCATGGGCCTATTTCTAATGCTTCCTATTATTGTTGCATTTATCTATCATGAAGATGTTTGGCTTGAATATGCAATCGTAGCTTTCCCTTGCCTAGTGCTAGGTGTTATCAATAGCTACTTCAGACCTAAGAAATTCTTCTTTTTCCTAAAAGAAGGTTTCTTCTGCACAGGTGCTTCTTGGGTAGTTTTATCAGTTATTGGCGCCATTCCTCTCTGGCTTACCGGAGAGATTCCAAGCTACGTAGACGCTTTATTCGAGGCAGTTTCAGGCTTTACTACAACTGGTGCTTCTATTTTGCCAAATGTTGAGGCTCTTTCTCATGCCTCTCTTTTCTGGCGAAGCTTTACTCACTTGGTTGGTGGTATGGGAGTTCTAGTATTTCTCCTTACAGTTATTCCACTTGCCGGTGGTGACGGCTCCCAGTTCAACCTTATGAAGGCTGAATCACCTGGACCATCTGTTGGCAAGCTAGTTCCAAAGCTTAAAAATACAGCACAGATGCTTTACCTGATTTACCTTGGACTATGCGCACTTGAGATAATACTTCTTCTCATTGCAGGCATGACTCCATTTGAGGCAATCAACACAAGTATCGCCACTGCAGGTACTGGTGGTTTCGGTATCTACTCAAGCAGTATCGGTGGCTTCAATGTTGCCTGCCAATGGATTGTTGCCGCATTTATGTTCATTTTCGGTATCAATTTTAACTTTTACTATTACATACTCTTCCGCCACGCTCGCGCAGCATTTCGAATGGAAGAGGTTAGAATGTATTCATTCCTTACAGTTGCTTCTATCGGTATCATCACAGTAAATACTCTTAGCTGCAGCTCAGGACTTTTTGATGCATTGACTAAGGCAGCCTTCCAGGTTACTTCTATTCAATCATCAACTGGTTTCTCCACAGCAGACTTTGCTGTTTGGCCACAGACTAGCCGATGCGTTTTAGTACTGCTCATGTTCATCGGTGCCTGCGCCGGTTCAACAGGTGGTGGTATCAAAGTTTCCCGTTTCGTACTTATGGGAAAGGCCGTACACAAGGAGCTCATTAGCTACATACATCCACGTTGTGTCCGCAAGACAATCATGGATGGCAAGCCAGTTAACCACGAGACAATCCGCTCTAACAACGTATTCTTCGGCACATTTATGCTGGTATTCTTTGTGAGCGTAATTTTGTTATCATTTGAAAACCTTGATTTTTCAACTGTATTTACATCCGTAATTGCCACAATGAGCAATATTGGACCTGGTATGAGTCTAGTAGGACCTACTGGAAACTTTGCATTCTTCTCTAACTTCTCAAAGATTGTACTTATCTTTGATATGTTGGCTGGACGTCTAGAGCTTTTCCCAATACTTATGCTCTTCCACCCAACAATTTGGAAGGACTTATTCACAACATACCATGCCAAAGAGCCTAAAAATGCTGGCAAGGTAATGAAAGAATCATGAAAACAATTATTATAAAAATGACTGATGCATACGACTATCAGTCATTCTATGAGACAATTGAAAATTGTACTATGATTGATTGCAGAGATTTAGAGGGTACACGCTGCTATCTGGATGACTCTGCCAAATCAATTCTTGTAGATCGATTAAATGAATACTCTGCAGAGGGTATTCATTTTATTGATTCTGGAAACTATCACTATCTCAGTCTTCTATGGCTTCAGAAAATCACCACACCATTTAACCTAGTTTTATTTGATCATCACCCTGACAATCAGACTCCTAGCTTTGGAGAAATTACTTCTTGCGGCGGATGGGTTCTTGAAGCAACTGAAACCCTTCCAAATCTAAAAAACGTATTTACGTATGGCGTTGGGGACGAGACTCCTATAGAAAATATCCCGACTGATTTGCCAATTTATATTTCAATCGACAAGGATGCCCTGTCAACAGAATTTGCTATCACAGATTGGGACCAGGGAAACATGACATTAGATGAGCTTCTAAAGGACCTTGAATTCCTTTACTCAAGCCATCAAATTATAGGCGTAGACATCTGTGGGGATTCAGGAGAAAATGCCGAAAACGGTGGAAAAGTCAATAATCAGACAAATCACTCTCTTTTTGACTTTTTGTCAAAAAAATTTTAAACTATAGGTAAGAAAAATGTATTGGAGGGAACCACTATGTATCCTGTAATTACCATTAGTAGAGAATTTGGCAGCGGTGGTCATAGCATTGGAGAAGCTGTGGCAAAACAGTTGAACATCCCATTTTACGACGGAGAAATTGTTAACCGCGTGGCCATCGAAAGCGGTTATGCAAAAGAGTTAATAGAGACACAAGGTGAGTATACAAGCTCAACAGCCATGTGGTTTGATATTTCAGCTGCTGGCACAATGTATTTCCAGAGTCCTCAGGACGAAATTTTCATTGCACAGAAAAAAGTCATTTTAGAATGTGCAAAAAAGGGACCTTGCGTAATCGTAGGTCGCTGCGCTGACTACATTCTCAGAAAGGAAGGCATCCGCTGCATGAATGTTATGATTCACGCAGATATGGAGCATCGTAAAAAGAGAGTTCTCGAAAGATACGAGAATATTGAAAATGTCAGCATAGAAAAGAGACTTGCTAAAAAGGATAAGCAACGCAAGACTTACTACAAGTATTACACCGATAAAAACTGGGGCGATTTCCGTGAATACGATGTCATTCTTGACAGTGGATCACTTGGAGAGGCCATGTGTGTTAAGACTATCTGCCAGCTAGCAGAGAATTTCCCTGAATAAAAATTAAGTAATATCGTTTTGGAATAGTTACGTTAATCATTAATAGCATGGGGGGCTTTTTATGTTAAAAGAGTACACTAAGATTCCAGCACCACTTAATTCTGAAGTAGCACTTAAAATTATTCCTGGTCATTTTGCCACCAATCACTCTCACATTACTAACTACATGGAGATTGGCACAATGAAAACACGATGCAACGAGGCACAGGGCGTGGCACAGCTTCTTGCAATGCACTACTCAGTTCAAACACCTGTTGATACCATTGTTTGCGCTGATGACATGGAAGTTGTTGGTACATTTTTAGCTCAAGAGCTTACAAAGGCCGGCGTTGCCAATTACAACCAGCACAAGACAATTTATGTTACATCTCCAGAACTCACATCTAGCGGCCAGAGCATTTTCCGTGACAATATGCAGCTTACAGTTAGAGATAAAAATGTATTGTTGCTATTTGGCTCACTTTCTACAGGACGTACTGTTGAGAGCTTAGCTGAATGTGTTAAATATTATGGAGCAAAAATTAGTGGCGCATGCGCTATCTTCTCAGCTGTTAGAGAAGTAGGTGGCATTCCTATTACGGCAGTCTTCCACGATGAGGATATTCCAAACTATCAGTCTTATCCTCTTCATGATTGCCCACTTTGCAAGCAGGGAGTTCCTATTGATGCTATAGTAAATTCATTTGGATATTCTGAATTACGATAAATGACAATAAAAAACTCGAGCTACCATTTGGTAACTCGAGTTTTATTTTTTTAACCTACAAATCCATTTGCTATGCTAAGAACAAATTCAAATGCGCAAATGAGTAAGAATAAAATCATACCTACGTTCAAACAAACTGTAGCAACTTTGCCCTCTTCAGGAAGCTCGAGTCTCTCTTGACTGTAGCTTCTCTTTTTAAATCCAATAATAAGACATATAAGACCAGCGATCGCCAAACCATACAGTATAAATACATATATTATAATACCAGCAACACCAGCCATCGCATCAGGCGATGCTAACAATGCCTCGATATCGCTCGTATCTACACCATTAAGCTTATTAAGGAAATAAACAGAAACTACACTACCTCCAAAATTAACTAACATATGCATGATAATTGTGTAGATGACTTTACCTGTCTTATAGTAAACATAGCCCCATACAAGTCCCATTAAAAATGTGTAGAACACCTGAGAAAAATTACCATGGAATAATGCAAACATCGCTGCACTAGTTACTACTGCAACCTTACCACCATAAACATGTATGCGGTCAATCAAAAACTTACGGAATATGAATTCCTCCACAATTGGTGCAAGTATTGCCAGTACAATCGGTGCCAACGCACTATTTGTTGAAGTCAGAGTCTCCATAGTTACATTTGTATTAATACTGAAGTTTTCAAATATTTTTCCTACAAATGATGCTATCAAAGCACCTGCTACCATTCCAAAAGTAGTCAATGTAAAAAATCTAAGCCAATTTGGAAAATTCAATGTCTTAGTCTCAACAAATGGCTCTGCCGGAACACGCTTAATCAATAAGATAAAAATTGGAAAAGCAATACAATACATTGGCACAAAGCTTGAAACCCACATTGCCCATGATGGCGGATTATTAACATCCACCAATGAATATACTACAGTAGAAAAAATCATCTGTAGCACAAATGATACTGCAATGTAGATAAAAAATGCTAACCCCACTGCTGAAAATGTTTGTTTTGCCGTTCTCTCCATAACAACCTCCTCTTTTATGCCAGTTTACGTTACATTGCCCCCCTCACACGTATAAATTCTATTTACAAAATAGCATTAGCTATATCGTGTCTCATATACTTGTTTTCAAACTGAATCCACTCTGTTGCCTCGTAAGCCTTAGCACGAGCCTCTTTCAAATCCTTGCCAAGAGCTGTGATACCAAGAACACGTCCACCATTTGTTACTATCTCACCCTTGTCATTTTTAGCTGTTCCAGCGTGGAAGCAGTAGTAATCCTTGTTGTTGAACTTCTCAAAGCCTGTAATAGGGAATCCCTTTTCATAAGAAACTGGATAGCCATCAGATGCTAAAACAACACATACGCATGCCTCATCTGAGAACTTCAAATCAATCTTATCAAGTGTGCCATCGATACAAGCATTAAATACATCGATGATATCATTCTCAAGACGTGGTAAAACAACCTGTGCCTCTGGATCACCAAATCTTGCATTATACTCAAGAACCTTTGGACCATCCTCTGTAAGCATAAGACCGAAGAAGATAACACCCTTAAAGTCTCTTCCCTCTGCCTTCATAGCATCAACAGTTGCCTGGAAAATGTTCTTCTGGCAGTACTCCTCGATTTCCTTTGTAAAGAATGGAGATGGGGAGAAATTGCCCATTCCGCCTGTGTTGAGTCCTGTATCACCATCCCCTGCACGCTTGTGATCCTGAGCAGATGACATGATTTTTACAGTGTTACCATCTACAAATGAAAGAACAGATACCTCACGGCCTGTCATAAACTCCTCGATAACCATAGTGTTGCCTGCATCACCAAACTTCTTGTCAGTCATAATCTCTGCAACACCTGCTACAGCCTGATCATGATTCTCACAAATAAGAACACCCTTACCAAGAGCAAGACCGTCAGCCTTGAGAACGATTGGATACTTTGCTGTCTCAAGATACTTAAGAGCAGCCTCTGGATCTGTAAAGTTCTCATAACCTGCTGTAGGAATATTATATTTCTTCATCAAATCCTTTGAGAATGCCTTAGAACCCTCGATGATTGCAGCATTCTTTCTAGGACCGAAGCAACGAAGACCTGCCTCCTCAAACTTATCAACTACACCGCCAACAAGTGGATCATCCATACCGATTACAGTAAGGTCAATCTCCTTTTCCTTGGCAAAAGCTACAAGCTTATCAAACTCCATAGCCTTGATATCTACGCACTCTGCAAGCTCTGCAATACCAGCATTGCCTGGTGCGCAATAAATCTTATCAACCTGTGGGCTGCGAGAAACTGCAAGAGCAATTGCATGCTCGCGGCCGCCGCTACCTACTATCAAAACCTTCATAAAAATATCCTCCTAGTCCGCTTGACTATCGCAAGTCTTTCATGCTCCCGTAGGGCACCCTCCGCACCTTCGCATGGGAACCCTCCCGCCGGCGTAGGTCCCTCCCATGCTCGGCACGGTATCCCCTACTCGCGCTTGCCTAGATTACGAAGTCAAGCTCACTTAAAAAATTTACACAACAACTCTTACCTATTCCTCTATACGTACCTTGCCCGACTCGACGGTTACGCAACCACGAGCGATTAGGTCGATGGCGCGAGGCATGATTTCCCACTCAGCCTGCTCCATTACACGTCTCTGAAGCACCTCTGGTGTGTCGTCTTCTTTTACCTCAACAGCCTTCTGTAGGATGATTGGGCCTGTGTCTGTGCCTTCATCCACAAAGTGGCATGTTGCACCAGTGACTTTTACACCGCGTGAAAGCACGCCCTCGTGTACCTTCAGCCCATAATATCCTGTACCGCAGAAGCTTGGGATAAGTGATGGGTGAATGTTAATAATTCTATTTCTGTAATTGCGAATCATCTCTGGTGGAATTACCACTAAAAATCCTGCCAATACAACTAAATCAACATTGTATGAATCAAGCTTTTCAAGGAACGCCTTGTTGAAAGATTCACGGTCAGCAAAATCCTTTGGTGAAATGCATACGCCCTCGATACCAGCTTTTGCTGCACGCTCTAAAGCAAATGCATTTTTATTATTTGAAATTACAACTGCAATCTCAGTATTGTGGATCTCACCGGAATTAATTTTATCAATAATCGCCTGAAGATTAGTACCACCTCCAGACACACATACTGCTATTTTCATTCTTACCTCCGCTTCTTACATTAACAATCCTTAGATACTCTTTGTCTGACTATATGTCCTTGCAAAGTGCAATAAGCGATTGTTAACTAGAAGCTTATTTAAAATTAAACTAAATCTACACCCTTCTCGCCGTCGATAATCTTACCTACAACGTAAGGTGTATCACCAGCAGAGCGCATAGCTTCCATTGTCTTATCAACATCAGCAGGATCAACTGCAACGATCATACCAAGACCCATGTTGTATGTGTTGTACATCATCTGCTCAGAAACATTACCCTTCTTAGCCATGAGCTTGAAGATTGCAGGAATGTCATAAGAATTCTTTTCAACTACAGCACGCTTGCCTTCTGGAAGCATACGAGGAATATTCTCGTAGAAACCGCCACCTGTAATATGTGAGCAAGCCTTTACGCGAACGCCTGCATCCTTAACTGCCTTAAGAGCCTTAACGTAGATACGTGTTGGAGCGATAAGAGCCTCTCCAAGAGTTGTACCAAGCTCATCATAATATGTATCAAGACTTTCCTTTGTCATCTCGAAAATCTTACGAACAAGAGAGAAACCATTTGAGTGAACACCTGTTGAAGCCATACCGATTAGCACATCACCATCTTTAAGCTCCTGACCTGTAATGATATCTTTTTTATCTACGATACCAACTGCAAATCCAGCAAGATCGTACTCTTCCTCAGGCATAAGACCTGGATGCTCAGCTGTCTCGCCACCTACAAGGGCACATCCTGACTGCTTACATCCCTCTGCAACACCACTTACGATTGTTGCAATCTTCTCAGGGATATTCTTGCCGCAAGCAATATAGTCAAGGAAGAATAAAGGCTCTCCACCTGCACAAGCTACATCGTTAACGCACATAGCAACAGCATCAATACCGATTGTGTCATGCTTGTCCATTAAGAATGCCAACTTAACCTTTGTTCCGCAGCCATCTGTACCAGATAAGAGTACTGGCTCATCCATGTTCTTAATAGCGCTAAGGTCAAATGCACCTGAAAATCCGCCAAGTCCGCCGAGGACCTCTGGACGCATAGTGCCCTTAACAAATTTCTTCATGAGCTCCACTGACTCATATCCTGCCTCAATATCAACTCCTGAACTCTTGTAATCCATGTTTCTCTCCTTTTAACTGTAACTTTTGTACGCCTGTATATACTCTTTCTCACGCTGGTTACGTCTACAAGCCTTAGCGTCTATTCTCTCGGCTAACATGCCTCGTTCATAGACCTAAGAGCTTGATGCCTACCAGCTATCGCTAATATTACTACAGGCTCATATAAAATATATAAATAAAAGGAAACCCTTAATTAACAAGAGTTTCCTTATTTACCCTATAGAAAGGCCTTATATCCCTCATTCTGTAAGCGCGCGTCCTTAGACTCCACCTGTTCCTTTTGGTCTACGATGAAATCATGAAGCTTTGCCGCTAATGCAGCATCAGCCATAGCAAGCATCTTAACCGCGAGAATACCTGCATTTGCGCCACCATTAATAGCCACAGTTGCAACTGGTACACCTGTAGGCATCTGCACAATTGAGTATAATGAATCAACACCACCAAGGTCGCTAGTCTTCATAGGGATTCCAATAACTGGCCCCTCAAAAATAGCAGCACACATACCAGGTAAATGAGCCGCCTTACCAGCGCCTGCAATAATTACCTGCACGCCTCTATCCTTAGCAGTTTTAGCATAGTCTACGAAAATATCTGGCTCACGATGAGCAGAGATAATTCTAATCTCGTAGTCCACTCCAAACTTTTCAAGAATCTCCACAGCCTTTGCCATAATAGGTATATCGCTGTCGCTTCCCATAACAACTGAAACCTTAGCCATCTCATTATCCTCCGTTTATTCTCTCGCTTGTAGCTAGCCTACAATTACTGGCTCGCAAGTTACGTCTACAAGCCTTAGTGTCTATTCTCTCGGCTAACATGCCTCGTTCATAGACCTAAGAGCTTGATGCCTACTTGCTACTTCTATCTATTTGATAGCTACAAGCTATTTATAACTTTTTGATTATCAATACCTGCGCCCTCATGTAGGCGCCAGCTTAGCCGCGGTAAGCGTCTAGTACTTCATTGAGCACCTCGGTGCCTGGCACTACGAAGCGGCCCTGCTTGATTACAGGTAGCTCCTGACCATCGGCGGTGATTACTGTGATATCACCGAGCTCATAATAAGGTATTGTAATATCTGTATGGCAATTAAAATATGCCTTAGAAAAATCGGTTTTGCGAAGTAGCGAACATGAATTGTCGCGGGCAATACACTCCTTGCCGTCTGGATTGTACATTGCTACATCCTCTGCATGTGAATAGCAAGTATCACCTACTGCAAAATGTGGACCAGTCTTTTCTGCGATGAGAATTGGAAGCTTGTCGGCGATACCATATTTCTGGCCCATGACAAAAGCTCTAGTATTAGTACCGATGGCGAACTCACCAATTGGTAATGTCTCATGCTTGAAAAGCACATTATCAAAAATATATTTTTTATTTTCTTCTTCAGTGTCAAAATTGCTGCATGTATATGAAACAATCTTGCCGTCTTCAAACTTCATCTCAAGATTGCGATAGCCAAGCTCATTAAGATATACCTGTGTAACATGAAGCACTCCATTTGTGCCCTCAAGCTCAGGTGAAGTAAACACCTCACCAACAGGAATATTCACATCAGCTACGCAGTTCTCAAAATTAGTCTGCTTAGCAGGGTCATCCAAATGATGAAGCTTAACAGTGATGTCTGTGTGATTGTCACCGCGACCTGTCACATGAACTCTGTCGCCCTGGTCTAACACATCGATGATGTGCTGCTGAATATTCTTATAAAGCTCATAATCCATAGTGTTGACAGCAACAGTCTCGTTGAAAATCTCGTTGAAATCCTTGCCGATTTCAGGAATAGGATAAGCAATAATAGTAAAGCTGCGCTCCTCGCCCTTAACGTACTGATTAGTAATCTGTCCACTCTGGCTAGCAAAATATACATTTAACTCATCCTGCTTTTCTGTGTACTTTGAATTAGCCTCAAAGTTAGCAGGCTCGAATGGTACCTCGCCAAATGTCTCAATAACAGCTGGGCCACCAAATACAGCAGCCAAATCCTTGTGCTTCTCGTATGTATTCTTGAGAACCTCAAGCATCCTGTCTGCAAGACCCTTGTCCCAAATGTAGGCCTTGTCATTCTTATGGTCATACTCGCACTGCTTGTTAGGAACAGTGGAGAAAAGATTTCTGCCTGTAGTACCACCGTAGCGGACTGTAACAGCAAGACCTGCCTCGTTAAATAGGCGAATAGCCTCGCGAGTCATAAGCTCAAAACCAACTGGGGCATGAACTTCAACAGTCTCCTTCTTGGAAATGTCCTTGCCGGTCACCTCAAATCCCTTGATGTAACCCTCTACATAGGTACGAGCCATAGCAACCACATCCTCATGTGGAAGACTGCGCAAATGAACCGCAATACCACGCTCATTAGGACCAATGTACGTACCGTAGCGATACATATATCTATCATCAGATAAATCCGCATTTACGATAATATCTGTATAAAAATCATATTCTGGATCTATCATAGAGATAGTGCTCTCAGAAATGAATATCTGGCAATAGTCGTGCTGGAATGAGTATACTGCACTCTCCACGCCCTCTCTGCGATACTTGTCCTCAGACTCCATCTGGCACTCGCCATAAACCTGAAGGAAAAGCTCCATGTAAATAGTAAACAAATCAAGTCTACCAGCAAAAGCTACACGAATGATACTAGTGAGCTTGTAGAAGACATGAGAAAGAATACCACCAAGCTCCTGTCCAAGATGCTCCACTGAATATGTAGGGCAAAGGAAGCTATTAGAATAGCGTTCTGCAGAATAAATAGCGAAAATTGAATCTGCATCCTGCTGGCATTCCTCTAAAGATCTATTAGCAAGCTCGCCTGCAATCGCCTTGTTCATAACAGGTACAACAGTCAAAATAAAATCTGCAACCTGGTTGAAAAAGCCCTGAAGATTATCAGGCAAGTCCTTATCTTCTTTTATTGTAGAGATACGCTCACAAGCAAGCTCGTAGCGCTCGATGATATCATCTGTCTCTTTATAAAATGTGTTGCTCATCTACCAAATTCCTTTTAATTAATCATCCCTAAAACAATAGTAGCAGTCCACACAATCATGGCTAATGTGCTGACACCAAGGCAGATGATTCTGTATTTAAACTCTGTCTTGGTCTTCATCTGACCGATGTTGTAAATGAACGCTCCCAGTGCTATACAAAAGCACAATGTAGCAGAGCCTCCCAACCACTTAGGAGTCTCTCCCGACATGTAAACTGAGCCAGCAATAATGGCTCCATATAAAATTAATGAAAAGACAGAAACGCCAGCGGCATACATAGCCTCAATAGGCAAAGCCTTCAGCTGATTGCCGGATCTGTTGCGTCTGTGTTTGTAAATCTTAGTCATTAATTTACTCCGTACTGCTTGTAATACTCGTCAATACGTGCCTTCATAGCATCGTCGATAACGACCTTGCCCTGACACTCTCTGTTCCAAAGATGCTCAACAACCTCGTCCATTGAAACGATAGCTCCAGTAGCAAATCCATAAGTCTCTGCCACCTCATCAAGAGCTGTCTTGGATTTGTCACCTGAAAGTCCAACTTCCTGACGGTTAAGTGAAACCATAAGTCCCACAATAGTAACATCTCCCTGAGCTCTAACGATAGGAACTGTCTCCTCCATGCTCTTACCAGAAGTAGTAACATCCTCAATCATAACCACTCTGTCACCATCCTGAATCTTGTATCCAAGAAGTGAGCCCATATCTGCGCCGTGGTCCTTTTCCTCTTTACGATTGCTGCAGTACTTAATCTCCTTGCCGTAGAGCTTGTAGAAAGCCTCAGCAGTAATAACAGCAAGAGGAATACCCTTGTAAGCAGGTCCAAATAAAACATCGAAATCGTCGCCATATTTGTCATGAATAGCCTTAGCGTAATACTCGCCAAGACGCATGAGCTGGCTACCTGTAACGTATGCTCCTGCATTCATAAAAAAAGGAGACTTCCGCCCGCTCTTCAATGTAAAATCACCGAATTTGAGGACATCAGACTCCACCATAAACTCTATAAATTCTGACTTGTAGTTCTCCATAAAAAATTCTCCTATAGAACAACCAAATTGATTACCAAAACCTCTCCGATTGTACCATAGAACCATTTTCTTTTCAATCAAAACGCCAATGCCAAAATGTTAGAAATTAAACTTAATTTTACTATTTATTGTTGCACTTTTTACAGTGAGCCAAGAAACATGGCAAACCAACAAACACCATTCCGCCCAGAATATTTCCGATAGTTACAGGAATCTGGTTAGTAATAAAGCCTGCCAAGCTAAGATTAGACAACTGGTCAGCTGTAATGCCATAGGCCTCAGCAGCCTTAGCAATATAGGCATCGTTGTGAGCTGCAAAAATGCCCATTGGAATGTAGAACATATTTGCAACGCAGTGCTCGAATCCGCCTACAACAAAAGCCATGATTGGGAAGAAAATAGCCCAAACCTTGCCGCCGATGTCCTTTGCTGCTGCACCCATTAAAATAGCTGCGCAAACTAAAATATTGCAAAGAATACCAGAAGTAATGCCCTTAATTGGAGAAATAGTCGCCTTGCCAAGTGCCACCTTGATAGAATATGCACCAAGCAATCCGCCTGAATAATCAAGATTTCCAGAAAAATATGTAAGTGCCACAATAATAAGTGCACCGATTAAATTAGAAACCCAGATAATTGCAAGGTCTCTTGCTACCTTGCCCCATGAAAATCTGTGGTCCATAGCACCCATTGAAGTAAGGCAGTTACCTGTAAAAAGCTCGCCTCCAATAAATGTAATAAGCATAAGACCAACTGGAAAAATAGCGCCTGCTACGAAACGAGAAACGCCAACATTTGTAATAGCATGAGCTGCTGTAGAACTAGTCGCTCCACCAAGAGCAATAAATGCTCCAGCCATAATGCCGAGTAAAATCATCTTAGAAAGTGGCAAATTAACTTTTTTCTCTCCGCCACAAATATTTCCTTCAATCACCTCTGCTGGTGAGTTAAATAAGTTATCCATTTTTTGCTCCTTGTTAAAAAATTCACTAACTATTATAACAAACTCTTTTCTAGTTGAACACCCTGTTTATACAGATGCTTTGCAAGTTTTTTCCTTGAATTATCAGTTAATTAGCATATTGCAAAAACCATTAAAACCCTCTATCCTATTTCTTAATAAATGAAGAAAATCTTTTAAATCACAGGTGATAAAATGCGAAAAAAAGAACTGGCTTTAATAGTAATAGATCGATTAAAAAATGAATACCCATACAGCGACTGCACTCTGGATTACGACCAGGCATGGAAGCTACTGGTATCGGTACGTCTTGCTGCTCAGTGCACAGACGAGCGTGTCAACCAGATTGTCCCTTCCTTATATGAAAAGTTCCCAACCATAGATGCCCTTGCGGATGCAGAGGTAAGCGATGTTGAGGCTATCGTTCGCCCTTGCGGCCTTGGCAAATCAAAGGCCAAGGACATCGTTGCCTGCATGAGAATGCTCCGAGACGTCTACAAAAGCCAGGTCCCTGACACCATGGAAGAACTTCTGGCCTTACCAGGCGTAGGGCGCAAATCAGCCAATCTCATTCTTGGTGATGTCTTCGACAAGCCAGCCATCGTCACTGACACCCACGCTATCCGTCTATCCAACCGCATCGGACTTGTAGACAATATAAAAGAGCCAACCAAAGTAGAGATGGCTCTTAGAAAAATCATACCCCCTGAGGAAGGCAACGAACTGTGCCACAGACTGGTAGACCACGGCCGTGCTGTTTGCACCGCCCGCACTACACCTCACTGCGACCAGTGCTGCCTCGAGGATGTATGTAAGAAAAATATTTAGTTTCACCACACATGTGGAATCAGCCTGCTTCTCACCTTTCTCATATAATCTCTGTAGCCAGGCAGGCCCTCTGCTAGAACTTTCTCTTCATTCTTGATTCTTAAGACTATTATCGGAATGTATAGTAGCGTTATGACTAGCGAAATTATAGAACCTAAAACTACTGGCATGGCCAGAAACATAACTAGCGTCACCATGTACATAGGGTGTCTAACCGCCCCGTAGAGTCCTGTATCAACTACCCTCTGATTCCCCTGAATTTCAATGGTTCTCGATAGATATTCATTCTCTCGAAGGACTTCTCCATAGAGTGTATAGGCGATTAAAAATATAATCGCTGCTGCAATGCAAATCCAGTCTGAAAGCACCATCCATTTAAATCTAAAATTCAATCCAGCTACGGCAAAAGCTGTAATAAACATAATACCACTGAGGGCCACCACCAGCTTTTGCTCCTTCTGCTCCTCTTTCATATTAAGCCTCTTCCTAAGAAGCTCAGGTGCTTTGTACATAAGAACAAATCCTGCTACAATCATCGGAACAAATAATATTCCAAGAAGCAACCACCCCTGCCAATAGACTAAGGTCCCTGCCGGTATAAATATCAGTGCTGCCATTATCACTATTCCTGCTAACACCCTTGTCAGTGCTGTGGTCAAAAGCTTTTTATCCATCATTTCCCTCCACCTACAAATTATGCCTACCTCTTTCCTACTTCACCTCTCCATTTTACCACTTCCCCCTTCAATCTCCCAGCAATCAACACTACATCCTACTGCCTATTTTCGTTTTTCCATTTTAGGCAGTAGCCTTTTTCCAAATCACTACTGCCTAATTGCCATTTTCCCATATAGGCAGTAGCCAAATTCCAAATCACTACTGCTTAATTTCCATTTTCCCATACAGGCAGTAACCAATTCCAAAATCATTACTGCCTAATTGCCTTTTTTCCATCCAGGCAGTAGCCTTTTTCCAAATCACTACTGCCTAAACACAATTTCCCAATCTAGGCAGTAACCAACTCCAAAATCGCTACTGCTTAATTGCCATTTTCCCATACAGGCAGTAGCAAAATTCCAAATCGCTACTGCCTATATTCATTTCTCCGAAACAGGCAGTAGCCCCAATAATCCCGCTAACAAAAAAGTGAAGGGCTATCCCTTCACTTTTTTAACCACTATAGAAACTACTGCCTACATGACGCAGCTGGTGCCGCGGCCTTCCATGTCCTCGCCCTTTACGTATCTGGCGTTGAATTCCATGTTAATGTCGCGAAGCTCCTTTTTGCCGTCGATGTAGTCCTCGTACATCTCTGCAAGGCCTGCCATGCAACCATCGCAGTTGGCCTCGATATTGCCCAGAGATTCCTTGACGATTCTCTCTCGCTCTTCTTTCGTGGTATCTTTGATTAAATAAGACATCTAAAAAACTGCTCCTTCTATAAATCCTACAGCTCAATCAATTCGTACTGGAGGCTACCTACCCCCAACTTTGCTGCTGTGTCTACGGTGTACTCACCGTTTCTTGATGTGACACGCTCAAGGAAATGGTCACGACCCACATCCTTTGAAGCATAGACTAAATCAAGACATGCTCTGTCGATAGCAACTGGATCTAAGCTGGCTAAAATACCGATGTCCTTGAGACATGGGTCCTCAGCAACTGCACAACAATCGCAGTCTACAGACATGTTGGCCATTACATTTATAAATGCAATGTTTTTACCGAAATGATCAACTACAGCCGATGCTGCCTCAGCCATGCTCTCAAGAAATGCATTCTGCTCTGGCAAATCTGTCCACACTACATCCTGCTCACTGGCCTTGTCGTATTTGCCAGCTGAGTGGATTTTGACCTTTCCGGCACATGAGGCGCAACCGATTGAAAGCTGCTTAAGTGCTCCGCCGTAGCCACCCATAGGATGACCCTTAAAATGAGAAAGCACTAACATAGAATCATAGTTAAGGAAATTCTTACCCATGATATCCGTCTTAAGATGGGTACCATTTTTAACAGGTATCTCAATATCGGGTCCCTCAGCATCCATAAGGTCCACATCGAAATAATCATTCCAACCATGCTTTTTCAATAATTTGATATGCTTGTCGGTGTAATTTCTCTCTCCCTCATAGGCTGTGTTGCACTCTACGATAGTACCATTAACATGTTCTACCATAGGCTTCCAGAAAGCCGGCTTCAGATAGTTTTGATTGCCAGCCTCGCCTGAGTGAACTTTTACAGCTACCTTTCCAGGCAATGTGATGCCCAGCATGTTGTACATTTTAACTACAGCCTCAGCTGTAACATCCTTGATAAAATATACTTTTGATGCCATGGTCCCCTCCTTTATCCTACTTAAATAATCCTCCGGCGATATTCTTGATATCGTTTAAATCTAATTTGCCATCAGATAATGCAGCCTTGACTGCCTTGGCGTCAGACTCATCAACCTTAAGTCCAGCCTTGTCTAAAAGGCCCTTCACCTGCTTTGGGTCAGCTTTCTTAATCTGCTCAACCAAATCCTTGTTACCTGAAACCTTTGCGATAATGTCCTTTACATCCATGATAAAACCTCCCTTTATATAAAATTAATTGTTCCCATCAGCACTGTCCTCAGATGTGCCACCCTTTTCCAACCAAGGAAGCAGAAAATCTGAGTACAACATATCTAAAATAGCAACAGCTGGAATGCAAAGCAAAATACCAACTATGCCAAACATCTTGCCACCTACAATTACGCCAATAAGCACCCAAAGTCCAGAGACTCCAACAGAATCGCCTACAAGCTTTGGCTTTAAAATGTATCCATCCACCATCTGTAAAATGAGGGTGAAAATGATAAATACTACAGCATACCATGGCTTTACAAGTAAAAGTAAAAATGCACCAATGGCTCCGCCAATAATAGGACCAAATGTAGGGATAAGATTCATAACCGCAACCACCATAGATACAAGTCCTATGTATGGAAGTCCCACAATCGCCATGAATATCGCATTTACGATACCTACTACAATAGCATCTAAAATATTGAAAACGATATATCTGCTCAAAATGTAATCGCTCTTTTTAATTACATATTTTACATCATCATATTTGTCCTTGCAAAGCGCCTTGAGAAATCTTTTGCCGCCTTTTACAAGTTTGTCCTTCTCTGCAAGAAAGTACATAGAAAGCAAAAATGCAATGAAAATAGTACCAAGAGTCTTACCTAAACTAGCTGTAGCTGACAGCACTGTTGAAATGTTATCTGATAGCAATTTGGTGACTGTATTAATCAAATCTGATGATGAGCTAACAAACTCATTTAAATCAATAATATTGCTTGAAACACCAAATGCCACAAGGGTCTTTTGCAGTCCTGCTGCATAGCCATCTAAATTGCTGGCAAAAAGCTTGATGCTCTCAATCATCTGTGGCACAACAGTAAGTCCAAAAATAACTAAGAAAATGATTACTGTCACAAATGCAAGCATATTGCCAAGGGCTGTCTTTACACCCTCTTTTTTTAGTTTGCAAAACAATTTGTCCCTATATAACTTGCCAAGAGGATTGATTATGTAGGCAATAACCGCCCCTAGAAATACAGTGGAAAAGAATCCTATAAATGTTGCTATGCCATCAAAAATGCTTCCAATTCGAATAAGCACTACAAACAAAATAACACCTATACAAATGGAAACCGCAAGTGAATACCATGGTCTGTCTCTAAATTTTTTCATTATATCCTCCGTCTCCTTTTGACGATTAGTCTGCGCCGTCCAATAAAAAAATGCTGCCTAAAGAAAATTAATACACCTCTATAATATAATAGCCACCTTGTAACTATCAAGCTCTGAGTGTTGTTACCAGGAGACGTTTTAGTCGACTGGAACAATATCTCAGGCTTGATAGTGTAACAAGGTGGCTATGAATTCATAATTAAAATGTAATTAATCTTCTTTAGGCATTACGATTGCGATGTGTACATCGTCAAGCTGCTTCTGATCTACAGTTGCAGGAGCATCCATCATAATATCCTGTGCGTTCTTATTCATTGGGAATGGAATAATCTCACGGATTGATTCCTCACCAGCGATAAGCATAATCATACGGTCAACACCAGGAGCAATACCGCCGTGTGGTGGTGCACCATAAGTAAATGCATTGTACATAGCTGGGAACTTAGCCTTAACATCATCCTCGCCAAGACCAACAAGCTTGAATGCCTCAATCATAATCTCTGGATCATGATTTCTGATAGCACCTGATGAAAGCTCAACACCATTACATACTAAGTCGTACTGGTAAGCTAAGATATCAAGTGGCTTTTGATTCTTGAGAGCATCCATACCGCCCTGTGGCATTGAGAATGGGTTGTGGCAGAACTCAAGCTCTCCTGACTCCTCGCCAATTTCGTACATTGGGAAATCAACGATCCAGCAGAACTCGTATGTATCCTTTCTCATGTGGCCCTCAGCTGCAGCTCCAAGAAGCTTTCTGAATACACCAGCTGTCTTTTGAGCAACAAGAAGTGGACCTGCTGCAAGACCAACGAAATCACCAGGCTTAAGGCCAAGTGCATCGATGACTGCCTGCTTTCTCTCCTGAAGGAACTTTGCGATACCACCAACGATCTCACCGTTCTCATCAAGCTTGAACCAATATGTCTTCTGAGCTGTAGCAACCTCTACCTCAGCGATCATAGCATCAATCTGCTTACGTGTAGCTGTAAGATTATCAACAACGATAGCCTTAACAACATTGCCCTCGAATGGACCGAATCCGCAGTCAGCCATAACATCTGTAGCATCCTGAAGAACTAAATCGATACGAAGATCTGGCTTGTCTGAACCGTACTTGTCCATTGCCTCAAGGTATGGAATACGTACAAATGGTGCTGTAGAAGCACTCTTGTATACGCCGTACTTAGCAAAAATAGGTGGAAGCACATCCTCAACTACTGCGAAGACATCTTCCTGTGATGCAAATGCCATCTCCATATCAAGCTGGTAGAACTCTCCTGGAGAACGATCAGCTCTGGCATCCTCATCTCTGAAACATGGTGCAATCTGGAAATATCTATCAAAACCCGATGCCATGAGAATCTGCTTGAACTGCTGTGGTGCCTGTGGAAGTGCATAGAACTTGCCAGGGTGATTACGTGCTGGAACAAGGTAATCACGTGCTCCCTCAGGTGATGAGCATGTAAGGATTGGAGTAGTAATCTCCATGAAATCGTGAGCAATCATGGCGCTGCGAAGCTCTGCCACGATCTTGCTACGAAGGATAATCTTGCTCTTAACGTCTGGATTACGAAGATCAAGATAACGATATTTAAGACGTGTATTCTCGTCAGCTTCCTTTGAACGATTAATCTCGAATGGAAGCTCATTGTGAGTACACTTTCCAAGAATCTCAATTGATGTAGGAACAACCTCAATCTCACCTGTAGGAAGCTCAGAGTTCTTAGATGAACGCTCACGAACCTCACCAGTAACAGAGATTGTAGACTCCTTATTTACAGAATCGATAACAGCCATCATCTCTTCTGTTTCAATAACTATCTGTGTAGTGCCGTAAAAATCACGAAGAATAACGAAACCGAGATTCTTAGACACCTTTCTAATGTTTTCGAACCAACCAACTAATGTAACCTGCTTGCCAGCATCTGAAAGGCGAAGCTCATTACAGTTGTGTGTACGTGACTGAGTCATGTTTCTCTCCTCTTTTCTAATACAAACATAGGGCCGTCTAGCTAACGCTAAACAGCCCTTTAATAATACATCAGATAACGTATTTATTCAATATATATAAAATTTCCGCTAGTTACGCTTACAAGCCTGAGATGTTACTTCGAGTTACTAACATGTAACTCTAAAGCAACACTCAGAGCTTGTCAGCTACTAGCTTATTTATCTACATAGCCAACCTAACAATTTTCTTAGAATCCTTAACCCGGCCGGTGGCGTGTAAGCCTGCCTCAAGCAATTCCTTAACCTGAGTTCTGTTGAGAACTAGCTTAGTATCATCATCGAGGGTCACCACCACGTTGGTCTCGCAGGCAGTGCATGCTCCGCCAGGACAATCGGTATCACAGTCCTCATCAATGCAGTGCTGCTCGCAAACAGAGCAGTCTACCTGATACATATTCTTGCGGTTCAAAACCCCAATCTCCTCCAGAGTGTTTACCATACGATAAACAGTGGCGCTACCTATATTTTTATCTACCTTGATGGCCTCGCGGTAGATTTCCTTAACACAGGATGGGTCCCCATTTAAAATAATATCAAGAACAACAAGACGCTGCTTAGTGATACGACAACCTGCCTCTCTAAGCTGCTGCACTATTAAATCTCTTTGTTCTACACTGTTTTCTGCAATATCCATAACTTCACCTTCATATTATAAAAATCCAGCCCTTAGAACTGGGCTGGGATAATCAATCTATTTAAGAATCTTGTCCTTGGCATAATCTCTAACAGCCTTGAAGCTCTCCTTGCTGATGACATGCTCTATTCTGCAAGCATCCTCTGCTGCAATCTCCTCATCAACTCCAAGCTTAACCAAAATCTCTGTAATGAGCTCATGTCTCTCATAAATCATCTCAGCGATTTCCTTGCCTGCGTCTGTTAAGTAAATATATCCAGCATCAGTAACTGTAATGTGATTCTTCTCACGAAGATTCTTCATAGCAATACTAACTGATGATTTTTTAAAATTAAGTTCATTAGCAATATCAACAGAACGAACAACTGGAAGCTTCTTACTAAGTAGAAGAATGGTCTCTAGATAATTCTCTGCTGACTCATTAACATAAGTTCTCACAATCTCTTCCTCCTAAACAACAGGTTACATAATAAAGAAATCCCTCTATAGAATATTCCTCAAAATATTAATTGCACACAACTCATTATGTAATGAATGTTATCATATTTCTTACTTCAGTGCAACTTATTAAACTATAGTTAGTTTAACCTAACCCTTATATTTTATCAAGTATTATTAATCATTTCTTAAACGTTTATTAAATATCCCCCGAAACTGTTGACTCTCACTTTTACAAAGTTTAATCTGCAACTATGAACTTCGGCAAGGAGGAACGCCATGAACAATTTCAGATATAGGATGGCTCAGTTTTTCGCAGGTCGTACTGGTGTAGATTCACTTGGTAGATTTATTACTTTTCTATCATTGATATTTATGATTCTCACCATGATCACACATTCTAATATCGTTTACCTAATTGCAGTGGCATGCCTTGCGTATAGTATTTGGCGAATGTTCTCCAAAAACTATCAGAAGCGATACAGTGAGAACCAATGGTTTTTAACCAAGACAGCTAAAATAAGATACAAGTTCAACCCACGCGACATAAGAAATAAAATCGAGAGGGCAAAATACAACGCTTCACAGCGAAAGATGTATGCAATTTTTAAATGCCCTAATTGCAAGCAAAAACTCCGTGCTCCTAGAGGACGCGGTAAAATACAAGTAACATGCAGCAAATGCCGTACACAGTTTATTAAGAAAGTATAAGGTAAAAGAGTTGTTTGGATATATTAATGCAGATTTAAGACAACTTTCCGATGAGGACAGAAAAACTTACCAAAGTTTCTATTGTGGACTCTGCCGTCAACTAGGCAAGAAGGCCAGTTTCAAAGGGCAGATGCTATTAAACTATGACCTTTGCTTTTTAAGTATTTTGCTACAGAGCCTTTATGAGCCAGAGCTTGATTGCAATGATTTCCATTGCTTGATTCATCCACTTAAGACAAAACATGGATATACAAGCAAGGCAATTGAATACGCAGCAGATATGGACATCATCCTCTCCTATCACAGTTTGTTGGACAACTTCAAGGATGACCATTCCAAAATCTCAGGTATGGCTGCTAGTCTTCTAAAAAAGGATTACGACAGAATAAAAGTTAACTACCCGAGGCAGACTGCTGCAATCGAAAGCTATATTGCAAAGCTTTACGTGGCCGAGGCCAAAAAAGAGACCAACATCGATGTAGTCTCAAGCTACACCGGAGAAATGCTTGGTGAATTATTTAACTGGCAAGATGATACCTGGTCCAAGACCCTACATTGTATGGGGTACTACATGGGCAAGTTCATATATATAATTGATGCTTATGATGACTTGAAAAAGGATGAGAAAACTGGAAGCTACAATCCGCTTCTACCTTTGAAAAAGGAATCACCTAAGGAGTTTGAGACCTTTGTTAGGATTAATCTCACCTCCCTCATGGCAGAATGTGCCAAGTCATTTGAGCGACTTCCTATTGTTGAGAATGCTGAGATTCTCAGAAATATTATCTATTCAGGTGTTTGGACTAGATACGAATACCTGCAACTTAAGGAAAAGAAAAAAGATAATACTCCTAAGGAGAACAGATAGTAATGATTGATCCTTATAGGGTTTTAGGAGTAAGCCAGAGTGCCTCAGAAGAGGAAATCAAAAAGGCCTACCGCACCCTCAGTCGAAAGTACCATCCTGATGCCAATGTTAACAATCCAAACAGGGCTCAGGCTGAGGAAAAATTTAAAGAAATACAAGCAGCTTACAATCAGATAATGGACGAGCGCCAAAATGGTGGTTCCTCTTTCGGAGGTAGCTCCTATGGTTACTCAGGCAGCAGCTACAACAGTTACAGCTATAGCTACTCACAGGCATCTGTGGAGATGCAGGCTGCAGCCAATTATATTAACGCAAGACAGTTTGCCGCTGCGCTTAATGTACTTTCATCTATCCCAGATGAGCAGCGCAATGGCCAATGGTATTTCTTCGCATCAGTAGCTTCCCAGGGAATGGGCAATCTCAATGATGCTAGAGAGTTTATTAGACGTGCCATCGCCTTAGAGCCTGGCAACTTTAGATATAGACAGTTTCAACAGAGTATAGATTGGAGTCGGAGCTGGTACGAAACCAGAGGCGCAAGCTACGGTTATGCCAGACCATATGCCGGATTTGCACGTTGGTGCATCAGCATGGCTTTCCTCAATCTGTTATGCAATCTTTGTTGTTTCTTTTAATTAGTTTGTTACAAGGTCATTCGGACCATTCATATATTTTCTCCCTACTTTGCATATTCATTCCGGGGATATGCAAAACCGTAAAGAACCTCGGGCTTCAGCCACCCGAGGTTCTTTTCCTGTAAAAATATATTATTTTCTAAACCATTTCTTGGAAGCCGCCATAATAGGCTTCTCCACATAATTGTAAAGCATAAGTGCCATTGCAATACTAAGCACTCCCACCACCAAAAGTCTGCTGTATACAGAAAGCTCAGCAAAATATCCAATCAAGAAGAAATGAATCAAATACAAGCTAAAGGATGCATTGCCAAGTGCTGTAAATGCGCTGTTGCCAAGGAATCTGTTGACCAGACTGCTCTTAGGAAGAAGTGCCAGTGTCACCATCACAGCTGCTGCCAGGTAGGCACATATTATCTGATGCTCCCATCCAACATAAAAGCCTGCGTATTTAGCATCTATTCCAGAGAGAATCTCCTCCGATGTAACAATGGTAAGAATGAGGCATGCAACTACAAACATGGAGCCTACCACTGAAAAAAGAGATGCAATGCTCTTTGATGCTCTAATATCGGATCTCAACACCTTATACAAGTAGGCAAATGACATACCAATAAGGAAAAGCCAAAGCATCGGCACTGTAGCTGCTCCGTTGCCCTTAAGCAAAATTCCAGTCATTGGCACATACTTGTAGGAAAGGAAAACACATACTGTAAGCAGTATGAAAATCACAAGATTCAGCGCGCCCTTTTTAATAACAACTGAAAGAATCTTTTTCACAAGCCCTATAATAAGAATCATAAATGGGGCCAAGATGTAAAAGAATACTTCCTGCTGCAAGAACCACAGGTGTCCCTTGCTGTTAAGGAAAAGCATGTTTAAAAGCAAGCTGTTTTCTGTGGTAAAATCCCTGAAATCAAGGTACCGAAGCCCCCATGCTGCAAATGCCATCACAAGCCAGGCCACAGGCATGATTCTAAGGATACGCTTAATATAATATTTTATGAAATTAGCTGGGCTAAAATATCCATATTCATAATCATCATCTGCAAATGGCTGGCATGCAAAAAAGCCGCTCATTGCAAAGAATATGCAATTGCCCAGGCCTCCCTGTGATAAAAATCCGCAGTGGGAAGCTACAATTAATCCTATCGCCCAAAATCGCAATCCTTGTATGGAATTACTTTTTGATTGATTCATTTATTATTCTCCTAAACTAGTAAGTCAATTAATCCGCAATAACTTCCTTGAGTATTACTTCATTTCCAGTAACGAGATATGTGTTTTCACTGCCGCAGTGTGGACATGTCTTGCCGTGGGCAACAGTCTCGTACTCCTGCTTGCAATCCTCGCAAAATGTCACCGCCTTGATAGTCTCGCAAGTAAGCTTGCTTCCATCTAAAAGAGGATATTTTTTCGCATTCCATCCCCAACAGTCAATGAGATAGTCTGGAATAACTGTTGAAACCTCTCCTACTGAAAGCACTACCTCGTCGATGTGCTTTGCCTTGTTCTCAGCAGCCACAGCCTCTACCTGCTTTGCCACGTGAAATACAATACCTAATTCATGCATTTTAAATTACCCTTTCTAAAATAAATACTCCCTTTGTTTATTTTATCTTTTTTATTCTATCAATCAAAGATGAAAAAACTGAGACAATCAGATTGTCGATTAAATATGCTGCTATAAATGAAAGCACCAAAGTTACAACAACTGAAATGACAGCTCCAAATCCCTTGTACATTACAGAGCCGATGCCGCAGATTTTTCTTAAAACATTTCCAATAATCCAGTAGTGAATCAGCATTATTGAAAATCCGTATTTACTAACAAGTCGAATTACACAAAAATCTCTTAAACCGTTTTTAAACTTAAAGAAAATGGCAAACAATCCAAGTCCTACTACCACTCTATATGGTGATAAATTCCAAAGTGTGTTGCTGTAATAAATGTCATATTTAAATACTAGCCACATGGCAACACTTGCAACAATGCCAAGTATTATAAGCCAGTTGTCGTATTTTCTACTGTCATCTTTTGAGCACCAGTAGCCTGCTATTGCAACACCACACCAGCCAAGATAGCTGACATCAAAGCCAGTCTTCAGTGGCAAGTATGTTGCGTAAGTTAAAATGATAACAGTAACTGCCACAAGCCCTGTAAGGTGCTGATATGATAAATCCCTTAACATCATTCGCAAAAATGGAACCACAATATAGATGGCGATAATCACATATAAAAGCCAGAAGTGATATGCTCCAACGCTCTTAATATCAGCAGTGAGAATCCCAAGGACTATCTCAAGTGGAGAATCCAGGGTGCCCTCTGTTCTCTGACCGAAAAATGTGTAGTACCACATGTAATAGACAACTAGTGGTATCACGATTTTTGTAAGTCTCTTACCATAAAACGATAAGACAGGCTCCTGCTTGTATGGCAGCAAAAGTGCTCCCGAAAGCATTACAAATAGCACGTTGCAATTCAGTGCCCACCATCTGGTAAAATCCAGTCCGGCAAAAATTGGTGTGCCTGCCATATCAACCGCTATGTCCAAATCCACGCCGATGACATGGACAACGATTACCAAAATAACAGCTACAAATCGTATGTAATCATAAACAGGAACTCGTCCTGCAGTGGTCTTTAAAGCAAAACTATCTCCAATGAATCCATCATTTTTATATGACTTAACTATTGAAACTATGAAGCCAACTGCAGCTATCGCTACCACAACACTATTAATGGACCCGGTGGAATAATCAAGAGTCCAAATGCCAGCAGCAAGCACCGCCGCCCAGAACAAAACAATATGTAATTTAATCTTTTTAATTGATGCCATAATCTCTCCAGTTATTTTTAAATTAAGAGGCACATCAGGTGCCTCTTATAAATTATCATATTCTATTATAGTTCTGCATGCAATTTCTTAGTCATATATGTGATGAGCATGTCGAGACCTGCCGCATTCTCACCACCGCGAGGAATGATAATGTCAGCGTATTTTTTCGATGGCTCAACAAACTCCTCATGCATAGGCTTAACAGTCTGTGAATACTGGTCGATGATTGACTCAATGCTACGTCCTCTTTCAATCATGTCTCTCTTGATTCGACGCATAAGTCTCTCATCTGCATCCGTATCTACGAATATTTTAATATCCATAAGATCACGGAGCTCCTTGTTCTCAAGAATAAGAATGCCCTCCATGACAATCACAGTCTTAGGCTCGATGCGAACTGTCTCCTCTGAACGATTGTGAACCACATAATCATAAACTGGCATATCAATTGCGTAGCCCTTAATGAGCTTTCTAACATCCTCTGCCATTCTGTCAGACTCAAATGAATCTGGATGGTCGTAGTTCAAATGGCTTCGCTCTTCAAGAGTCATATCTGGATGAGCCTTGTAGTAAGCATCGTGGCTGATTACCGCAATGTCCTCCCCAAAATAATCCTGTAATTTGTTGATGATTGTAGTCTTGCCTGAAGCAGATCCGCCTGCAACACCAAGAACGCATATCTTCTCTGACATAAAATACCTCGTCTATATCTTTCTATCCTTTGAATCGTTTGAACCCCTCGCCATACACTGCCTTTGATTCCATTATAACAATAAATGCGTCAACATCTATCTTTTTTGCAACACGATTTACCTGGTACATCTGCTTGTCTGAGCAAGCACACATAAGCACCTGTCTCTCGTCGCCCTTGTAGCCACCCTTTGCGGTAAAAATGGTGGTACCTCTCTCCACCGCCTTGTCGATGGCATCGGCGATTGCCTCGGCCTTGTTGGTGACAATCATACACATCATACCAGAGTCGGCAGAAATCATTACCTTATCAACTACGATTGAACCGATGTAGCTGATGACAAAACCATAGCAGAGGGCCTCAAATGAATGAGCGTAAGCGATGGTATCAATCACAATAATCACCACATCCACGATGAAAAAGATTCTTCCAAGTGTCATATGTGGATGCTTGGCCTTGATAAGCATCATGATGAAATCAGCGCCGCCAGTGGATGAATTGCGCATGTAAACAAGGGCGTAGCCCAAGCCTGTAAACACACCGACTATCATGGCATTCAAAAGCGGATTGGCTATATTTGCCTTTGGAATGTAAGGCGCCACAAAATCCATGAACACAGTGCCAATGGCCATAGTCTTAAGGCTCTTAAGCAAAAACTTTTTACCAAGCACCTTGTAGCAAATAAATATCAGCGGTATGTTCATAACCAAAGTAAGCATACCAATATTCCATCTGAAATACTGGTAAAAAATCATGGCGATACCGGTAAAACCTGTCAGTGGAAATTTTGCATCGGCAGCAAAATTATAAAGAGCAATACCTATGCACAAGCCTGACAGAGCATCCATGATAACATCTATTAATATCTCTTTTCTCTTCTCTGAAGACATTATATTACCCCTATTAACTATCCTTATTATTTTATGAGATAAAGCTCTTACGCTAACAAGCATTAGTAATTGTTCCGATGACTACATGTCATCTTCACAATTCTAATAGCTTGTTATCTACAGCTTTATCATTAAATCTATTGGCTGAATATGTGTCATATAATGTTGCCACGTTATTCGACGAATTGGCGGGCGATGCCGTGAAGTACCTTAACTACAGTGTCCATGCCCTCCGCAGTAATGTGTTCCATTGGGCCGTGGAAGTTGTAGCCGCCTGTGCCAAGGTTTGGACAAGGAAGTCCCATAAATGAAAGTCTGGCACCGTCTGTGCCGCCTCGGATTGCAACAGCCTTTGGATTCTCCCCAGCATCCTCAAGTGCCTTAAATGCATAATCGATAAGAAACATGTGTGGCTTGATTTTCTCAAGCATGTTCTGGTACTGGTCCTTTATCTCAAGTACGCAAGTGCCCTCGCCATATTTCTGATTGATGATGTTGGCTGCGTGCTCCATCACCTTCTTTTTATCTGCAAACTTTTTCTCGTCATGGTCACGAATAATATAAGAAAGCTTTGCAGTAGAGACCTCGCCTGACATATCTGTCAAATGGAAGAATCCCTCATATCCACTAGTCTTGCTAGGCACCTCAGTAGGTGGAAGCATGGCATTGAATTCCATTGCAACTAGGGCTGCATTTACCATGATATCCTTGGCATCACCAGGGTGAATGTTGACACCGTTGAACTTAACAGTGGCACCTGCTGCATTGAAGTTCTCGTACTCAACTGCATTTTCCTCGCCGCCGTCTACCGTATATGCGAAGTCAGCGCCAAATGTCTTAACATCAAAATGATCTGCGCCAGCACCAATCTCCTCATCTGGAGTAAAGCCAATGCAAATCTTGCCGTGTGGCTCATTGCTATTTAAAAGCTCCTCCACAAATGTCATAATCTCGGCAATACCTGATTTGTCATCAGCGCCAAGAAGTGTAGTGCCATCTGTGTGGATGAGGGTGCGACCCTTAAGGGACTTAAGATGTGGAAAATCAGCCACTGAAATCACGCGACCTGATGTGCCAAGCACCACATCCTCACCGTCGTAGTTCTCCTCCACGATAGGATTAACATTCTCGCCTGTAAAATCAGGTGCAGTATCCATGTGGGCAATGAAACCGAGGGACTTTTTGTCCTCGTAGCCAGCTGTAGCTGGAATAGTGCCGTAGACATAGCACTTGTCATCTACTCTGGCATCAGTCACACCAAGTGACTGAAGTTCCTCTACAAGGATCTTAGCCAAGTCAAACTGACGGGCTGTAGAAGGCACAGTGGTGCTCTCCTCGTCACTTGTAGTGTATATTTTTACATAGTTCAACAATCTTTCGTATGCTCGCATACTTTTATACTCTCCTCATATCTACTACTCTCAATTTAAAATGCAGCCGATAAAAGCTGCATTTAAATGATTTATTAAATCTTATATTAACCCAAGAGTTCTAAGAATGTAAAGCCATAGGGTCAAAGTAAATGCCGACAAAATAGTGGTGAGCATGACCGTGCCAGCTGATACCGTGCCATCATATCCCATTGATTTGGCCATTACAAAGGAACTAACTGTTGTAGGTGAACCTGTCATAATAAGAATGGCTACCAATCTGTCGTGGGTATATCCCATTCCTATTGCAACTGGAATCCAAAGCCCGCAGAATACGATGAGCTTGAAAAATGTAGCAAGTAGTGTTGGTGCCACCTTTTTTATAGCCTCATCAAATTTGAAACTAGCTCCAAGGGCCATAAGTCCTAGTGGTGTAGCCAAGTCACTGACATAATTAAGTGTCTTAGGAAGTATAATTGAAGCAGGAATCAACGAGCGCAGCAATCCTAGTGTAATACCGATAATAATAGGATTTGTAAGCACTCCGATAAATGTCTTCTTCATAAGGGCTGGAGTGATTTTCCCTTCATTGGTACCTGTAGTCAAAAGGATGACA
Source organism: Pseudobutyrivibrio xylanivorans (assembly GCF_010906925.1). Taxonomy (GTDB): domain Bacteria; phylum Bacillota; class Clostridia; order Lachnospirales; family Lachnospiraceae; genus Pseudobutyrivibrio. Next base: position 236,760 of record NZ_VTVE01000001.1, on the reverse strand, counting down.
GCAGCCACATTGTAAAGTGGAACGGCGCCAATAATCATAAGTGGTGTCATACCTGCGCTGCCGTATAGATTAGTGGCAATGCCTACTCCTAAGAGGGCTGCACTGCTTCGATATGTTCCCTGAATAAACTCTGTTCTGACCAGCTTGTCCTTGAAAATAAATGATACTGCCCAACCAATGAGAATGGATGCCATTGTGGCCACAAAGCAAAAGATGATGAATCCACCATCCCAAAGTGCCTCCACCTCAGATGTGGCAAGCTCCTTATAAACAAGAACCGGTAGTGCAATTTTAAAGACGAAAGCATTAATACCTTTTGTAAGACTCTCATTAAAAATCTTTAAAACCTTAAATAAGTATCCCAGCACCATCAAAAGAAAAATAGGTACCGTAGCGTTCAAGCAAAAAATCAAATTGTCTAGCATATCTATACTCCTCAGTCGTAAAAATTTTGCACATTAGTAAAGGGTCCTTAGTAGTAACCCACCAAGAACCCCATTGTCTTTAAATATTATTACTGGCTAATCATGAACTCGAGAAGTCTCTTTGAATCCTCTGGCTCGTAAGCGATAAGCTCAAGCTCAGGAATGATTGTATCGTCAGCCTTAAAAATACTTGAAAGTGATACGAACTGTGAAAGCTTTGACTTAAGATTTAATCTGTCGCCCTCGCCTGTAACTAATTCAACCTTGCCTTCGCAGCTATCAATAACTTTAAAAAATGCTTCTGTGTCTTTAATGTTAGTAATCTTCATAATTTCCTCCTTTAGAGTCTCAACTATAGTCTTTAGTTATCCTAATAATAGTACAACTATAAGTGGATGTCTATATTTTATACGTTGAATCTAAATGTGATTACATCACCGTCAGCTACAACATATTCCTTGCCTTCCATACGAACAAGACCCTTTTCCTTGGCAGCTGTCATAGAACCGTTTGCCATAAGGTCATCGTAGCTTACAACCTCAGCCTTGATGAAGCCACGCTCGAAGTCTGTGTGGATCTTACCAGCAGCCTGTGGAGCCTTTGTTCCCTTCTTGATTGTCCAAGCACGTGTCTCATCCTCACCAGATGTAAGATAAGAAATAAGACCAAGAAGTCTGTATGAAGCAGTGATAAGCTTATCAAGACCTGACTCCTCAAGTCCCATAGCCTCAAGGAACTCCTGCTTTTCTTCCTCAGACTCAAGCTCTGAAATCTCCTGCTCAATCTGAGCTGAGATAACGAATACCTCTGAGCCTTCCTTAGCAGCGTACTCGCGAACTGCCTGTACGTTTTTATTGTTAGCACCGTCATCTGCAAGATCCTCGTCCTCTACATTAGCAGCGTAGATAACTGGCTTTGCAGTAAGGAGATTGTACTCCTTGAAGTAGCCCTCTTCGTCCTCATCTTTAAGCTCGAAAGTCTTAGCCATGTTGCCAGCTTCCATGTGATCAAGAAGTCTCTTCTGCATAGCTGCTTCCTTCTGAAGAGTCTTATCCATACGAGCTGAGCGCTCTGTCTTAGAGTAACGACGCTCCATAACCTCCATATCAGAGAAAAGAAGCTCTAAGTTGATTGTCTCAATATCTCTAAGTGAATCAATGCTTCCATCAACGTGAACAACATTAGCATCCTCGAAGCAACGTACAACGTGAACGATTGCATCTACCTCACGGATGTTTGCAAGGAACTGGTTACCAAGTCCCTCACCCTTTGATGCACCCTTAACAAGACCAGCGATATCAACGAACTCGATTGTAGCTGGAACTGTCTTCTTAGAGTTGTACATCTTAGTAAGCTCATCAAGACGCTTGTCTGGAACTGAAACCACGCCCACATTAGGGTCGATTGTAGCAAATGGATAGTTGGCAGCAAGTGCGCCAGCCTTTGTAAGTGAATTAAAAAGTGTTGACTTTCCAACGTTAGGAAGCCCGACGATTCCCAATTTCATGGTAATTTATCTCCTTCTAAAAAGTAATGATTTACTTTGTTTTTCAATATTTATGACACTTTTGGTCATAGCCTTCTGTATATTACCACATTTCTATTTATTTCTCTACCCTGCATAAAAATAGGCTAGTACGAGTCTGGGCTTACCCAGTGATAAGCACCTAGAATCCTGGACACACATTAATGGACCACTAACCCCGTCCCCTAGTCCTTATGTTCAATATTCAATTAGATCGACAAACTTGAAGTTGTTTAACTCTCCGATTCTATCTTTTTCATAGTGTCTTCTAAAATTACCTCTCGCAATTCTGTAAGCCAAGAGGAAAACGCTACTGTATCGAATGCGTAGGTCTTGTTGAGTTCAAACTCATTTTCAGACCAAGTATCAAGTGGCGATTCATTATGCTGAATCAAGGCTTCTAGTTTATCTAGTGATTTATAAAGCTTGGCTTCCTTAGTTTCTTGCGCATCCATTTCTTTATAAAGTGCTGCCATATCTTCAGATAATTCAGTAGGCAGAGTTTTTACCCATTGATTTAATAATGAATCTTCAACTTCTCTATCTGAATCCGTCTTTATAAATGTCGGAATATCGCCTGTAAAGCACTCGCCAAGATCATGTATAAGGCACATATCAACTACCTTATTTATGTCTAAATCTTTGAATTCATGTCTTAGTAAAAAGGCCATAAGCGAAATTCGCCAGCTATGTTCAGCTACACTTTCTGTCCTACGTTTTGTTGTCGTGCAATGCCTTGGTGTATCTTTTAGTCTTTCCGCAACATGCAATATTTCCAAGTACTCTCTCGCGTCCATAGTATCCTCCCATTCGTTGAGCCTGCACTAAAAGTTGCGCTTTACCTACATCTTTAATAAATTCATAACCAATGTTGTCATGATATCTTTTTCTTCTGGGTTTGATTCTGCAATCATAAGTGTAATAGCAACCAATGCTCCATCACTAATGACTTTCTGCCCATCTCTTATTAATGCATCGTTTTTATCTAAGAACTCTAAAAAAAGAGATGCTGCTATTCTCTTACAACCGTCCGCAAATGGGTGATCCTTTATCATAAAGTACAAAAGATTTGCAGCCTTTTCTTCTAATGATGGATATACCTCACCGCCAAATACATCTTGATATACTGCTGCAAGAATCCCCTCTACTTTTCCTGCCTCTTTTTCAACGCCAAATACATCTGAACTAAAACTATCTTCCATATGATTAATCATATTTCTACAATCTTTATATGTGATTCGATAAACAGGCTTATTTCCTTTTGGTTTGCTCAGCGACTGATGGTCATACTGATCTAAAAGAACTAGCGCATCAGTATAAAGACTAACTGCTCGAAGAACTTCTGCCTCTTCAATTTCCAACGTATTTGCAATAATCTTTGATTGAATCTCAACTGTCTTTTTTAAAGCTGCAAGTCTCTTTTCATTGATTGCATAGCCCTTCATGATATATTGCTTAAGGACATTGTTTGCCCATCGCCTAAAAGCAATACCTTTTTGCGAATTAACTCTATATCCAACAGATAGTATCATGTCCAAATTATAAATCTTCGGTTTTCTACCTCCAGAACTTTTATCGGAAATTCCGATAGAAGTATCATCAAGTTCTCCTTCAGAAAGAATATTATTAATATGCTCACTTATAGTAGCTTGCCTTACATCAAATAATTCTTCCATTTGTTTCTGTGTAAGCCACACTGTTTCCTTATCTGGACTTACTTGAACTTCAATATTCTTTTCACCATCTGTAAATAAAACAATTTCAGTTTTCATAGCATCGGCTCCTCTTATATCTATCTTTTATTCTATCGTTTTACATCTAGAAACTCTACTTCGAATTATCTTTCTTTACTACACTTAAATCCTCGTAATCTTCTGGATAACCGCATCGTCTCAGATAATCCTTTCCTCCATCTACATATACTGCCCCACAAGAACAGCCTTTAAAATCATGTCTTGTTACTGATTCAATAACCTCACCACATTTAAGGCATTTTATGCAATTTTTAACAATTCTCATTCTTCTTATCTCCCAAAAAAATCAATACGCCCTTGTCGATATCGCTTACATTCGCGGTATCAATCCAATGATTAACTCCGCTCATCACTTATCCTCTACTTATATCATCTATATACTTCTAGAATATATAATATACTAATCAAATACTTCTTTATAGTCAATACCAATAGTATAATTAACTATATTATTAATAAATGAGGTTGAATTGATGAATGATAATTACGGAGAGCAAATAAAAAACTATCGCATTAATCTAGGGATGACACAAAACCAAGTGGCAACCGAACTTGATGTAACACCAGGCTATATCAGCAATGTTGAAAACGGGCGTACTGCCATGTCCCTTAAACTCCTTATTTACTATTCTAAACTTATGGGAATAACTCTGGATGAGCTTGTTGGAAAACTTGAGCCAGAATATCAGAAGTCTGCTATCGACAACGCCCTTTGGGATGCAATAAAAACTCTTGATGATGAACAAAAAGAAAAGCTCTTGGCTACAATTAAAATATGGCAAAAATAAAGGACAGCTATCTCTCTTGAAATAACTGTCCTTTATAATCCATAATGGTCCACTAACCCCGTCCCCTAGGGCCTTTCCTCTATAAAATATTCATGCCCAGTCTCTTGGCATCCGCCTGGATTTCCCGAACAGCATAGCCTACCTGGTACTGATTGTATGCGACTGCATCGTACGCTGGGCTTCCCGGCTTGTAGATGGTCTTTCGCATGAGGCCCGCTAACAGCCTTGCCGGAAGAATGCTCATCATCACAATAGCCATATCTGGGCGCACTCCCTTGGCCTTCAAATAGGGAATCATCTTTTTGACATTTTCCATCATAGATGTCAGTCCATCCTCAGATTGAACCACCTTTTCAAAGCTGCCTCTTTTTAATACTTCCATCTCCATAGCGGCATTGAGGACGTAGTGATTCACAAGCCATCCATCAATATCCCTGTGCAATGACACCTTAAATCCTGCTGACTCAAATAGATTTTTCACTGCCTGTTCTCTTTTATTTAGCTTCTTTTCGCTTACCCCCAGCTGGATTATTCCATGTAAAATTCCATGAAGCACATTGTCGGTAATTCCGCCCCCTGCTCCAGGAAATCCTATAACAAACTGCTCCGCAGACAATCCTGAAAGGTTCTTAAGCCTAGATAAAGGATTTCCCATGGTATTGCCCATGAGAAGCACTGTGGCGTCTCCTGCCACAGGCGCAATTGTTTCTATCGCCCCAGCGATCTGCTCTGGATTTACACTGACGATAACAAGATCATAGACTTCCTCAGTAGGTATGTCATAGCGCAAATTAATTGGCCACACCTCATCCACCGACCTCTTTTTACGCCCATCGTATGAGTGCAGCTCTAAAGTATCTGCATAATTGCGGCTGCCGCCCTTTCTCACTAAAAAATCAACCTGGGCTCCGGCCTGCTCCAAAGCCCAGCCGTACTGGGCTCCGATAACACCTCTTCCTAATATCAATATTCTCATATGAAACTCCTTTACTGAACAAATGTTGATTAATGAACAACTGTATGTTATCGTCATCATATAGGATGAAGTTATTTACTTCAATGATTAGTATTCGCGCATATGTTGAGTACTCAACATATCAGATGTATTTGTTCAGAAAGTAGGGAATTATGGATCGAAGAGTTGCAAAAACAAGAAAGCAGATTGTAGCTGCATTTTTTGAACTGTTAAAGAAAAAAAGCTTTGAAAAAATCACAATCCAAGATATTGCTGACAAGGCGGACATCAACCGCGGCACTGTATACCTGCACTTTGCAGACAAATATGCCCTCATGGACTACTGCATCGACAGCTATGTAGATGAGCTCATCAGTCAATGCGGCGAGAATGAAGAAATCCGCCTTCAGCGGGAGGCTTTCCAGCGCCTGTTTGACTATCTAGGCAACCATCTAGAGACTTACCAACTGCTACTAGCTAATGACCGCAACAATACCTTCAACAAAAAACTAACAGCCACCGTAGAACAACAGGTGGCTGTGGCTATTACACATATGTCAAAAAAACAGGGCCCTTCTCAGGAGATGCTCATTCGTTTCCTAGTGTCCGGGCTCTTAGGCGTCATCGACTGGTGGATTAGGAACTACCCAGCCTGCAGCTCTAAAGAGGCTACAGATATCATGCTGGAGCTGTCTACTCCATACCTATAATGGACCACTAACCCCGTCCCCCTGGTCCATCAAGAAGCTTCTCATATATCTCAAGGTCAACATCCTTAAATACATTAAAGACAATCTTCATATCACTTCTCGTTGCGTCCAGCCAATTACTTACTGTATCAACAGCAATCTCTGCCGCTCTCTGATTTGGAAACATAAATACGCCAGTTGATATGCAGCAAAATGCGATTGATTTCAAACCGTTTTCAGCCGCTAAATCAAGACAAGATTTGTAACAAGAAGCTAATAATTCCTCATGCTCTTTTGTTAAAGGTCCCTGAACTATAGGACCTACTGTATGGATAACATACTCGCATGGAAGATTGTATGCAGGGGTAATTTTTGCATGGCCTGTAGGTTCCTGATGACCCTGACGACGCATAATGTCAGCACATTTTAGGCGAAGCTGAATTCCTGATTTTGAGTGGATAATGTTGTCGATGCAATTATGAAGGGGCTGAAAGCATCCACACATTCCTGAATTAGCCGCATTTACGATAGCATCAACCTTTAGTCTGGTTATATCCCCCTGCCAGACATAGATGTTGATTCTTGATTCTACTGGCTTTAACTCATCTATAGATACCAACCCACTGCTTGCATTTTCTTCCTTTAAATACTCATCCTGAATCCGTAAGAATTCTTCACTTATAGTTTTTGGCTCTCTCACATTCATTAGAGCCCTAAGAAAATCCTTCTGGTCTTTTGCAGCCTCTGGAATATCGTAATTGCGATAATAATCATCCTCTGCCATAAGCTCTTTTATGAGCCACATTCTTCTTTCAGTTTGGTTCATAATAAACCTCCACCTATTTCAATCCAGCAAGTATTTCATCTATATAACCCCGTCCCCCTGGGTCATCAATGACCAATCCAAACACAATGCTCCTCAGCCTCAGTGTTAAACAAAATATACTTCTCCAGCACATCCTGCATCTTAAGCTCCTCAACATCATACTCATTCATATTTTCCAGAATCCTATCGTCAAGGGCCGACACCGGAGTGCCTGGAATATATAAAATATAATGCACCGCACTACTATCCTCTAATCCGTATGGGGTTATGTATATTCGATAAGCCTCGTACCCGTTGGATAATGTCTCATATCCTTCTGTATCTGGAGTATATTTCAAATCTATATCAGACATAGTCAATGAATATGAATACTCATCAATCTTTTTTGCATAAGTGAATCTTCCAATAAACTCATTGATAGTTGTTATTTCATTCTCATAATCACTTTCATGATAATCCCCTTCAAAGCTACCGTTTTTGTCTACGGAAAACGCAGTTTCAGTTCCTCCCTCAACCCTAGATAAACTAAAATCTATAGGAAAATACTCCATTATCTCCAAGAAATTGTCACTATTATAACTAGCTATATATGGCTCGAAATTAATCTCCAATTCCTTCCACTCAGCCTCAGCCCCATTTTTAATTGTCTCGGTAAGCCCAACTTCGGCCTCTCTGTCAGCTATCATTTCTTCCACCTCTGACAGAGTATAGAAGTACTCTCCACCATAATATTTTCTAAGTGGACTATCCTCGTCATATATAGACTCATCACCATCTAGCTCGCAGTAACAATAACCTCTGTATCCATGCTCCCAATCTAAGAATTCATCTTCTTTAGCGAACTTGCCATAAGAACGAACAGTATCGCCCTCATAATATTCACCTGAATTTGGCGTGTTAAAATGAAAATCAATCAGAATGTACTCACCACTATACTTAGCGACTTCATCCTCTGACAATTCATAGGCGCCTCCATTCCCGTAAAGTACTCTATCCTCCTCAGATATCCACGCAAGCTCAGTAGAATCTGAATATATGAAATGCCACTTCCCGTCGCCATCCACGAAACTTTTATTGAAAGAATGACTAGCAGCTCCTCCAGAACCATCACCGTAAATATAGCCATATTCATTAATATGGATGTAGCTCCTACTCCAGGCCACATCCGAATATACGGTCTTAAGCTTTCCATCAAATTCCTTGATAATAATATACTCAATCCATCCCTCAGCTGACATTGGAGTGTCAATATGAAGCGCTAATTCAGGCTCGCCGTCAGCCCCACAATCAATGTAGGCATATTCTATTTTATCAAGCCATATCTCAACAGAGTCATCATCCCCTATATAATCAGCAATGATACAATTAACAAGCTCTTCTAGGGTGTACTCCTCACCCTCATAATTCTCAAATGAATAATATTCGCCCTGCTGCACATGTTTGCCAATTGTAACAGGCACCTCGTTATTAAGAAATCTTTCATAGAGGTCCTGAGCATCAATCTCTGATTCTTCCTCAGATTCCTCCACTTTACTGACATCTGGGATCTCAGAAATATCAGCAGACGCTGCCTCTTTCTTACCACATCCTGCCAGTAGCATTATGCCTATTAAAAAAATCGCTGTTAATCTATTTTTCATAAAAAATCACCTCTTGTAACAATGGTCCACTAACCCCGTCCCTCTAGTCCTTTTCTAGCCTTCGCCTGCTCAATAAGCTGCTGCGCCTCCTTAAATGCTTCTGGGAGATAATCAGCGTACCATTCTTTTCCAGCTTTCTCCGCCTTCTTTATCTCTTCCCAAGCAGCATGTTGCTCTTCCCTAGACGAGTAGGATACGCCACTAAACACATGAGGATGCCTCCGCACCATCTTATCAGCGACAACCTGGCAAACATCTTCAAATGTAAATAGGCCTTCCTCTTCTGCTATCACACTGTGAAACATCACCTGCAAAAGCAAATCCCCTAACTCTTCCTTTAGATTCTCCGCATCATTTGTTCTTTCAAGAATGTTAATTCCACTGACCACCTCGGCAGCTTCCTCAATTACCTCTGGCTTGAGACTAGTGTGGGTCTGCGCTCTGTCCCATGGACAGCCAGTCTCGCTCCTTAAAGTCTCAACTATTTCCTTTAGTCTATCTATCTGTGCCATATTATCTCCTAAAATTTTTAAACAAGCCGCAGTAGCTCATGCTATTGCGGCTTCAATTTTATAATTAATATATCACATTTATATCTCTTCCATGTACCATTTCGTCAAACCTACGGGTTTTTTAGCGTTTTTTCCATATCGCCCGTAAAAATTTTGAAAATATCCACTCACTGTGTATTATCTCAGCCCATATGATAGACATCACTTCCATCTTGGGTAGTAACCAGCAATCCATGCTCCTCAAAGGCATCTCCACCTCAGCAAAACTCGCAAATCCCTACGGGTATATTCGCCATTTTCATTTTATACCCGTAGGTTTTGAATTCCGGCTCTCAAGTTATGCCACAGTGACCGTTTCAAAACCCATTTTCTCGAAAAATGGACCACTAACCCCGTCCCCCTGGTCCATCGCGCCATGGGCCAATTCTATTCTAATACTCCTTTTCCTTTTAAATAGTCACCAATATATTCAATAACTTTCTCTGCTCTTGTAATTTGTTTTTTAGCTTCATCTTTTGATGCAATAAAGAAGTCCAAATAATCAGCTTTCTCTCTGTTTTCAGAAGCCTCTTTTATTAGTTTTGAAACTTCTTTAGGAAACACTCCACTTTTAACATACTCCTGATTAAAATGCGCTATAACACCACTGTGTTTGCTACTATCAAAACCGTCCAATGCATTGACAGCTCTAATGGCATGAAATATTGCATAATAACCTCTATTCAGTGAATTTTTATACCTTCCATTCTCAAACATGAGCTTTTCGTCATACAAATCTTCTTGGCTTGTCTCGAATCTATACTTCGCTAACTCAGTCATGCTGCTTTCCATAAAATAATTCCCTCTTTCTCAACATTTTTATAAAAAGGAAGTGTTTTATTCCACTCCACATATTGATCATAATCTATTGGAACAACAGATAACGTAACTGCCAAATCCAATTCATAGTCAACAACTATATCAACCATTTTGTCATGCATTTCTTCTGTATTTCCAACTTTAAGAATAACTGCGATATCCACATCTGATTCAGGTGTCTCTTCGCCTCTAGCGTATGAACCATACAGTACTATACTATCTAAACTAGCCCCATAGGTTTCACTTAGTTTTATACACATTTCCTTAAGCGAATGCATCAACTCTGGATTATGCTGATTAAGCATAACTTTCTGTCTCCACTTCCTATATTTTCCACTTCTAAGTCTTTTATCAGCTGGCAACGTTGTATCCTTTGGAATGAGCCACTGCCTACCAACCTTTTCCCCCGACAATGTACCATTAATAAGCATTCTACGTATATTACCAGGATCTTTACCTGTTAAATTAGAAAATTCATTTACTGTATAATAACTTACCATTATCTTCACCTCTGTTTTGACTATAACACGCTATCGTGTAATTGTCAAAATAGCCCCTGGTCCATCAAACAAGCCGCAGTAGCATTAGCTATTGCGGCTTGAACATTTCTAATCTACTATATCATTTTTCTATATCGTTCCATGTCCTTGGCATCAATTTTAAGTACTGCACATGCCTGTTCAAAAGAATAGTTAAATGATTGCATGATACTCTTTATCGAAAAAGCTATGCCTTCCGCTCTACCCTTATTAGTCAAATCTATAACAGCCTTGCACATATTATAATTACCTTCCTTGTTCATCATTCGCCATCTCCACGCTCACTTTTAGCAGGAACCTCTCTCCTAATAGTTCGCGAAGCAACAAATCCTCCAATCAATCCTAGCATCATCCCTACAGTCATCCATGTTCCAATGCGGTAATTAATAACCCCAAAGGCTGCCCCGATTGTGATGCCAATCAATACGCCAATGCACATGCATGAAAACACGCTATCGAATCTTCTCTTCCGCTCCTTCACATACCTTCGCACTATCTCAAGTCCACCCATTGGCACGCAAAACTTCTCATCTCTCGGCGGCTGGCAAGCCCTGTACACCTCTTCCAGTTCAAACCATTCCACCCCATCCAGCTCTTCCTCCTGAATGGTAATATCGTCAATACCTGCCTCCTCGTCGTAGACATACACAAACGCTATTTCATTGTCCTTGAAGGGCTTCCCATGGAATTCCTTCTCATACTGAATAGGAAATGTCCCTGCAAAATGCAAATCCTCCGGCACTACCTGAAGACCAAGCTCCTCCGATAACTCTCTGATAGCCGACTCCAGCGGCTCGTCTCCCGCCTGGATATGGCCCGCTGATGAAGTATCATATCTGCCAGGGAAAGAATCCTTGTTAAGTGCCCTCTTCTGCAGTAGCACCTCCGTCTTGTCCCCATTTTCCCGAAGCACCCATATGTGCGCAGTTCTGTGTCTAACGCCATTGGCATGAGCCTGTGACCTAGTCACCCTCTCGCCAGTAGGCTGCCCATTTTCATCTACGATGTCAAAAATCTCGTCTGCCATTTTATTCTCCTCCATCAACAATTCAACCGTAAATGGTCCACTAACCCCGTCCCCCTGGTCCATTACTTGCTTCTGAGCAGAAACAACCTTCTGTTTAATCTTTCATTAACTTCTCTACATTAATCTTATAAATCATGAGTCTCAATAAATAATCCGGCATTTTTCTATTTCCAAGTTCCCAATCCTGCAAGGTTCGATATGGAATTCCGAAATAATCACAAAACTCGCGTCTTGTCATTCCCGTACTCTCTCTTAACTCAATCAAAACATCTTTATTGTCTCTATTTTGAACATCCATAATATTTATTGCTCCATAAATTTACATTGTTATAGTCTCAATCTTAGCAATTTCATCTTTTAATGCTAATTTTGTAGTTCTAATATCAATGTCGTTTTGCAACTTAAGGAAATATTCATCAGAAACGCCGAAGTACTTTCCTAGCCTCAAAGATGTATCAACCGTTATTTTTCTCCTATCATGTAAAATATCCTGAACTCTAGATGTTGGCACAAAAATATCTTGAGCCAACTTATAAGCAGATATTCCCATAGGTTCCATAAATTCTTCTTTTAATATTTCCCCAACCGTAGGTGTGCTAATTCGCCTAGCCATATGACCTCCTAATGATAATCAACAATTTCAACATCATAAAAATCATTATCTTTTTCAGTAAAACATATGCGAAATTGATCATTAATGTAACTCCATTATACACGCTACACGTGTACATTTCAATCATGTATATAAGCGCGCCATAGCACGCATCGCGTATATATGATACCACCCGCAACGCGTATATTCAACCCGTTCACAAATTCAAAACACAAATGCGTTACCATCCCCTTATCAAACAAAACAGAAAGGAAGGATTGTAATCGGCTCCGCCGATGATATCAAAAAGGACCCTGAATACTCAGAGTCCTTACGTTAAAAGATATTTGGTTACCGTCGCCTCTGTAACATCTCTTTTGACCCATAGGGTGCGTGGTTGCAACGAAATTTACCACCTCAAATACCTCTTATTTGTATAAGTATGTTAACAAGATTATAGTCTTTTGTAAAGAATTCGCTTATTTCTTAATTTGTAGTCTGTTCACTTTTAACGGAAGGATTGTAATGGACCACTAACCCCGTCCCCCTGGTCCATTACTTCTGAGACACTCCAGTTGAATTTCTTATTTTCTTAACTCCTGCTGCTTCATATATTTTAACAGGCTCTACCACAATCTTATGTCTTTTAAGAATAGGTTTTTCACTCTGAGCATCCTCAAGTGCTTCATTAAGACCTGTCATAATACTATTAAATACTCTGTTATCGCTCATATTACTCACCTCCAAGGCCTCCTTTTAAGCACTTCAATCACAGCCACTGAATAAACCCAGTCTTATCCCCACTATTGTACCCAGCGTGCTCATAGAACCCCAGCGTCTCGGCATCCTTCGCCCCAGTCATCAGGAATATCTTATAGCAATCCGCCTCCTGGGCAACGCTCTTCGCATAGTCAAGGCAAGCCCTGGCATATCCGCATTTACGGTAATCCTCGTGGGTCACCACATTCTCCACAAAGGCATATGGTCTCACATTCCAGGTAAGATTCGGAATGATAATGCAGGTGCATGACGACACTATCTTGCCATCCACTTCATTTACAATCAGGTGATAATCCTCGTCAGTAAGAATCTTCTCCCAAATCTCAGCAAGATGTTCATCATGCTCCGGAATGCTCTTCTCATGAAGGAAAAGATACAGTTCCAGCATCGAATCTAAATCTTCAAATGTAACCTCTCGTACCATGTTGGCCTCCTATATTTTACACACGTATTTTACCATTCCTAGCAGCCCGCTCCGCGGCCAGGTCTGCCCGAGCTCCACAGACCACGGGCTAGCGCCCGCAAGGAAGGATTGTAATCGGCTTCGCCGATGTATTATAAAATTTTATTTTCCATTAAGATTTATCAGCGCCGCAAAATCCTCAAAGTACCAATCCTTCGTAGGCTTCTGCCCACCAGCCTTCTTAAAGAAGCAGCTAGGTATCTCCCGCTGGGCCAAGTTCTTGGCTATGCATGGTGTACATCCCTTGTCATGATTGGTAGGATGACATGGACATGCCGTGTCTGTGCATGTGCAAAATGAAACCGATGATTGATTCTCCGACATATCTATACTTCACCTCTCATGTTTTTTTGTACTATTCACTCAAACTAAGAAACACTTCCACATCTCCATTGGCCAACATACTCTCCAGCTCCTCTTGCGACGCCTTAAGCTTCCCAAGTTTTGTATATGCCCAAGTGTTTGACCCATAAAAGATAACAATCTGATTCCCATTATAAAGAACAATATCTCCAGGCCCTGTAGTCATCTGTACATCGTCACTTGTTATATCTGCTCCAAGTGAACCCACCTGCTCAAAATCACTATACATCCTCATCTGAATCGTCAAAGAACCCTTTTCATCGATCAGATTTTCAAGGGCTTCAACCGATTCATTATCTTCCCATTCAACGGCTTGATCCACATGATCAATCGAAATGTTAATAATTCCTTTTGATAATTCTTCATTTGCCATTTGCTCATCTCCTATATTTGAAGTAACAACATCTTGCTCCTCACTAGCATCAGCTTTTAGTTCTGAATACACTACAGATGCCTCTTCATTATTATCCTTCCCACATGCAGAAAATAAAGCGCTGCTTATTAAAATAAAAGCACACACACACACATTAACTCTTTTCATTAGAAAATTCTTCATAAAAACCTCCTCTTGTAATAATGGTCCACTAACCCCGTCCCCCTGGTCCATCACCCCTTGATGTAACTATCAATATTCCATTCTAAATACAGCGGAATATTAAATGTTAAGGTTGCCTCGCAAAGATTCTCAGCAATATTTTTCCTAGAAAGTTTTAATCCTTTCTTTGGTTGATACTTTTTACAAAACTGCTTATAACTCTTTGCTTGTGTATTATCTGCAGCTTTTACCTCTACTGGTACAATCTCTCCTTCTTCTTCGTAAATGAAATCTACCTCTGCCGTGTTTCCGGAACGCCAGAAAAATGGAGCTTTCCCTATTGATTTTAATTCATTCAAAACATAGTTTTCTGCAAATGCGCCCTTATATCTAATATATAAGTCAGACTCTTCCAATATCGTATTTACGGATACTTTTGATTTTGCCCGCAGTAATCCAACATCAGACATATATACTTTGAAATAGGTTTTATCAGAGGCTCCTTCTAAAGGTATTTCAGGTTTTTCTACCAACTCGGTCTTAATAAGTAATCCTGCATCCACTAGCCACTGTAAAGCATCCTCCAATTCTGCAGAACGTTTTCCCTCTTTTACATGCGAAAAGATAAATTTATTATTCTCTTTTGCGAGTTGTACTGGAACCGAATCCCAGATCCATCTGATTTTTGGAATATCTGTAAGTGGTGCATGCTTTGAAAAATCATCAGCATAATCATTTAAGATTTCCTTCTGAACCTCTTCGACCTCTTCGTAATCATGGTTTTCGATCCAAGTCTTTACAACTTCTGGCATGCCCCCAACGATATAGTAATTCTTAAGTAATTCCTCCATTTGAGCCGTATATAACTTAGGGATTTCACGATCTGTTGGCCACTCTTTAAAAGTGTCAATCAAATCCGCTTTATCATTTGCAATTATAAATTCCTTAAAACTCATTGGATAAAGCTGTAAGCGGTTTACCTTACCAACGGGGAATGAAATCTGTTTTTTCTTCAGGGCAACTCCCAGTAGTGACCCAGCACATACTATATGCAAATCCCTCATTTGCTCGCAAAAGTATTTTAATGAGGTTATTGCCCTGGTACACTCTTGAATCTCATCAAAGAAAACCAGCGTTTTTCCAGGAATAATCTCTGTCTTAAAATGACGCTCCAACTCCTTTATTATCCTATTCACATCGAAGTCGTAATCGAAAATTGCAGAAAGAGTCTCCTCAGACTCAAAGTTAACATATACATAACTTTCAAAATTACTACGAGCAAACTCATCCACAATATAAGTCTTTCCACATTGTCTTACTCCAGTAAGAATCAACGGCTTCCTTCGTGACTTATCCCTCCATTTTTTCAAATCATTTATTATTTCTCTATACATAACGACATTGCAACTCCTATCTCTTTTGCAATAATTATAACAAAAGTCCTATGACTTTCGCAATTCAATTTGCAAAAACCATAGGACTTTTACTATCTTTTTTTACCATTCCTGGTCCATCACTTAAGCAATTTCTTTATTCTCTTTTCATTCTCTTTTGCAAAAAAACTTAATTCATAAGATCGAATTCTTTCTTTAACCATATTAGGTTCTACGAATCCAATCTTAACAAGCACTGCTAATCGATTAATAACAGTCTTATTTGTAACCCCAAGCTCGCGGCTAACTTCTATAGGTGTGAACTCGCCCTTGTATTTCTTCAACAGCAACAATAGTAGCTCTTTTTCTCCACTAAAATTACACTATTTTTACACTATTTTCCATTGGCTAATAATGGTCCACTAACCCCGTCCCCCTGGTCCATCACTTCCCCTAAATCAACTCCCCACTAAAATGCTGTATCTCGTGCTGTATAATCTGGGCTGTGAATCCTGTGTACTTGCCATGCTGTGGTTTAAAGTTCTGGTCCAGGTAATCCACCTCGATTTCCTTGTATCTCACACATGGACGGACTCCATCTAGCGATAGGCAGCTCTCTTCCGTCTCATACTTCCCACTCTTTGCAGTAATCACAGGATTAACCATGGGAAATATAAATGGCCCGGCAGCTACAACAATAATCTGCTTCTTCACTCCTATCATGTTGGCAGCCATGCCAACACATCTATCCAAATTTGCTTTTAATGTATCCATCAAATCCACAATCACCTGAGCATCCGCCTCTGTGGCTGGCTCAGATTTCTGCTGTAGGAAAAGTGGATCTCTTACTATCTTTTTTACCATCTATAACCTCACTTAATAATTGGCCTCTTCTAATTTCTCTTTCCTCAGCCCCTTCAAAAACTCATCATACGGAACGAACTCCTCCGGATACACGCTCTGCTCCATATCATAAATCTCAGCAACATTAGCATTAAACTGCTCTTCACTCACAAGCTCATCTTCCCACTCATAAGTCAATATATATGGATAATTCTCATCGGCAATCAAATGCTCCCTGTCTGCCTCACTAAGATAGGCAAGTCCAACACCAATTTCCCTAAACTCACCATCTTCCAACTTGGTAATAGTTAATGGGTAGTAATCCATATGCCCAGTATTTGTATAGACAAGCCCACTTCTTTCGATGTACTGTGAACCTAGTCGTGGGAAATTGTAGCTTACCACTTCACCATCGTAATAAGTTGCAATAATCTCTCCACCGGCCTCCATTCCCGTGTCTATAAATAACTCCGGTACATCATCGTCATCTAAATAAATCATTGTTACTTGTAATCCATGATTGCCCGTTTCATCTGGTGCTACATCCTCATTTGTGGTCAGATAATCATAATAAGCCTCACGCCAAGATTCCTCTGTCTCAACGCCCTCGTCTTCTCTTTCTTCTGCCTCATCCGCCTCTTCAGTGCTTTCCTCTACAGTCACTTCTTCCGGCTCTATTGCTGCCTCTTCCTTAGACGCAGTTTTGCATCCAACCAGCATTGATGCCATCAAAACAACTACAATTACTCTCTTTTTCATTTCAAAATCTCCTTTTTCATAAACTCAACTCCCCAACACATAAATGCTGTATCTCATGTATATTTTACCATTCCTAGCAGCTCGCTCCACTCGCAGGTCTGCCCGAGTTCCACAGACCACGGGCTGTCGCCCGCAAGGAAGGATTATAATCGGCTTCGCCGATGGATTACTTTCTTCCTACGTATTTACGTATCTCTATCTTATATTCCTCATCCAGAAATGGACAACATTCCTCTATACTCATAAGCCTAGAACTCTTGGCTCTATTACATGCCTTGCACAGAGGAATAAGGTTTCTAATATCATCTGTGCCACCATGATATTTAGGTATGAAATGATCAATGGTACGTTTATCTACCTCAACTGTTCTTCCGCACTTGGCACAGATGCCACTTGTTTTGGCCCATATTAAATTCTTGAGATTTTCTTTACGTTTTCTTCTTTTCATGTGTTTATAAAAAGTGCTGCAGAGCACGCCCTGCAGCTAATATATAAGAGCGGGCAAGCTTCGCTTCAACCCGCGAATCGAGATTAGGCCTCCATCTCCTGGAGGGATTTTGAGGTATTGTACATAGGCAATTCCTCCTTTCCTAATGTCGATTTCATTATAAGTTAAAAATGAATCCGCAACAACTGATTGTTTTATAAACATAGGTTCATTAACCCATTACATTTGTATCATCTCTGAACTAATACAGACACAAATCTTTGTCTAGAACCCTATTTGTATTTTTTTACCTTTATGGCATCCCAAGAATCCGCTATTGATTGCTTATTGTTATCATCAAATCCATAAGCATCAAGACTACCCCCGCTAGTTACAAATAACGATTGACCATATCCTGCTGCCACATCGTAATAAGTTTTTTCAAATATTTCGGAATTTATATATTTCATTCTAGGCTTATTTTCACCCGTAATTAATACAGTTCCATCACTTTTAACTCCAATAGTATACCAATCTCCAGCAGAAACCCTTACTATATCACTCCAATCTTCAACATCACATTGGCCATACGAATTATCTCCAACCGCTACTACTTTTCCCTCTTTAGTCAAACCAACAGTGTGCCCTTTTCCATGCCTATTCGAACCAACAGCTGTTTCGCCACCACCACTGGCACTAATTGAAACTACATCTTTCCATAATTCTTTTTCTGATATATATTCACTCTCTTGACTCTTGCTTACACCAGAAAATAAGAGCTCCCCTCCATTTGTCAGCCCTACTGCAAAACGCCACCCTGCATCAATATCAACTACAAAATAATCATCCCAATCTGCGATATCACATTGTTTATCATCATTATGCCCTTCCGCTTCAACTTTTCCATCAGAGTATAAAGCAACTGCAAATTGCTCTCCTGTAGCGACATCTATGCAACCTGTATTTCTATCAAATTTTATTTTAGAACCATTATCATATGTTCCTGCGGTATAAAGATTTTTATCTTCATCTATTGCAATAATTATTTTTCCATAAGTATCAACACTTACTAAATTTTCCCAATCCGTAGTTTTTGAAAAATCCGAATTATCTTTATCTGTATATAAAAGTTTTCCCCCTGACGTTATAGCAACACTATTTATGACTCCTCCTGCAACAGTTCTATTTAAATCCATTCTCCTTAAGTAATCTTCACATTTTTTAATATATGAACTTGCATCTTGATAATCCTCAATATCTATGAATTTACTTAAAGCTAATTGATAATTTCCGTCGTTAAAGTCCGTTATAGCAGATATATATAATTCATCCTTTTTAGAATCAATCATTTTTATATCTATTTGAGTCAAATACAACTTTGAATCCGAATAATCAATAATAGATTCAAATTCCTCCTTTGCTTCTTCATATTGACCATCATCAAACAATGATACTGCTATCGAATACTTCATCTCATTCTTTTTTGAATTAATATCAGTATCCTCTGATTTAATTTCATTTAAATACCCTAACGCAATATCATAGTTCTGATTCAAAATTTCTGCCTCTGCTTTTTGGATATTATCTAAATTAAATGATTTTTGAGCCATTTCTTGCGAGTTACTATAACTATCAAGTTTCTCAAAAATTATATATGCTTCATCATATCTTTGCTTATCAAATAATTGTTTAGCCTGATTATAATCAGCATTATTCCTCAGTTGCACTACTAATCCCGCAATAAAAAAGACAGCAAATAACACCACTAATATAATAATATATCTAAAAATAGGCTTTACGATTTTTAGCATCATTTTATCTATGCATCCTTTTCTTCTACACATTTTTCTTGAGGTATAACAGAATTATCTTCTGCATTACATACTACAATTTGAGGCTTCTTTACATAATCACTTCCTATGTAAAGAATGCCTAAAAGTAAATTAATAATAGTAACTACAATAATTATAATTAATACATTACTATGTAATTCTTCTATTTTTGCACCTATAAGATAACAATAAAACCCGCCGCTAATAAGTGCAACTATTCCTCCAAAAAAACATATAGCTCTTTCAATTAGTTTATTTTTATGATAACCCTCAAGTTCCTTTTTCAAAATATAGCAGTTCAAGGCGACAGCATACAACAATAATAATGTATCTATATGCGGAATATAAGAAAAAAAACTATTTTTAAACTTTTCTGCTGTCCATTTAAATACTGCAACCAAAAAAGGTAATACCGCTGTTAAAGTGGTACTTAATGTCCACTTCAACATATCAAGTTTTTTCTGTTCAGTAAGCGTCTCTCCAAAAATAAATTTTCCGATATCAAATCTTTTGAAATTTTTTAAACTCATCATTCTATCCTCTTTTTTAATCATACAAATATATTAGCGTAAAGGTAATTGCCCCCATTTCATATTTATTACTTATTACAACATCTCAAGCATATGGGACCTAACACCATTGAATTTTTATTACAATATGTAATATTTCTGTAATGGGGTCAGACACTAATGTTCTTATTATATTCCTCGAGTTATAAAAATGATTTTTTAGGACCATTTAAATAAGACTCAATACTATTAATTATTTTTTTCAATCGATTTTCAATGTTAATATCCTCACAATATTTAAGAATTTGAATCAAATATGAGCGATATCCACAAAGATAGAATCTTACGTCTATAGCACTATTAAAAGTCTTATCTATTTTAGCCTTTTGAAAGGTGTTATTAATACATTTCAAACATTTTTCGATATCCTTTTCTTTTTCTACTAGCTTAAGAGCAAACAACATGGTTCTAATTGGTTTAAGTTTTTTTCTTGATAAATGAATGGATTTTCCCACAACTATCCCGTTCATGACAATTGAATCGGACATATTTATTGTTTTGTCTTCATTTATATTAAATCCACGGCTGCCAAGTATCTTTCTTATTCCTCTGTAAAAGTCTTTTCTCATCACAGTATTATCGTCAGAAGAAAAAAGCAAATCATCTGCATATCTTGTATAAACAACCTTTCTTTTATTGCAATACTTTTCTATTCTTATGTCCAATTCACGAAATACTATATTTGAGACAGCAGGTGCTATAGGTGTTCCTTGCGCCAGCGTTCCATTGTATAAAAAAATCTCTTTTAACCTTTCTATTATATAATCCCTATCTTTACATTCTTTTAAAATAAACCCAAAAGCATTTTCAATATGTTCGCTTTTAATTGAATCAAAAAATGATGAAATGTCGATTCTCATATAATGCCTGTTTTTATATTTGTTTAAATGCGGTACTAAGTAATCATAATAACTTCTCTTTTTAACAAAACCGTAGGCTGCATCTGATATATAGATTCTATCCAAATATTGCTTTTTCAAATTATTATGAATACGATATAACTCCGATGTTTTATCAATATTATAGATTAATCTTGTACCATTTTTCTTTGGTATTTCTACTGATTGTTTATAGTATTTATTTTTTGCCAAGAAACTAACATAACTCTTTAATTCCAAATCAGTTTTTACCCCTATTCTATTGTAAAAATCCTCTTTATCCTGTATATTCCATCCATTCATACCATTATTATCTCCCATAAAAAAAGGCTTCACAATTGAAGCCTTTACAAATGAGTACCTCTTCATTTTCGCTACGCGAACGTAACAATACGTTAACAAAGTATCTCTTTAACATACTTTTGTTAAAATAATAAACGTTCAAATTAGCCAATACTCTTTCTCGGTTTATTATACATAGTTTAAGTTTGTCAGACTCAAACAGATAAAACAACGAGACTTCGACTATTATGTACACTTAAGTCAAATCATTACTACTCATTCGTATTTACGATATTTTACCATACCAGCTATAAGGTTTACAATATCTTTGAGTTCAGGAAATAACTTAAAAATCTCCTTAACTTTTTTATCAGAATCGTCATTATATTCTTTTAGCCATTCCCGAATAATCCAACTCATATATCTATCAATCCACTCCGTTTTTGTACCTATTGAATATCTAGTTATAAAATCATATGTATCATCATCCACAAATTTCGTCTTGTTTTCAAATGGTTTTTTTAGAATGTCTAGCTTACCCTGATATAGACAACGTAGCACACATAACTTTTTAGCATCTGAATAAGCCTCCAAATTATTATGCACTTCATTATATTTTTGTGAATCATCACTTTTAATCCATTCCATAAAAGCATTGTAAGAATTCTGGTTAATCAACAACCCTTCAACTGTTGTTTTCAATGGATAAACTTGATATTGGAGGCAATAATTTTTTATATTATCAATCAAAATATCAAAATTTCTATCTGTTATAATGAATTCTTCTTGTGTCACTGGGTAAAGCCTTTCTAATTCAATGTTAATTTTACTTCTAAGATTTGTAGTATTAGTTCTAAACTTTCCCGGATAATAAAATTTTTCCCTCAAGTTTATGTCTTCACTTTTTAATGGGTTAACAGTTTCATTGTTATTATTTTGCTTAAACTTTTTCTTTGACTCCGCATAAACAATAATTTTATCCATATCAACAAGCACAAAATATGGAATTGCCTTATTCTTTCCTTTTGACAAAATAGCTCTAGTTGCCGAATCATCAGAATTAGTTGAAAAAAAGGAAACTTCTTCTAATACTGGAAAAAGTGTCCTTAAAGCTTTATTGTAGAACAGCTGCATTTCACTAGTACCTTCTACAAAAACAACTGCATTAGAGAAAAATGGGACCGTTTCGTTATCTCCAATCGGCCATTTAGCGGACTCGAATGGGAACTTATAACCCTCCACTTGTGCATAACCTTCTTCGTTATATATTTTATAAAAAGTTGCCTTTCGGTTGTAGTTAAGTAGGTTAGCTAAAAAATGTGGAGAATGTGTAACTACCATATACTGCATTTTTCGCTTACTTATAAAATATTCGGCCAATCTGTCTATATACGGTGGATGTAAACTTATTTCTGGTTCATCTATAAGCAAACATACTTCTTTGTATGATACATCTGTTAGCTCAGTTAACAGTCTTATATATAAAGCCAAATATTTTAACGAGTTAATGCCATATGAATAATAATTAAATTTTTCATCATCATATATAAATTGCTCTCCTCCCAAACTTGATATGAGTGCATTTTTATATTTCGCTTTATAATCATTTTGTTTGATGTCAATTTTTTCTTCATTAAGTGCCTTCAAGAGCTTTTCATATGTTTTAGAAAATCTATCGCCATATATATTTTTAAATACATCAACTATCTGTGTTTTTTTCGCATCATCATCGTCGTACATACTTATAGCTATTTCACTAACAATATCCCATATATTGCTCCATGAATCAGCGGTTATTTCCTTTGCATCGATAAAATATATAGGAAATACTGATAATATTTTTTTCACCGCATATACATTGTTTATAGGCGACCATTCTATCAGTCCATTTTTATATTGAGTAAGTCCTATTACTAATTTCCTATTTACAGTAATGAAATCCCTATATACTTTTAAAGAATCTTTAAATATATCATTATTCGACTGTAACGAAATATCAAAAACTATTTCAATTGATGCTTTTTGAATAAATGGGTTTTTGTTATCTATTACTTTTTCAATAGTATTCGGATTATTAGCAATACTATAAAAATAACTAATAGCCTTCATCACAGAGCTTTTTCCTGATCCATTTTTCCCTAATAAACAGGTCACACCATCATCTGCAAAACTAATGCTTACCTTTTTCAATGATTTAAAATTGTTAATACTTACTTTTTCTATACCCAACTCATGTCTCCTAATTAGATTAACGTATATACGAATTATACTCTTGCGGTTTTATTCTGTCACCCCTTCAGTAATTTTAAATATATCTAATAATTGCTTTCAGCGTCGAACTCATCCTCATGGGCTGCAATGTATGCAATTGTTTGGCCATCTATCCCTGAATTATATTGCATCCAGTAAACAGCTAATGTTTCATAAGCAATTTTCGCCTCAGCGTACTGATTCTTACATATTTCTATTATGCGCTCCTCATCTGTAACATTAGCTTCTTTCGGTACAATGTTTAAATATTTATCAACATCCAAAAAACATATCTTAAAATACTTGAATTGCCTTCCTATAAACGAATATAAAATCTCGCGGTAACTATATCCGTTAGTTGATACAGGTCGTACTTTTTCATAGAAAGAGCTATTCTTCTTTTCAAGTAAATCATAGTTTATCTGAAGATTTAAGAATATATATTGAATAACGTCTTTTACTTCACTACTTACATTATTTTTACTTTGTGCTACTTGTAAGCATTCCCAATTCTCGCATTCTTTAGAAGCAAAAAGAAGCCAAACTCTACTCTCATTATCAATAGTAGATCGATATTTCGCTTGTATTTCATTCCTATCTTCATAAGTGTTGAATGAGAATTCTTGCTTAAGAAACTTTGATACATCAGTATATTTTTTTCTCGTTTTATTTTTATATGGCTCGCGCAATTTCATCTGCTCTCTTACCCCCACTTTATCCAAAAATCTGACTATAAAGCACGTATTAAGTTTTATCCATTTCAAACAAAACCCATCATCCAGCAATCAAATAAATATTCTCTTTATCGAAGCATATTTCTGTAGTCTTATCGTATATCTGAATCATATCTTCCATCTTTTGCATAAACACTCCAGTATTTGGATTGCTAACCTCTGAAAAAGACTCTATTACTTCATTGCTAATTCCTAATGCATTTGTTTTAAGTTTACCTCCAGCTTCCTGTAAGAATTCATCAACCTGACCTTCTTTGATCTTTGGAATACTTCCGATAAACTTTCCCATAACATCACTAGCGGCACCAAGACCTTTTAAAACATTTGATTCTAAAGAACCCTTTGATAATTTCTCCAAAAAAACAGAACAATCACTAAATAATTCTCTATACTCATCAGTGTTTTTTCTGACTTCGCTGATAGATGCTTCGATATTTTCTTCTTTAAAATTTCCACTCAGCATTATCTCTACCAATGAAGCCAAAGAAAATGTATACAATGATAATCTATAGTACTTAAATTTTTTCAGTAAATCTCTTAATGCATTGCTTACTTGCCCTTGTGCAATTACAAACTTTTTGGAATTCAACGTCTCAGCAACTTTTTTTTGAAAAGAAATCATATTCTTTCTCGCTGTCCTCTGAATATCAAGAACCATCTTATGATTGCTGGCAATATAATGCTCATTATCCCAATTATATTTATACTTACTAATAATTGTATTTAGTGTCACTACATCCGCTTCAATTTCAGACTCCTTTTCAATCTGAAGAAATGAAAGAATCTGCTTCTCCATATCTGCGATATTTCCTAATTCTTTTTCAATAGAAAAAAGAGCTATAGACATCATAATCATAGCGGGATTTGCATTCATAACTATAGTATTTGTTGTTGAAATTGGATCTGCATTGGAAAGTTGCGCAAATTTTGATTTTCCCTCAGCCGTTTTAAGTGCGCCCCAGAAATTACCATTTTGGGCAGCCTTTAAAGTATCCCCAACACTTTTATTTGCAAGCCGATACAAACCACTCATATCCATCGTTGTGGTATTAGTAATTGTATTCAATGCTGGAATTAAAGTTGAAACAGCTGCGCCAAGTGTAGAAAGTTGAGCTATAGGCACAGCAATACTTCTATCTTTTGGAATCTCTTCAGTTCTGACATCTAACAACAATTGTTCTGTTATAGTTGATATTTCTTTTTTATCATTTATTAATTCGTTAGAATGTATAGACATAAATTTCTACCACCAATAATCCATCTTACTAATCAATCCCAGTTTCTTCTTTTAATACAGGAATATAAACCTGCTTCAAAGGAATAATATCCTGATATTTATCATCTAACTTATCATAATAACGTAGAACCAAATCTACCAACTCAGAACCATTGATTCCCCTTATAATTGGATGCTGTTCCAAATATGCCTTGGCATTAAGTGTGTAATCAGATAGTGTTACAAAAACACCATAATCACCTTCGCTCATTGCTCCACGCAAGGATTGTATAGTAGTCTCTTTAATATCACCATCAATGCTCTTAACCTGTACGCAAATACGAGGCGGAAACTCATCCTTGTAGGCAACGATATCAATCCCACTATCTCCACCTTGTTTAGACACCTTTGTTCTATAGCCCATAGCATTCAAAAGATTTGCTACAAAGTGTTCGAAATCGTATCCCTTAAGTTTCTTGCTAAGCTCTTTTAAAACAAAGTCTTTGGTAATCTCCTGAATGTCATCAGCAGTTGCTCCTATAGACTCATCAATTGTAGTATCAAGCATAGCTTTTTTCCCATCTAATGCAGCTAAGAATTCATCTGCATAATTCTTAACCTGGAAGAAAGTTAAAGCTGAACCAACTTCATACAACGCCCCCTGTGAGAAATCAGTACGCGGAAAACTCTTTAACCATTTTACCTTACGTCTATTTGTGTACTGTACTTCTGAATCATCGTAATAATAATCACTCTCAATAATTCCAATATTAATCTTGCGATCAGCCTTAGAAGGATATACTACATAATCACCGACTTGAACCTCATAGACAAATCTATACAGCATACCTACACATGTAGCAACAGAACCTGGTGTAGCATCTGGGTACACTCTTGCATACGTCAACTTAATGGTATCACGGCTGTCACCAGCAAGTTTAATATCGCCTATTTCTTCCCAGCCAATACCTATAATTCCATTTGGAACAAATAAATCATCTCTTAATGTATGGATTCCCCATACTACTTTTCCTTCTGCCATAATCTTCTCCTTAATTTCTATCCACTAATCGGAACATTAATCCTTGCTTTTGCCACGCAAACACCATGTTTAACAATATAACATTCAGTATAATGTGGGCCTTTGTATCTAGAATGTTCGGTGTGGGATGACCGTCCCTTTACAATTTGACCTCTTATATCATCTCTTCGCTCTGCTTCATCACCCACGTTTCTCACCTTCCAATATATATCATAGGGCTGCGGACAATCTGTGGACATAATCATAAACTCCAAGCTTTTATCTATCTTCAAGAAACCATCATCTTTAATAATTTTTGAAAGCAAGTTCGTTCTCCAGCCATCTTGCTTCACTTCGCAATCAATCCTAAGATTATAAACAATGTCCACAGGGAATTTATCTTTTATAAACTCTTCCGTATTCTTGTAATTACTCAAGTTATACGCTCTAACTGCTTTATCAGATTTTGGAAAATCACATCCCAATATTTCACTAAGCGCTTCATTTAAGTTATCATCACTTGATTCTTTGAGTTTTTCATAAGCTATCTGAGCTTTTTTTACGAACTTTCCATTTCCTTTATCCGAAACATGTTGATTGCTCCCCAACGCAAACCAATAACTCTGATTGGATTTTTCATCCTTTAAGAACCCAAACAGATTTAAAAGCATCTCTCTGTAGTCGTAATAGGTAGCACCTTCAAACAAATCATTTTTTTCAAAGAATTCTGCAACTAGCGAATCAATTAGTAATCCACTAAAAGAAAAACCAATATTGTTTTTCCAGGCTCTCAAAATACCTGCAAAATCTCGAAATGCACCATTAGATGAATCATCATAATCATCACATGCAGCTTGTTCCAATAACGGCTTCGTAACCTTCCAGCTCCCACCATCATGAGTATCTGGGTAAATAAATGAACTTGCGTCATTTATAAAAGCAGGAACAAGTTCAACCGTGTATGCATCAAACTCAATTACAACGACCTGACCATCTCCACTTATATCAGTCTTGGGATATCGTTCTTTTAAAACATTTTTCACTTCCTGCAGTAACTGAGACTGACCGCCGCTCTCATACCCATTATATTTGTCATAAACATCGTCTGGTAGAACAAAAAGTAAATCGAGATCACTACTTCCCTTTATAGCTGTTTTTCTTCCTACAGATCCGACAATATACATATGCTCGGTCTCTTCTCCGGAAATATCATAGTATTCTTTATTGAGCTTTTTGGATATCTCCCTAGCTGTAGTCCTCATTGCACTATCATCCAGCTTTATATTTTTACAAAACTCTTTAAAATCACTACTAAGTGACAACAACACCCTCTCCCTTCAAATTAATTACCACTATTCATCATTATTTGTCATCGTCTTTTATTTTTCCCCTTAATGACTCAGGTAAAAATCTATCAATTTCTTCATCTGAAAATGTATAATCTTTTTCCACTTCTAATCTTATTTTTGCTCTCTTAACAGCTTTATTACTTGTTGATGGCGCAGATATGTATATTTCATTTGACTCACTTAATATAAGTTCATACTTCTCCTGAATTCCTTCTACAGAATTTTTCATCATATGAATCTCTGCAATGATACTAAGCATTTTATTTCTTACAACAAGGAATTTATTAGCATAGTCTTTATTTTCTTCTGCCATACTCTTTAAATCAAAACTTTTTAAATATGCCGTTATGAAAAGTGTTGAAAACGACAAAAGTATAGTTATCACCTTTACCCACAAATGATCTTGATAAAAAGTTGAAAAAACACCACAAGATGTAAGTGCTGCAGTAAAGATATTAATGCACTCAATGAATCTATACTTTTCTTTGTAAATCTCCGCCTGTTGTTCTTGTATCTTATGTGTCCAAACAATACTTGCATAGTTTTGTCTTACCAAATCTAATAGTTTTTGATATTGTTCTTTCATAAATTAGCCCCCTTAATTAGCCATATAATTTAATACTTTTCCCAAAATATCCCAGCCTTTTGTAGAATCAACTTGCAGGCCACTTCCTGGAGCTGTAAGCCCTGGAGCAAAAATGCCATACATAGAAATCTCATTGTAATGTTTGAGCAACATTTCCTCATATGTCATCTGCGATGGAACATTGCCCTCCCCATCTCTAGTAAAATGCCATCCTCCCATAGCTTCATAAACAAATGAATCTATAAGAATCCCGGACAGATGATAGCTAGAATACTTCGTATCCCTTATGTAGCGGATGTGTTTACATGTATCAAATAAAAGACCATTGGTACAGCTATTCTTTTGCTTCATAGCATTTTGCTCCGCTTTAGGCTTTGTTGTCATCCAATTACCCCCCATATGTGTGTCTGGATATCGATATGTCTCATCATAATTCCAGCCATTCTGAACTTTAAATGCTGGAAGTATCTCAAACTTCATTCCATCAGTAAATCTTACAACGACAACTTGACCATCTCCCCTGATATCAGTATTAGGGTAAGTATCACGCACTGCATTTTTAACCGCCTGAAGAAGACGTGATTGGCCATTTCCATACATACTAGAAAATCGCTCATATTCACTATTAGGCAATTGAATGAGCACATCCAAATCACTGGTATTTATTGCGGTTCCTCTTCCATATGAACCAACATAAATACTATGATCCACATCGCTGTTACTGCCCCAAAATGCTTGATTAACTGCTTTTGTTATTCTATGATACCTCGAAGATATTTGTCCTCTGGTACCTTCGTCTATTGTATACTGTCCCTTTATAACACGTGAACTAATCTTAATCCCCTCCCTCTATATCTATATCATTTATCGAATCTTCTTGGGCTGTAAAAGCCTCTCCAATATTATGGAACTTCTCAAAATATGCCTTCAGTCTTTCGATAACTCGCTCCTTCTTCTCGGATCTGTTACCGCCACCGAATCGTGATACCGGAGGAAGGATCTTATCAATGTCAGTACCGGTTGTCTTGATTTCTCCGATACGGAAAGCATACTCTATGAACCTTCTTGTCGCTTCTTCCTGTAACTTCTCCTCATCAATGATAATAATAAGCTGCTGATCTCGCTGAGCTGCAACATAGTTGTTCCATTCTGTCATAATGTCATCAACATCATTGATTCCGGCAATGAAGTTTTCGATAAGAGCTTTCTTACTTCTAAGTTCAGGACTTGCAGCAATCGCTTTCTTGATAGTAACAAGGACTTCTTTATCCTCGCAGTGGCTGTCATGATACTTCTTAACGAGCATGAGAATGTAATCAATATTGATTTCAATCTGCTTAATAAGTTCGATTTCAAATACAATATCATCATCAATACTTACTGCTGTATGTTCCTCTCTCTTACGTTTCCACTCATCGCGAAGATCCTGATACTTTCCAAGATAGTCCTGCATATCACGGTCGGAAAGAATCTCTTTTCCTGCGAACTCATCAAAAGAGCTAAGCAGGTTTCTCATTCTAAGGATTGCACCAAATAATGAGATAAATGCTTTCTGATTGGTTTCGCCTTCAATACGAGCCTCTTCCACAGGGAACTTTGTTGTAAGTTCTTCAATCATATCAACATAGCCCGGATGCGGTGTGTCATCTACTCCGGTATATCCGTAATAGTAGTCCTTAAAGCTCTGCATCAAAACGATGCCGCCTGCATCTTTATCTCCGAATAAGGAGATAGCTGAATCCACTCTCTTCTGAAGATTACGGAAGCATACAATGTTACCGAAAGTCTTAATAGAATTAAGGATTCTATTCGTTCTTGAAAAGGCTTGAATCAGTCCATGCATCTTCAAGTTCTTATCAACCCAAAGAGTATTCAACGTTGTAGCATCAAAGCCTGTAAGGAACATATTAACTACAATAAGAAGATCAATCTCCTTATTCTTCATTCTAAGAGATACGTCCTTGTAATAATTCTGGAACTTATCGCTGGATGTATCATAATTCGTATTAAACATCTTATTGTAGTCATCAATAGCAGCTTCCAAAAAGTCTCTGCTTGACTGGTCAAGTGCTGATGTATCCTCAGAATTTTCCTCGCCTAATAAACCATTATCCTCTTCTGCTTCCTCTTCATTTGCGGCAAAGCTAAAGATGGTAGCCACGCGAAGCTTCTTAGAAGGTTCCGCCTGCATCTGCTTCTTAAATTCTTCATAGTAAAGCTTTGCCATCGGAACGGAAGCAACCGCAAAAATAGAGTTAAAACCGCTAAGTCTTTGCTGCTGTTTAATCTCTTCTACGGTTCCTTGCTTTGCAGATGCAACCTCTTCAATGTTAATCAAAGAATTATAAACGTATGACTTATCACCTCTGTAGGTCTTTCTATCAAAGTTATCAAGAATATACTTTGTAACCATGGAGATTCTCTGAGGTGCCATCATTGCCTTTTCTCTGGCAATATCCCAAACCTCTTCATCTTCAATATTGTCATCAATATCCATTGTCTTTATGTAGTCAACACGGAACGGAAGAACGTTCTTATCATTGATAGCATCTACAATGGTATAAGAATGAAGCTGATCCCCAAAAGTCTGCTCTGTAGTAAAGAAAGTGCTCTTTCTTGTACTTCCGATATTTGTCGGGAAGATAGGCGTACCTGTAAATCCAAATAAATGATACTTCTTAAAGTGCTTTACAATCGCAGCATGCATATCGCCGAACTGACTGCGGTGACATTCATCAAAAATAATAACCACATGCTTGTTATAAATTTCATGCTCTTTATTCTTCTTAATGAATGTAGCAAGCTTCTGAATGGTTGTAATAATAATCTTATACTCGTGATGTACACCATTCTTATCCTTATCTTCCAACTGCCTCTGTAGAATAGATGTCTTTGTATTACTATTCGCAGTACCCTTTTCAAATCTGTCATACTCCTTCATGGTCTGATAATCTAGGTCCTTACGATCCACAACGAAAAGTACCTTATCAATGTACGGTAAATTAGATGCCAGTCTGGCAGTCTTAAATGAAGTGAGTGTCTTTCCAGAACCTGTAGTATGCCAAATATATCCACCTCCAGAAATATCTCCGTACTTATTATAGTTATTAGCTATCTCAATACGATTAAGAATACGCTCTGTCGCTGTAATCTGATATGGTCGCATAACCATAAGCATATTCTCCGAGGTAAAGATACAATACTTAGTAAGGATATTAAGAATCGTATGTCTCGCAAAGAATGTCTTTGTAAAATCAACAAGATCTGCAATTACTCTATTCTTTGAATCAGCCCAGTAAGATGTAAACTCAAAGCTATTGCTGGTTTTCCCCTTCTTCGCCTTTGCTGCATTCGCATCCTTGATAGCATTAAATCTAGTACTATTTGAGTAATACTTCGTATTGGTACCATTGGAGATAACAAATAACTGCACATACTCAAAGAGACCTGAACCGGCCCAAAAACTATCTCTCTGATATCTATTAATCTGATTAAATGCTTCTCTGATTGCAACGCCACGTCTCTTAAGCTCGACATGAACCAAAGGTAATCCATTGACAAGAATTGTTACATCATAGCGATTATCGTGTTTAGCCCCATCTGCTGTTCCGATAACATACTGATTGATAACCTGAAGGAAGTTGTTATGGATATTTTTCTTGTCAATAATGGTAATGTTCTTCGTACTGCCATCATCGCGCTTAAGAACCTGAACATTATCCTCCTGAATCTTTCTCGTTTTCTCAACGATTCCTTCATTCTGATTAGCCAGAGACTCATTGAAAAATCTTTTCCACTCAGTATCAGAAAATTGATAATCATTGAGGATTTCAAGGCGTTTTCGTAAGTTTACAATCAAATCAGATTCCTGATGAATCCTAAGATACTCGTACCCCAATCCTCCTTGGCCATTTTCCCCAGATAGTAGTTTAATAAACTCTTCTTCCAGTGCAGCTTCTGACTGGTAGCTTTCAGAGCGAGCCTTTGATGGCTCGTACTCTGTAACTACTGTATTCTCATTTGTCTGTGCAATAATGTTAAAATATGGCACAGCTAACACCCCCTCTTTTTATACTACTTCTTTAAATGTCAGCAGCTTTTCTCGATAGTATTCATATTGCTTCTGTCTAGCGTCAATCTCTTGTTCTAATTTTACAATAATTTCATTTATTCTCCCATAAAGCAACTGGAACTGTTCAATTATTCTCTCCTGTTCATCTAAAGATGGAACTGAAATATCAGTGTCTTCAATCATATAGTTATGCAAATGTTTTAATGTGACCCTACTAGGTAGTACCCAAGGCATAGACATACAAAACCAATACAAATACCGATTACTAATAATCGTTTCATCGTTACTCAACCACACTATATTACTATCCTGGAAATAAGCCTCCTCACCATCATATATTACAGCTTTCCCAACAGTTCCCGCTGTAGAAAGCATTACTTCTCCTGCTTTTGGAAGTTTTGATTTACTTTTGTAAAACTCATATACATCTCTTTCCAAATATAGATTTGCATCGCCTCCAAGTGTCCCATTTTGATAAAATGGAACATCGCCTTTAGTGACAGTTTCAGCTTTCTTTATTCTTCGACACATAGAAACCGTCACGATATCTTTTAATTTCATTTTTTTATAATGCTTATTTTCTTTTAATAATTGAGTTTTATAATATTCGTACTGTTTTTTACGAGCTGCAAGCTCTGTCGTGAGTTCAGCTATCAAGTCTGTGTTAAGTGTTGTGAAAGTGTCCAACACACATCCTATCTCTCGCTGAACCTCTATAGGAGGCACTGGGATTTTAATAGACTTTATGTCTTTAGCAAGTAAATGTTTTACAGTTCCACTATTCTTTGATTTTTCTATTTTTTTCATAAGAGGTTTCAAAACATGTACCAAATATCCGTCAAATAATTCTGTTTCATCTTTAGAATAAATCTTACATACTCGCTGACATAAAACAGCTTTATCCCCCTTCCAAACAGCAGTATGGAAGTTTCCATCCATACCAACAAGCAAATCACCTGCGGAAATAATATATTCGTTCGGCACTGTCTCGATAGTATATGTATCTGTAATTCCATCCAAAACATTCCTTATTCGTATTAAAGGCATACCCTTTCCTTCTGTATTAAATAACTTAGCATCGCAAGGATATCCATACAACACATTTGCAACATCCAATAGTGGCAAATACTTAACGCCATCTGGACATATATTTTTTATTAATTCATTTACTTTACTCATTAACCCACCTCAATATCCGCTATTATTTCATTAATATCTGCTCGTAGTTCATCTGCTCGCTTTACCACTTCTGCAATAGTCGCGTTAAGTTTAACTATATCTATCTTTTCTTCTGTATCCTCCATCTCAACATAAGTAGATACTGATAAATTATAATCATTTTCTACGACTTCATCATAGCTTGCTAAATGGGAAAAATATTTTATGTCCTCCCTTGAAGTGAACGTATCAATTATCGTCTGGATATTCTCCTGTGTAAGCTTGTTGTTATTTGTTACCTTGATACATTCGTTAGTGGCATCTATGAAAAGAGTTTTATTGTCAGTTTTGCCACGTTTCATAACCATAATGCAAGTTGCTATCGATGTGCCAAAGAACAAGTTGCTAGGAAGCTGTATCACACAATCAATATAGTTATTATCTACAAGGTACTTTCTTATTTTCTGTTCTGCGCCACCTCTATACATAATACCTGGGAAACATACGATAGCTGCTGTACCATTATTTGCAAGCCAACTAAGGGAATGCATAATAAATGCCATGTCGGCTTTACTCTTAGGTGCTAATACACCTGCTGGAGAAAAACGAGGGTCATTGATGAGCAAGGGATTCTCGTCACCTTCCCACTTAATTGAATATGGCGGATTAGAAACAATTAGTTCAAATGGCTCATCATCCCAATGTTGAGGAGCTGTAAGTGTATCTTCGCAAGCGATATTAAACTTATCAAAACCTACATCATGAAGAAACATGTTAATTCTACAAAGATTGTATGTCGTAATGTTTATTTCCTGTCCAAAGAATCCATTACGTACCTTATCTTTCCCAAGAATCTTCTCAGCTTTTAGAAGCAGAGAGCCTGATCCGCATGCAGGATCATAAACCTTATTAACCTCTGTTTTACCTACAGTTCCCAGTCTGGTAAGAACTTCGGACACATCCGCTGGGGTAAAGAACTCTCCACCGCTCTTACCAGCGTTAGAAGCATACATAGTCATCAGATACTCATATGCATCGCCAAATGCATCAATATCGTGATTCTTCACATCACCGAGATTCATCTCAGCTACACCCTTAAGCAGCTTTGCAAGTTTCTCATTTCTCTTTGCTACCGTCGCTCCAAGCTTATTGCTGTTTACATCAAAGTCATCAAACAAGCCTTCAAAATCGCTTTGAGACTCACTTCCCTTTGCAGAATCTTCAATATGTGTAAATACCAATTCCAGCAATTCATTGAGATTATCTTTAGTACTTACTAGCTTACCGTCTTTATTCTTAAATGTAGCTTTGTCACTATCGCAATTTTCTACAATATTACAAAACAATTCACTTGGAAGTATAAAAAAACCTTTCTCTTGAACTAAATCCTTTCTTGCAGTCTCTGCCTCATCATCAGACATCCTAGCATAATCAAATCCAGTATTTCCTGCCTTTTCCTCGCCTTCATTTACATAGTTTGTAAGGTTCTCTGAAACGTATCTGTAGAACATTGTGCCGAGAACATAGTTCTTGAAATCCCATCCGTCTACAGCTCCTCTTAATTCATCTGCAATCGCCCAAATAGCGCGATGTAATTCATCTCTTTCCTGTTCTTTCTTTGTATCAATCATTTTATTATCTCCAATCTTGAATATAGCATTTTTACTCTAATTATCTATTTATCATTGTAATAGTTATGGTGTCCCAAAATACGGACTATACAAACAATTTTAAGCTATTACTTCTTGCATTTAACTCTTCTAACCTATTGTAGAGCTGAATTAAATCGTCATTAATTTCTGATAAAGGTCTTGATTCGACCTCATCATCAGTATTAATGTACCTTGAGATGGACCAATCTCCTGTTTCAAGAACTTGGGCATTTGAAACTTTGAATGATATCTTGTCTATCTCTTTTTTCTCCTCAAGTATTTCCTGTAATAACTTTTTATTATCTTCAGTTATATAAGCATCATTTCTTCGTTCTCTCTGAACAAGATTAGATGCATCTACAAATAATACATCTTTATTATTTCGTTCAAAAACTAACATTGCTGTATTAATAGTTGTGCTATTATAAACAGGCGGCAATGATACTACTTCTTTAAGTAGACCTTCTTTTATAAGATTCCTTCGAAATGTGCTTAAAGCTTTTGATTGTCTAAAAAGTATGCCTTGAGGCACAATAACAACAAATCTACCAGTGTCTTTCATCGCATCAAGAGCACTTGCCATAAACAAGCATTCCATTTCTCTACACGAATCTGTATCCATCCATTTTTGCACCCGCATTAACTGGTTATTCGACAATTCAGACATTGTTTTCATCCCAAACGGTATATCCATAACAATTTTATCTACTTCATATACTGGAGGCATAGATGTAAAATCTTCTGGTGTTGTATCAAAGTCTGCTCCGTTAAGAATCAAATACAGTGTTGCGACTTGGATAGAATCATTATTTATATCAACACCATAAAGTTTTACATCTTTTCTGTTTTTAATACATTTTGCAGCTGAATAGCCATATCCAATCGAGCCATCTAATACACTTTCACCATCCTGAACATTAGCAGCAACACATAGCAAATCAGATACCGCATTACTAGAGGCTAATTCGCCAATCATTTTGCCACCTTCCCTTGATGCTAAATTAATCAATCTTTCAGCATATAAAGAATACCCAGCATCCGAAATAATATTTGCGGTTTCAGCTACAACTTTGATGAACGCCTTCTTCCAAGCCTCTTCTTCTGAACGAAACGAAGATAATACATCTGATAATAATCCTGGTTTAACATTATAAGTTTCTTCTAATACCACAGAAGCTGACTTAATCACTTCAATATCTTCAATAGAAACAGGCCTATATAAAACTTTAGTTAACTCTACAATTGTAGACATATACTTCGGATTAACACATGCATTTTCTTCAATCATTTTTCTTAAGCACATAATATATAATGTGCATCCAACATATTTCGACATTTCCATTCCAGCATTACGCCAAATACTTGCTACGTTCCAGCAATATTTATCAATATTTACATAGTTATCCATATTAGTTACCTCCTAAGACAGCATCCAATTTTTCTTTTTCAAGAGCAATAATTTGTTCCATAACAGATTCCTTTTCACAAATTGTCTTGTAAAACAACGCAATCTGTTCTTGCTCCCCTTCTTCTGGAAGATTCACTTTGACATCTTTCACTTTTCCAATAGTTAACAGTGGAACTGATGCTCCACTAACCATATTCATTACTTGCCTCATATATACCCCAGAGTTGCAAAATGCTGCCAAAAATTCTGAGGAAACGTTCTTACCTGTATTTCTGATAATAATACAGAAAGAAGTAATCAAAAGTCCCTCATCTTCTTTTGACACAATCGCCGCATCATACGGTGAGGAAAGCTTTACAACTATATCTCCTTCTTTTGTAAGCTTCTTTTCATCAAACTCTGTTTTGTAATTAACCTCATATAGCTCTTCGTGAGCTATACTTCCTGATTTGATTGCTTTTGGTGGTATAACCTTTACTGTTCCAATAGCTATTTCTTCTTTTTTACCATTTGCCTCTATTCTTGATGTAATCTGACCACCAATAAATGAAATCCCTTTTATTTTACTTAGCTCAATACGTTTATTCATTATTATATCCTCCATTTAGTTGATATATTTTTTAATGTTCAAAACCGATTTGTAAAAGAAATGGCACGGTACCAGTGCCTCTTCCTTTTTTGATGATATCATAGTATCACATACTTATCTATATGTCAATAACATTCTGAAAAAAATCGCATATTTGCTGATATATTTTATTATGTTCACTTGTAAAAATAGATTTTCATACTTAGAAATTTTTTCACTTTCATTCTTTGATATCAACAGTCAATTTACAGGCCAAAGCCATTTTTACAGCTTATCGTACTTATCCGCCTTGCCCCTAGCCTTCTCAACCGGGTACTTGGCCTCGTTCTTAGCCATCTTTGCATTTACGATATCGTCTTCATCTAGGCCTAGCTTATCTAGCATATTTCTACAATACACAAGCACATCCGCCAGTTCTTCCTTAACATTGTTGATATCATAGTTCTCATCACTCCACTGGAAGCACTCTAGTAGCTCGTTTGCCTCAATAGAAATTGACTTTGCAAGGTTGGCTGGTGTGTGGAACTGGTCCCAGTCTCGATCTAGTGTCATTCTTCTTATACGTTCTATAGTTTCCGGTGTCATAACATCCCCCTTTTTCCTTCTTATCTAACAGTTTTAGTGTACCACAGCAGCTCACTTTATAGCATAATAAGTTTCATCAACTTTGCCATAAATCAATCCAAACAACTACATATATAAAAGATTTTACCTCAACAAAAAAGACAGCTGACGCTGTCTTTTTAATATCACATTACAAATCAATAGCTGTATTAATCCAAAAGTTTTTTCTTTTTGATGATGATAAGTCATAAATCAAATTTTCTATATACTCTTTACCTATTTTTTCATAATCCTCCAAAATAAGATTTTCAAAATTTGAGCCATAAGAGATTAAACTATTGATTGCTCGTCTGAATGGATAATATTTCTTATCTTCAGGGATACCTCCACTAATTACATATAATGGTATCAGGGATACGCAGACTTCTAAACTTTGGTTATAGAATTTTACTCGATCCTCTTCTGTCCTTTCTTTCCTGCCCCCAAGACAAAGGGCTCCTTCTGTAAGTCTTTCAAATAAATTAGCATATAATTCTTCAAAATTTGTTTCTAATACATCCATTGTTTCAGGATAATTTATATTGGCTTCACTATATGCTGAAAGCTCATCTAGCAAACTATATCCAAAATGTGCTAATGTTCGAGAATTCATTACACTGTCTGATATAGTACTCCCAGCCAGTCTCCTATTTCTCACATGAACAAATTCATGATAAATTGAATTGTAGATGCTTATTATTTGACTCTCATTTAATTCTTCCAAATTATACTTCGCAGTACCGATTATAATTTCCTCTTTTCCACCACTAGAACGCATACTACTATCTTTTTTCTTTTCATTAAAGTAAACTTTTACATTTCCTTTTATTTGTAATTCATTTTTTATTTTTTTTATTGCAAGATTTGTATCAAAACCCTTTTTAATCCTTTTAAATTTTAAATTCATAGGTCATGTCTCCTTTAATCAGTCTGTTAATTATGTCTTTTCCACCAGGTAGAATTTTTCTAGCAACCTACAAGATATGTGCACATGTGTCTTAATTATTCTAATGGTCAAATGCCCCCCGTCTCTTTTCATTAAGAACCTTATAAGCAATCAACCGAAGAACATACTCCGGCATAACACGACGACCAAGCTCCCACTCCTGCATCGTTCTATACGGAATACCAAGCCAATCAGAAAAATCCTTTCTGTTCATTCCAGATTGCTCTCTGATCATCAAAAAAGCATACGCCATCTTACGACGATTTGCTTCTGTATCATCCTTAGATATTCTTTCGACCTCAATTTCAAATCCTTCCACGTTATAAATCTCAGTTTGCATAGACACTCTCCTTTGTTCATGTAGTCATTGCGTATATCATATTGCCATTATAATGTAGTCAATGACTATACGTCAAGAAAAAAACAGATTTACCTCTTAAACCTTAGAATGTTCCATTTTTCTTAGCTTCAAGCATGAGAGCTTCTACTTCTTTTGCCCGTTCCCTCAATTTTGAATCATCAGGCTTTGGGGTGTTCAATATTGTTTCTAAGATTGAACGTCCAATTCTACCATGAAGAGCTCCCATATTTGGCTTAATATAATTAATCTGCTTGTTACGCATAACCACCACTCTTTTTTTAATAATTCACTGCTCTATTACTCATTTGTCTAATACAAATTGTGAAGGTTTGTCAAAAAAACATGTTTTAATGCCTTTAAATAGCTTCCTTATGAGAGATTGTTTTGTTTGCAAATTAGCATTTTCTTTCTGTAATCTATCTATAGTTTCACTATTATGTTCCAATTGTTTATTTAGCGTTTCTATACTCAAATCCTTTTCTTCTAATTGTTTTGTTAGGGCCTTTTTGTCATTTACTAAACTATCATGCATATTATACCTATTCTTAAGATCATTGTATTTATCAATTGGAACTTTGAGACACATATGAGTTCTACAAATAACATCTGCTGCAGTGTTTTGTTCTCGTGGTATTAACTGGACAGTCACAGACTCAAAAAGCTCTGCTATTCGCATATTACTATTTTCCTTTTGCCAAGTCTGCATAGCACTTGAGTTATCAGTAAAAATCTTTATATTACCCTTAAAGTTATAATCAAAAGCAGCTATCATCATGACTTTCCCTATTGCTGTTTTTGTTATCCTCTCGGTATGCTGCATCTCTGGAACATATTCTACTCCTGAAGA
Source organism: Pseudobutyrivibrio xylanivorans (assembly GCF_010906925.1). Lineage (GTDB taxonomy): Bacteria > Bacillota > Clostridia > Lachnospirales > Lachnospiraceae > Pseudobutyrivibrio. The sequence continues at coordinate 196,734 of NZ_VTVE01000001.1, read as the reverse complement.
AATCGTAATAGATGGTGTAATTTGTGACTCGTCTTCTAACAGCCCTCTGCATATTATGTAACTATAGCTTCCTGCCTTTCCTGGAATACCATTTTCATTCCAAGCTACTGGATGAATTGATTCATCTATAAAAATTGTTCTATAAGAATCATTTAGCTTGATTCGGTCTTCTTCATCCTTGATACATTTACATGGCTCAAGCCCTAAATTATTAATAACTGCACGGGTTGCAGGCTTCAAATGCTTACCCTTACAGTATGGACAATCCTGTTTATGGTATTTTCTGCCAGTATCAGTAATAAATAAAACGATTGTTTTACCTACAGACGTAAAATTTTCATTTAGTATTTTCCTTATCACCTGAACAGCTGTAAAATCAAGCAACTGCCTATAATAATTATTCCCCTCGAAAAGAGAAGCAATATCCAAGCGTTCGCCACTTAGTTCTTGAGTCCTAAAATTAGAAACCATTGTGGATTCATTCCTTGCAATAGAATGAACAAGCTGATCCATTTTTTTGTCAAGAAAAGCTGATACCAACTCCGGTCGGCGCTTTTTAATTGTTGCGTAGTTTAAAAATAATGATTTCGCTTTTTCTAAATATCTATTGATTTCAGCTTGTGGTAAGTTCATTTCATCTAAGTATAGAAGAAGAGTTGGAATTCTATTTAAAATAACCCTTAACTGTTCAGTAGTGTTAGCCTTAGTTTTGCCTTTCTTTTTCGTTTCTTTAGCTGACTCTGCCAATTTAATATATAAGTCATACAGAATATCTTCATCAGCTCTTGCCATAAAAAGACCTCCTAGCCTTATTTATTTAGTTTCCCATCTGCATCATCCTCCTGATCAATAGGTACTCTTTGCATAGAAAGTATTGAACCAACTAAAAAATAAGCGATTCGATTATGCATGTCTTCATCATCAAAGCAATGTATCATTTCATTCAATGCGAAAAAAAGTGATGTGGAAAGAGATGGCCTTACTACAAACATCCAATAAGCGCCACCGACTCTCATAACCTCAGCTGCTTCAATAGTCAATTTTTTAAGGTTGTCGTTTTGAATCGACTCATAAATAAGCACAGTCTTTATTGCACTAGCTTCCTTATTTGCTTTGTTACAAAGCTCCTCCATAGCTTCGCGGTTATACTCAGAATTTGCTAATGAATCTAATTCTTCCAACATCTTGATAGCTATGTTTACAGCTTTTGCTAATTCCTGATTGCTAACTTCAACAAGGAAATCTCCGCCTACGAATGGCACTTTATACGTACTATCTCCATTTTCGGATGTTTTTATTTTTATATTCTTAAGCTTAGAACACAATACTTGCTCCAGTTCATTCTTTTCTTCAACTGTTATCATTGTTACCCCCATTTTTGATATGCATGTTATGGTGCAAAAGCCCTAAAGTTAAGAAATACATTAGAGCTTTTGAATTATGATTCTTCAAATAATAAATTATCGATATCTTTTTTTAATTCTTCACTTAATTTTACACTTAGGATTTTGTGCTTATAGATGCATTTTTCGACGGCCTTATATTTTTTAATTATATTTTCCACAGTATCGAAACGAATAATATTCATTTCTCGTACACAATCTACAATTTTTTGAGGGGATCTGGAAAGCGTTCCAGCCTCCCATCCATATAGATTAATCTCAACATCATGGCCATTGTTTGACATTATTTGCCCTTCAAATTCGCTTGTTTCAATACCAAATCGCTTCATAATTGCCAACGCATTTATTCGACGAACATATATATTTAATATACAATGGAATAGCAATCGCTCCTTAACACTGCATCCGTTCTTTTTTGAATAACTCAGATTTTTTATAAACCCACTGGGTAGCATTATTTCGGTTATATTGGTTATTTGGGGTATTGAATCCCATTCTTCATATTCGTCGACTCGGTGTATCATATTATATATGCTAGTTTCCGACACGTTAAGGTCGTAAGCAATATCTCCAACTGATTCGTTGTTGTTGTAGCGTTCATGCGCGATATAAGCTCGTTCGTCAGGTTTTTTCATTTTCATTCCTCCTTTTAAGGGGAATTATATAATTATTTGATTTTGGTTTCCTCAAGCGTTTTTTTCACTTCTGCACGTATTTCAACTTATATTATGGAATTTTAGTAAAACAATTAATAATCTATAAAATACAAATATCCTTGCTTCAAAAGCTCTAATAATATGTTTATTATATTTTCTTTATCTCTATCAATCTCAACTGAAAAATCTTTTTGCATAATTTCAAAGTAATTATCGATTCTTTCAAATTCCATGCTATACGGATCAAGTATTAAAGCTCGTGATATAATATTTTTTAGGTTACTTCTTCTAAATGCAATTTTTAAAGATGTTAGCTCTTGCTCTGTATAATCATGAATATACCAATATCCATCACCACACTTTAATGGATTATATAAATTAATTCGAAAGAAATAAGGACGATATATTTTAAATTCTTCTTCTGTTATTTTGATTTTTTCTTTTTGCTCCCTTGATACCTTCCAATACATAAGAATAATCATCATCTTAACATTAATATTTTCAACTTGTTCTATCATTTGTTTGATTGGATCATTAACAAATATAGGTGTATTCATTAAACATGTCGTGATAATGAAATTCTCATAATCTATTTCAATTGTTACGCTTCCATCGGTATTATACTCACGAGACTTTATGTATGATGCTTTATCAAATTCTTTTCTTATATTTTCGATTTGAATTATTTTATCTTCCACTATTTCTGGTATTGTGGCATCAAAGTATGATTCTATTTTTGTTTTTGCTTTGTTGATACCTTTAACCTTTTGCTTAGTAGATAAGTGACAAACCTGTCCTTCACTCATTAATGAGTGCACTAATGAATTATAGACGCAGTTCCTATAGTAATCGTATATTGTCTGGCCACACATTTTAGAGTACGATTGGCGTATGTAGTTTTCGCTGTAGTAATTTATTCCATAGTTTTCGAGTTTGATTTTATCCCATGCTTTAGAATAGTCATTTTTATCTGAACATTCTTTTACCTTCGTCTCGACAAATTTTTGTACTGCCTTCACTTCTTCATATTTCATAGATTTTACCTCCATTTTATTTAATTAAATCATACAAAACGGTCCAAATGTGATTATTGTAATTGCCGAACTCTCTTCAACCATGACTTACTATTGATCATGTGACAAATTACTCTTTTTCATCACGTTCTTTACCCATGGAGCAACTGCAACTTCTTCATTTACATTTATGATTCTCAATCTGTTATTCAAATCCTATCCTCCTTTCCTGTAACTACCTATATCGATACTAGGACAAAAAAATAAGGTGCTCCTATATAGGTGCACCATACAGACAAAGTGTCAATTATTTTTTATTCATAACCCAAACAACCCCCTTTGCCGTTCTTATATCTGCGTCCTTAAAATGATTGCCCTCATTCCATTCTAGGATACAGTTCACATCCTGCTCTTTTAGCAGTGCGTATGCTTTTCGTATTTTGTCTCCCACAGTTGCCATAACAGGATTACGGGCTTTTTCTTCCTTATCTCCTAGACTCAGATAGACGGTATCTGTTTTGATTTTATTTTGTGCCATATACTCATCAAAATCTGGGAACCACATAGATGGAGATGCTGCTGCAACCCCGCTAAACACATCTGTCTCATATGCTGCCCACAGGGCAAATAGTCCCGCCAGTGAATAGCCACCTATATAGTAAGTCTTGCTTTTATCTACGCATAGTTTCAGCACTTCTTCCAGAGTTTTTGTGGCCCCCTCACCGAAGCCTTCCTTGCCAAACACTGCCGGTGCTTTCCATGGAGACAAGTCACTATTCCAATCATCTATTTTCACAGCCTTCAGGCAAATGCTTTTACCTGAGTTTCTTACGATTTTGACATACTCATTTTCTATGCCTTCTAGGTCGTGGTCATCCACAGGCTGAATCAGTACAATATCCGATTGCGGATTTCCAAATTCCAATATTTCCATTACTTTATTTCCCTCTGATTTCCAGTATCTATTATATTTTATCGTACATGCGAATTAAACGCATCAAAAAAGACTGCCCTCGGCAGTCCCCCATCGGCGGAGCCGATTTCCAATCCCTCCTTGCTCGCGTAGCGAGTGGTCTGTGGAGCTCGGGCAGACCTGCGAGTGGAACGAGCTGCTAGGAATGGTCCCATAATTATTAATTACAGATTTTTCATATATATCTTGTATATTACTGGTAATAAGAGCCTATAATAAAAGCTATATAAAAGCATCTATAGGAGGGAGATATATGGATTTCACTATTAATCTGATATTGGTATTCTTCGTATTTTCTTTTGTGGGATGGTGTATTGAGGTAACACTGAAATATCGCCAGTTTGGTCGTTTTATAAATCGAGGTTTTCTAATTGGGCCATGGCTTCCTATTTATGGATGTGGAGCTGCACTGATAACTCTCACGGTAGCAGGACTCACACCAGTGGAGAGAGGCATAGGAACCACCTTTGCTATATCCTTGATTGTATGTGGCTTGATTGAGTACCTGGCCAGCTATTTTATGGAGAAAAAGTTCCATGCCAGATGGTGGGATTATAGTCAAAAGCCAATGAACCTAAACGGCAGAGTCTGGATTGGTAACTTGATACTATTTGGAATAGGTGGGGTTGCCATTATACATATTGTTAATCCGATTTTATATGGGCTTTTCGACAGTCTAAGTCTAGTAAGTAGGGAGATTATTGCCGGTTGTCTTTCTGTTATTTTTCTTGCTGACTACAGCGTTTCTCATTTTGTATTAAAGCTTGTGAAAATCGGAGTTGAATCCAGTGAGGCTGATAATACAGAAGCCATAAGCAAGGATGTGAAATTATTACTCAGTGACAGATCTATTTTTTATCGAAGATTTGCCAATGCCTATCCTGACGTAATCTATCGTACTGAAAAGGTCAAGGCCAGAATGGAAGAAATCCGTTTGGAGACTGAGAAGTTTCGCTTAGAAGCTGAAAAGCGTCTAGATGAGCTGAATCAGCAGTATGAAAAGAACAAAGCTGAGTGGGATGCAAGTATTAGGGCCGGAAAAGAGCAGTTGAGGGAGACCCTAGAGCCGACAGGCTTCATAAAGAGCAATTTGATAGAGAAGCAAAATCAGCTTATTAGTTTACTGTATGATGAAAGTACGGCAACAGCTCCCGCAAAGACCCTGATGTCTGAAATCGAACATGAGCGTTTGCGACTGGAAAAACGCAGTTGGTAAGTTGGAGGATAGATAATGGCTACAATCAAAGATTATATTACTTGGCGTGGTGATTTGGAATTTTGGCAGGATGGCTTCAATGTGGTGGATAATCTGGTGCTTTCTTGTATTTCCTATGTTGAGATGGATAGGATTTTTTCTGGTGATGCATCTGAGGTCATGAGTATAAAAGAGGTTAGCGATATCTATTTTGACAGGATTTTTGACGAAAAGAGCTTTCGTGACGGTTCCATATTAAAGGATGCTCCAATCACATTAAAAGCTATCGCCCAGACAAACCGTTACAAGGACGTTAAAATCAGGAATTATATTAACTTGATAGATACCTCCCGGACTCTTCAGTTTGCAGCTATGGAATTTTTGCTTCCTGATGGCTCAAGCTATATTTGCTTCAGAGGGACTGACGATACTGTTGTGGGCTGGAAGGAAGATTTTATGCTTGCAATCAAAGAAACTGAAGCTGAAAAAGAGGCATTAGCCTATATTAATCGAATTGCGAAAGATAATAATCGCCTGCTTCGTGTTGGTGGACATTCTAAGGGTGGGCATCTTGCGGTATTTGCCGCAGCTAAATGTAATAAAGCAATCCAGCAGAGGATAATTACAGTATACAGCAACGACGGCCCTGGCTTCATGGAAAAGGTGGCTTCTAGCAAGGCTATTAAAGACATACTCCATAAGATAATAAGCATTGTACCTGAAGAGACCATTGTGGGACTTCTAATGACACCTGTATGTGAACCTATAGTTGTTAAAAGTACTTCTGTGGCTGTTTTACAGCACAATATCGCCACCTGGTGTGTAGAAGGTAATTCACTGATCACAGCGGAAAACATTTCAAAGGCTGCTCAAATGGCTGATAAATGGATAAAAGATAATACTAGTAAGATGTCTGAGGCTGAGATGGATGCATTTGTTGAAGAAATCTTTTCAGTCTTCGAAGCGGCAGGCGCCTTGACCCTTACCGAATTCAAAAAAGGAGGTTTGAAATCTTTAAAAGCAATTTCGCAGACAGTGAAGGCAAGTAAAAAGAATTAATACATGTCTAAAAAAAAGCCATATCCGAAGATATGACCAAATATACAAAAGAAAAAAACTCTGGGCCCTTGAAGTACCAATATTTCTTCTAATAATTGTTTCGTACTTTCATCTTATATTTCTTATCCAAAAAACGCTTGGCATCGTCCATTGTGATTTCTCCGCGTTTTTCTTTTTCTATATATTCTTTAAACGCTGCTGTTGGCTCTAGACCAGCAACTTTAATCATACCAATAGCGTAATCCCATGCTTCTGCGTTAGTCATAGATATCGCCTCCTTCTTGAATTTATTGTATCATATCTTTAGCTTTTTTATATGGCCTAAAGGCTTTAAGTAATTACCCAAAATATAAGTGCCTGACTCCATTGCATTTTTGATATGCACTTTTCTTTGACAAATTCGCAATCCATGTTAAAATAAGCTTAACAGATTATGTTTTACTATATATTTCGTTAAGGTGGTGATGATATGATATACAACTACATAAAAGACAACTATAAGGAAGGTGAGCCAATTTTCTTCTCAGATATATACGATGGCACCATTTCTAAATCTGCTCTTACCCAGCAGCTCACAACACTATGCAAAAAAGGCTTGCTTGTTAAGTATGATAATGGCATTTACTACATGCCTAAGAAAACCAGACTTAAATCAGCAGTTGGGCCAACAGCGGATACAGTTGCGAAATACAGGTTTATAGTCAAGAATGGCAAGATTGATGGCTTTTATACTGGAAATACATTTGCAAATCAGATTGGTATCTCTACTCAGGTTCCTCACGTAGTTGAGATAGTAAGTAATAATACCAACTCTGCTCCAAGGGATGTCATCATAGGCAACAGAAAATTTAAAGTGAAGAAGCCACTTACAACTGTCACCAACGATAATGTTTATATATTACAAATGCTGTACCTACTGTCTGATTTAGACTCATATTTAGATTATGATTATGAGGAAGCCAGACAATGCTTTTCGAAATTTATTGAATCACATAACATAAAAAGAAGCGATGTGGATGAATATATAAGGAAATTTCCGCTCACAGTATTCAAATTTTATTATGAATTGAGGTTAGACAATGTACTTGCACAATGATAAAGAATTATTTGGCGATATTATCGCCCTTACTGCAGAACAAAATAAGGCGCACCAACATTGGTGCGCCTTGCAACACTATTTAAAATCCTTTACTATTTGTCCCTGATTTCGCTTTCCATAAACTAACCTTAAAATTACAATTCTATTATTCTCATCATCTATAAAGTAGTAGACTATATAATTTCCTACTAAAAAACGCCTCACATCATCACGTCTTAGAAATTCATTTTCTACAAGTCTACCATTTTTAGGGTTCTTACAGATATCTTCAAGCTTTTCTTCCAATTCGTCAGCAAAGCTTATAGCAGCCTCAGGATTTGACAGTTCTTCTTGTATATATGAAATTACCTCATCAACATCATACGCAGCTATCTCGGTAAGAGCATAGTTATATTTTTTAAATGCCATGCTTACTCCTCAATTTCGCAAGTGTTTTTGGTCCGTCAACTAGTCTTCCAGCTTCATAATCAGCAATACCTTTATTAACTTGAGTAGCCTCGTCGATTCTTCGCATAGTACGCTCGTAATATTCAATATCCATTACGACTAACTTACCATATCCATTTTTTGTGACAAATACTGGCTCATTAGATTCAGAGCATCTACGCTCTATTTCTACAGTATTTTTTAAATCTCTCATTGGAACAATCTGCATATAAAAGCTCCTTTCTGTGACTAAATTATACACCGAATTTAGCCACAATACAATATTTCCCATCGGCGAAGCCGATTTCCAATCCCTCCTTGCTCGCGCCAGCGAGTGGTCTGTGGAGCTCGGGCAGACCTGCGAGTGGAACGAGCTGCTAGGAATGGTCCCATAAAAAGCAAAAAAGGCGCCTGACCCCCCAACGGGAATCAGACACCTTCTAAATTTTTAAGCTTTACTCAACTATATAGTTAATTGTGCTGCCTACTTGACCACGTCCAATAATACCAAACTCTGTAGTCTGGCCGTTTGTAAGTGTTGAGTTCCATGACATAGGTGTGAATACATAGTAATCACCTTCCTGTGAAACATTTACGCACCAGCTCTGAGTAAGAGTAATATCACTCTTCTTTACCTTAACCTTCCAGCTATTCTTAGTACTTCCGGATTTGTTGGTAACCTTGAAGCTTACCTGATATCCATCTGTCCAGCTGTTGATTGTATAGGTAAGATCCATGCCTGTCTGAACTACAGGAGGATCTGGGTTGACTATTGGCTCTGAATAAGCTGTAGCCTTCCATGAATATACATTCACTACACCACTACCAGAATTTACAAAGTAAATAGTCTGCTTTCCGGTAATGTTCTTAGAAGCTGTAATAGTATATTCCTTTGAATCACCACTAATAGTTGCTGAGCCAAGAAGAGGACCAGCAGCTGAATTTAATCTAACCTCAATCTTGCCTGTAGAAGTTGATGATGCTGTAATTACAAATTGTGAAACGCCATCTGAGAAGTTGACGTTTTGAGTTCCTGCAGAACCATTTGGAGTAATATTTACAGCAGTCTTGCTTGGTGTAACTAATGCACCGCTAAGTAGTGACGCTGTTGTAGCATCAACGCTGCTATATGGATTTACATTTGTTGCAGGTGGATTTACTGGTGGCTGCTCTCCTGCTTTAGCTGCCTGCCATCCATCAAATGTTACCGGGCCACCCTTTGCCTCGAAGTATACATAGTGTACGCCTGTAATATCTGATGAAACGTTGATTGTCACTGGCTTAGTGATATCTGTACCAACTGCTACTGTTCCTGCTGGAGTCTTTGAATCATCAATATATACATTAAGGTTTACCTTTGGCTTAGATGCCTGAGCATATACGTTGAATGCTGAAACGCCCTGTGAGAAATCAATATTCTGTACAAGGACATAACCATTTTCATTGATTACCACCTTATCCTTTGATGGTGCAATCATAGCGCTTGTAAGCTGCTCTGGAGTAGCAATCTCTGCCTCAACCTTTGCATAAGGATTGATTGTATCGCCTACTGGTGGTACTACTACCCCACCTCCTGGAGCTGTTGCTGACCATGAATCAAGTGTAATACCTGATCCTGCTGCAACTACAAAGTACACATCATGTGTTCCTGTAACGTTAGCAAGTGCCTTAGTTGTCTTAGTCTCAATTGTACTATTTTGGCTTAGTCTAAATGCTGCGACCTTGTCGCCTGTAGCTGAATCGAGTCTGACCTCAAGCATTGCTGCTGTACTTGCAGAAACATTTACATTAAACTCTTCTACGCCCTTAGCGAAGTCTACATTTTTGATTGCAACATATGAGTTAGCCTGTGCAAGACTTACAGCATCCTTCTTAGGAGTAACCATTGCGCCACTCATATCAGTTGCAGCTGCGTTTTCGGCCTGATTTGTACGGTATGGATCTACTGTATCGCCTACTGGTGGCTCTACTGGTGGCTGGTCGCCTGCTGCAGCTGCCTGCCATCCATCAAGTGTTACTGAACCTCCCTTTGCTTCGAAGTATACATAGTGTACACCTGTGATATCTGTTGAAACAGTGATTGTAGTTGGCTTTGTGATATCTGTGCCAATTGATACTGTTCCTGCTGGAGTCTGTGCATCGTCAATGTATACATTAAGGCTTACCATTGGCTTTGAAGACTGAGCATATACATTGAATGCTGAAACGCCCTTAGAGAAATCAATATTCTGTACAAGGACATAACCATTTTCATTGATTACCACCTTATCCTTAGATGGTACAATCATTGCATTTGTAAGCTGCTCTGCAGTAGCAATCTCTGCCTCAACCTTTGCATATGGGTTGATTGCTCCTTCAACTGGTGGCTCTACTACTGGTGGCTCTTCACCTGATGCAGCTTTTGCTGTCCATGAATCAAGTGTAATGCCTGAGCCTGCTGCAACTACAAAGTAAACATCATGTGTTCCTGTAACTGTAGCAAGTGCCTTAGTTGTCTTAGTTGTAATTGTTCCATTCTGGTCTAATCTAAATGCTGCAACCTTATCGCCTGTAGCTGAATCGAGTCTGACCTCAAGCATTCCTGCTGTACTTGCAGAAACATTTGCACTAAACTCTGCTACGCCCTGAGCGAAGTTTACATTTTTGATTGCAACATATGAGTTAGCCTGTGTAAGACTTACAGCATCCTTCTTAGGAGTAACTCTTGCATTACTCATATCAGTTGCAGCTGCGCTCTCTGCCTCAACTGCGCTGTATGGATTTACTGTATCACCTACTGGTGGCTCTACTACTGGTGGTTCTTCACCTGATGCAACAGCCTGCCATCCATCGAGTGTTACAGAACCGCCCTTAGCCTCGAAGCGTACCTTGTGTACACCTGTGATAGCTGATGAAACATTGATTGCTGTTGCATTTGTAATGCTTGGACCAACTGTTGCTGTTCCTGCTGGAGCATCTGCATCGTCAATGTAAACATTCAAGCTTACACCTGGCTTTGAAGACTGAGCGTATGCATTGATACTTGAAACGCCCTGAGAGAAATCAACGTTCTGTACAGTAACGCTACCATTTTCATTGATTACAACCTTATCCTTTGAAGGTGTAACCATTGCACTTGTAAGATCTGTAGCGATTTCTGCCTCAACCTTCTCATAAGGATTGATTGTATCACCTACTGGTGGCTCTACTACTGGTGGCTCTTCACCTGATGCAACAGCCTGCCATCCATCGAGTGTTACAGAACCGCCCTTAGCCTCGAAGCGTACCTTGTGTACACCTGTGATAGCTGATGAAACATTGATTGCTGTTGCATTTGTAATGCTTGGACCAACTGTTGCTGTTCCTGCTGGAGTAGCTGCATCGTCAATGTAAACATTCAAGCTTACACCTGGCTTTGAAGACTGAGCGTATGCATTGATACTTGAAACGCCCTGAGAGAAATCAACGTTCTGTACAGTAACGCTACCATTTTCATTGATTACAACCTTATCCTTTGAAGGTGTAACCATTGCACTTGTAAGATCTGTAGCGATTTCTGCCTCAACCTTCTCATAAGGATTGATTGTTTCGCCTACTGGTGGCTCTACTACAGGTGGTTCCTCTACAGTACCTGATGTCTTTGCTACCCATGAATCAAGTGTAACGCCTGATCCACCTGCTACTACAAAGTAAACATCATGTGTTCCTGTAACTGTAGAAAGTGCCTTAGCTGTCTTAGTAGTAATTGTACTATTCTGATCTAATCTAAATGCTGCAACCTTGTCGCCTGTAGCTGAGTCAAGTCTGACCTCAAGCATTGCTGCTGCGGTTGCAGAAACATTTGCATCAAATGACTCTACGCCCTGAGCGAAGTTTACATTCTTATATGCAACATATGAATTAGCCTGTGTAAGACTTACAGCATCCTTCTTAGGAGTAACTCTTGCATTACTCATATCAGTTGCAGCTGCGCTTTCAGCCTCAACTGCGCTGTATGGATTTACTGTATCGCCTACTGGTGGCTCCACTACAGGTGGCTCCTCAACTGGTGGCTGCTCTACTCCACCTTCGGCAGCAACTGCCTGCCATCCATCAAGTGTTACCGAACCGCCCTGTGCCACAAAGTATACATTGTGTGAGCCTGTGATATTTGATGAAACATTGATTGCAGTTGCATTGGTAATATTTGTACCAACTGCTGCTGTTCCTATTGGAGCATCTGCATCGTCAATGTATACGTTCAGCTTAACCATTGGCTTTGAAGACTGAGCATATACGTTGATACTTGAAACGCCCTGAGAGAAGTTAACGTTCTGTACAAGAACCTTACCATTCTCATTGATTACTACTTTATCCTTTGATGGTACAACCATCGCATTTGTAAGTTCATCTGAAGTAGCATTCTCTGCCTCAACCTTCTCATAAGGATTTACTGTATCACCTACTGGAGGCTCCTCTACTGGAGGCTGCTCTACAGTACCTGATGTCTTTGCTACCCATGAATCAAGTGTAACACCTGATCCACTTGCAACTACAAAGTAAACATCATGTGTTCCTGTAATAGCTGCAGTTGCCTTAGCTGTCTGAGTCTGAATCTCGCCATTCTTGCTCAATCTAAAGGCTGCTACCTTATCGCCTGTAGCTGAATCAAGTCTGACCTCAAGCATTGCTGCTGCGCTTGCAGAGACATTAGCATCAATAGATTCTACACCCTGAGCGAAGTTTACATTCTTGTATGCAACATATGAATTAGCCTGTGCAAGACTTACTGCGTTTTTCTTAGGTGTAACCATTGCGCCACTCATATCTGTTGAAGCTGCGCTCTCTGCCTCAACTGCGCTGTATGGATTTAATGTATCACCTACTGGAGGCTGCTCAGGTGTATCTGGTGTATCAGGCACTTCCGGTGTGTCTGGTGTTTCAGGTTCCTGAGTCTCTCCTGGTACTGCTTTCCAGTTATCTACAGCGCAAGTACCAACTTTATTTTCGAAAGTAAAATAATCTGTATCAGCCAGATTAGTCACATCTGTCGAGAATTCCTGATATCCACTTGTAGCTGAGTATCTGATAGTTCCTACTGTTTCACCATTTTCATCCCCTTTATGGATGACAATGACTCCAGGTCCGTCAGCCTTTAACTTAACGCTGATTTTTGAAACTCCCTTTGAAAAATTTACAGTCCTCATGGAAAAATAATTTCCCTTTTCAAGACTTACAGCGGTTGTTACCCCATCTTCTTCAGTAAAAACATCCTTTACATTCCTTGTAAAATCAAGCTCTGCCTCTACTGTACCATAAGGAACAATCTGCGGTGCCGCATTAGCTTTTAAGCCTGGTGCAAGCACTGTTGCTGCTGTCACAAGCAACCCTAACGCGATTGATGTTTTTCGTTTCATTATTCTTTTTTCACCCCCGATTCCAGAAATTTGTCCTTTATTTCTTTCTTAAACGTTTAAGCTTATATTATTTTAACAGTTTCGTATTTTTGTCTACAATGCGTAATTTTTAACAAAGATATTAGGTCCAAACAGTACTCATTAAACAAAGATTTCAGATTTTTGACATAAAATATGATTATTATTCAGTCTTTTTAACTCTTCTTTAATTTTTTCTTACACTATAATCACTCAGTTTTTTCACTACACACAATATATATTCTGTGTATTTACGGGGTTTATAGGGAGAATATCATTTGAAAATTTTTTTCATCTTTCCAAAATCCAATTTGTAATATTTTCATCGCTTTACTGAAATACATTTGACATATTCGTATTTTTTTTGGTAGGGTATTCCCAATGTTACATGTAACTAACCTACTACTTGGAAAACATTACTTGAATAAAGGAGGTATTGTTTTGAAAAACAAACTTACTACGAGATTTTTGCTATCTGCTTTTACAGCAGCTACTCTCCTATTATCATCAGCTAATATAGTAAAAGCTGCGGGGGAAGAGGTTGTAGATTTTTCTATTACAACAGACCAAATCAGAGAATACAATGCTACTGTTGATTCTAGCAATGGACAGGATTTAGCAGGAAAGACAGTTATCATTTCAACAAACGATGTACATGGCGCCATCAAAGACTTCGCCTATGTGGCTGGTCTAAAAAATAAAATGGAAGAACGTGGAGCTTCAGTTATTCTTGTAGATTCAGGAGATTTCAGTACCGACAAAGATGTAAAGAAATACGATAAGGAAAAAAGTAAAGATGCAAAGAGAAGTACTGATAAATCAGATGGAATTGCTGCCGTAAAAATAATGAATGCTGTAGGTTATGACTATGCTTGCCTTGGCAATCATGAATTCGAGCGTGGAGATAAAGCCCTTAACAATATCATTAACGCAGCTGATTTCACATTTGTAGATGCCAATATAAATGACCTAAAAAACGAAAAGGTTCAATCTTATGCCATAACAGATGAAAAAGTCACACCTGTAAAAATAGGATTCTTCGGATTACTAACTCCAGAAGGTAATGTTTGGTATGATAAATGTGGATATTCTGTAGATCCTACCGAATTACATAGCACAGCCAGCAAAACAGCCAATGAATTGGATGCAGCAGGTGCAGAAGTAATTATCACTTTAGCTCACTTAGGAGTTGAAAATGACATTCTTAAGAATCAGGCGGGATTCGAATTTGATAGAGACAAATATGGCAATAAAATATATGACAAGGTTTATGCAAATGGAACCAGAAGTGTAGACCTTTTTGCCTTCACTGGCGAAGATGATGGTGTACATAAAATCGACCTGATGCTTGACGGCCATTCTCACACAACTATGTCCGATATCAATCAGGATAAATACCCAGGATGCCATATTCAGTCTCAGGGAATTCAGCTTCAGAATATCGGCGTCACTGTAATTGATAATGACACAAAAGAAATCACTGACAGATATCTCATTTCTGAGGAGTACTATTCTCAGATTGGAAAGGATCCAAAGATTGAAGCCTACATTGAAAAAGTTATAGAAGCGGTTCAAGATGGTAAAGATATCCCAGATTACAATGCTGACGATTATGCAGAATCTGCCCCTACAACAGACGATGCAACAGTCGATGCAGCAGATGAAACTACAGACGCTACAGTAGACGATACTGCAGACACTACTGTAGATGACACTACAGATACTACTGTGGATGATACTACAGATACTACTGTGGATGATACTACAGATACTACTGTGGATGATACTACAGATACTACTGTGGACGATACTTCTGTCGATACAGTTGATGATACTACCGGCGATACTACAGATGGTGCATCAGAGAATACATCCGGCGATTCAAGCGACAACCCTGGCCACAGCGGCGGTCATCACAACCACCATCACAACAACCATCACCGATATGGCCATAGAGCTGCCTAGGATCCTCACTCTTCCAAAAAATAAATTATAAAATCCTTACAAAAATAGCTGCCGCTCAGTTTCCTGAACAGCAGCTATTTTATATTCTCTCTTCTAAAAACCTCACGGCGAACGCTTTCTGCCCATCCATTGTAAAATGGACCCCATCATATGTCATAGGAATGTTCCAGGCTGCTGCATCTATAGCCTCCACGCCGTACTGCTCTGCCAACTTTAAAAACATCCGGTTCATCTCAATGCTTGCCACCATGTACCTCATAAGGTCTGGATCATCTGCCTCTATATATGGAGGGGCAATCATGATGAATCTGCCCTTGAAGTTCTCCTTAACATATTTAAGGATTCTTTCCATTTTCTCTGCAGTCTTTTTTGCATCAGGCATATACGTCAGCAATATGTCATTGGTGCCAAGCATCATTACCACAGTATCCTCTTCACTCAGCCCACTTAGCATGCTTGTAAAATACCCGCCTCTCACATCCGGTAGCTGACGGCCATTCATGCCATCCTCCACCACCTGATATGATTCTGATAGGGCGTTACTTACGATGGTAGCCCACCTTGCCTCAGCAGGATATCTTCCAGTGGCAAATCCTCTAGGATCAAAGCCGTATGTATTTGAATCTCCAAATAAAATTAACTTTCTCATGATTTCCCCTTACGCAAGTTCCTGGGCAGCCCTTCTCCTAGGCTATCTATCCCAGCTTTTCTTTTTATCCTCTTCTGTAATCTGGCGAATCACTCTACATGGATTTCCCACAGCCACACTGTCTGATGGAATATCACTTACTACAATACTGCCCCCGCCGATTACTACATTGCTTCCGATGGTGACCCCTGGCATCACCTGCACACCTGCGCCTATCCAAACATTGTCACCTACCACTATAGGATACGCATACTCCAGCCCCTGATTTCTCCTCTCGAAATCTATCGGATGTCCAGATGTATGGAACCCACAGGATGGAGCAATAAACACATCATTGCCAAATGTCACACCACCTGCATCCAGAATAACCAACCCATGGTTCGCATAGAAATTTTCTCCCACTGAGATTCTATATCCATAGTCACACCAGAAATCAGGCTCGATGTGCACATTTTCACCTGTCTTGCCAAGTATTGTCTTTATAAACTCATGGCGCTTATCCAGCTCTTCTATAGGAAGACTATTATATTTCTGACACAAGCTCTTGCACTTTACGCGCTCCGCCTCAAGCTCCTTGTCATAATTTGCATCATATAGCTTCTGGCATTCCATTTTTTCTTTTTCTGTCATCTTAACCCCCACATTTTCCCATTCTTTTTCTCGCGCCACCTCAACTCCGCGGCACTATCATTACTCCTTACAGCTTGTGGTTTCCTACTTGCGTTGCTTGACTTTCTCGAAAAGAGAAACAACAAGCGAAAAAAATAATGCCTCTCTCGTCTGCAAACGAAAGAGGCGGCTCTCACTGAGAGCTAATTAAACTCAATCGGGAGCATCCACTTTGGCGTGGGTGCTTTCTTTATCTATAATGTAACATCATCCACAATCCTTTTCAATCATTTTCATATTTCCCCGTATATTCTTCCAGTATTCTACTTGCTCTTCTTCACTGCGAATCTGAACATATCTGCCCCAAGGATTTTTACATTGAGCTTGTCTGCCTCATTCTCAAGAGACAGTACCTTGTATCCTGTCTCCTGAATAGTCTCTTTCAGCACCTGCTCATCTGGGACTTCCTCCGACAGAAAGCTGCTTTCTCCTTTTTTATGGGAGCTTTTTACCTTCTTAGCTCCTGGCACTGCCTTTCTAATTGCATCGTTGATGTGGGCTTCACACATGCCGCACATCATTCCGTCTATTTTCATAGTTGTTTTATACATACTTCCCTCCTGAACTAGCCTAATTAATCGCCTTACAGTTAGTTGCCTCTAACCTTGTATGAATATTATCACCTTTTCCCAAATATAGCAACCAACTATGCCCACACAAAAAAGTGGGAAGCCTAAGCTTCCCACTAAATCTTCTTTTATAAAAAACACTAAAAAACTTCTGATGTTCGATTGAATTTTTCGAACATATGTGCTAGATTTATTTATGCGGTTCATCCGTACTGAAAGTACCCATGACAGGGTGGTAGTCTCCCGAGCCTATATGGTATCCAATCAATTGGATGCTACAGGAAGGGAGGTGGCGCCAATGAGCGATTATGAAATCTTATCGATTGTGCTTGGTATTATAGCATTGCCTTTTTTGGCTTGTAATTTATTGTTAGCGTTGCTTGACTTTCTCGCCAAGAGAAACAATAAGCACAAATAAAAACGCCTCTCCTGTCTGACCCACAGAAGAGGCTGTGCTCATTTTGAGCATTTAAGTTCCTTAAACTCGTGGAGCATCCACTTTGGAGTGGGTGCTTTCTTTATCTATAATATAACATCATCCA
The DNA here is from genome assembly GCF_010906925.1 of Pseudobutyrivibrio xylanivorans. Classification (GTDB taxonomy): domain Bacteria; phylum Bacillota; class Clostridia; order Lachnospirales; family Lachnospiraceae; genus Pseudobutyrivibrio. Next base: position 179,123 of record NZ_VTVE01000001.1, on the reverse strand, counting down.
CAATCCTTTTCAATCACTTTGGCACCAAAAAAAGTGGTAAGCCTAAGCTTCCCACTGAATTACCTTTTTTAATAAAAAATTGTTACTGTCCGATTGAATTTTTCGAACATATGTGCTAAATTATTTATGCGGTTCTTCCGCACTGAAAGTACCCATGACGAGGTGGAAATCTCCCGAACCATTCTATAAGGTGCTCCACAAAGTGGATGTCACTATGGAAGGGAGGTGACGCATATGTCGGACTATGAAATGTTGATGATTATGCTAACAATATTAGCATTACTCCTTACAGCTTGTGGTTTCTTACTTGCGTTGCTTGACTTTCTCGAAAAGAGAAACAACAAGCGAAAAAAATAATGCCTCTCTCGTCTGCAACCGAAAGAGGCGGCTCTCACTGAGAGCTAATTTACTCTAATTCGGGAGCATCCACTTTGGAGTGGGTGCTTTCTTTATCTATAATATAACATCATCTATAATCCATTTCAATCATTTTGAATCCATTTCCATGAGTTTACCCCACAGGAAGCACTCCCTCCTCCTCAAGAGGTAATTGCCCAATCATTTTACCTCTCAGAAAGCACTTCCGTCCTCTCAAGAGGTAATCCCTACAAATTCTTACATCGCCTCAAGGAACCCTCTGATTTCCTCCACTACTCGCTCTGGCTCCTCTACATACACATAGTGTCCACAATCTAGCTCTACCAACTTTCCATTTGAGGATGCATCTACTATTGCCTGATGACTAGCCATCCATCCATCACCAGCTTCAGTAGAAACTAACTGCAATGTAGGTACCTTTGGCAATGGATTGTTATCAATCATATCGCAGGCATCATCCACGCTCTTTGCCTCATTGAGAAGTGTTTTATTTAAAAAGTTTCTATTTCCGATGGCAATAATCATCTTCTCCTCTTCACTACCTGCTTCATCTGCCATCAATCTTAAAAATCCCATTGCTCTAAGTACCCTAATACCTGTACCTTCAACACCAAAAATTCCATCATGAAATTCTTCATCTCCTTTTATAGATGAATCAGACATATCCATTCCAATAATTGCCTCTACTTCCTCTGGATAATTCTGAGCCCAGATAAGTGACTCAATTCCAGAAATAGAATGTGGGCAGAGCACGTATGGCCCCTTTATGCCCAGCTTATCAAGCGCCTTTCTATCCTGATCCACAATTGTCTCAAAACTTCTCTCTCCATCAACCACATCACTAAGTCCATAACCGAATCTCTCAATGATTACCACTTTATAATTCTTTGCCAGCTCCTGACACATTGGTAAAAAGTCTACGTATGGGCTAGCTGTTCCAAATCCCGGAAGCAGAATTATGGTATGGTTCCCAGAGCCCTCAGTGTAAACATGCATGTTGTGTCCATCCACCTCTACCATTGTTCCTGGCGGATTCTTCCAGTAGACCTCTTCCTTTTTAAGCATCACCTGATTGTATATGAATACGCCCACCACAAAAAGCAACATCAGTCCGATGATCCCCATGAAAATGTTTCTAGTAATTATTAAGAATTTTCTCATCCAAAATTCCTCCTATCTTTTATTCACACTAATACAAAAGATAAAAACGTAAGCTCTGCCATTGTACTAATCCAATTCTTAAAAAATCCTTAAAATACGCATTTCCATATTATTTTGGTCCTATAACCCCGTCCCCCTGGACCAAAAAAACCAGCACACTCTCAAAGAGTGTGCTGGCCTAGAAATCAATTATTTTGGCCCTATAGCCCCGTCCCCTAGGGCCAAAATTATTTACTCGATAGCAAGCTTTCCATAGAGCTTTGACTTAGCAAGCTCTACTGTGGCAAATGGTCCTGGAATCACATCAGTTCCACGGTGATTGCCAAGTACATCACAGTCAAATGTGATAGGTGTGCCATCAGGATTCTCGAATTTCTGCTGTGGCTCGAATGCCTTGCCCAGAGTGTCTGTAGAAATCATGTCTACCTTGAAATCCTTGACGAGCTCAAAGAGGTTTGTATCAAGGAAGTACTCACCATTTTTCTCTACCACATCAACGCGGGCCTTCTTAGACTTGTCCACAAGTTTATTTTTCTCGTTCTTCCATGGCTTTGCACCTAAGAAATATGCATTGCCATCAATCCATACTGGAAGGTGAGCAAAATGAGCATCCTCATGCTTTCGCATATCCGGATATACGGTATCCATATCAAACATCTTAATCCACTTGTCGTATGTAGGATACTCGTCAAAACAGTATGTACCTACCTTGCGGTTTTCAACATATTTCTCTGTTGGGTCTGAGTCATTAAGGAGCTCAAGATCCTTTGATGACCACTTCTGAATGAAAATGTTGTTGTAAATTCTGTCGTCACCGTGAAGGAATGTCATGAATCCCATTACCTCTGTTCTATGAGGCATGTGATATGGTGTATATCTCCAACTTGTTCCATCTCCTACGTAGGTAAATGAACCGGCACACAGGTTGTGGACCATTGCCACACCCTGCGTCGCGATTCTCAAAGATACATCGGAGAGAAGAATGTTATTGTCAATAAGTGTTGGGCCGTGACTTACCTCTACGAAAATATCCTGGCATGTCATGCCGCCCTTTAGCTGCTCTGCAAACTCTGGACGCTGATTGTCGTGAAGAAGGTTTTGGGTAATTCTTGTACCCTGAGCCTCCCAGTCACACCAGATACCCATTGTGCAGTGGTGGATGTGATTGCGTCTCATAATTACATCGATTGCTGCATGCATTTTGATACCTGCAATCTCAGCTCCGCCAAGCTCCATCATGTTGTTGATATGATGAATATGATTGTCCTCTATGATACTAAATACTCCACCCATTCGGCCGATGATTCCACCCTGCTCGCAGTGGTGGATGTTGTTGCGGCGGATAATGTGTCCACCGATTTTCTCCTTAACCCAGCCATAATACTGGCCTCGGCATACTGAGTCTCTCTCCATCTGAGTAGGACTCTTAACATGCTCTGTTGTATAGAAGTTGCTATTTTCTGGGTCATAATATCGGCCAACGCAGATACCTGCGCATTTGCTGCCCCAGATTTCATTGTCCTCGATTATCCAGCCCTTGCTCCAGTGAGGAGAAATCATTCCATCCTGGTAAGCTGCTGGTGGCGCCCATGTTGTAGCCGCCTTGTTGATGTTAAATCCGCTGACTGTAATGTAGCTTACACCCTCTTTACTAGGCATAAAGCACTCACGTCTCACTGTGATTTCAACATTTTCCTTGTTAGGGTTTGCCCCGCCAAAGTTACAGTAGAAAACTGTCTCAGCATTTTTCTTGTCCTGTTCAGCGTACCATTTTCTAGTTGATTTTTCTGGTACCCATGAGCACTCATATACTTTTGCTTCAATACACTCTTCGATGCTAAGTGCCTCGTAAAGTGCCTCATCATTTAACCAAACGCATCCTGTATGCTTGTTTGGAGTTGCAAAATACCAGTCACCGTATACAAGTGTTGTGTATGGATTATATCCACCAAAGACGCTGTTTTTCACTCTGGCTGTCCACACATTTTTCTTGTATTTCTCCCAGCCAGTCAGCTTCTCTGCTCCTGTGATAATTGCCCCAAGTGGCTTGGTGCTTTTGTAAACTATAGGAGCATCTTCAGTACCTGCATTTACAGGGTCAACATACTCTCTGTATGTTCCTGGAGCCACAAGAATTTCATCTCCAGGAAGTGCCACTTTTGCGGCCTCATTTATTCTTCTGTATGGCAACTTTTCTGTTCCGTTGCCATCGTGCTTAGCATTTACATCTACGTATATTGTCATAAAAAATCTCCCTTATGTTATCCCTTAACTGCACCTGCCATCATGCCCTTTACAAGCTTATCCTGGAAAACGATAAACAAAATTATCATAGGAAGAACAGAGAGAGTAAGTACTGCAAGGATAATAGGAATATCAAGTGAGTGCTCACCCTTGAACTGTCCAAGTGCAAGTGGAAGTGTCTTTTTCGCTGGTGTAATAAGAAGAGTATTCGCAAATGCGAATTCATTCCACATAGCAACACCGTTGTAAATAGCAAGTGTAGAAAGTCCTGATTTTGAAAGAGGAAGTATTATCTTGAAGAAATTCTGATAGCGATTGCAGCCATCTATTTCTGCCGACTCCTCAATCTCCTTTGGAATAGTTTTCATAAATGCTGTCAAAATAAATACCGACATTGGCAGCGCAAATGCAACGTATGGACCTATCAATGCCTTAAGGGAATCATAAAATCCTATAGCAGTGGTCAATTTGAAAATAGGAATAAGTGTAACGTGCATTGGAACTGACATCATGGCAACAATTGTTGCGTAAATCAGTGGGTTCAGCTTAAAGTTCATTCGAGAAAGTGGATAAGCTGCAAATGCTGAGATTATAAGCATCAACACCAGCGAAATGCCAACTACGATTACACTTCGAAGGAAATATCCAAAGAATCCATTTTTTACCACGTTTATATAGTTATCAAAATACCATGGGTGTGGAAGGTGGAATACACCCTGCTGCAACATGTCAAACTGCTTACGGAAGGAGTTCATTATCATAAAGAAAAATGGTGTCAGTGTAAGCACCAACATGATGCATGCAAAGAAAATGGCTATGGCCCATGCTATCTTTGATTTTATTTTCGAGCTACGGTAATCCGCGCTTGTTGTATTATTTCTTGCCATAACTAGTAAACCTCCTTAACCTTGAATACCTTGTTAAAGATAAGGGCAATAGCAGTGATTAGGATAAACATTCCCGCTGCTACCGTAGAACCATAACCCATGCTAAACTGCTGGAATGACAGCTTGTACATGTAGGTAGCCATCAGCTCTGTTGTGCCTGCAGGTCCACCCTGAGTCATGTTCCAAATCATATCAAAGTACTTAAGCGAACCTATCAAAGACATGATGCATGCAGTCTTGAAAATAGGTCCAAGGAGTGGGATAGCAATATTTTTAATGTACTGCCATCTTGTGGCGCCATCGATGATAGCTGCCTCGTAAATTGTAGTATCGATGTTTCCGTAGCCGGCGATGAAATACACCATGTAAAATGGAGTAAACTGCCAAGCCATAACTCCAATTACTGTATAAAGGGCATTAGGCGCTGTTCCAAGTAGGTCGATAGTCACCTTTTTTCCTTGAATAATCGAAGCAAATGAAGAAACCATACCACCGTTTGTTGCTAACGCATATACGAATAAGAAAGCGATTGCAACTGAACTCATAAGATATGGCAAGAACCATATAATCTTAAAGAAGTTAAATTTCTTACCACCTGCATCAAGGAATGTAGCAAGAAGCATTCCAAGAGGAATCTGCAGAACGATAGAAAATACCATTACTATTAAATTATGCTTGAATGATTTCCAAAACATTTCGTCATGGAGAAGAGTTTTCCAGTTCTCAAGTCCCACAAATACTTTGTCCGCAGAAATACCATTCCATTTGTATCCGCTTATGACAAATGTATCAATAACTGGATAAACTATAAAAATACCTATAAGTAAAAGGGCCGGAAATAAAAATACTGTCGCCGCTATGGCAGTACTTTTCGCCTTCGCCTGAGCAAGCCCCATGTTATTATTCTTTTTCACACTACTCTCCTTCCTACTGCTTTAATTAAAAACTGCCCCCAGAGCCGAAACCCTGTGGGGCAGCTTGTTTTTTCTACTACTAGCAGCAGCGTATACAATTACTTATGTAGCTTGTCATTGTTCCGCAAGAGCTTTTTGCATTGCCGCGTCGTGTTCCTCACCTATCTCCTTAGGCGTCTTTTCAAGACCGAACAATTCTGTCATACAATTCTTGTGTACTTCTGTTACAGATGCTGGAAGATACTGATCATACCAGAGCTGTACGTTTGAAGCGTTGAAGAATACATCAGCGATAATCTTCATGTTAGGATCGTCGATATTCTCTTCCATACCCTTGATTGAAGGCTGTGTACCTGTTGATAACTGGTCATTGTTGTATGTATCATCGTTGTAGTACTGAGTTGCAAGAACATAGCAAGCATCAAGCATATCCTGATTTACTGTACCGTCATCGTTGTAGCAGTTAAAGCTCATGCCCATACCGATTGCTGTACCGATTTCTACGTCCTGAGGAACGCCCTTAGCCTTAGCTTCTGAATCCTCTGGGAATCTGAATACGCCAATGTTCTCGTTGTACCACTCTTCGTTATCATTCTTGATACCAGATACCTGCCATGCACCGTGAAGCATCATAGCAGCAGAGCCATCATAGAGAAGTGCTCTATCCTGATTGTCATCAGCTGAAAGAGAGTTAACACCATCTGGGAAGTATCCCTTCTTTACCCAATCCTGAATCTTCTCGCCAGCATAGATAAATGCTTCGCTTGTAAATGTTCCGCCATTTTCCTGTGTATATGCAGCATCGAATTCAGCATTACCTGAGTGACGAGCAACTAAGTACATGTAGTACATAGAACCTGTCCACTTAGATGCGTTTGCAAGTGAGAATGGTGTGATTCCGTTTGCCTTAAGTGTATCGCATACATCTTCAAGCTCGTCGATTGTCTGAGGAACCTCAAGACCTAAATCCTTGAAGATTGTCTTGTTGTAGAAAATGTCACATCCTGAAAGTCCACCAAATGGAATAGCAAGCATCTTGCCATCATATGTTGACTGTGCAACAGCTGCATCGATGAACTCTGGATGATCATATTTTGCATACATATCTGTAATGTCATTAGCATATCCTGAGTTGTAGTATTCAGCCATTGGACCGCCGCCCCAATGTACATAGATGTTAGGTGCCTGACCAGAACTCATAGCAACTACAAGCTGCTGCTTATAGTTATCGTTCTGCTGGTGTACCTGAGTGATTTTGATGTTAGGATAGTCTGCCATAAATCTCTGTACGGCACCTTCCTGAGTACTCTTTGCTGGCTCATCTGTAGCGATGTCCCAAAGAATGATTTCCATTGGCTCTGTTGTAAGCTCTGGAAGATTCTTTCCATCTGTCTGCTTTGCACCTGTGTTTACCGCTGTTTGTCCCCCTGATGATGAATCACCACAACCAACCAACGATGTCACAGCAAGAGCTGCAGCAAGTAAAGTACCAATAACCCGTTTTTTGTTCATACCTTATCCTCCTTCTGTTTAGTAGTCGCTTTTTGAAGCATTCACTTGCTTCCTTCTTAAGACCGATTTTATATTACGAGAAAACATTTCGCCTGTGCATAATTGCTATGTACCATACTATAATTGCTATTTTATATGTGCATATTTAATAATTTACCTAAAAAGGTCAATTATTTACCATTGCAATATGTCGCTTTTGTCACTCATTTACGGGATTAGGTATGTTATAATGTGACAATAATAATCGTAAATGCGGATACGATAAAAATTGCTATTTCTGTTTTTTCTATTCATCTTTTGGGGGATTGATGGTATGAAAAGATATTATGAAGATGCTAAAGAACACGTTCAGCACAAAGTTAACACCAGTCTGAGGATGTTTATCAACCGCCTTCACGCTGATTTTCCAGCTCACTGGCATACGGACATTGAGATTATCTGGCCAAGAGAGGCTCCTTACAAGGTAATCTGCGGCAATCAGACTTATTATGTAGAGGTAGATGACATTCTTTTAATTTGTCCTACCGTTCTTCACGAGATTTTTTCTCTATCTCCTGGCACTAGAGTCTACATCCAGGCAGATTTTTCCGGCATCGGCGCCATAAAGGAAATTGACAAGGCCTTTCACCTCATGGCTCCTGCCCTTCACATCAAGAAAAAGTCTTGCCCACCTGACGTCTACAATTATCTTTGTAGCCAAATGAATAAGATTATGGAATTGTACTTCGGCTCTACACCGCCTATTTACACCCACGAAAAAGAGGTGGATGAGTCAGTTATTTCCTATACTAAGCTTGATGACTATGATGAGCTTGAGATCTACTCTATCCTCATGCAATTTATTGCTTTTTGCGGAAAGAATATCCATCTTTTCAAGGAATCAAACTCACAGGCTTCTGCAGGGGCATTAAAAAATAGTCTTCCTCTCAACAATGTGTGCAACTACATTGCAGAGCATTTTTCAGAGGACCTATCGTTAGAGTCAGTGGCTTCCTTCGCCGGCTTTAGCAAGTATCATTTTGAGCGCATTTTCAGCGACTACACTGGCGTCACATTCTACCAGTATTTACAGCAGATTCGCATAAATTACGCCACCACACTTTTGTCCAATCCGGAGCTTTCCGTCACGGACATTTCCTACCAGTCCGGATTTGCCAGCTGCACCGCCTTCACCCGTGCCTTCAAAAAAAGCACCGGCTATCCGCCATCAAAATTCAGAGTTCTAAACGAGGAGCAGCACCCACTCAGCGCCAATCCTCATTTTGCAGACAGAAAATTGCGCCACACAGTAGTGTGACGCATTACTTTCTATAAATCATATTTTGTTATATTAAGTGTGACATCTTCGTTGGTGCTAAAGTAGATTCCATCACAGGCTACATCTGTTGGAAGTGATGCCGTCATTACGTATTTACCGCCTTCAAAAAAGACTTCCATGCTGTATCTATCCATTACAATGCGCACCTTGATAGATGAGCTATCCCATGGAATATGGGCACGTCTTTGATGGACAATAGCACGTCTGGAGCCGGAGAATTTCCTGTCGATTTTTGCAATATTTTCCTTTGGACGAAGCACTATATCTGTGTGGTACTTTTCGTCTGCTGCAACGGAAATCACAAATCTATCGAATACTACCTCTGGATTTTTAGAGCTCACTTCAAGCTCTATATCCAGGCAACGACCCCTGATTCCATCCAGGCATACTCCATCTGCTATCGATTCGCTGTCTCTATCTTTTAAATCCTTGTTGGCAGCAATTAACACGTCCTTGTACTCTACCTTGCCTGAGCGCATATCCTCTAGCTCTCTGATAGGCCACTGGCAAAGTCTTCCATCTTTAATAGAGATTTCCCTAGGCAGAGTCATCTGTCCGAACCATGGTTCATTCTTATCGTGGGCACCTGTGGTATCCCAGTTTTGCATCCAGCCAATCATTACTCGTCGACCATCCTTTGTGAGGATTGTCTGCATAGCATAGAAATCAATTCCGTAATCTACCGCCTGAAATTTTTCCTCGGTAAATGTATCTGTTGACGAGTCATAATCTCCGATAATGCATAGATTGCCGTTTCCATTATGGAATTCAAATCCTTCTGGAAGCATGTCCTGTGGACTTGCAAACAGTACGCCCTTTCCATCTAGTTCAAAGAAATCCGGGCATTCCCACATCATGCCATAGCGGCCTTTGTTCTCTGCGAATACTTTTTCAAACTCCCAGTTTAAGCAGTTATCGCTTTTGTATAGAAGGAGCTGGCCGCTTCCATCTGCTGGTCTACTAGCCACCAGGCATCTATATGTGCCGTCGGATTTCTCCCAAATCTTTGGATCTCTGAAATCTGTTTTGCTGGCTCCCTCAGGGATATCATCAGTTTTAATTACTGGGTTATTCTCGTATTTTTCATAATCAAGTCCATCACCGATAGCAACGCACTGTGTCTGAAATTCTTTCATCTGTCCATTTTCCACAGTGCGTTTCATAACTCCTGTGTATATGAGCAAATGTCTTCCATCCTTAAGTGTTATTGCACTGCCTGAAAATACTCCGTCTTTGTCGTAGAATTCATCTGGAGCAAGTGCCACAGGAAGGAACTCCCAGTGGAGCAGGTCAGAGCTTACCGCATGTCCCCAGTGCATTGGTCCCCAGTGTGCATCATATGGATGATACTGGTAAAACAAGTGGTACATGTCATTGTAGATGCAAAATCCATTAGGGTCGTTCATCCAACCAACTCGTGGAGATAAATGGAATTTGGGCCTGTTCTCCATTGGAATTAACTTTTCAAAAGCCTCTTCGTACTTTCTGGCCTCTCTCAAAGTTTGACTGTTCATATATAAAATCTTCCTTACTTCTATTTCTAATTATTTAGCATAAAAATCATCTAAATATTTCTGATAGATTGCTAAGTATTCCTCTAAGCCGTAGCTATTTACCTGGTCTACATAGGCTTTCCATGAAGCATCAGTAATACCATCTCTGATAAACTCGGCCCTTGTTGAATTAATGTATGATACTAAATCTGTCTGGATTGTAGAGAGCTTTTCATTGTCCTCTGCTGACATAAATACTCGTGGATATACGTATTTTCCATGCATATCATCTGTGTAGTAATCCTTAATCCAATCGAGACGATACTGTGCATCATCGGGACATGTTACATATACATCGTAGTACTCATCTAAGATTGCAAGAGGGCCACCTACGCACTCTGCCTCTCTTACCTCTACAGGTGAAGCATCCCCAAGCGCTGCATGCTTAAGCATCTCATCTCCATTTGCATTTGTTCCAAGCTCGAAGATATCAAAATCATCATCCTCTCCATATGTACCCCAGTTGTTCTGTGGTGACTGGAATGGATCATACATCTTATCTAGCCATGCACATACAAATGCTGGATTTGTACAAACGCTAGTTACAACACATCTACCTCTATCAAATCCTGATGTAAATGAACCATTCTGTGGTGTGACATTTACTGTATCTGCCTGAAGTGCTGCAAGTGGTACATAGTCGTTGATGTTGTCGATATTAGCCACATCCCATGTGAAGCATACACCGTATCTGTGTGACTTACCCTTGGCAACATATGTTGACCAATCCTGTGTAAAGCACTCCGGGTCAATAAGTCCCTCATCGTAGAGCTTGTGAAGCCACTGGATACCCTCTTTGAATCCATCAGTTGTTGCTGTACATACAACCTGTTTATCATCTGTAACTGCAATATGCTGTCCCATATCTACGTCGCCGATACCATCACCGAATCCATTAATAAGAAGGTTTGGATCCTGATCATTTACGATACAAGACATTGGAATAATATCTCCCTCGATACCGAATTCCTTCTGAAGCTCTGAAGAATGCTCCTTAAATGCAAGTAATACCTGCTCAAACTCATCTACTGTTGTAGGTGTCTCAAGTCCTAGGAAATCAAGCCATTTCTTGTTGATAAATGGCATGTTGTTGCCTACAGTCTGAATGGCTGTCTTCTCAGAGCCAAGCTGCTCAATCCAAGGCAAAGCCCAGATATGGCCATCCTCATCCTCGCACATTGTACGGTACTCAGGATGGGCATCAAAAACTGCCTTTAGATTTGGCATATATTCATCAATATACTCCTCGACCGGTACAATTACCCCCTGGTCTGCGTATCTGATTAAATCGTTGTCGCTAAATCCTGCTGAAAACACAAAATCTGTAAGTGTGCTGGCGTTTGACATGTTGAGAGTAATCTTGTCTGCCCACTGGTCTGATGAAATGGCAGTCCACTCCACATGTACATTGGTATCCTCCTCAAGTCTCTTGAAAATTGTACGGTTGTTAGGGTCCTCCTCTGTGCCTACAGGATAGCTTGTTGTTCCTGTGATAGTCACTGTCTCAGCAAGTGGAAATGCAAGATTTTCCATATCAACCTTGTCCGCATTACTTGCGCTGTTACCCTTTTTTCCGCAGCCAACACCCATAGACGCCACTATGGTCACCGCAAGAGCTGCTGAAATCACTCTTTTCATACTGTTCTTTCTCATTTTCTTTTCTCTCCTCCTAATATAAAAACCTTTAACCTTTTACAGAACCTACCATAATGCCAGCATCAAAATACTTCTGGAAAAATGGATACATCACAAGTAGTGGCAAGCTGGAAATGATGATTGTGGAATACTTAAGGAGCTCAGCAAGTCTGGCTCTCTCTGCAGTAGACTGCATATCTGCAATCATTCCTGCATCCGGCTGGTTCTGAATCAAAATAGCTCGAAGTACCAGCTGAAGTGGCTGCTTAGATGCTGAATTTAGATAAATCATGGCATCAAAGTAGCTGTTCCACATTCCCACAAACTGCCAGAGACAAAGCACCGCTATAACCGGTGTACAAACCGGCAAAAGGATCTTAAAAAACAGCGTCAATTCATTTGCTCCGTCTACCTCAGCAGCCTCTCTTAATTCTCCAGGAATTCCTTTGTAATAAGTTCGAGCAATAATCATGTTCCATACTGAAAATGCCCCTGGTAAAATCACTGCCCACATGCTATCCAACAATCCCATGTTGCTGATAAGCAAATATGTAGGTATTAAACCACCGCCAAAAAACATAGTGATTATGAAAATGACGTTAAAGATTTTCTTTCCTTTAAAATCCTCTAAAGACATTGGGTAGGCACAAAGCATTGTGATAGCAACTGAGAGGAACGTAAAAACAAGGGAATAAATCACTGCATTTTTAAAGCCCACCCATATCTGTGCATTAGAGATGACTCTTTCATAAGCCGTTAAAGTCCATTTATCTAAGTCAAAAGTAATGCCCTTATTTTGTAATGTTATAGGATCCATAAATGATGCTATAACGATATAAACCATAGGTACGATGATTGCCAGTACAAAAAGCCCTAGAATCACATAACCTGTTATCAAAAATGTCTTATCACCTGCGGAATATTTCGCGAAGGCGCTTTTCTTCTTTTTTGCTTCCATTTCTTCCTCCCGACTATAGTCCCTGACCATCATTCATTTTCTCAACAATCTTGTTTACAGCCACTAAAAGAATCAGATTGATAACTGTGTTAAAAAGGCCAACCGCTGTTGAATAACTATAGTTTCCATCAAGCAAACCTTTCTTATATACATAGGTCGCAATGATTTCAGATGAACCCAGGTTCAAATCTGTCTGAAGGGCGTAGGCCTTTTCAAAGCCTATACTCATAATATTTCCTGCCTGCAAAATAAACTGGATAATAACCATATCCTTAATTGCAGGCCATTCTACCGCCTTAATCTGCTGGAAAATATTTGCTCCGTCTATCTGAGCTGCTTCCTTAAGTTCCTGGCTGGCATTTGCAAGCGATGCAGTGTACATAATGGATGCCCAACCTGCCCCCTGCCAGATACCACTTATGATGTAAATAGGTCTAAATGCCTCAGGCAATGTCAAAAAGTTGATAGTAGTTCCAAAAAGCATATTTACAGGTCCTGTAACTGATAAAAGAATACGAACCATACCACAGAGAACTATTACAGAAATAAAATTTGGCATGTACAAAACCAACTGAATCTTCTGCTTGATTTTTTTACTTCCAATTCTATTAAGAAGAAGTGCCAAAATAATTGGAATTGGGAATCCCCACAACAATCCATAAATACTCAGCTTTAATGTATTTACCAAAAATGTCATAAAATCTGGGGATGATAAGAATTGTTTGAAATACTCAAATCCAACCCATTCACTTCCGAAGAAGCCCTTAAATGGACTATATTTTTCGAATGCAATCAATATACCGCCCATTGGCAGGTACTTAAAAATGATTGTAAGCAAAAGTGCCGGTCCTAAAAAGAACACATACAATCTCCAGTGATGTATCACGTACGTAGCAGTACTGTGAACCCTATCTTTCTTTTCCATTATTCCTCCTAACCCACTTTCAACCGCAGCATAGGTTTGTGCGTTTGCACAAATCGATTATGCCTTTACTATATCAGTTTTTACATTTGTGTCAATGTATATTTGTGTATTTGTAAAAATATAACAAGTTTTTTTGTGTGCTTTTGTAATAATTTTTACAAGAATTTTTACATTTGACAAATAGATTTTTACATTTTATAATTTCTCTAGCGGGGTAAAATAGGGTTTTCATTTTTTTAACTTTTTTTACAATTAATTAGGAGAATATAATGGCTAACAAAGTAACAATTCAAGATATCGCTGATGCACTTGGAGTTTCCAGAAACACAGTATCTAAGGCCATCAACAACACTGGCATCCTAGCCGATTCCACTAGGGAAAAGGTCCTTGCCAAGGCTGTAGAGATGGGCTACAAGCAGTTCTCATATGCTAATTCTGTTTCAGATATAATAGGTACTGCCACTGTTAAGAAGCCACTTGTATCTGGCGATTTTGCTCTTTTTATTGGAGGTTTCTTAGATAACTCTCACTTTGCATCTACCATGCTAGACAAGTTCCAGCACGAGATTACCACTCTCGGTTACAGCATGAGCATGCATCGCGTTACATCTGAAAATATAGAATCCCTTTCTTTACCGGTCAGTTTCAATAAGGATCGTACAGCAGGCATCATCTGTGTGGAGATGTTCAATCAAGAATACTGCGAGATGCTTGGTACTTTAGGCATCCCTCTTCTTTTTGTAGATGGTCCAGTAGCCAGCTACAGCAGGCAGCTTGAGGGAGACTTCCTTATGATGGACAATTCAGCTGGCATCTTTAAGCTGATTACAGATATGAAAAACAGAGGAGTTAAAAAAATAGGATTCGTTGGCGAGTCCCACCACTGTCGCTCCTTCTTTGAGCGCTATATGGCCTTTAGAAATGCCATGTACTTAAATGAACTTCCTATCGATGAGAAATTCTGTCTTACTCATATCCAGCCACATGGCACAGATTATTTTGCCAAGCTTTTCAAGACACTATCATCTCTCAAGGAATTACCTGAATTACTTATCTGCGCCAATGATTTTGTTGCAATTGACATCATCAATTGTCTCAAGCTCATGGAGAAGTCATATCCTGATGACATTATGCTTTGTGGCTTTGACGACTCAGCTGAATCCAAGGTCATGACCCCTGCACTTACCACTTGCCACATACATTCTCAGGCAATGGGATATACAGCTGCCAATCTACTACTCTCTAGAATCGAGCAGCCAGATTTGAATTACAGAACCGTATATACGGAGACAAATCTTATCTACAGAGAGTCCACTAGGGACTAGGCATATAGGAGTTTTTTATGGGAAATTTATTAAACTATGATGGACCAGTCCTTCGTTTTCTCACCAAGATAGTCTACAGTGTGTGGCTCAACATACTTTGGTTCATTTGCTGCATTCCTATCGTCACCATAGGAGCTTCCACTACTGCACTTTGTCATTGCTGTCAAAAGATGGCTCGGGATGAGGAAAGCTACATCACCAGGACATTTTTTACCAGCTTCAAGCAGGACTTTTTTAAGAGCACCATAATAGGATTGATTATGATTGGACTTGGAGCAGCTCTTGCAGTTGATGGATACATAATATATCACCTTTGTTTTACATCAGTCTTTTGGACACTAGTAAGTGCTGTCTTAATCATTGCTGCTGTGGCATATATTATTGTTTTACTATGGATTTTCCAGCTACAGGCTCACTTCGTAAATACGATAATTAACATGTTCAAGAATTCCATAATGATTGGAATGAGATTTATCTTTTGTACTATCACAATGGCTTTTGTATTCGTAGCTATGGGACTTCTCATATACTATGTATGCACGCCAGCTATTATATTCGGCGTGGGCACATGCACTTATTTTTGTTCCATGCTGGCCAAAAATATACTGATTCAATGCGAATCACAAGAGTTTTAGTTATGAACAAATCAAAAAGCACCTTTAGACAATTAAATACCAAACAAAAACTGCAGTACATATGGGACTACTACAAAATCCACATAATAGCTACTGCAGTTATTATTTGTATCATTTTTTCAATTATAAGCACCGCCAGAAAAAATAATACTGCGGACCTATATATGGGCTACATCAATGTTGCCACCACAGACTCCATCACAGGCTCCATTGCCTCGGACTGTCATATGGATATATACAACTACAATGACCTGCTCATTACAGCAGATCCCGACAGTGACAACATCCAATATGCCTATGGCTCTTCTATCAAGCTCATGTCTGCCATCAGCGATGACAAGTTAGACATTATAATCGCCGATTCTTACGGCATCGACCACGCTGATGATTTAGATTATCTTACAAATCCAGCAGATTTCCTATCTGAGATGGCACCTGAGCTATTGAAAAAATATGAGCCTTACTTTGTCTACAACATTGACGGTCGTCCTTACGCAGTAGACGTCTCAAGTATCGGCCCCTTCAAGGAGGCAAATTACACTGCCCCCGTGTATCTAGGCATCATTGCATCTGATAATAATAGAAATAATGCTATAGTTAAACTGCTTTATACTTTGATAAAAAAATAGAGCCGCCTTGGCTCTATTTTTAATGCGTTGCTTTTCTACTGGGCCTCTGTTTCTGCCCTTTCTGCTATATATGCATCAACTCCATTTGCAATTCCCACTGCAATCTTTTGCTGATAATCATCTGTCACAAGTTTTGCTTCCTCATCTGGGTTGGATAAATATCCCACCTCCACTATTGTAACTGGTACCATACTCCAGTTGATTCCACTCATTGAATCATCCTCGAAAATGTTTTGTTTCTTACATCCTGTTTCATCCACAAGATAATCAAGTACACATTCTGAAAGCAGACGGCTTTCCTCATAGCGATTGCCATTATATGGATTATTCGGCGTCTGGCACATGGTCATAGCTCCATGGACACTAGAGCTGTCATATCCGTTGCAATGGATTCTGATAAAGGCATCTGCATTTGCCTCATTGGCAATGGCTGCTCTCTCGCTATTACTTATATTCACATCATTATCTGTTCTGCACATGATGACTGTGTAGCCTCTGGCCTCTAGCTCTGTCTGCAGCTTAAGTGCAATCTCAAGATTCAGCTGATACTCTGGCGTGCCAGTTTTTACACCAACATTTCCATAGGTTACCTTGGCCTTTTGTTCACTTGCTCCAGGTCCTATAGGCTCCTTTGACAAGTCGCCCTTTTGCTGATGACCTGCATCAATGACAATTACTTTGCCTTGATTGGTGGTGCCTAGTTCCTCTGTGGCAGTCTCATCGGCGGCTGGCTCTTCTGATTGCACATCCTCTGTTGTAGCTGGCTCCTCTACCACTGCAGCGGGAGTTTCCACCTCAGCTAGATATTGGCTGTCAGTCTCTTTTAGACCCGCAGTTTTAAAGGATGGATACAGAAAGAATCCAACCAAAATCAACAATATACTAATGATAAAAATTAATACTTTCTTCTTCATAAACATTCCCCATTCTCTCGTTGCTAAATCTCTATTCTAAGGGCTTTTTTTGACCTCATATCCGCATAGAAATATTAAAGCATTTTTGTGTATTCAATTATATGATTATACTGTTAAAAAATCAAAGAATTGTATGCTATTTAGGGAATCGTATACTTAATTGAAAGAAGAAATGCAAAAACGATTTTCCGTGAAATAATTCTTTCTATGCTATAAAATAGAAACATGAATTACACAAGCTTATCTGATTATCTAAAAGAAAAATATAATACGAAAGTTTACAAACTTTCACTGACAAGTGGATGCACCTGCCCCAACAGAGACGGTACCATCAGCTACGGCGGATGCATTTTCTGTTCCGAGGGCGGTTCCGGCGATTTTGCAGCAAAAGGCGACGATATTGATTCACAAATCAACCAAGCTAGAGCCCTTGTAGATAGCAAAATCTCCAGCAAAATTCCACCAGCCGAGCGCAAGTACATTGCCTACTTCCAGTCCTTCACCAACACCTATGGTGATGAGGATTACTTGCAGGATTTATTTGCAAAAGTCCTAAGCCGACCAGAAATCGTAGGCCTATCAATCGGAACTCGTCCTGACTGTCTATCTGACTCCATGATCCAGTTCCTCTCTGAGCTGAACCAGACTAAGGAAGTGTGGGTGGAGCTTGGTCTTCAGACCATCCATGAGTCCACCGCCACTTTAATCAATAGAGGCTACCCACTATCTGTATTCGACGACGCCTACAAGCGCCTCACTGACGCAGGCCTCAAGGTAGTGGTCCACCTTATCCTCGGTCTCCCTGGGGAGACTGAATCTCAGATGCTTGAATCCGTAAAATACCTTGCTGACCTGACCCCCACCCTATTTGGAATCAAGCTTCAACTACTCCACATCCTACGTGGCACAAGGCTTGCGGACATGTATGAATCCCAGCCATTCCACGTATTTACCCTAGACGAATACTGCAGTCTCGTAGGCCAATGTCTCAAGGCTCTGCCACCCGAGACTGTCATCCACCGCCTCACCGGGGACGGCCCAAAGCGCCTCCTCATAGCACCTACCTGGAGCGCCAACAAAAAGCTGGTCCTCAACACCATGACCCGCTTCCTCGCCTCCCTGCCCGACTGACCCGGCCCCAGGCCTTGTATATTTAATGGCCCCTGGCCCCTCATATGGTTGCAAAAGGCCCTTGGGATATCACAGCATGAATATTTGGTTTTTCTACACGCAAATTGACACCAGACATTTCACGTGTCTTTCTCAAGCCTTTACAGTTTTCAAAAAAGTAGCTTATGTGTGGACACCCAGTGCACGTTGATGGCAGTTTAAAAATGGTTCTGAGGGTGTTATGGGCGATTTTGGAATGAGCTTAGAAAAATAAAAAAGAGTTTTGTAATATATTGGCACGAGCCGCCACGGACGGCGGCGAGAGTGCGTAAGCAACAGGACGTTGCATGGAGCACGGCGCCAATATATACAAAACTCTTTTTTTAATTTTTCTTAGTGAATGTATCATGAGCCCATAACACCCTCTTTAGAATCATTTTGTAAAACTGCCATTGATACTAAATAGGTGTCCACACAGCAAAGCTACATTTTTGAAAACAGTTCATTCTTAGAAAGACACGTGGCTGTTACCAATTTTTGACGTGAAGAAAAACTACAAATATTCGCTGAATCGATATCCCAAGGGCCTTTGCAACCACATGGGGCCAGGGGCCTATTAGCTATGTGCCTGGGGCAGGGTCAGGTGGTAATCTCCTGGAGGAAGCGCTTGGCGATTTGGGCATCGGCTGAGCGCTCCAGGTAGACTCCGTAGACGTCCCAGGTGTAGGCGTCTTTGATGGACACGGCCCTAAGCTCGTCGCTGTCGTCAAAGAAGCGAGGGGCGATTCCGATGCCTACTTTGTTTTTGACTAGGCTGCGGATGGTAACGCCGTCGCCAACGTGTGCAATGATTTCAGGGTTGAATCCATTCATGTGGCAGGCGTTGATTACATCGTGGTAGATGCGGTAGTTTTTGTTCATTGAGATGAGAGGCTCGTCCTTTATGTCCATTATGCTTACACTATTTTCGTTCCAGAGGCGGTGTCCATTGTAGACGTATAGTACGATGTCTACAGATTTGATGAGCTGAGCCACTAGACCTGGCGCCTCTACCTTGCCAACTACTAGGCCGCAGTTGATTTCCTCCGACAGGACCTTTTTCAGGACTTTTTCATTTTCCTGCTCGTCCCATATTCCCACGATTTCCGGGTTGGATTTCATGAAATGATTTACAACAGGGATGTCGATGGCTCGGATGGTACCTGCTGCAAAACCTACTTTAAAACGCTTTTCCTTTGAGCTAGCTGCTTCAATGGCTGAAAACATCTCGTTGATTTCCTTGGAGATGTGCTTGGATTTTTCGTAGAAGACGATGCCGCTCTCTGTAGGCACAAATCCATCCTTGGTACGAGCAAAAAGTGGCGTACCGCACTCTTCCTCCATAGACTTTATCATCTTGCTCAAGCCCTGTGGAGAAAGAAATAACTTGCTGGCTGCCACCTGAAGATTTCTCTCCTCATATACAGTTTGAAAGCATTTGAAATTTCGTGTATTCATAATAAAAATTATAGTTAAAAAAACCCCGCCAGGCAACGGGCCTGACGGGAAATATTAAAAAAGAGAAATGGTTTGAAAAAGTAATTAAATGTTGTTTGCTACCTCGAATGCATCCCAGATACCGTACATGATGTTTGATACCTGTCTAGCATCACCGAGAAGATAGATTTCATCTACGTCGTTCTTGTACTGGTTGTAGAGAGTGTTCTCGCTAGCGTAACCAACGCAAAGAACTACGCTGTCTGCCTTGATTTCCTTTGTGCCATCAGCAACAGCTGCCTTAAGGACGCCGTCCTTGTACTCTGTAACCTTAGCGCTTGTAACAACGTCGATTCCGTTGAATGGGATAAGCTTCTCAAGCATTTCCTTGTTTGCTGAGCAAATAGGACCGTTAACTGCCATAAGCTTGTCGAGGGCTTCAACGATTGTGCAGTTCTTACCCTTCTGTGCAAGATCAAGTGCAAGCTCGCAACCTACGAGACCACCACCAACAACTACTACATTGTTGCCTGGGTCCTTCTCGCCGAGAAGTACCTGCTCTGCTGAGTATACCTTGTCATCGTCACCAAGAGAGAACATCTTTGGACGTGAACCTGTTGCAAGAATAACTGCATCATACTGCTTGTCGAGAATTTCCTTCTCTGTAGCCTTTGTATTAAGGTGAACCTCAACACCAAGACGTGTCATCTCATCCTCGTACCACTTAGCAAGTGCGATGTCGTCTTCCTTGAATGCTGGAGCGCCACCTGGGATAAGGTTACCACCAAGTCTGCCTGTAGCCTCAAATAAAACTGGCTCGTGGCCTCTCTCTGCAAGTACACGTGCTGCCTCACATCCTGCAACACCGCCACCTACAACGAGAACTTTCTTCTTCTTGCAAATTGGGTTAAATGCATTGAGCTTTTCCTTACCACACTGTGGGTTAACTGCACAGTTGATAAGTGAGTATGTCTGGATACGTCCCATACAGCCTTCCTGGCAGCTGATACATGGACGAATCTGGCTAAGCTCGTTGCGACGAATCTTGTTAACGATATCTGGATCTGCAAGTGTAGGACGACCAAGTGAAATCATGTCGCAGATGTCGTTGTTGAGGCAGTCGATAGCTGTATCTGGATTGTCTACACGACCAGCCATGATTACAGGGATGTTTACGTGCTCCTTTGTAATCTTAGCGAATTCCTTGTATGGAGCCTTCTCCATATACATTGGTGGGTGATTCCACCACCAAGCATCGTATGTACCAGCATCAACATCAAGGGCGTCGTAGCCGTACTTCTCAAGAAGCTTAGCAGCCTCGATACCTTCTTCGATATCACGGCCCTTCTCTTCGAATTCTTCTCCTGGAAGTGCTCCCTCACGGAAGTCCTTAACCATTGACTTAAGTGAGAATCTCATTGCAACTGGGAAGTCCCATCCGCAAGTCTTAGCGATTTCCTCACGAATTTCCTTAGCAAATCTAAGTCTGTTCTCAAGTGATCCACCGTACTCATCTGTACGCTGGTTAAAGAATGAAATAGCAAACTGATCAATAAGGTAACCCTCGTGAACAGCGTGAATTTCAACACCATCAAAACCTGCACGCTTAGCGTTATAAGCGCCCTTACCAAAGCTCTCTACGATTCCGCGAATCTCTTCCTTTGTAAGTGGACGGCAAGTCTTGTCAAGCCATCTGTGTGGAATTGGAGATGCAGAAACTGGTGGGAACTCACCAAGGTTTGTAGGGATAGTAACACGACCGAAACCACCTGACATCTGTAAGAAAATCTTTGAACCGTATGCATGTACACGCTCTGTCATCTCACGGCTAGTTCTTACAAACTGTACTGGATTGTAAGTAGAGTTTGGTGTGTTAGGGAATGAAGGCTTCTCAACCTCTGTATCAGAGAAAGTTACACCTGTGATGATAAGACCGATACCACCCTTTGCACGTCTTGTGTAGTACTCGATACCTCTTTCATTCCATCCGCCTTCGCAATCGCCGAGACCGAGAGGTCCCATAGGTGCCATGGCGTAGCGGTTTTTGATTTCCAGTTTACCAATAGTAATTGGCTCAAAAAGTCCCTGGTATTTCATTAAATATCCTCCTTTTTTTCTTTTTAACAACATCATTTTGCCAGCTTATTGTTAAAAAATTATCATTAAGTAACTTAATTTTACCTTAATCAAAAAAGGAGAGCCATCAACAAAAGGTTATGCATCCGCAACTATTAATTTATAATCCTCATTATCTTTTAATCGAGGTTACATTCTCTGAAAGAAAAAACCGCTCCGGCGCAAACAATGAATAAATCTTCCATGCTCATCTTGCCGCGGCTATATAAGAAAAGTAGAAGAAAAAGAATAATTACCGTAAATACGGATCTAGCTAATGCTAAAAGCTGCTGCTTACTTTTTTCATGGTCAAGCAATTTTTGCTTGGCATCAGCTGCATCCATGGAGCGCTTGCCTATATCAACAATAGTATCCTGGCCTCTTCCATACTGAAGGACCTCATCTATTCCGTATGCCACATCTGCAATAAAGTCATTGCCCTCTTCTCGCACCTCTTGATAGGATTCCTTTAATTTCTCGATGTTCATAGCATTGGAAACTGGAATCATACCACCGATTGTTACGTATGCGATGGCGCAGATAATCCCTACTACAGGATGCTCTATAGCAAGCAATGCTGTCATTATGATGGAAAATGTAATACAGATTGCTGCATTGTTTCTTTTTTCTATGTAGCGGCTACAAATAGCCTGGAAAAAGCCGCAGACAACCCTCAACACAACCACAAGCGCAAATAGGCTAAGTCCCAATGGGAGCTGTCGCAAATTGCCTGGTTCCCTAACTCCATTTACCGCAATATAGATATCCTCCGCCCCTATAAAAGCAGCGAATACCACCGAGAGATGTACAATCACTCCAAGTATTATATCAATTATGTTTAATGTCTTTTCCATATTCGTCTATCATCCCCTCTGAGAGAGTGTACACAGTATCTGCTCCTCTCACATCATCGTACTCATCTGAAACATAAAATACTGTACGCTTCATATCATTTGCCAGCTTGAAAATAATGCCTCGGATTATTTCCTTTGAAGTGCCATCAATAAAGCTTGTTATGTTGTCAAAAACATATACTCGCGAGTTCTTAAGTAGGGCTCTTGCCAAAAGCAGTCGCCGCTTTTGTCCCAGGGTCAAAACATAGTCATCCTCAATTGATAAATCAAGGCCACCCATTTCCTTTATCTCTGACCACAGATTAACAACGCTTAGAGCTCCTATCATTTTCTTCTCTGATACTTTTTTGTTGCCTAGCTGCAAATTAGCCCGCACTGTGCTTTTAAAAATATGGGATTCATCTGTGATGTAGGTCAAATCCTTAAGCAAGGCCTCCTCTTTTATCCCACTGAGCTCCCGACCATTTATTTTTACAGAGCCCTTGTATGCTCTGTTTTCCTTGGTCAATATTTTCACTAGAGTAGATTTGCCTGTGGCCTTTGGCCCTGTCAGTCCTACGATGCTTCCAGCTGGTATCAAAAGTGATGCCGACTTGAGCACTTCCTTGCCATCATAGCTATATTTTACGCAGTCCATGACAATTCGTACCGGCTCCTCTGACACCTCTTCCTTGCCTTCCTTAGGCTCCCGCTTTTTCAGAAAATCCAATACATTTTCCACCTTTTTGGAATCCATAATTCCATTTTCCAAAACCTCTCCCAAACGTCTGAGAGGCTTGAAAATCTCCAGTGTCAAAAAGAATGTAATAAGAGCCCACTCCAGTCTAATATTTCCAACAAGAAGCTCGTTGATTGTTGATCTGTATCCAAAATATGCTCCGATAAAAGTAAATGCATCAAGGGCAACAATAATATATTTAACTGGAATGATAAGCTCAAATTTCTTTGCCAAAACAAAAAACAGAATGATTATTAAAATGGCAAATATCAGCACAAACATTACCTTTGCATTTATCATCCCAAGCATAACTGCCATGGTGATAGTTCCTAAAATGGCATAGCCAATTCGTGGCAGAAAAACACTATAGTATTCTTCCACCGAGACCATGTCATCAGTAAGCATGGTGGCAATTTTTTCCCGTGTAATTATTCCGGAATATGAATTTCCAAGTCTAGTGATTTTGCCGTAGATTTCACGGCGAATTTTTTCAGAAACAGCTCTGCTTGCATTTGCTTTTGCATCATAAAATAGTTTTAAGAAAATCAATCTAGATGCAATGCTAAGGGCTGCTATTAAAAGGTATCTGATTATACGATTTGAATCAGTGATACCGTAGAATGCGTCAGATATTGTGATAGCAATACAGCCCACTAGCACTAACTGTGCTAGCAGGCCAATCCATTGCCATATTATTTCTTGGAGGACCTCAAGTGAGTCCTTACCCATTAACTTCAGAAGTCGCGTCTTTACCATTTATTCATCCTTCTCCGTAGGTTTAGGTGGATGAGATTTCATGACTATAATCGTCCATGAATATCTTAGGTATCACGCATATTTTTTACTCGTAGCGCAATGCATCAATAGGATTGAGCTTTGCTGCCTTATTAGCTGGGTAATATCCGAAGAATACACCAACAGCCATTGAGACTCCAACAGCGAGTATGATACTCTCTACTGAAACTGCTGCCTCGTATCCCATCATCTTAACAGCAAATGTTCCAAGGCCAACACCAGCTAACATTCCTATAGCTCCACCTATTAAACATATTACCACAGATTCGGTAATAAATTGTAGACGAATGGAACCATTTGTTGCACCAAGTGCTTTTCGAGTACCTATTTCCTTGGTACGCTCTGTGATTGATACAATCATGATGTTCATAACACCAATACCACCTACTAAAAGGGAGATGGCTGCAATAACTGTAAGTGCCAGCTGAATCATGCTAATCATACTGTTCATGGAATCCATCATTGATGCCATACTAACACAAGCTACTTCGTAGGCATCATTTCTAGCATAATATTTCACATTAAAGAAGTCTCTAACCTGTGCTGCGAACTCATCATTGTTGGTGTCAATTGTAGTAACAATGTTGCAATAGTCAATTCCCTTATTCTGTTTGTGTGTAGCGATTCTAGCTGTATCATAAGGGATGTAAAGATCTGTTGTAGGATTGTCAGAAACACCAAAAGATAAACTTTCCTGAACATATTTATATACACCTACAACATAATATTTATAATAAGTGCCATTTGCAGTTACTTCAATTTCTTTTCCGATGACGGAATCATAGTCACCCTTATACAATCTATCAACAAGCTTGTCGGAAACGATACAGGTCTTTTTTGCCTCTTTGTAGTCATGACCGATAAACTGACGACCTGCAATCATGTCCAATTTCTTGAACTTAAGGGCATCTGCATTAAGTCCCAGTAGATTTACTTTGGCATCTTTATTTCCCTTGGAAACTTTGCCTGGCTCCCAGCTTCCTGTAATAGTCTCTTGGAGCATTATATACTGAACATTATCCTTGTACTCAGTTGTAAAATCATCAAGCATTTCTTGAGAAATCAAATCTGAATCAGTCATTTCTCTCACATAGCCTTCACCATAGTTCATGCCTGTATCCGTGGATTCTTTTTCCTGAGACTTTTGCATTACAGCCATCTGCAAGTTATTGGCTCCCAAATCCTGCATTGTCTGGTTGACCATGATTGTGATTGAGTTACCAACTGTCATGATTGCAATAACTGATGCAATACCGATAATAATACCAAGCATTGTAAGCAGGGAGCGCATTATGTTTGCCTTAAGTCCTGCTAACGCCACGAGGATGTTTTCTGTAAATAACATTATGCATCCTCCTTTGCTTTTAATCCTTGCCAATTACCTGCTGACTCACCGATGATTGAACCATCCTTGAGAGTGATGATTCGCTCTGTCTCCTGTGACAACTCTGGTGAATGTGTGATTAGAACGATTGTCTTGCCCTGCTCCTCGTGAAGCTTATGGAAAATATCCATAATCAATCGACCAGTCGCAGAATCCAGCGCACCTGTAGGCTCATCCGCAAGTATAATTGCTGGATCATTAGCCATAGCTCTGGCAATTGCCACACGCTGCTTTTGTCCACCAGAAAGCTCATCTGGCTTGTGCATCATTCTATCCTTCATACCTACTTCTTCAAGGAGGAATCTAGCCTTGTCAGCTCTCTCCCCCTTGCTCATACCTGCATACATCATAGGAAGCTCAACATTTTTAAGAGCTGAGGTACGAGCAATCAAATTGTAGGTCTGAAATACGAAACCAATTTTTTTATTTCTAAGGATTGATAATTCATGATCCTTAGCCTTCTGAATATCCACTCCGTCAAGAGTATATTCGCCATCTGTAGGTCTATCTAGGGCTCCGATAATATTCATCAAAGTAGATTTACCAGAACCTGACTGTCCAACTATTGATACAAATTCTCCCTCTTTAACATTAAAGTTAACCCCATGGAGAACTTCAAATTCATTAGGTGTACCTATAAAAAAGCTTTTATGAATATTCCGAAGGTCAAGCATTGTCTTTTGTTCCAATTTCTTTTTCCTCCGATTTATTCTTATTCAACGTACATGTAATCCATTATATCGGTACTTGGTCCATCAGCAACAACAGCCTCTACTGTTGTACCAGCGTCGATTCCTTCGCCTGAGATTTCAACATAGTAATCACTCTCAAGTCCTCTTGTTACAGGAACATCCTTCTTTGAACCGTCCTTGCCAATAACTGTAACGAAGTAGCTTCCATCCTCTGCCTCCTGTACGCAGTCATAAGGAACTGCTAAAACATCTGCGGCCTTATCAAGAATTACGCTGGCCTTTGCTGTCATACCAACACGAAGTCTGTCATCTGTGCCATCAAGTGTAATCTTTACTTTGTACTCTGCCACGCCTGTGCCAGTACTTCCACCTGCTGCAGCCTGTGGTGCCTGAGCAGCACCGCTTGATACTGTTGTTGTAGATGCTACTGATACGAAACTAACTTTACCTGTGAACTCCTCATCACCTGTTGCCTCGAACTTAACTGCTACAGGAAGGTCCTCTTTAATATTAGCAATGTCGTACTCATTGACTGTTGCCTCAACTATGAATCCACTGGTATCTGCAATAGTAAATACGCTGTTACCCTGTGTATAGTTGTTGCCTTCCTCTACATCCATAGAAATGATGTAACCAGAAATTGGTGTTGCAACCTGAGTCTTGTCCATGCTCTTATATACGTCATTAAGCTCATCTACCTGACTGTAGTTTGTTGCGTAATCCTGCTGCATGTTTGCAAGCTCAATCTGATTCTGTAATGCTGTAATCTGGAACTCTAAATCAGAAATGCTATCGCGCTTGTCCTCGTAGTCCTCAATAAACATAGCAAGTGACATACCATACTTTTTCATGATAGCAGCATCTTCGCTAGCGTAACGATCTCCATATGCCTCTTCGCCGTACTTGTCGAAGTCATCCTTCAATGCCTTAACATTGTCATAGATAGTCTTGTTATCCTCCAAGTACTTCTGTGTCTCATCGATTTTCTTCTGAGTGTCGTTAATCTTTTTATTTAAATCATCAAGATTAACTACTGCCTGAGCATCGCTGATATTGTGCTGTGCGTTAAGCTCTGCAAGCTTTCTATTGTAGTCATCGCTATCAAACTCAACTACTACTGTGCCTGCCTCTACGTAGTCGCCTACCTCATAATTAACCTGAGCTACCTTAACACCTGTAACACCTGAGCTACCGATTGTAGAAGTAATTGTCTTAGTGTTGTTGGCTGTAAGCTTACCTGTAACACTAACTGACTGTGTTAAATCCATTTTCTCTACTGTAGCTGTAACAGGCTGATTAGCCTGCTCTGCAAGCATCTCTGCTGCTTTCTTGGCATTGTATCTAAAATACCCATATACACAAAGTACAATAACCAAGATAATGAAAAGCTTTTTATGTCTCTTTAAAAAGCCTCCTACCCTTTTGAAGAATCCCTTGATCTTTGAATCCTTCTTAGGGGCACTGTTGTCACCAATTTTACTCATCTTTATCCTCCTCATATTTCAATATGTCACCTGGCTCACAATTAAGTGCCTGACATATGCCTGTCAAAGTTGAAAAACGTATTGCGTTTACCTTATTATTTTTTATTTTTGACAGATTCACATTTGTGATCCCGACCGCATCGGCCAGCTCATTTAAAGACATATGACGACGTGCCATCATTACGTCCAGTTCTAGAATAATTCTACCCATGAAATAATCTCCACTCCCTATAAACAACAGCAATTTATCGTTTGCCGATATTACAGTTATACAGTTCTAACCATCGAATGTCAACTATTTTTTAATGTTTTTCGATAATTTTTATTCTATAACAATTAAATTGTCACTAGTGTACCCCTAGCCAACCTAAAATACAATAAAATTGAGCTTACGTATTCCTTACATTTTTGTCACATTTTGGCCCTGCAACCCCGTCCCCCTAGGTCCATTTTTGGTGTATAATGGTTTTACCTTAGTTGCTTTAGATTGGAGGGGATTATGAATTTTACAGAGATTAGTTTTGATCAATTTGATAATGTAAAGATAGGTCAGGCCGAAAACATGGATGCCGGCACTGGAGTTACTGTTATTGTGGCACCTGAGGGACGGCCTTGTGGATTAGATATCAGAGGTGGCGGTCCTGCCAGCAGAGAGTCTGGTCTTATGGACCCTCTTGCAGCTACAGATATCATTCATGCAGTTGTATTAGGTGGAGGCTCAGCCTTTGGACTTGATGCAGCCGGCGGTGTTATGAAATATTTATCCGAGCATGGGATTGGATTTCCTGTAGGAGATGTGGTAGTTCCACTTGTTTGCCAGTCAGATATTTTCGACCTGGGCTACAAGGCTTCGAATATTTACCCAGACAAGGCCATGGGCTATGCAGCCTGTGAAGCAGCATTTACAGGAAAAGGCAATCTGAAAAACGGCTCATTTGGCGCAGGTTGCGGTGCCACCGTAGGCAAACTCATCGGCATGGACCGCTGCACCAAATCAGGCATCGGTACCTACGCAGTGCAGCTTGGGGAACTAAAGGTAGGCGCCATCGTGGCCACCAATGCCATCGGCGACGTTTATGATTTCGAGACAGGTAAGCGCATCGCTGGCGTCACCACAGCCGACGGCTCAGCCCTCAATGATTTATCCTGCGAGGAGATTATGTATGATATGGTAATCAATCCATCAAAGTACGCTGTTCCTGCAGAGACCAGCGCGCCTACTAACACAACAATCGGCATCATTCTCACCAACGCAGCCTTCAACAAGACTCAGCTTTGCAAGCTTGCCGGCATGACCCACGACGGCTACGCCCGCTGCATTCGCCCAATCCACACATCAATGGACGGCGACAGCATCTACGCCATGTCTCTGGGCGACGTTCCAGCCACCCTCGACCTGGTGGGCACCCTAGCTAACCACGTCATGTGCGAAGCCATTAGACGCAGCGTTGCTTCAGTTTAAATAGTGTTTTATCCAGACACCAAAGAAAGTGTTGCTAAAACTTGCAACACTTTCTCTTTTTATTATGAATTCATATTGATTAATGAATTATGTTATCAACTCTTGTGGTTATTTTCTTTATAACTTCATTTCAGTTGTGCTATATCCCATTTATATCTTTAGTCTTTACTTCAAATAACTATTGATCAACCTATCTAACAATAGTGTATCTAGTCCAGCCTCCTGCGTTTCAAATGTATACAATAGATTCCTTCCATATTCATAACCCAGCTCATTGTACTTATTGATTTTCTCCACACATTTAATCGCATACTCTGGTACATCCATCATCCCAAAATGTTCTCCGAAAAATGTTTTTCTAAGTCGAATATTCAACACCGCAAAATCCGGCCGCATCCCCTTATTTGCAAGATTTGTAAAAGGCTCATACACGTATGGAACCCCTTCCCTTGCAAGCTTGTCAGCAATTATCTTTTCTGATTTTGACCTAACCCGCTCTCCTCTTTCAGTATAGTACGGCGTCGTAATAGGATATCTTTCATAAAAGCTATCCCTCTGACTCCCACCCAAGAACATCTGCCTCCATCTTTTGATGTAGTTTTCATCGTCTTCATAATTTGAATGTATTAACCTTTTCCTGTCTTCAGATAAATCCCCATAGAGTTCATATTCATTATTATTAACATAATAAGACTCCAATTCTTCTATTAGAGCTATCTTATTCTGGATTATATCATATATATTCTTGTCAAAAGATTTCTGTGCCAATCTTCTGGCTAAATCAATACTTTCCTTCTTGAGAAACACTCTCTCAATTTTATTTTGCCCCTCTTTCATGCAATTACTGCATTTATAATATTGTATATACTTCCCTTTATTTTTCTTAATTTCCAAGTAATCATTACTATCATCTAATGTTTTATCAATTCTTTCTTTTTCCTGATGTAAGATTTCTAGTTCCTTTTTCATTTCATCTAAAAATACTCTGCTCATAGTAATATCCAAATTTTTCCTCTCTAACTCTCCCATTTAATCCATATATTCATATCATCCAGCATGCAATCTATGTTTTACCACTGTCGAACTAACTTTTTACATTTATGAGTGGTATATTTTCCAGCTTTTACCTCTCGACTTTTAAATTATCAATTTATCCAGTGGTAATTTTTTTTGACCTTACCACTGTAATAATTACATTCTCATTTTTGCAGTGGTATTATTCCATTGCTTTACCACTCAAAAAACTTCATTGACCTCATCGCAGTGGTAAAGCTCCTTTTTCTTACCACTGCAAAATGCCATTTTTATATTCTCAAGTGGTAAAAGGAATTTTTTGTACCACTGAAGACTCTTATTCGCCGAATCTACAGTGGTAATGGCTACTCCCTTTACCTCTCAAAGCGCAAGAATCACTGTTTATAAGAGGTAATTGTCCCCAAAAACAGCAACGCCCTAGCAACAAATCAACGTCACAACATAAAATCTGCACCATAACAGGCAAACTTCGCCATAGAAAAAAACATCGTCATATTCTCAATAAAAATCAAAGTGGAAAAAATAAATGAATTGAATGTATGAATAAAAAGAATACTGCGGGTGACAGGACTTGAACCTGCACGGTCTCCCACTAGAACCTAAATCTAGCGCGTCTGCCAATTCCGCCACACCCGCGTATAAAAGGAAAACTGCAATGAATTTCCCACAAAAACATGTAAGAAATTCATTACGTTGTCGGCTCATCGACTGTACTAATATATCACACAGCTACCGCCCTTTGCAACCACTATTTACATAATAATAGCTATAAAAACCTACACTAAATAAAAAGGGCGCCACAGCAAAGTGGCACCCGAAAATCAGACATATTAAATTCTTATCTCTGTGTTTTTGCACCCTTTAGGCGGGCCATAGCACGAGCAAGATTTGCATTTGAAATCTCATATTCAATACGGCTCTGCTTTTGCTGTAGCTGCTCCTGGGCACGCTCAAGCGCTTCCTGGGCACGGAAGGTATCGATATCTTCTGGTCGCTCGCAAGAATAAGAAAGAATCTTGACTGAGCCATCTGGATACACTGTAAACAGTCCATCAGATATGACAGCTTTTCGCCACTCGCCCTCTTCATTCTTAAAGCGAATCTCGCCTACCTCCACTACACCAGTCATCTTTTCATGATGGTTCATGATGGCAAATTCTCCATCCGGACTAGGGAGAATGATTATCTCACATGGCCCATCATAAAAGACACCGTCGCAGGCTACAATTTTTAAATTAAATAGTGATGCCATAAGCTACTCCTTTGCTAACTCAGCAGCCTTCTTCTTAACATCTTCGATTGTTCCAACATTGAAGAATGCAGCCTCTGGATACTCATCCATCTGGCCATCAAGGATTGCCTTGAAGCCTCTTACTGTCTCTGCGACTGGAACAAACTGTCCCTTTACACCAGTGAAATTCTCAGCAACTGAGAATGGCTGTGAAAGGAAACGCTGTACCTTACGAGCACGGTAAACAGTTACCTTGTCCTCGTCCGAAAGCTCTTCCATACCAAGGATTGCGATGATATCCTGAAGCTCCTTGTACTTCTGAAGAATCTCCTGAACGCCACGAGCTACCGCATAGTGCTCCTCGCCAACAACATCTGGCTCAAGAATTCTTGAGGTAGACTCAAGTGGGTCTACTGCTGGGTAAATACCCATCTCAACAATCTTTCTTGAAAGAACTGTTGTGGCATCCAAATGTGAGAATGTTGTAGCTGGTGCTGGGTCAGTCAAATCATCTGCAGGTACGTAAACAGCCTGAACAGATGTGATTGAACCATTTTTAGTAGAAGCGATTCGCTCCTGAAGCTCACCTAAATCGTTGGCAAGTGTAGGCTGGTAACCTACGGCTGATGGCATACGACCAAGTAGGGCCGAAACCTCTGAGCCTGCCTGAACAAAACGGAAAATGTTATCAATGAAAAGAAGCACATCCTGATTCTTAACATCACGGAAATACTCTGCCATTGTAAGTCCTGTCTCAGCTACTCGCATACGAGCTCCTGGTGGCTCATTCATCTGACCAAAGACTAGGGCTGTCTTATCAAGTACTCCTGATTCGCCCATCTCTGTCCAAAGGTCGTTACCCTCACGAGAACGCTCTCCAACACCAGTGAAAATTGAATAGCCGCCACTTTCAGTTGCGATATTGTGAATAAGCTCCTGAATAAGAACTGTCTTACCAACACCGGCACCACCGAAAAGTCCGACCTTACCACCCTTGGCGTAAGGAGCAAGCAAATCGATTACCTTGATACCTGTCTCAAGCATCTCAACTACAGGGCTCTGGTCTTCAAATGTAGGAGGCTCACGGTGGATACACCAATGTTCTCCATCATCAAGCTTTTCTCCATTATCCAATGTGTCGCCAAGCACGTTGAAAAGTCTTCCAAGAGTCTGCTCACCAACAGGAACTGTGATACCGTTTCCTGTGGCAACAACCTCCATATCTCTACACAATCCCTCAGATGGAGCAAGCATAATACATCTGACTACGCCAAGTCCAATATGCTGAGAGACTTCCATTACTCTCTTCTCGTCACCTACCATAACATATAGAGCATCTCTAATGGCAGGTAGGTCACTATCTTTAAATTCTACATCGACAACAGGTCCTGAGACCTGGACGATTTTTCCTTTTAACTCCATTGATTGTCTCCTCTGAAA
The DNA here is from genome assembly GCF_010906925.1 of Pseudobutyrivibrio xylanivorans. Classification (GTDB taxonomy): domain Bacteria; phylum Bacillota; class Clostridia; order Lachnospirales; family Lachnospiraceae; genus Pseudobutyrivibrio. The sequence goes on along the minus strand of NZ_VTVE01000001.1, from coordinate 146,339 downwards.
CTATCGCCTTTTTTTCTTCTTAAGCGCCTTTGCTCCGCCGATTACCTCAGTGATTTCCTGGGTAATCTGAGCCTGACGCACTCTGTTGTATTCAATAGATAATTCTCGAAGAATTGCCTCTGCATTGTCTGTCGCAGCCTGCATAGCCATCATTCTGGCATTTTCCTCACTGGCCGAACACTCTACAAGGGCTCCATACATGAAGGCTGTAAAATGATTGTGAACCAACTTCTCCAAAACTGTTTTAAGTGATGGATAAAATGGGAACCATGAATCTCCACCTTTTTGGATGGCTTCAAGCTCATAGCTGTTGATGGAATGAACGTGCTTGACGCCCTCTTTCATCTCCACGGCTGCTTTGCTTTTGCCCTCTGTATCAGCCTCGATTTCCTTGGCCTGCTCTAGGATAAACTTGTGAGTCTTCAATGGAAGAAGTCGCTCTACACAAGTCTCCTCTGTGACAGAATTAAGCATCTTTGTATAAATGATATCGATTCTATCAAGCTCTTCCCTATTGTATAAATCAATAAGGTACTCTGACATAATACGGGCTCTATGCATTGTTGGATTGTTGGATGAAAACTTGAAATTCTCGTCCACGTTGTATCCATTATTTGTAAAAAATACGCGGCCCGTTTCACCTACCACAAAAAGCTTGTACTCATCTTTTGTCATTCCAGAGATTCGCTCCAAGGCCATTTTAATGGCATTGTGATTGTAGGCACCTGCCATACCCTTGTCGCCTGTAAATACTACAAATCCACGTCTTTTGATAGTCTCATGATCGTCTTCGATTCGATTATCAAAATAGATGTGTCTGATATCTGGAAAATGAGCAAGATTTTCAGCTAATCCTTTTTGTGTTCCAATGAAAAATGGCTCTGTCTCTGCAAGCTTTTCTTTTGCCTTTCGAAGCTTCATAGAGGACATCATATACATGGCTCTTGTAATCTTCATTGTATCCTGAATACTGTTTATTCTATTAAGGATTTCCTTTGTACTTGCCATGGCTTACTCCTGATTCTTCTTGAACTCCTCTGCCGCATCAACAATTGCTGCCTTTAGCTCATCAGTCAAATCCTTTGATGACTCAAGCTGGCTGATAATATCGCTGTGGTCTGCTGCAAAATATGTAAGCATGTCCGCTCTAAATTTCTTGATTTCAGAAACCTCAACATCGCTGAAAATGTGAGCGTTTGCAGCCACGAGAATGATAACCTGCTCTGCCATTGAGAATGGTCTGCTAAGAGGCTGCTTTAAAAGTTCCATAAGTGCACGACCGTGAGCCAACTGCTTTTTAGTTGCATCATCAAGGTCTGATGAGAACTGTGTAAAGACTTCCATCTCACGATACTGAGCCAAATCGATACGGATTGAACCGGCTGCCTTTTTCATCGCCTTTGTCTGGGCAGCACCACCAACACGGGATACAGAAAGACCTACATTTACCGCTGGTCTCTGGCCTGCGTTGAAAAGTTCTGACTCAAGGAAAATCTGACCATCAGTAATAGAAATAACATTTGTTGGAATGTAAGCTGAAAGGTCACCTGCCTGAGTTTCAATAATAGGAAGGGCTGTTATTGAGCCGCCACCTGCCTCTGGTGTGATTCTAGCTGAACGCTCTAAGAGTCTAGAGTGGAGGTAGAATACGTCACCTGGGTATGCCTCACGTCCTGGAGAACGCTCAAGCAAAAGGGAAATAGCTCTGTATGCAACGGCATGCTTTGACAAATCATCATAAACGATGAGAACGTCCTTGCCTGAATACATGAAGTACTCAGCAAGAGCTGTACCTGCATAAGGAGCAATATACTGAAGTGGTGCTGGGTCTGCAGCTGTTGCGCTGACAATGATTGTGTAATCCATTGCACCATTTTCTTTTAATGTGTTAACAAGCTTTGCAATAGTAGAAGCCTTCTGACCAATAGCAACATAAACACAGATTACATCCTTGCCCTTTTGGTTGATGATTGTATCTGTTGCAATCGAAGTCTTACCAGTCTGTCTATCGCCAATGATAAGCTCACGCTGGCCTCTACCAATTGGAAACATTGAATCTATTGAAAGAAGTCCTGTCTCCATAGGCTGGCCAACTGATTTTCTATCTACAATACTTGGAGCTGGGCACTCTACTGGTCTGAAACCATCTGCAGAAATCTCGCCCTGTCCATCAAGAGGTTCACCAAGGGCATCCACGATACGACCGAGGAAGCCATCACCTACAGGAAGACCTGCCATCTTGCCTGTACGAACTACCTTTGTACCCTCTTTGATTTCTGTGTCACGGCCGAAAAGAATAACACCGATTTCATCGCGGCGCACATCCTGAACCATGCCCTTTACTCCACAGTCAAAGATAACGATTTCTCCGTAAAATGCGTGGTCGATGCCATCTACATTTGCAATGCCATCACCAACCCAATTTACAACGCCCACTTCCTTTTCCTGGGCCTCAAGTGTAAAGTCCTCCACACTTGTTCTTAAAATTGAAAGGATGCTTTCATCTACAGCAGATACTCCCACTGCGGAATTGATTTTGGTAGCAAGCTGATCAATACGTCCCTGCTCACTCCAGTCATATTCCTTGGTTCCTACTGAGAGAATGAAGCCGCTCTTTAATGAGCTATCCTGAACCAATTCAATTTCGATATCCTCATTGCCAACTTCCTTGGCAATATATCTCTTGATACCTGCAAGCTGCTCGTCAGTAGGTGCAGTAACATAGCGAAGCTTCGCCTTGTTAATCTTGTCATCTGACACCTGAAGTGACTGAGCGTATGCAGCTCTTATATCATCAAATAATTCAAAATCCCCGTTGTCGCATAACAGCTTTAAGAAATTGCGAATCTCGTGAGGGAAAATCCTATCGATAACCACATGCTTTTTTGCAATGGCTACTGTTGGATCTGCAAGCTCCTCACCAATTGCAGGTACAGCTTCAATGATTGAAGCGGCAGTCTGCAAATGTCCACCTGCATTTTCCAAGCTATGTAGGTCACGGGCGTAATTTATAGATTTCTCTGTCACTCTACTCACCTGCTTTACCTAAAAATTCATCAAACAAACTGCTATCTATATCTGCACCTGTCTTGCTTCCAACCACCTTTGTAGTGGCATCAACAACGATGTCTGCAATCTCCTTTTTGGCACCAGCGATAATTTTAGTCTTCTCCTGGTTGGCCTCAGCAACTGCTGCATCTTTAATATTTCTAGCGTCTTCTTTTGCATCTGCAAGAATCTTCTGATACTGGCTATCAGCGCTCTTTCTCGCATCTGAAATAATCTGCTTCTTCTCTTCTTCCACACTGACAAGCTTCTGCTCGTACTCTTTTTTCAACTCATCAGCCTGGTTCTCCTTCTCAGCTGCATTATCGTAAATCTCGTTAGCTTCCTGCTGTCTTTTTGCAATAATATTTGCAATAGGCTTGAAGAAAAAGATTCTAAATGCAATGAAAAGAATAAGAAGATTTATTACCGTAAATACGATATTCCAAAATGAAACGTTAATCATATTTTTATCCTCTAGTATCTATTCTTAACTACTGAAGAACTGCCATTAAAAATTGCTTTCAGCAATGGGCAGTTCTGTATATCAAGGAATCTTCCCTAAAGGGCCCCTCCTTGATACATTTACTGCAACATAACTATAATCATCAATGCGATTACGAAACCATAAATAGCTGTTGCCTCTGCAAGTGCACAACCTAAGATAAGGTTCTTCTGAATCTTGCCCTCTGCCTCTGGCTGACGTGCGATACCCTCGCAAGCCTTACCTGTAGCGATACCAATACCGATACCTGCGCCAATACCTGTTACAACTGCAATACCTGCACCAATAGCAATAAGTGTGTTCATTTTTTAATCCTCCTTTAAGTCCGCCAAGTTACGCTCACAAGCCTTAGTCTCTCTTACGCTGACTTCATGTCAGCTCCAGAGAGCAAAGAGCTTGTTAGCTACTTGACTCATCTAATAAAATATAATTTGTTCTACACCTGAATTCTAGTTTTTCTCAGCCGGTTACGCTCTCAAGCCTAAGATATTACTTCCGGTGACTGAAATGTCACCTGCAGCAACACTTAGAGCTTGATAGCTACCAACTATCTCCAATATCAATCACTTGACTCATCTAATTAATACAATGTCCCAAAAAAATTCTCTACTTTTACGCATTTACGAAAATGGCCCTATGACCCCGTCCCCCTGGTCCATTACTCTACTGCTTCTTTTATGTAGAGGGATGTCAAGAAGACGAAAACGTAGGCCTGAAGTAATCCATCGAATATATCAAAATATAGGCTGAATACTGCTGGGATTACTGGTGGGCATACTATTTTAAGTAATTCCATGATTACGAATGCACCAAGTACATTTCCAAAAAGTCGCATGCACAATGACAGTGGTCTTGTGAATACGTCTAGAATGTTGAATGGTGTAACGATAGCAACTGGCTCTGTAAAATTATGCAGCCATTTTCTCACGCCATTCTGATAGATACCAGCTGCCTCTACAAGCACGATACTCATAATGGCAAGAGCAGCTGTTACATTTAGATCTTTTGTTGGTGACTTGAAGCCAAACAGACCGATTACATTGGAAAGTCCAATATAAAGTAGAACCGTTGTGAGATAGCCTGTGTACTGCTTTCCCTCTTCGCCCAACATGCTGCCTACAATACCTGTCAGCTTCTCATAAATAAGCTCCGCAAACGCTTGTCTCTTACTGATGTTTTGCGTTTTTAATCCTCTAGTTAAGAAAAATGCTATGAGGATGAGAACTGCCATTACAATCCAAGTGACAACCACAGATTCCATAACCGGAATCTCAAGGCCTCCAAGGTGGATGGTGAACACCGTCTCGCAATTCAGCTCTTCTATAAGCTCTTCTGCTAAACTCAAGAAAACACCTCCTATCTTTCTTTAATTATGAAATTCATTTTAGACCTTTTAGACAAAAATATAAGATACACTTTATGTAATATGTATAAAGATAAAGAACTTGCTTAAAGACATGTCTGTCCCTATGAAACAAAAAAAGAGCAGAGTATTACAACTACTCCACTCTTGAATAAACCTTTTTACCCTTAACAAATTTGTCCTTAATTAATGCGTCAGCATCATTGTAGCACATTCTTTCAATGCGCTCTCTAATAGACATATCCCTCATGGAATACATCTTGCTATCATCTACTACTATTGCATCAAACTCGTAGCCCTCTTTGAAGGTACCTACATTGCCAAAATACTTGCCGCCACCTAATGTAGCCATGAAGAATACTTCCTCAAATGTAAGTGGCTTAACATTAGTGTCAACCAAGCGGTAATACATCTTTGACGCCTGAAGTGTGATAAGCATAGTCTTAACCAAATTCATAGACGAGCCGGCGGCTACGTCTGTGCCAAGACCCACATCAATACCTGCATCCAAGAACTTGCGAACAGGCGCAATTCCAGAAGTAAGATTCATATTAGAATCTGCACAATGGGCAATAAATGCACCATGGTTCTTAAGAATCTCAAGCTCTCTGTCATCAGAATGAACGCAGTGCGCCATGATTGTAGGACGCTCAGGTGTGCCCATAGTATCAAACATCTCATAAGCGTTGGCATAGCAAGTAGACTCAGGAACAAGCTCCTTAACCCACTCAATCTCAGAATGGTTCTCTGACAAATGAGACTGAATTCTTAGGTCTCTTTCCTTGGCAAGCTTGCCTAAGCCCTTCATCAACTCATCAGAACATGATGGGATGAATCTTGGTGTTAAAATAGGCTTCGTATTTACGTATTTGCCCTCGATGGCATCAAGCCATTCTCTTGTGGCTTGAAGAGATTCCTCTGCGCTATCCTCCTGCAAATTGTCTCCACCATTTCTATCCATGTTGACCTTGCCAACATAGGTAACGATGCCAGTATCCTCAAGCTGATTCATAAGCTCGATTGTAGCCTCATTGTGAAGAGTGGCAAATACAACAGCTCTAGTAGAAAAGCATCTGCGCATATCTTCTGTAAAATACTGATATGCCTTTTTAGCATATTCCATATTGCCGTATTTGGCTTCCTCTGGGAATGTGTATGTGCTGAGCCAGTCTAAAAGCTCTGCGTCCATACCGATTCCTCTAAAGGTGTACTGAGGAGCGTGGACATGCAAATCAGTCATGCCAGGAATAATAATTCGCTCGCCATAGTCATAGAGCTGCAAGCCCTTGTACTGGTCTGGCAGGTCGTGGAAAGCGCCCTTGCAAATTCCATCTATACATACTACGTAACCTCTATAATATGTAGTTATTCTATTTGCTGATTCAGAGAAGGCAATGCCCCCTCGCAAAACGAAACTATTATCCATAACTGCTCCAAAAAAAATCTCCTATCCCTGAAGTCCTCTTGCCTGTCTATCCATATCCTCTACTACGATATCGTAAATCTCGCCAAGAGTTCTGCAGTACTCCAATACCTTCCAAGGCTCATTTGTGTGATAGTGAATCTTAATAAGCTCCTCATCACCTACTGCAAGAAGACTATCTCCTACAAAGTTCTCAGTGATGTAATCGTTGATCTCATCCTCGTCGAGATCCTCGCCCTCAATGAGAAGCTGTGTGTCATATCTGAATTCGATTGTCTGCTCTGGTAACATATTAATTCCTCCGTAAAAATTAAAGTTAGGCAAATAAAACTCGCCTACATCACATACTTTATCACAAGCGCATAAAAAATGCGAGAGGATAAACAATACGAAAGAGACGCCAGCGGAGCGTCTCTTTCAAAAGGGAGAATAATGTTATGAAAAAATTGTATCTCTCTCGAGATGAGTATATATTAACTGATATTTTTGTACAAGTGGTGTAAAAAGTGTGAATTGTCTGTGAATTATCCAATCCGTCTGACAACATTATTTCCCATTCGGTTACAAATTTATATAACGCTTGACTAAATCACGATTTAATCAGAGTCCCACAGCGGCCTACCAACCGCCTGACTCAAACTTAAACCTCAGTCTAGTCAATTGCCTCAACCTTGATTGTGTTAGTGTTTCCACTGTGTCCGTCGATTGGGCCACCTGTAAGAACTACGCTATCACCCTTCTTAAGGTCAAGCATCTGCTTAGCACGACCTAATGCATAGTAGAACATAACATCAAGTGATGTGAACTTGTCAACGAGAACTGGTGTAACACCCCAGCTAAGTGCAAGCTTTCTCCATACCTTTTTGTCAGTTGTCATAGCGATTGTATCAACTGGGCAACGGAAACGGCTTACGCGACGAGCTGTGTAACCAGACATTGTGCAAGCTACGATAGCCTTAGCATTAACGTCGATTGCCATTGAACATGTAGAGTGGCAAACAGCATCTGGAGTAGACTTAATCTCGATCTCCTCCTTGTGGAAACGTCCCTCGTAATTGATATCATTCTCTGTAGTCTCAGCGATCTCAGCCATTGTAGCAACAGCCTGTACTGGGTACTTACCCTGAGCACTCTCGCCTGAAAGCATGATAGCTGAAGTACCATCATAAACAGCGTTAGCAACGTCGGAAATCTCAGCACGTGTTGGACGTGGGTTAGAAATCATAGACTCAAGCATCTCTGTAGCAGTAACAACTCTCTTACCAAGAGCTCTTGCCTTAGAGATGAGCTCCTTCTGAACAGCTGGAAGCTTAACAAATGGAATCTCAACACCCAAGTCACCACGAGCAACCATGATACCGTTGGCAATCTCAAGGATCTCTTCTACATTGTCAACACCTGGCTGATTCTCAATCTTAGCGATAACCTCTACATCCTCTCCGCCATTCTCGTCAAGGAATGTTCTAAGCTCAACCATATCCTGCTTTGTTGAAACAAATGAAGCAGCGATGAAATCAATGTCATTCTCGATACCAAAAAGGATATCCTTCTTGTCCTGCTCTGAAAGATAAGGACCTGACATTACCTTGTTAGGGAAGCTCATAGACTTCTTGTTGCTCATAGTTCCGCCAGTAGTACACTTTGTAATAACATCGTGTCCCTTAATATCAGTAACCTCAAAGAATACGATACCGTTACATACTGAAAGTGTGTCGCCTACTGAAAGGTCCTTGTGAAGGTTCTTGTGAGAAACTGAAACACGTGTCTCATCACCTTCAACGTCATCTGTTGTAAATATAAATGTATCTCCCTCTTTAACAGTTACAGAGCCGTCCTTGAATGTGCGGATACGATACTCTGGTCCCTTTGTATCAAGAAGAATAGCAATTGGAAGATTAAGCTTCTTGCGAACCTTTTTAACTAAATCCATCTTCATTCCCTGCTCTTCATGATCACCATGAGAGAAATTCATTCTTGCTACATTCATACCAGCCTTAGCCATTGCTGTGAGGGTCTCCTCATTCATGCTTGCTGGTCCGATTGTACAAATAATCTTTGTCTTTCTCATAAAATACTCCTCTATAAAAACTCAAAAATAGTTTACGCAAAAAAACGAAATCCGTTCTATAATAGCATCATTTTAGGTCAGAGTAAACAAAATATTTAATTAAAAATTGTTACTATTCACAGTTATAAATATTTATAGATTAATTCTTGCCAAGCTTGCTTGTAAAAGAATAATCTTTTTTTTATTGGAATCAGTAACTCAGAATAAATATCTAGTGCCACCTCTTTATAGAAGTCTGGCTCCAGCCTGCATCCTCTTTTTCCTTTGGATTCCTCTTCACTCCAATTTCTATAGCCTCCTCAGCTCGAAGTATTTTTGCCATCTCAGGTCTATAAGTAGAAGAAATAGAACATCCAAACAGCTCGCTTCCATCTCCCCTAAATGTACTTCTCACAAGTCTAACAGGCACTGATATTCCATCGCCAAAATCAACTCTTATAGGCTGGGATGGAATTAGATTAATCTGCTTTTTCACAGTAATCCCTACCCCGCCGTAGGAAATATCTACTGTGGTAGCAGGAAATTTATTGTCCCCCTGCAAAATAATAACGTTTCTTGCAATAGGATATCTCTTATGGCGACGTCGCTCTGTCTCGTCACCAAATGCTTTTCGAGAAATGACAAGATGCTCCTTCTTGCCATTGGCACCGGACACAGTAATTACCTTTATATTGTTCCAACTATATGCCTGACGTCCGCTAGTGCAATACAGTGTCATTCTATTATGATTAAAAGCCCAATTAAGCTTTACAATTTTCCCTTTAAAATTGAATCTAATGCTTTCGCAGCCCACAAAGGCATACTTTCTAAGATTCATCCTTGAAGGAGGCAACAAAACAAGCTTAGGTATAATAGGAATGTCTATTTTTTTCTTTCCTTTTGATACCCTAATGTATGGTTTGTTAAGTGTTGTTACTTCTGATATTTTCATAGGCTCTACGCCCCCCTTCTTATTATAAGGATACTATAAGTGGCAATTAAACATCAAGAGTGGTAAACTGTTGACTTTGCAAGGAGGATTTTGTTTATGAAAAAAACTTTGTACTTAGTTCTTGCAGGAGCTCTTATGCTTTCAACAGTATCATGCGGTCAGCAGGGAACTACAAACAGCAACGAGGGAAATGTTGTTGACACAGAACAGAAAACAGAAGACACAAACACTAATGTAGAAGCGGATAAGTATGACAGCCTTTATGATGCCTTCTTAAATGGCGAGGCTACACTTAGCACTGACTATTATCTCAACAACGCTTCTGAAACTGGTTCAGGCTACGAGAATGATTTCTTTTCAATCATCGCTGGCGATGAACTTACACTTCCAGAAATGGTAGAAACTCTTAACGAGGCATTTATGGATGATGAAGGATTTTTTGCACATCAGGAAATCTCTTCAATCAGCTATTCATATTTAGACTGCGGTAATGATGGCGAAAAAGAGTTAGCTGTTAAATTTGTTTGCCCAGTTGTGGAACCTGACTCAAACATTGTCCTTGTAATTAAGGAAATGGACTCAAAGCTTCAGGTTGTATATTCAGTATGCTCATGGTCAAGAAGCGAGACAACTATCAATGAATACGGCTTTATCCAAGGCGGCGGAAGTGGCGGAGCAATTAATCACTCAAGTGATGCAGCTTTAATTGACGCTGATGGTAAGTATCAATTCGGATATATTCTCACAGAGAGTGCTGATTTAGAGGATTTCGGATATGCTTACGAGCATGAAGATTTCGATGCATCATCACTTGAGGGAACTCTTTGTATCTACGAATTACGCTTAACATTTGAGCCAGGAGCTGACAAGCCTTCTGATTACTTCTCATATGCGGTATACGACAGCGATACATACGAGGAAATTGATGTACCTAACCTCTATACAGATAGCCCATACAAGGAAGTACTTGATAGCTTTACAACAATTAAGTTTGTTCCTTATGATGAGCTTGAAAAGGCAATCTCTGATAAGCTTGATTCAATCGGTGCTACAGAAGATATCAGAAATGCCAACGAACTTGAATTTACAGAAATTGCATTATAATACTGAGATCAAAAAAGGCTGCCCGAGGGCAGCCTTAATTTTTTATCTAATTATTTAACGTTGAAAGCATCCATTCCTGGATAATCTGCTGCAGCACCAAGCTGCTCTTCGATACGAAGGAGCTGGTTGTACTTTGCAACACGCTCTGTTCTAGATGGAGCACCAGTCTTAATCTGGCATGTGTTAAGTGCTACTGCAAGATCAGCGATTGTTGTATCCTCTGTCTCGCCTGAACGGTGAGAAGAAATAGCTGTGTAACCAGCCTTGTGAGCCATCTTGATAGCCTCAAGAGTCTCTGAAACTGAACCGATCTGGTTGAGCTTGATAAGTATTGAGTTACCACAACCATTTGCAATACCCTTTGAAAGACGCTCTGTGTTTGTAACGAATAAATCGTCACCAACAAGCTGTACCTTATCACCAATCTTAGCTGTCATCTTCTTCCAGCCTTCCCAATCCTCCTCATCAAGACCATCCTCGATAGAAATGATTGGATACTTGTCAACAAGTGCTGCCCAGTGATCGATAAGCTCATCTGTTGTGAAGTCCTTACCAGACTTTGGCTGATGATAGAAGCCCTTACCCTTTTCTGACTTCCACTCGCTTGATGCAGCATCCATAGCAATCATAAAGTCCTTACCTGGCTCGAAACCTGCAGCCTTGATAGCCTTTAAGATTGTCTCAATAGCTTCATCATCATTCTTAAGTGAGTTAGGTGCGAAACCACCCTCATCACCTACTGCTGTAACGTCTCCCATCTCCTTGAGAATAGCCTTAAGAGCATGGAAAACTTCTGCACACCAACGTAAGCACTCGCTAAATGAAGGAGCACCAACTGGCATAATCATAAATTCCTGTGTATCAACAGCGCTATCTGCATGCGCACCACCATTTAAAATGTTCATCATTGGTACTGGAAGCTTTGTTCCCTGAATACCACCTAAAAATTTATAAAGAGGAATCTCAAGTGATGTTGCTGCTGCACGACAACATGCGATTGAAGTTGCAAGAATAGCATTTGCACCAAAGTTTGACTTATCCTTTGTGCCGTCTGCCTTAATCATAGCTGTATCGATAGCATAAATATCTGATGCATCCATTCCGCAAATTACATCAGCAATTGGTCCATTAATATTTGCAACTGCTTTTGTAACACCCTTACCTAAATATCTGCCTTTATCTCCATCGCGAAGCTCCAAAGCCTCAAACTCACCAGTAGAAGCACCTGAAGGAGCCATACCCCGGCCTACAGTACCATCAACAAGTGTAACCTCACATTCAACAGTTGGATTTCCTCTTGAATCAAGAATCTCTCTACCAATTACCTTTTCAATCTCTAAGTAATCCATAAAATCCTTCCTTTCACTATAAAATTATTTTTAGTTATCTATTCAATCTCTTATAAAGAGCGAATAAATCTAGAGAAGAAGAGCTCCTACACATTGCAGGAAGTAGCAATTCCTACAAGTGCAATCATGTGAGTAGCAATCACACAAATAATTATTATTTGAAAATAATAAAAAGGAGCTCTGCAATGATTTACACATAGTTAGCATATTCTAACTATAAGTAGACTAGCAGAACTCCTTTGAATTCGCAATAACTATAAACCTTGAGTAAATGAGAATTTTTCTCGTTAATTCTTGCCCTTAAGAAGAGGTCTAAGTGGCTGATAAATAAGTACTGTAATAACTGCTGAGATGAGACCCTTTACAAATGTAAATGGCACGTTAAACATAAGTAAGCACTGCTCGATTGATTTAATCTCAGCAAATGGAGCAACTGCTTGATATGCTCCTATAATAACATCTTTTGGCATGAAATTATAGTATACAGGGTATACGATAAAGAGATTTGATGGGAAGCTGATTGCAGCCATTAAAAAAGCGCCAACAAATGCACCTAAAATCGCATTCTTCTTTGTCTTCTTTCTGTAATAAATAAGACCAGCTGGCAAAACAAAGGCTACGCCTAATATAAAGTTTGAAAGCTCGCCTACACCACCTGTTGATGTCATAAATAAATGAAGAAGATTCTTGATCAAGCAAACTACTACGCCATAAACTGGGCCAAGTGCAAATGATGCCATAAGAGCTGGAAGCTCTGACACATCAAGCTTGATGAAATTTGGAACAAATGGAACTGCTGTATCCAAAAACATCAATACAAAAGCGATAGCCGAAAGCATAGCTGTTACTGTCATACTCCTAACATTTACTTTATTGTTGTTGATCTTAACTGTTTCTGTTGTGTCCATAGCACACCTCCTAAATATATCTCTAGGAATCTCCATTGGATTAACAAATAAAAAAGCCCTGATAAAATCAGGGCCTATACTCAAAAATAAATGTATTACTTTATTTATCCTCTCCCATCCAGACTATACTGTCGGTACTGGAATCACACCAGTTCAGTCCCTAAGGACTCGCGGACTATACCGCCGGTCAGGAATTGAAAGCCTAAGCCTTCGCACCTTGCCCTGAAGATTTCCTATTTAATTCTCCAATACTATACTACATTGTACGCAATTAATCAATCATTTATTTAACTCCGCAGAATTCGTATCCGGCACCCTCTACGGCTGCCTTAAGGTCTGCCTCTGATACCTCAGCAGATGTCTTAAGTGTTACGAGATTTGCCTCGTGATTAGCAACTGCCTCCTCTACTCCAGAGATTTTCTCAAGTGCTTCCTTTACGTGTGCCTCGCAGTGCTGGCACATCATTCCCTTTACTGTGATTTCCATTTTATTATTGTCCTCCTTAATTAATAATGGTTCATGACCAAGTGAATTTTTAAGTGGTCTGTCATTTCCTTTATTGAATGGATCAAAAAGATTCAGTCTCAGTGCATTTGTCACTACGCAAAAGCTTGATAAGCTCATGGCAGCTGCTCCAAACATAGGATTCAGTGTCCATCCAAATGCATGGATATAGGCTCCTGCTGCAAGTGGAATTCCTATTATGTTGTAGAAAAATGCCCAGAATAGATTCTCATGAATGTTCCTAAGTGTGGCACGGCTAAGCCTGATGGCTGCCACTACATCTGAAATTCTGCTTTTCATAAGTACCACATCCGCTGCATCTATTGCCACATCAGTACCTGCACCTATTGCTATTCCCATGTCAGCTCTGGTAAGGGCTGGAGCGTCATTGATTCCATCACCTACCATAGCCACCTTGCCAAACTTCTGAAGCTTCTTGATAACAGCTTCCTTGCCATCTGGCTTCACACCGGCGATGACCTCATCTACGCCCACATCCTCAGCAATTGTCCTTGCTGTGCGCTCATTGTCTCCAGTAAGCATTACCACGTGGATGCCAAGATTTTTAAGCTCCTTGATGGCAACATCCGAATCTTCCTTTATAACATCTGCAACAGAGATGATTCCAAGGAATCCATTTTCCTGTGCAAAGAAAAGTGGTGTCTCGCCCTTTTCAGAAAGCTCATTTGCAAGACTCTTAGCATAGTCTGGTATCTGAACATTTTCAGAAACAAACTGGTAATTGCCTCCGTAAACCATCTGTCCATCAAGCTTTGCCATAAGGCCATTTCCTGAAACAGTCTTAAAATCTGTAACCTCCGCCGGCTCCTCTGAAAGCTCAAGACCGTACTCTACAATTGCCTTTGCAAGTGGGTGCTCTGATTTGTTTTCGATGGCAAAAGCCGCTCTAAGCAAATCAATATCTTCCACACCCTCTGCCTCGAAAAATCCGATTACCTTTGGCTCGCCCTTTGTAATTGTGCCTGTCTTATCCAGGGCAACTATCTGAATCTTGCCAGTCTCCTCAAGGGATACTGCCGTCTTAAACATAATTCCATGGCGGGCTCCCATTCCATTTCCTACCATGATTGCAACTGGAGTTGCCAGTCCTAAGGCACATGGACAACTGATTACAAGAACAGAAATTGCTCTCGCAAGTGCATAGCCAAATGTCTGGCCAACAAGCATCCATATAATAAATGTAACTATCGCAATAGCGATCACTACTGGGACAAAAACTCCTGATACCTTATCTGCTATCTTGGCAATAGGAGCCTTTGTGGCTGCTGCATCGCTGACCATCTGAATAATCTGAGACAATGTAGTGTCTCGTCCTACTCTAGTGGCCTCGCATACCATATAGCCACTTTCATTTGTGGTGGCAGCTGAAATAGTATCTCCTACATTTTTATCAACTGGGATACTCTCACCTGTGAGGGCTGATTCATTAACAGCACCATTTCCCTCTACCACTATTCCGTCAACTGGAATATTCTCTCCAGCTCGTACTGCAAATCTATCTCCAATTTTAACCTGCTCTATAGGAACAAGCTGCTCCTTGCCATCTCGTATTACAGTTGCAGTCTTTGGAGCAAGCTTCATCAAGTCCTTCAGGGCATCTGTGGTGCGCCCCTTGGAAATGGACTCCAAAAGCTTTCCAACTGTGATAAGGGTAAGAATCATGGCTGCTGACTCAAAATAAAAGTCATTCATAAGAGCCATTACCTTATCCCCATCACCAGCCAACTGGGCAAGTGTCATGGCATACACCGCATAAACACTGTAGATAAATGATGCGGCTGAACCTAGGGCTACAAGGGTATCCATATTAGGAGCTCTGTGAATAAGTCCCCTAAATCCACTGATGAAAAACTTTTGATTGACCACCATGATGGCTGCTGACAAAAGCATCTCGTAAATGCCCATACCAATATGATTGCCATCCATAAATCCTGGCAGTGGCCAATCCCACAACATATGGCCCATGCTCACATATAAAAGAGGAATCAGTAAAATCACTGATACTATAAGCCTCTTTTTGATAACTGGAGTCTCCTTGTCTTTTAACTCCTCTTCATAATTTGGGACAACTGCGTTGGCCTGACTACCGCCAAGGTCATCCTTTAAGCTGGCGCCGTATCCTGCATCCTCTATCGCCTTAATAATGGCAGCTGAATCTGCACTTCCCTCAACTCCCATTGAGTTAGTAAGCAGGCTGACAGAGCAGCTTTCAACACCTGGCACAGCTGATACTGCCTTTTCCACCCTAGCCTGGCAGGCAGCGCAACTCATACCTGTAACATTATATTTTTCCATATTAATAACCTCTAAACACCGGACTATTATTTCATAAGCTTCTGAAGAGTCACTACAAGCTCATCAATAATCTCATCATTGCCCTCACGGATATTATCCGCTACGCATGACTTCATATGATTAGCCAGCAAAACCTTGTTAAAGCTATTTAATGCGGAAGTAATAGCAGAGACCTGAACTAGAATATCTGTGCAGTACACATCATTCTCCAGCATGTTCTCCACGCCGCGAACCTGTCCCTCAATCCTCTTGAGGCGATTCATCAAGTCCTTTTTCTCTTTTGCATCTCTGTCCTTGTGCTTGCCACTGCAGCATTCACAAGTTACTTCCTCTATCTCATTCTTATTTCCCATATTTACTCCTTTGCTATACCCCTACAGGGTATCCTTACACTTGAATAATATACCCACCAGGGGTATATGTCAAGTTTTCCTTTTCAAAACCCCAGCAATAGGTATTTCCTAGATTGAACAAAAAATAAGGCAGCCTTAGCCGCCTTATTTTTAATATAGGTAAAATTACTCGTATTTAAACTTGTTAACTTCGCTAGCAAGCTCGTCTGAAATGTTAAGGTTCTCTCCTGCCTCGTCGCTGATTGTTGCAAGGTTTGTTGCAACCTCTGCTGTTGCATTAGATACATTAGAGATACCCTTTACAGTTTCCTCAAGGGCTCTGTTTATGTTGTCAATTGTACTCTTGATTTCAGCCATGCCCTTGTTGATTTCATTACTGTCAACTGCGAACTCTTCCATTGCAGATGCTACAGTCTGGATGTCATCCTGGTAAGTGCCTGTCATGTGCTCTACACCCTCACGACCTGAAGCATTGGCCTCCATAAATGCATTTGCAAGTGAGTTTGCCTTTTCAGAAAGGTCATCTACGCTGGCAATAACTCCGTTGGAGATTTCCTGGATGCCGCTGGCTGTCTCTTTTGAGTTGTCGGCAAGCTGTCTGATTTCGTCAGCAACAACTGCGAATCCCTTTCCTGCCTCACCGGCACGTGCTGCCTCGATGGAAGCATTAAGTGCAAGCAAGTTGGTCTGAGCAGCAATATTTAAAATCTCATCAGTCAAATCAGCAATCTTTTCAACTTCTTTTGCTGTCTTCATACTTTCCTGAAGCTGTTCGATTACAACATTTGCCTCTGTATCTGCCTCATCTCTCTGCTTCATAGATTCCTGTCTCAAGCCCTCAACCTTGTGGAGAATCTGCTCTGTAGAATCAGCCTGATCATTTGCCTTTACATGTACATCATTAACCTTGCTTGTGATGTCGTTAATTCTGTCTACTACCTGCTGCAATGATGCTGCAATCTCCTCGGCAGAAGCGGACATTTCTTGCATAGTAGATGAAACATCGTTGATTTCATCATTAGTATGATTAATGCTGTTTCCTACATTTTTCGAAATAGAGCTAAGTCGTCCTGAATTGTTGCCAAGCATTCCCATTACATTCTGAAGCACTCCAACAAACTCATTAATGGAATTTCCAATCTGAGCTGTCTCATCATTGCCACGAACTCTGACTCTATTTGTCAAATCTCCGTTTCCGGAATTGATACTGTCAATAATGTCATTGATTGCCTTGTTTGTATCTTTAAGCGGTTTGATAATAGTAAATGTAACGATAAATACTACAATAACGCTTATTACTAGCGCTATAAGCATTATGACAAGTCCAATATTTCCGATGGCAGCCCTTGCTGCATTAAATGCCTCGTCATGTAGTGATACTTCTATAACAAAATTATCTGTAACCACATAACCTGAGTAACTCAAAAGTCCTGTGACAGGGTCAATAAATTCAATAACGCCCTGTTTACTTGCTATCATTCCCTGCCAAGCCTCAGGTCCTGTTTCTGCCACATTAAAGTTGAGAATAATCTCTTGATTGTTTGAAATAACAGTAACACCATCAAGATTGAATCCGATAACCTCATAATTGAAATCATCAAGAATAATCTGAGACATTACTCCAAGATCAATTGAGGCATTGATAACACCTATAGGCTTGCCTGTGTCTGGGTCATTAATAGCATAAGCTATGACATAGCAAGGACGTCCCGATACTGGAGAAACATTTATTCCAAAGTATGAGCCATCTGCGATACATGCCTTGAAGAAATCTTCATCTGCGCATGAATGAAGTGTTGTATTATCAAGGCAATCAGCAAATCCCATGGAACCTATGCAAATAAATAAGTTCTCATAAAGGTTGCCTGAATCAGCCTGGTTCTGTGCCAATATGCCAGCCCATCTTTTTGCTGCAGCTGCATATTCGTCATCTACTACAGCTTCTACTGGCTCTTCTGCAGGTTCTTCTACAACTTCCTCTGCAGGCTGTTCCTCTGCAGTTTCCTCTTCTACTGGTTCTTCCTCTGCTGGTTCTTCATTAGCCAAATCTCTTGTAGGTGCTTCCTGCTCATCAGCTTCTGGTTCTGTTGCCTCAGAATTTTCTTCCTCTACTGCCTCCTCAGCTTCCGGCTCTGTAGCTTCTTCTACTGCAGGCTCTTCCTCAACAGTTTCTACTTCTGCAGCTTCTTCCTCCTCCGCTACAGCTTCTGGCTCCTGCTCTTCTTCTGCTGGTGCTTCCGCAACTGCTGCACCCCCTATAGGAAATTGTTCGTTATACTTTTGCGCCAATTCTATTAAATCTTGGCTAGCAGCCATTGTATGAATAACTTGCTTTTGGTCTGCTACATAAGTGTCAAGAATTTCTCCCTTAAGCACAGCCAATTCCTCAAGCTTTTCCTTACTAGACTCCACCAAATTGTTTGATGCAGTCTTAGTAATCAGCAAAGTTGTGGTGAGCATAGAAGCTACTAAAATCGCAACTGTCATCACAAGTATCTTGGCTGTAATAGTAATTTTAGGACCCTTACGAACCTTATTTTTTGCCATGATTACACCCCTCCGTAATACATAATCTACATTAACTCTAGTATAAACCCCTAAATTTCAGAGTTTGTGAAATAAATAAGAAAATTTTCGCAAGAAAAAAAGACTCTGCTGTGAAGCAGAGCCTAAAAATAAAAAGAAATTATTAATTTTGTCCGTAGTATGCGTTAGCACCATGCTTTCTATTGAAATGCTTATCCCTGATGCAATCAGGAGCTGGTGCAACCTGTGGGTTAACCTGCTCTGTGAAAAGTGCCATCTTAGCAACCTCCTCAAGAACAACTGCATTGTAAACTGCCTGGTCTGCATCCTTGCCCCATGTAAATGGGCCATGATTTTTACAAATTACACCTGGCACGTATTTTGTATTAATGCCTCTCTCCTCAAATGTCTCGATGATAACCTTACCAGTGTTTACCTCGTATGCTGCATCGATTTCCTCTGGAGTGAGATTTCTTGTGCAAGGAATTGTTCCGCAGAAATAATCTGCATGTGTTGTGCCATAAAGAGGAATATCTCTTCCTGCCTGAGCCCATGCTACTGCATAAGTAGAATGAGTATGCACAACACCACCAATTTCTGGATACTGTTTGTAGAGCTCTACATGAGTAGCTGTATCTGAGCTAGGTCTGTACTTGCCCTCAACAACCTCTCCATCAAGATTTACAAGTACCATATCCTCTGGCTTTAAATCCTCATACTCAACGCCTGATGGCTTGATAGCAAAAATGCCAGACTCTCTATCAATACCTGAAACATTGCCCCAAGTATAGGTAACCAATCCGCGCTTAGGCAATTCCATATTTGCCTCATACACCTGTTTCTTTAATTCTTCTAACATTTCCTTCTCCTCTTTCGATTCTATCTCCAGTTGTCTACGGCAGCCGCCTCAGCCTTAAGAGCCTTTTTGTATTCAGCTGTCCACTCGTCGTAGCCCTTGACCATAACTGGATCTGGCTCCATTGTTGTAGACTCCTGTCCAGCAAATACTTTTTCATCCAAGTAGCTCTGGAACTTCTGTGACTTGTCATCGCGGATGCAGTAGTTGGCAAGGACTGCCATACCCCAAGCGCCGCCTTCACCTGCTGTAGCCATTACAGTAATAGGTGCATTTAAAGCAGCTGCAAGAACTGACTGTCCAACGCCCTTTGTCTTAAAGAATCCGCCGTGACCTGTGATAGATTTAATCTTTACCTTTTCTTCCTTGAGAAGAATGTCATTACCAATCTTAAGTACTCCAAGAGCTCCGTAAAGATTTGAGCGCATGAAGTTTGCAAGTGTAAATTTAGCGTCTGGCTTTCTCACAATCATAGGACGTCCTTCATTGACTCCTACAACTGGCTCGCCGCCAAAATAGTTATATGAAAGTACACCGCCGCAATTAGCATCTTCTGTAAGAGCCTTGCGATAAAGTGTGCCATAAATGTCATTCATAGAAATATCAATGTCGAATGCATCTGCAAATTCCTTGAATATTCCAATCCATGAATTCAAATCTGATGTACAGTTGTTGCAGTGAACCATGGCAACTGCCTCACCTGTTGGTGTTGTAACCATATCGATTTCCTCGTATGGCTTAGAAAGAGGCTTATCAAGAACTACCATTGAGAACACTGATGTACCAGCAGAAACATTACCTGTTCCAACAGAAACAGCGTTTGTAGCAACCATACCTGTACCTGCATCACCTTCTGGTGGAGCAAGTGGGCATCCTGGCTCAAGCTCTCCTGTAGGATCAAGAAGCTTTGCACCCTCTGCTGTAAGTGTACCTGCATCATCACCTGCAACTAATACCTCTGGCATCAAATCTTCTACTTTTGTAGTAATACCATGTGCTGCTGCAAGTTTATTAAATTTCTCAAGCATAGCCTTGTCATACTGACAA
This sequence comes from Pseudobutyrivibrio xylanivorans, assembly GCF_010906925.1. Taxonomy (GTDB): domain Bacteria; phylum Bacillota; class Clostridia; order Lachnospirales; family Lachnospiraceae; genus Pseudobutyrivibrio. Next base: position 126,040 of record NZ_VTVE01000001.1, on the reverse strand, counting down.
GTTGCTGAATCAATAGGAAACATTCCAGATGCTTCGCCAACACCTGCTACCTTTTTTCCTGTCATCTTGTAATGAACATAGCAAGCAAGTGTCATGAAGTATGCCACGTTCTGAACATGTGGCTCTTTGTTTAAAATACACTGATAATAGTGTGAAATGCTCCAGCGCTGTGGCATGTTAAAATTGAGCTCCTTTGAAAGCTCTGCTGCAGCCTGGCCTGTAATTGTATTTCTCCATGTTCTAAATGGAACAAGCAAATTGTCATCCTTGTCAAATGCAAGATAACCATGCATCATTGCAGAAAAACCAATTGCACCAATCTTCTTAAGCTTTACATCATACTTGCTGAAAACATCCTGCTTAAGCTTTGCGTAGCAATCCTGTACACCTGCCCATACCTCCTCTAAAGGATATGTCCAAATGCCATTATCCAAATGGTTCTCCCACTCATGGTCACCCTGAGCAAGGACCTTATTATCGCCATCAACAAGGACAGCCTTGATTCTTGTAGAACCAAACTCAATACCTAAAGCTGTGCCAGTACCTTCGGCAATTATCTCGTTAATATTCATAAATTATTACCCCCAATACATTATTTTACGCGGCATCCCAATACTCCGTGCTCCCGCAGGCCACCTCCCATACTCAAGCTAGGGGACCCTCCCTTGAATGGCATGGGGCTATCTCCGTTTCACTACGGTCGGTGCTAAGCGAATGTCCACTGGACATTCAGCACCCTGCTCGCGCCTACCACGACTGTGTGCCGCGTTTAATATTAGCTGGTAGGTATCAATCTCTAAGTGTTGCGCAGCGAAACATGTAGTTGAGCGAAGCAATATCTTAGGATTGAGACCGTAACCAGCTGCATAAAGTGCATATTATTCAAATGGCGGCCACACAACTTAGAAATAGCTTGTAAGTATCAAGCTCTGAGTGTTGCACAGCGAGACGTGTTAGTCGAGCGGAGCAATATCTCAGGCTTGAGACTGTAACAAGCGAGCCATAACCTAGGACGGCCGCCTATTTATTACTCGCCAAATACAGCGATGTAGTCCTTCTGGAACTTTTCGATACCTGCAGTTGTGAGAGGATGATTAATCATTGTTTCGATTACAGAGTATGGAACTGTTGCAATGTGAGCACCAGCAAGTGCGCAATCTGTTACGTGAATTGGATTACGAACTGATGCAGCAATGATTTCTGTATCGTATCCATAGATGTCAAAGATCTCAGCGATGTCACGGATAAGATCGATACCTGCCATGTTGATGTCATCAAGTCTTCCAAGGAATGGTGAAACATATGTAGCACCAGCATTTGCAGCAAGAATAGCCTGGTTAGCTGAGAAGATAAGTGTAACATTTGTCTTGATGCCTTCTGCAGAAAGTACCTTTACAGCCTTAAGACCTTCTGCTGTCATAGGAATCTTTACTACCATGTTTGGATGCATAGCTGCAATCTCGCGGCCTTCCTTAATCATGCCTTCTGCGTCAACTGTTGTAGCCTTAACCTCACCTGAAATAGGTCCATCAACGATAGAAGCAATTTCCTTAAGGATCTCTTCCTGGCTACGTCCACCCTCTTTTGCAATAAGTGAAGGGTTTGTAGTAACACCGCAGATTACTCCAAGATCATTTGCCTTCTTAATGTCCTCAATTTTTCCAGTATCAACGAATAACTTCATTTTCTTTTTCTCCTTCTAAATATCTTGCTGGTAAATACCAGTTTTAATAGTTATTCATGGTCGACCAAACCGCCCCATGTTAACTACAATTGTAAATCTTTTTGATATACCATTCTATAAAAATAATGTCCATCTTATGGCACAATTTTTACATTAACTCAGCAACTTCAGGCGTATTTTCCCTATTTCTTGTATACAAGATTTCCAAGAGCTAAATCACGTTTGAAGTCACGAATCTTTGTGTCCTTATCAATATAAACTGCCTCGATACCCATTGCAGCTGCCCAGTCACCCATCTGCTCAGCAGTAAGATCATAAGTAAATGCTGTATGATGAGCGCCACCTGCAAGAAGCCAAGCCTCTGTACCTGTGTAGAAATCTGGCTGTGGTGTCCAGAAGTTGATAGCTGTAGGAAGCTTTGGAAGTGGCTTCTCAACCTTCTTGCAATCAACATCCTGAATGATGAGACGGAATCTGTCGCCTAAATCAATGAGGGATGTAGCAATACCCTTGCCAGTCTTTGACTGGAATACAAGACGAGCTGGATCCTCTCTATCACCCATTGAAAGTGGCTGGCACTTAATCTGGATAGGACCATCTGAAATAGTTGGGCAAATCTCAAGCATGTGAGCCTGGATAATACCTTCCTTACCCTTTACAAGGTTGTATGTGTAATCCTCAAGCATTGAAGTACCCTTTGCGTCCTTCATGCCTGTAGTCATAATCTTCATAAGGCGAACCATTGCGGCAACCTTCCAGTCACCCTCTGCGCCAAAGCCGTAGCCCTTTTCCATAAGTCTCTGGATAGCAAGACCAGGAAGCTGCTTAAGTGCACCAAGGTCACCAAAGTGAGTTACGATTGCCTGATAGTTTTTCTCCTCAAGGAATCTCTCGAATCCGATTTCAATCTGAGCCTGAACAGCTACATGCTTCTTGAATTCCTCTGGGTCTCTGCCCTCAAGGCAAATATCGTACTTGCTGTAATACTCATCAACAAGTGCATTTACATCTGACTGAGAAACTGCATCAACTGCCTCAGCGATTTCATTTACAGGATAAGCATCAACTTCCCAACCGAACTTAAGCTGAGCCTCTACCTTGTCACCTTCTGTAACAGCAACATTTCTCATGTTGTCTGCAACTCTCATTACACGGATGTGGCTTGACTCTACAATACCGATTGCTGTGCGCATCCATGAACCAAGCTTCTCCTGAACCTCAGCATCCTGCCAGTAACCTACGATTGTCTTTCTCTCGATACCCATTCTTGAAAGAATATGAGCATACTCTCTATCGCCGTGAGCTGCCTGATTCTCATTCATGAAATCCATATCCATTGTCTCGTATGGAATCTCGCGATTGTACTGAGTATGTAAATGGCAAAGTGGCTTTCTAAGCTCCTGATGTCCTAAAATCCATGACTTTGCAGGTGAGAATGTGTGCATCCATGTGATAACACCTGCGCAAGTTGGATCATTGTTAGCCTCGTTAAATGTGCGTCTGATCACCTCGTTTGTAATCATTGTTGGTTTCCATACTACCTCAAATGGAAGCTTGCCTGACTTGTTTAAGCACTCAACAATTTCCTTTGAATGTGCTGCAACATGTGAAAGGCACTCATCTCCGTAAAGGTCTTGAGAACCAGTACAGAACCAAAACTTGTAGTTAAGCTGTGTCTTCATAAAATTACCCTCCGTTAAATCCTTCTCTGTTCCCAGCATGGCTTAGACAGCCAATCCCGATACATTTATCACCGAGAACAACAACTTGTATATAAAAAATAATACAACTTGTACACGTATAGATACAAGTTGTATTTATTCTTAAATATTATGCTGTTTTACTAAGATTTACAGCCTATATACAAGTACTATCCTCTCTATACAAGTCCAGCCCCTAATAAGCAATTCTTGCTATCAGACCGGACAAGCATATTACAACGTACTGGTCCTCTCCACTAGCTCTGGTAAAAGAAGCACCTGGGCATCCTTTCTACTCAAAGTTCCATCAATAAGTCCAAGGAGAGTCTCTGCCGCCTTTTTCCCAAGCTCCTCCTGTGGGTGGGCAACTGTGGTAATTCCCTTGCTTTGAGCAAGCAGTGAATTATCAAATCCCGTAACAGAAATATCATGAGGAACGCTTCGTCCAGCCATTGAAAGTCCCTTTATTACATCAGCGGCAATCTCATCATTGTAGCAAACTACTGCATGACAGCTCCTGCCATTTTCAAATATTCTAAGAAGACCCTCTAGAGGCTTCTGCCCCTTGTCCTTGGTGTGATACCAAATTACCATGTCAGGGTCATAGGCAATGCCTGCTTCCTGCAGAGCCTTCACATAACCCTTGTGTCTAAGTATCCCCTGGGTGTCATCTGCCTTGAAAATGCCTGCCACTTTCCTGTGACCAAGCTGTATAAGATGCTCTGTTATCAGTCGGCCGCCCTCTACATCGTCAAGCATTACATGGGGTCTATCCATCATAGCCTCATAGCACCCCTGGATAAACACGTAAGGAATCCCCATTGCATCCATCTGGTCATAAAGCACCTGATGCTGGCAGCTGATGGCACTCTGGCTAGGCTCAATTATCATGCCATCAATATTTTTGGAAAGGAGTTCCTCCATGCACCAGGCCTCGCCCTTTCTGGAATTGTTGGTTGTCTTAAGCAGGATACTGTAGCCATTTTCATTAAGCACCTGATTGATTCCCTGGATAACCCTTGGAAAAATATAATCAGACATGTAGGTGGTTACCACCGCAATATTTTTGGTACCGCTCCTCTTGTGAATACGCTCTGCCACAAAAGTGCCGCTGCCATGTCTTGCATAAAGCAAGCCCTCCTCAGTAAGCTTACTGATAGCCTTTCTTACAGTCTGCCTGCTGGCACCGAACTTTTCAGCTAATTCATTTTCCGAAGGGATCTTCTGCCCCGGCAAATATTTACCGGAGTTAATCCCCTTTTTTATATCCTTAATTATTAACTCATTCTTTGATATTATCATCGTACTTTACCCAAGCAGCAAATTCCTCATCTGTACATTTTACAAAATGAGTGCCATCTACATGATGGTCAGTACCCTTATTATAATCAATTCCTGATGTTTTGTAATCGTATGTTTCAGAAGTTCTATTCTTCTCCAAAATAGGATTTGGCTCAGGAATAGCTGAAAGCAAACTCTTTGTATAAGGATGAATTGGATTTGAGAAAATCTCATCTGTTGTGCCAGTCTCTAAAAGATGGCCGAGATGCAGAACTCCAATTCTATCTGAAATATATTTAACCATTGAAAGGTCATGAGCGATAAACAAATATGCCGCACCTGTCTCCTGCTGAATATCCTTCATAAGGTTAACAACCTGCGCTTGGATAGAAACGTCAAGAGCTGAAATACACTCATCTGCAATGATAAGTTTCGGATTCATGATAAGTGCTCTGGCAATTCCTACACGCTGTCTTTGCCCACCAGAAAACTGATGAGGATAACGTGTAATATGCTCAGGTGCAAGACCAACCTTTGCAAGGATTGCTTTAATCTGTCTATCTCTATCAGCCTTATCCTTATATGTGTGATGAATATCTAGACCCTCACCTATAATATCTCCAACTTTTTTACGTGGATTAAGTGATGACATAGGGTCCTGGAAAATCATCTGCATCTGAGTTCTTAACATTTCCCGGTCTGACTTTCCAAGTTTTCCACTAATATCCACATTGTTGAATGTAACCTTGCCGTCAGTAGGGTTATAAAGCCTTATAATGCTTCGACCTATTGTTGATTTTCCTGAGCCAGACTCACCAACAAGGCCATAGGTTTCACCTGGATATATTTCAAAAGAAACTCCTTCTACCGCCTTTACGGTATAGTTCTTGCTCACAGGAAAATGCTGCTTTAATCCCTCTACTTTCAAAAGAGGCTCACTATTATAATTCACTGCCATATTCTGCTGCCTCCTTCTTCATTCTATCAAGTCGCTCCCTAAGCTCCTTTGGCATTTCAACTTTTGGCGCTCTCTCATCTAAAAGCCATGTTGCTGCGTAGTGTGTCTCTGTAACCTTAAACATTGGTGGCTCAAGCTTGTCATCAATCTCAAGAGCATATTTATTTCTAGGAGCAAATGCGTCACCTGGCTTTTCATTCAAAAGGTTTGGTGGGGAACCTGGAATTGTATAAAGTCTTGGGTCGTCAGTGTTCAAATCAGGCATAGCTGAAAGAAGTCCCCATGTATATGGATGACGAGGGTCATAGAAAACCTCATTTATCTTGCCCTTTTCAACAATTTTACCTGCATACATAACATTTACATAATCAGCAACCTTTGCAACTACTCCAAGGTCATGAGTGATGTAAATAACTGAAATTCCGCGCTCTTCCTGTACCTTTTTAATAAGCTCAATAATCTTTGCCTGGATTGTAACATCAAGTGCTGTTGTTGGCTCATCGCAAATCAAAAGATCTGGGTCACAAGAAAGAGCAATGGCGATAACCACACGCTGTCTCATACCACCTGAAAGCTGATGTGGATACTGCTTCATTCGCTTTGCTGCATCCTCAATACCAACTTCCTGCAAAAGTTTAATTGCCTTTTCCTTAGCCTCCTGCTTCGACATTTTAAAATGCCATAAAAGGCCTTCAGTAAGCTGCTTTCCAATAGTCATTGTAGGGTCCAAAGAAGTCATTGGATCCTGGAAAACCATGGCAATTCTCTTACCATTAATGTGTTTTCTAATCCATCTTTTATCCTTTGTGAGAATGTCGATTTTCTGAACGCCCTGCTCATTCTCATATTTGAACTCAATTGTTCCTGAGTTAACTGTCGCATTTTTAGCGAGAATTCCCATTGCTGCCTTCATTGTTACAGACTTACCTGAGCCTGACTCACCAACAATTGCAACTGTCTCGCCCTTTTCCAAATCAATATTAATTCCGCGAATAGCATGAACCTGACCTGCTGTTGTCTTGAAGGAAATATCAAGGTCGCGGATATCTAAAATAAAATTCTCATTCATTGTCTGCTACCTACCTTTACATTTCTTTCATTTTAGGATCAAATGCTTCACGAAGTCCGTCGCCTAAAAGGTTAAAGCTGAGCATCAGTAAAGCCATGATAATAATTGGTGGAATAATCTGATATGGATGAGTTGTAAATGAGTTATAACCATCCGAAATCAGAGATCCAAGTGAACATCTTGGTACAGGAATTCCAAGACCTACGAAGCTTAAGAATGCCTCTGTGAAAATCGCTGTAGGAATTGAGAACATAACCTGTGTGATAACTGGTCCAACAATATTTGGAAGTACCTCTTTGAAAATAATAAAGAAGCTGCCAGCTCCAAGTGTTCTGGATGCAAGAACGAATTCCTGCTCCTTAAGCTTTAACATTTCCGCACGGGCAATTCGGCTCATACCAACCCACTCTGTTAAAAGGAGAGCGAAAATAATTGTAAGCATTCCTGGCTTTAAAATTAAAAGTAAAAGTGTAACGATAACAAGTCGTGGAATACCATTACAAATCTCTAAGATTCTCTGCATAACCATATCCACTTTTCCGCCGAAGAATCCAGAAATAAGACCGTAGCTCATACCAATAATCATATCGATTAAAGCTGCTGCAATGGCAATGATAAGAGATACTCTTGTACCCTCCCAGCATCTTGTCCAAAGATCACGACCATAAATATCGCTGCCGAACCAGTAATAAACATCTGTCAGGCCGCCTTCTTCATACTTGTTTACCTGAACATCTCCAACTGATGTAGATACTGTCTCTGAGCCATCAAAAATTCCAAGGCCCTCAAGCCATGAAACTCTAGGAGCCAAGTTCTTTTCTTCCTGAATCATTCCCTCGTATGTATAGTCATTCATACCTGGGCCAATTGCAGCGAAAAGAATAATTAACAAAATAAGAATCAAACCAACTACGGCGCTTTTCTTATGGAAAAATCTAATTAAAACTTCTTTCCAGAAATTTTGGGAGGCATAATTTGAATCAAGACCTAACTCTTCAGAATTGTTCTTTAATTTAAAATCTTCTTGAGTTGGTATGTATGTCACATCACTCATTTATTCTCCCTCCTTTCCCAGACGAATTCGTGGATCGATTATTCCGTAGAGAATATCAACCACAAGCATGATAGCTATGTACAAAGCTGAATAGATAAAGCTAAGAGCGATAACTACGTTATAATCATTTGACTGAATAGCATTTACAAGTAAGCTGCCCACTCCAGGGATTGCAAAAATTTTCTCTACAACCAATGAACCTGTCATAAGGTCAACAATAAGTGGCGCAAGCACAGTGATAATTGGAATCAGTGCATTTCTAAGTGCATGAGAAAAAAGAAGCTTTCTTCCTGAAAGACCCTTACTCTCTGCAAGAAGCATATACTCGCTGCCTAGCACTTCAATCATTTCTGTACGAGTAAATCTCGCAATAGAAGCCATGGTAAACATTGAAAGCGCAATGGATGGCATGATGCTTGAATTAAATGCATCCGCGCTATCATATAACATTGGGAACCATTTCCACTTGTATCCCATTGTGTAACTTAAGCCTAAGGCGAATACGTACGAGGGTACCGACACACCAATTACAGAAATGATGGTACATATAGTGTCTAAAATGGTGTCCCTCTTCAAGGCCGCTATTACGCCGAGAATCAGGCCGATTATTGCACCTCTAAAGACGGCATAAAATCCGATTCCAATAGAGATAGGAAGTCTGCTTTCAATAAGCTGGGAAATAGGAGTGTTCTTTGAAATTTTATAACTTACACCTAAATCTCCTTTACACATGTTAACAACATACCGTCCAAACTGAATTACGATTGGATCATCTAGTCCATATTTTTCATATAGGGCTACTCTTTGATCATCTGTAAGCTTTTCATCATTGAAAGGTGAACCAGGCATAAGTCGCATCAGGATGAAAAGTATAAGAATAATAGCAAGCAGTGTTCCTATAGATGTTAGGACTCTTTTTAAGATATACTTTTTCACTACATTTTCTCCTTAAAAAATATTTGAATAAGGGAGGCTAAAATCTATTTAAACTCTCTTAAAGAAATATTGGGCCACACTTTATTAAGCATGGCCCGAATAAATCAAAGCATGTCTTACTGCTTTACTGTATCTTTAAATACTCTGTTAAGTGCTACTGGGTGGAACTGGATGCCTGTTACGTTTGCCTTAACAAGTGTTGCATTAGCTGCTGTGTAAATTGGGAAGATAACTGCATCTTCCATTACAAGTATTTCAGCGTCATATAATCTTGTGCGACGTGCATCAAGCTCTGTGCAAAGATTACCAGTTGTGCACTCATCAAGAATTGCATCATACTCTGAATTTGACCAGAAACCATAGTTGTTAGAGTTGTCTGTATACCACATTCCAAGATATGTCATTGGATCATCGTAGTCAGGTCCCCATCTTGTAAGACCAAGTTCAAAGTTGCCTTCCTGAAGATCCTGTACACGCTGCTTCTTTGGCTCTGTTACGATTTCAACTGTAAGTCCTGGAAGAGTTGCCTCCCACTCAGACTTAAGAACTGTAGCAACCTTCTTTGGAGCGTCATCATCATCAACCTTCATTTCAAGAGTAAGTGAATCAACACCTAACTCCTTAAGACCTGCTTCCCAATATTTAACTGCAGCTGTTGCATCGTCTGCACAGTATGCACTGTACTTCTCCTGATCTGCTGAGAAATCTGCTGCAAAATCTCTAGGTACTGCTGTGTATGTTGGAAGTGAACCATCATTAAGCTGGCTTGTTACGTCAACACGGTTGATTGCATTAGTAAGTGCAAGTCTGATGTTGAGGTTTGAAAGTGCCTCTACCTCCTTGATGTTAGGAGATACATACCAAAGGTAACCAGCACCGATTGTTGTAAACTCTGGGTCAGCTGATACCTGCTCAACCTGATCACCATTTACAAGTGTGATATCAAGATCACCATTCTGATAACTCATAAGAGCTGTCTGTGAATCCTGAATTACCTGATAATCAAGACCTGTAAGCTTTACTCTGTCAGCATCATAGTAATCATCATTCTTTGTAAGGTGGAATGCTGTTGCAGCTGGCTCATATTCATCAAGAACGAATGCACCGTTTGAAAGTGTTGTCTCTGGGCTAGTTGCATATGTATCACCACATTCTGTAAAGAATTCCTCATTTACAGGGTAGAATGTTGGGAAGTACATAAGTGAAAGGAAGTAAGAAACAGGAACATTTAACTGAACCTCAAGTGTGTAATCATCAACTGCTGTTACACCAAGTTCACTTTTATCCTTCTCGCCAGCAATAATCTCTGCTGCATTTACAATCTGTCCGATATCGCTAAGCATGAATGCATACTCTGAAGCAACTGCTGGATCAACAGCTCTCTGCCATGCAAATACGAAATCTGCTGCTGTAACTGGTGTGCCGTTGCTCCACTTAGCGTCCTGTCTAAGCTTGAATGTGTATGTAAGACCGTCATCTGAAAGCTCATAGCTTTCTGCAATTGCGTTTACTGGATTTCCATCTGGATCCATCTGCATAAGACCATCTGTATAATCTGCAATTACCTCAAAAGATGTACCGTCTGTTGCCTGTTGTGGGTCAAGAGACTCAACAGCTGTTTCAATCATTACGTTAAGGTCAGTAGAAGCTGCTGCGCTACCTCCTGTTGCTGATGTGTCTGCGTTCTTACCGCCACATCCTGCCATTCCCACAGCCATTGTAGCTGCAAGAACGAATGACATAATTCTTTTCTTCATATCATTTTTCTCCTCTCAAAATGGTGATAAAAAAAGTACAATGAGGCTTTAAGGATTTAGCACTTCATTGTACTGATGGGTTAAACTATAATACATTACTTTATCACTGTAAAGAGAAAAATTAAATTTTCTTTAAAACATTTTTATAACAAGATATAAATTTATTTTATATATAAAAAACTCCAGTCACACTATCCTGCCTATGGGTACTCTGTTAAGCATTGAAAACTTAGCATGAGTAACCCATGAGCCTGATAGCTACTGGAGTTTCAAATTTATTTCCTAATTTAATTTTGGCGATTCTTACATCTTAGAAATCTGTAAGTGTAGCAGCACGTCTCTCAAGGAATGCGCCCATGCCCTCTGCCTTATCGTGTGTAGAGCATGTGATACCGAAGAGATTAGCCTCCATCTCAACTGCGTTCTTGATGTCCATGTCATAACCGTTGTTGATAGCAGCCTTAGCGATAGATACTGCATAGCTACCCTTAGAAGCAATCTTCTTAGCCATAGCCTTAGCTGTGTCCATAAGCTCCTCACAAGGAACAACCTTGTTAACAAGACCGATTCTGTATGCCTCGTTAGCATCGATAGAATCACATGTGAAGATAAGCTCCTTAGCGCGTCCCATACCTACGAGACGAGCAAGTCTCTGTGTACCGCCGAATCCTGGAATGATACCAAGACCACACTCTGGCTGACCAAATGTAGCATTCTCAGATGCAATACGGATGTCGCAAGCCATAGAAATCTCGCAACCACCGCCAAGAGCAAATCCGTTAACTGCACAGATTGTAACCTGTCTCATGTTCATGAGCTTGAAGAAAGGAACTGATGCTCTCATACCAAAAGCACGTGCCTCTGCTGCTGTAAAGTTAACCATCTCTGAAATATCAGCACCTGCAACAAATGACTTAAATGCATTATCTTTCTTGTCTGGGCCGCCTGTAAGGATAAGTACCTTTACATCGTCTCTAGCCTCGATCTCTGTTAATGCAACGTTTAACTCATCAAGAGTCTCGCTGTTAAGTGCGTTAAGTGCTGCTGGACGTGAAATTGTAAGAACAGCAATCTCATCAGCAACCTCAAGCTTTAAATTGTTGAATTCGCTCATAGTAATCCTCCTCTTTTTGGGGTCATACCCAACTTTTTTCTCATATTATCTATAATAGTCTATTGTTAAAACTTTGTCAATCCTAATTATGGCGCTCCCCTCACCTAGATTTACCATGAGATTTACCAATTCAACATATTACCTAGCTACAAAATTTCCTGTAAAACCCTTCCAGCTTTACAGCTTTGCTGCTGCCTCCTCGTCACATATGATTGTTACATCAGGATGTGTCTGAAGTACTGAGCCTGGAACTTCAGTGGAAACCGGACCATTTATTACTTTTGCCAAAGCCTCAGCCTTCTTAGCTCCATTTACCACAAGAAGGATTTTCTTTGCACCCATTATTGTATTAACCCCCATAGAATATGCCTGTCTTGGCACATCCTCTATTCTCTCAAAAAGACGTGAATTTGCGTGAATTGTGCTCTCTGTCAAATCGACTACGTGTGTTCTCACCTTAAATGGAGTGCCTGGCTCGTTAAAACCGATATGTCCATTTTCTCCAAGGCCAAGCAACTGTAAATCGATTCCTCCTAGAGATTTGATAACCTCCTCATATCTTGCGCACTCAGCGTTATCATTCACCGCCATTCCATTTGGAATATTGATATTTGCAGGATTTATATCAACCTTTGAAAAGAGATTGTCATTCATATAATAGTGGTAGCTATTTTCGTTTAATTCATTGAGCCCCTTATACTCATCTAAATTCACAGTGCGAATCTCTTTAAATGAAATAGCCCCTGCCTTGTATTTTTCAACCAGTAATTTATAGATTCCAATAGGAGAGGAACCTGTAGCAAGGCCTAGAACGCTATTTTGCTTTTCTTTTATCTGATCTGAGATTATCTCAGCAGCCTGTTTGCTCACTGCATCATAATCTTTTACTACATATATTTTCATTTCCAAAACTCCTCACTATTTTTTCAATAAGCTTATTCTTAGCACATTATATTGGGGTCAAAAGTTTGGCGTCAATTAAACCAAAGACTTCTGAAACGCCTTTCAAAAAAATAGTCAATAAATCATTTTTGATGTTAGTACTTTCATAAACTTGGTAAAACATTGAGAAATTTCACAGCTTTTACCTATAATATAAAATATAGATGTCACGGAATTATGGTAAAACTGGCAACCATTCTGAGACACTCTTACTACAAAGGAGTCAAACATGGATAATTACCAAATTATAAATAAAATAAAAGGCGGTCTTATCGTCTCTTGTCAGGCCCTAGAAGATGAGCCTCTTTACAGCAGTTTCATCATGTCAAAAATGGCTCTTGCCGCTGAGGAAGGCGGCGCTGTAGGCATCAGAGCCAACAGTGTAGTTGATATAGCAGAAATCCAAAAGAGTACTGCTCTTCCTATTATTGGCCTCATTAAAAAGGACTATGCTGACAGCGAAGTCTATATCACACCAACTGAGGCTGAGGTGGATGCTCTAGTTTTAGTAGGCGCCGATATTATTGCAATGGATGCCACTAATAGACCTCGACCAAATGGCGAGAGCTTAGATACTTTTTTCAAAAAAATAAAGAAAAAATATCCAAACAAACTATTCATGGCAGATTGCTCTACCTATGAGGAGGGCATCCATGCCAGTGAGCTTGGATTTGATATAGTAAGCACTACTCTCTCCGGTTACACAAAGGAGACAAAGGGACGCTTGCTACCAGATTTTGACATGCTTAAAAAGCTTGTAGATTCTCTAGATCTTCCTGTCATTGCTGAAGGAGGAATCTGGGAGCCAGCTCAGTTAAAACAGGCATTTGATTTAGGCTGCCACAGCGCAGTTGTTGGCAGTGCTATAACAAGACCTAGGGATATAACAAGACATTTTATAGCCGCTATTAAGGAGAACTAAAATGAAAATTATAAATGGTAGTGTTTTTTTAGAAGATGGAAAATTTCAACAGGCAACAGTGGCCTGTATGGACGGGAAAATCACTGAGATAACAACAGGTGATGCCCTATCTGCCAATAATTCTGAGGCAGGTGAAGAGATAATAGACGCCACTGATTGTTATGTAATTCCAGGTCTTTGCGATATACATTTGCATGGCTGTATGAGTTACGATGCTTGCGACGGCACTAGAGAGGCTCTTAAGGAAATGGCCAAATACGAGGCTGCTCACGGAGTCACTTCTATCCTTCCTACTACAATGACCTATCCGGAAGACACTCTTACTACTATTGCAAATGCCGTAAGGGATTACCGTATATACGATAATGATACCCCAGGTCACGCTACAATCCATGGAATTAATATGGAAGGTCCTTTTATCTCACCTGAGAAAAAAGGTGCCCAGAATCCTAAATATATTCAGCGTTGCGATATCAATATGTTTCATAGAATCAATCTAGCCAGCGGCGGTGCAGTTCGTCTATGCGATATAGCTCCTGAGATGGATGGCGCTATGGAGTTTATAGATGAGGCAAGAAAAGAGACTAGAATTTCCATTGCCCATACCACTGCAGATTATGATACCTGCAAGCAGGCATTTGACCGAGGAGCAAGACATCTTACCCATTTATTTAACGCAATGCCACCATTTACACATCGAGCTCCTGGCCCAATTGGTGCTGCAGCTGAAAATGAAAATGTCACTCCAGAAATTATCTGCGATGGTATCCACGTATATCCAGCTGCCGTAAATCTTATGTACAAAGTATTTGGTCCAGAGCGTCTCATCATGATAAGCGACTCTATGCGTGCAACTGGACTACCTGATGGAGAATATGAATTAGGCGGACAACCTGTGACAGTAAAAGGCCGACTTGCCACCCTACACGATGGCACAATCGCCGGCTCAGCCACCAATCTATACGATTGCATGATTACCGCAGTAAAGGAAATGCATATCCCCCTTGAAGACGCTATTTTATGCGCTTCCAGAAATCCAGCAAAAGCTGTTGGGATATACCACACAGTAGGCTCTATTGCCCTTGGCAAACAGGCAGATTTTGTTATAATTAATAAATCAGATTTAATGATTAAAGCTGTCATTGTGAGGGGACAATATGGCAAAGGGTGATTCAACAAAACATAAAATTGAGGAGGCTTATACCAGCCTCACCAAATCAGAGCAGGGTGTAGCAGATTACTTCCTGGAGAATACCGCTATTAGCGATTTCTCCTCAAAGCATATCTCCACCCTGCTATACGTTTCTGAGGCCACACTATCTAGATTTGCTAAAAAATGTGGATTCAAGGGCTACAGAGAATTCGTCTACATGTACGAGCTTGATTTCAAGGATTACTTCACCGAAAAGGAGGAGAAGGAAATCTCTGACATCACACGCTCTGTCCGGAAAAACTATAAGGACATTATGGTCAAGGCATTTGATTTAATAGACGAGGATCAAATGCGCCGCATCGCAAGCCGCCTTAGCAACACAGAGTACACTGTTCCTGTGTATGGCATGGGCTCTAGTGGATATGTTGCCAGAGAATTCCAGCTTCGATTTATGAGACTGGGACTTGATGTTATCGCAATTACGGATTCCCAGATGATTGCTATGAATGCATCACTGGTGAAGCGAGGCTCTCTAGTCCTTGCCTTTTCCATCAGCGGCACTACCAAGGTAGTCATGGACAGTATCAAAAAGGCCAAACAAAATGGAGCGAGAGTGGTTCTTTTCACCTCCTCTAAGGACAAAAAGCTTAAGGAAATCTGCGATGAAGTTGTAGAGGTTGCCTACCTTAGCGAGCTAGAGACTGGCACCAAGATATCCCCACAGATATCTCTACTCATCTTACTAGATGTTCTCTACACCTATTATTTTGCAAACGATTCTTACTTCAAGGCTGAAAAATACAAGCGCACTCTCTCAGCTCTTGAGATCAAAATCTAAAATATTCTTAGGGCCCAGCTAGGGTCCTTTTTTGATGCATACTAAAACAGAAAAAAAGACCCCAAGCTATGCTTGGGGCCACTTTGTACATTCTACGTTATAAGGTCAGTTACCAATTTAAATTACAATAATTTTTTAAGTTCGTCATAAACAAACTGAACCTGAGTGCCTATGACAACCTGTACTGATGTCTTGCCTGGGCGAATCATGCCAGCAGCACCAGCGGCCTTAACAGCCTTTTCGTTGATTACCTCCTGATCCTTTACCTCAAGACGAAGTCTTGTAGCACAGTAATCAGCAGATGTGATATTATCCTTGCCGCCGAGAGCCTCTAATACCTTCTCAGCTACTACAGCGTAATTGCTGTTTGAAAGCTTAGCATCCTTATCGATCTCAGCGTAATCTTCCTCGTCATCCTCACGACCAGGTGTCTTAAGATCAAATGCGCCAATCACATAGTAGAATACTAAATAGAATACTACGAAAGCTGCGATTCCAAGTGGAATAAGCATCCATGTGTTTTGAGCAGCTGGAAGTGATGCAGAGAATACAGCATCAGTTGCTCCACCTGAGAATGAGAATCCTGCTCTAAATCCAACCAATCCTGTGATGATTGTGAAAATGCCATATAAAAGTGCATATACAAGATAAAGTCCAGGAGCCAAGAACATGAATGAAAATTCAAATGGCTCAGTTACACCGCAGACAAATGCACAGATAGCTGCTGATGAAAGAATACCGATTGCAAGCTTTCTCTTGCCTGTCTTAGCGCGTCTAATCATAGCGATTGCTGCACCAGGAACACCAAACATCATACATGGGAAGAATCCAGACATGTAGATACCTAAATCCCAAGAAACATCAGCAGAAGTCTTGCCTGCCCAGAAGTTTGTTAAATCGCCAAGTCCGATTGTATCGAACCAGAATACATTGTTAAGTGCATGGTGAAGACCTGTTGGAATGAGAAGTCTGTTAAGGAACGCATAGATACCAGCTCCTACAATTCCCATCTTTGCAATACCCTGACCAAGTGCTACAAGTCCTGAGAAAAGAATTGGCCATACAAAAAGAAGTACAACTGAAACTAAAATTGATATGAAACCTGCAATAATAGCAACGCTTCTCTTTCCACTAAAGAAAGCCAACCAATCTGGAAGCTTTGTGTTCTTGAACTTGTTGTAGCACATAGAACCAATAATACCAGCAATGATACCAATAAACGGATTGACAATCTTATCAAAGGCCATTGTCTTAACAGCATTCTCTGCGATAGATGGCATGATAGTTGTAACAAAGCCTGTGCCAAGAAGTGTTGTCATAATAAGCCACGATACTAGGGCTGCCAGTCCGCCTGTACCGTCATGGTCATCAGCCATACCAACACCAACGCCGATTACGAAAAGTAGCGCAATGTGGTCAATCAATGCTGCACCAGCTTTTACTAAGAACAAGCCAAAGAGCATCTTTGCACCGGTGATATCTCCTCCCTGCATTGTGGCTGGACACAGCATGTATCCAATACCCATTAAAAGGCCGCATAACGGAAGAACCGCTACAGGCAGCATGAGAGCTTTACCTAGTTTTTGTAAAAACTTCATACATTATCCTCCTTCTATACCCCCTACTTTGTAAGGTTGATTTAATATAATTAAATTATATTCAACCCCTAAAAATACTGTCAACGAATTCACTTTCTTCTGAAACCTCTTTCAGATTTTGCCCCCTGAGTTACGCTTTTATGACAGTACTTTCAATTCAAATATCACCTTGTTTCATTCTTTTCTTTTTTATGTACATATTGGCATCTGCCTGCTCAAAAACATCACCTACTGTAAGCCCCTCTTTGCCATAGGCTGCACCTACCGCCATAGTCACACGTCCCTTGGCTTTATTTTCTGCATTTGCTTTATCTATCTTTTCAATCAGATAATCCAGCTTGCTTAAATCCTTGCCCTGAGCAATTACAACAAACTCGTCTCCACCCACTCTATATACCGGACTGTGGGCAAATGCATTACAGATAAGCATACATCCGTCCTTTATAAACTGGTCACCTGCCAGATGTCCTAGTGTGTCATTTACATCCTTTAGGCCATTCATATCACAAACTACTATTGCGTAATCATTCACTTTGCCTGTTTTTATTTGCTCGTTCAAAAGGTTCTCTGCCTCTGCGTAGGCATTTTTATTTTTAACACCTGTAAGCTCATCAATATTGGCCTTTTTCTCAGCCACTGTCAGATTATTAAGATACTCCAGCTCCTTTCTCTTTTGGGCATCAACATCAATAATACCCACAATAAGCTGAGTGCCATCTAGCTCTTCCACAAGAGCAGCCTTAAGTGTTACATAAATTGGATTGTTACTGTCAAAGCAAAGCCTATATGTGTGAACAAAAATGCCCTCTTTATCGATAGTCGACAAGACATTTTTCTTGGTAAATACACGCTTAAATGACTCCAAATCCTCATAATACACAACATCCGTTGAATCTCTTATAGCATCTTTAAAGAAATCATCACCTGAACTATTTAGCTGTAGAGTCTGGAACATATAGCTTGTTTTGTACATGCTGTAGCTATTAGTCTCAGGGTTTACAGTGTAAATAGAAATAATGTCACCGGAAAGCGCTGTGATTCTTGCATAGGTAATTCGCTCTTCTTTTATGCGCTCTATAGTCTCCTGACGACGCATCTGCACATCCACATTGTTGACACCTATGATTACACGATCCTCACCTGAGCGAACCTTTACCGCCTTTAAGTTGACATAAGTAGGTTTCATATCGATAAACATACGATATGTCAGAGAAAATGTTCCATGTTCCTTTAGATTAGATGCCACATTCTCCATCGTCATGGCCTCAGTAAACATATCCAAATCCGCACTGTAAACTGTCTTTTTGGCATCAGAAACAATCCGTTTAAAGAAGTTTTTTCCACTCTTTTCAACGGACAAATCTCGATTTTGGCCGTCAGGATTGTACTCCACATACTCACCTGTTTTCATATCAACAAAATACAGGTAAATATAGTCCTCAGCCAGGGCTCTGGCTACATAGTTGTAGGTCAAATCATTTTCTTTTTTAGGTTTATCTGTAACCGAAAGAATAACTATGGCAAGGGCTGCCATTCCCGAAACTTTATTTACAGCGATTCTTTGAATCAGAAGCTGAACTGTTTTGCCATCACGGGTTCTGTCATCGATTATTCGTCGCTTTCCATCCTGGCCACATTGTCTGATAGCATTGAAGGTGTAGTAACCTGTACCCCTCTTGCCCTTCTTAAACTCATATACGTATGGCTCCTTTGCATCCGGGAAATTGCTTTCAATAAATCGCTTGAAATTTCTATTTCCTCTGGCAAAATGTATTATCTCATCATTTGCCTCTGTGATTACCATTGGAATGGTGTCAAAATAGCTGGCGTACTGATCATCATCCTGACTTAGGAATGACAAATCATATAGGCTGACCTTACCTACCTCTGAATAGTACTCAGCCTCATCTGGATTCTCAAATCCGATTTGATTGCCGCTTTTATATCGAGCAAATATTTTCTCCACTGGAATAGGCCTACAGTAATAGAATCCCTGCATTTTCGAGCAGCCTACCTCCAAAAGGAAATCCACCTGTTCCTGATCTTCTACACCCTCAGCAGCAGTCTCTATTCCTAGAGCAATAGCCATCCTTACAAGCTCTGTAATAATTATCTTTGTATTATCAGAAGAGCTTATTCTACTAATAACCCCTACATTTATCTTCAATAAATCAAAATGGACTCTCTGCAACATAACTGGCGAAGCACTGCCACTGCCATAATCATCCATCCATACCTTAAATCCAAGCTCCTGAAATCTCTCGAGCTGAGAAAGAACCTGCTCATTGTTTCTGCAGACAGCACTCTCTGTAACCTCTACTGCTATCTTTCCAAAGTCGATACCTGCCGCCTGTACACGTTTGACAAATTCCTCTACGATATCACAGCAATAGAAATCTATCTGGGACACATTGATGGAAGTTGTAACCAGATAAAGCCCCATCTCAACCTGGGCTTTCATCTTCTCAAGCACATGTTCGAGCACATACAAATCCAAGGTTGCAATAGCATTTACAGCCTCTAAAATCGGAACAAACTCGCCTGGATTAAGGACTCCCATTATTGGATCATCCCATCTGACCAGTGCTTCTTCCTCACAGACTCTTCCATTAACAGAGCGAACAATAGGCTGATAGTATACCTCCAACCATTCCTCCTCTATTGCCTTTGGAAAATTCTCCAGCAAATATTTACTTTTGTCGAAAGAGCTATCCTTAGTAATCATCTTTCATTCCCCGTGTACTTCCCCGTAAACCAATACAATTCTAGCTAAACACTCAAGCGTCTTTGAATCTCACTTACCACTTCACGACCTTTGAAAATAATAGCTCCAACCAAAAGCGCAAAGCCAACAAGCAAGCAAATTATCCATTCGATAGGACAATTCTTCTGGAAAATATAAAATGCAATATATGGCAAAATACCTATCAATACATTGGTAAGAAGATAGGCCATTGAATTGCCACTTTTATCCAGCATGGCAAACACGAAGTTTGCAACCATTGTAGCCATAACTACATTTGGCAAAATCCAGTATATAAAAAGTCTAATAAATCCCATGTAATATGCTGTAACCGCAAGCATTATCATTACAAATACAACAAATATAGATAGGATTCTCGATGGGCTCATACCCTTTTTGAAAAGTCTTATGATTCCAAACTCAAAGGCAAGCACCCACATTAACACAAGTAAGCTCCAATGGATTTTCTCAAATGGACCATCAAATGCTGCTGGATGAAGTCCAAATAGGAAGTCTATTCCAAGTGATGCAATAATAATAATCCATACAATAAAAAGCTGAAGCTTATAGAAAAATGACTGTATCTTTAAAATAGTCTGAGTAGGAAAATATCTTTCCTCTGGCTCTCCCACCATCTTACTCTGGCAAAATGGGCATTTCTTAAGGTCGCCACCAACCTGTATCTTACAATAAGGACAATTTTTCATTATCGAATCACCTCCGTAGCATATGCTTTAACTTTCATGCCATCTTCGCTAAGTCCGCGGACAAAATTCTTGATTACGCGAGTGTTTGAATATGGCGAGGTGACTCCAAGTGTAAGAACACCGTTGTAGCTTGACATTACCATAAATAAGTTAGAAGAACTGCAGAATCCAGAGTAGTTCTGAATCATAGATGTCAGCTCCTCAGGTGGACGCTGCACTCCTAAATTAGAAAGTACAACAGACACCTTTTTATCTGTAACTTTTGAGCCATAGCGGACAACCAGCTGCTTGATAAAAAGTGGCACCGCTCTAACTGGAATAACATATTCCATAGTCTCAAAATTATCCATCTGCTTTTTAATATTTTCTTCTGTCAAATTAGCCTTGAGCTTCTCGTCAAACTCCTTAGCCAAATCCTCAAGAGAAATATCCTCTGTAAAAATATGGGATACATTTATGTTGTTAAAAAAGTTTCTAGATGTCTTGCTAGGATAATAGTTTCTAAGGTTAACCGGCATAGACACGTTGATTGGCTTTTTCACC
This sequence comes from Pseudobutyrivibrio xylanivorans, assembly GCF_010906925.1. Classification (GTDB taxonomy): domain Bacteria; phylum Bacillota; class Clostridia; order Lachnospirales; family Lachnospiraceae; genus Pseudobutyrivibrio. The sequence continues at coordinate 105,041 of NZ_VTVE01000001.1, read as the reverse complement.
TTGCGAGGTGGCATGTCCGCCTTGATGGCAAGCATAAGTCTTGCACCTATATAACTTGTAAGTCCCACCCCCACTTCCTTAGCCTTTGGAAGAATGTCTGCTGTAGGAACCTGAAGCTCAAAAAACTGAAGCTGGTCATATGGAAGCTTAAGTCCTCCTGGATGATATGCGTACTTAAGAGTCGATGCCTTAAGTCCCATACTTCCAAAGAACTGCTTGTAGCTATCCTGATTCAAGTCATCCTCTGATGCTCCCGAATGGATCACAATGTCCTCAAATCTATCTGGATATTTAAGCTCTAAATAACTTGATACAATAATATTTAAAAATTCCAGGGCTCCTGTTCCATCTGATATAGCGTGGAACAAATCAAGATTAATTCTATTGTGATAGTAAGTCACCCTGTAATGAAGCATTGCCCTGCCTGGCTTGTAAAGGATAGGACAAACTCTGCCGTGCTCCTCTGTAACCACTGGCTGGATGTCTGTATCCTCCATGTAGTGCCAGAAAATTCCTCGTCTAATTCTTACCTGAAACTGTGGTCTCTCCTGAATTGCAAGAAGAACTGCCTCCTGTAAAAGCTCTGGGTCTATTTCATCCCAAAGAGTACAACTAACTCTAAGCGTTCTTGTGTCTCTTTTAGCTGCTGTAGCAAGAAAAACTTTTGCTACATTATCAACTTTGTACCAATTATCTCGTGCCATTATTACTCCTTATGCATTGTATATTTCCTCAGCAATGAATTTTGCTATACGCCTCATTGCACGCCCCGCCACTGGAAGTGGCAATTGCTGGTATACATGCCAACCATCTTTTTCTATATCAATAGTGGATTTCACTCCAGCTTTAGTCATTTTCTTGTTGAGCTGGACACTATCCTCAAGCAGGATTTCGTTTTTGCCTACCATAATAAATGTAGGTGGAAATCCTGAAAAATCTCCAAATAAAGGACTGTATTTAGGCTCCGCTGGGTCAGCCTTATCTCCTATAAATGCCTCTCTCACTCCAACCACATACTCGTATGTGAGAATCGGGTCCTTTGTCTTGTATGTCTCATAGCTAGAGGAGGATGCCGTCATATCTGTCCACGGACTCATCACAATAAGCGCTCTAGGTGGCATTCTATCCTGCCCAAGTAATCGCTGTGTCAATGAAATAACAAGATGTCCACCGGCAGAATCTCCTGCCATCAGAATATTTTTTGCACTAAAGCCCTTTTCTAATAGATAGTTCCAGATTATCTCCCCATCATCTATAGGTGCCGGAAATTTGTGTTCAGGAGCAAGCCTATATTCAAAAGTCACTACAGAAAATCCTGTAGCAAGGGCCAGCTTGGCACCAAGAATTCTAGCATATCTAAGTCCGCCACACACGTAGCCTCCACCATGGGCATTCAAAATAACATAGGATGGATTGTGTGCAAGAACTGGGCGTATCCACTCACATGAAATGTCTCCTACCTTAAATGGTTCTATCTCCACATCACCAGTAGGGGCCGCAAGCTTCCCTGCCAATTCCATAGCAGATCTCTGCTTTTTCAAATCCTCTTCTGTAAGGGAATTTCCCGTTATTGAGTTGAAGGCCTTGATTGCTTTCATCAAGGGGTCATTCCAGTTTATCCTTCGTAAAGCCATATAATTCCCCTTTTTAACATCTTATGGATTAATTATAATTATTCTTTCGTAAAATTTCATTAAGAAATGGTAACCATTCTGTTAAATCGAAAAACACAGAATTTTCACAATTTAGTCACAACTTGACACCATTTGTGAATTAACAAGTGCTAGAATTGGTTTTGTAGGAAAGACTAATGTCTTTTTAGGGGAGGCGCAGACATGGATGTAGCCGAGATTTCAATGAACCTAAGTCAAAATAAGCTTATGTCGGCGGTGGGAACGTCGATGCTTAGTAAGTCTTTGGACCTGATAGAGGGACAGGTTACGATGCTTACAGAGGGGATGGATATGAATTCACCTTCTCTTGAGAGTTTGGTTTACCCTACCTCGGGCACTGCCATTGATCTACGCATATGAACGATTGGGTGTTATAATAATTAAGGGCTCGCTACGGTGGCGAGCCTTCGTTCTGTCCACTTTTAATCAATTTCATTACATAATTCTTATTCAAAAATTCCTGTACAGTAATTCACAAATAAACTTTTATTCTGCAAGGTTTATTCACATATTTAACATTGTTCCTTCAGAAATGGATTGTATTATTACTATATCGCAAGACAGAAGCGATGAACCATTTTTTTCATAACATTATTCTCCCTTTTAGAAAAGGACGTCCCGCCGACGTCCTTTTCACTTTGTTATAAAGTTAAATTTTCTAAAAACAGTTTTTCAAAATCCGGATTGGTTGCCATGTAAATCACTCTGGATTTTTCTTTTATTTCCTTTAGTGCATCCTCATCCTGATCTGTGATAAATGCTATATTTCCTAGGAGGGATGTGTTGCCTGCTGCTTCAAACTTATTAATAAGCTCCTTTGGGAAAATATTAATTCCAGCTGCGGACCATACGCCAATGGAAGCTCCCAGACCACCTGACACATATAGGTGTTCTATGTCCTCCATCTCAATGCTAGACTCCCTGACTAAAAGTGTGATAGCAGAATAAATGGCAGACTTGGCAAGAAGCACCTGCTGAATGTCCTCTCCTGTAATGACAATCCCCTCTGCCACAGGGAAGCCCTCTTCTGCATATTCTTCTGCCAGAAGGCCGCCTGAATCTATGATTCCATTTCTAAATAGCTCAGAAATCAAATCGATAACACCGCTTCCACATATACCGATAGGAGCCTCGCCTCCGATGGTTGTGTACTTAACTCTTCCATGGGAAATGGAAATGTGATTGATAGCACCTCTGATAGATGCCACTCCACATCGCAGGTTTGCTCCCTCTAGGGCTGGACCAGCTGATGCAGATGTGCAAAGGTATTCATTGCCATCAAACAAAACTATCTCCGCATTTGTTCCCAAATCCACAAACAGATAGTTCTTAGGCTCTTTCTTTTTCTTTATGTAATAAAGACCTGCTACAATATCTCCTCCGATAAAGGCGGATATTGATGGCATAAAGAATATATCCTTGTAATCATGGGCAAATCTCACACTATCAAGTGTGTATGGAACAAATGGGAATTTGGCCATGCCATCTACAGGGTAATGTAAAAACAGATGGGTCATAACTGTGTTTCCAGCGATAACCACTCTATGCATAAGATAATCTTCGCCGAGTATTTGCCTGCCTATATTCATCAAGTCATTTCTCACTGCATTCATCAAATCCTCATCATGACCTTCCATAGCAGCCTTTACTCGCGACATTACATCTGCACCGTAGCCTGTCTGACTGTTGGTACAGTTTTTCTGTCTAAGAATTTTGCCTGTATGCAAGTCCACCACTGCCGCAGCAATAGTGGTAGTACCAATATCTACAGCAATAGCGATATTGGTCTTGTCTAGAGGTAAATTTTCATCTGCAATTAGTGTGTCTGGGGATTGAATCTCTGAAACTAGAGAAAGAGGCACCTGAATCTTGCAGTCTTTGGTGATGATACACTTGCAGCCTAGTCTCCATCCATTTCTTAGATCATTGAACTCTATACCTCGCTCATCTGCAGAAGTAATCTCAGGAGCTCCATAGGCAAATCTCACAGCACAACTCATGCACTTGCCTGCCCCGCCGCAAGGTCTGTAGAAATTGATTCCAAGTTGTTTCATCACCTCAACAAAAGAAATGTCCTCAAAGCTAACCAGGACATATTCTTTTTCAGGTTCGATGCCGTCAATTACAATTTTAATTTCCATGTGTTCTATCGTATTCCTCTAATGAATGTAAATTGAATTTCAACTCACCTTCATTATCCACCATAATTGTCATATAAGTGTGTTCACGACTATTCTGTCTTGGAAATGCTATGCTTCCTGGATTGGCTATAATCAAATCCTCATAATAATCGATAGTTGGAACATGGGTGTGTCCGTACAAGACTACGTCGCACCCCTTTGCTCTGGCCGCCTCAGCTATTCTCTCGTAGCCAAATCCCACGCCGTAGTAGTGACCATGAGTGAGCATAATCACATGCTTGCCCACCTCAAGCACTACCTCGTTTGGAAGATTAGTGCCCCAATCACAGTTGCCGCATACGCACTCAACTGGAGCATCAGTCATCATCCATATTCTCTCTTCTACGCCCTGGCCATCTCCAAGATGATAAATTCTATCTGGCTTTTCTATCTCAATAACATCACTGAGATTCTCTGACATGCCATGGGTATCACTAACAACTAATATTTTCATGCTTAACTATTTCTTCCTTTATCATTCTAAGAGCCTGGCCTCTGTGGCTGATTGCATTTTTCTCCTCTGGGGAAATGCTGGCTGTGCTAACATCCTTGTCCCATAGATAGAAAATTGGGTCGTAACCGAAGCCATTTTCGCCCATTGGCTCCCAGCCAATATAGCCCTCAATAGTGCCTCTTACAACAGCCTCGTTTCCGTCTGGGAAAACAGCTGAAACCGCACATACGAATCTAGCACTTCTATCTTCTTTTTCTACTCCATCAAGTCGCTCAATCAGATTGGCATTTTTAATGTCGTATGATGTATCCTCGCCCATGTATCTGGCAGAATAAATACCTGGCTCTTTGTTTAATGCATCAATTTCAAGTCCACTGTCATCTGCAAGAACGATAGCATCTGTTGCCTCTTTTGCAATGGCGCGTGCCTTTATAAGAGAATTCTCCTCAAAGGTGGTTCCATCTTCCACAATGTCCACATCAATGCCTGCTTCCTTCATAGACTGGATATCGTATTTCTCCTCCCCGAGAATCTCACGAATCTCTCTCATTTTGTTTGCATTTCCTGTAGCAAAAATAATTCTAGTCTTCATCATTCTCCAATCTGCCAGTGGCTCCTATAGCTTACCGACTATTATAAATTTAAATATTGTAATACAGAATTGTATATAGCCAATGCTGCTTTGTTTTGATACTCCTGTTCCTGCAGGTTATCCAGTTCCTTTTGGTTAGTCATAAATCCAACTTCCACGAGGGCTACTGGAGGCTTTGACATTCTGATAATGTATACCTCATCCCCCACTACTATCCCCTTTGATTTTGTGCCAAGCTCTCCCAAGAGATTACTAAGGCACATCTGGGCAAATTTCTTAGACTCACCTGTAGAATCTCCAGCTTCGTACATGACCTCTGTTCCATTTATGGATGACATACGTCCAGAGGCTGTTGAATTGTTATGAACTGATATAAAAAGATCAGCATCCGTGTCATTAGCCAGGCCTACTCGATTGGCAAATGATGGATTGGTGTCATCTGTTCTGGTGTAATAGACACCTATATTTTTATCGCATGCGTCAAAATACTTTTTCAACTCAAGAACTATATCTAGATTAATGTCCTTTTCACAGACCCCTTGCTTGGTGGCGCCAGGAACATTGCCGCCGTGACCTGCATCAATAACCACAACATAGTCATATATCTCATGAGGGTCAACAAAATCAAAATAAATATTTTCCCCCTCAGATGTCATGGACACTTCAAACACATCATCTGTTGTAATCTGGATGAGACCTACCAGATTCTCACTATTGTAGGTAACATCTACGATATTGTCCGAGTTACCTCTGATTGGGAATTCCTGGAAATAATCCTTGCCGATTCCCTTAATTTTGATGTTGATAGTTCTGTTGACGTAATTATTGTTAATCTCTACTGCAGAGCTGGTGACATTTTGTGGAAGGGTCAACCTAATCTGGTGCCCCTTTAAAATGCTCTGTCTTGTGTCAGGGTCATCCGCCTCCAAATCAGCGTTGCTCTCCCTAAGCATATCCATAATCGAAACTCGACCACCCATCATCTGAGAGTCTTCGATTTTAAGAGCAATAATATGCATGTTTGGCACATACACAAGCAAACAACTCATTGCAATCACCACCACTAGAATTATAGCGGTGAAAGCCCCCATAACCTTTTCTTCCATTTAATCACTCATAAACTTCGACTACATTATTTGCATACGCTTTTATGCATAGATTAGCACTTGCTACATCCTCAACGCTCTCCCAATCCAGACCGTTGTTACTGATATATCCCCTACCATCCTCTATTGTCACCTTCTCTGTCATGGAGTCGGCAACGTACTCAACTGCAAGAGGACGCAATGTATCAGGTGTGTTGACGTAGAGTACTATTGCGAAGTTTTCTCCCTCCGAAACCATTTTCGCCTGGTCAAATTTTACTGTGTAATAACCAGCCTGGTCAACCTGACCATATGCCACAAGCTCCTTGTTAACAAGGCTGCTAGTGTTTTCATAATTTGGAACAAAATAAACTTTATAATTAGTATCTTTACCAAGAGCGTAAAAGCCTGCTGCCTCTATCTGCTGATTGCCATCGGCTACGAATGTATTGGCACCATAAGCCCACTCCTTGCTGTAGCCTACCTGGCCTACCCAGCCACACAAGTCGCTCTGATAAATATAATTGTATGTGTTGTTAGTATCCACATCTACATAAGAAACTGCCTGATTACCTACATTGGTGTCATAGTAGGAAATGTAGAATACACCGTCCTCACCGAATCCGCTTCCCCAGCTGTTCTGGCAGATAAATGCCCCATTGCCAGGAGCAGTATCCATGAAATTAGTAGCTGGATAATTGTCATCCCAACCGATAATAACTACGTCATGATTAGGCTTTGAACTACCTCTATAATAGTAGGAATTAGTAAGGCTATTGTAGCTGTTAGAACCATTTAAGTTGGCTGTTGAAACGCTGGCGTATACTGATGTAGAAACTCCACCATATCTATATACAGCCCACTTGATTCCATCGAGATTTTCCGAATCATAAAACTGTACTGACTGAAGATGAACATTTTCCTGTTCACCATTTCCTGTCCACTCATCAATCAATGTAGTATGTCTGTCCTGAAGAGCTGGCCCCTGCCAAGAAAGCAGGTAGGCTAATGCCATTGTATAATCGCCGCCATCCGCCTCAGAAAGACCAAATGAATTGTCATTAATCATGGAATCCACTGAAAAATTGTAAGGCAAGGCTGGAAGCATAGATGACTCCATGGCCTCCAAGGATGCACAAGCCCAACAGGTAGATGTGGAACCTTGATTTCTAATATTGCTAACTCTGTTTACACTCCTGAGATCATATCTCTTAGGCAGTGTAGCTGTCTTTTTGTAAGAGATATTGACTGTGTATTTATTGGCGTCGTAATCGTATTTGTATCCGAATATCTGGCACAGATCCTGAAGTCCTACGTACATTTCCCCTCTATATATAGAAGGTGCAACCGCAAGCTCAAACTCCTCCTGGCCTTTGTAGGCTATTTTCTCACCTCTTGTAAAGGAAAAAATATCATTTGTAATTTGAATAAGAGCCTGGCTGTCATCCACCATAAAGGCAGAGCCCATAAGCTCTTTGCGAATAAATTCTAAGGATCCAACTGGATTGAGACTGTCATCAAGAATTGTATAACCAGCTGTATTTAAGTATGGCTGGCCATTAATATAGACCTTAAGTTGACCTGAATCATTAAGATTTTTAGACATGAGAGGGTACAGCACGTCCTTGTTCAGTGCTGCCCCGCGGAATGACTCTACAGCTGCGTATTTGTCATTCCAATTATTCAATTTCCAAAACAAAGTGGATGCCAAAAGAAGAGCAAACACTAAAAATCTCTTGGAAAATCTCATTTAACTAATCCTTTTTTGGCGGCTTAGGTCCTAAAAATTGATAGAATCTAGTCTTTATCATTCCGTTATATATTTTACGATTTTTATCAGCCTTTTTGCCGATAGCCTTTGGCGCATCCTCATAGCTTGTGATTACAAACATGGACCATGTTTCAAGCTTTTTGAATGCTGCTCCTAACTTGCCGTAGATTGCCGGCAAATCTCTTTTGTCTTCAAGACGCTCACCATAAGGTGGGTTTGTCAAAATAAATCCGTATTTCTTAGGGTGGCTAAGGTCTGCCACATCTCTCTGCTGGAAATGAATCATATGGTCCACTCCCGCCTGCTTGGCATTAAGGCGGGCGATTTTAACCATCTCAGGGTCAATATCATATCCCTGAAGGTCGCACTCTACCGATGTGTCTACCTCGGCTCTGGCCTCGTCAAAACACTCTCTCCATAGCTTCTGTGGAATCAAATTGTTCCAATCCATAGATGTAAACTCTCTGTTAAGTCCAGGAGCAATGTGGGCAGCCATAAGTGCAGCCTCAATCAAAAATGTGCCCGAACCACAGAATGGGTCCACAAGAATCCTGTCTGGATGCCATGGAGTAAGCTGAATAAGTGCCGCCGCCATAGTCTCAGAAAGTGGAGCCTTGCTAGTGTATGTACGGTATCCTCTCTTGTGAAGTGGAGTACCTGTAGAATCCAATGTGACAATAACATTGTCATTCATAAGGAATATTCTAACAGGGTAATCTGAGCCATCCTCGTCAAACCACTGAATATCATAGTGGGACTTCATGCGCTCAACCATAGCCTTTTTGGCGATGGACTGAATATCTGTAAGTGAAAAAAGCTTACTCTTAACAGAGGTAGCCTTAGTTACCCAAAATTTACCATCTACAGGAATGTAATTTTCCCAGTCTAATGACTTGATACCCTGAAATAACTCTTCGAAAGTAGTAGCTCTAAATCGACCTACCTCTATAAGAACTCGCTCTGCAGTGCGCAAATTGATATTTGCTCGACAGATTGCTTCTGCATCGCCAGTAAAGGTCACTCTACCGTCTGTAACCTCAGTAACCTCATAACCTAAATCATATATTTCTCTTTTTAATGGAGCTTCCAAACCGAAGTGGCATGGACAGCTAATAGTAAATAATTTCAACATAAAAATATCTTAACCTTTGAGCAGAATAGAGTCAAATACCATGTGTGTATTATTACTCATTGATGCACAATAAATTATTTTTATTGCATTATTATAAAATCTATATTATAATCGGAATCGTGACAGGCAGTTTCCTGTCATACCCTTATTAATTATTTATACTCCCCTCAAAAAGACCGAGTTTTTCGGTCTTTTTTCTTGCATAATTATTCACTTTTTGTTATATCACAATTTAAAAAAATCAAGAGAGTTTCCATTTTAGGCATATAAAAAGGGCTGTTCGTACAGCCCCTTAGTGTTTTTTTGATTACTTAAAGTGACCTAATGCCTCTGCAAATCTAGTCTCATCAAATGGCTTAATAACAAAATCCTTAGCGCCTGCCTCGATAGCCTCGATTACATAGCACTTCTGACCCATGGCGCTAACCACCAGAATCTTAGCATCTGGGTCAAACTCCTTGATCTTCTTGATAGCATCAATGCCATTAGAGCTACGACCAATGGTGTGACCATCTACTGTCATGGTGATGTCCATAGTAACTATATCAGGCTTGAGCTGCTTGTACTTTTCAACAGCCGCATCGCTACAATCTGCCTCAGCAATAACAGTCCAGCCATTTCTTTCAATTTCGCCTCTGACGACGGCTCGCATAAATTTCGAATCGTCAACAACTAAAACTGTCTTTCCCAAAGAGCGTCCTCCTCCTATCAAAAAATCAATTTGGAAGTTTACAGTTATTATACCACACAAGCCACCATCCAACTATGAAAATATTGTTAAGTCATCATCACTATTTATACTGATCAATATTTTCTGGTGTTATAGGAACAAACGGTACCCACACATATTTTAGATCCTCTGTAGCACCTTCCATTGAGCCTACTGAGCCACCCTTTGCCAAGGTTATTGCACAGTCTACTGCATTCTCTGCCTGACCAACAGTATCTTGAAGAACTGTCATGTACATATCGCCACTTCTTATTGCTGCGCAACCATCATCAGTTGCATCTATTCCTGCTACTAGTTTGTCATGTGTATCATATCCGTTATCCTTAAGCCACTTAATAGCACCAATAGCCATAGGGTCATTGTTACATATAATGCAATCAAAATCCTGATGGGTCTTCTTAAATATTTCAAGCTGATCATATGCAACAGTATCTGACCAGTCTCCGTGGTCTACGAATACATAATTTGCATCTACACCATTATCAAGGAAAAAGTATTTTACAGCGTTTGTACGCTGAGGAACTGCAGCATGCCCCTTCATTCCTTCCATGATAATTACATTTAATGACTGAGGCTTACCAAGTCCATTCCAAATGTACTCTGCCTGGAATCTTCCAGCATCCTGTTCAAATGAACCAACATAAACAAATTTATCTGCCTTTAGATAGTCTACATCTGGCTCATTGTTTATGAACACTATAGGCAGATTACCTGCCGCCTTTTCCATCTGAAGAATTGTGGTAGCATCTGCAAGTCTACAAATAATAGCATCGTATCCCTGCCCTGCAGCATCAGCAATCTGCTGCATCTGAATTTCCGGATCACTCTGACAGTAAACGGTATCAATTGTAGCACCTGTTTCCTGAGCTCTCTTATCGATTGTTTCACAAAGAGTGATGAGGAATGTATCTGTATCGTCATGAAGTGTCATGAGAATTTTCACTCCACTTCCATTTACTGAGCCGCCACCACCACTTGATTTAGCTCCACAGCCTACAAGGGATGCAACCGTCATCACTATACAAATTAGAAAAGCCATTGATTTTTTGATTTGATTTTTCATAATTCGTCTCCTTATTATATCTTGAACTGCTGAACATAAGATGTAAGTGTCTCAGAAGTATTTGCCAGTTTGTGTGAGTTGTCTGCAACATCCTGGCTGTTCTGGGTGATGCTGTTTGCCTGCTCAACCATCTTGTGGCTAGTCTCAAGGATTTCATCTGTACTAGCTGCCTGCTCCTGAGAGATAGCTGCTACGTTGCTAGCAACATCATCAACCTTTTGTACATCCTGTATCATAAGGTCAATAAGTTCATTAGACTTTTCAATGTTCTGATAAATCTGATCAAATGTATCTACGGCAGTATTGATGAGTTCGCTGTTTGCTTCAATCTTGTCTGCATTTGTCTGAGCCTGTCCAACAACGCTATCAATAGCCTTTCTTACATCATCAATAAGCTTTGCTATATTTTCCGCACTCTGTGCAGAGTTCTTAGCAAGGTTACCGATTTCAGTAGCAACAACTGCGAATCCCTTACCTGTCTCTCCTGCTCTAGCTGCCTCGATAGAAGCGTTGAGAGAAAGAAGGTTGGTCTGCTCAGCGATTTCTGCTATAAGACCTACAATATTGGTAATCTCCTCTGAAGCTTTACCAACTACATTGATTGATTCTACAAGTTCATCATTGCTGCTCTTAATATCTTGCATTGCACCTGCAAGCTGTTCCATATCATCACGGCCTTTTTTACTAATCTCAACAGTTTCTTTCATACTGTCATTGGCCTGAAGTGAATTATCTCTTGTATCTGAAACAACCATAGCAAGAGTGGTTGCATTTTCAGCAATCTCATTTACAGCAACTGCAAGCTGGTCAACAGTATTGTTAAGGTTCTGCATAGCCTCTGACTGTGACTGAGATGCTTCGTACATGTTCTTAGATACAACATCCGAATTATCCGACTGCTCTTTAAGCACCTTAGATTCTTCATTTATATCACTAAGCATCTTTCTCATGGACTGAACAAACTCGTTTACCTTGCTGCCCATAAGACCAATCTCGTCGTTGCTCTCCTCCTTCACATCAATTGTGAAATCACCAGCCGACATATCAGAAATGTTCTTTGTAATTCCACCAAGAGGAGCTACAACTCTTGATACCATCAAGTTGATAAGTATCATGATAAGTAAGATTGCAACTATTCCTATGATTGCAAGGGTGGTAACAAGCTTTGTCACATCCTGCATAATAGTGTCATTATGAACATAAGAAACAAGCACCCAGTCTGTTCCAGCTATCTGCTTAAATGCCACTACATTGTTTTGTAGAGTTACTGTGTTATAGTTTCTGGTTTTAACCTTTTCAGCTATTGCCGCCATAAGCTTGTCGCTGTCATCGGTGGTAAGCTTTGTAGAAACTCTAGACTTATCATTGTGGGCAAGTATTGTACTATCTGTAAGGTCTACAAGGAATGATGAAGCCTGATCCATTTTCACCCTTGAATTAACGATGATACTAATCTGATCAAGGGACAAATCGGCTGCAATAACCTTCAAGTCATCAGAGCCATCCTTGATGATACCTGTAGCACTTATAACATTGGTGCCGTCAGCATCCTCATAGGTACTTCCGTATACCATATTTACATGGCTAAGTCCCTGCTTGAACCACACCTTATCTGTAGGATTTGATGTGTCTTTGGTGGACTCTGATGCTTTGTAGACTCTTCCACTCTGGGTAGCAATATAAGGCCCATTCTTACAATAAGAATTAAATCCGTATAATGAATCCATCATAGAATTTAATTCCTCATCAGGTAAATGAGCCTGCTCTACCATATATTTTATTGTGGCAAAGGTTTGAAGATTGTCATCAAGCCAGGCTTCTATATTATCAGCCTGGTTTGAAATTGAAGAATTTAACTGCGATGTGGCCATGGTAGACAAACTTCTACTTGAAAGGTACCCAGATATGAGTACCAAAATAAGAATTGTAACTACTACAGCTGGTAGTAAGAATAATAACAACTTGTTTTTAATTTTAGCGCGTCGCTTCTCTTTTACTTTTCCCATTTTGAAAGTCTCCTTAGTTTAATAAATAACAGCTTTAATGACTTACCATTTTGAAAAAACATTTTAGAGCTTTAACGCAATTATAATTTTTAGTTGTTAAAATAATGTTAAAAAAGAGTGACTTTTACTAACAAATACGTGGTAATCCCTCTCCCTGCAATATATCAAGGAAACGTCTTCCACCTATCTCAGTTTTCATAATAAGAGCTCCCTCTTCTGTCTCATCCTCCGGGATATTAACGGCTCCTACCATACAAGCATTCTCGCCGTACTTGCAGCTTCTAATCACCTCTAAAGCCTGTACTGCATAGTCCTTTGGAACGATAGCTACAAGCTTGCCTTCATTTCCCATATAAAGTGGGTCAAGGCCTAAAAGTCCGCAGAATGACTGAACCTGAGGGTCAACAGGAAGCTTCTCCTCAAATAAATCAAATCTTAGACCAGATGCAAGTGCAAGCTCCTTGAGAACTGTAGCAAGTCCTCCTCGAGTCACATCCCTAAGTACATGAACTGGAATCTTGCTCTCGATAAGCTTGCCTACCATCTCCTGAAGTGGAGCGTTGTCGCTTACGATTGTATTTTTAATGCCCATGCGCTGGCTAAGTACTGTGGCGTGATGATCTCCCACATTACCAGATACGATAATAACATCATCATCTTCAGCATTCTTTGCCTTGATATCTACGCCCTTTGGCACAAATCCAACACCAGCTGTGTTGATATAGATTCCACCATTTCCCTCGATAACTTTTGTATCTCCGGCAACGATTTTAACCCCTGCCTCATCAGCAGTCTCCGCCATTGATTTTACAATTCTTCTGAGGGTATCAATATCTGCACCCTCCTCCAGAATAAATCCGCATGTAATGTACTTTGGAACAGCACCTCTCATGCACAAATCATTGACAGTACCACAGATGCAAAGTCGACCAATATCTCCCCCTGGAAACTCAAGTGGTGTAACAACAAAGCTGTCTGTTGTCATGGCAATAGTTCCATCTCCAGGAACAACTGCTGCATCCTCCATCTCTGAAAGTACATCACTGTGAAACTGTGATTCAAAAATCTCTCTAATTAACTCTCCTGTTGCACGTCCGCCTGAACCGTGCTCCATAATTATTTTTCCCATAATAATTCTCCATTTATCAACTTGCTACATTAACAAAACTATTTCTATTTAACCAAGTAGGCATTGAAGCATGAGCCCTCTTCGCTGACCATGCAGGCTCCCTCTGGAGTCATAGGTGTACATACCTTGCCAAAGAGAGGACAGTCATGTGGCTTAGCCTTGCCCATAAGAATCTCGCCGCAACGGCATGCCTTGTTACGCTTGTTGTCCTCATCAAGCCCATCACTTCCAGCATCAAATCTAGCGAACTCTTCTTTTAACAAAAGTCCCGAGCCCGGAATGATTCCCATGCCTCTCCATACCACATCTGCCGGTCTAAAGTACTTAGCCAGCTGCTTTTCTATGATGTCATTCTGGCCACTATCTACAACTGAAGTGTAGTAGTTCTTAACAGTGTTATCCTTGTTGATGACCATCTGCACAAGACCATAGATGGCAATCACCAGCTCCTTGCTGCCAAAGCCTGACACTGCAAATGGAATCTGGTATTTGGCTGCCAAATCATTGAAATAATCCGCTCCAGTGACAGCACTCACATGACCCGGTGCAATAAATCCATCTATCTGGGCTCCATTGTCACACAGGAAAGAAATGGCTCCTGGCATGGTCTTAAGAGCTGTAAGAATGCGAATGTTATCAAGCCCTCTAGCTATTGCATTATCCAGAAGAAGTGTATAGACCGGTGCAGTGGTTTCAAAACCAACTGCTGCAAATACATATTTTCTATCTGGATGGTCCTGTGCCAGCGACAAAACATCCATCGGAGAATAAACCATCTCCACGCTACCGCCTCGGCCCTTAGCCTCGTTAAGACTCTCCTTAGAACCGGGCACTCTCAGCAAATCTCCAAAAGTAGCCACCGTAGTGTTAGGCTCAAGGCTCAGCTCAATAAGCTTATCAATATAAGCTGTAGGTGTAACACAAACAGGGCACCCTGGTCCTGACAAAAGCTCTATCTGTGGCGAAAGCAAATCTCTGATGCCATGCTTTGCAATAGCATGTGTATGGCTACCGCAAACCTCCATCAGACGGATTTTCCTGCCATCATAATTTTTCAAAAAATCAACAAGCTCAACGATTTCCATTAGCCCTCAAGGCCTCCCATAAGCTCGAGGATCTCTTCAGCCTCATCTTTTTTCAAAGTCTGGATGACACATCCAGCATGAACGAGAGCATAGTCCCCCTCTTTTACATTAACAAGTCCTGCATATGCCTCAACCTCGTTACCATTGAAGTCAACAGTGACCTTTCCATCTTTCATCTTTTTAACTAAACCGGGTATTGCAACACACATAAATAATTCCTTCCAAGTATATGCCTAGGTTGTCCTTGGTATATACCATAAAACTTTAATTTACTTTCAATAGTTTATCACAATTAAGGGCACTTGGAACCTTTGTTTTAATATAAAGGCATTTTATGAAAAGTCCTTTGCCGTTAAGCCATATTTTATGATTTGAGTGGATGTTTTCTTTAGTGTATAATTGGTCGAGTATGAGTGAAAATTTTTGGAGGTAACTATGCACGAATTAGCGGTTACAGAGTATGTTTTTAATTTAGTAAAAAAACAGGCTGACGCAAACAAGGTCAGCCATGTAGATAAAATTCATTTATTAATCGGGGACCAGTGCGACTATGTTCCCGAAATCATCGAGGAATATCTCCAGGTAATGAGCGAAGGCAACATCACTTGCGGTGTAAAGGTGGACGCCAAAGTCAAAGAATCCACAGTCCTCTGCAAGGATTGCGGCGCTCAGTTCACCCGCCACGAATTCAAAGACGCCTGCCCAAAATGCGGCAGCGCAAATCTCAAGCTCAACCGCTGCACCGATTTCATCGTAGAAAATATTGAAGTGAGCTAATCCGGCCTTGATTCACCTTAGGACAAACATTTTAAAATATAAACGCCCTAATTTGTCCTTAGAAATCCCAGTCTTATAGTTATAGCAAACAAGCCGATTATTAGATATAATACTCTTATCATGTTATTTATGTAACAACTATAAAAGGAGGATTTTTACTATGGGAAGATTTACTTTACCTCGAGACATCTATCACGGTAAAGGGGCACTTGAGGCTCTTAAGACATTTGAGGGCAAGCGTGCCATCATTTGTACTGGCGGCGGTTCTATGAAAAGGGGCGGTTTTTTACAGAAGGTCGAGCAGTATTTACATGAAGCAGGCATGGAGACTACTCTCTTTGAGGGTATCGAGCCTGATCCATCTGTTGAGACTGTTATGAAGGGTGCTGAGGCAATGCAGCAGTTCCAGCCTGACTGGATTGTTGCTATCGGCGGCGGTTCACCTATAGATGCAGCAAAAGCTATGTGGATCAAGTACGAGTATCCTGACACAACATTTGAGGATATGTGCAAGGTATTCGGCCTTCCAAAGCTTCGTACTAAGGCAAAGTTCTGTGCTATTTCTTCTACATCAGGAACAGCTACAGAGGTTACAGCTTTCTCAATCATCACTAATTATCAGAAGGGTATCAAGTATCCAATCGCTGATTTCGAGATTACACCTGATGTTGCTATTGTTGACCCTGAGCTTGCTCACACAATGCCAAAGAAGCTTGTTGCACATACTGGTATGGATGCAATGACACACGCTATCGAGGCTTATGTTTCAACAGCTAACTGTGCTTACACAGATCCACTTGCAATCCACGCAATTGAGATGATTATGAATACTCTTGTTAAGTCATACAATGAAGATATGGAAGCAAGAGATGCTATGCACGACGCTCAGTGTCTTGCTGGTATGGCATTCTCAAATGCTCTTCTTGGTATCGTTCATTCAATGGCTCACAAGACTGGTGCTGCCTTCGCTGATTTAGGCGCTCACATCATTCACGGTGCCGCTAACGCAATGTACCTTCCAAAGGTAATTGCATTCAACGCAAAGGACCCTGTTGCTAAAAAGCGCTACGGCGTTATTGCTGACTACATGCACCTTGGCGGAGCAAACGACGACGAAAAGGTTAAGCTCCTCATTGATTATCTCCGCAAGATGAATGACGACCTTAATATCCCTCACAGCATTAATCACTACGGTCCAGATGGACTTCCTGCTGACCAGGGATTCGTTCCAGAAGATGTGTTCCTTGAGAGATTACATGACATTGCTGCTAACGCTATCTTAGATGCTTGTACAGGCTCTAACCCAAGACAGCCTAGCCAGGAAGAAATGGAAAAGCTTCTTAAGTGTTGCTACTATGACACAGAAGTAGATTTCTAAATATAATATTAATGAGCGGTACGTTTGGTACCGCTCATTTTTATATATTATCTCTTTTTAAATAGTATTAATTCTGGATTTTCAACATCTTTTTCATATGTACATATCATGATGAAATCCATATTCGCAATCACACCAAAGAACAGGCCATCCACAATTTCAGACTCCAATTGGTTCCCTAGATATGTAGTATTGTCATTTAAAAATTTAGCTTTGATTCCACTTGGCAATGGGTATTCTATGTTAACGTATTTACCCACCAGAGCATTTAGCTTGTCAAGCTTTGGCATCCCTTCTATTTGAAGCTCATTTATCTCTTTTACCAACTGCTCTTTAAATGCTTCAAACTCTCCATTGTCACTTAATTGCTCGTACTTTTTCCAATAGTTTAATGTAGGAAGTGTCTGCTGTAAGTACTCTCTAGCCTGCTCCTCTGAGATATTGTCATTTACCATATTCTTAACGCACACCTCAATCAGGTCGTCCATGTTGCTATAGGTAAATGTTCCGTCAGCATAGCACCATTTGCAATACTCTTCATTCAAAAATCCATCCTTATCCTTGCCAATAATCTCATCCTCCAGCGGCATGCCGCAGCATTGACAGATAAGTTTATTAGGTGCACCTAGCAAAGTGTTAATGGATACATTGAATTCTTTTGAAAGCAATTTTAGTGTTTCTGTATTTGGGACGGTGTCGCCATTTTCCCATCTGGAAACTGCCTGCCTTGTAACAAAGATTTTGTCTGCAAGCTCATCCTGGGACAATCCATTTTTTGTTCTAAGTTCCAACAATACATCCTTTGTCTGCATACTAATACCTCCTCTTGTTTATCTATATTGTAATATGCAGATTCTATTTGCACACGCAACTAGCTGTTGCGGGATTACATAGGCGTTCCAACTTCAATGAGATTTCCATCCAAATCGTAGAAGCGTACTACCCTCTGACCCCAACTATGGGTCATTAGCTTATTAACATATACCGTTTCAGGGTAGAGTTTTTCTAATTTTTCCACAAATCCTTCTATGTCTTTTTCCTCAAAATAAAGCTCACAAGAATTGTGCTTGTATGTGATATCCTGGCCTATAAAATCCTGCCAGATTTTCTTGTCCTGAAGTACTAGCCCCTCTGTCAGAATCATGTTGCCATCGTTGTCTAGAAGCATATCAAGTCCAAATAAATCATGGTAATATTTCTTTGATTTTTCAATGTCATTTACCACAATAAGAACATTTCTAAGTTTCATAGATTACTCCTTAAAATCTTTTTGCTATATAGCTCTTTTAGCATTACAACAGTCCCTAGTAACTAGTCCTCTGACATATGGTAATGTAAATATGCCTGCCCCAAGCATATTCCGCCGTCACCTGGTGGAAGCTGTTCTGAGATATACACTTTAAATCCTTCGGCCTCTAATTTATCAATTGTTTTTTCTAGTAGAATTCTATTTAAGAATGTTCCTCCAGATAAAACAATTTGATTAATCTTTTCTCTCTTGCATATCGTATATACGTAGTCAGCTATTGCATCTATGAAGCCTCTGGCTATTTTTCCTTTTACTTTCTTAGCACTCTCTTCATCTGAATCAGATTCTTTTATAATGCTGTTTCTATTTGCAATTATCGTATTTACGATATCTCTTAATAATGCTTTTGTGTCTCCATCCTCTCCTAAAGAAAATGAGAAACATTCATCTCTTTCAGTCTCTAATTCATCTGCTAAGGCTGCAATATTTTCAAGCTCAATAGGTGCCTGTCCCTCATAGGAATTGTAATGACAAATATCAAGAAGGGCTGACACCGCATCAAACAATCTACCCATAGATGTGGATGTTACAAGGTTAATGCCGTTATCTATGGCAGCGAGAATTAATTCGCTATTTGTACGCTCCTTTATCCACTCAGGAATTTCAACGCCATTATTATGAAGCATGCCAACTAATATAGTGTCGCAGTTTTTAGCCCCCTCATCTCCACCAATGAGCTTCATTGGTTTCAGATGCGCCACTCGCTCCATTCTGCCATTTCCATCCCATCTAAAGACTTCGCTACCCCAGATGGTTCCATCATCTCCATATCCAGTTCCATCAAAAGCAAATCCCAATACTGGACCATCTAATTTATGCTCGGCAATGACTGATGCTACATGGGCTTTGTGATGCTGAACATAGGAAATAGGAAGTGAATTATCACTTGCTTTATTTGCCGCAGCTGTCCTACTGAAGTATCCTGGATGCATGTCTGCCACTAAAGAATTAGGGTTGAATCCAAATATTGTCTTCATTGCCTGCATCTCATTCTTGTAGAACTTCTGGCAGCTGACAGATTCCAAATCACCAAGATACTGGCTGACGTACGCTAGTCCATTTTTCACATAACAAAAGCTAGACTTTAGATCTCCCCCTGCCGCAAATACCTCTCCCGCGGCCTCTATAGAAATAGGATTAGGAACATGGCCTCTTCCTCGTCTGATAAACTGAGTTCTGCTCCTTACTATTTTCATAACAGAATCATCCATTGGTCTAAGAATTCTTCTGTTGTGAGACAGCATAGCAAGCTTAACTCCAGCCATCTCCTGTGATGCAGCTCTTTTTTCAAGCCACATTTTCATATTCAAATCTTCTGTTTCAAGTACATCTCCGCTTGCATTACCACTTGTCATAATAAGCGGGCCGCATTCCTTTATAAGCATTATCTGCACTGGATTACATGGAAGCATAGCTCCAATATCTGGGCTTGTAAGGCACACATTGTCAGCTATATTTTTTGTTTCTTCTGCATTGCTTAAATCTGTTTTAGAGATTGTTTTCTTTTTATCTCTTGCAGCCGCGCTTTCTTTCCATGAACTAATGCCTTTTCTTCTCACAAGCACAATAGGTCTCGCAGGAGACAAAAGCTCTGCCTCCTCTTTGTCATTAACAATACAGTACTTTCTAAGCTGCTCTATATTTTCAAACATAACAGCAAAAGCTTTTTCTTCTCTGTGTTTTAGTCGTCTAAGTGCTGCCACCGCCTCTTCATCAAAGGGATTACTAGACAGATGGTATCCTCCAATGTCCTTAATTGCCAAAATTCCGCCATTTTTCAATGTTTCTACGGCTTTTTCAAGTGCATCTTCGTTACTGTTTTGTGGGCTGTTTTTAGTTATTTCACCCGCTGTAACTTTGTCTGAATTATTACTTGTGAACTTTCTGTGAACAGACTCATTTGCAAGATTTCCTGCAAAATCATTTTCTTCTTTATTATGCTGATAGGCCGAAATCCCAGTAAATACAAGGGTTGGACCACATTCTGGACATGCAATAGTCTGAGCGTGTCTTCGTCTATCATCTTTAGCAGTGTACTCAGTTTTGCATTTTTCACACATTCCAAAATCAGACATAGTGATTGTATCTCTATCGTAAGGCAGCTTTTCTATAATAGAATACCTAGGCCCGCAAATAGTACAGCTAATAAATGGATGTCTGAACCTGCGATTGTTTCGATCAAGCAATTCCTTTTCGCACTCTGGACATGTAGCTATATCAGCAGGAATAAGTGGAAGATTCGTCTTCTCATCCTGATTCGATTCTAGAATCCTAAAGCCAGCTTCTTCTATAGAGACTACTTCAACTTCTTCCACCTGGATAGAGCTAACAAAGCCACCTGTTGGCACATCACAAGAAAGCCTGCGATACAATTCATCCAGACTTTCTTCACTGCCAGATGCAAGCACTGTAACAATTCCTCCAGTGTTCCTCACCCAGCCTGCTATATTAAGTTCCTCCGCTATTCTTGCAACAAATGGACGATATCCTATCCCTTGCACCAGCCCTAAAATAGTGTATTTTCTAATCATTAATTCTAGTCAATCCTATTTTTATCTATTTAATATTCAATCCCTTTAAATTGAACTACATATCACCTGTTATTTTATCACTTTCCCTATCTATTCACTATCTCCTCCCATTCAAACTACTGCCTATTTCAAAAATTCAAATTTAGGCATTAGCCTTTTTTTATTTCACTACTGCCTATTTCTGAAATTCCATTCTAGGCAGTAACACTTTTCCATTTCGCTACTGCCTATTTCCCAAAATCTATCCAGGCAGTAGTGTTTCCCACTTTCGCTACTGCCTATTTCCTATAATCTCATTCAGGCAGTAACATTTCTCATTTTCGCTACTGCTTTTTTCCTATAATCCAATTCAAGCAGTAACATTTCCAAAATTCACTACTGCTTATTTCCTATAATCCAATTCAGGCAGTAGTGTTTCCCACTTTCACTACTGCTTATTTCCTATAATCCAATTCAGGCAGTACCATTTTTCAAATTCACTACTGCTTATTTCCTATATTCCCATTCAGGCAGTACTATTTCCCATTTTCACTACTGCTTTTTTCTTAAATTCCCATCTAGGCAGTACCATTTCCCAAATTCGCTACTGCCTACTTTCGAAAATCCCATCCAGGCAGTACCATTTCCCATTTTCACTACTGCCTACTTTCAAAATCCCATCCAAACAGTAGGCAGCACCCACGCACAAAAAAAGGACCAGATGAAATCATCTGGTCCTGAAATACTCTATGCCTGTGGTGCAGGTGCCTCTGCTGGCTTTGCAGCCTGAGCAGGTGCTGCGGCGCCGGCTGGTGCAGCTGGCTTAGCTGCTGGCTTTGGTGGCTCATAAGGTACATCTACGCTGTAGTTAACCTTTTCTGGGCCTGGCTCCTGGTAGCCTGGTGTGATAGAGAGGCACTTCTTAGGGCACTTCTCTACACAGTAACCACACTGAACACAGTCGAAGCGATTGATTGTCCATGTCTTACCAGCTCTATCTACATTGATAGCACCTGGAGGACAGCTTCTCATACACATTCCACAAAGAATGCAATTATCTTTATCGATATCTACATGACCTCTTGTACGCTCTGGATACTCTCTAGCAACGAAAGGATACTGAGTAGTAGCTGGTGCAGAGAAGAGGTTCTTTAAAACTTGTTTAGTAAATGGTAAAAATTGTCCCATTTCTATATCCTCCAATCCGCTTGTCCGACAGCCTAATTCCACTAACGTCGGTTACGTCTACAAGCCTGATGAATTCTCCGCTCAGCGAAATGCTTCGCTTGAGAATTATCAGAGCTTGATGCCTACCGACTATTTTTAAATAGCGCTTCTGTCTTCCAAGCTCATCAAATTATCGTTCTGTACAACTAATGCAAGGGTCGATTGTGAGCACTAAGAGTGGCACATCACCATACTGGCATCCCTGCAATGTCTGAGTAAGAGCTGGGATGTTAGCAAATGTAGGTGTGCGGACTCTGAATCTATCCAAGAACTTTGTGCCGTTAGCACGTACGTGGTAGAATGCCTCACCTCTTGGCTGCTCAACACGGATGATTGACTCACCGTTTGGCATACCTGTAACCTTTGTATTAATCTCTGTATCAGGAATCTTAGCTACAGCCTGTCTGATAATATCGATAGACTGGAAGATTTCACCAATACGAACCTCGCAACGAGCATATGAATCGCACTTGTTTGAAGTGATAACTTCAAAATCGATCTCGTTGTATGCTGCGTAGCCATTCTTTCTCATATCTACGTTGATACCAGATGCTCTCATCATAGGGCCAACAGCACCACGACGGATTGCATCCTCGCCAGTAAGAATACCAACATCTACAAGACGGCTCTTAACTGTGTAATCGTTAAGGAAGATGCTTGTTGTGTCGCGGATTTCCTTTTCCATCTCATCAAGCTGACGAACGAAATCCTTGAGCATATCGTTAGGCATATCCTTAAGAACACCACCGATTGTATTAACTGAGAAAATTACACGACCACCTGTTGATGCCTCGAACATATCAAGGATACGCTCACGAAGTCTCCATGAATGCATGAAGAGTGACTCAAATCCAAAACCATCAGCAAGTAATCCAAGCCATAATAAGTGGCTGTGAAGACGGCTCATCTCACACCAGATTGTACGAAGGAACTCTGCACGGCGAGGAACCTCAACATTCATGATGTCCTCAAGTGCCATACAGTATCCCATACCATGCATGTATGAGCAGATACCGCAAATACGCTCTGCAACGTATACCATTTCGTTAAAGTCTTTCTTGCTAGTAAGACTCTCAAGACCTCTGTGAATAAATCCAATAGAAGGAATAGCAGCTAAAACCTTCTCGTCCTCCAAAACTAAGTCAAGATGGATAGGCTCTGGAAGAACAGGATGCTGTGGGCCATAAGGTACTATACTTCTCTTTCCCATGCTACTCACCCTCCTTTTCGATAAATGGTGTCTCTACATCGATGCGGTAAAGCTTGTCGTGTAAATCTACCTTGATATTTTCTACATTAAGTCCCCAAAGCTCGTGCATCTCATTCTCATAATAGATAGCTGACTTGTATACACGAGAGATTGATGGAACATCCTCGTCCTTCTCTACGATAAGACGATAGTTAGCAAACTCATATCCATTTGCAAATGAATATGTAACTTCATAGTGATTTTCTGCCTTTGGGAAAGAGCAGCAAATCTGGCAAAGTCTCCAAAGAGCATTCTTTTTCTCCATGATGACCTGGAGGAGCTCTGCCTTATCAATTAAATACATATCTTTTTTAATTTCCTGCATAATATCCTCCTAATTAATTTGCCTTTTCTGAAGCCTTAAGAGCTGCAGCCTTTTCCTTGAAAAGAGCAACACCCTTAACAACACCATCAATGATTGACTCTGGACGAGCAGCGCATCCTGGAACATAGATATCAACAGGAATAACTGTGTCAGCGCCACCCTTGATGTTGTAGCACTCTTTGAAAATACCGCCTGTACATGCACATGTACCTACAGCGATAACTACCTTTGGCTGTGGCATCTGCTCATAAATCTGCTTAACAACATCAGCATTCTGAGAGTTGATACCACCAGTAATGAGGAAAATATCAGCATGCATTGGGTTACCTGTATTAATAACGCCAAAACGCTCAACATCATAAACAGGTGTAGTACATGCCAAAACCTCTATATCACATCCATTACAGCTACTTCCATCATAATGGAGTAGCCATGGCGATTTATGTATTGTACTCATTTAACGTTCCTCCTAATAATGAAACAGGCATTAGCCTTTAATAATCTCTAACAAGAATAAATTCATTCCAGCCGCAACAATTGTCACGCCCCAAGCAAGCTTGAGCATAAGCTGCCATTTTACTCTTGCAGATGTGTTGTCGATGAGAATCTCAAGGAACCATACAACAAGGATTGCGGCAACTGCACCGATTACTGACAAAATGTTGTTTGTAAGGAAGAACAATCCAACTATACCAAGAAGAATACCGTTTTCATACCACTCAGCCAGGGTAACCATTGCATATTCTTTACCAACCATCTCAGATGTAACACCCTTGATAACCTCCTGGTGTGCATGGTGAGAAGTTGCAATATCAAATGGTGACTTTCTGAACTTGATTGTAAGGATAAATACAAATCCTACAAAGAAGCCAGGAAGATACATAATGTATGGCGAAGCTGTTCCTGCAATAATCTCTGAAATATTGAATGTCTCAGCTGCAAGATAGAAACCTACTGCAACTAAAAGCTCCATTGGCTCACATGACATAATCTGAACAAGCTCTCTGTGAGTACCCTGTGCAGAGTATGGTGAGTGAGTTGATGTAGATGCAAGAATCAAAAACATCGCTGCTGTTGAAAGTGAAAATACAACAAGCAAAAGGTCAAAACCTGCGAAGAAGAGAATTCCTGAAAGTACGATGAAGCATAAATATGAACGAATCATAAATAGCTGTGACTTGTTAGCTGTAAGGAACTCCTTCTCAAAAAGCTTCTTTAAATCAAAGAATGGCTGAAGGACTGATGGTCCTCTTCTGCCCTGCATACGTGCAGAAATTTTACGATCAAAGCCATCTAATAAACCGATAATAAATGGGCAAAGAATCAAGTAGCAGATGGCAAAAATAACACGTGTTTGAATTGTCATTAGAATGCACCTCCTACTACGATAATCATGTAAACAATAATGATGAATGTTGAAATCATGATAGCTGGTGTGAATAACTTCTTCTCACCCATGATGTCTTCCATATAGAAGTTTGCAATGTGCATCTCCTTTGGATCACCAGTAGCTGATACGAAATTGAAGTTGTCACCAACATTAGCACCACCCATGTATGTAATAACTTGCTTTGCCTTTGTCCCCTTTGTCATCAAGTAATTGATGCATGGGATAACAAATACACCAACAAGAAGCACAATCATGATAATGATGTTCTGGTATGAAATAACCTGCTTAACTGTTCCAAACATATCCTCTGAAAGTGGCTTAAGAACATTCTCAGATAACCATGGGAAACCAAGGATAAGTGCAACCATCATAAATGCATGGAAGAACATTGAGATGTACTCGTTCTTCTTAGTAAGGTCTCTTGACTTCTCCTTTGGTGAAGCACCAAGAATCTTTGATAACCACTTTGTCCAGTAGAACATTGTAGTTGCTGAACCAAAGCAGATGAAAAGTACCATAAGTGATGATACATAAACTGAGCTTGTATCGATGAATGCCTTGAGTGCTGCCCACTTAGAAATAAGCATACCAAATGGTGCAAGGAACATGCCTGCGATACCAATCATAAGGATAACAGCAAGCTTAGGGAAGATTGCCATAAGACCCTGCATATCCTCAACATCACGGCTACCTGTTGTGTTCTCGATAGCACCAACGCACTGGAAGAGCATTGACTTTGAAACAGCGTGGAAAATTACAAGGAATACTGCTGCCCAAATTGTCTCTTCGTAACCGCAACCTGTACAAGCAACAATCAAACCGAGGTTTGAAATTGTAGAGTAAGCAAGTACCTTTTTGCCATCTGAAACTGAGATAGCAAGACAAGATGCAGCAAGGAAAGTAAAGCCACCGATAAGGGCAACCATGTTTCCTACGTAGTTGTCAGCCATAGCAGCTGAGATACGGATAAGAAGATATACACCAGCCTTTACCATTGTGGCACTGTGAAGAAGTGCTGATGAAGGTGTAGGTGCAACCATGGCGCCAAGCAACCATCCTGAGAATGGGAACTGTGCTGACTTTGTAAGTGCTGCAAATGCAAGACATGCAATTGGTAACAAGAAAATAAGTGTATGAGCACCTGTGCCGTGTTCAATTGCAAGATTAATAATGTCGTAAAGATTAACTGTGTTAAATGCAAGGATGCCAACTGCAATAGCTGCTGCAATGCCGCAACCACCGAGAAGGTTCATCCATAAAGCCTTGAATGAATTGTTGATTGCCTCGTCTGAACGAGTGTAACCAATAAGAAGGAATGATGTAACTGATGTAATCTCCCAGAAGAAATACATCCAAATAAGGCTCTGTGAGAACACGAGACCAAACATCGCTCCAAAGAAAACAAAAATCATAGCAAGGAAAAAGCTACGTCTGTCTGTAAGCTCCTTGTGATGATGAATGTGATAACCATGCATGTAACCTACAGCATAGATACCGATTAATGAACCAACAACACCGATGATAAGAATCATAACAAGTGTAAGCCAGTCAAAACGAAGGGCAGGGAGTTCCTCAAGCTCCGGTCCAAAAAATTCTAAGCCTGCCACAAGCAATGTCTGCACGATTGCAAGCAAAGAAATGACCCCCTTCTTGTACTTAAATGAAAGATATGTGATAAGACACATCAAGAAAAGATCACCAAAAAGAATGACACCATCAAATGCCTCTCTATAAGGTAAATCAAAGTCCAGAGTCTGGCCTCCAGCCAAATACCACTGAACAGCTGTAAAAACTGAAAGAACTATAACAATTCCACAGCCGAGATAGACGAAAAATGCTCTGCACTTAGAGTTGTGAATAACTGCAGGCAAAATCGCCCAGAGAAATGGTAAACAGATTAACGCTGTTACTAACATTTCCATAAGTGTTTCCTCCTTTTACTTTAAGTCCCTTTATATGAATTCCCTAAAAAATCAGGGAAATCGGGTCTATGTATGCCCATTTTTTCACAAATAATACTATACCACATTTGAAACCCCTTGTGTTTTTTTTAACAAAAAATACAGGCAATCTCTGTTCTAAATTTGATACAAATTTTAATGTAGATTTAAGGCATTTTTACCATAGATATTTCAAGGAATTTTGTTCTAGTCTCTCCCTTTTTACGTGCAATAAAAATAGAGTTTTGCATCGCAAAACTCCAGTATTACCAAACAGCAATTGTTCATAAAGTAAAAAAGCAGAGCCAAATGCTCTGCTTAGTGCTTGGTTTAGTGAATTAGTTTTTCTGTGGTTGCATTTTTTTTAGCTGACGTCTCAGTCTAAAGTTATCAACTCTAACCATCAGCATTTTCACTCGCAAGATTAACACCTTCATCATCAATCCCTACCTCGCCATTTTTCCATTACCCAGCGACACTAATCGCCAGCCTAAAAGGGTCCCCACGCCTTTAGGCCACATCAAAATTGCAAAACAAAAAATGTTCACAATCTCTACTAAGAAAATATCACTACATAGACTCTCATACAACCGATTGGCAAGAACGAGCTATATTTGGCAAAATAGTTACATATCATATTTTTTTGCAAAAAAATAACCAGCTACCAAAAGGTAACTGGTTAAGAATTATTGATTTAACTTGTCCAAAAGTTTGATTGCTGCACGGCGCTTAGCTTCAAATGCTGCAACACCTGCACCTGCACTTGATACACCTGCCAGACCCACAAACCATTTGCCTCTTTCGAGAATACCTTTAACAGTGATTTTCTCTGGCTTTTCTTCCGCAGGCTTTGGAGTAACTGGAGCTGGAACAGGCTGTTCTAGTGATGGCTCTTCCATATCCTGAAGTATTTCATCTGCCATCTCTGCAATGCCGTAATCTGAACTAGAAGACGACGATACATCTCCTATAAATGCAGTAGGAACCACCTCGTCTAGTATCTCCTCAAGCTCCTCTTCCTCTAACTCCTCTTCTATTTCTTCAGGAGCTTCTGGCTCACCCAAATCTACTATCACTGGCTGATTTGGAACCTCTACAATCTCTACCACAGGCTCAAGAGCGATCAGATTCTCTTCTGCAATACCAAAGCGTTCTGCAAAAGCCGTCCTAGCCTCTTCAAGCTTCTCCTGTGCAAGCTCTAAGTCATCAGATGCCTCCGCATAGCTAGCCTCTGCCTTCTCTAAGCTGATTTCAAATGAGGTAACAATAGCAGATGTATTAATAACTGTTGTATAGTTCTCTTCTATTGTAGCCATCTGCGTGCGAAGAGTTGTAAGTCTGTTGTTCGCTGCAAGCATCCTAGTCTTGGCCACATTCACTGTACCTAAAAGACTATAGTATGAATTAATCATCTCTGCGAAAGAATCGTCAAACTCTCTATTTTCATATTCAGAAACAACCTCTGCATACTCATGCTTTTCGCTAATATCTAAAATATTATTACTAGCTGCTTCATCGTATCCAGAAACACCACTTCTCGATGAAACAATGTACTGGTTCAAAGCATTGTATGCTTCATATGAAGAACCATAACGAGCATTTGCAATAGCTTCTGGGACATCTATGTATTCACCTACAATATTGTAATAGACATTATACGAAGAATTAACCGTTACAACATAGCGGGTTCTGTCAAAGCTCTTAGTTCCAGAGTTAAATATAGCATGAACACTGTAGTATTCTTCCCCGGCTCTAGGAGCCTTATATAATGCTTCCCAATATTCCTGACCATCACGAATGGTAATCGGATCAATGCTATTGAATGTTTCCATATTACCTTCGTATTCCTTGCGGAAAGACACTGTATCGACGTACCTAAGAACATATCTACCGGATGTTGAATAATATTTATCAATCTCAATCATATTATCAGGAGAAAGCCTCTCGGCATCGTCCTTAGAAATATAGACCTCTTCGCCGTCCTTATTAGTGTAATGGAAGACCTTTTCCCGAGTAGATATTTTTATCTCTCCAGTCTCATCATCTATCTCATATTTGTACTCTGCAGCACCTGTACGAAGAGTCTCTCCATCCTCGTCTACAACATCGTACTCAACGGTAACATATCCATCATCATCTGAGTCATACATGCAGAAATTAGAAACCGACTGGCCATCGGATATTTTCTCAGTCTCTGGAATGTAGTAATACTCAACAACAGTGGAAATATACTTGTCTATAGCAAGAGCGTTTGTACCGCCTCTGCCACCATTGGCTCCATTTCTAATAGAAAGAAGGCCTGTGGCACCTGCCTCTACCAACTCTGCCTTGCGAGCCTTGAGCTCTGCTTCTAAATCATCAACAGCATCCATTGCCTCAGTGAGGGCTGCCTCAGCCTCCTGAATCTCAGCCGCTGTCATATCCTTTTGTGTATTGTACTCATCAAGTATTGCATTGTAAGCTGAAACCGCCTGATTGTACGCATCCAAAGCGTCGTTATAATTGGTCTCGGCCTGGTCAAATGTAGCTCTAGCCTCATCAACTGTGGCCTGAGCATTCTCTATCACAAGAGACGCTTCATCAGAAGTGGTCTCCTCATTGTTAATAACCACAACAGCATTATCAGTCTGCTCAGATGCTGAGGCTGCTGCGTCCTTAGCATCTCCGGTAGCTGAAACTGCATTATCAATAGTTGCCGCTGCATCATCAAAATTAAAATCCTGCGGATTAACCTGCTCCCTGGCAGATGTAGAAAGTCTAGTCTCTGTTAAGGCCTCAGAAGGTGATTCCTCAATATCTCCTACAGATACGACAGCTTCTGTCTGCTGGGTTTCTGACTGTTGTTCCTCAGTTGCCTGTTCACTTGAAGGTTCTGCAACCTGCTCAACACCTGGCTCCTCAGAAACCTCTGCCTGTTCCTGCACTACTGCAGGTGTGTCTTCTGATTCTTCTGTTTCTTCAGATTCAGGGATATCAGCTTTAGGCTCTTCGGAACTGTTATTTTTAGACGCGAAAACAGAGCTTCCAGAATCCTCTGGAACCTCAGATGCATGTACTGGAAATGACACAGTACCGGCTATGAAAAATGCCGACAAGCCTAATGCTGCCAGTCTTGTAGTGCGTCTCTTCATAACTTATCCTTAAGTCCTACTCTCCCTGAATTTTATTATCGTTGCTATTAGCGTAACAAAAAACGAGTTAGAATCAATAGTTTTGGCAAAATAAAACATTATTTGGCAACTATTCGCAAAAACTATAAATTCTAACTCGTAGTTGTCCAATAACCTTATCGGTTACTGAACTGATAATCTTTAATTTGTTGACTAATTTCTGCAATTTTCCTAGCTGAAATTGGGAAAATAGTCTTGTCATCCATGTATATATCACCACCATCAACATAGTCGATATAGTCCATATTGATAATGATTCCTCGATTGACCATGATAAAGCGCTTGTCATCTCCAGCCATCTTCAAAAACTCACCAGAAGTAAGGCGAACTCTGTTGGTGACTCCATCTGCCCTGTTAATCTCAAGATAGTGACCATCTGTGGTAACGGAAATAATGTCCTTGAGATGAATCTTCTCTTCTAAGGCACCAACTGTGATTTTAATAAATGCCTCATCCATAGGTGTATGCTCAATTATCTCATCAAGCACCTGCTTAATGCGCTGAAGTGTAAATGGCTTTGTAACATAGTCAAATGCATGTAATGAAAATGCATCTGGATAATGCCCCTCAGACGCTGTCATGAAAATAAGGAATGTGCGCTCTGTCAAATCTCTCAGCCTCTTGGCAGTTGCGATACCATCCATATCTGGCATAAAAATGTCCATAAAAACTATATCGTAACGCCTATTTGACAGTCCCTCTATAAATTCCTGACCGCTAGCGAACCCCTCTACTTCCATGTGTATTTCTTTTTCAGCCGCGATCTTCTCCACCATCATTTGAAGCTGCATTCTAAAGATGCTCTCATCGTCTATAACTGCAATTCTCATGTAGGCCTCCCCAAGAAAAATCTATCACTTAAAATAATACCACAAAAGCGCTATATTGATAATGAAAAAAATAAAAATATTAGATATAATAAACATTATATTTAATAACAAATTAACTTTTGCACAATTTCTTATTTACAGTAAAAAGGATTTTCCAAATGGAAGCTTTATATCGCAATGTTACATATATAAATATTATTCTAGCTCTAGCCGGCGCCACCTCAATCCACCTAGGTGCCAGCTTTTTAAAGCGCGAGAGACACTCCCAGGGTTTTTTCAAATATTCCGTTTTCCTTCTCGCTTTAGGAAATGGTCTATGTTGTCTGGGATATTCAATCATGTCCCTCAGTCCAAATATTATTTATTCATATTACTTCCGTGTAATCGGTCTCTTTGGAATTGAAATTTATCTTATTGCCGAGATACTTCTTGTCACAAGCTGTCTCCATTTCAGCCACACAGCCGAATTCTTCATTATATTCTTCACTTCGGTTGCAGCTTTTTTTGACTTAATTATTTACGGCCATCCAGCTTCTAATAAATTTATTCGCTATGCAACTTACAACTTCACAAGCTACGTTAAAAACGACCCTTATCGTGTGCTTTTTCATTATTCATACATATGCCTTTTAGGTCTGTTTATGTTTATCATGGCTTGCGTTTGGGCAAAGACATCTTCATATCGAAGAGACAAGCGACTGATTGTTTTTGCTTTCATTTCAAATATTATTCTGGCTCTTTCAACAATACCTGACTATCTGAAGCTAACCTACGATGTGCATTTGCCTCATATTTACTACTGCACAGGAATCTTCCTTGCATTCGTAGTATTTTTTATGGCATCAAATAGCTACATGACTTTTTACATTACCGTAAACAGTATCAGTAGGGATATTTTCTCCACATTAGGTACAGGACTTTTAGTTTTTGACACCAACTACCATCTTAATATGGCAAATGAATATGCCAAGAGACTTTTAGGCCTAAACAAGGAGCCTCACCGTATCCGTTTAAAGGAAATTTTCCAGCTTAATCCAGGTGAGCCTCTTCAGATGTTTGAAAAAGCCACTGAGGGTCTCTCAATCGACTATCGTCTCACTGCAGAAGTCACAGGCAAGGTTGTCCTTGTAAATTTCTCCTGCAAAATGGATAGAAACCAAGAGCCTATGTGCTACATTTTGGTTGCCACTGATCTTACAGAAGAAAATCATCTTATTAAGGAAGCTCAGGCAGCTAATGAAGCTAAATCAGAATTCATCAGCAACATTTCTCACGAAATACGTACACCTATCAATATTATTTCCGGTATGGATGAGCTGATTTTGCGAGAATGTACAGACGATCAGATTATTAAGTACGCTGACAATATCAGTGTTGCTTCTAAGAATCTTACCTCCCTTATTAATGATGTACTTGATATTTCAAAAATCGAATCTGGCAAGCTTGAGATTTGCTCTTTCGATTACTCAATCAAAACTGTCCTTAGGGACTGCTACAACATGTTCATAAGCCTTGCAGATAAGAAGCATCAGGCACTTGATTTCATCTGCAACCCAGATTTACCAAAGACACTAAAAGGCGATGAAATCCGAATCAAACAGATTCTTTCTAACCTGATTTCAAATGCCTTGAAATATACTCCTGAAAACGGAAAAATTTCTGCAACTATCGACTTTAAGGAGACAGCTAACCCAGACTCTCTGCTGCTTATTATCAAAATCAAAGATAATGGTATTGGTATCAGAGACGAGGATCTTCCTTATGTGTTTGATAACTTCCAGAGATTTGAGCTACAGCGCAACCGTACTATCCAGGGAACAGGTCTTGGTCTTTCAATCACCAAAAATCTTATTACTTTGCTTCACGGTGATATCTCTGTTGAAAGTACCTATGGCTGTGGAAGTACATTTACAGTAAAAGTACCTCAGACTATATCAGACCACTCTCCTATTGGTCCGATTTCTGATTACAAATACACTGGCAAAATCCGTAAATACGAATCTTCATTTGTGGCACCTAATGCTAAGATTCTCACAGTGGATGATGTACAGATGAACCTTGATGTGTTCTGTGGATT
Organism: Pseudobutyrivibrio xylanivorans; assembly: GCF_010906925.1. Lineage (GTDB taxonomy): Bacteria > Bacillota > Clostridia > Lachnospirales > Lachnospiraceae > Pseudobutyrivibrio. The sequence continues at coordinate 71,959 of NZ_VTVE01000001.1, read as the reverse complement.
GCTGAAGAAAACTCAGGTACAGATTGACTGCGCTCTTACTGGTGCAGAGGCTCTTTCACTGATGGGCTCTACCAAGTATGACTTGATTTTCTTGGATCACATGATGCCAGAAATGGACGGCGTAGAGGTGCTTAAGAGACTTCGTGAGGACACCACAAGCCTCAGCCATGATGTGCCTGTTATTATGCTGACAGCCAATGCCACAATGGGTGCAGACCAGAAGTATCTAGAGGATGGATTCACCGACTATCTTTCAAAGCCTATTCAGCCTACACAGCTTGACGAGATGGTGCTAAAGCATCTGCCTGAGGAATTGATTTCCTATGTAAATACAAGCAACGATACACCAACTAGCGATTCACCTAGTGATTTAATGCATGCCCTTGATTTTATAGATGCAAATGCAGGCCTTGAATTTGCCGCAGGTGACGAAGATTTCTATCGTCAGATTCTAAATACATACGTCACCGAGGACAAGCGACCACAGCTCAATAAACTCTTAGAAAAAGAGGACTGGCCTAATTATCAAATTGTGGCTCACGCATTAAAGGGCACCTCACTTACCATCGGTGCATCGGAACTTTCGGCTGCTGCAAAAGCATTAGAATTTGCTGTAAAAGAGGACAATTTAGACTACATAAAACAGCACCATAATTCAGTAATGGAGCAGTACGGAATACTCCTTGAAAAAATAAAAAATGCGTTGCAAATAACCAGTTAATTTAGTATACTAGTCTGCGGACGCCGGCTTGTCGGAATTGGCAGACGAGGCAGACTCAAAATCTGTTGATGGCAACATCGTGCGGGTTCAAGTCCCGCAGCCGGCATAATAAAAAAGCTTGAGAAATTTATTTCTCAAGCTTTTTCTTTTTTCATAATCAACCATCCCAATCAAGGGAAATATGCGATAACCAGTGCAGATTAATTAAATCGCCACATCTTCCTTTTCAATGCAGTTATTAACAAGCTCTACTATCTCGCTCTTTTCGTAGCCCTTGCCAATGAAAACAACCTGGTTGATTCTGTCGCCGTATTTATCATCCCAGTCGTCTTTTATGTCTGGGAAGTCGTTTAAAATAGACTTTAGCTCCTCCTCAGGCCATGCTGCAACCCATGGTGTCAGCTCAGTGATAGATGCATTTCTTCCTGCCTGCTCAAAAAGCTGCACGTGCTCAGTGTCATCTGAGAACCAAATGTAGCCTTTGCTTCTGATAAGTGTAGTTGGGTAGTCCTCTAAGAGACGATTAAATGCCTCTCTATTAAATGGGGCCCTCTCCTCGAAAACAAATGAAGAGATGCCATATTCATCTACGCAAGCCTTCTCATCCTCTGGCTCACATTCATTAAGTGCCATCTGCACGCTACTAGATGCCAGCACTTCATCAAAATCAAAGTCCTCTCCATCTAATAATATTTCCAAGTCAACTTTGCCCTGAACACAAGGAATAAAGTCAGCTGTTTTTTGAATCTCACGAAGGGAACTTGTCACCTTTGAAATCTGGCTTTCATCAAGCAAATCTGTTTTGTTCAAAAGCATAATATTGCAAAACTCAAGCTGATCCATAATGAGATTGATGATATCGCCATCCTCTGTGTCCTGATCACTATCAAGCTCATTTAAAAACTCTCTGTAAATTCTGTCGGCGTCAACCACTGAAACTACTGTCTTAAGATAAACTCTAGTATCAGTAGACTCTTCATAACCAACAAAAGCGCCAGCAATAGATGATGGTTCGCTAATACCTGAGGCCTCCACAAAAATAGCCTCAATGGAATCATCTCCTGCCAAACGCTCTATCTGCTCCATGAATTCATCCCTCAGGGTACAGCAGATGCAACCATTTTGCATCTCAACCATCTCCACCTGAGCTACCTGATTTCCTGTTTTGCTTAAAAGGGAAGCATCGATATTAATGCTTCCCATATCATTTACAATCAATGCCACCTTGCGCTTCTCCTGGCTTAAAAGATTCTGCATCAAAGTGGTCTTACCTGAACCTAAATATCCTGTTATTAATACTACTGGAACTTCTCTTCTAGACATATGCAACCTCCATTCCGAATATAATTCGCAACACTGTTGCATATTTTAGATGTATAATTTCTACTTGTCAATAGAAATTGCAATTCTGTTGCATTTTTTGCATTGAACCACAAGCATTGTTTTTGCCGTATTCAAATCCAGCTTATACTCTGTCTGAAGCTTATCTATAAACTCCACCACAAAATCATCGTCCAAATGAAATACTCTGCCACATCTGCTGCACCTAGCATGAATATGCTTGTCACAATGCATGTCCTTCGCGGAAAACTGATAGTACCATGCATCCTGATTAGGGTCCTTGAATCTAATAAGCTCCCCTTCTGCACACAGCTTATCCAGGTTGCGATAGACAGTAGTTCTGTTGACTCCCTCCAGGCCATCCTTGATACCATCATATACTTCCCTGGCGGTAAGTCTTTTTTCTGTGTTAGCTTCCAAGTATTTAATTATTGCATCTCTAGCTTTTGTTTTATACAATTTCTTTTCCTCATTGACTAGGGCGCAACTAGCGCCATTTCATTTACCTGCAAATAAAATTATATAAAACATTTTATCAGTTATATTAATAATCAGCTATAAGTGATGAAACTTTATTTTTTATCATTCCAAAAATAATATTTCCAAGGACAATTCCGCTAAGTGTCTGAAGTGACAGTGTAAGCAATGTGGCAAATGCATAAGAGGCGCCAAACATTGGAATTTTGATTAATGTATATAAAAGAATATGTACCAGTCCTCCTGCGATTGCTCCTCCCCACAGGTTGTATTTAAACTTCTTCAAAAGTTTAAATGCTACAAGCCCCATTACAATAACCCATGCTGCCTTAAATGCCATAGTAGGAAATACCCAAGCTGTATATCCTCCAACCAAATCTGCTAACCCAGCTCCAAAAGCTCCAGCCACCGCCCCTTTTTTCGTGCCAAGAAGGCATGTGGCAAGAATAATCATGCAATCCCCTAAATGTGTATATCCAAATGCCGTTGGAATTTTAAAATAAAATGTACCTAGAAAAACCAGTGCAATCATCATGCCTGTAATGGCAATATCCTTTTGTGAAATCTTCGATGTCTTCATTTTTTGTCCTCCCTAGTCTAAAAGCGATCCCATAAAGTTCTTTGCATTGTTATAAAAAATGTTTTCGTAATCTTTTTCCTTTAAAGGACATGATAATATCTTTTGTATCTCCACCTCCGGCGCATGAAATGGTGTATCAAGTCCAAACATTACTTTATCGTTACCGACATTTTTATATGCATTGTAAATCTGTGCTGTCATGGATGTTCCTGATGTCTCAAGCCAGATATTCTTATATCTTTTAGCTATAGTCTGAGCCGCCTCAACATATATTCCATGACCATGTCCCATATGAAGCATTGCAAATTTACATTTTGGATGTCTTTCCGCCAAAAGCCCAATTTGCCATGGCAATGAAAATGGCTCATGTCCAGAATGAACAAAAAATGGCACATGGTATTTTTCGCATATCTCCGCCACCGGATCCACAATTGGTGAATCAGCTGCATAACCATCAAAAAGGGACTGGATTTTTGCCCCCTTGCAGCCCTCATCCCTAATTAGCCTTTCAAGTTCGTCATAAGCCTCCTGCCCTTTAGTACAGTCTACCCAAGGAACTGGAACAATTTTGTCCTTAGCATTCTTATATGCCTCAACAATCTCCTTATTCTTACTTGAATCTGATGGACACAAAATTGTCTTTTCTATATTGAACTTCTCCATCAATTCAAGAATCAGATTAATATCCCCACTAAAGTTAAATGGATTCCCCCATGTACCTATGTGTGAATGCATATCAATCTTTTTAAAATCCCTAAAATTAAACATAGCACCATATCCTCCTTTGCTGTTGGATATGATGCTATCTTAAATCTGACATCTTTAAAAGTCGTAATTCTATGAAATTTTTAGGGGACAGTTATTTTAATAAACCATCCACAATACCGAACTCATCAAGTGTAGAAAGGTAATCCTTGATAGTCTCAGGTCTACGGATCATCTTGAATCCGCCGTCCTGCTGAAGAAGTACCTCAGCGCTCTTAAGCTTGCCGTTGTAGTTGTAACCCATTGAATATCCATGAGCACCTGTGTCATGAATGAAAAGTACATCACCCATGTCAATCTTTGGAAGCTGACGGTCTACTGCAAACTTGTCACAGTTCTCGCAGAGGGAGCCTGTTACATCGTATACGTGATCTGCTGGAGCATTTTCCTTGCCAAGTACAGTAACATGATGATATGAGCCATATACAGCTGGTCTCATCAAATCAACAGCGCATGCATCTACTCCGATGTACTCCTTGTAGATGTGCTTCTCATGAATAGCTGTAGTAACAAGTCCACCATAAGGTCCCATCATAAATCTACCCATCTCAGTGAAAATAGATACGTTATCCATTCCTGCTGGTACAAGGACCTCTTCGTATGCCTTCTTAACGCCCTCACCAATCTTTGCAATATCGTTTGGTGTCTGGTCAGGTCTATATGCAATGCCAACGCCGCCTGAAAGATTTACAAACGAAAGAGCAATACCTGTCTTCTCCTTGAGCTCAACAATAAGCTTAAATAAATCTCTAGCAAGAGTTGGATAGTAATCATTAGTAACTGTGTTTGAAACAAGGAATGAGTGGATACCAAACTCCTCTACTCCCTTATCTCTAAGTACCTGGTATGCCTCAAAAATCTGCTCTTTAGTCATACCATATTTGCTGTCACCAGGATTGTCCATGATACCATTTGAAAGTTCATAAACTCCGCCTGGATTGTAACGGCAGCTCATTTTCTTTGGAAAATGTCCTACTGACTTTTCAAAGAAATCAATATGTGTAAAATCATCAAGGTTAACGATTACGCCTAATTCATCAGCGTATTTAAACTCCTCTGCTGGAGTATCGTTAGATGAAAACATGATATCGTCGCCCTTGAAGCCAAGCTCGTTAGAAAGTGCAAGCTCAACATAAGAAGCGCAGTCCACTCCGCAGCCCTCTTCCTGAAGGATTTTAAGGATAAATGGATTTGGATTAGCCTTTACTGCAAAATACTCTTTGAAGCCTTTGTTCCAGCTAAATGCTGCATGAACGGCTTTTGCGTTTTCTCTGATTCCTTTCTCATCATAGATGTTAAATGGTGTTGGAATAGTTTTTGTGATTTCCTGAATCTTTTCTTTTGTTACAAATGGGGTTTTCATAAATAATTCATCTCCGCTAATGTGTTTCTAAGTACACGATATTCTTCTGTGTCTGGCATTTGAGAAAGAAGCATTTTCAAATCTGCCTCAACCTCTTCTTTTGATGCATCTCGCGAAATGTAATTAGCATAAGGCACGTCAGCTCCTCGCTTCATAATAGCCTTTATGTTTCTTACATAGCTCTGTGTCTCCCCATAAGGTGGTACTCCACCGTAATTTTTCACCACACTGCTGCCTGCATTGTAAGCAGCCAGCGCCTTCTCCACATTTCCTCCGAACTCTTTTAACTTCTGAGAAATGTATTTGGCGCCTGCCATGATATTTTCATAAGCATCAAATGGATGCTCAAGCCCCAGTCCCTTGGCAGTCTCAGGCATAATTTGCATAATGCCCATAGCGCCTGTGCGGCTGACAGCCTCTGGATTAAATCCTGATTCCTGCTGAGCCATAGCTGTTAGCAAGTCGTAGCTGACACCGTATTTCCTACTGGCCTCAATAAAAATATCCTTATATGACTTGGCTGTGGATGTACCCTCAGCCACTGTGGTGGTATTTAAAGCCCTTGCAAAAGCACCGCTATTGGTATTAGCATCGCTCTTGCTGGTCTTTTGTGTGATGGACGCAATAACATCTTCATATGTTATATTGCCTCCAGGAGACACTACCGAAATTTTCATACTTCCCTACACCTCTGATTTTTAAAAATTATACCCTTATATATCATCTCAATGGTTGACATCACCTTGCAGCTTTGATATGCTTTTTCTTGCTGAAAAGCAATCTGCTGGTGTGGCTCAGAGGTAGAGCACTTCCTTGGTAAGGAAGGGGTCACGGGTTCAATTCCCGTCACCAGCTTTTTTCTTTTGCTCATCACTTTACCACACTAATGTGATGGTGTAAACCATTATTATATTAATCTATAATTCTCATTTGCTGAGGCCCACTTCTTCTTTGGCCATGGCGTCAGCAGCTTCATTCCCAGGAATCCCCGTATGTGCATTAACATGAACAAACTTCACATGGATTTTGTCTTTTAGCGCACTATATTTTTCCACGTAAAACTGAGAAATTTTCTTATTAGCCTTCCAAAGTCCCGTAGGCCATTTGGCAACTCCCTCGTAGTCATAATATATAGTAAGCTCACTGAGGCCTAGCTCCACAGCTTTTTCAATGGCAGCAACTGCTCCATGAACCTCTCCCGCCACATTTCGAGATGTGGCCTCATCTGGGTCACAGCCATTTCCCCTAATTTCAATATCAGGCTCCACCTGACTGTAATGAAGGAATCCACCGAATCCATACACTCCTGTTGTGGCATTAAATGAGCCATCAGTAAATGCATAAACATCAGGAAGGTCTAATGCTCCATCCCATTTACCTGAGTCCTCAAACTCCATATATGCTTTTGCTTCTTCTAATGTAGGAAAACCTTTGAAAACGGCTCCTGAAAAGCCAGATGTGTTCTTTTGGCACTCATCCCAGGTCTTGTAAATCCCTGGATTTCTACCATTTTTCACCGCATAGAAATTATTTTTCGCCATTAATCTCTCCTAATAAACATGAGCTCTTGCTCACACAAAATTATTTTATACTTTTTTATCCCTCTTGTGTGATTTTTAACAAAATTTACCAAAACATTTTTTATGACAATGATGTATAAGTCCCATATGTTAAGGGTTAATATAAAAATGCCCTTCTAGAGCTTTCCAGAAGGGCATCTATAGGGTCGTATTATATTTTTAGAAAATAACTTTTCTATATTTCCACAAGCCAACTTTAAGGATCAAACCAAGTATGCACACGCTGATGATTTCTCCTGCTGCAACTGTAGCTACAAGATACCAGTGAGCATCTCCCACCCCATAAGCGTATCTAAGAACAAATGGCACGATAACAGCATTGGCTATTACTGGCGGTAACGTAAATACGAATTTGGTCTTTCTAAGGAAGTATGTTCCAAAGGCTCCAATCAATGTAGCCAGACTTCCGAAGATAATATCCCAGATTACACAGCCATTTAAAATATTAGCTAGTAAACATCCCACAAAAAGTCCTGGAATAGCTGCAGGTGTAAATACAGGTAAAATGCAAAGGGCCTCTGAAAATCTCACCTGAATAGCACCATTTGCAAGTCCAAGTGCATTGGCCACCCATGTGAGTACCACGTATAAGGCTGCTATCATAGCCCCCTGTGTTATCTTTAAAATAGTATCGTGTTTTTTCATTTCAAAACTCCTATATCATGTTTAATTCTCTTAGAACAGTATACCAAAAGCACAGTCGACATAATGCCATATTTACAAAGATTTCACAAAACTTTACTAATGAAACTGCATCAGAAAAATAGTACAATACCACTAGAATCTATTATTTGGAGGATACCATGAAGACTAAAGAATATGTTGAATATATGGTAAAGCAGGCTGTTGATGTGCTTGATATCGATAGTCCTACTGGCTTTACTAAAAATGCTGCCGACCACATCATGGCAGAGTATAAAAAGCTTGGTTTCGCGCCAAAGCTCACCACAAAAGGTGGAGTTATTGTGGACTTGGGCGGTAAGAATTCTGAGGATGCCATCCTGGTAGAGGCCCACATGGACACCCTAGGTGGTATGGTTTGCAAAATCAAGGATAATGGCAATCTGGAGCTTACTCCACTTGGCGGATTTAGCCCAAACAATGGAGAGGCTGAAAACTGCCGCATCTATACTAGAGATGGCAAGATATACGAGGGCACATTCCAGCTTAATGATGCATCCGTTCACGTAAACGACGATTACAAGACAACTGCCAGAGAATTCAAATCAATGGAAATTGTTGTAGACGAAGAGGTTTCTAGCGCTGATGACACCAAAAAGCTGGGCATCATGATTGGTGATATCGTTGCCTTTGAGCCACGTACTAGAGTTACAAAATCAGGCTATATCAAGAGCCGCTTCCTTGATGACAAACTTTCCGTTGGGATCCTTTTAGGCCAGGCCAAATATCTTGCCGACAATAAAATCACTCCAGAGCGCCGTCTCTTCCATCACATCACAGTTTACGAGGAAGTAGGCCATGGTGCTTGCGGAACTGTACCTGATGGAGTTACCGAAATTCTCTCTGTAGACATGGGCTGCATTGGTGATGGACTTGATTGCAAGGAGACACAGGTCAGCATCTGCGCCAAGGATTCTGCTGGTCCTTACAACTATGATGTAGTATCAAATCTCATCAAAACTGCAAAAGACAATAATATCGATTTTGCTGTGGATGTATACCCTCATTACGGTTCCGATGCAGACGCTGCATTAAATGCCGGATACGACGTTAGACATGGTCTCATAGGAGCTGGTGTATACGCCAGTCACGGCTACGAACGCTCCCACAAAAAGGGTGTGGAAAACACATTCAAATTACTTATTAACTATATTAAATAAAAACAAGGGACAGCGATTATTTCGCCGTCCCTTTTATATTTACCTTAATATCTCATCTATTGTAGATACTGTACTAAAACTTCCTGAATGGATTGAAATGATTTCTTTCATTATAGGAAGTTCAAAATAACTGACATAACAAATCAAGGTATTGTTCTCCCCTGCTATAGCACCTCTTGAATCCATTATTGTACATGTCTTGTTCAGCTTTTCTTTAATGTCCTTGATAATTCCATCTGGATCTTGTGTGATAATAGTAACCTGCTTGATAGACTCAAAGTGATCAGTAAAGTGATCAATTACTGCTGTGGCCACCACATATACTAGAAGACTAAGAAGGGCTGCCGTCACATCAATCAGTGCAAAAATAGTCATATATACAAGTGCATTAAATGCCAGCAAAACTGGTGTCATACTGTAGTTGCGACCGGTTTTGTCTGACAGTCTTTTGACCACAATATTAGCCAGTATCTCAGAGCCATCAATACAGCCACCGCTTCGTAAAATCAACGACAGTCCCGCTCCTAAAATGGCACCACCAAATGCCACCGCAAGGAAATGCTCTGTATCTAATTCAAATGGAATATTCTCAAAGAAATCAAGTCCTGCTGTATAAACTATGGACCCTAGAGCTGCCTTAACAGTAAATTGCTTTCCTAAGAAAATATACCCTGCAATAATAAATGGTATAAAAACAGCCAACACGCAAGTAGACAACTGAACTCCAGACAATTTACTTATTATGATTGCCACACCTGCTGTTCCATAATCAATAGCATCATTTGGAAGCAAAATAAGAGCGACAGAAAAGCTAGCCATTATAGCTCCCAATATGATAAACAAATACGATAAAACATCCTTCTTTTTTCTCATAAACCCCTACCCTATTTTTACCTGAACTACATCCAGCTATAATCTCCACCTGTCACTGCAAGTGATAGCAGTGCATCCATCTTCTCAACCTCATCAGCTCCCTGAACTACAGAAAGTAATTTGGCAGTCTCTGTTGCAACAGGCATCTCCTCATCTGGTCCTATTTCCATATTAGGCTGTTCCCCACAAAATGGACAAACCAATGTAGGCCCCACCTGAACTGATAAAAATCTATTTGCACACTCACTGCATTCATAAAATCCTGCAAGAGCAGTGCCATCTGGTACATAATACATCTGCTTTCTCTCTTTCTATTATTCTTCTATGTAATCTCTTATATTGAAATTCTCACCCGTTTTTTCTTCTTCATCCATAATATCTGGAACAAATTCTGTAACATAGGTATCACCAGTATGTACATCAACATAGTATCGTACTATTGCTGCTGTATAAGATCTGTAAGCCACTACGATTTGCTCTGCATCAGAGGACTCTACATTCCAGTACAAAGTGTAATCATCAGACTCTGCCATCTCTTCCAGATCAGGATTCTGCTGAATGCAGTATTTTCTAATAGCAGAAAGTGCCTGATCATCTGTTATAACATCATCTGCGGTTGCCTCTTCAGAAGTCTCTGCATCAGATTCCTCTACTGTATCTTCTGTCTCTTCTACCTCTTCTTCCTGCTGCTGAGTATCCTCAGTATTGCTGGCATCTAACACAATAGTAGTAGGCTCATCAGCTCCGCCAATTATATCTTCCTGGTCATCTTGCTTTCCACAAGCCACTGCCATAACTGCCATTAAACATGCTAAAAATAAAACTCTTTTTTTCATATCCTCATCTCTTTCTACTTTTTATCCCCTCATATCCTATCCGAATTAATGGAATGCCCCACATATCTCTCCAATTAATTCTCTTAATAGTAATATAATAGATATTCTCCAATTTGAATACCGTAAACATTTATAAAATTAAATCCGCAACCTTTGTCTAGGGCACTGTCTTCTATATATCTTTGAGATAAGTATCTCTTTGTATTGGTCCCCTTTTAGTTTTGTTCTTTTTTGCAGCTGATTTACGGGTATTTTTGAATAATTCTATTTTGCACCGTAGTCCACCTTTGTAAAAATTTTTCAGATTTCAAAACCTACGGGTATTTTTCATTTTTTCGATTTGTACCGTAGGGATTTGGGGAGGACTACGGTATATTTTTAAAATCCCCATTTTTCCCCGTAGAATGATACCCTTTGGAACAAGCCGACTACGGGGATTTTTAAGAAATTCAAAATATCCCCGTAGCCAGAAATTTTCAAGTAGAAATTCCTACGGTACAAAATGAGATTTCACAATAAAACCCGTAGTTTTTTGAATCCAACTTTTTTTCGCAAGTCGTTAGGCAACAAGACTACTAGTCCGTCGTCCAAATTGCCATAATAAAACAAGCTTCGGCTTTCAGAGGCAAAGACTCACGCACAAAAGCATATCATCGCCCCAAAAAACTATCACTATCGCGCAGGAATCCGTAAACAAAAAAGGATGGCCAGGTCACTGGCCATCCCAAAATCGTTTTGATTACAAATTATAAGAAGTGTGCACGAAGCTCTTCTGGTGCAATTGGTGAAAGATAAGCTGGTGCAATATCAAATACTGTCTTAGCACCTGTAACGCCCTCCTTATTAAGGCGTGACACTGCTCTAGCATAAGCTGTTAAAACAGCTCCTGTGAACTCTGGGTTAGAATCTAAGTTCAAACTATATTCAATGACGTGCTTGTTACCATCGAAGCCTGTCTCACCTGTGTAGATAACGCTTCCGCCATGTGGTAAGCCGCTGTGATTCTTCTTAAGCTCTTCCTCAGAGATAAAGTTAACAGTGGTGTCATAATCTGCGAAGTAGTTTGGCATCTCCTTGATTTCTTTTTCGATGCGAGCCTTGTCTGCTCCCTCTTCAACTACAACATAGCACTCTCTTGTGTGCTTCTCTCTAGTAGAAAGCTCAGGATTCTCTCCACTTCTAACACGCTCTAATGCCTCTGGAACTGGTACTGTGTACTGTCTTGCATCTACAACACCCTCGATACGACGAATAGCATCTGAGTGTCCCTGGCTAACGCCCTTGCCCCAGAATGTGTATGCCTCACCCTTTGGCAAAATAGATGTAGCATAAAGTCTATTTAAAGAGAACATACCTGGATCCCAACCACATGAGATAAGGCCGATCTTACCTGCTGCCTTAGAAGCCTTCTCAACATTTGCAAACTGCTCTGGGATTCTTGCATGTGTATCAAATGAATCAATAACATTGTAAAGTGCTGCGTACTTAGGAGTCATCTCTGGTAAATCTGTAGCACTACCACCGCAGATAATAAGAACATCAATGTCTTCCTTACCTGTATCCAAATCTGCTGTAGACTTAACTGCAGCATTTGACTTTACTGTAAGTGTGCTTGGGTCTCTTCTTGTGTAGATAGCCACAAGCTCCATGTCATCGCTAAGTGTGACTGCAGCCTCAACGCCACGTCCCAAATTGCCGTAACCTAAAATTCCAACTTTAATCATAGTTCCTCCTTATTACTCCAAGGGAGATAATCATTTAATTCTTAGGGTCTATTGTATCATTTAGTGTAAATTTGTTAACCCCTTTTTCCCTATATAAAAAAATCTTATAAGTAAATATCACAATAAAACGCCACTAGACTTTATGCTAGTGGCGTTTTAACTTCGTATTTAGTTTTGCACATACATATCCAAATAATTCCAAATCATTAATTAGGGTTAATGGATACTGGAGGGATGGCTACATCTTTCATAAGCTCCAGAGACATATCTCTAAGGATATCATCCAAGAAAGCTATCTGCTCCGGTGTAAAATAATCCTGCGCACGCTCCACTACCGTATTCACGTATTTCTGTGATAAATTGAAGTAATTAATGTACTTGTCTGTAACAACAAGATGGTACTCTCGTCTGTCAGTCTCAGACTGAATCTTTTCAATGTAGCCCTTTTTGATAAGGCTGTTAACCTTGTAGGCTGCATTAGGAGATGATACATTAATGAAATTTGCGAACTCAGCCACGGTAGGATTCTTGAGAGCGTAGATGACCTCTACACAGAACATCTCAACAGTAGTAAGGGATGTCTCTCTGGAATGAAGATGGTTAAACATCTCCTGATAGAAGTGTATTTTGAATTTTGTATACACCTCAGATAATGTTTGTTCTAACATTTCTAGTACCTTTTCCTTTGTTAATTTTTTACTCCCTAGAAACATCATACCTAATCTATTCTCCTATGGCAAAGGAAATTTCTGCCTTTGCTGCAATCTGACCATCTACATACGCTACAGCTTCGCCAAAACCGACTGGACCTTTTCTAGATGTGAGCTTGCACTCAAGCTCTAAAACATCACCAGGCTCAACCTGCTTCTTAAATCTAGCGTTTTTAATTCCGCCAAAAAATGCTAGCTTTCCTTTGTTTTCTTCCTCGGTAAGAAGCGCCACTGCACCTACCTGAGCAAGAGCCTCTATTATAAGTACTCCTGGCATAACTGGATGTCCAGGAAAATGTCCAAGAAAATGCATCTCATTTGCTGAAACACACTTGATTCCCTTGGCGTAATTGCCTGGCTCACACTCCACAATCTTGTCCACTAGTAAAAAAGGATAGCGATGTGGAAGAATCTCTTGTATCTCTTTGTTGCTTAACTGCATATATACTCCATTCCGGCCAGCTTATTAATAATCTAAGTAATATTCACCTCTATCATCCGACAGTTACGCTCTCAAGCCTAAGATATTACTTCCGGTGACTACATGTCACCTGCTGTAACACTTAGAGCTTGATATCTACTGCCTCATCTATAACATATCTGACATTTAATGACTCATTAATAGAACTTAGCTTATTGATACCGGCCTCATATAAACGACCTACTAGATATACTTCTTGAACACAATGGATGCGTTGTGGCCGCCGAAACCAAGTGCGTTAGAAAGAGCCACATTTATATCAGCCTTACGACCTTCATTTGGAACGATATCCAAATCGCAGTCCTCGTCCTTCTCACGATAATTGATTGTAGCTGGCACAAATCCATCTCTAAGGGCAAGTGTTGTGATGATGCCCTCAACTGCACCTGCTGCACCAAGCAAATGTCCAGTCATAGACTTTGTTGAGCTAACCATAAGCTTGTATGCATGGTCTCCAAATGCCTTTTTAATAGCAAGTGTCTCGCCTGCATCATTAAGGCTTGTGCTAGTACCATGTGCATTGATGTAATCCACATCTGTCATTTCAAGGCCTGCATCCTTTACTGCAAGAGTCATACACTTTGCACCGCCCTCGCCCTCTGGATTAGGAGCAGTAATATGATATGCGTCACAGTTTGTGCCGTATCCAACAATTTCAGCGTAAATCTTTGCGCCACGAGCCTTAGCATGCTCAAGTTCCTCGATTACAAGAATACCTGCGCCTTCACCCATAACAAAACCATGTCTTTCCTTATCAAATGGAATAGATGCACGATTTGGGTCCTCGCTTGTACAAAGAGCCTTCATAGACTGGAAGCCTCCGATAGCAAGAGGAATAACAACACCCTCAGCTCCACCGCAAACCATCACGTCTTCATAACCATCTCTAATTCTGTGGAATGAATCACCGATAGCATTATTTGAGCTTGCGCAAGCTGTTACAACAGATGTGCACATGCCCTTAAGGCCGTACATGATTGCAATCTGACCTGCTGCCATGTTGCTGATTGACATAGGAATGAAATATGGAGAAATTTTGCTATAGCCCTTCTCCTCTCCTTTACCATGTTCAATGCAAATAGTCTCAAGACCGCCAATACCTGATGAAACAATACAGCCACATCTGTCTGCATTTTCTTTTTCCATATCAAGTCCTGAATCTGCAAGAGCTTCTTTCGCTGCTGCACATGCATACTGTGTGTACACATCCATACGTCTTGCTTCCTTAGGACCAATAACCTCTGCGGCGTCAAAATTCTTTACCTCGCCTGCTAATTTAACCTTTAAATCAGTTGTATCAAAATGTGTAATAGGACCAATTCCGCACTTTCCTTGCTTTACAGCATCCCATGTTTCCTCCACGCTGTTTGCCAAAGGATTGACGGTTCCCATGCCAGTAATTACTACTCTTCTCATTACATACCTCCAGTTACTTCGATGACTTGACCAGTTACGTAAGCTGCTTTTTCTGATGCTAAAAATTCAACTACAGATGCTACGTCCTCTGGTGTTCCGAATCTGCCGAGAGGAATCTGTTTAAGATAAGCACTCTTTACTTCCTCTGGAAGACTGTCTGTCATTGCTGTTTGAATAAATCCAGGTGCTACCGCATTTACGGTAATTCCCTTTGAGCCATACTCCTTAGCAACTGATTTTGTAAATCCAATTAAGCCTGCTTTGCTGGCTGAATAGTTTGCCTGGCCCGCATTTCCTGTTACTCCTACAATAGAAGTAATGTTGATGATACTTCCTTTTTTGGCTTTTAACATATCCTTTATTGCCGCCTTTGTGCAAAGGAATGCGCCCTTAAGATTAATATCAACAACCTTTTCAAAATCCTCTTCGGTCATTCGAAGAAGAAGTCCATCTTTTGTTATTCCTGCATTATTTACAAGCACATCAACAGGACCAAGTAAACTTTTTACTTCAGAAAACATATTTGCGACATCATCAGCGTTGCTTACATCAGCCTTCACATAAATTGCCTGAACACCATATTTCTTACATAAAGAAATGGTCTCCTGAGCAGCTGATTCATTTCCTGAATAACAAATTGCTATATCGTATCCTGCTTTTGCCATAGTCTCAGCAATTACTCTGCCGATTCCACGGCTTGCGCCAGTTATAAGTGCTACACTCATGCTCCAAGCTCCTTTACTGTTGCCTCAAAGTCTTCAACTGTATCAATTGAATAGACCTTTACATCATCTACTGTCTTTGCAATAAATTTGCTTATTGCCTTGCCTGGTCCAATCTCAATGATTGTATCCACGCCTTCACCTACCATATATCTAATAGAATCTTCCAGATAAACTGAAGTCTGTACCTGCTTTTCGAGAAGTGCTGGAATTGTCTCCTCCTGCTTTCTTTCACGACCAAGGCAATTGAAAATTACCTTTGATCGTTCCTGCTTAAAATCTACAGTCTTGAACTCTTCCTTAAGCTTGTCGCCTGCTGGCTTCATAAGCTTTGTATGGAAAGGACCGCTTACCTTAAGAGGAAGAATTCTCTTTGCTCCTGCTTCTTTTAAATAAGCGCTTGCCTGGTCAACTGCCTGAGCATCACCAGATATTACAATCTGTCCTGGGCAGTTAAAATTTGCAGCCTGAACAGTAAGCTTGCCATCAAGTTCGCTATTTACTCTGTCGCATGCATCCAAAACTGTCTGTCGCTCAGCGCCAAGTACAGCTGCCATCTTTACCTCAAGTCCCTCAGAAGCCTCTGTCATGAAAAGTCCACGCTTTGCAATAAGGTCCAAAACCTGCTTTTCATCAATCGCCTCTGACTCATAGAGAGCTGAATACTCTCCAAGGCTAAGTCCAAGTGTATAGTCAGCCTTGATTCCTCTCTCATGTAAAAGCTTTGTTACGCCAATGGCAAATGCAACCATAGCTGGCTGAGTGTATTTTGTCTGGGACAACTTTTCCTCTGGACCATTAAACGAAAGCTCTGCTACATCCATATCTGTTACAGCCTTGACTGTATCTGTAGCATTATCAATTGTCTCCTTAAAAAGATCGTACTTCTCATAAAAGTCCTGACCCATTCCCACTTTTTGAGAACCCTGGCCAGCGTACACAATTCCTAGTTTCATTCCAACTCCATCCTCATCTAAATCTTATATTGCAATTGCATTTGCGTTTGCCAAACAATCTTTTGCGCCAACGTACATATCATCTAAGATATCTGCCACTGGGCGGATTTCTGAAAGCTGACCACATACCTGTCCTGCCATAACAGAACCTCTAATCATGTCACCCTCAAGAACTGCACGTCTAAGACCACCAAGTGTAATCTGCTCAAGCTTCTCGCGGTCTGCGCCCTCGGCCTCAAGCTTTAGATATTCGCGGGCCATTTCATTTTTAATGATACGAACTGGAGCACCCTGGCTTCTTCCTGTAACAGTTGTGGAATTGTCCTTTGACTTGATAAGTGTCTGCTTATAATTGTCATGGATTGGACATTCCTCTGAAACCAAAAGACATGTTCCTATCTGAACTCCACATGCGCCAAGCATCATAGCTGCTGCCATCTGCTTGCCACTTGCAATACCACCTGCTGCAATGACAGGTACATCAACTGCAGCTACTACCTGTGGGAGTAGAGTCATTGTTGTCATATCGCCAACATGGCCACCTGACTCGCCGCCCTCAGCGATTACTGCATCAGCACCAGAACGAACCATCACCTTTGCCAAGGCAACAGATGCAACTACTGGGAATACCTTTGCTCCCATTTCCTTCCAGCCCTTCATATACTTACCTGGGTTACCAGCACCAGTTGTAATGAACTGGACCTTTTCCTCAATAAGCATGTTTGCAATATTGTCCACATCAGGATTCATAAGCATAAGATTTACGCCAAATGGCTTATCTGTCTTGCTCTTGCAAATTCTAATCTGCTCTCTCAGCTGCTCTGCATTCATGCCACCACTTGCAACGAGACCAAGTCCACCTGCATTTGAAACTGCAGCTGCAAACTCTCCTGTTGCAATGTTGGCCATACCACCCTGAATTATTGGATACTTTGTACCTGTTAAATCAACTAAATTCATATCCTACCTCTTATCCGACTGTTACGCTCTCAAGCCTCAGATGTTGCACCGCTCGACTAACACGTCTCGCTAAGCAACACTAAGAGCTTGATAGCTACAGTCTCATCTAATAATCGTTTTTAACTATTACCTCAATTTAATAATTTAACTTCTATTATTAGCGTTTTTTACATTTCCATAACCACGGCACCCCAAGTTCTTCCGGCACCAAAAGCACACAAAAGAACCTTTTCGCCAGGCTTAATTTCACCCTTTTGCATAGCCTCGTCAAATGCTAGTCCCACACTGGCTGCTGAAGTATTTCCGTATTTATCAATATTAACAACAAATTTGTCCATTGGCTGCTTTACCTTTTTCGCAATGGATTCGATGATTCGAAGGTTTGCCTGATGAAGAATAAAATGATCGATTTCATCATAGGTAAGACCAGCTTTCTCAACGGCCTCTGCTATAACCTTTGGCACTGTAGCAACGGCAAATTTATATGTTCCCTGTCCATCCATATGAATAAGACCATTTGGGGATTTGATATGAATCATTTCCTCATCGCCGTCTACGCCAATCACTGATGAATACAAACCATCTGTTGGAACAACCACCGCAGCTGCCGCTCCATCACCAAATAGTACGCAGGTGCTTCTGTCTGTCATATCCATTTTCTTAGACAACACTTCTGCACCAATCAAAAGGCCTGCCTTGCAGCCTCTTGACATTAAAACCCCACGCATTGTTTCCAAACCAAATATAAAACCTGAACAACCTGCACTTAAGTCAAATGCAATTATGTCGTTAGGCAATCCAAGTCTTCCTTGAATAAGGCAAGCTGTAGAAGGTGAAAAATAATCAGAAGAAACTGTGCAGACAATAACTGCTCCAATGTCTGAAGGCTTAAGGCCTGAACGCTCAAGAGCGATTCGCGCTGCCTTTTCTGCAAGTCCTGTATGATTCTCCTCTTCAGTAACATAATGTCTAAGGGACATTCCTGTTCTTTGCTTTATCCATTCATCGCTAGTTTCCACAATCTGTGCCAAATCATCATTTGACACTACCTTGCTTGGAGCTGTAGCTCCTGTGGATATAATCTTTATTCCTGTCATTTACACATTTCCCATTCTTGCCTTAGATTTTGTTTCAATAAATCTGGCATCTATATTTCTGAACTTGTCAAAACGCTCTGCTGCAATTTCCTCTTTTGAGAAGCCCTCAAGCTCCTTTAAGGCCGCAGTAATCTGCTTATCAATACGAGTGTAAAGTCTTCTGTGAGCATCTGTTATTTCCTGACCCTCAACTACAGAAAGAGTGCTACCTCGTTCAGAAATAATTCCATCAATAACTCCAAACTCCAAAAGGTCTGCGGCAGTAAGCTTCATAACCTCAGCTGCCTCATCTCTTTTTTCGCTATCATGCCATAAAATTGATGCAAATCCCTCTGGCGAAAGCACAGAGTAAATTGCATTTTCAAGCATATAAACTCTATTTGCTACTGCTATACCAAGAGCACCACCACTGCTGCCCTCTCCAGTAACAATAGAAATCACTGGCACTTTCAAAGTGCTCATCTCCGCCAAGTTAGCGGCGATTGCCTGAGACTGACCATACATCTCAGCCTCAAGTCCAGGATATGCTCCCGGAGTATCTACAAAAGTAATAATTGGACGGTTGAATTTCTCAGCCTGTCTCATGATTCGCATTGCTTTGCGATATCCCTCTGGCCCTGGCATACCAAAATTGCATGCCACATTTTCTTCAACTGTCTTTCCCTTACGGTGTCCAAGAACTGTTACTGGCTTTCCATGGAAAAGTGCAATACCTCCATAGATGCTGCCATCTTCCTTTCCAAGGAAATCCCCCTTTTGCTCAAAGAAATCCGTAAATACGTTTTCAATATAATCTGTAATCTTAGGTCTATCCTTATCTCTAGCATTAAGAACTCTATCTATCGCTTTCATAAAGACCTCCTATTTGCTATGAAGCATTAAAATCTGAGTCAAAGCTTCTTTCATATCTTCTCTGTGGACAATCTTGTCTACAAATCCATGCTCCTCCAAAAATTCTGCTCTTTGGAATCCTTCTGGAAGCTTTTGACCAATTGTCTGCTCTATTACTCTAGGGCCTGCGAATCCAATTAAGGCTCCCGGCTCAGCTAGTGTAATGTCCCCTAACGTTGCAAAACTAGCAGATACACCACCAGTTGTTGGATGAGTTAAAACTGTAATATAAAGTCCGCCTTCATCCTTGAACTTCTGGATAACTGCACTTGTTTTTGCCATCTGCATCAGACTTAAAATTCCCTCTTGCATTCTGGCTCCGCCACTTGCTGTAAATATTACAAAAGGAATATTTTTCTTGCCGGCATACTCAGCTGTCTGGCATACAATCTCGCCAAGCTCAACTCCCATGGATGCCATCATGAATTTTTTATTCATAACAGCAAGAGCCACTTCGTAACCGCCAATCTTACAAGTTCCTGCCACAATGGCATCGTGGCAATCAGTTTCTTTTCTAAGCTCCTCTTTCTTCTGAACATAACCCTCGAATTCAAGTGGATTAGTCTCTTCAAAATCAAAGCCAAATTCCTTGAAACTGTCCTTGTCTGTCACATCATTTATTCTGTCCCAGACACCATACTCTGCCACCGGCTTAATAGCAGGTTCTAGCAGTTCAGCAGGATTCTGACGCAAATCCTTGTACCTATTAAATTTGTCTTTTCTCTGATCAACTACACTATTCATCTATATCACTCACCGCTTTATCCCAAGATAATATTTCATCTGCATGATTTTCTATAAAGCTGACGTTGTAATTACCCTTAACAAAATCGGGATGATGCAAAAGCAAATAATCAAAATCTCCGTTTGTAGTAATGCCCTCTGTAACAAGCTCAAGCAAAGCTCTTCTCATTCTTCTGATTGCCTCCAAACGTGTTGGTGCATGAACAATGATTTTCGCCATCATAGAATCATAAAATGGGCTTGTTTCATATCCATTATAGAGGATAGTATCCACTCTCACCCCGGGACCACCTGGCACATTTAAGAATGTAATCTTTCCTGTGTTTGCCATAAATCCCTTTGCTGGGTCCTCTGCATTAATTCTGCATTCCATGGCATGTCCATTTAGCTTTACATCCTTTTGCTTTATCTTAAGAGGCTCGTGGAAGGCTATTCTAATCTGTTGCTTAATTAGGTCGATTCCTGTAACAGCCTCTGTAACACCGTGCTCTACCTGAATACGAGTATTCATTTCAATGAAATAATAATGATCCTTTTCATCAAGTACAAATTCAACTGTACCTGCGTTTGTGTAGCCTGCAGCCTTGGCTGCTGTAACAGCTGCCTTACCCATAGACTTTCTAAGATCATCATTAATATACATACATGGGCTTTCCTCAATCAGCTTTTGATTCTTACGCTGTATTGAGCAGTCGCGCTCTCCAAGATGAATCACGTTGCCATGCTCGTCAGCCAAAATCTGAAACTCAATATGTCTTGGATTCAGAATCAGCTTTTCCACATACATCTCATCATCGTTAAAGCATGCTCTAGTCTCCGCCTTAGCTTCTTCGTATAGCTTCTTTAAATCCTCTGGATGATAAACTCTACGCATTCCTCGGCCCCCGCCACCGGCGCTTGCCTTAATAAGAACTGGATAGCCAATCTTTTTCGCTATTTTTTCTAGCTTCTTGAAATCCTCAACCGGTCCATCTGAACCTGGCACAACAGGAACTCCTGCCTTCATCATCATCTTTCTAGCAGTAGCTTTGTTACCCAAAGCATCCATTGCATCAGCAGTTGGTCCAATAAAAGTGATTCCTGCTTCCTGACATTTTCTAACAAAATCAGAGTTTTCAGAAAGGAATCCAAACCCTGGATGAAGAGCATCACAGCCAGTAACTTGTGCTGCTGTGATAATTGCATCCATATTTAAATAGCTGTCCGCCGCTCTGGCTGGTCCTATACAAATGCTTTTTGTGGCTAACTTCACGTGAAGTGATTCCTTATCCGCTGTGGAATAAATAGCCACACACTCAATATTCATTTCCATGCAGGCTCTGATTATTCGTACTGCAATCTCTCCACGATTAGCAATTAAAATTCTCTTAAACATAACTAATCTCCTATGAGAAATAACTGTTCTTCAAAGCCAACAACATCCTGATTCTTTACATATATTTCTTTTATGACGCCATCTCTTGGTGCTGTGATTTCGCTCATCATCTTCATGGCCTCAATCAAGCAAAGGACCTGTCCTTCTTTTACCTTATCCCCAACCTGCACATATGGCTTTTCATCTGGGGAAGGAGCAGAATAGAAAACTCCAACTAATGGAGCTTTCACTACATCGCCCTCTACCTTTTCTTCTGTCGAAATCTGTGGTGTCTCTACCGCCACCTGAGCTGACGGCTGTGGAGCTACTGTAACTGGCGCCGCCTGAACTTTTATATCAGAAGGCTTTTTTAGTTTAAGCTTGAATCCCTGGTCCTCAATTTCAAAATAGGAACTTCCGCTTGCATCAAAAGCCTTCATTAGCTCCTTAATTTCTTTTAATTCCATGATTACTTGTGTGCCTCAAGATAATTTACGATATCTGCTACAGTCTTAATCTCTGCCATAGCATCCTCATCGATTGTGATACCTGTCTTTTCTTCAACGGCAAGAGAAAGCTCTACAGCATCAAGTGAATCTGCACCAAGGTCCTCAAAAAGATTTGCCTCCATTGTTACCTTGTCAGCTGCACAGCTAAGAGTGTCAATGATTACTTCCTTTACTACTTCAAACATAATTTTCTCCTTTTCTAATTGGAATACTTAATATTTTTTAGTTAAAATATATTTAGTTAAATTTCTTTAACTAATGTTATGATACCCAACTTCAAAAACATGTCAAGGTTTTTAGTTAAAATATTTTAGATATTAATTCTCAAAAAAATCGCTAGTGCCTTTAAACACTAGCGATTCCAAATATAAAAATTTTTATTTATTTTTTAAGTTCAAATTTCTCAACCAGACCCTTAAGCGAATTTGCATGTTCATTCATCTCGTAGCTAAGAGCAAGTGACTCCTGAGATGTGGCTGCATTGTTCTGTCCAACGGACGAAATCTCGCTGATATTAGAAGACATTTCCTTAACTGAAGTAGCCTGTGAACTTGATTCATCAGCGATGGTCTTAACCTTTTCAGCAATCCCCTGAACCTGCGCTACCATTCCATTAAGCTTCTCAGCAGTTTCATTTGCAATTGTGATACCCTCTTCCACGCTCTTAAGAGATGCATTAATAAGACCCGCTGTATTTTGAGCAGCCTCCACTGTCTGTCCTGCCAGCTGTGATACCTCTGTGGCAACAACTGCAAATCCCTTACCTGCCTCACCAGCTCGAGCAGCCTCGATAGATGCATTAAGTGAAAGCAAATTGGTCTGATCTGCAATAGCGTTGATTGTATCGATAATCTTTGAGATTTCCTGAGAAGAAGCAGAGATTGCATCCATAGCATTTACAACGTCTTGCATCTTCTGATTGCCTTCTACAATATTCTGTGCAACCACTTCCACTTCCTGTGATATAGCTGTTGCATCTGATGAATTATTAGAAATCTGTTCTGTAATATCCTTAACTGTAACTGACAAATCATCTACGATATTTGCCTGTGATGTAACTGTATCAGCAAGATTCTGACCTGCACCTGCAATCTGGTTGGCACCATCAGAAACCATATCAGAAACCTCCATAATCTCTGTCATTGATTCGGAAATTTCCTTCGAGAATGTTTCTACAGCAGTCTGGATTTCTTTAAAATCTCCATCGAAATCACGTTCAAAGTTAATGTTGAAATTGCCACCTGCCATAGTAGACATAACAGCTGCAATCTCATCAATATAATAAACAAGGGATTCTACCGCAATCTTTAACTGTTTTGCGACGCGGCCAATTTCATTGTCGGCTTCATAATCAATCTCTACATGAACATTACCCTGAGCAATCTCCTCTGATGCCTTCGCAAGAATATCAAGGTCACGCTCAATACCCTTAATCATATCTGCACTTCTCTTCCTATTTATTAGGATAATGATAACTAAAGCTATCACAAGAACAATAGCTGCAACAACTACTACAACCATAATAGTCATATATTTTCCTGCAGCTGCAGACTCTGCCAGTTCACCTGTCTCATCCAAAGCATCTGCAAGGGTTTCAGCAGCCTCATTTAATGTAGAGTTGAAATATTCTACGGCTTTATCTGTTTCACCGGCTTCAACTAGGGCAAGCATTTCAAATGATGCATCCTCAAATCCCTTCCAATAGGTATCTAAGTTTGCTCCCAGTTCGGCATTATTCAAGTTAGCAGAAATGGTTCCAAAGTATCCCTCAATTTTCGGGAATCTCTTCTCCAAATCAGCCTTTTGGTCAGCTGTTACTTCAGGATCATTTGATGCCACAGCAAATAAAAGTCGCTTGTTGATGGTCTGTACGTCTTTACGAATTTCCATCTGATACTTCTCTGTTACAAACTGTACATTATAAAAGTTGTACACATTTATAAAAATAATAACAAAGAATACAATCATTATAATTGCATTGGCAAGGAACATTCGGATAGTAAAACCGGAAAACTCTCTCAAAGCTCCTGCAATTGTGCCTTTTGCGTTTCTATTGTTTTTCATAAATAAAATACCTCCAATGCCTAGACTCCCTTGTGTAATAATACACGTTGTTATAGAGTTCATTATAAAGGTAATATTCTAACAAACTGTGAACTTTCACAGATTGTTCAGACTATTCTACATATTTTTCATTATTGAATATAATTAATCACTAAGAGACTAGTGAAGAACAGGGGAATTTGATAATATATAGCTATAGCAAAAGGAGGAAATACATCATGTCAGTAACAATTTCAGATTCAATAAAGTATATTGGCTGCGACGACAAAACCATCGACTTATTTGAGAGCCAATATCCTGTTTCAAATGGAGTTTCATACAATTCCTACTTAATATTAGATGAATCAGTAGCTGTAATGGATACTGTTGATCCTAGATTTACAGAGCAGTGGCTTTCAAATCTTGAGAAAGAATTAAAGGGTAAAAAGGTTGATTACCTTGTTGTCTCTCATATGGAGCCAGACCATTCAGGTTCCATCAAGGCATTTTTAGAGAAATACCCTGATACAAAAGTTGTAGGTAATGCAAAGACATTTACAATGATGGCTCAGTTTATGGATGAGGCATTATTTGCTGATAGAAAGCATGTTGTTGCCGAGGGCGATACACTTTCTCTTGGTGAGCATGAGCTTACATTTATAATGGCTCCTATGGTTCACTGGCCAGAGGTAATGGTTGAGTACGAGTCAAAAGAAAAGATTCTATTCTCAGCTGACGGCTTTGGAAAATTTGGAGCATTAGATGTTGACGAGCCTTGGATTGATGAGGCTCGCAGATATTATCTTAATATTGTTGGAAAGTACGGCGCATCTGTACAGGCTCTCCTTAAGAAGGCAGCCGGTCTTGATATCCAAAAGATTTGCCCTCTTCACGGTCCAATTCTCACAGAGAATCTTGGCTACTATATCAACTTATATGATATTTGGAGCAGCTATAAGCCAGAGGAGGAGGGCGTTCTTATAGCTTGTGCTTCCATCCACGGTAATACAAAGCGCGCCGCTCTTAAGCTTCAGGAAAAGCTTGAGGCCAAGGGTGTAAAGACTATGTTTATTGATTTATGCCGTGAGCCTCTATCAGAGGCTGTAGCCAGAGCATTTTACTATGACAAAATGATTTGTTGTGCAAGCACATACGATGGTGGCCTCTTCCCACCTATGGAAGACTTCCTACACCACCTTCGTGCAAAGGCTTACCAGAACAGAAAGGTTGCTTTCGTTGAAAATGGAACTTGGGCTCCACAGGCTGCAAAATGCATGCAGGCAATCCTTGAGCCACTAAAAAATATCGAATTCGTAGAACCAGTGGTATCTATCAAGTCTACGCTCAATTCCGTATCAGAAGCAGCCATGGACGAAGTGGTATCTTCGTTATAATAGACACATTGTAGAGTAAGAATAGCCCGTAACTATCAAGCTCTTGGGTAATTTAGTCTAATTGTCTGTAGTTCACAAGCTCTTAGATTGCGGAGGGAATCGTGTTAGATGACCGGAGCAATACTAAGGCTTGTTGACGTAACAGACTTCAGAAACTGTAATATCCAAGGCTTGAGAGTGTAATGGGCGAGAGAAAATATAGGAGGTAAATATATGGCAGTAGAAGTAAATCACAGAAAAGTTGCTATAATTGGTGCAGGATTTGTTGGCTCCGCAACAGCTTTTGCATTGTCTCAGAGTGGTCTGTTCTCTGAGATGGTACTTATTGACGCAGACCATGACAAGGCAGAGGGCGAGGCAATGGATATTTCCCATGGCGCTCCATTTAATAAGCCTATGAAAATTTATGCAGGTGACTATGATGATGTTGCAGATGCAGCAATCGTTGTAGTAACAGCTGGCGCTGGCCAGAAGCCAGGCGAGACCAGACTTGATTTGGTTCATAAAAATGTTGGCATTTTCAAATCTATTATTCCTGAGATTGCAAAGAGAGATTTCGGTGGAATTCTCCTTATCGTAGCAAATCCAGTTGATGTACTTACACTTGCAGCTCTTAAGCTTTCTGGACTTCCAGAGGAGCGAGTTATCGGTTCAGGTACTGTGCTTGATTCAGCTAGACTTAAGACAGAGCTTGGCTTGCATCTTGGTATTGATAGCCGTTCTGTACATGCATTTATCATCGGTGAACACGGCGATAGCGAGATTGCTGCATTCTCTAGTGCAAATGTCTCTGGTATTCCACTTAATGATTTCTGCGAGATGCGTGGTCATTTCGAGCACGAGAAATCAGAGAAGGCAATTGCTGAGCGAGTTAAGAATGCCGCTTATGAAATTATCAAGAGAAAGCATGCCACATACTATGGTGTTGCTGTAGCTGTAAAACGTATTTGTGAAGTAATCGTCCGCGACGAGAAATCTATTCTTCCTGTATCTCACATGATGCATGGCGAATATGGCATCGATGGTGTATGCCTTTCAATGCCATCAGTTGTAGGTGCTGACGGACTTGAGACAAAGGTACCTATTTCTCTTGACGAAGATGAAATTAAAGCTCTGCAGGAATCTGCCAGAACTCTTAAAGAGGTTGTAGATTCAATCGATTTCAACTAAATGACATAAACTAAGGCCTTGGCAATCGCCAAGGCCTTTATTATTGATTATCTAGAAAGTCTCTCCACTATCTTATCTAATGTCTCGCGAGGTACTGTACCGTCACGATACAATTGATTAATAGTACACTCGCTTCCAATGAGAGCTGTGGCATCCAACCATGTGCCCTTTTGAAACTCTTCATCAAAAACAGCATATATTTTTCGATTTTGTAACAACTCCGAAAGTGGATATTCTCTGTAATCCATCATTATACCCTTGATAAATACTCACCTGTTCTAGTATCAATTTTGATTGTCTCACCATTCTCTACGAAAAGTGGAACGTATACTGTAGCGCCTGTCTCAACAGTAGCTGGCTTTGTAGCACCTGTAGCTGTATCACCCTTGAAACCTGGCTCTGTATCTGTAATCTGAAGCTCAACAAACATAGGTGGCTCAACTGAGAAGATTGAACCATTGTGTGAAAGCATCTTAACGATTTCATTTTCCTTAACGAACTTGAGAGCATCACCAATCTGGTCAGCTGTAAGAGCTACCTGATCATATGTCTCAACATCCATGAAGTTGTAAAGCTCACCATCATTATAAAGATACTGCATATCCTTACGATCGATACGTGCTGCTGGGAACTTCTCAGTAGGTCTGAAAGATGTCTCTGTAACACCGCCGCCCTTGATATCCTTAAGCTTTGTACGAACGAATGCTGCACCCTTACCTGGCTTAACATGCTGGAACTCGATAACCTGATAAACTTTGTTGTCCATCTCGATTGTCATACCGTTTCTAAAATCACCGGCTGTAATCATTATAAAATCCTCCTTAACAGGTATAAGACTACGCAGTCTCATACGTTTAATACTAAATTCAATTGGCTTATAGCCACACTCGTATACAATATATTACTTCAAAAATCAGATAATTTCAAGACAATTTTCTGCCACTATATTTGAGTCCCATATGACTCAAATTCTTCTTTGGTGCCATAAAATACATTCATATCTATAAATGGTTCTTCCCCCTCATATCCATTTAACCTATGACGGTTAGAATATTGCCAAAATGTCCAGTCAAGGTCCCCATCAATTTTGCCATATACACTTCTGTACCAAATATCACAATCCGAAAACTCCTGCGCCACAATGGTATTGTATGTTTCTTCACTGACATATAATACTGGATTAACCCCATATTCTTCCTTTAGAATATTAATCATATTCCGCAGCTCAGCTCTTATTTCAACCACATCAATGTCGTCTTCATTTTGGTATTTGCCATAATACTCCACATCAATTACTGGCGGTAGCATCATAGGTATTGCATCCACTGAATCAATAAAATTAGCCGCCTGCTTTTCTCCTGATGATTCAAAACTAAAGAAATGATAAGCTCCAATTCTTAAATCTGTCTCACCCGCTTCCTTCCAATTGTATTCAAAGCAAGAATCCTTAAATGTGGAGCCCTCTGTTGCTTTAATATATGCAAAATCAATATCCTGACTTGATAATGTATCCCAATCTACCTGTCCTTGATATGCCGACACATCCACACCATTCACTGGATATTTCGCCTTGCTGGGATTATTAATATGAACAATTCCCAAATATAAAAGCAATGCTAGCAAAGCAGATAGGAAAATCAGAATTATTAAAATTGCCATACCATGTTTTTTATTCAAATCTATGTCCTTTCTTTAATGGACCTAGGGGACGGGGTTAGTGGTCCATTTATTCAAGCCTCGTATATCAGCTCTTTTAAAGAATTTCCCTATTTTATCAACACATAGATTTAATTGTAACATTTAGCATTTTGGTTGTCTACAGCTACGCTGTAGGTTTTGCATTACCCCTTTCTGTTTTAGTCGTGCATCTATTCTTTGGATGTGCTACTATCTTATTATCAATTATTAATAGGGAGTTTAAAATGGAAATCGAAAGAAAATTTTTAATTAAAGACCTTCCAGATTTATCAAAATATGAATATGTAGATATTGAGCAGGGATACCTTTCTACCGAGCCTGTTGTACGTATCAGAAAGAAAAATGACAAGTACATTCTCACCTATAAGGGAAGCGGCAAGCTTGCTCGGGAAGAAATCGAAGCTGCTCTTACAGCTGAGGCTTACCAGCACCTTTTAGAGAAAATAGATGGACATCCTATAACCAAGCGCCGTTACATAATCCCATATGAGCCTTACACCATCGAGCTTGATATTTTCGAAGGCCACATGCTAGGGCTTATTATGGCTGAGGTGGAATTTCCATCTATTGAGGAGGCCAATTCATTTACGCCACCTGAATGGTTTGCCACTGATGTTACCGATGATGAGCGTTACCACAACTCAAATATGATATGGGCCAATCCATTTTTATAAATCGAATACATAAAATAGAAAGTGCCAAGGACCAGTCTTTAAGATTAGCCCTCGGCACTTATATTTTATTTAAAGCAAGAAGCAATAAATAAATTTTCTAATTACATATAATCCTTAACATTGGATGCATCTACAGGCTCGTATGGAACCCATACATAATAGCCATCTTCTGTAAGGCCTTCGATGCCCTTAGCTGTTCCCTTAGTTGCAAGTGCAATAGCTGTCTGAATAGCTGCTGCACCCTGACCAGTTGCTGACTGGTATACAGTAAATTGCATTCCGCCATCGATAATCGACTGGCATCCCTCTGTTGTAGCATCTACACCTACTACAGGGATTTTGCCTGGGTCAAGTCCTACCTCTCTCATAGCCTGGACTACACCAACGGCCATAGAATCATTGTTGCAAATTACTGCATCAAATGGCTGCTTAGTCTTAAGGAAAAGCTTGAACTCTTCTGCTGCTTTTGCAGTATCCCAATATGCTGTGTCGTTAAATACAAATGTTACATCGATTCCATTTTTCTTGTAGTATTCCTTGACTGCTGTAGTTCTAAGTCCTGCAGCTGGATGTCCTGGCTCGCCCTGGAACAATACGATATTCATGCTAGATGGCTGTCCTAGTTTGTTCCATACATATTCCGCCTGGAAGTTGCCGGCATCCTTATCGTAGCTTCCTACATACATGTATTTATCTGGCTCAAGATACTGCTCATCTGGCTGAGAATTTACAAATAAAATAGGTGTATCACCAGCTGTAACCTCAAGCTGAAGTGCTGTTGTAGCATCTACTGGATTACAAATGATTGCATCATATCCCGCATCAACCGCCTGCTTAATCTGAGCAACCTGCTCATCTACAGAGCCACATTCCGCGCCTACATCAACAGTTACCCCTGCTTCCTTACCGCCTTCTACTACGGCATCCTGAAGCATCCCCTTAAAGGTATCAAGTGTAAGTGTCGAGAAGAATATCTTCATTCCCTTTGCCGAACCACCACCTGAACCTGAACTGCTATTTCCGCAGCCTGTAAGGGTCATTCCGATAACCATAACCCCTGCAACAAGAAGGGCCGCTATCTTTTTAAGTCTATTATTCATCATAATCGGTATCCTCCTTAACAATCTTAAACTGCTGAACATAACCTGTAAGTGTCTGGCTTGTATTTGCAAGCTGATGTGAATTATCAGCTACATCCTGGCTACTCTGAGTGATTGCCTGTGCCTGCTCAACCATGTTCTTAGATGTCTCAAGGATTTCATCTGCCGAAGCTGCCTGTTCTTCAGAAATAGCAGCAACGTTAGTAGATACCTCGTCAACCTTATTGATGTCTGCAATCATTTCTTTGATTACATCACTTGTACTCTCAATATTTTCAAAAATCTTGTCAAAAGTTGTAACTGCTGCATCAATCAATTCGCCGTTGGCCTCGATACTCTTGGCACTGGCGTCTGCCTGAGAAACAACCTTTTCAATCTGATCTCGAACCTGATTAATCAAATCAGAAATGCTCTGGGCACTCTCTGCTGAATGCTTAGCAAGTCCACCGATTTCAGAAGCAACAACTGCAAATCCCTTACCAGCTTCACCGGCACGGGCTGCCTCAATAGAGGCATTAAGTGAAAGAAGATTGGTCTCTTCAGCGATTTCAGAAATCATACCAACGATATTGGTGATTTCCTCAGATGCCTGACCTACCTTTTCAACTGAAGCAACAAGCTCTTGGTTGGCAGCTTGAATCTCTCCCATAGCAACTGAGAGTTTCTCCATATCTGCTCTACCGCTCTTAGAAATCTCAACTGTCTCAGCCATTCTCTCTGATGCTGTATCTGAATTGGCCTTTGTATCAGAAACAACCATTGCAAGTGTTGTGGCATTTTCAGCGATTTCATTAACCGCTATAGCAAGCTGATCAACTGTCTGATTCAAGTTAACCATTGCGCTCTCCTGAGACTGAGATGCATCAAACATCACTCGGCTTACCTGATCCGAATTATCGGATTCTTCTTTAAGCTTTTCAGACTCATCATTGATACTTGAAAGCATATCTCGCATCAGTCCAACAAACTTTCCAACCTGCTGTCCCATCACGCCGATCTCATCATTAGATGTATTCTTGACCTCTATTGTAAAGTCACCAGATGACATTGCGTGAATGTTTTCTGTGATGTATGAAAGTGGCTTAATAACACGGCCAATAATTGCGCTAACAAGAATAACAATAAGTATAGTTGCAACCACACCTATAATAAGAAGAATTGTAATAAGCTGTGTTACATTGGCAAGAATTACACTGTTTTCAATATATGAAACAAGGAGCCAGTCTGTACCCTTGATTTCCTTAAAGGCTACAGTGTACTGTCCTAAATTTGTTGTGCTGTAATCACTTGATATGATTGCATTGTATGTTCCATCCATTACAGGTCGGCCTAAGCTTCCTGTCAAAGTTGTAGAAACTAGGCTACTGTCACGATGCGCAAGAACCATCATATCATTTCTATCCACAAGGAAGGAATTGGCATTCTTCATTTTTACACCAGAGTTTACAATGATAGAAATCTTGCCGAGAGTAACGTCTGCTGCTACGACTTTAATCTCATCACTTCCATCATTCAAAATACCTGATGCCGAAATAACATATTCCCCTTCATCATTTTTATATGGCTCACCGTATGCCATATTAATACGTGAAAGGCCTTCTTTGTACCACTGCTGGTCAGTTGGATTGGTAATAGATAAATCTGTGCCTCTACCTGTATAGACCTTACCTGACTGAGTGGCAATATACACACCATTTGGCGCATTGCTATTAGAACCTACAAAGGTAGTAAGCACCTCTTCATAGTAGGTCTCATCAAGATCCATACCCTCAAGTGAAGCCTTGATTGTACTGAAATTCTCCAAGTTCTGTTCAAGCCATGCATAAATATTATCTGCCTGGTTGGTAATAGAACTTTCAAGCTCGTTGCGAGCCATTTCTTCCAGTCTGCTTTTAGAAAGAAATGAAGATATTGCTACCAATATGATAATTGTAACAACAACTGCTGGCACGATAAACAAAAGCAGTTTATCCTTAATCTTTTTAGTCTTAGTGCCTTTAGGACTTTTCTCTGTTTTCGCCATTTCCCCTCCTAATGTCTGTAATATAACCCAAGTCTAAACTTATGGGAAAATTTTACCATCTAAATATGTAGCAATTGTTATCAAAAGGCGTTTTTTCGCATTATTGAGAAAATATTTATCTTCTTAAGCGCAATGTTTCGTATTTTGCTCTAGTTTTAACGCAGACCTTTAATTCCTGCACTCTGCTCTCTATATCCCCATCCTCAATAACACAGTCGATAGATGAGGCCATATTGTCAATTAACAAATTGTCAAAATCCATAATCGGTGTAGCAACCAATATCTTGTATTTTTCCTCAAAATCATCTGTATCCAAGAATTCTAACAGAATTGGATTAACCTGCTCTTCTTCAAAATTACTCATACTATGTCCTCCTTTAATCCTCTTTTATTAGAATGAATTTGTTAAATATATTCTTCTAGCTAATTCAGCATCGCCGAAATCAACTATAATAATACCGTAGCTTGTATTTTCTTTAAAAGAATAATCCATAAGCAGACCGTTAAGGCTGTTAGCATATCCTTTAGGATGTCCTATTTTTCCATCACCACTTGTGCTGACAAAATTTAAAAACCATGTATCCTCGTCTGCTTCGCAGTTTTCTAAGCCATCAACTACCGCCTCATATTTGTCCTCAACTGAGTATTTATATCTATCCTGAACCCAATATCTGAATTCGTCATTTACATATAATTCGTATGGGATATCCACTGGGGTCTTGTTGTCCTGCTCAGCCCAGATCATATTAAGTCCCGTCAATCCAGTACCTGCTATATCATCAAATCTAGTGGCAAGCACCGCCCTACCTCTGGCCTCACCTAAAGTAGGTATATATTCTTCTGTAAACCAATAATCCTTGTTGGATGTAATCTCCTGATTTAGAAGCTTTTGAATCTCTTTTACATTAACCTCATCATCTTCTATTTTAAAATTTACAATTACTGTCTCATCATTATATTTCTGTAAAAATGTGTAGATATCTTTTGTCACATCCTCCAGATGAAGATAATCGGAAAATAGCCCTCCATCAACATGACAATTAGCAAAATTATGAACTAGCTTAATGCTGTGTTCCTTTTGGCTCTTATCAAGGGCAATTCTAAGATCCAAGTATCTATATCCATTGTCCAGCTGCTCATAAATACTTGTATCCTGACATCTCATTACGTAGCCAAGCATAACATATCTAGCTGCACTGTCGTGGGTACCTGGTATGGTAATCTCAGACAAATAGGTGTCATCAGACAAGGACTCCATCCATCTGCTAGGATCATAATAGCCAGGCTGCATCCCCTGACCATCCACTTCATCTCCGCCATTATTGTCATCACTAACAAATACCTGCACTAAAATCACAGATATTATAAGTATCATAATGCCGCAAATTATTCTAAAAAATCGCCCCTTGCTCATATTGCCCCCTTTACATTTTATAAAAATATTTTAACATTCTTCCCTATCATTGTCTTTTAGTTTATCTACTAATTCAAAACTAAAATCATTGAATATTTCTATTCTCCCTTTCTTTTTATTTATGTTAAAATCTTATTTGTGGTTTTTATTTTATGAGAATCAGAATTTCATAAGAGGTTACTAAGACCTAATTTTACATATCAAATAGAGGTTTATAATGATAGAACGCAAAAGACTATTATCACTTGGATACTATAAAAAAGCTCCCTCTTTTACCGGGAGCGACAAAAATAAATGTTATAAAATAGAAAAAATCCATCCAGAAGAGACTGATGAAGATCTCTTTCAGGCCACCATCTGGCCTGGTCCCTACAGCTCCGAGAACACTCCCGATGAGGTAAAGCAGAAAAACACTGCTCCATTCACCGAGGAGGGTCTTCAGGAATTAGTGGACTGGATGAATCAAATTGATATCTAAATTCTTAAGAGCTGGCCTTTTTGCTGGCTCTTTTATTTGCATACATAGCACTATCAGCTCGCTTAACAACTGAGCGTAAATTACTATCTATAGAAGGAGCGTAGCTTGCAAATCCAATCGCTACTCCTATGTTAAATTTATAATCTCCTTCAACATTTTCAGTGTAAACCTTTGCAAGGAAAAGCTTCTTAAGTCTTTCTATATTAATATCCTTGCCTGATGGGATGATACAGCAGAATTCATCTCCACCTGTACGATAGCAATCACCATATTTTCCAAATGTACTGCTGAATATATCAGCAACAACTGTAATATACTCATCACCAACATCATGACCATGCGTATCGTTGCATTCCTTCAATCCATTAGCATCTGCAACAATAGCTACCAAATCTTCCAACTCACCATTAGAATTAGCATAAGTTTCAAATGCATTTCTATTTAAAAGACCTGTCATGCTGTCTGTAAGTGCAAATAACTCAAGCTGCTTTGCTCGGCGCCCCTTTTCAATGAACTCGTATGTACCCTTTAACAAATCCCAAGCCAAGAGTACAAGGAACACAAGGAATAAATATCTGCCAAGCTGATCTGAATCACCAATTCGCTTGTAATAAGAAACAATATCAAATATAACGCCAAAAGCAAATAGTGTCAGACCAACCACACATACCTCCACGCGTCTTGTGTAGTTTTTATTAATCATCTTAATTACAACACCCACAACCACGTAAATGGTAGCAATAAATATCATTAGGTGAACATATGGTAAAGTCTCTCTATATTCTGCTATCTTTGTAAAATGCAAGAACGAAAGCACTATTAATTCCAGGCTAGACATAGTAATTATTATGTTCTTAATCCATTCATTTTTAAACTTCAGATAGCAATGGAAAAACAGCACAAAAGGCGGGATAACAAACATAAGACATAAGTAAGGAACCACCACTTCAACAATCTTGTTTTTGAAAATCAAAGTGATTACATCTGTCTCCATGAATGTCCAAAGTCCAATGAACAAAGCAAAGTATCCAAGATATATAAGTTCCTCGCCGATTTCCAGCTTCTTTTTCATAAAATGATAATAAACAATCAATGAAATGCTTATTACAAGAATAAGCATACTTGCAACAAATCGAGGCATGGACTTAACCATGATGTCATTGTACATATTGTATGAAGACCCTACTTGAAATAGGATTTCATCATCTGCCACCACGTCATAAATAGGTGTGACAATAACAGCGATATTAGTCATACGCTCATTAATATCAACAAAATGATAAGCAGAGCCTGTAGATGAAGACCAAATACCGCCTGTCTTGGTAAATGAATAAATCATATTACCGCCATTATAAACTTCTACCTTTTTGTGGGATGTATAGAACATAAAGCCAGAATATTTATAATCTAGCTTTCTGAGATCAAATAGATACTCCGTAGAACCATCATCTAATTTAACAACAGCATATGGCTCAATATCTTTTGTAAATGCATCTGTTGTATATCGTGAAATAGTAAAAAGATAGC
Source organism: Pseudobutyrivibrio xylanivorans (assembly GCF_010906925.1). Classification (GTDB taxonomy): domain Bacteria; phylum Bacillota; class Clostridia; order Lachnospirales; family Lachnospiraceae; genus Pseudobutyrivibrio. The sequence goes on along the minus strand of NZ_VTVE01000001.1, from coordinate 36,497 downwards.
AAACTATAACAGCTGCTAAGCAAATACCTATTAATGCTTTATTCAGTTTATCACAATAACAGGTCTTCTTAGCACCCTTTGCCATAAATGTACTCCAAATCGCCAATAAATCGTTATATCTAAAATGTTATATTTAATGCATTCACAGTTTTATAACATTTATATAGATATTAACATGGTTCATGGAATATAGCAATAGAATCAGCCACTTTTCGTTAACTTTTTAACACTAATTGCAAATGAATCCCTTTATATAACTATACAATTTGTCAGTTCCTACAATATAGCTAAAGTGATTCTCATCTGGCAAAATCTGAAGTTGTGCATCTGGTATATATTTTGCAATTTTTACCGTCTCTTTTTCTTTGATGCAATCCTTCTCTCCTGCAAATATCATAGCAGGAACTGATATCCTACTCAGTTCTGACGTGGAAATATCAGGCTCAGTAATCATCATAAGAGTCCGTAGATCACCTGTCTTTTTGTATTCTTTTTTCATTTCCCTGAAATCCCTATGGTGGATTCCATCTGGTGTAAGATTAGCTCCGCAGCAAACTATTCCTGAAAGTAAAGAGCTTGCCTTTATAGCTACTAATAAAGCAATAATTCCTCCATCAGAAAATCCAATAAGATATGGCTTTTCAATATCGAGAGCATTGATAAGATTGATTACATCCTCCGCCATATCCTTATAGTGGTATTCCTTTGGAGTAGCGCTTTCTCCATAACCTCTTGAATCCATTGCATATACTGTATGATAATTGCTCATCGTCTCTGCCAATGCATCAAAAGTATGATGGTCGCCCTTATTTCCATGTATAAGAATAACCGGCGAACCCTCGCCGGTCTTTTCATAGCATATTACTTGTGAGTTAAGCTGAATATACATATTGTCCCCTTATTTATCAGTTATTATTTGTTGCTGATAACCTTCTTCATGTCATAAAGTCCTGCTGGCTGTCCTACAATATACTTAGCAGCTTCAACAGCGCCCTTAGCAAATACGCTCTTTGAATAAGCTGTGTGCTTGATTGTAATAACCTCATCAAGACCTGCAAAAATAACTTCGTGCTCGCCTACGATATTACCGCCGCGAACTGCTGAGATACCAATTTCCTTAACTGGTCTCTTCTCACGTCTATCAGCTCTACCATAGCAATACTCATATTCATTTCCGAGAGCCTCATTACAAGCATCTGCAAGTGCAAGAGCTGTTCCACTTGGAGCATCAAGCTTTTGATTATGATGCTTCTCAACTATTTCGATATCAAATCCTGCATCAGCAAATACCTTAGTTGCCTTTTTGCATAAATCAAATAATGTATTAATACCAAGAGACATGTTAGCGGAACGAAGTACTGGAACTGATTTACAAGCTTCATCAACGTGCTTGAGCATATCGTCAGTCAATCCAGTTGTGCAAAGAATAACAGGCTTGTTATTAGCTACACAGTAATCAAGTAATCCATCGATTGCTGCTACATTTGAAAAATCAATGATAGCATCAAAGTTTTCCTTAACCTCAGCAATAGAGTCGTAAACAGGATAGCTGTTATCGATTCCCTTGAACTTATCTACACCTGCAACTATCTCAACATCTGCATCAGCAGCACAAATGTCAGTAATAACTCGTCCCATATGGCCATTACAGCCGTGCATAACTACTCTTGTCATTGTTCACCTCAACCTAAAAAGCTAATATTGTTAGTAAATGTCTCAAGCCTGCTTTCAAACTCATCACTTCTAGAATGACTTCGCTTGCTCTTGCTAGCTTTATAAGCACTTTTATCCTCATACATCGCCTTGTCTGCTCTCACAACTGCTGCATCAAAATCATCTCCCGGCTTATAAGGATAGATTCCAAATGAACAAGTATAAGGTGTCTCAGTAAGCTTTTCTTTTACAAGCTCAACAAGCTCCTTTGCCTCATCCTCCGTAGCCTTAATGCCAAGAATCATAAACTCATCTCCTCCTGTACGGTAAAGGATGAATTTGTTAGTCTTTACACTTCGAACTACTTCTGCAAAAGTAAGTAGCGCAATATCTCCCGCCTTGTGACCATAATTATCATTGATAAGCTTCAGATCATTAAGATCCATAGAGATAATCATCATGTCCAGCTTGGAATATCTATTGGCATCAGAATAAAAGCATCTTCTCTTGTAGCATCTAGATACAGAATCTACATTGTATCTCTCTGCATATATATAAATATATAGGAATACAACGCCGACAATGCTTGATTCCATTGTGCAATTTGGGAATATTTTTTCTTCTTCTAGGATGACTCCCACACACACTGCAAAAAGCATAAATAGAATCACTGTGGCATCATTTTGATATCCATCAAACCATTTATGTATGCACGCTAAAAGTGTGACCACAATATAAGAAGCAGCCTGTATGAAAATAATATTTCCAATTGGTCCTCTTATAAATTGATTGTCAGCAGTAAAGGAATAAATCCTACTGCTAAACGGAGCTAAGCATACCACTACACTAGCGATAACAAATGGTATTAACAGCAATTTTTTATTAAGATTTGTGTGATCTCTAATGATTATTAGAAGCACAAAATACTCCGACAGCCCCTGAGTAATGTACTTTACATTTTTAACCAAATAGCGTATAGCTAGTGGCTCAGCCAATGTATCAAGATACATATCTACAGCAGCGGCTGCAAGAGAAATCATTACCGCAACGACCAACTTAATAAATTGTGTCCTTAACTTTGGGTCAAATGATCGCATAGCGATAATAAACAGTAGCATGCCCACACATGTGAGAAATCCAATGTATGTGCCGCCATCAATCCCCAATACATTTTCCATGCAATTCCCCCTGAATTACTACTTGCGAATACCTGCTCTCTTTCTCATAAGAGGATCAAGGATTCTCTTTCTGATTCTGAGTGACTCCGGTGTTACCTCCAAAAGCTCATCTACATCGATAAAGTCAAGAGCCTGCTCCAAGCTAAGAATTCTAGGTGGAACAAGTGTAAGCGCCTCATCTGCTGAAGATGAACGTGTATTTGTAAGGTGCTTCTTCTTGCATACATTAAGCTCGATATCTTCTGCACGTGAGCTCTGACCAATAACCATTCCTGAGTAAACCTTCTCGCCTGGTCCAATGAAAAGTGTACCACGCTCCTGAGCTGAGAAAAGTCCGTAAGTTACTGATTCACCAGTCTCAAATGCAATAAGAGATCCCTGTTTACGATAAGCAATGTCGCCCTTATAAATCTCATATCCGTCGAAAATTGTATTGATTATACCATTTCCTTTTGTATCTGTCATGAATTCTCCACGATATCCAATAAGACCACGTGAAGGAATCTTGAACTCAATTCGTGTAAAGCCACCAGTAATTGGTGTCATATTCTGAAGCTCGCCCTTTCTCTGAGAAAGCTTTTCGATAACTGCTCCTGTAAATTCATCTGGAACATCTACATAAGCACGCTCCATTGGCTCAAGCTTGTGGCCCTTCTCATCTGTCTTGTAAAGAACCTCAGCCTTTGATACAGCAAACTCAAATCCTTCACGACGCATGTTCTCAATAAGAACTGAAAGGTGAAGCTCACCACGTCCTGAAACCTTGAGAGAATCAGGAGAATCTGTATCCTCTACTCTAAGTGAAACGTCTGTATTTAACTCTTTCATAAGACGCTCTCTAATGTGACGTGAAGTAACGTACTTACCTTCCTGACCAGCAAGTGGGCTATCATTTACAATGAAATTCATTGAAATGGTAGGCTCAGAAATCTTCTGGAATGGGATAGGATTTGGAGCATCTACTGCGCAAATTGTATCACCGATATGAATATCAGCAATACCTGAAATAGCAACGATTGAACCAATATTAGCCTCGTTAACATCTACTTTTTCAAGTCCATCATATTCAAAAAGCTTTGAAATGCGGACCTTATTATTCTTCTCTGGGTCATGAGCATTGACAACTACCGCATCCTGGTTCACCTTGATAGAACCATTCTCTACCTTACCGATACCAATACGACCTACGTACTCGTTGTAGTCGATTGTAGAGATAAGCACCTGTGTAGGAGCCTCTGGATCACCAGTTGGAGCTGGAATGTAATCGATGATAGTCTCAAATAAAGCTGTCATGTCCTTGTGCTCATCGCTTAAGTTCTTAATGGCAAAGCCTTCCTTAGCGCTGGCATAAATAAATGGGCAATCAAGCTGCTCATCAGAAGCATCAAGATCCATGAAAAGCTCTAATACTTCATCGATAACCTCATCAGGTCTAGCCTCTGGTCTATCAATTTTGTTAATACATACAATAACTGGTAAATCAAGGTCAAGAGCCTTCATAAGAACGAATTTTGTCTGTGGCATTGCACCTTCGAATGCATCTACTACAAGAACAACACCGTTAACCATCTTAAGAACACGCTCTACCTCGCCACCGAAATCAGCATGACCTGGTGTATCAATAATATTAATCTTAGTATCCTTATAATATACAGCTGTATTCTTTGAAAGAATTGTAATACCACGCTCACGCTCAATATCATTTGAGTCCATGACACGCTCTGCAACTTCCTGATTCTCTCTGAATACACCCGACTGCTTTAAAAGCTCATCAACAAGTGTGGTTTTACCATGATCTACATGGGCGATAATCGCAATATTTCTAATATCTTCTCTACTCTGAACTGCCATAATAATCTCTTTCTACTGCAAAACTTTAGTTACAGTAAAAACCCCAAAACCGCTGGTTACGCCTACAAGCCTTTGTATTTCTCCGCTCAACAACAGGTTTCGCTTGAGAAATCAAAGAGCTTGTTGTCTACCAGCTCATATATAATACAGCGGCATCACTGTCTTGGCAAGCGCGAGCAAGAGGGCCCCATGGGCGCAACAGAGGGGACCCACGCCGGCGGGGAGTTTCTGTTGCGACCAATGGGAGTTGACTTGCGGGAGCATGTAAAACTAGGATGCCGCTTTAAAATTTATTTGATAGGCACGAGTACCTCTTTGCCACCCATGTATGGGCGAAGTGCCTCAGGGATAGCTACGGAGCCATCCTCACGTAAGTTGTTCTCAAGGAATGCAATAAGCATACGTGGTGGAGCAACAACTGTGTTGTTAAGTGTGTGTGCGAAGTATTTGCTTCCATCTGCACCCTTAACACGAATCTTAAGACGACGAGCCTGTGCATCTCCAAGATTTGAACAGCTACCAACCTCGAAGTACTTCTTCTGACGTGGTGACCATGCCTCTACGTCACATGACTTAACCTTGAGATCTGCAAGATCTCCCGAGCAGCACTCAAGAGTACGAACAGGAATATCAAGACTTCTAAATAAATCAACTGTGTTCTTCCAGAGAACATCATAGTATTTCTTAGACTCTTCTGGCTTACATACTACGATCATCTCCTGCTTCTCGAACTGGTGAATACGATAAACACCACGCTCTTCGATACCGTGAGCGCCCTTTTCCTTACGGAAGCATGGGCTGTAGCTTGTAAGTGTATAAGGTAAGTTAGCCTCATCGTTAAGTGTATCGATGAACTTACCAATCATAGAGTGCTCTGATGTACCGATAAGGTAAAGGTCCTCGCCCTCGATTTTGTACATCATAGCATCCATCTCTTCAAATGACATAACACCAGTTACTACGTTTGAACGAATCATGAAAGGTGGAATACAGTATGTAAATCCTCTATCAATCATGAAATCACGTGCATAAGAGATAACTGCTGAGTGAAGACGAGCAATATCTCCCATGAGGTAATAGAAACCATTACCTGCTACCTTTCCAGCTGCATCCATATCAATACCATTGAATCTCTCCATGATATCTGTATGGTAAGGAATCTCAAAATCAGGAACTACTGGCTCACCAAACTTTTCGATTTCAACATTGCAAGAATCGTCTGGACCGATTGGAACTGAAGGATCGATAATGTTAGGAATCTTCATCATGATTTCCTCAACCTTGTCTGCAAGCTCCTTCTCAACTGGCTCTAAGTCCTTAATCTTCTGCTTGAGGTCAGCCACCTCAGCCTTAACAGCCTCAGCCTCGTCCTTCTTGCCCTGTCCCATAAGAGCACCAATCTGCTTTGCAGCCTGATTCATCTTAGCTCTCATGTCATCAGCTTCCTGCTGAGCAGCACGTCTCTTATCATCAAGCTCGATGACCTCATCTACGAGGCCAAGCTTGTGTTCCTGAAATTTCTTTTTGATGTTTTCCTTTACTGCGTCTGGATTCTCACGCAAAAACTTAATGTCTATCATCTTATTTCTCCTAGTTCTATAACCTTAGTTCTTTTTTCCAATCTTACATTTAAAGATGTACCAAAGCTGTGTAGCAATGAAGATTGAAGAATATGTACCTGCAATTACACCAGCAAGAAGTGGTAATGCGAACTCTCTGATTGATGAAACACCAAGGATGAGAAGCATAAGTACCATGATTGCTGTTGTAATAGATGTAGAAATTGAACGTGAAAGTGTCTGTGACAATGACTCATTACATAACTCCTTAAGTGTCTCTGGAGTCTCTGTTCTGATTGCCTTGTGGTTTTCACGAATTCTATCAAATACAACGATTGTATCGTTGACAGAGTAACCAATTACTGTAAGCATACATGCGATAAATGCAGCACCTACTGAAATACGAGCAAATGCATAAAGTGAAAGTACAATAAGTACGTCATGTACAAGTGCAATGATTGCAGATGATGCAAATCTAAGATCCTTAAATCTGAACCAGATATAAAGAAGCATAAAGAATACAGCAACAATTACTGCAATCATTGACTGAGAACGCATCTCGCCTGAAATTGTAGAACCAATATTCTGAGAAGTGATTGATTCTTCTGTAACGCCGTAGTTAGTCTCAAGCATTGTATTAAGTGCTGTTCTCTCATCAAGTGAAAGTGTACGAGTCTTGAAGATTACCTGATTTGTACCATCAACTGTACTCTTCTGAACTGTTCCGTCACCGATTACCTTCTGAATATCAGGAATAATCTGATTGTTGATTACATCATCAGTCTGTGGTGCTGCAAAATCTACTGTTGTAGAAGCACCACCCATGAACTCAAGGGAGTAGTTAAGTCCGCTGCCGTTCTTAGCCTTGAATACGCCCATTGAGATAAAGCCTGCTGCAATTATAAATACTGAGATACCAATGAAAATTGCCTTTTTGCCAACGAAGTCGAACTTTGTAGGCTCCTTAGCCTTGCCGTATGCCTTAGCATTTCTGATGCCGATAGCATAGAAAGCATTAATAAGGATTCTTGTAATAACAAGTGCTGTAAACATTGATAAGATAACACCAAGTGCAAGAGTGATAGCAAATCCCTTTACAGAACCTGATCCAAGGAAGCCAAGCACTGCTGCTGCAATAAGTGTTGTGATGTTTCCATCAAGTATAGCTGAAAGAGCCTTAGAGAAACCTGTCTCAATAGCTGAGATTACAGGACGGCCTGCTTTGATTTCCTCGCGAACACGAGCGAAACAAATAACATTGGCGTCAACAGCCATACCAATTGAAAGAATCATACCAGCGATACCTGGAAGTGTAAGTGTAATATCAAATGCCTTTAAGATGCTTACAAGCATTACTGTATAAAGTGCAAGTGCAAGTGAAGCAACTACACCTGGTACTAAATACATAACGATTAAGAAAAGCATTACAACAAGAAGACCAATACCACCTGCAATAAGCGATGTCTTAAGCGCATCTGAACCAAGCTGAGCACCAACAACCTGTGACTCTAACTCCTGAAGCTCAATATCAAGTCCACCGATACGAATATATGAAGCAAGCTTCTCAGCCTCTGCATAATCACTCATTCCGTTGATTACGCAGTTACCATCTGTGATAGCTGCCTGAACTGTAGGAACTGATACGAATTTACCATCGTAGTAAATTGCAATTGACCAGCCGTTAGCATACGCCTTTGAAGTTGCATCAGCAAATGCCTTTGTACCTGCATCATCAAACTTAAGCTCAACAACATACTCAGTAGCACCTGTTGTCTTGTCCTGGTCAGTACCAGCCTGAGAACTTCTAACATTCTTACCTGTAGCAATTACTGAGCCATTATCAATAAGTGTCTGGATATCATAGTTTAATGTACCCTGAATGTCACCATTCTCGTCTCTACCTGTTGTAGTGTAATTGGCATTACCCTGGTCATCATACTGCATAATGAAGTAAAGAGTACCTGGTGTACCAAGCTCCTTAAGAAGAGCATTAGCATCTGTAACACCTGGAATCTCAACAGTGATTCTCTTGTCTCCTACACGGTAAACATTAGCCTCTGTAGTAGAGCTCTCCTCACCAAGGTCATTCTCAATACGCTGCTGGAGCTTAAGAATTGTATCATTCATCTGCTCATCAGTAGGTTTGTCACCAATTGCCTCATATGTAATACTAACGCCACCATCTAAATCAAGCCCCAACTTTAAGCTGTCAGCATTATACTTAGCCATCTTAGCCTTCTGTGCATCTGTGGCATCTGCTCCCAACTTAAGACTTGTGTCGTTAGCCTTAATAGTTCCCTGAACTACAGTCATTGCATAATATCCCAGTAATCCGAGACATAAAACAAATGCTATAAGCCAGGCAATCCCCTGTCCTTTTTTTAATCGTTTCATGTTTATTCTCCTATTTCCTTTTATTTGTCAGCAAAGCTGACCAAAGGGTTATTCTCCCTTTATTTCTGCTTCCTTAACTTTCAGTGCGATAGCACATTCAACACGCTTCTTCTGAAGCTCGCAACCTACATGGTAATTGCCAAGAATGCTGCCTGTGAAGTTGAATGCATTAGCAGCACATCCACCGCTACAATAGAATCTTGCAAAGCACTCTCTACACTCTGGCTTAGCATATACGTTGCAGTGCTTGAACTCATTGACAACGTCCTTCTTCTGAACGCCGTGCCATACATCACCTAAACAGAAGTCTGTGTTACCAACAAACTGGTGACATGGATAAAGCTCTCCTGTAGGTGTAACTGCCATGTACTCTGTACCTGAGCCGCAACCTGAAAGTCTCTTGTATACACAAGGACCACCCTCCAAATCAATCATGAAGTGGAAGAAATTGAAATCCTCTTCTGTACCCTTGCGTCGCATCATTTCTGCTGCGAGCTTGTCATATTCTTCAAAAAGCTTTGGCAAATCCTCTTCGCGGATAGCGTAGTCATCAGTCTCCTGAGCAACTACTGGCTCCACTGAAATCTGCTTAAAGCCTTCGTTAGCTAGATGAATTACATCCTCTGAAAAATCTAAGTTATTTCTAGTGAATGTACCTCGGATGTAGTATTTATCCTGATTTCTAGACTCTGCCAACTTTTTAAACTTAGGCATTATGAGCTCATAGCTTGGTGCGCCCTTCTTAAATGGACGCATGAGATTGTGAATCTCTGGACGACCATCGCAGCTAAGAACTACATTGGCCATCTCCTTGTTAGCAAATTCCTGAATCTCGTCATTTAAAAGAACTCCGTTAGTAGTAAGTGTGAAACGGAAGTTTTTGTCATGCTCCTTCTCAATGGAACGACCATAAGCCACAAGATCCTTGACTACCTGCCAGTTCATAAGTGGCTCACCACCAAAGAAATCTACCTCAAGATTTCTTCTGCTGCCAGAATTAGCAACAAGGAAATCAAGTGCCTGCTTACCAACTTCAAATGTCATAAGCTCACGCTTACCTGTGTGGTACTCGCCTTCCTCTGCGAAACAATATTTACATGCCAAATTACAATCATGTGTGATATGTAAGCAAAGAGCCTTAACTACTGTAGGTCTTGCAGTAAAATCTGCAATACGTGGCTCGTAATTATCCTCTGTGAATAGGGACTTGTCCTCAATCAGGCTCTCAATCTCTGATTTAATCTGTAAAAGCTCAGCCTCAGAAACCTCACTGTGGGATTCCTTCATAGAAGCTAAAGCTGCATCCCCGCCTTGCTTTTGCCAGAAAGCAAGAAAATCGTATGTTACTTCGTCAACAACGTGAATAGCTCCGCTGTTAACATCTATGACAACGTTGTAACCGTTGTTTTTAAACTGGTGTATCACTAAAAAAATGTCCTTTCATAAACGCACAATAGACCGTTCCCTAATAATAGAATTAATAAGGACCGGTCTGAGCGTTAAATATAACTAAATTTAAGTCTGTGATTAGTTCTTGTGCTCACAGCTCTGATTTCCAACTGTGCAAGATGTCTTGCAAGCTGACTGGCATGATGTCTGGCACTCGCCGCATCCGCCTTCCTTTACTGTATTCTGTAATCTCTTAGTGTTGAGAGTCTTAATGTGTTCCATATTCATATCTCCTTTATTTTTAAAATCGGGCATAGGCCCAAAAACTAGCATAAATTATACTACAGCTTAGGTAAAATATAAAGCCTTTCTATTCAGCGGATTCTTCTGTTGCATCTTCTTGAACTGCCTCATCATCTGTGACTTCCACATCCTCTACAAGTGGTGGCTCCTCAAATGATACTACGCAGTTTTCAACAAGATAATCTAAAGCCTTCTCGGTTCTGTAGGCTAATTCAAAATATCTTCGTCCGTCATAGCCCTCTACTGAGAAATCAGAATATAATTCTTCAGCATTATTATATTTCATCTGAGTATATATATTTTTGACAAATTCTTTATACCCATCATCAATCTGGATATTCTCAGCATCAGCTATAGCCTCTAAAATAATCTCTGTCTTAGTAGACTCCTCTAGATTCTTTTTCAAGGTAGCAATAGTTTCCTCGTAATCATATCCAGCTGAAGTGGCATATTCTTCCATGGTAGTGCCCATTGCTTCATACTGCTTTTCCTGCATATTGATAATCATATCCACTCTAGCCTGAAGCAAGTCCTCTGGCACTTTCTCAACTGTACCTATATTGCCATTTGAAATTGAATTTAATATAGCTGTCTCTTTGTCACTTTCTAATGCAGTCTCAAGATTGTCCTTGTACTTTTCTTCAAGAGCTGCCAAATATTCATCCACAGTAGTATAGTCCGGAATCTTCTCAGCAACTAAATCATCTGTAAGCTTGTCCTTTGAATCGATGGCATTGGCAATATAATTAATTTGGAATGTGAAGACAACTGTCTGTCCAGCCAAGTCAGGGCTATTATATTGCTCTGGGAAAGTAACCTCGTAAGCTACCTCCTCTCCAACCTCATGGCCCACAAGTCCAGCTGTAAAGCCAGCAATATATCCAGTCTTTTGGGTCGCTGATGAATTGTTGGCTATATCAATCATCTGGTCCTCGGCAGAACCGCCATCAAAAGCAACTCCATCCTTAGATCCAACGTAGTCTACATTTACAATAGAATCTTCTTCAACAGTAGTAAGTGAATCGTCTGGAATAAAGATACCTAGCTGCTGAATCGAATTCTCAACAAATGCATCAAATCCCTCTTCTGTATATTCATAATTATTATTAAGAGTAATCTCCATACCCTTGTACTGGCCGAGCTCCACTAGGTCGCTTGCCTTATATTTTATTTCCTTTTTGCAGGCTACTGCTGAAACTGCAAGTGCACCACAAAGTAATACTGTAAAAAGCTTTTTTTTCATAGCTTATCCTCCTAAAGCGCTTTTTGTAGTTTACCATAAGAAAAAAGTGCCTGCAAGTTTAGTAGTAATTTACTTAGCAAATAATAAATGATATTGACTGGGTGCATTTATGGTTGTATTATATATTTGTTCCGGAAACGTTTCCAGTAACGTTTCCAGAAAACTTATCAGAAAGGAATAGTTATGACAATAAAAGATATTGCCAGGCTTGCAGGCGTTAGTGTTAGCACTGTTTCAAGAGTGCTTAACAATCATCCTGATGTCAGTCAGGATGCTGTCAAAAAAGTCATGGCTATTGTGAACAAATACAATTATATCCCCAATACTAGCGCAAGAAATTTGGGCATGTCCTCTTCCGACAACATCGGCGTAATAATGCGAGGCATTTCCAACCCCTTCTATACTAAAATCATCACCGCCATTGGGGATAAAATAGAGAAATCAGGTTACACCATGGTAATGCAGCAAATATCCACCGATGAGGATGAACTTAGAGTGGCCGCCATGATGGAAAAAGATAAGCGTCTTCAGGGGCTCATCTTATTAGGTGGACATCTCAATTACACCAAAGAACAGGTATCCTCCATCGGAGTTCCATTTGTCTGCTGCACCTTTAGCAATGAATACGGAAATCTAAACAGCGACCAGTACTCCAGCGTCTGTATCGATGATGAGGCCACCGCTTTTTCCGCCGTTGAACAGTTATATAAGAAGGGACACAAAAAGATAGCTGTTCTTCTATCAGCTGTGGACGACGGCTCCGTCAGCCAAGTTAGATACGCTGGATATAAGCGAGCGCTTAAAGATTTTAATATCCCCGAGGATGATAATCTCATCATCCAGATTCACAGTTTTAACATTGCTGACGCGTATCATGAAATGAGTAAATGGTTAGATAAAGGCATTGATTTTTCTGCTCTGTTTTGCATTTCTGACAATATGGCCATGGGAGCCATGAAAGCGCTCCGAGATGCTAAAAAGATTGTCCCTGATGATGTAGCTGTTATTGCTATAGATGGTATCGAGGCATCCGAATATACCAATCCAGTTCTTAGCACCCTATGTCAGCCAATGGAACATATTGGCATCAAGGCCGTAGATGTACTTGTTGACATTATTAATAATGAAGGGCAACATCAGCATTTAACATTACCTACTACCCTTCGAGAAGGAGAAACTCTTAGATAATTTTTTAGAATGGAGATTATTAATATGAAAAGAAGTAGCGGAATTCTATTTCCAATTTCATCTTTGCCATCCCCTTATGGAATAGGTACATTTGGCAAAGCAGCATACGAATTTGCAGACTTTTTGAAAGCTGCCGGACAGAAATATTGGCAGGTGCTTCCTCTAGGCCCTACCAGCTACGGCGACAGCCCATACCAGAGCTTTTCTACCAATGCCGGTAATCCTTATTTTATTGATTTGGATATGCTCATTGAGGATGGTCTCCTTACAAAGGAAGATGTCAAAAAGGAAAAATGGGGAACAAACCCTAGATATGTGGACTATGGCCAGATTTATATAAGCCGTTTTAAGGTTCTTGAAAAAGCAAAGGAACGGGGCTACAAAAGCCTAATAAATGAAATCGGTGCCTTCGTAGATGACAACCCTTGGGTAGAAAACTATGCACTATTCATGGCGCTTAAAAAGCATTTCAACATGATTAGCTGGCAGGAATGGCCAGAGGAAGACATACGTCTCCATGACAAAGATGCAGTTTTAAAATATAAAATGGAATTGTCTGATGATATGGAATTCTACATATTTATTCAGTATCTTTTCTTCAAACAGTGGGATAAGCTCAAAAAATATATCAATGACTTGGGCATAGAAATAATTGGAGACCTTCCAATATATGTAGCCCTAGACTCATGTGATGTATGGGCAGAGCCAGAATTCTTTAGTCTTGATGATAAGAATTATCCTGTTGAGGTAGCTGGGGTTCCACCAGATTATTTCAGTGCCGATGGACAGCTTTGGGGCAATCCATGCTACAACTGGGATGCTATGAAAAAAGATGGCTACCGCTGGTGGCTTCGCCGTATTGAGGGCGCTGTAAAGCTATATGATGTACTTAGAATCGATCACTTCCGTGGCTTTGATGAGTACTGGGCAGTTCCAGCTGGAGAGTCTACCGCTAAAAATGGTCAGTGGAAACCAGGTCCTGGCATGGATTTAGTAGGTCTATTATCTTCTACCTTCCCAAAGACCGAGTTTATTGCTGAGGATTTAGGCCAGCCATCGCCTACTGTTGTAAAGCTTCTAAATGACAGCAAATGGCCTGGTATGAAGGTACTTGAATTTGCATTTGACTCTGGAGAGGCTAACAACTATCAGCCTCATACCTATGACAAGAATTGCATCTGCTACACCGGCACCCACGACAATGCCACAGTTATGGAATGGTACCAGACAGCCAAAAAAGCTGACAGAAAATATGCCAAAGAATATCTCGGCATTTCTCGCTTTGAAAAGTTTAACTGGGGAATGATTAGGGGCGGAATGAGCTCTGTAGCCGTACTTTTTGTAGCTCAGATGCAGGATTATCTGGGACTTGGCAAGTTCAATCGTATTAATGTACCTGGAACCAAAAGCGGCAACTGGCAGTGGCGCCTTTTGAAAAACGAGCTTTCTGATGAGCTTGCAGAGAAAATTTTACAGTTAGTACACATGTATGAGCGATAATCACATTTTGTTACAATTATTTTCACAATTATTTTGCAGTGTTTTTTATAACCTTGTGATATAATGTCCCTATTGCTTGACGCAAAGGACATAAATGTAATGCAGAAAGGACAAATCATTATGAAGGTTTTAAAATCACTTGCAAGCTTAGCACTTTCACTAGCGCTTGTAATCACTGCTTTTGCCATGGTACCACCAGTCGATGCAAAGGCCGCTGGTTCAGTTGCAATCGGAAGTGTACTTATCCAGGGCTCTGATGTAGTTATTGCTACAACAGGTGCTACCGGTTCAGATGATGGACTTTTCCATCTAGTTGCTTCCGACGTAAACGAAAGCGCTCCTGTAGGAATAGATGTGGCTCAGGCACCTGCTGCTTCAGGCACTACATTTTCAGTACCTCTCAACAAGGGAGCTGCTGAGTCAGTTCTCTTCAAGAAATTCACTGTATGTGTAATGTCTGGTGGAGCTTTAAAGCCTGTTTCAAACAGTATGTTTATTTTAAATCCAGAGGCAGCTGCACAAGCTGGTGCACGCCGTATGGATAGATCAAAAAAGGGTATTCTTCCAGCACTTGAAGGATATCAGCTTGGCAAATGTCAGCCAAAGGATTTAGGTTGTACACAGGTCAATCTTACTCTTCCACTTTCTTGGATTACTGGTGGTTCTGGTATTCCTTGGAACTACAATGGCAAGACATATAATTTCGAGACAGCTAGACTTTCAGCTTATGATATTTCACTTAAGAAGTTTAATGAGCAGGGATGTCAGGTTTCAGTTATTATCGTGGTAGATGCCGCTGCTGATGGCAGATTCATCAGCCCATATTCAATGGATCAGCTTGGTCTCCACAACTACTACGGATTAAATGCTTCAACAAAAGAGGGCGTAGAGCTTCTTGCTGCTGCATCATCATATCTTGCTAATCGTTGGTGCGGTCGTGGCTACGGTCAGGTAGACAACTTCATCATTGGTAATGAGGTTAATGCTTACACTATGTGGAACTACATGAACTGCGGTTCTCACGAAGCATTTGTTAGAGAATATGCTAATGCATTCCGTGTAATCTATAACGGTATTAAGTCTGAGAATTCAACAGCAAATGTTTACACTTGTATCGACCATCAGTGGGCTAGACCAGAGGCTGGTTATTACATGAGTGGTAAGGGCTTCCTTTCATCATTTAACTCATATATCAAGAGTCAGGGTAACATTGACTGGAGATTAGCTCACCACCCATACAACTCACAGCTTTCAGATCCTTGCGCTTGGTTAGGCGCAGGTGCACCACATAGCCAGAGTGCTCCTTATGTAACTGTTTACAACTTCGATGTACTTACAGATTACTTATCAACACCTGATTTACTTTCTCCATCTGGAGCAGTCAGAAGTGTTAAGATTTCTGAGGTAGGTTACACAAGTGCATATGGCCAGGAACAGCAGGCAGCTTCTATTGTCTATGCATACCTTGTAGCTATGAATAATAGATTTGTAGACGGTATCGTTCTCTCAAGAGAGACAGACCATACAGACGAAATTGCTCAGGGCCTTGCTTACGGTATCTGTAATGTAGATGCATCTAGAAAGATGGCATACTCATGGTACCAGAGTGCAGATAATCCAAATACAATTGCTCAGGCAAGTGCAATTGCTGGCGTTGATTTAATGTCACGTATAACACCTAGATAATATAGATAAAACCAGTGCTTTTTAGCACTGGTTTTCTTTTACTTAAATATCTTACCTGATGCAACATCAACCACGCCTTTTGTGGTAATGCGAAGTTCCGGAATCACCGGAAGGGCCGTAAAGCTTAATGTCATAAATGGATCAATATCCTTATTAGCTCCTAATTCGTAGGCTGCTAAATGAATTTCTTCTAAATGCTTTTTTGTCATATCAGAACTTTCTTCGCTCATCAACCCTGCTACCGGAAGGGGATATGACGCCTTCACCTTTCCATCAGCCCACACAACCATTCCTCCACCTATATCTTTAAGTGCATTTATAGCATGTGCCATATCCTTCTCACTGGCACCTATAGCTATAATATTGTGAGCATCATGGGCTACTGATGTAGCAATAGCACCCTTTTTCATGCCATATCCATTAACAAATCCTATGCCAATATGTCCGGTATTATTATGTCTTTCTACCACTGCAACTTTCAGTATATCCTGGTCTATATTTATCCCATCAGATAGCCCCTCTCTTGTGGTATAAAGCTGCCCAGGCACCAGACCTATTATAGGAAGCTTGCCCTTGTTTCCAAGCATTTCTTCCGTAATAAACGGCAGATGAAAAGTATCATGTGATTTTTCAATCAAATCATCTGTAATATGACTCTTGCATTTTAGCTTAAGAGCCTCATCTGTAATTTCTATTCCATTTTTATAAACAGCACCTACTCTGGCATCATTTATATCCTCAAGCACAATAAAATCAGCAAGAAATCCTGGAGAAATAGCCCCTCGGTCTCTCAATCCAAAATATGCTGCAGCATTGTAGGATGCCATCTTATAAGCTATAGCAGGGTCTGCCCCCAGCTTAATTGCTTTTCTAATAATAGCGTCTATATGCCCCTCATCCATAATGTGATTTATATGCCTATCGTCTGTGCAAAACATGCTTCTAGATGCATAAGGCTCCTGACACAAGCCAATCAGATCCGCTAAATTTTGTGCCGCTGTACCCTCACGAATCATTATCCATACACCAAGTCCCATTTTTTCCAGCGCCTCTTCTAAGGAGGCACATTCATGATCAGAAAGAACACCTGCCGCTATATAACTTACCAATTTCCGTCCTGTTACCATAGGGGCATGCCCATCTATCAGCATGTCTTTTTTTATAGCTGAATAGGATTTGTCTAAAACTGATGGATTCCTACTTACCACTCCATCCACATCCATAAGCTCTGCCATGCCCTTGACTCTATCTCTGCCATAGAACTGTTCCATATCTGATGCCATAATAACGGCACCTGCCTCGTCGTATTTACAAGATGGGACACATGATGGAATCATAAAGAAAACATCCATAGGCAGCCCCTCTGTGGCCTCAAGCATGTAGTTGATTCCATCTACTCCCATTACATTTGCTATCTCATGAGGGTCTGTTATAACTGCAGTAGTCCCGTGCTTAATAGACTCTTTTACAAATATCTCAGGGACAACTGTGGTGCTTTCGATGTGAATGTGGGCATCAATAAATCCAGGCACAATAGTCTTGCCTGTCATGTCTATCTCCTGTGCACCTGAGTACTTTCCAATCCCCGCAAAGGTACCACTTGAAATAGCAATATCTCCCGATTTAAACCTATTGGTAAATACATCAAGAAAGTTAGCATTCTTTAATACAAGCTCCGCCTTTACTTCCCCTGCGGTGACCTGCAAAAAATACTCATACTCATCTCTTGTCATACTCTTCTGTTTATATCTCATGAACCTCTCCTATTAATTATTTCCCCTAAAAAACATCCCTTTTATATTCTAAAAAAGCTCAAGGGCAAACTGCTCTTGAGCTTAAATTATTTCGTGAAGGCAGAAAAAATATCTATCCCTGCTGCCATCTTCTTTAAATCAGAAAGATGCTCACGCATGTATTTTTCCAATTCGTTTACTTCGATTGCTGCAAATCCATTATTGTTGAGAATCTTACATTCTGGAATACGTCCTTCAGCATCTCTAACCCCATCAGAAAAGGTCACAAAGGCATACTTTTGCCCCTTGTCGTTCTGGCAAACTGCTGAAACTGACATATTAAGTTCACCATGATTTTCCTTCATAACCCCTCCAATCAAACTAAGCTTGCTTTACTGCTGCAATTTCACTTTCCAACCAATCAACCACGGCATCTAGGCCCTCGCCAGTCTTACCACTGACGAAGAAAATTTTCGCATTTGGATTTAGCTTTAAAATTCTCTCAGTAACTTTTTCCTTACTAAAATCAAAATAATCCAAAGTATCGATTTTGTTAATCAGAACCACATCGCTAACCTCAAACATAAGTGGGTACTTAAGCGGCTTGTCATCTCCCTCTGGAACAGAAAGAAGCATGAGATTTTTATTGGCTCCCACATCAAACTCTGCTGGACACACTAAATTACCAATATTTTCAAGTATAAGTAAATCCAAACCAGTAGTATCGTACTCAGAAAGAGCACGGCTAGTCATATCTGCATCAATATGGCAAAGTCCCATGTTGTGAATCTGAATAGACTCAACGCCCGTGGCATCTGCTACACGCTGGGCATCAATACTAGTCTCTATATCCACGTCCATCTCGCCAATTTTATATTTATCCTTCATGCGATTAATAATTGCAGAAAGAGTAGTTGTCTTTCCTGAACCAGGTCCTGACATTACATTTACAAAAAAAGTCCCCTGCTTCTTCATCTGCTCTCTAATAGATGCAGCTGCAGCTTCGTTTTCTGCGAATACGCTCTCTCCTATTTCAATCACTTTTACTTCAGACATTATTAATACTCCTAAAAAAATAAAGTTAGAATCCCTCTTAAGATTCTAACTTATATTATAGACTATATTGCAGTTAAAAGACCACCTTAAATTCTGAGCCCCCACCGATGCCATTATCGGTAATCAGCTTAGCCTGATGAAGCTCCACTATATCCTTAACGCTAGTGATAATAGGATCCGCGTAAGGAGTGCCCTTGCCATCGTCCTTAATGGAAATAGTAGGGCCATCGCTGGTGTATACCTTTACCCAAATATGTCCACCCTCGTCATTATATTTAATAGAGTTTTCCACAAGATTAAATACTACCTCTTCCAGGTTCTCCTTGCTGCCAAAAACACTACACCTCTCTCCTGAAAAAGACAATGAAATATTAGCCTCCTTGGCCTCGCCATCTAATTTTGAAATACAATCCCCAACAAGATTAGACAACTCCAGGGCCTCGAAAACTGGTTCTTCCGCTTTATTCATAACATAGTTCTCCGTGTCCAAAAAGTTATATTGTGTAACATTGTAGTAACATTTTCGTAACATTTAGGATTATAACACAGATGAACTATTCTGGCAAATATAAGTCTAAACGCTGAAAAACTGGGAGAAATACCCTTAAGAAAAAATTACAAAAATATAAAAAGCCGACACCAATGTGTCGGCATAATATTCGGGGAGTGCGACCAAAGTTGCCCCTGGTCGCTGAGTTATGAAAAATTTGGTATTAGCTTTTCGCTAGTACGATGTATAATATACCACGACCTAAACGTTTTCGCAAGAAAAAATTACAAAAAAAATTGTATTTTTTTGTATTCGTCTGATGGGATTTTTTGTTGATTATTTAGGGCTTTCCACCACTTTTTTACTCACTTGTGGTGATCCAATCACTTTTAATCAATAGTTATCATAAATAATCAGTATTCATGATTATTTAATAGCTTTTATGCAAAACATTTTATCCGGGATATAGAATTCATCATGCTCAATAAAAATCCTATCTCCAAACTCTCTATCAATATCTATCTCATTAAAGCCTAAATGTGAAAGAACCTCCTGATCCCACTGAGGTCTATCTAGCATACTGATGGTAAGCATATGATAAATATGGTGACACTCATCCTTTAAAGCATCGTCTATATTGCTGTGGGCAATGTTTTCTGGGCTCTTTAAATTATGTGCTCCCTTGGCGTACTCTGCGTCAAAATTAATAAGAACGCCACCTTTTTTAAGCACACGCATCCACTGACTGTATGCATCAATAGGATGTGGCAGTGTCCAGGTAAGATTTCGGCTAATTACCACATCGAAAGTCTCATCTTCAAAACTAAGGTTTTCAGCATCACCTGTAATTGCCTTAACTGCACTTTTGTCCAAACCATATAGTCCAATCATCTCATTGGCCCTATCTATCATCTCTTGAGTCAAATCTATGCCAGTAACCTTATGACCGCATCTACCTAAAATGACTTCAAAATACCCTGTTCCACATCCCACATCAAGGATATTAAGGTTTTCTTTTTTGGGAAGTAGCTTTTCTATCTCTCCTAGCCATCTAGCAGCCTTAGGGCTTTCTATTTCATCATGCCTAAGTTCAAAAAAGCTCTCTGCCCTTTTTGTCCAGTAGCTCTCTACTTTTTCTTTTATATTGTCAGCCTCATCTTCAAAGGCTATATAGTGTAATTTTCCCATTATTAATTATTCCTATTCTACCTGTGGCCCAATTAATCCTTTATCAGCTTCACCATAAATAGTGGTGTTGACTTATAATTTATCTTTTCCTTTGTTGAATATAGAACCTGGCCTATATCTTCTTTTATACTCACCTGTCCAGCAGCCATAGACTGCAGGTATTCTTCATCCCAAGCTGGCCTAATCCTGTCGGTAAGAGGCATCTGTATAGCAATTGCCTCCATCTGATCAAAATTAGCTCCTATATTGTAATCGCCTAGCCCCTGCTCAGCAACATTCATTCTGTCCTGATTGTACTCGCCCCTCTTTTTATCATCCACTAAATATGTATACCAATTGGCGTCAAATACAAGCATAAGGCCATTTTTCTTCAATACTCTAACCCACTGATTATAAGCGGTCTTGGGCTCAGGCAAATTCCATGTGAGATTTCTGGAAAATACCACATCAAATGTCGCGTCCTCAAATGGCAATTCCATAGCGTTTCCCTGGATAAAGGTAATACTCTCTGTCATGTTCCCTGCGTTGGCCCTGGCCTCCTTCAACATAGATTCTGAAAAATCAAATGCTGTCACATTAAATCCAGCCTCAGCCAAAATGATAGATATAAATCCAGGTCCTGCTCCCACATCAAGAATCTTTATATCGCTTCTTTTCCTACCTGGAAACTGAAGTGTAATTTCAGAAGTCAAAAAAGACGTCCAATTTTTTCTTTGGACGCCTGCCAATTCTTCTTTATTCACCTCAGAATATCCTAAGGCTCTATTTTGCCAATAGACATGATTTTGCTTAATTAATTCTTTATTCATAACTTAACAAAGTATATCACAAAAATATAAATATAAGCTTCAAGCTCATGATTTAGAAAAAAACATTCAATGCGAGTAGCCTACAATATTGAATCCACAAGCAACTTTGTATAGTCTGCTTGTGGGTTGTTTATTATCTCATCAGGTGTGCCCTGATCTACGATTTTACCGTCATAGAGCACTATTACTCTGTCACAAAACTGCTGCACCAAAGCTAAGTTGTGACAGATAAAAATAATTGATAAAATCTTTGATTTTCTCAATTTATCCAGCAGCTCAATTATCTGCTTTTGAACAGTTACATCAAGAGAGCTTGTAGCCTCATCACAAATAAGTATCCTTGGTTCCACTGCAAGAGCTCTTGCGATAGCCGCTCTCTGACATTGACCACCACTGACCTGGTGAGGATATTTCAATGCTATCTCCGCTGGTAGACCACACATTTCAAGAAGCTCTGCCACTTTATTGGCTGTGGCTCCACTATTATATCCTCTATTTTTAAGGGACTCACCAATTCCATAACCCAAAGTCTTTCTTGGATTAAATGACTCTGCAGGATTCTGAAAGACCATCTGAATCTGACTGTAAAGCTCTATGGCTTTGTTCTTTTTCATTTTGCATATATCCTTATCGTATATGCGAATGTTTCCATCTGTAGCCTTTATGAGCCCAGTAAGAAGGCGGGCGATTGTACTCTTTCCACTTCCCGACTCGCCAACCAGGGCAAGTGTTTCTCCATCATGCAGGGAAAATGAAACATTGTCAACTGCTGCTGTGTCAGCCTTACCATGTGCTTTGAAATATTTAGTTAGATTATTTACTGTTATTATTTCTTTCACCTAAACTAAGCCCTCTTAAGTCGTGGAACTGCCTCCATCAAATGCTTGGTATAATCATTCTCCGGACTATCAATAACTTTCTTAGCCTCACCGTATTCCATCATATTGCCATCCTTTAATACAAGAACCGTATCTGCCATAGCTGCTGCAACGCTGATGTCATGGGTAACAATAATAATAGCCGTTCCAAATAATTCTCTGAGATTGAGCATCTCATCTACAACTTGCTTCTGCACAGCTACATCCAGCGCACTTGTAGGTTCATCCGCCAGCAATATAGATGGATTCATAAGCATTGAAATAGCAATACCAACTCTTTGATTCATGCCACCTGACAATTCAAATGGATAACTCTTCCAAAGCTTTTCGGCCTCTCTAAATCCTATTTTTTCAAATAAATCTAGCGCCTTTTCCTTTGCAATAGCCTTTGGAATTTTCTTGTGAGAATTCATGCTCTCTATAATCTGACTGCCGATTGTTCTAATAGGGCAAAGTGAGCTTTTGGCATCCTGAAAAATCATGCCAATTTCAGCACCACGAATCTTTCTCATTTCCTTTTCAGATAGCTGTAGTAGATTGGTGCCTTTGTAATAAATATCTCCCTTAGTCACCAGACCATTGTCATTTAAAAGACCCATTGCAGATTTTATAAGCGTACTTTTCCCGCTGCCCGACTCTCCAACCAAAGCAAGGATTTCCCCCGAATGCAAAGAGAAGCTTACGTCATGAACAACGGGGCCTTCTTCAAATGAAATTTCTACTGAATCAAATTTTAAGATTTCCTCCCTCATAACCTAAGCCTCTCTAAAACTATCTACTGAATATCCAAGTCTGCTGTAAATTCATAGTAATCACTTGGGTGTGCCTTAAGTCCTGTTACATTAGCCTTTGTAATCATACTCATACGAAGGAATGAACAGAAAATAAATGAGTTGTCATCAAGAAGCTGCTGCTGCATCTGAATAGCAAGCTCGCCCCTCTTTTCTGGATCAAATGTGACATTCATTTCCTCTGCAAGTTTCTGAAGCTCATCACTGTGATATCCACCACGATTCTTAGGTGAATCATCTAAGCAGTTTGTTGTAAAGAAATACATTGGGTCTCCAATGCTAGCTGTAACAAATGCTGCTGCATATACATCCCAGCCATCCTTCTCAGATACGATTGTACCATGGTCAGCTGTAATGTTGAGCTGAATATCAAATCCTATATCCTTAAGTGTTGCCTGTGCTGATTCACAGAGAAGTGGAAGCTCCTGTCTACTTGGGTAACTAACCCATTTAAGTGTAAGAGTCTTTCCACCCTTTTCTCTAATTCCGTCTCCATCAGTATCCTTCCAGCCAGCTTCCTCAAGTACAGTCTTAGCTGCTTCTGGGTCATATCCAACAGTAGATACTGCATCACCGCCGAATGAGAAATTGTCAGGGAAGGCACCAACACCTACTGCGCCGTATCCCTTTAGTAATGTATTTACAAAACCTTCCTTGTCGATGCCCATTGCAAGCGCTTTTCTGACAGCATCATCCTGGATGATTTTAGAGTTGTAATTCATCTGGCAATAGAAAGCACGGCTTGTTGGTGTGCCAGTAAATACATAGTCATCATTTTCAAAAATTGGATAGTTGGCATAGGCCATACCATAAGCTGCATCTATATCACCATTTTGAAGAGCAAGTGCAAGTGTATCTCCATCTGTGATTGTAAGCACTGTAATCTCATCAATCTTTGGCTGCCCATTCCAGTAATTGTCATTCTTAACCAGCTTTAGATGGTCTGATGTAACAAGCTCTGTTGCCACATAAGGACCTGTTCCTACTACGATACCATCTGCATTTCCAGATTCCACATCAATGATGCATCCATAAGGATCGCAAAGATAATTCATAAGTGTAGGCTTTGGTTCCTGTGTTTTGATAGTAAGAGTCAGTCCATCTGCCTCAATAGAATCAATTGCAAGGTCAGCTGCAGCTCTTTCATGAACTGCCACCAAATCCTCGATACAAGCCTTTACTGCTGCTGCATCGCAAGCCTTACCATTTGAGAATGTAACTCCATCCTTGATTACAACCTTCCATGTAAGGTCGTCTATATTCTCATAGCTTTCTGCCACCCATGGCTCAAGCTCCATATTGTCATTGAATTTAAATAATGTCTCACCAACACCATAACGAATGCAGGCCCATCCACAATATGCTTCGTGTGGATCAATAGTTGCCTCTTCATTTTCTGCGTTAAATGTTGTGTCTCCAAAAGTAAATGTCTTCTTTCCGTCGTCACTTGCATTTGTAGGCTCTTTTTTTGAACCACTACAACCTGTAAATGCTCCTAATGTAAGCGCCATAGCCATAGCAAAGGCAACGGCTTTCTTTATTCCCTTCATATATGCTCCTTTCTATTTATGGTAAAGTGCTATTTAGGATCAAGATAATCCCGCACTGTGTCACCAAGTAAATTAAAAATAACTACAGAAATAAATATGGCAATTCCTGGGGATAGTACTACCCACGGATATGTCTGTAACATACTTCTGCCACTTGACATCATACTGCCCCATTCTGCAATCGGAGGCTGCGCACCCAGTCCTAAAAATGAAAGTCCTGCCAGCTCCATTGTCATAGTGCCAATATCAAGCATAGCTGTCACAAGTATAGGACCGAATATATTAGGCAAAATATGGCGAAAGATAATCTGAGGGGGATTGTCTCCCGCCAAGACTGCCGCCTGAACGAAGGAGGAAACCTTCACTGATAACGTCTGACTTCTGGCAACTCTGGCATATTTAGGCCAGCTTATTACCGCAAGGGCAATAATAGCATTTAAAACACCACCGCCTAAAAGAGCTGCAACTGCAAGGGCAAATACAAGCCCTGGGAAAGCAAGGAAAAAGTCTGATACTCGCATTACGATAGCATCAACTTTCCCACCAATAAATCCTGAAATTGTTCCGACTGCTGTCCCTACAAGAGTAATAATACACACAAGGGCAAGTGTAGAAAGGATACTTGCTCTGGCACCAACAATAACTCTAGAAAACATATCTCTGCCATAGGCATCAGTTCCCATAATATGGGCAGCTGATGGCGCCTGATAACTTAAAGATAAGTCCTGGGCATAAGGGTCATATGGACATAATCTATCTGCAAAAACTGCCACTGCAACCAAACAAATTGCTAGCGTAGCAAATACAATAAGTCGACACTTAGTATTACATTTTTTTACTTTTAGCTGTCGGACGGACACCTGTCTATTCACACTACTCATTGTCAGTGCCCTCCAATCTAATTCTTGGATCTAATAATCTGTACGATAAATCTGTAATCAGATTAACTGTCACATAAATAATGGCCATCCACATAACATAGGCTTGGATAATAGGATAGTCTCGCATGTTGATAGCATCCACTGCCATCTTTCCTACGCCGTCCCACATAAATATGGACTCAACTATGGCTGTACCACCCAAAAGGCTTCCGATGGAAAGTGCAAGTAGAGTAATAATTGTGACAAGGGATTCTCTCATTACGCTCTTCCATAGGGTGGTAGAAAACTTAACACCTCTAGCCTTAGCGCCCATAATATAATCCTTGCCAAGCTCATCTAAGACTGTAGTCCTAACCTGACGCAGGTATTTAGCACTCATTGCAATAGCTAGAGTGATAGTAGGCATAGCCACACTTTCAAAGCTCATCTCTCTTGATATAATAGGGAAAAATCTAAGCTTGATTCCTAGGATATACATAAGTACAAGGGAAACAAAAAAGTTTGGCATACTATTTCCAATAAAGCTGAAAAACCTGATGAAATAATCCCAGAATTTATTTTTATATACTGCTGAAATAATCCCTAGAGGGATAGAAATAATTACTGTAAGTACTATGGATGTTACAGTAAGGAACAATGTAGCTGGCAGCTTTGAAATGAATGTATCAAACACATCCATGCCAGAAACAAAGCTAACCCCCATATCACCGTGGAGTAAGTCATTAAGCCATGTTATGTATTGAACTAAAAAAGGCTTATCTAAACCTAGCTGGGCCTTTGCTGCCTCAAGCTGGGCATCAGTGACCACCTGACCGGTGTTCAGCATCTTTTGCTCAACAACATCTGAGCCAGCCAGTCGCATCATAGCAAATGACAAGAAGGTAATTGCAAACAATATTGGGATTAATTGTAGAATTCGTTTGATTGTATATTTCAAAAGAGAATACCCCTTAAACATTCTTTAACTAGTCTAGTTTACTATTAAACCAGTAGTGTATCAAATGTTTAAGGGGTATTAGTTATTCATAATTATTAAATTTGTTATTCCACTTTGGAATATTCAGTATATGACAAATGCATTTTAAGCTGTAATTGTTATTATTAATTATTTCTTACAACCACATTTCCAGAGCTCAATTTTCCAAAAACTTCTTGGTATTTCACCGCAGAGCCCTGTGCATCAAATGTGTTTTGATAAATAACATTTGTACCTGAGCATGCGAACTGAACCATGAAACATGTTCCTGAAGTATTATAAATATAGTTATTTTCAAAGGCACAGCCTGTTGCCCAGCCAGTTATTTTTGGATCATATCCGCCAAATGCTATTCCAGCAAATGCATTGTTTTCTCTTAAAATATTGTCATGTACATAGATTGCTGTAACTGCCACACCTGGATGCTCTGTAGCAACTTCTATACCAATATCACAATAGGATACTGTATTTCCAAAAACAATTACATGGTCTCCTCCATCAACATAAATACCTGCAGCGCACTTACTCTCGTATGTAATATTGATGCTTGGGTCGCAAGAAATATACTCCACTGTATTATTGGAAATGACACCATCTCTAGCTCTATCTAATTCTCGATCTTTACTACCTTCTTTTGTTTGCTCATAGCCTATAGCATCTATACCGATATTGTCACAATTATGAATGTAATTGTTATTAACAGTGAAATTGGAAACATTACCATTTAATGCGAGGGATTCACTCTGTCCAAGATGCAAATCATAAAGCTCGCATCCACTTATATTAATATCAGTTGTTGGTTCTTTCACACCACCTGAAACGTAGATTCCATGTCCGTTGTACTCCTCAGACACAGTTGTGTAAATACATCCGATATCATGAATTATGCAATCCTTTATAGTAACATTTGAGGAACCATCTGCCACTTCAATACCTGTAGTTGTAATGTCCTCTGATGGTCCTGTATACTTGAAATTTTCAATTTCCAAATTGCTAACAGACACATCTGATGCCTGAATATATATCATAGCATTTGCATCATCAGTAGGTGTTAGATCTTCGCCATCAAGAATGGCTCCTACTTCTGCTTCTATTTTTATGCCATCTGTTTCAATAAATAATTGCTCACTATAATGTCCAGCAGGAACAATAATTGTTCCACCACCTGCTTCTGAAGCCATATCTATAGCATCATTAATACTATCAGCGTCACTACCCACAACAATAGGTCCCTCTATAGTATTTGACTCCTCAGTCTCATCATCTAAATCTACTGTAGTATCATCTTCCTCAGCTTCCACCTCAACCTCATCATCTGAGTCTTCGTCTGAAACTTCTTCTACATCTTCTTCTGTCTCTTCTTCGATGCTCTCTTCCTCTACATCTTCAGCAATTACTTCAGCCGCCTTTACCTTAGTAACATTTGTTTCAAAGCCTAACACCAAAGCTAATGCCACCATACCTAAGGCAATAATCTTCTTACTATTAATCATCAACACTATCCTTTCTGTCTCAATAGTCTAGTTAATTTGTGTTCTGATCAGTTAACACGGCTGTTATCATAGCACAACTCATTTTAGCTGTGAAGATAATATCACAATAATACTCATATGTGTAATATCCCTTAGAACAGGCTTATTCTATAGGGTATGATTTATGATGATTTACTGCATAAATCGCTCCATAACCTCAGTTGTATGCATAGAGAGAATTCCTGCTCCAAAGGCTTCCATTATTTCTGTGTAGCTGTCATCAATAAACATAATTTCGTTCATATCATATCCATCTCGTTCAGCTATCATCTTCATAATAAGCACCTTTTTATGTCTTGATTCTGTAGAAATCAAATCACCATGATGCTCGAAAATACCAGGATAGCATTCCTTTAATCTATTGAACTTAGAGTTATATTCAAAAGAATTGCTACACTCAGTCAACCCGTAAATTTTTACACCATGATTAAAATGCAAATCATCAATGAGATTTTTCACGCCACGTGGTGCCTGGCATTTGATGTATGCATTATGATTAATATTGTATTTAAGCCAGTCATTGGCATCCTCAAAACCTACGATTCGCTTGCCCTCTTCATTGTACATTTTCAGGCAAAGTAATGTGTTGTCCACATCTCCAAATAAAACTTTGATTCTTCCTAATTTTTCTTTCATATCCCCAACCCCTTTACTATTTAATGTCTGCTGCATCAATTACTTTTATTCCACTTTCTATTAACATCTCAGCGAATACGCCCTGCCCATCTATTAGTCCACCAGTGAAGGTTCCATCATATATTTGATTAACTCCACAAGATGGGCTTCTAGATTGAAGTATCGCCAAGTCTACATTTTCTTCAATGGCTTTTTTAAGTCCAAGTCTTGCCCCAGTTCTAAACTCTAGATCTTTGCTCTGTCCCTGCCTATCGGTTACAATCCCATTTACAATTTCACAGGGAATCCTAGGTGTCGAAAGTCCACCGTCTACCTCAGGACAAACCGGTATTATCTGATGCCCCTCCACGTACTTAAGTACGTTCTCGTTATAATTGTTACCGCCATTGTATTTGCAATTTTCTCCTAAGAGACATGCGCTAACCATTATTTTCATGGATAAAACTCTTCTTTCTTTGAAATAAAACTTATTGTTCGTCTGTTGAAAGCAACTGGTATAGCTCAGGATAATCCTGTTTCATTCTGATTGGTCTTCCCTTAGCATTTAAAAATGCATGGCCAGTTGTACCAACACATACCACTTTGCCGTCCTTATTTTTCATTTCATATTCAAGAAATAATTTTACGCCCTTAAATTCTTTTACTCTAACATTTATAAATATTTGTTCAGGAAATGTTGTAGTCAGCTTGTAATCACAATTTACGCTTAACACTGGAGACACTATTCCTAGCCCTTCTAGCTTGTCAAATGGCCAGCCCATCTGAGCCAAAAAATCTATTCTCGCCTCTTCCATCCATCTAATGTAGTTTGAGTGATGGGTGATTTGCATTTTGTCTGTTTCATAATACTGAACTGTGTGTATATATTCTTTCACTAGATTATCCTTCCTTAAAACATATGTAAAAGCCTACTTTTTCGTACTTTTTTATTTTAATCAAAAAATCTATATAAGTAAATCTTTGTAAAATAGCAGACTATAAAAAAGCCACTCCCTTACCAACTATAAATCTAGCGGTAAGGGAATGGCATGTATATTTTTTAATAATAGGTTTTAAAGTTTAAATCTGCTGAGTGATTCATTCAACTCATCTGAGATACTTGTTAAGTTAAATGCCATATCCTTGATGCCCTTCACAGTGTTGTTAACCTGCTCCATAGAAGCTGATGTTTCCTGAGATGATGCAGCATTTTCTTCAGATATTGCAGAAAGTCCTGACATTGTATCCTCGATAACTGCTGACTTGTTCTTCATATCTAAGCAGGCATCTTTTGCCTTTGTAAAGCTTTCTCTTACTTCATCAATCATTGAGATAACTTCTGTTACAGCATTTCTTGTATCAGTACTAATCTGCTGTTGCTTTTCTACTACACTTCCCAAATCATCAACTGTCTGTACAGCTTCTTTTGAACGGTTAGATAGCTGTTGCATTATCTCGCCAATTGAATGAGCCGCCTGTCCTGACTGTTCAGAAAGATTACCAATTTCTTCAGCAACAACTGCAAATCCTCGACCTGCCTCACCTGCTCTAGCTGCCTCAATAGATGCATTAAGTGAAAGCAAGTTTGTCTGGCTGGCAATAGAATCAATTGCATCTGCAGCTTCCTGAACCTGGCTAACGAAATCATCCACTGCTGCCATTGATTCAGAAACCTGTGTAAGGCTGGCCTGTGTCTCTTCCATAGCCTTGCCAAGGTTTTCGAAATTATAAAGCATATCCTTAGATGATTTTGACATTTCTTCAGCTTGCTGATCTGCGCCACTAAGGTTATCGTTAAGATTCTGAACAGAATCCACAATATCTGCTACAGCCTGAACGCCCTCCTGAATTGTTTCAGCCTGTGATGAAGCGCCATCTGCAATCTCAGCTACAGACTCTGAAATATTAAGTGCTGTCTGCTCAGTTGAGCTTGCGGAGTTATCAAGCTCATTTGCCGATGTCCTAAGTCCATTAGCATTAGTTTTAAGGGCACTGGCTATGTCTGTAATAGCCCTAATCAATCCAAGGGTTGAATTAGAAACCATTCCAACTTCATCATGACGATGTGCATATTTTTCTAGCCCAGAAGTCTGTGTCAAATCAAGTGAAGATGAAACATCATTTATATTATTGCTAAGTCTTGTTAAATCCTTAAGTAATATGTTGATTACTATAAATGTGATTGCAGTAATAAGTATAATTACCACTATAGCAAGAATTATTACCATTTGAGTCATGCTTCTCATAGAGGCATATACTTCATCAGCTGTATCTTGAACTAAAACTGTAATTCCATAGTTTGGAATATTTGAATAGGCAAGAAGGATTCCCTTACTTCCTAAATTATCGCTATTAACTCCACTCTCACCGTTGGCATAAGACATAATTGGGAAAACATAGCTTGATTCCTCAACAGTTGTTCCAATTAAGCTTTGGTCATCAGAGTATGTGTAATTAAGATTATTTACATCCACAAGTGATACAGTTGCCTTGTCCCATCCGTCAAATGATAATGTGCTCAGCTGATTGATAAGACCTGTGGCATTAACAGAAATACCTGCTACTGCAACCATCTTGTTTCCGCTCATTACAGGATATGAGAAAATGATACCCAAGTCACCTGTTGGCGATGCCATAACACCTGAAAACATAGGTGTTCCAGCCTGTCCCATGGCCTCATACATAGGTGTTAATGTATCTAGTAATGCCTGATCAGTTACAGACTGCTTACCTATCGTTTCATTTACATGTCCACAAAGTACATAAGTATTCGTACGGCTCATATAAATATTTTCAAGATTTGGAATTCTTGCAGCATATTCATCTGTAAATTTTTTTGCTTCCGCATAGGCCTCTGGATCATCCTGGTTTTCTGCCAATCTTACCATAGAAGGACTTACTGCGTATGCTGCTAGAAATGTCTCTATATCGCTAAAATAATTATTTATCAAAGCTGCTCTTGCTTCTGCCGCTTCTTTCATTCTAGCTTCTGCGGATTGCTCCATAGCATTTCTTGCAGTAAAAGTAACAAGCACAACAAGAATTGTCATACTAATAATTAATACTGCAATAACAACAGCCGCAATTCTTGTAGCTAGCTTCCCCTGCTTTACTACCTTAGTCTTTGCCATATAATACCCCTCCTCGAATTAAATTCGAATTACGTTACATTTATACCAATACTATTTGTAATACCCCAATCTTGTATTCTTTTAAGCTAACAAAAAATAATGTCCTTAATGTGAATAATGTATCAATAAAGTAAGGAATAACTGTAAAAACTAGCATGTTTTTACAAATTTCCTCATTTTATCTACATCGTATTGATTTGTGTTGCTTATATGGATATAATACGAAAAAAAGAAATGCAGAGTAGACTGTAAAGCGTTAAGTGCCAGGTGAACAGGGAGTTGTCACTTGGACGAAGGCAATGCCGCGGTTTTATGGTCGCATCCCGCTGCTACATAGTGAAGTGTATTTTTACGCCTCCATTGTAGATTAAGTGGACTGCAAAGGAGGTGTATTTTTATGACTAAATTACGTAACACAAAAACACTGGCTCTTGCAGCAATGCTTACAGCTATCGGTATCATCCTTAGCTTTTTCAAGATACCAGTGAATCAACTCATCACTATAGGCTTTGGCTCATTGCCCCTTAGTGTATCTGGAATGCTTCTAGGCCCAGCAGTATCTGGTGTTGTAGGAGCACTAATGGATATAGGTGGCTATCTTGTAAAACCTACCGGTCCATTTTTCCCTGGCTTTACCATCAGTGGAATAGTCAGTGGTATCATCTATGGACTTATGTTTTACAAGAAAAAAATAACCTTCACACGGGTGCTTGTCGCTCAGGTTATTTTAACAATAGTTGTTAATATTCTAATGAATAGCTACTGGCTTAAGCTTCTTTATCTCAAGGACGCCTATTTTGCCGTAATAATTTCACGACTCCCTAAGGAAGTTATTATGCTGCCAATCATGACTGTTATGAAATATATAGTTCTTAAGACAATTCAAGAGGTTAAGGTATTTCACTTACAGGTAGAGTAAAAAAATGGCTTGATTAACGCATTCAGCGCTAATCAAGCCTATTATTATGCTTTCAGTCTTTGCTTGTCCTCGTACATTTCTTTGTCTGCTCGCTCAAATACATCTGATACAAAGCAATCGGACTCTGGTTTATATTCTGACATTCCTGCTGCCAGGATAACTCCAGCACCAATCTTTTTGTTTTCAAGAACTTGTGAGCGCAATTGGTTCATAAGCTCGTGCCTTTGAGTATAATCATTACCGCGGAGGAATACCACAAACTCATCACCGCCCACTCTAAATACCGGACTATGTACGAAAATATCACATAATAGACGTGCCGATGCTCTAATGTACTCATCTCCTGCGGCATGTCCTAAAGTATCATTTATCTGCTTTAGATTATTAGTATCGCATACAACCAATCCAAAATTCAGATAATCCATGCCATGATCAATATTTCCTTGAGCTGATTCCTCTAGTTCTTTGTACGCAGTCTTGTTTTTAACTCCAGTCAACTCATCACGACGTGCTAGCTCTTTTTCTGTCTTCAGCGCTCTTAGTTGTTGCATCTGCTTTTTCACTTCAGCATCAACATCTTCTACACCAACGATAAAATGCGTGCTATCACTTGTCTTTCTAACAACCATTCTCGTAAAACGAGGCTTTCCCTTTACTATGATTCGGTAATCTATAGATGCATCTTTTTGATTTTCTAGTAAACTAATCAAGTTATCTTTATTAAGAAAGTCACAAACTGCATCTCTATCTTGGTGATGAATAATCTTTGGAATATTTTCAATTGATTCCTTAAAAAAATCGTCTCCAGATTTAGCAATCTCCAACTCTCCAAATATATTACTTACTATATAATTAACATATGAAGAATTAGCTATATCTATGTAATAGATTGCATCATAGTTGCTAGCAAGACTCTCTGCAATCTGTCCGAATGTTATGGTCTTTTTCTGATTTTCCTTATTTATTTTTTCTGCATTTAACTCATCATCAATATCTTTTTCATAGAAGATAAGATGCTTACTACTAGTGTCATGCATAACCGTAAATAAGAAGAATCTAGGTTTTTCATTTACCATGACTCTATATTTAAAAGAGAATGAGCGCTTGCCCTCAAGATTTCTCAGCATAGTTTCCTTGTTATAAAAGGCCTTCGCATATTCCTTATCATCAGGGAAAACACACTCATCAATACTATCATATGCCTCTTTAAAGAAATCTTTTTCCAAGGCAGTTGCATTTATAGACATGTATTTTTCACTTTTAGCAAATGTTAAATATTCTCCCGATTCTATGTCAATGTAAAATATGGCTTCATAGTCTTTCGCCATAGTACTAGCGATATGATCATGTATTTCTTTTTCTTTCTTCTCACTAGATTGTACGAAAGAATGCACTAGACATATACCAAATATAAGTCCTAATGCATACGAAGGATGCAATGCAAATAATATCTGAAGTGTAAGAGAAATTCCTAAAACAACGCTTGTAACTGCCACTGTTTTGTATCTAATTTTTTGTCGTCCAGTACTTTTATGGGCAACATATAACATATAAATTGATACTACAGTGTAAAATGCAATCTGCAGGAAAAATGTTATATTTTTTCCTTTTTCTCCAACATATTCATGTGCTTCATTATAGAAAAACATCAAATGATGGAATGGATTAAGCGATAGAAATACCAGCCCTATAGTAAACATAGACCATACGCCATATAGGAGTATGTCGTTTCTAAGTCCTTTTCTATCAAGATATGCCACTATATATCTCGTCCACGTAAGCATTGTTAGCAGCATAAACAAGAAATACAAAACTGTTAAAAAATATATAAATGGGAAAAATGCTTGTACCTCTTTGTGCTCATACAAAATTCCCCATGTCATATCTACTAAAAAGTATCCACATGCAGCAAGAACAAAATAGTTATATCGCACATGAACCCACTTTTTTTCATCATTGCCCTTTATACTGAATCCATATTTTTTAAATAATTCCCAGTTAATTATTAAATTTATCACCAACGCCGATCCCGGCACCATTGCGTAAATCATATAAATTTAAGCCCCCACGCTCCCCTTTGAGTAAATACATAGTTTTTTGTTTCTGATAATTATAAATCACAATTGTTAACATTCTTTTAACGTCAAAAAACTTTCACAATTTTTATAACTTTATAACTTGCGCATATAGACAATTCTTATATTGACCGGCCATCCACACCTTTGACTCTCTCCCAATTGACTGCCATACAGGGCTAGATGGGGGTTCCCCATGGATTTTTCATCACTCCACGCTCGTGCTCCCATTTTATTGGCGCTATTATCAATTTTTCTATTTTACTAGGCCTTTTGAGGCTTAATTTACGGGTTTTATTCAATATACTTAATTTTTACCGTAGGATTACAAAATTGATTTTTTTCAGAATCAAAAACCTACGGTGTTTTTCGAATATATTGAATAAATACCGTAGCCATTTTTTGATTTCTACGGTACATACTTAGTTTTTCAATTTATACCCGAAATTCAACACTCTTTGAATACCTCGTGTTACGGGTATTTATAAAAAAATCGATAAATACCCGTAACTGTAAATTTCAAACTTCAAAATCATACGGTGCAAATTTAAAAATCGGAAAAATCCCCGTAGGATTTCAGTTCCTGCCCTATAACAACAATGCTTTACTCCACAAATACAGCCATCTTGAGTATCTATTAGTCTGTTTAAATGTACGTGTATGGTTTCAGACGTCCTTTGGACGTCGCTTTTCATTGAACAAGCCGGCAAGCGAGCATTCCTTTAATTTTATCTCGTGCGTGAGAGGGCGCTGACGTCCGGTGGACGTCGTTTAGCAACGACCGATTTATTCGAACCAGTTCGAATTCGACCTGCCGGTGAGTTAAAAGAAAAAAGAGATAGGATATTTCCTATCTCTTTTTCTTTTAAATAAGCGTGCGTGAGAGGATTCGAACCCCCGACACCTTGGTCCGTAGCCAAGTGCTCTATCCAGCTGAGCTACACACACATAATATTAAAATGTACTCCTAAGAGTAATGCCGTAGACCGGAATCGAACCGGTACGATGTCGCCACCACGGGATTTTAAGTCCCGCGCGTCTGCCAGTTCCGCCACTACGGCATGTTATCCGTAAAGATAACAAATGGGACCTACAGGGCTCGAACCTGTGACCCTCTGCTTGTAAGGCAGATGCTCTCCCAGCTGAGCTAAGATCCCATGACCAAAAACTGGAAACGACCCCAGAGGGACTTGAACCCTCGACCTCCGCCGTGACAGGGCGGCGCTCTAACCAACTGAGCCATGAGGCCATATTATAAAAATAGAAAGTGGACCCTCAGGGACTCGAACCCTGGACCGACCGGTTATGAGCCGGTTGCTCTAACCAACTGAGCTAAAGGTCCATATTGTGTGAATACAAGCAAGACCTTTATAAAAAAAATTGGCCTCTTTCTACTCAATAGAAAAAAGCCGATGATCGGACTCGAACCGATAACCTGCTGATTACAAATCAGCTGCTCTGCCAATTGAGCCACATCGGCTTATTGATAAGATGCCACTTGGCAAGTGACTCCGACGGGAATCGAACCCGTGTTACCGCCGTGAAAGGGCGATGTCTTAACCGCTTGACCACGGAGCCAAACCGACTGAATTCACAACGCCTGTGTTCAGCGACTGCATTATCATAACATATAGATTTTCAAAAATCAACATCTATATGAGCTCCCCGAGTAGGGCTCGAACCTACAACAACTCGGTTAACAGCCGAGTGCTCTACCATTGAGCTATCGAGGATTATAAGTATCAAATACTCACTAGCAACCTCAAAACTTCATACAGTGTCACGAGAACACGCTAACATCTTTTTAGAATAAACCTTCGATCTATTAGTATTCATCAGCTGAATGTGTTACCACACTTACACCTTGAACCTATCTACCTTATCGTCTTTAAGGGATCTTATCTCCTTGAAGGAGGGGATATCTCATCT
>NZ_VTVE01000019.1 GCF_010906925.1 Pseudobutyrivibrio xylanivorans | reverse complement strand
AACCATGACCAATCGCGCCAAGCAGCGCACACCAGCGTAACGCCCGAACGGGAACGTTGAACACCATCGCAAAGCCGACCGCAGGAATGGCGGCGAGGATCATATCCTGCGCCAACGCTAACAGAAATTCGATCACACCCATCCGCGTAGCCCCCAAATCGTCAGTGCCATCACTACGCCGACGCAGGTAGCCAGTGTCAGCAGACTGGCGATCGCCCATCGTGCAAGTCCGGTATTGATGTGGCCTTTAAACATATCGGCGACGGCATTAATCAACGGAAATCCCGGCACCAGCAGCAGAACGCTGGCGGCCATCGCGATAGTGGGTGTATTGCTGAAAGTGGGAAGTTGCAAAAGCAATCCGGAAATGGTGGTGGCGGCGAAAGCGGTAAGGCAAAAGTTGATTTGTGGATGAAGATGACGT
>NZ_VTVE01000018.1 GCF_010906925.1 Pseudobutyrivibrio xylanivorans | reverse complement strand
GAATTAGAACTATTCGCTAAAAGTAGCAATGTAGCAAAAGTCTCTCGTCGTGATATCGGCTACCTTATTGCAACAAAACAACTTGGAGCAACAACTGTAGCAGCTACAATGATTTGTGCTGAACTTGCAGAAATTGGAATCTTCGTAACTGGCGGAATTGGCGGCGTTCACCGTGGTGCCGAAACAACAATGGACGTTTCAGCTGACTTAGAAGAATTAGCGAAAACAAATGTTGCTGTCGTTTGTGCCGGAGCAAAATCAATCCTAGACCTAAACTTAACAATGGAATACTTAGAAACAAAAGGGGTTCCAGTTATTGGTTACCAAACCGATGTATTGCCAGCATTTTACACACGTTCAAGTGATGTAGAATTAACATTGCGTGCAGACACTCCGGAAGTTATCGCAGAATCGCTTAAAGCGAAAT
>NZ_VTVE01000017.1 GCF_010906925.1 Pseudobutyrivibrio xylanivorans | reverse complement strand
CATCAAAACTTCCATGTAAAACTGATAAGCGGGTGTATCAAGCAATTTCGTCCATCCGCGATTATCAAATCTAACTTTTTGCCCGGAACATAATAACAGCTCGGGTGTTGGTGGCGTCAAAATCGCTGAAGCGTTCCCCGAAGGCCGGGACAGCAGGGGGCCGCGGCGATTGGCCGCCCCCTGCGCGCTCCCTGCACCATTCAATTTATATGGCGAGGCACATTAAGGGAGCGCAACCCGCTGCTGAAGCCAAACAAAACCGCCGCAGGCTAAGTCCCTTAGCTTTCCTGCAACCGTGACGGCGGAGCCGAATGATAGTGCGCATCGGCCTCGGCAAAGCGTTTTTGCATCGCCGCTGACGGCGCTTTACCCAGCAAACTAAACACTACAATCCCGATACTGCCGAAGATGAAGCCCGGAATAATTTCGTAC
>NZ_VTVE01000016.1 GCF_010906925.1 Pseudobutyrivibrio xylanivorans | reverse complement strand
TCCCAGAAGGACCTTGCACCTGATGTTAAGTCAGGTCTTGATATAGCTCACGGCGTATTAAAGGGAATTGATGATATTGAATTTTGCACTCTTACAAGCAGCGATGTAGTTAGACATCCTCTTGTTCAGAAGATAGTTAAGGCTTATGAGGACTACGAAAAGAAGGCTGCTAACAAGCAGAGAAATAAATCTATAAAGAAATTGGAGAGAAGATGAGTATGGAAACAGAAAAGTCTTCTGTTATGATCAAATTCATATATGGCGCGCTTTTTTGTTTGACTGGCGTAATTGTTTTTGCTTTTTCTTTTTTTATGGGAAAGAGCTATGAAGCTATACTTAGAAATGTGATCGTTTCCCTTATTTTTTCCGGAACAATTATCTTTATGCTGCTTGATGCCTTTACCAGAGGTAGGAGCGGTCTTTCTTACGATAATTACGAC
>NZ_VTVE01000015.1 GCF_010906925.1 Pseudobutyrivibrio xylanivorans | reverse complement strand
GCTCATGCACCCACCAGTCGGCATCGCGGCGCGCCAGCCACGGCGAGTGGAAATCGCCGATCAGATCATGCGGCAGCTCGCTGCCGGTGTGCGGGAAGCTGACGATCAGCGGCGCATCGCCTTCGTGCACGGTCAGCCATTCGGGATGGCCGTTCATGCCTGCGGTTCCACCGTGGGCAACAGCTCGGCCAGGCCCTTGGCCAATGCGCCGCTGCGGACCAGATCGGTTGCGATCACCATGTCCGGGTGGAAATAGCGATCGTCCTGCAGCATCGGCACCTGTGCACGCAGCGTGGCGCGCACGTTTTCCAGTGCCTTGCTGGAGCGCAGCGGCGCATGGAAGTCGCAGCCCTGCGCAGCGGCCAGGAGCTCGATGCCGATCACGTTGGCCGCGTTCTCGGCCATCTGCATCAGGCGGCGTGCGCCGTGCGCGGCCATCGAC
>NZ_VTVE01000014.1 GCF_010906925.1 Pseudobutyrivibrio xylanivorans | reverse complement strand
GATATATGTTCAGGTTAAACGGGGTGGATGAATCAGGAGAAACAGATGAAATTAAAATCACTACTTCTGTTAAAAACTTCCCAAAAGAAAGTTATTTAAAAGCCCATGTAAAAGGTAAGTATGTTTATGAGTACGAAGTTGTATCTCCGGAAAACATTCCTGAAAAAGCAATGGAAGTATTGACTAAATAGTAAAAAGTCCAATAACTAATATTGTCATTGAATTTGACACCGGTTCGGAAAATGTATGCAAAGAATAGGAGAGTATATATGAAAAGGTCAGTGATAATTGTTAAAAATATTCAAAAAGTATATGGGGAAAAGAGAGGAAATCCATCACATGCATTAAAAGGAATATCTTTCTCGATGGATGAAGGGGAATTTGTTGGCGTTATGGGACCTTCCGGATCAGGTAAAACGACATTACTAAATGTAATTTCAACGCTTGAC
>NZ_VTVE01000013.1 GCF_010906925.1 Pseudobutyrivibrio xylanivorans | reverse complement strand
TCACAGGAACTCCGTGAGCAAGGGGTTAGAATGAAGCTTTCAGCGGTGCGTGGGGTTGTGGAAGGCAAGCGGGTTGTCATGATTGATGATTCGATTGTGCGCGGAACGACAAGTAAACGAATTGTACAACTTTTGCGCGAAGCTGGGGCGGCGGAAGTTCATGTGCGAATCGCATCTCCACCACTTGCGTATCCTTGTTTTTACGGTATTGATATCCAAACGCGAAATGAATTAATTGCTTCTAATTATTCTGTCGATGAAATTTGCCGAATTATTGGCGCTGATTCTTTAGAGTATTTGAGTGAAGAGGGTTTAGTAGATTCCATTGGTAGACCTTATCCGAACGAACCATACGGGGGACTTTGTATGGCTTATTTCAACGGCGATTACCCGACCCCTTTATACGATTATGAAGCGGAATATTTAGCGAGCTTAGAAGCAGAAAAATAATGAGG
>NZ_VTVE01000012.1 GCF_010906925.1 Pseudobutyrivibrio xylanivorans | reverse complement strand
CATATGACCATGGATATTTTCGACCAGGTCATGACGGATGCAGTCTCGACAGTGGAGCAAAGTCATGTTGCCAAGCCGACGACGGGACCGCGCGGGACAGGCCGCAGGACGGCGCGCGCGGGCTCGGCGGCGGCGTTGCCAACCCCCCCTGTAACACGGGGGTCAGGTACCCCGGTAGCAGACCCCGTAAAAACCCGGAAACGTATAGCTGTCGCGGGTCGCAAGCCATTTGGGGGGGCAAATGGTTGAATTCGACGCCTACACGGCTACCACCAGGCAGATTAAGTGGGAAGACGCGGTGGCAATGACCGTCATTCCCGGGGGTCAGATCCGCCAGCGTCGGGGTCATCACGGGTTCGAATCCTGTATCGCCTGGCGCGACGATACAGGGTCCGAAGCCGTGTCGATCTCGTATGCCGTCCTCTGCTTGAAAAAAAAAGAAAAAAAGAAGAATTC
>NZ_VTVE01000011.1 GCF_010906925.1 Pseudobutyrivibrio xylanivorans | reverse complement strand
TTTATATTTCCGGTGGCGATGCGGTTAGGGGTCACACCCGTTTACATCCCGAACACGATGGTTAAGACCTAATCGGCCGATGATACTATGCTGGAGACGGCATGGGAAAGCAGGTGGCTGCCGGGTTATGGGCTTATAGCTCAGCTGGTTAGAGCGCACGCCTGATAAGCGTGAGGTCGGTGGTTCGAGTCCACTTAAGCCCACTGATATCGAATGATATCTAATTGAATATAGCATCGATTTAGATGCACCCTATGGGGGCGTAGCTCAGTTGGGAGAGCACCTGCCTTGCAAGCAGGGGGTCAAGAGTTCGAATCTCTCCGTCTCCACTGGTTATCAGTTTTGATAACCTGCTAGCAACTTGAAAACTTCATACAGTAGAGAATTGATAATTTAAATTTCTTAAATATCAAGACATCCGAGAATTAACAAACCAAACAAGTTCTTATTGAACAAATTTAAAATGTAACGCTATACATTCGAGATTAAACAATCAAGAGCGCAGGGTGGATGCCTTGGCACTAA
>NZ_VTVE01000010.1 GCF_010906925.1 Pseudobutyrivibrio xylanivorans | reverse complement strand
CTCATTGAAACACTCTGGCTCTCAAGTTCACTTATTCTTGCAGAGGCACTTGCTGACTCTGACTCTCTTATACTCTCAGAGATACTTGCTGACTCTGATAAACTTGCTGATGTTGATGCGCTCTCACTTGCTGAAGTACTTGCACTTGTTGATGCACTTGTGCTTGCTGACTCACTTGCTGATGCTGAACTGCTCTGGCTTGCTGATGTTGACTCAGAAGCTGATGCACTGTTGCTTAATGAAGCTGATGTTGATGCAGATTCACTAGCTGATGTGCTTGCACTTGTCGATGCACTTGTGCTTGCTGATGTGCTTGCGCTTGTTGAAGCACTTGTGCTTGCTGACTCACTTGCTGATGCTGAAGTACTTGCGCTTGTTGAAGCACTTTCGCTTGCTGATGTGCTTGCACTTGTTGATGCGCTTGTGCTTGCTGACTGGCTTTCTGATGCACTAGTTGAAGCAGAAGTGCTAGCTGATGTCGATGCACTTTCGCTTGCGCTAGCTGATTCAGATAAGCTTATGCTCATTGAAACACTCTGGCTCTCAAGCTCGCTTATTCTTGCAGAAGCACTTGCTGACTCTGACTCTCTTATGCTCTCAGAGATACTTGCTGACTCTGATAAACTTGCTGATGTTGATGCGCTCTCACTCGCCGAAGTACTTGCACTTGTTGATGCACTTGTGCTTGCTGACTCACTTGCTGATGCTGAAGTACTTGCGCTTGTTGATGCAGATTCACTAGCTGATGTGCTTGCACTTGTTGACGCACTTGTGCTTGCTGATGAACTTGCGCTTGTTGATGCAGATTCACTAGCTGATGTGCTTGCACTTGTTGACGCACTCTCACTTGCTGATGTACTCGCACTTGTTGATGCACTCTCGCTTGCTGAGGCGCTTGCACTTGTCGATGCACTCTCGCTTGCTGATGTGCTTGCACTTGTTGACGCACTTGTACTTGCTGACTCACTTGCTGACGCTGAGCTGCTCTGGCTTGCTGATGTTGACTCAGAAGCTGATGCACTGTTGCTTAGTGAAGCTGATGTTGATGCAGATTCACTAGCTGATGT